>NZ_JBBOCH010000001.1:0-3142500 GCF_038000405.1 Paenibacillus sp. FSL M8-0334
TTCCCCCCAACTTTTTTGACTCCCTTGAGAAAACTGCCCCCCCTTACTTAAAGGCGATCAAAGCGCAGCAAAAAGACGCCTTCCACCGGAAGACGCCTGTGCTTGCAAGCATAAACGAACTGTTAGCCGCAACTAACTATTGTGCAATTTCGTTGCGTATGCTCTGCAGTATTTTTTTCTCCAGCCTGGATACCTGCACCTGGGATATGCCAAGGCGACTGGCTACCTCGGACTGGGTTTGATCCCGGAAATATCTCAAATATACGATAAGCCGCTCTCGCTCGGACAAACCGCCGATCGCTTCATTCAAGGCCAGCTTGTCAAACCACCGTTCCTGTGAATCATCCGCGATCTGGTCCATCAGCGTGATCGGATCTCCGTCATTCTCAAATACCGTCTCATGAATTGAAGTCGGCGGCTTGTTGGCCTCCTGGGCAAACACCACATCCTCCGGTGATACCCCAAGCTCCTCCGCCACTTCCTTAACCGTAGGCAGACGATCCAGCTGCTTGGACAGCTCATCGCGCTTCTTCCTTACCTTATTGGCCATTTCCTTCAGCGAGCGGCTGACCTTCAGTGTGCCGTCATCACGCAGGAACCGCTGAATTTCACCGATGATCATCGGAACGGCATACGTGGAAAACTTGACATCATAACTGAGATCGAACTTGTCAACAGACTTCAGGAGACCGATACAGCCGATTTGAAACAGGTCATCCGGGTCATAGCCCCGGTTCATGAACCTTTGTACAACCGACCAGACGAGACGAATATTACAATTGACGAGCGTGTCCCGTGCAAGCGTGTCCCCGCTCTGGCTAAGTGCAATGAGTCGTTTAACCTCCGCGTCGTCCAAAAAGGTCTGCGAAGTCTTCTTCACATCGGCATCCATTTGTCCAACCCCTAATTATATAAAGCTTTCTTGGATTCGATCCTCTTCTTCATTCTGATCGACGTCCCCTTGCCGGGCTCGCTGACCACTTCAAATTCGTCCATGAAGTTCTCCATGATGGTAAAGCCCATACCGGAGCGCTCAAGCTCAGGTTTGGAGGTATAGAGCGGCTGCTTCGCCATCTCCAGATCCTCAATGCCCGCTCCCTTGTCCTCGATCAGCAGCGTGATCATATCCCCGTCAATCCCTGCCTCGATTCGGACAACGCCTTCGGGGTTGCTGTCATAGCCATGGATGATACAGTTGGTCACCGCTTCGGATACTACGGTTTTCAGGTCGCTAAGCTCGTCCATCGTCGGGTCCAGCTGGGATACAAAGGCAGCCACAGCGACGCGGGCGAAAGATTCGTTCTCCGACCTTGCAGCAAATTCCAGCGTCATGAAATTGTGCTGTGCTTGAGCCTCACTCATGACACCACCTCCAGACCCGAGAGTGCGGTCCCCTCGTTTTCGTAGATCGGCATAATTTTGAACAGCCCCGACATCTCCAGCAGGCGGTATACCTGCGGTTTGACGTCACAGAGCGCCATCTTGCCGCCCTTATGCTTGATCGATTTATACCGACCCAGGATGACGCCCAGGCCGGAGCTGTCCATAAACTCCAGATTCTTCAGACTCATCACCAGATGCTCCGTCTGACGTTTTGTGATGGCATCATCCAGCATGATTCGGACATGATCGGCCGTATGATGATCCAGTTCACCGGACAAACGGACGATCAGGACATGTCTGTGATGCTCCATATCCACATGCAGATTCATGTTTGCTCACTCTCCTCCCTGACTTGAACAACAATTTCTACATGGTGAAAAGACATTCCTGCCCCGCGACAAAACTAGAAGAAAACTGCTATCAATCTACATCAAACAACTTGCTTGTCGTACGCTTGAACAGATTCCAGAAGCCGGCCTTCTTCACAGACACCGGGGAGGCCAGTTCAAACTCCTTGACCAGCTGCTCGCCTTGATAAACCGACAGCTTGCCAATGATCTGCCCCTTGTCCACCGGCGCTTTCAGATCCTCCACGAAATGAATTTCGTGCCGAAGCTCGGTCGTTTTGCCTCCTTTTTTCACAAGGACGCTATAATCCTTCTCGGCCTGGAGCGCAAGCTCAGGCACTTTCCCCTTCTGAATCTTGACGGTGCCCAGCACTTCCCCCGTCTTGAAGATCGAGTGCATGCTGTACTGCGAAAAAGCGTAATCAAACATCCGGGAAATATCGCTGTTCCTCGTCTTCGTGTCCGGGGCGCCCATCACGACCGCGACTGCACGCAGCCCGTCCCGCTTGGCCGTAGCCGACAGACAGAACTTCGCCTCCGACGTATACCCGGTCTTTAAGCCGTCAGCGCCCGAATAGAACCGCACGAGCTTGTTCGTATTGACGAGCCAGAATGGCTTCGGCGTATCCTGTCTTAAATAATCTTGATAGGCTCCCGTATATTTCGTGATTTCCTCATACTTGAGCAGCTCACGGCTCATGAGAGCAATGTCATGCGCGGTTGTGTAGTGATCCGCCGCCGGGAGACCGTTGCAATTCACGAAATGGGTGTTTTTCATGCCGAGCTCGGCGGCCTTGTCATTCATCATCTGCACGAATGCTTCTTCAGAGCCGGCGATCTTCTCAGCCATGGCCACAGAGGCATCATTGCCGGAAGCCATCGCAATTCCTTTGAGCATCTCTTCCACGGTCATCTCTTCCCCGGGCTCGAGGAAAATCTGTGATCCGCCCATCGACGCTGCATATTCGCTGGTCCGGACCTTGTCTGTCCATTTCAGCCGTCCGTCCTCAATCGCCTCCATCGTCAGCAGCATCGTCATAATTTTGGTAATACTTGCGGGAGGCAGCTTATCATGGCTGTTTTTCTCATAAATGATGGTTCCGGTATCCGCGTCGAGCAATATGGCAGAACGCGCGCTCGGTGCAAGCTCCTGTGTGCTTCCGGCATTTGCGCTCTTGTCATCCGCGGCATAACCAGGGGATGTCCCGCCAACCAAGCCGACAATCGCGGCCAGTATCCCGGTAAACAACGCTTTTTTCACAATCCGTCCCCTCCTGAAATATAGATCATCCCGTTCACATACGGGTCTCTATTCATTGTCGTCAGGATGTAAGCAAATTATTCCAATCGGGCACAACTAAAAATAGACCAACCGGAAGTTGCTCCGATTGGTCTATCACTGAAAGGCCGCACAGGCGTCAAAATCTCATCAACCTGCAAACCTGATGCGTTGTTACATGTTCGGGATGATGCCCATGACCAGTCCCAAAAATTTCTCTCTCACCTTCTCTGCGGTCTCCATCACTTCTTCATGAGACAGCGGCTGATCCAAAATGCCTGCCGCCATGTTGCTGATGCAGGAAATGCCAAGCACTTCAATGCCTGCATGCCTTGCAACAATCACTTCGGATACCGTGGACATGCCGACCGCATCGGCTCCGAGCGTGCGCAGCATCACAATTTCAGCCGGCGTCTCATACGTCGGACCGAGCAGACCGGCATACACGCCTTCGCGAAGAACGATGCCCTGACTGACAGCCACCTCCTTGGCTACCTGGCGCAATCTGCGGCTGTAGGCTTCAGACATGTCCGGGAAGCGAACGCCAAGCGCCGAATCATTCGGCCCGACCAGCGGATTGCGCCCGGTCAGATTCAGATGATCCGAAATCAGCATCAGATCTCCCGGCTGATAGGACAGGTTCACGCCTCCCGCCGCATTGGTAACCAGCAGGCTCTTGACCCCGAGCTCCTTCATGACGCGGACAGGAAATGCGGTTACTTCCGGACCATAGCCTTCATACATATGGAAGCGGCCCTTCATCATGACGACAGGGCGTCCCTGGATATTGCCCAGCAGCAGCTCGCCTTCATGCCCTTCCACGGTGGATACCGGGAAATGAGGAATGTCCGTATAAGCGATCGATACCGTATCCTCCATTAAATCAGCAAGCACGCCAAGACCTGATCCGAGAATGAGTCCGATTTCCGGCTTGATCGTCGTTTGCTGCGCTATGTATGCTGCAGCTGCTTTGATCGTTTCTTGATTTATTGTTGTCATTATAGTTCTCCTCACAAATGTATTAATTTCTTCTATATAATTATAGATTACCCCAATCGGCCGGAGTCCGAACACAATTGGCACAATATCTATTCGCCCGATTTCGGATGAAAGCGATCGTAGACCTCTTTCATGCTCTTCTTGGGCGCCTGGTACATCTGGGTCGTCGACAAGTCAGAATGACCCAGCAACTCCTGAACGGACCTCAGATCTGCACCGTTCTCCAGCAGATGCAGTGCAAAGGAGTGGCGCAGCGTATGCGGGTTAATTTCCTCCTCGATTCCGGCAGCTTCGCCATGCTTTTTCATAATCTTCCAAAAGCCCTGCCTTGTCATTCGTGTTCCCAGATTGTTCAAAAATAAAGCCTCTGCCTCCCGGTCCGGCTTCAGCATGCGGCCTCGCATGCCGTCCAGGTAAACCTCGACCGAATGCGCAGCCCCCGGGCTGATCGGAACGATGCGCTCCTTGCCTCCGCTGCCGACACAGCGCATAAACCGCATGCTTGTATCGACATCCCCGACGTTCAGGGACACCAGCTCGGACACCTTGATGCCCGATGCATAGAGCAGCTCCAGCATCGCCTTGTCCCTTGCGCCGTGTGGCGTCCCCGGATCAGGCATGGAGAGCAGCTTGTCCACCTGGGCCGTCGTCAGCGCCCGCGGCTGCTTGCGCTCCGGCTTGGGCGTGTCCATAAACAGCGTAGGGTCTTGCACAATGACCGATTGACGCACCAAATACCGGAAGAAGGAGCGAAGCGCCGCCATGCACCGCAGCAAGGAAGACGATGCGCGTCCCTGCTGCTTGAGGCTTCCGATATAGAGGCTGGGCAGCGCCCGGTTCACCTCTTGCGGATGCACGATGCCCCGCTCGGCAGCAAACGCGATAAATCCGGCGATATCTGTTTTATAGGATTCGATTGTATTCTTCGAAAGTCCTTTTTCATCTTCCAAATAAGACATGTAGGCTCCCAAATATGGTTCCATCTGTTATCCCCGCTTTTTCCTGTTCCGGTTCCGCTAGTATGCCGCTTATTCCCCATACCAATAGAACAGCTTCAGCCGCATCGCCGGTGAATATTGGCTGTCCATCGTGCTCTCGGGCTGAAATGCCTTCACAGCCTGTCCGCTTGGCACCTGGTACGGATTGGACGGATTGACCCAATCGCCCACCCAGTCCAGTACATAATAGAAGAACACCGTCAGCACGGCAAAACATGCAACAAAGCGAATCAAGGAGATCATTTTGCGAATGGATATAATCACTGGCAGCGCCTCACCTTCGTGAAATACCTGATCATTCCCAAACTATGTCCCGTCCTGCACAAATATGACCGTTCGCACTGTTTCGCACCGTCCGCTAGCGTATACGTTCTTATGGAATCTACTCTCCTAATCCCTTCTATATGTACAAGAATCCTATCTTCATATAAAAAGCCCTCCCGGAAGGATCGCCGGATGAGGGCTCGCCGTGATCGTTAGGAATCACTGCAGGTGATCGATTATGAGTTAGGATTTATCCGTATCATTCTTGCCCTTTTCCTTGCAACGGTAGCATATCCCGTGGAAATCAAGCCGATGGTCGTATACGGTAAAATTAAATTCGCGCTCCAGCCGCTCCTCTAATGGTCCAAGCCAATCCTCACGAATTTCGTCCATGCTTCCGCATTGAGTACATATCAGATGATGATGATGATGTTTCGAGGTATCGGTTCTGAGATCATAGCGGGCGACGCCGTCGCCAAAGTTGATTTTCTCCACAACATGCAGCTCGCTCAGGAGCTCAAGGGTACGGTACACGGTAGCCAGACCGATCTCAGGAGCCTTCTCTTTAACGAGCATAAACACATCCTCGGCGCTAAGGTGGTCGTCTTCATTCTCCAACAATACGCTTACCGTGGCTTCCCTTTGGGGCGTTAGTTTATAGCCTTGGGATTGTAACTGCTGTTTAATTTTGTCGATCCGCGCTTCCATCGTTTCCCTCCCCCTTGGAAATCACACCACGTAAAATGGTCACTTCCTTCATTATAGGGGGACTTTACAAACAAAGTCAATCGGTTTTGCTAGAAGGCAAGATTCGTGGCCTGAACCAGCATCGGCGTCACCCACCTCATCATGCTAGGGGTCACCCACATCTCAAACGAGGCTGCTGCCAGCGTCGCCAGAGCCATAACCCCGGTCGTTATCGCATAGGACATCAGCGGCTTAGCCAAGCTTCCGCCCCGCTGCACCAGCAGCCGGTTGCGTATCATATAAAGGGAGAAATGGATGGCCGTCACGCTGCACATCATGACGATAGGGATCATCAGCATATTTTGCGGGGCGACCGACACGAGGGCAAACAGCAGTCCGCTCCATGAATATTGGCCGACCAAATATCCGACGGTAAACCCGATCAGCACACCCTTCAAAAAGTCCAATATAAGAATGCCCGGCAGCCCGATCACTGACAAGCCTAATATCCATATCAACCCGATCCATTTCAGATGAAGGGAAGCAATCTCCCAGAAACTGGATTGTCCGCTCGCTGGGCCGCCTTCATGAAGATTAACAAAAAAATGATTCAAGTATCGCGCGATATCCTGCTGCTGCTCCAGTGACAGCGCATTGACCATCATCGCTCCGAACAGCACGCCTACCAAAAACAAGACGGCAACAAAAACATAGAGCGGGGCCTGATCCTTGAAGGCTTTGCGGAATGAATGCATAGAGTAGCGTCTCCTTTCATGGGTCTACTCTACTCTATGAAGACGGTCTCTTTTCTATGACTTTCTTATATCAATCGAGCGTGTGGTTCTTCGTATAGCCCACTCGTCATCCCTTGTCGCCAAGAAGCGACACCACCCGGATGCTGTAACGCCGCTTCATTTCATCACTTTCCCGTATGTCCCCCCGCCACCGGATGCTAACTGCAGCGTCCCGTTTCGGGCTTGTATAATGCTCTCCGCCAGCACCTCTCCAGCCACGGCTGCCAGCTCTGTCTCCGAAGCTCGGTGTAATATCGCCATCTCCGTCCCAAAGGCGTCCAGCAGCTTCTTCATCGCCGATTTCCCGAGTCCGGGAATGAACTCAAGCGGAATCTGGTAATGATAGGGCGGACGAAACGCAGGAATGATCGGCTCGGTGCGATCTGCGAAGCTCAGGATGCGGTCGAGCACGCCACCCACAAGCTTGGTGCTGCCGCAATAAGGGCATCGCCCTTCCTGTGAGGCCGCATCCGCCTCGTCCATAATGCTCTCACACCCCGAGCAATAGGTCCGGTGATATTTACCGAGCCTCGGGTTCAATCCGTAGTTCGCGGTTACTCCGCGGCCGTCTCTTCGCTCCAGCGCGAGCTTGAACTCTGCAAAGGACGGCTCCTTCATCGCGATCCGGTTGTACTCCCGGCCAATCTTGCCTAGGGAGTGGGCATCGGAATTGCTGAGAAAGGAATACGAGTCCAGCTCCGAGATCAATCCGGCCATCGCGGAATCCGCACTTAATCCAAGCTCGATGCCGGATATGCCACTCGGATCAAACACGTCGGCCAGCCGATCGGTCATGCTGCCGTAGAGCCCTTTATGAGGCGTAAACACATGGGCGGGAATAAGTATCCCGCCCCGGTCGGTCACCTCTTGCTGAAGCTCTCTCGGCGAGACATAGATGCGCTGCGAGCTGAGCTGGATATTTTTCATATAACGGGCCATCCAGCCTGTAAAGTCCTGCATCATGTTGAGGGATGGAAAATAGGCCAGCACATGCGCCGCTCCCCGGCCTGGCCCCCGAACCTCGATCTCGCTGCCCAGCAGAATCACCGTATCCCGGTAGGCGATGCCGCCTCCGGCCAGCTCCCTCATAATCCCGCTGTCCAGGCAGGCCATAATATCCTCCTGAACGGAGGGAGAATGGCAATCGATGATTCCGGTCATCTGGATCCCTTTGCGCTCCGAGCTTTCGACTGCAATGTTCTCGAAGGTCAGATTGTTGCTGGCGCTGATCTTGACCGCCTGTCCGTTGGTTGCCCGGCCGATGTGAATATGAAGATCACAGAAAAATTGCGTGAGTTCTTGCTGGTGAGAAGCTGTATTGTCCGTGCTCATCATCAGATTTTTCCCGTCAGGCTGTACATATTCCAGGCATATACCGCGAGGATCGTCTTCGCATCGCTGATGCGCTCCTCCTGAATCAGCTGGTAGGCTTCCTCAAGTGTGATCTCGGCCATTTCCAGAAATTCGTCTTCGTCGGGATTCATGTCGCCTCGCGTTAAATCTTCGGCCAGATAGAGATGAATAACTTCATCCGCAAAGCCGGGGGATGTATAGAAAGAATGCAGCTTTCGAATCGAGCCGCACGTATACCCCGTCTCTTCCTCCAGCTCGCGCTTGGCCGCTTCCAGCGGGTCTTCGCCAGGCTCCAGCTTTCCTGCCGGGATCTCCACCTCGCAGCGTCCCAGCGGCTGTCTGTATTGGTCAACAACAAGCATTTTTTGATCCTTCAAGGCCAGTACCGCCACAGCTCCCGGGTGTCTCACCACTTCACGGGTCGCTGTATTTCCGTTCGGAAGACGAACCGTGTCCACCTGAAGTGAGATGATCTTTCCGCTGAAGATGTTGTTCGTTGACAGTGTGGTCTCCTCCAGCCTTGCGTTCGGGACGTGCCCGTTCTTGCTGCCGATATCGCTCATATCATGGCCTCCTTTGTCTGATACGTGGCATCTTTGTCCATGCTATTGCATAAGGTGTATTATATCAAATTTCGCGAGAAAGAAGGAACGAGCCATGAAGAGCTACAAAGGAACAAATTCCTTTCATATGGTGGGACAAGCTTGGCAAATCCGGATTATGCTGAAGCAATGGCAAAAAGAATGGGGCAAGGACGCAACGGTACTGGATGTCATTATGCCTCCAAAACCGAGAAAATAACGTAAATATTAACCGTAGTTTATAGGACTTTAGAATCATTTTGCGACGTTTGGTGTGTTTTTTCAAAAAAAGTTCACGACTTATGCATCGTTTCGTGTGTTGTTACAGTGGGAGGCTTCGAATATGCGACAAATCATGCTTAATGAAATCGATTTAACAGCGAATCTCATATGGAATGATTATGAGCGGGGACAATGGTATGAACGGCGCGGGCTGCTGAAGGAAGCATTGGAGAGCTACCGCGCGGCCACTTCGCGCTCGCCGGACGTCGAGCGGTCCACTGGTCAGGATACGGCACTCATCTGGCTGCAATACGGCAAGCTCAGCATGCGTCTGCGCTCCTTCTCCAATTCAGAGTCGGCGTATGCGCATGTGGTTCAGAGCAGCAATGCCTATGCACAGCATGCGCTGAACCAATGGGCTGCCCTGCTTCTCACGCAAGGGTTAAGCGATCCGGAGATATACAAGCATCTCTCCGGCAGAATCTCCGGTCTCGCTGCTTCGCCGGAGATGATCGGCTGCGCGATGTTTTATATCGGCGCTTATCGCGAGGCTGCGGATTGTTTCAGAGGATGCCTCGACTCCCTCGGACCAAGCGGCGGCATCATGTATGCCAAGGCGCTCATTCGACAGCAGCAAACGTCGGAAGCGCTGCGGCTGTTGGAGCAATTGGAGAATCGCCAGGTCCCTTCCGGCAGCAGTAACAGGAATGCATGGCAACAAGATCTGCGCCATTTACAGCTGCTGTGCCAATGGAAGCTTGCAGGTAATTCCCAATCGACGCTGACGCTGACCGATCCGCTCGAGCTGGCGAAAACCGCTGTATCGGTCGGTCTGATTCCGGAGGCAGAATGGCTGCTCTCCTTGAACGGGATCGATGCCGGTTATGCTTTGATCTGCCTGTTATACAATGAAGGCTACATTACGGAGGCCGTTTCCCATATCGAGATGCTGGGGCAGCTTCCCATCGGAGACGCTGGCATCTACAGCGAGAAATTGTGTGTTATTGCTGCCGAAGTCTTGTATGATCAGGGCAAGTACGAGGAGGCCTCGTCCCAGTTTCAGCAAATCCGCCAAGCCTGGCCATCCTGCACGGCCGCCCGATTCGGAGAAGCGGCGTGTCATCTGCAATCGGCGCTGCTGTCGTTGTCCCGAAGACTGGAAACCAGCTTCTCCTCCCCTAAGCTGCAGCAGGAAATTATGGAGCATATCGACAACATCGTCGCCGCCCTCAACCTCGTTGACAGCTCTGGCTGGCACACAAGCTGGACACCCTCCCAGAAGCGGGTTGATAACAAACGAAAAGCCCCATGCGCTGTTCTGCTTAACTAAACGCTTGTGACTTCATTTCATCGCTCTTTATATATAAAGGGGTGTCCGGGCTTCTCATCCCGAAACACCCCTTTTGCTATGTCTCAATCATGCAATGAACCCATGCAATGAACCCATGCAATGAACCTTTACAACCTTTACCCACTTATGCCTTCGCATTCTCCTGTACAATCGCAACGACCAGTTCAGCCGCTTTGACGAGATCTGAAGCTTGAATACGTTCCTTGGTCGTATGGATCTCCTTGTAGCCCACCGCCAGATTCACAGTCGGCACGCCCAGACCGTTGAAGATGTTGGCATCGCTGCCGCCGCCCGAAGCAAACAGCCGCTCGTTCAGACCGATGCGGCCAATCGCCCGCTTGGCAAGCTGCACAACTTCATCGTGCTCGTTAAAGCTGAACGAAGGATAGATGATTTCGCTAATAAACTCAGAGTCAGCGCCGAATTCGCGCACTGTTGTTTCGAGCGCCTCACGCATATCGCTGATCTGCTTGTTCACCTTTTCCTGCACGATGCTTCTGGCTTCCGCTTCCAGCTGCACATAGTCACACACGATATTCGTCGGACCACCGCCGGCAAACTGACCGATATTAGCGGTCGTCTCATGGTCGATACGGCCCAGCTTCATTTTGGCAATCGCCTTGGCTGCAACCTGAATCGCGCTGATTCCATCCTCCGGATTGACACCCGCATGCGCGGATCTCCCCTTGATGATCATTTTAATTTTTGCTTGTGTCGGCGCAGCGACCGCGATGGAGCCGATATCTCCGTTGGAGTCAAGCGCAAAGCCCAGATCAGCATCCAGCATATTCGGATCAAGCGCTCTTGCGCCTACGAGTCCCGATTCTTCGCCTACCGTGATCACAAATTGAATTTGACCATGCGGAATGTTGTTTTCCTGAATGACACGAATCGCTTCCAGCAGAGCTGCGATCCCCGCTTTGTCGTCCGCACCCAGAATGGTCGTGCCGTCACTGCGAATCCAACCATCCTCTCCCAGCGTCGGTTTCACGCCTTTGCCCGGGGTCACGGTATCCATATGACAGGTAAACAGGAGCTTCGGCGCCTCCTCAGCCTGCTCCGCCTTCCAGGTAATGATCAGGTTGCCTGCACCATGTCCTGTCTTCTCCTTGGCGTCATCCTCCACAATGTCAAGCCCGAGGCTGCCGAATTTCTGCTTCAGCACGCCGGAGATCTGTTCCTCAAATTTCGTTTCACTATCAATCTGGACCAGTTCCATAAACTCTTTCACGATTCGCTCTTTAGAGACCACTGGACTTCCCTCTCTTTCACATATACGTTACAATGTCTTATAAGAATTGCCTATTTCGATATCAGGCATGCTAGCAATGTACATTATTAAACTTAAATTAAAGGAGCAACACCATGCAACGAAAAAAGTGGTTTAAATTTGTCATTTATCTGATGCTGCTCGCCATGATCTGCTCGACCTTGATGATTGTCCTCGAGCCTCTCTTGTTCCGTTAATCGGACATGTTCTGCCCATTGAGTGACATGAGGTTCCGTTCATCTTCCCGGATTCAGGCTGAATACCGTCCAATCCGGAAAAAACGCTCCCGTCGCCACCCAAGCAGGTGTAGCGGGAGCGTCCGTTATTTTAACGCCACACAGGTGCATAAGGAAATATACGGGTGAAAAAAGGCAACAGCTCACGCGCTACTTCCTCCACCTCAAAGGTGTTCCCCGTAATATCCTCCAGTGAGGTTACTCCGTATTCCTGAATTCCGCACGGTATAATTCCCGCAAATCCGTCTTCGGCAATGCCTGCCTTGATATTAAAAGCGAAGCCATGGCTCGTGACAAAGGCTCGCTGATGCCGGCATTTGTTAAACTTCACGCCGATGGCGCAAATTTTCCGGTCTCCGACCCACACCCCGGTATATTCCGGTTTTCTTCCGGATTCAATGCCGTGCGAAGCCAGATAATCTATAATGACCTGCTCCACGTTTCGGAGATAAGCGTGAAGGTCAAGCCCCTTTCCAGCATCCAGCATCAGCAAGGGATAGCCGACAAGTTGCCCAGGCCCGTGATATGTAATGTCTCCTCCGCGATCAATTTCGAACAGGCCTATGCCCCGCTTCTCAAGCTCTTCCCGGCTGAGCAACAAATGCTCGGGATGTCTCTGGGAACCAATCGTATACGTAGGAGGATGCTGGAGAAGCATCAGCTGCTCTGAACGCTTCCCCTCATCAATCCCTGCCACGATCTCCTTCTGAAGCTCCCAGGCATCTCCGTAATTCATCATCGGCGTGTACGTTACATCCAACTGTCTATTCATCTGCAGCGCCTTCTTTCACCTAAGAGTAATGCCGATGCCGATGGCCAATCTTTGTATCCATACCGTTTCTAGTACAGCTTGGTATCCAATGTATAGCCTTCCAGGTTGTCTTTGACCCTTTGCAAAAATCTTCCGCAGATGACACCGTCCAAAATCCGATGATCCAGTGACAGACACAGGTTAGCCATCGAGCGAACAGCAATCATATCATTGATGACAACCGGCTTTTTGACAATCGACTCAAACGTCAGGATGGCCGCCTGCGGATAATTGATGATCGGATACGACAAGATCGATCCGAAGGAACCGGTATTGTTGACCGTGAATGTGCCTCCTTGCATATCGTCGAGCGTCAGCTTGCCTTCCCGCGTCTTCCGCGCAAGCTCGTCGATCTCTCTGGCAAGGCCCGCGATGTTCTTCTGATCCGCACGATGAATGACCGGCGTCATGACGGAATCCTCGGTCCCTACAGCGAGCGACAGATTGATGTCCCGCTTGACCACAATTTTATCCACCGCCCAGAACGAGTTCATGATCGGATAATCCTTGATGGCGTTCACGACCGCCTTCAACAGAAAGGCAAGATAGGTCAGGTTAACGCCCTCGTTGCGTTTGAATTCATCCTTCAGTTTGTTCCGAAGCAGCACCAGGTTCGTTACATCCACTTCGATCATCGTCCAGGCATGCGGAATTTCGGTAACGCTCTGGCGCATGTTTCTGGCAATGGTGTTTCGTATCGGAGTTACGTCAATGAAATAGTCCGAGCGGCCGCCGCCTTCCACCTCAATGGTCGGAATCTTCGGCGTCTCCGTCAAATGCAGTCCGGAATGACGCACATCCGGGATCGGTGTGAAGAGATCCTCCTTCGACAATGGGGTAGCGGGTTGCTGCTTCAGGCCGCTAAACGGGGAGGCCGCTGATCCGGACTGCTCCCTTCTCTCTGCCCGGGCCGGTTCGGTAACAGCTGGCTGCGCCGCTGCGCCTTGTGATCCGCCCTGCTCGATATACTTCAATACATCCTTGCGCGTAATTCTTCCGCCCAGGCCGGTTCCCTGTACCCGGTTCAGATCGATCCCGTGCTGTGCAGCAAGCGTCTGTACCGCCGGGGAATACCGCGAACGCATCGACGTATCGCCAGATATCGCTGCACCCGGGGAATGTGCAAGTTCCGATGCGCCACCAGCTGGCGCCACCGTCCCGTCACTTGCTGCTGCAGTCTGAATACGGCAGATGACTTCACCTACACTGACAACCTGGCCCTCTTCGGCAAGAATGTCGCCCATAACCCCGTCAAGCGTAGACGGGATCTCCGCATTCACTTTATCCGTGATCACCTCACAGATCGGCTCATATTGCTCAATCGGATCGCCAGGCTTTTTGAGCCATTTGGCAATCGTTGCAGACACGAGGGATTCTGCCAGCTGAGGCATCGCAACGTCGGTCATCGTATATTTATCGGTCATGCTCACAACTCCCTGTTCTTAATAAAGCGCCAGCTGACGCATCGATTCCTTGACTTTGTCCTTGTTCAACATGAAAAACTTCTCCATCGGCGGGCTGATCGGCAT
Source organism: Paenibacillus sp. FSL M8-0334 (assembly GCF_038000405.1). Lineage (NCBI taxonomy): Bacteria > Bacillati > Bacillota > Bacilli > Caryophanales > Paenibacillaceae > Paenibacillus > Paenibacillus sp. FSL M8-0334. Next base: position 14,105 of record NZ_JBBOCH010000001.1, read on the forward strand.
CGCCGGCACATCCGGCCCGCACAGACGCATAATCGGCGCGTCCAGATCGTACAGGCAGTGCTCCGAGATGATCGCCGCAACCTCGCCACCGACACCGCCGGTTTTGTTGTCTTCATGAACGATAAGCACTTTCCCTGTGCGTCTCGCGGATTCAATGATGGCATCCTGGTCCAGCGGCTGCAGTGTGCGCAGATCGAGGACGTGGGCGCTGATCCCTTCCTCTTTCTCCAGCTCTTCGGCAGCCTGCATGACAAAATGCAGCGGCATGCTGTATCCGATCACCGTGATGTCGCTGCCTTCGCGCAGGACGTTCGCTTTCCCGATCGGAACGTCATAATCATCCTCCGGCACGTCGCCGGTGATCAGTTTGTAGCACTTTTTGTTCTCGAAGAAGAGGACAGGGTCCGGGTCGCGAACCGCTGCTTTCAGCAGCCCCTTGGCATCGTACGCCGAGAACGGAGCAACGATCTTCAGACCCGGCGTGCCAAAGAAGATCGATTCCGGACACTGGGAATGATACAGCCCGCCGAAGATGCCGCCGCCAATCGGCGCGCGGACGACGATCGGACAGCTCCAATCGTTGTTCGAGCGGTAGCGGATTTTCGCTGCTTCACTAATGATCTGGTTCGTCGCCGGAAGCATAAAGTCGGAATACTGCATTTCCGCGATCGGCTTCATACCGTACATGGCCGCTCCAATCGCTACCCCGGCAATCGCCGATTCCGCCAGCGGCGTATCCAGCACACGCATCTCGCCAAACTGCTCGATCAGCCCCTTCGTGGTCGTGAATACGCCGCCCTTCACGCCAACGTCCTCGCCAAGCACGAAGACGGATTCATCCTTCTCCATCTCTTCCTTCATCGCGAGGCGAATTGCATCAATATACTCCATTACCGCCATCCTTCAGTTCCTCCTTCGTCTTCGGCATACACATGAAGAAGCGTATCCTCAGGTTTCGGGAACGGAGCACGATCCGCGTATTCCGTCGCTTCTTTGATCTCCAGATTCAGCTGTGCCACCAGATCTTCGTCACGAGCCTCATCCCAGAGTCCCGCTTCGATCAGATACGTCTTGAAACGCGCCACGCCGTCCTTCTTCCAGTTCTCCTCCACTTCTTCCTTGGTCCGATAAGCCAGATCATTATCGGAAGTGGAGTGCGGGGACAAGCGGTACATAACCGACTCGATCAAGGTTGGCCCTTCTCCGCGCACAGCGCGCTCACGCGCTTCCTTCACCGCTGCGTACACCGCAAGCGCATCATTGCCGTCAACGCGGACGCCTGGGAAGCCGTAGCCGAGCGCACGGTCGCTCACCTTGCCGCTGATCTGCTTGTGCAAAGGTACAGAGATGGCGTACTGGTTGTTCTCACACATAACAACAACTGGCAGCTTGTGCACCCCCGCAAAATTCAGCCCTTCATGGAAATCGCCCTGGTTGCTGGAGCCTTCTCCGAAGGTGACAAACGATACAAAATCCTTCTTCTGCATTTTGGCCGCGAGTGCGATGCCAACCGCATGCGGCACCTGGGTCGTCACCGGACTGGAGCCGGTCACAATGCGCAGCCGCTTGGAGCCGAAATGGCCCGGCATTTGGCGCCCGCCGCTGTTCGGATCCTCGGCCTTGGCGAATGCGGACAGCATCAGCTCGCGAGGCGTCATGCCAACAGCCATAACAAAGCCGTAGTCACGGTAATACGGCAGGAAATAATCCTTCTCCCGATCAAGGGCAAACGCCGCAGCTACCTGACAAGTCTCCTGCCCGATGCCGGAAACGTGAAAATTGATTTTTCCCGCACGCTGCAGAAGCAGGTTGCGCTCATCGAATTTTCGCGCGAGCACCATATATTTGTACATGTCAATCACTTGTCCGTCAGTCAGTCCAAGCTGTTCATGCCTAAGCTTATTCGATGTCATCGTATCTTGTTCTTTCATGGAGATCCCTCCTTTTTCATGAGCCAGTCAAGCCTCCTGACCGATTCGGTTCCCCGATCAAGCGACCTCATATCAAGTATTAAAACCTGGTACTAAGACTTGGCTTAATCTTATTATAATCCCTTTTCCGGCAAAAAGAAATGAGGGATTGCATAGTGAGGTTATCCAAATGATCTGCCTAGAGGCCGATAGCTCGTCCATCCACGGCCAGCATGGCTTCGCCGAGCACTTCGGACAGGGTTGGATGCGCATGAACTGCCGCCCCGACTTCCCATGGCGTCGCATCCAGCACCTGGGCCAGCGCCGCTTCGCCGATCAGCTCGGTCACATGCGGGCCGATCATATGTACGCCGACAATATCGCCGCTGTCCTCATCGGCAATCACCTTCACAAAACCTTCCGTCGCCCCCTGCACCAAAGCTTTACCGATGGCCTGGAAAGGGAAACGTCCCACCTTGATCCGGCGTCCCTGCTCTGCGGCTTCCTTCTCCGTCAGCCCTACGCTCGCCGCTTCGGGACGGGAATATATACAGCGCGGAATCCACGCTTTCGGGTACGGCGCTGTCTTCTCGCCGGCCAGGTGGTTCACAGCTGCAATCCCTTCATGGCTGGCGGCATGGGCCAGCTGAAGACCGCCGATCACATCGCCGATGGCATAAATATGCGGCTCGGTCGTCTGGAGATGCTCGTTCACGGCAATAAGCCCGTTCTCAACCCGCACATCCGTATTTTCAAGCCCGATGTTTTCCGCGTTGCCTATGCGGCCTACAGACACCAGCAGCTTGTCTGCGCTTAGCGTCCGCTGCTCGCCCCCCGCCTCCACGGAAACGGTCACCTGCTCATCCACCACCGCATAGCTGTCCACAATCAATCTGGCGCCGGTATACACCTTCACGCCTCTTTTTTCAAGCTGCTTCCGCATTTCTTTGCCGATATCCTCGTCCTCGGTTGGCAGCAGCTGTGCGGTCGCCTCGATCAAGGTCACGTCCACGCCAAAATCATTCAGCATCGACGCCCATTCTACCCCGATCACGCCTCCGCCTACGATCAGCATCGACGCCGGCAGTTGCTCCAACTGGAGCGCTTCATCACTCGTCAGTATATGTATTCCATCCGCTTCAAGCCCCGGCAGCTGGCGCGGCCTTGAGCCTGTCGCTATGATAAGGTGGCCCGGTACGACCGTCTCCATCTCCCCATCCGGAAGCTCAACGGCAACCGCCCCGCTCCGCGGCGAGAAGATCGAGGGCCCGATCACCCTGCCTTTGCCCTGGATCACCGTAATTTTATTTTTGCGCATCAAATACTGAACGCCGTCGTGCAGCTTGTCCACAATGCCCTGCTTCCGCTTCTGCACTTTGTCAAAAGCAAGCCGGAGCCCGTCCGTCTCAATCCCGTATTGCTCGCTCTCTTTCATGTCGGCATACAGCTCGGCACTGCGCAGCAGCGCCTTGCTGGGAATACACCCCTTATGCAGGCAGGTACCGCCCAGCTTATCCTGTTCAATAATGACAACTTCCTTTCCCAACTGGGCAGCCCGAATCGCCGCGACATACCCCCCTGTACCTCCGCCAAGTATTGCAACATCACATGTTATGGCCACAAACGGCACCTCCACAATATAATCCATAATGGTTCTTCATTCTCTATCATTGTACTCTCTTTCAATCGTATTACAAAATAGCGAGAATTTAGACCAAAATCAATAGCCAGCATTTCGTTTGATCAATATATAGTATTGCTCACGAAATCTCATCTATATATTGTATTAGCAATGGATACTCATGCCCGATTTACGCATAGTGATTGACAACCTGTAAGAAAACAGGGAGCGCCGAAATGGACATCGAATCCGGAAAACGGTATGATAATCGATAGTTGAGTATCACTTACAGGATGGAAGGAAATTTGGTTATGAAAATGTTGATCTCCCGCTTTATCGCCATTCTTATTCTCGTCATCCCCGGATTTCTGGCGATGAAAGGTTTCCTGATGATGAAGGATGCATTCTTCCTATATATCGCCGTACACGGTGATGACAGCGTGCTCAATCCGACCTTCGAATGGCTCTCGTTCCTCGGCGGCCTGGCACTGTTTGTCATCGGCATCGGCTTCCTTGGCGGATGGATTCTGTTCCGTGACCGGAAGCGCAATTATGTAGGGCCAAGATTCAAGAAGAAACGTCCTGCCGCCAAGCCGGGAAGCTCATCCGGCAACTGACACTTCGCTTATCCGGATATTCGAAAGCGAAGCAGGTGCAGCAAAAGGTCGAAGACATCCGCTAGAACTTACGAAAGCGGCATCTTCGACCTTTTTGTATGTTACAACGATACCGCCAGACTTACCCCGATCCGCCACAACCGCCAAGCCGATGCAGTACTTGTCCAGTTCCGCGTGCTTCGCGCATGTGGTTGGCTGTTTCTATTCCATCAACGCATCCTTCAGTTTACTGGACATGCGGGCTTCTTTCCCGCTTGCCTTGAGTACCGCTTTTCTCAAATTCATGTTCTGCCGGGCAACCTGCTTCAGCTCCTCGAGCATCTCATGCAGAAGCGCGCGTGCCTCTGCCGTAAGCGCTCCGGCTGCCGCAAGCTCCTGAATTCGCTGTTCCCACATCTCCGCCTTGTCCATCATGCCTACCTTCCTTTCAACTTGCCATCCGCAAGCGTCCGACAGGGACGCTCGTAGAATCACGGACGCTTCTTCAAATTGGCGGCCAGCTCCCGGATCAGCTCGGGCATCCACGCCTTCACATTCCAGAAAGTAAAGCCGGACTCAGCCGCTCTTGCGTTGCTCATCACCCAATCTTGCGGCACGCCAAACGGTGATTGATGCTCTTGGGAAGCCTCCGACACCAGCGACGCTGTCTGTCCAATCTCCAGTTCGATCATACCCATAATTTCACGCACTGAAACAGTCCCGTCAGAGCAAGCATTGACCGGCCCCTCCAGTTTAACCTCGCCAATCCACTGCAAACATGCAGCTGCCTCCTCGGCATGAACAAACGATATTTGCGCATCCGGTGCCGGAAGTCCGATCGGCTCGCCTTGTGCAGCATGCTCAATGTGGAACCAGAGCCGCTTCGTGTAATCGTCTGTCCCGAGTACTATCGGGAATCGGACAGCTGCCACCGCCAGATTGCTTCTACCGAACAGCACCGCTTCGGACAGCCGCTTGCCTTCCTTGTAGCTGTATTTGCGCTCAGGATTGGTCTGAACCGGATAGTTATAAGGATCGAAATCGCCCTCTTGCAGCGGATGGTCTGCGTTATCGTACACGGCCAACGTCGAGGTCAGCACATACAGTCCGGTCCGTCCTGCAAAAATCTCCGCTGCCTGTTCCGCTTCCTCCGGGGTATAGCAGATGTTGTCATACACAACATCCCACTGCTGCCCCTCGACCGCTTGACGCAGCGCATCCGGATCGGTCCGGTCTGCTTGTAACCGTTGTACCTTATCCCCAAAGGGATCTTCACTAGCTCCCCTTGTCAATATCGCCACATCGGCTCCCGCTTCGATCAGCCGACTCACCAATCTGCGGCCAAAAAAACGGGTGCCGCCCAGCACCAGCACATTCTTCATCTCCGTCCCTCCTCCGTGTTATCCATGCCTCATTATCATACTCCCATTTGGTTCAAAAATCCAAAGCATGACGTTCACGCAAGCAAAGGAAAACGCCGTGTCCACACCACTGACCTTTCGTCAATGAGCGAAGACAACGGCGTTGCCGTCAGATGATAGGCTTTAGCGTGTATCCGGTCTTGGCACACCAAAGTTCGGCGTCCCGTCTTCATTCCAGCTTATCGCCTGCACGCGCGTATGGCGGTTCGGGTCGTAGAGCGGATCACCTTCAATCTCCTTGTAACTTCTGGCGTGATAGACCAGCAGGTCGAGCGAGCCATCCTCCGACACCGTAAAGCTGTTATGCCCCGGCCCGTATTGACGATTCACCTCTGAGGTGGCAAACACCGGCACCGGCGACTTGCTCCATGAGGATGGATCAAGCAGATCGCTGTTCTCATCCGCGGTCAGCATCCCCATGCAATAATGTTCACCGGTAGAACTTGCGGAATAGGTCATGAAAATCCGGCCATTTCGCTTCAGCACCGCTGCTCCTTCGTTGACAGAGAAGCCGATCTTCTCCCAGTCATACTCCGGAATGGACAGGCATAACTGCTCCCCTGAAAGCGTCCACGGGTTCTCCATCCGCGAAATGTACAGATTCGAGTTGCCCGGAATGTTCGGGTCCTTCTGGGCCCAGACATAATACCGGACGCCTCGGTGCTCGAACGTTGTCGCATCCAGCGAGAAGGATTCCCACTTTGTTTTGACCTGTCCTTTTTCCATCCAGTTGCCTTCAAGCGGGTTCTCAGCCGCATTTTCCAGCACGAACATGCGATGGTCGAACAGCCCGTCCCGTGTATCCGACGTATGGGCAGCCGCAAAATAAATGTACCATTTCCCATCCACAGCATGCAGTTCCGGCGCCCAGATGTTAGCGCTCATGCAGCCCGATTCATGCTTTCTCCAGACCGTGACGGCCGGCGCTTCTGCTAGCCCTTGAATGGTCAAGGAGCGTCTGAGCTCAATCCGGTCATACTCCGGAACCGAAGCGGTAAAGTAATAATATCCGTCCGTATGCTTGTATATCCACGGATCGGCCCGCTGTTCAATGAGCGGATTTTGAATATTGATTTGTTTATTTTCATGGATCATGGTGTTCTCTCCTATTTTCTTGTTCTATAGATCGGCTAGCCCTTGATGCCAGCATTCAGGTTAATCGACTGTACAAAATATTTTTGCGCGAACAGAAACAGCAGCAGTGTCGGGATGATTGCCAGAATCGCGGAGCCCATCAGCTGGCCGATCAGCCGGTAATTGCCGTAAATATCCTGGAGCAGCAGCAGTCCCGCCGTTACCGGCATTTTATCAACATCGGTATAGACGATGACGGGCCACAGGAAGTCGTTCCAGGAGCCTGTGAACGAGAACAGTCCGCACACGATCAGCACCGGCTTAATCAGAGGCAAAATGACCGAGAAATAAATTCTGAAATCTCCCGCGCCGTCTACTTTGGCGGATTCATCCAGATCCTTCGGAATGCCCTTCATGAACTGCCTGACCAGAAAAATATTACCCATACCAGCCAGACCGGGTATAATCATCGCCCATTCCGTATTCACCCAGCCGAACGCATCAATGATCTTGTAGGAAGGAATCAGGTTCACGACTCCTGGAAAGAAAGAAATGCCGAGCAGGGTAAAAAACAGCGTATCCCGGCCTTTAAAATTCATCCGCGCATAACCATAGCCGGTGATGGATATGATCACGATGACCAGTGCCGTATGTGTTGTCGCAATGAATATCGAGTTAACCAGCCACCGCAGGATAGGTGCCGTTGACGTGTTATTCAGGATCGTCACATAGTTATCCAGGATCCAGTTCACCGGAAGCAGCCTGAAGCCGGTTGATACCACCTCAGCCTGGGAACGAAAGGATGTCGTAATCCCGAAGATGACGGGAATGATCCAGATCACGCACAGGACAGTGAGAAACAGATAAGCGATATATTTGGATATCGGAAAACGCTTGCCCTGCAGCGGTTGTTGTACGGGAGATTTGATCTGCACTTCAGCCCCTGTATTGTTGAGCACTTGGTTGGACATTCACTTGCACCGCCTTCTTTCACTTATTCAGCATTTTGCAAAATCCACATAACTGCCGCCGCAAGTTTTACGAAGCATTCCGGTTCATCACATAGTACTGCAGCGCCGAGATGACCAGGATGACCAAGCCAAGCAGAACCGCCATCGCAGACGCCATGCCGGCAATCGATTCCCCATGACCAAAGGCCAGCTGGCGAATATACATCATCAGCACGGTCGTGCTCTGTCTCGGTCCCCCGTCCGTCATCATAAGCGGCTGACCGAACACGTTGAAAGCGCCGGCGGTCGTCATCACAAACGTATAGATGAGCGGGAAGCGAATCGAGGGCAGGGTAATGCTCGTAAAGCGGCGGATCGGACCCGCGCCATCCATCTCGGCTGACTCATACAGCTCTTTGGATACCCCGCTGATCGAGGCGCGATAGATGATCATGTTGCCTCCGACGCCGCCCCACACCGTAATGACGATGATGATAATCCAGGCGTAAGGCTGGTTCGCTGCCCACACTGTCTCTGAGCCGAACACATTGCCCGTAATGCCAAGCTGCTTGTTAAAGATCAACAGCCAGATGAGCGCCGCAGCGGAAATCGAGATAAGCCCAGGGATGTACAGCACAGCCTGGATGAAGCCCTTCAGCTTCACCTGTTTATGCTCCAGCGCAACCGCAATCATCAGCGGCAATGCAATCAGTATCGGCACGCTCAGGCCTACAAAAATCAACGTATTCTTCAAGCCGTTAAAGAACTGGGTATAGAAGGTCGAGCTCGTGTCTGACAATATCGTCCGATAATTATCAAGGCCAACCCATACCGGATCATTAATCAGATTCCATTTGGTAAACGAAGCGTATATCCCATAGATGGTCGGCAGACAGATAAAAATGATAAACAATATGAAATGAGGTCCTACAAAGAAAATAGGTGCAAAGGATTTCCTATTCATAACCTGACATTTCTCCTTTTAGTGGAGGAGCACCGCTCTGATGGAGCGGCACTCCTGCTCATGCTATTCATGTCATCTGCAGCTACTCATTCCCCTTGAGTGTTGCCCTCGGCAATTTTATCCTCCACAAACTTCTGCATCGTCTGCAGCGTCTCATCCAGGTCTACGTTCCCCCGAACGATGTCGGCAGCATACGTATCCACCGCTTCGGCTACATACGGATAATATTCGTAGGTGTAGATATACAGCGATTTAATCTCGTCCTCATTCGAGGTAAAGAAGGATTGAATGTAGTTCTCGTATTCCGGATTTTCAATGACCTGTTTACTCGCTACAATCTGGCCCGCCTTGGCCCATTCCATCGAGTTCTGGCGAATGAACTCTAGAAATTCCCCGATCCCTTGCTCTTTCTCGTCCGTGCGGTTGTCATTCTTCAGCATGGCAAACAGATGGGAGGAAGCGCGGTTGGTGAATTTGTCGGCAGAGGTAGAATAGATGTTCGTCACATCGAAGTTTAAACCCTCCACACTCGCATGGGCTGTCGAAGACCAGGTGCCGTCTGTGGAAAACAGGACATTCCCCGCCTGGAACATCAGATATCCATCCTCGCCAAATGGCGTCATCAACCCGGCGTCTGCAATCTTCTTCACTTCCAGAAACGCCTGCTTCATCGCTTCTGTATTGACCGCAGGCTGCCCGTTCTCTTGAATGTCTCCGCCCAGGTTCTGAATCTGGGCCATAATAACCCAGCCAAGCAGCGCGTCGTTCACCACATAATCGCCCTCTTCAAGCTTGCCTTGCAGGGACAGCATTTCATCAATGGTGACAACGTTGTCGTCCAGAAAGCCCTCAGCGTTGTATTTCTGTAACAGATCCTTGTTGTAATACATCACATTGCTGTGAATATCGAGCGGGACGGTGTATTGAACGCCATCGATGTTGCCGGTCGTCCAGGCTTGAGGCAGATAATTGTCCTCTTTCAATTCCGGCTGGGCTTCCATCACCGCGGTCATCGGCTCCAGCACCCCTTGTCTGACAAATCCCGGCACACGGTCGGCGTGGATAATGGCCAGATCCGGAACGCCTTTGCCGGAGTTCAGCACCGTCGAAATTTTCGTGTACATATCGGACGTAATGACATGTTTCACTTTGATCTCGGGATTGGTATCGTTGTATTCCTTAACAAGCTGATCCATATAACTGCCGTCTTCTCCTGTCAGCGGTGTCCAGAATGTAATCGTATTTTTGTCATCTCCGCCGCAAGCGGTTAGCATGGCCGATATGGCCAAAACCACCAAGGTGATCCCCCATCTTTTTTTCAATTTGCTCTCCTCCAGTCATTGATTTAGTTCTTGATTAACAAAAGCCAACACCAAAGCAGATATAAAACAACTTTTGGTTCAGTATACAGGCAGATTGAAAGCGTTGTCAATAATGTTTTTGTAAACTTAATCGTGTTTATTTTATTATTATTAATATATTAGTTAACTAAAATGAGTTGTAATCGATGATTTCCAACTAGTGATTTATATACTAGTTAATCAAATTTGTGTTATGATTAACTTATACATAGATGGTGTTACGCCACAAGTAATCCTAGAGAAAGAAGTGATCGCATGCAGCTTGAAATTGATCAATCCTCGCTTATCGTTTATGAAGCGCTGGCCAGTGAAGTGCGTTTGAAAATCATCCAATTGCTCTCCAAAAATAAAATGAACATCAAAGATTTGGCGAAGGAGCTGCAGATCAGCAGCGCGATTGTCACGAAGCATATCCAGAAGCTGGAGGATGCGGGCATTATTAAGACAGAGCTTGTCCCGGGGAAATCGGGGCGGCAAAAAATTTCGATTCTGAAGGTCGATCATATCGAAATTAATTTTCCGAAGAAAATATTCCATTCCTATGCGTCCTATGAAACGTCGGTGCCGATCGGCCACTACACGGATTATGATCTGAAGCCAACCTGCGGTCTGGCAACGGAGAAGGATTTTGTCGGCCCGGTGGACGAGCCGAAATACTTTATGGACCCGAAGCGGGTGGATGCGGAGATTTTATGGTTTACAGAGGGGTATGTGGAGTATAACGTGACCAACTTTCTGAAGAAGGACGAGAAACTGCAGCAGTTTGAGATCAGCCTGGAGATCGCTTCCGAGTTCCCGTTTGCCAACGATGTATGGCCGTCGGACATCACCTTCTCCCTGAACGGTATAGAGCTCGGCACATGGACGAGTCCCGGTGATTTCGCTGATACGAGGGGCAAACTCACCCCCGAATGGTGGCCAAGCAACATTAACCAGTACGGCCTGCTCAAGACGATCCGGATTACCAGCCACGGCACCTATATTGACGGCGACCCGCTGTCTCCGGTCTCCGTCAATGATTTGGACACCACCTGTGATCGCTGGAGTTTTCGTATCGAAGTGAAAGAAGATGCCGAGCACGTTGGCGGAGCCACCCTCTTCGGCAAGAAATTCGGCAATCACAATCAGGATATTGTGTTTAAGCTATATTATTTGTAGCAGCTGTTCGAAGAATAAAACTCTCGTCCAAGTAGACAGTAGTTAAAATGATTCTGCTGCTGCATGAAATAACAAACAAGCGCCACCTCGAAGAGATGGCGCTATTCGTTATTTGGTATCATTTCAGCAGCAAATATGCGTAATGAAAGTTCTGATAATAAACACAGAAACATGAGATCGACTAGATAACCAATGAATCGCAGACCGAGCACCATCACTTCGATGTGTCCGTCCTATAATTTTACGCAAACCGCGTGCTAGTCATCATCCGATTTCCGCGTCCCATCACCCTTTCACGACACTTTATGCTCGATTCTCAGCTTGTCTGCCACCATCGCGATGAACTCGCTGTTGGTTGGCTTGGATTTGCTGATGTTGATGGTGTAGCCGAACAGATGGCTGATTGAGTCGATATTGCCGCGTGTCCAGGCCACCTCGATCGCATGTCGGATCGCACGCTCTACGCGAGACGGAGTTGTTTTGAATTTCTCGGCAATGGCCGGATACAGTGTTTTGGTGATGGCGCCCAAAATTTCAATGTTGTTGTACACCATCGTGATCGCTTCGCGCAAATACTGATATCCTTTAATATGCGCAGGCACACCGATTTCATGTATGATCGATGTAATGTTGGCATCCAGATTTTTGCCTTTGCCCATCGGTACCACATTGGATTTGTTCGCCGAGGTGAACGGCGTGCTGGAGGACAGACCGCTCGGAGCGCCCACCAGCTGGCGAATACGGCTTGCGAGCACTTCCATGTCAAACGGCTTCAGGATGTAATAGGAAGCGCCGAGCTGAACCGCACGCTGCGTAATATTTTCCTGACCAAATGCCGTTAACATAATGACTTTAGGCTGAGGAGACAAGTTCATATCGCGAAGGCGTTCAAGCACACCGAGACCGTCCAGATGAGGCATGATAATATCAAGGATCAACACATCCGGAACCTTACCGGCTTCCTCGATCATATTCAATACTTCCTCGCCGTTGTAGGCAATACCAGATACAACCATATCGGGCTGATCCGAAATGTATTCGCCAAGCAAATTCGTGAATTCACGGTTGTCGTCTGCTAATAAAACTTCAATTTTTTGCAATTCTTGCTCCTCCTTTATCTGATCAGTAGTCATTTTGATTTTCTTTTCTTGTATTTTAAACTTTCGACAGCCACATTTAAATTCCTTCTGTCGAAAATTATTTTTCTTTATTTTTTTTTAATCTTGATTTATAATTTATTATTTGCGTCAAATTAGGATCATTTTCGTCTTTTTACGACAAAAAAAAATCTCAAGGCATTAACCTGCCTCAAGATTTTGGTGAACTGATGTTTCGCGAGACGGAAGGACGCCGGAGTCCTGCAGCATCCATTCGATAAAGCATCCATACCCCGATTTCGGATCGTTGACAAACACATGGGTCACTGCTCCGATCAGCTTGCCGTCCTGAACAATTGGACTGCCGCTCATCCCTTGCACGATTCCGCCTGTCTTCTGTAACAGCTTCGGATCCGTAATTCGCAGTACAAGCCCTTTGGTCGCCGGGGCGTCCTGCTTGGATACATGAACAATCTCCACAGAGAAGCGCTCTACCTGCTCCCCTTCCACTACCGTCAAAATTTCGGCCGGTCCAGGCTTCACTTCATGGGCAAACGCAATCGGAATCGGCTCCTTATACACGCCTTGCGCCGGTTTTTCATCCATTTTGCCGAAGATGCCAAACTGGGTGTTTCGTTCAACATTGCCAAGCACTTTTCCATCCTTAGCAAAGGAAGCCCGCTTCTCCCCAGGATCACCCTCCTCGCTCTTGGAGATGGAGGTGACGTTCGACTGAACAATATTTCCGCTGCCTACCTCAATGCGGGTCTGGGTGTTCATGTCTGTGATCACATGCCCAAGCGCACCGTAAACCTTGTGCTCTGGATCATAAAAGGTCAGCGTCCCTACACCAGCGGCTGAATCGCGGATGTACAGACCAAGTCTCCACGATTTGTCCTCTTCATCAAAGGCCGGGTTCAGCTTTGTCTTCATGACTTTCCCGCTGCGTTTAAATGTAATATCAAGAGGCCGTTTGTTTTTACCTGCTTTCTCCACAATGTCGGCGACCTTGGTTACATCATTCAGCGGCTTCCCATCCATATGGGTCAGAAGATCGCCCAGCTTTAATCCGGCTGACTCCCCGGGTGATACCCTTGCGCCATTCTCGGCATGAACCAGATGATGTCCGACAACAATAATACCGGATGATTTGACTTTGACGCCAATGGTCTGTCCCCCAGGAATGACCTTCAGTTCAGGCACTACATCCACGTGAACAGTTTTGACAGGGATCTTGCCAAATAATTTCAGGGTGACCGCAGCTCTGCCGATCTGCTGGGGCTGCAGGTGAAGCGGTTGTTTTGATGCAAGGAGAGATGTCTTGCCGGAACCATTCAGCTGCAGGATATCCGGCCTGTCGACCGAGGCAAGTGCCTGCACCGGCATATCCACATCCAGATGGGCCTGCTGGCCGGTAAACAGTCTCACTTCATCGGGCAAAGAAACAAAAGATTGGACAGGCTCGGCAGTGCCAAGGAAACAGAGAAGGAAAGCAAGAAGGAAACCGAGCAGTTTTTTCCTGATGTTAGGCTTCAATGGCTGTCACGCTCCCTTTTTCTTCTTTCGCTTGACGAAAAGGTGGTCGCCAATTGCGTACCTTTAAGTTACCCTGCCCCTAAGCTTTTATAACTGTTAATCATTGACCCGAAGCCGTTCTGGAAGCCTTTTGCGCTGCCGCCAGATTGAGCATTTCCTGGGCATGATGAAGTGTCTTCTCCGTGATTTCCACGCCTCCAAGCATACGGGCAAGTTCGGTCACTCTTCCCTGATCGCTCAAGTGCTCGACCTGGGTTCGCGTTCGGGATTGCTCCAGCTTCTTCTCAATTAAATACTGATGATCCGCCATACACGCCACCTGTGGAAGGTGAGTGATGGAGAACACCTGGCATGTCTTGGCCAGCACAAACAGCTTCTCCGCAATCGACTGCGCCGCTCTGCCGCTCACACCGGTGTCCACCTCATCAAAGATAAGGACCGGAATCTGATCATGTCGAGCAAAAATGCTCTTCATCGCCAGCATTATACGCGACATTTCCCCGCCGGAAGCAATTTTCGCGAGTGGACGGAGCGGCTCGCCAGGGTTGGCTGAAATCAAAAACTCAGCGTTATCCATTCCCTGACGCGTCAGGCGGATGCGCTGTCCTTCGTATTCATAGCCGTTCGCATCTTGAACCAGTTCGAGCCGCACATCAAATGAAGTCCGTTCCATCTGCAGATCCTTCAGCTCCCGCTCAACCGCTCGGGCCAGCTTTCTCGCGCTTTCCCTCCGAGCCGTGCTGAGCTCTCTGGCAGCCTGCAGCAGTACGCTCAGCAGCTCATCCCGCCGCTTCTCAAGACCCTGCAGCACCTCATCCTTGTTTTCCAGAAGCTCGGTCTCCTGTTGAATTCTACCGTAGTATTCCAGAATCTGCTCCACATTATCCCCATATTTTCGCCGCAAACCGGTAATCATATCAAGGCGATGTTCTATCTCATCCAGCCGTTCCGGATTGAATTCAATGTCATCCCGATAGTCGCGCAGCTGAAACACCGCATCCTCGAGCTGATAATAAGCAGATTGCAGCTGTTCAACAACTGGCTTGAGACCTTTCTCATCATAAGAAACGACATCCTGCAGGCGGGTGATCGCCCTGCTGATCGTCTCCAGGCCCTGCGGGCCGTACAGCAGATCATACGAACCGGCTACAGCATCCATCATTTTCTCGCTATGGGACAGCTTCAGCCGCTCTTCCTGCAGCAGTTCATCCTCTCCGACCTTCAGCTTGGCGGCCGCAATCTCCTCCAGCTGAAAGCGATACATATCCAGCATTTGATACGCCTTCTGGCTCGTTTCCTGAAGCTCCTTCAGCTCTTTCTCCACTTTGCTGAATTCAGCGAACAGCGCTTGATACTTCCGTTTGGCAGGCCCGATCACCGCTTCCCCATACGTATCCAGCAAGGTCATATGCTGCTCCGGCCGAAGCAGGCTTTGGTGCTCATGCTGGCCGTGGATGTTAATCAGCTTCTCGCCCACCTCCCGCAGCATGCTCAGATTGACCATTTGACCATTGATCCGAGAGGTGCTTTTCCCCTGGGAGGTCAGTTCCCTTCTGATGAGCAAATGCTCCGCCGGGTCCGCTTCAATGCCGAGCCGCCCGAGCGTATCCCAGACCGGATGAGCAGCAGGCAGGTCAAACAGCGCCTCGATCTCCGCCTTCTCACTTCCGTAACGAATCAGATCCGCGGAACCTCGGCCTCCGGCAATCAGACCGAGCGCGTCGATGACAATCGATTTCCCCGCACCCGTCTCCCCTGTCAGCACATGAAATCCCGGATAAAAATGCACGTCCACCTCTTCCACAACGGCGAGATTGCGAATGGACAACGTAACCAGCATCGCTAACACCTCCAAATCGTAACTGCATCCATCAAGAAATATAGCTGTTAATTTGCTCGACTACCTGCTTCCCGTCTTCCTCAGACCGGCAGATGAGCAAAATGGTGTCATCTCCGCTGATCGTCCCCATCACATGAGACCATTCCATATTATCGAGAAGCACTGCAACGGAATTCGCCGTTCCCGGCAAACATTTCATCACAACCAAATTGCCGGTCCGATCGATAAATACAAAGCTGTCGACCAACGCCCGCCTCAGCTTTTGCACCGGATTGTACCGCTGATCTGTCGGCATGGAATATTTGTAACGCCCGTCATCAGTCGGAACCTTGATCAGCAGCAGTTCCTTAATATCTCGCGACACCGTAGCCTGTGTCACCTGGAACCCTTCGGCCCGCAGCGCCTCCACCAATTCATCCTGGGTTTCAATATCCTGATGTGTAATAATGTCCCTGATCTTGATATGTCGTTGTCCTTTCATGTCCGAAAAATCCTCCTGTAAAAATAAACTTGGTCATCGTCAATCCTCATTGCCTGCCCATTCCTCATCTGACCACTCCATGTTCAGACGATGGACGCTGTGCGCGTGGGTGTCCACATACAGCAACCCTTCACATTCCGGGTACAGCAGAAGGAACGGCATTAATCGGTCTCGAATCCCTGCCCCCGTCCAATCGACAGGCAGCCGTTCACGTGCCAGCTTGACCAAATACAGCTCTCCGTTCTCGCCGGAAGCGATATAATCGATAAACAGCCGACTGTGGATTGGACGCTCGTCCGTATCGAAGGTAAGATTTATTTTTACTTTTCCCCCTACGACTTCATATCCCTCTTGCTCCAGCAGTGCAATCGCTGGGTGATCTGGAATTCGCTCGTTGATCGGCACACCCGGCAAATGATCAGGCTCAGGCGACATCAGCCAGCGGTTCAGCTGATAGCCAATCAGCAGCAAGATGATGATGCCCAGCAATATCATTAACAACCAATCGTAACTTTCACTCATCCCCTCACCTCGACTTTTGTATTCGAGAATGGGAACATAAATTCCTCTTTTTCAGCAAAAGAAACCCATCATTTCGATGAGTTTCCTGTGAAAGTATGAGCTGCCTGCTGCACAACGGCTGCAATCCGTTCCGCTAAATCCGCCGGCGCTTGTCCGGATTCCTGAAGCGGTTCTTCCGTAACTTCAGGGCCCTCCGGCTCTAATCGCCAGTGGGCCAGGAATTCGATATTTCCTTCCCCTCCGGTAATCGGAGAGAAGGTTAAATGCTGCAGTGCAAAGCCGATCTGACTGGCAAAGGTCAGCACCTCGGTTAGCACTTCCTTGTGCACCTTCGGATCGCGAACAACCCCGGATTTGCCAACCTTCTCGCGTCCCGCCTCGAATTGGGGCTTGATCAGCGCCACCACATCACCAGGCCTGCCGAGCAGCGCCTTCAGTGGCGGCAGAATAATCCGCAGCGAGATAAACGACACATCAATGCTTGCAAAGTCCGGTGCCGGCCCCTTCAGGTCCTCGGGCGTCATGTACCGGAAATTGGTCCGCTCCATGACACATACCCGCTCATTATTGCGCAGCGACCAGTCCAGTTGGTTGTACCCGACATCGATGGCATATACATATCCGGCGCCATGCTGCAGGGCGCAGTCGGTAAATCCACCGGTGGATGCGCCGATGTCCAGCATCGTCCGCCCGTCCATCGCAATGCCAAACTCCTTCAGCGCTTTCTCCAGCTTGAGCCCGCCCCGGCTGACATAAGGGTGCACCGCCCCTTTTACCCGCAGCTCTGTGTTTCTCGGCAGCTTGGTGCCCGCCTTTTCAATGCGTTCACTGCCCGCATAGACCAGCCCGGCCATAATCGCGGCCTTCGCTTTCTCCCTGCTATCGTAAAATCCTTGCTCCACAAGCAATATATCAATGCGTTCCTTTTGTGTTGAATCCATCTATATCTCCTAAACCGCCTAAGACATCAGGCTTCGCTTCCCCAAGGTAGATGCCCGCGAAGTCTTGAAGCTGCGAATTCTGTTACATACCTGTTCAAGCGTTAGCCCAACCTCTTCGCGCTGCTCCGGAATGCTGCCGTGCTCGATAAAGCGGTCTTCAATGCCCATAAGTGAAACAACGGTATCAAACAATTCCTGTTCCGCAAAAAACTCCAGCACCGCGCTTCCGAGACTGCCTGCCTGCGAAGCTTCTTCCAGCACCAGCATCGAAGTGCCGCTAGCCGCCAGCTCCTTCAGCATCGTCTCATCCAGCGGCTTCAGGAACCGGGCGTTAACGACCTGCACCGATAGCCCTTCCCGCTTGAGAAGTTCAGCCGCCTCTTCCGCCAGCTGAACCATCGGCCCGACTGCCAGAATCGCGTAGCCTTCGCCAGCGCGAACCGTTTCCCATGAACCGATCGGAATCGGGACAAGCTCCTTGTCGAGCTCGACGCCGCGACCATGAATGCGCGGATAGCGGTAGGCGATCGGACCGTCATCGTAATCCAGCGCCGTCTTCATCATATGCCGCAGCTCATTCTCGTCCTTCGGCATCATCAGCACGATATTCGGAATATGACGCATGAAGGCGATATCGTATACGCCCTGGTGCGTCTCGCCATCCGCCCCGACAAATCCTGCCCGGTCAATCGCGAACATCACGTTGGCGTTATGACGGCAAATATCATGCACGATCTGATCGTAGGCACGCTGCATAAAGGTTGAATACACGGCAAACACCGGCTTCATTCCTTCCATGGCAAGCGCAGCGCAAAGCGTGGCCGCATGCTGCTCGGCAATGCCGACGTCGATCATCCGTTCCGGAAATGTCTTCCCGAACGGAATGAGCCCGGAACCGCCCGGCATCGCCGGTGTGACAGCGACAATGCGCTCGTCCTGCTCGCCCAGTTCGACCAGCGTTTGGCCGAAAATCTCGGTGTACATCGGATTTCCTACTGCCTTGAGCACCTTCCCGGACTCAATCTTATAAGGCGTAATGCCATGCCACTTGTGTGAATCGGACTCGGCCGGGCTGTAGCCCTTCCCTTTGGTGGTGACAACATGAACCAGCACAGGCCCCTCCACGTTGTCCGCCTGATTAAACGTATCAATCAGTTTGCCCACATCATGGCCGTCGACTGGCCCCAGGTACGTGAACCCAAGCTCCTCGAACAATCGGCCCGGAACCATCGCAAATTTAAGGCTGTCTTTCATCTTCTCCGCCGTTTTGGCAAGCTTGCCGCCGATGGCCGGAATTTTCTTCAGCAGCATTTCAACTTCATCCTTGGCCCGCAAGTAGGTGCGGTCCGAACGGATCTTGCTTAAGTAATTATGCATCGCACCGACATTCGGCGCGATGGACATTTCGTTATCGTTAAGTACAACCATCAGCTTCTTCTTCTCATGGCCGATATGGTTCAGCGCCTCAAACGCCATGCCGCCCGTAAGCGCACCATCGCCGATGAGCGCGATGACCCGGTTGTCCTCACCTTTCAAATCCCTGGCCATCGCCATGCCCATCGCAGCAGACAGTGAGGTGCTGCTGTGGCCAGCTTCCCATACGTCATGCTCGCTTTCAGAGCGCTTCACGAAGCCGCAAAGGCCGTTCTTCTTGCGCAGCGTATCGAATTTGTCCATTCTTCCGGTCAAGATTTTGTGAACATAAGCCTGGTGCCCCACATCAAAAATCAACTTGTCCTGAGGGCTGTCGAAACAGTAATGCAAAGCCAGCGTGAGCTCAACTACTCCCAGATTCGGCGCGAGATGCCCTCCGGTCACTGACAGCT
The DNA here is from genome assembly GCF_038000405.1 of Paenibacillus sp. FSL M8-0334. NCBI lineage: Bacteria > Bacillati > Bacillota > Bacilli > Caryophanales > Paenibacillaceae > Paenibacillus > Paenibacillus sp. FSL M8-0334. The sequence continues at coordinate 33,403 of NZ_JBBOCH010000001.1, forward strand.
TCTCAATCAGGAACCGGCGGATTTCCCCAGCCAGATCATTCAATTGGTCTACAGTCAAATTCTTCAGTTGTTTCGGATGATTGATATTCGGAAGCAGCACGAGAATCCCCCCGCTTTCCTTCTAAATAAGTTTTCGAATTCAGATGCCATATGCTATCGTACCGCATTGCAAACACGGAATCGAATTTTGCAATATTGTAAAATCACATAAAGACATTATATCACAAAAAAACCGTTTGCATGTAAAGCGGCCTCAGTGATCGCGCGACATTAGAAAATCGGCGATTTCCAGCAATCTGTCCGGAGCCTCAAGTCCCGCTTCCTTAATCAGCGTCTTCGCTTCGTCTGTCAGCCGCCCCACTTCAAGCCTGGAAGCCTCGAGGCCGATAAAATAAGGATATGTAACCTTCTGCTGCTTCACATCACTCTGCGTGCTCTTCCCAAGCTTGGCTTCATCCCCAATCAGATCCAGAATGTCATCCTGGATCTGAAAGGCAAGACCGATTCGCTGACCGAATGCGCGCAGCGCTTCAATCTGGCGCTCCGAGCAGCCGGCCACTCTGCCTCCTGCGATGAGGGAGAACATGATCAGATCGCTCGTTTTGTGCAGATGAATGTATTCCAGTTCCTCCAGCTTCGTGATGCCTTGCTCCCCTTCCATATCGGCCACCTGCCCGCCGACCATGCCCCTTGGGCCTGCATACTCCGCCAGATCCTCCACGATGGACAGCACACGCTCTGCCGGAACCCCGAACTTCCTCGCACTCTGAACCACCATATAGAAAGCATGGGTCAGCAGCGCATCCCCTGCTAGAATGGCTGTCGCCTCCCCAAACACCTTGTGATTGGTCGGCTTGCCCCGCCGGAAATCATCATTATCCATCGCAGGAAGATCATCGTGGATGAGCGAGTAAGTGTGCACCATCTCCACAGCGCAAGCCACCGGAATCGCCGCTTCCGCACTGCCTCCTCCTGCTTCACAAGCAGCCACGACCAGAAGCGGCCGGAGACGCTTGCCGCCGGCCATCAAGGAGTATGTCATCGATTCGCGTAGAGAGTCCGGTACATCCCAGGCCCCGGGAAGGACATGCGTCAATTCGGTTGCAACCCGGTCTGAAATGCTGCTCATATATTGGTTAAAGGACGGTCTGCCGTTATTCACCAAGATCACCTGTCTCATCGAGAGCCCCTTTAAACGGCTTGCGTTTCAGCTCCCCGCCTTCCTCAATGATCATCTCAATTTTGTGCTCGACCTGCTCCAGCTTCTGACTGCACATCTGGGACAGCTTCATTCCCTTCTGGAACAAATCGATCGCCTTCTCCAGAGGAACATCACCGTCTTCAAGCTGTTCAACGATCTCCTCCAGCTGCATCATCGCCTCTTCAAAGCTTACTTCCTTCTCACTTGTCACGACTGTTCTCCTCCTTCATTCCCCACACCTGACACTGAAGCCGGCCGTCGCTGACCCGGACATGAACCAGATCGCCGAGCTGCACGTCGTCCAGCGATTTCACGAGATGCTTCTCTTGTTCATCGTATACGAGACTGTAACCTCTGGACATAATTTTCAGCGGACTCAGCGCATCCAGATGCCGGATTTCAGATTGCAGTTTGGATGTCTTCTCTTTCATCATGGACTGCATCGCCGAGACCAGCTGCCGCGTGGACGCTTCCCTGCGCTGCGCCGCCGTCTCCAGCTGGGTCCGGGGATTAAACCGGATCAGTCCCTGCTTCAGGGACAGCTGGCGCTGGCGCTGCAGCGACATCTTCGATTTCATCGTTCGCTGGAGCCGCAGGCTGAGCATGTCCAGCCGTTCGGCATGCTGAAGCATGTAGCGGCGCGGATAGACAAGCACCGGCGATCGCTGCAGCGCCGCCAGCCGCTCCTTGCTCGTCTTCAGCCGCTGCTGCAGAGCTTGTCCGAGCTGGCGCTGCCTTTGCCTCAGCCGGGCCGCCAGCTCGGCGCTGCTCGGCACAGCCAGTTCGGCGGCTGCGGTAGGCGTCGCCGCGCGCAGATCGGCCACAAAGTCTGCAATCGTAAAGTCGGTCTCATGCCCGACCGCCGAAATGACGGGAATCTCGGATTCGGATATGGCCCGCGCGACGATTTCCTCATTGAAAGCCCATAATTCCTCCAGCGAGCCGCCGCCTCTGCCGACGATCAGCACGTCCGCTTCACCGATCTCATTCATTGTCCGGATCGCCTGGACGATGGAAGGGGCTGCGCCTTTTCCTTGTACCAGCACAGGATAGAGCACGGCTCGCGCCTGCGGATACCGGCGCCGAATCGTAATCATTATATCCCGCACGGCAGCCCCAGTCGGAGAGGTGATCACCCCGATGGTCTCCGGGAATTTCGGGAGCGGTCGCTTGCGCTCGGCAGCGAACAATCCCTCTTCCTCCAGCTTCTGCTTCAGCTGTTCATACGCCAGATAGAGGCTGCCGATTCCGTCAGGCTGCATCTGGACCGCATAGAACTGATATTGCCCGTCCCGTTCATAGACCGATACGTTGCCGCGCGCAATGACGCGCGCGCCTTCCTTCGGAATGAACGGCAGCCGCCGGTTGTGGGTAGCGAACATAATCGCGCGAATCCGGCTGCCCTCATCCTTCAGCGTAAAGTACATATGGCCGCTGGAATGATGGGTGAAATTCGAAATCTCCCCGCGAATCCATACGTCCGACAGCACCGCATCGCCTTCCATTTTCATGCGGATATAGCGATTCAAATCTTTGACTGTCAGTATTCGGGATTGATCCATAGAGCTCATCTTAAACCAGCCCGTTCAACTTTTTGGCTGCAATCAAAGTGTTCTGCATCAGCATCGTAATGGTCATCGGACCTACGCCGCCAGGCACCGGCGTAATCGGACCGGATACCTCCTTCACGCTCTCAAAGTCAACGTCTCCGGCCAGCTTGCCGTTCTCAAGACGATTCATGCCGACATCAATGACAACGGCTCCCGGCTTGACATAGCTGGCGTCGATCATATTCGCTCGGCCGACAGCCACCACAAGAATATCCGCCTGACGCGTCAATTCAGCCATATTGGCGGTGCGGGAGTGGCACATGGTCACGGTCGCATTCTCCCGCTGGAGAAGCAGCGATACCGGTTTGCCCACGATATTCGATCTGCCGATGACAACCGCATGCTTGCCGGAAATTTCAATTCCGGTGCGTTTGATCAGCTCAATCACACCAGCCGGCGTGCACGGCAGAAGGCTGTCGTCGCCGATCACGAGATTGCCGACGTTCACCGGATGGAAGCCGTCCACGTCCTTTTCCACCGCAATCGCGTCGATAACGGACTTCTCATGAATATGCTTCGGCAGCGGCAGCTGAACCAGAATGCCGTGAATGGAAGACTGCTTGTTCAGCTTGTCCACCAGGGCAAGCACGGTTTCCTGGGTGGAATCTGCCGGGAGGCGATGGACTTCCGAGTAGAACCCGAGGTCATGACATGCTTTTTCCTTATTGCGTACGTATACATGGGAAGCCGGATCATCGCCGACAAGAATCACCGCCAAGCCCGGGCGAACCCCCTGCTTGGACAATTCCTGAACCTCTAGAGCAATGCCCTCCCGAATTTCCTGGGAAACCTGTTTACCGCTAATAATCGTTGCTGCTGTCATCCTAATCTCTCCTCCATTTCAAATAAATGAAACCGCTGATCCATAGTGATGCTATGCGTTTGACATTACAATTGCTGCAGCTTTTCCTTGACGCGATCCAGCTCCTGGATCATCCGGCCAAGCACCCCGTTCACGAATTTCCCCGAATCCTCTGTGCCAAAATGCTTGGACAGCTCAATCGCTTCGTTGACGGCCACCTTGCCAGGCACATCCTCGGCCTGGGTCAGCTCATAGACAGCCAGACGCAATATTTGGCGATCCACACGGGAAAGACGACTCACCTGCCAGCCTTTTAAATAATGAGCCAGCAGTTCATCGATGGCTTCCCTGGAATTCCATGTTCCGTTTACAAGCTGCAGCACATACTCCTTCAGCAGCACTTCATCACCGATGACCCGCTCGGTCTCATTTTCTTCGGCCGCCTCCGAGAGCAGCATCGTTACAGCCTCCATGCTGTCGACTTCGTTCATCTCCATCTGATAAAGGCTTTGAACGGCGATCTCTCTAGCTACACGTCTCTTCATCTTGTTCCTCCTGTGGACCTTGTAAAATCCAAATCCATTTTTCTGATTAGTATGATCAATTCCTTAAACTAAAAAAACCCGTAGACAGCCACTCCGCAAAAAAGGGCGAGCCTGCAGCCTGTCCCAGCATTTTTCGGAGAAAGCTATCACGGGTTCATTTAAACGGCCGCCAACGCTCCGACAGCCAGCGCCCCCATTCCTGCCAATGGAACAGGGAGCCTTGCTTCAGGTCCTTGCGTTTCCCAAACACATAGCCGATAAAAACCACTAATGCAAAGAACAGCATATCCCAAAAACCGGATATTAAGTAAATCAGTCCGCAAACAATGCCTCCGGTAACACCGACAATCCGTCCTCTGTGACTTTCCCATATCTCTTTCCAAGGCATCGGGAAGTTCACCTCTATTCCACACGACTCTTGAAGCTTGGCGCCTGTACCACATTCGCAATATACACGGATACAGAGGCCACTGGAATTCCTGTCGTATCCTCAACAAAATCATGCACCTGTTTCTGAACCTCGGTCGTCAGCTGAGGAATGGATTCCTCTCCGTCCACCACGGCACGAATCGCAATATCAAGTCCGGCCTGGGATACCTTGATCCGAGACTTCAGATCCTTGACACCGCGAACGCGGGAGGCTGCCTTCAGGCACAGATTCTCAATCGTCTCAACCGAGATCTGAATTTCACCGAAGTCGGTGCGCTGATCGATCGAATTCAGATTCGAGCGGTCACGCCGTACCGATATGTAGAAGAAACGGATGCTCATAAGAAGCAATATCCCGGCGATGATAATGCCGGTTAGAAACAGACGCTGTTCCTGAACGGGAGTCACTTCATAAGGAACTGCCCCGCTCAGGAGGAGGATGGCAATAACGGATATTACACCAATGCTGATGCTGTAAATAAACAGCAGCAGTCTGTCCATGATTTTGGCCACGCAAGCACAGCCTCCTTAAAATTGGATTAAACCCTCGACATTGCTGTCGGGGGCTCTATGATCTCTATATTCTGCGTTTTATTTCACGCGCTGAACAAGGTCCAGATCCTCGGTTTTGTCTGCTGACTTCGCAAACTGTACATCGTGAATATGTACATTTACCTCCACGACGTTAAGCCCGGTCATATTCTCGATCGAACGCTTCACATTGCGCTGGATCTCCCCAGCCACTTCAGGAAGGCGATGACCGTATTCGATAATAACGGATACGTCAACAGCCGCTTCGCGCTGGCCAACCTCAACCTTTACGCCCTTGGACAAATTCTTCCGGCCAAGCAGCTCGGCGATTCCGCCGGCAAACCCGCCGCTCATCCCTGCAACACCGGCAACCTCAACCGTTGCAAGTCCTGCAATGACCTCGATGACCTCCGGAGCAATTTGAATCTCACCGATATCCGTACGTTCAAATTCTGTTGGCAAAGATTCTACCATGATCTAAACACCCTTTCGTATAAGTTTGCGGATGCACCCGGACTGCTCAAGGCATGCGCCCTTATTACACATACTATACCATTTGGCCAAGTTTATGACAAACTTGGCCATATGGATCAAACTTCATTTTCTTCCAGGAATTTAATATCAAAATCACCTTTCAGGAAGGTCGGATGCTCCAGCAGCTTTTGATGGAACGGAATTGTAGTATAAATTCCTTCAATCTCAAATTCCATCAGCGCGCGTCTCATCTTCGCAATCGCCTCCTCGCGGGTCGGAGCCCATACGATCAGCTTCGCGATCATCGAATCATAATACGGACTGATGGTGTATCCAGGATAAGCCGCGCTGTCCACGCGAACACCCGGACCGCCTGGCGGCAGATAGAACTGAATCGTCCCCGGCGCAGGCATGAAGTCCTTGTCCGGGTTCTCCGCGTTGATGCGGCATTCAATCGACCAGCCGTTGATCTTGACATCCTCCTGCGTGAAGGAGAGCGGATTGCCTTCGGCAACCGAGATCATCTCCTGAATCAGGTCCACACCCGTGACCATTTCGGTTACCGGATGCTCAACCTGGATTCGCGTGTTCATTTCCATGAAGTAAAATTGACCGTCCGGACCGAGCAGAAATTCCAGCGTTCCGGCACCGGAATATTGAACGGCCTTGGCCGCGCGCACAGCAGCTTCCCCCATTCGGCTCCGGACTTCTTCCGTCAGAACCGGGCAAGGCGCTTCCTCCACCAGCTTCTGGCGGCGGCGCTGCACCGAGCAGTCACGCTCGCCCAGATGCACCGCATTGCCGTGCTTGTCGGCAATAATCTGGATCTCCACATGCTTCATGCCCGTCAAGTATTTCTCCAGATAGACGCCGGCATTGCCGAACGCCTTCTGCGCTTCCTGCTGAGCGGTTGTAATCTGCTTGATGAGCGCTTGCTCATCCTCTGCGATGCGAATGCCCTTGCCGCCGCCGCCGGCGGTCGCCTTAATGATGATCGGGTAGCCGATATCTCTGGCCAGCATCACCGCCTCGTCCAGATCCTCGACCAGACCGTCCGAGCCTGGAATGACCGGCACGCCGGCATCCTTCATCGTCTGTTTGGCGACAGCCTTGTCACCCATGCGGTTGATGGCATCGGCAGAGGGGCCGATAAAGGTGATGTTGCACGACTCGCAAATTTCCGCGAAGTCAGCGTTTTCAGCCAGGAACCCGTATCCGGGATGAATGGCGTCGCATTCCGTCAGCGTGGCTACGCTCATAATATTAGTAAAGTTCAGATAGCTGTCTTTGGATAAGGTAGGACCGATGCAATAAGCCTCATCAGCCAGTTTAACATGCAGTGAATCCCGATCCGGTTCCGAGTACACCGCAACGGTCGATATGCCAAGCTCACGGCAGGCCCGAATGATGCGGACAGCAATCTCCCCGCGGTTCGCAACCAGCACTTTTTGAAATGTCATGAAGTAACCTCCTTCGAACTCGTATGGCGTTCGTTCGTAAGCAATGTCCCGCGGATCAATCCGCTTTTACCAGGAACAGAGGCTGTCCGAACTCGACCAACTGGCCATTTTCCACAAGCACTTCAACGATCTGGCCTTTCACTTCGGCTTCCAGCTCGTTCATCAGCTTCATGGCCTCGATAATGCACACCGTTGTTTTCTCATCCACACGGTCGCCAGGGCTGACGAATGGACCCGCCTCTGGAGATGGGGAACGGTAGAAGGTTCCGACCATCGGAGACACAATCTTATGTAATGCGCTGTTGCTGTCCACGGCTGCAGCTTCCTGCGACGCCTGGGCTGGTGCCTGTCCGGTCTGAACGGTCTGCGGAGCCACAACTTGAGGCGCAGGTATAAACGTCTGAGGGGCTGCCTGCAGGCTGACCACCTCTTGGGTGCTAGGCTTTTTAATAGACAGGCGGGTGCCTTCGTTCTCAATCTCAAGCTCCTGAACAGAGGTTTCATCCACCAGTTTAATCAGTTCCTTAATTTCATCCAATTTAAACATTCTCGACGCTCACTCCTTCATATTCTGGAAAGCCCATCATAGGACAAGTCAGTCAATAGCTTAAAGTATTATATCACAAACATAAGAAATAGAAAGAGCCCCGAAAAAATCCCGGGCTCTTTGATATTTGGCGTTTTTCGCCGCATTTTGCGGAATTTTGCCGATACCGATTATGGCGATACGTATTGAACCGTAACTTTATCCGGGCTTACCTTGAGCTCTTTCATCACGAGGGTTACAATGCCAGCAGCTCCCTTGGCATCCAGCTCGTTTGTCAGCACCACGACATTATATCTGTCATTCTCTTCTTTGACAACTGCATTTCCGAACTGTTCTTGGAGTTCTACCTCAATGCTCTCGATGACCGCTTCTCTTTCCTCGGCAGCTCGCATCTGCTCGCTGGCCTTCGCCAATTCTTCCGGCGTGCTGTCCTGATTGCCGATTCTGGCCATCAATTCATCATACAGCTTCATATTTTTTTCCGTGCGCTCCATTTTGTAAGCTTCGATTTTGGATTCGCTGGTGCCCGCCTGGGCGGCAACCTCCTCCAAAATTTCCTTCTCTGTCTTGGCTCCGGTTGTGCTGCTCGTTTCACTCGACTTGTCCTCGCCTGAAGGTTCGGTCTTCGGCTGCTCGGCTCCGGTGTTCGATTGTCCGGCATTCTGATTGCCTTCAGCAGCCGACGTATCGGCATCGGCAGCACCGGAATCCGCATCAGCCTCCCCGGTTTCCGTGCCTGTGCTTTCCGCATTCTCCGGCGCCGTTCCCGGCTCTTCGGAAGCTCCTTCTTCCACGATCTCGTTGATCACCAGCTCATCCGGATTGCCTGTGCCGTCTGCGCCTTGTACGCCTGGGCCCGCTCCATCGGCCTGGGTGCTGTCCGCTACCGGCGGCGTCGTTGAGCCCGGATCATCCGTGAACAAGTAGTAGGCCGAGAGGACGACCATCAAACTGAGCATCGATACTAACCAAATGGTTTGTCTTTTGTTATTCATTATGAACGCTTCCTCCTTTAATTGAGAACCTGTGGGAACGATCGGCTCGTTCACCCTGCTACTGCTGCTTGCGAGGCACGACCGAGATGCGATAGGTTGGAACATTCAAACCTCGCTGCACCGCATCCACAATCAGTCCTTTCACCACTTCGTTCTCGGCGCCCTTGGCCACAACCAGCACGCCTCTGACCTGCGGTTTGATCCGCTTCGTCACGATCGGAGCCTGGTCTCCGGAAGTTTCGTAAGTGACGATCTGACCGTCGCGGGTGTAGCTGGTAATGTGACGTTTGCCCCCGTTCGCGTCGGTTTCCTCTGTCAGCTCCTGGGTATCCCTGATGTTTTTATGGACGACCAGCTCTTCCGTAGATTCCACCGTCACCATGACGTCGACCTCGCCGACGCCGACAATTTGCTCCAGCATCGCCTTGGTGCGCATCTCGAAGTCCTGCTCGATCGTTTCAAATTCGCCGGCCGCGTTATCCGCATCCGTTGGCACGGATGTTGTTACCGAGGCGTCCGGCGGCTCGCGGCTGACATTGTCCTGATCAATCTTCTTCACATTGATGAAGGAGCTGAACAGCATGATGGCCACGCCGACGAGCCCAAGTATGATGAGCCAGCGTAAGGTTTGAACCTTTTTAGCACCGCCCGCCCCGCCACCTAGCCACTCCTCCAACCGCTTTAGCCAGTTCCCCATCCGATTCACCTCCGTTCATAATGTCGTATCGCCTTTCACACCAGGCAGTTCGACGGTGATTTGCTCCGGTTTCAAATCCCACTGGCTGCTAAGCAATTCGCGAACCGGCTGAACCCTTGCCTTCGCTTCTGCCGAGCTCGCCTCCTGGACGCTGCCTGACTCGTTCTCCGGATTATCCTTATTCGGGTGTGACGTTGATTGAATGTTCACATCTATAGCATCAACGGGTGTTATACCGATTGGTTTATGGGTGATCTTGGAGTCGGGCTCCGCCGTCTTCGACTGATCCGGCACGAGCTTGACACTGACCGACTGAATGACTGCTTCCGACAACTCTTCCGATTTGCCAAGCGCCAGGACAACCTGCACGCTCTGTACACGCTCCCCCGTCTCCCGGCTGATGTCTTCCTTCATCACCCGGGCCAGCTCCTCGCCTGCCCATTGCAGGCTCTGGTTCCGCTGCTGTTCCTTGAACTGCTCGGCCTGGGCCAGGATGGCGTCCAGCTGCGCCTCGTCAGCGCTCCCTCTCTCCAGCTGCCTCAGCTCTGCGGCCAGCTTATTCTCCGGCGAATCCGTCAGCAGGCTGACGATGGGTCCGAGCAGCGTCAACAGGATGAGAAAGCTGAGCACGACTCTGGCGTAGCGTTCCATCTTTTTTCCCGGCAGGATCATATCCACGAAGGCTGCAAACAGCACGATCATGATGACGCTTTTCAGCCATTGTCCCAGCCAGTCCATTCTTCGCTTCACTCCCCTTCGGGCTCAGATAAGCGGCAGCGATCCGGTTCTCCTTCAAACGGGAAGCTTCATCTGCAGCTCTCCCCCTCCGCCTCACCTCATCATGACGGTGATGTTGCCTGCCGTCAGCATGATGGTGATCGCCAGAAAGAACATCATGCTCACCGCAGCCAGCGCTGCGAACACGTACAGCATCGTTTTGCCAATCGTCTGGAGGCAGGTGACAATCGGAGTGTCACCAAGCGGCTGCATGATTGCCGCGGACACATTGTAGATGAGCGCCAGTATCAATATTTTGATCGCGGGAAACGCGCACAGGAACAATATGATGATGACGCCGGCCAGACCGATCGAATTCTTCACGAGCAGCGATGCGGATATGACCGTGTCCGTTGCATCCGCGAACATCTTGCCGACGACCGGCACGAAGTTGCCGGTCACGTATTTGGCGGCCCGGATGACAACGCCGTCCGTAATCGAGCCGGATATGCCCTGCACGGAAATCACGCCGAGGAAAACGGTTAGCAGCACCCCCAGCACCCCCATACCGACACCCCGCAGCAGATTGCCAAGCTGGGTCAGCTTGTACTTATCGGACAGCGAGCTTACCAGATGCAGCATCGCCGAGAAGAACAGAAGCGGAAATACGATCGTGCTGATCAGCGTGCCCACGGTATGAACCATAAAGATGACCAGAGGATGGGCGACGGAGACGGTGACGACATTTCCCATCGAAGCCATCAGAGCGAACAGGAGCGGCAGCATCGCCAGCATGAAGTCAACCATGCTGCTGATCGCGCCCTTCGCGTAGCCGATGGCGACACTGAAGCTGTTGACCGCAAGGATCAGCACGACCATGTAGCAGATGGCGTAGGCGACGCGGCTGACCGTGTTTTTTTCAAAAGCGGATTGCAGCTGCTCCAGGATCATGCTCATGATGCTCAGCATCACGATGCTGACCAGCAGCTTGCCATTAAACAGCACCTCGTGCCACATGTACTTGCCGAGCCCGGAGAGCACCGACGTAAACGATAATCCGTCTCCTCCCGGCAGAAGCATATCCATCAGGGAGGGCGTTCTGCCCTCCGGGAAGAAGCCGCCATAATCCTTCATCAGCTGTTCCCAGTATTTCTCTACCTGCTCTGTCGGCAGCTGCTCGGTCTGCTGTCTGACCCAATCCTCCGCTGGGGAAGAGGCATGGACGGTTCCGGAAAACAGCCCCATCATCAACAACATCACGATCATCCATCCAAGAACTTGCAGCAGCCGATATGCTGAACGCGTCATGACACCCCCCACCTTCATCAGACCGGGAGCAGCTTCAGGACCGTCTCGATGATAATCCCGATTATCGGTATCGCCAGCACCAATATGAGCACTTTTCCCGCCAGTTCTATTTTCGAAGCGATGGACTCCTGGCCTGCATCCCGCACAATTTGAGCCCCCATCTCCGCGACATAAGCAATGCCTATAATTTTGAGCACGGTCTTCAAATATATCAGCTCTACCCCTGCGTTCTGAGCCATATTCTCCAGCATTCGAATGATCGAGCCGATCCGGTCTACCAGCACCAGCAGAATCATGAGCGAGGCGGCTACCGCAATCAGAAAAGCGAACAGCGGCTTTTGTTCCTTGACAACGAGTATCAGTATTGTGGCAATCAGACCAAAGCCGACCACCTGGATAATTTCCATAACTCCACCTACTGGAACAGAAAGATGCTTTTGATTTCCTTAAGCAGATCATCTAGCAGCCTGACAACCATAAACAGCACAACGACAAACCCGATAAGCGTCACCCAGTGTGCCATATCCTCTTTTCCCATCTGCTTCAGGACTGTATGAATCATGGCGATGATGATGCCGATTCCTGCAATCTGAAAAATGGCGTTCACTTCAATGTTCATTCCCTGGCACCTCGCTAAAAGATCAATATGACGATCAATGCTCCAATAAGCAGACCCAGGCTTTTGCTCATCTTTTCGTACTTGGCCTGGTCTTCCCTTGCCGCGGCCTCCTCGTGTTGTAGCTGGCCGACGGCCAGGGCTATATGCTTGATCTGGTCCTGCCTGTCACTGGTGCCAAGTACACCGCTTAACCGGTCTAACACGTCTTTCTCCGCAGTTTTCATGGAGGTTCGTCTCCAGTGCATATTCAGCGCCTTTCTGATGCTGTCCTCGGCCGAGAGTCCGTAATCGGGGCTCATATAATCCGATGCAGCGATAAACAACGTTTTCAGCGGCTCCTTGAGCCCGCCTCCAATTCGCTCCAGCGCATCCGGAAGCGGGGTGAAACCGTAGCTGATTTCGGTCTCCAGACGTTGAAGGGCCAGAATCAGTTCCCTCAGCTGCCTGGGCCTTAGCGCAAACTGATGAGCTTGATAAAAACCGGCTAAAGTTCCCGCTGCCAGCACCAGAATGGCCCCGATCAGATTAAGCATAGGCATCACCGCCCGGGGGACCTGCGCCGGCGGTTTGCAGCGTGCGCTGCCCGCCGTCGTACAGCTTGTAAGACCGTTCATGTCCCTTGCGGCATAGGACCGCATACATTTCAAACCTTCGCTGCTGCACCAGCGCCGACAGTGCAGGCCGCCCGCCAATATCCTGTATCGAGGAGCCATGTGCCGTAGCGATGACACTGATTCCGGCATGCAGCGCCTCATTGACAGCCTCGGCATCCTCCGGCCGCCCGATCTCGTCCACAATGAGCACATCCGGCGACATCGAGCGAATCATCATCATCATGCCTTCCGCCTTCGGGCATCCATCCAGCACATCGGTGCGCGGCCCGACATCGAACCCCGGCACGCCCCGCTGACAGCCGGCGATTTCGGACCGTTCATCAATAATGCCAACCTTGAGTCCGGGCCATTGAAGCTGGGCGTTCCCCCAGCTGCCATAGCTGATCTGTCTGGCCAAGTCTCGCAGCAACGTCGTCTTCCCTTGCTGGGGAGGGGAGAGAATCAAGGTGTGCATCACCCTGCCCCGTTTTCGGTCAAGCAGAAAAGGAAGAATCTCATCCGCTGCGCCCCGAATTTCCTTTGCTATCCGGACGTTGAACCCGCTGATGTCCCGTATATGCTCCACCCTGCCGCCGCTCAGCACCGTTCTGCCGACCAGCCCAACCCGGTGGCCGCCGGGAATCGTAATGAAGCCTTTTCGCAGCTCCTCCTCCATCGTGTACAAGGAGTGGTTGCTGATCAGGTCCAGCAGCCGCCTTGTATCCTCCCGGGTCGGCTTGTACGCTTCGCCGGGGTGCAAGCTCAAGCCGCCGTCCCGGTCCAGAAAATGATGCCGGCCAGCGGCATTGATCTCAAGCGGACGCTCCTCGCGGATTCGAATCTCCTCAAGATGGTCCAGCATCGCCTTCGGCAGCTTCAGCAGGATGAGCCTGATGCTTTCGGGAAACAGCCCTAACCAATCCAGTGTCATATCCATTTCCCCCAACCTACCTGTCCTCATGGTAACTACCTCATATAAAAGAACTTTCTTACTCCCATGTGTATGCTTGTACCTGACTTTTATGCCGCGAATCTATCATTTTTTTAAGATCCCGTATAAGAGACAGGACACCCCGCACAATATCCAGCCAATCTTGCCCCAGGACAATTTGTCGGCCATTCCGACAAGCCCGATCGTGGTCGTCACAATCAGGATGAGCGGCCCCATAAACGCAAGCGCCGAGTTGACCGCCAAGGCCTTGTCCACTTGGTTCAACCGGAGCATAATAATGGCTGCGACAATTTCCAGGCTGCCGGAGAAAAATCGGAGCGAGGCCATGCTCGTGACAAACTTGTCCAGCATCAGTAAACCTCCTTCTGCTTGTTATGATGTTTAAAAATATGCAGCCTTCTCTCGGAATATCTCTATTTTTTTCAATATCATAGACAGAAATGGAGGGAACTTGCGGGAAGGGGCAGCGAAACTGCTGCCCTATTAGGCTCGACAATGCAGGGCGGGGCGTTCAAGATTCGAGAGATCTCCGGGATATCCTGGCTTCCCACGGCAGGTGAGTATAAAAAAAGCGAGCCGAGCAAAGGATTTCTCCTTGCTCGGCCCGCTGTTATGGTTAGAGGTGCGTATTATCGGCGTACCTGAGGCCCGCCGACAACCGCCTGCTGATCCGTGTCCAGTCCGTACGCGGTATGAAGCGCCTGAACGACATTTTGTAAATTGCCGCTCTCGATGACGCAGGACACCTTGATCTCCGACGTGCTGACCATCTTGATGCTGACGCCCTGTTTCGAGATGACATCGAACATCTGGGCGGCCACGCCCGGATGGCTGACCATGCCGGCGCCAACGATGGATACTTTCACCAAGTTATCCTCGGAGGTCACGTCACGGTACGGCAGCTGATCGCGGATTTTCTCAATAACCGCAAGCGCCCGCTCCCGATCCTCAAGCGAGACGGTGAACGCAAAATCCGCCTCTCCGTTCTGCACGCCGCTCTGCACGATGATATCCACGTCGATCCCTTCTGTGGCAAGGGCACCGAACATCTGGGCGAGCACGCCCGGAACATCGGCTACCCCCAGAATGCTGATTCTGGCGACGTTCTTATCATAGGCAATTCCACTGACTACCACACCCTGCTCCATGCTTGCTTCCTCCTTAACAACCGTTCCTTCGTTATAATTGAAGCTCGATCTGACGACCAGCTTCACCTGATTGTGCTTCGCATACTCCACCGCCCGCGGATGCAGGACCGCAGCGCCGAGATTGGCAAGCTCCAGCATCTCGTCATAGGAGATTTCATTCAGCTTTCTGGCGCATTTGACAACGCGCGGATCGGTCGAGTACACGCCGTCCACATCGGTGTAAATCTCGCAAACGTCAGCGTCAATAGCCGCCGCAAGCGCAACCGCCGTCGTATCCGAGCCGCCGCGGCCGAGCGTCGTGATTTCGCCTTCCTCGGACATGCCCTGGAAGCCGGCTACGATGACGATGTTCCCTTCATCCAGCGCTTTGAGCACGCGCTCCGGATGAATGTCGGCAATACGCGCTTTGCTGTGGACGGAATCGGTAAGGAATCCGGCCTGCCAGCCGGTATACGATAACGCCTTGCGCCCGAGGCTGTGAATCGCCATCGACAACAGGGAGATCGAAATCTGCTCCCCTGTCGTCAGCAGCATATCCATTTCCCGAGCCGGCGGATTGTCGTTTAATAGCTTCGCCTGATCGATCAAATCATCGGTTGTATCCCCCATGGCGGACACGACGACAACGCATTGGTGACCTTCATCCTGCTTCTCTACAATTCGTTTGGCGACGCGCTGCATCCGTTCCGTATCCCCTACAGAACTGCCTCCGAATTTCATGACGTACAGTGACAACGCTTCTTTCACTCCCCACATAGAATCTGTATCTGCTCACATCAGTTTCTCACTTTAAAACAGTATAATACGAAAGTGACTTGTTCCGTCAAGGTTTTTCGCATGAATGACGGCTATCTGTTATAAATTGGGCGTCCGTTCGTCCCTTGGAAAGGACGACAGCAGGACCTCCGGGAATTGCGCAAAAAACCCCTGTACACTGTACAGGAGTCTCTCACGTCATGATGCCTGGAAGCCGCCGCTTGCGGTTTCCAAGTCTTCATTATGCACGGGAGATGTACTTGCCGTCACGGGTATCAATCAGAAGCACATCGCCTTCGTTAATAAAGAGCGGAACCTGAACGTTCAGACCCGTCTCTACCTGGGCATTCTTCGTTGCTCCTGTCGCTGTGTTGCCCTTGATGCCTGGTTCGGTTTCTACAACCTTCAGTTCAACGCTGTTTGGCAGGTTGATCCCGAGGATTTCGCCTTGATAGCTGATGATATTTACATTCATATTCTCTTTCAGGAAGTTCAGTTCCCATTCCAGCTGTTCGCTGGTCAAGCTGAACTGGTCATAGGTTTCGTTATCCATGAACACATGCTCTTGTCCGCTTGCATACAGGTACTGAACGCCGCGGTTGTCGATTTGAGCGCGGCCGATCGTTTCGCCTGCGCGGAATGTTTTTTCAACGGTGTTGCCATTGCGCAGGTTTTTCAGCTTGGAGCGAACGAACGCTGCACCTTTACCCGGCTTTACATGCTGGAAATCGAGAACGGTATAGATATCGCCCTCCACTTCTACGGTTAATCCTGTTTTAAAATCGTTAACTGAAATCACTGAAGATCCCTCCTAAGGATAGTTAAATAAATAGCTGCGGTCACATCATGAAAGTACGGTGTAATCCTTGCTGGAGCTTGTCAGGATCTGTATACCCGTTTCCGTGATGACGATATCATCCTCGATCCGGACCCCGCCGAGTCCAGGGAGATAAATGCCAGGCTCTACAGTAACCACCATGCCTGGCTGCAGCACATCGTCGCTCAGCTTGGACAGCCGCGGCGACTCATGCACTTCCATGCCAAGGCCATGACCTGTGCTGTGACCGAAATACTCGCCATAGCCATAACGGTCAATGATATCGCGAGCAAGCGCGTCGGCCTCGCGTCCTGTCATGCCCGGCTTGATATGGGCCAGCGCATGCAGCTGCGCCTCCAGCACAATGTCATAAATCTCCTTTAATTTCGGATCCGGGTTGCCCAGTGCCACGGTACGTGTCAGATCCGAGCAGTATCCGTCCAGCAGCGCGCCAAAGTCGAAAGTGACAAATTCATTGCCCTGAATGACCCGTTCGCTGGCCACGCCATGAGGGAGCGCGGAGCGTTCCCCGGACGCCACGATCGTATCGAACGAAGAGGCGGTCGCGCCATGCTGACGCATGAACATTTCCATCTCCAGATCGATCTCACGCTCGGTTAAGCCCGGCTTCAGAATGCCCAGCACATGGCTGAACGTCTTATCTGCCAAATCCGCCGCCCGCTGCATCACCTGCAGTTCCTCGGCGTCCTTGAATATGCGCAGCTGTTCCACCAGGCCTGATGTAGCTACGAGCTGAATCGGATTCAGCTGCTCGGAGTATGTAGAATATACGCCGTATGTAACATGATCCTGCTCAAAGCCCAGGGAAGTGATGCCCTCCGAAGCGAGAAGCTCCTTCACCGTCTCCATCACCTTCGGTCCATGTTCAACGACCTTGAATCCTTTGGCCTGCTGGGGAGCCTGCGTCATGTAGCGGAAATCCGTAAGCAGATACGCCTCGTTCAAGGTGATGAGTACATAGCCGGCCGATCCGGTAAACCCGGACAAATAACGGCGGTTGATCGGACTTGCAACCAAGACGGCCGACAATCCATCCTGCTGCAGCTTCTCGCGAAGCTTGGTCACTCGATGATTGCTCATATCTTTTCTATCTCCTCTCTCAGATCGTATCAATAGGCCTGTTACTTGGCCTCCTGCCGATCCAGCACCTGGAGCAGCGCCGTCAGTCCGAGACTGTAGCTGTCTGCACCAAAGCCTGCAATCTGCCCTACAGCGACCGGGGCGATGACCGACTTGTGACGAAATTCCTCACGGGCGTGAATATTCGACAAATGAACTTCCACAACCGGAATTCGCGCCGAGCTGATCGCATCGCGAACCGCATAGCTGTAGTGGGTCAGCGCACCGGGGTTCAGCAATATGCCGTCGGCCTTGCCCATCGCTTCATGGATGCGGTCAATGATCGCTCCTTCATGGTTCGACTGAAAGAAGGTAATACCGATACCGGCTTGTTCCGCCTGTTTGCTCAATGACTCTTCGATCGCCTGCAGGCTGAGCGAACCGTAGATTCCCGGTTCCCGAACGCCAAGCAGGTTCAAATTCGGTCCGTTTATCACCCATATGGACTTCATAGGGTTTCCCACCTTTTCGTCAAATAACCAAAAGCTATTTTACCATAGCGGGCATCGCCTTGAGAAGTTTTTATTGTTCGGGCAGGCGGGAGCCCTCTCTAGCTGATCATCTTCTTCGGCTCTCGCAGCTTTTCATCCGTATATTCCTGAGCTGTCGTGTACCCGATAAACAGCCCCCATAGAATAAAGACGCAGAACTCCGATATATTCGAATCCCAGGTCAGCAGCTTGACCGGCCTTGTCATTTGCAGCCACGGGTTTAATACGATGAACAGCATGATCCACCAGACCGCCCCATATGCAATGCCGGGCCAAGGCCCCTTCAGCTTGCGAAACAGAAATACGTACAGCAGCGAGGCGATGACCGAAAAGGCAATGAAGCCAAGCCATCCGGCCAAATGTCCCGCTGTGCTGTTCAGGAAACGATGTTTGAAATACGGCTCCAGCAGAAATCCCGGCAGCACCTGCGTAAAGTTCAGCGTATAAAAAACCCACCGGATCGCCCCCCAGATCAGCCCGGCATAGTAGCCCAGCTCCAGCGCAAAAGCGATCGGATTCGTATGCGGATACTGCTGTCGAAACAGGCGTTCATGCATGTCGCTTCATCCTCCTCTATGCATCCGCACTCCCGGCTCCACTACCGGAAGATGCTCTTTCATGGAAATAAGCTATAGTATGCTCCGATCGCGCCCAGCCTAATCCAACTAGAAATTACTTTCAAAATTCGCTACAATAGGTTTCATAGATTGAATTTCAGGAGGGTGAGCCGGTTGTCCCAAAAATCAACCCCGGTCAGCTACGGCGGTCAGGCTGTCATCGAAGGTGTTATGTTCGGCGGCAAGCATGTCAACGTTACGGCTGTTCGGAGAAAGAACGACGAGATTAAATTTTTGGAGGTTCCTCGCGAAGACAAGGCTTGGGTCCTGAAGCTCAGAAAGATTCCGTTTCTCCGCGGTATTGTGAGTCTCATAGATTCCTCCATTAAAGGTTCCAAGCATTTGAACTACTCTGCTGATGCTTATGCTGACGATACGCTGGAGCCTGAGGAGCGCGAAAAGCAGAAAGAGAAGGAAGAATCGGGCTGGAGCCTCAGCATGATTATCGGCGTTGCCGCCGTCAGTGTGCTGTCCTTCATATTAGGCAAGCTTCTGTTCACCTTGGTCCCTGTTTTCGTAGAGGATTTTTTATTTGGCAACACATTAGACAACTACATTGTGCGTAATCTGATAGAAGGCGTCATCAAGCTGATTTTATTGCTGGCGTATCTGTGGATCATCTCGCAAACGCCTGTCATCAAGAGACTGTTCCAGTATCACGGTGCGGAGCACAAGGTCATTAGCGCATACGAAGCCGGTGAAGAGCTCACGGTGAAAAATGTGCAAAAATATACGCGCCTCCATTACCGCTGCGGCAGCAGCTTCATGATGCTGACCATCGTGCTCGGCGTGGCCGTATATTCCCTCGTTCCATGGGACAATATGACCGAACGGATTGTTCAGCGGATCGTTCTGCTTCCGGTCGTGCTTGGCGTTTCTTTCGAATTCCTCAAGCTGACCAATGCGCTCAGAGACGTCCCAGTGCTCCGCTACCTTGGATATCCCGGTCTGTGGCTTCAGCTTCTGACCACGAAAGAGCCTACCGATGACCAAGTTGAAGTATCCATCGCATCCTTTAACAGAATGCGTGAACTGGATGCTCAGTACGAGAAAGAGAACGTTACCGTTCCGCAATCTGTGACAGGGAGTGTGCTGGATCCCGCGAAAGGATGAGTAATCCATGAGAAGGCATGCCATTATTTTTTGGACTGCAATTACGCTTGCAGCGCTCGGAATTATCAGTATGTTGTTCAACCCAAGTACGAGGAACTATGTTCTGATCCCGGTCATTGTCGTCGGGGTGGTATACCTGCTCTACAAGTTTCCTCCACGAACGAAACGGCATCCGAAGGTAAAGCCATCGAAGCGTACTGCCGCCAAGCTTGCTGCCAAAAACAACGGTGTCCGGAAAAGCAGTCCGCCATCCAAACGGAAGCAATATCCGTTCCAGGTTATCGAGGGCCAGAAAGGGAAATCCGATCCGTCCGACGATCTCCCGAAATATCATTAACATATCCTGGCCCTGCAGCCGCAAGAGGTGTCCATCAAGATCCTAAGATCTTGAGGACACCTCTTTTGTTGCGTGGTCATACGATACGCTTGCCGGTTCGTTGACGCTATAGCCTTCCTTCCGCCTTCCAGCGGGAGAAAAACTGCGTCCCTGCGCGCACCCCCGATGCGTACAGGCTTTCGCTTTCCTCTTTTGTCAGATCGAATTGGGTGGTGCTGATGCCAAGCGTCGGTATTTTGATCGTCCGGCTGCGGTTCCTCTGCTCGATATAACGTTCATCATGGGCGGACAGCATCGTTTCGAACATGGCCGTCATCATGCTGAACGGGCCGTTAATGACGCGCGGCTTATTGCTGTTCTTCCCGACCATCTGAAAGCCGATCACCGGCAGCGGCTTCGGTCCGCCCAGCGAATCTTTATCAAACAGCCACAGCGGGAAATTGCTGAGCAAGCCCCCGTCAACCACGTAAACAAACTGCTCGTTGAAGGATTTGCCTTTCGCCGCCCGTCCCAGCAGCCGAAGAATCACCGGATCAAAAAAATACGGTATGCTGCAGCTCATGCGCACGGCCTTGGCGACCGGAAACGTGGACGGATTAATGCCGTAATGGCGCAAGTCATCAGGCAGCACCAGCAGTCTGCCATTCGTAATGTCCGAAGCGACAATGTACAGTTTCCCGGACGGTATATCTGAAAAGGTCAACATCCCTTTCTCCAGCAAAATGTTGCGGATCCAGCTCTCCAGCGCCTCACCGGAATACAGGCCTCTCTTGATCAGCACCCGAAGCGCCGGACCTACGATTTTGGCATTGAAAATCGGAGCCCGCTTCAGCAAGGAATGAAAAGGCGTGCTCTCAATGATCAGCTTCATCTCATCCGCTGTATACCCTGCGGCCAGTACTGAGGCAACGATGGAGCCTGAAGACGTGCCTGCCACCCTGCTGAATTGAATCCCGGCAGTCTCTGCTGCCTTGACAGCTCCTGCAAGCGAGATTCCTTTGACTCCCCCGCCTTCAAATACAGCGTTTATTTGCATATGAAAATCCCCCGCCTCACATGGTCTATTGACTATGTATGAGAACGGGGGAGTATTCATACCTCAAGGACGTGCCGATGATCTGTAATATGATTGCAATTGATCTTTAAGTCCCAAAGGATTGCTTAGTATATTTTCTGCTCTGAAGAAGATGCTGCCTTTGATTTCACTGTATTGTTGGTTATAACGCAGCTGATTGATAATCTCTGACGCGCTTTGCCAGCCAATCTCCGAGGTGCCCAGCTTGTATGCCGCATGCCCGATCAGCAGATCGACATCGGTTCCGCTCACTTCCCTCACCCACCAGTCGACAAGCACATCGTAATCGACCGCCGGGTTGCTCATGCTCCAGTAGATCTGCGGAGCCACGTAGTCGACCCATCCGTTGCGGATCCAGGCCCGAACGTCAGCATACATGCTGTCATAGGCGGTGACGCCTGCACTGGTCTCCGATCCGCTTGCATCGGTGGACTGATTGCGCCACACGCCGAACGGACTGATGCCAAACTTCACATCCGGTTTGACATGATGGATGCTGTCCTTCAGTCCGCTTACAAACAGGTTGATGTTCCCCCGGCGCCAATCGCCGATGTTGCGGTAAACCCCCTGATTGTAAGTCTGGTAAGCTGCCTCATCATGAAACACCGTATTCGACGGATAGAAGTAATCATCCAGGTGAACGCCGTCGATATCATAGCGGTTGACCACTTCCATAATGACATCAATGATATGTTGTCTTGCTGCCGGAATGCCGGGATTAATATACAGCTGATTGCCTGTATTCACAATCCACTCCGGATGTGCAACCGCGACATGCCTCGGGTCAAGCCCCGTCACATTGGCAGCCGTGTTCGCCCGGAACGGGTTGAACCAAGCGTGAAATTCCATGCCTCGCTTATGCGTCTCTTCGATCATAAAGGCCACCGGATCATAGCCCGGATCGACGCCCTGAGTGCCGCTGACCGTCTTGGACCATGGCACCAGCGCGGACGGGTACAAAGCGTCCCCTGCCGGACGAACCTGCACATAGACGGTATTGATGCCCGTGCGCTGCAGCTCGTCAATCATGCGAATATAATCCGCTTGCTGCTGCTGCACACTGCTTCCAGCCACGGGCCAATCCAGATTGTACACCGTGGATATCCATGCGCCTCTTATTTCATCCGAAGCTGGCGCCCCGGGTTCTCCCGGTTGTCCTGGCTGTACCGGCTGTACGGGCGGGCTAACGATTCTGCTGTACAGATCGATGCGCTGAGCTGCCTGGTTCCAGGATACCCTCAAGCCGAGATTCTCACTGATGAACCGGATCGGCACCATGATTCTTCCGTTTCGGATCTCCACCGATGCGTCAAGCGGCACCGCTGCTCCGTTGACGGTAGCTGTCGTTCTGCCTGACGTTAACGTAATGACCGAGCCATCCTTGCGGATCATTGCGGTTTTCGAAGCCTGATTCCAAGTTACGCTCGCACCGATGCCTTCGCTGATTATCCGGGTCGGCACCATGGTTACATATACTTTAGGAAGTATGTAGGGGGATGTATCGCTGTTCAATCTTTGTCCATCCAGATAAATGCTGATGCCTGCTGACTGTGCTTGTGCAGTCGGAATTACAGAAGGGATACATAATAACAACATCATCAGTACCAATAACCATCTTCGAAGCCTCATGATATAAATTCCTTTCAAAACAAAATTTGCAGGTGGATGAAGAGTGCAGAGAGTGAACGAAAAGGCGCCCCCAAGGCGACCTCTCTAAGGAACCGGGCATGAGCCGCTGCATTAGAAAGCACTTTCCGTCATGTTAGGAAAAGGGCACCTGTCACAGGCGACAGATGCCACATTACGATTCGTTGACTAATTCGTTATGAATGTCACGCAATTCCTGAAGTCGATTCTCGTCACGCTTGAAATATTCGACAAGCGTTTCAATTCTCATAATGGAATCCCAGCTCAAATGATGCTCGATTCCTTCGACATCACGGTAAATATTTTCCTCCTGAACGCCGATCATCTCCAGAAATTCCTCCAGCAAATGATGCCGTTCCATAAGCCGCTTGCCCATCTTCTTACCTTTGTTCGTTAATACCAGCCCGCGGTATTTTTCATAGATCAGATATTCATCTTTATCCAGCTTTTGAATCATTTTCGTGACGGATGAGGGGTGAACCTCCAAGCCTTCGGCGATATCCGAAACGCGCGCATATCCCTTCTCGTCGATCAATTTGTAGATGCGCTCCAAATAATCCTCCATGCTAGGTGTCGGCATCCTTTTCCCTCTTTTCTATAATTACGTGACCCTTCAAAACCGTTCTACCCGCACCTGTAATGATACATGGTTTGAAGACTAGTTGGCAAGTCCCGGAACCTTTTTCTGGCTGAAAGCAAGCCCATTTCTTGTCCGAAACAACGCTGCTGCAGCGCCCGCTAAAACTTGTAAAATGCTAATGACATCAATCTGTCAAAATTTAAGCCACTCCGGCGTAATGCTCTGGAGCCAGATCGTAATCCGGAACATCTGGTTCGTGAACAGCAGCACCCCCATCACAATCATCAATGCGCCGCCGACCTTCATCAGCGTCTGGGAGTACTTCAGAATCCAGCGGGTGGATCCGATGAAAAACGCCAGGACAAAAAATGGCACGGCAAAGCCCAGCGAGTAAGCGGTAATGAGCGGGAACCACGTCCCCGGATCGGTAGCAGCAAGCGCAATAATCGCCATCAGAATCGGTCCGACGCAAGGCGACCAGCCTGCGGCAAAGCCGATCCCGAACAAAAAGGTGCCTATGTATCCTGCCGGCTTGCCTTTAAAATTGAATTTGAAATCTTTCATCAGCATCCGCGGCTGAAAAATACCTAACAGCATAAGTCCCATCAACACGATAAGCAGCGCGGAGAGCTGACGGATCAGTCCCTGGTATTCGATAAAAAATTCGCCGAACAGTCCGGCGCCCCATCCGAGGGAGTAATACACTGCCGAGAAGCCGAGGATGAACGCCAGCGTATGGGTCATCGTACGGAAGCGGACATCTTTGCGGCTTTGCTCATTCTTCAGATCATTGACGGACATCCCCGTAATGATCGACAGGTAGGAAGGGTACAGAGGCAAACAGCAGGGAGAGATAAAGGATGCGAGCCCCGCGGCAAACGCAATTCCAATATGAATATCGGCCATGACTATCAGCCCTCCTTAGGTCGTCGTAAAACCTTTTCTGCCCAGCATCGTAATGACAAGCAGTGCAATCAGCAGCAGCACAATTGTGGCGCCTGGCGCCAGATTGAACAGTCCGGCCATCATCAAGCCTCCGATGACAGCCAGCTCCGAGATGATCACCGACAAAATGATGGAGGACCGGAAGCTTCTGGCGAGCAGCAGACTGATTGCCACCGGAATCGTAAGCAGCGCGGACACAAGCAGGGCGCCGACGATTTTAATCGCTGTGCTGACAACAAGCGCGGTCAATACCGTGATCAGCATGTTCATCATCTTCACGGGCAAGCCGCTTACACTGGCGGCATCCTCCTCGAAGCTAAGCAGGAAAAACTCCTTGAACAGCAGCGCAACGACAGCAATGACAACCACGGTTACGCCGGCTACCATATAGATATCGGTTGTGTCCAGCGTGTAGATGCTGCCGAACAGATAACTCATGACATCGGTGTTGTACCCCATTCCCAGCGTGAAGAAGAGGGAGGCCAGCGCCACACCGCCGGACATGATGATGGCTATCGACAGCTCGGCATAGCTTTTGTAAGCCTTGCGGAGCTTCTCGATCGCAAAGGACGCGAGCACTGCAAACACGAGGCCGGCTGCGATCGGGTATACCTCAATCAGAAAGCCGAGCGCCACGCCCGCGATGGTCACATGGGACAGCGTATCGCCGATCATGGACAGCCGGCGCAGCACGAGAAACATCCCGATGAGCGGTGCCGTAATGCCGATCAACACGCCGCCGACAAGCGCCCGCTGAAAAAAATCGCTAAACAATATATCAAGCAATGATAACGTCTCCTTCACCTACGATGTTCAATCAAACGAGAGAATGCTGAAGATCCTCTTCCGCACAGTTCTCTATTTCATGCGAGTGCCGGACAAAGAACTGGATTTTGCCGTTCTGCGAGACCGGGGATTCTCCCAAATAATCCTTCACCATATCCAGATCATGGGTCACCATCAGGAACGTCATGTGATGGCGGGCGTGCATATGGGTAATCAGATCAAAAAAACCTGCCTGCGTCTCCGCATCGATCCCGATCGTCGGTTCGTCCAGAATGAGCAAATCCGGCCGGTTGATCAGCGCCCGGGCCAGAAAGACCCGCTGCTGCTGTCCGCCGGACAACGCACCGATCCGCTTGTCCGCAATATCCTGAATACGCATCACCTCAAGCGCATCATCACATTTCTGCTGGTCCTGACGGGACAGGCGCTTGAACAGGCTTTTGCGATTGTAGAGGCCGGACATCACCACCTCCCGCACCGTGGCAGGGAACAAGGGGTTAAATGCGTTTTTTTGCGGAACATAGCCGATGCGCTCCCAGTCCTTGAATTTGCGGATCGGTGTGCCGAACAGCTCAATCGCCCCTTCTGCAGCAGGCAGCAGCCCGACAATCATGCGCAGCAGCGTCGTTTTTCCCGCGCCGTTCGAGCCGACGATCCCGACAAAATCCCGCTCCTTGACCGAGAAGTTCAGATCGCGGATGACCTGCTGGTCTCTATAGCTGAAAGAAACCTTGTTTAATTGTATGATGGATTGATGGCAATCCTGTACTTCCGGCTCCATAAATCTGGCCGCCTTTCTATGGATAAAATCGAATATTCGAATGCATGTCTTAAAAAAAGTGTAAGATGGGGATTAGAATCCCCATCTTATTTATTGTAAAGCCTTCTTCAGATTTTGCAAATTTTTCTCCATCAGTGTGAAGTAGTTTTCCCCGCGCTCCGCCTGCTCTTTCGTCAGGCCTTCCACCGGGTTCAGCACCAGCGTGTCGACGCCGGCTTCAGAAGCAAGCATTTTGGCAATCTTGTCAGACACCAGTTCCTCAAAGAACACGTACCGAATTTGGTTGTCTCTGACGATGTTCGCAAGCTTGACAATATCCTGCGCTCTTGGCTCCGCATCTGGTGACAAGCCCATGATCGCATGCTGTGTCAGTCCGTAGTCGCGAGCCAAATATCCGAAGGCCTGGTGTGAAACGACGATATCTTTTTTCGGCAAGCCAGACAGCTCGGTCTCAAAATCTTGATCCAGCTTGATCAGCTTCTGCTGGAGCGCTTCAAATCGCTGCTCATAGCCTTCCTTGTTCGCAGGGTCCACCTCGATCAGACTGTTCTTGATGTTCTCAGCCATAATGAGCGCCGATTTCGGGCTTACCCAAGTGTGGGGGTCGGTGTGATGGCTGTGATTGTGACCGTCGCCGGATGTGTCTGCGCCTGTGTCTTCTTCAGCTGCGTGATCCGCTTCCGCCTCATGACTGTGATCATCCCCGGCATGTTCTTCTTCATGAGCGTGGTCATGACCTTCATGCTCATGATCATGCTCATCTTCATGGGCATGATCGCCAGTCTCGTGCTGGTGATCGTCATGAGCATGGTCATCATGAGCGTGGTTATCTTCCTCATGTCCCGGATCCTCTACGGCTCCGCCATGATTATGACCGTCGTCTCCCTCGGCGTTAATCAATTGGATCCCTTGGCTGACTTCAACCGCCTTCACCTCGGAATCCTTGTTCAGCCCTTTCAGGAACCCTGGAACCCAGCCCTCCAGCCCGGCTCCATTGTACAGGAACAGCTGCGCTTTGGACGTGTTCAGGATGTCCTGACTCTTCGGCGTCCAATCATGGGGCTCCACTCCCGTAGGCAGCAAACTGATTACATTCGCATCTTCGCCGCCGATTTCCTTGGCAAACTCATATATCGGATAAAATGTTGTAATCACGTTGACTTTGCCTTCCACAATGCCTCCCGAGCTGTTTCCACAGCCGGTGATCGCGAGGATAATCGTCAGCAGGATGGCTGACATCCATGTTGCTTTTTTCTGTCTCTTCATAACTCAAACTCCGCTCCTATCAACTAATCGTAATGATTACTATCAAGATTATAAGAGCAAACATGAGCCAAGTCAACATAAATCGTAACGGTTACTATTAATGTTCATTCATAGCCAGAGCTGCCTCCGGCAAAAAAGCGGAATGCCTTGGCCAAGGCATTCCGCTTCCATATAAGGCTTCACGATGAGCCGTTTATTTAACAACCGCGCCATTAGGCATGCTGTCCGGCACCGTAGCCAGCGTCAGCTGTTCTCCTTCGGAGGCCGCCAGAATCATGCCCTGAGACAGCTCTCCTCTCAGCTTGACCGGCTTCAGGTTCGTCACACAGATCACCTTGCGACCGACCAGCTCCTCCGGCTTGTAAAATTTCGCGATGCCGGATACCACCTGGCGCTGCTCAAAGCCGAGATCCAGCTGCAGCTTGAGCAGTTTATCCGCCTTCTTCACCGGCTCACAGGCGATAACCTGGGCGACACGCAGCTCCACCTTCGCAAAATCCTCGATGCCGATCTCCTCTTTAAGCTCCACTGGCTCCGCTGCTGTTTCACTGCCAGCAGCCGGATTCTTGCCGCCTTCACCTTCGGATGCGGAAGCTGCCGCCCCGCCGGTCATGGCGCTGGCAATGTAGGCCACTTCAACTTCCGGGTCAAGACGCGGGAAGATCGGATCTCCCTTGTGCAGCTTGGTGCCGCCCGGAATAGCCCCCAATGTGCGGCCGCTGTCCCATGCGGTCAGCTCGCCTTCCTCGATGCCGAGTTGCGCCCAAATTTTGCGAGGGGTGCGGGTCAGGAACGGCTGCAGCAGAATCGAGGCAATCCGCAGCGACTCCACCAGATGGCTCATGACAGAAGCCAGCTCCTCGCGCTTGCTCTCATCCTTCGCCAAGGTCCAAGGCTGCGTCTCATCAATATACTTGTTGCTGCGGCTCACGAATTGGCTGATCGCCGTCAAGGCCACGGAGAACTCCATATTCTCCATAGCGGCTTCCACTTTGTCATAGACAGCCTGCGCCGCTTCTTCCAGCGACGCATCAAACGCCGTAACTCCCGCGCGGAAAGCCGGAACTTCTCCGCCGAAATATTTATCTACCATAGCGACTGTACGATTCAGCAGGTTGCCCAGATCGTTGGCCAGATCGGAATTCACGCGCTCTACAAAGCTTTCCGGCGTAAACGTGCCGTCCGCTCCGAATGGAACCTCGCGCAGCAAGTAATAGCGCAGCGCATCGAGGCCATAACGGTCGATCATCGTGACCGGATCAACGACATTGCCTTTGGACTTGGACATTTTGCCATCCTTCATCAGCAGCCAGCCGTGTGCGAACACCTTCTTCGGCAGCGGCATATCCAGCGCCATCAAGATGATTGGCCAGTAAATCGTATGGAAACGGACAATCTCCTTGCTCATCAGATGAACATCCGCCGGCCAGTACCGCTCATACAGCGAGCTGTCCTCTGAACCGTAGCCAAGCGCCGTCACATAGTTCAGCAATGCATCGATCCATACATAGATCACATGCTTCGGATCACTCTTGACCTTGACGCCCCATTCATAGGTTGTACGGGAAAACGAGAGATCCTCCAGCCCCGGCTTGATGAAGTTGTTAATCATTTCATTCTTGCGGGAAATCGGCTGAATGAAGTCCGGATTCTCCTCATAATATTGCAGCAGACGATCGACATATTTGCTCATCCGGAAGAAATAGCTTTCTTCCTTGACCAGTTCTACTGGCCGGCCGCAGTCCGGGCATTTGCCGTCCACAAGCTGCCGCTCCATAAAGAACGATTCGCACGGGGTACAATACCAGCCTTCATATTCGCCTTTATAAATGTCGCCCTGCTTCAGAAGCCGCTCGAACACGTCCTGTACGACACTCGTATGACGCTTCTCCGTCGTCCGAATAAAGTCTTCATTCGAAATATCCAGCTTCTTCCACAGCTCCTTGATGCCAGCCACGATGTCATCCACGAACTGCTGCGGTGTCTTGCCAGCCTCTTGCGCTTTGCGCTCGATCTTCTGTCCATGCTCATCCGTCCCCGTCAGATAACGGACGTCATAGCCGCGCAGACGCTTGTACCGGGCAATCGCATCCCCCGCCACCGTTGTGTAAGCATGCCCGATATGGAGCTTGTCGCTCGGATAATAGATCGGCGTCGTAATATAAAACGTCTTCTTGTCTGTCACTTGGCACCATCCCTTTGCACTGAATTGAATTGATTGTGAAATTTGACCTGCTTGCTGCTTGCTGCTTGCTGCAAAACAGCAAAAAACTCCCGCCCCCTATGGGACGAGAGTTGATCTCACGTGTTACCACCCAATTTCCCTGCGTCCTTGACAGACCGCAGGCTCATCAGCCGCGCATAACGGCTGTCCATTAACGCTGGATCACGCCGCTCCTTTACGGCAGCTTCAGGCAGATGCTGCAAGCGCTCAAAAGCGGATCCTCCAAGACCATTTTCCGAAATCAGCCAAGACCGGTTTGCAGCTTCCCCGGCTCTCTGTACAAGGCTTGTCGTTTCGTACTTATCTCTTCCTCGGATATTGCGATATCGGTATAGTTGTATTCATTTTATTAAAGCTCTATCCACGATGTCAAGCGATGCCGTACTATTCCGCTTCCACCCGTGTTTTCTGGCCGCCGGGCGGTGGAACCAGGTCGATTCCGCCCGGATGGAATGGATGGCATTTGGCGATTCGCTTGGCCGCCAGCCAGGAGCCCCTCAGCGCTCCGTGCACCTCAATGGCTTCCAGCGCATAGGCCGAACAGGTCGGGTAAAATCTGCAGGTCGCCGGTTTGAGCGGCGAAATGTATTTCCGATATACATGGATTGGAACTTGAACCACCCTGCGCGCCGCCTTCATCCCCGCTCATCCCGCCTGGCCGCGCCCACGCCTGACATCGGCTTGCCGCCCTCTTCCTGTCCGCATTCGCGGCAGTAGCCAAACACCTCGAATTTATGCTGTACAACCTGGAAATCATCCGGAGCGTCTGTCAGCTGCATCGGACAGAACGTAATCGGATACGTCTTCTGACATTGCAGGCAGATCATGTGATGATGGTGATGATCTTCGCTGCAGCGGCCTCTGAACTTGACCCCTTCTTCGAAGACGACTTGCTCGAGAACTCCCAGATCGTTCAAAACGCGCAAATTGCGATAGACGGTATCAAAGCTGAGACCGCTGTACTTCTGCCCCATATATTCATATACATCTTTGGCCGTCAAATATCCCGAATGTTCGCCAAACAGCTTGGCGAGCGTCTTCCGCTGATCGGTAATGCGCAGCCCGTGTTCCGACATGGCTTCGATGATCTGATCTGTCGTAAGCATACGCGGCTGACCTCCATTTCTGTCGATGCTTGTTCTTTCAGTCTATTATCAATTTCGGGTACCGGCCTCTTCCGATTTCTAAGCCAACCCCTCTACCGAATCGGCATGAACGCTCAATTACAAGTAGAAAGCCGCACCAAAAGACGTGCACAATTCTCCCTTAATAATGCCTGAAAATGATAGTATCGTCAATGAACGGCCTCATTGCCTGATCGCCGGGCATCTCGAAAATACGAAAACACCCCCCGTTCTGTAACGGAGGGTGCGGAATTCTATCCTAGGATAAAGGTAAAAGGGCATGCATGCAGTTCATATCACGGCAGGCGGCTCATCCCGTCCAGCGCTTACTTGCTTTCCGGAAGCGGCTGGAGCAGCAGATTGACCGGCAAGCTGCTGCCTGGGGCAGCAGTGAACAGAATCTCTACGCTCCGCTCATAATCCCCTGTGCGATAGAGCACGGTTGCTTCATGCGGTGCGGCTACCGCCCCGCTGTTCGGCACGTTGATAATGTTGCCGTTGACCATCACTGCGCCCATGTATCTGCCTCCACGCGGATTCAGCGTGATCAGCGTGTTCGGGGCGACGCGATGGAGCTTGATTTTGTACAGCACACCAAAGTTGCCGGAATTGGACTGCGGAACGCCAGTGATGCCATCAAAGCCTTCCAGGTTCGGATCATTAACGCGATCGCCGATCGCAATTCTGGCCGGCGTATCGCCCACCCGTTCATAAGTCTCAATGATGCGCGTTGCATCCGCATAGGTTCCTCTGTTATGCACGCCGTCAACCGGCTGCAAAATGAGATGAGGCAGCTTCTGGATCGGGTCCTTCGCCTCATCGATCATAATGACATCGTAACGGATCGGCGAGTCGGTATACAGATCGGCAAACATGGAGACCACATGTCCGTTCGCAAGCGACTGTCTGCTCAAATCATCCAGGATAACTCTGCTCTCACCCGGCGCCAGCGAGATGGTCTTGAAGCTGTCCGCGGACTGCATCGACTCGAGATAGCGCTGAACGGATGCCCGCCCAGTAGCCGTCGGAATATCAATCGGACCGCCCATGCCGGTGTATTGGGTAGTGATCCGTGCTGGGGTGTTGTTGATGTTGGTGGCCACCACGTACATTTTCATTCGCTTGCCTGTAGCGTTCAAATGGTGGATCATGAACCGCGTGTTGCCAACGCCAACCTCACGGTACACGATACCCTCCCGGTACACCGTTTCAGGCGAATTGCTTCGGATCAGAAGCGCAGGCTCCGATCTTCGGGTAATCGGCACGAGATTCATCGACGGAACCTCCAGCCCGTTGAATGTGAACTTGTCCCCGATTTCGGTAAACATATGATTGAATTCATCGCGGGTGTACATCACCTCGCTGGAGACCTGAATAACCTGCTGATAGCTGGAGGTCGCTCCATGGCTGTCGGTGACGACAAGCGTTACCGTATGACGTCCAGCCGTAAAGAAGGCTGGTTCGTTATTCTCCCAGCGGTAGGTGATCTCATCGCCAGGATCGCGGTCATAGCTTTGATTGATGTACGTAATTTTCTCGCCGATTTTATACTCTTTCTTGTCTGTCATAAACATGGCGACAGGCGGTGTATTCGGCGCCTTGACTTCAATGTTCACATAGTACGGATCGCTCCACTGTCCGCTCGAATCCTGAACGGAATAGGAAACGGTATGCAGGCCCGGTTCATGAAACAGGTCCTGACGTCCTTCCCAGCGCTCATCCACGATATCCAAGCCGACTGGAGAGTGTGCGCTAGTGGAATACCGCACCCGGGTCTGTCCGGCAAAAATCTCGCCCGGCTGAACCGTAAAGGAGGCGATCGGCTTGGTAGAAACGTTGAGAATGACCCGTTTGTTCGGCTGATCCACCCGATACGGAATGTCCAGCGCTTGCGTGATGGAGGTCAGCGGCACCATGAACACATTGTTCGATTGGTATGCTGCGCCTTTCATCGTTCTTTGCTGACCATTGACGGTGTACACATTGCTGTTCGTTTTAAAGCGCAGCACGTCATTGCCGCGTGTAATGATCGTTTCCTTCGTGGTGTTGTCGTAGGTTAGCCGCAAGCCAACCCGGTCCACCAGCGCCCGAATCGCCACGTAGGACACGCCGTTTGTGACTGCCATCGGTTGACCGGCGGTGTATTCCCGGCCGTTTTGCACCATTCTGGCACTGTTCATATACAGAACCAAATCATGCGGTCCAACGCCCGGAATATTCGGCGTTCCGGTTCCCGGGTTGGCCGTGCCTCCCCCAGGCTGTCCACTGCCGCTTTCCATTCGCGCAAGGTCCAGAATGACCCGCTTGCCCGGCTGATCAACGGAGTACGGAATGCCAAGTGCCTGCGTAATCGCCGTCAGCGGCACCATGAACACATTGTTCGACATATAGGCTGTGCCCCTCATCGCACGGGTCTCGCCGTTCACTTTATAGTTGCTGCTTCCGTTCGTGAAGCGAAGCTCATTGCCATTTTTCAGAATGATTGTTTCTTTCGTCTGGTTATCATACCTTAACGTCAATCCGGCCCGTTCTACCATCGCGCGGATCGCTACATAGGATACGCCGTTCTTCACTGCCATCGGCTGGCCGGCCGTAAACTTCTCACCATTGTGGTACATGACGTCGCTGTTCATCAGCAGCACCAGGCTATTAGGGGCAGACGCTGCCGCTAAACCGCTTGCAGAGCTTGTGGCCACTGCCTGAGAATTCGCCGCGGTCCCTTCCGTTTGACCGGACTCCGTTGCAGGCTCTCCTTCGCTTGGCTCCGAGGTGATCGACTCCTGCTCCGTAGCGTCCGAATGGCTCACAGATGCTTCATCCGTTTCTCCGCCGGACAGATCGCCATCGTGTGACACAACTTCTGCTCCATCGACAGCCGTGAACCCTTCACTGGCCGGGGACTCCATATCTGCTGACACACCATCCGCAAGGCCAGACTCCCCGGTCAAGCTGCTCGGATCTTCTTCAAGAGATGAAGGCACGGTATTGCTTGATGATACCGTCGTTGTTGTCCAATCCTGTGATTCTGCTACTACGGGTACAGTGCTCATGACCTGGGCCGCAGCAAGCACGGTAATCATCGTAAATCTTCTAAAATTCATCATTTGCTCCTTTATTGCACGTTATAGTTGACTTAAGCTAAGAATAACTGCGAAATCATATCATTAGACGCAGAAAATGCGAAAAAGTTGCTATTATCATGTCGAAAATAGCAATCTGAGAGAATCCATGGATATCCTATTCTGAATCGAAAGTCATAGACCAGCACTCGGTCTGCGGGGACGTTCAATGGTGAGAAATCGATAGAGGGGACTTCATCGTCAGAGAGGCAATGGTATTCTGTTCATCTATATATCGGTAACCACACGTGGAATGTTTATGTCGAAGATGTGAATGATGATGTCAAAAAAACGGACATATGCCCCTGCATCTGCTTGAAACGCTTTATCAGATCTACAGGGGCATGGGTTCTCACATCCGTATGTCCATATCTATGGATAGGTTAGGAGCTATGAGCGAGCGGGTACTCTTCGCCAAGCGCCACCGGCAGCTTGCCTTTCGGCTTGAGCTTCCCAATCAAGGCGGCCGCTGCCGCCTGCATCAGAGGCGGCGTGTTCTCATAGCTGCACAGATAGGTTTTGATTCCTTCAAGAAATTCGATGTCATACGGGTTGCGCGAAGCCAGCACAACCAGAGACCCGCGCTGCAGTGAAGCCAGCTTGTTCACCAGCTGCTGCTGGCCATGCGGCAATCTGCTCTCGGCCGTATAGGTGACGGCGATGATCTGCTTGTACCCGTCGGCATCTTGGACGACCTGCGCCACTTCCTCGTCCGTCATATCAGTGCTGATACGCAGCTCGCGCACGGGCACGCCATAGTCCTTCAGGGCGTCACCAAGGGTGTAGCTTTTGCTCCAGGCCTCATCGACCTGGGTCGCTTGGCGCAGCTCCGGCCAGATGACCAGCGTATCCACATCCTTGCGGATCGGCAGCTGCCCCTCATCCTTCACCAGTGTCAGGCTTCTTCCGGCGATGGCATACAGAAGCTGCTGTACTTCCTCCTGTGGCACACCGGATGCCGAGAGCGGAAGCTGCTCACGCTGCTTAATCTGCCGCTGCTTCAAAGCGAGAATCCGCTCCACCGATGCGTCGATCCGGCTCTCCGGAATTCTTCCGCTCCGGACCGCTTCCACAACCGCCCGAATGGCTGCGTCCTGCTCCGCATAGGTGTGGCTGACCAGCACGCAGTCGGCTCCCGCCAGTATTGCGAGCACGGCGCCTTCCGCCACGCCATACTGCTTGGAGATGGCATGCATCTCCAGGCAATCGGTAACGATCAGCCCTTGGAATCCCATCTCCTCACGCAGCAGGCCGGTCAATACCGGGCGCGACAATGTAGCAGGATAGCCGCTGTCCTCGATCGCCGGGAAGCTAACATGGGCGGTCATAATCGCATCAACGCCCTCGCGGATCGCTTGTGCAAACGGAACCAGCTCCACCCGGTTCAGCCGCTCCCGGTCATGCGGCACGGAGGCTCTGCCCAGATGGGAATCCACACTTGTGTCTCCATGTCCCGGGAAATGCTTTGCTGTTGCCGACACCGCTTCCTCCTGGTAGCCGCGGATAACGGCGCAGCCAAGGCGGGCAACCGCTTCAGGGTCTTCGCCGAAGGATCTCACCCCGATCACCGGGTTGCGAGGGTTGTTATTGACATCAAGGCATGGCGCAAAATTCATGTTGACGCCTACCGATCGCAGCTCGCGCGCACAGATTTGGGCGGCGATGTACGCATCCTCTTCGCGGCCGGACGCCCCCAGGGCCATGCTGCCCGGAACCCGGCTGACTCCGTCCTGGTCGATCCTCGCCACCATCCCGCCTTCCTGGTCAATCGCGATAAACAGCGGCGGCTGATCGCCGGCGGCCGCCAGCTCCTGCAAGGAATCGGATAAGGCCGACAGCTGGCTTAACGAACGAACATTGCGGCGAAAATAGATGATTCCGCCTACCTGATGTTGCTCCACCAGTGCCCGGGCATGCTCATTAGCTTCAATATCATCAAAGCCGCATATAAACAACTGTCCTACCTTTTGCTCCAAGCTCAACGATTGCAACGTCCACTTCATCAATTGGGCACCTGCTTTCCTATAGTCGATTTGGTTATATGGCTCTTCCCCGTCAGCTCCCGGTACTCGGATGGCGTCATTCCGGTCGCCTTCTGGAACACTCTCGTGAAATATCGCCGTTCATGATAACCGACGTATGCGCCGATCTGGGTAATGCTTCGATCGCTGTTCTCCAGCAGGAACCTGGCTGCCTCCACCCTTTTGCCGGTCAAGTACTCCACAAATGTCTGCCCGACATGGTTCTTAAACAGGAGGCAGAAATAACTCGGGCTGATGCCAAGCAGCTCTGACAATTCCTCAATGCCAAGGTCCTGGCCCATATGCGTGTTGATATATTCCAGAGCGGCGGTCATCATCTGCTCGGGTGTTCTTTTGCCCGTGTCATCCGGCTCCGGCGTATCGTCGAATAGAGGAAGATGGCCGTAATATCGTTCCTTCGCCTGTTTGATGCGAATTTCCTCGCCTGTCTCCCGAATCTTCATCTCAAGCTCCCCGTAATGGATCGGCTTGCTGATATAATCCTTCACACGAAGCTTGATCGCTTCTCTTGCATATTCGAATTCCTCATAACCGGTCAGCAGAAAGATCTCCGCATGGCAACCCTGCTCCCGAAGCTTCGCTATAAACGTCAAGCCGTCCATGACCGGCATGCGTATGTCGCTAAGCACGAGATCGGGCGTATACCGGGCAGCCAGATCCAGCGCCTCCATACCGCTTCGCGCCAGTCCGGACACCTCCATCCCCATCTCGCTCCACGGCAATACCTGGTGAAGGTTGCGCAGAATCGGAGCTTCATCGTCAACCAGCAGTACTTTCAGCATGTTCCCACCGCCTTCCATCGTGATAAGGGATTACGCATTGAATGACCGTGCCGCCAGGACGGCTGGAGCAGATGTACAGCCCGTAATAATCGCCGTACTGGATCCTTATGCGGTCGGCAACACTCCTTATGCCCAGCCCCCGCTGTTCCCGGTTCTCCATCACATGATCCGGCGCTTCATCAACGTGATTGTCCACAGGATCATCGCTCGCCATGTATTCAAAAGCCGCCAGCTGCTCGGCGTCCATCCCGAGTCCGTTATCCTCCACACGTATGATGACGTTGCCCCGCTCCTTCCAGGCCGTGACCCGGATCATACCCTTGTACGGGATGCCTTCAAACCCGTGCTGGATGCTGTTCTCCACCAGCGGTTGCAGCGTCAGCTTCAATATTCGGCTCATTCTGAGCTCTTTCGGGATATCAATCTCGTAATCGAACACGTCCTCAAAACGGAATTTCTGGATCTCCAGATAGCTCACCAGATGCTTGATCTCCTCTTCCAGTGTGATTTCCTCCCGCTCCTGGATGCTGATCCGCAATATGCTGGCCAGCCGGTACACCATCTCGCTCACCTTGCGCCCCTCATTCTGCACAGCCAGAACGTTGATCGACTCCAGCGTATTAAACAGAAAATGCGGCTTGATCTGGGCCTGGAGCAGGCGCATCTGGGCTTCGGTGTTCTGCCTCTGCTCCTGCTTGATCTGGGCAAACAGGCCGTTGATCCGGTTCATTAAATTGTTGAAGCCCTTGGACAGCAGCAGCAGCTCATCCTCGCCCTTCTCCTCCACCCGGGCATTCAGGTCCCCGTCTTCAACCCGGCGCATAAACCTGACGATGACGGCAATGGTGCCGGTAATCCGGTTCATGAACAAGCGGTTGAACACAATTGCCGTTACAAGGCAAGCGCCGATAATGACCAAAAACCATTTGGCAAATGAGGTGACTTCCTGAGACAAAGAATTCCAGTCCGTGAAAGACACCAGATTCCAGGCATAATCATCCAGATGATAGATGGAAACGATATTTTCCTCTCCGTTAAAATTCGCCTTGAAACTTTGGTATCCCTCCCTGAATTCCACATTCTGCCTCAAATATTGTCGAATGTTCTGCCCGTCCATCGTGCCGCCCGGGTCGAAAAGGATAAGCCCGTCGTTGTTGACCAGCATGAAGGAGGTGTTCTGATGATTGTTGGAAAGTGTCAAGTTGCGAAAAATATCCTCGAACTCCCAGGTCTTGATCTGGACAACGAGAAAACCGAGCTTGCGCAGCGTGTTGACATCCTTGACGAGCCGGATCTGCGTGAACACCGGCTCCGTGCCGGTCAGTTCCGGGAATTCATGCGGCGCGAGCCACTTCGGAATCCCGTTCAGTTCGATCACTTCATGATAGAGTCGGTTGTTCTTGAAATCATCAAACGGAAGCGCCTGGAAATTTTCTTTGCTGAAAATCGGAATCGGCGCGGACTCGCGGTTGAAATGGTACAAAAAAGCGTAGTTGATCGCTGGGTGATTGTACAGAAGGTTGCGGAAGCTGCGCTGCCGCTCGTTCAGGTTGAGCAGCTCCGAATCGGTGATCAGGTTCTGGGAATCCGGATCCTTGGCGCTGAGCGCCATCGCAAACACCGAGGTGGCAATCCCGTTGTCGGTGACATACTCCATCTCCTTAAACACGCTCGATATGCTGTAGCTGATCGCCTTTAGCGAATATTCGGCCTGCTGGCTGTATTTTTTCTCGATCGAATTGTAGGTGATGAAAAATGTAAATAAGCCAAGCGCAAATAACGGAATGATGATCAATCCCAAAAATGCGGTAAACAGCTTGTTCCTTAAATTCATGTGTTTGCTCCCGTAATGCTCAAGTTATAGCGGGCCAGCCCCACGCCACGATTGGTGAAATTCACTCCGTCTGCCGGAACAATGCTGCTGCCGGATAACATGACTGACCGCATCCACTCATTCCCTTCCCGCATTGGCTGCCTCCTGTACCTCCTGAACCCGCATCAGCATATCCCTGGCCCCGATCTTGCCGCCAATCACCTGCTGGATGCCGATGCTCAGTTCCGTATTGACCTCAGCTTGGACGAGGGCGTCAAAGGCCGGGTACGACTTGTCGATGTCGTTCAACGCCTTGAAAATGTCCTGCAGCAGCGGATCATCCGAGGTGGAATTCATCACGGCCAGGTCCATCTTCATCGCCGGCAGCACGCCGTCCTCCTTCAATCCTCTAAGCTGCATCTCCTCATTCCACATCTGCTTGATAAAGAGCTTGACCGCGTGCAGCTTCCGCGGGTCTTTGGCAACGGCGGCAGAAAAACCGTACCCGTTATTCGCATCCTGCATCACGACAATCGGGTCGTCTTCATGGACCGGTGGAAGGTTAAAGTACCCGATCTGCCCCACCAGCTCACCCGCCTGCTCCGGATCACGAAAGATGGAGTTGGCCCAGGAGCCGTCCATCATCATTACCGCTTCGCCGGAGATGAGCTGCTCTCTCATGTCGGCATAATCAAGGCCAAGCTCGCCTTTTTTGAAATATCCCTTCTCCACCCATTCCTGGTGCTTCTCTACCCCTTCGACCACCTGCGGGTCTGTCCATTTCGTATCGCCGGTCTTGAAGCCGTAGGTGACCCCGGGGCCGGCGTAGTAACTCCACAGGTTGTTGGTCAGCATGAGCGGAATCCAGGCATCCTTGGAAGACTGGGCAAAGGGCACCTTCCCGTCCGCTTTGATCGCATCGGCAACCTGCTCAAGCTCCGCAAGCGTACGGGGAACGCTGAATCCTTTTTCCTCGAAATAAGGTTTGTTGTAATAAATGCCCTCAATCGTGCTTCCGATCGGCAAGCCGTAAATTTTTCCGTCATGGGTGAACGGGTCCAGCGTCGTGAATTTGTCCCTCAGCTCCAGCTCATCCAGAATCGGCGTCAGATCGAGCATCAGCCCTTCCTTGGCATACAGTCCGGCTTCCGGGCTCCCGAACACATCAAAGATGTCCGGTGGCTTGCCCGCAGCCATCTCCCCTCTCAGCTTCTCCTTGCGGTTCACCTCGGCATCCACCGCATCCAGCCGGATGGTCAGGCCAGGTACGGCCGCTTCCGTTTTGCGTACTACCTCATTAAGCAGGGCGAGGCGAAACTTCTTGGAGTCGCCCACCTGTGTATGACGGACGGTCATTTCAAACGGATCGGAGCTGACGCTGCCCGCTTCTTCCCCAGGCTGTGCAGACTCGCCGCCGGGAACACTGCAGGAAACGAGGAGTATGGAGGCTGCCAGCCACCAAGCGATCCAGATCGCGGCGCGTTTATCGTTCATCGTTCATGACCCCTTCAACAATAACCGGTATTTTGTAAGCTTTCAGTCCCCTGATTCTCTGTTTATATCCCATTATAGAAAGCGATTTCGGTTTGCGGAAGGTCACTTTTGGCTATAGCAGGGATAAAATCGTCCACAGCTCTCGCGCCATTGCCTGCTTCCGGCAGGGGTTCTAACGTGATAGCTTGCCTGCAGAGCCCGAAGAAGACCGGTACGGGCGTCAAGCACCAGTCAGTCGTCAAGTCGCTCGTTGCAGGACGACGGCCTCGCACATAATAAAGAGCACTTAACCGAAGCTCCCCTCTGTACGGACTAGCCCGAACAGGGATCAAGCTTATGGTTAAGTGCTCGTCATGGCTTATTGGATTGTCAGAAAACAAATGACCGATTCTCTCCGCGTGGTGGCGCATCTTCCGTGCGCGGCTCTGCCGCTACTTCCAGGCTATACGCTCGCAAGGGCCCTGCCTTCCTCGATCAGCCGGTAGGCACGATCCACCTCGGCTTCGGTTGGCGAAGGCATGCCTTCCAGCGGGTAGGCTTTGCCGAGAGCCTCCCATTTATAGACGCCCATCTGATGGTAGGGAAGAATTTCGAACTTCTCCACCCCTTGCAGGGTGCCGATAAATTGGCCCAGCCGGTGCAGGTCCTCCTGATCTTCATGGATGCCCGGAACATAGACGTGCCGGACCCACATTTTCCGGCCATGGTCAGACAGCCAACGCGCGGTCTTTAACGTCCGTTCATTCGATTTGCCGGTCAAAACGATATGCTTCTCATCGTCGATATGCTTCAGATCCAGCAGCACCAGATCCGTGACCTCCAGCAACTCACGAATTTTCTCCGGCTCGTTGTAGCCGTTCGTGTCCAGGGCAGTGTGCAAATTCCACCGGCGCTTAACCTCCCGGAACAGCTCGGTTACGAACGGATACTGAAGCGTCGGCTCGCCGCCAGACACGGTCAGCCCGCCGCCGGATGAACGATAGTAGGGCAGATACGATTCGATCTCGCTCAGCACCTCATTGATCGTCATCTCGCGTCCTTCATTCAGTCCCCAGGTGTCCGGATTATGACAGTATTGGCATTTCAGCAGGCAGCCTTGCATGAAGAGTACAAAGCGGATACCCGGACCGTCAACCGTACCGAAAGTTTCTAGGGAATGGACATGGCCTTTCATCATAGGAAGTCATCCTTTCTGTATCCGCTTTGTTATTGGCTGTACTGGTCTGCCGTGTTACATCGAGGCATGGAAGGTCCGGTTAATGACGTCGAGCTGCTGCTCGCGGGTCAGCTTGATGAAGTTGACCGCATAACCCGATACACGCACCGTCAGCTGCGGATAGTTCTCCGGATGCTCCATCGCATCGATCAGCTGCTCGCGGTTGAATACGTTCACGTTCAGATGATGCGCCTTGCTGCCAAAATATCCGTCCATCATCGAAACGAGGTTGTTCCGGCGAACGTCTTCCTCCTTCCCAAGCGCCTTCGGCACGATGGAGAAGGTGTTGGAGATGCCGTCCAGACTGTCCTCGTACGGCAGCTTCGCCACCGAGGTCAGCGAGGCGAGCGCGCCTTTGCGGTCACGACCGTGCATCGGGTTCGCGCCCGGTGCGAACGGCTCTCCTGCCTTGCGGCCATCCGGCGTGGTGCCGGTCTTTTTGCCATATACAACGTTCGACGTGATCGTCAGCACCGATTGGGTCGGCAGCGCGTCGCGATACGCCTTATGCTTGCGCAGCATGCTCATGAAGGTTTCCACAAGCTCAACGGCTATGCTGTCTACCCGGTCATCGTTGTTGCCATAGCAAGGGAAATCGCCTTCGATCTCGAAGTCAACGGCAACGCCTTGCTCGTTACGGATCGGCTTCACCGTCGCATATTTAATCGCGCTTAGCGAGTCGGCAGCAACGGACAAGCCGGCAATGCCGCAGGCCATCGTGCGCAGAATGTCGCGGTCATGGAGCGCCATCTCGATCCGCTCATAGCTGTACTTGTCATGCATGTAATGGATGACGTTCAGCGTGTTCATGTACAGCTTCGCCAGCCATTCCATCATCGGCTTGAAGCGGTTCATCACTTCGTCGTAATTCAGCACCCCTGCCGTAATTGCCGGGTACTCCGGTCCAACCTGGGCGCCGGATTTCTCATCCTTGCCGCCGTTGATCGCATACAGCAGCGCCTTCGCCAGGTTCGCCCGAGCGCCGAAGAACTGCATCTGCTTGCCGATCCGCATGGCGGATACGCAGCAGGCAATGCCATAATCATCGCCATAAATCGGACGCATCAGGTCATCGTTCTCATATTGAATGGAGCTTGTTTCGATCGATACTTTGGCACAGTACTTCTTGAACGCCTCCGGCAGCTTCTCAGACCACAATACAGTCAGGTTCGGCTCCGGTGCAGGTCCCAGGTTGTACAAGGTGTGCAGGAAGCGGAAGCTGTTCTTGGTCACGCGGGTTTCGCCGCCGACGGACATGCCTCCGATCGATTCGGTTACCCAAGTCGGATCCCCGCTGAACAACTCGTTATAATCCGGGGTGCGCAGAAACTTCACGATGCGCAGCTTCATGACAAAGTGGTCGACCAGCTCCTGGGCTGTCTGCTCGTTCAGCGTTCCTTCTTGCAGGTCGCGCTGTACGTAAATGTCGAGGAAGGAGGATACCCGGCCCAGCGACATCGCCGCTCCGTTCTGCTCCTTGATCGCAGCGAGATAACCGAAGTACAGCCATTGGAATGCTTCCTTGGCATTGTTGGCCGGTTTGGCAATGTCATAGCCGTGCATCTTGGCCATTTCCTTCAATTCCTGAAGGGCGCGAATCTGTTCGGACACCTCTTCACGCAGACGAATGACCGCTTCATCCATATGATCCACTTCAAGCTCCTGCAGTTCACGCTGCTTATCGCGGATCAGGAAATCCACGCCGTACAGCGCCACCCGGCGATAGTCGCCAATAATGCGGCCGCGGCCATAAGCATCCGGCAGACCGGTGATAATGCCCGCTTTACGCGCTGCTCTCATCTCGGAGGTATAGGCATCAAACACCCCTTGGTTGTGCGTCTTGCGAATGTGAGTGAACATGTCCACGATGCTTTGCGGAAGCTCGAAGCCGTAAGCATTGCATGCGTCGATCATCATCCGGATACCGCCAAACGGCTGAATGGAACGTTTGAACGGCTCATCGGTTTGCAATCCGACGATCTGCTCCTTGTCTTTATCCAGATAGCCTGGCCCATGTGACAGTATGGTGGATGGCGTGTTGACGTCCACATCCAGAACGCCGCCGCGCTCGCGCTCTTTCACGCTCAGCTCGGATATAATTTCCCACAGCGCCTTCGTGTTCTCCGTCGGACCCGCCAAGAACTGCTCATCCCCATAGTAAGGTGTAATGTTGCGCTCGATAAAATCATTGACATCAACAGCCTTCGCCCATTTACCGGTCGTGAAGCTTCTCCAGCCGACTTCCTGTGTAATCACCGACATATTGAATCCCTCCAATATTTTTTTAGGCAACTTGAGCCCGGAGCGGGAAATCCACGGGCGACATCCCAGATCCGCTTATGTGACATATTTCACAAATGTGGATGCTGCTATCCCGCTCACAAGCTGCAAGCTTCCGTTTTTCTTCACTTGATCTGGGACTCCAGAATGCTTAAATCCTGCTACACCTTTATTGTAGACCTGCTGCCAGCCTCAATCTGTGATAATGATCACAAATCATGGCCTGAACGTGATTTTTATC
Organism: Paenibacillus sp. FSL M8-0334; assembly: GCF_038000405.1. NCBI lineage: Bacteria > Bacillati > Bacillota > Bacilli > Caryophanales > Paenibacillaceae > Paenibacillus > Paenibacillus sp. FSL M8-0334. Next base: position 76,717 of record NZ_JBBOCH010000001.1, read on the forward strand.
ACCTGTGACTCCGCTCCTCGAAACGCACTAGCCGCCATCATTCAAGCTTCGCCTTGCGGTGCGGAGCCCGTCTGACATCCGCCTCGGGAGCCCGCCGCAGCCGATTAGAATCGGCCGTAGAAGGCGTTGCGATAGATGTCTGCCAGTTCGCTGACCAGCGGCAGCTTCGGATTGCTCGTGGTGCACTGATCCTCGAATGCCCGGTCAGCGAGCTGTTCTACCCGGCTCTCGAAATCGGCCGGATCGAAGCCCAGCTGCTGGAACGATTCTTCAATGCCCAGCTTGCGGTTGAGATCGCGAATGGCCTGGATCAGGCTGTTCACGCCTTCCTCGGTCGTGCGCGCTGGCAGTCCGAGAATGCGGGCGATCTCTGCATACCGCTGATCCGCCACGAACGACTTGTATTTCGGCCATGCGGCATGCTTGGTCGGCTTCTTGGCATTGTAGCGGATCACATGCGGCATCAGAATCGCATTGGTACGACCGTGCGCGGTATGGTACTGACCGCCCCATTTATGCGCCAGACTGTGGTTGATGCCGAGGAAGGCGTTGGCGAAGGCCATGCCCGCCAGGGTCGAGGCGTTGTGCATTTTCTCCCGCGCAAGCTTGTCACCCGTCAATGCCGATGCTTCAAGATATTCGAATACCAGCTGGATCGCTTTGATGGCGAGGCCGTCTGTATAATCGTTGGCCATGACCGATACGTAAGCTTCAATCGCATGGGTCAGCACATCCATCCCTGTATCGGCAACCGCCGTTTTCGGCAGCGAGTATACGAATTCCGGATCGATAATCGCCACATCTGGCGTCAGCTCATAATCCGCCAGCGGATACTTGGTATTGCCCTGGATTTTGTCCGTGATGACCGCAAACGAGGTCACTTCCGAGCCTGTACCCGAGGTTGTCGGAATCGCCACGAATTGGGCTTTCTGGCCAAGTCTCGGATATTTGAACGTCCGCTTGCGGATATCCATGAACTTCTGCTTCAAACTGTTGAACTCGGTGTCCGGATATTCGTAGAACAGCCACATTGCTTTCGCGGCATCCATTGGCGAACCGCCGCCAAGGGCAATAATGCAGTCCGGCTGGAAGCGCGCCATCATTTCTGTTCCGCGCTCGACCGTCGTAGTCGACGGGTCCGGTTCCACTTCCGAGAACACTTCGATCGCAACCGGCGTCCGGCGCTGGCGCAGGTAATACTCCACCCGCTCCACGTAACCGAGCTTCACCATCACGGGGTCGGTCACGATGGCCACACGTTGAATGTCCGGCATTTTGGCAAGGTACTGCGTTGCGCCTTTTTCAAAATAAATTTTGCTCGGCACTTTAAACCACTGCATATTCACGGTACGTCGGTTCACCCTTTTCACATTAATCAGGTTGACAGCCGTTACGTTCGAAGACGTTGCATTCCGTCCGTAAGAGCCGCAGCCCAGCGTCAACGACGGCAGGTTCGTATTGTAGATATCCCCGATGCCTCCCTGGGAGGACGGCTGATTCACGAGAATGCGGCAGGTCTGCATGCGATCGGAAAACTTGGCAATGACCTCTTCGTTATTCGAATGGATGACCGAGGAGTGACCCATCCCGCCGAAGGCAACCATTTCCTCTGCCCGCTTGATCCCCTCTTCCGCATTCTTCACTTTATAGCAGGCCAGCACCGGGCTCAGTTTTTCCGCAGACAGCGGATAGCCAGGTCCAACCCCGGCCAGCTCGGCCACGAGAATCTTGGTGTTCTCCGGCACTGTAAAGCCGCATGCCTCGGCGATCTTGACCGCAGGCTGTCCGACGATCGCAGGGTTCACTGCGCATTTATCGGCAACCATTGCCCCGGCCGTCAGCTTCGCTGCTTCCTCTTTGCTTACAAAATAGCAGCCGTTCTCGATCATTTTCTTCTTCACCTGGTCATAGATCGGCTCTTCAATGATGACCGCTTGCTCGGATGCGCAGATCATGCCGTTGTCAAACGTCTTCGAGAGGATCAAATCATACACCGCCTGATCCAGATCAGCGGTTCTCTCAATAAAGCATGGCACATTCCCGGGACCGACGCCGAGCGCTGGCTTGCCGCAGCTGTATGCCGCCTTCACCATTGCCGAACCGCCGGTGGCCAAGATGAGCGCCACATCCGGGTGGTTCATCAGCAGATTTGTTTTTTCCATGGAAGGCTCCTCAATCCATTGGATGCAATCGGCAGGCGCCCCATGCTTCACTGCAGCCTCCAGCAAAATTTTGGCTGCCTCGCGACTGCAGGCCTGTGCTGACGGATGGAACCCGAAGATGATCGGATTGCGCGTTTTGATCGAGATCAGCGCCTTGAATATCGTGGTGGATGTCGGGTTCGTCACCGGTGTAATGCCCATAATGATGCCGACCGGCTCCGCAATCTTTTGATAGCTTTCGTACGGATTATCCTCAATGACACCTACCGTCTTGTCATATTTGATGCTGTTGTGAATATATTCGGTAGCGAACAGGTTTTTAATAATTTTGTCTTCATATACCCCTCTTCCCGTTTCCTCCACGGCCATTTTGGCCAGCTGCATGTGCTGCTCAAGCCCGGCCATCGCCATCGCCTGCACGATCCGGTCTACTTGTTCTTGATCGAGAGCCATAAACTTCTCCCGCGCCCGGTTCGCTTTTGCAATCAATTGATCAATATAACCGGTTGCCGTTTGCTTTTTGTTATCCGCGTTTTCTTTCGTTACAGCCATCTCTCTTCGCCTCCTAATGGTATTCGTTTCTATGTTCAGCGCATCCTCACGCTGCTTACGGTTTGATCATATCATGCGCCAAACCAAAATCATGTGAATTTTTTCACAATATAAAAAATAACGAAATATTTCGTTAAAACACCTATACCTGTGCCTTTTCATTCCAATCACGATCCGCCCCACTATGCTATTCTTCCCCGTTTATCACCTCTTTTAAGTGAAAATGATCACAATGTTTGAAATTTAGACACTTTTGTCGCGTCACAAGTGAATTTTTTCACGTTATAATGTATTTAAAGATTGAATGTATTAAAAATAGGATGTTAGGAGATGCCAACAATGAAAACGATGGAACTGACAATGCAAGCCCAAGGAAACACACGCTGTTTTTCGGAGCAGAACTTGAACCGTCTGCTCGTTGCCATGAAAGATAGAACGCTCCCTGAAGGCTCCCATCTGTTTTGGGAAGGCGATTTTTCCGACAAACTTTATTACATCAAGAGCGGCTGTGTCAAATTAACGAAATCGACCGATGAAGGCAAAGAACTGATCCTCTATATGTATCATCCCGGCGACATGGTTGGCCAGGCCGATCCGTTCTTCGGAACGAATCACAGCTTCTCGGCCGAAGTGGTAGAGGACACGGTGGTCGGCGTCATCGATCAAAAAGAGCTGGAAATGCTGATCTGCCAACACTGCGATTTTGCGATTGATTTCATGAAATGGATGGGCATCCATCACCGCATCACCCAAACCAAATTCAGAGACCTGATGATGTACGGCAAGCCGGGGGCGCTCACCTCCACGCTCATCCGCCTGAGCAACAGCTACGGTCAGCAGCAAGAGGACGATACCGTTCTGATCAACAAAAAGATTACGCACACCGACCTCTCCAACATGATTGGCGCAACCCGGGAAAGCGTAAACCGGATGCTGAGCGACCTGCGAAGAAAAGACGCCATCGAATATATCGGAGGCATGATTCTGATCAAAGATATGACGATGCTGCAGGATATTTGCCACTGCGAGCTGTGCCCGGAGGAAATTTGCAGGATCTAGGCGAGCAATACCATAGCATGAGCCTCCCCCACCCGGCTGGGCTATCCTTCAGATCAACGATATCGAGGATGGCCTTTTTCTTTTGTCACAAAAGCGGACTTATGCAGCTGGCTAGCCTGTAAAGTCCGCTTTCTTGTTATGTTTATTTAGCCAGCGTCTTCTCCTGGCCGCTGTCCTGCGTCTTCGTGCTTGTCTTCGTCTTCGCCGAAGAGATGAACCAATAAGCCATCCCGAGAAACACACTGCCCCCGACAATGTTGCCAAGCGTCACCGGCACCATGTTGCCGATCCAACCGGCAATCGACACCGTCTCCGGATGCCCGGGCAGCATGACCGCCAGCGTAAGCAGCGACATATTCGCTACGCTATGCTCGTACCCTGTTGCAATAAAGGCAAACAAGCACCACCAGATCAGAATGAGCTTCGCCGTCTCCCCTTTGGTGCGCATGCCCATCCATAAAGCGAGACAGACGAGCCAGTTACACAGAATCCCCCGGAAAAACAGTTCCATAAACGGATCGTTCATCTTTTTGGCGGCCGCGGTAAAAATCAGGTGATCAGCCGGAATGCCCTTAAACAGTCCGGAGCCATAGATCAGACTGCTGAGCACAATGGCTCCGACAAGATTTCCGATGAACACAACCACCCAGTTCTTCAACGTATCCGATACGGTGGTCCGTCCGGACAGCGTGCTCATCGTAAAAAACATATTGTTGCCGGTAAACAGCTCCGATCCTGCAAACACAACGAGTGTGAGCGCAATCCCGAAGGCCGCTCCCATCACGAGAGACTGAAGCGGCGAACCTTCCGCTGCAAGCGGAGCGCCCAGCCTGAATATCAGCATGATGCCGATTCCGACATAAGCGCCCGCCAGCATCGCGGATACGAAGTAACGCAGAAAATTGGTCTTCATCTGTTCCTTTTTCTTGACCGCCGCCTGGACGACGGCTTCCACATCTTCAGCGAACACGGACCTCACCTCCCGGGTGCTCCGTCTGCTGGCCGCCTGCCGCCACGCCTACCTCAATCATTCCATCGGCCTCCCGGACCGGAAACGTTCGCACGTGGCCGGTATCCGGCGCTTGCACGAGGCCCGTCGTCAGATCAATTTTCCAGTCGTACAGCGGATCATATATATAGTGGCCGGATACGATGGCCTCGGCCAGCGTTCCTCCTTTGGGGTTAGGGTTTTTGTTCTCCAGTGCAAACCAGCGATGATCCGAGGTTCGGAAAACGGCGATTTCCTCGCCGCATACTGACACCGTCCTTCCGAGCAATGTCGGGAAATCCTCCGGCCGGCCAACAGGTGTAAACATTCCGTTCTCCATGTGTATCATCCTCCGTTCAGGTTTTATAAAATCAGCTCATCGTGACCGGTTTGACGTCCTCAAACAGCGTTTCCCGCAGCGTCTCATCCTTCAGCACTTTCTTCCAAGGGTCTTCGACCTGCTTGAGGGCAAGCTCGATTCTTGCGACCAGCGCCTTCCGCTCGCCGTCATTGCTCAGCACCGCTTCACGGATAGAATCAAGGCCCAGACGCTCCACCCATTCCGATGTTCTTTCCAAATATTTGCCGGTCTCGCGGTAATACTGCATCAGCGCCGCACAGATCTCAATCAGCTCTTCATCCGTCTTCACTTTGCAGAAAGAATCGGCAAGGCGTGCTTTCGTTCCCCCGTTGCCGCCGACAAAGATTTCCCAGCCGCCGTCATTGCCAACGATGCCGATATCTTTGGTGCAGGCTTCGGCGCAGTTCCGCGGACAGCCGTTAACCGCCATCTTGAATTTCGCCGGGAAGTCCAGCCGCTCGAACTTCTTCTCGATCAAGGCGCCCATGCTCATGGAGTCCTGTGTGCCGAAGCGGCAGAACTGGGAGCCTACACAGGTCTTCACCGTCCGCAGCGACTTGGCGTACGCATAGCCTGACGGCATATCCAGCTCCTCCCACACCTTCGGCAGGTCCTCCTTCTTCACGCCGATCAGATCCAGACGTTGACCGCCCGTCACCTTGACGACTTTCACATTATATTTCAGCGATACATCCGCAATTTTCTTCAGATCCTCCGGTGTCGTCACCCCGCCGTACATCCGCGGCACTACCGTAAACGTGCCATCCTTCTGAATGTTGGCGCTCAGCCGCTCGTTCACAAAGCGGGACTCTCGCTCCTCCTGATGCGTTTCCGGATTCAGCATGACGAGGTAGTAATGGATGGCAGGCCGGCACTTCGAGCAGCCCTCGGGATTGCTCCAGCCCAGGACATGCATGACCTCTCTCGTGGAGGTGAGTCCTTTATCCCGGATCTGTGCCACAATTTCATCCCGGTCGAGCGTCGTGCACGGACATATTCCCTGCTTGGCACTGGCTGTATAGCCGGCCCCGAGCACGCTCTGGAGAATCTGCTCCACCACCGGCTTGCAGCCGCCGCAAGAGCGGGTCGCTCCCGTGCAGGCCTTAATTTCATCTACTGTCGTTAAGCCCTCTCCGTTAATGGCATCCACAATCGCCTTTTTCGTCACCCCGTTACAGCCGCACACAATCTCGTCATCCGGCATGTTCTCCACCATCGCAGCTTTGCTGCCCCCGTGTCCTCCGCATCCGGTTCCCATGATGGAAGCATAGATTTCATCCGTCATTTCCGCCTTCTGTCTGACCAAAGACTGCAAGCTGGCCGATTCGCTTACGTCGCCGAACAGGATCGCTCCGACGATGCGCCCGTCCCGCATCAGAATTTTTTTGTATGTCTTCTTCCACTCATCCTTAGCGGTAATCACGGTATGCTCCGGCTGCTCCAGGAACTCGCCGGCCGAGAACACATCAACTCCGCTGATCTTCAGCTTGGTCGATACCACCGATCCTTCATACGGCTTAGTGTCCACCCCGCTTAAATGCTTGGCCAGCACCTGTCCCTGCTCAAACAGCGGAGCCACCAGGCCATAGCATACGCCGCGATGCTCACAGCATTCGCCTACCGCATATACATCTGGCATCGACGTTTCCATATAGTCATTGACGACAATCCCGCGTCCGGTCTCAATGCCGCTCGCTTGAGCCACCGCCGTATTCGCGCGAATGCCGACCGCCATCACAACCAGCTCGGCCTCCAGTTCGCCCCCATCCTTGAAGCGCAACCCTTTCACCCGGGTATCTCCCCATATTTCAGTCGTCTGTTTCCCGAGCAGGAAACGGATTCCCTGGCGCTCAAGCTCCTGCTGCAGCATCCGGGCCGCATGGGAGTCGAGCTGGCTCTCCATCAAGTCGTCCATCAGGTGAACGACAGTGACCTCCATACCAAGACTCACCAGCCCTTTGGCTGCCTCAAGTCCAAGCAAACCGCCGCCAATGACAGCCGCCTTCTTGTAGGTTTTGGACGCTTCGAGCATGCGGGTACAATCCGCAATATCCCTGAAGCCAACGACGCCTTCCTTATCACTGCCTGGAACCGGAAGAATAAACGGCCGCGAGCCGGTCGCAATAATCACCTTGTCGTAAGGCACGTTCAAGCCATTGTCGCAGACCACCACTTTGTTTGCCTCATCAATGGCTGTCGCTGCCGTACCGGTGTGAAGCGTAATCTGATTGTCTTCATACCATTGCCAGTCATTCAATACGATATCATCGATCGTTTTGCTGCCCTCCAGAACGTAAGACAGCATGATCCGGTTGTAGTTCGGGTGTGGCTCCTGGCCAATGACCGTAATATCATAGGCTCCGCCCAGTTTAATAATTTGTTCAATCGTGCCAATTCCGGCGATGCCGTTTCCTATGACAACTAATTTTTGTTTTTTTCGATTCGTCACGATGCATTCCTCCCCACTCGTTATGCAGCTTATCTCTTCCCTTACATGTCAATTATATCGTTTGAGTCCTTCTAATTTTGTGATATTTTTCACATAATATAGTTAAAAATTTAATTATTCATACGAATACGAAAATAAACCCTGACTGAGAACATGTCTCAGGTCAGGGTCTATTTTTGTGGAAGTGCCGAATGAACCACCGTCATTTTTCAATCCATTGCTCCGCCCAACTGGAGATTTCATCCATTACGGGACGAAGCGCTTTCCCCTTTTCAGTTAATTCGTATTCAATACGAACCGGAGTCTCCGGGTAAACATGTCGTACCAAAATGCCCTCACATTCCAAGTCCTTCATTCTCTCGGACAGCATCTTGTCACTCATGGACGGTATGACACTGGAGATGTCTTTAAACCGCTTCGGTCCGCTCATCAGCGCCTGAATGATCAGTCCATTCCATCGCTTGCCAAGGCATGCAAACGCCGACTCAAACCGGGGACAGAGCTTGATGTTTGTAGCTCCCATATCCTTCACCTCTTTGCGAAGTCACCTTGTACTCATCATTATACGGGTAAACACTAACATGTGAAACTTACGATTAGTTAGTATGTTTCATTTTAGCATATTTTTAGGCTTCTGAAAACCTTTTAGCCCTTTTTCCTCATAAAATCAGCTGTTTCTTCTTAAAATTTGAGATAAATGATCCAGATCAGACATAACAATATCGGTCAGCTTCCTGTTATATAGTATAGCAGCCGGATGAAACAAAGGGAATATTTGATAGATTTCCCTTGAGAAGATATAGCCCTTATCCGGCATTGCCGGATCGGCCGCCTGCTGAACTGGCCCTTCAATCAGCTTGCCGTGCAGTGAAGTAATCGTTTCGTGACTGCCAATCAGTCTGTGCAGCGCCGTATTGCCCATCGGCACAATGATCTGCGGCTGAACCCAGCGAATCTCTTCATCCAGTATGGGCGCATGCGCCAAGATTTCAGTTTTGGTAGGCGTTCGGTTGGAACGGCTGATCACCGTCTCCCCTGACGCCCGGGTCAGCGGCTTCTCCTTATACGGTCTGCTGCGGATGACGCTGGTGATATACACCTCATCACGGGTAAGCCCAAGCCGCTGTAAATACCCGTCCAGCTCCTCCCCGGCCTGACCGGAAAACGGCCGTCCTTCCTGGATCTCTGTCGCTCCCGGCGCTTCACCGACAAACATCACCTGTGCCGGATACGTGCCTCCCCCAAGCAGAAATCCTTCCACCGGGTGCCCGCTCAGCCGGGCTCTGCAGACGGCAATGACGGATGGATCCACCGGCGCGCTTCGGATTCCACTCAGCATTCGGTTCCCCTCCTTCCAGGTTATCCACCCTTTCATACATTATATTACCCTAAGATGCAAAGAAACCGGTCAAGAATATATAATCCTTGACCGGTTCTGCCGCTATTATGAATGCGGAAGCTAACTTATACGACCGGAATCTGCAGCGGACGGATCGGCTGACTGTTTCCGAACACCTGTTTACCCGCTTTGGATGGTGCCCACCGAATCGCATTGGAAATGACTTTCAGCACTTCAGGGTTGCGGTAGGTTGGATAGGTTTCATGACCTGGACGGAAGTAGAAGATATTGCCATGTCCGCGCTTGAATGTGCATCCGCTGCGGAACACCTCTCCTCCGGAGAAATTGCTGATAAAGATCAGCTCATCCGGGGCTGGAATGTCAAAGAACTCCCCGTACATCTCCTCTTGATCGATAATGATCGGACCTGTAATTCCTTCAGCGATCGGATGCGTCGGGTTGACGCTCCACATCAATTCCTGCTCCCCGGCTTCCCGCCATTTCAAATCGCAACTTGTGCCCATCAGAGCTTTGAATGGCTTGGAGAAATGGCCGGAGTGCAGAACGATCAGCCCCATACCGTCAAGCACGCGCTTTACCACTCGATCTACAATCTCGTCGCTAACCTTGTCATGAGCCATATGTCCCCACCACAGCAGTACATCGGTGGAATCGAGCACGTCCTGGGTCAGTCCATGGTCGGGCTGATCCAGCGTTGCCGTCCGGATGATAAAATCCGGATGCGCCAGACCCTCGGCCAAAGCCATATGAATCCCTGTCGGATACACGGCTTTAACCTCCTGATGAATATTTTCGTGAACGAACTCGTTCCAAATCGTTACATTAAGCATGTAGCTGTTCCCCCTAGAAATGCATTTAGTCGTTAGCTTGCACAGCGGATCAAATAACTTATACCCACCACATTTCTCCGAGCGGCTCTTCGATAAGCACTTGTTTCAGGTTATCCACCGCTTTGGAGAAGCCTTCTTCTACAGACATCAAGCCATCCTCGTGCTCGATGCTGACCACATAATCATACCCGACGAGACGCAGAGCGCTCATCATATCTGCCCATTCCTTCACATCATGACCGAATCCGACGCTGCGGAACTGCCAAGCGCGATCCAGCATATTCGTGTAGGACTGCATATCCGTCAAACCGTGCTTGTTAACATTGATTGGATCAATGCTGGTGTCCTTCGCATGGAAGTGATGAATCGCTCCGGCACGGCCCAAAATTTGAATCGCTTGTACCGGATCAATGCCCTGCCACCACATATGGCTCGGATCAAGGTTCGCCCCGATCACTTCGCCGGCAGCCTCACGCAGGCGCAGCAGCGTGCCTGGAGTATGAACGGAGAAGCCGCCATGCAGCTCAAGACCGATCTTCACATTGCGGTCAGCAGCGAATTTACCCCACTCGGTCCAGTAAGGAATCACTTTGTTTTCCCATTGCCAGTCCAGGATTTCCTGGTAATCGTTCGGCCAAGGAGCTACAGGCCAGTTCGGATATTTGGCATCCTCATGGTCACCTGGGCAGCCGGAGAACGTGTTAACGACAGGCACTTCCAGTTTCTCAGCAAGCTCAACTGTTTTTACGAAGGCATCGTGAAAATCTTTTGCGATCGCTTTTTGCGGGTGAAGCGGGTTGCCGTGGCAGCTCAGCGCACTGATGATCAGCCCGCGCGATTCCACCGCATTTTTGAAATTCTTCAATGCCGTTTCATTCTCAAGAAGCTCCGCCGGGTTGCAGTGCGCATTCCCCGGGTAACCTCCGGTTCCAATTTCAACCGCTTTCAGCCCTTTGGCTGCAACATAGTCAAGCGCATCTTCCAGCTTGCGCCCGCTGAACAGTACCATAAATACTCCAAGTTTCATTGTTGGATCTCCTCCTGTTTCCATGAATTGATTCGAATTGATTCGGGAACTTCCCTTGCTGTAATTACCACAATAAATCCGGGCAGTAACTTTCTTCGACAAGCACTCCCTGTGCTCCTGCTTCACGAGGAGATGTTATCAGGCAGTATCTTTTACTGAACAGCCGTGCATATACACCATCTTGTGTCATGCTTCCCTCTGCTTGGCGGATTAGCCCAAATCGGCCTGCTGCGGAGCCGGGAGCTTGCCGTAATGATAAGTGCTCTGCAGCACGATATGGCGGCCCTCCAGAGACGACTGCTGGAACGACTGCATAATCTCCAGCACATGGTACGCAAGGCGTCCGCTTGCGCGATGATCCTTGTTGCTGTGGATCGATTCAATCATGTCATTAATGCCGAGCCCGCGCTCATTCTGCCCGCACTCGAACACAGGATCCAGCGTTTGCCATTCATCGGATCCTTGCTTGCGCAGCTTAACCTCACCATTGAAGTAGTTCGGATCGCCGAGGCTGAGCGTGCCCTGCGTGCCGTAAATCTCAAGCCACGGCAGCGAAGACCCGCCGAAAATATCGAAGCTGGTAATCATCGTGGCAATCGCTCCGTTCTCGAAATCGAGCGTGCCTGCCAGATGCGTCGGGGTCTGCACCGTAATCGGCTTGCCCTGCAGCGGACCGGAGCCTATGCTGCGATCAGGAATCTGAATGCCTGCCGATGCGCTCACCCGGCTTGCAGGACCCAGCAGCTCGACCAAAGCCGACAGATAGTACGGCCCCATGTCCAGCATCGGCCCGCCGCCCGGCGCATAGAAAAATTCAGGATTGTGGTGCCAGGCCTCCGGCCCGGAACCCATCATGAATGCGGTCGCCGCAATCGGACGGCCAATCAGCCCGGATTCAATGGCTGCCTTGGCTGTCTGGACGCCGGAGCCGAGGAACGTATCCGGCGCACAGCCGACGCGCAGCCCTTTCAGGTCTGCCTTGTTCAGCACCTCTCGTCCTTCTTCAAGCGTGATCGCCAGAGGCTTTTCGCTGTATACGTGTTTCCCGGCCTCAAGCGCCGCTACATCGACACTTGCATGGCTGGCCGGAATCGTCAAATTAATAATCAGATCAATGTCAGGACGCGCCAGCATCTCTTCTACCGTGCATACGCCCGGTATGCCGTATTCCTTGGCCTTTGCTTCTGCGTAATCCATAACCAGATCGGCGCACGCGATCACTTCAACCCACGGGCTGTTCTTCAGGTTGGTGAAGTATATGCCGCTAATATTGCCGCAGCCGATAATGCCTGCTTTCATTTTTGTCATCGTTGTCACTCCTTGACCCATTGGATATGCCCGGTCTAGTAACCATGGTATTCTGAAACGCTTTCGTTTAAAATGAATAATATGATTGAAACATGAACTATCTGGTCATTATTTTCTTTTTTGAAGGAGACATTTCGTCATGGAACCATCTTTTACAAGCCAAGTCGTCGCAGCAGATTTTTCCTTTCACCGTAAGCCTTTTGAGATGACGCTCCCCGACGGTTTTGACTCCTACTTAATGCGGCTTCAAACCAACGGACGCTGCCGTGCGATCATCGACGGCGAACTTGTCCATATCGAGCCCGGCGATCTGCTTATATGCCGTCCCGGTCAGCCTTACGAGCTTAAGATTGACGATGAACTTAACGCCCATGGAGAACTGACGATTGAAAGCGGCGATTATCATATCTTTATCAAAGGCGATTGGGTTGATGCATGGTGGAACGCTTTAAAGCGCCCGGCCAAAATCCGGATGCCGCTGGAAGAACGCTACCTGAGCCATTTTCGCTCGCTCGTGCTGGAGCAGCGGCGCATCACCAACCCCTATCCCCAGATCGCCGACTATACGGTCCGGATTCTGTGTCTTGAGGTGGACCGGCTGCTGTCCGAGCAGCCATCCACAACGCCGAAGACCTATCTGGCATACCGCATGAAGAACTATATTGAAGAGAACGCCTCCTCGATGTTCAAGCTGGAGGATGTCGCCGGGCATGTCGGCATCAGCGTCTCCCGGGCAGTGCATCTGTTCAAAGAGGCGTTTGGCACCACCATCATGCAGTACACGATGGAAGTGCGGCTGAACATGGCCAAGGAACGGATCGTATTCAGCCCGCTCTCGCTTGAAGATGTGGCGGAGACGTCGGGCTTTGCCAACTATACTTATTTTCACCGGGTATTCCGGTCCCGATTCGGCGTATCGCCCAAACAATACCGCATGGCCAGCCGCACGCCTACCTGAGCAGCTGATGCTTAGAGTCTGACTTTAGCTGCACATTCTAACAGCGCCTGTGTCTGCCGCTGTGCGAATGCCGCTTCGGACGATAATCGCATAGGCGTAGGCAGCAGTTCCAAAGGCAACAGTGGAGTGAACCGCATCAGACTGTTATTACTAAACAAGCCCGGGCAAGGATCCACTCCTTCCTCCGGGCTTGTTAGGATTCACGCGATAGTTCAGATGACGCTTCACCAGCTTAACAGGTCAAAGACTAGCATCCTCTAACGCGCTCCCTTCACTTCCATATCTCCATATTCCTTACAAAGATCCTTTTAAAGAAGAATCCAGACATGCCTCAACAGCATGCTTTACCTCAGAATACAAGAGCGGCTCGCAAGCGACTGTTACCCACAGTCTTTGCAAGCCGTCCGCCTTCTATGTACCGCTCTTGCGGGCGGCAGCGATCTGTTCCATCGCCTCGGTAACCACCGCGGCCAGATCGTCATTCCCGTAGAGGGACAAAACGCCAAGAACGGTATGATCCGCAATATCCCCGGCTTCCTCCTTCGGCACAGTCAGCGCAAGCGCTCTGGCCAACGGTTCATTCACCGGCTGATCGGGATATGCCTTGCGGTAAAGCTCCGCAGGGCCCAGCCCCTGATTCACGCACCACTGGGCGAACACCAGGATCATCATATCCTCATCCTGCCTGTAGCTTTCCACAATCCGCTCTTCTAGGGATTTTGATTCTGAATCCATATGATCGGTCTCCTCCTCATGTATCCAAGGGCTTCACCCGCGTGCAGCTCCAAGCGCGCAGGGAAGGATGCGGATTGACCCAGCATCAACCGCATGTTGACCCTTTCCTCATGAGCACATTATAACGGTATCTTCGCCAGGAGACAAAACCCGCGGATTAATCCGCCATCTTCACTTGCACAGGCTTGCGTTTTTGCTTGTCATCATTCTTTTTCTTCGTCCACAAGCCTAGACCGATAATAAGGATAACGACAATAATTTCAAATCCATACTTCAACACGTTGTTTGCAAACCAGTGATGAATGAGCGGCTCTTCTACGATCATCTTGGAAGCGGTCCATGTCAGAACGGCTGCACCGATCGTAATGACTACCGGATAACGTGTGGTCAGCTTCAAAATAATTGTACTTCCCCATACCATAATCGGCACCGAGATGGCCAGACCGAGAATAACGAGCAGGAAGCTCTCGCCCGCTGCACCGGCAACCGCAAGCACATTATCCAGACCCATCATCGCATCCGCGATAATAATGGTCCGAATGGCTGCCCACATCTGGTTCCCTGCCGAAATTTCATGATCCTTCTCATCCACCATCAGCTTGTAGGCAATCCATAGCAATGCCAGACCGCCAACAAGTCGCAAGCCTGGAATCATCAGCAGATATACAACAAGCAGCGTCGCAACGACACGAACGGCAATGGCGCCGACCGTTCCCCAGATGATGACCTTCTTCTGGTCTTCCTTCGGAACGTTGCGTGCAGCCAGACCGATGACGATCGCGTTATCGCCTGCCAGCACCAGGTCAATGAGGATAATGGACAACAGCGCGGTCCAAAATTCTACTGACATGATATCCATGCTTCTTCACTCCTTCTTTCTTGATATCGATATGTTTTCCTGATACCGACGTCCACCATGCAAAAACGTTGTTTCCTTTTTCTAAGCAGTTCAACAACGTTTTATAAGCGCAAAAAAGACCTTTACCTCATCAATAAATAAATGCAGGCAAAGGTCTCGCTAAACAACTGGTTCGTTGCCAGTAAAGCCGGAGTTCGGTGAACTCGTAATGACGACTTTACTGCTGGAGCTACTCCCCTTTGGGAACTATTCGGCTGGACACATTATAGCACATGACCAACATGTTGTATATATAAGTTTTGACATGAGCACCACTTCTTTCTTGGGGCCAGGACTGCATATTTTCAACCCGTACGTAAACGGACGGCAGCGGCTCTTTTCTGGTATGATAGATATATTCGCCAGCTCAGCAAGAAAGGAAATTATGATCATGAAATGGCTCGTTCCTGCAGTCTATCTCTGTGTGCTCGTTATCGCCTTTATATACAGGCAAGACATCTTCATCTGGCTGGAGCAGTCCCCGGCATTTCCACTGATGATGCTGCTTGCAACGGTGTTCGCTCTGTTTCCCTTGATGCCGTACAAGGCGGTCATCGCCGTGCTCGGGTATACCTACGGGACGATGGGGGGAGCGGTTATCGCCTGGGTCGCCACCACCATCGCAGCCATCGTGGTTTATGCGGTAGCCCGAGTGGTGTACCGCGACTCCGGCCACAGGCTGATCGAGCGGTATCCGGCTCTGGCCTCGTTTACCAAGGCGGTGCAGACCTACCCATTTCGGGCAGTCATCATCGCGAGGCTGCTGCCGGTCATCCCGCAGACGGCCGTCAACATCTATGCCGGGGTGGCGCCTGTCCCTTTCTGGACTTATGTGATCGCTTCTGGCATTGGCAAAATCCCGTCCATTCTCATCTATGCCTACCTCGGTCACGGCCTGTCCTTGAACCCCGCGCTGTTCGGTACTGTGGCCGCCATCATCATATTGCTGTCCACACTGCTCATGATCGCCTATCAAAAGAAAGGCAGCCGAAGATGAAACTTTCCTCCTGCCTTTTTGGCTTCATGGAACCAAATGATTTATAATATAATGCACAGCGTTTAAATTCTAACCCTATTATGGAGGGATAATATGAATCACTCAACGAATGAACTGGCGACATTTGCCGGAGGCTGCTTCTGGTGTATGGTCTCTCCGTTCGATCAGCTGCCCGGCATCGTGAAGGTCGTATCCGGCTACACTGGCGGCCATACCGAGAATCCGACCTATGAAGAGGTATGCTCCGATACTACCGGCCACTACGAGGCTGTCCAGATCACCTACAATCCGGACATTTTTCCTTATGAGCGACTGCTGGAGCTGTTCTGGCAGCAGATCGACCCTACCGATGCAGGCGGCCAATTCTATGACCGGGGCGCCTCTTACCGCACCGCAATTTTCTATCATACCGATGAACAGCGCGAGCTGGCGGAGCAATCGAAGCAGGCGCTGGCACAAAGCGGACGTTTTGACAAGCCGATCGTGACCGAGATCCTGCCGGCCAGCACGTTCTACGAGGCAGAGGAATACCATCAGGACTACTACAAGAAAAATCCCGTTCACTACAAGCGGTATCGCAAAGGCTCCGGGCGCGAGGATTTTATCGAATCCCACTGGAGTGAGCCGATTGACAAGAACGAGCTGAAACGCCGTCTCTCCCGCCTTCAATATGAGGTAACCCAGAACAATGCTACCGAGCCTCCATTCCGGAACGAATACTGGGATCATGAAGGCGAAGGAATATACGTGGACATCGTCTCCGGCGAGCCGCTGTTCTGCTCGCTGGATAAATATGATGCCGGATGCGGATGGCCGAGCTTTACCCGTCCCATTCAGGATCATGTCATTAAAGAGCGGATCGACCTCAGCCACATGATGGTGCGTACCGAGGTTCGCAGCCGCCGCGCCGACTCCCATCTCGGTCATGTCTTTGACGACGGCCCGGGTCCGGACGGCTTGCGCTACTGCATTAACTCTGCCGCGCTGCGGTTTGTGCCGAAGGAGGACCTTGAGAAGGAAGGCTATGGACAATATTTAATGCTGTTTGAATAAAGGCGGAGCCATTCTACAACTGCCTGATATTCGGCTGAAGAAGGGGATAACTCCCCTTCTCAGGCTGTCGAGAAAGTCTCGACAGCTATTTTTTTGTGTATTTAGTTCAACACGACACCGCGTTAATATTGTATAATATTTAGTAAATAAACTGTTCGGAAGGGTGTTAAATATGTTGCGTTCTAACCGAGAAAAACAGCAGGCTTACGAGTTTGTTTCGATTGAAGAATTGGTTCCCCACGATCATCTGCTTCGTAAAGTGGACAAGTATATCGATTTCTCTTTCATCGACGAAAAGGTCCGTCCGCTTTACTGTGCTGATAATGGGCGACCAGCCATCGATCCTGTCGTGTTATTTAAGATGATTTTCCTCGGTTATTTTTACGGCATCCGTTCAGAACGTCAACTGGAACGCGAGATTCAGACAAATCTGGCATACCGTTGGTTTCTTGGTTTGGGATTGACAGACAAAGTTCCGGACCATACCACCATTAGCTGGAACCGACGGACTCGTTTCAAAGACACTACTATCTTTCAAGATATCTTCGATGAGATTGTGCTGCAGGCAATCGAGCATCGCATGGTCGGCGGACGAGTCCTGGTTTCGGATTCCACGCATGTGAAGGCCAATGCGAACAAACACCAGTACACCAAACAGCAGGTTCTACAAAACACACGAGATTACATGGACGAACTCAATGGCGCAGTAGAAGCCGACCGGAAGGCGCATGGAAAAAAGCTTTAAAACCCAGAGAGGATGTGGTCGAGAAGAAAGAAATCAAGGTGAGCAAAACCGACCCGGATAGCGGTTATATGATTCGCGATGGCAAACCGGAAGGATTCTTTTATTTAGATCACCGGACCGTTGATCTAAAATACAATCTGATTACCGATGTCCACGTCACGCCGGGAAACGTTCATGATTCTGTACCGTATTTGTCGCGTTTGGATCGCCAACGAGAGCGATTTGGTTTTGAAGTTGAAGCCGTTGCCCTGGATTCAGGTTATTTAACAACCCCCATCTGCAAAGGATTGCAGGAACGGGGGATCTTTGGCGTGATTGCTCACCGGAGATTTCATCCGACCCAAGGCTTGTTTCCGAAGTGGAAGTTTACCTATGATGCCGAGCGTAACCGTTATATTTGTCCGCTCCAGCATGAATTGTTGTATCGCACCACGAATCGAGAAGGATACCGGCAATATGCCTCCGACCCGAAGCACTGCAAGACTTGCCCGATGCTGGAGCAATGTACCCGTTCACGGAATCACCGCAAGGTCGTCACGCGCCATGTCTGGGAAGACAGCAAGGAATGGGTACGAAACAACCGGCTCAGTCGATCCGGTAAGTATTTATACCGAAAACGAAAAGAAACGATTGAGCGAAGCTTCGCGGATGCCAAAGAGCTCCATGGGTTTCGCTATTGCCGGTTGCGCGGGTTGCAAAACGTCAGGGAACAAGCTCTGATGACAGCAACCGTGCAGAATATGAAGAAGATGGCGATCCACTTGGATCGCCTGGAAAACAGGGGGTAATCCCCCCATTTCCCCTCTTGAAGTGACCACTTAAAAAGGGAGAAACCCTGTACTTTGAAAAAAGTGCAGGGTTTCTCGACAATCTGAGAAGGGGATAACTCCCCTTCTTTTTTTTGTTGTGTATGCCGCGCTCGCCTTCTAACTTGCTGTTGGATGCTTTCTTATCCTCGGTCGCCCGAAGTTTGGCTTAGGTCGGTTAAGCCCATGTTCTCACGGGTAATAGGTCTGTAACGAAGCAGCTGCTGAAATCGATGCTGAAATGGAGGGATATCCATGCCTTGGAGTGCGAATGATTATCCGCCGTCCATGAAATACTTGAAGCCGCGTGTCCGCAAAAAGGCGGTTGAGATCGCCAACGCGCTGCTCGAGGAAAACTACGAGGAAGGCAGAGCGATTGCCATCGCCACTGCCAAAGCCCAGGAATGGGACGAGAACCATCCGGAGGACGAGGAATAACCGGGATTCATCTTGATTATACCAAGACAAACGCGAGTACCCGCACGGGGGACCAGATGCGTAAGCGGCTGCTGACTTACGACCATGCGCAGCTTGAATAATCAAAAGCGGTCATTCGTGATAAGACTCACGAGTGACCGCTTATTGTTATTTCCGATTCGGTTATGATTCAAGGGTTACACCGACCTCCCGCTCACGGGATGGGCGCTGCCAGGCTTGGCGGCAACAGCAGCTCGCCGGGCCGTTGCACGTTTGAATATCGGCTTGAGCGGCTTCGGTTTCGCGACTTGCTTCTCCCGGCCATAAGCGACCGTCATCGAAATGACCTGCCCTGCAATCGTAACCGCCAGAATGGTGAACATGGTCTCCATCAGCGGCAGATACGCCAGCGACAGAAGCAGCACCGCGGCATCCATGATCAGAATGACCGTACCGACCTTAAGTCCGCTCCATTCGCTGATCAGTACGGAGATCGCATCATCCCCGCCCGTAGCACCGCCATAACGCAGAACGATTCCCGCTCCAAAGCCGGTAAGCACACCGGAGATTAGAGCCGCAACCAGCAGGTTATGGTGAAGATCGATCACCAGGGTCGAATAACGCTCCATCAACGCATAGAACAAAGAGAACATCGCCGCTGCCACGACCGTGTTAATGATGAACTTCTTTCCCTTCAAAAACAGGGCAACCAGCAGCACCGGAATATCCAGCAAAATCATGCCGAGCGCTGGCGGAATGTCCAGCACATACTTGCCCAGCAGTGCCAG
Source organism: Paenibacillus sp. FSL M8-0334 (assembly GCF_038000405.1). Taxonomy (NCBI): domain Bacteria; kingdom Bacillati; phylum Bacillota; class Bacilli; order Caryophanales; family Paenibacillaceae; genus Paenibacillus; species Paenibacillus sp. FSL M8-0334. The sequence continues at coordinate 96,210 of NZ_JBBOCH010000001.1, forward strand.
GCCTACAAATCCGCCTTCGGATAAATGGTTCTGAAAATTAATATGATAGTAGGTAAAAGCCATTAATAACGTACCAAATAACATCGCTGACATTTCAATAATGAAGTCTTGTCTTTTCCTCATACAGGATCCCTCTTGTCGTAGTAGATTGGTCAGACAAAGGCCCATCTCTACGCACAGGCATCCTGGAGGAGCTCATCCTTCGGATAATCATCCTATCCTTCCTTTCGTAGAGACCGTCCTTGTCTTCAGACGTCCGACATCGCTCTACGGAGGAAGCTATGTGTATGACAGATCATAACGTTTCCAAATCGTCCTTTGGGGAATTGTCCTTCGGGGACACATGGTATCCTGATCCTTTCTTTATTTAGTTGTTTGCCAAGTTCCAATTGTATTATACCACAAAGTGAAGGCCGACTAAACAGGGGCTGGAGATATTTGGGCAATCAAGCAGTAAAATACACGCCGGCTCCCCCTCATGGCTCATGCTCCCTCTATGTATACGACCAGCATCGTTCACATATTCGAAAAATCCAGTGTGACGATAATCACAAATGGATGTTCGGGCCATCCCTATACTTGACACATACGAATGATTTACAATGCTTATTCACGAGAAACAGTATCTGGAAAAAAGGGAGGCCGTGTTATGCTGCACAAAGAAACGATTGCAATCATCAAATCCACCGTGCCGGTACTCGAAGTTCACGGGACCGAGATTACGTCTGTGTTCTACACAAGACTGTTCGACAATCATCCCGAGTTGCTGAACATATTCAACCATGCGAACCAGCGCCAAGGGCGTCAGCAAACTGCGCTGGCCAACGCCGTATATGCCGCCGCAGCGCATATTGACCGCCTGGAGGAGATTGTGCCTGTCGTCAAGCAGATCGGCGAGAAGCATCGCGCGCTCGGCATTTTGCCGGAGCATTATCCCATCGTGGGCACAACCCTGCTTGCGGCGATGAAGGAAGTGCTGGGAGATGCGGCGACACCTGAAATTTTGAATGCTTGGGCGGATGCCTACCAGGTGATTGCTGATGCGTTCATCAGCGTGGAGGCGGAAATGTACGAGAAGGCAGCCCGTGTGCCTGGCGGCTGGTCCGGCTTTCGGCGTTTTGTCATCGATCGGAAAGTGACGGAAAGCCCGTTGATCACCTCATTTTATCTCGTGCCGGAGGATGGCGGGGAAATCGCGAGCTACGAACCCGGACAGTATATTACACTGCGGGTGAAGCCAGAGGGAGACTCGTATTCTCATCTGCGGCATTACAGCTTGTCCACGGCTCCCGGAAAGCCTTACTACCGCATTACAGTCAAACGCGAGGACGGGGTGAATGGCGAAGGCGCCGGCGTCGTATCCACCTGGCTTCACCGCCAGGCTGAGGAAGGAACGGTCGTTGAAGTCAGCGCGCCAGCCGGCTCCTTCACCTTAAATTCCGATTCGGAGTTGCCCCTGGTTCTCATTAGCGGCGGGGTTGGATTGACCCCGCTGGTGAGCATGCTGGAAACGGCGCTCACCAAGCAGCCGTCCCGTCCAGTCGTATATATTCATGCCGCCAAATGTGGAAGCCAGCACGCGATGCGCGATCATATTGAGCAACTGACTGTCCAGCATCCGCAGCTCCGCTCTTACGTGATCTATGAATCTCCAGAGCAGGAAGACCAGTGCCATAAGACAGGCTACATTGACCTTGAGTTGTTGCAGGAAACAACCGATCCGGGCTCCGACTTCTACTTCTGCGGACCGGTGCCGTTCATGCGCGCCGTATACAGCCACCTGAAAGCGATGGGCGTGCCTGCGGATCGGGCGCATTACGAATTTTTTGGACCTGCCGGAACGATCGAGCAATAATCTGTTTTCCTTCAGAGGCTCCGCTCAGCGTACATAGCATCTGCGCGCTGGGATGGCAGCCTCTTTATGATTCAGCATAAGCCTGCCTAGCCCCGTTCGTTAAATTCCGGTGAACGCAGCAGCCGATTAACCGTTTCCCGCCGTACGCCGATCAGCTGTCCGATTTCCTCCTGGGTCAAATATTCGGTCAGATGCCTGCCGTCGGAGTGCTCGTCCAGCCAGCGCATTAGCAGTGTCAGCCGCTCCTGCGGCGTGCCCACGGTCAAGTGGTCCAGCCGGGTCTGCATAAAGCGCAGCTTCTCCTGAAGTAGACGCGCCACCTCCAGCGGTTTCTCCGGATCTTCCCGGAGCTCTCGGTACCAGGTCTCCGCCGGGATCACTTCCACTTCGCTCTGCATCAGCGCCGTAGCGGTTCCATGCGTTTCCTTCGGGCTGATGAGCGAATGATGAGGAACCGTTTCACCCGGATATAAAATGTTGAAAAGAACCATATTGCCATTCTCGTGCAGACGCGTGACCTTGAACAGACCGCTTTCGATACGATATAAATACTTCCCGCTATCCCCTTGCCGAAACAAAATTTCTCCCTTGTTCAGTCTCATTCCCGATCACACTCCTTTGTCGCGTAGGTTTATGCTAAAGACAACGAAATTCTCCATAACGATATGGAGCCATGAATCACACAATGCGATTACCGTAACTATAACAGATGAATGCGCTCAACATCCCTGGAAGAACCAGAATTTGTGGATTGTTTTTCAATGGATGAAGTTCTAAGATGAAAGAAAAGGAACGTATGTTCCTGTATATGTATAAGGTATCACGCTGCATCTACATCACTTGAATCAAGGATGTGCCGCTATGACAAGACTATCCAAGACGCCTCCCCCTCCATCGGAGGAAGACGCCGCCCTGGTTCGAGACTATGTCACTTACTCGGTGCTGCTCGCTTGTGCGAACCGGGATCTCCGGACGCTGCGCACCCTCGATCTGAAGCTGTCCAGCCTGTATATCCACAGCCTGGATGAAGTGAAGAAGGACATAACGGAACACAGACGCCGCATCCAGCTGCAGCTTCGCCGGCACGGCATTCGGCTGTATCGTGAAGAGCGGTGTGCCTATGGCATAGAAGCCCATTACTTGTGCCGAGGCTTCACGTGCAGCCTTGTCGCGGAATGGGCCGAGATGAAGCCGATCTGGATTCATCTTATGATGAATCACATCATGAACCAAGTGTCTCCCGGAACACAAACAGACTGCTGACAGCGGGGACATCCGCTATCAGCAGTCATTATGCAGCATGGCGCTCCATCGCTATTCGACCACGCTGCCCTCCGGGGCCAAGGCCGTGGTTCCTCGCTCCACCAGCTTGACCGGAACGAGCACGCGGCCTGGAGTCTGTCTTCCCTTCTCCAGCCACTCGACAATGATTTCGGCAGCCTGACGCCCGATTTCATAGAAATTTTGCTCAATCGTCGTGAGCGGGATAAGCACATGCTCGGTTACCGGATTATTGTCAAAGCCGATAATCGAGAACTCTTCCGGAATCCGGATGCCTCTGTCCAGGCATAAATTGAGCAGCGATGCGGCAATGAGATCATTTTCGGTATGGACCGCCGTCACGCCATCCGCGCTGTACGAGTCCAGCAGCTCCTTATAGAACCGCTCCCCTCCGACCTGCTCCCGATATCCCTTCATATTGAGCCGGATATAGCGGCTGTCAATCGGAAGGCCGTGGTCTTTCAGCGCCTGGCAGTAACCGAAATACCGGTCTCTGACGGAGGAGGTCGATTCAATCGTCACCGCGGTCAGGAAAGCGATCTTGCGATGGCCAAGCTCTATCAGCCGCGAAACCGCCTGGTAAGAGCCGTTAAAATTGTCGGATACGACAGCCCCGAGCGGCAAGCTTTCAAAATATTTATCTATCGTGACGATCGGATACTCGTCCAGACAGAGCCGATGCAATATATCGTAATTCGTCTGGTCATTCCGAGGATATAAAATGATGGCCGCGATGCCCTTTCGGGTCAGCATCTCCAGCAGATCGCGCTCCTTCTGCGAATCGTAATCACTTTGATGGATGCTCAAATAGTAGCCGTTAGCGTTCAGCCAGTCCGAGGCCCCGCGAATATACCCCATCGTCCCCCGGTCATCCTCTGACGGCAGGATCAGCGATATCATCTTCCCGGTTCCCTCAGCTCTGTTCTCCTGTCCCCGGTTTCTGGGCTTGACGAAGCTGCCGCTTCCCTTGATCCGGTAAATGTATCCGTCCCGCTCCAGTTCATCGAGCGCTCTGCGCGTCGTGATGCGGCTGACTCCGAATCTAGAGCTCAGCTCTGCCTCGGTCGGCAGCTGGGATTCAGGACGATACAGGCCCGATGAAATTTCCGACTTCAACTGATCCATGATCACGCTGTACAGCGGTTTATTGTCTTTAGTCAACTTCGTTCTCATCCCATCTACGGTTCTCTTTTTCAGTATCTCTCCCGGTATTAACACTTGCAAAATTCGGACGACGCTGCATCCTTGTTATAGTAAATTATAGCGTTTTCCGCATTGCCGTGTAAACTGAGGGGCAGCTTGCCTCCCTGCAATCATGGCTCACTTTACATTTATATACCGCTCATACTGCGCTCTCTTGATGTCCAAATATTTGCTTGCTCCCATCCTCTCCAAGGTGGAGACATAGGTGTCCCAATCCGTATCCAGGCTCGCTTTGCCGGTCACGAACTTCACGCGCATCTCTTCAATATACTTGTTGATGTCGGTGAGAATCGCGCTCGTTGTTCCCGCTTCCTCGTCGGTTGGCACAAAATCCGGCCACAGCTCCTTCGGCGCCAGCTCGTCCAGCTCGGCAGGATCGGCCTTAATCTCATTTTCCACCGTCGTGCCTCTCGCAGCCATCCGCAAGTCATCGTCCGGCTCGACATACGGATAATAAGCGCCATATACATTGTCTACATATTGGAATGCTCCCAGCTGCACACCGCCCTTGTAGTTCAAAATTTCATCCTTGTATCTCGGCTTGCCGTCCACGATCTCATACGTTTCCCCTTCCAGGCCGAAGGTGCCGAAGTTAATCCCTTCTTCCCCGTAGAAGTAGTCAATCCATTTGATCGTTTCGACTGGATACTTGTTTTTATTGGTGATAATAAAACCGAAGATGCCTTTGGCCGGCGGCCCCAGCGTACTAGCCACCTTATCCCCGTTCGGACCTTCCAGGGCGTTGATGCCGACATAGTGCTCGGACGCTTCCTTGCCGATATACCCCGGTCCCTCCCATACGAAGGAGCCGATCAGGTTATTCGCGCCGTCGGTGGACCATTTGGCGTAATCATAGCCGGTCGTGAAGTTCTGCTGCGCCAGCGAACCGTCCTGATACAGCTCATGCATATACCGCAGAAGCTCCCTGTATTTCGGATCATTAAACGTCGTTTTCACCTGACCGTCCGTATCCTTATACAGATACTGGCCAAACGCCTTGGCACCTCCCTCGCCCATGCCGAAGCTGCCGGCCAGGAAGCTCTCCAGGAATGTCCAATACTGCGTTTCGAGAACCCAGCCGAGGCGGTTCGGATCCTTCTCCCGCACGGTCTTTAGCGCCTGACGGAATTCCTCCGTCGTTGCCGGCACCGGCAGCCCGGCCTCATCGAGCCAGCTCTTGTTGATATACAGGCGGACAGAGTTGAACGCCTTCGAGAAATCAACATAAGGCAGGGCATAGATATGCCCATCCGACATCGTGATGGCGCCTCTAATGTCCGGATTGTCATTCAGCAGCTTTTGCAGGTTGGGCGCATGCTCCTCGATCAGATCCTCAAGCGGGATGAACAGCCCCTGCTTGCCGTATTTCATCAGCTCGTCTGTGCCGAAGGCAATCCGGTAGAAGGCGTCGGGCAGATCATTCGAGCCGAGCATCACATTTTTTCGCTCCGTGACCGCTGAGCCGGCCAATTCTTCAAACTCGACATGGATGCCGGATATCTCCTCATACTTTTGCCACATCCACAGCTGGTCTGCAGGCGGATGGACGTCGGTGTATCCGCGCTTGACCATTTTCAGCGTAATCGTTCCCGGATCGTCCGTCTCTCCCGGCTCCGGCGTTGCCGTATTGTCCGAGCCGCTGCATGCCGCAAGCAGCAGAGCACACGATATTGTCCAGGCAAGCAAAGCAAACCATCTTGTTCTCATCATTCTCTTAACCCCTCTTTCGTTCATGATCATGAGGCAAGCGCAGCCTTGGCGCACCGGCGGTGATGAATCCGGCCTCAGCCTTTAATTGCACCCACTATAATGCCTTTCTCAAAAAAACGGGACAGCATCGGATACAGCAACAAGAGCGGCAACGCAGAGATGACCACAATCGCATATTTCAGACCTTCCTTCACCATCATCTGGTCCGCATACTCCGCGCCCACCGATATCCCGGCCATCTCCTTGAAATCGTTCTGGACCAGAATTTCCCGCAAAATAAGCTGAAGCGGAAATTTCTCTCGGTCCGTTAAATAAATCATCGCATCAAAATAGGAATTCCAGTGGCCTACACCGTAGAACAGAATCATGACGGCAATGATCGGCATCGACAGAGGCAGCACAATCCTGTACAGCATCTGAAAATCATTGCACCCGTCCACATACGCGCTCTCCTCCAGCTCATCCGGAATCCGGGTCTGGAAGTAGGTGCGCATAATAATCATGTTGTAGGCGCTGATCGCGCCGGGCAGAACAAGTGCCCACATTGTGTTCAGCAGGCCAAGCTGCTTGTTGACCAGGTAGAGCGGAATGAGGCCTCCGCCAAAAAACATCGTAAAAGCAAACAGCATCGTAAACAGCCTTTTCCCATAAAAGCGCTTTCTTGACAGCGGATAAGCGCCGAGCACCGTCATCCCAATATTGATCGCGGTCCCGGTCAGCGCATACAGGAGCGTATTCCCATAGCCCCGCCAGATTTCGCTGTTCTCGAACAGCTTGGCATAGCTGTCCAGATTGAAGCCCGCGGGATACAGCAGCAGCGGCTTGTCCCAAAGCTGACGCGGATCAGAGAACGAGGCAAACAACACAAACAGCAGCGGGTACAAAATAACAATTGTAATGAGGATCGCCAGCACGAGGAGGATCGCATCGGCCAGCTTCTCCCCCGGTGTGCGCTTGATGTTCAGCAGCACGGCTCACACTCCCTTCTTGAATGACCTTTGCCTTCTACCACAGGCTTGTTTCGCCCACTCGCCGGGCCACCGCGTTCACGATGATCAGAATGATAAAGTTAATGATGTTGTTGAACAGCCCGACGGCTGCAGAGAAGCTGTACTGCGTATTCAGCAAACCGCTTTTGTACATATAAGTGGAGATGACCTCCGAGGTTTCCAGATTCATGGCGTTCTGCATGAGCAGAATTTTCTCGAAGCCAACACTCATAATGCCGCCGGCACTCAGGATCGACAGAATGACAATCGTCGGTATGATGCCGGGAAGCGTAATGTGCCAGATGCGGCGGAGCTTGCTTGCCCCGTCCATATAGGCCGCTTCATACAGGTCTGGAGAAATGCCGGAGATCGCCGCGCTGTAGATGAGCGAGGACCAGCCAATGCCCTGCCATACGCCCGACCATACATACAGATGCCAGAAGTTTGAAGGCTCGGCCAGGAAATCTTTCGGCTGACCGCCGAGTGCAACGAGAATGGAGTTAAAGACACCGTTGGTTGGAGAGATGAAGAAAAACAGAATGCCGACCGCAACAACGACCGAGATGAAGTGAGGCGCATAGGAGATCGTTTGGGCGAAGGAGCGGAATTTGCGGCTGCGCAGCTCGTTGAACAGAAGCGCAAGCAGAATCGGTGCAGGTATGCCGACAAGCAGCCCGTACAAGCTGATCCCGAGTGTATTTTTTAAGATAGTCCAGAAGTAATAAGCATTGAACAGCCGCTCGAAATGATCGAAGCCGACCCATGGACTGTTCCAGATGCCTAACCCGGGCATAAAATCTTTAAAGGCGATCTGCACGCCGTACATCGGCCAGTAATGCCAGATCAGAAAATAGAGCACCGCCGGTGTAATAATGATGTACAGCCCGAGATTTCGTTTCAGCTGCTTCTTCGCATATGTCCATCTCCCCGGGCTTGTTGCCGGCTCCGCGGACGCCGAGTTTAACGGTTTTAGCGGGACGCTCATACAGAATTTGACCTCCTTTGTGCATGGAATCATGAAATCGACCGCCTGCCTTCAAGCAGGCCAATCTCCTGTGACCGGATGGTTTCTATGGGAAGAACAACGCATCCTTATCCACCATATGCGCGATCACCTCCGCCTCTTAATTTGTACTACCATTTTTTTGCGACTCTCATATTTGTTATAACACATTCTAGTGAGAACTCATTTTACCGTCAATATCCCTTGAAAAAACGTTACTTTAGTATCATTCTCCCGAAATTTGTTATGACAAATAACGACATGAACCTGGGCTGATATGGCTGGATAAACCGAATTTCGACAGAAATCCGATCTAGCTCCAGTACGCTATAGGCATAATTCACTACCTGAACAGCTCCATGCGACAGGCCTAATGGATAGCGGATGATATAACAAAACGCCCCGCTCACTCCTGCTCAGGCAGAAAGGATCGGGGCGTGTAGCACCACATATGTTATTGTCACAGCCTCAAGGCGGAGGACAACTCCACCCTTAAAACGGATGTCTTGTCCGGGATGCCTTGTCCAGGCTGGCGTGTAACCGAGCAATGGTGTCATTCGGTTAACGCTACATTCCTTCATCACCCGCTTCGTGCCATCCTGACGAGTCCTCGGCCAGTATCCGCAGCGTTTCCGGGTCCAGTTCACCCAGCCGCCACAACACGATATCCGAAATGCCCGCAGCCTCCGCCTGCTTGATCCATCCCGCAAGCGTAATACCATCGGCATACCATACCGTGTGCTTCGCCCCCTGCTCATCGTTGTACTCAAAAAACAGCGCTCCGCTATCCGGATCCCGCTTCGGATCATCTGCGCTCAGCTCCGCCAGCTCTCCTGCCCGCTTCTCGGTGACGGCAACAACGCTGCCGTCTTCACTCCAGGCAAACCCGCCTGTAGCCAGCGCCAGTTCATGCTCCCCCGGAAGACCGTTCAGCTTGCCCGCCAGTTTCCGGATTAATTCATGATCCGCCTTCGGTCCGGGCCCGCTGTGACCGCCATACAAATTATAGGCCATCATGACATAGGACGGCCCTTCCGGCAACCGCATTGCATCCAGATCTGCGCCAGGCTCAAGCACCACCCGCAGGCTCAGTCCTTCCTTCCGCAGACGCTCGTACAATTCCTTATAAAATCGGGACAAGCGGCTCCAGTCTGTCGGCTGCACCTTTTCGTAATCGATCTCCACCCCGGAGAATCCGTACCTTACCGCTGTCGCAGCGATCTCCTCGATATGGCGGCTGCGCGACTCCTCCGAAGAGATTAGGCGGGATACGAGCCCGGGGTCCTTCTGTACGATCACACCGCCGTCCTGGAAGTAATCATTGACAATCGTCAGCAGCATGCCATGTATTCCCGCCTCCACGGCCGTCTCCCGCACGCGGGGCAGCCCCTCTGCAAATGCCGGCGTAAAATGGAGCGCATCCGACGCATCATAATAAGCCGCAAAAAAACGAACACTTTCCAGCTGGGAGCCTAGAAGCTGCAAATCCTCCGCACCTGCCTCCCACTGCCAGTCGGTGACCCAGGCGGACAGCGAAATCGAAGCTGCCGATGAGCCTACAGGCTCCCCGGCGTCTCCTCGCTGTTCTCCACCCCATATGACAAAGACCACGGCCAATATGCACACTGCCAGAGCAGCTGCGGCAACAGCCCATCGTATAGCCTGCTTGCTCATCGGACCATTCCTTTCGCGCTGCTTATCAGAAGTTATCAATGGCCCAATCCACTACGGTGTCAAACATGTTTCTTGCTTTCACCGCCGCGCCTTTCATCCCGGTCTGCTTGCTTGTGAACAGCACGGTACGCTTGTGATCCGGAAGCTCTTCCGTGGTCACCGTCACCTGATCAAATATCGCATCATAAATGTCATCCTTCTCATTCTGCTCGTGATACTGCGCTTCAAGGGCTACGCCGCCAGTGCGGATCGAAGGGTCGATGGACAAACGCTCGAGAATGACCTGCTGATCCGCGATAATGCGTACGGAATTGCCGGTAACCGAAACTTCCAGCTGCCGCTTGCCCGGAATATTGATCGGGTATTCCGGCTCATCCTGACGGGCGCCGGACTGGGTTTGTGCCTTGGAATAGACCGTCGCTTTATCAAATCGGAGATCTTCTTCGCCCCACTTCACATCCGACAGCTTGTAGGTGAACAGCTCCTTCGGAAGCTCGCCCTCCTTCTTCTGCTCCAGCCGAATGACGTTATTGTCCAGCAGTACGCGGAGATATGATGACTTTGCTCTGTCATGCCGGATGTAGATCGACTGCTTTCCAACGACGTTGCCGAGCAGCGTTGCCGAGACGGTTGTTGTCGCATCAAACGCCGCCTGCTCGCTGCCGTTCAGATACACCGTCCCTTTGCCGGACGGAGGCGAAGTGACGATGATCTGGCTGCCCGCGAACTCGGCGGCTCCGTCGAGCAGGCTCCATTTCTCCGCGAGCGCTTCATCACCGCGAACGAACTGCAGACGCTCGCCGGTATCCTTGCGAAGCTTCATCAGGAGATGATTGGTCGACCAGTAAGGAGCAGGCTGGACCCGCGTCAGGTTGTGCGGTCCGCTGTCCTTCGTGTTCCAGGCACTCCCTTCGCGGCTGAAGTTCAGCTTGAACAAATCTTCAATCTGTGACACATTGGCGTCCCGAACCAGATTGTTCATCCCCTGGTCAAGCGCGTTGGCATGCATGATCATATACGTGCCCGGCACATAACCGAGCGATTCGGTATACACGCTCCGCATCAGCTCATAATCAGCGCCAATGCGTTCCTCCATCTGTTGCCGGTTCTCCGTCGGAATCATATTCTCGTCGCGAATGAAATCCATCAGATAGTGATTGTAGTATTCCACATCCGACTTGTCCGTCAGCTCGTTCTCGTCCTTCACGCCGATGAACCCGCCGTCTTTATCAAAAATGTTGATATACGTCAGCCGGTATCCGTTCGTCCCGAGCTCCCAGAAACCCGTTTCTTCCATCTTCAGCATCTCTTTGGGCTGGAGGAACTTTCCTTCACTGGCCCCCATTTTGTTGGCATAGGACAGGAAGGTCGCCTTGCCGTTGTACTTTTCCAGAATAGGCTGGGCGAACAGCGCGGAATCATTCCGGCCGTCCTCAAACGACAGGAACAACGCCCGCTTGGGCAGCGGCTTGCCCCGCTCATAAAAATCGATGATATCCTGCTGCGAAATCGTCACATATCCCTGTTCATGCAGCACCTTGAGATGATCATTAAGCTGGCTCTTGGCAACCAGCTTGGACGAGCCGCTCCGCCCAACTCCGAAATAGGAGATGGCAATAAAGCCTTCTGTCTGATCCCAGCTAGCCCGGTCAGGCTCGCTGTAGGTTTTCAAATCAAATACGGCATTGACCAAAATAGCGGTCAGCAGCACCAGCAGGAATACCTGCACAACGACCTTCATTTTTTTTCTGCGATTTTTTCTATCCACATTGAGCGCCGGATTGCGCTTGTTATCCATTACCGTCATCCTCATTTCAATATCCTCGGACACCGGTTGATGCCGTTATCCGGTTAATCCGCCTTTGCGCTTGCGCGCTTCTTTCTTCAGTCTGGCTTCCACATCCTGCGGCGTGTCCCGGGTCCCCCAGGTGGACTTCCAGAACGTAAACCAGGCGACCGGCATCTGCCACAGCAGCACAAACTCATAGAACAGGCAGAATACAAAACCGAATATCCACAGCCTGCTCTTGCGCAGCAGCAGATGGGCCAGGCTCATCAGCATCGCCATCATCAACAGCCCCAGCAGGAACGTTCCCGGGAAGATGCCGTGCACAATCGGCACATACATCAGGTTGTAGGCAACTACGATCGGGGCGGCGATCGGAACGATCAGGCCGACGTAGAAGAACAGCGCCATGAACGGCTCCTTGCGCCATATGAATCCGCCGGCCCGAAGCGACTCCCGCAGCCAGGAGCGTTTCCAGCGCATCTGCTGCTTCAGAAACACGTCGACCCGCGAAGGTACGATTGTCGAGCAGACCGCGGAATCCTGATAGCCTGTGCGATGCTCCTTCAATATAAAGTTGGTCATGCTTCGGTCATCACCGAATGTCGCCGGCTTGCCAAGAAACTTCTGGTTCAGCCAGTCGTCGGCATACTTCAGCACCAGATCCTTGCGGTAACAGGACAGCGGCCCGGACAGACAAGTGACGCTGTCAAACCACGATTCCGCAGCCTTCATAATCCGGAACGCGATATAATACCGGACCGTCTGCAGCTTCGTAATGGAGTTGGTATATTTGTTCTCCACATCGGTCCGTCCGGCCACACCGCCCATTTTCGGGTCCTGGAAAGGCTGTACCAGATGGCGGATCGCCGTCGGGTCCAGGAAGCTGTCCGAATCCACAAACACGACCAGATCATGCTTCGCCATCTCCACCCCTTTGACAAGTGCGGCCCGCTTGCCTGCATTTTCAGGCAGCACTGTATAGAAGAGCCGATCCTTCGTTGCATAGCGCTCTGCCTCGTTGTGGATCGTCTCGATCATATCCCTGATTCTCTCCACCGACTGGTCTGTCGAGCGGTCATCCACCACGATGACCTCCAGCTTATCGACCGGATAATCCTGGTTCATACAGCTCAGAATCGTTCGCTTGATCCATTCCGCTTCATTGAAGCATGGGATAATAATCGATACGCCGGGCGTATAGCTCGGGTTAATCGGAACATCCCGGTACAATGCGCCAAACAGGTAGCGAGTCAGCAAAAAGGCCGCCGCAATCAAGCTGTACAAATACAGCACCATATTATATTTGAAATAGATCAGACTTTCGGTCCGAAGCAGCATAATGAACAGCACGGTGCCGAGCAGAAGCGCACTGGCGGAATACACCGAGTACCCCCAGCGCTTGCGCTGCATGTATTCCGTGAGCGGCTTCGCGAACTCCATCGCCAGCATATATTCCACTTGTCCCGCCTCGCCCTGGGCCTCGAACCTGCGCACGACCGTCGCGTCGATCTTCACCCCGGATTCGAAGCCTTCCGGCATCGCGCCTGGCGGAATATTGAACCTCGCCCTGATCTTGTCCCCCGGCTTCAGTTCCGGATGTTCGGACGGCAGCCTCAGGAGAAGCCCGGTGGCCGAAATATCCGATGCTTGTGCGCGGATGCCTTCACGCCGCCTCCACTGCCCTTCACGTTGCACCAGCACGTCAAAGTCGGCGGCATACCGCAGGCTAAGCATCCGGAGCTTCTCCAAGTATTCGGTATCGGACAGATCGGCATCCAGGACATGTCGGCCTCTTCGATCTGCCGACACCCGAATCTGCTCCGGGTCCGGTACATAGGACAACCGTCTCCGGTCGGCTCGCGGCTGCGTCAGAACCTCTTTCATTTTTTGGCGTCGTTTATTAAATATCACAGCAATTTCTCCAATCTATCAGCTTACAAGCTCCAGTAGCGGAAGCCTCTGCTCTCGCATTCCGCCCGGTTATAGGCACCCTTCACATCAACCAGAATCCGTTCGTCCGCCGAGCCGAACATCCGCTCCACATCAGCGAGGGATAAAGCTTTGAATTGACGGTGCGGCACCGCCATAATGGCCATGTCCAGGCTGTGAAGATCGGTCATCTCCGACAGCTCGATGCCGAACTCTTCATACGCGTGTGCCGGTTCGATATAAGGATCTACTACCAGCGGCTGAACCCCGTATTCCCGAAGCTCCCGAATCAGGTCTATGACCTTGGAATTGCGAATATCGCGGCAATCCTCCTTGAAGGCCAGCCCCATGACGGCCACTTTGGCGTTTCGAAGATCCAGGCGATACTTCACGGCAAGCTTGATCGCCTGCTGCGCCACATACTTGCCCATGCCGTCATTGATGTGCCTGCCGGCTAGAATGATTTTGGAATGATATCCGAGATCCTCTGCCTTGTAGGTCAGGTAGTACGGGTCAATCCCGATGCAATGCCCGCCCACCAGGCCGGGCCTGAACTTGAGGAAATTCCACTTCGTCTCCGCCGCACGCAGCACCGCGTTCATATCGATCTCCATCTGGTGAAACAGCATCGACAGCTCGTTCATGAACGCGATGTTAATATCGCGCTGGGCATTCTCGATCACCTTGGCCGCTTCCGCGACCTTGATGCTCTCCGCCCGGTGGACACCGGCCTCGATAATGAGCTCGTACAGCCGGGCCACCGTATCCAGCGCCTCCCCATCGCTGCCAGACACAATCTTCACGATATTCTCCAAACGGTGCACCTGATCCCCCGGGTTGATGCGCTCCGGCGAATAGCCGACCTTGAAGTCCTCGCCAAGACGCAGCCCGGACGCCTCTTCCAGAATCGGCGCACATACTTCCTCGGTGACCCCGGGATATACCGTGGATTCGAATACCACCAGCGATCCGGGAGTCAGCGCTTGACCGACCATTTGGCTAGCCCCGCGCAAAAATTTCAGGTCCGGCACATTGCCGCTTTTCACCGGTGTCGGAACAGCGACGATGAAGCAGCGAGCCTCCTTCAGCTTGTCCGGATCGGAGGTGAACGCCACGGTGCTATCAGCCAGCTCCACCCCAAGCTCGCCGGTAGCATCGATGCCCTGCTGATAGAGCGCAATCTTCTCCTGGCTCAAATCAAAACCGATAACATCCACCTTTTTCGAAAAGGCAACGGCCAGCGGCAGCCCGACATATCCAAGGCCCACCACCGCAACCTTGTCGGTACGGTTCACAATATTGTTGTATAGTCCCATCTTTAATTCCTTTCCCTGGCACCGCTCTGATGCTCGATCATATCCGCCATTTTCACAAAGGTATATCCCTTATCCTTCAGTCCTGTCAGCACGCGCGGCAGCGCTTCAATCGTATGAAGGCCATCCAGCATATGCAGCAGAATGACGCTTCCCTCTTCCGTCTTGGTCATAATGCCGTTCACGATGTCATCCGCTGTATTGCTCGTATCCCAGTCGAGCGTAGTCACGTCATACATGGCCATGATTGGATAGCCGGTTGCCGCAATGGCCTTGGCACGCAAATCATCGACCACGCCGGTTGGCGGCCGAAACAGCATGACCGGCTGCTCCTGTATCGCTTCGGTGATGACTTGATGGGCCTTGACCACATCCTCCTGCAGTTCCTCGGGAGTCAGCGTCGTGACAACAGGGTGACTGTAGGTATGGTTGGCTACATCATGGCCGCCCTCCAGCATCGCTCGGGCCAGGTTCGGATTGTCCTCCACCCCTTTTGCCCGAAGGAAGAAGGTTACCTGTACATCATGCTCCTCCAAAATATCCAGAATCTGCGTTACCGTCTTGTCGCTTCCGAAATCATCAAACGTAAGCGCGACTTCTTTGCGGTCCGTTCTCGCTTTATACACCAGCTCGTAAGCAGCATCGTGATAGTCCGGGTTGATCTTGGCCGCATCATAACCCGGAATGGATGCAAGCGGCTTGCGTTCGCCGCCATTCTCAACCAGCTCATCCAGTGTGATCAGCCGGTATCCAATGTCTTCCGCTGCCTGAGCAATATACTTCACCGCGGCCACAACTTCCGGATTGATGTCCGTGTTCATGGAAATAATACCGCCCCGGGTCATATACCGGGCGACATATTCCCCGATCTCCTCGGCGCTTTGCATGTCACGGTCCCGCGGATTAATGTTATAGCTGACCACAGCCTTCATTCCCAGATGTGCAGCCGCTAGCGGAACGTCCTCTGGGTAGTCTCCAGATCGTGTGCGAACATAGCGGGGCTTCACGCCCGTCTCGCGCTCAATGACCTCGTTAGCCAGCTGGATCTCCTTATATATGCCGTCATAATCAAGCGTGCTCATATCGAGCTGATTCAGCGTATTATTCTCAATTTCATGCCCGCGGGCCGCAATCGCCTTGGCGATATCCGGCTCCTCCGCCACCCTGACGCCCGGGAGAAAGAACGTCGCCTTCACCCCGTGTGCATCCAGCTCATCCAGCAGGGCTGTCATCGTCTTCTGGTCCCCCATGCCATTAAAGGTAAGGGACAGCTCCTTTCGGGCCGTGTACACATAGGAAATTTCCCTGCTCTTATCCCCTTCATAGCGCTCCACTGCCGGGGCCGGCGATTTGACCTCGCCCTTGATCGTGCCTGATGGATGGCCCAGCAGACTGCATCCTCCAAACACCGGAATAATGGTTAGCAATATTAAAAACCGGAATCCTGAAAACATTGTCTCTTTTACTTTAACTTTCATTTCCACGCCTCTCTCTCAACCAATAACCACGTCTTTTGACTTATTTCAGAAATGGAATATACCGCCAAAGAATCACCTGCTATGCTGTCAATGTAACCGGAGCCGTCTTTCCAGCCTAGGAAGTTTGACATAGCGACTCATAGTATACGACCGGCTTCTCTACAATTCCTATACAGCCTGACAGCATGCTGTCAGGGGTCATTGATGCAGAAATGATAAAGGTGCTCATTTTCATTTCATGCCCATGCGCGAAAAAGCCCGTGTACACGCAAAAAAAGGCCGAAAACCAGCTCGGTAAGAGCCAGTCTTCGGCCTTTTATGTTTTTTTTATGAACAATGTACATTTCTTGTATGCTTGTGATGTTCAGTACGGTGCAGCAAAGGGTCCACAACTGACATCAACGTTCTTCTTCCGCCATGGACATCCTTCGATCCATCCACGCCTGATAGTGATGAACGGCCAGACCGGCGAACGACGGATGCCCGCTGCCGAGCGTTGCCGCCCGCTGTGCTTCCTCCTCCATCGCCTGCTCGCTTTTGGAATAGAAGGTCAGATGGTCGCCCTCGTCCGTGTTGCCGAGCTCCATGCCAATCCATACCTGCTTGCCAAGCTCATCCGCCTGTTCAAGCTCCTGGCGGGACAGTTCGTACATCAGCTCCCCATCGTCACGGTAGGCCATGACGGCAATGGCATCCATTCTGGATATGATCCAGCGGCTGAACGATCCGGAACCGGACGGGCCAGGAATCCTATCGAGCCAGAAAGGAACCGCGGCGCTGATATATAGCCCTTGCCGGGACGCTTCCCTTGCCCATGCCGACATATTGATGCTCCATTCCGCGACGACCTGCTGCTGCTCCTGCTCCCATCGCTCTCTCACATAGGGCTCCACATCAAATTGAATGCCGTCAAACCGTTCCTCCGGCCGGGATGCCGCGTGAAATCGTTCCAGCCAGGAGAGCAGCTTCATCCCCTCATCAAGTCCCTGCGAATAGGCCCATTCGGGATGCCCGTCCAGCGCATGAACCTCAATGCCAGCCCGATGCGCAAGCGCATTGAAACGGCGATAGTCCTCATCCCGCACTTCCTGCTGAATTTGCAGAAAGATCGTCGTGATCCCTTCATTCATACTGAAGGAGACGATCTCCTCGGCTTGGCTCCGGATCAGCTTCGCTTCCCACACCCAGGTCGCTTTGTTCTCATTCACCGAAGGCGAAGGGAGAAGAAGAGGAAGAAGGACGAGCAGCAAAAGTCCGGTGAGCCCTGCCAAGATGAACAACCTTGCCCTTGCCGATACGTTCTTCATTCCTCGCCTCCATTCTTTTAGGCTAATACCGCCTCGCCAGGCTCAGGGATGTGCTGGACGGAATGACCGATTTTATAAATATGCGGCTTGGCATGTGCTTTAAACGCATTCCGCGTATCCAGGATCGGAACCCCGAGGGAAGCGATGGTGCCATAATCAAATCGGCTGTGGTTGGTGATAAGCACCATGCAGTCATACCGGCTGAATGCCGACAGATCGTATTCAATGCTGCGGACCGTCTCCCCTTGCTTGTTCACAAAGGAGGTCGCGTAAGGATCATAATAATCCACCGCAGCTCCGTTCTCCTTGAACAGTTCATAGACCTCAAGCCCCGGTGATTCCCGCAGATCGCTGATATCCGGCTTGTACGCCATGCCGAGCAGCAAAATTTTGGACCGTTTGACCGATTTGGCGTATTCATTCAGAATGGTGGCCGTTTTATTGATGACATAATAAGGCATGTTGTCATTCGTCGACTGGGCCAGCTCGATAAATTTGCTGTAGAAGCGATAACCCTTCGCCTTCCACGACAGATACATCGGATCAAGCGGAATGCAGTGGCCGCCAATGCCCGGTCCCGGATAGAACGGCATGAATCCGAACGGCTTCGTCGCCGCTGCGTTGATCACCTCCCACACGTCAATCCCCATGCGGTCGCACATCATCGCCATTTCATTCACAAAGGCGATGTTGACACTGCGGAACGTGTTCTCCAGCAGCTTGGACATTTCCGCAACCTTCGGACTGCTCACCGGCACCACCGTCTCCACATATTGGCTGTACAGCGCCTCGCCCAGCTTCAGGCATGCTTCGGTCGTTCCGCCGATCACCTTCGGCGTGTTCCGCGTATTAAACCGGCTGTTGGACGGGTCGACACGCTCCGGCGAAAAGCACAGGAAGAAGTCTTGGCCAACCTTGTATCCAAGCCTTTCCATCTCGCCCTGAATCAGCTCCTCGGTTGTGCCCGGATAGGTCGTGCTCTCGAGTGTGATCAGCGCTCCCCGCTTCATGAACCGCTTCAGCTGGTCCACCACCATCGTAATGTAAGAGGTATCCGGGTCCTGATTCTCGCTCAGCGGAGTAGGAACACAAATGCTGACCGCATCAATGACCGCGAGCATGCTGTAATCGGTCGTCGGCTTGAAACGTCCGGTATCGATGCAGGCGGCAAGCTCTTCGGATGAAATATCGGTGATATAGGATTCGCCACGGTAAATACGTTCGATTTTATCCGCGTCCAGATCAATACCCACCACGGTAAATCCTTGCTTCACCATCTCTACGGCCAGCGGCAGCCCGACATACCCCAAGCCAACGACACCCAAAACAGCCTTTTTGCTTTCAATTGCGTTCAATAACGTTTTGTATTCCTCATTCACAAGCACTCAACCTCCATTGGATGTGTATAGTCTATTGCTCCAGCACTAGCGACAACAAGCTTCTTATCGATTTATTGCAGGCAGCGGCGGATGCGGGCGTCGAGCTCGACGGGCGAGAACGGCTTCGTTACGTAATCGTCCACGCCGCTTTCAAAGCACTGGCTTATCGTCTGCTCCACCCGTTTTTCCGTCAGCACCACAATTTTGGGCGGATGCTTCACCGCAAGCTGCTGGATATGATGAATGAACGGCAGCCCGTCGATCCCGTGCAGGTTCAGCTCCGTAATCATCAGATCCGGCTCCCATTTCACGATCAGGTCAAGCGCCTCCAGGCCATCTGCAGCCTGCAGCGTTTCATATCCTTGCATCGCCAGCCGAATATGCAGAAATTCGCGCACGGCCGCATCCTGATCGACGATCAATATCCGGCCGCGGCCCCTTTCAGATTCCTGCTCTGTATAAATATAAATATCCGAGCTGGTGCTCAGGCGAGTCGCTTCCGCCATCTGTTTGATCACAGACGAAGCTGGCGGTTCTGTCAGGGCAGCAAGCGTAATCCGAGGCTCGCCCAACCTCTGCTCCTCCAGCAGCTGCTTCAGCAGAAGCGCCTCATAATGGGCAGCATCCAGAGAATAGCCCGGCAGCGTCACCGCCAGCGTCCGCATTGCCGCATCCTCCCGAACTTGTGCGCCTGATGCGGACAGCTGCTCCACATAACCGCGGACAGCATCCTTCATCTCGCTCAGACGGTCGGCGCTGTACAGAAACATCAGCGCAAAACCGCTGCCTCGATGCTGGCGAGCTTCTTGTTCCAGCTCGTCGTATAAATCTGTTGACTGTACACGCTGCAATGTAGCTTGAGACATGATCCACTCCACCTCTCTTTAATTATTGAATGTATATCTTATTGAACCGGGCCTGGCTGCGGTCTAAGCTGTCTTGGACTTCTCTTTCCAGCTCTGCCGGGTCATCGTGCCCCATGTGTTGTTGTTCTGCAAATATTGAATATGGCCCTGCACTCTCCACAGCACGCCCAGCTGGTGGTATCCCACAAACTTGAGCGCCGAGAACAGCAGCATTTTCACCAGATCTGACAGCTTGTTGTACCGTCTGAACGCCATCTCCTCCAGCAGCAGCGCCCCGATGCTGAGCAGGTAGCCGCCCAGGAAATTGACAAGTCCGAATACAAGCAGCACATGCCAGTTGGTCATATCCATCAACACATATCCAAGCAGAGCCAGCAGGCCCGTAATTCTGAAGTAAGGGTTCAGCGCTTCAAAAATGACGTTGTAAGGCATCGTAAGCCAGCCCATCACCTTGTATCTCGGGTTGAAGAGCATGTCGCGATTCTCGATCATGTTCTTCAGGTTTCCCCGGCCCCAGCGTTTGCGCTGGTTCGAGAGAATATGATACGAGTCTGGCGCCTGTGTCCAGCACACCGCTTCCGGACAGAAGGCTACACGATACGGAATTTTATTCTTCAGCATATAGCGGTGAAGCTTGATGATAATGTTCATATCCTCACCCGGATATCCGCCACGGTAGCCGCCAACGGCAATGACATAATCCTTGCGGAACATGCCGAACGCTCCCGAGACGATGATGAGACCGTTGATATGGCTCCAGCCGATGCGGCCGCCCAGAAAAGCTTTCAAATACTCAATGGACTGGAACATGGGCCACATCTTGCGGGGAAGCGAAACTTCCTTGACCGCTCCGTTCTCAATGATGCAGCCGTTGGCAATCCGAACGTCTCCTCCGATCGCCACCGTCTCCTCCGGATTTTCCATGTACATTCTCGCCATCCGGATCAAAGCATCCTTCTCCAGCAAAGAATCGGCGTCAATCGACGAGATGAGCGGATAGCGCGACAGATTAATGCCGGCGTTCAGCGAATCGGCCTTGCCGCCGTTTTCCTTGTCAATCACATACAGATGCGGATACTGCGGATTATGGTAAACGCCGCGAATTCTCTGCGTATCCAGACGCCCCCGGATTTCAGGGTTCGGAATAGCCTCTAGCTCATATTCCTTCAACAACACGTCCAGCGTGTCATCAGAAGAGCCGTCATTGATGACAATGACCTCGTAATTCGGATAATTGAGTGTCATCAGACACCGCACGTTCTCGGTGATCGTCAGCTCCTCGTTGTAGGCTGGCACCAGCAGCGACACCGACGGAACGAGCTCGGAGCCGGATAATGTGTTGTATGCCGAATAGGCAGCACGTCTGGAAATGTTCCAAATATTTCTGAAAGATAGCATCATAATTACAAAATAAAGTGCACTAACGATCATGACGTAATAAATTGCCGTCATGCCATAAACGAGCAGGATGTCCCTAAGCAGTGTAATCGCCTCCTACCCCTGCCATTTTGCCGATGCGCTTGCTCGGCTTCGCCCCGCCGAAATAGCGGTCATACAGCAGCTTTTTCTTGTTGAAATCCACCATCTGCTCCACTTCCTCATGGTTCCCTTCCTTCGCCATGATCCGTTCGATCCGGTACAGGGCAGTCTCCCTCGCCGGGCCCGTACCGTGAAGGGCCGCCTGGCATAATGTCTCAAATCCCTGCTCACCGAGAAGGGCCAGACTCTCTGCGCTATAGTTGCGCACATGCCAATTGTCGTCCTTCAGCGCCTCAGCCAGCAGCGGAATGCTGCCTGCCGCATGGAGACGGCCAAGCGCTTGCGCGCAAGCGGCCCGAACCTCCCATTCATGATCGTTCATCAATTGGGCAATCGTCGCATCCTTGAGCACCGGATTCGAGCTAAGGTACAGCTTGACCGCCTCGGCCCGCACATCCTTCTCGCTCGATCCGACGAGCCGATCCAGGGTAGGGACGGCGCTTGGCACCGCCTGCCCCCACATCGCCACCAGCGCCACCTTGACCAGCCCTGGTTCTGGGTCGTCAAGGAAGCGCCGCAGCAGACTTGCCGAATCCAGCCTCGTCTCCAGCAATATGTCAGCCGCCAGCGCGTGAATCGGCTTGCCGCTGGCCAGCAGCTGCAGCAGCATGTCTCGAATCTGCTCCGGCTGATCGGCGCTCTTCGCAATCGCCCTGGCGATGATGATCGCCAGCGGGCCATAGTTCGTGCGGGCGAGCAGCTTGAGCAGCTGCGGCACCGCCTCCGATGCCCGCATCCCGCCAAGACGGTAGGCCGCCTCAATCCGCTTGCCCTTCCGGAAGCTGGACAGGCTGCGAATGTCCCGCTCAACAAAACCGGCTTCCCGGCACAACAGCAGCAGCTTCTCTCTTGCTTCCCCTTTCAGTTGCTCAATCCACTCCATCAGCTTGGCCTGGATGACGTCGGCCTCGATGCGGTCCAGCCTGCCGGGGGGCAGCTGCAGTTTGACATCATCGTGCAGATGCATCTGCACGTATACGAAATAGTCGCGATGCTTCGCCGTGTATGCCTCTATTTTGCGAAGGGCTGCATTATGCTTGATTTTCATGCAGAACAACAGAATAATGCCTGCTGTGATCATCGCCAGACAGATATAGATAAATCCATAAGCCAAGGCTATATTTGAAAACATATCCGGATGGTTCCTCCTTTTGATAGGATCTAGGTGCAGCGTTAGGTATAGGCGTTAAGGCAGCCGCTGGAAGAGCTCCTGCATCTCGTAATAACTTTTCTTAAGCCGCTCTTGATATCCAACCGTTTCCCAAGGCTCCCATGTGTACAGTGGAATATGCTGCAAATTGATGGTGCTTGCGGCATCTGACGGGATGTCCGGCACCTCTTCGCCCGCCGGATCGGCGGCTCTCTCTGCAATCCACGGAATCAGCCGTACGCCCTCCGCGGTTGTGGTGGTGAATTCCCGGTTGTCCCCAAGCGGACTGTAGTCAATGACCTGCAGCGAGCTTGGATCGCCAAAGCCCAAGAGCATCCAAGGGATCCGCATTTCCACGGTATTTCCCTCATACTGCCACGTCGTAAGCGAATTGAATTCCGGCGAGCCGGGATCGCTGATGCCCCGCTTGAGCAGGCCTACGGTTTCATCCAGGAAGGGATGGGAGAAGCGGGTATCCGGCGGATTCATCAGCAGGCTGATCGCGAGCTTCCAGGAATGGAAGCTTCCGCCCGGCACCTTCGGGTCGTCCTTGGACCCTTCTGCCGGATCTTCCGGCAGCATCCAGTATCCTTCCTTGCCATACAGACGCTGGTGAAAATCATAGGATGGAGCAATCGCAACCTGGGACTCGCTGTCCTTGCCAAGCTGGATCAAAGCCTCGAGGCCTCCGCCGTCCATCCGGATTCCGCCCAGCTCCTTCTCAGGCACGTCCCCGCCCTCAATGGTGTCGGCACCGATGAATAATCTGGACCGCTGCGGATCAAAGGGCTGCTCCAGCTCCATGCCGATATACAGGTAAGCTTCGTCATGGGTGAGACGCATGCTGCGAATGCCTGGCGCCTCTCCGCCCCATAGCTGCACCTCCTCCTCGGGAAGCTGGTCCCAGTCGGACAAATCGCCGTCAATGACGATATCCCCATCCTTGCCGGACTGCATGGCCAGCAGGCCGAACATCTTTTCATTGGTGAGCACATTGAGCCAGAATGGACGCCGGTCATCGGGAATTTCAAACGGCATCGTATTCCATGTTTTTTTGAACCATTCGTCCTGCCACATGAACAGGATGGCTCCGGAATAACCTTCCTCATATATGTCTTCAGTCAAGGATACATTCACCTTGCCCTGCTCGATTTCATCATGACCGCCCTGGTCGCGTCCTCCCGGCCCATAATGGGAAATTCCGATGGAGGATGGGACCCCGTACTCGGTAACCATAATCGGCATGTCCGTGAATTCGGCCTTCAGTCTGCGAAGATACGCTTTGTAGGTGTTGTAGCCCCCTTTGTCATCCGGGATCGTCCAAAGCGTCTCATCTGTCCGGAAGAAATCCGGATAGTACGGATACACGTGATAAGAAGCAAAATAACCTGCCTCCCAGTCGACCGGCTGTACATGTCTGGCATCCACGGACACCATGTCCTCTTCAAACAGCGGCTCTCCGGGATGCTCCAGCACGTCGGTAGTCACCCAATTCGTAAACGTTATCGGGTGCTCCCAGCCGTACTTCCGCTCTGCGGCAGCGGTGTGGTCCAGCATCGAGGCAAGCCAGCTTTCGAACGGACTTGCTCCTTCCACGGCCGAGAAGTAGGCCCCTTCATAACGCGGCATATCCTCGTGGAGCCGGTTCGTATTGTCGACCATCGCCGGGTCCCACTCGGTACCGATATGCCAGGCCATTAAATACTTGCCTGCGTTTACCGTGTATTTGCCGCTGGCGCTGCCCTTCTTCTCCTCCAATGTGATGTCCCCGTATACCGCTGCGACTGCTTTTTCAATCTCCTGCTTGAACATCTCGACAATTTCCGGATCATAGGCATCCTGACGTTCAATCAGCTGCTCCTCCGGGGACCAGATGCCTTGCATGAAATAGAGGGCGTCTTCTCCCTTATCATGGTTGTACTTCACAAGCGCTTTGTAGAAGACCGGGTTATGGACCGTGTAAATTCGGATCACATTCGCTCCCATCTCATCGATCTGCCGGAACCAGCGCAGGTAGTCCTCCTCACGAATTGGCATCTCGCCCGGAAAATGCCCCGGTACCGTCGCTCCCAGGTTGACGCCCTTGGCAAACATCGTCTGCCAGTTTCCATGTTCGTCATACACCTGAAACTCTGTGCCTTCGGTTTTGAACTTCATCTGGACTCCATCTGCATCCGCATAAGCGGGCAATGACGGACGCATCCATCCGAATATTACAGCGACACCGCAGAGAAGCATCACCGTAAGCAAGCATACTGCGACTATCCATTTACGTTTGCTCATCGTCTCGTCTTTCACCTTCTCCTTCTGTGACATGTTCATGGCCACATACCGGCTGAATCGACGTTTGAGCTACATCGCCATTCTATAGCCGATATCGTCCCGTTGCCATATTCCTTCTTTACCAACTTTTATTTTGAAAATAATAGTCATAAAGAATCGAATATGGAATTTTCCACTCTTTTTTCATAAAAGGCGTCTGCTCGTCTTATTCTTCTGTATTCGTCCGCTTGAAACCGTTCTAACGCCGTCTGTAGCGCTGGCCCCTTATGTAAGTTTAAAAGGCTATGGATGACAGAACATGTAAGGGCCGGCACGTATTGCGAGCTTGCATATGAACACGCTCGGACGGAAGCGAATCGATTATTTAAACGCAAGAAAATTTCTAAAGTTACGGTCATTTTTACATCATTATCCATATATATTACAAAATTGATACCAAAGTCATACAGAGAAACGAGGGAAAACCGCGTCCTGCATAGGGTTTCCACAAATCGCCTTTTGATCAAAATAAGAAGGGAGTCCCGTACCGGGATGGGTATTATTTTAAAACAACGACCTTCGCGTTCAAGTGGTAAGTATCGCCTATTTTTTTAGGAACCTGTTTCTGCAGTGATGAAATGGGTGTCTCAATTAGTTACAAAAATGATAATTTTCCGCGCAAACTGCTTACGACGGAGACCCTGAAATTCATTTTATAATTATGATTCTCATTAAAATCATTTCCTGATCCCACCATCAGGTCCTGTTATTCACATAACATAAACAACCACTGGAGTTAGAGGCTGGGTTAAATAACGGCGAACCTTCATAAACGGCTGCCCCATTCCTTGTTCTTGAAGGAGCAGCCCCAGCGCAAGGATGATAAAGGATGTCCCCCTTTTATCCTAAATCGCAATATTGTGCTATTAAGCAACAAAATCTTGTTAGGTCCACAAGCTTCGTTCCGATACAATAAAAGAGACAGAACAGGCGCGAATAAAGCGCGAGAGGAGCTATGATCATATGCCGGATTTGCAACCTTGGTCCCGTCTTCGAATGGGTGTAGATTATTATCCCGAGCACTGGGATGTGTCAATGTGGGAGGAAGATGCTCTTCTAATGAAGAGAACAGGTGTCAAAATTGTGCGATTAGCCGAATTTGCATGGAGCCGCATGGAGCCTGCCGAAGGTCAATTTGACTTCACCTGGCTGGACCAGGCCGTAGATCTATTTCATCATCACGACATCGGGGTAGTCCTGGGCACGCCCACGAACACCCCTCCGCGGTGGTTAACCGATTCCTGCCCGGACGTGCTGCCGATCACCGCCAGCGGACAGACTGTACATGCGGGAGTCCGCGGCCACCGCTGCTTCAACAGCCCTTCCATGCGCACGTATGCCAGCCGCATCGTGCACAGGCTTGCCGAACATTATGCGGGCCACCCGGCCGTGGAGGGATGGCAGATCGACAATGAATACTGGCTGCTGGAATGCCACTGCTCCGCCTGTAATGAACGTTTTCGCGAGTGGGTGAAAGCGAAATATGAAACGCTCGACGAGGTGAACCGTTCCTGGGGAACGGTCGTATGGAGCGGCGAGTTCAATGACTGGACTCAAATTACGACACCGCTTGGCGGATCTCCATTCCAGAATCCGTCTTACCTGCTGGATTATTACCGGTTTCAGTCGGCTTCGGCTGCCGAATTCCAACAGGAGCAAATCGCTTTGCTACGGAAGCTTGCACCGGAGCATTACATCACGCATAACTTCCACAGCTATCCGCAGAAGCTCGATCTGCATCAAATTGGCGAAGAGCTGGACTTTGCTTCCTTCGATTATTATCCGAATACATCGCCGGACAAGACCTCTACTGGCCCTTATAGCGGCGCGCTGTCCCTGGATTTGACGCGCGGGATCAAACAACGGGGCTTCTGGATTATGGAGCAGCTGAGCGGACCTCCCGGCTGCTGGTTCCCGATGTGGCGGACGCCGCAGCCCGGTTTTATTAGAGCTTTTGCCTGGCAGACGATTGCCAGAGGCGCGGACACCGTCGTTCATTTCCGCTGGCGGAGCGCGCTTCAAGGGGCTGAACAGTACTGGCATGGCCTGATCGACCACAGCAACGTGCCGGGACGTCGCTTCGAGGAGTTCACACAGCTGTGTGAGGAGGTCAACAAGGCCGCGGCTAATCTGTCAGGCACCACCGTGCAGAGCGAAGCGGCCATACTGTACGCAAGCGACCAGCTGCTCTCCATGGGCATTCAGAAACAGTCCGAGGGGCTCGATTATTATGAAAATATAAAGCAGTGGCACAAGGCGCTAACCAAGCTTGGCATCGGGGTCGATGTCATTCATACCGATGCCCAGCTGGACAGCTACAAGCTTGTCATTGCCCCTCATCTCTATTTGATGGACGAAGCCTTGGCCGAGCGGCTGGAGTCCTACGCCGCTTCGGGCGGCACCGTCATTCTGACCACGCGATCCGGGGTGAAGCAGATGAACAATATTTGTCATATGGAGCAGCTGCCTGCGCTCCTCTCGCGCTGTGCCGGGGTAACCGTCTCCGAGTATGACCCCATTGGCAAGGATGCCCATATCATCACGACCGGTGATGCTTCTTATGCTTGCTCGCAGTGGAATGATCTGCTCGTGCCGCAGACCGCTGAACCGATTGCATGGTACAACGATGACTTTTACTGCGGCACTCCGGCAGTTACGCGCAACCGCCTCGGAGAAGGAACGGTGTATTATACCGGAACCCAGCCGGAGGAAGCATACCTGATTCGGCTTCTCCGTGAAGCCGCCTCGGTCGCCGGTCTCAGCTGCTTCGACAAGGAGCTCCCGGAAGGCGTGCAGCTCACCGTGCGTACAGGTGAACAAGCATCCTATCTATTCGTGCTCAATTTGAGCCGAGAGGAAGCTGTTGTCGAGCTTGAAGCAGCGTATCCGAGCCTGCTGACCGGCGAGGTCTGCGGGCGGGAGCTGACCCTCCCGCCATATGGCGTGGAGATCTTGGAACTGCCGCGTGAACATGCATAGGGCCCGCTGACGCTAGGCGGGCGAGCTTCTTGCGGGCGAGCTTCTTGCGGGCGAGCTTCTTGCGGGCGAGCTTCTTGCGGGCGAGCTTCTTGCGGGCGAGCTTCTTGCGGGCGAGCTTCTTGCGATACAAAAAGCCTCCCTCCGTCCATGGCTGTGACGCCATAGACGAGGGAGGCTTTTGTATAATTTCCGGATGCTGCTATTCGTTACTGCACTTCCACTACAAATGAAGCGGTGAACACTTCACCTTTGTGTTGAAACTGCCCCCATATTTTATAAACACCGCTCTCTGGAAACGAAGTAACGAACTCGGCTTTAGGCCCGGTGTCCTGCCCGTCAAGCGGATGCACATGGAGATAATGCTCCGCATCTTCGGATAGGATGACCACATGCCCGATTGCGCCCAGATACGGCTCCAGATCCTGGATTCCTTGCTTAGTTGCCGCATCCCGGATATCAAAGGTCAGAATTGCTTCCTCATTCGAGAGGGTATTGCTGAGCGTCAGCTCAACTTCCTTGCCGTCGACCTCTGCGATCAGGCTTTCGTCAGCCATTAGCGGTTGCAGCTCCGCTACTTCTCCATCCGCCTCCATCCAGTCACTGACGGTCATGCCACCTTGGCCCTTCGGTACAAAATCGGCAAACAGCTTGTACCTTCCTCCATACGGAAATTCGGTTGTCACCGTAAATCTGCCGTTCTCCTCATAATCAGGGTGAATATGCTCAAAAAACGACAGGTCCTCATTGACTACAATCAGATGCATCAGTTTCTCATGACTGATATCAAAATCTTGAACCGGATTCCCCTCCGAGTCAGTTACCTCTAGCGTCAGCTCCGCATTCTCGGCTGCTCTGACAGGCCCATTGAACGAAAAATCCACCTGGTAATGATCCCCCGCAGCGCTGTGCATATCCGAGTGGCTATCGTGCCCGGCATGACTGTCTCCATGACTGCCAGACTCATGATCTGCCGAGCCTTCCTCATGTTCATCGTCATGCGTTGGTGACATGACCGCCGTATTTTCCTGATCGGATCCGACATGCCCTTCGGCATGCTCGTCGCTCGTGCCCGGCCCCTTGCATGCCGTCAACAAGCCAGAAACAAGTAATAAACCGACTGTCATGAGCGTTAATTTTTTTATCATTGCGACCTCCCTATCAATACTGTTCTCGTGCTGTTATCGCCCTGATCTCGCTACGAAATAGCACTTTTACATCACACAGTATACCCCCCTATCCTATATATAAACAAGTTTTACTATCATTCTCCACATATAAATGCAATCATGACCACCCGTCCAACGGGTGGTTTGCTCTTGGGGTATAACCCCTTGTTGCCAAACTGCGCCTAAAGACGCTAGCCTGACAATAAAATTGTTCAGGCTCAGTGTAATTTGTCACTTTCACTTACCCGTTAAACGGGTTTACTTCTTTTTGCTACTGTTTCTGCTAAATGGATCTTCATACTCTTTCACACTCAATTTATCTATTGCTTGGTCATGTGCTTCTTGTTCACGGATATATTTTGCGACGGTTGCCTCATTCAATCCTACTGTACTGACGTAGTATCCCTCCGCCCAAAATTTTCGATTGCCATACTTATACTTCAAGTTGGCATGCTTCTCGAATATCATAAGTGAGCTTTTTCCCTTCAGATATCCCATGAACGATGATACTGATATCTTTGGGGGAATGGCTACCAGCATATGTACATGATCTGGCATCATGTGGCCTTCTATGATCTCTACTCCCTTGTATTTACACAATCGTTTGAAGATTTCGATTAAATCTTTTCTCACTTGATTATAGATCTCTTTCCGTCTATACTTCGGGGTGAACACAATGTGGTACTTGCACATCCACTTCGTGTGAGCTAGACTATAGCTCTTGTTTGCCATCTAAGACCATTCCTTTCATTTTATTGAGCCTGAACATCTCAATTTTATCGGAATGGTCTGGATGGTCAAACCCTCGATCCCTCCACCCGCATAGCGGGTGGTTTTTTGTTTCGCACGCTTCGCGAGCTCAACTGGCTAAAGCCATAACAAAAAAGAATGCCCAAGCGCGTTGCTCTTCGGCATCCTTCAAAGGTTAGGTCGCTTTATTCATCCCGATAATCTCATAAATCCGATTCATATCCAGATGCTCGCGGACGATGTTGGCGACACGATCAAACTCCTGCTGCTTGCGCTCCCTGGCGTTGAAGGAAACGGAAACGGCGGGCAGGCCTTTGGTCATGCGAATCCCGTTCAACCAGGCTCTGCGAAACAGATCATTGTCAAACAAACCATGCAGATAAGTGCCCCATATTTGTCCGCCTGGCACACCACAGCCTTCCTCATGCCAGCCATGTTCCTCAGGGGATGACGAAATGTCGGAGACTCCCTCTATGCGAAATAAAGATCTGCAGGAAGCTCCCCCCTCATCCAAGTAACGGGTAATTCCCATGTGTATTTCGTATGCCTCAAGCGGCAGCACGTGCTCTTCATCCGGAAGGTGCAGCCTAAGGGGATGATGATCCGCCAGGTGTCCAGATGCTCTTACGGTTCTTTTATGCTGGAGGAAGGTTGTCGTGAGTGGCAGCAGTCCCAGCCCGCTCGCTTCCCGGGTGCTTCCCTCCACCGCATGCGGATCTAGCAGCTGCTCGCCAAGCATCTGATAGCCGCCGCAAATGCCGACAAGCTGGGTTCCTCGTTCCCGAACCTGGTGCAATATGGCCTGATCAAGCCCCCGATCCCTCAAAAATTGAAGATCGCTGATCGTATCCTTGGTCCCGGGCAGTATGACAACATCCGGTGTGCCAAGCTCATCCGCGGCGCTGACATATCGCACAGCGGTATCCGGTTCCCAGCCGAGCGGATCAAAGTCGGTAAAGTTGGAGATGCGCGGATAACGAATAACGGCAATGTCCAGTTCCCGATCATGGCCTCCGGCATGACGGCGGCGAAGTTCCTCTAGCGCCACAGAGTCCTCGGCATCGATCCGCATATCCTCCACATAAGGAAGAACGCCAAGCACCGGGATGCCTGTCCGCTCTTCCAGCCAATCCAGCCCAGGCTTGAGCAGCGCCAGGTCTCCCCTGAACTTATTGATAATAAACCCTTTTACCCGTGCGGCTTCATGCGGTTCCAGCAAGGCCAGCGTGCCGACGATGGAGGCAAATACCCCGCCGCGATCGATATCGGCTACGAGGATGACCGGGGAATCCGCCCAGCCCGCGAGATTCATGTTGACGATATCCCGGTCCTTCAGATTGATCTCCGCAGGGCTTCCGGCCCCTTCCATCACCACGATATCGTATTCCGCACGCAAGCGATCCAGCGCTTCCAGCACGATCTGTTTAGCCGTCGGCAAAAACTCCGTCCGATAAGCCATTGCACTCATACGTCGCTCCGGCACGCCATGAATGACAATCTGCGAGGTCATGTCCTTGACCGGCTTGATCAGAATCGGATTCATATCGGTTGTCGCGACGATGCCGCACGCCTCAGCCTGAACCCCCTGCGCCCTCCCAATCTCTTTGCCATCCAGCGTTACATAGGAGTTCAGCGCCATATTTTGCGATTTATATGGTGCCGGCCTGAACCCGTCCTGTAGAAAAATACGGCACAGTGCCGTCGTCACCACACTCTTCCCGATATCAGAAGCTGTTCCCTGGAGCATAACCACCGCCCCTTTTTCGCTGGCAGCAGCCCTGTTCTTCCTGGTCTTAATCGGCTCCAACTCCATTGGCTCTCCCCATCTCTATACGAACTTTCCACGCTCCGCTCCTAAGTGGAGTGCGCGTTGTCATACCTCATTATCGTCGGCTTTTATGCGCTGTGCAAGTTATTAAAGAGTAGCCTGGTGGGACGGATGGTATCCCTCTAACATGTGTTGCGGATGTATGAAGCTAAGGCTAGCCCCTTCAATCCTGCTTCGTTTCATGTATAAAAGCGACCTGCCGCCATCTTCTGGCGCAGGTCGCTTAGTAGATACGTTGCTTCACTATCCTGTTTCGGACAAGTTCATCCGGATGGAATGCCGCCTTTTTCGCTTACAGAGGGGCAGGAAGACGCAGCTTGGGCCCCCATCACATCGTCAAGCTTGGCGACTGGCCTAGTGCGGCACCTGCGAACGAAAATCCCCTCGGCTCGACTGGTCCCCGTGGTAAAACACCACATCCCCGTCCCTTAGCGGAAATGTATTTCCGTACGGGTCAGCATACGTGCTGCCATAGCCCTCCAGCCGCCACTGATTCATCAATGGCGCATGAATGTACTGCAAATGCGGCTGACTCGTGTTCCCTTCGCGAATCGTCTCAATATTGAAATTCACAATAATATAACCGTTTCGCAAAAAGATGTCCGCTTTCTCATCCAGCCGGTTCGTCCGCCCATACTCGGCCACATTCGTTCCTTTCGGCACGACATACACATCTGCCGGGATGCTGTATTCCCCGTACCAATGCTGGATCGACGCATTCGCCCGCAGCGGGTTCACCGAGGCCGGCAGGTTCGTTTTCGGCCCCAGCAGGGTGCGTACCTCCGGCGGCAGCAGCAGCCAGTCATAGCGTCCGACCCATGTTTTGGACTTGCTCAGCTTCTCGATATACTGCCTCGCGTACGCCGCGCCGCTCAGGCCCGAAGGCGCGCCCCCCGTCTGGTAGATGTACGCTGCCGTGTCCTGCAGTTCCTGCTGCGGCACATTTCTCAGCCGCTCGTTCAGGATCACGTAGCGCTTCTCGGTATCCTGCGGCGAGCCGACGCGGATGAAGTACTGCTTGCCGCTGTGGTAGTACAAATCGACCGGCTGCCGTCCCGTTCCGTCCTTGTTCACAAAGTAAAAGCTCGGTGTAATCGAAATCGCATCTCGCGGACCGAACATATTCCCTTTCGTTTTCAGGTCAAATTTGAAATGGTAGCCGGTCTTGACGGCAGCGTTCTTATAGCCCTGCACCGGATGTTTGCCCGGCGCAACCGGCAGCGTATACGGAAGCGCGTTGCCACGGGTGCGGCCGTCAATATCGCGCAGTCCGGTCCAATAGGACGCCCCGGTGGGGTTCGCACTGCCTTTGGCCGTCCGGAACACCGTCTCCCAGTTGTAATCCGCAATGTCGGTAATATGAAAATCGTAGACCCGCCCGATCACGTCCACCGGCTCGATATCGGTGGCCACATGATGGCGCCAGTCCCGGTTCGCTCCCGCCTCGGGGGTGAAGTCCGGCGGCGCATTCTCGGCAATCGTGCGGAAGTACACGTCATAATTCCCTTCGTCGACCCAGACCGGGAGGAAGAACTCGGTATCCAGCTGAGCCGTCGGAATGGTAATCCAGGTCTGCTTCGGGTAAAAGGTGCGCCGATCCCCGCTGTACACATCAAACGGAAAATACACCTGCTTGACCCGAACGTATTTGGCATAGTCCCGGTTTCCGTAGCCCGGATAGTTCACATGCTGCCCCGCGGTCGGAATGCGTACGGTGAAGGGCCGGTCCAATATGAAGGCCGCCCGGTTCGGATTCGGGTTGGTTTTCTGGTTGTGCGGCTGATCGTCGGTCACGGACGAGTAGTTCACCACCGGCGTATGCACGGTCACCGTGTTGATGCCATGAATCGGGAATTCCTTGTTGTCCCCGCCGTTGATGTTCCCGGGAAGCAGGGTGTAGAAGATTGTTCCCGCACTGGTGGTGTTGGCCCGGTTCACTTTGTCCGGCGTGATCAGATTCCCAGGCTTGTACAGCACATTCTGATCGATCTGAGGCGGTTCCGGTATAGGGCTTGGTCTAGGCCCCGTTTCCGCAACCCGGCTGCCGCTCATGAGGGTCTGCCCGTTGAAAACCAGGGTGTCGTTGGTCACCTGTACTTTCTCGACGCCTTGCTCGGCCACGCTCTGTAAATTCTCGCTCGGTGGGGATGGCCGGCTGGTGAAGCTGCTGCCGCCATAGGTGCCTGGCGGAGCGGTAATCGGGTCCGCCGGAGAAGGCGGCTCGAAGCTGCCGGTTGGGCTGGCCGTAAACGGCGGCGGCTGATATCCTTGCGGCGAAATGGTGATCTCGCCGCCGGGGAGCGCGTAGTTTCGAAGCAGACCGCGATCGATGCGGTAGACTTCGAGGTTGTCGATAACCCAGTAGGCATACGGGCGCTCGACAGTGTATCGCTCGACCACCGTCTCGGTGTCGGTCTGCGGATCCGGCACAGTGGTTGGGTTGCCGTCGGCATCCTCCGGCCCCGGCTGCCCGGGATCCCAGTGCAGCGTCCAGTTCTTCTCGACATTCACTTCAAAAGTGCAGACGCCGGACATCTGGACAAAGGTATGCTGGGCCAGGTAGCTCCTTGCAAAAATGTTGCCATATAGCGTCTCGGAAGTCGGTATGCCCTGCAGCACATCGAACCGTTCGCTGCCGCGCTGGTCGGCCAAGATTTTCGCTGTGACGACTGGATCCATGTAACGGCCCTTGATCTTCGTGCCAGGTGATGGTGGTGTACATGCCGCTGTTGGCGGATCCGGGTCTGGTGTAGGCGCTCCGCCCACTGTGATCGTAATTGATGCGGTCAGAATATAACCGTTATTCTCATCACTCTTCCATACAGCTGTGATCTTAGCTGTGCCCGGGCTATTGGCCATCACCCTGCCGTTGTCATTGACCAGACTGACCACGGAGGATTTGTCTGAACTCCAGGTCGTTTGATCCCTTGAAGCAACGTTCACAGGATTTTTATAATCTGTCTCTCCAGGAGCTATGGTCGAAACCAGTGCCTGCAAATCTGTTTCCTCTCCCACTGCCAAGCTTGTTTTCCCTTTGACTTCCATGCGTTTCTGTTCTACTTCATCAGCACGCCAGAAGAGATTCAACGGTGTGTAGAATCCAACTCTCTTCACGGTCCAGGGTAGAAAGCAACTGCAGGTGTCATTCCATGGACGTTCACCGGTGTCTTCATACCTGAACTCCTGATATAAATCAGAACTTGATGGGCCCACTTTACCGGTTTGGGATGTAATTAGTACTGCTGTTTTCAGATCCGTGATTTCAAGCTTTGTGATGTTTGATTCCACACCTTGGCGTAGCGGCACGGTTTCGACCCTGGTAAGCCTTTCGTTAGTTAAACTGCTTTTGGGTACAGGAAGGCCACTGTAATCGACATACCCATGCGGCTGATATATCGGATTACTTTTCATCTCAATTTTATCCCTTACCTCACCAATGGCTGGATATCCGTTGGAAGCTGTGCCGATGTTCGCCACGTAGACAAACCCACCTGGAGCTCGGTAGCTTTCCGCTGCAAAGCGACCATCCGCAATTTGAAACCAATACACCCCCGGATTAGATTCACGCTGACCTTGAACTGTTCGAATTCTCTTTTGGTAAGCTGTAGGCCCTTTGGAAGCGTCCGGTGTGTACGTTGGAGGCCCGATATCTTTGGGTTCATCAGGGCTGACATCAACGACTAGACCATTATCTGGTGCAGCACTGACTGAATGAATCCCAAGGATAGAAACGGTTAAGCAACTCATTAAAAGAGAGATGATAAGATAGTTAATCTTCTTCATCTTACACTTCCTTGTTATTCTGGTTTATAAGGAGGTCCGAACATAACCAATGTATTGCCGCTACCCATTTCCCCACCACTATCCCCCAGATATCTATGCATCCAGAAACGGCGTGGAATATCCTTTTTGAAGAAACCGGTGGTTAAGAAATCGTCAACTCTAGGCAGTACGGTGAGACCGTATTTAGAAATAGCTCCACTTTCAAACCCTCTTCCTTGGGTAAAGTTGTACAACGTGGAAGTAGGAAAAGCCGCATTGGATAAAGATGTGTTATCATTTGGAACTACTGTAGTCTCAAGGAAAACATTATAAGCATCATCAAATATTGGCCAATTGAATTTTTCATCCACGAACATTTTCCCGTACAAATTTTTCGGATTTTTCGACGTATCAGCATCAACCACAATCATCCGATGAATCGTCATCATGCCTCGGTTGTACATCATTTTGTAAGGCTTATCTTTAATGCGGTCAAAGCTTGTCTCCTTATCAGTTCCTGAAAATTTACGAAATCTATATGGCGTTGCCGTCGTCAAATTCGTCCCAGTCAGTCCGACCTCGCGCATTTCTCTCAAATCCTGGAAGTCTTCCGGATCCTTATCCTGCACGTTTACGTATCTTGCCAGAATTACGGCGACTTCAGCGCGGGTTGTTGTCTTCCCCGGACCAAACGATCCGTCCGGATAGCCGGACATCAGTCCAGTTCCAAGTGCCACCGCCACATAAGGATAATCGGCTTTATTCAGCCCGCCCTTGTAATACTCGGCCACCGGAACGAGCGTATCCTTGGTGTCGCTAACAGCTTGTTTGAAGTCTTCATGCTTCGCGGCTAGCCCCGAAGCCATCCACTTCGCCATTTCTCCCCGGGTCAACGCCGTTCCCGGCTTGAATCCGTTCGGATAATCCTGAGCCGATATAAATCCCATCCCTATCGCCTGAGCGATTGCGGATTGAGCCCAGTGGCCTTGAATATCCGAGAAGGTTCCTTGTCCGCTCTCCATTTCATTATTAGACACTCTGGCCATTAACGCAGCAAATTCCGCCCGGGTGATGTTGGCATTCGGACGAAAGGTCCCGTCGGAATAGCCCTTGAAATAACCTTTATGAACAGCAGATTCTATCGCACTTCTCGCCCAATGATCTGCAGGGACATCCTTAAACGAGGATGCTGCCGATGCAGGCTGAACATCCACGACTCCGCATACGGACAGCAAAATTGCCAATGCAGAAATGATATGCTTGCGCAGTGAATGACGAACGTTTACTTTGGTCAAAATGTACTCGCTCCTTCTCCCTGTTCTGGAAAGCTCGTAATCGATCATTGAAATGAGCCGAATCCCATGCCCATCTCGCCCACATTATCCCTCTTCCTCTCTACCTCCTCACCTCTCACAACTAAGGCACTGCTTTATGTATGATGAATCTCCTTCCTACGCCCTTGCTTAGGGACATGCACGACTTCTCTCACATCCACCCTTCGAAAACAAATAGAATTATGCAAGAGAATTTGTAGTCATTTTATCACATATTACAATATATTGGTATAAAATCCCTATTAAAATATGATCCGATAGTCTCTATCTCATGTTTGTGTACAAAACAAAAACAGCAGCCCCCCCAAGACCTGCTGCCTTGGGGACGCCGCTGTTCTATAGATACTCCTATCCATCTCTAATGGTCAAAATATTGTCTTTTCGCAGATTACTCCTTCACAACCAGCTTCAGCGGAGCCGGAATGTTCTGCTCTACCTCGTTGCCCTGCAGCACATCACTCGCTGCCTGAACGGCCAGCTGACCGATCAGATCCGGCTGCTGGGCCACCGTTGCGGTCAATCTGCCCGCCACAATCGATTTCAGGGCATCATCATTGCCGTCAAAGCCGATGACCATAATGTCCTTGCCGGAGCTTTGGATCGCTTCGATCGCACCCAGGGCCATCTCATCATTATGTGCGAACACTGCCTGCACATCCGGGTTGCCCTGCAGCAGGTTCTCCATGACGTTCAGCCCTTTGGTCCGGTCAAAATCAGCTGCCTGCTTCGCAACAACATTCAGCTGCACATCCGCCACATCGTGGAAGCCCTGACCGCGCTCACGGGTTGCCGATGCACCCGGCACCCCCTCAAGTTCAATCACTTTAGCGCCTTCGCCAAGCTGCTCTACAATATATTCCGCCGCCATCTGGCCGCCCTTCACGTTATCGGAGGCCACCAGCGCTTCAACCTCGCCCTGCTCAGCCGAACGGTCCAGCGTAATAACCGGAATGCCCAGACTGTTCGCAGTCTGTACCACTGTGGAAATCGCCGAGGAGTCGGTAGGATTAATCAACAGCACGTCTACCCCTTGTTGGATCAGGTCGTCGACGTCATTGCTTTGTTTGGCGGAATCATTTTGCGCGTCCACCACAACCACATCCATACCCAGGTTGGCTGCCTCAGCCACCACGCCGTCCTTAAGCGATACAAAGAACGGGTTGTTCAGCGTGGAGATGGAAAGTCCGATTTTCATATCCTTAATGTCTCCAGATCGGGTCGGCTTTGCCCATTCCGGCGGCTCCAGGGAGCAGCCGGTCATGAAGATGAGCAGAAGCGATACCAGGAACAATGTTGTTTTTTTCATCGTTGATTCTCCTCCTTAGGCCGATTTCTTCCGGTCGATCAACACGGCAATCGCGATCACGACACCTTTGACCACCATTTGATAGAAGGAATTGACACCCAGCAAATTGAGTCCGTTATTTAGCGTTCCGATAATAAGCACACCGATTAATGTGCCGACAATCCGTCCGCGGCCGCCAGTCAGGCTCGTTCCTCCCAGAACGACCGCCGCGATGGCATCAAGCTCGTAAGAAGTGCCCGCCGTCGGCTGCGCGGAATTCAGACGCGAGGTCAGAATAGCGCCTGCAAGCGCGGACAGCATGCCCGCCAAAGAATAGATCATAATTTTGACACGCGACACTTTAATGCCGGATACAAGCGATGCCTTCTCATTGCCGCCAATCGCGTAGGTTTTGCGGCCGAAGGATGTTTTATGCAAAATGACCCATAGAATCGCAAACGTAATCATCATCGTAATGGCAGGCACCGGAATGCCAAACAGATAACCGCGCCCGAACAGCTGGAAAGCCATGCTGTCGCCAAGGCCTGTGATCGGATTTCCGTTTGTGTATACCAGCGTCAATCCCCGAAAGATCGTCATCGTTGCCAAAGTTGCAATGAACGGGGCCATCTTGCCCTTCGTGATCATAAGACCGTTGACCATCCCCATGACGCCCCCGAGCAAACAGCCGATAATGATCGCAAGAATCGGATCAAAGCCGGCCAGCATCATGTTAGCCACGAACGCACTGGACAGGGCCAAGATCGAGCCGACGGACAGGTCGATCCCGCCTGTCAGAATAACAAAGGTCATGCCAAACGCAATCAAGGCGTTAATCGATACCTGGCGCAGCAGGTTCAGAATGTTAAGCGGTTCCAGAAAGCTCGGATTAAGGATCGAAACGATGACAATTAGCAGCACCAGCCCGAGCAGCGGACCAAGCTTTTGCGTCAAGCCGGAGACCTTGAACCCTTTTTCCATTTTCGCTTCATTGATACTCGTCATGTTAATGCCCTCCTGTAGCTAGAGTCATAATAAACTCCTGTGTTGCATTCGAACGGTCCACTTCTCCAGTAATTTTGCCCTCGTGCACAACCAGAATCCGGTCGCTCATGCCAAGCACCTCCGGCAGCTCCGAAGAGACCATAATGATGGCCACCCCGCGCTCAGTGAGCTCGTTCATCAGCTGGTAAATTTCCCGCTTCGCTCCGATATCCACACCCCGGGTCGGCTCATCGAGGATAAGCAGGCTCGGTCCGATGCCGATCCATTTGGCAATGACCACCTTCTGCTGATTGCCCCCCGACAGATTGCGGGCTGCCGTTTCGGTCGTATGCGTTTTGATCTGCAGCCGCTGGACCAGGGTATTGACGAAATCCCGTTCCTTTTTGCTGGAAATAAACCCGTTATGCGAGAAGCTGAACAGATTCGTCAGCGCCATATTCTCCCGAACCGAGAAGTCCAGCACCAGACCCTCGTCCTTCCGGTCCTCCGTGATAAACCCGATGCCATGCTTGACGGCGTCTGTCGGCTTGCGGATCGCCACCTTCTTGCCTCTCATATAAATCTCGCCGCTGTCCAGCGGGTCAAGCCCGAAGATTGCGCGCATGATTTCCGTTCGCCCTGCCCCCATCAGACCGGATACACCGACAATTTCCCCGGCGCGGACGGCAAAGCTGACATTGTCAAACCGTCCCTTGGCCGACAGGTTCTTCACTTCAAGCACCACCTCGCCCGGCGAAGGGCTGCGCGCAGGATAACGCTCGGTCAACTCGCGGCCAACCATCTTGCGGACAACCTCGTCAAAGCTCGTATCGGCAATCGCTTGAGTATCGACGGTCTTCCCGTCCCGCATCACCGTAATCCGGTCACAGATCGCAAAGATCTCCTCCATCCGGTGCGAGATATATACGATCGACACGCCCTGCTTTCTCAGTGCGTCGATCACTTCGAACAGCTTCTGAATTTCCCGCTCAGTCAAGGCCGCCGTCGGCTCGTCCATGATGATCACCTTGGCATCCGTCATCAGCGCCTTGGCAATTTCAATCATCTGCTGCTGTCCAACGGAACACTCCCCCGCCTCCTGTGTCAGCGGTACCGACACAGACAACTGCTCAAACTGTGCCTTCGCGAGCGCTTTCATCTGTTTTGTGTTCAAAAAGCCGAAGCGCGACGTCATTTCCTTGCCGATGAACAGATTTTCCAAGACGGTCATTTCCGGCCAGATGTTAAGCTCCTGGTGGATAAAGGCCACGCCCTTCTCCTCCGCCTCCTTCGGGCTTCCGAAATAGGTTTCCTTCCCGTCGATCACAATCGTCCCTTCATCCAGACGGTGCAGGCCGGTCAGAATGTTCATCAGCGTCGATTTGCCTGCGCCGTTCTCGCCCATGAGCGCGTGCACCTCTCCTTCGCGGAGGTCGAAATCCACACCGGTCAGCACACGGTTCGCGCCAAAAGCTTTATGAATGTTTTTCATCACGATGTTCATGGTTGTTCCTCCTCTTTAGCCGAAATGGACACCTGCCTGCAAAATGCAGTTCGCGTACGGTTTCGCTTCCCCTGTCCGGATGACCGCCTTCGCAGTGGCCATCTGCTGCTTGAGCTCTTCATGCGGGCAAGCATCGATATCGCAATGCTGGAACCTGTTATGAATATATTGAAGCGTCTCCGCATTGGCTGCATGGATTTCCTCGGCAACGATCACCTTCTCCACCACCATATCTTCGGCGATGGCATCCACCACATCGCGGAAGCTCGGCTGGCCATGCTTGATGGCCAGATCAATCTTGAGGACCCCCGGCGGAACCGGGAGGCCGACGTCCCCGACCACAATCGTGTCGGTATGACCGAGATCGGCCAGCACTTTGGCAATGTGGCTGTTCAGTATGCCCTGCTTCTTCATGTTACAGACTCTCCTCTACGAGGCTCCGCGTCGGCATGCCGCCCTGGGCGCCAAATTTGGTGACTGACAAGGATGCTGCCCGGTTGGCGAATTTCAGACTGTCTGCCAGACTCTTGCCCTCGGCCAGCGCGACCGCCAAAGCGCCGTTAAAGGTATCTCCAGCTCCCGTCGTATCCACCACTTCGACCTCATAGCCCGGGATGACCACTTCCTTCGTCCCGTCATAATAGCGCACGCCCCGCTTGCCCTCGGTTATGAGCAGTTTGTTCGGATAACGGCGAAGCGACTCTTCGAGCGGCGCGCCGCCGAACAGAATCGACGCTTCATGCTCATTCGGCGTAATATAGGCTGCCTGCTCAAGAACTGCCTCTGGCACCGGACGCGCTGGCGCCGGATTCAGAATGAGCGGAACGCCATGCTTCGCGCACAACGCACTTACATAAGCTACCGACTCCTCCGGTATTTCATGCTGGACCAGCACCATATCCGACTGCTTGATCACATCCTCGGTCTTCTCGATATAAGCAGGCGTCACGCAATCGTTGGCGGCTTTAACAACGACGATGCTGTTGTCTCCTTCAGCCAGCACGATGTGCGCCGTTCCGCTCTCCATACCTGTAACCGGTTCCACATGCTTTACAGAAACACCGTTGTCTCTGAAATTTTGCAAAATGGCCTGCCCGAAGTGATCATCGCCCACACAGCCGATCATCGACACTTCGGCTCCCAGCCTTGCGCAAGCGACCGCCTGGTTGGCGCCCTTGCCTCCCGGAACCGTCTTGAAGCTGTCGCCGAGCACCGTTTCGCCAGCGCCAGGGCGTTTGGACGAGGTCACCACCAGGTCCATCGAAGAGCTTCCAACTACCGTTATTTTTGCCATGATTAGTCCACCTTTCTCGTTGTCTGTCGTTCGATGAATTGAACGGGATATTGTTTGCTTTTTCGTTCGATATGCTGTCCTTCCATGAGCTGTATCAACAGCTCCGCAGCCTCGCGCCCCATCTCATAGGCCGGCTGGTGAATCGTGGACAGGGACGGAGCAAGCAGTCTGCTGAGCGGAATGTCGTCAAATCCGATAATCTGGACGTCCTCCGGCACCCTTTTCCCTAACCGAAACGCTTCCTGCAGCACCGCCGAAGCCACGATATCGTTACTGGCGATCACCCCGTCGGTATCCGGGTATAGCCGGAACAAGTCTTGGGCCCAGCCCTCCGCTTCGGTAAATGAAAAGGATGTCGTCTTCAGCACATCATATGAAAGACCCCGCTCTCGCACGACCTCCACCGCACCCTCGTACCGGTCCATCGCCGGTCCGACATGAGCCGGTCCCTGGATGATCGTGATCCGCTTGCTGCCGCGCTTGATGATCTCCCGCGCAGCCAGTCTCCCGCCTTCTCTGCCATCCGCATACACGGATGGACGGTCGCTCGTCGTCCGGTCAAGGAACACAATCGGAATGCGCAGCTCGGCGTACATCTCCGCACCGGGATCATTCGTGGAGGATATGATGCCCACTACGTGATTCTGAATGAAGGTCTGGATGTAGTCCATCTCCTTCTCCCGGTTCTCATCGCTGTTGCCAAAGATCAGCCGATAGTCGTTCTCCTGCATCCGGTCCTCGACGCCGCGCGCCAGCTGCGGAAAGTAAGGGTTCGTAATATCGGGCAGCAAGAGCCCCACCAGCTTCGACTTCTTCTTGTATAAAGAACGAGCCACCTCATTCGGTGTATAGTTCAAGGCGCGAATCGCCTCTTCCACCTTCTGCCGGGTATCCTCATGCACATAGCCGTTTCCATTCAGCACTCGGGAGACGGTAGCGACAGATACTCCAGCCCGGCCCGCTACATCCTTAATTGTTGCCATCAGCCATCACCTCTTTGATGTGTGTAACCGGTTACAGGTATAACATATCATACCCTTCTATTTTTTGCAAGCGTTTTATTCGCATATCGAATTTTGTAAATATATTACTTTCTTCTAACATAAATCCCAACTTATTTTTACATATATTCCCTATACTCAATAGCTGAAAGGCCAAGTGTGGAAAGTGAGGTCAATCAAAGACATGGAAAAAGAATTCACGCTGTCTCCACCGAGCACGCCCATCACGCCTCCGGCTAATGAGATGGAATCCGCGCGCGAGCGCAAGCGCACCTCCATTCGCAAAATCCGTCGCAGGGAAATCACGCTGGCATACGCCTGCTTGGCCCCCTCGCTGCTGCTGTTCGGCGCGTTTCTGTTCTACCCCTTGCTCAAATCCGTATATCTCAGCCTGTTTCTTACGGATCCGCAGGGCCGCGTAGCCGAATTTGTCGGCTTTGGCAATTTCAAGGATATTTTAAGCTCGGACATGTTCTATAAAAGCTTTGGCAACACCCTGATGTTCATGCTGCTGACCGTTCCAACCGGCATTGCGGCCGCGCTGTTTTTTGCCGCTCTAACGCACAACAAGCTGACAGGCATGAAGATATTCCGGTTCATCTTCTCGCTCCCGATGGCCGTTTCGGTTGGGACAGGCTCGATGATCTGGATGATTCTGTACCATCCGACACTCGGCATGCTGAACTATATGCTGTCACTGGCCGGCCTCGGCCCTGTGCAGTGGCTGACCGACCCGAAGTGGGCGATGATATCGATTGCCATCATGACCGTGTGGATGAATCTGGGCTTCAATTACATCCTGATGCTCAGCGGCATCCAGGGCGTGTCAGAGGATATCTACGACAGTGCGCGCATCGACGGGTCCGGTCCGCTTCGGACGTTCTTCCGGATCACGATGCCGCTCATTTCGCCGACGCTGTTCTTTACGCTGGTTGTATCCATCATTGGTGCCTTCCAAGCATTCGGCCAAATCAATATTTTGACAAAAGGCGGGCCGATGAACAGCACCAACGTCATCGTGTACAACATCTATCAGGACGCCTTCATCAACTTCCGGTTCGGCATCGGAAGCGCCCAGGCCTTGATCCTGTTTGTCATCATTCTGACGCTGACCCTCCTGCAGTTTAAATTCGTGGAACGGAGAGTGCACTATCAATGAGTTTGCGACTTCTGCCCAAAAGCTTCATCTACCTGCTTCTCCTTGTCGGAGCGCTGGCCGTAGCTTTTCCGCTCCTGTACACGCTGTCCACCTCTTTGATGACCGAAGCGGA
Organism: Paenibacillus sp. FSL M8-0334; assembly: GCF_038000405.1. Taxonomy (NCBI): domain Bacteria; kingdom Bacillati; phylum Bacillota; class Bacilli; order Caryophanales; family Paenibacillaceae; genus Paenibacillus; species Paenibacillus sp. FSL M8-0334. The sequence goes on from NZ_JBBOCH010000001.1 coordinate 140,155, forward strand.
ATCGGCCGTGTACCCGCCGCCGCTGCTTCCGGAGACAATCAATCTGGCCAACTTCCTCAAGGTTATCGAGACGATTCCGGTGCTCCGGTTTATCGCCAACAGCGCCATCGTCTCCTGTGCCACCATGATTGGACAAGTCCTCACCTCCGCGCTGGCCGCCTATGCGTTCGCCTTTCTTCGATTTCCCGGGAAAACGCTGCTGTTCAGCCTGTTCCTTGCCACGATGATGGTTCCGTGGGAAGTCATTATGATTCCGAACTATCTGACGATCAGAAGCCTCAATTGGCTGGATTCCTACCAAGGTCTGATCGTCCCGTTTCTGGCCACCGCCTTCGGCACCTTCCTGCTCAGGCAGACCTTTCTGTCATTGCCGAAGGAGCTGTTCGAGGCCGCCCGGGTGGACGGCTGCGGGCATGTCCGGACGTTCCTCAGCATGGTGCTGCCTTTGTCCGTGCCGGGGCTTGCAACGCTGGGGGTGTATTCTTTTTTGAATAACTGGAACATGTATTTATGGCCGCTGTTGACCACGAACCGGGAGGAAATGCGCACCGTCCAGATCGGCATCGGGATGCTGCAATTCGAGGAGATGAACTCCTGGAATCTGATCTTGTCCGGCGTGCTGCTGATGCTCTTGCCTTCCCTGCTCCTGCTCGCGCTTGGCCTCAAGCCGCTTGTGCGAGGGATTACTGCCGGGGCGCTGAAAGGCTAGGCTCCGCCCGCTTCAATTACCGTACAGCTATAGTTTGTCGTTGTGCAAACGAAAATCAGCCTTGTGCTGCGGACAGGCTCCCAGAGCCCAGGCCCGGTGCAATTTCTGATAAATGAATTTTCATAAGGGAGAGATTAACCGATCATGAAACGTTTTGGCAAAAAATCCTTCAGCCTGCTTCTTCTGAGCTGCATGATGATGTTCACAGCCGCCTGCGGCGCAGGCACAACTGCCAGCGGAAGCGATTCCGGACAAACTCCGAGCAGCGCTTCACCCGCGTCTGCAAGTAACAACGAGCAAACGCAAGAACCTATCAAAGTCGTATGGTGGCATTCCATGAGTGGTGAACTCGGAACAGCCGTTGACCAGCTGATTGCTGAATTTAACTCGTCCCGCTCGGACATTCAGGTTGAAGGCGTGTTTCAAGGAACCTATGATGAAAGCCTGAACAAGCTGAAAGCATCCCTCGGCTCCAACAGCGGTCCGACGATGATTCAGGTTTACGAAATCGGCAGCCGTTTCATGATGGATACGAAGGCGATTCGTCCGGTGCAGGACTTTATGGATGCAGAACAGTATGATATCTCTGCTCTCGAACCTAACATCAAGAGCTATTATACCTTTGACAACAAGCTTCATTCGATGCCGTTCAACTCGTCCAATCCGATTCTGTATTATAACAAGGATGCATTCAAAGCGGCCGGGCTGGACCCGGAAAATCCGCCGCAAACCTACGAAGAGGTAGCCGAAGCAGCCAAGGCGCTGACAACAGGCGATCAGACCGGCGCTTCCTTTGCCATCTACGGATGGTTCATGGAGCAGTTCTTCTCCAATCAAGGTGCGGAGCTGCTGAACAACGGCAACGGACGGAATGATCTGGCCACCGCTTCCCAGCTCAACAGCCCTGCCGGTGTGAAAACACTGGAATGGTGGAAGCAAATGCTCGACGACAAGGTGCTGCTGAATCTGGGCCGGAAAACGGATGATACCAAGAAGGCTTTTGCAGCTGGGCAGATTGCCATGATGCTCGACTCAACGGCATCCCTGCGCGGTATTGTCAATGCGGCCGAAGGCAAATTCGAGGTAGGGACAGGCTTCCTGCCACGTCCATCCGATGGCGGCAAGGGCGGCGTGATCATCGGCGGGGCAAGCCTGTGGCTGATGAACAACAAGCCTGAAGAAGAGCAGAAGGCCGCTTGGGAATTCATGAAGTTTTTGGCTGACCCAACGACCCAAGCCTACTGGCATGTGAACACCGGTTACTTCCCGGTAACTACCAAGGCCTATGATGAGCCTATCGTGAAGGAAAATCTGGCGAAGTATCCGCAATTCCAGACAGCCGTTGACCAGCTGCATCAGACTGAAGAGAACCTGGCTACTCAAGGGGCGGTTATGGGCGTATTCCCTGAGGCGCGTCAGCTTACGGAGACTGCGATCGAGGAAGTATTAAACGGTCAGAAGACCCCTCAGGAGGCGCTGGACAAGGCAGCTCAGGAGATCACCTCCAAAATCGAGATTTACAACAAAACAGTGAAGTAATCGCTTGGTGCAGGATATGCCCCTTGAGGTGCAGCTGCGGATTCTACGACGATCTGCGGCTGTACCTTCAAGGGGTGTTTTGTTTCGACCCCAAACTCCGGCCGCCGTTATCCAAGCCGCCACCTTCTTCCCTTGTCTTCGCTCCTCTTCCCGGTAGCCTCCCGTCTTCTTGCCGGAGCGTCGCTTCCGAGCAGCATCTCCCACTTGCAGATTGTACTCCATGCCTTACGGCTTCTTCGAGGCTATCTATCTATGGATGATCTCCCTGATACGGGGCGCCTTCTCGTGCCTGACAGCAGCAGCTGGGTAATGAGCGCCAGCACCGGCAGCTCAATAAGCGGCCCTACAACGAGCGCCAGCGCCACCAGCGGCTCGTCCGGAAATGCCGTGACGGCAATGGCCAACGCCACCGGCGAATTGCGGGCAAGGATCGTCAGTCGCAAGCTGGCCGAGTCCTCGTAGGAGAACCCGAGCAGCCTGCTGGCAAGTCCGCCAACGATGTAATTGACGGCAAAAAACAGCAGCACCGGCACCAGCAAAATGTACACCGTCTCCATATGGGCAAACAGCTGCGCACCCTGCGACGCAAACATGGCCGCAATGGCCAGCGACAGAAACCACAGCTGGGCTTTAGCAAAAAACGGGGTTATGCCCCGCTCCAGCCAGGCCGGTCTTCTGCGAAGCAGCGCGCGCGTGAGCAAGGCAAGCCCGAACGGCAGCGCCAGAACGAGCAGCACACTTTCCGCCAGCGAGCTCAGGTCGAATGTGCCCACTGTTCCGGAGAATACCAGCAGATATACCGGAAGCAGCAGAAGCTGCAGCATCAAATTCATCGGCAGAATCGAAGCCGACAGAGGCACATTGCCTCTGGCAATCGAAGTGAACACCAAGTACCAGTCTGTACACGGGGTCACCATCAGCATCATAAACCCGATCCACAGGGCAGGATGCTCTGACAGAAAGATGGCGCCAAGCCCCCATGCCAGCAGCGGGGTCCACATATAATTAATGACCGCGCTGGCCGACAGAAATCGGAGGTTCGCGAAAGCCTGCCGCAGCTGCCTGAGCGGAATTGTCAGAAACAGGCCGTACATCATCAGCAGCAGCGACGGCAGAATGATCATCTCGGCATAATAAAGAGCGGTCGGGATTTGGCCAATCGCTAAACCAATCCCAACCGCCGCTATAATAATCAGTGTTTGTAGCTTATCCATCGTACTCATCGCCATTCCTCCGCACACGTCGGCTCGTATCTGTAGACCCGATCGTCTCAGTGCCGGAACATAGCGATCTTCCGCACGCAACATCCATCTTAGGTCCAACCGTAACCCCATTATAGCAACTGGAGCTGCAGCCGTCCACGGGCACAGCGTGTTCATGCGAAGCGACTTAGTCGAAGTACACGGCCTTTCCGGTACGTGCAGACTCATAAAGAGCTTCCAAAATTTGCGAAACGACAAAAGCCTGTTCCGGCGTAACTACCGGATCGGTATCGTTCTCGATCGCTTCAATCCATTTTCTCATTTCCACGTCCGGAGCTTCTTCTTTACCGCCCTCATAGAAAGCAACGCCGCCAGAGCTAAGCTCGATGTCCTTGGTGTACAGACGGCTGAATTTCTCTCCGTTGATCCGCAGACCGTTCTTCATGTCTGCTCCGCCCTCGGTGCCGCTCAGCGTGCACTTCGCTTCATCCACTTCGAGCGTATTGAGCGCCCAGCTGGATTCCAGCATAATGGTTGCGCCATTCTCCATCACGATCATCCCGAAAGCGGAATCCTCAACGGTAAACTTCTTAGGATCCCATGGTCCCCAAGCGTTAGCCGCGTTCTCGCGTTTGGCCAGCTCATGATAGGTCGAACCAAGCACAACCTTCGGCTTATAGTTGTCCATCATCCAGAGGGTCAGATCAAGCGCGTGAGTACCGATATCAATCAGCGGACCTCCGCCTTGCTTCTCCTCGTCCAGGAACACACCCCAGGTTGGTACGGCTCTTCTCCGCACGGCATGGGCTTTTGCAAAATAAATATGTCCAAGCTCTCCGGCATCACACAGCTCCTTGAGATACTGGCTGTCGTTCCGGAAACGGTTGTTGTAGCCAATCGTCAGTTTCTTGCCTGTCCGTTTCGCCGTTTCCATCATCCGCTTCGCGTCAGCGGCTGTTTTGGCCATCGGCTTTTCACACATTACATGCTTGCCCGCCTCAAGCGAAGCAATGGAAATCTCCGCGTGAGAATCGTTCGGAGTCAACACATGAATAATGTCAATTGTATTATCCTTCAGCAGCTCCTTGTAATCTGTGGTTACCTGAGCTCCCTCGATTCCGTACTTCCCGGCCGCCTGCTCGGCCCGCTCCTGAACGATGTCACAGAACGCTACCAGTTCTACATTGTTCAGCTTGCTCAAGCTTGGCAGATGCTTGCCGTTCGCGATTCCACCACATCCGATGATCCCTACACGATATACTTTGCCCATGTTGATCGTCACCTTCACTTTCTCAAATTTCTGTTCCGGCATGATAAGTATGTAATATCCTGACAGCCATCTCTAAGGTATCATATTTTGCAGCTTTTTTTAGTATAACAATGCGACATGATGTGTATAAAATTACGACATCCGCCTGATCCAGCCTGCTCTTGTTTTGGCAGGTTTCACCGTCTCTTTTCGACAGTATTCGTAATTTTCCTTAATAGAGGATTAATTTTTAGCTTCTTCATGGTAAGATGATAGTAAAAAAATATAGAAGTGAGTGGGTCATGAATACTATCAATAATCAGGAACCGAATCATGCCGTAGGATACAACTCTCTGACCAAAGTTTTTTTTGATACCATTAAAACCGGAATTATCAAGTCCAACCTCATTGCCATGTTTGCGGGGCTGTGTATGGCACTGTACGTGTTTGACACCTCGTTCATGGACAATATAACGAAGATATGCCTGGCTTTGCTCGGATCGTCCCTTGTGATCGGTTCGGCAGGCGCGTTTAACAACCTATATGACCGGGATATCGACGCAATTATGGAACGCACCAAGAACCGGCCGACCGTCACCGGACAGGTGGACACGCCGATTGGACTGACCATCGGGATTCTGATGAGCCTGTCAGGCTTCATCGTCCTGTACGCCGCTTCACCGCTGGCGGCCCTGTTCGGATTTCTCGGACTGTTCTTCTACGTGGTGCCTTACACGATGTGGACGAAGCGGACGACGGTGTACAACACCGAAGTCGGAAGCATCTCCGGCGCCGTGCCGCCTCTGATCGGCTGGGCCGCGATATCCAGCGACATGCTCCGCATGGAAATATGGGCGATCGTCATCATGATGCTGCTGTGGCAGATGCCCCATTTCTATGCCATCGCCATCCGCAGACTGGATGAATACAAGGCTGCCGGCGTTCCGATGTATCCGGTCATCAGAGGAATCCGCAGAACGTATCACCGCACCAACGTCTATCTTGTGCTGCTCGTACTGTCCAGCCTCCTGTTCTGGTCGCTGAACCCGTATATTGCAGCGCTGGCCGTGCTGATGAGCCTGGGCTGGCTCATCCTTAGCCTGGCGAGCTACCGCGAGACAGATCCGGCCTCGTGGGCGAAGAAGATGTTCATCTTCTCCCTCAATCACCTCACGCTGCTGTTTCTGGTCGTTATTATCTTTTCCGTTGTCGCTCAAATTTTATAACTCTTTCAACAGGGCTGTCCTTTGCGGGCAGCCCTGTTTTGCAGATCATGCATGACAAACAGGCGACGAATCGGCGCAATACCGGCAACGCTCCTGTATCAGGAAACGCCGGCCGACAGGATATCGTCAATCCTGATCCATTCCCACTCCCCGGGTCCAGTCGTCAGCTTGATCTCCCGCCGGTGGGTCAGGACGATCGTAACCACGCCGGTCCGCTCCACCTCTTCGTATTCATCGTACAGCCGCAGCGTAATCGTCCGGTGATCGTAAAAAGATTCCGCCAGCGCATGTTCAATCAGCTCCATCTCCTGTGCGTCCAGCGTCGGCTTAACCTTTCTCCCCTCTTCCAGCTGACGGCGAATAATGGACTCCTTATGCTCCGGCAGCATCATCCGGCTCGATTCCCACAGCCCGTTGCCTTCCAGTTTTTTTCGTGTTGTCATCTGTAGTGACCTCCTATCTTCGTTGAGCGATCCAGTGCCTGGCCTGCCTCTGTCATAGAAACAGCCCGAATAATGATGGCATCCCCGTATTTCCGTTTCAGCGCATCGGTCGTGCGCTCAAGCGCCATCCATTTCTCCCGGTCCATATCAAACAGCGATAATTGATACTCTTGGTCCGGGGTCAGCTGCGACAGGCTGATGCCCACCTGCCGGACCGGCAGGCCGTCCCAATGCTTCTCCAGCAGCCTGCACGCCCAGCGGTACACCTGATTGGTGACGTTGGAAGGATCATCCATCTTCATCTGTCTTGAGAAACCCGAAGGCCGGTCGAAATCGGCACCCGTGCAGTGGACGGAAACGACATGCCCCATGAATCCAAGCCCGCGGCACCGCTGGCATACCAGCTCCGTCAGTTCCAAGAGCACCACCTTGATCTCTTCCAGCCTGCCGTAATCGCGGGGCAGCGTCATCATATGCCCCACCGACTTCGGATCCACCTGATGCGTCCCCGGACGCACGGGGCTGTCATCGATGCCGTTGGCGATTCGCCAGTAGAGCTCAGCCTGAATATCCGAGTTCCTGCCAAACTTCCGGCGCATCATCTGCTTCAGCTTGGCCAGAGGCGTCCTCGCCACACTGCCGATCGTAGGCAGCCCCATCGCCATGAAATGCCGGGTCATCCGGCTGCCGGCCATAAACATGTCGCTGACCGGCAGCTTCCACAGCGTCCCGTCCAGATGATCTTTGGACAAGGTATAGATCCCTGACGGCGATTTTTTGCCATAGTTGTCACAGGCCATCTTCGCCAGAATCTTCGAGTCGGCAATGCCGAAGCGGGTGTACACCCCTGTCGCTTCCTGGACGTAATTCTGAATCATGCGGGCCAGTTCCTCCGGTGTACAGCCGTACAGATGCAAGCTGCCGGTCACATCGAGAAATTGCTCGTCAATGCTGTAAGGCTCCACCAAATCGGTGAAGGACTTGTAGATATCCGTAATCTTCATGGAGACGTCAATGTACCGCTGCATCCGGGGTTTGATGACAACCAGCTCCGGACACTTCGCCATGGCCTCCCCTAGCCTTTCTGCCGTTTTTACCCCCTTCTCCTTGGCCTTCGGACACGCTGCAAGGACAATGCCCGAGCGTCGCTCCGGATCGCCGGCAACGACCAGCGGCCGGTCTTGATATTCCGGATGCTCCGCCTTCTCCACGCTTGCATAGAAAGACTGGCAATCGGCCAGCATGATCACCCGTTTCGATGCCTTCACATCAGACACCCCTTGTCTTCCGGCTTAAGCCCGAGGTAAGCATACGCCCTCTGCTCAATCTCCGCCTCGATCAGCCCCCACAGCATGGACAGCTTGTGATGATAGCCCCGGCATACAAAATCAACCTCAATCCCAAGGCTTGACCTTCGGTTGTCGTAAACCTTCAGATCGCTTTCCCGCATCTTCCGGCGCGCCTTCGTCAGATCCGCCATCGCCGCAAGCTGCAATTGATCGATCATCATCCGGGTCAATTCCGGCGTTCTGGCATCGCATCGGCACAGCGTTTCCCCGTCATTCTCCAGCACGTCGAGCAATAACGGCAATACAGCATAATCCTTCACCAGTCTCGTTTCTTCCGGTTTGAGACCTATACTCAACATGACAATCCCACCTCATAATGAGAACGTTTGTTTGTATTATATGCGAACATACGTTTTATTATCAATGTAAATATAATCCTATTGGCTGATCGCTCTGGAGGACCGATGAAATACGCGCCAGATTCATAAGAATAACCGGATTGGAACAGGATATAGTTATCGATCTTATCAGGCGGCATACTGCGAAGCTGCAACCAAAATTCGTGATTGAAACCGAAGGAGGAAATGTCCCCCTATGCATGGAGTTGAGCAATGGCTGCATTCCGCAAGCCACAATTATCTTTTGATCGCTGTCGCAGCTGTACTCTTTTTTGCTGTCAAAGCTGTGATCGGGTACATAACCTACCGCCATTATGATCGTCAATTGAAGGAGCTTGATCAGAAAATCGAAACGCTGCTGCAGCAGAAGCGATAAACAAACATTAGCACGCACAGCCTATACCGCTGGTATGTGGAAGCGGATCTCGACCTCGCTAACCAATGCATGCATCCACAAAAAAATCCCCCGGCAGGGTCATCCGCGAAATGCGGACTGCCAGGGGATTTTTCCATAACATCAACCGTACAGATGAATCAATGCGGAACAAAAACGAGCTGAAGTACAAACAGCACTGCAAAAATATACATCAGCGGATGCACGGCCTTTCCTTTGCCCTTCACGATTTTCATCAGCGGGTAGGAAATGAAGCCGAGCGCAATGCCGGTCGCGATGCTGGAGGTGAGCGGCATCGTCAGAATGACGAGAAAAGCCGGGAACGCCTCATCAAAGTCCTTCCATTCGATATGGCGGACATTGCTCAGCATCAGGCAGCCAACCACGATCAGCGATGGCGCCGTAATAGCCGACAATCCGGCAACAGCGCCGATGAGCGGGCTGAAGAATGCCGCCACCATGAACAGCAGCGCCACCACGACCGCTGTGAGGCCAGTCCGGCCGCCTGCGCCGACACCGGCTGCCGATTCAATATAAGCGGTAGTCGGACTGGTGCCGACCATCGAGCCAGCCACCGTGGCCACAGAGTCCGAGAACATCGCCCGCTCGGCGCGCGGCAGCTTATTATCCTTCATCAGCCCGGCCTGTTCAGCCACGCCGACAACCGTCCCTGTCGTATCAAACAGCGTCACGAGCAGGAAAGAGAAGACGACGGCATACAAGCCGTGGGAGATCACGTCAGCAATCGAAGTGACCGGATTCCATACCAGAATCCCCTCAGGCAGCGTCGGGAGCGACACAACTCCGCCCGTAAACGACAGCATGTCCGCAAAATAAGCGATGATCCCCGTAATAATCATGCCGATGAACAGCGCCCCCTTCACATCCCGGGCCAGCAGCACAAGCGTCACCGTCAAACCTGCCAGCGCCAGTACAACGGTCGGCTCATGGAGATTGCCAAGAGCAACCAGATTGTCCGGATGGGCCGTAATGATGCCGCTCATTCGCAGGCCGATAAAGGCGATGAACAGCCCGATCCCGACCGTAATCGCATGCTTCAGATTTCCGGGGATCATCTCGATCAACCTGCGCCGAAGCGTGGTCATCGAGAGCAGCAGGAACAGAATCCCCGCCACGAACACCGCCGAGAAGGCCTCGACGTATCCAAGCCCGTTATGGCCCTGGACAACCGAGTATGTAAAATACGCATTCAGCCCCATCCCGGGCGCAACCGCAATCGGATACCGCGCCACGAGCCCCATCAGCAGCGTCCCGATAACAGTCGCAATAATCGTAGCCGTGAAGCTCTGTTCAAACGGAACCCCCGCTTCAGACAGAATGAGCGGATTCACCACCATAATATAAGCCATTGTAAAAAAAGTCGTCGTACCGGCTACCACTTCAGTCTTGGCCGAGGTGCCGCTTGCTTTTAAATCAAACACAAACCATATCCTCCATTTCTAATGCTTGTTGCTGTAACCGCTGCACCCCTCTTGGGCATGCAGACTCATGCATGGTATACTCTAACACAAACGATGATATCGATCCAAGGAGGCCATAGAAACGATGTGCGGACGCTATACATTGACCGTGACCTGGGAAGAGCTGCTCATGCGCTACTTGATTGACCCGGATTCGGTGTCCCCGTTCCATATACCCCGTTATAACATTGCGCCCAGCCAGCAGGTGACCGCCATCATTCATGACGGTACACGCCGCCGGATCGGGCAGCTGCAGTGGGGGCTTGTCCCTTCCTGGGCCAAGGACGCGTCCATGGCCGGCAAAATGATCAACGCTCGCAGCGAGACGCTTGAGAACAAGCCTGCTTATAAGATACCCTTTTATCGTAAAAGATGCCTCATCCCTGCCGACGGATTTTACGAATGGCAAAAAAACGAACATGGCAAGCAGCCCTTCCGCATTCGTCTTCGGGACGGCGGCATCTTCAGCATGGCCGGACTGTACGATACATGGGTGACGCCGGACGGTCAGAAGCGCAGCACCTGCACCGTCATTACAACCGAGCCGAATGCGCTGATGGCGCCCATTCACAACCGGATGCCGGTCATTCTGCGGAAGGAAGATGAAGCGCTGTGGCTGCGCCGTGAGGACGCCTCCGCAGCCGGCGATGCGCAGGCCATGCTCCAAGCGCTTCGGGAGCTGCTGCGGCCGTATCCCGCCAGCGAGATGCAAGCCGAGCCGGTCAGCACAGCCGTCAATTCGGTCAGAAACGATACCGAAGCATGCATCCAGTCGATCGCCGATGCTTGAGCGATCACCGAACACTCAGCTCTGTCTACACCGCGCCGTCTCGCTGATCTCGTCACGGCAGAAGCCCCGGCTGTGGAGGAGACCCTCCCGCAGGGGCTTCTTCAATTCCAGCGATGAGATGTTCGATCGTTCTAACGGAACATGCCCCACAGCTTGATCAAATGGAACGTATTCTTCGGATCAATCCGCTGAGCAAGCACGAACTGAACGATTTGCTGCTCCTGCGTTGCCGTAAGCCTTTCATTCAGAATGCCGCTGGCTGTCCGCACCAGCTGCTGCACCTTTAAACTGTTCTGGAGATCGGATTTCGTCAAATGTTGAGTCAGCCCTTTAATTCTCTCCTTGACCGCCGGGTTTTTCATTTTCAGCTTGATCCGCTCCACCAGCTGAGGACTAATGCCGTACTGCTGATAGCTCAATATTCAGGCACCTCCCGTTATAATTGCTGTCGCTTTTTGAGTATATGACGAAAGCCTGTCCATTGTGCTAATAGATTCGGTCACTTGTCCGGGCGAAACGGGCCTTGCGCTGTTAGATGAGCGCCAATCCGAGCGACCCTGTAAACGCGGGTAGCCTGAACTTCAGCCAGACTCCATCGCTTACACCGCTCGATCGTTTACACCAATCGGGAGCTAATCCATAATATCGCCTTGAAAAATGTTCTCCTGCTGCAAGTAATTCCGCAACGGCGCATACTCGGGCGATGTCCAGAAGGCGCTGTCGCTCACCAGCGCTGCGGCATCATCGCGAGATTCCTCGACGATCTTGAAATCGGCGGTCATATCCGCCAGCCTGAACTCCGGCAGCCCGCTCTGCTTCGTGCCGAAGAAATCCCCGGGTCCCCGAAGCTCCAGATCACGCCGCGATACTTCAAAGCCATCATCGGTCTCCGTCATAACCTGCATCCGCTCCTGGCCTACCTCCGATTTCGGATCCGCTACCAGGATGCAGTAGGAGGCATGCTCGCCCCGGCCAACCCGGCCCCGAAGCTGGTGCAGCTGGGAGAGGCCAAACCGGTCCGCATCCATAATCACCATCAGCGTAGCGTTCGGCACATCAACACCTACCTCAATGACGGTGGTGGAAATGAGCAGCTGCACCTCATTGCTGTAGAACTGCCGCATCACTTCATCCTTCTCGCCCGGGGTCATCCGGCCGTGCAGCAGCCCGACCCGGTATTTCGGAAACGCCTGCTGCATCTGAACATGCAGGTCAATCGCATTTTGAACATCCAGCTTGTCCGATTCTTCAATCAGCGGTGTAATGAGGTACGCCTGGCGCCCCTGATCCACCTCTCGTGCAATAAAGCCGAGCACGCGCTCCATCATCTCATGCTTGACCCAGTAGGTCGTGATCGGAATCCGTCCCTTCGGCCGCTCCGACAAGGTAGACACATCCATATCGCCAAAAGCGGTAATAGCCAGCGTGCGCGGAATCGGCGTTGCCGTCATCGTGAGCACATCCGGGTTATACCCCTTGCGGCGCAATATGCTGCGCTGGTTGACGCCGAAGCGGTGCTGCTCGTCGGTGACAACCAGGCCGAGCTGGCGGAAATACACATCCTCCTGGATCAGCGCATGCGTGCCGACAACAACATCCGTCAAGCCCATCTGCAGCGAAGCGAGCAGGTCCTTGCGCTTTCTCCCGTTGACGCTTCCCGTCAGAAGCCCTACCGTAATCCCGAAGGGCTCGAACAGCTTCTGGAGCGAGCGTGTGTGCTGCTCGGCCAAAATCTCTGTCGGCACCATCAGCGCCCCCTGAAAGCCCGAGCGCACCGTCGTGAACAGCGCAATCGCAGCCACGACCGTTTTGCCGGAGCCGACATCACCCTGGAGCAGCCGGTTCATGCAGTAGGGTGAGCGCATATCGTGCAAAATCTCCAGCTCCACCTTCTTCTGTGCATCGGTCAGCTCAAACGGCAGGCTCCGAACAAACTCCCGGATCGTGGCATTGTCCGCCGTATGGACCACGCCGTCCATACGCTTCCGGTTCAGGGCGCGGAATGCCTGCATTTTGAGCTGAAACAGAAACAGCTCCTCATACACCATCCGCCTGCGCCCTTCCTGGCCTTCTCGCGTATCCACCGGCTGATGAATCGTGCGAATCGCCTGTTTCCGGGGCATAAAATCATATTTTTGCAGCAGCGTCTTCGGCAAAATTTCAGGAATCATATCCCCATACTGCTGCAGCGCCTGGGTCATCGTCTTCCGCATCCAGGCCTGGGTAATCTTGCCTCCGACCGAATAGACCGGCTGCACCGTTCCGCTGCGGAACGCGCCCTTGTCCGGGAACTCCGATTCCGAAACGGTAAGCTGCATTCTGCGCTGATCCCATTTGCCTGTCAGCACAATTTCCCGGCCCGCAGCAAGCTGATCCTTCAAGAAGTGACGGTTGAACCAGGTTGCCGTAAACATCCAGCTCTCCGCCAGCATCTTGCAGGTTAAACGAGACTTGCGTCCGTAGCGCTGGAGCACCGGTACGCCGGCGATTTTGGCTTGAATCGTAATTTTGTCCCCGTCCTTCACCTCGCTCAGGGAGCGAAGCCGATAATCCTCATAACGAAACGGATAATATTCGAGTAAATCCTTGACCGTAGAGACGCCAAAGGCGTGAAGCTCCCCTTCCTTGAGGGCGCTCACGCCGTTGATCTGTCTGACGGATATTTGATCGAGTTCCAAACTCATAACATCTACCTCACTTAAGCAGGCCATATATAAGCCGCGATCGTGCCCGGCCCGACATGGGTGCCGATAACCGGCCCGATGTCGGAGTACACCACATCCTCCACCGTAAACACTGCGGACAGCTGCTGCAGGAAATCCTCCACCAGCCCCCGATCGGCCGTATGGCCTACCGCGACATGAACCTTCGTCACACCTGTCAGATCTTGCTGGAACAGCTCCACCATGCGAGCTGTCGCCTTTTTGCGGCCGCGAACCTTTTCCACCGAGAAAATAATGCCTTCCTCATCGATAGACAGGATCGGTTTAATATTCAGCAGCGTTCCCAGAACAGCCGAGGCTTTGCCAATTCGTCCGCCCTTCTGGAGATACTCCAGCGTATCAACCAGGAAGTAGAGGCGGCGCTTGCTGCGCAGCTCCTCAATCGCGGTTATAATCTCCTCGACTGGCTTGCCCTCGGCTGCCAGCTTGGCTGCATGGGCTGCAAACAGCCCGAATCCGTAGGAAGCCGATTTGGAATCCCATACCGTAATCTGGTCCGCTTTCTCCTCTAATAGCGAGGTGGCCAGCTTAGCCGATTGATAAGTGCCGCTCAGCCCTGACGAAATATGAATCGACAGAATGGAGCATTCCGGATATTGCTTGAAAATTGACTCGTAAGCCTGCACAAAATCAGCAGGAGACGGCTGGGAAGTCGTTGGAAGCTGCGGAGATTCCACAAGCCGCTTATAGAACTCCCCGGCCGATATATCTACGCCATCCAAATATGAATCCTCGCCGAACATCACTTTTAACGGCACAATATGAATGTTATATTGCTTCACCAGGTCTGCCGGAATATCTGCGGTGCTGTCTGTTACAATCACGGTTTTATTCACCGTAACCCCTCCTAATCCATACAATCAAATTGAATGATTCGGTTAAGACTCCACAGAGAACAGGTACGAATAGATCGGCTGACCTCCATAGTGCACTTCCACTTCAGCGTCCGGATATTGTTCCCCTAACCAGCCCGTGAGCGCCTGGGTATCTTCCTCGGAAGCATCTTCCCCTGTAAGCAGCGTCACGATTTCATCGCCGGATTCCATCATCTTGCCAAGCAGCTGTTTGCTCGCTGACAGCAGATCCTCCGCTGCCGCTACAATGTTGGAGTTCCGAATGCCAATAAACTGGCCGGCCTTGATCTCCAAATCGTCGATGGTTGTGTCGCGTACGGCATAGGTCACCTGGCCTGACTGCACCCGCGCAATCGCATCCAGCATGTTCTCCGTGTTCACATCAGCACTCTCGTCTTCCTGGAAGGCGAAGGCAGCCGCAATTCCCTGCGGAATCGTCTTGCTTGGAATGACCGTTACGCTGCGCTCATCCTCAAGCAGCTCTCTGGCCTGCTGAGCCGCGAGCACGATGTTGGAGTTGTTCGGAAGAATGTAAACATGCTGCGCTGAAATCGAAGACACCGCGTTCACGAAATCTTCCGTGCTCGGGTTCATCGTTTGACCGCCTGCCAGAACGACATCGATGCCGAGGCTTTTGAAAATCTCGGAGATGCCGTCACCTGACGATACCGCGATGAATCCAAATGGAGCTATCTCGTCTGCCGGCGGAACCGCCGGAGCTTCAGGCGTGCGGGCTTCTGCCGGAATATCGGCAAACAGCTCCGGCATCGGGGCGATATCCATCCCCGTCGTGAGCAGCTCGCGATGCTGCTCGCGCATATTCAGAATATGAATCTGGGTAATCTCGCCATATTGCAGGGCCAGGTTCAGCACTTCCCCCGGCGCCTTGGAATGAACGTGAACCTTGATCGTCTCGTCATCCGCAATGACAATAATGGAATCCCCATTCACTGCAAGCGCTTTCCGGAAATTATCTTCATCGAAATCTGCGTCTTGTCCCCCGCCAAGCTGGCGATTGATAAAGAATTCCATATCATACAGAAATTCGATATCTTCAGTTGCAAGCCTGGACTGCGCCGAGGTTGGAACCGGGATCTCTGCCGCTGCAAACGGGCTTGTCTGCTGTACCGGTTCGGCGGAACGGGACACTGCTTGTGCCGTATCAACCGACGCCACACCTACCGGACCAGCCGTCGTCTCTTCTTTTAAAGCAGCCAGGAAACCTTCGTAGATGTAAACGAGCCCCTGTCCGCCCGAATCGACAACGCCCACCTGCTTGAGTACCGGCAGCATGTCCGGTGTCTGGGCCAGCGTTTCCTTCGCTTTCGCCAGCACCTGCTCCATCAGTTCCACAATGTCTGCCGTTCGGCGGGAATAGTATACACCATGCTTGGCCGCTTCCTTGGCCACCGTCAAAATCGTACCTTCAACCGGCTTAACGACCGCTTTGTATGCCGCCTCCACGCCGGTCTGAAGCGCGGCTGCAAACTGCTGAGGCGTCAGCTCCGCATGCGGTGCCGCATATCGGCTAAAGCCCCGGAACAACTGGGATAGAATAACACCCGAGTTGCCGCGCGCGCCCATAAGCAGCCCCTTGGACAGCACACCAGCGCTATGTCCTACCGACTCCGAATATTTGTTCTTCAATTCAGTCACACCGGCAGTCATCGTCAAATTCATATTGGTTCCTGTGTCACCGTCCGGCACTGGAAACACATTCAAGGAATTAACGTGCTCCGCATGCTGCTGAAGCCGCTCCGCTCCGGCTAGAACCATCGCGGTAAATTCTGTTCCATTTAAAGAACGCTTACTCAATGAGAATTCCCCTTCCTGACTTGATACCCTAACATCAATCACATTCTATTTCAAAGCTCACCAGCCGAAACGAAATGCCCAAGCCATATATAGACACTCTATAATATACCTAAGTCAATGACCTAGGATCACGGACATGATGGGCTGAAATCTCGTCCCTTCGTTCGACATGAACAGGGCCCCGCCCAAACATGCCGATGATCCATAACTTTCCGTCATTCGAAATATTATGGACTAAACAACATTGTACTATAAGAAGTAAGAGAAATAAATGTTTTTAGGGCAGTTGACGGAGCAATTTTTACTGTGATATTATATTTAAGTATTGTTTTATGCAGGGTTAGTGAACAAGGAGGTGTAATAAATGGCTCGCAAATGTTATGTAACTGGCAAGAAACCAAGCAGCGGAAACCATGTTTCCCACGCAAACAACCACAACAAGCGCACTTGGGGCGTTAACGTTCAAAAAGTCCGCATTCTCGTGAACGGCAAGCCAAAACGTGTATACGTCAGCACTCGTGCTTTGAAATCCGGTAAAGTGACTCGCGTATAATCATCTCATGTTATAATGAAGAAAAACTTCTTAATCTCCAGCACCTTTCGGGGAGCGGTCCGGGGCAGGAAGTTTTTCTTGTTTTTGGATACATACATATCTAAACAAAAAGCACCTTGCGCAGCCAGGTGCTTTTTCAGATATAAGAAAGCCCCAAAGCAGCTGCAGCTACACCCGAGCACTCTCTTATATCACAAGAAAAACCTTCCGCGGGGCCTCGGTATGTCTCCCCTATCCGGTATACCCGCATCACATCGTGATTCCTTATGTTCTTCATCCAGTAAAGCACCCCTGGCGGTGCCGCCCCAGTCGAAAGGTTGGTTGGCCGTGACAAGCTGTCAGCCTTTGTGAAACGTATTTAAAATGGCTTTCACAAAACCTCCCAAAAACTTCGGCAGCTTGAACGTATAGAATTTCATGTCTCACCCTCCCCAATCATTCTCATGCCTTCCTATAATATCGTATGCACCAAGCCTACAGATGTGAACACAGACAAAAAAAGGCTACATGAGAACCCAGCTCATGTAACCATACTTATGCGGTAACGCCCCGCCCTATGCATCGCATGTGGTCAAACCGGGCAGCTCCCTGGGAAAAACACCACGCGCAGTGAGGGGCGCACGTGGTGCAATCAGCAAAAATCATGTTAGGTTGCCTCGTTGCCGGCTTAGGATACGCTGCTGCGAATGCCGGCGATTGCGGCAGCGCGATCGGCCTGGCCGTACACAGCGCTTCCTGCCACCAGCACATTCGCTCCGGCTGTAGCGACCAGCGGCGCTGTCTCCGCCGTAATGCCCCCGTCTACCTCAATGTGAAGATCGGCTTGGCCCGACTGCTCCGCCCATTCGCGGATCTGACGAATCTTGTTCACGGTCCGTTCAATAAAGGCTTGTCCGCCAAATCCGGGATTCACCGTCATGACAAGCACCAGATCCAGATCCGGAAGCACCTCCTGCAGCACATGCGCCGGCGTGCCCGGATTGATGGCTACCCCTGCCTTCGCGCCAAGCTCCTTGATCTGATGAACGACACGATGAAGATGAGGGCAGACTTCAGCATGAACGGTAACATAGTCCGCTCCCGCCTTCACGAAATCCGCGATATAACGCTCCGGCTGCTCGATCATGAGATGAACGTCAAGCGGCAGCGAAGTATGCGGTCTGATGGCCTGCACAATCGGCGGCCCCAAGGTAATGTTCGGGACGAAGTGCCCGTCCATCACATCGACGTGGATCCAATCGGCTCCGCCTGCCTCAACCTCCCGCACCTCTTGCCCCAGCTTGGCAAAATCAGCTGACAATATCGATGGCGCTATTATGATCATATTAATACCTCCGCTTCTTGTCTTTCATTTCTGCATAAAACTCTGTGTAATGAACATAGCGGCTTTCTGCAATGCGGCCCTCTGCCTTGGCCCGGATCACTTCACAGCCCGGCTCGTGCATGTGGCTGCAGCCACGAAACTTGCAATCCGCCGCATAAGGAACGAACTCGCGGAAGCAGCTCGACAGCTCCTCAACCCCCAGCTCCAGAAAATCAAGCTGGCTGAAACCCGGCGTATCGGCAACGAATCCGCCATTATCCAGCTCAATCAGCTCCACATGGCGCGTCGTATGCCGGCCCCGTCCAAGACGCATGCTAATCTCGCTTGTCGTCAGCGACAGCCCTGGCTGGAGGGAATTCAGCAGCGAGGACTTTCCTACGCCGGACTGTCCGGCAAACACGCTGATTTCGCCCGCCAGCCGCTGCTTGACCTGCTCAACACCAATCCCTTCCAAGGAGCTGGTAATCAGCACCTCGTAACCGATGTTTTCATACAGCGCCTTGACCTCTTGAACCTGTGTATCGTTCTCGTCAGCCAGGTCCTGCTTAGTCAGGCATATTAACGCATCCAATCCGGAATGTTCGATATGTACAAGAAATTTATCCAGCAGCACCAGATTCAAATCCGGCTCCTTCACAGAAAACAGAAGCACAGCCAGATTCACATTCGCTACCGGAGGACGAATTAATTGGGAAGACCGTGGAAGAATTTCATCCACGGTCCCCTCCCCATTCTCAGTTAGCGAGTACTTTACATGGTCTCCAACGAGCGGAGAGATGCCTCTTTTTTTGAAAATGCCGCGGGCTCTGCATTGAACCGCCTGGTCTTCCCCGGATATCGACCGGTCATCTCGAAATGGTTTGACATAGTAATATCCGCTTAGCGCCTTCACGATCAGTCCCTCTAGCATATAATAGGCCTCACCTTTCCTGTTGGATTTAGATTTATAATGAAGTTCAAGAACCGGCTACCGCAAGCGACATACCGGACAGACGAACTCATCCGAAAGCATGTGCTTGTAGTGTCCGGCCGGTTATGTCAGCTTCGGCTAGTCATCGTTAGTCGTCATTTCCGCGACCGTTCCCTCTGCCGTTGCCATTACCATTGCCGTTACCATTCCCATTATCATGGCCTTCACCTTCATCCTCAGAGCCGCCCTCCTCGGAACCGCCCTCACCTTCGCCTCCGGAAACCGGAACATCCCGCACCGGCGGCGGTTCAATCGTAGGCTCCGTCACGGTGCCGTTCTTGGCATCCGTATAGGATACGACATAAGTGTCAATGACCCGCCCGTCACGGTGAACCATGACGGTTGCATCTTTGTTTGGCGCGAGGACAAGATCGACCGGTATCGTCTCCATCGTTGTAATCGTTTTGTTCACGGCTTCCTTGTTCTCGCCAAGCGCATCTGTGAATACAACACGGATTCGGCTCGGCTCACCCTCATAGGCAGGAGCAACCGGTACGTTATAACGATAGTTGACGATGTCATCCGGCAGTCCGGAGCTTACCGTAATCGTAATCTTCGTTCCGGGAGATACCGCTTCATTCGCTTCAAACGGCCACTGCTCCATTACTTTGCCTCTCTCGACATCGTAGCTCGATTTCTCCTTCACGGCCTCTACTTCAAGGCCTAGCGACTCAATCGTCTTGACAGCTTCGTCCCTGGACATGCCAATCAGACTCGGCATATTCACCGTCTGCTTGCCGCGGCTGATCGTCAGCACAATCTCCACCTGGTCCGGATCGAACTCCGCACCAGCAGCTGGCGATTGCCGGATGATCTTGTCTGCATCCACCTCATCGTTGTGCTCGGTGTTCTGCTTGATCGTCTCCTCTTTCACGTTCTGCGCCTTCAGCAGCGCAAGCGCCTCTTCGTAGGTTTTGCCGCTTAAATCCGGCATGACGCTGAGCGGCTTGGCCGCGCCTACGGACAGCTGGATCAGCGAATCCTTCTTCACCACAGTGCCTTCAGGTCTGCTTTGACCAAATACGATCCCTTCATCCACCCCTGGCTTGTACTCCCGGATGACTTCCGGATCAACCGCAAGGCCGCTTTCCTCCAGCAGACGAATCGCGTCCTCTTCCGGCATATCCACTACGCCGGGCACCGTCACCTCAGGCACTTCAAGCATCTTGTTAACATAGGCAACAACCCCGGCCATAATCCCCAAGAACAACAGCACAGAAGCGATGATCACCGTCGGCTTCACCCATTTGCGCTTACGTCTGCCGGCGGCTTTCTCATCCGGCCCGTCCTCTTCCGCATCCGGCTCGTCCTTCGGACGGCTGCTGCGCTCCATGCTTTTGATCGCCGGCATAACCAGCGTGGAATCCTCATCTTCCTCAAATTCCATCTTCGGTTCATTGATGCGGCTTGGCAGCAGGCAAGTCTCCAGATCCTCCATCATTTCCTCGGCGGACTGGTACCGCTCCTGCGGATTTTTGCGCATCGATTTCAGAATGACGTTCTCCACGCTCTGAGGAATGAGCGGATTCACTTCCCGCGGCTCCTCAAATTCCTCCTGCAGATGCTTCAACGCAACGCTGATCGGGCTTTCACCGAGAAACGGCAGCCGACCGGTCAGCATTTGATACAGTACGATGCCAAGCGAGTACAGATCCGATTTCTCCCCTGTGGCCACCCCTTTGGCGTGCTCCGGAGAGAAATAATGAACCGACCCGACCACCGAACCCGTCTGCGTAATCGTAGTCGAAGTGACCGCTCTTGCAATACCGAAGTCCGTCACCTTCACCCGGCCGTTGCGGCCGATCAGAATGTTGTGCGGCTTGATATCGCGATGAATGATCTGATTCTGATGGGCGTGTCCAAGGGCATCGCAGATCTGCGTAGCAATTCGGACCGCTTCCTCGACCTGCAGCGGCGCCCGTTCTTTAATGATTTCGTTAAGATTATTCCCTTCCACATACTCCATAACAATATAATGAATGTCGTCTTCCTGGCCCACATCATAGATGCTGACCACGTTCGAATGCGATAGGGATGCCGCAGACTGCGCTTCCCGCCTGAAACGACGGATAAATTCCTCGTCATGCACAAACTGCTGCCGCAAAACTTTGATCGCCACATAACGATTCAGCAAAATGTCCTGCGCCTGATAGACGAGCGCCATCCCGCCGCCGCCAATTCGCTCTATAATTTTGTAACGACCAGCCAATTCATGTCCGATCATGAATCCCACCCCTTTATACGTTGCCCGGCGGCCTCTTCCTGATGTTCAAACATCGCCACGGTAATGTTATCCTCACCGCCGGCAAGAAGCGCGAGCTGAAGCAGCCGATCCGCTCTTTCCTCAAGAGGAATGTCCAGTGCGCCGGCAATTTGGCCGATTCGTTCCCGGCTGACGCGGTTGCTAAGCCCGTCGCTGCATAACAGCAGCACTTCCCCGTCGCCGAGCGACACCGGAGTCAGTTCAACCGATACGTCGATATCGGTTCCGAGCGCCCGGCTTAACACATTCCTCCGGGGATGCGTCTCCAGTTCATCTTCCGTAATCTGGCCGCTCTTATATAGCTCATTGACCAGCGTATGGTCCTCGGTCAGTCGAATAACCTGCTCAGGCGCAACCTTATATGCCCGGCTGTCGCCGATATGACCGATATACCCTTCGTTCCCCCGGAACAGCACCGCGACAATCGTCGTCCCCATATTGTGCAGACGCTCGTCGGAAGCAGCCTCCTGGTATATGACCTCGTTCGCATGCAGTATCGCATCGCCGAGCGCGGCGCGAACGCCTTCCATCGACATGTCCGGGTCCAGGGAGGACAAATCCTCGGCCACGGTGTCCACAGCGAGCCTGCTGGCGGTATCGCCGGCCTGATGGCCGCCCATGCCGTCGGCCACAACGCCAAGCGTGTAGCCATGCTCCATATTTCGAACGAATACTGAATCTTCGTTTACAGGACGGACCCGTCCAACATGGCTTACATGAACCGTCTTGATCAATGTTTTCTCACCTCAACTCCATATGCTTGGCCCGAAGCTGGCCGCAAGCGGCAGCGATATCGTGGCCTTGCTCGCGCCGGATGGTAACGTTGACTCCTTTATCCGCAAGCGCGCGCTGAAATTTGAAAATATCATTTCGCGATGTGCGGACATATTTCCGCTCCGGCACATGGTTCACCGGAATCAGGTTGACAAAACAGTTCATGTCTTTAATGACATCCGCCAGTTCTTCCGCATGTTCAACCTGGTCGTTCACCCCGCCGATCAGAGCATATTCAAATGTGATGCGGCGGCCGGTCTTCGCTTGATAATACCGAAGCGACTCGATAACATCATCAAACGGGAATCTGCGGTTGACAGGCATCAGCTTCGAACGCAGCTTGTCGTTCGGCGCGTGGATGGAAATCGCCAGATTGATCTGTGTATCCTCATCGGCAAATTTATAAATGTTAGGCACAATGCCGCTGGTCGAGACGGTAATGTGACGCTGCCCGATGTTCAGCCCCTTCTCATGGATCATGATCCGCAGGAACTTCATCGTGGCCTCATAGTTCTCAAACGGCTCCCCGGAGCCCATGATCACGATGCTGCTTACCCTCTCGCCGCTCTGATCCAGAATCTTCTGAGCCTGAACGACCTGGGCCACAATTTCTCCCGGAGTCAGATTCCGCTTCAGTCCGCCGAGCGTAGAAGCGCAGAACGTGCAGCCGATACGGCAGCCGACCTGTGTCGTAACACAGATGCTGTTGCCGTAGTTATGCTTCATGATGACCGTTTCGATCGCGTGATCGTCGTGAAGGCCGAACAGAAACTTGACCGTTCCGTCCTTGGACTCAAACCGCGTGATCTCCGACAGCGTCACAAAGCTGAACTCGTCCTCAAGCTTGCGGCGAAGCTCCTTCGACAGATTTGTCATCTCCTCAAAGGCGTTCACACGCTTCACGTACAGCCAGTCAAATATTTGGGAGCCCCGAAACGCAGGCTCGCCCTGTTCCTGAGCCCATGCTTGAAGTTCTTCCAATGAATAGTCGTATATAAAAGGCTTCATTTCACCACACCTGTCTAATTTCATTCATATGCACATCTTTTTTCATTCTTCCTATTTTAACATAAATAAAAGGCACCGTAAAAGAGAAAACCCGCCGAAGCGGCGGGATAACAGGATTCTTGGACCGCTCTCCAGCGCTTAGGGAAGCTTCCGGAGTCTCGCAATATAGAATCCGTCACTATGAAAATGCTGCGGCAGAATCTGAATGCCTCCCCCTCGCACGAGCGCCGCCTCACGCAAGCGAGAAAGCGGGCCAAGAGCGTCTTCGGCAAGGGCAAAGTCCGCGCGATCCGCGAGGAAATCCGCCACGGCCTCCTCGTTCTCGGCAGGCTCGATCGTACAGGTGCTGTATACGAGCAGCCCGCCTAGCCGCAGCAATTCGGCTGCGGTATGAAGCAGCCTTCTCTGCAAAGCGGCGATCTCGGCGATATCCTCCGGCGACTTGCCCCATTTCAGATCCGGCTTTCGTCTGATGACGCCAAGCCCCGAGCACGGCGCATCCAGCAATATCCGGTCGAAGGATGCCGGCTCGAACCGGGAAGACAGCTCCAGCGCATCGCCAGTTATCGTCGTCACACAGTCGAGACCCAGTCTGGCAACCTGCTCACGGATAAGCTTGCCTTTATGAGTGTGAATATCGTTCGCAACGATCTCGCCTTCATCCTTCATCAGCTCAGCCATGTGAGCCGTCTTCCCCCCGGGGGCGGCGCAGCAGTCCAGCACCCGCATGCCCGGCTCCGGCGCAACTGCCTCGGCCACGAGCATCGAGCTCTCATCCTGAATCGAGATCATTCCTTCGCGGTACCATTCGGTGAGCGCCATATTGCCGCCGCCCTGCACCACGATGCCATAGGGGCTTAGCGCGGAGGGTTCTGCTGTCAGATCATGCGACCGCAGCTCTTCCAGCATCGCGTCCCGGCTGATCATCGTGGTGTTCACCCGGACGCTGACGGCAGGCGGGGTGTTGTTGGCGGCGCATATCGCTTCGGCCGTCGCCTCGCCATATTGCAGCATCCAGCGCTCAGCAAGCCATTCCGGGTGGGAATGGCGCAGCGCGATCCGGCGGGCCGGAGGCAGAGCGTCCGGAATCTTCAGCTCATCCTTTTGCCTCAGTACACTGCGCAGCACGCCGTTGACCATGCCGGAAATGCCCTGATGCCCCCGGCGCTTGGCCAGATTCACCGCTTCGCTCACCGCTGCATGCTCCGGAATCCGGTCAAGGTACATGAGCTGATAAAGGCTGAGACGAAGCAGCGCCCTTACCCACGGCTGGAGCTTCGCCACCCCTTTGTTCACGAACTTGTCCAGAAAATAGTCCAGCGTGTTCAGTCGCGAAATCGTCCCGTACACCAGCTCCGTTGCCAGGCCGGCATCCGCGCGGCTTAGAGAAGCCTTCTGAAGGGCAGCGTTGAGCAGCAGGTTGCTGTAAGCCCCCTCCTGCTCAACTTCGGTCAGCACATTCAGCGCCAGCTCCCTTGGGGATGCCGGACGCCCTTTAGCTTTGCCGCTGCCGCTCATCCGAGTACCGTCCCGACCGTCATGCTTGTCCCGCGGACAAACTGCTCGGCAGTCATCGCCTTTTTCCCGCTTGGCTGCACGGTCAGCAGCTTGATCGTCCCGTCACCGGTCTTCACCAACACGCCCTGCTCCGTCAGCTCAAGCACCGTGCCTGGCGCTGCATCCGCCGGTCCTGCCGCTCCCTCCGGCTTGGCGGTGGCCCACACCTTGAACACCTCGCCGTTCCACAGGGTAAATCCGCCGGAGAACGGGACCAGTCCGCGAATTTGATTGTAAATGTCGCGCGAGGAGCGGGACCAGTCAATCCGTTCATCCTCCCGGGTCAGGTTAGGCGCATAGGTCGCCTCAGCTTCGTTCTGAGGCTCCGCCTCCACCTTACCCTGCATGAGCCGGGGCAGCTGCTGCTTGAGCAGTTCCGCCCCGGCAACGCTCAGCTTCTCGAACAGGCTTCCGGCCGTATCCTCCTCCGCGATCGCGACCTCAAGCTTCGCAATCATATCGCCGGTATCCAGCCCCTCGGCCATATACATCAGCGTGATGCCGGTGACCTTCTCGCCGTTGATAATGCAGCGCTGAATCGGCGCGCCCCCGCGATAGGCGGGGAGCAGCGAGCCGTGCACATTCAGACAGCCAAGCCGCGGCATATCGAGCACCGATTTCGGCAAAATCTGGCCGTAAGCTGCCGTGATGATCATATCCGGCTCATACTTGGCCAGTTCAGCCACCGCCTCCGGACTGCGCAGCCGCTGAGGCTGCAGCACCGGGATGCCGTGGCGAAGCGCCGCTTCCTTGACCGGTGTAGGCGTCAGCACTTTCTTGCGCCCTTGCGGTCGATCCGGCTGCGTAACGACGGCAACCACGCGGTAACCTTCGGACAGGAGCATCTCCAGGCTGGGTACGGCAAAAGCCGGCGTTCCCATAAATACGATGTTCATCGGTTCTCCAGCTCGCTTCTCGGCGGCTCCGGCGTATATTCATACACCCGTTCCGCGATATCGGTGAACAGCACGCCGTTCAGATGATCGATCTCATGCTGGAAGGCACGGGCCAGCAGTCCTGTCCCCGTTACAACAATCTCGTTGCCGTCGCGGTCCAGTCCCTTGACAGTAACCTTCTCTGCGCGCCGCACGTCTCCGTTCCAGCCCGGGATGCTAAGGCAGCCCTCCGGACCAAACTGCTCGCCCTCGCTCTCGATAATCTCGGGGTTGATCATCTTGATCAATCCGTTCTCGTCCCCGGCATCAACAACGATCAACCGCTTCAAAATGCCGACCTGCGGAGCCGCCAGCCCGACACCATCCGCGTCATACATCGTGTCTGCCATATCATCCAGCAGCTTCTGCACGTTCGGGGTAATTTTCGTTACTTCCTTGGCTCTTTTGTGAAGAACCTCATCCGGTTCCTTTACGATAATACGAATTGCCATTTACGCTACACACCTTCCTTGGACTTTTCAACATTATATGCGGATTTACATTAACATTTGCGGATCAACGTCGATGCTGATGGCAAGCCCGCTGTCCCGTACCGATTCCTGCAGCTGCTCCGCAGCGTCCCGGGTCAGCGAGACGGCATCCATCGTCCCACGCCATTTTATCATACATTGAAATCTGTATCTATTTTTAAGCCGGGGAATCGGGGAAGCGACAGGCCCGAGAATATCCAGCGCATCGGCTGCGAATCGGTCCAGGCTCCCGAACCATCCCCGCCGGTCTGCTTCTTTCTTCACCATCGCGGCATAATTTTCAGCGGTTCGCACAAGCAGCGGCAGCTGTTCATGGGAAAGGGTCACCAGAATGAGCCGGCAATACGGCGGATAATGCAGCGCCTTCCGATGCTTGAGCTCATCTTTGACAAAGGATAAATAATCATGCCCGCTCGCATGGATAATGGAATAGTGCTCCGGCGTATAAGACTGGATAACCACCTCGCCGGGCAGCTGATGGCGGCCGGCTCGACCGGCCACCTGCGTCAGAAGCTGGAAGGTCTTCTCCGCCGCCCGGAAATCCGGGAGATTCAGGGCCGAATCGGCCGTAATGACGCCGACCAGCGTCACATCCGGAAAGTCAAGCCCTTTGGCGACCATCTGCGTGCCCAGAAGCACGTCCGCTTTTTTGTCCCGAAACTGCTGAAGCAGCTTCTCGTGGGACCCTTTTTCCGTCGTGGTATCCACATCCATCCGAATGACCCGAATGCCCGGAAACAGCTTGGCCAGCTCTTCCTCTACCCGCTGTGTACCCGTGCCGAAATAACGGATATGCTCGCTTCCGCAATCCGGACAAACGTCGGGCGAAGGAGCGGCATAACCGCAATAGTGGCATCTGAGATTATTAGACTTCTGGTGATACGTCAGCGAGATGTCACACTCCGGGCAGCCTGCAACATAGCCGCAGCTCCGGCACATGACAAAGGTCGAATAGCCCCGCCGGTTCAGCAGCAGAACGGTCTGCTCCCCTCGCTCAAGACGCGCTGCAATCGCTTCATGAAGAGGGATGCTGAACATAGAGCGATTCCCTTCGCGCAGCTGCTCCCTCATATCGACAACCCGAACCTCCGGCAGCCGGTTGCCCAAAGCGCGGGAATGCATCTCCAGCAGCACAGGGGCAAAATCATCCTGGGCCTGGGAACGGGCCGCATGATAGCTCTCCAGCGAAGGGGTGGCCGAGCCGAGTATGACGGCAGCCCCGCTTAAAGCAGCCCTGTGGATCGCCACATCCCTTGCATGATACTTCGGCGTTTCTTCCTGTTTGTACGACGTTTCGTGCTCCTCATCCATAATGATGAGGCCAAGACGGTCAAACGGCGCGAAGACCGCCGATCTGGCGCCGACCACAACCGACGCTCTGCCTTCCCGGATTTTGCGCCACTCGTCATACCGCTCTCCGTCCGAGAGGCGGCTGTGCATGACCGCCACCCGATCACCGAAGCGGGCCTTAAAGCGCTCCACCATCTGCGGTGTCAGCGAAATTTCGGGCACGAGCACAATCGCTTGACGCTCCTGCTGAAGACAGCGCTGGATCGTCTGCAGATAGATTTCCGTCTTGCCGCTGCCCGTAACGCCATGCAGCAGAAACACGCCGTGCTGGCGCTCGTCCAGCTTGTGCACGATCTTGTCGTATACCCGCTGCTGTTCCTCCGTCAGAACAAGCGGCTCGCTCGGCTTGAAATGTCGGCCCCGATACGGATCGCGGAACACTTCCACATCCTTGATCGCAATGAGTCCTTTATCCGCTAGCGCCTTCACCGTGCCTGCCGTCACGCCAAGC
This sequence comes from Paenibacillus sp. FSL M8-0334, assembly GCF_038000405.1. Lineage (NCBI taxonomy): Bacteria > Bacillati > Bacillota > Bacilli > Caryophanales > Paenibacillaceae > Paenibacillus > Paenibacillus sp. FSL M8-0334. Next base: position 167,943 of record NZ_JBBOCH010000001.1, read on the forward strand.
GTCTGCAGCAATTCCTTCTGCGAGATCGGCAGCAGCGGCTCGATCTCCAGCAGGTAAGAGAGCACCTCTCTCTGGCGCTGGGCTTTCGCCGGGAAATCCCCCAGCGCCGCTTCCGCCGCCGCTTTCTCTACCGCCAGTTCGACGGCCTTCATCGTTTTCTTCTGCAGCTTGTCCTTGATCTGCTGGTGCTCGCTCAGCATTCCCCGCGCAAGCAGCGTCTTGATCACATCCGCCTGATCCGGAAACGCGCGGGACAGCTGCTGGATCGTCACCTCGCCCCGTTGGCCGACAAAGCCGAGAATCCGCTCCTCCTCTTCGCTTTCAGGCTGAAGAGAGAACAGCCCTTCGGTCTCATCAGGGGTGTCAGAACGCTCCGGCAGTGAAATGTATCGTTCAGCCTTCCCCTTCAGCGCGGTCGGCAGCATCGACTGCAGCGCTGTAATCTGCCTGCACGCATACCGCTCCTTCATCCATTCCCCGAGCTGCACCAGCTCCCGGGACAGCGGCGGCAGCACATCGAGCACCTCCTGGATCGGCTTCATCTTCGAGGTGTCCATCTCGGGACGGGGATGCAGCGACACAACGAATCCCTGCAAGGTCCGATGCCCGAAAGGAACACCGACCCGGCTCCCTACCTCAATCCAGGGCCGCAGCGAAGCAGGGACCAAATAGTCAAACGGCCGGTCCGTATCCTTGGACGGCACGTCCACAATGACTTTGGCCATTTCCATCAGACAGACCTCCCGGATATCCGCTCGGCGGCGAGCAGCAGCAGCCTGCGGGCAACTTCCTCCTTGGACATCAGCGGCAGCTCAAGCACAAGACCTTCCGCGTCATAGATATGAACCTGGTTCGTATCCGTACCGAAGCCCGCCCCCGCTGCTGTCACATCATTGGCTACGATAAGATCACAGTTTTTGCGCTTCAGCTTATCCTTGGCATGTTGCTCGAGCGAATCTGTCTCGGCGGCGAAGCCGATCAGATACTGAGAGCTTTTGCGTTGGCCGAGGCTCTCCAGAATGTCTGTCGTCTTGACCAGCTCAAGCGTCATCGTATCCCCGCGCTTTTTAATTTTTGACGTAGCTACTTGCGCAGGCCGGTAATCGGCTACGGCAGCCGACTTAATCACAATATCGCTGTCGTCAAAGACGCGCAGCACCGCCTGATACATCTCCTCGGCAGACTCCACCTGTTCGGCGGAGATCCCCTGCGGAGGCGGCTCATCGGTATGGCCGGCGATCAGATGAACATCAGCGCCCAGCGCTTGGGCCGCTTTGGCGATAGCAAACCCCATTTTGCCGGAGGAATCGTTGGTGATATAACGCACCGGGTCGATCCGCTCCATCGTCCCTCCTGCGGTTACAACCACTTTTTTACCTTTCAATATGTCAGAAGATGCCGCGTTGAGCGCTCCCACAGCGTCCTGGTCGGCCTGCAGGCTCGTCTCCCGGTCCCTGAAAAACTGCTCCACAACCTCAACAATCGTCTCAGGCTCTTCCATCCGGCCTTTTCCTACATAGCCGCAGGCCAGCAGGCCATCGCCAGGTTCAATCATCTGCACGCCCCGGGATACCAGCGTCTCCATATTCGCCATGACAGCCGGATGGGTGTACATATGCACATTCATCGCAGGCGAGATCATTACTGGAGCTGTTGTAGCCAGCAATGTCGTCGTCAGCATGTCGTCCGCGAGGCCATGGGCCATTTTGGCAATCACATTGGCTGTAGCAGGGGCTACAAGCACGAGGTCGGCCATATCCGCCAGATGAATATGCGAGACAACCGCAGGATCTCTCTCATCAAATGTATCGCTGTATACAGGGTTTTTCGTTAAAGTTTGCAGCGTCAGCTCTGTGATGAACTGTTTCGCGGATTCCGTCATGATGACATGAACATCCGCCCCTCTCTGGACGAGCCTGCTGCATAACGTCGCCGCTTTATAGGCAGCAATGCCGCCAGTAACGCCAACCACGATCACTTTTCCGCTTAACATGAACTATCCCCCGCTTTCGTTCGTAACAAGCTTGCCGTCCTATACCAAACAACTTCAATTCAAAAAAATAACAACCTTTCGGTTGTCACATTGTGCTTATACAAGCGTCCTATTCAGCTATCGGGGAAGCTTACGCTTCTCCCCGTTCAACCTTGATGTAGTCGCCGTAAATCTCCTCAAGCGCAACGCCTACGAATTTGTGAGACTTCGGATCCTCCAGTTCGCTCGGAGCCCCTTCACGCAGCTGGCGCGCGCGGCGGGATGCAGCCACAACCAGCGAGTATTTACTGTCAACCTTGTTCATCATTTCATCAATGGAAGGGTATAACACAGTACAGCACCTCTTTCATCATACTTAAAGTCCCCGTTGTGAGAGGGGTAGGTCCATTCATTCCAAGTAAGGGAAAACAAAACCGCCTAACACCGAAGTTACCTTGCGATTAAAGAAAGCGCAGCTCCTTCTTGAGAAGCATGCTTTCTTTAACCCACAAAAAAACCTCACCCTGCACATGGTCAGCGGCGGTTACTTTCTTATTTTACAATGTTCGGCTGTAATAATCGATTGTATTCGTTCACAAGCCAGCTCAATCTTGTCATTCACTACCGCATAATCATAATGCTGCAGCAGATTGATTTCGTCAACCGCGACGGACATCCGGTGGTCAATCGTATCCTGGCTCTCTGTTCCGCGGCCCTTGATCCGGTCTTTCAGTTCATCCAGAGACGGCGGCATCAGGAATACAAAGATTCCATCCGGAAACTTCTCCTTCACCTTCAGTGCTCCTTGAACCTCAATCTCCAGAATAATATCCTTGCCCTCAGCCAGCGTCTTCTCCACAAAATCACGGGGAGTTCCGTAATAGTTCCCGACATATTCAGCATATTCCAGCAGCTGATCATGTTCGATCATCTCAAGGAACTGCTCGCGCGTCTTGAAGAAGTAGTTGACGCCATCCACTTCCCCCGCACGCGGAGAACGCGTCGTGGCCGATACAGAATACACCAGATCCGGAACCTGGCTGCGCAGCGCCGTGCATACGGTTCCTTTACCAACTCCGGACGGACCGGACAATACAATCAATAATCCCTTAGACATAATACTCCTCATTCTATTCGTCGTTGTCGTCATCTTTGCTGGACAGACGGTGTGCTACCGTCTCAGGCTGTACCGCCGATAAAATCACATGATCGCTATCGGTGATAATAACAGCTCTAGTCCTGCGGCCATATGTAGCATCAATCAGCATATGACGATCTCGTGCTTCTTGAATAATCCGTTTGATCGGAGCCGACTCCGGGCTCACGATAGAAATGATTCGGTTGGCCGATACGATATTTCCGAAGCCAATATTAATGAGTTTGATTGCCATTTTGCGGTTGTTCCCCCTATACATTTGACTCTATTGCCGATTCAAGCCGAGCTCATTCCACGTTGGCGGCTTGTTCACGAATCTTCTCCAGTTCCGCTTTCATTTCGACAACACGGTTTACCAGAGTCAGATGATTGGCTTTCGATCCAATCGTATTGACTTCCCTGTTCATTTCCTGAATTAGAAAATCCAGCTTTCGGCCGACAGGTCCTTCATGGTGAAGCAGCTTCCTGCTCTGCTCCAGATGGCTCCGAAGACGCGTGAGCTCCTCGTCAACATTGGAGCGTTCGGCAAACAAAGCCACTTCCATTCCAAATATATGTTCATCTACAGCCAGTGACCCGTCATCCAGCGCCTCGATACGCTGTCGCAGACGCTTCCGGTATTCCTCCGGAACCGTCGGTGCAAGCTCTGTCATCTCACGGTGCAGCGCCTCAATGCGTTCAAGCCTGTGCTCGATATCCGCGGCCAGAAACGCCCCTTCCCTGCTTCGCATCTGCAGCAGTCCGTCAAGCGCCTCGTTCAGCCCGCCCAGCAGCGCCTTCTCCCACGCTTCCTGGCCGTTGTCGTCCATCGGCAGGCTGCCTCTTGGACTGACCAGAATGTCGGGCAGCGACAAAATATCCTTCGCCGTCAGACTTCCCTCGATACCGTAGGCTTTCAGCTCCTCGGCGGCCTGCAGATAGGCCTTGACCCGGGCGTGGTTCAGCACCGCATCGGCGTTGTCGCCGCTGTGCTCCCTGTTAATAAATACATCCACCCGACCGCGCCCGATTCTGGACTGAACAGCCCTTCTGAAGCTGTCCTCGAAGCATGTCCATTCACGGGGCATCCGGAACACAACCTCACAGTATCTGTGATTGACAGACTTCACCTCAAACGACACGCTATAGCCCTGAAAATCGATAACGGACTGGCCATATCCGGTCATGCTCAATGACATCGGAAATCACATCCATTACACTATTGTAATTGAAAATTATTAATGAAACAAGTGGGGGGTCGGCCTTCCCGACTTCTCCCATACATGCTCCATCAACTGTACACTCATCTCATAGAACATGAACGGCGTCATCAAATAAATACCGTTAAAATGCTCCATTGCTACCTCCAGCAGCTCCTGGCCGATCTGAACCCCCATCGCCCGGCCTTCAGCGCCTTCAAGCCCGGCCATGCGCTCACGGACGGCGTCCGACAGCTGAATGCCCGGCACCTCGTTATGAAGATATTCGGCGTTGCGGCCGCTGGCCAGCGGCATGATGCCGATAAAGATCGGAATATCCAGATGCGCGGTCGCTTCCTTCAGCTTCACGATCAGCTCCGGATCATATACGGGCTGGGTCATAATGTAGTCCGCGCCAGAGGCAATCTTCTTCTCCAGCCGCTGAACCGCCTTGTCCAGATGCTTCACATTCGGATTAAATGCAGCGCCAACCACGAACTTCGCTTTCTGCTTGAGCGGCTTGCCGGAGAAGGCGATCCCTTCGTTCAGCTGCTTGATCATCCGAATGATCTCAAACGATGTCATATCATACACCGAGCTTGCCCCCGGCAGATCGCCGAACCGTGCCGGATCGCCGGTGACAGCCAGCACATGGTCGATGCCAAGCGCATCAAAGCCCATCATATGAGACTGGGTGCCGATCAGATTCCGGTCCCGGCAAGCAATGTGAATAAGCGGCCGCAGCCCTACCCGCTCCTGCACCAGATGGCCAAGCGCCATGTTGCTCATCCGGGTGACGGCCAGCGAGTTGTCCGCCAGCGTCAGCGCATCGGCCCCGGCCTTTTTGAGCGCTTCTGCCCCCTTCATGAACTTCGTGATGTCCAGGTCGCGCGGCGGATCAAGCTCCACGATGACCGTATGGCGCTCCTTGACCAGATCCACCAGGCTCGGGCTCTGATTCAGGTCATCGCCCCTTGAGGCATCGCTTGAACCCGGCTCCTGTACCACAATTCGCGATGGAATAGCTTCATCCCGCTTCGGCAGCGGCACAGGCGTATAGCCGGACAGCGCCTTGGCAATCTCCGAAATATGCGCCGGCGTCGTTCCGCAGCATCCGCCGATAATTCTGGCGCCCAGATCGGCAAAAGGAACAGCCGTGCTACCGAAATAGGAAGGGCTGGCACCATAGCGGTACTCCCCGTCCACGTAATCGGCGATCCCGGCATTCGGAAAGACCGAAGCCGGAAGATTCAGTTCCCCTTCCAGCGTCTCCAAAGCGCGCTTGATGCCGTTAGGCCCAGTGCGGCAGTTGAATCCGATAACATCTGCGCCCTCATCACTGAGTATACGGCAAGCTTCCGGCATCGTATACCCGTCCAGCGTGCGCGCCACATCCTCGACAGCAAATTGACAGATGACCGGCAGGCTGCTCAGCCGGCGCATCTCCTTCAAAGCTAGCTGAATTTCTTCCACATCATAGAAGGTTTCGAGCAGAATGCCGTCAACCCCTTCCGACAGCAGCACGTCCAGCTGCTGTTCGAAATACCGCTTCAGCTCCGATGAAGACAGATCCCGCCGCCGCCCGGCGCGAATCGAGCCTATTGCGCCGACGACGTAGACCTGCTCGCCCGCTGCCTCGCGCGCAATCATGGCACCGGCCCGGTTAATTTCAGCCACTTTGGATTCCAGACCGTATTTGGACAATTTATCGTAATTGGCGGAGAAGGTGTTCGTCTCAATCACCCGGGCCCCCGCTTCGATATATTGGCGATGAACATTTCTGATGACCTCCGGGGAGGTCAGATTCAGCTCTTCATAAGAAATTCCGACGGGGAAGCCTTGCTGATACAAATAGGTACCCATCGCGCCGTCGCCGACCAGTACCTCTTTCTCCAATGCCTGTCGCAGATCCGGTTTCACTGCATTCCCCTCCAACTGATTGTTATTTTCAATAATGTATCATAAAACCTTCCCAAAGATAAAGGGACAAAAGCGAGTTCGGACGCGAAAAAACCGAAGCCTGCTCCCCTCCTGCTTGAGGCCTTTTCCACCCATGATCCGAAACCACCGATAACGAAAAAGAAGCCCTTCCCCGGAAGCTGCCCTGATGGATCGCTCCTGTCTGAATGAGAACAGCGCGAGGTGCGAGACCCCTGTCTCATGCTTGGGAGCCGATCCTCGTCAACGCCGAGGAAAGACTTCTATACAAATGTCGTGCAAGGCACGTTCTACTCAGCTACCGTACCTTTATATACGATTTCAGCCGGCCCTGTCATGTACACGTGATTGTCGCTTTCGTCCCACTCGATGAACAGATCCCCGCCCTTTAGCGAGATCGTGGCCGAGCGATCCGTCTTCCCGTTCAGAACGGAAGATACCAGCGTTGCGCAAGCGCCTGTACCGCAGGCCAGCGTCGGCCCCGCTCCGCGCTCCCATACCCGCATGTCCACCTGGTCCTTCGCGTTCACCGTCGCAAATTCCACGTTGATCTTCTTCGGGAACAACGGATGAACCTCCAGCTTCGGCCCCCACGCAGCCAGATCGAAGTTGACGGCATCGTCAACGTAGATCACACAGTGCGGGTTGCCCATCGAAACCGCGGTAAAGCGGAATTCGCGTCCGTCCACCTCGACCGGATGGTCGACGACAGGATTCGCATCCACCGTAGTCGGCACGCTCAGCCCATCGAGAACCGGCTCGCCCATGTCCACGCGCACGCTGCTTACCTTGCCGCCGCTGACGGTCAGCTGCAGCTTCTGCACCCCTGCGCCAATCGTCTCGATTGTAATCTCCTCGCGGGTGGTCAACCCGTGATCATAGACGTACTTCGCGACACAGCGGATGGCGTTGCCGCACTGCTCCGCCTCGGAGCCGTCCGAGTTCATAATTCGCATCATGAAATCCGCCTTCTCGGAAGGCAATATATAGACAAGCCCATCGGCACCGATGCCGAAGAATCGATTGCATAATTTCACAGCCAGGTCGGAGGCATTCTGCGGAAGCTCCTTCTCACCGTAAACAACGACAAAGTCATTGCCCAAGCCATGCATTTTCGTAAATTCCATCCTACATCCATCTCCTCTGCGGTTGCTGCTTATGGACTTAGCATACCGCAGATTCGAGTGGACATCCAATTCATTTTATGCCGAAATATTTGCACTCTTCGTCATCATGCTCCGGCGGCGGTTGCGTCTGCCGCCCCACACGCTGCCAGCGCCCATCAGGAAGGTAGGAATGCCTGCGGCCACAAGGGTAAGCGCCCATTCCTTCAGGCCGAGCGGCACCGTTTTGAAGATCGGCTGAAGCGCCTCGATATACATGACGCCGAGCATCAGCAGCACCGAGGAGGCGACGGCCAGCACCAGCGACTTGTTCTGCAGCGGGTTGCGATGGAAGATCGAACGCGAGCTGCGGCAGTCAAACACATGAATCAGCTGCGCCATGACAAGGGTGGCAAAGGCCACTGACTGCGCTTTGGCCAGTTGGGCCGGATCGTTCGGGGCAATGCGGAGCGTCAGCCAGAACGCGCCGAGCGTGCAGAGTCCGATCAGGAAGCCGCGGCTAATAATTTTCCAGCCGAGACGTCTGGCAAATATGTTCTCTTTGGCGCCGCGCGGCTTCTGCTCCATCAGATCCTTCTCCGGCTGATCCACGCCGAGCGCCATCGCCGGCAAACCGTCGGTCACCAGGTTCACCCACAGAATCTGAATCGGGGCGAGCGGCAGCGGAAGTCCCATCATCATCGCAAAGAACATCGTCAAAATTTCACCTACGTTCGAGGCAAGCAGATAGCGGATAAATTTGCGAATATTCTCATAGATGCTCCGCCCTTCCTCGATCGCCGCCACAATAGTGGAGAAGTTGTCATCGCTCAGGATGAGCGACGACGCTTCCTTGCTGACATCCGTGCCGGTGATGCCCATCGCTATCCCGATGTCGGCCGCCTTGATCGCCGGAGCATCATTGACGCCGTCGCCGGTCATAGCCACCACATGCCCTTTGCGCTGCAGCGATTTGACGATGCGCAGCTTGTGCTCCGGCGAGACCCGGGCGTACACATAGGTCTGATCAACTCTGGCGTCAAGCTCCTTGTCATCCAGGCGGGCCAGCTCCTGGCCGGTCATCGACAGTCCGTTGCGCGGCAAGATGCCCAGCTGCGCCGCAATCGCCTCGGCCGTCGTGCGATGGTCGCCGGTAATCATGACCGTCTTAATGCCTGCCCGGCGGCATTTGGAGATCGCGTCGCGCACTTCCTTGCGCGGCGGATCGATCATGCCGGTGAGCCCGATAAAGATCAGCTGGCATTCCGCTTCCGTCTCGCTCTCCGGTCTATCATGCGGACGCAGGTCCCGGTAAGCGAGTCCGAGCACCCGCAGCGCCTCGGAGGCCATCTTCTCATTGGCGCCGAGCACTTTTTGACGCAGCGTTGGCGTCAGCGGAACGACATTGCCGTCCCACAATATATACGTACATTTATCCAGCAGCACATCCGGGGCGCCCTTTGTGCACAGCAGGCGGCCTCCCTGATGGCTGACGATGACGGACATCAGCTTGCGCGTGGAATCAAACGGGAATTCCTTGTCCCGCTGGTACATGTTCGCCAGGCTTGTCTGGGTTAGTCCCATCTTCGAAGCCAGCGTCAGCAGCGCGCCCTCCGTCGGGTCCCCCTTCAGCTCCCAGACGGCTGCCGGCTCCGCTTCCTTCCCTTTGCGGCGGCTGCGGCTTTCCTCCTGCGCCGTTTCTATAATCTCGGCGTTGTTGCACAGCCCCCCGACCTGGAGCAGGCGGCGCAGCGCCTGATCGGAACGGAGCTCAACCGGTTTTCCTTTGAGCAGAATTTGTCCGGCAGGCTCATAGCCTTGCCCGGTCACCTCCATCGTACGCCCCCCGAGCCACACCCGGGTGACCGTCATTTTATTCTGGGTGAGCGTGCCCGTTTTATCCGAGCAGATTACGGAGGCGCAGCCAAGCGTCTCCACGGATGGCAGCTTGCGCACGATCGCCTTGCGCTTGATCATCCGCTGTACGCCGAGGGCCAGCGCGATCGTCACGATGGCGGGCAGCCCTTCAGGTATGGCCGCCACGGCAAGGCTGACGCCCGCAAGAAACATGCCCGGTACCGGCTGTCCATGCAGGATCCCCGCCACAACAACGAGAATCGTAAGGCCGAGGGAGACGCCGATCAGAATCTTTCCAAGCTGCTCCAACCGGTGCTGCAGCGGGGTTTCCTGGGACTCCGTATTTTGGATCAGATCGGCGATTTTGCCCATCTCCGTCTCCATGCCGGTCCGGATGACGACACCTCGGGCCGTCCCCCTTGTCACCATCGTCCCCATGAAACCGATGTTCTTCTGATCCCCGAGCGGCACATCCTCCTCAAGGATTTCGGCCGAATGCTTGTTCACCGGCATCGATTCCCCGGTCAGGGCCGATTCCTCGACGCTGCAGCTGTTCGTTTCGATCCAGCGCACATCGGCCGGAACACGGTCGCCGCTTTCGACCAGCACCACATCCCCCGGAACGAGCTCCCGGGCTGCAATGTAAATCACCTTGCCGTCCCGCACCACCCTCGTGGTCGGCGCCGACAGCTGCTTGAGCGCCCGCAGCGACCGTTCCGCTCTGAACTCCTGGATAAATCCGAGGATCCCGTTAATGAATATAATCGCCACGATGGTGACGGCATCCAGGTACTCGCCCAGCAGACCGGAGATCAAGGTCGCTCCCAAGAGGACCAACACCATAAAATCCTTGAATTGATTCAAAAAGAGGGCCACCGGAGAAATTTTCACGCCCTCGGACAGCTCGTTGTATCCGCTCGTTTTGCGTCTTTCCCCGGCCTCTTCTTCCGTGAGGCCCTGGTCCGGATCAAGCTGCAGCGCCTGCTGGAGCTCCTCCGTCTTCATCTGGTGCCATTGCTTTTGTTCCATGCTTCCCTTCCCTCCCGGTTGATTGCAAGTTCCGGCGGATGACAGCTTTTCCACCCTCTCATTCGTAAATGTATTCGGACAGGTCTTGAATTATCACACGATAGCCCTTAAGTTTTTGCTGGAATTATGGCATCATAGAGAGGTGCTCAAGCGAAGGGCAACGAGAAGATAGGAGAATGATTATGGCACTCGACGGAATTGTTACAAGAGCCATTGTGCATGAGCTTCAGATGTGCAGAGGCTCCCGCATTAATAAAATATATCAGCCAAACGACCGCGACATCGTGCTTCATCTGCGCACCCAGCAAGGAAATGCGAAGCTGCTGCTGTCGGCGAACCCGACCTATCCCCGGGTCCATCTGACGCAGGAAAGCTTCCTCAACCCGGCCGAAGCGCCGATGTTCTGCATGCTGATGCGCAAGCACTGTGAGAGCGGCATCATTGAGGACATCGAACAGGTTGGCATGGAACGGATTATCCACATCTCGATCCGGCAGCGCGACGAGCTTGGTGACGTGTCCCTGAAGAAGATCATCATTGAACTTATGGGCAGACACAGCAACATCATCCTTGTCGATCCGGCGGCGGGCACGATTCTGGATGGCATCCATCACGTCACCCCGGCCATCAGCAGCTATCGGGTCGTCATGCCCGGCTTCAGCTACACGGAGCCGCCCGAGCAGCACAAGCTGAATCCGCTCGAAGTGGATGGGGAGTCCTTCCGGGATGCTTGCCTGCTCGATTCGCAGCCGGCCGTCTCGTGGCTTGTCGGCGCGTTCAGCGGACTCAGTCCGCTGGTTGCATCGGAGATCGCCTACCGCGCGGGCGAAGGCAGCGGCCATTCGGCGGAGGAAAGCGAGAAGGATTGCGGCAGCTTGTGGAGCGCCTTTCACGATGTGATGCAGCAGGTGAAAGAGCATCGATACACGCCGGTATCCGGGGAGAATGCCAAAGGAAAATCGGTGTTTTCCGTCATTCCGCTAACGATGCTGGGCGGGGAAACGACGCCATTCGAATCGGTCAGCGCATGCATGGAAAATTTCTACGGCGAGAAGGCCCAGCGCGATGCGGTCAAGCAGAAGGTCAGCGATCTGCTTCGCTTCCTTCAGAACGAGCGGACGAAGAACATTAAGAAGCTGGACAAACTTCACGAGGATCTGGCTGAAGCCGACGATGCGGACCGGTACCGGATATTCGGCGAGCTGTTGTTCGCTTCCCTGCATGCCATAGCGAAAGGCGACCGTGAAGCGAGACTCGTGAATTTCTACGACGAGAATCAGGCCGAGGTGACGATCCCGCTTGATCCGCTGCTGTCGCCATCGGATAACGCCCAGCGCTATTTCAAGAAATACAACAAGTACAAAAACAGCCTGGCCGTCATCGAGGAACAGCTTGGCAAGACACGCGAGGAAATCCGTTATATCGACAATCTGCTGCAGCAGCTTGCCCATGCCTCCCTGAACGATATTGACGAAATCCGGGATGAGCTGATCCAGCAAGGGTATCTGCGAGACCGCAGCAAAAAGGTCAAAAAGAAGAAAAAGAACGACAAGCCGACCCTGCACGTCTTCACATCGTCCGAAGGCATCGAGATTTACGTTGGCAAAAACAACCTCCAGAACGAATATGTGACCAATCGTCTGGCCGCTTCAGCGGACACCTGGCTTCACACGAAGGACATTCCGGGCTCGCACGTGGTCATCCGCAGCGCGGAATATGGCGAGGCTACGCTGGAGGAAGCGGCGATGCTGGCTGCCTATTACAGCCAGGCGAAGGAGTCCAGCAGCGTGCCGGTCGATTACACCCTGATCAAGCATGTCCGCAAGCCAAGCGGTGCCAAGCCGGGGTTTGTCATCTACGACAATCAGAAAACGCTGTTTGTGACCCCGGACGAGGAGCGGATCAAGCAGCTTCCTAACGTAATCAGAAACAACCGGAACTAACGCCGGGTGTTCGCAGCCGTAATCTGCCATGGACACTCGGGTAAATGCTGCGTTTGTCTTATGTAGCGAGAGAATATGCTAGCGTGTTTCAGGCTTATAGTTCGAATCTTGCGTCCCCACAACAAACAGCCCGGCAAGGCTCTGACCTTGTCCGGGCTGTTTGTTTCGTTCCACGTCTGTGTATTCCACGTCTGTGTATTCCACGTCTGTGCATTCCATGTCTGTTCGTTATGTTCCAATGGGACGTTGTATTTCAAAAGGCTTCGTCCCTGCCTTCGCGCCCAGGCAGCTCGCTGCTGCTCCGCCAGCAGATGCGCGGCTAGGATAGAGTTGCCTTCTCCTTCTAGCGGAAACAAACGAAAACAGCCGCCAACCGCTACAGACCGGTCGTTCGGCATGCTTGTCGCAGCCGGTCCAGTACGTCTATCGAAATCCGGCGGCTGCCAATGTCACCGTGAAACACCTGCCCCTGCCGGACGCCGTGATAATCCGATCCGGCGGTAACGATCAGGCCGAACTCCTTGGCCAGCGCCAGGTAGCGTGCCTCTTCCTCCGGCCCGTGATCGGAATGGTACACTTCAATGCCGGCCGGCTTGGCCTGCTCAATGATGCTGCGCACAAGCTCATCGTCTTCATATAACCCCGGATGGGCAAGCACAGGGGCGCCGCCAGCCTCGCGAATCCAGGCGCAGGCTTCCTGCGGCGATATGCGTGGCTGGGATGCATAGGCAGCGGCCCCCTTGGCCAGATAGCGGTCGAATGCATCGCGCATCGTCTCCGCATATCCTTTGCGCACCAGCGCGTCGGCGATATGCGGACGGCCGATGCTTTCGTCCGGTTTGAGCGGTCGGCCAAGACCGCCGATCACCTCTTCCATCGTTATATCGATCCCGAGCTGCTGCAGGTTGGCGATGATCTGGTCGTTGCGCCGCTCCCGGGTCTGACGAAGTTCGGACAGCCGCGCAAGCAGCGTCTCATCCCGGTGATCGACATAATAGCCGAGAACATGAATGTCCTGGCCTCCAGCCATCGTGCTGATCTCTACGCCCGGAACGACGGTCAGGCCGTCACGTTCTCCGGCAAGGAGCGCTTCCTCGATCCCGGCCACCGTATCATGATCCGTAATCGCTAGCGCGGCAAGGCCGCGTTCCCGCGCCAGCCGCACATTCTCTTCCGGCGTGTTCATCCCGTCCGATGCACGGGTGTGGGTATGCAGATCACATTCCCTTTGTTTTATCTCATCCTGTATATTCATCGCTCAGCAACCTCTCTTATAGATTGTTCTGATTCTCTTATTAAGTCCACTGCCGCTTGCGAAGATAAGACAAAAACGTCATCGCCGACATCGGCAGCAGCGCCGATTTCAGCTGAATGGCATAAAACTTCCGCTTGAAGGATGCATCTGCGATATCAATCATTTTGACCAGACCGAGCGCCGTCTCATGCTTGACCGTCGAGGTGGACAGCATCGTAATCCCCAGCCCTTCCTCGACCGCCGATTTGACCGCGCCGGTGCTTCCAAGCTCCATAACGGTGCGGACGCTGCCGGGATCGATGCCTCGCTCATGCAGAACATCCTCCATCACCTGGCGGGTTCCGGAACCTTTCTCCCGCAGCACAAAAGGATACGCCAGCACATCCTCCAGCATGACCTCACCATCCTGTTGCGCAAGCGGATGATCGGCAGGAACGATAAGCTTCAGCTCGTCCTCCATCACCGCATCAAGCATCATATCAGGATGATCCACCGGCGCTTCGATCAGGCCGAAGTTCAGCTGATGGCTGGCGATCTCATCCAAAATCTGCGTGGTGTTCATCACTTTCAGCATGATCGAAATATCCGGATACTCCCGGCCGAACGGACCGAGCAGACGCGGAAGCACATATTCTCCGATCGTCAGGCTGGCACCGAGCTGAAGCCTTCCCTGCAAGCTGCTGGAAAAAGCGGCCATCGCCGCATCCGTCTCCCGGGACAGCTCCAAGCTTCTGCGCGCAAAAGGCAGCAGCGTCCTCCCCGCTTCGGACAGCTCCATATGCTTGGTGGAGCGATGCAGCAGCTTGGTGCCGAAGTATTCCTCCAGCGCCTGAACCTGCATCGTCACCGCAGGCTGGCTCATATGAAGCGCCTGGGCCGCCGCCGAAAAACTTCCCGCTGTCGCCACCGTGTAAAAAATATGTAGCTGATGAAAATTCATAACTGCAATCCCCTCTCGCTGCCTCTATACCGTTTATTCTACCATACAAGCGCATTCAAAAAAGACATCCGCGCTTTCGCTCGCATGTCGATTCCTATATGTTACGCTTAAATTCCGCTTAGGTGATGACCCTGATGCGGCTCCTTATTTCCGTTTGCGGCTGTTCTTAATCAACGTCATCCGCCGGGAATGACGCAGCCAGGAATAATAGGATTTCAGATCACGAAGCTCAATCGTTTCCGACATCCGTCCCAAAAAGGTAATAATAATCATCCGGTGCAGCGGATTTCCGATCAGATCCCGCTCTTCCTCCAGTTCGGCGAATTCGGCCACAACGACCAGGTCGTCATCGATCAGATAGACGTCCTGTTCATTCCGGTAGTAAGGCACAATCCGGTCCTGCTTCAGGCACTCCCACATCCAGGAGCCAATCTCCTCATGCGATGTGGTAACGCCCTTCACCCGGTCTGTATATCGATTCTTCGCGTGGTTCGTTATGACGATGTCGGCTACCTTTTTATCATTGAGTGTTATATAAAACGGCTCGTAGGTGCTCCACCGCTCCGTCCCTTTGTCGCGCATGGAATATCACTCTCCACCAAATGGGTCTTTATATCTAAGTATATATACCCAACATATTACATCATTCCACTTATATTCACAAGATTGAAACATGACATGATGTGAACAATTGAGTAAAATTTAGAATCTTCTGCATTTTTATCCAGTGTCTCTATCATTTTATCGCGCTAGAATGCAAATTATGCCAGTCACCGGTGAATACACGATAAAAAAATGACGCATAAAAAAACAAGCGGCCTTTCGGCCGCTCGTGCGAGCTTGGCATCATTCCTGATGGGACGCGGCGAACCGTAGACAACCGTTCAGGTTACGGTCCGAAATATTTGGTCTTGTCAGGAACTTTGCTGCTGTATTCCGTCTTGATCTCATTCCGGTAGGAGCGTTCAATTTTGCGAACATAGGAAAGCCTCCGGATATTCTTCATAATCTCTTCAGCACGGTCTGCATTGACGTACATGACGACATAATGCATTCTGCGCGAAATATAATGTACGCTGCCGTATTTCTCCAGATTTCTCGCAGCCTTAACGTCGCTTACCCATATGATGTAACCGGTGCGTTCCGCCAGCATCCTCTTCCCCTCGCTTCACTTTCGTCTCGGTCATCCGGCCAGATGCACTAGCCGCACTGACACCCGCCGCCGCTTCCGCAGCCCTTCTTCGGCAGTGGATCATTGCCTGGAACCTTGATGCTGTCTGATACGGAGTAGGCAATTTTCTCCGACATGGTATGCAGGAGATCGTCCAGATTCTTCTCGGCCAGCTTGAAGCGCTTGACAGCCTCGAAGGCCTCCAGCTCAGCTTCGACCGCGCTTACTTCTTCCTTCGCCGAATGGTAGTTCGGATGGAAATGGCCAAAGCGCTGTGTCTCTTCGAACAGCTCTTTCTTCTGCTCAAGCTTTCTGACCAGAGCCTGAATCTCCGGATCGTTCTGTACCGCCTGCTTCCAATATAGATAATCCGCCACTTCGACGGAAGCATTGATCATATCGCCCAATTCATAGGCATAGGTGAGCACCTCGGCCATATCGACCGTATTGATTTCCGATACGCTCATGAACTCATCCCGCTTCTTTATTAGATTGGTCCGCCCGGTGGGTGGACTCTTTTATCATAGCATAACGCACGTCTATTAAGAAGGGGGAAATCCAATGCCTGCTATGGAACAATCAGCCTCATCTCCTGCCATTGCCCCTCGCCAAGCTGAACATCGGCGCCAGGGGAATCCGCATCCGGCTCGTAGAGGACGCCAGCGACCCTCCACGGGCTCCGCAGCAGCTGTACCGGAATAAACTCCCTTCTCTTGCCTTCGAGCGAAATTTCGACCTTGAGGGCCAGCTGTACCGCCTGTTCCATTATTTGTTTGGCCGTAGACAGATGGTATGAACGGTAATCCCGCGTCCACATCACCGGAAGCTGGGCCAGGTCCGGGCTGTTGTCTTCCTTCGGCTCGGCCTCATCCGGCCTGTACAGCAACGCAGGATGAGACATGCGGATAAGACCGGAAGAAGGCGCGGAAGGGCGGTCATCTGCTCTCTCATTGCCCGCTTTCCCCGCTTCGCTGCCATATTTGTCGGTGACTGCCGGGACAGGCGGGCTGATAGGGCTCATATGCGCCATCCCAGCCGCTTGCTCCATCGTTTCCAGTGTCGCCATGCCGCGTCTTGGCGGCAGTCCTGCTGCCGTCAGCAGCTTGCGGATGTCCGAGACCTTGTCCGCCTGGACGGCAAAATACAGAGGGCCGAGTCGCTTGATATCGTCCTTGAGCCGAGGATGATTCTCGATCAGATCCGCTTCGTCCGAAGTCGTGCAGGCCAGCACGGTCAGCTCCATAAAGGCCGTTCGCCCGATCTCCGCCGACCACTGCCGCAGAGCCGCAGCCACATTGTCCGGGATGCCCCCGGCCGCATGCGCCTCCAGAAAGGAAATGGCCTGGCCGGGACTTAGGTCCGCGTCCGCAGCCATAGCCAGCGCTTCCCGGGAAAGACGGTAAACCGACATATGGTCATCGGCCACCCGTTCAGCAAGCCGTGCCGCCGTATACCGGACCGTGTACGGCGTATCCGGCGGAATCAGCACTTCGAAATCCGGCTGTACGATCAGCGTGGCAGGTTCTCCCTCCGCCTCCATCCAAGGGATATCCTCAGCCAAGAGCTGTGCGCCTGTCCGCATGCGCCAGCGGAACAGCGTGTCTCCGCGCTCGTTCTCGCCAAGATCCAGCCAGCCCGCTCCGCTCAGCAACTGAAGCCACGCCTTCAGTGCCTGAAGCAGCCGGCTCCGGTTCGCTTCAGGCAGCAGCCGCTTCTCCTCCAGCTGCTGCAGCAGCTGGGTGTCGGCATGCCACACTCCGGCCGCTAGCCGAGGACTGCACAGCAGCCATGCCGCGTGCTGAAATTCCGGCTCACTTTTCATATAACGCTGCATCAGACACTGCAACAGCCGCTTCTCCATCGCCGCTCGGGGCAGCTTCAGCCATGCGTCCAGGGAAGGCCTGTGCAGGACAAGCGCTTCTGTGTCCGGCCGCAGCAGCCCCAGCGCCAGCAGCAAATCCAACATAACAGCCACATGGGGGGGGTACGCTTCAATATGTTCGTAAGGCAGCTCAAGCCCTCTCACATCGTCAGAGGATAAGGACAGCACCTGCGACAGCCGCTGGATATGCTTCTTGTGCAGCACCCCTTTGGCGGTGAGTGACAGCTCATGCAAGGACGCATACACCAAAGCATTGAACAGATCTGTTGCTATGCCGGCCCTTCCCTCCTGGATCAGACTGACAGACGATGTCAGATCCGGACGATCCGCCAGCCCGCCGTAAAGCGACGCAAGCTGGACCAGCCTGTCGAAAGGGATGTAATACAGCCGCTCCCCCCAGGCTTTGATGACCGCTTGGACCCATCCAAGCTGGCGCAGCTCGGCAAAGACCGCCCGGACTTCAGCCCCGCTCATGCGCTGTACCTGAAGCGCACGGAGCTTGCCATCATCAAAGCCGGTGCTGGTGAATGTGCGCCATATCTGATCCAGCACAGCGCGCTGCCCTGGCTTAAGCCCGGCAATCGTTTCGTGATCCGTTGATCGTATGGTCATCGCTGGCCTGATACCTCCCTTTCCGCAGCAGCGCCAATCTGGCCTGGCTTCCGTCCCTGTTCTTCAGCCAGGGGGATCGACATCGCCTCATAGACGTAGCCCTGCTCGACAAGGAACAGCTGGCGCCGCATGGCAAACATCTCCTCACGGCTGTCGCTGGACACGAGCGTATAGAAGTAGGCTCGGTTCTCGCCGCTCTTCGGCCGCAGAATCCGCCCCAGCCGCTGCGCCTCTTCCTGGCGGGAGCCGAAGGTCCCGGACACTTCGATCGCCACGGACGCATCAGGCAGGTCAACGGCAAAATTGGCCACCTTGGATACGACCAGGACCGGCGTCTCTCCCCGGCGGAAGGAGGCATACAGCTCATGGCGCCGCTGCTGCGGCATTTGGCCTGATATGAGCGGAACCTGCAGCTGCTGGGCAATGGCGGTCAGCTGATTCAGATATTGGCCGATAATCAGAATTTGAGCGCCTGGATGGCGCCGGACAAGCGCTTTGATCAGCTCCAGCTTGGCTGGATTCTCGGCAGCCAGCCGGTACTGCTCCCGCTTGCCGCTGTACCGGCATCTTTCCTTGATCGGACCCGGCAGCGGCACCTTCACCTCGATACAGCGGACAGCCGCGATCCAGCCCTGCTCCTCCAGCGCCTTCCACGGCATCTCGTATCGCTTGGGCCCGATCAGCGAGAACACATCCGCCTCCCGGCCATCCTCCCGCACAAGCGTCGCGGTCAGTCCGAGCCGCCGCGTAGCCTGAATATCCGCCGTAGCCCGGAACACCGGTGCAGGCAGCAAATGAACCTCGTCATAGATGATCAGCCCCCAGCGGCGCTCGTTGAACAGCTTCATATGAAACTGCTCCTCCTCTTTCCGGTGGCGATGGGTCAGAATCTGATACGTAGCCACCGTCACCGGACGAACCGCCTTATGCTCGCCCGTATACTCTCCAATCTGCTCCGGCAGCAGCGTCGTTTTATCCAGCAGTTCGCTAATCCATTGTGTGACCGACGTGGCATTTGAGGTCAGAATCAGCGTCTCGCACTGGAGTTCGCGCATCGCAGCGAGCCCGATGATCGTCTTCCCGGCTCCGCAGGGCAGGACCAGCACGCCGCTGCCTCCCTCACCGCCCGACTCCTTGAAGGCGTCCACCGCCGCCCTCTGGTAGTCGCGCAGCCGGAAACTGCCTTTCGGAGCGGCTACACTGCCAGCCAGAATCCCGTCGACCCGCTCCGCGCCTTCTTGCTCTGCAGAGCGGCCTTTCTGCCCACTTGATTGAGCAGAAGCCGCAGCGGATATGGCCCGGGGAGTGCCCGTCTGCTCCGACAGCGGCTCCTGCCGCTCCGGTTCCCTTTGTCCGGACGTGCTTCGATCCCCGTCCCGCCAGTCCAGCGGCAGAAACTGCCCGTCCTGATATCCGACATGATCGAGCACAGGGTACCCCAGCCGGGTCAATTCCTGCTTCAGCAGCCCTCTTAGCCGAGAGGGCGCCTCCGCTTCCAGTTCACTTAGGATGACGAGACCGCTGCTGGCCAGTGAAGGATACCCCTTCAGCTCCGCCAGGACGGATGCACTCCGGCTCTGAAGCAGCAGCCGGCCATCACGCGCCGGATGCATCTTCAGCGTCAGCTGTCCATATCTGGCAACGAGACGCCGAATGTCTTCCTCCAGCGCCGCAGGCAGCTCCCACCGGGAGAGCGACCGGAGACTTATGCATATGTGATCTGCGGTCAGTCCTGCGGCAGCGGCGTTCCACAAGGATAGTGGGGTAATGCGATATGTATGGTATGCGGCCGGACTTTTGACCATATCGGCGTATTGCGCCAGCTCTGCCCGGGCCTTCTGGAAGGACGGGTGAGCTGTTTCCAGCAGCACGGTCCGGTCCCGCTGGACAATACAAGGCTTCTGTTCCACATCGATGACCTCCTTGGCTAAAAAAAGAAGCTCACATCCATTTAAGCTGGATCTGAACTTCCGGTTATGATGTCATATTATTTCCCAATTGCCAAGGTTCATGCATCGGTCCGGGTCCGGACCGTTTCCGCTGCTGGCTCCTCCCTTATTCCCCACGCTGATAAGCGCGGACAAGCTCGGTCAGCAGCCTCGCTCCGTAGAGCATTGCGTGCTCATCGAAATCAAACTTCGGATGGTGATGCGGATATACCGCCTGCTTCTCCTCGTTGCCCGCCCCGATAAATATGAAGCAGCCCGGGATTTCGCGAAGGTAGTAGGAGAAGTCCTCTGCCGGCATCAGCTTGGTCGACTCCTTGATGGCGCCGGGCTCAAACACCTTCGGTGCGGTGCGGAAAAAGCGCGCGGTCTCCGCCTCATCATTCACCAGCGTCGGATAGCCCATCAGATAGGATACCGACGCCTGCGCACCATAGGTTTCCGCTACCGATGCCGCCATCGCCTCAATCTTCCTGCGGACCATCAGACGCGTCTCCTCGTCAAAGGTGCGCACCGTGCCGGTGATCCGGCTTGTGCCGGCAATCACGTTCTGCGCGGTGCCGGCCTGGAACGTGCCTACGGTGACCACCGCAGGCTGAAGCGGATCCACCGAACGGCTGACAATCGTCTGCAGCTGCATGACCAGCGCCGCTCCGGCAACAAGGGCGTCTGATGTGACATGAGGCATGCCCCCGTGACCGCCGCGCCCGGTGATATCGATAAAAAATTCATCCGCCGATGCCATCAATGGCCCCGGAGCGCTCGCCACCTGGCCGACCGGCAGCGGGGTCCAGAGGTGAAGCCCGTATATGACGTCAGCTCCTTCAAGCGCGCCATCCCGGATCATCTCGATGGCCCCGCCCGGGCACACCTCCTCCGCAGGCTGGAACAGAAACCGGATCTCGCCCTCCACTTCCTCCGGCCGGGATGCAAAATAAGCCGCTGCGCCCAGCAGCATGGAGGTGTGGCCGTCATGCCCGCAGGCATGCATGGCGCCCGGAACCTTCGATGCATACTCGCAATCCTTCTCATCCTGAATCGCAAGGGCGTCCATATCCGCGCGAAGCACCACCGTTTTGCCCGGCTTTCCGCCCTTGAGGCTGCCGATCACACCGTGACCGCCGACGCCTGTTCTCACCTCGATGCCGATCTCCCTCAACCGTTCGGCGACATATGCCGCCGTCTCCCGCTCGTGAAAAGACAGCTCCGGATGGCTATGTAGATGCCGCCGCCAGGCGACCATTGTCGGGAACCACTGCTCCCAGAACACTTCCTTCATCTCTGATCATCCTTCCTTTAGCCTATCGGCTGGTGTTCGTCGGCAGCAAGCCATGCAGCATGGAGAGAAACAGCCCGTGTCCTACCATCTGATCCACTTGGCCTCCCTCCTTGATCGTATGACAGGCCTCACGTAAAGGAACCCAGATGGCAGCCACATCCTCTCCATCGTCTGGCTCCGGCTCTGCCGCTCTCTTGATGTCATCAGTATAATAAAAATGCACCTTGCGATTGGTCAGCGAGGCTGCAGGGTAAGCCTCTCCCATATATGTAAGTTCATTGCACAGCACGCCGGTCTCCTCGGCAAGCTCCCGCTGAACAGCCGTGACCTTGTCCTCGTCATGCCGGATCGTTCCGCCCGGCAGCTCCCATGTCGACGCTGACACCGCCTCCCGGTGCTGGCGAACCATGAGCAGGCAGCCTTCATGAATGACTACCACCGCCGCCGATTCCGGCATATGGTCAATCACCGCGATCTCCTTCCCGTCATGCTCCTCCACCGCATAATACTCCGTATCATACACGATTCGATTCATCGGACTTCCCTCTTTTCCGTCAGTTATTTGGGCATCATGAAATATATACCCCTGCCGGAGCGGGAAGCAGCAAACGGATCGGGCTGGAAAATTACTTTTATTCTAACAGAAAAGATAGAGATCTGTCCTACACGAAAACACCCTTCGGATAAAAGGGCTGCAAATTGAAGGCTCACAAGAGCTTCAGGCTTGCACAAGTTACTGAAACATACTATCATATTAAAGAACTTTGCTAGTGGAATATTAAGGGGGTTAACGCCGCATGATTTTTGAAAATACAGGCTTGGACGGTATGCAAAGCGATTTGGCTTATCTCGACGAATGCGCCGAGAAGGTCGGCTTTATTCGTTGGCAGTGGGAATACTACCGCGCTACATATGATTTGAAAATTGAAGATAAAAAAAATAACGATGAGTACTTCCTCCGCTTCAATACCCGCGTGGTTGAAGGAAAGCTGGAGAAGCCGGACACCATCCTTAAGATTGAAGCCGTATACATGGGCAGAGCGACATTCCCGCACGGCCTTGAGTATGAAACGATGGCACCGTCTCCGGTGATGAACATCGCCAACAAAAAGCTGCAGGAGCTCAAGGCTCTCCTGGAAGCGTAAGTGGTAACATCTTATGATGAAAACGACCAATCCCCAGCCCCAGACCAAAAGAGGGACGCCAGATTTTCAATTGCTTATTCTTACCCTGCTGCTGGTCGGATTCGGACTGATCATGGTATTCAGTTCCAGCTCAAGCTTGGCCGTCTTCAACGAGAAATTTAATTACGACCCGCTCTATTTCACCAAGAGGCAGGGGGTATTTGCCGCTCTTGGATTGCTCGTGATGCTGGTCGCAATGAACATCAATTACAAGATATACAAAAAATTGTTTATTCCGGTGTTTTTCCTAACACTGATTCTGCTCATCTTGCTGATCATCATCGGATCGGCTACCAACGGCGCCCGGAGCTGGTTTAACATGTTCAGCCTGGGAATCCAGCCTACCGAGCTTGCGAAAATCGCCACCATTGTATATTTGGCCGCGCTGATATCCAAAAAAGGGGAGCGGATCCGTCAATGGAAAGGCGGATTTTTCCCGGTGCTGATCATCGTTGGCGTCGTGGCAGGTTTAATTATGCTGCAGCCCGATCTGGGCTCCTGCTTCATCCTGGTCGCTACGTGCGGCCTGGTGATCTACGCAGGCGGAGCAAGCCTGAAGCATATTCTCGGCTGTATATCCCTCGTCGTTCTAGGATTGGTGCTTACACTCGGAGTCGGCTCCCTGTTCGATTCGAGCGGCCCCTCCGACGAGGCATCTAAAGATTATAAGGTCGGCCGAATCGAGGCGTTTCTGGACCCGTTCCAGGACGAGTCCAACACAGGCTACAATCTCGTTCAATCCTTGATCGCGATTGGCCAGGGCGGCATTACGGGCGCGGGCTACGGCGAGAGCATCCAGAAGCTGCACTATCTGCCGAACCCTTATAACGACTTTATCTTCTCCGTCATCGGCGAGGAGTTCGGCTTTATCGGCACCTGCCTCTTCCTGCTGGTGTATCTGTATTTTATATTGCGGGGCATCATTATCGCGCTTCGCTGCTCCGACCCGTTCGGCACATTGACCGGGGTCGGCATTATGGGACTGATTGCGATTCAATCCTTTATTAATATCGGCGGAGTCACCAATACGATTCCGATCACAGGGGTTACCCTTCCGTTCATCAGTTACGGCGGCTCTTCCCTGCTTGTCATGATGCTGAGCATGGGCATTATGCTGAGTATTTCAAGGGACAGCAACCGCCCTGTCAAAGAGGAACAGGTAAAATCTGTAGTAAAAAAAGACTACCGGACATCCGTGTAGTCTTTTTTTATGCTTCGGGAAGGGTATGTACTCCCCGATGACTATTTCGTTCTTTGCGGCACATCATCCATGATGTCATCCTTGAAGGCAACGCCCTCGACCTTGACATTCACCTCGACGACTCGAAGTCCGGTCATGCTTTCCACCGCTTCGCGGACATTCTGCTGAAGCATACGGCAGACTTCATGAATCGGCGTCTCATAGAGCACGATAATCCGAAGATCGATGGCCGCCTCAAGCTGACCTACCTCCACCGTAACACCTTTTTGCACATTCTTTCCGCTCAGCCGCTTGGCCCATCCTTCGGATAATCCGCCTGACATGGCTGCAATTCCGGGTGTTTCCAGCGCCGCCAGTCCGGCAATTTTCGAGACGACATCATCCGATATCCGAATCAAACCGCTATCCAGTTGAAGTTGTTCCGTCATGCCATATCCTCCTTCACCTCATTATCAGTTATTGTAAATCCTAACAGGCCCAAAAAGCAAATGCCAAGCGCAGATGAATCATTAATTTTTCGAAAAAAATGGGTATATTACATGAAGGATATGGTACCGAACGACATCTTCCTCCAGCGAAGCTTAGACAAATTACTACAAAACCATCGGATTCGGGGTGCATACGATGATAAAAAAGCGGTTGAAGCCGATCTTGCTCATCCTGACCTTCCTGCTGAGCGCGGCCGGACACTTTGCCGGCTGGAACACAACCGTTCAATTTCTGCTGTCCGCGATTGCGGTCATCTTTGTAGCCGGGTTTCTCGGCCGGGCGACCGAGAGCGTAGCCCACTACGCCGGACAGCGCCTGGGCGGCTTTCTGAACGCCACCTTCGGCAACGCAGCAGAGCTGATCATTGCGATCCTGCTGATTAGAGAAGGGCTGTACGACATGGTCAAAGCGAGCATCACCGGCTCCATCATCGGCAATCTGCTGCTGGTGCTCGGGCTGAGCCTGTTCATGGGCGGGCTGAAATTTAAAATCCAGAGATACAACGCCACGCTGGCAAGCCTTAACGGCTCCCTGATGACGCTGTCCATCATCGCCTTGTTTATCCCGGCTGTGTTTCTGAACACCCATTCTATTACAACCGAAGGCATCAAGATGCTCAGTCTGATTGTCGCCGGCATATTGATTGTCGCTTACTTAGCGTGGCTCGTGTTCTCCATGATTACACATAAGGAATACTTGGCAGATGTCAGCGACAGCAACGATGAAGATGCGCTTGCGCATGAGCATGAGCCGGCCTGGACCAAAAAGCGCTCGATCGTTTATCTCGTCATTGCAACAGTGATGGTCGCCTTTGTCAGTGAATGGCTTGTCGGGGTGCTGGAGCCGATTAGCCATCAATACGGCCTCAGCGAGCTGTTTGTGGGCGCCTTCCTCGTTGCCATCATCGGCAATGCCGCCGAGCATAGCGCAGCGATCATGCTGGCGATGAAGAACAAAATCGGAGCGGCCGTTGAGATCGCCGTCGGTAGCAGTCTGCAAATCGCCCTGTTTGTAGCCCCTGTGCTTGTGTTTATCAGCTTCTTCCTCGGCAATACGATGGATATCGTATTTACGACCCTGGAGCTGTTAGCGATCGGCGTAGCCGTGTTTATCGCCCGCTCCATCACACAGGACGGCGATTCCAACTGGTATGAGGGACTGCTGCTTCTAGCGGTTTATATTATTTTGGGTGTTTCTTTCTTTCTCGTCTAAAAGGAACAAGCGACTGGCCACGGGCACCTTGTTAGGGCCTGCCAGTCGCTTTCGTTTTTAGTCTTTCGCTTCACAAGCTAACGATCAGCAACAATGGATGATCCCGTCCCGGCGGCCTACATACAGCTTAGTTCAGGCAGCCATACCTTCGCCTGCCGCTTTGCGCTTTCGACAGCGCCCAGCGTCATCGCCAAGCTGTGAATATTGTGCCTGATATCCGTTTCCGAGCGTTTGCCGGACTTCAATGAATCAAACATCTCGTCAAGACATGCCTCTCTTCGTTCTGGCCCATACCACGAACCCTGCCTCCCCGCCGCCGAGGCTGATTCCAATGCATCCGCTCCTTCATACACTGGCTCATGATCGCCGTCCCACAGCATCGTTCCCTTGGGTCCGACAAGCCGCCATGCTCCCTCCCAGGAGGTGGAATGCCCTACCGCGCTCCAGCTTCCGTTGTATGAAAATACCGCTCCGCAGCTGAACTCGAATATGCAGACAGCTGACGAATTACCCTGATACCAGGAGCCGTCCGGATTAAATTCGTGACAATACACGGCCATGGGATCCGACCCGATTAAATATCTTGCTGCATCAAACGTGTGGATCGCCATATCAATGAGCAGAGGGTGTGCCATCATTTCCCGAAAGCCGCCAAATCGCGGACCGAGAAAAAAATCGGCTGTCACAAAGCCCGGAGGACCGATCCGGCCGGTGTCAAGCTCCGCCTTCAAAGCTCTGATCTCCTTGGTATAGCGTCGATTTTGCATCACTGCACAGCTTCGTCCAGTACGATCCGACACGTTGATCAAACGAACGGCATCTTCCATGGAAAGTGCCATCGGCTTCTCCATCATCACGTTCGCGCCATGCTCCATTGCCGTAATGGCATTGGCGGCATGCGCTTCCGGGATGGAAGTGTCCAGCAGCAGATCGACTCCCTCGGAAGCAACTGCTTCGGCCACCGCTTCATACACCGGCAGCTTCAGGCCGAAGCGCTGCATAGCCTCAAGGGCCTTCTCCGGCTGAACATCCACGAGGGCAACGAGGTCCACATCGTTTCGCTTCAGCGCGTATTCCAGCCAGCGTGTCCCCATGCTGCCGCATCCGGCCAATACCGTCTTGTATTTCAAACGCCTCACTCCCCGCTACAGCTTTCCGCTGCCGTATGAAATCCGTGGATTCGTGACATATTCACCGCCCCGGCATCGTTTCAAATATTGAAGCGAGCTTACCTGCGCGCTCATCTCCAGCTCGTCCTTGAAGACCGGGTCATGCCTGCCTTCGATGTCGATGCTGCCTTCATAGCCTTGTTGCATCAGTATCGTCACTACATCCGTCCAGTTCGTATCCCCGAAGCCAGGCGTCCGGTGCCACACAAACGGATGAGGACCATGGATGCCATGCTCCCGAATGACATCCCATGCGATGGTGGCATCCTTGCCGTGTACATGAAAAATCTTGGATGCCCATCTCCTTAGCTGGGCAATCGGATCGATCAGGCTGACCATCTGATGGCACGGCTCCCACTGCAGTCCCAGGTTGTCATTCGGCAGCGCGTCAAACATAAGCTCCCATGCAGTCGGGTTGTGGGCGATGTTCCAGTCGCCCTTGTCCCATGTGCCGTGCATATCGCAGTTTTCAAAGGCCAAGCGGACTCCGCGATCCTCTGCCCTGCGGGCAAGCTCGCCGAATACCTGCTTGAACTTCGGCAAAGAAGCCGGGATCGGTTCGTCCGGAATCCGTCCTGTAAATCCGGATACCACGTCGCAGCCGAATGCGGCGGCATGGTCGATCGCGCGCTCCCAGCTTGCCAAGGTGTCGGCATTATCGCCGGTACCGGTTAGGGGATTGCCAAAAACCGTCAGGCTGGACACAACAGCTCCGCTGCCGCCCAGCAGCTCGCGAACTCGCTTGGCTTGCTCTTTAAGATCGATGTCGCCTGTCGTCTGCCAGTAAGTGATGCCAAAGCTTTCAAAGCCATGATCCAGGTAATAGGGAATAACTTCCTCCGCGTAGACACCCTTGATTAGGGCACCTATCTTTAAGTGCCTCATGGATGATAACGCCCTCCTTCGCCCCCTTGTGCACCTTCATTCTTATCCCAAGCCAGATAAAGCGCATGCGTTCCCTTCTCGGTTAACCCGGCTTCAGCGATCCGGGCATATAACTGACGAGCCAGCGATAGGCCTGGAAGCTCAATCTTCATGTCATCCGCCACCTGCAGCGCAATTTCCATGTCCTTGATGAAATGCTTCACATAAAAGCCAGGCTCGAAGTCTCCCTCGATGATCCTAGGGGCAAGGTTGCTCAAAGACCAGCTCCCGGCAGCGCCTGTCTCAATGCTGCTCAGCACCTTTTTCAGATCCAGACCCGCCTCCGCAGCATACACAAGCGCTTCGCATACCCCAACCATATTGGAAGCTATGGCGATCTGATTCACCATCTTCGTGTGTTGACCGGCTCCAGGACCTCCCTGCAGTACGATGCGGTTGCCCATCTGTTCAAAGATCGGGAGGACGGTGTTGAACGCTTGGTCATCTCCTCCCACCATGATGGATAGCGTCCCATTCCTTGCCCCAACATCTCCCCCTGATACAGGGGCATCCAACGCATGCAGCCCCTTTAAGCAGGCCGATTCATAAATTTGCTTGGCCAGAAGCGGGCTTGATGTTGTCATATCGATGAGGTATGTCCCTGGCCGTGCATGATCAATCACTCTGTCCTCACCCAGATAAAGAGCTCTAACATCACTTGGATAACCCACCATCGTGATCACGACGTCGCATTCGGCAGCCAGCTCTCCCGGGGAGGCCTTCCATTCCATCCCCAGATCAAGCAGCTCCTGTGCTTTCGCTTTGGTCCGTGTATAAATGGAAAGCTTGTATCCTCCCTGCTGTAAATGCTTGGCCATGCTGCTTCCCATAACGCCCGTTCCGATAAAACCGATTCTTGCGTTGTCCAATTGTACAGTCATTCTTCTGTTCCCCTCTCCTGCCATATATAGAATCTGATCTTGGTTTCCAGGATTATCCGCCTCTATCTAAGGTGCCCCTGCTATTCGAACGATTGTCAGCGTGCCTGCTCGGGTTCCTTATGCCCGCAGGTGATTTTCACAGCTTCCCAAACTTGAACCTGCGGCACGGTAAACCGCAGCTCAGCGCCGTCTGTCGTAAAGGGAAGCTTCCCGTTCTCCAGCAGGCCATTCACTTCCGCGATCCCGCCTGTTAACGAGAGAGGAAGCCTCACCTCAAGATGATGAAGCGGAACCGGCTGGGCTAGCGGTCTTCTTCCCGTTCCGTTGACAAAATGAAGCAGGAAGCCGTTCCGGTTGCGGTATATTGTAGCCTGAAGTCCGGCATTCGGCGCAACGCGCAGCAGCCGTTCCCCCCGGTTACTTAAATCGATCAGATTGTCCAGCAGCTGATAATGCTCTCCTAGTTTAAATTCATCAATTAATTCACTGAGCGAAAACGTTAGGAACAGCACACTCCCCAGACCCTTCTCATGCCTTACCACGAGTGGAATATCGGTTCTGGGCACGGATAGAGAGGCTCTCTCCGGCGGAGCTCCGACACTTTCCAGCGGAGAAAACGGCGGCACCAGCGTGGCCAGAACGTGAGCGTCAGGGGATGGCTTGCAGTAAACAACATGCCCCCTATGGGGAATCAGCTGTGTATCCTCCATCCCCTTCTGCAGCGGATTTGCGGTTCCTTCGAACCGCAGGTAGCTTGCCGTCAAATGCTCGCTAACCGTCATGGCAGGCTCAATGCCAAGCAGGTCGGCAAGCTCCTTCCTGAACGGGCCGCTGCTTAATCTCCCCTCCACCATGAGGTTTCCGCCTTGCTCTACATATGCCCGCCACGAGGACAGTTCCCTCTGGCCGATCGGATACAATTCCGGAACGATTACAGTGCGATACCGTTTCAACGTCACCAGGCCGGCTTCTTCCTGCGGCAGGATGTCAAACGGAATTTGGCGGCTGACAAGCCCGTCCGCCCAGCCCCCTACCGACCTGCCTGAATGCCATAGCAGGGCTGTCTCCGCCAGAGCTTCTGCTTCATGCATCTCTTCTGCCAGCTTCTCTTCCCGGGAGTTATGAGCCTTTACCGTTCTCAGAATACGCTTATCCGTAATCGTGTCAGGAATTCCGGTCAACGAATGCCAAATCTGGCCCCCATATGCCGGAATTTGTGCCAACCAGAACGCGTATTCAGCCGGCGGCATTCCGGTATGTCTCCAGTCCATTCCGGGGCAGGAATGAACAATGCCGAGCGGCGGAGCGGCGAGTGCCTTGCCCCGGCCCAGCTTAATGCTCAGCGCAGGCTTCCAAAATTCCGGGATATGGCGATACCCGCGAGAAAGGACATTTTGCGGCTCTGTGCATAGCAGATCGCTTCCGGCCTTCCGATCCTCTAAGCTTTCATGAAACAGATTATAATACCCGAGTACCGGCACCTCCTTCCGGATCTCCTTGATCGTGCCGTTCAGCAGCTCCATATTGTCGCGAAGACATATCGAGCCCCAGGTTCGGTCCAGCTCGGACCGATCCTCCGGCATCGGATATCCGTACAGCTCCTGGTATTTGTCCTGGCAATTTCCGCACAAGCAAGGAATCGTACCCGGATTATTGAAAAAAACGCCGTCGATATCATATTGATTCAGCGTTTCCCGCAGTACCGGCACAGCCAGCGCTTCGTTGCGATATCCGGTATTGATGCAGGTGGACATCAATAGCGACCAATTCCCCGGCCGCTTAGCTCCGATGATCTCCGGTTCTCCGTCCTTGCTTCGCACAAACCACTCTGGCCGATGCTGATATACGAAGTCATCCGCCTTGCTGAAATCGTATCTTGCCACAAACCGCAAGCCCTCCCGATGAAAGCACTCAATCATCTCCTGCAGCAGATCCCCCTGATCCGGCAGAAATTCATTCACGTGGTGAAACGGAACCTCGCTCCTGTACCAGGCGTATATCCCGCCCACATTAAAAACAACCGTATTGGCACACATCTCTTTCAGTTGTTTAGCCAGCCGCTCAGGGTCAATCCGCGCCGTGTCCTTCACCTGCATGTTGGGCTGGATGATGCGAAGCGGCTGATGCCACCACCATTCGTTAGCGGACATGAATAAGTTCCTCCTTTTTGTGACAACTGTGCCCTACGCGTTACCCTGCAGATGATAGGCGGCATAGACCCCAAGCTTCGGAATCTTGAGGGCGATCAAGTTTTCGTCCCTTTGAAGCTCAGCCGTCTGACCATCAACCAAAGCTTCCACATGGTCAACCTGGCCGATTCCTCGCAATTGAATATTAATATCATGCATATCAATCGGCGCTTCATAGGTCGATCCATTAAAGCCTGATAAGTTCAACAATTGCAGCATATAGGATTCATCCGGCAACCGGTGGAGGTTGATCTCCACGCTGGGATGAGCCTCGGCGCGCAGTGTCGCAGTTCCGTTCAGCAAGTGTCGTATCGCCCCGCATACGATATATTTATGGTCGGCAAAACCGTGGTCATGGTACAAACGGCCAACGTTCCAGCCCATGTACGCCCCCATCCCCTTGCTATCCGTTGTTTTCCCGAATAGAACGAGACCATAGCGGTCCGTAAGCTCATGCCCGTACGCCCGCTCCGGCGGCCCGAAGCTGGATGGCGCCATATAGGGTAGCTTTGCGGATGCCTGGCTTCCGGGGTGAAGGACTGCAAAAGGACCTTGGACGATAACCCACTGCTTTCGCTCAAGCTCAGGGTACATGGTCTTATCATCCACGACCATATAGGAGGCCGTCGTGTCGGCGATGATCGTATCCACCGAAGTCCCGAACAGGCGCGAAAGCGCGGTCGTTTGAGCGGACAAGGCCGCTCCCGTTGCCAGAATATGCTTGCCGCCATCCCTTGCTTCCAGCAGAACATCCAGCTCCTCCGCTGTCGTCCTTGTGATTCCCGGCAGCACCACCACCCTGGCCCTGCTTCTGCGGAGCTGCTCCAATCGATTCTGTGAGATCACATCAAAGAGGATATGGGACTCCTTCAGCATCTTGAATAGTCCCAGGTATTCTGTATATGAATCCCGCTCGGAGGCCGGCGGCTTCACGAGCACAACGTCAGCCATGGAGGAGAAGCTGCCAAACAGATGCTCGTGCTTCTTGTGAAACCGAAAAACCTTCGCGACGCTATCCATATTGTCCATGTCCGGATAATCTTCGAAAACACCGATAATGCAAAAATCCAGCCCCGAACCATTCACCAAATTTTCGTACAGCCTAATCTCGGTTTCATATCGCGATACCCCTGTGAACCTGTAGGTCAGGTCGATGGCGTTAATGGAGCAGTTGCTTGACAGCTTGTCATCATAGCTGCCGGAAATCGGCATCACGTTCTCCGCAGCCGAATACAACCATTTCGAAGAAGCGCGATTTAATGCGGTAGCCGACTCATGCCTAACGATATCCACCTTATGTGGATGATAGGTACTGATCGCTGTCTGCGGATTCAACGCCTTGATATGATCGTGGATGGTATCCAGCATTTCCATTGCGGTGATCTCTTGGAATTCGCGATACTTCCTGTACACGAAGTCATCTTGCTGCTCTGGCTCCGGAAGCTGAAGACCATACATTTCCCGAAAACGCGTCCTGCAGTTGTCGCAATAACAGATGCCGTAATGATTCCCGCTGTAATCCCAGTTTTGATAACCAAACATATTAAAGAATACGCCGTCCACATCATAGCTGCTTAACACTTCTGTCAAAATATCAAGGGAATAACGCTGCTGATAGCCCCCGTTCAGACAGGTGTGAACGATGCCGTAATAGTTCACCTCCCGTCCTTCCCTAGTACGGTAGAACCATTCCGGTCTCTGCCTGAACACCGACTCATGCGCCTTGCTGAAGTCGAACCGGGCAATGAAGCGAATCCCGTTCGCGTGAGCTTTGGCTATCGCTTCGCCTAGCAGATCCTTTTTCAAGTAGGGAGTTACATAATGATAGCGAAGTCGGGACGGATAGAAGGCAAATATGCCGCCTGCATTCATCATCAGTACATTGGCTTCCAGTTGCTTAAGCTGATGGATGAGCGCATCAACGTCCATATTCGCGTCGACTTCACGCAGATTATTCTGGATCAGCCTGAGCCTGTTGCTGCTCCACCATGTCATATAACAGCCACTCCTTTCTTGTTGACTTGTTGGCCTATCTTTTACCGCTTTGGCCCTGGCGGAATTGCTGCGGGGTAACGCCGTAGTAATTTTTGAACAGCTTGATAAAGTAATGCGCCGTTTGGTAGCCTGTCTGTTCGGCCACCTCGTATATTTTGGAATCCGTCTTTCGCAGAAGGACAGCGGCATGCTCCATCCGTCGTTTCAGCAAGTAATCGCTTAGCGTCTGCCCTGTTTCCGATTTATACACTTTAGAGAGATAGGCCGGGTGAAACCCAAGCTCCTCTGCAATAAGCGGCAGAGATAAGTCCTCGTTCAAGTGACGCTCAATATATTGCTGGATGCGCTGGGCAAGAGAAAGTGTCGTGCTTCTGTATCCCGGCTTCTGTTCTTCGGCTAGCTCTGCTATGCACTGAAGCGACTTGAAAGCCCAGTCGCGAAAGCTCCGCAAATCCCAGGTCGTATGCTTCTCCAGCATCGAGGCATATAAAGGGCCGATCATATCGACCAGCTGCTTGCCTTCCTTATGCGAGACAAACTGGAAGGAACCAGCGATGACAAAAAATGCTTCCTGGGCATATTCTGGCGAATCCGTCCATTTATGTTCAAGCTCGGCAAAAATATCCCGAAGCTTCTCGTACGCTTCTTCCCAGCGCCCGATCTCCATCAGATTGGAGAGGGATGGCGGCTGGTATAGGGAATCAATCAGTCCCGACAGCTTCGGCTGCGGAAGTTCACTGATGATAGCGAACAGGCCAGCCACTTTATCCTCCCGGTTGCGGAACAACAGACGGCTTTTGTGAGAGGCCTCGTTCAGTTCATCGGGGAAAGCTACCGGGCTGCTTACAATCCCTACCGAGATCATGTGTTTCAGATACCGATAGACGCTGCGCTGAAATTCCTTGGCCCTGCGCTCCAGTCTGTCTGCGGCGTGCAGCCCTTTATTCTCCCTCGGCTTGAGCACAAATGCGATGATCCGATCATTCATGGCCGTATACCAGACATCAAATGAATCCTGCAGCAGTTCTTCTCCGATATTGCCGACTGCGTAACTGATCAATGCCTTGTCATGCCCGTTGTAGCCCGACAGGTCATCCTCGAGCTGGATGGCAAAAAACAACACCTCATCTCCGGCGGTAAACGGAAGCTCAAGGGCCTGCAACCGCCGCTCCAGGTCACGTCGCAGAATCGCCTTGCCTTCGATAAGATCCCGAAGGAACGCTTCCCTGATCAGGGGGGTATGCACCCGCATTGCGTGAACTGCTTGCTGGTACATCTGGGTCCGATTCGCCTCCGTCATAATCTCACCGTGAAGCTTGTGCAGCGTATCCAGCAGCTCAGAATCTTTGACCGGCTTCATGAGGTATTTCGAAGCATGTAATTCCATCGCCCGCTGGGCATACTCGAACTCGGCGTAACCGGAAAGCAGCACGCATTTTACCTGTCTGGAGCTCTCCCTTATCCGGCTGATCAGTTCAATCCCGCTCATCTCCGGCATCCGAATATCCGTAATGACAATGTCAACCCGGTGGGCAGCAAAACACTCGAGCGCCTCCTTCGCGGAATATGCTTTATAAACCGCTCCTATAAACGGAAGCCCTGACTCCGTCACAATATGGGCGATTCCGTCGGCCTGATGCGGGTGATCATCTACGATAAGCAGCGATATCATTCTGATCCCTCCGAATGCTTGTGCTTGTTAAGCGATTTCTCTTCTTGAACACGGAAGCGGAGCACTACCTTCAATCCTCCCAGTTCGGAGGGGGCAAAGCTAAGACCATTCCCGTCCTCGTTATACAGCAGCAGACGCTGGTGAATGTTCCACAGGCCGCATCCCATGTTCTCATCCATCGTACGGTTCATCCTGCTCCGAAGATGCTCAAGATCCTCGGCTCTGATTCCTCCCCCGTTATCCTCCACGGTGATAACCGCATGTGTCTCTTCCATGCGGCCGGTTACGCGTATGAGCCCATCGTTGAGCGAATTCTCGATGCCGTGCACAATCGCGTTTTCCACAACCGGCTGAATAATGAGCCTTGGAATGGACCAACACCGAAGATGTCTAGGCACATCGATGTCATAGTCCAACCTTGGAATCTGCATCCTGTGAATTTCCAGATAGCTTTGAATCAACTCAAGTTCTTCATCAAGGCGGGTTGTTGTCATTTCGGTACGGGTCGTATACCGGTAATACTGGCTGAGATGCTGGGTAAAAGCGATGACTGCCTCCCGGTTCCCCATCTGGGTCATGCTCTGAATAAAGGCAAAGTTGTTATACAAAAAGTGCGGATTGATCTGGGACTGCAGTTGCTTCAGCGTAGCGTCCCTAATTCTGAGCTGGCTGACATACACCTTCTCGATCAGCTCCTGCGTCTCCTCACTCATGCGGTTGAACTCGGAGAATAGATAATGAAATTCACTCTGCCCGTTCACCGGAAGCCGAAAAGCATAATTCCCCTGCTTCAGTCTGCGTACCCCCTTAATCAGCTGCAGCATCGGCCGCTGCACGCTGCGGTATATAATGACCGCGAAACCAATGCCGATGAGCAGCAGCAACGCCATCATGAAGTAGAACCACATCAAGCTTTGATTCAAGGAGGCGATAACTGTCTTGAGCGGGACGAAGTCAACTAGATACCATCCCGGCCATGTGGATTCCGTATAATTCATCAGATACTTCTGCCCGCCAGACCTTACAATTTCGTAGCCGTTGCCTTCAAATGGATAATCGCTGAGCAAACCCTGGAGATGATCCGTCCCTTCGAAATCGGCAAGATGGCGGGTAATGCCTCCATAGTCCGGATGGTAAAACATCGGTTCCCCGGACCTGCCCGCAGCAAATTGCTCCATCATTTGCGCAATGTTACTGGCAGGGATGGCCGCCTCCAGGATCAGGCTCAGCTCCTCTGGATGATCATCGAGCGTGAACGGTTTGGTCATATGGCGCACAAAATAATATTGCTGGCCAGCACCCGAATCGAGCTTGACATATGACCAATTCGTATAAAAATGCTCACTAAAGTAAGCGTTATCAAATTGCCGGTTCGAATCGGTAGTAATATACATGCCAGTGACGGGGGAAAAAAGGGTAAGCTCATATTGCCAACTGTACGATGTGCTCTGCAGCCGCAGGTGATGCTCCAGCGCCTCGATCGTTTTAAACGTATCGTAGCCCGGTTTTGTAATTGAAGGATGCTGCAGCATTAACGCATTCGGATCGGACATCGTAATATAAGCCGATTTCCACAGCTGCTCACTAATCATATCGAGCTGCTCTGTCAGAAAGTTCTGTTGGTTCAGCGTGAGCTGAATCAACTCCTGTTGAATGATGCTCATACTAACCCGATTGGAATAGGTGTAAATCAGGATGACCGGTACCAGCAGGATCGACAGCAGGACAATGATTTTCTGAAAGGTATTCAGCCGCTTCATATTCGCCTCCGCTCTTCAAAGGATGTCTCAATGTCAGTTTACATGAAATCAATGAAGAACGGTCTGTTTTAACCTTTTACCGAGCCCAGCACAATTCCTTTAACAAAATATTTTTGCAAGAACGGGTACACCAGCAAGATAGGCAGTGCTCCGATAAAGATTTGAGATGATTTGACAGTTCTGTTCGAAATCTGATGAAGTGCTGCCAAATCGACACCAACCTCCGAGAAGTTCTCCTTGACCACAATCGTATGAAGAAATGAAGCCAACGGATAATCCTCAACCTTGGTCATATACAGAATGCCGTCAAACCAGGAATTCCAGTGCACGACCATCGTAAAGAGCATAATGGTGGCCACAGAGGGCATCGAAACCGGTATGAAGATGGAGAACAGCGTCCGGAAATGTCCCGCACCGTCCATCAGTGCAGCCTCCTCCAGCTCCTGCGGCAAATTCCTGAAGAAATTGAGCATCAGAATCATATTCCATACATTGACAGCCGAAGGAATCACCAAGGCCCAGATCGAGTCCATCAGACCAGTGCCGCTCACCACCAGATAGGTGGGGATCAGCCCGCCGTGAAATAGCATGATGATGATAAAGTACCAGGAGTAGATGTTTCTGCCGCGGAACCGATGCTGCTCCTTTGACAGCGAATAAGCGGCCATCATCGTCACGATCAGGGATAGCACTGTACCTAGCACCGTCCGCTGCACCCCGATCAACAGCGCCCGAATGAAGTTATTGTTGCCGAGGGTTTCCTTGTATGCGGCTGTAGTGAAGTCAATGGGAATAAAATTGACGATATTGGCCGTAGCCGCATCCCGGGAGCTGAACGACACCGCGAGAATATGAATTAACGGTAAAATACAGGCAAGACTGAGCAGAGCGATACATGTATAATTGAAAAACTGGAACGTCTTATAAGTCTTAGAGTAAAATCGCATTCCACACCTCCTATCCTTAAGAAAAAGCTTCTTGCAAGCGGCCTCTCTACAACCCTAGAATATCCGGTACCCGGCCCATTTGTATGCCAGCCGATAGCTGATCACGATCATGATGAAGCCGATTAACGATTTAAAGAAACCAATGGCCGTTGCGAAGCTGTATTGACTGCCCAGGAGGCCGACCCGGTATACAAATGTGTCAATGATATCTCCTTTGCTGTAGACAAGCGGATTATACAGATTAAAGATCTGATCGAATCCAGCGTCCAGCACCCTGCCCAGCGACAGCGTCGCCACAACGATGAAGATCGGGGCTATGGCGGGCAGAGTAACGTGAAGGACCTGCTGCCAGCGGTTTGCGCCATCGATTTCAGCAGCTTCGTACAGAGATGGGTTCGTGCCTGCAATCGCCGCAAGGAAGATGATCGCCGAGAAACCAAAGTCTTTCCACGCATCGGTCACAATGACTGTAAATCTGAACCAGTCCCCGTTCGAGAGAAATGCAATCGGATCGATTCCCAGCGTGCCGAGGAAACGGTTCACAATCCCGCCGCGGATAGATAGAATATCAACAAATATCCCGCCCAAAATGACCCAGGACAAAAAGTGCGGCAGGTAAACCAGCGTTTGCGCCGTTCGTTTAAACCACTTGATGCGTATCTCATTCAGCAATAGGGCGAAGATAACCGGCACAAACATATTGGTCATTATTTTCGCAAATGCAATGATCAGGGTATTGCGGATAATCTGCATGCTGTCGGGGTATTCGAACAAATACCGAAAATGATCGAGCCCCACCCACGGGGAGCCTCCAAAGCCGAGCCACGGTTTGTAATCCTGAAAAGCGATCACAATGCCCATAATCGGAATGTAATTATAGACAAGGGCAAGGAGGACGGCTGGAAGCAGAAGGACATGAAGGGGCCATGTCTTTTGTAAATACGCCCGCCAGCCTCTCGTAGGGAGACGCAGCGCCTTCTTATCGGTATTGAATACCGGTTCGGTCATACACTCCCCTCCTTCCTTTCATGATTCTGTGGTGGTTACTGCTTGACATTTTCGTACCATTCATTAACTTCCTCTGTCATCTGATCCCCTCCGTTCTTCTTCCATTCCTCGACGAAGGTATCAAAATAATCTACAGGCTCGTCGCCATAAATGATCTTCAAATAGCTCTCCGTCATCAGCTTGATCAGCAGCTCGCCTTTGGAGACCATCGTTTTGGTAGGCGGACCGTTGAAATAGTTCACAATCACATTATCGTTCTGGGACACTCGCACAATCCCAGCCTCCAGCATGCGCGGCTTTGCCTTCGATACACTGATCTCCGCCATGTTGTCCGGGTCTGCATCCGGGTCGGAAAGGAATTTCTGGAATGCGCTGTCGCTTTGGAATGGGATGATGCCGTTCATGAACGGTAATGTCAAGTCATAGGTGACGTTGGCGTCGGCTGGGTTCGGCCATTTATCACTTGGTATCCCATGCTCATCAAAATTGCCCCGGTACACGTTCCCTTCATGCAGCACATAGTCATAGCCTTCCATCCATCCGTTTCGCAGCGCCTCATCGAAGTATGGATCTTCTTCACCGAAACTTGCGGCATAGATCTTGTTAATATAGCCCATCATGGCGTCAACATTATTGAAGTCCTTGTTGAACACAAGATAATCCCTGACCATCGATTTTTCGGCGCGCGCCTGCTGCCCGCCAGGTCCAGCTGGAAGCGGATACGCCTTAAACCCTTCTACACCTCCAAGCGGGTACCCATCCATCCAGGGAGGTCCGAAAATAATGCCCGCCTCACCGCTCGCAGCGATCTCCCCTGCCTTGGCAGCGTCCTTGATGCCTGCTTCAGGATCGACATAGCCGTTGGACATCCAGTCTCTCATCTGCGCTAGGAAGTCCTTGATTCCAGGCTGGATACCGTTGTATACCAACTGTCCGCTCTCGTCCGGATTCCAATATTCCCATATATATTTGGAAGGCATATGGTTGCCGAAAGCTCCGACCAAACCGTCCGCCGAGGACATCCAGTTATAGGGTCCTTCCTTCAGCGAAACCGCGAGTCCGAGCGTATCATCCTTGCCGTTGCCATCCGGATCATCCTCGGTGAAAGCTCT
This sequence comes from Paenibacillus sp. FSL M8-0334, assembly GCF_038000405.1. Classification (NCBI taxonomy): domain Bacteria; kingdom Bacillati; phylum Bacillota; class Bacilli; order Caryophanales; family Paenibacillaceae; genus Paenibacillus; species Paenibacillus sp. FSL M8-0334. Next base: position 206,947 of record NZ_JBBOCH010000001.1, read on the forward strand.
CAGCACCTCCGTCATCTCATCAATCGTGGTTGGCGCCTCGAGGCCCAGCGCGTTAAGCCAATCCTCTCGGACCCACATCACGGTGCCTTCATCCATCGCAAACATATTCGGAAGGCCGTAGATTTGCCCGTCTCTAGTGACAGGGTACAGCACCTCCGGATATTTCTCATAAATCGCTTTCAGATTATCGGACAAATACTGATCGATGTAATCATTAAGAGGCTGCACCTTTCCAGCCGAGATAAGGTCATTGGCCATCTCTACTTTCGTTGTGAACACATCCGGCAGCTTCTGGTTTCCCGCCATCATCAGTCTCAGCTTCGTCTGGTAATCCTCCAGGTTGGGAACGACAAAGTCAAAGGTAAGGTTAATGCCCATGGAGTCGCTCATCCATCTGGTGTGGAAATTATCCTGGATCGTTTCCCCTTCCTTGAATTCGTTCTCCCCCTGTGCAGACCAGCGTATGCCGGTCGAAACAGTGACCGGCGGATCAAATTTGAAATCTTTGGGGTTTGTGAGCACCGGGCTCTCCCGATCGATGCCCCCCTCTTCCGCAGTGCTGCCCTCCTTCTGCACCTCTCCGCTGCAGCCTGTAATCACCAATAAAAGTGCCAGCACCGTCATTAGCGATTTTCCCTTCCATGAAACCCGATTCATGGACATTCCCTCCTTCATGCTGAATGATGTTGTTTCATGTGTTCATTGTATGGATGATTGGAAGCGCTTTAAATACAACAGTTTTTAGTTTATATCAATAATTTAAGCTGTGAATCCAAGCTGAACATAAAAAGGCTATCCCCGGCAGATCGGGGATAGCCTTATTTCTATGTATGCCGCCTGTACGAGGACAGGCTATTCGGCTTGTTGATTCATGGCTTCGTACAGGAGCGCCAGATTGCGTTCCAACTTGCTGATCAGCTGTTTTCCCGTACTCTCCGGCAGAAGGCCCGCACGAACGGCAAAGTCAACTTCCTTGGAAAAACCGTACATTTGAGTATCCAGCACTTCCTCATAGAGAGGGCAGTAACGGGTTGCCAGATTCTCCATCTGTACTTCAATGAGCTTTAGAATTTTATCTGCATCTTCATGTAGAAGACTGATCGCTTTAAGATTCAGCTGTTCCTGCAAATCAGATGAAGTCATGATCTTCCCCCCTATGTCAATATCACAACAAGTAACAAGTGATAACTACTATCATTAATATTAGTCGAAATCACAAATCAATACAAGGACTAGATCATAAAAACGTCTATCGGTGTGCGTGCTCCGGAACACCTTATCCTGTTAACAGCAGTTTCTTGCATTATAGACGTCTTCATCGCCGCTGTAAAATTACAATATCTACTATCCTCAAAATCGTATGCTTCATCCGCGTAAAAAAGCACCCCTCATCCCACAAAAGGATGAAGGGCGCCTCTCCAATGTCTATTCAATTACTTTGACGTTCAGGCCGTGCTTATCAAACACTTCCAGCAGCGCCTTCTTCGCTTCTTCTGCATCAGGCCCATGGACATGAAGCTCATAGCTTTGGTTGCTTACCAGTGTCGTGAACAAGCCTAGGATGCTCTTTACATCGATGTACTTGTTCTCGGCCTGCAGAACAATGGAGGATGAAAATTGACTGGCAGTTTGCGAAATTTCGACAACGGCCTCATTGTTCTTATTGGACATACGAATCCCTCCGTAACTTTAGGATCTCTGATTGCTCATCATTGCTCCTTCATGATACATTGAATCCGTTTTCTTTTGCAACATATTTTCCAATCTATTTAAGATTTTCCGGGTTCAATGCTTCCAGTTCCGGCAAAACAAAGAGACCGTCTTTCCGGATCAGAACATCGTCAAAATAAATTTCGCCGCCGCCGTATTCCGGGCGCTGAATCAGCACGAGATCCCAGTGGATGGATGAGCGGTTGCCGTTGTCTGTCACTTCGTAAGCCTGGCCAGGCGTAAAGTGCAGGCTGCCGGCGATTTTCTCGTCAAACAAAATGTCCTTCATCGGCGTGAGAATGTACGGGTTGAAGCCGATCGCAAATTCTCCGATATAACGCGCGCCTTCATCGGAATCTAAAATTTCGTTCAAGCGCTTCGTGTCGCTGCCTGTCGCTTCGACAATTTTACCGTTCTCAAACACAAATTTGATGTTCTCGAACGTTACGCCGTTATATAAGGTTGGCGTATTGTACGTGATCATACCATTGACGGAATCGCGCACCGGCGCGGTGTATACCTCTCCGTCCGGGATGTTTTTCTGGCCGGAGCATTTCTCGGCCCCGATGCCTTTGATCGAGAAGCTGAGATCTGTCCCCGGGCCAACGATCCGCACCTTATCCGTGTTTCTCATAAGCTCGGCCAGCGGATCCTGCGCACGGTCCATTTTGGAATAGTCAAGATTGCACACATCGAAATAGAAGTCCTCGAACGCCTCCGTGCTTGTATTGGCAAGCTGGGCCATACTCGCGTTCGGATAGCGCAGAACAACCCATTTCGTATGCTTGACACGCTGCTCGCTATGTACAGGATGTGAATAAATGGAATTGTACATCTTCATCTTCTCTTCCGGCACATCCGCCAGATCATTCACATTCTCGCCTGCGCGGATGCCGATGTAACAATCCATCTGCTTCATCCGGTTCAAATCCAGCTCTGCCCAAAGCGCTAGCTGCTCACGGGTTGCATTTTTCAACATAGCCCGCTGAACCGTCCGATCCGTCAGTTGAACGAACGGCCGTCCTCCCTTATTGGAAACCTCCTCGACGATGGCGTTGAGGAGATCGCGCTCGGAACCGATCATCTCGATGAGCACATTCTCGCCAGGCTGCATATCAATCGAGTAGTTCACGAGATTTTCAGCCAGCTTCTGTATTCTTGGGTCACGCATCTGTCTAGTCCTCCTCTGATGCTGTCACTATGTTGCCAACAAATTGAACAGCGGTAAATTCATAGCCTATTGTAGCACGGGAGAGACTCCGGCGTCAGCGCCCAGCTGCAAAAATAAACGCTTCAGCCCTTACGGTTCGGCAAACGTAATATCCGACACAAGCGTTTCGGTCCGCCTCCCGCCTGCGCCGTCCGGCAAGGATAACTGCCGTTCCATCGTCAGCCTCGTCGGCAGCTGGGAACGCTTGTTTATCGTCACATGATACACCGCGTTGACCTCCGCCTGCTGCAGCAGTTTGGCAAGCTCGTCATTTTCCTTTTGCCACAACGCCTTCAGCTGCTTCCGGACAGACGGATTGTCGCTGTAGAGCGGGTCACCCTTCTGCTCAATTCTTCTTCCGATGGCCTCCATCTGCTCATTCAAAGCTTCCCGTGTCATCCGTGAGGCCGCTTCGGCAGTAAGCTCCACCCGAAGCACGCGCGTGCCCCGGGCCGCTCCAGACTCATCGGCAACCCGTTTCTCCGCCCTGCCTACATATTCAAGCTGTTCAAGCGGATTCAGCCGCGACATCCACATGTCCTCTGTATGGCCGGGCGATAGCATGCTCCATTGCCCCTGCTTCCGCTTGAGCGTCACCTTATGCCCGCTCGCCATCCAAGGGCGCGCTGCCGGCATATCATGGTGTGCCAGCTTCTGATTTTTTTCCGTCTTAGAGGAAAGGATTAACTGGTTATGCTGTTTCAGCTCGCCCTCAAAGGCCAGATTTTGCTCAAAAATGCCCTCCTCGCCGCTGCGAATCGCTGCGTTGCCTTTGAAGGCCAGATTATCCACCCCCGACAGACCGGCAATCGCCCGGTTCAGCGCCTCCTCCGGCGGCAGCGGATTGTCCCATGCGCATCCCGAGGTTCCTCCCGCTGCCAGCACGAGCAGACATCCTATAAACAGCCGCATATGTCGCCATTTGAGCTTGTTGAACATGCATCCCGCCTCTTTCCATTCGTTCTTGATTTTAGACTGTCCGACCTGTGCCTGTTTATACCCTTCATCACCAGCAAGCTGGGCAGCCTGTCTGTCATCGGTGCGGATGTTTAGAACCACAAGAAAGAAGCCCCCAGGCATGCACCTTGAGGCTTCTTCAGCTACCGTATTATTCTGTCTGTGACTTCTCGACCACGATCCGGTTCCGGCCCCCGTTCTTCGCTTCATACAAGGCCATATCCGCCCGGTAAAATAGGGATTCTACACTCACCTTCTCGTCCGTCCAGCTCCACTCCGATATGCCGCAGGACACGGTGACTCTAGGGTCCGTCTCCTCCGCAACCCGGGAGCGAATTCGCTCTGCCACCCGCACCGCCTGCATCACACCGAGCCCGGGCAAATAGACGGCCAGCTCCTCGCCGCCCCATCGGGCAGGGATATCATTGTGCCGGATCGCAGATTTCACAATTCCGCTTACCTGCTTCAATATGTTATCCCCTCGCTGATGCCCGAAGGTATCATTCACCTGCTTGAACTGGTCGATATCAATCACGATCAGCGAGCCGCATACGTCCCGATTCTGGCATTCCTGGATGAGATCGTCGAGATAGTGGCGCGCATACAGCCCTGTCAGCATATCCCGATTGGCCATTCTCCGCACCTCGGCGTGAAGGAAGGCATTGCCGATGGCCAGGCCGATATGGCTCGTAAGCGCCTGCAACAGCCGATAGCTGTCGTATGAGAAATAATGAGGCTGATGGTGAGTCAACAGCACAACCCCGCCCACTTCCCCGTTGATCAGCAGCGGAGTTGCAACGAGCGATCGGGAGCCTGTGCTTTCCATCAACCTCGATTCTGCCGGACGCTCCTCCTCATAGTCCGCCAGAATGAGCGCCTCCTTGGACCGGTACACCAGCCCGCCAAGTCCGTAGCTGATATCATGCACTTCCTTCAGCATCCACTCCGCATTGCTGGACACGACCTCAAGCCCGTCCAACTCCGCATTGTAGATCAGAATGCAGCAATAGTCTGCCCCGAGCATGCTCAGCAGCTCCTGATTGGCAAATTTAAAAATCTCGACCAGATGCAGGCTTTTGTTCAGTCTCCGCGTAAGCTCATTCATCATCCGCAGTTCATGAATCATCAGATTGGACTGCTCGTACAGCTTGGCATTCTCAAAAGACGTTCCCGCCGCATCCGCCATCATGCTCAGCAGCTCTAGATCCATCTCCGAGAACACCGAAGGGGCAGCCTCCAGATGGAACACGCCGTATACGCCCTGCCTTCCTCCCATCGGAATTCCGACTTCCACCAGGGCATCCGGATCTTCTTGCTTATGTATGGTCATTTTGCCCTCCATAAAGGTGCGGACAAAAACCTCCTCCTGCCAGTGCCGAAGCAGCAGCTGGCGAACCAAGGGATGCGCGCTCTCATGATCCTGGGACATGTACAGCTCGACCTTTACGTCGGGATACAGGGAGAGGACACTCTCGATCGCCTCCGTAATGACGCTGTCAACGTTAATCTGGACATGCATCCGTTTCACATACTGAAACAGAAGAGAACGGCGGGACGCTTCGCGCTCGGCCTTGACGTGAACTTCTTCCAGATCCTTCACAAACAGATGCTCAAATCGGCGGTAGAAATTGGCACGGTAAAGCAGCGCATAAGGCTCCGTTAGCAGCAGCGCCCTGTCCTTACCCGGTTCATCCGGCGGCGACACGCTGATCATGATCGCGAACAGGTCGCCGTACACCCGGCTCAAGAGCGGGACCGCGCAGATCACCTGGCCGCCGAGCCTTTCCATGCTTCTGCTGCATACCGGCTTGCTGTACCTAAGCGCCTGCGCTACCGCATCGTCATCTCCCGCGGCAAAATACGCTCTCAGCTCTTCCGCTCCGGCCAGCCAAGCTCCGTCATGAGAAAGGACAGCCCACCGAAACGGCCTGAGCGCTTCAATCTGTGAGCACTCTTGCAGCCACTCCATATAACTGTCCTCAATCAGCGGGTGCAGGTAAGTAAAATCGTAAGGGGTAATATCCAGATTTTGCAGAATGGAAGAAGCCCCTCTTAGCGGCATCTCGTCATCGATAATCGCAGGACCGATATAGCCCTTATACACTTCACGTTGTTCCTCTGACATAATGGGCGCTCCTTTGCACCATGATAAAGCCTTTTCTCAAGCTTACGGACATGAACTCCGGCTTGAAGATGCTTCCGGTTGATGCGCATGCTGCCTAAAACAACGTATTAACACCGGACATAAACAGGCTACATACCAAATCAAATCATGTAGAGTAGCTATTTGCGACTAAATATACTATTCTTATCTTAATCTGTTTTACCCACGATTGCATTATATTTCTTGCGTTATTCCCAATATTTTTTAGTTCTATAGTCCTATCGACAAATTTAGACAAACTTATGTAAACCTCGAACTTGACTTTATATCATTACTTCATATAATATTTATTGTTGAGTCAGAATGCAATGCATTCAATGAATTTGGGCGGAATCGTTGTGTCACCCTCACGTCATTTGTTACTGACAGGACAGCGGCTGAACTTTCCCGTCAGATTCTTTCCGGCATTGAACGGATGGAATAGAGACAAATACGGCGCAAATAGAGCCCTAATGAAACTTTACTAAAAAAGGAGTCTATATAACAATGGCACGTTACACCGGTCCTAAATTTAAATTGAGCCGTCGTCTTGGAATTTCCTTGAGCGGCACTGGCAAAGAATTGAAACGTCCTTTTCCTCCAGGCCAACATGGTCCTAACCAACGGAGAAAAATGAGCAACTATGGTATGCAGCTTCAAGAAAAACAAAAGCTCCGTCACATGTACGGCTTGGGCGAGAAGCAATTCCGCACCCTGTTTGCGAAAGCAACCGGCATGAAAGGTATTGCGGGTGAGAACTTCATGTTCCTGCTTGAGAGCCGTCTGGACAACCTCGTTTATCGTCTTGGCTTCAGCAACTCCCGTGCAGGTGCTCGCCAGCTGGTAGCACACGGTCACGTGACTGTGAACGGCAAAAAAGTAGACATCGCTTCTTACTCCGTAAACCCTGGCGATGTTATCGGTCTTCGCGAGAGAAGCCGCAGCCTTTCTTCCATCAAGGAAGCTTTGGCTAACCGCGTGCATCTCCCGGCTTACCTTGAGTTCGACGAAACGGCAATGGAAGGGAAATACATCCGTCTTCCAGAGCGTTCCGAGCTTTCTCAAGATATCGACGAGAAGCAAATCGTCGAGTTCTACAACCGTTAAGATCCACAATAAGAAACCCGGAAGGCCTTTGGGCCTCCGGGTTTTCTTATTGTGTCTGGCGAGTTGACCGCCCTGTTGCCCCGGCGCATCGGTATAGGGGCACTCCACTCCCCATACGTGAAAACGGGCTCCGCAAGCCGAATGTCAACTGGCTGTTGCCTTAAGGCCAGTTGGCTTCAGCTAGGAAGCCCGTCTTGTTCATAGGTGCCCCGATCAGGACAGCTTCAGCTTGGCAAATTTGCGTTTGCCGACCTGAATAATATCCCCCTCCTGCGGCGTAATGTCCGCGTTGACGTCCGTTATTTTATCCTCATTCCATTTCACAGCGCCCTGCTGAATGCTCCGTCTCGCTTCCCCGTTGGAAGATGCAAAGCCAAGCAAGGTCAACAGCCGGATCAGGCGAATAGCGCCCTGGTCAAGCTCCTCTGCCGGGATCTGGTACTCCTGAATGTCGTCAGGCAAAGCCCGCTGCTGAAAGACGGTAACAAAATGCTGCTGAGCCGCATCGGCTGCTTCCACCCCATGGTACATCCGCACGAAGGTGTGCGCGAGGCGCATTTTGGCATCCCGGGGATGAACGCTGCCGTCCTTCAAGCCTTCTTCCAGCGCCTTCAGCGCTTCATTGTCGAGGTCCGTCGCCAAGCTGTAGTACTTCATCATGAGTTCATCCGGGATGGACATCGACTTTCCGTAAATCTCATTCGGCTCCTCATCGATCCCGATGTAGTTGCCCAGGCTTTTGCTCATCTTCTGCACGCCATCGAGCCCCTCGATAAGCGGCATCGTAATCGTTATTTGCGTGTCGACACCGTATTCCTTCTGGAGCGTGCGGCCCATCAGCAGGTTGAACTTCTGATCCGTTCCGCCCAGCTCGATGTCAGTCTTCAGCGCCACGGAGTCCATCCCCTGCATGAGCGGGTAGAAGAATTCATGGATGCTGATCGGCTGTCCGCTCTGGTAACGCTTCGTAAAGTCATCCCGCTCCAGCATGCGCGCAACCGTCACCTTCGCCGACAGATTGACGACATCGGCAAAGGTCATCGGCGCAAGCCATTCGGAATTGTAGTAGACCTTCGTCTTCTCCGGATCCAGAATTTTGTAGATCTGTTTCTGGTAAGTTTCGGCATTTCGTTTCACATCTTCTTCGGTCAGCTGTTTCCGCGTCTCCGATTTGCCTGTCGGATCCCCGATCCGGCCGGTAAAGTCACCGATAATGAGCTGAACCTGGTGCCCCAGCTCCTGGAATTGACGCAGCTTCTGCAGCACAACCGTATGGCCGAGGTGAAGATCCGGCGCGGACGGGTCCATACCCAGCTTCACGCGCAGCGGCTCACCGGTCACCACCGATTTCGCCAGCTTCTGCTTCAGCTCCTCTTCCGGAATGATCTCCACGACACCGCGCGAGATGATGTCAAGCTGACGCTGAACCTCCTGTTGCTGCCTATCTGTAAGTTCTTCCCATTTCATCCAACAACACTTCCTCTCTAAACGGATTGGTATTCCATCGCTATGCGCACAAAAAAGCTCCTTCTCATCCCAAGGGACGAGAAGGAGCGCTCGCGTTACCACCCTAGTTAAAATCCGGCAGCTGCAAAAAAGGGTTGATCCCAGCCTGCAGCGAACAGACTTTCACTTCATTGCCATAACGGGAATGTAATCCCGGTACCGAACTACTGCGCGCAAGTGAGCCTAAAGCCCATTGCACGGTTCCCACGGCCAGCTCAGGACGGTAATTCAAAGGGGAATCGTTATCGGTTTGCACCAGCCACCGACTCTCTGCCAACGCTTGCTCGCCCTTTTACTGAGGTCCTTCAACGCTTTTCAACGGTATGAAACTTTTGCAATTATTTATAACACAAGCGTTTCGGAAAAGTCAATCTTCTGCAAAAAAGGACATGCTAAAGACGAACATATGATTCAAAACCTTCGATTTATGCTATAATAGGTGCGTTAAAAGGAGGAGTAACATTTCATGGTTGAGGAGAAAAAACAGGGGCCTGCTAAGAAGAAAAAAGCCCCGACCAAAAGATCCTTTTGGCGGATCATGGGTTCGGTTTTCGGATGGCTCTTCGTGCTGGGGATGATGGGCGTCTTGTTCGTCGGAGGAGCCGTTGGCGGCTACGTCACCTCCATCGTTAAGGAGGAACCTGTAAGATCGAGATCTGTCATCGAACAGACGATCAACGAAAACGCCATAACCGGCTTCGCCTACTTCAGGGATGGCTCCCCTATCGGACAGCTCAGGACCGATGAAGACAGACGTCCTGTCAATTATGAGGATATTCCGCAGATCGTCATAGATGCCATCGTTTCAATCGAGGATAATCGCTTTTTTACCCATAAAGGGGTGGATTTCAGAGGAACTGCCCGCGCGGTGAAGGAGCGCCTCTTGAACGAACCTACCCAAACCGGGGGAAGTACGCTGACCCAACAGTTGGCTAGGCTCACATTTCTAAGCCGGGATCGGACGGACAACCGTAAGGTCAAGGAGATTCTGCTGTCCATGCGCATGGAGCGCTTTCTGACGAAAGAGCAGATTGTTACCGGGTATTTGAATAAAGTTCCATTCGGCAACGGCTCCAGCGGCTATCAAGTATTCGGCATTAAAGCCGCAGCCCGGGGAATCTTTAACATCAACGATCTGAATGAGCTGAACATTGCCCAAGCCGCCTATTTGGCGGGTCTGCCTCAGCTTCCTTCAGCCTACTCGGCCTATAACGGGCAGGGCAATTTCGATGAGGAAGCGTTCAAGCGAGCGTTGAACCGTCAGTCCCGAGTGCTGGCCAGCATGCTGCAGGAAGGCAAGATTACGCAAGCGGAGTATGAAGAAGCCAAAGCCTTTGATATCAAAAGCTCGCTGGCTCCGAAAACTCAGAAGGCTTATGTTACCTATCCATATCTGATGATAGAGGTCGAGCGTCAGGCATCCAAAATTTTGATGGAGCTCGCCGAGAACGACTCTGCCGACGAAGACAGCAAGGCTGCGAAGGAAGCCGCATTGGTGCAATTAAGCACCGGCGGTTATAAAGTCTATACAACCATCGACCGGACGGTGTACCGGACGATGCGCGCGATCGCCGAGGATGACAGCAACTTCTTCCCTGACAGCGAGGAAAAAGGGATGGAGCAGACGGCCGCGATGATGATTGACAATAAGACCGGCGCCATTCTCGGCATGATTGAAGGCCGCGATTTCTACAAGGAGCAGATGAACTACGCTACGCAGATGGAAAGACAGCCAGGCTCGGCGATGAAGCCCGTAGCCGCCTATCTGCCGGCGCTGGAGTCAGGTGCGCTTCAGCCTGCAAGCATCGTGGATGACTCGCCGATTATTTTGAAGGATTATTCCAAGGTATATCATATTCCAAAGAACTCTTACAGCGGATACAGAGGATTGATGACCGCCCGTCAGGCGTTGAACGATTCTACCAATACGGTGGCGCTGAAGCTGTTTAACGAGACCATCGGCATAGAGAACGCTTGGGAGTTCTCCAAGAAGCTGGGCATCAATACGCTGAAGGAGAGCGATTACGCGGCGTCGACCGGCGTTCTGGGCGGTCTTAGCACCGGGGTAACGGTCGAGGAGCTGACCAACGCCTATAGTGCGATCGGAAATCAGGGCAAATTCAACGATGCCTATATGATTGAGAAGATCGTCGATTCCAAAGGCAACATCGTGTATAAGCACGAAGCGGAGCCTGTACAGGTATTTTCCGAGCAGACTGCTTATCTGATGACCGATATGCTTCGCACCGTCATCACGAACGGTACAGGCAGCAAAGTGCGCGATACTTACAAGAAATTTAATGAAATTCCGGTTGTCGGCAAAACAGGCTCCACGCAAAACTACGGCGACGTCTGGTTCATGGGATACTCCCCTGATATCACACTCGGCGTTTGGGTGGGCTATGAGAAGCCGATCCATACGCTGGTTGGCGATCAGCGAAGACATGCACAGGCGATTTGGGCCCGGATTATGAACGAGGTTACAGATGCCAAACCAGACTTGTTCCCGACCAGCGCTTTCGAAAGACCGGAAGGAATCGTGTCGAAGACGGTGTCCGCATACAGCGGCAAGCTGCCTTCAAGCTTGACGGACAGATTTGTAACAGACCTGTTCAACCAGAAGTATGTGCCAACCGAAGTGGATGACGGCATTGTCAAAGCCAAGTACATTACGTACCGAGGCGTCAACTACATTCCGCGAGAGGAAACGCCGGAAGACATGCTCAAAGAACAAAATGTCATCAAGCGGCCTAAGCCGATTGATGAATTGATCAGAGAGCTGGAAGAAGCGCTGCGGGTGATGAAGGGCGAGAAAGGATCGCTTGAATCCTACTTGCCGGCTGACGCCAAATCCGGAGTGCCGACTAAGATCGATCCGAGAACTGATGACGGCAAAGCGCCGACACCACCGAAGAATGTGAGTTACTCGGCAGGAAGCATCAGCTTCTCGCCTAGCGGATCACCGGATGTCGTCGGTTATCGCCTCTTCAAATCGCTAAACGGCGGCGCCTTCGTGCAGGATCGCGTTGTGCTGGCCGATGAAACGACGGTATTTACCGGCCTTGGCTCAGATAGTCCATTTACAGCCTACTACGTGGTGGCCGTCGATGTGGTCGGCAAAACATCCGAGCCAAGCGCAATTGTTGGTCCACTCGGCATTCACATGCCGATGCCAGGCGACGATGAAGAGGATTTGGACTCCTTCCCCGATGATACACCTGGGGAGTCCGACGGCGAAGAAATAACGGACCCGGCTACAGGCGGCCAGGCGGATACCATGATCCCGCCGAGCCCTCCGGGACAACCGACGTTGTCGGCAACACCGGAAGGGTTCAGCGCCACTTGGCCGGGCAATGCCGGACAGGAAGAAGTGATTCGCTACAACGTATACTTCAGTCCGGACAACGGCAATTTTCAGCAGATCGGATCTAGCCATTCCACAGAGTTCTACTACACAAGCGGCAATCCGATCAGTGGCTACTTCCGAATTACGGCCGTGAATGCCTATGGTGAATCATCGCCATCTTCCGCGGTATTCTTCGAAAAGAGTGAATAATTGAACCATAATGAACACGAGGGTGTGCCCGGTATTCGCCAGGCACACCCTCTCTTCAATTTAATCTCGCCAACTGTAGCCTTCACTCCTCACTCCTCACGATGCACAGAAAAAGCCTTCCTTGCCGTATGGAAACGATGTTTCCATACGCAGCAAGGAAGGCTTTTGGTTATCCTTAGTCCTCGATAGTAGACAGATCCCCTGTCGGCAAATCCAGCTCCCATGCTTTCAACACGCGGCGCATGATTTTACCGGAACGGGTCTTCGGCAGCTTATCCTTGAATTCAATCTCGCGCGGAGCAGCATGTGCAGACAGACCTTCCTTCACGAACCGGTAGATCTCTTCCTTAAGCTCATCGGAAGGAGCATAGCCTTCGCGCAGCGAGATAAAGGCTTTGATAATTTCGCCGCGGGTAACGTCCGGCTTCCCGATAACGCCGGCTTCTGCCACCGCCGGATGCTCCACAAGCTTGCTCTCGACCTCAAACGGACCGATACGCTCTCCAGAGGAATTGATTACATCATCGATTCGGCCCTGGAACCAGAAGTAGCCCTCTTCATCCATGTAAGCTGAGTCACCGGATATATACCAGCCCGGGATGCGGAAATACTCCTCATACTTGGCTTCATTGTTCCAGATCGCCCGCATCATGGATGGCCACGGCGTCTTGATCGCCAGGTTGCCCATCGTGTTCGGCGGCAGCTCACGCCCTTGATCGTCGAGGATCGCAGCGGTAATGCCTGGCAGCGGACGTCCCATGGAGCCCGGCTTGATTGCCATGCCCGGATAATTACAGATCAATTGACCGCCCGTCTCCGTCATCCACCACGTATCGTGAATCCGCTGTTTATAGGCCTTATACCCCCAGCGCACCACTTCTGGATTCAAAGGTTCACCGACGGAGAGAACATGCCGCAGGGAGCTCAAATTGTACTGATCGATCAGATCAGAGCCGGCCCCCATCAGCATCCGGAACGCGGTTGGTGCACTGTACCATACCGTTACCTTATTCTTCTCAAGCGTGCTGTACCAATCCTGCGGGCTGAATCTTCCGCCCCGAACGACATTCGTCACCCCGTTCAGCCAAGGCGCGAATATGCCGTAGGAGGTACCCGTCACCCAGCCCGGATCCGCTGTGCACCAGTAGATGTCATCCTCCTGCAAGTCTAGTACCGCTTTGCCCGTATAATAATGCTGAATCATCGCATTTTGAACATGATAGACGCCTTTGGGCTTGCCGGTGGAACCGGAAGTGTAGTGCATGATCAGTCCATCTTCGCGCCCCAGCCATTCCAGCTCCAGCTCTGATGAAGCAGCTTCCATCTCGGAGAAATAATCGATCAGCGATGAATCGTTCAGCGGCTCCGTATCACCGACCACAATGACATGTTTCAGTTCAGGCAGCTCGTCTCTTTTTACACGCGGCAAGAGCGCAGGCGTAGTTACCAATGCGACGGCTCCGCTGTCCTCCAGCCGGTCCTTAACCGCCGTTTCCATGAACGCTTCGAACAATGGACCGACAACGGCACCGATTTTCAATATGCCCAGCAAGCTGACATAAAGCTCCGGACCGCGCGGCATGAATATAAATACCCGGTCGCCTTTTCCAATTCCGTACTTGCGAAGCACATTCCCGAACTTGTCGGACTGCTCCTTAAGCTGGGCATAGGTAAGAGATTCATTGCGCGAAGCATCACTGTACATCAACGCAACCTTGTCTCCTCTTCCCTCGGCTACATGCCGGTCAATCGCTTCATAAGCCATGTTCACCTTGCCGGTCTCGTACCAGGTGAAGTGCCGCTCGATCTCATCCCAGGAAAATTGGGAACGCGCCTGCTCATATTGGCCCATATTGGAGTAAGAAACTTCACTTGGCAATATTTCGCTATGCGTTTGATTCATCGTTTACATCCTCCTCATTCTTCAATCGTTCTCCTTATAGGTGGACAGCGCTTACAAAATGATTGAATGAAACCTACTTCACACCAAATCCCGGGTTATTCCGAAGCTTCAGTCATGCGGCGAATCTTTAACCCTTTTATTTAGGGAGCAGACACCTGTTGTCAACGGAAAAAATGTGAAAAATTTATGTCGAAGTGATTATATCATAGGACGCGTTTATCTGTCATTGCTTTTCATTTTTTTATTTTTTTGCTATAAGTAGGGTATGGAACTGAAAGGAGTCTGACGGATGGAACACTGCAAGCTGTACCAATCTCATGTGCTGTTTCCGGAGAACCAGAACCTCGTCATTGAAGGACCCGTCCCCCCCGAGCAGTTGTCCCAGCTCGATTTTCATCCCGGCCTCCATGCTTTTCGCCGTCCGGCAGAGCAGCATGAAGCGCTGATCGAAATCGCAGCTCTTCCGGAAGGTAGAATTATTATCACACGCGATCGCAACCAAATTGTAGGTTATGTCACCTTCCATTATCCCGATGAGCAGGAACGATGGTCGGAGGGCCAGATGGAAGATTTAATTGAGCTAGGTGCCATCGAAGTCGCTGCAGAATACCGTTCTCTCGGACTTGGTCAGCAGATGATTCGAACCGCGTTCGAGCAAGGTCAGATGGAACGATACATTGTGTTTACGACGGAATATTATTGGCATTGGGATCTGAAGGGAAGCGGCTTGAACGTATGGGAGTACCGCAAAATGATGGAGCGGCTCATGAAAGTTGTCGACATGGAGTGGTACGCGACCGACGATCCGGAAATATGCTCGCATCCAGCCAACTGCCTCATGGTCCGGATCGGCAGTAGAGTCCCCTTAGCTTCCCAGGAGCAATTCGACCGACTGCGCTTCCGGCAACGATTCATGTATTGAATAAACACGGTCAAGGATATTCGAAACGTTCGAAACGTACAGTGTCTAAATAACAGTAAATCCCCGGGCTCTGCAATGAAGAGAGACTCGGGGATTTTGGCATTATCTATAGCCGGTTCAGCATATAATATACAATGTCGTAGGAACGTTCAGAGGCTTTCGCCGTAAATTCCGGAAAATTGATATGCGCCGACCCGTCGGCTTTATCGGACATCGAACGGATGACAACATAAGGCACATCGTTCATATAGCATACCTGGGCCACGGCAGCCCCTTCCATCTCGGCACATGCCCCGTCCAGCTGCTCATGCAGCAGCTTCACTGTGTCTCTGCTGGCTATAAACTGGTCGCCGGACAGCACTTTGCCAACTACATACCGCTCCACAGACAACGCCTTGCACGCTTCCTCAGCCAGCTGAACCAATGCCGCATCCGCAGGAAAATCCGATACCTCCTGATATGGAATGACGCCACGGGCAAACCCGAGCGGCGAAACATCCATATCATGCTGCAGACAGGACGCCGAAATGACGATGTCCCCGATATCCAGCTGCGGATGAAGCGCCCCTGCCACGCCGGTGAACACCACTTTGGACACGCCGAAGGTGTCGATCAGAATCTGCGTCGTTACCGCTGCATTCACCTTGCCCACACCGGATTTGCATACAACGACCCGCTTTCCTTGAATGCTGCCTGTTAAATAAGAGATTCCCGCTTTCACGATCTGTTCCTGGTTCTCCAGCTGCCCGAGCAGCAGCTCAATCTCTGCATCCATAGCCCCAATCAGCCCAATGACCGGCTCTGTCACTATCATCCATCCCTTTCTGTTAATCCGTTAATGTACAGCGATGATCGCATCAAATCCCAGAAAAAAAGCTCCTTCTAAAAAGGAGCCTTCTTCATTTCCATCATGTATGAATACAACTGTACCCTTCAGCATTCAGCCTATTCGTTAACATGGCTGACCGAGAGGCGAAGGATCGTTTCATGCGGCAAAATAACCCGCGGGTTGTCCACATTCTCCTTCTTCATCAGCTTGGTCAACAGACGCATCGCCACCGCTCCCAGATCATACATCGGCTGGGCCACGGTCGTAAGCTGCGGACGCACCATCGAAGCCATGCGGATGTTGTCTACACTAATAATCGAGAAATCATCCGGCACTTTATAGCCTTCATCCTGAATGCTGTGGATTGCACCGATCGCCATTTCATCGGTTGCCGAGAAGATGGCCGTCGGCTTCTTCTTCAGACCGAGGAAATACTTCATTGCTTCCACACCGGACTCGTAGCGATAGTTGCCGATGCGCACCAGATCCTCCTGATATTCGATGCCCGCCGCTTCAAGCGCACGCTTGTATCCCTGGAAACGGGAATAACCATTCGCCGGATCCTGCAGCGTACCACTGATCATCGCAATTTCCCGATGTCCGTGACGAATGAGCGTGCTCACCGCATCGAATGCCGCCTGCTCATGATCGATATCAACAGACGGATAGTTGCCCTGCTCGTCACGCGTTGCGCACAATACGATAGGCACAGCCGAGGTCTGGAACGCCTGGATATGCTCCTCCGTAACCGTACCGCCCATGAAAAGAAGCCCGTCCACCTGCTTCTCAAGCAGGGTGTTGATGACACGAATCTCCTTCTCCTTGCGCTTGTCCGCATTACACAAAATAATGTTGTAGTGATACATGTTCGCGATATCCTCGATGCCGCGGGCAATTTCCGCAAAAATCGAGTTCGAGATGTCCGGGATGACGACCCCGACAGTGGTTGTCTTCTTGCTGGCCAGACCTCTGGCCACCGCATTCGGACGATATCCCAACCGCTCTATCGCTTCATACACTTTCTTCCGGGTTTGGGGCTTAACATTGGGATTATTGTTAACAACCCGCGAAACCGTTGCCATGGAAACGCCTGCTTCACGCGCTACATCGTAAATGGTTACCGTCAAATTCCTTCTCTCCATTGCCAATAGATTTTATTCGCTCAATACTAATTGAAAATATGATACGACAAAATATTGCTTTGTGCAAACACGCGGCCTCAAATGCCGTCCACTTGTTCCTTTAGCGCTTCAATCGTAATATGGGAATGGGAGTCATGCCAGATTGGCACTCCGTTTGTTACCAGGATGACCTGCGGCGATTCATGCCGAATGCCCAGGATGTCTGCCGCCTGATTGGACACCGGGCGGTCGGCGATAACGTCAATGATTGCGTAATCTGCCCGCTCATTCGGCTGGTCGTTCAGATACGAGACTACTTCCTTATACGCGGCTGCACTAATGGGACATCTGGTGCTGTGTTTGAACAGCAGCAGCGGTCTATGTACCGATGCTTCAAGTGCGTTGTTCAGCTGTTCGGTAGTAGTCATTTTCGTCAAGGTCGCCACTCAATATACATTCCCTTCAGTATTGAAGTTCTTAACCTTACCTATATCCTAACAAAAAGTGCGTGAAAAATCCAACAACCGCGAAAATTTTCTGAAAATTATCTGGCATAAAAGTTCGAGTTTTCAGGGAGTAATACTGCGAATTCACTTAATTGTTCCAGTCGTTCCTGGATTTCCCGCATCCAATCCTCATCTTTCATCTTCCGGGCACAGCCGAATAAATCCAGCAGCATATTGACACGGTCGTCAAAAGCCTCCTTGAAGCGTGCAAAAACTTCGGCCTCCGTCTCTTGATCAGCTCCCTGGAGAACGCTGTAAAGGACATGCACCGACTCATTCATCTCCGCCAAGGATACGTCGGCATGCTCGAGACTGCCATCGATGGCTGCTATGTACTGAACAACGTAAGGCTTTACCGGTTTCAAAACTTCGTAATGTTCACAATGTTCACATACGTAAACCGGCACATCGTATATTCTCGTTTTCTTCTGGTGGATTAACATTCTCAATTCCAGATTCATCTTCTGCCCACAAGTACAATGACTACCTTTGAACAAATCGCCCACCCCAAATTCATTGCGTATTGTCTTTAGTCCCAACAAGCCTTCGATTCACCTATCAAGCACTAGTTCTCTCCGACTATCATAACAAAGAATGTCCCAAAATTGGGTGAATGCTTTATTTACCAGATATATAATACTTCGGTCATTGGGTCCATCTATTTTATCTAACGCGCAAAAAATGAATTTCGTTTGTTTTTTTGTTACAATAAGCTCGTTTAGAAGAGTGGTATTCACATTACGCCTGCTCTTGAGTATAGAAAGGAGCTGATCTTACGAATGAGACTTTCAGGGAAAAAAGTAATCGCTCTGGTTGACGAAGAATTCGAGGATTTAGAGTTATGGTACCCGGTATACCGGGTTCGTGAAGAGGGCGCCGAGGTTCATCTCGCCGGCTATGAAAAAGGCAAAACCTATATCGGCAAATACGGGGTTCCCGCGTTGGCCGAGTATTCCTTCGAGGAGCTGCGCAGTGAGGATTATGATGGTATTCTCGTGCCGGGCGGCTGGGCGCCGGACAAGCTGCGGCGTTATGACAAGGTGCTGGAGCTTGTTCGAGAGATGCATGAAGCCAAGAAGCCGATCGGGCAAATCTGCCACGCCGGCTGGGTGCTGATTTCGGCTAAAATTTTGGAAGGCGCTACCGTCACATCCACCCCGGGAATCCGGGACGACATGGAGAATGCTGGAGCCATTTGGAAGGATGAGGCTGTCGTGGTTGATGGACACATCATCTCGGCGCGGCGTCCTCCCGATCTTCCGCCATACGGCCTCGCATTCTGCGATGCGCTTGCTCAGTCCAAATCATAGGTGGGGCTCTACGCCTCACCCCCTTTTTTTAAAGAAAGGTCATTCCAGTAATAATACATTTGCGCCATGTGCGGAAGGAGGCTGCCTCTGTTGTTTGATTCCTATTATCATCCTTATCCATCCTACCGAATGCCCGTATATGCCGCCAAAGGCATGGTGGCCACTTCACAGCCGCTCGCGGCTCAAGCCGGGCTTGATGTCCTCAAGCAAGGCGGCAACGCCATTGATGCGGCGATCGCGGCAGCTGCTGCGCTGACCGTCGTGGAGCCCAATGCCAACGGCATCGGGGGCGACGCCTTTGCCCTCGTCTGGACGGGCGGCTCGCTTCACGGGCTTAATGCCAGCGGACCGGCCCCGCGTTCGATATCAATTCAGGCGGTGAAGGAAGCCGGCCATGAGAAAATGCCGACCTTCGGCGCTTTACCCGTTACCGTCCCTGGGGTTCCGGCTGCATGGGCCGAACTGTCTCGCAGATTTGGCCGCCTGCCCTTAGCGGAAACATTGAAGCCGGCGATTACATATGCGGAGGAAGGCTTCCCCCTGTCGCCTACGGTGGCTTTTTTCTGGGAGAAGGCCTACGCCCGCTTTAAAGAGATTTTCAAGGAAGACTGTTACCAGGGCTGGTTCGATACGTTTGCCCCCGCAGGCCGTGCGCCTCGGCCGGGCGAGCTGTTCCGGCTGCCGGATCATGCCCGCACCCTGGCAAGCATCGGCGAGACCGGCGCTGAGATTTTCTATCGCGGCGAGCTCGCGGAGCGAATCGCTTCTTATGTCAAGGAAGCCGGCGGCTACCTGGAGGCCGACGATCTGGCTGCTTTCAAGCCTGAATGGGTACAGCCGATCAGCGTGTCCTACCGCGGGTATGACGTATGGGAAATTCCGCCAAACGGGCAAGGCCTCGTCACCCTGATGGCGCTTAATATGATGAAGGGCTTTGATACGCAGAGCAAAGACAGCGTCATCGACTATCATCGTCAGATTGAGGCGATGAAGCTCGCTTTTGCCGATGGACAGCGCTATATTACGGACAGCCGCCATATGAAGGCGGATCTAGGCCGCATGCTGTCCGAGGAGTATGCTTCGATTCGCAGGCAGAAGATCGGCGATACCGCCATCATGCCGGAGGCCGGCGATCCAAGCGGCAGCGGCACCGTCTATTTGGCCGCAGCCGATGGCGAGGGCAATATGGTGTCATTCATCCAAAGCAACTACATGGGCTTTGGATCAGGGCTGGTTGTGCCTGGAACCGGAGTTTCACTCCAGAACCGGGGCAGCGACTTCTCGCTGGATGAGAGCCACGACAATCGCCTGGAGCCGGGGAAACGGACTTATCATACGATTATCCCGGGCTTCCTGACTAAAGATGGCCAGCCTGTCGGGCCGTTTGGCGTCATGGGCGGCTACATGCAGCCGCAAGGCCATCTGCAGGTGGTCATGAATACCATTGATTACGGACTGCATCCGCAAGCTGCCCTGGATGCGCCTAGATGGCAATGGACCAGCGGAAAAACGGTGCATGTGGAGCCTTCATTCCCGAATGCTATAGCACAGGCGCTGGCGCGCCGGGGCCATGATATCCGGGTCACCCTCGATTCCGGGTCCTTCGGCCGGGGACAGATCATATGGCGGGATCCATCCACAGGCGTGCTGTGTGGCGGAACCGAGTCCCGGACCGACGGTACGGTCGCAGCCTGGTAAACTGCATCCTATCTATTGCGCGAACCAAGACCAAGAAAGGCCGCCCTCGCATATAAGAAGAGGATCTTCCTCTCCCTTTGCGAGGGCGGCCTTTTCGCTGTGCCGCGCTTTGTCGTGCAAGGCTTGTCCTTATGACAAAGAAGCTGCATCATAAAAACATCAATCCAATCGATTCGCTCCTAGCAGCATAAACGACAGTGAAGCTCAGCACACTCGGCTTCTACATCGTCTCGCCGAGGAAGCTTCACACCATGCTGTCCGGCAGCCCAAGTCGGCATAGGCTACACAAGCGCCATAGGTCCACTGGCAGTTTCGTTTAGCTGTATAGGATACAAGCCACGTCAGTCCACACAAGAGCCGCAGACATTACGATGCGGAATAATCCGTGCCATTGCCCCCGGACTGAAAGCTGCTCCGCTGGGCAAACGCCGTCAGCCGCTCTTCGACCGCCGAGCTGGTCCGGAGCTTGTAGCAGGCCGCTGCCTCCACCTTCGCTTCAGACGCCTTCGTGTTCAGTATCCGATGCTTCACCCGGAGCAGCGACTGGGTAGACATGCTCAAATCATGCACGCCAAGCTCCAGCCACAACGGAATCGCTCGCTCATCCCCGGCCAATTCGCCGCATACGCTAACAGGGATGCCCGCCTGCTTCGCTGCTTCCACGGTCGTTCGCAGCATGCGCAGCACGGCCGGATGAAACGGATGATACATATGTGCAATCTGTTCGTTCATCCGGTCTACAGCCAGCACATACTGTACGAGATCATTGGTGCCGATGCTGAAGAAATCCGCCTCTTCCGCGAGCAGATCCGAGATCGTAACGGCTGCCGGCACCTCAATCATGATGCCAACCTGGATCTCTTTGTTGTAGTCGATGCCGCGGCGATCCAGCTCCGCTTTGGCCCGGGCCAGAATGACGTTGGCCTGTCTGATCTCCTCCACCGAGGAGATCATCGGATACATAATCTTGACGTTGCCATATGCGCTGGCCCGAAGAATCGCGGTCAGCTGCGTCTGGAACAGCTCCGTCCGGTCCAGGCTGATTCTGATTGCCCGGTAGCCGAGAAATGGATTATCCTCCTCCGGCAGAGAGAAATAGTCGAGCTGCTTGTCGCCGCCGATATCGAGCGTGCGGATGACGACCGATGAGCCGCCCGCCTTCTCTGCGACTTGGCGGTAAACCTCGAACTGCTCCTCCTCGCTCGGGAAGCTGTGGCGATCCATATACAGAAACTCCGTCCGGAACAGTCCGACGCCCTTGGCACCATTTTGCAGGGCGATATCCAGCTCCTTGATCGAGTTCATGTTCGCTGCCAGATTAAAATACACGCCGTCCTTCGTGACTGCATCCACTGAAGCGAGCAGCTGCAGCTGCTCCTTCTTCTTCAGCAGCTGGTCGCGGATCAATTCATAGCGTTCAAGCACCGCCGCGTCCGGATTCAGATACAATAGCCCCTGATCCCCGTCCACGATCAGCTTCTCCCCGGTCTGTATCGGATGTTCCAGCTTGTTCTCGATCCCGGAGACGAGCGGAATGCCAAGCGCACGCGCCATAATGGCCGAGTGGGACGTCTTGCCTCCGGTCATCGTGACGATCCCCAGCACATGGGAGGGATTAAGATGCACAAGCTGTGATGGCGAGAGCTCCTTGGCCACGAGAATATAGGGCTGCGTATCGGCCGGCAGCTTCACCTCCGGCGCACCCAGCAAATGCTTGAGCAGCCGGTTCCCGACATCCTTGATATCAAGCGCACGTTCTTTCATGTACTCATCGTCAAGCAGGTCGAACATGGACACAAAATGGTCGATCGCTTCCTTGACCGCCACCTCGGCTGCCTTGTACTGACGCTCGATAATGCCCTGTATTTCATTCATGAACACAGGGTCCTCAAGGATGGCCAGATGCGCATCGAAAATTTGAGACTCCTCAGGCCCCACCATCTCCTTGAATTCGTTTTTGATATATTCGATTTCATTTTTGGAGGTTCGGATGCCCTCATAAAGGCGCTCAAACTCCTTGGCCAAATCGACTGCATTCATCTCGGAATCCGGAAGATCCAGTTCCCAGTGCGGCAGCACAAAAGCCTTTCCGATTGCGACACCTGCTGCTGCGCCAATGCCTTGTATCATGATTCTCTACCCCCAGCGTGACTCTCATTTAAAACAACGGACATGACGGAAGACTGCCCTTTTTTGACCGACTTGAACGGAGCGAAGCTCCAGGATCTGACCTTGTCCGGATTCGTGATCACCATCGGCGTTGCCAATGAAGCGGCATGTGTCTTCAAATACGCCAGATCAAACTTCACCAGCAGCTGCCCGGGCTCGACTTCATCCCCTTCGCTGACAACCGCGGTGAACGGCCCTTTTAATTGTGAAGTATCAATACCGATGTGGATCAGCACCTCAAGCCCTTCCGGCGTGGAAATGCCGATGGCATGCATCGTCGGATACACATGCATCACCGTGCCGTATACCGGAGATACCAGTTCCCCCTTGTCCGGAAGGAAGGCGACCCCGTTACCGACCAGTTTGGCTGCAAAAATATCATCCGGCACCTCATCAATCGGCATCATCCTCCCCTGTACAGGCGCACTGAACAATACCCGCGGCAAATCGCGCTGCATCAGCTTGTTGATCTCCTCCCGAATCAGCTCGGAATACGTGCCGAACACCACCTGCACATTGCCTCCGCCCAGCTTGATGATCCCTGCCGAGCCCAGAAGCTTGAGCGCGTCGGAATCAATCTGACGGTCATTATGTACCGTCAATCGCAGGCGTGTCATGCAGGACTGCACCTGGACGATGTTGTCCTTGCCCCCCAGAGCCTCAAGAATAAGCGGCGCCTGGTAAGGAATATCCCCGGCCCATCCTTCCAGCGCGGAGCCTTCCTCGCGGCCTGGAGTCGGTATTTCGAAGGTACGGATGGCCCAGCGGAACAGAAAATAATACACCAGGCCATAGCCGACCCCGATCGGAATCAGCATCCATGCATTTTGGGACAGATGGTAGTTGAGCACAAAATCGATAAATCCGGCGGAATAGGAAAACCCGTGGTGAATGTCCAGCATATACGTCAGCACCATCGCAAATCCGGCCATCAACGCATGCACGACATACAGGAACGGGGAAGCGAACAAAAACGCGAACTCAATCTGCTCCGATACCCCGGTCAAAAAACAGACGAGCGCAGACCGCATAAACGTTTTTTTCACCTTGGGCTTCAGATCTTCACGGGCCTCCTGAATGATGGCAAATGCAATCGCCGGCAGCGCGAACATCATAATCGGAAACAGACCGGCCATAAAGTCGCCCGCCGTCGGATCCCCCGCAAAGAAACGAGGCAGGTCCCCCTGAACGATCGTCCCATCCTCCGTCTCATATGTACCTAGCTGAAACCAATACACATTGTTTAGCAGATGATGCAGACCGAAAGCGGTCAAAACCCGGTACAGGATACCGTATAAAAACAGACCGAATGCGCCCATCTCCAGCGTGAGGACGTAAAAGGAATCAAGCCCCTTCTGGACAAACGGCGCCACCCCCAGCATCATCCAAGCGAACAAGGCCGAGAACAGGCCCATAATCAGCAGCACAAATCTGGAGCCGCCGAAAAACTGGATAGCCTCCGGGAGCTTTATATGTTTAAACCGGTTATATACATAACCGGATAGCATTCCGAAGATGATACCGACCAAGGTCGAGGGCTGTACACTGCCATCCCCCAACCGGGTAATAACCTGATCATAGATGAACATGCCCGCGAGCGCGGCAAGTCCTGCCGGCCCCCCCTGATTTGACAGCCCCCAGGCTACTCCGATCGCAAACAGATAGGGCATGTAATAGAACACGCCATGTCCGGCAGCCTGAGCAACCGAGCCCACGGATTCCAGCCCCCACGCCGCCCAAGGCAAACTCCCGATGCTAAGCAGGAGAGCTGCCGCAGGTAGCGCCATCGTAGGGAGCATAACCGCTCTGCCCAGCTGCTGTAATGATCCCAACCAATTCAAGGCGAGCCCTCCTTTCTCTATCCTTGATGGTACGCGATAACCTTGTTTTTTGTCAAAGAAATACAGAAAAAAACAAGCCCTGTGCCTGCACGGGACGCTCTGCCGCCTTGATCGTCAAGACACGCGCGATCCGCCACCCGCATTATCGGCAAGGGCCTGCTGATCATCCTTCCTCACATATCGTTACGATTTGCCTCCGGCAAGCGCGATGGCATCCTCGACCTTGATGCACCGGTCCATGATGACTGTCAGTCCATGCTCCTGCGCGATGGCGGCTGCCTCCTCGCTCACGATTCCCTGCTGGAGCCACAGCACCTTGGCGCCAATCTCCACCGCTTCACGGGCCACATCGGCGCAATACTCGCTTCTTCTGAATACGTTCACGATGT
This sequence comes from Paenibacillus sp. FSL M8-0334, assembly GCF_038000405.1. Classification (NCBI taxonomy): domain Bacteria; kingdom Bacillati; phylum Bacillota; class Bacilli; order Caryophanales; family Paenibacillaceae; genus Paenibacillus; species Paenibacillus sp. FSL M8-0334. The sequence continues at coordinate 231,824 of NZ_JBBOCH010000001.1, forward strand.
CCACCGGCTCAGGGATATCCTTCAGGGTCGGGTAGCTCTTCTCCCCTAAAATCTCAGACGCGCCGGGATTTACCGGAATGATGCGGTAGCCCCGCTCCTTCATTGCACCGGCTACCATGTGGGACGTCCGTTCCGGTTTGTCAGATAGTCCGACAACCGCGATGTTGCCCGCGTTTCGCAAAATGTCCGCAATTTGTTCCCGGCTTGGATTTTCAAATGCCATGTAAAACCCCACCTTTCAGTCTATGATATAAAGCTTTAGCAAGAATTTTTCTGCTGTTGTTTATTTTACCCATTCCACATCGGCGCCAAGCGCCTGCAAATGATCAAAATATTGTGGGTAGGATTTGGCCACATGATGCGCATCTTTAATACGGATCGGCTGCCGGGAGCGAAGACCGACAACGGTCAGAGCCATGATCACGCGATGGTCATAATGCGCGTTGATCTCTACGCCGCCCTCGACCCCTTCCGGACGCCCATGCACGATGATCTCCGCCTGACGTTCCTCCACTTGGGCTCCGGCCTTGGCAAGCTCCGTCAAGTAATCGGTAATGCGGTCGCATTCCTTGTAGCGAAGGTTCTCCACATTGTAGAAGCGGGAGGTCCCTTCGGCAAAGACAGCTGCGGCTACCATCGCCAGCACCGCATCCGTGGCGGTGTCCCCGTCAAACTCCAGCGCTTTCAGCTTGCCGTTGCCCTGTACGCGGACGTTGCCGTTCTCGTGCGTAAGCGGCACCTCCATCGTGCGAAGCACATCGATAATGGCGCGCTCTCCTTGCTTGCTGTCCTCGGACAGGTTGCGGATCGTCACATCCGACTGCGTCACAGCCGCTGCCGCCAGCACCGCTGCCGAGCCCGGGTAATCGCCTTGCACGGTATAGACCTGCGCTTTATAAGACTGTTGGCCAGGCACGCGGAAGGAGGTGTAATCATCCGCAGCCTCGATCGTAATACCGGCCTGCGCCAGCACTTCCAGCGTCTGGCCAACGACCACTTTGGATTTCAGGTCACCGGTGACCGTAATTTCACTGTCCTCCGGCAGCAGCGGCGTCAGGAACAACAGCGCGCTCAAATATTGGGAGCTGACTTCACCGGAGACAGTAATGCGACCGCCCTTCGGTTTCCCTCCGCGAATGGTGATTGGCAGGCGCCCATTATGGTGCTCCACCTGCACTCCGAGCTGCTCAAGCGCATCGATCAAGTCGTCATGCGGCCGCTTCCCGAGCGAATCCGGATATGTGTTGACAAACTTCACTTCCGAAGACAAGGCAGCAATGCCCATTAGGAATCGCAGCACAGCACCGGCATTGCCCACGTTCAGTTCCGCAACGTCACGAGGCGCGCTGCCAAAACCGGTGATGACCGCCTTCTCGTCATCCTCGACAATCGTCGCCCCGAGATCTTGGATGCATCTTCTCATCGCATCGCTGTCCTCACTGTGGGCCGGATAATAGATCGTGCTGGTTCCTTCGGCGAGCGCGGCCACCAGCAAATAGCGTGTCGTGTAATTTTTCGAAGACAGGGCTCCAATTTCGCCGCTTAGTTTCTCAGTAGGTCTTACGATAACATCCATGATTGGTAACGCTCCTTTTAGGTTGGAATAGGGCATGAATCCCCGCTGCCGAGCAGGCGTTTCTTCTTTAAATTGACAGGGAAAACGCCGCTTCGTTATCATAGACTATGTAACTTGTAGTCCATTCTAAAATTTAGTATACAAAACATATTTCTTCAGAAAAGAGGCAACCTTTATGAAACCGATCCCTCAAATTGAAACTTCAGAGCTTCGAGAGAGACTGCAAAACGGCGAGAACATCTATATGATCGACGTCCGCGAGGATGAAGAAGTGGCCGCAGGCATGATCAGCGGCGCCAAGCACATCCCGATGGGGGAAATTCCCGCCAGACTGAACGAAATTCCGAAGGATCAGGAAGTGATCTTCATCTGCCGCAGCGGCGGCCGCAGCCAGCATGTGTGCGAATATTTGAGCCACCAAGGCCATGCCAATGTGGTGAACATGAAGGGCGGCATGCTGCAGTGGGCGGCTGACGAAGAATAAGATGCCCGCCATCGGCGATTGAGGCGAGGGAACTGCGGTTCCCCGCCTTTTTTTTTATGTTCGTACAAGCACGGGAATCCGTGCCAATCTGTGACTGTCATCCGAACGCCTGCCTCACCTCACTGCATCCGAAAGCCTATACGGGAGCGACAGTCCCTGATCCACGCATCACATCTGCTAACAAGCTTAGCCGCGGTAATGCGTTAAAATCTCGGTCGCGACTTCATCCGCGCTTCGCCCTACCGTATCGATGGTCACATCGGCGAAACGATATTTGTCTTCTCTCTCCGCCATAATCCGGCGCACCCGCTCCTCCACATCGCCCGCAAGCAATGGGCGATTCGCATCTCCCCGCACCCGCTCGATAATGGTCTCCGCATCCGCCGTCAAAGCAGCTACCCATCCGCCCTGCTTCATCGCTGCGCAATTGTCTGGATTCAGGACGGCTCCCCCGCCCGTTGCGATGACAAGCCGCTTGGCAGCAAGCACGTTATGAAGCGCTCTGGATTCCGCCTTGCGGAAATAAGCCTCGCCTTCCTCTGCAAACATCTCGGGGATCGTCCGTCTCTCCATCCGCTCAATCTCGGCATCAAGGTCGAGCAGCTGAAAGCCGAGCCGCTCTGCAACGAGACGACCGACGGTGGTCTTTCCCGTCCCCATCATCCCGATCAGAATGATGTTCTGGCTTACCTGATTCAATCCTACACCCCTCTTATGCTTTCCGATAGGGCTGGTGTTTGCCTTCACCGGAATTAGATTGAACATATCATACCACAGGCAGAAATCTTTCGACAATGCATGTCGCTTCAGTTCAGCCGTGCCTAAAGGACACCGCAAGCTTGTCGCGACCCGAAATGCGGTGTCTATCTTAACATCCACACTCATATGCTACATAGTGAGAGATTATAAGAAAGGAGGAGGGCGCATGTCTGTCTCCTGCGAGGACGATAGCCGTCTCCCCATCCCCAAGCGGCTCAGCCGGATTATGGACCCGTCTTATCCGCTATGCCGGGAGGATATTGTGTGGGTGCTCCATTATGTACAAAAAAAAGTGGCCCGGAAAGATCCGGCCTTGCTGGACCTTTCCAAGCCACGTCTGCTGCAAAACTTCAGCAGTTACTGTGAAGCCGCCCTGCTCCTGCTCGGAAGCGGCGGCTACTGTCATACCCGAAGCGATGATCTTCGCGCTTGCCTGCTTGAGGCGATGCATGGGCTGGTGGACGGACAGCGCAGCCTCCCGGGCTGCGCGACCGCCATACCGCCGGAAGCTTCCCCTGAGATCAGGGAGCAGAACCGGATTATCCCATCCAGTTAAAGTGGAACGTGCCTTCCTTGTCCACCCGCTGGAACGTATGCGCGCCAAAGTAATCGCGCTGCGCCTGCAGCAGGTTCGCAGGAAGGTTAGCGGAGCGATAGCTGTCGTAGTATGCCAGCGCGCTTGCAAAGCCCGGAACCGGAATGCCGAGCGTCACCGCAGAGGCAACGACTTTACGCCATGCGTCCTGGTAGGATTCGATAATGTCCTTGAAGAACGGATCCAGCAGCAGGTTTTTCAGCTCCGGATTGTTCTCGTAGGCATCTGTAATGTTCTGCAGGAAGCGGGAACGAATGATGCAGCCTCCGCGCCAGATTTTTGCCAGCTTGCCGTATTGCAGGTTCCAGTCGTACTCATCGGACGCCACGCGCAGTTGCGCGAAGCCTTGAGCGTAAGACACGATTTTGCTCGCAAAGAGCGCTTTGCGCACATTCTCGATGAACTCCGCACGGTCGCCGTCGAAAGACGCCGTTTTCGGTCCGTTCAAAATTTTGCTTGCTGCTACGCGCTCTTCTTTCAGTGCAGAGAGGAAGCGGGAGAATACCGACTCGGTAATCATGGACAGCGGCACGCCCAGATCAAGGGAGCTTTGGCTTGTCCATTTGCCTGTGCCCTTCTGCCCGGCCGTATCGAGAATAACGTCAACCATCGGCTTGCCGGTCTCCTCATCATACTTGGAGAAGATGTCCGCCGTGATCTCGATCAGGTAGCTGTCAAGCTCACCTTTGTTCCATTCGGAGAAAATTTCATGAAGCTCCTTGGCATCCAGGCCAAGCACATCCTTGAGCAGTTGGTACGCTTCGCAGATGAGCTGCATGTCGCCGTATTCGATGCCGTTGTGAACCATCTTCACGTAATGACCCGCGCCGTCCGGACCAATATATGTACAGCAAGGCTCGTCGTTTACTTTGGCAGAGATCGCTGTCAGAATCGGCTCAACCAGCTTGTAGGCACTTTCCTGTCCGCCAGGCATGATGGAAGGGCCCTTCAGTGCGCCTTCTTCGCCGCCGGATACGCCGGCTCCGATAAAGTTAAAGCCCAGGTCTGCCAGCTGTTTGCTGCGACGCTGGGTGTCCGGGAAGTAAGCGTTGCCGCCGTCGATGATGATGTCGCCCTTGTCCAAATGCGGAATAAGCTGCTCAATCGTAGCGTCGGTAGCTTGTCCGGCTTGAACCATGATCAGAATTTTGCGAGGCGTTTCCAGAGAATCGACAAACTCTTCAATCGAAAACGTTCCCTTAACCTGCTTTCCTTCCGCTTCCTTGAGCATTTCTTCCGTTTTTTGCGGAGAGCGGTTATATACGGAAACGGTAAAACCTTTACTCTCAATGTTCAGGGCCAAGTTTTTGCCCATTACAGCAAGGCCAATGACACCAATTTGTTGTTTTGCCATCTGGTTCTCCATCCTTTGCTCCATTATATTTTTGTAAGTAACTCACCTCGCACCGAGATGATTTACAATACTCTTATATTAACGTTTTTCCGCATAGAAGTGAACCCCTGCCCCAAAATCAGACCGCGCGAAAACACCCCTTTAGAAACGGAGTGTTGTTCGTGCTCCCTATGTTGTATGGTTCTCACCACTCAAGCCTCATCAGCTCGAGCCACAGCTCTTCAAGTTTTCGTTTGCATGCGCCTATCTCTTCCTGATCACCGCGCTGCATCGCGGCATGCAGCTTCTCCAGCTCATCATCGGTTTCCAGTCTGCACAGCAGAAGCCGCCGCTCGCCCTCGCTTGACTCGAATAATTTGACCATCTCCTGCTCCGTCATCGGCGTCCCCTTCTGGAACAGCACCCGCTGCCGGTACCCCGAAATCTCAACAAGACGGATGACCTCTCCGAACAGAATATTCTCAATCAATATCTGGCGGTCCTTAAAGCGTTTGACAACCGCATGCCCCCGCGTGTTCTCAATCAGCTTCTCCATCCACTCGGCCAGCTTCGGGTCGCGGATCATGTAATCGCCAACCAGCTTATATCCGGTACCCGTGCGCTGAAACCGAAGTTTCACCAGCTTGCGCCCCGTCCGGATTGAAATGACAAACTGAGCTTCATTCTCGTTCCAGTACAGCGAATACCCTTCCTGAATCAGCTCTTTGATCAGATCCTGGATATGCCGACGGTCAAACCGGAGCTCCAGGTTACAATATTCCACTTCCTCGCTCTTATTCACGGCACTCCCTCCTCTGGTTTGCTAGCGATCTCAAAACGGCGGTGAGGATGCTTGGATTTTGACGTTGTCTTATCTATATCTTATACTCCATCTTATGTAAGGGTAACTTGGTTTATTGACTATTTTTGCTTGCATGAATATCGCATGAAGGTGGTTCTAGCATCTCATTATTTCAATTTCCGCTATGGTATAATGGGTACACTAAACGCGCATCATATGCTCACGAAGACAGGGAGGCTGTACATAGATGAATTTCAACGGATTTAACGAGCAGGATTTTGACGTATTCTCGGTTCCGGGGCTTGAGGGGCGCATGGAGGCACTGATCGAGCGGGTCAGACCGAAGCTGGAGACGCTCGGCGCCGAGCTCGCACCGTATGTATCCGCTTTGGCCGGGGAGGAAATGCATGTTCACGTGGCCAAGCATGCCCGGAGAACGGTGAATCCGCCGATCGACACCTGGGTCGCCTGGGCGGCCAACAAGCGGGGATACAAGGCGCTGCCCCATTTTGAGGTCGGCATGTTCGGGTCCCATCTGTTTATCATCTTTGCAATCATATATGAAAGCCCGAACAAAACCGTGTTCGCCGCGAATCTGGAGCGCCAGCTCAGCAAGACGATCAAGGCGCTGCCCGATACCTTCTACTGGTCCATGGACCACATGAGTCCGCAGGGCACACCGCACAAAGCGATGAACAAGGAAGACTTCCAGACGCTGATCGGCAAGCTTCAACAAGTCAAGAAGTCCGAAGTGATGTGCGGCTTGCAGATTCCGCGTGAAGAAGCGGTCAAGCTGAGCGGAGATGAACTGATCGAAACCATTCAGAAGACATTCGAAACGCTGCTGCCGCTATATCGGTTGGCATTTTAACCGGACGCGGGACCGCCGCATCCTGTCAGATAACTGCAAGTCGTTTCAGCAGAGGCGAGGGAGACCACTCGTGCACGTATCCGAGGAGACCGAGAAACCCGTGCCTGCTATGAATCTGCCTGCGATCGATCAGGCCGATAGCGGCAGCCATGAACCTCCAGGGAGCTTGTGTGAATCATCACGCAGGCTCCTTTTTCATGGTGTCAGCGGCATATTCCAGGCGCCCGTCGTTCATACTGAAACAGCGGCGCAAGCTTCTTCCCCTTCACTTCATGCGATGGCTGATCTCCCGGCGGGGAGGAATCGCAGATTATGTGCTTGCATTCCCCACCTATTTTGCTATACTCAATTTTGTTTCAGATTTTTGCAAAATTCGATTTTTTCCGCCCCCTGACAACGTCGGTGGAGATGGATCAAACCGTTTGGCTCGATATACTGTCCGATGTGGAAGCAGCCGCTCGATTTTCGCAAAATATACATTTGGATGAAACGCAAAGCTAAAATTCGATCTCCTACCAAGAAAGGTTGTGACAAATGTCCATGGACCATAGCCGTACACCGCTCTTCACCGCACTGAAGGAACATGCGGCCAAAAACCCGGTGCAATTTCACATCCCGGGACACAAGAAGGGTCTCGGTACCGATGCGGAATTTCGTGAATTTATCGGGGATAATGCCCTTTCCATAGACCTGATCAACATTGCACCGCTGGATGACCTGCATCAGCCGACAGGCGTGATTGAGGAAGCCCAGAAGCTGGCGGCAGACGCATTCGGAGCAGATTATACGTTTTTCAGCGTGCAAGGGACCAGCGGCGCCATCATGACGATGATCATGTCTGTCTGCGGACCCGGGGAGAAAATTATCGTCCCGCGCAATGTGCATAAATCGGTCTTGTCTGCCATCATTTTTACAGGAGCCAAGCCGGTGTTTGTTTCCCCTGCCCAAGATGAGAATTTCGGCATCGATCACGGCATTACAATCAGTTCGGTTCGAAAAGCGCTTAAGCGCCATCCGGATGTAAAGGCCGTGCTCGTCATCAATCCGACATATTTCGGCGTGAGCACCAACCTCAAGGACATCGTCGATCTGGCACACAGCTATAACGTCCCTGTGCTCGTTGACGAAGCGCATGGCGTGCTCATCCATTTTCACGAGGACCTTCCGATGTCGGCGATGGAGGCCGGAGCGGATATGGCGGCAACGAGCGTTCACAAGCTCGGCGGCTCAATGACCCAGAGTTCGGTGCTTAATCTCAATACCAAGAACGGGTACATTAATCCTTACCGGGTGCAGACGATTATCAGCATGCTGACCACGACGTCCACCTCGTATATCTTGCTTGCATCACTAGATGCGTCCCGCCGCAACCTGGCTTTGAACGGACGAGCTATGGCCCAAAGAGCGATAGACATGGCACAGTATGCCCGCAAGAAAATCAACGAGATTCCAAGATTGGTTTGCTTCGGGGAAGATATCTTGGGTACGGAAGCGACCTATTCCTATGATCCGACCAAGGTGACGATTCATGTCCGCCATTTGGGGATTACTGGATATGAGACGGAGAACTGGCTTCGCGAACATTACAATATCGAAGTTGAGCTTAGCGACATGTACAACATCCTGTGCCTGATTACACCGGGAGATACTCCGGAGACCATCGAAACGCTGCTGCATGCGCTGCGCGAGCTGGCCGAGAAGTACAAGGATGTGAACGAAAGCAATGAGCTTATTGTGAAAATACCGGAGATTCCGCAGCTGTCCCTCATCCCGCGCGATGCGTTCTACGGGGATACGGAGGTCGTACCGTTCAAGGAGTCTGCCGGGCGGATCATCGCAGAATTCATTTATGTATACCCGCCGGGGATCCCAATTCTTCTTCCGGGCGAGGTTATCTCCCAGCAAAATATCGATTACATTATTGATCATGTCGATGTCGGATTGCCGGTGAAGGGTCCGGAGGACCGCAGCATCCAGAACGTCAAAGTGATCGTTGAGGCCAATCCGATCTTCTGACCGCTTGAAGTGAAGCCGGTTGTACGCATCAAGAAAGTGTCCCTGAGCTGTTTGGCGATAGGGGCACTTTTTCTATACAAAAGCAAAAAAAGAAGCCAATGAATGAATTCCCTTCATTCCTTGACCTCTTGTTCGTTCGTCCGTTTACTCCTGGGATGCTGCCGCTACAAGCTCGTTATAAGCCGCTTCGACTTCATTCCATTCGTCTTCATCTTCGATATTGTAAAGAACCATTTCCTCGTTCTCTTCTTCCATACGCAAAATGACACCGTCTGCTCCCGGATTGCCGCGCTCAAGCAGAAGGGCGTACAGCTTCTCGCCGACATCAAATGTCTCCACGAGCACCATTTCTACTTCTTTTCCCTGCTCATCCGTCAAAGTCAGGACAAACTCCTCATGCTCATGATCATGGTCGTGATCATGTCCACAGCCGCATGCTTCGCCGTGCTCATGGTTATGTTCGCTCATTAAGAAAACCTCACTTCGGTTAAAATTATTCATACTCCCGTATCGTATCACGGAAGCATCTGTCAGGTCAATTTGCCGCCTGGAAGCCCGAGCGCTTAATCCAGTGCGGTGATCACCTTCTCCGCCACCTTGACAAAGCTGGCATTGGCACTGGTCCTGATGTAGAATCCGACCGAGTATTTTCCTGCCGTATTAAAATCGTAGGTGAAGTCGTAGGTCCTGAACCAGAAATTATCCTTGCTCGGGTCTCTGATCACCTGTGACTGAATGTCCTTAATGTTCCCCGCAGGATCTTCGATCGCAACTTTCACGGCATAGATCTCATTGTTGAGGCTGTCAATCTGGCTGAATACGTTGAACTTCAGCTTTCCTTTATTGACGTTACCGAATACAGTGTCTCCCTTGAACAAAAATATATGCACATTCGGCTTGATGACCTGAACATTCCCCGTTCTGGAATCCCATTGGACCGCACCATCAAATTCACGAACCGGCACATAAGTCGTGCCATTAATCAAGTAACCCCCATCCTTCAACTCACGTCCGTTCAGCCATACACGCACACGATCATTAATGGAATCCGCAAATAACAGTCCGCTTCCTCCGATTAAAGATAGCACAAGTACACATACCAGCACCTTTTTCCATTTCATAATTGAAAGCGTCCCTCCATCGAATCACATGTTGTTATATGTGTATACTACAAGCCTCATCACAAGTTGCGCCCCAAACCGGACTTTATGGCGAAAATTCGGACAAAACCCGCCTGTAGTCCTATGCGCAATCTCGCATAAACTCGTGTAATCGCGAGCGTTTTCGTTTAAAATATAGTAGGCTTAACGGATTTTTACAACACCATCATCAGGAGGTCGCCCAACTTGAGTTTGAAATTGCAAATGCTTGGCACGGGCAGTGCGTTTGCCAAGAAATACTATAACAACAACGCACTGCTCTTAGACGATGATTTCACCCTGCTCATTGATTGTGGAAGTACAGCTCCTCTGGCGCTCCATGAAATGGGACGCTCCCTCAACGATATTGATGCTGTCCTGATCACCCACATCCATGCCGACCACGTGGGCGGGCTGGAAGAGCTTGCGTTTATGATGAAGATGAAGTTCAAGCGGAGAATCCCGCTGTACATCGGCGAGGCACTGGCTGCCCCGTTGTGGGATCATACGCTGCGGGGCGGTTTGTATCAACAGGGAGAGATTTCTTGCCTGGAAGATATCTTTGATGTTCGTCCGCTGAAGCCCGGCGTGAAGGCCGACATTTCCAAAGGGATCACGGTCGAGTTGATCCAGACCCGCCATATTCCGGGCAAGGACAGCTATTCCCTCTATTTGAACGACCGCATCTTTTATAGCGCCGATATGGTGTTTGACCCCGAACTGCTGAACAAGCTGGTGAATGAACGGGAATGTGAACTGATATTACATGAATGCCAGCTCCAGGGGCCCGGCGAAGTTCATACGACGCTTCAAGAGCTGCTCAGCCTGCCTGAACATATCCAGCAGCGTACATACCTTATGCATTACAGTGATGATGTGCAAGACTTTGTAGGTAAAACCGGCGAGATGGAGTTTGTTGAGCAGCAAAAGATATATGAATTATAGTGCTATAAAGGATCGGGATGAATAGGCTGCAAGCTGCCATGGGAACACTATCCCCAGGGAGGCGATAGACTATGGCAAATGAAATGCAGCAATCCGAGGTTGTGGCCGTTCGTAAAAATAGCGACGGCGATATTGTGGAACTTCAGCTTGATTCCGGTTCAGTGGTGGATTACAAAACGGCACAAGCAATGGTTAAAAATAAAGAGATCAAAAACCTGAATGTCTTCCGCGGCCGGGATGGTGACGAACACCTGCGTTCCAACGCTGACGGTGATCCGAGCAACAACCTGGACAATCTTCCGACATTCTGACACAGAAGCTCCCCGCAGCCATCATGCTTCGGGGAGCTTTCTCGTGTAGATACTAAAGTTCTTTTTTCATTCGAACATGTGGAATACCTGCATCATCAAACGGCTCCTCCGAAATGGTAACATATCCGAGCTTTTGATAAAACTCTTCCGCTTGACACTGGGCATCCAGGACGGCATACTTCAGCTTCAGCTCTCGTGCTTGCGATTCCAGAGCCATCATGAGCACTCTTCCGATGCCTTTGGAGCGAAACGGCTTACGAACGGCAATGCGCTGCATTTTAGCAGAATCTTTATTATAATAAGTTACCCGCCCGGTTGCGGCGTACTGCCCTTCTGATTTGATCAGAATATGATGAGCATCGGCCTCCAGACTGTCGTATTCATCAATTTCAAGCTCGATAGGAACCTTCTGTTCAAGCACAAATACATCCTTCCGAATGTCCAGAGCCTGCTGCAACTGTTCTTCTGTCGTTACATTAATAATCTCTGCCGCCATGGGACAACACCTCTTTATGTAAAAAGTTCGCAGTCTCATATAGAAACCAGGTCGCAATATTATACAAAATATTCGATTTCCTGTATAGTGTAAGCAGACATCTATCGGAAAGGGGTACCTGCATGGAAAGCGGCAGCATGGGAAGCACGATATTTTGGGCCGTGATCATTTCGGTCGCCATCATCTATCCTGTCTTCTACGCAATTAAAAAAGGATATTCCCGCAAGTGGGATGAAGAAGAATAGCACCTCACTATGGAGAACCGCCAGCGCTGGAAGGCAGGCGGTTCTGGACCTTTGCCATCTACAACGGGAATCAAAATCTAGCTCTCGATTATCGAACGCGCTTCAGCGTATCCCAGTCATCTGCTGGCTTTAATGTTTCTTCCTCTTCGAGGGTTTCAATTTTCGGAGAAGAATATACCTCACTGTCCACCGAACGATCATACACATCCAGCATCACCGCCCCAGCAGGCGAATGAAGAGGAACCAGCTCAACGGACGTCCTTTCAGCTATGCTACATCCGCTACAAAGTAGCGCCGATAGTACAAGAGTACTGATCGTTCTGCTTCTACGGCTTGCTCGCTTGATCTTCACTGTGTTCAGCACGCTCCTGTCCGGAAAAATCATACTTTATCTATTCTGGACTGAACAGCGATTTTTTATAACGAAAAGCAATTGACATCAGGCAAAACGGGTGTTAATATAATTAATACATTTGAAAATTATTCATGATCTGTTAGCTCAGCTGGGAGAGCACCATCTTGACAGGGTGGGGGTCAGTGGTTCGAGCCCACTACAGATCATCGCCGAGAGCCCTTGCGTAGCAAGGGTTCTTTTCTTTGTTACTTACTACCAATCAATAGAATTCGATGAGTAAAAAAACGAAGGAGCCGAATACGACCCCTTCACGATGGATATAAAACGTAAGATGGCGGTGCAAAGGACTATCTCCCTACTCCTCCTTCCGGAGCAATTCCTCAGGCACTTCTCCCTTATAAACGAACAGAATGCTGGCCGTGCTTACGGATACTACAGCAACCAAAGAAAGGACCGATGCTAGCGATGACAGAAGACGACGATTGATCCTGCGAACGAGATTAACCATGTCTGGATTCACCTCCTATTCGATGTATAAGCGTTAATGACTGAGCAAAAAAGCTGACAGCCACAACTGGCGACAGGATAAACAAATTACTGGCTACCAGAACGGCGGATGATATCCGCAGCGCAGGATAGTATTTGGGACGAATCCGTGTGTAGCCTGTGATGCCCGAAGGTGCAAAGAAAAGTACAAGAACGATGCTTATGCAGGTGAGAGCCACAGTTATTGCTTGTCCAGGCTGAAGAAATGACAAGGAAGTGAATAGAAACGAGGAAAGAAGAATACAGCCAACATTCGATTGAAGGTGGAATCCTCCGGACAATTGCCGGAGCAAGCCAAACGATAGAAGAATGATTACAACCTCCCGGGTGTTCCCTGTAATCAGGGAAATACCCAGCGACATAACAAGGATGCCTACCGTATTCAGGATAACATCCAACCCGCGCTTAAGCACGGGGATGGATGCCTTATGGTCGGGAACATGTTTCTTCAGTCCTTCGGCCAATTTTAATGATAATGAATCAATCATGGACCTTCTCCTTTCGTATTGCGTAAAAAAGAAGAAAACCGGCATTAACGATGAAAAACAGCAATGTTAGCCACGTCTGATTCAGATATAGGAAAAGCGTAATCGCTCCAATAAAAATGATGATAAATATCATGACCAAGAAATCTTCAAATTTAAACCTTAAAACCTCCATATTAAAGGCGAATCCGAGATTTCGTTTCTTTAAAACCCATGAGATGATTAACAGAACAGCTGCACTTGCTAACTGTAGCAGATAACCATTCATGACCGAGGTTTGAATCGCTGTGATCGAACCAAACACCGTCACAATAATGCTTGTCTGTATCACGGCGAAAATAACGTATCCGAGTATTGTAGCAAGCACTGCCCATACAAACGGCATCTTCACAACAACGGCGAAGAAAAAAACGAACATTAAAATGCTGATTACCGGAACGAGATCGGATAAGGCAAACTCATTCCTGAGAATAAAGCTTTGTACATTAATCAACAAAACCAGGGTAACGGCCTGCCAGGCGTAATCCATAACTTTAAACCTGAACAAAGCCATAATCAACACATATAAGGACAACGCCTCAATGGAAGAAAAAAACATAAAGCCAAGCCATTCTAGATGCAAACAAAACACCATCCTCTATATAATTCTAGAACGATTATATAGGGCTTAATAGTTATAATCACAGGTAATTAAATACATATGTGGGATATTCAATTTTGAATATTGCAGTTGTAACAAAAAAGAAACACGAGAGGAAGTCTTGAAGCGAATAGATGGAGTTAATTGACTATATGTCAATTATACAAGAACACCCGTTCGTTGTTAATGCTCGATAGATTGCTTAGCCGAGCTATACGTCCTCTTCCATCTCCATACATTGATGATGAGCAGCGCGAGAATGAAGGCCGCCATGCCCAGAACATGCATGCGGCTCGCGATATGAATCGCCACCACCGCTCCAAGAACGAACATTGCGGCAAATACCATTCCTCCGCCGCTCTGATTGGCCATGGAGAATGATTGCGAAAATGGCGGATCACTGAGCATGACCTTGCCAAACAACGGTACAACAGCTGTTCCAACCAGTAAAATACCGAGCAGATCCGGTATAATCCGAGATCCAAATATAAATGCAAACACGGTGGCATTCACGAAATAGAGCGGCAGGTATATTTTGACCACGAATGCTTTAAGTGCTCCTTTGTACAGCGGATCAAGATTCGAAAAAGGCGCTGCCCCAAACAGCCAGAACGCTTTTGATTTCCCTGAATATTTAAGCATGAAAACAGCCGAAATGATCATCAGCGGCATCATGTACAGGAAATAGAAAAAGCTGCTTTCCCGAACCTCCGACCAAGCTGACCCTGAATTCGACATAGAAAAGAGAAAAAGGTATGGGAAGAAAAGCGCCATCCCCAGTGACGGGTAAACCTTGAGCTTAAACTCCCGCTCCGTCCGCAGCATAATGGCGGAGAATCGAAAGCAGGATCTTTCCTCTTCCGTCCGGCAGACCAATTTGGACAGCATGCGGTCAAAGCGATCACGGGGACGCCCCCTTCCCGCATCGCTATGCGCCAGCTTTTCGAGATGCTGCTCGAAAGAGGCCATTAACCGAACATACAGCATCAATAAAATAATCGGGACAATCAAAGCCAGCGCTGACAACAAGTACAGCCATGCGCTGCCTCCGCTTCCTATCAGCCATTCATACGGAGCTGCATACCATACAGGCGGAAGGAACAGCTGCCACCAAACCGGTTCAAAAGCCATATCCATCCCCGCAAAATTAAAAGATCGGATAACAAACTGATAGCCAACCGCGAGGACAACCGTCAGCCCGATTTGCACATAATTAATAATGTCCTTCAGTTTCTCTCCATTTAAATACTTCATCAGCAGCAGATAAGTCACCGAAGTCACAACCAGAATCAGAAGATTCACCAACACCAATTCGATAACGTATATAACAAAAAAGAGAACGCCGTGCTTGATGAGCCCCGCAACAAGCGAAGCAGCGGCCAGTGAACCTGTTAGCATCAACAAATAGATAGCGGTATGTATAGCCCTTGCCATGCCGACAGTTCTGCCATCAACCGGCCGGGTCATAATAATGCTTCGGTCCCTTACATCAAGCATGACAGCTGAGAAATCCGAAATCATAGACATCATGATGAAGAACATCAGGATTCCCATTACCAGACTCATTAGCAGCATATATTGGGTTTCCAGCATCATAAACAGAACAAGCATCAAGCCGAGCAGAGCATACAACCACAAGGAACGCACAAAATAATTAACTTCCTCGTCCTCGCTCCGGTTTCGGTTCGACAAGAGGGTGGGAACTCTTCGCCGATCCATCAGCAATTTTACCTGAAGGATCCGGCGCAGGGTCGGATAATGGATGCCGGTTGTCCTTAGAAGAGGTTGAAGCCGGTCCAGCAGACGCAAGATTCGAAACTGTTGATCCGCTTCCCGCATATTAATCACCCTCCCGAACAATCGAAACAAACCGCTGGGCAATGGAGGCGTGTTCATGGAATCCGGTCAACTGATTGAACACTTCCTCCAGCGTCCCCTCCGAGGATTGCTGCTGCAATTCCTGAAAGGTGCCATCGGCCGCAATCCGGCCATCAGCAAGCAGAATGATCCGGCTGCTGATCTTCTCTACTACATCCATAATATGAGAGGAGTAAAAGATCGTTTTTCCCTGAGCTGACAATAGCGCCAAAATCTCCTTCACCACCATCACACTATTGGCATCAAGCCCGCTTAGCGGCTCGTCCAGAAACAACAGATCCGGGTCATGCAGCAGGCTGGAAATGAGCAGCACCTTCTGCCGCATCCCTTTGGAGAACGTAGCGATCCTGGAATGGTAGACCTTTTCCAGTTCAAAGCATTCCATCAACTGTCGAGCCTTAGAATCCGCATCATCTGCCGACAGCCCGTACAGCTCCCCGGTAAACGTCAAATATTCTGAAGCGGTCAACTGATCATACAGCTCTGCGACCTCCGGAACATAGCCGATTCTGCGCTTATATTCGTAACTTCCCGCATCAATATCTTCACCGAAGACACGCACCGTCCCCGTATATCCCTTCGTCAAGCCGAGCAATATTTTTACTGTGGTACTCTTCCCAGCTCCGTTCGGCCCGATATAGCCAATCATCTCCCCTTCCCTCACATCCAGATCAATGCCATTCAGCACATAACGCTGATTAAACTTCATCCGTAAATCCCGTATCGACAAAACTTCGTTCCTCATCCTCTTCAGTCCCCTCCGCATCTTCCAACCCATACTTTCAACCATTTGATCCATATAGTTCCAATTTAACAAAATAGGTTGGTTGCGGCTACGACAAAATGTTCCAATTCTCTATGAAATGAAATATGCTCAATGCAGGATCGCAGGAGACATCCTTCACGATCAAAAATATCGACCCCCAAAGGCTTCCAGTCCCATGGAGGTCGACCTGATTACATTAAGATCTACAAACTACACGAATGCATCATACAATTCGGTGCATGGACCACACAATGCCCGGGGTCGGACCGCCGATATTCAGCGGAATTGTCAAGCCGTTTGCTTCATAAAACAATCCGATCACATCGCCTGCATTCAGCTCCACATCTCCCCCTAATGTCACTGTGCCGCTCCCAAGAATAGCCCGTAGGGATAAGACTAGAGCAATATTCACATTCAATACCGGGAAAAGCCCATTCAATAAATTCGTGACAGGAGCCGAAGTCCGGCGGATCACAAATGCCGGGTTGATTCCCGTCCCTAAAGATACCGTCAGAGCTGCCGTCGTTGCATAATTGATGGTCGCTTTAACGGAGTACCTGCCGGTGGTCGGCACGGTAAAGTTTCCGGTTGCTGGATTGAAGGTGCCATTGTTATAAAAAGGACTGGTGACGGTAAAGCCAGTTAACTGCGTCGATCCGCTATTGTCGGAGCACTTGCTAGTGCCGAGAACCCATCAACCCCCAAAACTGGTCCAGTCGGGCCAGCCACGCCGGTCGCTCCCGTCGTTCCAGTGGCTCCGGTCGCTCCGGTAGCACCAGTTACTCCAGTTGCTCCTGTTGCTCCTGTAGCGCCTGTTGCTCCGGTCACTCCCGTGACCCCCGTCTCGCCTGTAGCACCGGTCGTTCCGGTGGCTCCGGTGATCGAAGAAATATTTTCAATCTGTATCACTGCTGAGCCGCTGGTTACTGAAACATCGAGTGTTTCTGACTCAAAAATAAAACTCTCTCCCATGCCAATGGTGGCTTCTCCTGTTGTACCCTGAACACTGAATAAAGTAGCGCCCGGTTCAAGTGCTCCTGTCGGTCCTGGCGGACCTGTTGGGCCGGTTTCACCTGTGGCCCCGGTCGCTCCGGTCTCGCCAGTCACTCCAGCTTCTCCTGTGGCTCCGGTGGCTCCTGTTTCGCCAGTCACCCCGGCTTCACCAGTTGCCCCAGTCGCTCCCGTTTCACCAGTCGCCCCAGCTTCTCCTGTGGCCCCAGTCGCTCCGGTCTCACCAGTCACTCCAGGTTCGCCTGTGGCTCCGGTCGCTCCGGTCTCGCCAGTCACTCCAGGTTCGCCTGTGGCCCCAGTCGCTCCGGTCTCGCCAGTCACTCCAGCTTCTCCTGTGGCTCCGGTCGCTCCCGTTTCTCCGGTCACCCCAGTTGCTCCCGTGGCACCGGTCGCTCCTGTCTCACCAGTCACCCCTGCTTCTCCTGTAGCCCCGGTCGCTCCTGTTTCGCCAGTCACTCCTGCTTCTCCTGTAGCCCCGGTCGCTCCGGTCTCGCCAGTCACTCCAGCTTCTCCTGTGGCTCCGGTCGCTCCCGTCTCTCCGGTCACCCCAGTTACTCCCGTTGCCCCGGTCGCTCCTGTCTCACCAGTCACTCCAGCTTCGCCTGTCGCCCCGGTCCCTCCGGTTGCACCCGTAGCCCCAGTGGCTCCGGTAGCTCCAGTCACTCCCGGCTCACCAGTTACTCCGGTTGCCCCTGTTATTCCCGTGGCCCCGGTTATAGATGACACGTTTTCAATTTGCACAATTGCAGACCCGCTTGATACCGATACATCAAGTGTGTCTGACTGAAAAATAAAGCTGTCCCCCACCCCGATCGTTGCTGCTCCCGTTGTTCCCTGAACGGTGAATAAAGAAGCACCCGGTTCAAGTCCTCCCGTCGATCCTGTAGGACCTGTTGGTCCAGGCGGCCCGACAGAGATCGGAGTTGACAGAATGCTCTCCAGTTTGCTCTACAGCAGCCATTCTTTTTTCGTCAAGTCCTGAAGGGTGCTCCTTACACTTTCATTCATTAAAAGAAGATCGCTAAGCGTGGCACCAGGTCCTGTTAATCCCGGTAAAGTGCCGAGCACATACTGCAGTTTTTCTCCCTCTGCATTAATAATATGGCTGAGCCCAAGCTCCTCCATCGCAATTGATGACAGAAGGAGATTGATTGCATCGTCTCTGCTAACAGTAATGACAGGTGTAATATTAGGAATATTGGACTGAGACATTTGAAAGACCCACCCCATTTCATTATAGATTCACGTTCATAGCTTGCCTTCCCTAGCCCTCACCATCACTCACCTTGCATCATTTCACATCCCAGCCTTGCCATGACATGATGATCCTGTCAATAATCAAGATTGTGTCCCTTCATCAGTCCCTCCCTGACTCTCAGTGAGCATAAACACAGTCCGGTTAGCATTGCATTTATTGGCAAGGAGGGTATAGCGCTCTACTTCGACTTAAGATCCCCGTGAAGACACGAGCGAGCAGTGTAACCCGAGCACCAGCAATGAAGGTACCCGCCAGTGGCCAAAACTCTCTCAAATTTCCAGAGCGCAATCTCGAAACTGACTGCGATAATCCTAATGCAGCATTCTAAAAGGAACAGTTCGGGAGGGAGGAAGTTGATGTTCCACGGTACAGAAATTGCGATACGAGAAATGGAAGGTTTGGAACGTTCGACATCATGCCGAATGCAGCATACTTGCCGATTTATGGATCTTTTCCCACGGTTCGCTTCAGCCGTTAAGTTCTGCACCTGGAACATGTTCATTTCCCGTTCGAATCCCCTTCTCTCCACCCCCCTCTCCAAATATCCAAACTGGACTGCTGCTACATAAGCTTCTTCACATGCCCATCATTCTGACTACGATTTGCACTTGCACGATTCGCCATCCGCGTCGTCTAAGTGACAACAATCCACATGAATCCTGAGCACCTGACGGTGTCCATATCTTCGAGATGAAACTGATTCGTCTGCGGTTGCTTGAAGCGGACAATTCTATCGCAAGTCAAAATTGACAAGTCTATTACGGCAGAACATGCGACTGAATCCTTATATATACTATCGGAAAAAATTTACAATAATGCTTTTCCGATGTACTCATCATGTAAAATAAATTCATTTAATTGAATTATATGGAATTTATTACACGGAAGCTCCGGTTCCTCGGACAAAGAAGCCAGGAGCGCCAACGCGGCGTCCTGGCCCACAACAGCAACAAACGACAGCCGAGACGGGCTGTCGTTTGGTCAATTACATATTCACCGCGTGGCCGCTAACGGCAGCGCGCCTTCCTTCAAGCTCTGCATCCATTTCCGAGCGCATCGGGTCGAGCTTATAGAAGAGCGTCGTAATCCCGATCAGCACGCACAGCATCAAAGGAACCCATATAAACGAAATTTCAATATACGTTAACGCGGTAGCGGTTTGTGTCATATTCGGGACATAGCCGCCCATATTCAGGAAAGCGCCGACCAGCGCGCTGGCAAGCCCCATGCTCCCTTTGACGAAGAAGCCTTGGAAGGCCGCGATCATGCCAGAGATGCTCTTTTTCTTTTTATACTCTGAATAGTCGATCACGTCCGGCTGAATGGCAAAGGTGGTGCCGAATATCCCGTAAATGCCAAGACCGGTGATCGCCAGCCCTGCAATAAGCATCACAGGTGATGTTTTTCCGAAATAGATGATGAAATCACCGACAATATAAATGGCTGCGCTTAACAGCAGCACATGTTTCTTCGACATCCTTCTTTGCAGCCAAGGCAGCACAAGCAGCATCGGCAGCCCGGACAGAATGCCGAACAGTCCGACAAACGTCAGCCAATCCGTCCGCCCGAGATTGTATGTGAAATAATAGATGACCGTTGTGTTCCGGATAACAAACAAGGCAAAGTACAGAAAATTCAAGATAAAGAAGATCCACGCCTGATCCGTTAAACCTTTAAAGTCCTCACGGAATGACGATTTCGTGCGCTTGACGGACGGAGGGACAACCTCTTCCGTATTCATAAAGGTGAACACAAAGATCAGCATCGCGATCACACCATAGAGCGACATCGTAATGAGGAAGCCCTGCTGGGTATTTCCCTTGCCAAAAAACTCAACAAGCGGCATCGTGATCGACATCACTAAAGCGGTTCCAATCAATGCGCAGATCATTCTTGTGGAGACGAGCCAGTTCCGCTCATGCACATCCGAAGTGAGCCGCGGCACAATCGTGTTTAACGGAATATTCACCACCGTATAGGCCGTGCATAACAGCGTATACGTCACATAAGCCCAGATCACTTTTCCCGTCATGCTGAAATCAGGGACGATAAACGTCAGCACCGTGAACACGGCAAAAGGGAGCGCGCCGATCAGAAAGTACGGCCTTCCTTGCCCCCATCTGGTCTTCGTCCGGTCAACCAGTAGCCCCATGCCGGTATCCGTTATCGCATCAAAGATTTTGGTTACCAGCATTAAAGTTCCGGCGGCGGCTGCAGTAATGCCAAACACATCGGTATAAAAAAACATCAAATAAGACGCCATAGTGCTAAATACAAGGTTGCAGCCCAAATCACCAACACCATAACCGATTCTTTTCTTCCATTTGTTCATCTGCTCACATATCCTTTTCCAGCAAATTTGGTTCCCTCCTGAAGCGATTGGTCTGTGATCAGTCGATCAAGCCAGCCGCGTCAACGCCTTCATATCCAGCTTCAAATTATTGTAAACCGATTTATACACCTGGTAATATTCATTGTATTGATCATGATTGTGCGGATCCGGCATGATCTTCTCATCCAGCACCTGCCACTTCTTCACGTCCTCGTAGGTCAGCAGCCCTGTGCCGATACCGGCCAGCATCACATCCCCCATATTCGCCTCCACATCGTGCACGGGACATACAATCGGATAACCCGTCACATCGGCAAAAATCTGTCTCCACAGCCTCGATTTCGTGACCCCGCCAGCAAGTAGAATATACTCGCCCAGATCTTCCGCAGTCGCTTCCATCGCATCGCGCAAGGAGTAGGCAACCGCTTCCATGAAGGCTCTGTAGATATGCGCTTTCGTATGGGCCAGCGACAGCCCGACAATCGTTCCCTTGGCATCCGAATCCCAGATTGGACTTCGCTCTCCCATAAAATAAGGGAGCACAATCAGCCCTTCACTTCCTGCCTTAATGGCAGCGGCCTGCTCATTCAGCACGTCGTACGCTTTTTTTCCGCCTGCCTGTTCAGCTTCCAGCTCAAATTGGCACATCGTTTGGCGGAACCATTTCACAATCGCCCCGGCAGTCGCTCCCCCTGCAAAATAATAAGAGAGACGCTTCGCATCGTACAGATAAGGCCAGGCGATCAGGTCCTTGCCCTTCACCGGCTTGTCGGAGATCAGCGCCGCGCACATCGATGTCCCGATGGCCGCCGCGTAGACGCCGGATTCGAACACGCCCAGCCCAATGTTGGCTGCGCCGCAGTCAATCCCGCTGGCGACTACCGGCATGCCTGGAGCCAGCCCCAATTCGGCTGCCGCTTCCTTCGTCAAGCCGCCTACCACGTCAGTCGATTCCACCAGTCTGTCCGGCATCATCGACCGCGGAATGCCCATCGCCTCCATCATCTCGGACGACCAGGTTCTCGTATTCATATCAAAGATGCCGCCAATATTGCCAGCCGATGAATAATCGATGGCGACCTCTCCGGTCAGTTTGTAGATGACATAATCATTCGGAGGCAAGAACAGCTTCGTTTTGTTCCAATGATCAGGCTCATTGTTTTTCATCCACAGCATCTTGGTAAAGCCATAGTAAGGATCGGCTCCATTATGCGTAATCCGGCGCAGCTTCTCCTCGCCGATATGGTCAAGAACCCACTGCGCTTCCTTTTCAGCTCTCCGGTCCATCCAGATCATGCACGGTCTCACCGGCTCCATGTTCTCATCCAGCGGAATGCCCGAGCCGCCGTACAGGCCGCTGATGGCGATGCCGCGAATGTGTTCTGGCGGGATGCGTGATTTTCTAACGGTGTTTTTAATCGAGGCTTTGGCTGCCTGGAGCCAAACATCCGGCCACTGCTCGGCCCACAGCGGTTTAGGTGTCAACACATCATACTCCTGAAGATCCTGAGCGATGAGATTGCCCTCCACATCCATCAGAATGGTCTTGGTGCCGGACGTGCCAATATCTGTTCCAAGTAAATAATTCATCGAGTTGTCCTCCTGTTTATGTGCACAACGTCGGTTGCTGCGCGGTTAAATGCAAGTAAACGCTCCATCCACCACAAAGTCGGCTC
Source organism: Paenibacillus sp. FSL M8-0334 (assembly GCF_038000405.1). Taxonomy (NCBI): domain Bacteria; kingdom Bacillati; phylum Bacillota; class Bacilli; order Caryophanales; family Paenibacillaceae; genus Paenibacillus; species Paenibacillus sp. FSL M8-0334. Next base: position 254,343 of record NZ_JBBOCH010000001.1, read on the forward strand.
CTGTTGTAAAACTGCTGGTGTCGCCCGCAAGATACACGCAGATCGATTGCAGTTCTTCCGGTCTTCCCATCCGTCCGAGCGGGGCCATCTCGTTCCACTGCGCAATGAGCGGCTTCAGGCTGGGCGAATTCAGCGTAAGCTCGGTACCGATATAACCGGGGCTTATGCAATTCACACGCACATTACGGGTAGCCCATTCAACAGCCAGCGATTTCGTCAACTGGATAACTCCGGCTTTAGAGGCGTTGTACGAGCTCTGCGGCTGCGGAACATTGACGATATGTCCGGACATGGAGGCTGTATTGATAATGGAGCCGCCGCCTTGCTTCAGCATTACTTTGCCTGCCGCCTGCGCCGTCAGGAATACGCCGGTCAGATTGATGTCAATCACTTTCTTCCACTGCTCATAGGTCATCTCTTCAGCCGGAATATTCAAGCATATCCCCGCATTGCAGAAGGCAACATCCAGACGTCCAAACACATGCAGAATCTTCTCGATCATGGCCTCGACATCTTCCGGTTTCGTTACATCCGTCTGGATCGCAATCGCTTTAATCCCATGGTTCTGCTCAAGCTCTGCAGCAGTCTTCTCCGCTTCAGCAATATCCAGGTCCACGATGGCCAGATCCGCTCCTGCTTCAGCGAAAGCGATTGCAACACTTTTACCAATTCCCCTTGCGCCACCTGTAACAAAGATCTTCTTGCCGTCCAAGCGCATTTTCTCAATAATTCCCATATATGTTTCCTCTCCATTCCCTAAATTAATTTTATAAAATGATTTTATAAAATGCATTTATAATATAAAACGTGAAACCGCATTCGTCAACACCTAAACAGATCAAATTTGGCATAATCCTTCTTGCCAAAGTTTCTTTATTTTCTTGGGTATGCTATATTGAAACTGAAATTAGGCCAATCCATTTTACAAAACAACTTTATATAACGGGGTATGATCATGGATCAGAGCATCACGTTTCAAGACATTAAAAAAAATAACTATTCCTCGATTTACCATCTCATCTATCAGCAGGGAAAGCTGTCCAAGCAAGAAATAGCCAGTCAGCTTCGCTTGAGCTTGCCCACCGTATCCCAGAATCTGGTCCGTCTCGAAGAAGAGCAGCTGATTGCGAAGAGCGGACAGTTTGAATCCTCTGTAGGCCGGCGTGCAACCGCCTATGCGATATGTCCGCAGGCCCGGGTTGCCATCGGGGTCGAGATTCAGAAGGAGACGGTGCGCATGCTTGCCGTCGACTTGCTTGGCACCGTTATTCAGAAGACGGATGTCCCGCTTCCTTATGTCAATGCCGACAGCTACTACCAAGCGCTGAGCCGGATCGTCCAGGATTTCATTGCTTCGCTGGCGGTAACGGATGAACAGGTGTTGGGGATCGGGCTTGCGGTACAAGCCTTGACGTCGGTGGATGGACGTAAGATTACGTATGGCAAAATACTGAACTTTACAGGGCTTGAAATTACGGCATTCTCTCAATATCTCAAGTATCCTTGCAGGTTTGTGCATGATGCCAAATGTGCGGCGACCACCGAGCTGTGGGTGAGGAATGATATCGGCGATGCCGTCTACCTGTCGATCGGGCGACACCTCGGCGGAGCCATCATCATCAACAATCAGATTGAGATGGGAAAAGAAGGACATAGCGGTACCGTGGAGCATATGACCATCGATCGCAACGGGCCCTCCTGCTATTGCGGCAAGAATGGCTGCATGGAAACCTATTGCTCTGTCAGCGCACTTCTGGAGGAAGGCGAGACGCTCGATCATTTCTTTGCCCAGCTGCGCTCCGGTGCGGCTCCGTTTATGGCGAGGTGGGACCGGTTTCTGGATATGCTGGCATTGTCCATCAACAACATTCACCTTGTCATTAACCGGGAGTTCATTATTGGAGGACATATTTCCCCTTATCTGGAAGAACAGGATCTTCACATTCTTCATGAAAAGGTACATGAAAAAACGGCATTTCCGAGCCATGAGCCCTTTATTCATCTCAGCCGTTCACCGGAAAATGGAGTTCCTGTCGGGGCAGCGATTCCGTTTATCCAATCCTTCCTGGATCGCATCTGAAGACTTGTGCGTTTGTGCGTTTAATTTCTTCTCCATTTGCTTCCGGCAAAGCCGTTCTGCTTGATGTGACTCCCCTCCATTCTTGGCGGGGACGGCTTCAAGTCGATGCCCGGGAGCATTTCCGGTATAAAATCTAAAAAAGCCGAGCACGTCAATCGGGGATCAGCCCCGCTTCGTGTTCGGCTTTTTGGATAGGTTGTGCTTACGGGCGGCGCATCTTGCTCCGCATGGACTGTTGCCGCCCCGTTTTATGACCCATATGGCGCTGCGAATTCAATAATGTTACGGTCCGGATCAAGCAGAAAGATTTGAGCAAATCCGGCTACGCTGTCCGGCCTGGCCTCATAAGAAATGCCTGTCTGATCCAGATATGCCTTCGTCTCACTGAAACTAGCCACCCAGATCGAAAAATGCCCGTCCGTCGTATCAATACCTCGATCACGGAGCGTATCGCCTTCCGGATGCTCGAGCAAATGCAGCTGTTGATCACCAACCGCATACCACACCCCTTTGGAATTAAACGGTGGACGCGGCAGCTCCGGAAATTTCAGCACTTCGGAGTAAAAGACTTTGGCCCGCTTCAGATCCCGCACCGCCAAACTGACATGATGCAGTCCTTGAAACCGAATCATCGTTACAACATCCCCTTTCATCCGTATATGGTCGTATGTTTGTTCATTGTACAGGAAAACTTAACTAGCATGAAGCCTTGTATGACTTGAATTTTACCACAAAGGAGCCGTCCACATGGAAATTCGCACGAATGAGTATACCATCGCAGCCCTGAACGAGGAGGACAGCACCTTGAAGGCGATTCAGGATGCCGAGGCCACCATCGCCCAAATTACCGGCCGGGACATCACACTTATCGCCTATGAGAAGAAACCGATAGACGCCGAGGAATAACACGCTCTTGCTCAAGCTTTCTGCTGCTTTCCGGTCATAAAAACAGCGAGCTGCCCAGGCCTGTTGGCCGAGACGGCTCGCTGTTTTAGTTCAATTCAATGTTATGTTTCAAGTTAACGCTCAGCGCTTGTTCATGTTCATGAGCGGCTTATTTTAGCGTGCAGCTCTCACACCGAGCGTTACGATCTCATAAGGCTTGACCGCAAGACTCAGGTTGCCTCCCTCGGCCAGCTCCAGACGCGCGCCTTTCGTTTCCAGAATGTCGCTCTTATAAGCTCCGGTGGCAGGCAGCGCAGTGCTCAGGTTGAGTTCGGCATCATTCCCCGCAAGATTGTACCAGCGCAGCATCAGGTCGCCTGTCTTCGCATTCACCTTCAGCGAGGAGAACGCCAGCGAACCGTCATTCCATTCAAACGGTGTGAACACAGGCGCAATCGTGCCCTCCTGCACGCCCGTCTGAACAGCTGTCCAAGGCACCTGGAACTGGTACGCCTCGGCATAGGCTCCATCCCCGATGCCGCTGCCCTGATGCGGGATCACTTCCATACGCACGGTGTATTCACCCAGACACTGGGCTTCCGGCGTCGGGAAGTACCCCCAATCGCCCAGCTCGCCCACAGCGCGAAGCAGCGTGACGGCAATCGTGTTGCGGCCGTCGCGCAGCACCTCGTATTCGTTCAAGCCGAGGTTGGCTACGGTCAGCCCCGCGCCTTCGGAAGCAACATCCACGAAGGCTTGCTGATGCGCCGTGTTGCTCGGATTTTCCCACTCCTTGGCCGGCACGTTGTTCCGCTTCGCCACCTCGAACATGGAGTCAACGAAATGGAAAGATGCGTCCAGATCCGTCGGGAACAATGCACGAACACGATGATCCTTCGCGCGATTATCCAGCGTTGTCTCAATCTCTACACCTTTACCGCTGCGGTTCAAGCTGAGCACGGTGCGGATGGTCATCGGCACCAGCTCTGCCGAGCGCTGCGACTTGCGGTACGGATAGTACACCAGCTCGCGCTGCTCCTCATCCAGCTTGGCCTCTGCAGAGGCCGGAATCGACCAGTTATGGACGATTTCAACGGAAGCCCGGTACGGCGTATCCTCCAGCACCCGGAACGTCGCCGCCAGCCCTTTCGTGGTCAACGGCTGCTCGCCATCCGGCTGCTTGTACATGTACTCGTTTCCGATATCCCCTGTATCCTCATAGATGCCGAGGTCGCGGTATACTTGTCCGCTCTTCTTATCCGTCAGCGTAAAGGATCCGTCTTCGGCAATATCCACTTTAAGCAGCTCATTCTCCAGCACCCGGACACCGCTGAATAGCGTGCCTGTCACCGCAGGCTTCCGGTCGCTCTTCACCCAGGCATAGGCGGACAGCCCCATCGCCGGAATATCGGTTGCTTCAAATGTCAACCGAACCCGTCTGCACATATAAGGCTGACGGAATTTATCATCCGGCAGATCATAGCCGAACTGCTGGCCGAGATCCTCGACGGTGCATGGAATGGCTTGTCCCTGTGCGTCCACAAGCACGCGGCCGGATAGATCAACATCCTTCATCCGGCGGCTTGTCTCCTTAATGGAGAAGCCATCCCGGAAATAGAGACGCTCTGCGTCCAGCTCAACGCTGACCGTACCGCTGCGGCTCCATCCGGTCGTGTTGAACACCACCAGCGGCAATGGGTCTTCCCCATACTGGGCAAATGCCGTTGTATTCACTGCGTCTGCAATGACACGTACGCTATCGTCCAGGATGTTCTCGGCCACATGGGCGCTCTTCTCGAAACGGGTGACCATCTCGCGGTGCACCTCATCCACGCTGCAGCCGCAGATGCTGTCATGCGGATGGTTCTGCATCAGCGTCTTCCATGCATACGTAAACAGATGATGCGGGTATTCCCGGCCAAGGAGGCTCGCGTAGGAGGCCAGCGGCTCGGCCACTTTCTCCAGCAGCGTCTGTCCGCGCTGGTTCATCTGTTTCAAATAAACGCGAGCCGAGGCGGTGTTAACCAGTGTGCCCCAGCCATCAGTGCGCTGGCTGCGCAGCTCGCCTTTGACGGATGACAGATCCTGCGGAAGCTTCTCGCGAACCGCCTTCAGATAATCATCAAAATTCGAATGAATGAATTCGGTATCCGGGTACAGCTCTTTAGCAGTGCGGATCGCTTCCGGCAGATCGGTCTGAATCGGCTGATGGTCACAGCCGTTCATGTACAGCAGCTCTTGGGTCGAGGCATACTTCTCGGCATCCGCCAGCTTGCGGTCCCAGAATTTCTTCGCCTCTTCCTTATCCACCGGCACTTCGTTGCCGTTGCTGTACCAGTTGGCAAACAGAATGCCCAGCACCTTGGAGCCATCCGGGCCCTCCCACATCAATTCGGAGAAGGAGGATTCATATCCGCCATCCGATACGGTGTTATTGAAGCCGGTCGGCTTCACGCCCCGGCCGAAGAAGGCGTTATCGATGCCGGATTGCACCATCAGCTGCGGGATTTGTCCGGTCAGGCCGAACGTATCCGGGAAATAGCCGATTTTGGCTACCGTTCCGTACTTCTCCGCATCCTGATGGCCAATCTGCATGTTTCTGACGTTCGCCTCACTGCTGGTCAGGAAAGCATCCTGCAGAATGTACCAAGGGCCGATAATGATGCGCCCGTCGCGGATCAGCTGCTCCAGCTGTTCCTTCTTCTCAGGCCTTACCTGCAAGTAGTCCTCAATGATAATTGTCTGCCCGTCGAGGAAAAAGCTTCGGTATTCCGGTTCCTTCTCCATCGTTGCCAGCAGGCTGTCCATCAGCTCGATCAACCGTACATGATGTTTTTCATACGGCAGGTACCATTCCCGGTCCCAATGCGTATGCGAAATGATATGCGCCTTTCTGGATTGATCCATCGTTATCCTCCTTAATTAGCCTTGTGCCGCCGCTACCGTTACTTCTTCTGGGCGGTAAACCGCAAGCAGCTCTCCGCTCTTGTTCACAGCGAACAGTACTGAACGATCTGCTTCCAGTATAAAGGAATATACCGCGTTCGACACGGGGTCCTTGATTTCAATCTCCGTATCCCAGCTTTGCTCCGAGCCGAATACAAACAGCGCGCCATCTTCAAACGAAATTTTCCGGCCATACACGCCGGACGCTTCGCCGCCTTTATGCCAGATCAGGCCCTGATCTGCTCCGGACTTCTTCATCGCATAGCGGTAAGCCGCCGCAACCGTATCGATCCGGTCGTTCAGCTCCAGCGGAAGCGGGCTCCACAGCAAGCGGCCGTTTCCGAGCGCAACTTCAATGATCGATGGCACCGCCATCCCGTTTCCAGCTTCAGCAGGGACTTCTTTGCACAGCTCGGCGATTTTGCGGTGTCCATAGGAGACCTGAACCGTCTCTTCACCGATACGAAGCGCTTCTTCACGTCTGACATTGTGCAGCTGTCTGTTGCCCAGCTCGCCTACAAGGCGGCTCACCGGACGCCAATAAGCATCCAGACTGAGAGGACCTGTCAGCAGCAGCGTCGCTCCCGTCTCCTTGACGATGTCGATCAGATCGGCAAACGCACTATCATCCACATTATGAGCGCTCGGCAGAATGATCAGCTTGGCCGGATCGCGGCGCAGCGAACTCAGATCGTACTCCCCTACGCCTCTAAACGGCACGTTCAGCTCATAAGCCAGCGCCCGTGTCGCCTTGGTTGTGGCCTCAAACGCCAGCTTCCGGTTAGAGAAATCATTCGAATATGGGAAAATAACCGCGGTCTCTTCCAGCTTGCGTCCTTGGAACAGATCACGGATGCTTTCCATGAACGATCCGAAATCATAGGACACGTCCGCTTCTGGCTTCTCTGTTCCGTCTGCGCGAACCGCCCCGATATGTGATTCATTGGCATTATCCATATAAAAATTCGTATTCCAGATCCAGTGGATCGCTCCTGCACCGCCGGTTGCAAACGCATAAGCGTACTTGCGCTCCAGCAAGTTGCGAAGCTCCGCTTCACTGCGCTTCGCCCGTCCGTCCGGCGTCTCCACGTACATGATGCCCGTCTCTTGGATCAGATTCGGCTTGTCCGGCGTCTTCGCGAAGATACCGTCCCAGATCAGATAATCGTTGAGCCACCAGGAATGCACCGTTGTATAATCCGCCGCCTCGGCGTAGAAGAACGGGGACGGCCGCTGCGCGCCCAAAGCCTCATCCTGTCCAACGGTAACCAGATGATCAGGACATACGTCTTTGATCGATTCATACAGCTCCTTCGCCCAGCGATTATGCATCTCCATCGAGAACAGCACATAATCGAGCCACTGCAGTCCTTTTTTGCCCTGATGCATATCCTGGACATCGAAGTTGATTTGCTCCGGCTCCGGCGGCACTGCCGCTTCGAAGGAAGGCAGCTGTTCCGCTGTCATATTCCACCGCTCCTGCAGCCGTTCAATGCGGCCATGGCGCTGCTTCAGCCACTCGGCATAGGCCGACCGCTCGAACCGGTCCCGCGAGGAACGAGGCCCATCCGAGAATATCCGCGGCGGGTCGAACATCGATGGTTCGTTGATCAGATCCCAGTCGACGTTTTTCGTGTTTTTATGGCGCATGATGATCGAGCGAATAAACCGCTTCTGCGCCTCCACGCTTCTCGGATCAAGATACGGGTTCTCGCCTTCCCACGTCTCGGGCGTAAAGGAGAAGAAGGTGAAGGTGACCTGCAGGTCATGCTTCTTCGCCGTCATCAAGAAGGCGTCAATGGAGCGCAGCACCTCTTCCGACGCATGGCCGTCCACCTGCATGATGTTGCGATAAGCGGTCCATATGCCTGTCCGAATCCAGTTGATGCCTGCTTGACGCATCTGGGCCATATCCCGATCCCACACATCCGTATTCGGGAGGAACAGAAACTTGCGCGCCACATCGGACGTCATATAGGTCATGCCCACGACGGGCAGCGGGCGCCCGTCCTTCATGAAATAATCCCGGCCGGCGCTGATCGGTGTGCCCTGCTCCAGCAGCTGCGCATCCGCTCCCCAGAAGCCTTGACGCAACCGGCGAACTTCACCGCCGGGGCCTTTCGCTTCGCACATGACGCGATACGCCCCTGGCCGCACCTCCACCGGCACAGCCATGCGCTGCACATGGAACTGACCTGTAACATCCACCGATAGATGATGCTCCCAGACTAGAGCCGAATCTTCGGCCAATTCAACCCGAATATGAAATGTCCATGTCTGTTTCTCATGCGCTGAAAGCGCCTTGCCCAGCCGCTGAGCCTGCAAGGTCAACACCGGGCGCTCGCCAGCTTCATAGGAAGCATAATTCGGCTTGATCCACAGCTCAGTCACGCCGAGCGCACAAAATTCCGCCCAGCGGCGAATCTCCTCTGCCCCTCCTCCTTCCCAGAAGGAAGAGGAGAGCGGCTGATTGACGAACAGCCAGCGGGCGCCGACATATGGGCCGCCGACATGCTCCCACAGCACCGCCGGCGCTGATACTTCGCGCCCCGAATCTGTCGTGCCGGTAAGCAGCGGATAGATGCGGGTGTCCATCGGACCCGCCGAACCCATCTGATGCGGGAGATCGCTGCTCTTGGTGACATGCGGCACAAGATTCCAGGTGTCGCTCACGTCCAGCAGGCCGCTGCTTGCGCTCATCAGCGGAATGTCTTCGCTGCTCTTCAGACCGCTGACGCGTCCGCTGTCAACAGGCAGCGCTTCATGGATGTGAAGCTGCTGATGGTACGCGGTCTGCTCGTGCTCGGCGATCCATTCGCCGTCCTCGAAGCGGACCGGACGTTTAAACGGCGCTCCGCCGATGCTGACAAGGCCGCCACCCTCGCGAAGGAAGCCGAGAATCTGAAGCCAAGCCGCCTTCGGAAAATACGGTGCATGCAGATTGACGAAGCTCGCGCCGCTGCCAGTTTCCTTCGCAAGCACGTCGGCAAGCTCCGCGGCGCTGCATACAACGTCAAACGCTGCCAATCCCTCTGCCGAACCCGGCAGGCCGGCAGCCGAAGCTGCCGGAAACGACGGATCATATAACGCAATGAGCCTGCTCATTACAGAATCCCTGCCTTCATCGCCTGATACACAAGCTGTGAGAAGAGACTGTTCGACCAAGCGAACCACTTTCTCGTAAACTCATGCGGATTGTCCGCATGGAAGCCTTCATGCATAAAGCCGGTATCCGCATCCGTGGCCTCCAGCATATCAATCATCTGCAGCTTCTCTTCCGGCGTCTCTGCGGTGATGCCCTGCATCGACAGCGCCATATGCCAAATGTAGTTCGGCGGCGTGTGCGGGCTGCCGATTCCTTTGGCCACTTTGCCCTCATAGTAGAACGGATTCTCTTTGCTCAGGGCAAAGCGTCTTGTATTCTGGTAAATCGGATCATCGGCCGATACATAACCAAGGTAAGGAATCGACATCAAGCCAGGCGTACCTGCATCGTCCATCAAGCAGTAGTTGCCATAGCCGTCAGTCTCATAAGCGTAGATCGGGCCGAACTCCGGATGGCGATAGATGCCGTACAGCTGGATGCCATGATCAACCTCTGCTTCCAGCTCCTTCAATTCAGCCAGCAGCTTCATGTCGCGGAAGATCCACTCAGCGAATTCCTGCATTTGGCGCAGCGCTACCACCGCGAACATATTGCCCGGAATGTTGTAATGGAAATCGCAAGCGTCATCGCTGGAGCGGAAGCCGGACCAGATCATACCCGTATAATTGACCGGCATGCCAAGGCCTTTGTTGCGCAGGGAATCGGTCGGAATGCCGTTGTTGCGCGTGAAGCGGTACGGCGATTTCTCGAAATGATGCTGCTCGGTTTTGAACAGCTCGACAATCGTCAGCAGCGCTTTTTTGAAATTGGCGTCAAATACGTCCGTCAGGCCGGTTTCCTTCCAATACAGATAGGCCAAACGCACCGAGAAGCAGAGGGAATCGATCTCGAATTTCCGTTCCCATACCCAAGGCGACATATCTGTCTCATCCGTTGTATTCCAGTGCCAGTCATTCGCCGACTCATTGAATGCATTCGCATAAGGGTCAATCAGGATGTACTGGAAGTGACGCTTGATCAAGCCGCTCAGGATGCGCTGAAGGGCAGGGTCATTCTTCGCGAACGGAATGTAATGAACGACTTGCTCCACGGAATCCCGCAGCCACATCGCCGGAATGTCACCGGTAATGACAAATGTCGTACCGTCATCCAAGAGCTTGGTTGTCGTCTCCAGCGTATTCGGAAATGTGTTCTTGAACAGCTTCAGCAGCTTCGGGCGATGCGCAAGCTTCTCGTCGGCCTCCTGCAGCACGTCCTGAATCGATTGCGGCAGCTCAAGCTTAGGCATCGGTATTTGGGGGAGTCTGAATTGTTCCATGATGTATAGGCTCCTTTGACTGTTAATATTATTGGATGTTGAATTTGATGGTCTTGATCTCGTACGGTTTGAAGGACAACACAAGCGCGCCTTCCTGGGCCTCGATGCGCTCCAGCGCTTCCTCCAGCGCATTGGACAGGCTCGCCGTATGATACGGAAGCGGCCATGTCAGCCTCACGTCTTCCCTGCCGCCGGCAGATTCATACAGCCGCAGGATGAAACCGGAACCGTCCTCGGCCGGCTTCACCGTATCCAGAATGACATGGCGGCTATCCAGCCCAATGAGCGACTGGCTGGATGGCAGGCTTCCCTGCTTCGGACTTGCCTTGACGCACGGCAGTTCCTGATTCAGCTCCGCTGCCCGGCGGAGTGTCTCGCTGCTGCGCCAATCGCCGATGTGCGGATACAGCGAGTAGGTGAAGTCATGCTCGCCCAGATCCGCCGTGATATCCGGCCACTTCGGCGCACGCAGCAGGGACAGGCGAATCGTGCTTCCCTGAATGTCGTAGCCGTATTTGCAGTCATTGAGCAGGCTGACGCCGTATCCGTGCTCCGACACATCCGCGAAGCGGTGGCCGCACACCTCGTATTGCGCCTGCTCCCAGCTTGTGTTGCGGTGCGTCGGCCGTTCGATGGTGCCGAACGGAATTTCATACGTTGCCTTATCTGCAACGACCTCAACCGGGAAAGCCACTTTAAGCAGCTTATGGGATTCGTTCCAGCTGACATGCGTTTTGAAATCGATTCGCCGGTCATGATGATAGAAGATCACGTCCTGTTCGATCTCCGAGCGATGAAGCTTCCAGCGGAAACGAAGCACATCCATCATTTCTCCACAGTGAACAAGCTTCTTCTCCATCAGCTTAGCTTCGCCGGCAGGCTGCTCCTCATAACGAGGATCGATGTCCCATGCATCCCACAGCGTCGGACGGTCATGGAAGAACTGGAAGCGGTTTGCCGCCTCGCCCGCCTGAATCACTTCCCGGCAAGCCTCTTTATCCCACAGGCTGATCATTTCACCGCGTTCATTGAAGCGCACCTTGTAGTAAGGCGTCTCCCATGTGTCCTCCAGCCCCATTGTATCCTTCTGCGCTTCCCCTGCATTTCCTGCCTCCGGTCGCAGCCAGATGGTGGCGTACCCCAACGCCGGAATGCCGGTCATATATACATACAGGCCGCTTCTTGCCTGATGCGCTTCCCCTTCTTCTCCAGCAAGCACATCATAGCGCAGACGCGTGCCATGCTCGTCATACGGGACAAGCCCGGCGTGCTCGGTACCCAATTCGATGAACACCATCCCGTCCCGGACCCAGCCGAGGCTGTTAAACACCACATACGGAATGCCGTCCCCGTCCGTGTTCACCTGATCGGTTAACACCTGGAGACCCTGCTGCAGGCTTGCGCGTCCTTTATGGAACACTTCCGCATACTCCTTCTCGGAGGTAACATACGATTCAGTAATGGCCGAGCCCGGAATGATGTCGTGGAACTGGTTGAGCAGGATCAGCTTCCAGCCCTCGTGCAGCTCATGGACCACGCGCTCTTTCGCCTCGTCAGCCATGGCCGGGAAGGCAAGCGCGTTCCACAGCTCGGCCTCGCGGTACAGAATTTCGGCTTTGCGATTATGCCGCTTGTTCCGCGCATGGGTGGTATACGTTCCGCGATGCAGCTCAAGATACAGATCGCCGTGCCACTTTGGCAGCTTCGGCGCCTTCTGCTCAATGCTGCCGAAGAATTCAGCGGCTGTGCTGTATTGGCTTGCTGGCTGGCCGACCATCAGCTCCGCCCGGTTCACATATTCCAGCATTTCACGCGTAACGCCGCCTCCGCCATCTCCATGCCCGTACAGCAGCATCTGCTCCGGATGCACAGCCTTCTGACGGTAGGATTGCCAATGATCGTGCACATCCTTCGGCAGCGTGTTCTCATTCACACCGTGGTTGCAGTAGGACAGCATCGGCGTGCCGTCGATCCCGACCCAGTGGAACAGATCATATGGGAAGGTGTTGGTATCATTCCAGCCAAGCTTTGTGGTCATGAAATAACGAATGCCGCCATGCTGCAAAATCTGAGGCAGCGACGCACAGTATCCGAACGTATCCGGCAGCCACTCGATGTACGAGGTCAGGCCGAATTCCTGCTGATAGAAGCGCTGCCCGTACAGCATCTGACGCATTAACGACTCGCCGCTCGGCATGTTCAGGTCCGGCTCGACCCACATGCCGCCCACCAGTTCCCAGCGTCCTTCCTTGATCCGTGCCTTCACCCGTTCGTACAGCTCCGGATCATGATCCTTCAGAAACTGGTACAGGAGCGGCTGGCTCTGCGCAAACTTATATTCCGGATACTCGCGCATAAGCGCATCCACGGTGGAGAACGTTCGGCTAGTCTTCCGCACCGTCTCCCGGACCGGCCACAGCCACGCGATATCGATATGGGACTGTCCGACCATATGCTCTACGCCTTCGCTGTTGCCGCCGATCTCTGCAACCTGCTGCTTCAATTGCTCCTCGATGGCCGCTACCGCCTGACCGTCTCTAATATCCTGCTCATCCAGATCCACATAAGCATCCATCGACCGATAGAGCGCTTCTTTAAGCCGGATGCGGCGCATATCCGCTTCCGGCAGCAGGAGCAGCGAATCTCGAATGATCGTGACTGTATACATCAGGCTTTGCACCTGCGGATTCGCTTGGACAAGCAGGCTGTTCACCTTCGTAATCGGCGGTTGAATGACCGCCTGCTGGTTGAGTGGATCCACTGGCTCCGGAATCGGATCGAACAGCTCAATCTCCAGCTCCATCTTCATGCCGACCTGCTGCGGATCCAGCGTCACATACGTATGATTGCGATCCAATCCGTGGTAGGAAGCGCCGTTAATGCGCAGCAGCCCCTCCCCTCCGGACTGGAAGATGAACCCGATGGAGGACCCTTCCCAGGTTTCCGGAATGCTCAGGCTGCGCCGGAAGAAATACGTCGTTCCCTGCTTGCTCGGAAAGCGTTCGAAATCCAGCCCTTCCGGATAAGGCTCCGTTCCTTCGTAAACACCGGGCACCATGTAAACGGTGCGGGTGATGTCCCACTCCTTGAGCTCGATCACCTCCAGCCACTGGTGCTCTGACAGCTCGCGAATCCACCTTCTCATCCGTTCCATCGCTTAATCCTCCTTCACCGTCAGATCCACACTGAGCGTCTCCTGGACATTGCCGCCAATCATAATGCGGAATAACCCGGGTTCCACTACCTGCTTGTAGTTCTGTCCGACATACTGGAGCTGCTCTGCTCCGATGTGAAATTCAACAATCTGCTTTTCGCCCGGCTGCAGCCGGATTTTGCGGAAGCCTTTCAGCTCCTTGGCCGGACGGGTATACCGGCTCTTCACGTCGCTGACGTAGAGCTGAACAACCTCGGCCCCTTCCCGGTCGCCACTGTTCTCCACCTGAACGGAAACCACCGCGGAACCGTTTACTCCGATCACTTCATCCGAAATACGAATATCACTGTAGGTGAATTGCGTATAGCTAAGCCCGTATCCAAACGGATAGCGCGGCTCTGAATTTTCTTCCAAGTACCGTTTGCCCCGGGATCTTTTGCCGTTATAATACACCGGCAGCTGCCCGACATGCTTCGGCACCGAAATCGTCAGCCTGCCGGACGGATTGACATCGCCGAACACAATGTCGGCAACGGCATGTCCGCCCTCTTGCCCCGGATACCACGCTTCCAGAATCGCATCTGCATGCTCATCAATCCACGGCTCCGCCACTGGACGGCCATTGATATAGACAACCACCAGCCGCTTGCCCAGCTTGTGAATTTCCTGAGCCAGCTCAAGCTGAACGCCGGAGAGCTGAAGTGTCATCCGGTCGATTCCTTCGCCGCAGTCCATGTCGCTGTATGCATCATCCGTCACCTTGGAGGCTCCGGTGCGAAGATCAATCGTCCCTTCCCCGAAATCGCGGGCGCTTGATCCGCCAAGCACGAGCACTACCGTGTCCGCCTGCTCGGCACAGCTCAGCGCATAATCGAAGCCTTCTCTGGAATCATCCTTGATCCGGCAGCCCGGCGCATACAGCACCCGGTCCGGCTCATGTCCCAGCTTGGCGCGAATGCCCTCGAGCACGGTCGTGACGCTGGATGGCGGCTGCGGTGAGGTATAATCACCGAGCTGGTTGTAGCCCTGATTGGCATTGGGTCCGATGACCGCGATGATGCCGTTATCCTTGGCAAGCGGCAGCGTTTGGTGCTCGTTCTTGAGCAGAACGATGCCTTCAGCAGCAAGCTGTCTGGCCAGCTCCTTATGCTCCTTGCTGCCAATCACACGCTCGGCCACCTGCGGATCGACATAAGGCTTCTCGAACAAGCCAAGCTTGAACTTCAGCGTCAGCACGCGGCGCACAGCCTGGTCAATGACCGACTCATCCAGTCGCCCGGACGCTGCAGCAGCCAGCAAATGCTTGCCGAACATGACGCCCGACATCTCCATATCAATGCCGGCCTCGATTGCCTGAACGGCAGCATCCATGCCGTCTTCAGCCGTATCATGACCGGAAGCCACCATATCAATCGCTCCGCAATCGGTGATGACCATCCCTTCGAAGCCCCACTCCTGACGCACGATGTCCTCCAGCAGCTCGCTGTTGACGGTACATGGAACACCGTCGATCTCGTTGTAGGCAGGCATAATGGAGGCTGCCCCGGCTTCAACCGCCTTCTTGAACGGATACATATCCACCTCCAGCAGCTCGCGCATTCCCATATGAACAGGACCTGCGTTTCTGCCGCCCTCAGAGCTTCCATACCCGACAAAATGCTTCAGTGTCGCAGCTACGCTATGCTCGCTGTCGAGCCGCTCTCCCTGCAGCCCTTCCACAGACGCAACGGCAAACTCGCCGATCAGATAAGGATCCTCGCCGAAGCATTCCTCCGTGCGTCCCCATCTCGGGTCGCGCACGACATCCAGCACGGGCGAGTAGGTCACGGCGCCGCCCTGGCTGCGCGTTTCCAGCGCGACCGCCCGGCACATCTCGCGGTACAGATCGACGTTCCAAGTGCTGCCGATGGACAGCGGCACAGGGAAGACCGTCGCTCCGATCGCCATGTGCCCGTGGGAGCATTCCTCTCCGATCAAGATCGGAATGCCCAGTCTCGACTCCTCGATGGCGAAGCGCTGAATCTCGTTTACGGCCACTGCGCCTTCACGCGGAGAAAGACCGGTTTCAAGCGTTACACCGGTCCATGGGTCAGCGCGCAGGGTCCCGTACAGGGAACCTACGCCGCTATCTTTTACTTGTTGCTGAAACTGCTCGGTCAAGACGACTTTGCCGTCCTTCACCTCGTAAGTCTCCCAGCCGAACGGCTGAATGAGTTGTCCGATCTTTTCTTTCAGTGTCATCAGGCCCAAGAGATTCTCGACCCGCTCATCAATCGGTTTGCTAGCATCTTTGTATGTCATGTTATCCCCTCCGGGTAGCTTAAGCCATTATTCTTTTACCGCACCGATGGTCAGACCTTGGATGAAATAGCGCTGGAAGAACGGATAAGCGAGAATGATCGGCCCCGTTGCCAGCACAACCATCGCCATGCGTGACGTGTCTTGCGGCAAGCTTTGCAGAGCTTGCATGCTCAGCGAAGAATTATGGGAATTCTGCAGAATGAACTGCATGCTCGTCTCAATCCGCATCAGCATCGATTGCAGCGGAACGAGGTTCGGATCATCGATATACAGCAAGGCGTTAAACCAATCGTTCCAGTAGCCCAAAGTGCTGAAGAGACCGATCGTTGCCAGACCCGGCAGCGACAATGGCAGCACCAGCTTGTAGAAAATCTTAAACTCACTCGCACCGTCAATTTTGCCGGACTCGATAATCGCATCCGGTACGCTTGTGCTATAGAACGTGCGCAGGATCATAATATAGAACGCATTAAGCGCCAGCGGCAAAATCAAGGCCCAAATCGAATCTTTCAGACCCAGCAGCTGCGTGGCCACGATGTAGGTCGGCACGAGACCGCCGTTGAACAACATCGTGAAGAAGGCGAAAAACGAGAAGAAATTCCGGTAGCGGAACGATTTTCTCGAAATCGCGTAAGCGTACAGCGAAATAATGAACAAGCTAAGCAATGTGCCGACAACCGTAACGAAGATCGTCACGCCGTAAGAGCGAAGCAGCGCATCGCCTGTCTGGAATACGTAGCGGTAGGCCTCAAGGCTCCATTGTTCCGGCCAGATTTGATAGCCGTTTCGAGCCAGCGTCGTTTCGTCCGTGAAAGAAATGATCGTCACAAATAGGAACGGAAACACGCACAGAAATGCAAATATACCGGCAATCAGGTTGAACACAATGTTCCACCCGAATGAAAGCTGATGGAAATCCTTCATCTTGCTTTTCGATTTGAACACATCACATACCTCCTTCTTGGTAGACCGACCGATTAGAACAGCGCATTATCCCGGTCATATTTACGAACGATATAGTTGGAGAAGATGACCAGAATGAAGCCGACGACCGATTGGTACAGACCAGCGGCGGTACTCATGCCAATCTCGCCAGTTGTCTTCAGACCGCGGTACACGTAGGTATCGATAACGTTCGTGACGGAATACAGCGTTCCCGAATCTCTCGGAACTTGATAGAAGAGACCAAAGTCCGCATAGAAGATTTTACCGATCGCAAGAAGCGTAAGGATCGTCATCAATGGTTTCAGCATCGGAAGCGTGATGGCTTTGATCTGCTGCCATTTATTCGCCCCGTCGATCATCGCCGCCTCGTACAACGATCTGTCAATCCCCATTATGGCGGCCAGATATACGACGCTGTTGTAGCCGATCACCTTCCATAAGCTGATCAATGTCAGAATAACCGGCCAATACTTGGCTTCCGAATACCATTGAATCGGCTCTGCCCCAAACCATCCGAGAATCTGGTTCAGCATCCCTTTGTCCATGCTCAGGAAGCTAAACACAAAATAGCCGACAATAACCCATGACAGGAAGTACGGCAAGAACATTCCGGTTTGATATACTTTCGCCAGTTTTTTGTTGGCAATCTCGGAAAGCACGATGGCAAGCGCCACGGCAAATATCAGGCCGAGAATGATGAACGTAAAGTTATAGAGCACCGTATTTCGCGTAATGATATAAGCGTCATTGGTGCTGAACAGAAACTTGAAGTTGTCAAAACCTACCCATTTGCTGTTTACGATGCTCGCCCAGAAGCCGTCGCGGCTGAAACGGTATTCCTTAAATGCGATGATCGTCCCGAACATGGGCAAATATGAGAATAAGAGGAACCATATCGTCCCCGGCAGAACCATGAACAGCATGGCTTTGTTGGTCATAATATTTTTAAAAAACTGTCCGATCGCTCTCACGCTTACCCCTCCTCGTGAAGTACATCCATGAACAAAAGAAGGGCGGTCCATTTCAGCCGCCCTGTCCTTGTCCATACCCAATCGGTGAGCCTCCCCGAAGGAGGCTGACCTCAGGCATTGCTATTACTTGATTTCTTTCCAAGCGTCAATTTGGCTCTGTGCTTCTGCGATGATTTTGTCAAGACCTGCTGCATTCAGCTTCTCGATCGCTCTTGGCAGGAATTCTTCCGGATCAACCGTACCTGTCATAAGCGGGGACCAGAATTCTTCTTTTACGTTGTTGACAGCAGCAAGCTCCGTCGAAACATTGCTAGGGTCGAAGTTGAAACCAAGGAGCGGAGCCGGAACGCCGGACTCATTGAACTTCTTGAACTCTTCCCACTTGTTCTCCGGATCTTCCGGATTCAGATAAGTCAGCATGACGTTGCCCAGTGCGAACGTAGGCATATCATAGTTTTTAGCTTCTGGCAGGTTCTCCGCCACGTTCTCGCTCAGCTTCTTGTAGTGAACATCCTCGATACCGGAATCAACCAGGTTCCGAAGATATACGTCGGTGTTGAGCAGATTCAGGAATTCCATCGCCTTCTCAGGATACTTGGAGTTTGCTGAGATCGCTTGCATCGAACCCATTACCGACCAGTTGAAGATCGTTGCATCGCCTGCAGGCGTCGATACGACAGGGTAGCCGTAGCTTTGAGTCCACAGGTTATCCGCGAATGGCTGGGTTGCCGCACGGTCCACGAACCAGTTGCCGGAAGTCATCAAATCTTGGGTCGAAGTCGTTGTAGCGGCTTCAGGAGAGATGTAGCCGGCTTTGTAATACTTGTTCATCAGTTTCAGTGTTTCCAATGTTTCTGGCATTTCCAGGAAGTTGACAACCTTCAGCTCTTCGTTGTCATCCAGGTACACGGCCATCGGCATTTTCTCGATGATGTAGTCAAATGGAAGCAAAGGAGTGAAGTCTTTGCCGATGGCAAAAGGAACGACGTTCGGTTCGTTCTCCTTGATCGTCTTGAGCAGCGGCTCGAGACTCTCCATGGATCTTACGTTGGAGATATCCAGGTTATATTTGTCCAGCAGGTTTTTGTTAAAGCGCCACACCTCTTGCGCAGGAAGCTCTTTATTTGCCGGAATCGCATAGTTATGTCCGTCTACTTTGGAGCCTTCCAGGAACGCTGGATCGATCACCTCTTTAATGCCTTGTCCATGAGATTCGATCAGCTCGTCCAGCTGCATGAATGCGCCTTTACGTGCGTTTTGCACATAGTCGAATGCCCAGGAGCTGGTGAACAGAATGTCCATTGGCTCACCGGAAGCAGCCATCACTTGCATCTTCTGGTTGTAGTCACCGAAATCGATCATCTTCATGTCGACGGTAACACCGATTTTCTCAGCGGTGTATTTATTGATTTCCTCTACGACCTTACCAAGGTCCTTCTGAGGAGCTCCGATCGTGTACCAGATCAGCTCAACCGGTTTCTCGGCTGTTCCCCCGCCGGTCCCCGCGCTCTCGCTTTTGCTTCCTCCGCAAGCGGACAGCAGCATGGATGCAGACAATAGCAGTGTCAGCGGCAGGAGCCATTTCTTTTTCAATTTACTCATGTTTATCCTCCCTTTTGATTCCAGTTGTCTCTACACCTATAAGGTTATAGGATGAAAGCATTTTCACATAGGCGAAAAATTAAAGGTATTATGGTGAAAATAAAGAAAAAACTCTGATTCTACAAATCAGAGCATTCCTCTAAAATCTCTTGGTGATAAGCCAACAAATTTTTTGAACTGTTTGTAAAAGTAACCGGTTTCCCAATAGCCTACACTTTTGGCGATGTCCTGAACCTTCATTGGCGTATGGCGCAGCAGGTCCTTGGCCCTGTCAATACGGTACCGGTTAATATACTCCGTAAAGCTCTCGCCCGTCTCTTTATGGAACAGATGCCCGAGGTACACCGGGTGTATATGATAGTCCGCGCCAAGCGCCTTCAGCGACAAGTCCTCATGAAAGTGCTGCTGGATATGATGCAGGATCTGCTGGATGACCGGGCTTTTCACATCATGGTTCAGAGAATCGACCAGACCGCCAACGCCGTCCTTCACCGCGGTAATGAGGGCGTCGATGGAGACGGATTCCATAATGTCCGACACTGTATTTTTCAGAAAATCAGGCGCTGCCGTATACTGGATGTCATTCAATTCCAGCTTTAGCCGGATGACCATCTCTACCGCAATGCTCTTCAGAATCGTCGGTGTCATGCCGGGCATATGACGCAATCGATCAAAGTCACTGTCAATGAGCTGAAACAACACCTCCTTGTCCCGTGCGGCAATTCCTTTCGCATATTCGGGCCAGTCGATGCTATAGGAGAGCGAAGCTTCTCCCTTCTTCGCCTGTACATCCACATAGTCCACATAGGAAGGCTGCTCCAGCACCAGATAGTACTCCTGGGCTTCCTTCGCATGAAGATAGCTGTCGGTATAACGCCCGCCAAGGCTCTCCACGCTTCCGAGCGAAATGGACAGCTCATCCTCGAAGCACTGCCCCCGCACTTGCTGAAGCAGACGAATCGCCCGGGCCTTGTCGGTGTCAGGGTCCTTCATCATAAAAATAACGACATGGTCCCCGTCATGATCCCGGAAATAGAGCACGCCGGACTCTTGCTCGGCCAGCTGATACAGGCTGCTTTCAATCGGGGCAAACTCGGCCCTGACGATGGCCACCATCACATAGGGCTGGTTCAGGTCGAGTCCGAGCAGAGCCGCCCGTTCCTCCAGTTCCTTCGGTCCGATCCGGTCCGTGATCCAGCGGTACAAAATATTACTGCGCAAAATATGAATATCGTATTCATCCAGCCGCATCTCCTGGCGGGACTTATTCATCTTGTCCGTTGTGCTGACCAGCGTTTCCTCCAGCTCCCTCAAATTGATCGGCTTGAGCAGATAATTCTCAATGCCAAGTCGAAGCCCTTCCTTCAGGTATGCAAAATCGTCAAATCCACTGAGCACGATCACCTTCAGCTCGGCGTTCAGCTTGCGCGCTTCCTCGATCAGTTCAAGCCCGGTCATGACAGGCATGGAGATATCGGTCACCAGAATGTCCACCGGCACGACGGACATTCTCTCCAGTGCCTGCCGCCCGTTCTCCGCATGGCCAACAATCTCCATGCCGTATTTAGCCCAGTCCACCACATCGTACAGACCCTCGATGATAAACGGCTCGTCGTCTACAATAAAAACCTTATACATCGCGCTCCTCCCCCTCCTTCATGATCGGCAATTTGACGGTTACCACCGTCCCCGCATCCGGCTCGCTCTGGATGTCCATGCCGTAAGCGCTGCCGTAAGTCAGCTTCAGACGCTCATGAACGCTCCGAATCCCGAACGATTCCCCGCTCGTCTCGGCCAGCTGCAGCCGGTTGTTAATCTCCTCCAGCTCCTCGGGTTCGATGCCCCGGCCGTTATCTACAATCTCAATATGCACGGCCTCCCCCTTCTGAACGGCCGTAATCGTCAGCCAATTATCGTCCCGCTCGCTCCGCAAACCATGAACGATATAGTTCTCGATGAGCGGCTGCAGCGTCATTTTGATCATCTGTACAGACTTGATGCTCTCGTCACAGTGCATCTTGTATATGAATTTATCCTTATAGCGGATCCGGAACAGCTCCAGATACAGGCGACACGCTTCCAACTCATCCTTGAGCGTGTAGCAGGATTTGTGCTGAACGATATTTCTGAACAGCATGGACAGGCTGTAGATCATATCGCCCACGTCCTGCGCTCCCTGTGACAGCGCCCGCATTCGGATGACCTCCAGCGTATTGTACAGAAAATGCGGATTGATTCGTGCCTGCAAAGCAGCCAGCTCGGCATTCTTCTGGTTGATCTCCGCTTTATAGACCTTATCGATATACCGCGTCAATTCGTCCAGCATCTCGTTGAAGCTGCTCGCGATCTGGCCCAGCTGGTCATCCTTGGAATCCTGCATCCGGGCAACAAACTCCCCTTTTTCCACCTTACGCATAAACCGGATAATGTTATCCGTCCGGCGTGAGTAATTGACAATGACAAGCGAGGGAATCGACACCGCTACCACAATGCACACTGCGGCAACGATGATAATCGTATTTTTAAGACCTTGCAGGGATTCCGAAATTTCTCGTTTGGGCGTAATCCCGACTACCGTATAACCCGCCTGACTGTGGGCGGATGTTGTGACATAAGATTCCTCGCCCAGATCCACCGTTCCTTTGGATTGGACGAGCCGGTCTGCGTACATATATTTTTCGCCATAATATCTGCCGGAAGAATCAAACAGCACCCGTCCATCCCCCGACATCACCATCACAAATCCCTTCATCGGCTCCTCTTGTCCTTGCAGGACGGAGTTGATGGCATCCGTGCGATAGAACACAAGCAGTTGCCCCAGATTTTTGTAGGTGCTCATATCGTTGATTGGCACGCGAATCGAATATAACGGCATTTCGGGCTCTCCGGTCAATTTGCGAATCCACAGATTCGGAAGCGTCACGCTCTGACTCTCCATGGCCATCACATCCGGGATGTACGAGTGGGTGGCATTGGCTGGATATAACCTGGTCATGCTGCCTTGCTTGTAGACATACATATACTGCTGCTCGGCACTGTACAGCATAATATTCTCGATATCCGGATCATCATCGATTCTCTGCTTGAAATAAGCCAGCACGCTGTCTGTGTTGGCCTGTACGTTGTCCGCAATCCGGCTCATGCGTTTGGCCATATATTCATTGAATGTATTCATCAAGAAGTACGATGTGTCAATGCCGAGCGAGGAGTTCCGGTACAGCTCGTTGACATAGGACTGCACATTCTCATATTTACTGTTGACGCTGCGTTCGACCCGCTCCACCGCCCCGCGCTGGATGTCGAGCTCGCTGCTGACCGCAGACTGAAACAGAAAATAGTACATCACAATCGATAACGTCACGATGGTCAGCACCGCGATCAGCGAGATCGTCAGCAGCATCTTGGTAAACATGTTGCTCTTTATATATTTTCGATAAAAGCGTGCAGGAGACATTCCCAATCCCCCTTCCTGCTTCAAGCCTAAATTTGCCTGTCCCTTAAATATACCATCGGTCGCCCGCTGTCCTCCGATGAAATTTCTACCAACTGGTGAAGTTGTAATTTGCCTATTTTAGCTGTATCTGGGTTCCCAGGCGCATCCGGCATCATAGGTTAATACCGGAAGGAGTGAAACTTATGCCACAATACCGCATCATCGTAGATCTGTCCGATTTCCGGCTGTACCTCTTGGATGGTGATCGGGTCGTGCGCGAGTTCCCGGTTGCGATCGGGAAAATGGCGACGGAAACCCCGCCGGGCACATATCTGATTGTCAACAAACAACCGAATCCCGGTGGCCCTTTTGGAGCCTACTGGCTCGGGCTGTCCAAGCCGCATTATGGCATACACGGCACGAATGATCCATCCTCTATCGGGAAAGCCGTATCCCATGGCTGTATACGTATGCATAACGAAGATGTTGTGCAGCTGGCAGCCCTCGTTCCGGTACAAACCCAAGTCACCATCCGGCCTTGATGCTATCGCCCCGATTTCATCCTCCTCCAAACGGGTTAAATACAAATGTTACAACTATTAAGCCATCACCCATCTGGAGGAGGATTTCCCATGCTGGAAAGCAAATATTTCAGAACATGTTTCGGGATTATGGCTTTGCTCCTGATCCTTTATCTTGGTTCGAAGGTCAGCTTTCTGTTCCGGCCTTTCGTCTCCATGGTTAAAATGCTCATTTTCCCTACGGCGATCGCCGGTTTCTTCTATTATTTACTGCGTCCTATCGTTGATTATTTGGAACGCCAGAAGATCAAGCGCGCGCTCGCGGTGCTGATGATCTATTTTGTTTTCGGGGGAATCTGTGCCATCTTCATCACGGTCGTATGGCCGACGCTCCGGGAGCAGATCGATCTTTTCATCGAGCATGCGCCTTTTCTCGTGCAGGATGTACAGCATCAAATCTCGCAGCTGCAGCAAAACCCTGCCTGGTCCCGGTTTATCCCGACCGAATCGGAGCTGGCCACCACGATCACCGATTCCATCAACCGTATGATGACCTGGATCAGCAATTCGATCACCCATCTGATCAGCCTGGTGTCGAGTGTAATGATTATTATTGCCACGGTGCCGATCTTCTTGTATTACATGCTGAAGGAAGGCAACAAGCTTCCAGCCAGACTGCTTGCTGTCATCCCCAAAAGATACCGGAATGATGGACAAGAGGTGCTGGACGATATCGATCACGCACTCAGCAATTTTATTATCGGCAAAGTAATCCTGAATTTGATTCTGAGCGTGTTAATGTATATCGGATTTTTAATCATAGGCCTGCCGTATTCGCTTTTGCTGGTTGTCGTCTCCTTTTTTCTCAATTTCATTCCTTATGTAGGCGCATTTCTCGCCTCCATTCCCGTCGTCATTGTAGGCTTTATCGAGTCGCCTACGATTGCTCTCTGGTCTGTGGTTGTGATCGTCATTGCCCAGCAAATTCAGGACAATATTCTGACACCGGTCATCTATGGCCGCCAGCTGGAGATTCATCCCTTAACGACAATTGTGCTTATCCTGGTCGGGGGCGATTTCTTCGGCCTCCTGGGTGTGCTGTTAGCTATTCCGATCTATATTATGATCAAAATCGTCGTCGTCCGATTGTACGAGCTGTTCCTCGCACGCCGAATCGAACGGCTCTAAGCAAGCAAACAAAAAAGGTGTCTGACTGCCGATGGCCGCATGCGAACTATGCGACAGGCTTGGACACCTTCTTAATTATTTCGTTTGTCCTCTTAATGAACGCACAACGAATATATGTTCATCCTTAAGCAGGCGCCGCCCGTCGGATAACGTCACCGTCTGCTCATCATGCGCCGTCAGTATGGCATGCCCGGCTACCAAACGATTCCCTTTCCATATCATAACGGATGAGCCGAAATAGATGGCATTGTCAAATTGAATGTTATGGCTGATGATGTAACCGATCGAATGCAAGGCTGCAGACGAGTCGGCCTGCCGGATTCGATGGATGGAGCGAAACGGTATGGCGAGATCGCCCGGAGCGAGGATGACCTTTTCCTGAACGGTATCCCAGCCCTTGAGCACGCCTTCAACGGTAGTCATCGCATGATCTGTACGCTGAATGACAACATGACGGCCAATCCAATGCTTCATATGGGTCACCTCTATGTTTTATTCGTCTCCTTGCTCAGGCGAAAGCGGAAGCTCCCACCGAACAGGCTCCAGTCCTCTCTCGGTCAGAAAAGCATTCGCCTTCGAGAACGGGCGGCTGCCAAAAAAGCCTTTATGGGCAGCAAATGGACTCGGATGAGGCGACTTCAGCACACAATGTCTGCTCCCGTCGATAAACGCCCCTTTTTTCTGGGCATAACTGCCCCACAATATGAAAACGACCGGCTGCTCCCGCTCGTTAAGCTTCGAAATAATGGCGTCGGTGAAGGTCTCCCAGCCCAGATCCTTATGAGAGTTAGGCTGTCCCTCCCGCACGGTCAATACGGCGTTAAGCAGCAGCACTCCTTGTCTTGCCCAGTGCTTGAGCGATCCATGCTTGGGAATTTCGGCACCAACATCCTCGGCCAGCTCCTGATGAATGTTTCGCAGCGATGGCGGAATTGCGACCCCGGGCCGAACAGAGAAGCTCAGTCCCTGCGCCTGACCCTTGCCATGATAGGGGTCCTGCCCCAGAATGACCACTTTCGTCGAAGCATACGATGTCTCCTTCAGCGCTGTAAATATATCCTCCTTCGGCGGATATACCGTGTACCTTAAATATTCCTCCGCAATCCGGTACCGAAGCTCGTTGAAATACGGCTTGTCCATTTCTTCTTTTAATACATCGTCCCAATCATTATGAAATCTCTTCAAGGCCCCTCTCCCCCTGCTATGTAATAATGGTAGATCAACCGTAACACTTCTTAATCCATAGAGGATGATGGATTACCACAGAATAACAAATAGGCTGACCCACAAGGGGGCCAGCCTACTTTATGACCAGACGCAAGTTATAATGCCGAGGACCGGGATCGAACCGGTACGGTAGTCACCTACCGCAGGATTTTAAGTCCTGTGCGTCTGCCAATTCCGCCACCCCGGCAAATATCGCTGCATCCACGCGATGATCGCTTCAAAACGCCACTACGCTTTTCTCTTTACAGCGCATAGGATTCGTATTGACTGTCTGAATGATATGCAGACTGCAGATACGCCCTTTTCGTTCTGGCGACAAAGCTGATAATACCACGTTTAGCCAGCCGCTGTCAATATATGAATTCTACCATTTTTCACATCAGCTGCGCCTTGGCGATCTACGGGGAGCTCTGGAATAATTCGTACGGAATTGCCAAAAGATAAGAAAGCATGGCTGCCAGTCAGCCTCAGCCAATCGAACTTTTGAAAAGGAACCAATAACGCCATGAACAAATTTGCGATCAGTTTGCTGTTAGCCCTATCGGCATCGATAACCTGCTACGGATCCACGGCTGCCGAGCCGATGTCCTCCGCGACCAAAGGCAGGGATTATTACGAGGAACGCGGCGAAATCGTGTGGGAAGTGCCGACGCAAAAGCAAGTTATCGCCCTCACGTTTGACGACGGGCCAGACCCGAAAAATACGGGGCTAATTCTCGATCTGCTGAAACAGTATGAAGCCAAGGCCACTTTTTTTGTGGTCGGAAGCCGTGTCGAGAAGCATCCCGAACTCGTCGCCAGGGCGATCGGCGAAGGGCATGAAATCGGCAACCATTCCTTTACCCACCCCTCATTCCATCATATCGCTGCAGCGAAGTTAAAGAATGAGCTGAGCCGCACCCAGGATGCGATCTATAACGCCTCAGGTTTCACATCCGTCCTCTTTCGTCCGCCCGGGGGAAGCTATAACGAAGGGATCGTCCATACGAGCCAGGATATCGGCATGCTGACGGTGCTATGGTCCTGGCATCAGGACACGCTCGATTGGCGGAAGCCCGGCGCTCAAGCCATCGTGCGCAAAGTGCTGAATAACGCCCGCAACGGAGACATCGTGCTCATGCATGATTATGTCCCGAACAGCAGCCAGACGGTCGAGGCGCTCAAGACGATCCTTCCCGAGCTGAAGCAGCGCGGCTTCTCGTTCGTCACCGTAACCGAACTGTTGTCCTATCAGGATAAATCCCATAAGTCCATGGTCGACCACTAAGTTCCTCGTCCAGAGAAGCCGTAATGACCGCTGCCATCCCGGCAGCGGTTTATTTACCATGGGGTCCGATCTTGTGGTCAAACCCAAAATCTCTTGATTGTTATTAAGTCAATTGATAAGATACAGAACGAACGTTCAGTATACAAAAAAAGACAGAACGAATCGGAAGCAAAGGGGAGTGACCATGAACAAAAAGCAGCAGCAAAGCGAAGAAACCAAACGACGGATTGCGGAGGCCGCAAAGGCGCTGTTCATGCAGAAAGGGTACCGATCGACGTCGATCGAGAATATTGTCGAGGCAACGGGCAGCAGCAAGGGGAATATTTATTATCATTTCAAAAGCAAGGAAGGCCTGTTTCTGCATCTGATCGAGGAATGGAATGGCTGGAGAAGTGGAACAGCAAGGAGCATCAATTTGCCACGACCGCCGATAAGCTGTTCGGGATGGCAGAGCAACTGGTACGGGACGATCTGAACCATCCCTTCACCAAGGCGCTGGATGAATTCATCACGAACAATGAGGCCGCAACGGAAGATGCCTCGCAGCGGATTGCCGAGATCATCCAGAAACGCTTGGCATTCAATCAGCATTTGCTGCGGCAGGGGATTGAATCCGGGGAATTCGAGAATCATAACATTACGCATTTGGCCTTTATCTTCGAAAGCTTGATCGGAGGCCTTAGCCAGATGTCCCGAATGACGCAGGTGGCGGATGCATTGCCCATCTATCATTCGGCAATCCAGGTGCTGCTTCACGGCATCGCCAAAAATAACGTTTGGCCCATCTCTCCCTCTCCTTAGCACCGCTTATCCTCCATTTTTCGCATCTCTTTTCTTCCACATGCACGCTCCGTCCGTTTGCGTCGGGAACAGCAGCTGTACGATGATTTAGCTATATAAACCGAATGGTCAGTATAAGAGTGATTTCATAACCGGATACGCAGCTTGAATTTTCTAATCTTTTGTAGGAACTATCATCATGTCACTGGT
Source organism: Paenibacillus sp. FSL M8-0334 (assembly GCF_038000405.1). NCBI lineage: Bacteria > Bacillati > Bacillota > Bacilli > Caryophanales > Paenibacillaceae > Paenibacillus > Paenibacillus sp. FSL M8-0334. Next base: position 282,277 of record NZ_JBBOCH010000001.1, read on the forward strand.
TACTGCGCAATAATGGAGCGATTTTGCTCCTCATGTTTAATATATTTTTGGTCTTTACCGGCATCGGGCTCGTCATCCCGATCATGCCGACCTATATGGCGGAGCTCAACATCAGCGGAGGTACGGTCGGCATGCTCGTAGCAGCGTTCTCGCTCACCCAGCTGCTGTTCTCGCCGCTGGCCGGCAGGCTGTCCGATACGATCGGACGAAAGCGGATCATTATCTTCGGCATGCTCGTCTTCGCCGTTTCGGAATGGTTGTTCGGGGCAGCGAACTCCCCCGTCCTTCTGTTCGCTTCCCGCATGCTCGGCGGCATCGGTGCGGCGCTGATCATGCCTGCCGTCATGGCCTACACCGCCGATGTGACGTCGAATGAAGAGCGGGCCAAAGGCATGGGGTTCATCAATGCGGCCATCACAACCGGCTTTATCATCGGCCCCGCATCGGGGGCTTTATTGCCGAATTCGGCATTCGCGTCCCGTTTTACGCCGCGGCCGTGGCAGGGGCTGTTGCTGCGGTGATCACGCTCATGCTCCTGCCGGATTCCAAGCAATTCAAGGAGAGCGCAGCATCCCGGAACCCGTTCCTCGAAAGGCGGCAGAGCCCGGTTGCCCAGCTGCTGCGCTCGTACCAGGAGCCGTATTTTTTAAGCCTGATCATCGTGTTTGTGCTCTCTTTTGGCCTGGCCAATTACGAAACGGTATTCGGACTGTTTGTTGACCATAAATTCGGCTTTACCCCGACGGACATCGCGTTGATCATTACGTTCGGTTCCATCTCCGGAGCCGTAGTCCAGGCCACGATCTTCGGCTGGATCCTGAACCGGTTCGGCGAGAAGCGGGTCATTACGACCAGCTTGATTACCGCGGGGTGTGCATCCTGCTCACCTTGTTCGTGCACAAATACTGGCTGATCTTCCTGGTGACGTTCCTGGTCTTCCTGTCGATCGATATTTTGCGCCCGGCGATCGGCACAAGCTGGCCCGGGATCAGCAGGGCTACGTGGCCGGACTGAACTCGGCCTATACGAGCCTCGGAAACATTGCGGGGCCGCTCGTCGCCGGTTATTTATTCGATATCGACATCAACTTCCCTTACATTTCCGCCTCCATCGTCCTGATCCTGTGCTTCATCCTGGCCTTGCGGGCCGGCAGGGCTTGGTCCGCCACGGAAGCGGCCGCGCAGGAGGGACAACAGGCGGGTATCTTATAGGAGCTCGGGCTGAAAGCAACGGCCATAAGCATCCATGAAAAAAGCAAACTGCCTGAAGGAATTCCTTCGGCAGCTTGCTTGGCGTTACCGGCTGTTTCTCACAGAGGCAGCCCTTTTAATAATACAGCAACACGAACAATGCGAGAACTGCAATGATCGCAAAGAACAGCGCCAGGCCGAGCTCGAATCTTTTTTTCTCCTTGTAAGCCTTGATCGCCTTCCTGGCCTCGAACACCAGTACGACAGCCAGGAAGGCGGCCAATACAGGCAATCCCCATGACTGGTTAAGCACCCATTCCGACACTCATGATCCTCCGTCCCGAACTCGATTGATTCTATTCTTCAATTAAAACTGTATCGCATGTCGTCCATGATTTCAAATCCAGCCGCTCTGGCCGTACAGGTTCGTTAACGAGCGTTCATTCGTTCAGTGATCAAGTTTATCAAAAACAACAATAAGAAACGTGGCCACCGGACCGAGCAGCAAGGAGAGCAGAAACCAATTGAATCCGCTCCGGTTTTTTCCTTGCGCAAGCCCCGCATTGATCAAAGCCAGCGTTCCCCAGCCGACATAAAACTCGCCGCCCATGACTCATCCCTCCCTGCTACTCCTAGTTTCCATACCATACAAATGTTAAAAAAGTGGCCAACAAAACCATTTTTTCGATCGACTCCGAGCGTCGAAACGTCCAAATTACCAACTATCAACCGACAAAAGAAGAAAACCCTTGCGGCGCAAGGGTTTTCGAGAAAGTGGGCCCTATCATCATCGACTCGATCCCGCAGTCCGTTACTACGGCAGGCCGGGATTTTATTGTTGCAACAGATCATTCATTCTTTAACTTTGAAGTTCGACTGAGCAAGATAACAATTAGAATATAAAAAGGGTACATACATGTTGCAAGTAAAGCGATAAATCCGGCTCCAGCGCTCAATCGTTCTTCCGGCCTCACAACCGCGAAAAAATAATTAAAGATATAATTAACCATGTAGAAGTAAATAAACCATGTAATACAAGTGATATATACACTGTTAGATAAATTTTGATGCTTCCTTGAGATAAAATATATGTAAAGTGCAGCAAAGAGAAAGATTAAACTGATGTTGACAATAAGAATCAGATTGTTCGTAAATCCTTGTTCCCATCCTGTAATCCTGGCTATACGATATATATTTCCAAAAAGCTGGATTTCCAAAAAAAACAATATTCCAAAATAGCAACTTATAAAGTTGATATAAATAAACTGCCGCATAGATATCCACCTCCCACAGGAATCTTTAGTTGTTCTCCGCCATCCTCGTATGTATCTTTAGCGAAGCTGAGGGACATCGTGTACATCTGATCGCCAGTGGCAACAAAATATTGCGTTAACATGACTTCAACTCCGGACTGTCCTTGTGTATAGGAACCTGTAAGGATTCCTGCATCATAATCGCCGTTTAGCGCATCCGTGTAACTGATTTGCTGGTAGTTCTGGATTACCTCTCCGCCAGCACTGCTCGTTAAATCGGATACCGCCTGGTTTGCAGCTTCTTGTGCTGTCATTGCGGAATCTTCCAGGACTATATTGACATTATCAGCAAATCCCCCGGCAGCGTTAGCGTCAACAAAAGCAGCCAGAATTAAAGCATTGTCAACTTGGGGATCCACCCATGTCGAAGGGTATTCAAACTGAATATATTCATTTGAGAATAACGTAGTAGACACTTCTTCGGCCGGCTCGTTCTTAGGTTCTTTCTTCGGTTCTTGTTCAGCAGCCGCTTCTGTTTTTACATCTTCTTGATTGGAAGAAGAAGGATCGCTCTCCGTTTTGTCCCCTCCGCAAGCAGCTAATAATAATGATAATGATAATAGCAGTACAACTGATTTTTTCAAGCTTTTCATCAATGATCCATCTCTTCTCAATGTTCTCCATAGGCTGGAGGATTTGCTTATGGGAAGACTCCCCTTGCTGTCTATACTACCTGGAATATAGTAACATATTCCTATTTTTCCCATGAGGTAATTCCATCCAATCGATTTAAAGACCCGGGCGCTTAAACCTAAAGTCTCTTTTCCAGAATGATCTTCGGTTCGCCCAAGCTGTCTGTGTATGTACCGATCACATCAAAGCCGTGCTTCAGGTTCAGAATCAGCATATTGCGCCAGCGATTTTTCGTTTTGGTTTGCACTTTCTTGTACCCTTTGTCTTTAAGCATACGATGCTGTTCATTCATCAAGGCCGAGGCTACCCCTTGTTTTCGGTATTTCGGGTCCACCCCGCCAAGCCAGCTGTAAAATTTGTTGGGGCTTAACGCATAGCCAAGCTTGAACCCCACCACGCTCGAGCCATCGAGTGCGACATGCGCCAACCAGCTTGGATTGCCTTCAAGCTGCTCAATCAGCCCCTTTGGCGTCTCAAATATTTGTTGATACAGAGCTGTTACTCCATTCATCAGCTCCTGTTCCGACAGGGAGTCCAGCTGTACAATCGTAAATTTCAAATTCTTTTCTCCTTTCTGCAATTGCAATTGGATAGGTCCTTATAATTAACTCTGGTCAGCTTGACACTGACCATGTTCGGCACCACCTGCCCGCGCCACTTTACTGCACGCTTTCAATCGTCAACAAGCAAGAGCATCACCCGAAGCTTTTCGCGAAATTTCGAGGGTACATGCAAATGGAGGCTACCCGTCGAATATAGATCAGCAGAGAATGATAAAGTGAGGTGTATATTATTGTTTTTTCATATTAAAGAACTGCAGTTCCGCGCCAAGCCTGAGCGTCCGGATCCCGTCTTCGCTCGCAGGCTGCAGGAAGTGCTGGGTGGCCAGTTCGGAGAGATTACCGTTGCCATGCAGTATCTCTTCCAGGGCTGGAACGTTCGCGGAGACGGCAAGTACAAGGACCTTCTGCTTGATACCGGCACCGAAGAACTCGCGCATGTTGAGATGCTGGCCACGATGATCGCTCGCCTGCTGGATGACGCGCCGGTCGAGACGTTGGAAGAAGCGGCAAAGGATCCGGTCATTGCCGCCATCCTGGGAGGCAGCAATCCACAGCACGCCATTGTCACGGGTCTCGGCGCCGCGCCGACCGACAGCAACGGCTATCCGTGGAATTCCAGATACACGATCGCATCCGGAAATTTGCTGGCAGATTTCAGACATAACCTGGCTGCAGAATCTCAAGGACGCTTGCAGGTGGCACGTCTGTATGAGATGACGAATGACCGCGGCGTTAAAGACATGCTCGCCTGGCTGCTTGCGCGTGATACAATGCACCAGAATCAATGGATCGCCGCGATTAAAGAACTGGAGGCCAAGGAAGGGGTCGTCGTCCCTAGCACCTTCCCTAGAGAATGCGAGGTTCAGGAAGTGTCGCATATTCTGTTTAATTTCTCACGCGGTCAAGAAAGCGCACAGGGACCTTGGGCTCATGGGCCAAGTCCGGATGGCGGCACATTTCAATACGTGGCGAACCCGCAGCCGCTCGCCCCGGCCCCGCAACTGCCGCCCGCACCGCCGTATATTTATAATACACCACCCAAGGTGGTTAACCGCTCGCAAAACACCCCGCATATCCCGCCGCAATAAAGGGCCCGCTGGCAACAGCGCATTTGTGCATGTTCCGCCGTGCATATAACCGTTAATTGTACAAGGATAATTGTATCTCCCCAACCTCTTGTTATTTAGTTGACAAGCGATGAAAGACCGATAAATATCCAGATGTTCAGGTGCCTTCTTAACACATAGCAACAAACCCTTGCAAACGCAAGGGTTTTCTTCATGAGGGCTGAGGAACCCGTGCCCAACAAGTCTCCAACTGGCTACCCACCCAACTTCCAGCACCACGGTTATCGGAAGGATCTATGTATTTAACACTCGCCCCTACTCCTCCTTCGGCGTACATGGCCATCGGCCACTCATCCCGGTCATACCCCTTTTTTCGTTGTTATTCCCTTTAGCGATTCATTCCTATTATCATCAGCATCAGCCCGATCAATCGTGCATATTTCGTTAAAATATGTTATGTTGAAATAATACCTATTTTTAATAGGTCAAATTACAGGAGTGATACGCATGTTAAAACAACATGAAGAGTTTGTTCAAAATTTGATAAGGCAGATACAAGATGACGAACGATTTGTAGGTGTACTTGCTGGGGGTTCAATGGCGAAGAATTCGATGGATCAGTTTAGCGATCTGGATTTGATTCTTGTCTATCTCCCAACCTTTAAAACGGATATTATGAGGAATAGGCTGCATATAGCAAGTCAATTTGGTCATCTTTTATCTGGGTTCACTGGTGAACATGTAGGTGAACCGCGGTTACTCATTTGCTTGTACCATGGCCCTCTTCATGTTGATTTTAAATTTGTAACAATGGAAGAAATAAAAGATGGGGTAGAAACACCTATTGTGGTATGGCAACGGGATTCCTCCTTGGAACAGCTACTGAATCAAATCCAGTTTTCTTATCCTCTCCCTGATGTTCAGTGGATTGAAGATCGCTTCTGGGTTTGGGTACACTATGCAGCTACTAAACTCGGCAGAGGGGAATTATTCGAAGTGATCAGTTTTCTTTCATTTGTCAGAGAGACTGTTCTGGGTCCATTAATTTTAATGCAACACAATTCGCTACCAAATGGGGTACGGAAAATTGAAAGACATGCCCCTGAACTTATCGAGGAACTAGAAGAAACAGTTGCTGTCCATGATAAAGAAAGCTGCTATAACACAATTAAGTCTTCAATATCATTATATTTATATCTAAGACGGCACTATGAAAGCGATATACAAATAAAGCTTGAGGCCCAACAAGTATCCATCAAATATTTAGAAGCGGTCTACGAAGAAATGTGAAGATGAGGGTGTCCAAAATAAACCTTGGAACACCCTCTCTTTATTATTGCCGAGGACCCCAAATTCTATGGTCTGACTCTTTTTGCTAAAACCATAATGATCACGCCAGTGACGACTAGCATGATGCCAAAAATAAAAGTTGCATTCGTAATTCCCCATATGTAGGGTGGGATATTCAATAGAATACCATCCATCAAGACGTATTGAGTCTTGGTAAATACGAACGAGAACAATAGCACTTTTTCTAACCCCGATAACAGCATCGCGAAGCATCCAATAGCGAGCAATACAAGGCCAAGTAAAAAAATACAAACCACCTCTTTCGACATTAGGGAAGCTTTACCTCTATTATGTAAATCCTTCCTAATTATATCATTGGAAGGCATTGATGTTCTGGTTCCATAGATAAAAACAATTTAAGCGCAAGGAAAATCGCCTCCAAAGTCCATATTGAGTCTCATAATTACTTCCGCTGATTCAATCAACTCATTCCATCTAAGAAAATTGGTAAATAATACTGCATTTATATAGAAAAATATTCCTAGGTCTGATAGACTATTTCATGTCATAATATCTGGAAAGTGGGGGAAATACGAATTGAATAAGCCAATTTATAAGAAATGGTGGTTCTGGCTTCTCATTGTTATTCTCGTCGGGCTTATAGGTAATCTCGGAAATTCAGAGGAACCTAAACAAGCAGCACCTGACAAGGAAGTAGCGTCTGAGCCTGATACCGCAGCGAATGTTGAACTAACCAGTGTCAAAGAGGATGTTAAAGAGGAACCTAAGGAAGAGCCGAAGGAAGAGCCGAAGGAAGAACCGAAAGAGGAACCAAAAGAAGAACCAAAAGAAGCGGATGTCCCTAGAGAGTATAAAGCCGCATTAAAAAAAGCGGAAAGCTATGCTGAAATTATGAATATGTCAAAGGCAGGCATCTACGATCAGTTAACTTCTGAATACGGAGAGAATTTCCCCGCAGAAGCTGCTCAATATGCTATCGATAACGTTGTAGTTGATTGGAAAGAAAATGCATTGAAAAAGGCGCAATCCTACGCAGAACTTATGAGCATGTCCGATTCGGCCATTTACGATCAATTGATTTCGGAATACGGTGAGAAGTTCACGAAGGAAGAAGCACAATACGCGATAGATAATTTAGAATAAGTAACGCTGCTCCCCATTAACCTTACTTGGTTGATGGGGTCTTTTTTTACTGATGATTTCAAGGACCGCTGTTAGCAAATCCATTTCCCCTGTTTTTGAATCACCATCAAGCACTTCATTCCAACAACCCCACACATAGCAAAAAGGGGCTGTCCAATAAGTCCCTAAAGTAAAAAGGTTGGACGAGAAGAGAACCATTTCTCCGTCCAACCTTTTTACGTCCCTGCGTTTGAAAGAATGTAGCGAGGCGAATGCCTGCTACTTTCAGTAGATTGTGGGCCAAGGCCACAATCCCAAACTCTGTATGAACTTTTTCTAGACCCCGCAAGGAAAATCTGCGGAACGACCGATTGCCCTTGATGTGACCGAATACACTCTCAACCTCGACTTTACGTCGAGCATAGATCGCGGATTTCTCGTCATCCTCAAGGGCTGTTTTTGCCTTTGCCTTTAATTCTTCCCATACCGTGTTCCAGTGTACTTGACGATTTCCCTTTGCTTTCGTACATGCTGCCTTTAATGGGCAATCGCTACAATCCTCACATTCGTAAATCTTAAAGCTTTGCTCTAGGCCGGAGCGTGTCTTCTTCGTCTGGTACTTCTTAAACGAAACGTATCGACCATTCGGGCAAATAAAGCGATCGTCTAACTCTTCATACGTCCAATTGCTTGCATGCTTCATGTTCTTTTTGTAGCGTCTGGTTTGTTCGTGCATATAGCTGCCATATGGAATAAGAAAATCAAATCGCGTCTCTTTTTCTTCGCCTAACGCGTACAAATAGTTTTCCTCACTACCATAACCAGCGTCAGCAATCACGGTTTTAGGCATGGGTAAAGAAGACGCAGCAAGTTGCTCCATATGCGGAATGAAGCAGCGTGTGTCCGTTGGTCGTTGGTGAAGACTATAAAACAAAATAAATTGGTTTTCCGTTGCCATCTGTACATTGTAACCTGGTTTAAGTTGACCATTTTTCATGTGATCTTCTTTCATTCGCATAAACGTAGCGTCTGGATCGGTCTTGGAGTAGCTATTGCGATCACCAAAGCAAGCTTTCTGCTGATCATACTTGGCCAGACGTGGAAGAAAGTCTTGACGAATCTTTTTCAGAGGCTGTTTCCAGGCACTACGCTCTTTTCGTAAGGCTTTTCTCGCTTCACTGTCATTGGTTTGAGCGATCTGTTCAGTTAAGCGCTCTACTTGTTCTTCTAGAATAACAGCTGTTTCTTCAAGCTGTACAGGAAGCTCATCTGGATCGGTAGCTACCATTTCACTAGCTTCTTGCTGCGTGAGCGTATGAATATGCGCAAGGGTTGCCTGCACCTTTTCTTTGAGTTTCTCTTCAAAGCGTAACGTAGATTTTTTCCACACAAAAGAATACTTGTTGGCATTAGCTTCAATCTTTGTGCCATCCAAGAAGTAGTTCTCCATGGTAATAAAATTGTCGTTGATGAGCTTTTTAATCATCGTTTGAAAGAGCTCATCCATAAGGCTCTTCATTCGCACACCACGGAAGTCATTCAGGGTGCGGAAGTCCGGCTGTTGCATCGCAGCTAGCCACATCGCCGGTAGGTTTTCTTGTAATAGTTTTTCAATGCCACGGCAGGAATAGACTTTTTGAGAGTAGCCATAAAGAATCACTTTGAGCATCATTTTAGGATGGTAGGAACTACGGCCACCGCCAACATAATGAGCAAACAACAGCTCGTCAGGAATAGATTCAATCATTTCATCAATGATACGAGCGACATGGTGGGAAGGGATTAGTGATTCTAGATCCAAGATCATATGCATCTGCTTGTTATCATAAGCTTTAAAAGCAGGTGTGAGCTTTCGTTTAGAATCTATGTTTCCTTCTATATTTTCTAGAGGAAATGTGAGTTGCATGTTATAATGTTTAGTAGTAGTCATTTGATTACGCATAAAAACCGTCCCTTTCTGAAATGGTTGTGTGGTAACTTTCATTTTACAGGAAAAGACGGTTTTTTTGCGCATATTTTTAGCGTTTTACAAAAAAAGAGGCTGCCAGTAGTCAGGTTTCACTGACTTTCTGGACAGCCTCTTTTCTTGAAAGTGGGCCCTGAGGGACTCGAACCCCCGACCAGTCGGTTATGAGCCGACCGCTCTAACCAACTGAGCTAAGGGCCCTGAAACAACATATTCATATAAGGACAACAACCATTATAGAAATTGGTTGCGGGGGCAGGATTTGAACCTACGACCTTCGGGTTATGAGCCCGACGAGCTACCGAACTGCTCCACCCCGCGACATTGTATTACGAAACAGCGGCAATAATAAATATACATCAACTACTCAGCGAAAGTCAAGAGCTATTTTGATGGAATTTTGATTTAGGGAAGAAAACGGACGCCGTAACGTCCTTTTCTGGAGCGGTATACTTCCACCAGCTGCGGATCTTGATACCCGAACAGCCAGCCGTCCTGCTCCAGCCTTTTGGCCAAGCATCCTGCCTGAAATTTGCTTGTATACAGCTTCCCGTAATAAATCCAGTTCATCTCGATGTCTCCTTACCCGGCTGAATATGCTAATGCTGTATAGGATGCCCCATCTGCGGAAGATTCACACATACGCGGCATAAAAAAAGAAACGGCCGCCCCATCAATATGGCTGCAGCCGATCGAAGGAAGGCCTTATTTCTGCGCATCCGCCTCCGCGAATCGGGCGGCAATGCTAACAAGCTCCTGCTCCATCCCCTGGAGCATCTGGATGAACTGCTGAAGCTGAGCTTTAGTCTGCGCAGCCTCTGCCGCGAAACGCTGCTGCGACACGCCCTCCCATTCCGCATTCAACGTCTCCATAATCCGGGACAGCCGCAATACGAGCTCACCGCCATGCTGGCTGCTGCTGCGTACCTCTGCGGCCGCCCTGCGCAGATCATCAGGCGAAACCAAAATACGGCCAGACATCGAATCACCTCCAACTTTATGCTTAAGACTCGCCCGCGTTGGCTAACACGGTCTGAAACTCGTCCTCTTCTTCATCCTGATAGCCTGTAAACACGACGGTCTGAATATCTTCATGATTAAAGACATAACTGAACTCCGGGCTGATATATCCTTCAGGGTACGGACAAGCCAAATAATCGAACATCTGCGGCTCGTCGACAGCCAGTATCTGCTTTCTGCCGTAGATCACCAGCTTCTTCTCCCCTTCTTTCAAAATGACTATCGATCCGTTTGGCAGCAGCGTCTGCGGATTCCCCATCATGATCTCCTCCTTTTCTTGCTTTGCCGATGCCGCTTCGCCGTGGCTTGTGCTTCATTCCTCGCCCGCATATATGCGGCCTCCCGCTCTTCCTTAGGCAGCCCCAACGCCGGATACAGCGCTCTGAGCTTATCCATGTTGCGTCTAATAAATAGGTAGCGATGTATAAATACAACAGCTACATACAGTCCGAAGATCAGCAGCACTGAGAAGCCGGCCATCCCCAGCACCATGCTGCCCAACTCGCCGAAAAAGGCGGTCGCGAGATAATACGCAAGATAACCGATCGAGGCAAGCAGCAAGGCGGCCTTCCCTGCCCGGTTCAAACCTTTGCGCTCCATCTCCTGGTACGTCCCGCGCCGAACCGCTCTGATATGAAGCAGGCCGAACAACAAGCCAGCCGCAGCCATAAGGAGGACGGAACTGGCGCCGTACCACGGACTTTCTACACGGGCGATGTCATACATCATTTTCAGAATGGCGATCTCACTCGTCACAGCCAGCGCCGCTCCATAAATGCCCATATATAGCGTAAATACAGCCTCATAGCGGTATGGATTGACGCTGATTACAACTCCCCAGCCCAGCATGACAGCATACAAGATCGCAGCTGAATATAAATATGGGGAAAGCATCGGCGCAGCCAGCGTGACCAGCAGCGGAATGAGCATAATGAGCAGAAAGCATACAACGCCCCCCCGAATTTGTTCAGGCGGAATCAACCGAAAATGAAACCGTTCCTGCTCTTTCTCCGAAATATCCATCTCAAAAGTAAGCCCCCTTATTTGAACCAACCGGCAATGGTTGAACCCAGCTTCTCAGCTCCGATCTTCAACGTATCTGTAACGCTGTCCTTCTGTCCATCGCCGTCGACATCGGCGAATTTAATACCGTTCATCACATAGGAAGCCCCGACCGACACGCCAAAGCCAATGGCGGCACCGGCCAAGGTTCCGATTGGACCGCCTACAGCGGTGCCAATTAGGGCGCCCGCTTTGGCGCCAGCCGCTGCGGATGCAACCACTGTACCGACCCCTACCCCGACATCAACAACAGCATCGCCGGCGATTTTGGCCCCGTTTTCCTTATTCTTGATATTGGAGGCGAAGTTGCCCACCGTCGTCAAGGCGATGCCGGCATAGCCGAGCTTGCCGCCCTTCCAGCTTAGCGAATCCTTGACGGCTGCCGATGGTAGAACGTATTTCGGAATCCTCGGATGATTTTTCCAGTTATGCTCCGCATATGATTTCTTGCGAATGTTCGCCAGAAAACCGTTGCTGATGTTTGCTCTAGTTCTGCCCCGATGGTCCTTGGACAGCCATACGCCAAAGCCTTTGCGGTACATGTCCCAATATTTGTACATCGTCCCTGAAGCCGTCGCAGTCCCTAGCAGGGTGCCGGCTGCAGCGATGGGACTGGCTGCCCACATGCTGGCCCCGCCGCCAAAAGGCGCAAGCGCATCGAATTCCACGCCAGCTGCCGTCACCGGTGGCTTGGAGCTTTGCGCCCGGTTATTCCCTTGAGCATAGCTGCTTTGAAGCAGGGTATGCGGGCTGACATGCACCAGCGCCTGCTTGCCAAAAGCTAGGCTGTTCCCTGTAGACTGATCTGTCTGGGCAAAAACACTCGCTTTATTCACAAGCTGTGTCCGATTCTGTTCAAGTCTGGTGACGACTGCTTGACATGCTGCCCGGCACTGGGCCAGACGCTGCTCCACCTGTGCACGGTGGCGCGATTCCCAGGCCATGCCTTGAATCCGCTGCTGCACTCTTTCCTGCAGCTGCTGAACCTCGCTCGCAATAGCGGATAGCTGAACACCTTGCTCATTCAATAATTGTGGCGTCACGCGTATTCTGGTCATAATAAAAGGCAACCTCCATATCGAACAGATAATAATTTGTACATGTATGAACGCTGTCTGTTATTTTATACGGGAGATGACGTCCCCGAGTTCCCTGACAATTTCCATCACAGAGGCTTCCCGTATCTGATCATGGCGATCGTCGGGCCGAACGACCCAGTTGGCCTCCCGGCCTCTCAGCAGCTCGATCCCTTCTACCCGCCAATCATGCTGCAGCCGGTAATACGCCGTGAACGCGGAATAGCTTTCCGGAGCCTTCACCGCCTCGGCCAGCCGGGTGACGGCCTGCTCTGAGCTCCCTTCCTTCCGCAATGACTGCGCTGCGCCGGAAGCTTCCTGTTCTCCGTTGAGCCACTGCCAGAGTTTCCCCTTCGGCAGCTTGAGCTGCTCCGGGCACCGCTTAGGACGCTCTTGCAGATTCAAGCTGGACATGATCTTCATCCAGGCCTCAGCAGGGGTTCCAATCTCCTCTAGCTCGTACATATGCATGTGGTCGATATATTTCAGTTCAGCCTTAACAACAGCGCCAGCGCTGTAATAGAAGAAGCACTCGCTGCTTCGGCTGCGCTGTTTATCATCCACCGCGAGATGAATCGTGAGCAGCGCGCGGCTACAAATCTCTATGTATTCCAGAAGCTGAGGCACAAGCTCGGGTTCACCGTCAACCAATCTGATGTACCCAGCCTCCTCCAACTCTTGTTCAATTCGGGCAACCTCTGCCGGCATCTCTTCGGCCAGCGTTCCGCGAAATGGATCTTCAAGACCTACGACAGCCTTGGCCCCCGCAATCCCGGTCAACACAAAAAACTGCTTTCCGGTTAACCTGATCTGTATGCGAGCCTGCTCCAAGCTGCTCCCTCCTTTGACCATAAACAGCACCTTAAATTCATCCTATATATTATAGGGTAGACTTCCTCACTGGCTCTACCAAATCCTGGCCCTAAATTTCTAGGGATTTTTACCCAAATATTGCGTTATCTAAACATAAACCGCTATAGGAAGAAGGAATCAACCGACTTCGGGCCACCCTTAAACGTAAAAAGACATCCACCCTTCGCAGCATGCGATGGTCAGATGTCTCGGTCCAGATTTGCTGAACTGTTAAGTCTGAACACGTATAACCTCATTGGCGATCGTTCCGTCTGCCAGCCAGCGTTGAACCACCCGGTGAAAAAGCGCCGGATCCGCCAGCGGCACACCATGTCCAACCCCCGGGAACATGATCCCGGCAGCACGCTCCTGCAGATTCATCAATTGCTGTACAGAACGCCTCATGACGCTTTTCTCCTTCTCCCCTACGGTAACCAGCAGATTGGCGGTCGCTTTCTTGAAGCCGGATGGCACCTGGAAAGACATATTTTCCTCCAGGATGGACAGCAGTGTTTCCTTCTCCATCCGGCAGCATTCCTCATAATACTTCTCGAAATCCGCGTCTGATATGTACAACGTCCGAGCCTGCAGTCTGGAGAATGACCTGTTTCGAACGAGAGGGAAGGTTAACCCGATCAGCGGCCGCGTAAAGACACGGGCTCCTGGAAGCGGGCTTGTCAGCGCACTGTTAATGATCGCATAATCCATCAGCTCCGGCTCTTGTCCCAGCATTTCAACGAGTATTTGTGCGCCTAGCGAGAAACCGGCAACCACAAGCTCTCTTCCCTTAGCGAGATCCATTATCCAGCGATTAAGATAAGCGGCCGTATCGCTAATGGATACAAAGGGCTCTCCCGCGCTCCGGCCATGTCCTGGCAGATCCGGAATAAGACAATAACTGTCCTGAAAATAGTCCGTCACCCCATCCCACATCCAGCCGCCCACGCCGCCGCCATGCAAAAAGACGATGACCCGTTGTGATTCACGATCTCCACTTTCCTTATAATACAATGCCAGATTGTCCAGCCCCTTCTCCTAAATATTATTGTTGATCGGGTTGCATATGGCCGTCAGTCAGACTTCTCCTTGCTGCTCGGCTTGTCTTCCGGCCGCTCTATAATGCCGTAGTATAGGATCGTGGAAAGCTGCTCGCTGATGGCATTCAGGCTGCCGAGCCCCTGATACCATTCCGTTCGCGCTGAGAATTCCTTGATAAATGTCAAAAAAGCCACCAGCACCTGGGGAGAAATATCCTTGCGAATTTGTCCCATCTGCTGTCCCTTGAAGATCAGCATCTCGAATTCGGGGACCACATGCTCTTGATTGAAGCGGATCAGCTTCTCCATCTGATCGGGAAATTTGGCCAGGTCGGATACAAACTTGTCGCTGACATGGACCGAGAATCGTTCGCGCTCTTTGGTTAACCGATCAAGCGCCTCCAGCGGGCTATTGGCATGATCGACGATATCACGGTACTCTTTCATCATCTCGTCCACGATCCGATCCACAATCTGATCGAGCAGCCCTTCCTTGTTCTGAAAGTAGTTGTATATCGTCATTTTGGATACCGGTACCGCCTCGGCGATCTGCTCCATACTGGTATCGATAATGCCATGCTCCACAAACAAACGCCTCCCTGTTTGAAGCACCTCTTCCTTCTTTCGGCTCATGTCCTGCAATCCTTTCTGTTCATGTCAGTTCGTGATTGTGCCTGCGACATCACTTTCTAAGTCTTTATGCCTTCTTGGTCTTTAAAATAATCCACGCTTCCTCATTCTCATTTTTATACTTCAGATATTAATATAGTATAAAATTTAGGCGAATTTCACAATAGTATTCTCTATTTTATTTACTAATCACATGTTATGAGTATCAAAACGAGCAATAGCAGATATCATATGTCATACTCCCCATGCAGCCAAATCATGTCAGCAGGGAACAATCAAAAAAACGGCTGCCCGCAGTTTACTAACTGCAGACAACCGTTTCACAACCCTCACATAACGATGGATCAATCATCGATCCGATTTATGATTTATACGCCAAAGGCTGACGGATTCGCTCTCCATGATTGCAAAAGCGCGACATCCTGCTCCTGAATACGCTGCTCGGACAATGCCACATCGATCAGCGCGGTGTAATTGGACAAGCTTTGCAGCGGAATGCCGGCCTCAGCGAAGGCTTGTACCGCTTTATCCAGCTGATAACTGAATATTGCCAGCACGGCCAGCGGCTCTGCACCTGCATCCTTCACCGCTTGCGCCGCCTTGAGCGAACTGCCGCCGGTGGAGATCAAATCCTCGATGACAACGACCTTTTGCCCCGGCTTGATCAGGCCTTCGATCAGGTTCTCTTTTCCGTGCCCCTTCGCTTTATCCCGGATGTACGACATCGGCAGGTTCAGCTTCTGAGACACCCATGCAGCATGGGGAATCCCAGCTGTCGCTGTTCCCGCAATCGCTTCGGCCTCCGGATATTGCTCGCGAATGATGGCCGCAAACGATTCCGCGATGACATCGCGGATTTCAGGGTAAGACATCGTCAGCCGGTTGTCACAATATATCGGCGACTTGATGCCGGATGTCCATGTGAACGGCTGATGCGGACGCAGGGACACCGCCTCGATCTGCAGCAGATACGCTGCGATTTTCTCCGGAATGTTCGTTAATGTACTCACGCTTGAATCATCTCCTCGATCATCTGTTCTGCTGCTTGTCTCGGATCTGCTGCCCCCGTAATCGGTCGGCCAATCACAAGGTAGTGACTGCCGCTACGGATGGCTTCCCCCGGCGTCAGCACCCTCGCTTGGTCACCGATATCCGCTCCCGCTGGGCGAATGCCCGGCGTTACCGTCTTGAAGTCATCTCCGCAAGCTGCGGCGATTGCCGGAACTTCCAGGGAGGATGCGACTACGCCGTGCAATCCTGCCTGCTTGGCAAGCGAGGCATAACGAACGACGGTGTTCTCCACAGCGCCCGGGATGCCGATCTCCTCGTTCATCACAGCCTGGGTGGTGCTGGTCAGCTGCGTTACCGCAATGATGACAGGCATGGCAAGCCCCGGGGTGTCTGCCACTGCAGCTTCCGCCCCGGCCTTTGCCGCCTCCATCATCGCAGCCCCGCCGGCGGCATGGACATTAAACATGTCCACGCCGAGCCGGGTTACGCTGTGAGCCCCGCCTTTTACGGTATTCGGAATATCATGCATCTTCACATCGAGGAACACACGATATCCTTTGCTCTTCAGTTCCTTTATAAACTCCGGTCCGGCCGTGTAGAACAGCTGCATTCCGACCTTCAAATAACAAGGGATGCCTTCCAGCTTGCGCACGAGCTCCTTGGCCTGCCCGGCGTCAGGGTAATCCAGGGCCACCATCAGGCGGCCCGCCATTTGTTCATAACTGGCTGTCATATTCCCCTCCTTATCGGTTAAACCGGCATCGCTTCAGAGGAGAAGTTGATCGTCTCCAGCATCGTCAGCAGCTCGCGAACCGTATCCAGCGAGGTCATGCATACAACCCCGTTCTCAACCGCTTCCCGGCGAATCCGGAAGCCGTCACGCTGCGGTGTCTTCCCTTTGGTCAGCGTATTGAAGACAAAGTTCGCTTCTCCGGTGCGGATCATGTCCAGAATATTCGGCGTGCCTTCCGACAGTTTGTTGATCGTCGTCACATCGAGTCCCGATGCCTTCAAAGCTGCGGCGGTGCCGCCGGTGGCGATGATTTTGTAACCGAGCTTGTGGAATCCCTTCAAGAGCTCGCATGCTTCAGCCTTGTCCTTGTCGGCAACCGTCGCGATAATCGCGCCGGAGGAAGGAATTTTCATTCCTGCCCCGATCAGGCCTTTGTACAGCGCCTTCGCATATTTGACATCGCGCCCCATCACTTCGCCCGTCGATTTCATTTCCGGTCCAAGCGTCGGCTCTACCCGGCGAAGCTTCGCGAAGGAGAATACCGGCACCTTGACAGATACATGCTCGCTCTCTGGCCACATGCCTTCCTCGTAACCGAGATCCTTCAGCTTCGTGCCGAGAATGGCCTGGGTCGCCAGGTTCGCCATCGGAATGCCGGTCACTTTGCTCAGGAACGGAACCGTCCGTGAGGAACGCGGATTCACTTCGATGACGTACACTTCGCCTTTATAGATAACGAACTGGATGTTAACAAGTCCGCGAGTATTCAATTCTTTGGCGATTTTAATCGTGATCTCCGTAATCTTCTGCTTGAGCTCCTCCGACAGGTATTGCGGCGGGTACACGGCGATCGAGTCACCCGAGTGAACCCCGGCGCGCTCCACATGCTCCATGATGCCCGGGATGAGCACCGTGTCGCCGTCACAGATCGCGTCGACCTCCACTTCCTTGCCCAGCATGTAGCGGTCGATCAGCACCGGATGCTCCGGATTGATCTTGACGGCCTGCTCCATGTAGTTCAGGAGTTCGCTATCGGAGTACACAATTTCCATCGCACGTCCGCCAAGCACATAGGATGGTCTGACCAGTACCGGGTAGCCCAGAGACTGTGCAGTGCCCACCGCCTCGTCAACCGAGGTGACCGTGCTTCCTTTCGGCTGCGCAATGTTCAGTCTGGACAGCAGCGCCTCGAACTTCTTACGGTTCTCTGCCTCATCAATGCTCTCGAGGCTCGTACCGAGAATGTTGACGCCCGCCTTGCTCAGCGGTTCGGCCAGATTGATCGCCGTCTGACCGCCGAACTGAACGATAACGCCGATCGGCTTCTCCTGTTCGATGACATTCATAACATCCTCGAAGAACAGCGGCTCGAAATACAGCCGGTCGGAGGTATTGAAGTCCGTGGATACCGTCTCTGGGTTATTGTTGATAATAACTGCTTCGTAGCCGGCATTCTGAATCGCCCATACTGCATGGACTGTCGAGTAGTCGAACTCGATGCCCTGACCGATCCGGATCGGACCGGAGCCAAGGACAACGACCTTCTCCTTCTGGGAGTGCGTCACTTCATTTTCGGTCTCATAGGTCGAGTAGTAGTATGGCGTTGTCGCTTCGAACTCCGCTGCGCATGTATCCACCATTTTGTATACTGGACGAAGTCCGTGCTCATGGCGAAGGAAGCGGATCGATGCTTCCGTAATGTGCGTGCTCGCCTTGCCTTCGGCGCGAAGCTCGGCAATGGCGCGGTCGGTGAATCCAAGCCGCTTGGCTTGATACAGCGTTTCATAAGTCAAGGATGCTTCACTGCGGATATGCTGTTCGAACTGGATCAGACCCTCGATTTTGTCAAGGAACCACCAGTCGATGTTCGTTAGATCCTGAATTTCCTGCAGCGTATAGCCACGGCGGAATGCTTCCGCCACCAGGAACATCCGCTCATCGTCCGCTTTCACAAGACGCTCCTTCAGCACCTCGTCGCTCAGTGTCTCCGCATCTTTCAGGTACAGACGATGAACCCCGATCTCCAGCGAACGCACCGCTTTATGAATGGATTCCTCGAACGTGCGGCCGATCGCCATCACTTCGCCTGTCGCTTTCATCTGTGTTCCCAGCTTCCGGTTGGCCTGCGTGAATTTATCAAACGGCCAGCGCGGGATTTTGCTGACGATATAATCGAGCGTCGGCTCGAAGCAGGCATAGGTCTGCCCTGTCACCGGGTTGACGATTTCATCCAGCGTATAGCCCATGGCGATTTTGGCCGCCATTTTCGCAATCGGATAACCTGTTGCCTTGGAAGCAAGCGCCGAGGAGCGGCTTACCCGCGGGTTTACCTCAATGACATAATATTGATAGCTGTTCGGATCCAGCGCGAACTGCACGTTGCAGCCGCCTTCGATGTTGAGCGCACGGATGATTTTGAGCGAGGCGCTTCTCAGCATCTGATATTCTCTGTCCGACAGCGTCTGGCTCGGTGCAACCACGATGCTGTCGCCGGTATGAACGCCGACTGGATCGAAGTTTTCCATGTTACACACAACGATACAGTTATCGTTGGCATCGCGCATGACCTCATACTCCACTTCCTTCATGCCTGCGATGCTCTTCTCAACCAGACATTGGCTGATCGGGCTGTAGCGAAGGCCGGAGCTGACCGTTTCGCGCAGCTCTTCCTCTGTAGCGCAGATGCCGCCGCCTGTTCCGCCAAGCGTATAAGCCGGGCGCACGATCAGCGGATAGCCGATCTCCTGCGCAAATTCCAGCGCTTCTTCCAGCGTGGTCACAATCGTGCTCTCCGGCACTGGTTGCTCCAGCTCGCGCATCAGTTCACGGAACAGATCACGGTCTTCAGCCTTCTCAATCGAGTCCAGCTGTGTGCCGAGGAGCTTCACATTTTCCTGTTCCAAAATGCCGGCGCGCGCCAGCTCCACCGCCATGTTCAGACCGGTCTGGCCACCGAGCGTTGGCAGCAATCCGTCCGGGCGCTCCTGGCGAATGATTTGCGTTACAAAATCCAGCGTGATGGGCTCGATGTATACTTTATCCGCCATGTTGGTATCGGTCATGATGGTCGCCGGGTTGCTGTTGATCAGCACCACCTCGACCCCTTCTTCTTTCAACGCCTGGCACGCTTGCGTACCGGCATAGTCAAATTCTGCCGCCTGGCCGATCACGATCGGGCCGGAGCCGATGACAAGTATTTTTTTCAACTGTTCGTTTCTAGGCATGTTAGCGTGCTCCTTTCACGGCTGCGACCATCTCTGCTTGGCGCGGCTTCCGAATTTCATTCTTCTTATGCTCTCTGATCATGTTCAGGAAGTCATCAAACAGATAGCTGCTGTCATGAGGACCAGGTGCAGCTTCAGGGTGATATTGTACCGAGAAGGCCGGGAATTTCTTGTGCTTCAGACCTTCTACCGTTTTGTCATTGTTGTTGATATGCGTCACTTCAAGATCCGTTCCCTGAATCGATTCCTCGTTCACCGTATAACCGTGGTTCTGGGACGTGATGAAGCAGCGTCCGCTGGCCAGCTCTTTCACCGGATGATTTCCGCCGCGATGACCGAACTTCAGCTTCTCCGTATTCGCTCCGGCAGCAAGGGCAAACAGCTGGTGGCCCAGGCAGATGCCGAAGATCGGATATTCGCCGAGCAGTTCCTTCACCATCTCTACGGCGTAAGGCACATCTTTCGGGTCCCCAGGACCGTTGGACAGCTGAATGCCGTCAGGGTGAAGCCTGCGAATTTCATCGGCCGTTACGTTGTGCGGCACGACGATGACATCGCAGCCGCGAGAGGTCAGCTCGCGCAAAATCCCGCTTTTCGCACCGAAATCAACAAGCACGATCCGTTCCTTGGCGCCTGGGCTGGCGAACATTTGCGGAGTCGATGTTCTGGCCACTTGATTGCGCAGCTCTGCAATCGAAGTATCGCCGAGCATTTCCTTCAGCTCCTCCACCGATTTGTTGGAGGTTGTCAGAATCCCTTTCATCGTGCCGTGGTGACGAATGATTCGGGTCAGCATCCGGGTATCGATTTCGCTGATCCCTGGAATGCCGTACTCCTTGAGCAGTTGGTCCACACTATACTCCGCACGCCAGTTGCTCGGTACAGGCTCATGACGGCGAACGACGAACCCATGTACAAACGGGCGGATCGATTCGAAGTCATCCCGCGTAATGCCGTAGTTGCCGATCAGAGGGTATGTCATTGTGACGATCTGACCGCAATAGGATGGGTCGCTTAGCACCTCTTGGTATCCTGTAATTCCTGTATTGAAAACAACCTCCCCGGTCATTTCAGCATCCGCGCCGAAGGATTTTCCGCTGAACAGCGTTCCGTCCTCCAGTAACAATCTTGCCTGCATCCCGATCACTCCTGTCATCTATGTGTAATTTATTTTAAGAGGGCAGCCGCCTAAGTGTTCCAATTAAAATCCGTCTTGCTCCGACCATCTTACTTGTCCGTCGACCCAGGTCATCACGGGCCAACCCTTGAGCTTCCAGCCGGTAAACGGTGTATTGCGGCCTTTCGTTGCAAATTGTTCAGGGTTAACTTCCTTCTCCAAATCCAGATCAATCATGGTCAAATCCGCCGGCGCTCCCGGTGTCAGCACACCGCTGTCAAGCCCGAACACACGAGCCGGATCACTTGTCATCCGCTTCACCAGGAACGCCAGATCCCATTTGCCAGTCGCTACAAACCGCGTATAAAGCAGCGGGAAGGCGGTCTCGAAGCCTACGATGCCAAACGGCGCCAGTTCCATCCCTTTCGCTTTCTCCTCCACGCTGTGCGGCGCATGGTCGGTCACGATCATATCGAGCGTCCCATCCAGCAGCCCTTCAATGCAAGCCTCCACATCACGCGGCGAGCGAAGCGGCGGGTTCATCTTCCAGTTGGCGTCAAGCCCTGGAATGTCCTCATCCGAGAGCACCAGATGGTGCGGACACACCTCGGCTGTAACGGAGATGCCGATCGCTTTGGCCTGCCGGATCAGTCTGACCGACTGCTCGGTGCTGACATGGCACACATGGTAGTGTACCCCTGTTGCTTCTGCAAGCAGGATGTCTCTTCCGACATGAATCGCTTCGGATTCGTTCGGGATGCCTTTCAGGCCATGGCGCTCCGCGAATTTACCCTCCGTGACAAACGCTCCCTTCACCAAGGAATCATCTTCACAGTGCGCAATGACCGGCATGTTCAGAGCCTTCGCTCTCTTCATCGCATCCTTCATCATCTGGGCGCTTTGGACCCCGACGCCGTCATCCGTAAATCCGATGGCCCCTGCCGACTTCAAAGCTTCAAAGTCCGTCAGCTCGCGGCCCAGCTCGTTCTTCGTGATCGCCGCATAAGGGAGCACCTTGGCCATCTGGGCCTGGCGGGCTTTCTCAAGCACAAGCTCCACCGTCTGCGGCGTATCCGTTACCGGGCGCGTGTTCGGCATACAAGCGATCGTTGTAAATCCGCCCTTTACCGCCGAGCGGCTGCCGCTTTCAATCGTTTCCTTGTGCTCGTATCCAGGCTCTCTCAGGTGAACATGCATATCGATGAATCCCGGCGTAACCAGCTTTCCTTGCGCATCTATCGTTTGAACGCTGCCGTCCTGAACCGGTACATCCGCTCCTTCTCCGAGGACCGCCTCGATCCGCCCGTCTTTCACGACGATATGTTTGGTTTCGAGCTGTCCCTGTTCATTTAGCACCTTTGCGTTTTTTATAATTTGCACCATTGTTCCCCTCCGCAGCAGAAGCGCGGCTCGCTTCCTGTATATTGTATAATAAAAATTCACTTTTGTGTATATTTATTAGAAAAGTGCGTCAAAAATGATGATCTGCCTCGCTTAGCCCTTCATGGCTCGTTCAATGACAGCCATCCGGATTGGCACACCGTTGGACATTTGTTTGAAGATCGTCGACTTTTCGCTTTCCACCACCGCATCGTCGATCTCGACATTCCGGTTGAATGGAGCAGGGTGCATAATGATCGCATGTCTTGCCAGCCCTGCAGCTCTTTCCTCTGTCAGCCCGTAATGCTCGCGGTATTCCGCTTTCGATTTGAACACCCCTTCACTGTGGCGCTCCAGCTGTACTCGCAGCATCATCACCACATCCGCCTTCATTGCCGTCTCCATCGAGACATACGGCGCATGTACGGCAAGCTCGGGAGCCATCATCGTCTCTGGCGCGCAGAACTGTACGCGGGCTCCAAGCTTTTGCAGCGCCCACAGGTTCGAGCGTGCTACGCGGCTATGCTTAATGTCCCCAATGATCGAAACCGTCAGTCCGCTAAACTCGCCGAACACCTGCTTCATCGTATACAAATCCAGCAGCGCCTGTGTCGGATGCTCGTTATTTCCGTCACCGGCATTCACGAGCGGAATCGATACGCGTTCAGCCAGTTCCTGCAGGACGCCTGCCGGCTTCAGCCGGATTACCCCTGCGTCCACGCCCACCGCTTCCAGCGTCCGCACCGTATCGGAGATCGATTCCCCTTTCTCCACACTGGAGGCGGCGGCTGCAAAATTCATCACCTCAGCGCCGAGGCGCTTTTCCGCCATTTCAAACGAGAAGCGGGTTCTCGTACTATTTTCAAAAAACATGTTCACGACAAATTTGTGGTTTAAGATCGGCACGACCTTCTCGCTCTGCGAATCCCAATACGCTGCGCGATTCAGAATCGACATGATTTCATCCCGGCTTAAATCCTTTAGCCCCAGCAGACTGCGTTCTTTAAGTGAAATTGCCGTTGTCATGATCTATCGTTCCTCTCTTCATGAATGATCGTCACTTCATCCTTGCCGTCGATCTCCGAAAGCGCAACTACAATTTCCTCCTGCCTGGAAGTCGGCACGTTCTTGCCAATATAATCCGGCCGGATCGGCAGCTCTCTGTGCCCCCGGTCCGCCAGCACCGCCAGCTGGATCGCCCGCGGGCGCCCGCAATCCATCAGCGCGTCCATCGCGGCGCGGATCGTGCGTCCCGTGTAAAGCACATCATCGAACAGAATCACCTTTTTGTCATGGATGTTCAGCTCCGGACTTAGCATTGCCCCTTCCTTCCGCTGGAGAAGCTCTCCGTCAACCTTGCGGTCATCCCGGTAGGTAGTGACATCAATCTCCCCCCAAGGAATGGGCGTGCCCTCGATCTCATGGATCCGCTCTGCGATCCGCTTGGCCAAAAACACTCCCCGGGTCCGAATTCCCACCAGCACGCAGTCTTCGATGCCTTTATTTTTTTCCAGTATTTCATGGGCGATTCGGGTTAACGCTCTGCGTATGGCCGTTTCGTCCATAATGACATGCTGCTGTTCACTGCTCATCGATTACAGCCTCCTTCAATCTATCAGTAGCCCTTATTATGTTCAGGGTCATCCCTTGTCTCTCCATTCATTTTGCCAACAACATTCTGCACACAAAAAAACCCTTGCCCAGGGGGCAAGGGGGTATACTTCATGCGAGCGTATGAAAGCATGGCAAGCTGTCCGCAGACAGAATGATGCCTTCAAAGAATGAACCTCGGTTCACGTTACCTTGCCAGCCTCACGGGACTGATTTAAAGGTGCTATTCGATTGACTTCATTATGACAGACCCTGTATGAGATGTCAACTGTCATCAAGTCGAATTCTGTCGCAAACCTATCATTCACCCATATGCATTAGGTTTATTAAAATTCAAACTCCACGTCGCTCAATCTTCTGCGGATTTCCGAAATGACGCGCTTCTCTTCCTCTTCGCCTTTCGCTTCAAAGGTCACGGAGAAACGAACGAAATGGCCGGCATCATCCCAAGGCACAGTGGAGATCAGCTTCTCGCGGATCAAATATTGGGAGAAGTCTTCACCTGACTCGAAGCGGCGTCCGCCTTTGATGCCCTTCGGAGCTTCAACATAGAGGAAGAAGGAACCCTTCGGCTTCTCGGCCTTGAATCCAAGCCCATTGAGCGCTTCTACCAGCATGTCGTGACGGCGCGAATATTTCTCGGCGATCTTCTCGGTAATTTGCGGATTGTCAAGACCGTAAGCCGCAGCTTTCTGGATGGCGATGAATTGCCCGGAGTCATTGTTGTCCTTCACATCGCCGAACGCTTTCACCACAAGCGGATTACCTGCGATGAAGCCGATACGCCAGCCTGTCATGTTGTATGACTTGGACAGGGAATGCAGCTCCACACCAACATCCTTCGCACCAGGTACCGACAGGAAGCTAAGCGGCTTCAATCCATCATAAGTCAGCGCTGCATAAGGCGCATCATGCACTACAACGACGCCGTATTTGCGGGCCCACTCCACCACTTCGGTGAAAAATTCTACGGTCGCGCTGGCACCGGTCGGATTGTTAGGGTAGTTCAGATACAGCAGCTTCGCGCGGCGGGCAATGTCCTCCGGAATGGAAGCCAGATCCGGAAGGAACGCATTTTCCTTCTTCAGCTCTACGTTGTAGACTTCGCCGCCGAGGTATTTGGTGTGCGTACCCAGAACCGGATAACCCGGCACCGTCATAATGGTCACATCGCCCGGATTGATGAAGCAGGAAGGCAGCATGGCCAGCGCAGGCTTGGAGCCGATCGAATGCAGCACCTCGGTTGCCGGATCAATGCCATCAACCTGAAACACGTTTTTCAAATAGCGTACCGCCGCTTCCTTGAACTCGGCAATCCCGTTATCGGCATATCCCCGGTTCTCCGGCTTGGCAGCTTCCTCGGCAAGCTTGGCAACGATGCCTGCATCGGCCATTTCATCAGGCTCGCCAACACCCATGTCGATCAGTTCAGTATCCGGATGCTCAAGCTTGGCAGCCGCTTTGGCTCTTTTGATTTTCTCGAATTTATAAATCGCGGTGTCCTTGCCATAGCCCGCCCCACCGATACGGTCTGCAAAATTTTGCTGAATATAAGTTTCTTGATATTTTTCAATACTCATGGTTTGTATTCATCTCCTACTCTAGCGATCATAGTCACCCTAAATATGCCCTAAAAACATGGTGAGAGCCATGCATTTTATATCAGATGATTTGTACATTTAAGTCAGTCTCCTTCTGCCAAATTAGGGTTGCCCCCACGCCGGCGAGGCTATGATATCTCCACCCATCTCGCCATCAGCTCATCAAGCCGGATTTGCAGCCTATTCCGCTCATTCCAGATCGCTTCGAGCCTGGACACGTCAGCATGATGCTGCCCTGTATCGAGGCTTGCGTCCTCCAGCTTGCGATCAAGCGCCTGAATTTGCGTTTCCAGGGCAGAGATCTCCTCTTCCAGACGTTCCGGACTGTTCATCCCATCATCGCCCCGTGTTGACACAGACCGCTGGACGGGCGCTGCCTGGTGCTTGCTAGAAGAAGCCGCTTGAGACGGAGTCCATCCTACTATAGCCTGCTCCATCTTCAGCTTCTTATCCCGGTAAGCTTCATAGTTGCCGTGGTACACGGTCAATTGGCCATCCTTCAACTCCCATACTTTCCCCGCCAGCCGATTTACAAAATAACGGTCATGGGAAATAGCCAGAACGGTACCGCCGTATAACTGAAGCGCTTCTTCCAGCGCCTCTCTGGAGGCGGTGTCCAGATGATTCGTCGGCTCATCCAGCAGCAGCAGATTCGGCTTCCGCTGCACCAGCACCGCCAATCTCAGCCGAGTCCATTCCCCGCCGGACAGATTGCCCAGCTTCCGGAACACCGCCGGCCCATAGAATAGATACCGCGCCAGTATGCCGCGTGCTTCCCCCTCGCTTACGCCTGCCAGCTCCTGGAAAAATTTGAGAACGGTCCGCCCCGGTTCGGCTGGCTCCTCCTGCTGCGCCAAATAGCCGACCTCGATACGGGCGCCCAGCTGAACTACTCCAGCATCCGGCTCCAGGTGACCGAGCAGCAGTTTGAACAGCGTTGATTTGCCGCTGCCGTTGGCGCCAAGCAGCACAACCCGCTCCCCGTATTCCAGCAGTCCCGATATCTCCTTCAGCATATCCTTGCCGCCAAAGGACATGGACAACCCTGCGAATTCAGCTGCGCGGCGGCCGGACCGGTCCTGCTGCTCAAGCTCAAACTCGGCTCTGCGGCGCTCCAGGACAGGCCTTTTCATTTGTTGCATCCGATCAAGCGCCCGCTGCATGGAAGCCGCCCGTTTGAAGAACTTCTCGTTGCCTCCGACTCGGCCCCATTCCTCCAGCTGCTTGATCGATTCCTTCATCTTGGCCACCACTTTCTGCTGCTCCTGATACAGCTCGAACTGCTGCAGCAGCCGCTTCTCCTTGGCCTCGATATAAGCGGTATAGCCTCCTTCAGCCGTGAATCCCTCGCCATCCTCAATCTCCATCACCCGGGTCACCGTCCGGTCAAGAAAATAACGATCATGCGACACCAGCACCACCGTTCCCGGATATTCCTTCAAAAAGGATTCCAGCCACTCCACTCTCTCCAGATCAAGATGGTTCGTCGGTTCATCAAGCAGCAAAATATCTGGAGCGACAATGAGCAGGGCCGCCAGCGCAACCCGGGTCTGCTCCCCGCCAGACAGCGATCCGAACGGCTGGCCATAACTGCTCTTGGCGATGCTTAGCCCGGAAGCGATTTTGTCAATGCTCGCCCCCATCGCATAGCCGCCTTCGCGCTCAAAGCGCTCCTGCAGCGAGGCATACCGCTTCAAGATTCGATCGAGTGCATCCGGCTGCGCATGAATCTCGGCATCGCCCATACTCCGCTCCAGCTCCGTCATTTCGGCTTTCCAGTCTGTCAGCTGCTGAAGCCCGGCAGACAGCACCTCCAGCACCGTGCGCTGGCCGTGATCTGCCAAGGTTTGAGCCAAATAGCCGATACGGGCATCCTTCCGGATCATAATCTGCCCTTCATCCGGCTGCTCTACACCTGCAATAAGGCGAATCAGCGTTGATTTGCCGCTGCCGTTGAGGCCGATCAGGCCGATTCGCTCCCCTTCCTTAATGTCAAAAGCAAGATGGTCAAGCACCAGATTGGCGCCGTGATATTTGGTCAAGTTTTTTGCAGTGATAATATTCATGTTCAGGTTCCTCCCAAATCGCTTGTTCGGATGAGCACCAAGCTCCCGCACAGCGGTTTTTGTCATTGGAGAAGACCTGCACTCTGCATTACGCACATCAAAAAAAGGCCAGGGAGCAAGCTCCCCGGCCTTGGTAAACAAGCCTGATCTCAAATCAGGCTATATCCGTAAAGGCAGGCAGGCAACTTCTCGAAGATGTTACAACACGTATCATGGAATTGGACAGACTTCTCCCGTTGTCGGAAAAAGCATGAACAATACCAGCCATCGCGATTGGCAGCTGGTTAATACGGTTGTTCACCTTCTCGAAATTCATCCTGGCCCACCTCCTTTAACATTAGAATTACGTCCACTATATCATATCCCGGAGCAGGACCGCAATAAGCAGGGGCCTCTCGAACAAATGAGAAAGGAGCCGTTACCGGCTCCGCAATGACGCCAGCAGATCCTCCATATCCTGAGGCAGCGGCGCAGAAAACTCCACATATTCCCCGCTTGACGGGTGTACAAATCCAAGCACGGCAGCATGAAGAGCCTGTCCGTTCATTTTAATGCCCTTGCTCTTGCCGTATACGGGATCACCGACGAGCGAGTGACCGATATATTTCATATGCACCCGGATTTGGTGAGTGCGTCCGGTCTCCAGCTGCAGCTCAAGGAGACTGTAATCGCCAAAGCGCTCCATCACCGTGAAGTGGGTGACTGCATGCTTGCTGTTGCGATCCGTGACCGTAAACATCTTGCGATCATGCGGATCTCTGCCGATTGGCGCGTCCACCGTCCCCTGATCATGACTGATATTCCCCTGGACGAGGGCGATATACCTTCGGGTTACGCTATGATCCTTCAGCTGTGCAGCCAGGGAAGCATGCGCCTTGTCATTCTTCGCTGCCATAATCAAGCCGGAGGTGTCCTTGTCGATCCGGTGCACGATGCCCGGGCGCAGCTCGCCATTGATCCCCGACAGATCCTTGCAATGAAACATCAGCGCATTGACAAGCGTTCCGGTCAGATGACCCGGAGCGGGATGCACCACCATCCCCCGCGGCTTGTTCACCACGATGACGTCGCGATCTTCGAATACGACCTCCAGCGGAATATCCTCGGGGGCAATCTCCACCGCAGACGGCTCAGGAACATGAACGGATATCCGGTCCCCCTCACTCAGCTTGAAGTTCGCTTTCACCGGAGCGCCATTTACAGTCACATGGCCCTCGCTGATCCACAGCTGTACCTGTGAGCGGGACACTTCATCCCCAAGTGCTTCCGCTATATATTTGTCAATCCGCGTCTTGGCGTCCTCAGGTCCTGCCGTCCACTCCATAACCTCGCCCTCATGCTCGGCCCGTTCCCACATCGCCGCTGTCATATCACCTTCCTGCAAGCCTATTCATTCCCTTCCGTGCCTGTCGTTTCATGATGTGCTTTCATCTGTTCCCGTCTGCCCTCAAGGAGGGTGTCGAGTATAATGAGCCCTACCCCGATCACGATGCAGGAATCTGCAACATTAAAAATCGGGAACGTATAGCTGCCGAAATTGAATTGCAGAAAATCCACCACTTCGCCCATCAGCAAGCGGTCGATAAAATTCCCCAGTGCGCCTCCGAGCACAAGTGCCAGCGCGGTTGGCAGCAGCTTTCGTTCTTCCTTGCGAACCTTCTGCAAGTACCAGACGAGCCCGACTACAACGGCGATGGTGACGATAATGAAGAACCACAGCTGATTCTGCAGAATGCCAAACGCCGCTCCCTTGTTACGATGAGAAGTGATCAGGAAAAAATCACCGATAACCGGAATTTTATCCCCAATCTCAAGTCTGCTTGCAATTAAAAATTTCGTCCCCTGATCGATTATAAATGCGATCAATGCAATCACATAATACACCACGTCGCTATGTTCACTCCGTTCTGTCTCATCCGCTCATGCTTTGTTGCTTTTGCGGAAATTTGCTCGTCTTATTGTAGCACAGCCGCTGAACCATCGTCCATTCCTGTCCAGTCCCGCGAACATTTTCCGTCAGTAAAACCCCTGGTTAGCGCGCACTCTATAGATATCAACAATCGGCCCATAACCGGACCATGAAAGGAGCCTGACATGTCGCATTTAACTCAGGAACAGATCCGCCGACTGAAGCAGAGACTGATGGAGCGCAAGGCCGAGCTGGAATCGCGCATGGTGCATAATGATCAGCACGGCATGGGGGAATCCGAACGAGATTACACCGGTGAATTATCACATATCGACAACCACCCGGGCGACCTGGCGACCGAGGTTTATGAACGCGAGAAGGATCTGGCCCTGCAGGACCGGATGGACCTGGAACTGCAGCGTGTCATTTTCTCCCTGGAAGCGATCCATCACGGGCGCTATGGCACATGCATCATCTGCGGGGAAGCGATCCCGTACGAGCGTCTGGAGGCTGTTCCGGACACCCAGTACTGCCTGAAAGACAACCCGCGGCAAAATCCTTCCCATGACCGTCCCGTGGAAGAGGAGTTTCTTCATCCGCCGTTTGGCCGCTCAAGTCTCGATGAGCATGAATATTCCGGCTTTGACGGAGAGGACGCCTGGCAGATCGTCGAAAGCTGGGGCAACTCCAACTCGCCCGCCTTGGCCGAAGGCAACAACATCGACAGCTATAACGAAATGGACATCGAGCATGAAGATGACCAGGGCGGCTTTGTGGAGGTATATGAAAATTTTGTGGCTACAAACATCGATGGCACCGATGTATTCTTCGTCCGGAGTCCGCAATATGTGGAATATATCCAGCGCGGGGAAGGCAGCTTCCTGCTTGATCCGAATGTGCCCGGGGAAGACGATGACGACACGTTAATCTGACCTGCCCCCTGACCCCCATCTTCTTGCTGTGATTAGGTCAGTTCAAGCTGACGTTGAACGATGCGGACAATATCCGCAATGTAATCGCCGATGATTGGCAGATTCAAGGCGCCAAGGGCCTGAAGTAGATAAATGATGGTGGCAGCAAAAAAAGTAAAGCCGATCGCAATCCCAACCCCGCGAGCAGTCCCTGCCAGCAGGTTCAGACCAACCAGTCTCCACGGCCGATGCAGCAGCTGTGTATAGTCCGCGATACGGGATTTCTCAAGCTGCTGAGCGATATCAGTCGTCAGACGATGAATGGTTTGAAGCCGTTCCTCATCCGATACGGAGCTGTTTTCCTCCCGTATCTCTTGCCCTGCCTTTGGTTCTTGCGGCTTTGCTTCTTGCTTCTCCTCTGATTTCTGTTGATCCGACATCGGACAGACAAGCCCCCTTTCCGCGGCCGGCGGCGGTGTTCGTAATCGCTGCAGCAAGCGGCTGTTCCAGGAATAGTCATCGGATAAATGACGCCTGATGCCGCTCGCTTGACTCGCATTGCTGCATTGCCGTATCCATTGCTCCTCCGAAGCCAATCCGGGATACCGCTCGTATAGCCCATTGTGCTGCTATTATGTGTAATAATGTATCCGCTCATTCCTGCATACGGCACCGATGAAGCGTCTGTTTTGCCAGTGCATGCGTACGTCCCCGTACCTCTGCACGGACATTGACAGCGCATGAACGCCAAAAAGACCATCGACCATGGCAGCCTCCCGGAGGCACCATGTCGATGGTCTTTTTTTATCTAATGGATAGAAGAGACAAGCGGGCTTTTGCGATTAGTCGATCAGAATGCCGATCGTTTTGCCGCCAAGCTCCACACGCTCCATATCGGCGCTTTGTCCAAACTTCACTTCGGTGACCAGCACGTTCTCACGCAGCACCTCTTCAAAGGCGGTAATCGCCGCCTTGAGCTCATCATCGGCATCCAGCGTAAGCGCCACTCTTTTCTCAATCGGCAGATCCAGCTTCTTGCGCGTGTCCTGCACCGCACGAACAACTTCACGCACCCAGCCTTCCTGCTCCAGCTCCGGTGTAATGTCCGTGTTGAGCGCCACCGTCAGTCCATATCCGGAAGCTGAGGCGAAGCCTTCCTTCGCTTTCTTCTCCACGAGCAGCTCTTCGGAAGTAATCTTCAGCTGCTCGCCTTCCGGCGAGGCAACCTCGACACCGCCGTTCTGAACAACCGCTCGGGTCTCTTCGCTGCTCATGCCTTTGAGGACGCCTTGCAGGAAGCCAACGTTCTTACCGTATTTCTTCCCGGCTACCTTCAGGTTCAGCTTCAGCGTGAAATCCACGAAGCCGCTGTCGCTCGTTTCCACAACGATGCCCTTGACGTTGATCTCATCCTTGATAATCATTTCATAGCCGGACAGATCGAACTCGCGGTCCATGGACACAATGAGCTCCGACAGCGGCTGACGGGTCTTGATCCCCGTTTCGTTCCGCACGTTGCGGGCCAGCTCCACGATCTGACGCGCCGTTTCCATATCCTGCTCCAGCGTTTGGTCGATCATCGCTTCGTCCGCTTGCGGGAAGTCCGCCAGATGCACGCTCTCTCCGCCGCCCAGGTTGACGTAGATGTCCTCAGACAGCATTGGCGTGAACGGCGCCATCACTCTGGAAAGCACCAGCAGCACATGCGTCAGCGTGCCGTAAGCGGCCAGCTTATCCTCGCCAAGTCCGCTGCCCCAGAAGCGATCGCGGGAGCGGCGGATATACCAGTTGCTCAGCTCATCAACGAATGCCTCGATCGCTTTGGCTGCATTCAGGAAGTCATTCACAGCCAGCCCTTTGTCAACGACCAGCACAAGGCTGTTCAGGCGGGACAGAATCCAGCGGTCCAGCTTGTTCTCCGAACCTTGGAATTGATGCTTCGCCGGGTCATAACCGTCAATGCCGGCATACAGGGTCAGGAAGGCATGGGTGTTCACCAGCGTATCGATGACCTTCGATTTGGCTTCTCCGACGATGCCTTTCGAGAAGCGTTTGCTGTTCCAAGGCGCGCTGTCGGCCAGCAGCGCCCAGCGGAAGGCGTCCGTTCCGTATTCCTCGATGATCTCCCAAGGATCGATGACATTGCCTTTGGATTTGGACATCTTCTGTCCGTTCTCGTCCAGAATGTGGCCGGTAGCCATAACGGCTTTATACGGCGCTTTGCCTGTAAACAAGGTGGATACCGCCAGTAGGCTGTAGAACCAGCCGCGTGTCTGATCGATGCCTTCACAGATCATGTCGGCCGGATACTGATGTTCGAAAGTCTCATTATTTTCAAACGGGTAATGGTATTGGGCGAACGGCATCGAGCCGCTGTCAAACCATACGTCAATCACCTCGGACGTTCTCTCCATCACGCCGCCTTCACAGTGCGGACACTTCACCTTCACCTCATCAACGTAAGGCTTATGAAGCTCCAGATCCTCGCTCACTTCCCCTACAGCGTTGGCGCGAAGATCAGCGATGCTGTGCGGCGCGTACTGCCCGTCACAGGAGCTGCACACCCATACGTTCAGCGGCGTTCCCCAATAGCGGTTCCGGCTGATGTTCCAGTCCACCAGATCCTCCAGGAATTTGCCGAACCGGCCTTCACGCACATGGCCCGGATACCAGGTGACGGAATTGTTGTTCTCAATCAGCTTGTCTTTAACCGCTGTCGTCTCGATAAACCAGCTCTCCATCGCATAATAGAGGAGCGGAGATTTACAGCGCCAGCAGAACGGATAGCTGTGCTCATATTTCTCTTTGCTGTACAGCAGCCCTTTTTCCGAAAGAGCCTTCACGATATCCAGATCACAGTCCTTCACGAACCGTCCCGCAAAATCAGTCACCTCGTCGTTATAACGGCCTTGCCCGTTCACTACACTCACAAAGCTGATGCCATTCTCCCGGCAGACGCGGTAATCGTCCTCACCGTGCGCAGGCGCCATATGGACAATCCCTGTACCGCTGGCATCGGTAACGAAGGAAGCGCCCACGATCACATTGCTTTTCTCCGCCTTGATGTAGCTGAACGGCGGGGTGTAGCTTCTTCCAACCAGCTCCGCGCCCTTCAGTTCAGACAGTACGGTGAATTCACCTTTCATAACATCGTCCACAAGATTCTTGGCTACGATGTATACGCCGTCCTCCTGCTGTACCCGAACATAGTCCATATCCGGATTGACTGCCAGCGCCACGTGCGCCGGAAGCGTCCAAGGGGTAGTCGTCCAGGCGAGTACATATTCGCCGCTGTCATGCAGCTTGAATTTAGCCGTTGCAGACAGATCCTTGACGTCCTCATACCCCTGTGCAACCTCATGCGAGCTCAGTGTCGTCTGACAGCACGGGCAGTACGGGCTCACCCGGTGACCGCGATAGAGAAGACCCTTATCATGGATCGTCGCCAGGATGTTCCATACACTTTCGATATAATTGTTATCCAGTGTGACATAGGGGTGATCGAGATCGGTCCAGTAAGCAATCGCCTCGGTCAGCTCCCGCCATTTATGCTCATATTCGAACACGCTCGCTTTACACTTCTGGATAAAAGCTTCCACGCCGTAATTTTCGATTTCCTGTTTACCGGAGATGCCCAGCTGTTTCTCCACCCCAAGCTCTACCGGCAGACCATGAGTATCCCAGCCCGCTTTGCGGACAACCTGATAGCCCTTCATCGTTTGGTAACGGCCTACAAAATCCTTGATGACCCGTCCAAGCACGTGCCCGATATGAGGAGCACCGTTCGCTGTCGGCGGCCCTTCATAGAATACATAGTTCGGACGACCTTCGCGGTGCTGGATCGATTTCTTGAACGTGTCCTCTTCTTTCCATTTGTTCAGGATACGCAGCTCTCTGGCGCGCGCCTTCTCTTTCACATCAACTCTGTTCATGCCGTATCTTCCTTTCATCCTAACTCATGTAAAATCAAAAAAAGGCCCTCATCCCCCAAGGGACGAGAACCTTAACTCGCGTGACCACCCTAATTCTGTCTGACTGCAACGCACATCAAGCGCAGACCAAACAGCACCTCTGCTCCATGCCAATAACGACAGGCACGGGTCCGATGTAACGTTCGGAGGACGGCTTAGCTTACACACTCCGGATTCACGGCGCTTCGGCTTTGCTTCTCAAGGACGATATTCCACAAGGTCTGAACATTGGCTTTCAGCAGGATGCCAACTCTCTGAGGGACAGCGCCACTTGTGTACTTGTTCCCATCTGCGAATTTACGATTGTTCATTCAATTCAACTATGTTACTAGTTATAGACTTTTTCAGGCCAAAAGTCAACCGCTATCCGCCTAATATACCTCTTTCGGCTCAAGACTCGGCTCAGGCGACTCCAGCGACTCCCATCCATCCTGCTTCAGCAGTTCCAGCTGCGCTTCCACGAGCGAGCGGAAGCGTGTCCGGTAAATGGAGGCCTGCTTCTTCAGTTCTTCTACTTCCAATGCGACTTTGCGCGATTTGCCAAGCGCTTCGTTGATGATCCGGTCCGCATTCTTCTCCGCTTCCTTCACGATCAGCTGCGCTTCCTTCTTCGCGTTGTTCTTCACCTCATCCGCAGCCTCCTGGGCCACGATGATCGTCTTCGATAAGGTTTCCTCAATATTCGCAAAATGATCCAGCTTCTCCTGCATCGCCATTAACTGGTTATGCATTTCCTTGTTCTCCCGAATCACGCTTTCATAATCTTTAATAACCTGATCCAAAAATTCGTTGACCTCGTCTTCATCATAACCCCGGATTCGACGGGCAAACTCCTTATTATGTATATCAAGTGGTGTAAGTGGCATGGTGTGCACCTCCTAAGAATATCGGCTTGTTGCAGACGGGATACGGTCATCCCTGCTATAAGCCAAACCACCCGTCTATGAAAACAGCAGCGGTCATCAGAATGTATCGGTTAATCGGTCGCCATTATTAATGTTTGTTAGTAAATCTTCGACAAAAAAACGGCAATTCCTTCAAAGGCATCACGCATATTTCCCAACCTTGACACGGTACCGCCCTTTTTTTGTCAAGCCGCCCGTCTCCAGCACTTTAAACCGACCAAACCCTTGAATGGAGATCACATCCCCTTCTTTCAGCGGCGTAGAAGGATCCTCTTCCACTTTCCAGTTGACTCTGCAGCGTCCCGCTTTGATCGGAACGACAATTTTGGCCCGGCTGATGCGGAACGCATCGCTGGCAATGCCGTCGAGTCTCATGGAGGAGACCGTAATCTCCATCGTATCCAGCGTGACCGGGGACACCTGGAGCTTGTCCAGCGGCAACAGCTCGGTCATGACATGCACCCGATGCACCTGGCTCAGGTTCAAATGCAGATACGCGCTGATATCCTCGGAGACAACGGCATGACAGCCGTTCTCCAGCACATGAATATCGCCAATCTTGGAGCGCTTGATGCCGAGCCCGAGAATGGAGCCCATATAGTCGCCATGCTCCAGCTCCCCCAGCTTCTGGTCAGAAGAGGTGATGCTGAGCACCTTCATCCCCATATCCTCATTCGCCAGGTCCCGGTAATCGGGCGCGATGAAAGCACGAACACGCTCTGCATCCGGATGTCCGCCACTGTAGACGGCGTGCACATCAGGGGCGCGGTTGACCAGCGATTCCAGAATAAACCGCTGGCGCGGGTCCAGAAAGTCGGTCAGCTTCGCTTCATGGTACTGCCCCGCGTTAACGACCCACTCCCACGCCCGGTCCACAAAATCCCGTTCGTCTCGGTGAAAATGATCATAGATGTCCGGTTTCATATGGTCACACGCCCTTTATCGTTATACAAAATATCCGAGGATCGCATATACCCCGTTCTGAGCCAGCCGCAGCACAAACAGCGCAACGATTGGGGAAATATCGATCATGCCCATGATCGGCGGGATAAAGCGGCGGAATGGAGACAAATACGGCTCCACCAGCTTGCCCAGCAGCTCTCCGATAAAGCTTTCTCTTACGTTCGGAAGCCAGGACATCAGTACATACACGAGAATCATGTAGAAATAAATTTGAAACAGCAATTCGACAATGCTATAAATATTCGTCAAAGAAATATCACCTCATTCTGTTATAGTCTTGTTCGTCAGCTAAAATCTCGGAAATGGTTCCCTGAATTTCCACCGTATCCGGCGTGCACAGAAAAATGTTGCTGCCCACCTTGGAGATGCCCCCGCTGAGCGCATACACCGTTCCGCTTAGAAAATCAATGATCCGCAGCGCCTGATCGTTCCGCACGCGCTGCAGATTGACCACCACGGTCCGGAACGAGCGCAGATGATCGGCAATCTCCTGAGCTTCGTCATAGGAGCGAGGCTCAGCCAGCACCACCTTCACATTTTTCTGCGAATGTATGCTCACAATATTGCTGCCCTTTTGATTTTGATTTTTGCGGTTCTCAAACGGTGTCTCCACCTGGTCTTCCTGAGAGGTCAGCGCCTCCCGCTCTACAACTTCCTCTTCCTCCTGCAGCCCGATAAAGTTCATAAACCGGTTCATCACGCCCATCGTCACTCCTCCTCTTTTCCCACTAGAATCGAGCCGAGGCGTACCCATGTCGCCCCTTCCTCTATGGCCACTTCAAAATCATTAGACATCCCCATCGACAGCTCGGTCAGCGGCTCGGCGGTAAGCGCCTGCCTGTTCAGCTCATCTCTCAGTTGTCTCAGACCGCGGAATACAGGGCGCGTGTCCTCAGCCTCCGATTCATAAGGGGCCATCGTCATCAGTCCAATGACGCGGACATGCTCCAGACTGCTGATGCTCTTCAGGAAGCCGGCTGCTTCCTCGGGAGGAAGACCGTACTTCGATTCCTCTCCCGATATATTCACCTGCAAAAAGGCGGATATTTGTATATTCAACGCAGCAGCTTTCTTCTCCAGTTCCTTCGCCAGCGACAGCCGGTCCAGCGAGTGGATGTACCGGAATTTATCGATGACATCCTTCACTTTATTCGTCTGGAGATGACCGATAAAATGCCAGGTGCCCCGGTCACCCAAAGCCTCCCACTTGCTCTTGGCATCCTGCCAGCGGTTCTCGCCGATATGCTGCAGACCGTGATCCAGCACCGCCGCTGTCTTCTCCAGCGAGACATACTTCGTCACCGCAATGATGTTGACATCCTGACGATCCCGGCCGCTGCGGCGGCAAGCCTCCGCTATGCGCTGCTGCACTTGATCCATACGTTCCAACAAACTCAAGGGACGGTTCACCTCTTTCTTAACCCGATCCAACTTGCCATACGCCCTGTCGTTCCCCCGTCCTTGCGGTAAGAAAAGAAAAAATCATGACTACAGCTTGTACACCATGTTGTACATTCGATATGTTCCGGCAATATTCCTGCTTTAATCATAATGTGTCTGTTTATTTCTTTCAAGTTCAGCATGTATTTCCCGTTGCCTTTGTCGATATACATCCCGGAATCGCCAGCGTTGCCGGAGCGTTCCAGACCTAATTCGCGCACGCGCGACATGACCCGCTCATCCACCTCGTAGCAGCATACGCCGATCGAAGGCCCAATGGCCGCGCGAATAGCTTCAGGCTTGCTGCCGTATGTCTCAGCCATCGTCTGCACCATATGCCGGGCGATCTCGGCCACCGTGCCTTTCCATCCGGCATGAGCCAGACCGACCGCTTCCTCTATGGGGTCCCAGAAATAGAGCGGGACACAATCCGCATAGAAGGAGGTCAGCAGCACCCCAGGCACCTGGGTCACCAGTCCGTCCGTATTTTGAAAAGCAGATTCCCGGTCCAGACTGCCCTTGCCTCTGTCGTCTGCCCTGACAACAGCTACCCGGCTGCCATGAACCTGCTCGCCGCAAGTCCAGTCCGCCAGCGTGAACCCGACCGCTTCCGCAACCCGGCTGCGATTCTGCTTAATATCCTCCGGCTCATCCCCGACGTGAAAGGCCAGATTCAGGCTGTGATACGGGCTGCTGCTGACGCCGCCTTCACGCCCCGTAAAGCCTGCCGTCAACCCCGACGACGCGCCCAACTTCTCCCACTCCTCAAGAGCGAGCAGCTTGGGACCGCTTCGAGCCATTCCTACAAACGGTTCCATGTCATTCACCTCTATCCCAGTGTACCAGAAAACCTGCCCAAGGCAACCTATCGAACAGCGCCGACGGCTTCGATTTGACCTGCGTTAGAAACTTCGTCTGTCAGGCCGGTCCGGCCGGTCCAGATAACCGTGAGGCTCTTGCTCCTCCGGCCTTCTCAATTCCTCCATCTTGACCAGC
Organism: Paenibacillus sp. FSL M8-0334; assembly: GCF_038000405.1. Taxonomy (NCBI): domain Bacteria; kingdom Bacillati; phylum Bacillota; class Bacilli; order Caryophanales; family Paenibacillaceae; genus Paenibacillus; species Paenibacillus sp. FSL M8-0334. Next base: position 320,957 of record NZ_JBBOCH010000001.1, read on the forward strand.
ACGACGTCAGAGCCGATTTTCACGATATTTCGCCATGGAATGATCAGTTCACTGCCCCCTCCGAACAGCCCCATAAACTTGCCGTAGCTAGGGACCACGATCGCTTCGATGCGTCCCTGACGCAAATCGAGCTCCAGGTCGCTCACCTGCCCCAGCCGCTTGCCGTCGATAATATTAATAACATCCTTTGTTTGAAAGTCGGAAATTTTCATTTTTTTCCCCACCATCTGATCTGGTATCATGCCATCACACCCGAGATGTATTTATGACGCCTCATCCTATAGTTCAATATATGTGGCCAGCCGTTAAAATAACTTTATTTTTTGTATCGCCCATTCCCGAAATGCGCGCGCAAGGCATGAAAAAACGATCCCGCGCACGGGATCGCTATCTGGTTTGATTGCAAGTTTCATTCAGGACTTTACATGTTTTTGCATCTGCTTGATCGCGGACTTCTCCAGCCTCGATACCTGCGCCTGAGAGATGCCGATCTCATCGGCGACCTCCATCTGGGTTTTCCCCTCATAAAAGCGCATGGACAAAATCATTTTTTCTCGCTGCCCCAGCTTGTGCATCGCTTCCCGAAGCGCAATTTCCTCTATCCAGGATACATCTTTATTTTTGTCATCGCTGATTTGGTCCATCACATAGATCGGGTCTCCCCCGTCATGATAAATCGGCTCAAACAAAGATACGGGATCTTGAATGGCATCGAGTGCAAAAACAACGTCTTCCTTAGGCACGTTAAGCGCCTCGGAAATTTCGAAAATAGTCGGTTCGCGGGAGTTCGCGTTGGTGAGTTGATCTCGGACCTGCAGCGCCTTGTAAGCGATATCACGCAGGGAACGGGAGACGCGAATCGGATTGTTGTCACGTAAATAGCGGCGAATCTCTCCGATGATCATCGGCACGGCGTAAGTGGAAAATTTTACATTCTGGGACAGATCGAAATTGTCGATGGCCTTCATCAGACCGATGCAGCCGACCTGGAACAGGTCATCCACAAATTCCCCCCGATTGTTAAATCGCTGAATGACGCTCAGCACGAGCCGCAAGTTGCCATTCACCAATTTTTCACGAGCTGACCGCTCATTGTTTTGCTGCAGCTCATGGAACAGTTCCCTCATTTCCACATTAGTCAGAACCGGCAGCTTTGCCGTATCCACACCACAAATTTCAACTTTGTTTCGTGTCATGATGGCTTACCTCCCAAGGAGAAACATTACTGTACATTATCTCCTTGAGGGTGCATTTTATTCCAAAGCGATTTCACCTCAGACCATCTTGTTGAATTCCTTGCGGAGCCGCTTGATAATTCTTTTTTCCAGTCGGGAAATATAAGATTGCGAGATTCCGAGCAGGTCAGCCACATCCTTCTGGGTCTTCTCTTCCCCGTCCTGAAGGCCGAACCGGAGCTCCATGATCATCCGCTCCCTGTCGCTCAGTTTATCCAGTGCTTTTTGCAGCAGTTTACGGTCTACCTGTTCTTCGATATTGCGGTAAATGGTATCATTTTCCGTTCCGAGCACATCGGAGAGCAGCAGTTCATTGCCATCCCAGTCGATGTTCAGCGGCTCGTCAAAAGACACCTCGCTCCGCGTTTTGTTGTTGCGGCGCAAATACATGAGAATCTCGTTTTCAATACAGCGCGAGGCATAGGTAGCCAGCTTGATTTTTTTCTCCGGGTCAAACGTGTTGACCGCTTTGATCAGACCGATCGCGCCGATCGACACCAGATCCTCGATATTGATTCCCGTGTTCTCAAACTTGCGGGCAATATAGACCACGAGACGCAAATTGCGCTCGATCAGCATCGCGCGGGTTGCCGCATCGCCTGAAGGCAGCTTTTTTAGGAGATACTCCTCCTCCTCTTTCGTCAGCGGAGGCGGAAGCGCTTCACTTCCTCCAATATAATAGATCTCCTGGCTTTTCAAGCCCAGTAAAAACAACACCCGATAATACTGCAGCTGCAGCGCTAATCTCCATTTCACTGGCATCCGTTTATTCCTCCTAAACGTTTTCCGGCTGGAAAACAAACGTCGTAGAAATTGCCTCGCCTCTTGAACAAGAAGCAGTCTCATCCATCCTTCATTGGCGCCCTAACCGATCTTCGCAAGGCAAGCAGGTCACGCATTCATTCGGTTAGCCGACCGTTCGCTCAGCTTCCTGTTCATGCGCCATCATGCCGCCTTCCGCGTTCGCAGCATCACAGCCGCCGGCCGCAATCGGCATTCCTTCCCCTTCTATCAACCCGGGATGAATAATCGCCCGGTAAGCCCGGTCGCCTGACAGTCGCCCTCCGTCCAATCCAATCAACACCTTGGTCGTTTCATAGGCCATCCCGCCAAGCTCAATGCGGATCATGTCCGGTTTGATGGCCAGCATGAATGCCGCCCCCCGGTTCACGCCCCGATAGGGGACAAGCCGCAATCGATCCTGCCAGGCAAATGCCGATACATCCGCTTCCATGATCAGTTTGTCCGGCTCCCCGCCCATCAGTTTATCACTCCAGCCCGGGGGCAGTTCTCGCTCCCATAGCGAAGCCTCCATGACCATGACGGGGGTCCGCGTTAACGGATCGCTCAATTGATTGCCTGTATCCAGAAGACCGGTGCACTGTACTTTCGTACTGCCAATCCATACGGTGACAGGAGCCAACAGCGTCTCCCGGCTCTCGGTTTTGCGTTTGGTGGTCTGAACCGCCTTGAACGCGAATACAACTACAAAAAAGGCAATACATGCAAACCAGAACCCCACCTTCAGCTCAAAGGACAGTCCCCCGGTCGCGCTATACCAAATCCCTTCAAACAGCTCACCTGAACTTTGCAGGAAATAGTGGAACCCGATAATCCCCCCGGCAATGGCAAAGTTCACGATATAGAAAGCGCCCAGATTGCGGATATATTCCTGCAGACTTGCATAACCGAAAGCGATCCAGATCATCATGAGGGATAGCATGAATTTAATGAGAAAGGTGTACAGGAACGACAGTTCCGGCACAAACATCATCACGACATACATCGCCCCAAGCAAGGAGGAGCATGCCACTCTCCATAAACGCGGCCGGATTCTTCGCATCCAGGCTGTCAGGGCAAGCAATATGCCGTCAATCAGCAGGTTGACGATGAATATCAGATCGATATAAACAACCAGTATCCTCACCCGTCTCTTTCGGATCATATCCGTTCATTTCATGCGGCATTTTCAGGGTCCCGGGAGATGTTTCTAGTATAAAAAGGATAGGAATCAAAGTCTGTCTAAACCTGGGAGGTGTCCACCGACTTTTTTTGTCGACCCAGCGGAAGTTATGAGAGGATACAGCGGATCAGGCGGCTAAATCTCTTACATGGATAAACGGCAGTATAAAGCCGGAAACCAAAAAGAGCTTCGCAGGCCTGATAGGCCTGGAAGCTCCTCGATTAGTCATTATTGCGAGAACGATTGCGAAGGAATGTAGGAATGTCCAGCTGATCGCTGGCACTCTGATTGCCGAACGGTCTTAAATTCACGTTGCTCTTCTCAGCTGGCGTCTGATGCTGCTCAGGCTGGGAAGGCTGCTGCGTGCGGCGCCCAGGGGCAGCCGGAGCTGCTTTGCTCTCAAAGCCGGTGGCAATGACCGTAACCTTGATCTCGTCCTTGTACTTCTCATCGATAATCGCACCAAAGATCATGTTGACCTCCGGATCCGAAGCCGAGGTGACGATTTCCGCCGCTTCGTTCACTTCGTACAGGGACAGGTTCGCGCCGCCTGTGATATTCATGATGACCCCGCGTGCCCCTTCAATCGAAGTTTCAAGCAGCGGGCTCATAATCGCCTTGCGAGCCGCCTCGGACGCCCGGTCTTCACCGGTTGCCATTCCGATTCCCATCAGTGCGGAGCCGCGCTCGGTCATGATTGTTTTGACATCGGCAAAGTCGAGGTTGATCAAGCCGGGAACGGCGATCAGGTCCGAGATGCCTTGCACAGCCTGGCGGAGTACGTTATCCGCTTCACGGAATGCCTCCAGCATCGGCGTCTTCTTGTCAACAATTTCAAGCAGGCGATCGTTAGGAATCACGATCAGGGTGTCTACCTTCTCTTTCAGAGCTTCAATGCCAAGCTCCGCTTGCGAGAATCTCTTACGGCCTTCAAAAGTGAAAGGACGGGTGACTACACCGACGGTCAATGCGCCGCATTCCTTCGCAATTTCAGCGATCACAGGAGCTGCACCGGTACCGGTACCGCCGCCCATGCCTGCTGTTACGAACACCATGTCGGCACCCTTCAGCGTATTCATAATCAAATCACGGGACTCCTCGGCCGCTTTTTTGCCGACCTCTGGGTTGGCACCTGCGCCAAGCCCGCGAGTCAGCTTGTCCCCGATTTGCAGTTTATGCTCGGATTTAGCAAGATGGAGCGCCTGGGCATCGGTATTTACCGTAATAAATTCCACGCCTTGCACGCCGTTCTCGATCATTCGGTTCACCGCGTTACTGCCGCCGCCACCTACACCAATGACTTTAATTTGAGCCAAGCTCTCCATTTCAAAATCAAATTCCAACATCTAATCCATCTCCCCCTCAATGTGCGTGGATGGCACGTCCACTGTCAAATGAATCCGCTATATAAACTCACTGAACATCTTCTTCAAGCGCTCGATAAATCCCGGCTTCTGGCTGCTCTCCTGAGTTGCTGCGACAGGATTATGCTGCTTGGCGCGGTTCACCGGTTTCTTGGTATTCCCACTGCTGCTTCCTCCTGTATTGCGGACTCGGATGTTTCGGATCGCATTGTGGAGGATGCCGACTCCGCTGCAGAATCCCGGATCACGAACACCGATATAATCCGGTATGGCAATTCGCACGGAAGTCGCCAGCTCATTTTGTGCCACCTGCAGCACACCGGGCATGGACATCGTGCCACCCGTAAGTATATAACCTCCGGGAAGCTCATTGTAACCCAAGCGCTTCACTTCTTGACGTACCAATTGGAAAATCTCCTGAACCCGCGGTTCGATAATGGCCGCCAAATCCTCTTGCGTGAATTCCTTGTCTACGTTGCTTCCGATTCTCGTTACTTTAAATGCAACATCAGGAGCCGCGCTTTCGATAAGGGCGCACCCGTATTTCAATTTGACCTTCTCGGCCTGGTCGGTCAATGTCCGGAGGCCGTATGCGATATCATTCGTTACGAACTCCCCGCCGACCGGCAGTGTTGAGGTAGCCGCAAGACTGCCGCCTTCAAAAACCGTCAAGGTGGTTGATCCTGCGCCGACGTCCACCAGGACAGAACCCATCGTTTTCTCGTCCTTGGACAACGCAAGCTGACCTGCTCCAAGCGGAATCAGCACCAGATCCTTCACCTTCAGACCTGCTTTTTCTACGCATCGCAATAAGTTATGTATTGCCGTTTTGGCGCCAGTAACAATCGTAGCTTCCACCTCAAGGCGAACGCCGATCATTCCTCGCGGATCGGAGATTCCTTCCAAACCGTCAACGATAAACTGTTTTGCGACGACATCGATAATCTCGCGATCCGGAGGCAAAGCGACAACCTCGGCTGCCTTCAGCACCCGATCGATATCCTCCTCGCCAATCTCGCGATCCTCGTTCGATACTGCCACCACACCATGGCTCGATTGAAGTCCAATATGACTGCCTGAAATGCCGACATATACTTCGGATATTTGAATCTCGACCATACGCTCCGCATGATCTACAGCACTGCGAATGGATTGTACCGTTTGGTCGATATCTACAATTGCACCTTTGCGAATTCCCTCCGAGTCGGCAGATCCAACTCCAATAATATTAAAGGTTCCATTATTAACTTCCCCAATAATAGCACGAACTTTGGATGTACCGATGTCCAAACTAACAATGATGTCATTGTTGCTCAAGCCCTGGCACCTCCTGTTTTTAGCAAAATAAATACCATTATAATGACACAACTCTATTTATTCAACATTCGCCGGGCTATCCCTCTTTTTTCTACATATTTTTTAGTGCCAACATTTGCTATTCAAAAGGCACTAAAATTTCAATAGAAGAATCGAATTGCACCAGCTTGCCAATACTCTCAATTGTACCATTTATTCCTATCGCTGAGTAGGGGGGGCTTATTCCCCTTCTTCGTCCTCAGACTCGGCAACAAAAGGCACATAGGAGTCCGCCTCCAGCATCGTAATGAGACCCGGCTGCTCCACTTCGGTTACCTGATTGAGGTACTCCACTTTATCCTTCAGCAGGGAAACGGTAGTAATGACTTCAAACTTGGAGCGTGTGTAAAGCTTAATCCGATCTGGAAATGACAAGGTCGGCGACGGTGTGATCTCGGAAATATCCGAGGTCAGGCTGCCGGGAATATCGGCCAGCACCTCGCTCAGCTTCGCCTTGTTCGGATCGGAAGGCTCCCAGTTCGTCAGAATCGGCTTCTCTACCGCGATGCCGCTGGCTGATACAGGCACGGATGTGCCGCTGGCCAGAATCGCCAGAAGCGAACCGTCACTGGTCAGCTCGTAAGCGACCGTGGGCTGTTCTTCAATCACGATGCTGATGCTTCCGGGGAACGTCTTGATCACCTGCGCCTCCCGAATCGTGCCAAGAGCCTGCAGACGCTCACCAATTTTATCCGGATCAACACCAAAAAACTGGTCGCCAACCCTGACTCCGCTCTCCTCAAGCAGCTGTTCATCCGTATTAAACGTATTACCCGTGATTTCGATATCCGTCACTTGGCTGACCGGGGAACGGAAGAACAGGATGGTCAGCAGGGCTATAAACAGCAGCAGCAGTATCCATATGATTTTCCTGGCTGTTTTCGGTCTGGGCTTGTCCTCTTTCAGGACAGGCATGGGTGTCTTGGACATATCCTCTCTCTCCATAAAGCCTGTCATCCCCTCCTATCGGTGAAGGAGGGGACGCCTAGGACCTCAATTGGCTAAATCAAGCGGCCGTGGCACCGGGGTCTCTCGATAAATCCGGGCGCCCAAGCCTTGGAACATGTTTTCAATCCGATCGTAACCGCGATCGATATGATGCACCTGTTCCACGACAGTCGTTCCCTGCGCAGCCAAGCCGGCGATAACCAGCGCGGCTCCGGCACGCAGATCCGTTGCCTCTACGGTAGCACCATAAATTCTCTGTACGCCTCTAATAAATGCATAGTTCATATCCGTTGAAATGTCTGCGCCCATTCGGGACAACTCCTCCACATGCTTGAAGCGTCCCTCGAACACCGTCTCTTTCATGACGCTAAACCCGTCTGCCAATGACAGGAGAACCATCACCTGTGATTGAAGATCGGTAGGAAAGGACGGGTACGGCGATGTTACGATCCGCTCCACAGCTTTGGGGCGGCTCATACAGCTTATGTTCATTATATCATTGCAGGCACTGGTTTGAACACCAGCACGCTTGAGCACATGGATTAGCGATGATAAGTGCGACGGATTCGTCTTCGTCAGCGTGACATTGCCTCTTGTTACCGCTGCGGCAATCATGACAGTTCCCGCAACGATGCGGTCGGGAATAATCTCATACTCACATGGCTCAAGTCGCTCTACGCCATGAATCGTAATCGTATCGGTCCCGGCTCCGACAATATTCGCCCCCATCTTGTTGAGAAAATGCTGGAGATCCTGGATTTCCGGTTCTCTCGCTGCATTGGTAATGACGGTTGTTCCCGCTGCTGTAGCAGCTGCCATCATGATATTTTCAGTTGCTCCGACACTGGCAAAGTCCAGATGGATATCCGTTCCTGTCAATCGGCTCGCACGGCAGTGGATTTTCTCGTCGCCCTCTATGATTTCGGCGCCGAGCGCTTTGAGTCCTTTGAGATGCAGATCAATTTTCCGTTCGCCAATCGCACAGCCGCCAGGCTGATAAATGGTCACTTCACCGAAACGGGCCAGCAGAGGTCCCATCAAAAAGATCGAGGAGCGCATCTGCTTCATTAAATCTTCCGGGACGTGAGACGAATTGGCTGACGCCGTATCCACGGTGACCGTCTCCAGCTCATGTCTGGTTTTGCAGCCGAGGCGGTTCAATATGCTGAGCATCACTTCAATGTCGAGCAAATGCGGAACGTTGCTTAGACGGACAGTCCCTTCGGCAAGAAGACTTGCCGCCAGAATCGGCAAAGCAGCATTTTTTGCACCATGGATACGAATGGTTCCTGATAGGGGATTTCCACCCTCAATCACCAATTTGTCCAATGTATCACCTCCGAGTTTACCGCTCACCCATCACATAGACCTCCCGCACCAGTTGGATCCCGTTCTTGTCGGCTACGGTGGCCTTGATATGCTCCATCAGGGCAAGCACGTCCTCTGCTGTCGCTTGACCGGTGTTCTCAATGAAATTGGCATGCTGCACGGAAATTTCCGCTCCTCCGATCCGAAGCCCCTTGAGTCCGGCTGCTTCAATGAGCCTGGCCGCATGGTCGCCCGGGGGATTCCGAAATACGCTGCCTGCGGTCGCCGACTGCAGCGGCTGTGTACGCCGGCGGCGATCCTTGTAGGATGCCATAACCGCAGAAATCTGCTCGCGGTCGCCGTATTCGAGTGCAAATACCGCCCCCGTTACAATCCCTTTTCGCTCATGCAGAATGGAATGCCGGTAATCAAACGCCATATCCTCGGCAGCATAAGTAACCAATTCCCCTGTTTCCAGTACAATGTCAGCGGACTTAAATATGCGTGACACATCCGACCCATGGGCGCCGGCATTCATGTACACGGCCCCTCCGACCGAGCCCGGAATGCCTCCGGCAAATTCGAGACCCGTTAATCCTTGTTTTCCGGCCAGAACACTGAGCTTAACGAACGACATACTGCCGCCGGCAGATGCCGTGCATCCGTCAAAGCTACAATGCTCAAACCCCTTACCGAGCTTGATGACCGCCCCGCGTATGCCTTTATCGGCAATGAGCATGTTGGAGCCCCGGCCCAGCAGAATCCACGGGATTTGATGGGCATGGAGAAGAGTGACCAATTCCGACAGCTGCTCCTTCGTTTCAGGGACAATCAGCACATCGGCCGGTCCGCCAATCTTCCATGTCGTATATTTTGCCAGCGGTTCATTCCATAGCACAGCCCCGACATTGGCCTCAGATAGTAGCGATTTCCATTGCTGCATCTAACATAAACCTCCCTTGACTTTCCAAACCAAAAGGCCATATCTTTGCGACGGGGCGAAGAGATGGCCGGGTGTCATAATGTCGGCCTCATGGGTGCGTCACGATTATAGAGTATCTTATGTCACGCTCTATAGGGATGTGACAATCGTCCGGCCGTTTTACCGTTTGCCCGTCAGCCTCCGAATCTCTTCAACAATTACGGCTGCCGAATCCGGCTTTCCAAGCTTGCGCGATGCCTCGGTCATCGCGCCTAGCACATCGCCGCTCTTCATAATGTCCTCAATCTGTCCGAACAGACGCTCCGCTGTCAAATCCTTCTCCAGGATCATGCGAGAAGCGCCAGCCTCCTCCAGCTGTCTGGCATTGGCTTCCTGATGGTTGTTGGTCACGTTCGGGGACGGAATCAGAATGGACGGAATGCCAAGCGACGTAATTTCCGCAAGGAACGAAGCCCCGGCCCGGTTGATGATCAGCGACGTAGCAGCCAGCACCTCCGGCATATTGCTAATATACGGAACGATATGCAGATGGTTTGGCATCGTGCCAAGCTCGCTGCGAATCGCCTCCCGTGTTCCTTCGAAATACGTCTCCCCGGTTACAAATACAAAATGAACGCCAGGGAGCCTGTCGATCATCGCTGCCATCCCCTTCATCGCCTCGTTGATGGCCCGGGCTCCGCGGCTGCCCCCGACAACAAGCACGATCGGGCTGTCGCTTGGAATCCCAAGCGAAGCAAATCCACGCTCACGATTGGCGGACATCACCGTCGTCGCGCGTGGATTTCCGGTATAAATTGCTCTTTTCGCTTTGGGGAACGCCTTCTCCGAGCCTTCAAAGCTGACCGCTACCGTGTCCGCATAGCGGCTCAGAAACTGGTTGGTCAGACCCGGAATGGCATTCTGCTCGTGGATCAATGTCGGGATGCCCAGCTTGGCCGCAGCGTATACGACCGGTCCGCATACATAACCGCCGGTGCCGATAACGATATCCGGCTTGAAGTCCGACAGCAGCTTCTTCGATCTGCTGACGCCCTTGAAGAAGCGCATGATCGTCCTCACATTTTCGAGTGACAGGCTGCGCCGAAATCCGGTAATATCTATGCTTTCAAAAGGAAGATTCTCCTGCGGGACAAGCTTGCTTTCCAAACCTCTCTTGCCCCCGATATATAAAAACTGAGATGTTAGCTCCTCAGCCTCACACTGTCTGGCAATGGCAACGGCAGGGTAGATGTGCCCCCCCGTACCGCCGCCTGTTAGTACGACACGCATGCCGGTTCACCTCGCATAACGGGATATATTTAATAGAATGCCGAGCGCTGTCAGCATCAGCGTCAAGGAACTGCCGCCGTAGCTGATCAATGGCAGGGTGATGCCCGTCACCGGCATCAATCCGATAACGACCCCGATGTTAATGATAACCTGGATCGCCACCATGCCGATGATGCCCACGGCCAGCAGGCTGCCAAAGCCGTCGCTGATCGTCATGGCAATGCGCATGCCCCGCCATACGAGCGCAGCGAACAGAAGCAGCACTGTCAACCCGCCGATGAATCCGAGCTCCTCAGCCAATATGGAGAATATAAAATCTGTCTGCGGCTCCGGCACATAGGCATGCTTCTGACGGCTCATGCCAAGTCCCAGGCCGCCGAGCCCGCCAGGTCCGATCGCATAGAGAGACTGGATGATCTGATAACCCGTTCCAAGCGGATCTGACCACGGATCGAGAAAGCCGGTAATTCGCTTCAACCGATACGGTGCGGCGAGAATCAGACCGACGAAGCCGGCAATGCCGCCGAGGGACAGGAAGCCGAGATGCTTCAGGCTGGCCCCTGCGGTAAATACAATCATCATCGCGGCGCCCAGCATCACCGCTCCGGTACCTAGATCCGGCTGCAGCATAATCAAGCCGAAGGCCAGACCGATCAGTCCGAGCGGGGGCAGCAGCCCCTTGGAAAAATTCGTAATATCATAGTTTTTCTGACTGAGCCATCTCGCAAGAAACAGAATCATGCCGAGTTTCATAAACTCGGAGGGCTGAATGCCAAAAGAGCTGATGCCAAGCCAGCTTCTTGCGCCGCCGCGAACGACGCCGATGCCCGGAATAAGCACGATGACAAGCAGAAAGAAGCAGACTAGCAGAATGAGCTTGCTATATTTCTTCCATACTCTGAAATCGATATTGGAGGTGAAATACATCGCGACCAGCCCCAATACCGCAAATAAACCTTGTCGTTTCACGAAGTAAAACTTGTCGCCATAATCATGAAAGGCAAGCACAGAGCCTGCACTGTATACCATGACCAGACCGATGGCCAGCAGGGCCATAATGCAAATCAGCAGCCACAGATCGGGCGCCTGACGGTTCTTGTTCATAGGAAGGCCACCTCGAACATCCAAAGTAGGGGCTTATCCACACCCCCCTACTTAAAGATTATGCACCGCCTCTTTAAAAATGCGTCCCCGAACCTCATAGGAAGGAAACATGTCCCAGCTGGCACATGCAGGCGACAGCAGCACGATATCTCCCGCTTCGGCCAGGCCGGAAGCTTTCTGAACAGCCAGGGTCAACGTGTGGGCGGCGTCCTCCCCATTATCGACGAGGACGACCGTGTTTATCCCGGCCTTCTGTGCCGCATCCGCCAATTTATCCTTGGTCTGACCAAGCAGTACCGCAGCCTTCACCTTGCCTTGCAGAAAAGGCACCAGCTCATCATAGTCCGTGCCGCGATCCAGTCCGCCCGCAATGAGCACGATCGGCTGGGTGAAGGAAGAGAGCGCCATGCTGGTTGCCTTGGCATTGGTCGCCTTCGAGTTGTTGTAATAGACAATGCCGTCCGTCTCTCTCACATATTCCAGACGGTGCTCCACCCCGCGGAAGCTGGACAGCGGGCCCTCCAGCTGGGACGGCTGCGCGCCGGCGGCAATCGCGATGCAGCTGGCAGCGAGCGCATTCTCCACATTGAAGCGTCCCGGTATACCGATGTTCTCCACACGGATGATCTCATGCGTAAAGCCTTTGTCATCTGTATAAACGATCGTCCGCTCCAGTTGGTCCTCGGTCCCCGGTATGTAAGGCGGCGACACATAGACACCTTCCCGAAGCGTCTCGTTCATCGAGAACGGAAGCACCCGGGCCTTGATGTAGGGCACGAGGCCTCTGCACACGGGATCATCCCAGTTGAGCACAGCGGTATCTTCAGCGGTCTGATTGCGGAACAGTCTGGCCTTGGATGCAACGTAATCATCCATGCCCCCGTGATAATCCAGATGGGTCTCTGTTACGTTCGTCAGACAAGCGATGCGAGGCCGGAAATCCTCGGTGCCTTTCAGCTGAAAGCTGCTCAGCTCGGCAACCATCCATTGCTCCTCCGTGGCCTCCTGGCTTGCTTCGGTAAGCGGAATGCCGATATTTCCGGCAACGATCGGAGACATGCCGGCAGCCTGGAGGATCTGTCCCACCCAGGTTGTCGTCGTCGTCTTCCCGTTCGAACCGGTGATGCCGATTATCGGGGCACGGCACAGATGGTACGCGACCTCGACCTCCGTCACTACCGGAATTTGAAGCCCAATCGCACGTTGAACTGGCGGAACCGAGTACGGAATGCCCGGATTTTTCACCACAAGCGCCACCTGCGCATCAATCAGGTCATCCGGATGCCCCCCGCACACAACAGAAATCCCCAAAGCTTCGAGCTCCGAAGCCTCAGGGCACTGGTCCCGCTCTTTTCGATCATTAACAATGACAACCGCGCCTGCCTGGTGGAGCACCTTGGCTACCTGGACTCCGCTTTTGGCAAGGCCAAGCACAACCACTTTTTGATCACGGTATCGTTCTGGATGCTTCATTTCTACAACCCCTTGTTGATATAAAGTCCGAGCACCGCAAGGATCAATCCGACGGTCCAGAACGTGATAACAACACGCCATTCCGACCATCCGGACAGCTCAAAATGATGGTGAATCGGACTCATCTTGAATATCCGCTTGCCTCTCGTTTTGAAGGATATGACCTGCAGGACCACCGAAAGAATCTCGATGACAAAAATCCCGCCGATCACGAGGAACAGCAGCTCGCTTTTGGTCACAATCGCAATTGCGCCGATGGCGCCCCCAATACCGAGCGATCCTGTATCCCCCATAAACACCTTGGCCGGATGTGCATTGAACACGAGAAAGCCAAGCACGGCACCAATCATCGCCGCCGCGCAGAACGCAGCTGCAAACGAGGTGGACTGAATCGCAATGATCGCGTAGGCGCCAAATGCGATGGCGCTGACACCAGACAGCAGTCCGTCCACACCATCTGTAAAGTTGACGGCATTGCTGATGGCCAGCATCATGATCACGATGAAGGGATAGTAGAACCACGGGCCCCAGTCAAAAGACCAGCTCATTCCCGGCATTCCGATGGCGGTGCTATGGCCGTTGGAGATCAGGAGCCAGCACATTACCCCGGAAAAGATCAGCTGCCCCAGCAGCTTCTGACGCGCGGTCAGTCCGAGCGATCTGCGGAATACGATTTTGATATAATCGTCCAGAAATCCGATCAAACCAAAGCCGAGCGTGGCAACCAGCATAACATAGAAATCGGTATCTACCGGCGAAAACTTAATAAACGTGAGCGTAAACGCCAACAGAATGACAACGCCGCCCATCGTCGGCGTCCCGGCTTTCTTCAGATGGCTCTGCGGACCGTCGTCCCGAACCTGTTGGCCGAATTTCATTCTGCGCAGGAGCGGAATAAGCAGCGGAGCTGAAATAACGGCGATGACAAACGATACAGCGATCGTCAGCAGCAGCAATTGATAGTCCATTCCGCTCACCCCCTACTTCCATTGTTTCCGCCAGGCAGTTCCGCAAGTGCCTCGACGACTTGTTCAAGCCTCATTCCGCGCGAGGCTTTGACCAGCACAACATCCTTGCTGGTGATCTGCTCTATCAATGAGGCGATCAGCGCCTCCTTATCTGTATAAGCAAACACGCTGTTCTCCGGATAATACTGACGTGCGGCTTCCGCCGTATGACGGGACAGCGGGCCGTAAGTAAACACGATGTCCACCTTGTCCGGAGACAAGTAATGGCCGATTTCCGCATGGAACTCCGCTTCCTTCGGACCGAGTTCAAGCATGTCCCCGAGCACAGCAATGCGGCGCCGATACCCCTTCATGTTCCCGAGGACATCCACGGCAGCCTTGACGGCTGTCGGACTGGAATTGTAAGCATCGTTCAGCACCGTTACGCCATGACGCGTTTCAATACACTCAATCCGCATGCCGGTAAGCTTGAGGCCCTCAAAGCCTTCGCGAATCTCCTCTTCGCTGACCCCGAGCTCGCTGGCCACCGCCATGGCGGCAAGTGCGTTTACGACGTTGTGCTGTCCAAGCAGCGGCAGGCTGAACGCCTCCCCGGCAGATCGGCTTGAGGTAAACACAATTCCCTTGCCGTGGAACATCAGGCCTGTCGGATAGCTGTCGTTATCACTGCCGGTTCCGAACGTAAAGGTCTGAAGACCTTCCGGCTTAATGGTCGACGCTTCTTCGAGCACCCGCGAGATCAGCGGTTCGTCACCGTGATAGATGAGCAGTCCGCCAGGCTTCATCCCGCTAATAATCTCCAGCTTCGCCCGCGCAATCTCCTCGCGTGAACCGAGCTGCAGCAAATGGGCCTCACCGATGTTCGTAATAACAGCAATATCCGGATTCGCAAGTCCGGACAGCAGCTCGATCTCATGCCGCCCGCTCATGCCCATCTCCAGCACGATGATCTCGGTGCCTTCCTCCATCGCCAGCACGGTCAGCGGCAACCCGATGTGATTGTTATAATTGCCCTTCGTTTTATGCACCTTATACCGTGTCTCAAGCAGGGCGGATACCATATCCTTTACGGTCGTTTTGCCGTTGCTGCCGGTGATGCCGACAACCTTGGCACCGCTCTGCCGCAAATACGCCTTGGCCAGCGCCTGAAGCGCCGCCAGCGAGTCCTCTACCACAATGACAGGGCCTTCCGGCGCCGGTCCATGATCCCGCTGCCACAGCGCGGCTCCTGCTCCTTGGTCCAGCACCTGACGGACAAACTGGTGACCGTCAAACTTCTCTCCGACAATCGGGACGAAGAGCTGGCCGGATTGTATCGTTCTGGAGTCGGTGCCGACCCCATGAATCATCGTATTCTCGTCAAGGTTTGGCGAAAGCGTTCCGCCGCACATGTCGGCGATGCTTCGCAATGTTTTATGGATCACTTTAGTCTGCCCCTTATCGCGTCTTTAGCTACGATGCGGTCGTCAAAGTCAAGCACTTCGCCCGCGATCAGCTGGTAGGTCTCATGACCTTTCCCCGCAATCAATACTACATCGCCCGGGCTTGCCATTTCAATAGCCTTTTCAATCGCTTCACGGCGATCCACGATGAGCTCATAGCTGGCCTTAGACACGCCTTCCTCGATCAGTCCCGCTTCAATATCCTTCAGAATTCGCTCCGGATCCTCTGTGCGGGGATTATCGGATGTAACAAATACAAGGTCGCTGTACTTGGAGGCGATTTTCCCCATGATCGGCCGCTTCGTCCGGTCCCGGTCCCCTCCGCAGCCAAACACGGTCAGGATACGACCTTCGGCAAATTCATTCACGGTTCGCAGCACGTTCTCCAGACCATCCGGGGTATGAGCATAATCCACGATGACCGCATACGGTTGGCCTTCATCTACAACCTCTACCCGGCCGTCAACACCCGGCACGGCTTCAAGGCTGTTCTTGATGTCTTCCAGAGGAATGCCTTCCAGAAGCGCTGCAGCAATGGCCGCCATCGCATTGTATACGTTGAACTTGCCGACCATCCGGATCGAGATATCCGCGCTGCCGCGGAACGTATCCACATGGAAGGAAGTGCCCTGCGCCGTGATGACGATACGGCTTGCCCGAATGTCTGCATCCTCCTGTACGCCGTAAGTAATCACTTCGGCTGCAGTAAGCTTTGCAAAATAAGCCGATGCCTCATCATCCGCGTTCAACACGGCATATTTGCGCTTGTTCTCGTCCTTGGCAAAAGCGTTCCCCAGTCTGGCAAAAAACAACCCTTTCGCAGCCCGGTAATCTTCCATCGTATGATGGTAGTCCAGATGATCCTGCGACAGATTCGTGAAAATTGCCGTCCGGAAGTCTGTTCCCTTCACCCGCCCCTGCTCCAGCGCATGGGAGGATACCTCCATCACGCAGCATTCGGTTCCGCTGCTCGCCATATCGTTCAAGTAACGCTGAAGGTCGAGCGCTTCCGGAGTCGTTCTTGGCATCGGGAATGACTGCCCGTTGTATCGCATCTGAATCGTGCCGATCAATCCGGTTTTCACACCATAGTCTTGAAGAATGCGTTCGATCAGGTACGTGGTCGTTGTTTTTCCGTTCGTTCCGGTCACACCGATCAGCTTCATACGCGCGCTAGGCTGGTTGAAAAACTTGTCAGCCATCGCGGCCATAGCCAGCCGGGTATCCTTAACGATAACTTGCGGAAGGTCAATATCAAGCTTCCGCTGGACGATAAGTGCGCTGGCTCCGCTAGCGGCTGCCTGCGCTGCGTAGTCGTGGCCATCCACGGTGTGCCCCGGCAAGCAGATGAACAGATCACCCGCCTTCACCTGTCTGGAATCCACCTGCAGATCCGAAATCTCAACATCACCGTCTCCATCAACGACTGCTGCTGCCAGCACGGATGATAGTTCGTACAATTTCATTGCAATCCCTCTTCTCTCTATATCCTTGATCATCCGGTTAACGAGGGCCGGATAATAAAACCAATACGTATCTTAATGTTCATGCCCTGCCTCGGAATCCTCTCCCATATAAATGCGGATGGTCGAGCCGCGCTCTACCCGGGTTCCCGGCTTAGGAGCCTGGGAGATCACAGTGTTGCCCGTTCCCGATTTGGCCAGCATGAAATTCATGTTCAAATCCTCGTACAGATCCTGAACGGTCGCTCCCACCAGGTCCGGCACGGTTACCATCGGGGTTTCCCCGTATTTGTACACGCGCGCCATCTGATCTTTGCGAGGCGGAATATCCATGTAACGCAGCGCATCCTCCAGAATGTTCTGAACGATCGGTGCCGCCACTACGCCGCCGAACTGAATGCCCTTCGGATTATCAACGGCGGTGTACACAACAATCTGCGGATCATCCGCCGGGGCAAATCCGATAAAAGACACGATATGCTCGGTGGAAGAATACCTGCCGTTCACTACCTTTTGCGCCGTTCCCGTTTTGCCTCCGACCCGGTAGCCGTCGATGAATGCCGGACGTCCCGTTCCCTTGGCCACCACGCTCTCCAGCGCTTCACGGACCTGCTTCGAAGTCTCCTCGGAGATGACCTCGCGCACAAGCTGCGGCTCAATCTCCTCCACTTTCTCGCCCGTTTCGGGATTGATCCAGGCTTTGGCCACATAAGGCTTATACAGCTTGCCTCCGTTAATTGCCGCAGAGACCGCGGCAACCTGCTGGATCGGTGTCACCGACACCCCCTGGCCGAAAGCGGTTGTCGCCAGCTCAACCGGACCGACATTCTCCAGCTTGAACAGAATCCCGTTCTCTTCCCCGTTCAGGTCAATTCCGGTTTTGGCGCCAAAGCCAAAATCGCGGATATATTGGAACAGGCTTTCTTTGCCCAGCTTCTGGCCCAGGAGAACAAATCCGGGGTTGCACGAATTCTGCACCACTTCCATAAATGTCTGGCTGCCATGACCGCCCTTCTTCCAGCAGCGAAGCCGGGCTCCGCCGACCTCAACCGCACCGGAATCAAAGAAGTGGTCGTTTTTTAAATCTACCTTTCCCTCTTCCAATGCAGCAGCCAGCGTAATGATCTTGAAGGTTGAGCCCGGCTCATAGGTCATCCAGATCGGAAGATTCCGGTTGTACGTTTCCGGCTCGAATTCCTGGTATTTCCCCGGCGAGAAGCCCGGGCGCGAGGCCATGGCCAGAATCTCGCCTGTATTGGGATTCATGGCAATCGACCATGCGCCATTGGCCTGATACTTGACCATCGCCTGATCCAGCTCGCGTTCCATAATCGCCTGAATCGATTTGTCAATCGTCAGTTCCAGGCTGAGCCCGTCCCGGGGCTCCACATACTTCTCCGTCGAATTCGGCATTTGCTTCCCGCTCGCATCGGACAGATAAGAGATGTTGCCGTCAAAGCCCATCAGCTTATCATCATGCATCGCCTCAAGTCCGGTCAGCCCCTGATTATAGGCGCCCGTAAAGCCTAAAATATGAGCAGCTAGATCACCATAAGGATAATACCGCTTGTTATCCTCGGCAACAACGATACCCGGCAGCTTCAAATCACGAATTTCCTGAGCCAGCTCCATCGTAATTTTTCGTCCGCCGGGATTGATCCGTTCTATTCTCGAACGTTTCGTAATACTTTTTTTCACGTCAGCCTCGTTCATGCCAAGCAGAGGGGCCAATGTCCGGGCCGTATGGTCCGCGTCCTTGATCTGGACGGGAATCGCCCAGATGGTCGGTGTCGTGATGCTGGTCACAAGCGCGGTTCCGTTACGGTCCAATATTTCTCCCCTCTTGGCTGCAAAAGGAATGTCCCGCCGCCACAACTCCTCCGCCTTCGCGGACAATTCGGCTCCCTGTCCAATCTGGACGTAAGCCAGTCTGACGATCAGGGCCGAGAACATCAAGAGCAGCAGCAGCAGGCTCCAGAGCAATCTTCTTCGCTGAGATACCTTGGAAACTTTCACCTTGCTTCCCTCCCCGACTTAAGCCTGTAAACCCATGAACTGGTGTTTATCTCATGAGTATTCGGTACAAGCCGGGGATAGAACAAGCTATTCCTCGTTGCTGACCTCGCTAACCCTGCCCTTCAGCATCCGCCGAGTCGGTCTCCGCGCTGCCATCCGATTCAGCCTCTTCATCCGGAGTTTCGGGTTCCTCTTCCTCCGAATCGGTTGCGCCGGTCAGCATTTCTTCCGCCGTTCTCAAAGTCAGCGTTACCGTGCGCTGCCCATTCTCTGAGCTCTCCACCTGCTTGGTGACATAGCCCTCGCCCTGGACAATGACTCTCACCTTCATCAAGGTGAGCACCTCCATCGCGTCCCGCAGCGATTCACCATGCAGATTCGGAATCGTCATTGCATGGTCGTCCTCGGTCAGCACATAGACACGCTGTCCGGAAGTCATTACCGCTCCCGGGGCAGGATACTGTCCCTTCACCGTATTCCCGCTGCCGAGCACCTCAAAGGCGAAGCCGTCCTGGAGCAGTTTATCCTTCACTTCACTGATTCTCATACCGCTTAGATCCGGAGAGGTCATTCGAACCTCAGCCGCTGCATCCTTCGCCTTCGGCGCGTTCCCCTTGCTGTTGTCAGTATCCTGCTGCGATTTGGGAATGCCCCAATAGCTGAGCGTTTGCGAGACGATCTTTTGGAACACCGGGGCAGCAGCCGCGCCGCCGCCGACCTCTTCCTTCGGTTCGTCAATGATGACGATGACGGCAATCTTCGGATCATCCACCGGGGCATATCCGACGAAAGAAGACACCTGCTTCGTCCGGTCGCGGTAGCCTCCGGTCGATTTAATCGCCGTACCGGTTTTGCCTGCTACACGGTATCCATCGATATAAGCGAGTCTGCCGGAACCGTTGACCTGATCGGCAACGACTTGCTCCAGATATGTTCCGGTTTCTCTCGCCGTTTCCGGGGTGATGATTTCCCGGATTACCTCAGGCTCGATCTTCTGTGTTTCACCGGTATTCGGATCCTGAATCTCCTTCACCATATACGGCTTCAGCAGCTTGCCGCCGTTAGCCACGGCGGAAATCGCCGCGATCTGCTGAATCGGCGTAACCGATACTGCATAGCCGTAAGTCAGCGTTGAAATATCCGAATCATTATTCATATGGATGATGCCGAGAGATTCCGCAGGCAGATCAATGCCCGATTTTTCCGTAAATCCAAACTCGCGAATGTAGTTGGTCAGCCTTTCGGCACCAAGCATTTCGTAGCCCAGCTTGACAAAGGCCACGTTGCTCGATCGCTTCACCCCTTCGAGGTAGCTGATCGTTCCCCAGTGCCGCCTGATGTCGTAGTGGGTTCTGCCTCCCGCCTTGATCGAACCGGATTCATAATAGGCGTTCGGGTTAAACAGCTTTTCCTGCACGGCGCTGGCCAGTGTTACAATTTTAAAGGTGGAGCCCGGCTCGTACACTGAACCGACCGCATGATTGAAGAAGTTGCCGACATTCGGCACATCCCAGTATGTATTCGGGTCAAAGGTCGGCAGGTTGGCCATGCCGAGAATCTCCATCGTGTTCGGGTTTGCCGCAATGACCGTGATGCTCTGGGGCTTGTACTGCTCATAGGCCTCGCGCATGGCATCTTCGATATAATACTGGATCGTATCATCAATCGTCAGTACTAAATTTTTCCCATTAATGGCAGGTTGGTATAAGTCATCCTCACTGGGAAGCTTAATTCCCTTCTTGTCACTCTTGTAAGCAGCAAAACCGTCCTTGCCTTGCAGCAGCTCATTGTAATAGGATTCGACCCCGCCGACTGCCTTGCCTTCCCTGTCGATATATCCAAGCACATGGGCAGCAAGAGAGCCTTTCGGATAGAAACGCTTCTTCTCATTGATGAAGCCGATGCCCGAATCCGGCGTTTTGCCTTCGTCCCGGAGCTCCTGCTTGAGACTCTCAGAGAACGCCTCGACCTCCAGCTTAGTATCCTGGTCAATCTTCAAGCCTTCATTTCGCACTTCGCGGTTGATCAAGTATTCCCCCTTGTCATCCTGGGCTCTTACCAATTCGCGAAGCTCGCCTTCATCCTTGCCGAGGATTTCATGAAGACCGGAAACCACCTTATCCTCCAGTCCATTCGTCTGAATGACCTTCGGATTGACAACGACCGTATACGCTGGCGCATCCATGGACAGAACGTCGCCGTCCCGGTCCATGATCGTACCGCGATTGGCAGGCAGCGGCTGCTGGCGCGACCAATAAGTTAAGGCCTTCTCCCGCCAAAAATCATTGTCAATAACCTGCAGATAAAACACCCGACCAATCAATAAAGCAAAAAAGAGGATAATACATCCCCCTATGAACACGGTGCGCAGTTTGATTTTTTTTACCATCGAAAAACCTCACACTTTAGTCATTTTGCCCTGGTAGCGGCCCTTGTGTCCCTCTCGTTCCCGCAGAAGGCTGCACATGGATCGCGTTATGGTCCTCAATCGGAACGTAGCCGAGTTCCTTGGCTTTATCCAAAATTTCCATCTCCAGCGTTTGTTTCTTCACCTGAAGCAGATCGATTTCTCTCTGAGCTGTACGGATCTCAGCCTCTGTTCTCTGAATTTGACGGTTCAGGTCATAGGAATGAACATGCCTCATGCCGATCACGCCCATGACAGCGACAACCAACACCACGGACAACAAATACAGCAGCTTTTCTTTTTGAGGCAGCTGGGATCGGCGTTTGATGACTTTGGTCTTCTCGAGATATGTGGATTGCGCTTCCTTCTGTCTCTCCTGAACGGCCAGATTGCCGCGCGTGTATGCCATGGCTGATTCTCCTTTGTCTTAGTTTCAGGATTTGCAACATTGCTGGTAGAGCTGCTCTTGGTTAGTGCATAATCCCTTTGAACGGTTAAGTTGGTTGCTGCAACTTTTCTGCGATTCGAAGCTTGGCCGAACGCGCTCTTGGATTGCTGCCAATCTCCTCCTGCGAAGGAATAATCGGCTTTCGATTGACCAGTTTCAGGTCGCCTTGCCCGCCCCCGCAGACGCACATCGGGAAATCCGGTGGACAAGTGCATTTAGGAATATAGCTGTTAAAAATCTGTTTGCAGATCCGGTCCTCCAGCGAGTGGAACGTAATGACCGACACTCTTCCGCCCGGCGCCAGACACCTAACTGCTTGGTGCAGCGCATCCTCGAAAGCGCCAAGCTCATCGTTGACCGCAATCCGCAGCGCCTGGAAGCTGCGCTTGGCCGGATGTCCGCCCGTTCTGCGGGCAGCGGCCGGAATGCCTTCTTTTATCAAATCGACGAGTTCCCCCGTCGTTTGAATAGGTCGCTGTACCCGTCTATCCGCAATGACTCTGGCAATTCGCCGCGAGAACTTCTCTTCACCGTATTCATAGAGAATCCGGGCAATCTCCTGCTCAGGCCACTCATTTACAATCTCGGCAGCGGTTAATTCCGCCGATTGATCCATCCGCATATCGAGCGGCGCATCGTGATTGTAGCTGAAGCCTCTCTCCCCTTCGTCAAATTGCGGTGAGGATACGCCCAAATCAAACAGTATGCCGTCAACCCGCGGCTGCCCGTTCACGTCTGCCCTTACTTCGCGCCGGAGCACCTCCTCCAAGTCACGAAAATTGGCTTTGACAAGGGTAACCCGATCCGCGTAAGGTTCCAGCACCTTCTGCGCATTCTCATGCGCCCAGTCATCCTGGTCAAACGCAATTAACCGGCCCTCAGAGCTTAGCCTCGAGGCGATCAGGGAGCTGTGCCCCGCACCGCCGAGCGTACAGTCAACATATATACCGTCTGGTTTGATGCGCAGCCCGTCTGTCGCTTCTTCTTTAAGCACCGTGATGTGATGAAACAAAGTCTGCGCCCTCCATTGCTTTTAACGTTTGTCATGTAATCATAGATTCCTTGCGAGCGTAGAACGGAAGCTTCACCGACAGCTACAGATCGAAGTCGAAATCGACCAGCTTCTCGGCGATATCATTAAACGCTTCTTCCGACTGCTCATAATACTTCTGCCATTGTTCCTTGCTCCAGATCTCCACCCGGTTCGAAACGCCGATCACGACGCATTCTTTCTCCAGCTTGGCGAACTCTCGCAAATTTGCCGGCAAGTTTACCCTTCCCTGCTTATCCAATTCGCATTCTGTTGCTCCCGAGAAAAAAAACCGGGTAAACGCTCTGGCATCAGACTTCATCAGTGGGAGGGATTTGAGCTTCTGTTCCATAACAGCCCATTCTTCAGTAGGGTATACAAAGAGACATTGGTCGAGGCCTCGGGTAACGACAAAGGAAATGCCAAGGAGTTCACGAAATTTGGCGGGGATAATGATCCGCCCCTTGTCATCGATGCTATGCTGAAACTCCCCCATAAACATCAGGCACTCCACTCCTTAACCCCGAATCCCCACTTTGCACCACTTTCCTCCACTTTAGAATAATAGATTCGACGTCAAGAATCAAACACCTTTAAGACCCATTTTGTTTTTTTGGGCATTTTTTCAAAAAAAGCGCGCAAAAAAACCTCCTAACATCCACTGACGGGAATGGAAGGAGGTTTGTTATGAACCGTTCTTTTCCAAATATGCCGCAGATTAATGCTGTGCCCAGCTGTCCAGATAAGCTTTTTGCTCATCGCTCAACTGGTCGATGCCGATTCCTAGACTTTCCAGCTTGTATCTCGCCACCTGCTCGTCAATTTCATAGGGTACGTTCACGACACGGCTGCCAATGGTTTCGTATTGCTCGTTCACATATTTCAGCGACAAGGCCTGCAGCGCAAACGTCATATCCATAATTTCGGCCGGATGCCCGTCGCCAGCGGCAAGATTGACCAGACGCCCCTCGGCCAGAAGATAGATTTTGCGGCCATCCTTCAGCTGGTATTCCTCAATGTTGCGGCGAACGGTCCGAACGGACTGTGCGCGCTCCATCAGATCCGGCTTGCTCACTTCCACATCGAAGTGCCCGGCATTGGACAGAATAGCCCCGTCCTTCATCACATCGAAGTCGGCGCCGCTGATCACATCGCGATTGCCTGTCACCGTTACGAAAAAGTCGCCCAGCTTGGCGGCCTCGCGCATCGGCATCACTTGGAAGCCATCCATATAAGCTTCAACCGCTTTAATCGCATCCACCTCGGTGACGATCACATTCGCGCCCAGCCCTTTCGCTCTCATGGCCACGCCTTTGCCGCACCATCCGTATCCGACAACGACAACCGTCTTGCCTGCCACGACGAGATTGGTCGTCCGGTTAATGCCGTCCCAGACCGATTGCCCCGTGCCGTAGCGGTTGTCAAACAAATATTTGCAATACGCGTCGTTGACCGCGATCATCGGGAACTTGAGCGCCCCATCCTTCTCCAGGGACTTTAGTCGCAGAATCCCGGTCGTTGTTTCCTCCGCTCCGCCGCGGATGCCTTCCAGCAGCTCGGGGCGCTCAGCATGAAGAATGGTGACCAGATCGCCGCCATCATCAATGATGAGATCAGGCTTCGTTTCCAACGTTTTAATGAGATGCTCCTTGTACTCCTCCGGGGAGGGGTTGTATTTTGCAAAGACGGTAATGCCATCCTCCACCAGAGCGGCACAAACGTCATCCTGAGTGGACAGCGGATTGCTGCCGGTAATGGTCACTTCGGCTCCGCCAGCCTTAACGACCTTGGCCAGGTACGCCGTTTTCGCTTCAAGATGAAGAGAGATCGCCACCTTGAGCCCCTTGAAAGGCTGTTCACGTTCAAACTGCTCGCGCACGCGGTTCAGTACCGGCATGTGCGCCTTTACCCAATCAATTTTCAGATGGCCTTCCGGGGCCAATTTCAAATCGGTAATGCTGCTGTTTTGAATCGAGGATGAAGTCATCACTTACCTCCTAATAAATGGTTATTGGTTTTATTATACGTGAATCAAACGGTGCGTGCCTGATGCCTCATACGGAATTTCCATCAGCCGGTCAATCAGGTCCATACCGTAGCGGTTCATATAATGGAAAATATTATACACCCGCTCCTGCGGTCTTCCCAGCGGCATCAGGCTCTGCCCGATAGCCTGCCATTGCCGCAGAGCAGCCTCATGCTGCTGCTCGAGTGCTTCTTGCGATTTGCGCAGCAGATAGTCCATCTGCTTCAGTATTTTATCCTTATTGGTCGATCCGAGCTTCACCAATCCCGATTGCAGCTTGCCAAGATCTTCGATCAATGGCTGATACAGCTGTTCGAACGCAGCCTTGGTCTGACCGAACCGCTCCTCCAGATTGAGTTCATCCTGACTGTCGAGCCAGGCCTGCCGCTTCTCCTCCAGATGATGCTGTACGTCCTGGAACGACAGCGCATACTTATCCATATGTTTATGCACCGTATCATCCAGCAATGTAAACGACATTCTCGGCAATATGAGCGGCATCTGAAGCCCCATTTCCGCAAAAGCACCGCGGGTGATGGCCCAATACGAAATTTCGCCCATCCCCAGTACCGTCCCCAGCACCGGCAGCAGCGAATCCTGCATAAGCGGCCTTGTCAGCACATTGTTGCTGAATCTGGCAGGATGCTCGTGCAGCTCGCGCAGCAGCTCATCACGCGATAATTGAATCCATCCCTTCCGGTCGACGAACCTGTCGCCTTCCCGGTACAGGAGCAGACGCATGCCTTCGTGAAGGTAGAACAGATTGGCTCCATTCTCCGGAACATCGGCCTGAACTTCAAATCCTGCACCCTCGATATCGCGGGCCATCTGCTGGTACGAAAGTCCCAGAGCCTCGTTGTTGTTGATGATCGCTTCGAACACGGGAACTTCCAAAGCGCGAAGATTCGGGTCCGCAGAATCAAGAAGAATGAGTCCGTGCTTGCCAAACATCGCGCCCAGCAGCTTGGCGAAGCCTTCGCTCAAATTGCGGGAGCCGCTGAATGCCGTGCGGGCCAGCTCAAGCAGCTCCGCCTTGCTCGGGCTGTCCGGCAATAGCTCACGCAGCCCTTGAAGCTGGAGCTCCCACTCCTCTTCGTTCACTTCGGTATAACTTACAGAGGTGCGAAGCTTTTCTCTCGGGTCCAGCTTGATTTTGGCTATATCGAGATCGCGGGTCGGGAAATAGGCGTGATTCACCTCATCCCAGTCATGATCCTCGCCGGCGATCCAGAACACAGGAACCACCGGACGGTTGAGCCTTTTGGCAGCATCTGAGGCAGCCTGAATGATAGTCACCGCTTTATAGATGACAAGGATCGGTCCTGTAAGCAGTCCGCTCTGCTGTCCGCCTACAATGGCAAGTGTCTCCGGTTGGCCCAGCGCATCCAATGCCTTATCCACCGCTGGATGGGCATTAAACTTATGATTATAGGTGCGTAGACAGTCCACCACAGCCGCTCTGGAGATGCGTTTGGCTTCGGATTGATCCAGCCATGCCGCTCTCCGTTCATAGCCGTCGCTGCTGCGGTAATCTTCACCGTAAAAGCCGCTAACGCTGTCATAACGATGAATATATGCCTGGGCAAGACGTGATCCGCCGGATAAAGGATCCGGAACGATATTCATGAAGTATGCCTCCTATTCTCTATATCGCAGCATCCATAAATGTATACAGGTATAGCCATATCGAATATGTATGTGGAACTATACTTGCGCCCTTCCCTTTGACGTCTGACGGTATGATTCCCCTATATCGGACGGGCAGGCTCTGCAATTTATAGCATTCTAGACTTATGAAGCCTTTCTTGATTGTACCGAATGATGGCGTTCTCCGTCAAAGGAAAACAACAGCCGCCGGCATACAAGCCTGCGGCTGTTGATCATACTTCGGATTTTCAGGATTGACGATCGCTGGTAGAGCTCGGTCTCAGAGCTTATGCGAAAGCTTTGGATACCCAGTGTCCCTTCGACACTTCAACCAGCTCGCTGTCCGCCTCGTGTAGCTGAACGGTCCCGTCCTCGCCCTTCGCTGCAGTGATTGGCCCTTGGCCATCATGCTCCATTCTCAGCCGCTGCTTGTTCGCCTCGATTTCGGGGTCCGGAATCGGAATAGCAGACAGCAGCGTCTTCGTGTACGGGTGAATCGGATTGGCGTACAGCTCCTCGCTGTCCGCAAGCTCAACCATTTTGCCTAAATACATTACGGCTACCCGGTCGCTGATATGCTTGACCATGGACAGATCATGGGCAATGAACAGATAAGTCAGGCCGAGACGGTCCTGCAAATCCTTCAGCAGGTTTACAACCTGCGCTTGAATCGATACGTCCAGCGCCGAAATCGGCTCGTCACATATAATAAACTTCGGATTGACTGCCAGCGCCCGGGCAATCCCGATCCGCTGACGCTGTCCGCCGGAGAATTCATGTGGATAGCGCGAGGCATGGTCGCTGTTCAGGCCAACCATATCCAGCAGCTCTTCAACCCGTTTCTTGCGTTCGGCGCGGCTGCCGGCCATGCCGTGAATGTCCAATGCCTCTCCGATAATATCCGACACTGTGAATCTCGGATTCAGCGAAGCATAAGGATCCTGGAATATCATCTGCATATCCCGGCGCATCGCCTTCATCTTCTTGGGGGACAGCTTGTAAATATCGGTCCCGTTAAACTTTACGGATCCGGCAGTTGGTTCGTAGAGGCGGAGAATCGTCCGTCCAGCCGTAGATTTGCCGCAGCCGGATTCCCCGACCATCCCGAGCGTCTCTCCCTCGCGGATGTAGAAATTCAGATTATCCACCGCTTTAAGAACATTGCCTTTCCCTACATTAAAGTATTTCTTCAGTCCTGCAACTTCAATGAGATGGTTGTCCTTCATGACGACTGTGCCTCCTTCGCCATCGGATGCAGATTCCAGCATCGAGCCATATGGGTGTCGCTGAACTCAGTGGCTCCCGGATCGATCCGTTCGCATATTCGCATCGCCTCTTCACAGCGCGCGCTGAACGGGCAGCCTACCGGCGGTTTAATCAGGTCCGGCGGCGTGCCGACGATCGGAATGAGCGGCTCGCCCTTCTTCTGATCGAGGCGCGGCATCGAACGAAGCAATCCCTTCGTATACGGATGCTGCGGATTTTTGAATATTTCCCACTTCGTGCCGGTCTCGACCACTTCCCCTGCATACATGACGATCACCCGGTCACACATGCCCGCTACAACGCCCAGATCATGTGTGATCAGAATGATGGATGTGCCTAGACGCTGCTGCATGTCCTTCATGACATCCATAATTTGCGCCTGGATGGTAACATCCAGCGCTGTTGTCGGCTCATCGGCAATCAGCAGCGACGGTTTGCAGGCCAGCGCAATCGCAATCATGGCCCGCTGACGCATACCGCCCGAGAATTCATGCGGGTATTGGTTGAAGCGCTCTTCCGGATTTTTAATACCGACAAGCTTGAGCATTTCAATCGCTTCTTTCTTCGCTTCCTTGAAGCTCATGCCCTGGTGCTTTTCCAGCACTTCGGTAATCTGCTTGCCGATCTTGATGGTCGGATTCAGCGATGTCATCGGGTCCTGGAATATCATGCCGATGTCCTTGCCGCGAATCGCCTCCATCTGTTTATTCGTTTTCTTGAGCAGGTTCTCTCCTTGGAAGATAACCTCCCCTTTCTTGATCTCTGAGGGCGGGGACGGAATCAGACGCATGATGGTCTGGGCGGTGACACTTTTACCGCTTCCGGACTCACCGACAATGGCAACCGTCTCCCCTTTGCCGATTTCAAAATTCACGCCGCGCACAGCCTGTACTTCGCCGCCGCGAACACGAAACGATACGCTCAGGTCATTCACCTGCAAGATCGGTTCCATACCTTCCCACCTCCTATTTTTTCAATTTCGGATCCAGTGCGTCACGAAGACCGTCACCGAAAATGTTGAATGCAAGCATGGTCAAACTGATGAATAATGCCGGGAACAGCATCCGCCATGGATAATACATCCAGCCGGACAGGGCGTCGTTGATCATGGAGCCCCAGGATGCTACCGGCGCCTGTACACCGAGTCCGAGGAAGCTCAGGAACGCTTCCGCGAAGATGGCGCTTGGAACAGACAGCGTCAATGTCACGATGATGGGTCCCATCGCGTTAGGAATCAGATGACGGAACAATAGTCTTGGTGCGCTGGCTCCCATCGAACGGGATGCGAGCACGAATTCCCGGCTCTTGAGTTGCATAATTTCCCCGCGGACGATCCAGGACATATTTATCCAGCCTGTAATGGTCAAGGCTAATATAATCGTCCCTAGACTCGGCTCGAACACAACGAGCAGCAGAATCGTCACGAGAAGATACGGGATCGAATACAAAATTTCAGCAAACTTGTTCATGAACTCATCCACACGTCCGCCGAAGTATCCCATAATCCCCCCGTAGATGACACCGATAAGCAGGTCGATCGCGGCAGCCGCGAGACCAACGGTAAGCGAGATCCGGGCTCCCATCCATGTCCGGACGAATACGTCGCGCCCCAGATCATCCGTACCGAACCAGTGCTCCGAAGAAGGAGGCATGTTCGTATTGAGCAAATCATTCGTTTCATAGTCATATTTAGAGATCATTGGACCGATAATAGCCATCAGAATGATCAGTATCATAATGACAAGACTCGACATGGCAAGCTTGTTCTGACGCAATCGTTCCCAGGCATCCCGCCAGGAGGACACGCTTTCGCGCTGAATGACTTCGGACTGCTTCTCATCCGGACCGATTTTCTTGAAATCCTCGGGTGTCAGCTGCTGCCCGGCCGGATACGCCATATTATTTTCTGTCGCCATGTTTACCCCTCCTTCCTGCTGGTCAGCTTGATGCGAGGGTCAACAAACATATACGCAATATCCGTTATGAAGCGGGCAAGCATCAGCAGAATCCCGTAAAAGATTGTAATGCCCATAATGACCGTGTAATCCCGGTTCGTAATGCTCTCGACAAACTGTTTGCCGATGCCCCCGATACCGAAAATTTGCTCGATCACGACCGAACCAGTAATGATGTTGGCCGTCATAGGCCCGACATACGTGATGACCGGCATAATACCGTTACGGATCACATGCCGGAACATGATGGCAAACCAGCTCAGGCCCTTGGCCTTGGCGGTTTTAATATAATCCGAGTGAAGCACTTCAAGCATGTTGGAGCGCGTCAGACGGGCGATAAAGGCGATCGGCTGCGCCGATAGCGCCATAACAGGCAGCACATAGTCCAGCGGGCCGTTAAAGCCCATGACGTTAAACAGCCCCGCTTTTTCAGCCAGCACATACTGCAGGAGCGAGGCCAGCACGAAGCTGGGCACAGCAATGCCGAGCACGGACAGCACCATCGCCACATTATCGATCAGCTTGCGATGATACAAAGCGGCCAGCATCCCCAGCAGAACTCCGATAACTACCGAGACGATGATAGCGATCAGGCCCAGCCGCAGCGATGGTCCGAAAGTTTCGACGATGATGTCGGTGACATACTGCCCTTGATGTTTCATGGACAGGCCAAAATCACCTTGAATAATATTGCTCAGATATTTCGTATATTGTTGAAATACCGGTTTATCTAAATCATACTGCTCCATCAGCCTTGCCAATATTTCCGGTGACGGCTTCTTCTCCCCCATAAAGGGATCTCCCGGTATGGCCTTCATAAGAAAAAAAGTGGCTGAGATCAGTATGAACAACGATACAAGCATATAAAAAAACTTACTCGCCACATACCTCAGCATTTCTTCAACTAACCCCCTGATCATGATGTTCTACACCAAGTATGTTGCAAGCCAGTTCAACTATTTCATTGTAGTCTTCCTGGCGAACCTTAGCACGCATAAACTTCCACCAGCAAAAACAGGATCTGGAAATCCTGTGTCCATACAAAAAATCGGGATATATATTGGGGTTGGGAAACGACCCGTATATATATCCCGAAAGATTAGATTACAGCATCACAAGCAGAGAACTACTCAATGTAAGCGCGCGTGAAATCGATGTCGCCTTTGTAATCAATGTGCAGGTTTTTCACCCATGGCTTGATCAAAGATACGCTGGAGTAGTAGTAAATCGGCATGATGACTTGATTCTCCTCAACGAGAATTTTCTCAGCTTGAGCCATCAGCTCCATACGCTCTGCATTATCGTTGGTCGTGTAAGCTCCTCTTACCAGCTGATCATATTCTTCATTGTTGAAGCCAGCGTCGTTGTTTCCGCTATTCGATACCCACATATCGATGAACGACATCGGGTCATTGTAGTCGGCGCCCCAGCCGGAACGTGCAACCTGATAGTTCAGGTCATCCCGGTTTTTAAGGAACACGCCCCACTCCTGATTCTGTACCTTCACATTGGCACCCAGATTATTTTTCCACATATCCGCGATCGCAAGGGCAATCCGTTTGTGGTTGTCATCCGAGTTATGAATGATCGTTACTTCAGGCAATGTCGTGTAACCTTCTTCACTCATTCCCTGCTCGAGCAGCTTCTTCGCTTCCTCCAGGTTATCCTCGAAATAAGCATCGGAAACTTCGTTGCGATATTCGTCATTCTCCCCCTTGATGCCAGGAGGCACAAAACCGAAAGCAGGCAGCTGTCCGCCCTGCGTAATTTTCTCTACAATCGCGTTGCGGTCAATGGCCATCGAGAAAGCTTTACGGATGTTCACATTGTTGAACGGCTCTTCCGTTGTATTAAACACATAGTAGTATGTGGTCGCAATCCCTTTGATCTCCAGTTGATCCCCAAGCTCGTTCTTGACGGCGTTCAATTGGTCAGTAGGAATGTTTCCTGTAGGATGACCTGCGTAGTCAAGCTCATTATTCCGGTAGCTGGCAAGCTCTGTGGCGGCACTGTTCACAATGCTCATCTCCACTTTCTCCAGCTTGATCGATTCGGTGTCCCAATACTGATCGTTTTTGACAAGTTCAATCTTTTGTCCTTTGACCATTTGCGACACTTTGAAAGGTCCGTTCCCAATAAGCGTATCCGGCTTAGTAGCCCACTGCGGATTGCCTTCAATCGAGCTGTGGACCGGGAAGTACGTTTGGAACGACATCAGACTCAGGAAATAAGGCGTCGGGTTCTCAAGCGTTACCTCAAGGGTGTAATCGTCCGTCGCTTTGACACCGACCTCGCTCGCGTCCTTAATGTCGCCTCCGTTGTAAGCCTCTGCGTTCTTAATGTAGTACAGCTGATACGTATATGGAGATGCAGGCGTCAGATTCGGATCCAATACCCGCTTCCAAGCGTACTCGAAATCATTGGCCGTTACAGGGTCTCCATTGCTCCATTTGGCGTCCTGGCGCAGATGGAACACATATTTCAATCCATCCTCGGAGATGTCCCAACTTTCGGCAACGCCAGGCAATTCGGTTCCGTCTTCACCTTTGCGTACCAGTCCTTCAAATACAGCGTTGATGATTGTATTAGAAGTGTTGTCCTGGGAAAGTCCCGGATCCAATGTCGGAGGTTCAGAGGCCAGGTTCATGCGAAAGACTTGATCTTTCGGTTTACCAGCGTCCCCATTGTTGGCACTCTCGTTATTGTTGTTAGCTCCACATGCCGCCAACACTGAACTGAAGGCAAGAATCAGCGTCATAAGCAGCAGAAGTTTTTTGTGTTTCCTCATCTTGCGTTCCTCCTCATAGATTTAAAGGTACATGCTAACCGATTATACAACCAGTGGTCAATAAAAATCCACATTCTTGGAATTGAAAAATCTTCCTGTCCATGATGAACAGGAAGATTTGACTGTCATTTCACGCTATTATATTAGGCATACATGACTCTGATTATGTATGTGATCAATCCAAAAAAAGTAAAAACAACATAACAAAAACTCATCGCTACAAAAGCCAGTCTCCACACGACCCGCACAAGCCGCCTGACATCCACTTTTCCTTTCCACCGCGTCTGGGCGCTGCCAATCAGTCCAACAGCAATGAGCAGCACAAGCAGGATTAAATAAAAGCCAAACCTGGATTGAAACGTATTGTTAAACAGCGCGGAGACGGAAAATAGTAAAAATAGCGTCGTGACATCCATCGCCAGCTTTACAGCCTGCTTCCGATCTTTCCCCCATCTTACGGCCAGAAAATACACCAGCCCGAACGGAATGACCGGAATAAGGCTCATTGTATTGAATATCGTTAGCAGAAACCCCATCCACAGACCTCCTTATTTGGTTGTCCCCTCAATAAGCCTGCACAGCAGTTCATGCTTCGGAGCCGCTACACCATGTCTCTGCCCCAATCGAACGATGCTCCCGTTAATCCAGGAAATTTCGGTTGCACGCCCCTCCAGCACATCCTTTAGCATGGAGGATGTGTTAGTCGAAGTCATCCGGCATACGCCCACGATCTGATCCCACAGATGATCCTCCCTTGAAATGCCCGCAGCATCATATACGGCGCATGCTTCGTCGAATAGCTCTTTCATGAGTTGAATGCGCATGGGATCGTCAAGCAAGGCGCCATTAGGAATGCGCCACAATGCCGTTAAAGGATTGATCACAGCATTGATCATCAGCTTCCGATAAATTGCAGTATAAATTTCATTCGACAAATAAGTCTTAAATCCTGCTCTGTTCAGCAGCTCAATCAGTCTAATGTCGGAAATTTCCCGCGATGCTGACTTTTGTCCTGACTCCGGCATGCCTTCGGTGTTATAGGGGCCGATCGTCGTTGTCCCGCTTCCGGCGTGAAGCACCTCCCGGGGCCCGATTCGCTTCGCGCCCTCGGTGGTAATCGCCGCATATATCGCGCCGGAAGGAAGATGCTGCTGAAGCAGCTCCAGATGGCCCGTCCCGTTCTGGAAGCATACACAGCGCTGAATACTCCTCCCATACGGGATAAACACCCGCTCCACCAAATCCTCAATCCCTTGCTGCTTCACCATCAGCACCAGATAATCCGCCGCGGCTCCAGCTTCCTCGTGAAACTCCGAGAGCGGATGCGCCTGGACTACACCAGGCGGGATATGCAGCTCTCCCCCATCGCTATGGTGGATGGTGATGCCGGACGAATGAATAGCGGCTGCCTGTTCATCGCTCCGGCACCACAAGGTCACCTTGGCCCCGCTGGCGGCTAATTTGCCTGCATATAACAGTCCAAGAGAGCCTGCTCCAATCATCTGAATGTCCAATTCCGATCCCCCGTTTTCCATATGGCTATGTTCCCCCTGTATAATCTTGAACTGAGAACCTTGTCTCGATGGTTGCCAAATCCTATGTTCTAGTATATATCAGAACCGGTATCATGAAACGCAAATAACCCATGCAGAGGACATGACAACATCCCCTTGCATGGGCTATCGCTTCAAACGTGGAGCCTTCTTATTCGATCCGCTCCAGGTTTCCGTTTGCATCCATCTTGAACCGGGTTTTCAGCTCCTCGTCTTCCTCGTTCAAAAAAGCTAGTCTACGAGCCCGGTCCATAATTTGAATCAATGCCTTATAGTCATCGTTGACCACATGATAGTCTGTCTTCACTTCACTCACTTCTTTGAGCAGCCGCTCATTTTCACTGCGCAGTCTTGCAATTTCCTCATCCTTCTCCCGGAGGCTCTTCTCCATCAATTTGAACTGACGGGAAGTCTCCTGGAATCCGCCCTTGAACTGACGCAGGAATCGGATGACCGCATCAATGGAAAGCGTTTCTTCACTTGCACCTTCGCTTTTGTATAACTCCTGGTCCAGCTCAGGCGCAGTCAAACCGGCCACTTGTGCACCGCTTGTTTGGGACTGCTTTTTGTAATAGCTCTTTTTCTGGCGCTGAGATTTTGCCAAACTGATGGCATCCTCATATTTTTTGCGGACACAGCTGTTCCAGCGGAATCCGCACGCAGCCGATGTTCGGCCAATGCGTTCGCCTACTTCTTCGAAAGCAGCTAACTGGGTGCTGCCCTCGCGAATATGGCGCAGGGTCACCTCTGCCAATATCAGATCATCCTCTGCGCTCCATGCATCCTGTCTCACTGCTGACATACCATAAAACCCTCCTAACGACATCCTTTAAAATAACCGTCTTCATTACCGTTAACATCGGCGAACTGAATAGGGTATAAAAACTGCTTATTTCATTCCTATGCCTCTCATAGAGTTCATAGAATCTATTTGATACTAAAATGTATTTCCATTTTGATTACAGATCATACTCCTATAAGGGGAAATCGGAACAAGCATTGAAGATGGAAGCATTTTCAGCAGCTGCTGTACATGGTGTGTAAAAAATCACAGAAATATCTCCAGTTAAACATTTACACGATTTTCCCATAACGCTATAATGTTCATAGCAGCATTATGTGCGTACATACGAGAGGAGGATGGTATCGTGGCACGGATGTTTCGAGTTCTCGGCTTCTTCACCCTTACGATTGGTTTAATGGCCTTTGCCGGGGATCTTGTCGAGATGGCTCTGCTTTTCTTCCTGCAGACCGCATTTTTTGTAATTTTGGGGTATCTGAAATTTACGGAGAGAACCTACATTCTTCTCTTCTGGGCTTATATGATCGTGACCTTCACCGGTTTCAGCTACTGGACGGTCTTCCATATGGGCAAACCACTTTAATGGCTTAGACAGCAAGGCCATCCGCTCGTGAAGAATGGACAAACTGAAAGTCCTCGCACAAGGGAGCGCCTGTCGTTCTAAGTAAACGCTTCAGCAATAAAAGCACCATTAAAAAAAGCGATCGGCGCTTGAGCTGCCGTATCGCTTTTTTTAAATATTTCAGCCTATATCATCATATATTGGTTGAGATGAAGGGATAGCGGACGGATTCCTTTCGACATACCTAACAATCAGGGGGGCACCTGTTTTGATGACACGAATTAAATATCGTTTCCTTCCGTTCCTGCTCGTTATCATCCTATTCGTCAGCACCCTGACGGCACCCGTGTCCTATTCGGTCCAGGAACCGATAATGCCGGATTCGGAAGAAGCTCGCAAAATACTGGAGGATAGCCTCTCTATCGTTGAAATCGATCATGAGATCGAGCGAATTACGGCCAGGCAGCAGGAGCTTGAAGTGACCCAGCGCCAGCTTCGGGAACGGATCACCGTTCTGGAGGAGCGGATCGATGAGCGAAGGGACCGGGCGGATGCGGTGCTTCGAGCGTATTATATGGGGGAACGCGATCATCTGCTGGTCATGCTGCTCTCAGCGCAAAGCTTATCCGGATTTTTCAGAATATTGGACTTTTACGATATGATTATCCAGAATGACCAGCAAGTGCTTCAATCGTATAATCAGCAGTATCGGGAGCTGCAAGCATCACGCGCAAGTGCTGAACGAAATGCGGCGGAACTTGCCCAAGTGAAGGACAGCCTTCTCCAGCAGCGGGAGCGGGTTCTTGCCCTGCAGCAGCAGGTGGACGGCGCATTGAATACCAGCGGTAATCCTGAGGCTATGCGGGCGCTGATCCATGAATTTACGCTGTACTGGGAAAATGTTGGCTTGTACGAAGTGAAGCGGCATTTCCAAGCGCTGGCGAGTGCCATGGAGAATTTGCCGGGATTTATTCAGGGCAGCAAAAACATCCTCAGCACCAATGGGAAGGTGTACACCATTAACATACATGAGGATGATCTGAATGGATTTCTTCGTTCTGAGGACAAGTTATTTGAAACGTTTGCCTTCCGGTTTGAGGATGGCAAAGTCATCGCATCCGGTGAGAGCGGCAACCTGTCCTTGCTGATTGAAGGCCGTTATTCTGTTGTAGATGAACCGCAGAACGCCATTATGTTCGAAGTCGAGCGGCTCGTATTCAATCGTCTTGAGCTTCCCGACACTACCCGGAGGTCGCTCCAGGACGAATTCGATATGAATTTTTACCCCAAACAGCTCATTTCATTTCTGAAAGCAACGGAAGTCAGCAGTTCGGATCAGCGGCTCATTGTCAGAATGGAGCTTGATCTTTAGTTGCCCATGTCAGGGCTGTTCATCCGAATAGCGTTCGGTAAACTGCTCGGCATCCATTTCTCCCATAAGCAGCTGCGAGACGGATTTGGCATAGTCAGGGAACGATCCTTCCCGTCCAAAATCCAGGGCCGCGGCTTCTTTTTGCTCCAGCAGATTGTGCATGTGGAGCCGCCATGGATCTGTCCTGACAGCTCCGGGATCGTACAGCTCTGATACTACGGGCAATGTCCCGGCGGCGGCGGTCCAGGCCCGCTGGGATTCTTTAGATGTCATATATGTAATCCATTTCCTGGAAAGTGAAGGTGAGGCTGTATGGGCCGCTATTGCAAACGATCTCGTATGGATCACCGGCTGCTCGGCATGACTGTTCAGGATAAGCGCTGTATCGATCCCTTCCTGCTGTCGATTGCGAACCTCGGAATAGGCCGTTATCTCGACAAGCGCTTCGAGCTGTGCAGCATCATCGGGAGGCTCATTCGCGTCCATCTCCGTATCTCTCTCCAGCAGCACCCAGGTCCCCTCACGGTCAGATAGCCAGTTCAGTACCTCGGCATCTGGTCTGCCAGGCTCTCCATCCAATAGCTGTACAACCGCTCCAAATGCATACGGATCTTCCGCATTCATGAAAAAGACGGGTAGCTCCACTTTATCATGCAGCTCTTGCCACGCCTTGCGCTCATCCGGGAGCGGCATCGCATCCGGCAGCTTGTCCGGTTCCCAAACCAGCATATAAGGATTTATATCAAAAGGCATTCCCCAGTGATAGCCGTTCCAGGCCAGCGGCGGCATCAATCCATTGAGAATTTCACCATCGGTTACGATGCCCTGGAAAGCATCCGCAGGAAGCAAGTATCCATTCTTTGCAAGCGTTTTAATGAAGTGACTGTCCATTAAATAAACATCAGGCCCTTCATTCAAGGCACGATTGCTCATAAAGGCTTCGATCGTCAAGTCTTCCGGATCGAGAGGAACGAGTTCGACCTCCGCTCCGGTGGTCTCTATAAAGGTGTCGTTCAGTTCCGACAGCTGTTCCCATTCGTCGTGAGAAAGGGAAACCCCAACCTGGATCGGTCCCAAGTTATCCTCTACAGTTTCCGGCTGCTGTCTTGGAGGTACCGGTTCATCCCCAGGCAAGTCTCTGCGAGGGTTGTGAGTGAAGTCATTTCCGGGAGATAGACTCGTTAATGACAGCAGCAATATGGCAAACAGGAACCAGTAATTTTTCCGCTTCATATCCCATCTTCACTCCTTTGGGGTACATGCAATTATTTTACCAAACTCCTAGTGCTGCTGTCCTATCTTTTTTTAAGATATCCAAAAGAAAAAGGATGTCCGGGAGCAGACTAACAGCTGCTGCCGGGACATCCATGATTCATTTCTCGGGAAATAACATACAGGTTAGAGCAGATCAGCCGCCAACTGGGCCAGCTTCGAGCGCTCACCTTTGGTTAGCGTGATGTGACCGCTCAATCCCTCCTGCTTAAATCGTTCAACAACGTAAGTAAGGCCGTTGCTCACCGCATCCAGATAAGGATGGTCTATCTGTTCTGGATCGCCCATCAGGATGACCTTACTGCCTTCTCCGGCCCGGGATACGATCGTTTTCACCTCATGCCGGGACAGATTCTGGGCCTCATCCACGATAATAAATTGCCCGGGAATCGAGCGCCCCCGAATATAAGTCAGTGCCTCGACCTGGATGCTTCCAAGCCCCATCAAAATTTTATCGATATCTCCAGCTTTTTTAGTATCAAACAGGTATTCCAGATTATCGTAAATCGGCTGCATCCAGGGTCTTAGCTTCTCGTCCTTCTCCCCTGGTAAATAACCGATATCCTTGCCCATCGGAACGACGGGACGCGCGATCAGAAGTTTTTTATATTTGTGCTCATCCTCCACCTTCGACAGGCCTGCAGCAAGCGCGAGCAATGTTTTCCCC
Source organism: Paenibacillus sp. FSL M8-0334 (assembly GCF_038000405.1). Classification (NCBI taxonomy): domain Bacteria; kingdom Bacillati; phylum Bacillota; class Bacilli; order Caryophanales; family Paenibacillaceae; genus Paenibacillus; species Paenibacillus sp. FSL M8-0334. The sequence continues at coordinate 359,604 of NZ_JBBOCH010000001.1, forward strand.
GTTCCTGCCTTTCCGGTGATGGTCACGAGGGGAATGTCATCATTGAGAAGCAGTTCCAGCGCCATCCGCTGCTGCGCGTTGCGCGCGCTGATGCCCCATACCGGCTCATTGCTTAGATAGAGCGGCTCCAGTCTCGTTGCATCTTCATTGACTCGGAGCAAAGCGGATTTACCACTCCCCATCTCATCTTTCAATATGACAAATTCATGCGGATACAGCGAGTAGGACAGCTGCAAGGGTTGAACCGGAAGATAACGGTAGCTGTAAAACTCATCAATGACAGCCGGATGCACCTTCAAGGTCGTATAGCCTGGAAACAGCTCGCTCGGATCCGCCGTCCGGTCAGACAAGTAATCCTGCGCATCCAGACCGAGCACATCAGCCTTGATTCGGACAAGAACATCCTTGCTCACAAGAACGACCGGTCTGCCGTCTCCCGCCTTCTCGTCCTCCTCCAGCTTATAGTTCAATGCGACCGCCAGGATACGATTATCATTCGAGGCTTCACTGAACAATTCCTGTACCCTGACGAAGCTGCGATGATTAAGTTCAACTTTGAGCAGCCCTCCGTTCTCCATAGGCACCCCGTCATGAAGATGACCATGCTCTCTCAACCCGTCCAGCAGCCGGGACACCTGGCGGGCGTTCCGGCCGATTTCATCGGCATGGCGCTTCTTCGAATCGATCTCCTCGAGGACGATAGCAGGAATGACCACTTCATGTTCTTCGAAGGCATAAATCGATTGGGGATCATGCAGCAGTACGTTCGTATCCAGCACAAATATTTTTTTCATCTTATCCCTCCACTGCTCCTTCATCAGGTACACATAAACCTTTCCATCCCGGACATAATAAGCTTAGTGACTTGGTGACATCAGTGAATATGACCACGAAAGGACAGATCAAACCTATGAGAACTGCGATTTGCATTATGCTCACGGTTGTGTTGCTTGCCGGCTGCGCTCCGGCCCATAATAACGCATCACCCTCTCCTCGTAATCAACAAAACGGTGCCAGAGTTCAGAATGTGAATGAGAATACAAATCCAAATACCAATAATGCCGCGCCCGAGCAGGGTCAAGTGAACCAAGCTACTGCCAGTCACTTGAAGGCTATCGCAGAGAAAGTTCCAGGAGTGAACAGTGCGAACTGTGTCGTCATGGGCAATACCGCTGTCGTTGGTGTCAATGTGGATGGCAGTCTTGATCGCGCGGATGTCGGGACGATCAAATACACCGTAGCCGAGGCGCTCAGAAAAGATCCGGCCGGAGCTAATGCGCTCGTTACCGCTGATCTTGATCTGAACAACCGCATTGCCGATTTGAATCGGCATATCCAGGAAGGGAACCCCATCTCCGGGCTCGCTGCCGAGCTCGCGGATATCGTAGGCCGTATTGTTCCCCAGCTTCCTAGAGATGTAGCTCCAGGCAACGACGAGACTGGCGGCGAGACTGGCGGCGAGGTGCCACAAACGATGGAGCCGAGGGCGAACACGCCTGCTGCGCCCCGCCACCAGCATAATCAAGGCCAAAGGGCACCCGGCAACCGGGGACAATAACAGCCATCAAATGCTGACGGGTTTTGCCAATTTCCCACATATTCCATACAAAAAAAGCCCAGTGAGCTATCACTGGGCTTTGTGTATGACCATAAACAGACATCCGACCAGAAGCGATTACCGGACGGAAGCTGCCCGTGTCGTAATCTCGTACGTTGACGGAGCAAATAGCCTCGTCGTCGACAAGGTCACGGTTGTCGAAAATGCAGGCATTGTCCTCCCCATGTGGAGCAAGACTAGGATCAGTCAGCACTGCTAACCAGGAATGGGCGTTCATGTTCCAGCCGCCATAAACAAGCTTCATCAGCGCTCTGGGCATCTCCAAGCGGATTTGTGGCATCGTGAGGTAGGACATGACTACAGCCTCCTGTACAATGAACTTTCTCCTGATATATTGTATTATATCACAGCGCAAAACTTGCCTTCAATTGTCATGGCGAGTCCGTATTTTCCGCTTCTGTCCCTTCGGATTCGCTATGGCGGTGTTTCCCGGCCAGCTCATCCTTGAGCGCCTGCTTCGCTTTCTCCAACTCGCTTGGGCTCACGATAACATAAGGGCTTCTCCATTCGCCAATCACCGGCATAAACAGTACATCGTCCTTTCGGATGTCCAGATACGTGGTGATCATATGGCGAATCTGATCCTGTTCGAGATCGGTTTTCAAATTATCTTTGACCGCATCCAAAGCATTGCCGATTCTTGCGACACCGCCCAGACTCTTCATCCGGTCCAGCAAGGAATGCAAAACTTCGCTTTGACGGGCATTCCGTTCAAAGTCATTTGATTCCTTCGTCCGCGGGCTGCACTTGTTAGATGATTTGCGATATCGCACATAGTCAAGTGCTTCCTTGCCGTCCAACTTCTGAGGACCGGCCTTCAGGTCGATGTTGGTGCCGTCGGCAGAGTCCTTGTAGCACATGTTGTACTGAACATTGACATCCACGCCGCCAAAGGCGTCAACGACATCCCGGAAGCCCTGAAAGTCAACGACGGATACATAGTCGATATTGACATCGAGATACTTGCCAAGCATCGCTTTCATCTCATCTTCGGCGCTGATCCCGCTGCTCTTCTCCGCGGATTTGAATCTCGGATAGTAGGCGTTCAGCTTGTTTGCCTTATACCCTTCAAGCTCCACCAGCGTGTCCCTTGGAAGGGAGACGAGGGTCGCCGTGTTGGTCTCGGGATGCATGGAGACGACCATGACAACGTCGGTAAGATAAGTGCCAGTTTCAGGACGATGGTCTGTCCCGAGCAGCAGCATCGTAATCGGCTTTTCCTTGGCGGAATGCCCAGGAGCAACCGGCTTGTCGACACCGCTCGATTCGATAATCTCATTTCCTTTAAGATATAGGTATCCGGCATAAGACGCCGCTCCCAAAATTGCGATCAGAATCAAAATAAAAAGAAATTTAAAAAAGGATCTGACTCCGCTTTTTTTCTTCTTCTGCACAGGCTTCTTCCGGCTCTTCCCCGCGTTCTTGGCTCTCGGAGGAAGGCCTGATTGAGTAGAATTCATTGGATAACACCTAATTTCCTTCAATATTAGAGAATGTCCGGTTAACCTCCCTTTCGGTCGGCTAACCGGACTCTGGCTGACTTCTCTCTCTTATTAACGGCGAAATCGACAAAAAGTTTCATAGCCGAACAGCAACAAACTTTTTTCCCGCCTCAGGATTTCGTTTCCGACTGTGCTTTTTTCTTCTGGCGTGCTTCCACAAAATAACGAATCCGCACCATCAGCATCAATGCAACCGCTACGAGCAGGCACTGGATAATCGGCAGCTTGTCTATCTGGAATATAAGCAGCATCCCCGAACCTAATGCCATCAAAATATACAGGAGAATTTCCTTCAGAAGCGGCAGCTTCTGCTGTACCCGGAACACCTTGTTGTAGACATAGGTGACCAGTACGAAGATCAAAATATAGGAGATGAGCGGATGAGCGGCAAACCAAGCTTGCATAAACGGTTCACTCCTTTAACAAGGTAACATCTCTATTATAGATTTGCCTGAGCCATTTTGCGATGCTTTTCTGCGCGCTCACGCTCGCTCTTGTTCAGAATCTTCTTGCGAAGACGAACCGATTTCGGCGTGATTTCGCAATACTCGTCATCATTCAGATATTCAAGTGCCTGCTCCAGGGAGAAAATGAGCGGCGTCTTCAGCTTCACCGTGTCATCCTTCGTTGCCGAACGAACGTTGGTAAGCTGTTTCTCTTTACAAATGTTCACGACAATATCGTTATCGCGGGTATGCTCCCCGACGATCATGCCCTCATAAACCTCAGTGCCCGGCTCAAGGAACAACGTTCCACGGTCTTCCACGGACAGCATGCCATAGAATGTAGATGTCCCGTTCTCCGTCGATACGAGAACACCTTGGTGACGTCCGCCGACCTGGCCGCCGACAACCGGTCCGTAGCTGTCAAAGGCATGGTTCATGACGCCGTATCCACGGGTCAGTGTCAGGAAGTGTGTCCGGTAGCCGATCAGACCTCGCGCCGGAATCAGGAATTCAAGACGAACCTGACCGTTACCGCTGTTAATCATATTGACCATTTCCGCTTTGCGTGTGCCAAGGCTCTCCATAACGGCACCCATGCTCTCCTCCGGAATGTCAATCAACAGGCGCTCGATCGGTTCCATTTTGACACCGTCAATTTCCCGCACGATAACTTCCGGCTTGGATACTTGCAGCTCATAGCCCTCGCGGCGCATGTTCTCGATCAAAATTCCAAGGTGAAGCTCACCGCGTCCGGACACGATATAGGCATCCGGGCTGTCCGTCTCTTCCACTCTCAAGCTGACATCGGTCTCCAGCTCCTTGAAGAGACGGTCACGAAGCTTGCGTGACGTCACAAACTTGCCTTCCCGTCCTGCAAACGGGCTGTTGTTAACCAGAAACGTCATTTGCAGCGTAGGCTCGTCGATCTTCAGCACCGGCAGCGCCTCCGGCTGCTGCGGATCCGCAATCGTCTCACCGATGTTAATGTCCTTGATGCCTGCAATAGCCACAATGTCGCCGGCGCCCGCTTCAGGAACCTCAATCCGCTTCAATCCCTGGAAGCCAAACAGCTTCTCGATCCGGGCCGTCTTGTTTGTTCCGTCCCGCATGATGACCGTAACCGATTGCCCCTGCTTAATGACACCTCGATTGACACGGCCAACCGCGATACGGCCCAAATATTCATTGTAATCCATCAGCGTAACGAGGAATTGAAGAGGCTCTTCAATGTTCTCGGACGGGGACGGAATATGCTCGATAATCGTCTCGTATAGGGCAAGCATGTTGTCATCCTGCTTGTCCGGATCCATACTGGACGTTCCGTTCAGTGCGGAGGCATAGACGACCGGGAAATCCAGCTGGTCATCATTCGCACCAAGCTCGATGAACAGATCCAGCACCTCATCAATCACTTCTGCCGGCCGGGCAGCCGGACGGTCGATTTTATTGACCACCACAATCGGGGTCAGGTTATGGGCAAGCGCCTTGCCAAGCACAAACTTCGTTTGCGGCATGCAGCCCTCGTAAGCGTCAACGACGAGCAGTACGCCATCAACCATCTTCATGATCCGTTCAACCTCGCCGCCAAAGTCGGCGTGTCCCGGCGTATCCACAATGTTGATCAAGAAATCCTTGTACGTGATCGCCGTATTTTTGGCCAAGATGGTGATGCCGCGCTCGCGTTCCAAATCGTTGGAGTCCATGGCTCGTTCCTGTACGGTTTCATGCTCGCGAAAAATACCGGATTGCTGGAGCAATTTGTCTACCAGCGTAGTTTTGCCATGGTCAACGTGCGCAATGATCGCAATGTTGCGAATCTGATCTCTTGATTGCATAGCTATATCTCAAATCCCTTCTATTCGAATGACCACAAAAAGCGCCGGACCATATGCCGACGCTTCAACACACAAACTATAATATAGGTAAACCGTCGCAGAAATCAAGTCTTTTCAGAAAACTGATGTCATTACACGTCATGATATTACCAGCCTCGACTCCATTTATCACGTTTGGAACGATTCCGGCCGAAAATAAGCCACACGCCAATCGCAATCAGGACAAGTGCGATCACGTACAGCGCTCCCGCTTGGAGCCATGTGAAAATCCAAATCAGCACCCCGATCAGTGCAAGCCCGAGTGCAAGCGGAAGCACCCTGGCGGGTCTCGGAGTTTCAAACAGATAATATTCATACAGTCCGGCCGCAACGCCAAGAATCAGGACAGGCCACAAGGCGCTCATAAGCCCCCAGCCGCCGAGGCTGCAGATCAAAAACAGCAGGCCGTAAACGGTCAAAATTCCGCCTGGAATCAGAAAGGCCGCAGACACGCGACGAGCGAAAAACAGCAGGTGGATCAAGATCCCTGGCAGCAGCAACACAAGCGGCCACAGCGTCCGGCCGATAAAACCGAAAAATCCAAGCTTGCCGAGCAGAATAACAACGCCAGCTACAATAATAAACAGACCTAACATGAAATCTCTTCTGGAGGACATTGTGATCACCCTCTCTATACAGTATGTATAATTCCCTACACCCTTCGGTTCATGAATCCGGAGTTACGTTAATTTTAGCCCATTCCAACAAAAAAAACCACCGACCCGTCAGGTTCAGGCAGAATTTGTCCGTTATTTCTGGGAGCAGTCCGAAACATGGCACACCAAAAAGGGGCTTGCATAAGCCCCTCCCAGCTGCGCAATCTAAAGCGCCGGCGATTATAGACAGAACCTCTTTTTGCCAGAGGCGGCAATCCGCTTTCACTTATGTCACCCCTGCCGTTTGTCCTGCCTGGTCAAGCTGGCCAGGCCGCCGAACAGCATCACGGCGAAGGCGACCAGTACCGGCAGCACCGGGAACAGCTGCGGCATCCAGACGGCCAGGAGCTGGCCTGTACGAGCATCCTGGACTATCATCTCGCCTGCGGTATATGACAGAACCCCCGCGCCGATGTACAACAGCACCGGAAAGCGGTTCAGCAGCGACGAGATCAGGCCGCTGCCCCAGACGACGATCGGAATGCTGAGCACGATACCGATAACAATTAATGCAAAATCGCCATTGGCAAGTCCGGCAATCGCGAGCACATTGTCCAGGCTCATCACAAAATCCGCGATCAGAATCGTATTCACGGCAGACCATAAGCTAAGGGCGCCTGATACAGTGACCTCGTCCTCCGCCTTCGGCATCATCAGCTGAAACGAGATCCAAATCAGCAGAAGAGCCCCACCGGCCTGCAAATAAGGCACTTTCAGCAGAATCACCGCCGCAAAGGTCAGGAGACAACGCAGCACAACAGCCGCTATCGTACCGATCCATACCGCGCGCCTGCGGCTTGTCTCCGGGAGGTCCCTGCTCGCCATTGCGATGACAAGGGCGTTATCGCCGCTTAACACAAGGTTAATCATCAAAATTTGTCCCAACAGCAGCCATGTCTCCACTCTAACAACACCCCCATGACATACACATATGTGGGGGATGGTCAAGCTATGCTTGCACAACGATAAAAATAGGCCTATAATGAATCCGCCTTTTATTTTGTTATATATCGGCCGTCCTAAGAGGAGTGACAGAACATTGGAAACTACAGCCGAGTTTTTCCTTTCATTACTGAACATCATATTTCTGGACCTGGTGCTGGCAGGCGACAATGCCATCGTGATCGGCCTTGCAGCCAGAAATTTACCGCCACAAACCCAGAAAAAAGCCATCCTGTACGGAACAGGCGGCGCTGTCATTCTTCGGATTATAGCCACCATCCTCGTAGTGTGGCTGTTAAATATCCCTTGGCTTCTGCTCGTTGGCGGAATCCTGCTTGTCATTATCGCATACAAGCTGCTCGCCGATGACAACAGCGATCACAGCCAGATCAAAGCCGGACAAAGCCTTGGCGGAGCGATACGCACCATCATCGTGGCCGATGCCGCAATGGGGCTGGACAACGTGATTGCCATTGCTGGCGCCTCCAAGCACAATACGCTGCTCGTGGTCATCGGCCTGCTGATCAGCGTGCCAATCGTGGTCTGGGGCAGCACATTGTTTATTAAGCTGATCAACCGGTTTCCGTGGATTATCTATGTAGGCGCAGCCGTGCTCGCATATACCGCATCTTCCATGATCACCGATGAGCGGCATTTTGTTCTTTATTTTGAGACGCATCCCGTTATTCACTACCTGTTCATTGCCGTCATTATTCTGGGCGTGCTGACCGCAGGACATTTGCGCCGGAAGCATGCGCATCGTCCTTCATCAAGCCCGCAGCATTGAACGATGGACCCACAGAACAAGTCTGCTGAGAGAGGCAGCATCCGCTGTAAACAAGCACAAAGTGCGAGCGTACCCTGGATTGAACCCTGGGATTGCACTCGCACTTTTGCGTTATATAAGATAAGCGATGAATCGCATTCTGATGCCTGCTCTTGTCCGGAATCTACTTGTCCGAAATTAGAACCATTCCTCCTGAACGACCGGTTCACGGCTCTCCTTGCCGCTAATCCGGCTTATGTCGGTATCCGGTTTGATAATCACCGTCTCCGTCGCGGCAATCGCGGCTTCAATCAGTTCCGGAAGCCGTTCAAGGGAAGCCTCCACCCTTTCCACGACATGAAGATTCGGATTCGTGGTCGGGGATTTTGGCACAAAGAGGGTACAGCAGTCTTCATACGGAAGAATCGAGGTTTCATACGTCCCGATTTCGATGGCCTGGTTGACGATGTCGTTCTTGTCCATCGTGACCAGCGGGCGCAGAATCGGCAGCTCCGTCGCTCTGCCGATCACATTCATGCTGGCCAGCGTTTGGCTTGCTACCTGGCCGAGATTATCCCCTGTCACAATCGCCAGCGCACCAGACCGCTCCGCAAGTGCGGAGGTGATTCGCAGCATCGCCCGGCGCATCAGCGTAATAATCATATTGTCCTGGCCGTTGCCGACAAAGGAAGTTTGCACCTCGGTAAACGGAACTAGATGCAGCTTGATCCGGCCTGCATAGCGGGATAGGATGCGGGTCAGCTCGATGACCTTCTCCTTCGCCAGCTGGCTCGTGTAAGGGTAGCTGTAGAAATGCACACACTCGATTTCGAGCCCGCGCCGCATGGCCGCCCAGGCAGCTACAGGGCTATCGATGCCGCCGGACAACAGCAGCATCGCCTTGCCGTTACTGCCGAGCGGGAATCCGGCCACTCCCGGAATCGTTTCATAATACAGATAAGCTCCGTTCTCCCGAACCTCGATGCGCAGCTCTATTTCCGGCTGCTTCACCTGCACCTTCAGATTCGGATAAGCGCGAAGCACGGGCGAGCCCACCAGGTGGTTCATCTCTTGGGAGGAATGCGGGAATGCTTTCCACACTCTTCGGGCATTCACTTTAAAGGTCGTGCCTTCCGGCAGTTCCCGCTCACTCAGAAAATCAAGCGCCGTTTCAATGATCGCATCCAGATCCACCGGACATACCCGGACCGGGCTGACCGACACGATGCCAAATACTTTCCGCAGCACCTGCGTTAACTCCTCCGCAGATTCCCCGTTCAGCTCAACATACAGCCGTCCGTATTCCCGGATAATATGGACCTTCGGATACGGCTTCAGCACCGCCTTGATATGGGTGTATACCGTTTTCTCAAAACGGTTGCGATTTCTGCCCTTCAGCGTAATTTCACCGAAACGCAGCAGCAGCATATCGTATGTCATTTTAATTCGTAGTCCCCTTTCTTTCTATAAAAGGCCGCAGTTTTCCCGTCGCGGTTTTCAGTGCATCAATCAATCGCTCGGCATCCTCCAGCCGATGATGGCGGCCGAGACTGATCCGGATGCCAGACGAAGCGATGGACATGTCCTTTCCCATCTCCAGCAGAACCCGACTCGGTTCGCTCAATTTGGACGAGCAGGCCGATTTCGTGGAGACCAGCATCCCCAGCTCCTCTAGAGCATGGACGATGACTTCCGGTTTCACGCCAGGGTAAGAGAAATTCATAATATGCGGCGCACCTTCCCTGCTGCTGTTCATGACCGTGCCTGGAATTTCCGCGATTTCCTGAAGCAGTTTATTCCGGATCAGGGAAGCTTGACGATAAAATTCCGGCTGCCGCTCACGTCCCAGCCTCATCGCTTTGGCCATGCCGACCGCAGCCGCCACATTCTCCGTACCCGCCCGATGCCCGTTCTCCTGTTGTCCTCCGGACAGTAGCGGGAACAGCTCCACGCCCCGGCGAACATACAGCACGCCGATGCCTCTGGGGCCATTGAATTTATGCGCTGACAACGTATATAGATCCGCCTGCCAGTTCTTGAGCGACACTTCCAGCTTGCCGAAGCCTTGCACCCCGTCGATATGAAACAGCGTTCTGTGGTTGCGTTGTTTAACCGTTTGGCCGATCTCCATCAGGGGTTGAACCGCACCCGTCTCATTGTTGACATGCATGATGCTGACCAGTACGGTGTCCTTGCGAACCGCATCCGCAAGCGCCTGAACATCCACCCGTCCGTTGGCATCAACCGGCACGTATGTCACCTCCCAGCCAAGCTGCTCAAGCTGGCGGAAGCTTTCATAGACGGACGGATGCTCGGTTCGAGTCGTTATCAGATGTTTGCCCCGGCTTTTGTACTGGAGGGCCGCTCCTTTTATTGCCATATTGTTGCCTTCGGTTGCACCGGAGGTCAGCACAATTTCCGAAGGCTCCGCCTCCAGCGCTGCCGCACACACCTCGCGTGCTTTCTTCAGCAGCTTCGCAGCCTCCTCCCCGTATTGGTGCAAGGCCGATGGATTGCCGTAATGTTTTTTCATCACTTCAGCCATCGTGCTCACAACGTCGTCATCCGGGGGAGTTGTTCCTGCGTGATCCCAATATATCAAAGGTATTATCCCCTTTCGTCCATCCTTTAAAGTTCGTCCAGAATTATATATTTACACAAAAAGATCAAACGGTAAAGCGCACCCCGCCCAAACAGGCAGATGGGATATGCTTCTCGTTTGATCCCCGACTTCTCATTATTCAACAATGATATCCTAAATGGTATAACTCCGCCGCGCATCCATGACCTTCTGGACGTACGCCTGCGTTTCTGCCGGCAAAGCATGGAGGTTAGCCATAAGCTCCTCGTTCGACGTGATGCCGAGCGATGCTACGCGAGTAGGTCCCGCATTGTACGCAGCCAGCGCAACGGCCACCTCACCGCCGAATCTCTGCAGCAGATTGGACAGATAGCGCGTGCCGCCGTCAATATTTTGCACCGGGTCAAATGAATCGCTGACACCAAGCCCTCTGGCCGTGCCGTCCATGAGCTGCATCAGGCCTTTGGCACCCGCGTGGGAAACGGCATTCGGATTAAAAGCCGATTCGATCTGAATAACCGACTTGATCAAAGAAACCGGAACGCCATATCGTTCACCTGCTGCTGTGATGAGTTCCTCAAAGCTCGTATACCGGGTGTTCTCCGGCTGGAAATCCTGTACACGCTCCATGGAAGTGTCTATCTTCCCGAGTTGCTGCCACAGCAGTCCGTCCTCGTAAGTGACGCCAGGAGGCAGGCTACGAATCGTTCGGGCAGTCTGCTCCGAGGATTCCTCGTTCACCGCTTGCTGAAGAACATCGCTGAACCGGACCGCCGTTTCTTCCGTACTGGAACGCGTGGCCCGCTGGGTTGCTGTCGTTTGAACATAGGTTACCGGATCGATTTGCATCATATGGATCACATTCTCTCCCGTTATGATTGTTAAAATCTATTTTACATCGTTTTGGTACAATCTGCTATACCATTTCGTTAAATTTATGTAACACCTATTGGAACCATTCCAGATGAAAAAAAGCCGAAGACCAGGCAGTTAACCTGTCTTCAGCCGAGAAGAAATGTGAATAAGCGTTGTCGCTTTAATGTTTGCCGTTTAACGGGCAAATGGAATCAGGATAAAATAGCTCAGCGTTGCGAGCACGCCGAGGCCAATCCCCCAAGCTCCCATCGTTCGACTGCCTTTGTTATAAGCATAATAACCAACTACAGCAGCGATCGGGCCAAGAATGACAGACCACATGAACAAGGAGATAATCCCTAGTACAAGTCCGACATATCCGACAGTTCTGCCTGTACTCAGATCTGCTTCCGGTGAAGCCTCCCGAACCTCTTCCTTCCGTTCGTAAGTTTGCACAGGAGACGCGACTTCAGCTGAAAATTCCTCACGATGATCTTTGCGCGGGAAATCAACCCGGTGACGCTTCCCCTCGATGACCTTCATCCCTGTGTTGCGTCTTTTTTGATCCATGATTTGACCTCCATTTCCTGTAAGGTGATCATCGCCTATTTCTTCGGCTTAAATGTCAAGCAGCAGGTGGCAGACGATTGCTCGGCCACATCGCGGTGGTTGTTCATAAACGTCTCTTCCCCGTATTCTTCATTCAGCTTCACGTCGGCATGACGGTCAATCTCAATCATAATCGTATCGGCTTTGCACACATTTTGTTCTCCCCAATAGTGACAGTTGCTTACACTACATTTAACCAATGTTTTGGCATCGATGGCCATTTTGCATCACCTCGTCAACATTTTCTCCCCAGCGGTACCCCCGTATGCACAATCCGAATTGTCAGTTGGTGTTAACCGCAGCAATCTTCGGTCAAATGCAAAAACCGGACCTGCAAACAGGCCTCTTATAGCCTGCTGCAAATCCGGTTGATCATAATCGATATAAGGTTAGATGTATATCTGCCGTCTAGGCATGGTTTCTTTCCGATTGCAAGCGACGCTCGGTCAGATAATCGCTCTCGTAATAAGCCAGATCATCGCGCAGCTCTTCAAAAATTTTGGTAATGCTCATAATAACGTCCCGAGCCGGACGCACCGGTTTTTTGCGGAAACGAATGGCATCCTGCCCTGTATAGGCGTAACGGCCATCCTCGGAGTAGCTTTCATTCTTCGGATAAAAGAAATTGTTCACGCAGCGATGATACAAGTTATACAAAGCCTTCTCGGCAAATTCGGCATCAAAATTAGGGCGACGTTCGACGACGCCAAGCTTTTCATAGGAAACCTCCGAAAACACAAGCAGATGGCGAACATCCGAAAGAAATCCTTTGTAGAAATGAGCGGTCTCTTCATCCTCATCCTGAACCAATTGAGGCAACGCATGTTCATTCAAAAATGCTTCCATGATCGAAATAGCAGATTTCAACTTTTGTCTTGAGTCTGAGCATAACTTTTGAAGATTGTCTGCTGGCATTACGGTAGCTCCCCCTTAAATGGTCGTAAACCTTCGGCCGAAGCCGTCGGTCATTCTATTAAATATTATCCTATCACAATTTCCGGCTTAACGAAATCCCTATAATGAATACACTTTCAAGGATATTTTATCCGGCTTCGACCCGACAGAAAACAAGCCTGATCCGAAGCATCTTACGCATAAAATAGCGCTCCTCTTCCCACGCTAAGAGCACATCAACGAATTACGGATTGGAGGAAGCAACTGTGAGATCACGCCTATTATGGACGATCGCGGGCATCTCCGCTACGGTGGGCATCTTAATGTTTTTCCTGTATACGCCCGGAGCGCCCGGAACGCCAGGCCCTAGGCAGGCCGCCCAGGAAGAACCCCGAGCGGTGACGCCCCATCAGGAACAAACAATCAAGCAATCCACCGTTCATAACGACATCCTTGCAACAGACCGATTGAACCGTCAGGATGCGAGGCAGCATTTGCGGGCCATGGCAAACAACAGCCAATTGCGCAAGCCCGGCCAAATTCAGTCGTATGCCGCAAAAGAGCAGCGTACTCATCCGCATTTTGTCCAAGTCAAGTGGTTCCAGCTCGATAGCAATCAAGCGACAGATGTGAACGGTAAACTTCCGCAGCTGAAACCGCAGGATCAGGAGCTGATTAACCATCATTTCAAGAAGGCCCGGCAGAAGCTCAAGCGCGGAGAAGCCTACGAATCACCGAAATTCACCGTGGGTGGACAGCCCTACGTGATCGTGGCCGAGCCTTCCGCTGACAGGAAGATCGGTGCAGCCGCATTGATCAATGAAGCGGTGCTGCAGAAGGTGTCTCATCACCAGAAACGTAATCTGCGTCTGATTCCGTATCCGAAGGAAGGTAAATTCCGGGTTGAGTCGATCCATGCGGACACCCTGCGCGACATCACTGTGAAAACTGGCCATGACAACGAAAAAGCGAGCCATTTTTACGAAAATGAAATCGTGGTTTCCTTTCGGAATCCGCCGTCCGAGCAAGAGCTTGAAGCCATCTCCAAAGACATCGATTGCGGCAAGCCCCGCAAGCTCGGATATGCTTATGTATTTCGTTCCAACCGCCTGGATTATAAAGGGCTGCGTCAATATTTCGAGAAGAAATGGCAGCCGAAATATACCGAGCCTCACTATATTTATTTAACCAATGATCTTCCCCGTCAATCGGCCCGTTCCCGATCTGGCGCAGCCAACAGCGAAACGGTCAATATACCGAATGATATTCTGTTCTCGGAGTATCAGTGGAACTTGCCGGCCATTGAAACGAATCGCGGCTGGGATCTGTCCAAGGGGAGCGAGGATGTCATCATCGCCGTCATTGACACCGGGGTTGACCTGAATCATACCGATCTGGACGGTCAATTCGTTGAAGGATACAACGTTGTTGATCCGGAACAACAACCGATGGATGATGTAGGGCATGGAACGCATGTGGCTGGCATCATCGGGGCTCTGGTCAATAACGGCGAGGGTGTGGCAGGCATCAGCTGGTATAACAAAATTATGCCCGTCAAGGCACTGGACGCCTCAGGCACCGGAACGACCTATGCGGTCGCCGAAGGGATTATTTGGGCAACCGATCACGGTGCGAAGGTCATCAACATGAGTCTCGGCAATTATGCTGACTCCCAGTTCTTGCATGAAGCGGTTAAGTACGCCTATGACCGTGACGTGGTCCTGATCGCCGCCTCGGGTAATGACAATACCGAGCGCCCCGGATTTCCGGCGGCTTACCCCGAGGTGCTGGCCGTAGCGGCAACGGATGCCAATATGAATCGCGCCGAGTATTCCAACTATGGCGATTATATCGACATTGCCGCACCGGGAACCAATATCGCCAGCACCTTTCCGGGGAACCAGTACGCCGCGCTTTCGGGCACCTCAATGGCGAGTCCCCATGCTGCAGCTATGGCGGGACTTCTTCGGTCCCTGAATCCGGAGCTTACGAATCGGGAAGTGATGGAGCTCATGACCACGTACACAATTGATCTGGGCAACAGAGGAAGGGATAAATATTACGGAAGTGGCCAGATCGACATTTATGAGGCGCTGAATGCAGCGGCGGGAAATAGCCAAACTCCCGTTCAATTATGGCCGCAAAATGTCATTAACAGCCTGCTGGAAGAACTCCGGCGTCTGCGTTAACAATGACCGACCGTTCAAGCAGCTTTTGCCATCCATACCGGCAAAGGCTGCTTGATGCTGTCAATTCAGCGCCTTTAGGCAAATGCGAACCCGTACCGATTAACGCTTTCTGCGGGCGCGGCTGCCTGCACGCTTCTTGGCTGCTTTCGTTCCGGATACAGAGACAGGGCCGACAGGGCCGCCTACGCCAACAGGACCGGTCTCCTCATACGTGTAGAAATGCTGCTCAACCGGACAGCAGTGCACCTTGTCTACCACTTTGATGGGATGTATGACAGGAACAAGCTGCGGAACATAGTGATCTCTCACGATGACAATCGGGTCGCACACGATCGGTGATACAGTCGGGCATCCTTGCCCAGGGCATCCTTTTCCATAGGACATAATTTAAGCATCTCCTTTCCTTTGATGATTACAGCTTATTAGACCAGGGGCCATTTGGTATGGACGTTTGTCCCTTTAACAATATCTTCTTCAAGAACAGGTAAAAGCGCACACCTCTTGCACCCAAGCGGGCGCAGGAAGTGTGCGCTTCATTTCATGTTATTCATAAAAATTGTAGAGGCCGTCTGCAGTTAGGAAAGTTTGCCATAAGCCGGGTTCTGTGCTCTTGGTGGTCATAACGGGAACTACCCTGCCACATGAAGCGACAATCATCTATCTAGGCCTACCATTACTGATAGGCTCCAGCGACCAACCCGAACGCGCCTCGGGCAAAGGCTGTCTCCTCGAAAGAGACTGCGTTCCATTAGGTCTTGCTCCAGGTGGGGTTTACCAGGAACGAAGTCGCCAGCGTTCCTCGGGGTCTCTTACACCTCGGTTCCATCCTTGCCTGTGCTGCCATACAGCAGCCATCGGCGGTCCATTTCTGTGGCACTATCCTTCAGCTCGCGCTGACTGGACGTTATCCAGCACCCTGCCCTGTGGAGCCCGGACTTTCCTCTCGCGGTGAAACACCGCCAGCGATTGTCTGTCAAACTTTCCGGACGACGTTCATATTATACAGGAATTCGATAGGCGGCACAAGACACAAAAGATTGGTAATAGCTCAAAATAATGCCGCACCCCGCGTTACATAAACCGGAATGGCTCCGTATTGATTTGAGACGGAACGGCCTGGGTCTCGTATTTTCCATCCTGGAATTTCTGCTGCAGCCACTCGGCCACTTTGGCCTTCATAATTTTCTCAGCATTATGCCCCGGATCAATCATCGTCAGGCCGGCCGCCAGTGCGTCCTGAGCCGTATGATAATCTATGTCGCCGGTGACAAGCACGTCTGCCCCGCGGAATAGTGCCTTGCTCATATATCGGCCGCCAGAGCCCCCGATGACCGCTGCTTTCCGAATCACGCGGTCCGGTTCCCCTACGACACGCACGTGAGGAACGTCCAGCTTCTCTTTCACCACTTCGACCAGCTCCGCCAGGGTCATCTGCTCCTTCAGCTTCCCTACCCGTCCGAGCCCGAGCGATCGGCCCTTCAGATCCATCGGGTACAGGTCATAGGCCACCTCTTCATACGGATGGGCCTTCAGCATAGCCTGAATGACTTTATGGCGGACACCGTGCGGAACAATCGTCTCGATCCGCACTTCGTCAGCCCGCTCTATCTTGCCATGGGAGCCGATATAGGGGTCGCTTCCCTCTCGCGGCATATAGGTGCCAAACCCTTCAATGTTGAAGCTGCAGTGGCTGTAATTGCCGATCCAGCCGGCGCCGGCGCCCAGCACGGCATCGAGCACCTCCTGGTGATGACTTTTCGGAACAAAGACTACCAGCTTGGACAGCTGCTCATTGTGCAGGTCATGAATCGGCGACGTATCTACGATCCCGAGCGCTTTGGCCATCCAATCATTCATGCCGCCCTCGGTCACATCCAGGTTCGTATGACTGACATAGACAGCAATGTCATGCTTGATCAGCTTCTCATATACTTTTCCCATCGGAGAATCCGTCACCAGCTGCTTCAGCGGGCGATAGATGATGGCATGGTGAGCAATGATCAGCTCTGCACCCAGCTCAATGGCCTCATCCACAACCTCCTCGTTCACATCAAGCGCTACGAGCACGGTCTTGATCTCCTTCTGCAGCGTTCCGAGCTGAAGGCCGATCCGATCCTCGGGTTCAGCGACCTGCTTTGGAGCAAGCTGCTCCATATATTGAATTACCGTTTGTCCTTTGGCAAGCATGCCAGCACCTCCTGAATGACATTCATTTCTGCTTTCATATCCTCTGCTTTCTCAGCTGCTGCCGGAAGTTCGGAGCGAGACAATGAATCCAGAATACGTGCCATCTTGTCCAGCTCTAATCTCCATTTGTCATAAAACACCGGTTCCGGCTTCCGGGTCAGCCAAGGGCCGAACCGAAGAAGCCACTCCCGAGTCAGCATGGACCCTCCGGGCAGCACACGTTCCTGGTAAACCTCATCATTGGAGATCGCCGCAGCGGACTCCGGCTCAGCTACCAAAATCTCGTAGATCTTGCCGTCCTCCTCCAGGATCAGTTCCTGAATGAGAACCCATCCCCGTTCATGCAGCCAGACTCGAAGCGTATCCTCGCCTACGTTAGGCTGAAGCACCAGACGGCGCACCGAGGCCAGCTTGTCTACTCCGCGGCCCAGTATAGCCGCAATAAGGCTGCCGCCCATGCCCGCAATCGTTATCACATCCGCCTCACCAGGGGCGATGACGTCGAGGCCGTCCCCTTTGCGAACGTGGATAACTTCTGTCATCCCGGATTCCTTAACTTGCTTCAGGGCAGCCTCATAAGGCCCGGGATTCACTTCCCCGGCCACCGCCGATACTATCACGCCCTGCTGTGCCGCAGCGACAGGCAGCAACGCATGATCCGACCCGATGTCGGCCAGGCGGCTCCCGGCCGGAATCTGCTCAAGTATGAGCTGTAATCTTCTTGATAGCTTCACAATCATTCCCACACACCATTCATTAAATTATTGACGATTGTCCATAAAATTACCGTACCAGACCCTACAACAAACTGCAAACCCTCTAAATTCGCGTTCAAGTTTTCAATATTTTCCCAGCCAGGAATGACTTCAATCATTTGCAATGCCTGTTGAAAAGAGCTACAATTAAAAGCAAATGAAGGAATTATTTCCATAACGAACTAAATTTCCTGGCCGCTACGGAAAGAAAAAGACCTTGCTGCCATCATGCAGAAGGTCCCAGGAATCACGTTATTCGAGGAAATCTTTCAATCGCTTGCTTCGGCTTGGATGCCGCAGCTTCCGAAGCGCTTTGGCCTCGATCTGCCGGATCCGTTCACGCGTAACGCCGAACACTTTACCGACTTCTTCAAGCGTTCTGGTGCGACCATCGTCCAGACCGAACCGAAGGCGCAGCACGTTCTCTTCGCGCTCTGTCAGCGTATCCAGCACGTCTTCCAGCTGCTCCTTCAGCAGCTCATAGGCTGCCGCATCGGCGGGTGCAAGAGCCTCCTGATCTTCGATGAAATCGCCAAGGTGGGAATCATCTTCCTCACCGATCGGTGTTTCGAGCGACACAGGCTCTTGGGCAATTTTCATAATTTCACGAACTTTCTCGACGCTTAGCTCCATCTCTGCTGCGATTTCTTCAGGGGACGGCTCACGTCCGAGCTCCTGCAGCAGCTGTCTGGAGACACGAATCAGCTTGTTGATCGTCTCCACCATATGCACAGGAATCCGAATCGTTCTTGCCTGGTCGGCTATCGCGCGAGTGATCGCCTGACGAATCCACCAGGTCGCGTAAGTGCTGAACTTGAACCCTTTTTTGTAGTCGAATTTCTCAACAGCTTTCAGAAGACCCATGTTCCCTTCCTGAATCAGGTCCAGGAACAGCATCCCTCTGCCCACATAACGCTTGGCGATGCTGACAACGAGCCGCAGGTTCGCTTCCGCCAAACGACGCTTCGCATCCTCATCCCCCTGCTCGATACGGTTCGCGAGTTCAATCTCATCATCCGCAGACAAGAGCGGCACGCGTCCAATCTCTTTCAGATACATCCGCACTGGATCGTTGATTTTAATGCCCGGCGGCAGCGCCAGCTCATCGTCGAACGAAAAATCCTCGTTATCATGAGACTCATCATCTGGCCGATGAGCTCCGTCATCGTCATTCTCATTCACCACATCAATGCCCAGATCGGCAAGCTGCTCATAGAACTCCTCAATCTGCTCGGTGTCCTGATCAAATGGCGACAACTTTTCCATAATATCTTTATAACTCAATACGGATCTCTTTTTACCCTGTTCAATTAGTTGTTCCTTTACCTGATCCAGCGTAAAATCCGTTTCTAGTTCAGTATGCTGATCATTCGCCATCTTTCGACTCCCTCCTCCCTAGAAACAGTAAAGCTTGGCCTTCATTGTCTTTCTAGGGCGATAATCTCACTTGCAATTTGGGCGGCTCGCAAATAATCACCGGAGCGTTCCGCCGCAATCATTTCTTCTTTTTTCTGATCGATCAATTTCTGCTGGGGGTACTTCTTCACTTCTCGTATGCAGTCGTCAAGCACTTGAACATTCCAGTCCGCCGGCGCTTCCATCATCATGATCGAGCTGACCGTCTTCTCCAAACGATCATCGTGCAGAGATGACATAAAGCGGCTGATATCCGGAGCTTTCCCCTGTGCGTAATAAGCATATAGATAAGCAGCAATGGCTGCATGATCTTCAATATTAAATGATTCCCCGAGGTGTTCGCCTACATAACGTGCGGCCTCTGCATCCTGAAGCATCAGGGACAGCAGCCTTCGTTCTGCTGCATGATATGCGGGTAGAAGGACAGGTGCAGGCTGACTCCCTTTTTTATGCCTACCATTATTCCACCGATTTCCCTTATTATCCCCATCCCCCATCTTTTTTTGCATGGACTGCCTGAGCAGGTTGCAATCCTGCTTGAGGCTTTCATACGAAAGATTCAACTCGGATGATAATTCCCTCAAATAAACTTCCCGTTCGGTTGAGGAATGCAAAGCGGCGATAATGGGAAGCGCATCTTTGGCATAAGCAATTTTGCCATCTTCTTCTAGCAGTATATGGTTTTTCTTTAAATATATAAGTTTAAATTTTGTCGTGGAGACAGCCGTCTCCATCACATGTCTGAATCGTTCAGCCCCGAATTTGCGGATGTATTCATCCGGGTCGAGACCATCGCTCATCAAAGCAATTTTCACCCTGAGGCCTACGCCTTCCAGCAGCGGTATCACTTTCATGGCCGCAGCCATTCCGGCTTTGTCCCCGTCATACACGATAACGACTTCGTCGGCGATCGACTTCATCAATGCCGCCTGATTCTCGGTAAGCGAAGTGCCCATGGTGGCCACACCGTTGTGGTAGCCTGCCTCCCAAGCCGAAATGACGTCTCCGTAGCCTTCAAATAAAAGAAGCTGACGCGATTTGCGTATGGACGCTTTCGACTGATGCAGATTGTACAACGTGCGGCTTTTGTTAAACAGCAGCGTTTCCGGGGAATTCAAATACTTCGGCTGACCTTCCCCCAAAATTCTTCCTGCGAAAGCGATCACATTGCCCGTACGATCATGAATCGGAAACATAATGCGTCCCCGAAAGCGGTCGAGATACCCGTCCTGTTCATGTCTCGCGGATAATAAACCGCCCTTCTCCATCTCCTTCAGGTCAAATGATCGTTTCTCAAGAAATTGTACCAATGTGTCCCAGCGGTCCGGCGCATAACCGATCTGAAACTGATCGATCATCTTGTCGCTCATCCCGCGGGATCGCAAATACCGCATCGCTTCCGTGCCGTGCTCGGTATTTTTCAGCAGGAAGTGATACAGCTTGGCGCTCAGCTCATAAGCTTCCAGCAGTCGTTCCTTCTCCGGATTTCGAGGAATTACGGGAACCCCTTGCCCTTCCGGCATCGAGATATCATTCTCTTCGGCCATGGTCTTAACGGCTTCGGGGAAGGAGAATCCTTCGATTTCCATTCTGAATTTAATGGCGTTTCCGCCTTTACCGCAGCCATAGCAATAGAAAATCTGGCGCTCCGGCGTAACCGTAAAGGATGGGGTCTTTTCCGAATGGAAGGGACATAAGCCCTTTAAGTATTTCCCCTGCTTCGTAAGGTTCACGTATCTGCTGACCGTATCCACAATATCGGCCTTGGCTAGCACCGCCTCGATGACTTCATCCGGAATACCGCCTTGTCCGGTACTCATCCAAACCACCTTCATCTCTGTTAGCACGTAAATAAGTATTCGCTACAAGTGGACATTCTCCTGCAACTCTGTTAAAAGTTTTGTCAGTTTATGTTGAAAAAAACTTCGGTCTTCATCAAGCAGCTTGCGAGGACCTTTGCCGTATTTCCCAGACCTTCTGGCCTTCGCCGCATGATGTCTGGAATCCAGGAGAAAATCGATGTCTTCATTGCGAAGCAGGCGCCCGCGAAACGATATGACATGACAAGCCTTGGCCAGTGCAAGCGCAGCCAGTCCATAATCCTGGGTCACCACAACATCCCCGCGGTGAATATGATTGGCGATATACAGATCCGCGCTTTGATCGCTTCGGTCCACCTTGACGACAGCAACGCCTTCTTCAGCCTGCAGCAAATGATCGTAAGACGACACAAGAACCACAGGCACGCCAAAAACGCGAGCGGTCTCAGCAATCTCCTTCTTGACCGGGCATGCGTCCCCGTCAACTACAATCCGTGTCCCCGTAGCCTCGTTCATTCGCCTCACCTGCTTCTCAGCCATACGATTAGCGCAGTATTTACTGCATTTCTTACCCGCTTTCATGAAACTTCATTCAGAACAACATCTTTAAATATTATTATATACTTGTTTAGCGGATTAAAATCCTGCTTCATAAATAAACACCCGGCAAAAGAATAAGCCCGATGATCAACCGTCGTAGCATGACGAAAGCGGCATCCCGCGCCTAAACACGGGCTCCGCTTTCATTGAGCACACTATTATAGCATTTCGTCCGTTATGCTGTCACTATCCTTGGCGATTGCAACATCCGCTCGTTCTGCTTTCCGAAGAATGGTTGCGCAGCTCTTATGACCACACCAATTTAGTGAAATCCGCAAACTTTTTAAGGTCGCTGTCAATGCCTGACAGCAGCGCCAGCCGGTTCGTCCGGACCGCTTCATCCTCGGCCATAACCATCACCGAATCGAAAAAGCCGGTAATCGGCGCCTTCATATCGCCAAGCAGGGCCAGTGCGCGCACGCCGTCTGCTGCTTCAAGCGCAGCCAGGTAAGGCTCGCGGACCGTCTTCCACGCCTCATACAGACGCCCTTCTTCGGCTTCCACGAACAACTCCGGATTCACCGCTGCTTTTCCGGCTTTAGCAGCCAGATTGCTGACCCGGTTGAACGATTCAACCGTCGTTTTGAAATCATCGGTTTCCGTGACGGCCTGCATCAAGGCTTGCCCGCGCGAAACCACCGAAACCACCTGGTCGAAGCCAGCGGAAATGACGGCATCCACGACATCATACCGCTGCTGCTCGGACAGCAGCTTCTTCACACGCAGCCCGAAGAACTCGTACAAGTCTTTGCGGATCTCGTCCGCCGAGCGCTTCAGCGCCCGGATGTTCTGATGCACGTCGAGCGCAATCGTGAACACCTCCGACAGCGTGATCGGCAGCTTGTGCTCCAGTATGATCTGAACGATCCCTTGAGCCTGACGGCGCAGCGCATACGGATCCTGCGACCCTGTCGGAATAATTCCGATGGAGAAGCAGCCTGCAATCGTATCGATTTTATCCGCTATGCTGACGATGGAGCCCACCTGTGTCGTCGGTACCGCATCCCCGGCAAAGCGCGGCTGATAATGCTCAAATACCGCCTTGGCCACCTCTTCCTTCTCTCCAGCCTTGCGGGCATAATCCTCGCCCATCACGCCTTGCAGCTCCGGAAATTCGTAGACCATCTGGGTTACGAGGTCGAATTTGCAAATATCTGCGGCCCGGCTCACCGAATCGGCGGTATCCCCGGTAGCGTTCAGCTTCGCAGCCAGCGCATCGGAAATGCGGCGAATGCGGCGCACCTTGTCTCCGATCGTGCCCAGCTCCTCATGGAATACAATGCTCTCCAGCTTGGAAAGGGCGTCCTTGATCTGCAGCTTCTGATCCTCTTCATAGAAGAACTTCGCATCTGACAAGCGGGCGCGCAGCACCTTCTCATTTCCTTTGGCAATCACTTCAAGCGAGCGGCTGTCCCCGCTTCGTACCGTAACAAAGTACGGCAGCAGCTGTCCCTGGCTGTCCAGAACAGGGAAATAGCGCTGATGCTCGCGCATCGAGGTAATGAGCACCTCCTGCGGAATTTCCAGGAAGGACGGATCGAAGGAACCGTACAGCACCGTAGGCGTTTCAACCAGGAACAGCACTTCCTCCAGCAGATCGTCCTTAATGGCGATATTCCAGCCCTTCTCCTTGGCCAGTGCCTGAATCTGGGATACAATCATCTCTTCGCGTTCGTTCACATCAACAATAACATGCTGACTGCGGAGCGTCTCGCGATAAGCCGAAGCCTCACGAATAACCGCCTCACCGCCCAGGAAGCGATGTCCCCGGGTTACGTTACCTGATGGAACGCCGGTAATTTCAAGGTTGATAACCTCGCTGCCAAATAGAGCGACAAGCCAGCGGATCGGACGCACGAATTTAAACTCATGACCGCCCCAGCGCATATTTTTCGGGAAGGTCATCGACGTTAATACGCCGAGCAGCCCTTCAGCCAAAATCGATTGGGTCTGAACGCCGGCGCTGTTCTTCGTAACGTAGATGTATTCTACACCGCCAAGCTCTTTGAAGGTGAAGCTGTCCGGCTCTACGCCCTGGCTTCTTGCAAAACCAAGCGCCGCCTTGCTCCACTGCCCGTTCTCGTCCAACGCGATTTTCCGGGATGGTCCCTTCACTTCCTCGCTGACATCCTCCTGCTTCTCCGCGACATCACGCACCCATACGGCAAGCCGGCGAGGCGTTGCGTAAGCCTGCACCTCTCCGAACGGTATGCGGGAAGCTTCCAGCCATTGGAAGGTTTTGTCCTTCAGCTGCTCCATGGCAGCACGAAGGAATCTGGCCGGCACTTCCTCCAGCCCGATTTCAAACAACAAATCTTTAGACATGCTCCGCGCCCCCTTTCTTGATCAGCGGGAAGCCCAGCTTCTCGCGCTCCTCCAAATACGTGGCCGCTACCTGGCGTGCCAGGTTCCGGACTCTCATGATGTAACCTGTGCGCTCCGTCACGCTGATCGCTCCTCTGGCGTCCAGCAGGTTGAACGTATGCGAGCATTTCAGGACATAGTCGTATGCCGGAAAGACCAGGTTCTGGTTCATCGCTTTGTTAGCCTCTTCCTCGTACATGTTGAACAAGGTAAACAGCATTTTCACATCCGAAACTTCGAACGTATACTTGGAATGCTCGAACTCCGGCTGATGGAACACGTCTCCGTAAGTAATGCCATCCACCCATTCCAGATCGAACACATTCTCCTTATCCTGAATGTAAGATGCAAGCCGCTCCATCCCGTATGTAATCTCTACGGCTACCGGACTCGCATCAATGCCGCCCACCTGCTGGAAATACGTAAACTGGGTGATTTCCATGCCGTCCAGCCATACTTCCCAGCCAAGACCCCATGCGCCCAGCGTCGGCGCTTCCCAGTTGTCTTCCACGAAGCGGATGTCATGATCCAGCGGATCGATGCCAAGACGCTTCAAACTTTCCAGATAGAGCTCCTGGATGTTGTCCGGCGACGGCTTCAAAATAACCTGGAATTGATGGTGCTGGTACAACCGGTTCGGGTTTTCCCCGTAGCGGCCATCGGCCGGTCGGCGGGAAGGCTCCACGTATGCGACATTCCACGGCTCAGGACCGATGGAGCGCAGGTACGTCATCGGGTTCATCGTCCCCGCACCTTTTTCCGTGTCGTAAGGCTGTACGATGATACAGTTCTGCTCTGCCCAAAATTGCTGCAGCGTCAAAATCATCTGTTGGAAATTCATGATTTTACTCCTTTCTTGGTTCCGGAGTTGCAAATCTCGATACTGCCGCTCCCGCAGCGTGCCTCATGGGAAGCTGATCCGCCACACCATAAGGATTGCCGGCTGAGAACCGCCGCTCGACGATGCAATCATCCTCAAAGTACGAGTCTGCACAACAAAAAAGCTCTCATCTCTACGCCTGTTGTACAGACGTAGGGACGAGAGCTGACGCTTCCCGCGGTTCCACCCTACTTGGCCCTGAACTGTCGCTTCCTAGCCAACAGCTTGCAGAGCCCGCTTTATGCATTGCATCATGCTCCCGGGTGCCATGTTCATGAACATCATCCACCGGACTCTCACCATCTCCGGCTCGCTAGAGGATCAATCAATTCACTACTTTCCCGTTCAACGCATGTTATTCAATTGCTTCGGATTGTTGCCAAATCCTTCATTAGGTAAACTGTAAAAGTTATAATACCTTAAACTTATCTTCACGTCAAATGTTGTATTTGTCAAGCTGGTCCAGAAAATTTCGCGACTTCAGCCGCAGTCCGAGCTGCGCATCCATCAAAGCCCGCATCGCCTGCTTCAGCTCCGTTTTGGTGCTGTCCTTGACATCCACATTGCCGAGCCGCCTGAGATCCAGCCTAGCAAACAGCCGCAGCAGCCCCAGCGTCCTGACCGAAATATTCATGGCCGGCGGGTCCAAATGCTTGCAGTGGCGGCACAGCGCTCCGCCTAAATGGGGACTGAGCAGCATGTCCTCATCCGGTCTCGATTGACCGCATGATACGCACACCTCAAGCTCCGGACCATAGCCTGCCGTTTGAAGGATTTTCATCTCATACAGGTTGCTGATAACCTGAGGATCCTTCCCTTCCTCTAACGACATCAGACAAGCTTTCAGCTGATGAAACCAAAAAGCGCCCGTCTCCTCATCCTGCAGCACACGGTCCAGAAGCTCACAGGCATAAGAAGCATAGGCCGCTTTGATCAGATCTTCACGCAGGGAATGATGAGACTCGATAATTTCCCCGGCGTTCAAGGTACCAAGTCCCGTTCCGTTGCGAAAGAATACGTACTCGCCATAAGTAAACAGCTGCGTCAGGGCTGCGTGCCGGCTCTTCACCTTCTTCGCTCCCCTGACCAGCACGCCTACCTTCCCCCACTTTTCGGTACAAAGCGTAATGATTTTGTTCCCTTCACCGTAGTCCATGCTGCGGATGACAATCCCTTCCGCCCGATATAGCATGTTTCTTCCCCCAACCATTCCTGAAGCAACCAGTGGTTATTCGTCTTCTTCATCCGGGACCGCCTCTTCATTTGCGAACGCCGCTGCAAGCTCCGGCTCTGAACCGGCTACTTCTTTATACAGCAAATAAGCATCGACATCTCCAGTCATCGTAAAATACTTCCACGAAAAATCTCGCATTCGTATTCATCCTTTCTTCGGAAATGACGTCTGCATCTTCGAAAATAGGATGTGCGTCCGGCGCAAATTTATGAAATGCAATTGTTGGCAGGCTCATGCTTCGCCCGATAGCCCCGGTGGATGATCGGATTCTTATTGTCCCTTATGAAAACCGAGATCGCGAAGAACCCGTTCCTGATTGCGCCAGTCTTTTTTAACTTTCACCCACAGCTCCAAAAAGATTTTGGAACCGAGCAAACGCTCGATATCCTCTCTCGCCTGCTTGCCTACCTGTTTCAGCAGAGCGCCCTGCTTGCCGATAATGATCCCTTTCTGGGAATCCCGCTCCACATAAATGACAGCTGAAATGTACACCGTTCCATTCTCCTGGGCACGCATATCTTCAATGGTGACCGCAATGGAGTGAGGCACCTCTTCCCGCGTCATGTGCAGGATCTTCTCACGAATAAGCTCGGCACATACGAACTGCTCCGGATGATCGGTAACCTGATCTTCAGGATAGTACTGCGGCCCATCCGGAAGATACTTTCGAATCTGATCAAGCAGCGTGCTGACATTGTTTCCGAGCATCGCCGAAATCGGGACAATCTCCGCAAAATCATGAAGTCCCCGGTATTCCTCAATCAGCGGCAGCAGCGCCGTGGGCTCGATTTTGTCAATTTTGTTCATCACCAGAATGACCGGCGTCCGAATCGATTTCAGCTGCTCGGCAATATAGCGGTCTCCGCCTCCAATGCCTTCCGAAGCATCCACCAGAAACAGCACGGCTTCGACCTCGCCGAGGGTGCTCAGCGCAGTCTGGTTCATGTAGTCCCCGAGCTTGGATTGACGTTTATGAATACCTGGCGTATCCAGGAATACGACCTGGTAATCCTCGGTTGTGTATACGCCGTGAATTTTGTTGCGCGTCGTCTGGGGCTTGTCCGACATAATGGCTATTTTCTGTCCGATGACCTGGTTCATCAACGTCGATTTGCCGACATTCGGCCTGCCGATAATGGCTACGAACCCCGATTTAAATGATTTGTTCTGCATAACATTCCTCCGCTATATTCCTGTGTCACTATTCCTGGTTGTTTTATTTCTCCAAATCCCAAGGCCCGAAAGCGCCCGGAAGCAATTCGCTGACCGTGGTCTCCTGAATATCTCCCTTCATATTGCCGAGAAATACCGGCATGTCCGGCTTGCACAGCTCCACCAGCACCTGGCGGCACACCCCGCAAGGCGCGCATGGGCCATCCGTATCACCGACAATCGCGATCGCCTGAAAGCTTCCAGGCTGGTGTCCGTCGGCTATGGCCCGGTGCAAAGCGGTTCGCTCCGCGCAGTTGGTCGGGCTGTAAGCTGCGTTCTCAACATTGCAACCCAAATGAACTCGACCCTCCGCATCCAGAAGCGCAGCGCCTACTCCGAATTTCGAATACGGAATATAGGCTCTGCTCCTTGCTTTAATCGCTTCCTGCATCAACATTCCCGCTTCGATCATGGATCGTTCCCCCTTCAAATAGGTAAAGCTGAATCAACCGGCTGCAACATTACAATAATGAACCGATCCAGCCTCTAATCGGCTCATAGAACACCCCAATGCCGATGCCAACTGCCACAATGGCGGCGACCAGCACCGCGCCTGCTGCGGTGTCCTTGGCGATCCGCGCATAAGGATGCACCTGCGGAGAGACCAGATCCACGACCGCTTCAATCGCCGTATTGATCAGCTCAGCGGTAAAGACCAGCCCTACGGCCAACAGCAGGAACAGC
Source organism: Paenibacillus sp. FSL M8-0334 (assembly GCF_038000405.1). NCBI lineage: Bacteria > Bacillati > Bacillota > Bacilli > Caryophanales > Paenibacillaceae > Paenibacillus > Paenibacillus sp. FSL M8-0334. The sequence continues at coordinate 387,688 of NZ_JBBOCH010000001.1, forward strand.
CAGCGGATCAGGTCTAACTGCAGCAAAGCTGCTGCAATGAATACCATCAATGCAGCAGCAGCGTGAATTTTCATATTGCGTTCGGTTTTGAAAGCATGCACGACGCCCGCAGCGGCATTGGCAAATGTCCGATACAACGAATGTCTGTGCGGCTTCACTATCTTGTCAGTCCCAGCGCTGCCAGAACCGCCTCTTGCTTGCCCATCATCTCCGCTTCGCTGGTCTCATCCTGATGATCATAGCCGAGCAGATGCAGGAAGCCGTGGACAAACAGGAAGCTCAGCTCGCGCTCCAGCGAATGCCCGTACTCCTCGCTTTGCTGCTTGGCTCGCGGAATCGAGATGACGATGTCACCGAGCGCATCCGGAACAGGCGCTTCCTCATCTTCTTCGTCCAGCTCGTATATAATCTCCAGCTCGTCGCCAGCCATTTCATGCATCGCAAAGGACAATACATCGGTCGGCCGATCGATGCCGCGATACTCCCGATTGAGCTCATGGATCTGCTCATCATCGACAAAGGTCAGATCGACCTCGCCCTCCGTGACGCCTTCGGATTCCGCAGCCTTTTGCAAAACCCGCTCCAGCATCACGATCCATTCCTCGGGTATCTCGTATAGTTCCTGCTCATTATTCCATACCAGCTTCAGGCTCATTCCTAAACGCTCCTTCTTTTGTCCTCTTCCGACGCGGATGGCGCCTCCCCATCCGGCCCAGCTTCCGCCTCAGCGGCAGCCGGCTTCGGATTCGGACGCTTCACTTCCTCCGGATATTCAATCCGGGAATGGAAGATGCCCATCACGGTTTCCTTTAATGTTTTTGCTATAATGTCCAGCTCTTTCATCGTCAGATCACAATCATTGAACTGATGGTCATCCAGGCGGCCTTTAATGATCTTCTCAATCATGGATTCTACCTGCTCCACCGTCGGCTTGCGAAGCGAGCGTACCGCTGCCTCAACGCTGTCGGCAATGCCCACGATCGCCGCTTCCTTCGACTGAGCCTTCGGCCCCGGATAACGGAAGTCATCCTCGGTGAAATCCGGTTCGACCCCCTGCTCTTCCGCCAGCCTCAGCGCCTTGTGATAGAAGTAATGCAGGAAGGTCGTGCCATGATGCTGCTCCGCGATGTCCCGAATCGGCTTCGGCAGCTTATATTCCTTCAGCATTTCCACCCCGTCCCTGGCGTGGGCCACAATGATGGATTTGCTGAGCTTCGGCTCAATCGAGTCGTGCGGATTCTCCATGTTGTTCTGATTCTCGATGAAATAAATCGGACGTTTTGTCTTCCCGATATCATGATAGAACGACCCGACTCTGCACAGCAGTCCGTCGGCTCCGATCGCCTCCGCAGCCGCCTCCGACAGATTGCCGACCATCACGCTGTGATGATACGTTCCCGGCGTCTCAGTCAGCAGCTTGCGCAGCAGCGGGTGATTCGGATTGGACAGTTCAACCAGCTTGAGGGCAGACAATATGCCGAAGGTCACTTCAAAGAACGGCATGAGCCCGATCACGAGGATGGCGGTCAGCAGCCCTCCGGCAAACGCAAACCCGAGCGAATACAGCGTCTCGGTTCCGGTCCATTCCCCGTCCTTGATCAGCAGCATCATAAAGACGGTCAGCGTGCCGAACAAAGACACCATGATTCCGCCTTTCAGCAGCGTAGAGCGCTGACTCGCCCGATGCAGCGAGAAGATCGCAACACAGGACGTGATGGCCGCGAACAGGCCGAAACGGAAATCAAATATCTCGCCCTGCTGGACGTTCAGAATGACACTGGCCAGAATGGTGAAAATAATGACATTGAAATAGGCCAATGACATCTCCAGCAGCAGCGTGAGCAGAATAGCGCCTACAGCAACCGGAGCCAGGTATCCCACATAGGTCCGGCTGTCACTTTGCAGGTAGCCGGCCAAATGCATCGACACCAGTGTAATGACATAGATAAGCACCATCATCAGCAGCTGCGAGTTGTTGAACTTGAAATATCCAGCGTTGGATTGCCTGATGAACATGAAGATGCCGAGCGACAGCAGTATCGAGAATATCAGCAGCCCAAGCTCCGGCCAATAATTGACCTCATCCTTGAGCAGCCCGTTCTTCCCGAGCAGCTCATAAAGCTCCGGCGTAATCAGTTGTCCCCGCTCCACGAGAATATCGCCCTGCTTGATAAATACAGGCGGCGTATTCTCACGGGCTTCCACCTTCGCTTCCTTGGTCGCTTCCTCATCCATGAACTTGTTGGCGGTAATCGACACTCTCGCCAGCTCTTGAACGACCTCGCGCGCTGTCCGGTCGTCCAGCGAGCTGGTGCTGACCATTTCCGCCACCTTGGCCCGCGGCGTCTGCGCATCGGTCGTTTCATTCATCAGACTGGACACGATATCGCGAGCGACCACCTTCATCTGGCTGATATCCTCGGAATCCAGCCTAGGAATCTTAATGAAGGTCTCCTCCGGGATCCGGTAGGTCTGCTGTTCAATCACACGCAGCATTTCTTCCAGAAGCTCGGATGAATACGCATCATTTCCCCGGTTGGCGGACACGAAGTTTTTAACGAAGTCATCCACTCGCCGTGGAATTTCCTCGCGGTAGATGGAGATTTTGTCCTGGGTGGAAATATCCGTGTCCTGATTGAGCCGCTCGATCCGCTCCAGCAGCTGGGTAACCAGCACATCATTGCGCAGCGGCACGTATGTATAGATCGGCTGAACCCGCTCTGCGGCTTCCTCCTGCGCTTTCAGCGTAGCTTTGCTATCCTCGATTTGAATCGGGGCGGTGATGCTTTTCTCGCTGCGTGTTCCTACCTGAATATCATAGCGCTCGGGGAGCAGCTTGGAAGATAGACTGATATAAAAAATGAGCGCGAGCAGCAAAAACAGAATATAGCGTGTTGCCACGCTATATTTCCAGCCATTGTTTTTCGCCCGTATGGACTTGTCCGTCGATGGTTCTTTGGAGGCCATAGCGACAATCCCCTTTTTAATCTTGGTTTTCTGCAGCTTTATCATATGCAACGATTATTTTTTGTACCAAAGAGTGCCGTACAACATCCTGTTCAGCAAACCTTACAAATCCGACTTCCTCAATCCCGCTCAGCACAATCTGGGCTTCTACAAGACCTGATTTTTTGCCGCGCGGCAGGTCGATCTGGGTGACATCCCCGGTGATGACCATTTTCGAGCCGAATCCGAGCCTGGTCAGAAACATCTTCATCTGCTCCGGCGTCGTATTTTGCGCTTCATCCAAAATAATAAACGAATCATCAAGCGTCCGTCCACGCATATAAGCGAGCGGAGCAATTTCAATCAATCCACGTTCCAGCGCCTTGGCCACCTGGTCCGGTCCCATGACGTCATACAAAGCATCATATAGCGGCCTCAAATAAGGATCAACCTTCTCCTGCAGGTCTCCCGGAAGAAAGCCCAGGCTTTCTCCTGCTTCAACCGCTGGTCTGGTCAACACAATCCGTTTCACAGAACCTTCCTTGAGCGCAGCAACCGCCAGCACAACCGCCAAATAGGTTTTTCCCGTTCCGGCAGGACCTATTCCGAACACAACGTCCCGTTTCTTGATCGTCGTCACATAATGCTTCTGTCCGATCGTTTTGACCCGAATCGGCTTGCCTCTGTAAGTGGTTGTGATCTCACCCTTGAACAGATCAAGAAGCTGATCTGCCCGCAGATCCTTGGCAAGCTCGGCAGCATACAGCACATCGCGCTCGGTAAGTATATACCCGTTGCGGACAAGTTCAAGCAGCACCTCAAACAGCTGCTGCAGGCTCTCGACGTTGCGCTGATTGCCCCGAATGGTAATGACAGCCTCCCGCGAATCGATCGTGGCGGGAATTTCCTCTTCGATAATTTTCAGAAACGTATCCTGCGGTCCAAATAGGGACAGACCTTCTGACGCACTTTGAAGTAAAATTTGAATGCTGGTCTTTTGCTCTGACAAATAGCCTCATTCTCCTTGATTGTATACTATGGGAAGTTCTTTCGCGATGGTCTCTTCCACCTCGAAAAGCACTTTCATATAAACTTTACCATTCTCGTTCTTATCATGCAAAATTTTTTGGGTCACAAATCGCGAATCCGCCCCATATTTTGCTAAAATATCCCTTTTTGCAGCTTCGATCCCCTCGGTTCTGGCTTCTTCGGCGGTGATGGTCTGCTGTACCTCGGTCACCTCCATAATTTTCTCGGTCATCCATCCGAAAGGCAGTTGGCGTGTTCTCCACGTAAACGGGTCGTAGAAGGTCAGCATCTCGTGCTTGGCATAGGCGATATCCCCGTACCCCCACAACTGGATAGCGCGATCTCCCAGCACCAGGTAAGCCCGCTCCTTGTCTTGACCGGTGTATACCTTATGTTTTTTGACAAGGGGCACTTCGATGTCATATTCATGCCATACGAGCCCTCTGACCTCTCCCTTGGCCACCACGGTCTGCGAATTTTCCTCATCGCCCAGAACGCCTGATATGAGGATGTCGCCCTTCTTCACCCGGCTGTTGACCTGGACCTTGGGCAGACCCTTCTCGGCGTATATGCGGGTTACCACAGCATCTCTGGTGCTGATCAGATGTCGCGGGCTCATCAGCGGCGGCTTCTCGGGAATGTCCGCTTCTGCGATCTGGATTCGGATGCGGGTACCGGTGCGCTCAACGCCAACCCAGGACGCTTCGGGCAGCCGGGCTGTCATGTTCGTTGACAGCTTGTCCATCGGCTGAAGACGAAAAATCCACTGAAAAGGATAAACCCCCTCCTTCTGTGCAGCCGCCAGTATATCCTCATCAGCTATAGTCTCATTCCCCTCCACTTGAACATCCCATACCATCGAGCACAAGGCGGTTAACAGCGCAAAGAACAGTACAAGCCCGAGAGCAAAAGCTTTTCGCCTCCACAGATTGCGGGCGCGGAAGGGCAACCCGTTCCGCTCGATCACTTTCGTCCGGCAGCCTGTCCGCTTAAGAAGGGGACGGAGGCTCCAGAAATCCCGGAGAAGCAGCTTGATCTCCGCGGCATGCATTCCGGTCGGCTTGACATCCCAAACCGGGATTCCCGCCTCCGTCAACGCGTTGATAAACAATTCCACACGCTCTCCGCGGACGGCCAGTTTAAGATATCCCCGTACCGTTATCATTGTCGGAATATTCACGGTTTCTCCCCCGTTTCTGAATACTGAATATGATGAATGGTACCCATGACGGTCACTTCATGAGATTGAATCGCCTGAATCGAAAGACCGGCCCCTGAAATCTCCAACGACCCTTGCGACAAAGCAAGCACTAGCCGTTCATCGGAGAAATGGCGCACCCCGCGATGGTTCTCGATATGCAGCTCCTTATTGCCGATCAGCGTCAACCTTGGCAAATCGAACATCAGATCCTGGGGCAGATCCAGCACTTCTTGCATCAAATTTTGCAGCTTGCGGCTGATGCGGGACATATGAAGGCCTTCCTCCTTCCTGTACTGTAAATCCATATGCCGAACACCACCATTTTATGAGATCGAAGCTGCAAAAGGTTCCAGACGATGTGCCCATTCTGCTCCGCCTGTGCCAAGCAAGATCGTCCCCTGCCAATCGGGACTAGCAACAGGGCCTGTACATACAAAAAAACCGCCCTGTCACCATGTGACAAGGCGGTCGAGTCGGTCCGAAATGACCTCAGATTCAGCTTAAGCGGAAACTGCTGTATATTGACATACTGGCTGGGATTTTCAGATTCTAACGGCGCCCGAGCGGCCGCTTTGCGCGAGACGGGCCCAAAATTTCTGCCCATACTATGCCGTTTCTGGCCTGCTCGGCAAGCTCGCTTCTACGGCTTCCGATCTGCTCATCCGTATCGGTAACCTCCAGAATCGTTTCCGGCACATCCAGACCAATCCGGTCCAGCTGGGAGTGAATGCGGTCCAGATCCGACTGCATCATCTGCATGCGGCGATCCATGCTGTCAGGCTCTCGGTGCATCCCCTGATGGCCCCGGTTGAGCTCCTCATTTTCCAGAGAATACCCGTTCCCGCGATCTTCCTCATACCCATCCTGCCCGGCATCTCCATAGGATGTTTCAGGATAAGCATCAGCCCTTCCTGAAGCCTCCCGATGCTCCCCTTCTCCTCCGTAGCCCGGCACGCGAGGGGATCTGTTCTCATTGCCCTTATTTCGCTTGCCGAGCGCTGATATCAGAAAGAAGGCGATAACCGCGACGATATAGATATTTTCAAGTATCCAACTCATGATATCGGCTCACCTCAGCTCTTTCATTATTTTTTGGAGCCGTTGTTGCCGGAGTTATCCGTGTTCTCACCCATTTTACCGAAGGAGCCTCTCATTTGAGTATCAGCTTCGATGTTCTTCAGATTCATGTAATCCATGACGCCAAGCTGTCCGCTGCGAAGCGCTTCAGCCATAGCCAGCGGCACCTGCGATTCGGATTCCACCACGCGCGCTCTCATTTCCACAACGCGAGCCTTCATCTCCTGCTCCTGGGCAACCGCCATTGCGCGACGCTCCTCGGCCTTCGCCTGAGCAATCCGCTTGTCGGCTTCCGCCTGTTCGGTCTGCAGGTATGCACCGATGTTCTTACCTACATCGACGTCCGCGATATCAATGGACAAGATTTCGAATGCCGTACCGGCATCCAGACCTTTAGACAATACGGTTCTGGAGATGAGATCCGGATTCTCCAGTACATCCTTGTGCGAGTCGCTGGAGCCGACCGTCGTAACGATCCCCTCGCCGACACGGGCAATAATCGTTTCTTCACCGGCACCACCGACGAGTCGATCGATGTTGGCGCGAACGGTTACGCGTGCTTTTACCTTAACTTCAATCCCGTCTCTCGCTACCGCAGCAACGACCGGCGTTTCGATAACGCGCGGGTTAACGCTCATCTGCACCGCCTGCAGCACGTCGCGTCCGGCCAAATCGATGGCAGCCGCACGTTCAAACTCCAGCGGAATGTTCGCACGCTGAGCTGCGATCAGAGCGTTGACTACCCGGTCAACGTTACCGCCCGCCAAGTAGTGACTTTCAAGCTGGTTAATGGTTAATCCAAGCCCTGCTTTTGTTGCCTTGATCAGCGGATTCACAATCCGGCTTGGCGTAACACGCCGCAAACGCATAGCAACAAGCGTAATAATCCCGATGCGCACGCCGGAAGCGAGCGCCGAAATCCAGAGCATCAGCGGGAAGAAGCTGAAGAATACGCTGAGCACAATGATCGCTAGAACCCCGATCAACAAAACTGTAACCAAAGACCCATCAAATTCCATGTAGTTCACCCTCCACATCAAGTTTAAATTCTTACCCGGGCCTTGCTGCCCGGCTTGGCTCTTTTAATACTACACAATTATGAGGCACAGTTCACCCTTTTTCTTCCTCAACCACAATTCTTGTCCCGTCGGTATGAACGACGCGAACGGACTTTCCGGCTTCAACATAGCCGCCAAGGGTGACCACATCAAGCCGACGCCCCTCCAGCTCCATCGTACCGGCAGGACGCAGTGGCGTAAGGCTGACGCCAACCTGACCGACCAAGGTGCCTCGCTCCTCGTTCGGAATGTAGCCCTGTTCCTTCGTCAAGCTATCCGACAGGATGAATTTTCGCCAAATGCCCCGCTCCTTAAACACTAAGGCAACCACGATCACGGCCACTAGCGCGGACGCAGCGGCTATGCCCAGAGACAGAGCGACATGCTTCGTGCTGTAGGCTGCCCGGACAACGCCCACGATAAGGCTAGCCGAACCGATGATGCCGAGAATGCCGAAGCTTGGGACGAACAGCTCCATCGCCAGCATCACAATCCCGATGATAAACAATAGCCAGGTCTCCCAGCCTGCAAATCCGGCTACGTAATTGCCGAAGAAATAGAGCACAAAGGCCGTAACGCCAAGGATTCCCGGCACACCGAAGCCCGGCACAATCACTTCAATGAGGACGCCTGCGATTCCGATAAAGAGCAGCAGTGTCATCACACCTGGATGTGTCAAGAACGAGGCCAGACGCTCAGAGAACGTCTGCTCCATGCGGAACACATCCTGAGTGGAGTAATCCATCCAGGTGATAACTTCCTCCGTGCTTGAAGCGATGGTGTCGGCATAGCCGAGCGTCAATGCTTCTTCTGCCGTTAACGATATAATTTCGCCCGGCGATTTGGTCTTCCCGATCTCTGGCATCTCTACCGTGATGTTAAGATCGGCCATGCCCTCGGCGATTTTGGGATCGCGCCCTGCAGCCTGGGCTGCGCTGGCCATCTTGCTTTTCCACCACGAGACCATCTTCGCGTCCTCTACCGGATTGCCCATCATATCGGCCATGTAGGCAGCGCCGATCATACTGCCGCGCGCCATGGCAATTTTGTCCGCGTTCAGCGCGATATAGCTGCCCGCCGATGCCGCATCGCCTGTAATGTAAGCGACAATCGGAATTGTGGTGCTCTGCATCAGTTCGGCGATCTCGCCTGCCGAGTCTACAAGTCCGCCCGGCGTATTGATCTCCAGTACGATCAGCCCGGCTTCCATCTGCTTGGCCTCGTTGAAGCCACGGACCATAAAGCTGGTCAATCCACGCTCAATCTGCTGGTCAACCGGAATGACATATACCGAGCCGATATTGGCGGCCGAGGCAGGCTTCAAAGGACCTATGTACACAATCGTAATCAAAGCCAGCAACAGCATGGCTGCGATTTGCCGTAAACGCATTCGTGATGACGCATGTTCAGCTTTCAATATCTTTCCCCCTCCCTTTTCATATAGTTTGACAGGTTCACCCACCACTCACAAGCATAATATGTGTTGCTTCCCCGGGATAAATGTATGTGGCAACTTCCCGCCTTATGGCATATATTACGGATTACATCCCTTTTCGTTTCAAAAAGATTACCCTGACATCACCCATTAAAAACAGCCGGACCGTTCCCTCGCTTGTGCAGCCATGATTACCCTGTCGAACCGCGCATGCAACAGACCGTTTATAAAGAAAAAACACCCCTTGAGCATTCAAGGAGTGTTTCACTTATGTTGTTACAGAAATTGTTGAACAACCTGATTGACTAGCTTTCCATCTGCACGCCCTTTGACTTTCGGCATGAGAGCGCTCATTACTTTACCCATCTCGGCTTTTGAAGAAGCACCGGTTTCCTGGATGGTCTGCTGTACAATGACTTTAATTTCTTCTTCAGTAAGCTGTTCCGGGAGGTAGGAGCTAAGAAGCTCAATTTCTGCTTTGGCTTCGCTGGCAAGATCGTCACGACCCGCTTTATCAAATTCTTGGAGGGCATCTTTGCGCTGTTTGATTTCACGACTTATAATATCAAGCACTTCGCTGTCATCCAAACTTCTTTTCAAATCTATTTCAAGATTTTTTATCGTCGAACGAACCATTCGAATCGTGGAGAGTTTGAACTTGTCTTTGCTCTTCATCGCTTGCTTCATATCTTCGTTCAATCGTTCGCTAAGATTCATGCTAGTTCAGATCCTCCTAAAACTTTCTCTTACGAGCAGCCTCAGACTTTTTCTTGCGCTTTACGCTTGGCTTTTCATAATGCTTGCGTTTCTTCACTTCTGCCAATACGCCATCCTTAGCGATGGAACGCTTGAAGCGACGAAGTGCAGCATCAATTGTCTCGTTTTTGCGAACTTTAGTTTCAGACACCAGTTTTCCCTCCCTCCGACCAGACCGTCCAAGAGCAATAACACGGTTCATCAAACTTCATTATAGGGCAAACTGAAATATGGTGTCAACCTTGGGCGCTTTATTTTAAACCCCGGCTCATCAGGAATAACCCCGGCAGCCTGTTCGGACTTTCCAGGGTCTACTAAACGAGCTTAACTCAGATTAGCCGTGAGAGGAAGAAAGGCCAGTCAGCGCGCCCAATCTCGCCCCTCCGAGCAGATGATAATGCAGGTGGAACACCGTCTGCTCCCCATCGCGGCCGCAGTTGTTAATCAGGCGGAATCCGCTGTCAGATATGCCCAGCTCCGCGGCTGCCTGCTGCGCGGCCCGGTGCATCTCCCCGATCAGGGCGAAATCCTCGTCCGCCGCATCGTTCATCGACGCAATATGCTTCTTCGGAATGATAAGCACATGGACAGGCGCCGCAGGTTGTATGTCGTGGAACACAAGTACGTTATCATTTTCCAGCACCTTGTTTGATGGAATTTCACCCTTCACAATTTTGCAAAAAAGACAATCCATTCGAAAGTCCCCCTTCAAGCATTCTTATGCTCCCATCATACAAGAAAGCCCATAGCTTCGTCCAATGTTTGCCTCTGTCGGCAAAAAAAAGAGAAGTGCCCGGCCGGATCGCAGCAATCCAGCAATCGATGAAGCGGAGCAAGGGCGGGGAAAGATTATGGTGAGACCCTTGGTCCGATCCATTCGCAGGCACTTCTTAGAATGTCGGCTTAACTGTATTATAACAGCGGGTTGTTGCTGTTTCTGTGATCCTTATCACCGGTTTGACAAAGCTGCAATAGCTACATTTTCTCCAGCCGGATCTGCGATCCTGCACCGGCCTGTTCCGCCGGCTGAATGATCAGCTTGCGGGGCAGACGGGCACGAAGCTCCGGCACATGGCTAATAATGCCTACCGTCAATTTGTCGCTATGCAGTCTCTCCAGGGATGTGATGACCGTGTCGAGCAGCTCGGGATCCAGCGTGCCGAAGCCTTCGTCCAGGAAGAAGAACTGCAGCGGGTACTGTCCGCGCAGCTGAATCTGGGCTGACAGCGCCAGCGCAAGCGACAGCGAGGTGAGGAATGTCTCTCCCCCGGATAAGGTGGATACCGGACGCCGGACACCGCCGTTGGCATCATCACGGATTACAAAGCCGCCGCCAGAGTCCACCTCGAGCGAATACCGCTGCTTGGTCAGAAAGCGCAGGCGCTGGGAAGCGGCCTGACTGACCTGCATCAGCTGCTCCTCTGCGATGTATTCTACAAACGCATTCCCGCGCAAGCAGGATTGCAGCTTGGCTAACCGCTCGCCCTGCAATTGAAGGCCGGCCCGCTGCTCCTCCAGCTCCATAAACCGGACATTGCGCTTCCTGAGATCTTCAACATCCCGCTCGGCTCTCGCTCTGGCCTGTATCGCAGCCTCATCCGCTTGGCGCAGCTGCTCCTGTTCCAGACAGATCTGCTGCCATAGCGCCTCGTCAAACGGCACGCCCCCGAGCTTCTGCTCTACGTCCCGCAGGCGCAGCGACCATTCCCGCTGACTGTCCCGATGAGCGGCCACTCGCTGCTCGGAGCGCTCCTTATCTTCAGCCGACAGGCATGCCTCCAGCACGCCGGCTTCAGTGGCAAAAGGAGAGGACTCCAGCAGACTATCCCAGCGCTGCCGGGCGGCTTTGGCATGCTCTTCCGCAGACTCGGCTGCCTGCTGCGCAACCGCAGCCTCCTTCGCGGCTGCGGCCCTGGTTTCATCCGCTGTTTTGCGATGATGGTGGGCACGCTCTGCCGTTTCCTTCAGCGACTTGAGCTTGGCGACACATTCGCGCAGCAGCTGCTCTGCCGACTGGCTTCCGATCCAAGCATGAAGCCGCTCTTCCTTCTCCTTTAACACATCCGATTTGCTCTGTCTTTGCGCTTCTCCTTGAATCCAGCGCTTCTCAAGCTCGCGCTGCTCCTGCTCAAGATGCTTGACGAGCTGCGCCTTTTCCTCCAGGAAAGGCACGCTCCGCTCCAGCCCTTCCCTCACCGACTCGGCCTCGGCATCCTTCTCTTGCATGCGCCTGAAGCGTTCCTCCGCTTCGGACAGAGGCAGCTCCGGATTCTCCTGCGCCCAGGCGTCGATCGCTTCCGCAACCTCGCCCTTCAGCACACGCACTCTCTCGCGCAGCTGTGACAGCAGCAGACTGCCGCTCTCCGCCGCCGCAGTCTCCTTTGCAAGCTCCTGCTGACAGGAGAGGAGCGCGCGCTGGACCTTCTCGCCCGCTTCCCGGCACTCGGCGATATCCTTGGCTATTGAGGCCACGGCTGCCAAGGCAGCGGCCGCATATAACTCCACCTGGTCCACATCACATTCGGCTCCGAGATTCGCCAGGAGCGCCGGAGCCGCCTCTTCAGCCGGCTGAGACAGGTCTGGAGAGAGTGGATGCGCAGCATTCGCCAATGAATCAGCATCTGCTTCTGCACCATAACCGCCAGCGATCAAACCGGCTTCATTCACCAAATGCGTGAGGCGGATTCGAACCTCCTGCAGTTGCTCAGAGACTCGTTCCAGACGCTCCCGGCGCTCTTCGTCCTCATTGCCCCGGCCGTCACTCGCCATTGCCGGGTGAGGATGAGACAGGCTGCCGCACACAGGACAAGGCTCACCATCCCGAAGCTCGGCGGCCAGCTGCAACGACAGGAGGTGCCGCTGCTTCTCGCGCTGCGCAGCATTCCACTCGGCGGCAAGACGCCGCACAGCCTCCTCCGCCTGCACGATGCTTTCGCCCGCGGCTGCCGCAGCCGAGCGGCAATGGTTCGCCTGCTTCCCAAGCTGTATGTATTGCTGCTGCAATAACTGTTCCTCGCGAGCGCTCCGATCCCGCTTCGCCTCCAGCTGCTTCTGCCGCTCTTCCTGCTCCTTCAGCTCGATGGCAGCCTGGCTCAGCTGCTTCTCGGCGGCCTCCACGGCCTGCCGCCTCTGCATTGCCGCATGCAGCAGCTGCCGTTCACCGGAACGCGTCTCCAGCCCCTTCAGCTGCTGCTGAAGCTCTTCCCGGCGCTTGCTGCCGCGTTCCAGCAGCTCCTGCTCCTTGCGGAGCCGCCCGCCGACATCATCCATCTGCTGCCGGGTCTCGCCTAACTGGCGCTCCAGCTGCGCCAGCTCAGCCCGCAGCGCATCGCGCGCTCGCTGCAGCTCCGCCGCCTGCTCCAGCTGCTCCGCGCGCAGCACCAGCTTCGGCTCCTCTGCGGCCAGCACCGCCTGGGCCGCTTCGTCAGCGGCTGTCGCTTCCTCCGCGAGCTTGTCCGCCTCGGCGGCTCGAACGCGAAGCGCCTCAGCTGCTTCGCGCCGGCTCTGCCATTGCCGCTCGGCCTCGCGCCACGTCTCCAGCGCCGGCAACATGGACGCCGCTGCCCCCGTCAGCTCGAGCTGTCGCTCCAGCCTGCGGATTTCATCCTCCTGCGCCGCAAGCTCCGCCAGCTTGTTCTCCAGCCGCCGCTTCTCCAGATCGAGCTCACGCATTCTGCCCAGCGCCTCGGCCCGCTCCGTGACAGCTGTCAACTGCTTGCGCACCGCGTCCGCATGCGTTTTAGCCGCTGCTAAAGCCTCTTCGGCCTCGGCAACCGCCTCCTTGCCAGCCATTCCGAGCCCCTGCTGCTCGGCCTCCACCGACTTAAGCTCGGCATCGTTCTCCTTCACCCGCCGGCTCAGCTTCATGGCCAGCTGGTCGCCATATCGCTCCAGGTGAAACAGGCGCTGGAGCATCTGCCTGCGCTCGCTGCCTTTCAAGGACAGAAACTCGGCGAACTTGCCCTGGGGCAGAACGACAGCCCGGGTGAAATCGTCCATCTTCAGCCCCAACTTCTCTTCCACCGTCCGGGTAACATCGGCCAGCTTGTCGGCAATCACCTGATCGCCCTCCGCTGTGACGTGAATAAACCGGCTGACCGTGTTGCTGACAGACAGTTCGTTCACCCGCTTGAACCTCCGCTCCACCCGGTAGCGCTCCGCACCGCTCGCGGAAGCAAGCTCAAATGTAAAGGATACAAACAGACTGTCCTCGGAATGATTCATAATGCCCTGTGTTCCGTTTACCGCCCGTTCCACTTTGCCGTACATCGCCAAGGTAATCGCATCGAGCAGCGTCGATTTGCCGCTGCCGGTCGGACCGAAGATCCCGAATATTCCGGCTTCACACAAGGTTTCGAAATGAATCTCCTGCGGTTCCCGGTAGCTTTGAAGCCCCGATAATTTCAGCAAAATCGGCTTCACTTGGCCAGCACCTCCCCGCTGTCCGCATCCTCTTCCTCAACGAGCTCCAGGAACAGGTTAACCAGATGCTCCTCCGGCTCGCCGCCCCCGGTCTGACGCTGATAAAATTTGCGGAATATTTCCGGCAGCGGAAGCTGCGAACGCTCCGTTTCAAGCAGGAGCGCCTCCATCTCCGGATATACGGGCCGGATATGGATAATGCCGTCCCTGCTTTTCCGAAGACGCTGAATATCCGCCATGCCCATCGCCTCGGTCAAGGAGATCTCCAGATCGATATAGGCGTCCGGATCTCTTCCCTCATCCAGCCAGCGGTACACTTCCTCCAGTCCCCCCTTGGCCTTCCAGCGCACGAGAGGACGCCCGCTCCTTAGGAAAATCTCTTCCACCACCGGCGTTCCTCCCGGAGCAACGTCCACCATCGTCACCGATTTGGCCTGTCCCGCCTCGGAGAAGCTGTAAGCGAGCGGCGAGCCGCTGTACCGGATCAGGCCATCGCCCTTGACGGCTTGCGCCCGGTGCAAATGACCTAGCGCGGTGTAGCATGCTCCGACGGCCAGCGCCGAAGGGTCCACCGTATAGGCGCCGCCGACCTGGATCGGCCGCTCCGAATCGCACTCGACGCCGCCGAGAACATAAATATGACTCATGGCAAGATTGACCGTATGCGGGCTGAATTCCCTGGCCATCAGGCTCATCAAATGGCCGACCCGCTCGCTGTATGCCCGGCGAAGCTGGTCCTCGTCGCCGTCTCCGCCGAGAAGCTCATTCAGCCTGGCCTCTGAAGGATACGGAAGAGCCGCAATCTTCGCCGTTTCACCGGTTCGGGGAATAGATACCGTCACCGTCTCGGCAACGGGCGCTCCGATCAGGGTCAGCCCTCTGGCAGCCACGAGCGGTCTGACAGAGGATACCCGGTCAGGCTGATCATGATTGCCCGCAATGACGACCATCGGCCGCCCTCCTTCCGTCAGCCTTGCAGCCGCTTCATAGAACAGCTGCTCCGCTGCTGCAGGCGGATTGACCGAATCATACACATCCCCTGCCATCATAATCAGATCAGCCTGCTGCTCATCGGCGAGCGCAACCAGTTCATCGATGAACTGCTCCTGCTCCTCCAATCGGCTGCGCCCTTCAAGCGTTCTGCCCAAATGCCAGTCTCCCGTATGCAAAATGCGCATCGTGATACTCCTTCCCGGGGTCCAAGCGTACCCGCTTGATCCTTTTTCTCATTCGTGAACATGTTCTACAAAACACTTCATTACCTCTCCCCGCCAGAGAGAATTCCAATCCGAGGACAATTGCAATCCGTCCAGCCTATCCTCAATCACAACATGATATCCTCATCATCCTAGAGCTGCACCGCATGGCCCCCATCAAAAAAGTAAAGCCACTTCTCCTGCACCTGCTCTCCCAAAATGTCGGTCAGCGCCTGCGCATACAGCTCCAGCTGGAAGCGGTACAGTTCCGTGAGCGCGTCCAGGCCACCCCGATGCTCCAACACTCGATCGGTCTTATAATCGAGAAGCACCAGCCGATTGTCGATGCGGAACAGACAGTCGATGATCCCCTGAATCAGCACAGACTCGCCCTCCAGCTGCTCGAGCTGCTCAACTCGTTCGCCGAGCGCTGCGGCCTGGCCGAGAAGGGCAAGGCCTTGATAAGCTTCCGCTGCCGGCAGGGCATAGGAGAACGGCATCTCCCGCCAAATTTCTTCTGCCGCGCGGAGCCGCTGGCCAATCGGACTGTCCAGGAAGCGCCCGATTTCCTCGGGACGCACCGCCTCTGCCTGTTCAGGGGTCACAATTTCCTTCTCTACGAGAACGGCTATCGTTTGCTCTGCAATCGAGGCGAAAGAGCCTGCCTCTTCGTGACCCGCATGCCATTGCCCATCTCCTTCCGCTTGATTCAGACCCGTCCCTGCCTGAAGCGGAAGATGCTGCATAATGGTGTGGTATACCGTTCCCCGCTCTGCTGGCGACAGCTTCGAGGCTTCCATGAATTTCGGACGTCGCAAGCGAAGCGTGAACGCGTGCTCTGCCGCTGACGCCCCTTCCCGCATGCCGCGCATCACCGACTGCTCCTCCAACAGATCCAGGGACGGGCTGTCCTGCAGCGCAAGCAGCTTTTTCATTTCCGATACCGAGGTGTTGGCCGGAATTTGGCTGACCGTTTCGTAAGGGTACGACCAGGACAGCCTTTCCCGCACAGCGGAACGGCGCGCATCAGCGTCTTCCCCCGCAGCCGCACGCTCGGCCAGAGATACTGGCTGCAGGTTCCGCAGCGCGTTCCACTTGCCGTGGCGGTCATCCCCATCCTCATCGTCCGGGGCTGCGATCCGGACATCTTGCGCCGCGAGCACATCCGGCGTCGTCACCTGAATGCTCCAGGCAGACTGCTCCCCTGCCAGTACACCGGATGACGACGTCTCCGTCAACCCAGCCATCGTACGCAGCAGCCCGGCGGACGGGTGGCGAATGATCGCCGGCCCGATCCAGTCCAGGTAGCTGCGCCCTCTGGCAAGCAGGTAGTCCGGAAGCAGCAGCTCCGGATGGCTGTCCGCCTGGGCCCAGGCAGAAGCTTTTTTCGCTAAATCCTTCATCGTCCCGATCAAGACCAGCTTCTCTTTCGGCCGAGTCAGCGCCACATACAGCACCCGCATCTCTTCAGCCAGCAGCTCGAGCTGCGACCGCCGGCGGATCGCCAGGTTGGGAAGCGTCGGATAGCTGACCCGAATCGACTCGTCCACATATTTCGGACCGAAGCCAAGTTCCTTATGCATCAGGAAAGAAGCGTTCAGATCCTGCTGGTTAAAGTTCTTCGATAATCCGGCTACAAAGACGACTGGAAACTCCAGCCCCTTCGATTTATGAATCGTCATCAGGCTGACCGCATTCCCCTGATTCTCTGCTCCGCCCACGGCGCCAAGATCTCCGCCGCGCTCCCGCAAACGCGAAATAAATGTAAGGAAACGAAACAGTCCTCTCGAGGACGTATCCTGCTCGTACTGCACTGCGCGGTCGTAGAGCGCCGTCAGATTGCTCTGACGCTGCTTCCCTCCGGGCAGCCCGCCAACCCAGTCCAGATAGCCTGTCTCGCTGTAAATCCGCCAGATCAGCTCGCTCAGACTTCCCTTGCGCGCCTCTTCACGCCAGCGCTCCAGCCGCTCTGCGAATCCGCTCAGCTTCATCCCCAGCTCGGCCGATATGGCAGACTGTTCGCTCTGCCCGTTGTCGGTCCCTGGAGGATGGCCGGCAACCAGCTCATGCGTCACGGCTGCTTCGGCCAAGCTTTCCGGCTCATAGCCGCTCACCCAGCGCCCATTCACCAGTCCCGTTCTCCGCTCAGACGAGAAGGCAAGCGGTCCGCCTTGCCGAACAGCCGCAAGCAAAGCGTCATAGAAGCTTCCCTTCGCGCACAGACGAACCTGTGCCAGCTCCTCTTCATTCAAGCCAATGATCGGAGAACGCAGCACCGCCGCAAGCGGGATATCCTGCCGGGGATTATCGATCACCTGAAGCAATGACAGCATGATCTCCACTTCCGTTGCCTGGAAGTAGCCCTTGTTCTGCTCCCCCAGCGCGGGAATACCGGCCTGCCGCAGCTCCTCCAGAATCAAAGGCGCCCACAGCTGGGCCGAACGAAGCAGAATAACCATATCGCCATACTCGACCGGCCGCATCGCTTTGAGCGACTTATCGTACACCATTAGCGGCGCGCCCGTCTCCCCGGTCATCTCGCGAATCTTGCTTATGATCGCTCTGGCTTCCAGCTGGGCGGTTTCCATCTCCACCGCCTCGATAACGGTGTCGGCTCCTTCCTCCTCTTGCTCGGATTCAGAGCCTGATTCATCAGCGCCTTTGCCGCCGCGGTCAATGAGTATCAGCTCCGGCTGAAACGGACTTGCCCCAGCCCCATCATGGTCAGGGAAGGAAGCGCCGCAGACAAGCTCAGCCCGCTTGTCATAAGCGATTTCGGCCACCGATTCATTCATCAGCTGCCGGAACAGCAAGTTGACGGCATCGACAACTTCCATCCGGCTGCGGAAATTCCGCGCCAGATCGATGCGAATGCCTGCAGCGTCTGAATCCAGCCCACCTTCGGCCTGCGCTGCGGAAGACTGCCCCTCCGTGATGTCTGACACAAACCGTTTATATTTATCCAGAAACAGCCCCGGTTCCGCCAACCGAAAGCGATAAATGCTCTGCTTCACATCGCCAACCATAAACCGGTTGCCCGGCTGCTCCCTGGAGATCAGGCGGACGATGCTTTCCTGTACGCTGTTCGTATCCTGGTATTCATCCAGCAGCACTTCATCAAACTGCTGGCGATACTCAAGCGCCGCATCCGACGGCATCGTATGGTCAGGCTCGGAATCCGTGTGACGCAATATATGCAGGCAGTAATGCTCAAGATCATTGAAATCGACGAGCCCCTTGGCCAATTTGGCCTGCCGGTAACGCTCACCGAAAGCGATAACGGTTTCCGCAAGCTCATTCATCAGCGGAGCTGCCGTGTGAAGCTCCTTCAAGAATTCGGCTGCCGGACGACCGAACAGGGAGGTTTTGAGCTCATTCACCGTCTTTTTCACATTTTCGCGCAGCTCTTTCACCCGCTCTTGCAGCTCCGGCTCCACCTCGTCCTTGCGGACCGATTTCAGCTTGCCGAACGAGGCATCGCGGAAGATGCTGTACAGCGATTCCCACGGCCCGCTCTGTACAGCTTCCAGCAGCCTGTTCACCAGCTGTAAATCTTCATCCAGCGTATCCGCATATGCTCCCGGTCCGCCAGGCTGAGCAGCAAGGACACGCGCCTGCTGCAGCAGACCGGCTGCCCCGCTTAAAGCCAGGGCTGCATCCGCCATGATGCTCTGCACCCATCCGGTGCTTCCGAGCGCAGCCGTGTCGCTCACCAGAAAATCGGCCGCTGTCGTTCTGAGCCAACGGTCCGGCCAAGGATGGCTGCGCGAAAAATCATACAGCCGCTGCACAAGCCGATACAGCGCATCATCGGTTCGCTCCCCACTGAACCAGTCAGCCAGGCGTATAAAATCACCGCCATCACCAGCTTCGCCGTACTTCTCCTCGAACAGCTCCTCCATAATGTCCTGCCGCATCAGATCCGCTTCATGTTCATTCAGAATGCGAAAGCCCGGGTCGAGCGGAATGAGCTGATAATAGCGCCGGATCACATCCATGCAAAAAGAATGGAGCGTCGTGATCGAGGCTTTGCCAAGCAAAGCAAGCTGCCGGCGCAAATGCTCATTATCCGGGTCGCCGGTCAGCTCCCGTTCCAGCGCTTCCCGAATCCGCTGCCGCATTTCGGCAGCCGCCGCCTTCGTAAAGGTGGCGACGAGGAGCCGGTCCACACTGAATCCGGCCTCCGGATCCAGTACCCTGCGAATAATCCGCTCCACCAGAACCGCGGTTTTCCCCGATCCGGCAGCGGCAGCCACGAGGATGTCATTGCCGGAGAGGACGATCGCTTTCCATTGATCATCGCTCCACAAGCTGCCCTCAGGCTTGGGCGGAATTTCGTTTCTGCCGATCATCTCGCTCACTGTCCCTCTCCCTCCTTCATCTGTCCGAGCAGCTCCCATACCTGATTTCGTCCAGGCTTGCCAAGCAGCTGATAGTCGCTGCCTTCAATCGCTTCGTCAAACTGGCACACTGGACGGTACGGACAGAACGTACACGCTGTCTCCTGCTGTATGCGATACGGCTCGATTGCAACATCCCCGCCAGTAATCCGGGCGCCGATCGTTTGAATATTGTCCCGTACGGCCGAGAGAAGCACATCCCACTGCTCGGGCGTCGCCACAGCCGCACTGCTGTAGAAGCTGCCGTCGGCTTTCAC
Source organism: Paenibacillus sp. FSL M8-0334 (assembly GCF_038000405.1). Lineage (NCBI taxonomy): Bacteria > Bacillati > Bacillota > Bacilli > Caryophanales > Paenibacillaceae > Paenibacillus > Paenibacillus sp. FSL M8-0334. The sequence continues at coordinate 407,465 of NZ_JBBOCH010000001.1, forward strand.
CGCCACCGGCAGAATGGCCGAGTGCCCCTTCTCCAGATAGGAGTCCATGAGGGACACCGCCTCCCGATCCGCCAGCAGCAGACCCTTCATCTTGAACCGCTTAAGCAGTTCCTCGGCCGCCTGCTCAGGGGCCATGCCGTTAGCCGACTGCAGCACGGGATCATGCACGTGAAAATACAGCGTCCCTCCAGGCAGCGCGTGCTCTCCAAGCCAATCTTCCGCGAACGTCAGCAGCACGTCGAGATAGGTCAGCATCTGAAGAGACAGCCCGTAATATACCTCATGCAAACGCAGATCCGTCTGGCTGGATTTGTAATCGATCACGCGCAGCAGCAGACCGTTCTCGCCACGCGCCATATCCACCCGGTCGATCCGTCCGACAATCTCCATCGTCACCCCGCCCGGAAGCTGAAAGGTAAGCGGCGGCAGCGGCTGGCCCGGACCGAAATCCAGCTCAAGCCCCACCGGCTCAAAGTGGCCTCTGCGCGCCTGCTCGCCCAAAATGACGGAAGCCCGGCCGACTATATTTTTAAGCTTGCGCTTGATGTAACCGTATCGCTTGGAGCTGAGCAGTATTTCGCCCTGCAGCATCGGCGCTAGACGCTCTACCGTTTCCTCGGCTTCGCGCAGGCATTCCTCCGGCGTCAGCTGTCCCCAGCTCCGATGCTGGGCCTGAAATTTCTGGGCCATGCTGCTGAGCGCAGCATGAAACAGCTGCCCGATATCCGGAGCTTGAAGGCGGTAGAGCTGGCGCTCCCGCAGCTTCAGGCCGTGAGAGGCAAAATGCGAGAACGGACAGGCAACAAACCGCTCCATTCGCGATACGCTCGTCCGCAGCTTCGTTCCGTACAGCCGCTTGCTTGTCTCCTGCCCCAGCCTGCGAGCCTCATTCGTATATTGAAGCGAAGTCAGCATACGTTCCAGTGAACCTCTCCACTCCGGCTGCTCCGCAAACCAGTTGTATACATGCCACCACAGGTCGGGAATCCGCTCCCCGTTCATCCACTCCCGAAGGCGAGCGGTCAGATAGGCCAAGGATTTTCCCGGATGAACCGCATAGCGCTCCTGCTCGTCGGCGCTTAGTCCTCCGTGCGGCCGCGGCGGCAATGCGCCTTCCTCGACCCTGAACATACGCTTCAGATGACGGATCACCTCCGACGGCAGCAGCGGCTTCCCTTCATCATCCGCTGCAGGATAGCTGACCCACAGCTGCATGCTCGCTGACGTCAGCGCCCTGTAGATCAGAAATCGTTCATCGAGCAGCTTTCTGGCGATGCCCGGGGCCAGCTCCACGCCGGCTTGCTCCAGGCTTGTCCGCTCCTGCTCAGTCAGAACGCCGTCGTCCTGAAACTGGGCCGGAACGACGCCTTCATTCATCCCGAGCAGAAATGCGTATTTCACGCCGCCCGCTCTCGTCCGGTCCATGCTGCCAATCAGCACCTGATCCAGCGCCGGAGGAACCAGTCCCATCTTCAGCTCAGTCAGACCGGTGTCCAGCACGCCGGCGAACAGCTCGGTCCCCAGCTTCTCGCTTCCCATCATCTCCACAATTTGATCCAGGAGATCAAGCACAGCGCTCCATACCTGACGATGCTCCCTCGCCTCTTCCGGCCGCCCGGCCTCCAGTGCAGCGCGGCTCAGCAGCTCCAGCTTCTCCGGAATCGCCAGCTCTTCCATAAGCAAGTACACCGCCGTGCACTGCTCCTTGGCTGTGCCAGCCTTCTTCAATCGCTTCTCGAATGACAGCAAAGGGGCCGCTATAGCAGCCCTGCAGCGCTCGATCAGCTGATGTGCTTCATCCACCCTGTCGGCCCTGCTGTATGCATCCTCCCCATCTTCAAGCGACAGGCTTGGCACGCCGCGCCATGGACGTCCATCGGTCCAGCGCGAGCCTTGAATGCCGGAAGCCAGCACGAAGTTCTCAAGCTTATCCATGTCTTCGCGGGACAACGAGCCGTCCAGCGGAAGCACCAGATCGGTCTTGATGCAGCGGAACACATCCTCATATCGCCAGCGCCGCACAATGATATCTAGCGCCGAACGCAGAAATTCCACAACCGGGTGGTGCAGCTCGCTTCGCTTCTGGTCCAGAAAGAACGGAACGCCATATTCCTGGAATAGCGGACCAGCCAGATGCTCGTATTCATTCAGGTTGCGTACAAACACGGCCATCTCGCGGAACCGGGCTCCTTCCTCCCGGACGAGGCGGAGCATTTCACGCAGCGCCCCCTCGATTTCCGCCCGCCGATGGCTGGCCGCATATAGAAGCAGCCCGTCTGAGCCATCCAGCGCCAGCGGCTTGCCTTGCCACCGGATCTTCCGGTCATAGCCCGACTCCACATGGGCAAGTGCGGGCCGATCCTGAAAGCGGGGAAGCGGATCGGGTCTAAGCACATGATCTTTCGTCTCTACGCCCAGCTCATGGGCGATCCCCTTCAGCTTTATGTACGTAACTGCAGCCGGGTGGAACAAATCGAGCTCATGCGGGGCCGTTCCTTCGGCATAGGGCTTGTCCAGCGTCAGCGCAACCGTAACGCTGCCCGCATGCCGGATCAACTCGCTGAGCACCCTGTATTCCTGGGGGGTAAACCCGTTGAAGCCGTCGATCCATACCTCAGCCCCTCGCATATACGCGGAAGCTGACATCCCTTCAGCCAGCGTGGCGAGCGTATCCTCCTCATCCATATACAATCGCGAGATTTCAAGTTCAAAATCCCGATATACCTTCAGAATATCTTCAAGCTTCCGCTGCAGCAGCGGAGAGCCGTTTCCCGGGGCGGACAAGCGCTCCAGCTGCTCCTCGATGCAGCCGGTATCCACACAATACCGCTTCAGCTCCGTATACAGCTCGCTCAGCTTTCCGACGAACCCGAGCTGCTCCCCAGAATCCTTAAACAGATTGAGTTCCTCTTTGCGGCGCCTTAAAATTTTGTAAAGGAGCATCCGCTTGCCTTCCTCACTGACGGCCACTTTGGCGGCACCGCCCGTCTCCTGCATCACTCTGTAGGCCAAACGGCGGAAACTGAGCACCTGGGCCCGCATCGTCCCCCGGACATCATCCGAAGCGACGAGCGCATATTCAGCCTCAAAGGAGCCCTGCTCCGGCACGAGCAGAATCATCGGGCTACCCGAAGGGTTCTCCTTCAACCGCTCTGCAATCGCCCGACGGATGGCCGTGCTTTTTCCGCTGCCGGACCTGCCGATCAGAAACTGAACCGACATGCTGTTCCTCCTCCCATGTTCCAGCTCTGCTGAAACGTTATATACGAATCCATTGTCTCTACTTTAGAGCGATCTATAAAGCGTCTATTCACGCAAATTACTATGCTTCACTAAAGAGCCGGCCCTTGGGTATCCAGCAGGCTCAAGCCGCCCTTCAACTCGCTTCGCAGCATGCCTGACGGATCGTAAATCCAGCGGGCAATAGCCTGAAGCTGATGGTTAATAGTATAACATAAGTCCATATCCACGGAACATACGTTTGGATTTATTTAGCATTCGGACCAGCAGACTGGGGACCGTATCTCCACGCCAAAAAGCCCCCTCCACACCGGGAGAGAGCCTTTCATTTCCATATGGATGGAGCCAATCCGAACCGCTATATTTTAAGTTTGCTTCTCACTTCGAAGATGGCAAACTTCAGGTAGTGTCCTTCCTGAACACCGAGAATTTGCGGGTGATCCTTGCCCGCAGCCCGCCATTCGACCAGACGCAATACTTTACCTGCATCTTGCGCTGCCTCCTGGATCGTCTCGAGGAACAGATCCGGACGCATATGATAGGAACAGCTTGCGGTGACAAGATAACCGCCCTCGTTAACGAGCTTCATGCCGTGCAGATTGATATCCTTATAGCCGCGGCAAGCGCCCTTCACCGCCGATTTTGTCTTGGCAAACGCCGGCGGATCAAGAATGACAACATCCCAGGATCGCCCGCCCCCGGCCGTGAGCGGTTTGGAGGTATCCACCTTCTGATCCGCGCGTGCGCGCTGCTCACGCTCCTCCAGTCCTTTAACCTGGTTCCGCAAGTAGACAAAAGCGTCATCAACAACAAACTCCACCCGTTCCTGGAAGCCATTCAGCTCCACATTCTCCCGCGCGCTGTCAATGGCGTGCTGGGAAATATCCAGGCAGGTAACCTTCTTCGCCCCGTACTGGCAGGCGTGAAGGGTGAAGCTGCCCGTATGCGAGAAGCACTCCAGCACCGTCGCGCCGTCCCAGAACGGAAAGGTAACCTCCTTGCCGCTTTTGTTCACAGGCACCCTCTTCTTCTGTCCGTCCGCTTCGATCTCCTGCAGTGTAATGCCGCTGCGTTTGCCCCAGCCGGTCATCAGCGGCTTGATCGACGCACGATTCTCCCGCTGATCGAAGAAATAGCCCGTTTTCTGGCCTTCCACAATGTCCACTTTGATCTTCAGGCCGTTCTCGGTCACCGTGACATGGCGCGGGCATTCCCCATACAGCGGGCCCTTGCGCTGCTCAAGGCCTTCCAGCTCCCGAACGGATACATCGCTCCGCTCATATATTCCGGTCGGGTTCACAACTTCAACCAGCGCGCTCACAATCTCGTCACGGCAGCGATCCATCCCGAGCGTCAGCAGCTGGATAACCAGCACGTCAGCAAAGCGGTCCACGATGAGCCCGGGAAGAAAATCGGCTTCGCCATATACAAGACGATACGCGTTCTCCCCTTGCACAAACCGTTCTCTGTGACTCATGCACTGACGGAATCGTTCAGCGAAGAAAGCCTGGTCCATCTGCTCAATAGGCTCATAAGATACGACCCGCACCGTAATTTGCGAGGCCGGATTATAATAGCCGGCGGCCAGGAAGCGACCTTGATGGTTCAGTACCTGCACCAATTCCCCCGCAGCAGGTTCCCCTTCAACAGAGGCAATCTCGCTCTTGAATATCCAGGGATGGCCCTGCTCCAATCTTTTTTTACGGCTCCGATCCAAAATTACCGATGGCACTTACACTTCACTCCTCTATTTGTCTCCCCGGGGCTATTCATTGGCATGCATGTCCGCCCCCGGTCATATACGTAGTTAAAAAGGCTGCCTTCGAAGCAACGAATTCATCTGCCAGAAAAGGAGAACATCATGCTGTCTTCACTATGGTTTCCTATCTGTTACGGCCTTGTCCTGTTTCTGCTTGGCATGAAGGTGATGGAAGCCGCGCTGCAGCGCTGGGCCGGTCCCCTTCTGCAGCGATGGCTGCACAAGGCGACCTCGACTCCGCTGAAAGGCATGGTGTCCAGCATGGCGGTTACGGCCCTGCTCCAGAGCAGCACAGCCGTAACCGTGCTGTCAATCGGATTCGCCAATGCCGGACTGCTCAGCTATTCCGGAACGCTTGGCATCATCCTCGGCACCAACATCGGGACGACCGTCACCACCGAGCTGATCAGCCTGCAGATCGGACAGGCTGCGCTGCCGCTGCTGACGCTGTCCTTGATGCTCTGGGCAGGACTGGTCATATCCGCCGAGCGGGTCCCCCGCGGCTATGCGTCGCTGAAGAACCTGCTGACACGCAGCCAGTATCTGTGCCTTGCGGCCGCCGGTTTTGCCGCCATTCTGCTCGGTATCCGCTTCATGCAATCCATCGGGGCTGACCTGGAGCGCCTCGGCCTGTTCCAGTGGTTCCTTGATCAGGCTGCCCAAAGCGTCCTCTGGGGCATTGCCGCAGGCGCCGTACTGTCGGCGATCATGCACAGCAGCGCGGCCGTGATCGCGATGGCGATGAGCCTGGCTACAGCCGGCGCGCTGCCGCCCGAGCTTGGCGTTGCCATCGTCGTCGGCTCCAATGTAGGCACCTGTGTCACCGCCCTGATCGCCGCCATCGGCAGCACCGCTGCCGGTCGCTTTGTCGCCTGGTCCCATATGGTGCTCAATATCGGGGGAGCGGTGCTGTTCGCCCCATTCATCCTCGGACTGACCACCGTCTCGGGCTGGTTTGCCGCTGGTCCGGCCGGACAGATCGCCCACGCCCAGACGCTGTTCAACATCATCTGTTCCCTGCTGGCCCTGCCGTTATGCTATCTCCCGGTATGGTCCCGGAAACCCCGCCCCTGATCGGGAGGTTCGGCCGTTGCGGCGGATTTAGCGAGGAATGTTCACCTGAAGCAGCTCCAAAGCTTTGCGCAGGATGACATCATTGTTGTTATACCCGTTGCGGCGCTGCTTGTTCCAGGCTTCCAGCGGCGCATGCCAATCCACCCCGTTGATTTCTTCCAGCTGGGGTTTCAAGGTGCCTTGCACTGCTTCAACGAGATAATAATGAACCTCCTTGTCCACAATACCGTATTCAGGATGATTGTATTTATAAGGAATGATATCCACTCGTGTGATGATGCGGCCAACAATGCCCGTCTCTTCAACAATTTCGCGCAGCGCGGTCTGCTCCACCGTTTCACCCGGCTCCATTTTGCCTTTCGGAAGAGAGGTCTTGCCGTACCGGTCCTGGATGAGCTGAATTTGAAGCTCGCCTTCATGGTATCGGTACACGACGCCGCCTGCGGATATCTCTTTTCGTGTCATGTCTGCATCCTCCTTCATGTGCAACAAGGATTTCACTTCCGGTTGAATTCGGGAAATGAAATCCTTGTCAGGTACGGCCAAGCCGAAAGATTACTGGGCGGCTGCCGTTAATCCGTTGTGCATAACGCTGACCAGTTCGCCTTCGCACTCATTGACTCCGGCCTTGGTCACCTTTACGCGGCACATCTGGCCTTCAAGATCTGACGATCCGTTGAATACCAGTTGAAGATAGTTGTCGCTGTATCCCTGCATTTTCCCGGAACCGCCCTTGTACTCGCGCTCCGGAATCACTTCCAGCACCTGGCCGACAAAGCGTTTGGCATACGCCAGCTGAAGCTGTTCAGACAGGTCGATCAGCTCATGAACGCGCGCGTTCTTCACCTCTTCGTCCACCTGATCCTCCATCCGGGCAGCCGGAGTGCCGGTCCGCTTCGAGTAAGGGAAGACATGCATCTCCGAGAATTGAATTTCTTTCATCAGGTTGTAGCCGTTGCGGAACATCTCGTCCGTCTCCCCAGGGAAGCCGACGATCACATCGGTCGTGATGCCCACATCAGGCATCGCTTGACGAATCAAGCCCATCTTGTTGTAAAATTCCTCGGTTGTATATTTGCGGCGCATCCGCTTCAGAACCGTATCATCGCCCGCCTGCAGCGGGATATGTAGATGACGGCACATTTTGCTGGAGCGGTTAAGCACGTCGAGCATCTTCTCGTCGATTTGGCTGGCTTCGATGGAGCTGATGCGAATGCGCTCCAGGCCGTCCACCCGGTCGAGATCCCACAGCAGATCGGACAGTTTGTAATCCTCCATATCGTCGCCGTAACCGCCGGTGTGAATGCCGGTCAGCACAATTTCCTTGTACCCGGCTTCCACAAGCTGGTTGGCCTGCTTGAGGATGCTCTTCGGATCCCGGCTGCGCGACAGGCCGCGCGACCAAGGAATGATGCAGAAAGTGCAGAAATTGTTGCATCCGTCCTGAATTTTGAGGAACGCCCGCGTGCGCTCAGCAAAATCCGGCACATCCATTTCCTCGAACACTCTCGTTTTCATAATGTTGCGTACTGCATTGATTGGCTGGCGTGTTTTTTCGATATCATGAATGAAGCTCATAATTTTATCCCGGTCCTGGTTCCCGATTACGAGGTCAACCCCCGGAATATCCAGAATCTCGGCTGGCGATGTTTGCGCATAGCAGCCTGTAACCGCCACGATGGCGTCAGGATTGCGGCGAACGGCCCGTCTGATCATCTGCCGGCTCTTCTTGTCTCCGGTATTGGTCACGTGGCACGTATTAATAAGGTATACATCGGCAGTTTGCTCGAAATCCACCTGCTCGTAGCCTTCATTCTTGAAGTACTGCCAGATGGCTTCTGTATCGTAAAAGTTGACTTTGCAGCCCAGTGTGTAAAATGCTACGGTTGGCATGATCAAACTCCCCCCATTTCTCCAGATTCATATAAAGCGCAGGTCAACGCCGTCATTCCGGCGGTTTCGCAGCGCAGTATTCTTCGCCCGAGTCCGACAGCTTCCGCTCCGGCTTCTTCGGCGATTCGGACTTCATCCTCCGTAAAGCCGCCTTCAGGACCGATAACCAGCAGCAGGCTGGCCACCGCGCCCGAATCGGCAAATATCTGCTCAACAAAAGGCTTGAGCCGGTCCCGGATGTGCAGTCCCTGCTCTTTCTCATAACAAAAGTATACGGCATCATAGGCCGAGAATGTCTGCAGCAGCGTCTTGAAAGATACCGGCGAATCGATCACCGGAATCCGGTTGCGATGCGCCTGCTCTGCTGCTTCCTTAGCGATTTTGCGCCAGCGCTCAAGGCGCTTTCCTTCCTTTTTGGCATCATACTGAACGATGGTCCGCTCAGACCAAAAGGGCGCAAAAGCCACCGCACCGATCTCGGTGCACTTCTGGATCACCGTCTCCATCTTGTCCCCTTTGGGCAGACTCTGGGCAACGGTCACTTGCAGCCGCGGCTCTGCGGTCATCTCCAAATATTCAACAACAACGGCGCTTACAGCGGCCGAGTCGATGCTGTCGATTTCCACCAGCGCTTCCCGGTCTTCTCCATCGCTGACAATAAACTTGTCTCCGGCCCTTCCGCGCATCACCTTGGCAATATGGCGGGCGTCATCGCCCGTTATCTCAACGCGCTCCCCAGCGAACTGCGCGGGAGCAACAAAATATCGCTGCATCTCTTATCCTCACCTAACTCCAAAATCGCCAAACCCCATCATACAACTTTTCCGCTTGCCTGACCAGAGAAAAGACGTGAAAATCCCGTTATTTTAGCCGCTTCACCGAAATGAAGCATCATCATCCTCCGAAGAGGAGGATAAACAGATTCAAAAATTCGATCGACAGCATATGGGCCGCATTATACAGCGGTCGGATCGTATGCGCCTGAAACGCCGGTACAATGATGATCATCAGGAAGATCAGAATCGACCATTGCTCGATCACTCGCAGTCTGGCACTGACGCGCGGAGGAAGCACCTCCGACAAAATTCGATATCCATCCAGCGGAGGAAGCGGAATGAGATTGAACAAGCACAGAAAGAAATTCAGTAAAATAAACGTATTAAAGAAAATATGAACCGCTTGATCCACCCGATTCGTTCCGACCGCGTCGATCACTCCGAACTGGTACAGTGCCGCATAGATCAGCGCCCCCACAATGCCGAGCGCCAGATTGCTGAGCGGCCCGACAGCCGACACGATCACACTCATCCTGCGCGGGCGGCTGAAGTTGTCGCGATTCACAGGGACCGGTCTTGCCCAGCCGAAACCGGCAATAAGCAGCAGGAAGATGCCCAGAAAATCAAAATGCACAGCCGGATTCAAGGTGACGCGGCCCAGCATTTTGGCCGTTGGGTCTCCGAACTTGTAAGCCGCATAAGCATGCGCAAACTCATGGACCGTAAAGGCAATCATCAGAGCAATCAGGTAAAAAGGAAGCTGGTCCAGCGGATAAAATAAAAGCTGATCTAAAAACTCCATCACTCACTCTTCCTCGCTACAAACGCTACCCAGTCATCCTCGCGGCGAATATCCGCAATCTCGAAGCCGGACGCCTTGAGCGCCTGATCGACCATCTCTTCCTTGTTCTTGTAAATGCCTGATGCAATGTAGATGCCGCCGGGCTGAAGCGCCTGGTACACATCATCCACAAACAACAGGATCACCTCGGCCAAAATGTTCGCTACCACAATTTGCACAGGCAGCGTTACGCCAAGCTCTGCCTTGTGCTCGCGATCCGTGAGCACGGACAGCAGGTCGCTCTCAACAATCGTAATCCGGTCCTCCAGCCCGTTCAAGCGCGTGTTCTCCTTGGCGCTCGATACCGCCACCGGGTCAAGGTCAAGCGCCAGAATCCGGGATGCCCCCAAATACGCCGCGCCGATGGACAGAATCCCCGAGCCGGTACCGACATCAATCACTTCCTCGCCGCCTTGAATGACCGACTCCAGCGTCCGCAGACAAAGCGAGGTCGTCGGATGCGTACCGGTGCCAAACGCCATGCCAGGGTCCAGCTCAATGATCGATTCCGCTTCGGATTCAGGCTCATATGTCTCCCAGGTCGGCTTGATGGTCAGCCGCTCGGACACCCGGATCGGCTTGAAGTACTGCTTCCATGCCGTCGCCCATTCTTCCTCGTTGACGGTCTTCATCTCATACCGGACTTCCCCGGTGTTAATGCCGAAATCGCTAAGCTCCTCAATGCGCGGAGCGATCTCGCTTACGATCGATTCCAAGGATACCGTCTCATCAAAGTACCCTTTAATGACGGCGCAGCCCTCGGGAATATTGTTAAACGGGACGATCTCATCGAACCATTGTCCGAGGGAGGTGTCCCTTTTTTTATGGACAGTACCGGATTCCTCGATGGAGACGCCCCCGGCCCCGGCTTCATGCAAAAAGTTCGTAATCATCTCTACGGCTTCTTCCGTAGTATGTATCGTTAATTCATGCCATAACATGTGCAGCAGATCCTCCTCATTTGTACATAGCTTCTATTGTACTATATAGTGGACCTTTGACACAAAAGGAATCAAACCTATTTTCACTCGGCCAAAATACAAAAAAGCCCCTCTTACCGAGATCCATTCCGGGCAAGAGGGCTTCGTTCCTGATAGCGCATGTTGCACCGGGCCATTCATTGGCCCTGCTGATCCTTCAAAATCTCTCTCAGCTGCCGTTTGTCAGCCGCCTCGCTGCGACGAAGCGCCTCCGCATCATCGGCGTCCGCCTCGGCTGCTGCAAATTCTACATCCTCGTTCTGCACCGTTTCACGGGCAAGCAGCTTTTCGGTTTTGCTAAGAATTTTACCTTTCTTTACTCTTCGCATCATAAGTATATGACTCCTTTCTTGATCCATAACTCTAGCGGCTAACATCAAGGCTTAGCCCGCCCTGTCTATACCATCCCGCCAGACTGCTCAATGATGTTCATAGCCCGGTCAAACACGCTTTCGTCCAGCACGACAGTCAGCAGAATGTCGCGGCCCTCAAGTCCGTCCTGCCGCCCATCGCTCATCCCGCTGGCCGATGGATCTGCGGCGCCAAGAATGCCTGCCGAACGGTTCGACAACGCGGCATTCTGGGTCATCGAGGTCAGACTGTCAATATCCCCGGTCAGGGGGTGCATCGTATCATTCAATTCGCCGCCCGGATACGCGCTGAAGCGGTCGATGGACATGTCAGCCACCCGCAGCGCCTCCAGCTTTCGGGCGACGAGCTGGGCTTGCTCCGGACTTTTGAAGTAAGCAAGAATGTTCTTCTCTGCCATTTCTTTCACCTGCAATTCTTCTGTTCAATTTTCGTGGCGGATTCTGTATGTTCGGGTGGAACGATCCTAGGTTGCTTCAATGTCCGCCGTTTTATTCCGCTCGTTGTGCCAGGCGCTTCTTGCGGAACTGTGTGCACGGCCAGTCGTCGATTGGACACGTCAAAAAGCCCGGTGCAAGAACTTATGTCCCTGCACCGGGCCATTGCCGGAATGCTGTGCCTATTCACAGAGTAAAGGATCGGCGACTTTGCCTGCCGCGTCGTAAGCTTGAGCTTTCGCCTCAAGCTTACGACGCGTATCTGGCATCATCCCGAGAACGGAACCGATTGCGCTTCCTGATCCAATGTATACTTCACTTGCATCACGATGTTCTGCTCATGGTCGCCGAACTGACGGCCAAACAGATTCAGCCCTCCCTGGTGAACGGCATCCGGCTTGATGCCGATGCGCAGCCGTAATTTCGGGCTCTCCGTGAGCCCGAGCTCACTCAGTTTCACATCGGATACCTTTTCCATGTCCAGCGTTGTTTTCTCATGATCCACACGCCATCTTTTCAGAAGACCATATTGCGTAGCCCAGTCATACCACCAGTTCGGATTCAGCCTCCCGCGGCGGTCTCCGAAATCCCCGGGACTTGTCCACATGCCGATCTCGATGCCGTTCACCCAGACCGATATGTTCGACGGCCAGTTATGATCATAGTTCGGCGCCTCAGAGCACATCTCCATCGACAGCTCCAGCGACTCGATACGCGCCCCGGCCGGAATGTCCATCGGCAGCAGGTATTCCAGATAACCCTTGCGCAGCCAAATAATCTGGGCATTGACATGCTTCGGATGATAGAAGCTTGCCGGCTCATCTTCCTTGATAATATAACCTTCCGTATTGGCCATTCCGCAGGTCGGATGCACCTCACAGTCACTGTAATGCCCGATGGGCATCTCCACCTCATAGACATGGGTTACCCCTTTAGGCATGGATGTTCTTAAATTCAAGGCAATATGAATGTCGTCATAATTCCGGCTGCACACTTTCATTGCCCCACGGGATGCAGGAAGCAGTTCAGTTTGTATGAGTTCAGCGGCCTCCAGCACTTTCACGTTGCTGGCTACAGTCGAGACGGGAAGCTTGAGCTCCTCGGCAATCTCCATAATATTTAAATTTTTGGAGTTCAGAAGCCGAAGAATATCCACGCGGGAACGCGTCGATAAGGCATGAGCCACCGTTACAAGCTTCTCCGGGTCGTTAATATTAAGTTCCAGCACGAATTTGCTCCCCTTTTATGTTAATCGTTACCTTCATCTTACTTGGTAATGAATCGAAAAACAATCCAGCCGGAAAGGCTTCCACTCGTGCGCTGCTTAGGGGTTGCCGCCTGACAAAGAGCACGCCGCGGAAGGAAAAGGGCTCCCGGAAATCCGGGAGCCCCTCAGCATTCAGCTTGTATTGCACGGGCAACGGCGCATTATCCGCCGCTCCCTCTTCCCTTTAATTCGCCGGTTTGATGTCAAAGAAATCAATCTCTCCGTAGCCTTCGCCTTTAGTAAACCGGATCGTGTTCTCACCGGCATTCAGATGAATCCGGGCAGTGGACAGGGTCCAATTCTCCCAGCCTTTATTCGTAATATGGAATTGGCTTGAAGGCCCGCCATTGACGCTGAGAAGAAGATGCGACCAGCCTCCGCCGGCGGTTCCATTTGCCGTTCTGGCCAGAAGGATGTATTCGCCTGCACTCGGCACATGCACCGTATACTGTGCAAAGCTGTCCGCTGTGTCGATATAACCGGCTTTGGCTCCCCCGGATCCGTTCGGGCTTGCCGCCGCGCGCGCAGTACCGCCAAAGACGCCTTCCTCTCCCTCATAACGGATGTGCGGCGCCTCGCCGGAAGGCAGCGCTATCGGCACATTCGGATTGACAGGCACACCGAGATTTGGCGTGTTGTCGGCGTTCCAGCTGAATTTTTGCATCCGGATTTCCCGATTCCACCCGGCATTGTCGTACTTGGCCGTGTGGTATAACATCCAGTCCTCAGTGCCGTCCGGCGATTTCGTGAACGAATGATGGCCCGGTCCGAACAGTCCGTTCCCAGATCTGAATATCGGCTGGCTGCGCTTGGTCCAGGATGCCGGATTCAGCAAATCGCTGGACGTGCTCGCTGTGATCAGCCCCAGGCAGTAGTCATTCGTCCAGCTGCCGCTGGCGGAATACACCAGGTTGATGACCCCGTTTCGAATGATCACCTGTGGCCCTTCATTCACATGCGGGGAATGGTTGGTTTCCCAGCTGTAGGTTGGCCTTGCAATTTCGACACGATGCGAGCCAATCGTCCAAGGATTGCTCATCCGCGCGATATACAGATTCTGCCGGACATCCGTATCACCTTCCCAGCCAGACCATATGAAATACAGCTGTCCGCCTACCTCCAGCACGGTGCCGTCGATCGCCCATTTATTGGTCGGATCGGTAATCTGGCCTTTATACTGCCATGTGCCCTGCGTTGGATCTGGCGACGTGTTCTCCATCACGTACATGCGATGATTGACATTGTCCCCGTCATCCTTCGCATAATAGATGTACCAGGCGCCATGGATATAATGCAGCTCAGGGGCCCATATATTGCAGCATCCGGTTTCTACAACGGTGGTTGGCGCCGCATCTACCGTTGTCAAATTCCGCGATTTCCAGATCGTCACGTTGCCGCCGGTCGTCTTCGTGAAATAATAGTAGCCGTCCGTGTGCTTGTAAACCCACGGATCTGCACCATCCTGCATGATCACGTTATAGAAATTATGCTGCTGAGTTGCAGCATGCGCAGTCGGTCCGATCGGAAAAATAAGAAGCAGGCATACCGTGATCAGCAGTGTATTCCGGTAACTCATCTTCATCATTCATTCACGTTCCTTTCGGATTAAATATTAGAACCAGAGCCGGCTGTGACAGGCATATTATCGTCCCATCATGATGCTGCGAATCGCTTCAAGCGGCGCCTTCGGCTCCCTGTCATAGGTCAGCAGACCGTTGATTTCCTGTTCCACATCCGTCAGCTGTGTATAGCAATACCCTTGGATAATCGGGGATGAGAACATCGGATCCACGACCGCCTTCAGACGAATCAGGAAATCCTCCTCGTTCTCCGCGCCGGAATATCCCCAGCCATCCCACTCACTCTTCTTGAAGGCGATGCCGCCAAACTCCGATACAAGAATCGGCTGCCCTTGGTAGGAAGCGCCTCCGACAAAAATTCTGCGGTTGGCCGGCATCGCCTCGACGGCTGATTCCGCCGTTTGGTAGCGCTGCTCCAGCACCTCCTGGCGGCTCTCATAATCATGGATCGTGACCAGATCGGTCGTCATATGCTCCCAGCCGTCGTTATACACGACAGGTCTTGTATCATCAAGGGATTTCGTTAAATGATACATCGCCAGCCCGTGCTGCTGCTGACGCACATCAATCTGCACGTTCGGCACGCCCCAGCTCTCATTGAGCGGAACCCAAGTCACGATGGACGGATGATTGTAATCGCGCTCCACAATTTCCTGCCACTCTCTGGTGAAGCGGCGGACATATTCCTCGGAATACTCATACGCATTGGCGGCCTCGCCCCAGACCAGCAGACCCAGCCGATCACACCAGTACAGGAATCTCGGATCCTCTGTCTTCTGATGCTTTCTGACGCCGTTAAAGCCCATTTCCTTCGTTAATTCAACATCCCGCTTCAGCGCTTCATCTGTCGGGGCAGTCAGAATGCCTTCAGGGAAATATCCCTGATCGAGCACCAGACGCTGGAAGTATGGGCGGTTATTCAGGCACAGCTTTCCGTCCTCGATGGACACTTTGCGCATGCCAAAATAACTTCGGACCTCATCCACAACTTCCCCGCCCTGAATGAGACGGAATTCGACATCATACAGATTCGGATGTTCAGGGCTCCACAGCCGGCCCTGGCCGTGATCGGTGAAATCGCCAAGCCCAATGGCCCGCAGCTGCTCGCTGCTCCGCAGCGAATATTGATCTTCCGCAATCCGGTCATTCCCGAAGGTTACGGTAACCTGCACTTTCAAATCTCCGGATGCCGGATACCCCTCAACGAACGTCCGGATGCGAATTTCATTCCGGTCAATGTCCGGAGTGATCATCACTTTGCGCAGATGAGCAGGGGACACCGGCTCGAGCCACACGCTTTGCCATATGCCGGTCGTGCGGGTATAGAAGATGGACTCGGACTTCTCACGCCAGTACTGCTTGCCCCGAGGCAATGTGACATCGCGGCTGAAATCCTCCGCCCGCACAACGACCGTATTGCCATCTTCCCGAAGTAAGCTCGTAATGTCAGCCTGGAATGGGGTGTGTCCCCCTTCATGCACCGCTGCCAGCTGACCGTTCACCCAGACCTTGGCGATATAGTCTACCGCCCCGAAATGAAGGATGATGCGCTTGTTCTTCCAATCTGCCGGGACTTCGAACGATCTGCGGTACCAGACGACATCATGAAAGGAAGGATCCCCGATGCCGCTCAGCTTGCTTTGGAAAGCAAAGGGCACATTGATTTTGTGCGAAAAAGGGACGCGCTTCTCCGTTTGGTACCAATATTCCTTCTCCCCGACACCAGCATCGTCAAATTGAAATTCCCACTCTCCGTTCAGGCACTGCCATGCCTTGCGGACGAATTGGGGGCGCGGATATTCCGCACGCGGGTACACGGTATGGTTTGCTTCTGTATTTTTCAAGATGTTCACTCCTAAACATATGGTTAATTTTTTTATATATCAGCCTTTGATGGAACCAACGTATACGCCCTTCACAAAATATTTCTGAAGGAAAGGATAGACCATTAAGATCGGAGCCGTCGATACCACGATCGCGCAGTACTTAACCAGCTCCCGGAACGCATTCGAGCTTTGGGCGCTGTTGATAACGACGCCGCCTGCGCTTCCCATCGTCGTGGCCGTGGAGTCATTCGCAACCAGAATTTCCTTCATTAACAGCTGCAGCGGGAACAGTTCCCGGTCTTTGAGCAGCACCATGGCGTTAAACCAGGAGTTCCAGTTGCCCACCATGTAATACAGGAAAATGACGGCCAGCGTTGCTCTTGACAGCGGTATGATGACATGCACCAATATTTTCGCCTGACCAGCGCCATCCATAACCGCCGCTTCCTCCAGCTCTCGCGGAATGGCTTGGAATGCTGTTCGCAGGATGATGATGTTCCACGTATTCAAGGCCGTTGGCAAAATCATGGCCCAGAGATTGTTGTACAGCCCGATGTCTTTCATCAGCAGGAACCAAGGAATAAGACCCCCGCCAAAAAACATCGTAATTGTGATGAAAACCATGATGTAATTTTTGAAATAGAGATCACGCCGGGACAATACGTAAGCGCCGAGAATGGTCATCACCATGTTGACCAGCGTTCCGAGTCCGACATAGATAATCGTATTTTTGTAACCGTTCAACAGGCTGTTGTCTTTAAATACCAGCTTATAGCCATCAAGCGTAAAGCCCAGCGGTTTGAACAGCGCGCCTTTATGGGCGATCAATGAGACCGGATCGCTGACCGAGGCAAACAAAATGTGCAAAATCGGATAAAAACAGACCAGTGTTAAAGCCGCTAACAGCGCATAGTTCGTAAAGTCGAATACTCTGTCTCCGATCGACTTACGCTTCCAGCTTCCTCTTGCCTTGAGCTGCTTGTTATTCATGGCTTTCCCTCTTTCTTACCATAAGCTGACTTCCGATCTGCGCTTGACGATGTAGTTCGTCAGCCAGAGCAGACCGAAGTTGACGACAGAGCTGACTAGGCCTACCGCAGCGGAATAGCTGAGACTGGCCTCTCGCAAGCCTCGCCTGTATACATAGGAGGCGATAACATCCGCCGTCTCATACGTAAGCGGGTTGTATAGCAGAATGATCTTTTCATAGCCGGATGCCATCAATCCGCCGACCGCAAAAATAAACAGAATAATAATGACCGGGCTGATCTGTGGCAGCGTAATGTGCCACATTTTCTTCACTCTGCCGATGCCGTCCATATCTGCCGCCTCGTACAAGGCGGGATCAACGGAGCTCATCGCCGCCAGGTAAATGATGCTGTCCCAGCCGATGCTCTGCCAGATGCCGGAGAACGTATAAATCGGCCGGAAGAAGGAGGCATATCCGAGCAGTGACGAGTAGTCTTTTCCCGTAATGGCCTGCAGAATCTGGGTGATGATCCCTTCATCCGCGGTAAAAATGTGAATGATCCCGCACACGACCACCAAGGAAATAAAGTGTGGCATATAGGTAATCGTCTGAACGGTTCTTTTGAATTTCGAGGACTTGACTTCGTTGAGCATCAGCGCCAAGATAATCGGTGCGGTGAAGCCGAAAGCAATGGCCCACACATTCAGCATCAGCGTATTCTTAACGACCCTCCAGAAGTAAGGCCCCTCGAAAAAGTCAATAAAATGTTTAAAGCCTACCCATTCACTCGCCCCGAATCCAAGCAGCGGCTTGAAATCCTTGAAGGCGATCATGACCCCCCACATCGGGCCGTAACAGAAGACCAGGAACCATGCAATCACGGGGAGCGCCATCAAATAAACGAACCAGTTCTTTTTCAGGTCCTTCTGGATCAGCAGTTTCGTATTTTTCGGTTGTGACTCCGTGTGGGGCTGGTTCATCTTCCTGTTTCTCCGAATGATCTCCATCTTCTAACCACCCGTTCTTAAGTAATCGAAGCTATCTTTGGTTATACCGATCCAGTGCCGCTTGATGGATGCTTAGAAACTCGTCAAGCCCCATGTTCTGCGCTTCTTTCAGGAACTGATCATAAGCATCTACCGGCAATTCTCCCATGATGATCTTCGCAAAATATTCCCCGCGCAGCGTCGACAGCTGATTGCCCAGTGCAGCTTCGCGTGAAGCTTCTTCTTTCGTGAACGTTAACGGCGGCACCGCCATGCTCGTATCCATATTCTCTGTCCAGTATTTGCGAATATCGCCCGAATAGCTTCCTTTGGCCACAATCAGCGGGTTGGAATGATGCTCATCGCGGATGTTCGGCCAGCTGTGCCAGCGGTATTTCCAGATCGTCACGGCTACCGGCTGACCATCAGGGTCGTTGTAGATGTGACTGTCCTCATGGAAATATGGCATGCCATTCTCATCCACCAGGTGAACGGTGCCGTATTCTCCGAAGTTAATGATTTCCCAGCCCTTCTTGCTGTAATTGAAATCCAGCCATGCCATAGCGGCTTCGATGTTGTCGCACTGGGTCGTAATGGCTGCTTCCGTTCCGGTACGCATGAAGTTTTTATACGTTGTGGCGGACTTGTCTCCCGCGTTCAACACCGGGTTCAGTGCCCCCACAAAGTCGATGTCGTTCTGTTCCTTCCAGAAGCTCCACATCGTATCTGGCGAATCCATAATCACCGCGGTATCATCGGAGATCGCGCTCGCCATCCGCTGGTTGAAGTCAGCTGTTGCCCAGTCGCGGTTCAGCAATCCTTCCTGATTCCATTTCTGCATGGTGGCCAGATATTCTTTCGCTTTCGGCTGTGCCGGCCCCCAGGCCACCTTGCCGTTCTCATCCAGGAACGTCCAGTCCCATACCCCAAATGCGCCGTTGATAATGCCTGTAAAAATCTGACCGTAGGACGAGCCGTAATTCAGCGGCGAGTTGTATCCAACTTCCTTCGCTTTTTTCAGGAATGTGTACCATTCGTCGATGGTGTTTGGCACATCAAGACCGGTTTTGTCCAGCGCCTCCTGCTTGATCAGCATGCCGAACCACGTCCATTCGGAGTATGGAGCAATGCCGTAGAAGCCCAGCAATCTGCCGTCGTCGGTCACCGTTGTTTTTCTTCTCATTTCATCCGAATTACGCCATGCGGTGTAGTTCGGTGCATGCTCTTCCATCAAGTCGGTCAAGTCGATGTAAGCTCCGTCGTTCACGCCAGCCTCAAGCCCTCCCGGATAGCGCCCCGGTTCGATGATGATATCCGGCAGATCACCGGAAGATATCATAAGCGTAAAAGCGTCTGCTTCCTGTCCGACCGGCGGTGTAATGAAGTTGACTTTAATGCCTGTCAGCTTCTCAATTTGTGCCTGCACCGCATGATTGTTCATATCCGGCACGTTGGAGTTGGCCGGCATCCATACATCCAGCACGACCTCTTCTTCAAACGGATAAGCCGAATAATCGCTTGGAATGACGGTATCGTATAAATCACCGAGATAGCTGTCATTGAGCGTGCTGTTCACTTCGTCAATCTGCTCTTGGGTCGGTGAGGTGTTGCCGCGGATGTCCGCGCTTATATCCGTAAATTCAACCTGATTTCTTTCCCGGGGTGCGGTTTCTTCTTTCGCCTCGGGCTCGTTGTTTGCACCTTGGCCGCTGCATGCGGTTACCGTCCAGATGAGCAGCAAAGCGGTCAACAGCATAGGAATCATTCGTTTCGGAATCGTTTTCATCTTAATCCTCCCTATTGATAATTACAGAAGCCTGTTACTCATGACACGTCCAATCTGCTCCCTCTATACGCTCCCCCCTCGGTACCGAAATGCTCATTACATCTCATGAACACCTTTGTTTAATACAATAATTTTGTATTTTAACCGAAGTATAAGTTTATAAAATTCGTTTGTCAACGCTTTCATTCATAATTTGTGTAATAAATTTTGATAAAAAAAGACTTATCTACAACAAAACTGTAGATAAGTCATCTGTAATTCAAACACTTTGGATTTCCTGACAAATATTAGGGGATGACGCTCACTTCACTCGCCAGAGGGCACCGGCTGCGCGGCTCCATCGCTGGCAGGCACACCGAAATCAGGCGTGCCATCCGGCTTCCAGCCGAATTTCTGGATGCGGGTAGAACGTAAAGACACCTTGGCATCCGGGGCGGGAAGCGCATGATACACGATCCAGTCCTCCGTGCCATCCGGAGACTGGGTAAAGCTGTTGTGCCCTGTTGCATAGATGCGGTTCTCCGGGCTTTTGCGAAAGACCGGCTCCATCGATTTATTCCAGGAATTCGGGTTCATTGGATCGTCCCCTTCATTCATCGTCAGCATGCCCAGCGCATAATCCTCCGACCATGTGGTACTGGCTGAATAGATCAGGAAAATACGGCCGTTTCGATGAAGAATAGCCGGACCTTCGTTAATCGCCATGCCCCCCTGCTTTTCCCATTCCAGTGTCGGAGCCGTGAGCAAGACATGCTCCCCTGTCAATGTCCACGGATTCGACATGCGGGATATGTAAATGGCCGAGCCATAGTCTGGAAAATGGCCGTATCCCGCGTATAAGAAATACAGCTGATCCCGCAGCTTCATGACGGTTCCATCGAGACCAGGACGCGTCTTTAAGGCGCCCTTCCATGTCCATTCCCCTTCCAGCGGATCCGCCGAGGTGTTCTCCAGCACACAGATCCGGCGGGACTCGTCTCCTCCCCCGTCGTTGGCCGTGTAGTAGATATACCACGTTCCCTCCAGATGATGAATTTCCGGTGCCCACAGGTTGTGGCTGTACGGCCCTTCGGGCTCCGGCGTCCAGATCGTTTTCTTCTCTCCGTCAGCGAGCCGGCTCAAACGGGCGGATTTCGTCAATTCCAGACGTCCGCCCACCGTGTGCATGAAATAATAGAAGCCGTCGGTATGTCTCCATACCCAAGGATCTGCCGCGGGTTCAACGATCGGATTATAAAATGTTGCGCCATGTACCATTCTTGTTCCCTCTCCTTCATCATGCGGTTGCGGTCTTCCCGCCGCATCTCGCGCGTCAAATGATTTCCCCTTCACAGCCCTTCCCCTGAATAGTTGGAAAGCGCTTACCAAAGGGGGCACAGCTCTGTCGTTTCGGAATTGCATCGTCAAGCAAGTCCATATTAAGGGGAATCCCCCTGCTTTGTCGAGTAAACCTAACACTTTGATAAATGCATTTTTTTAAACCGGGGAGGCTGGGACCAAGCAATGGCGGCCTTCCTATAGAGCCAGAAATTCAGCCATAAAGGCTTGGAATTACGTATAAAAAGACCCCGATTTCACTTCATCGCAAAGTAAAATCGGGGTCTTCCTTACCTATGTCATTCTCCGTGTGTCATTCTCCGCGGAATGCTTTTTTCACACGGTCAAAAAAGGATGAATCCTGCCCATGTCCCGAATCGCCTTCCAGTGAGGAGAACTGGCGGAGCAGATCCTTCTGTTCATCGCTCAGCTTAGTGGGGGTTACAACGACCACCCGCACATGCTGATCGCCCTGGCCCATCCCGCGAAGTTTCGGCACCCCTTTGCCTTTCAGGCGGAAGAACGTGCCGGTCTGAGTTCCTGCCGGAATTTTCAGCTTCACTTTTTCGGTCAGTGTTGGAATTTCTATCTCATCGCCAAGCGCCGCCTGTGCAAAGGTCAGCGGAACCTCGCAATAGATGTCGTCCCCTTCCCTTTCGAAGAACTCATGCGGCTTGACGCGAATGACAATGTACAGGTCACCTGCGGGGCCGCCGCGCAATCCGCCTTCGCCTTCACCGCTCATGCGCAGCTGTGCTCCGTCATCAACGCCTGCCGGAATCCGCACATGGATTTTCCGCTGCTTTTTCACCTTGCCACTGCCGTGACAGGTGCCGCAGCGGTCTTTGATGATTTTTCCCGAACCTTGACAGTTCGAGCAACTACGACGATTGACCATCCGGCCAAACGGCGTATTCTGTACCACTTCCTGCTGACCGCTGCCGTGGCAGACGGAGCAGGTTTGCGGCTTGGTGCCCGGTTTCGCGCCGGAGCCATGACAAGTATCGCAAGTCTCCGTTCTCGGGATGGTGATGTCAGTCTCCTTCCCGAATACGGCCTCCTTAAACTCCACGGTCATCGTATACTGCAGGTCATTCCCCCGCTGAGGCGCATTCGGATCCCGGCGGCCGCCGCCGCCAAAGAACATATCAAAGATATCTCCAAAACCGCCAAAGTCGCCGGAGAAACCGCCGCCGCCCATACCCTGGTTCGGATCGATGTGCCCATATTGATCATAGCGCGCACGCTGCTGGCTGTCGCTCAGCACATCGTATGCCTCTTTCACTTCCTTGAATTTGGCCTCGGCATCAGCCGCTTTGTTCACGTCGGGATGATACTGTCTTGCCATCTTGCGGTACGCCTTCTTGATCTCATCCTCGGAAGCGTTCTTGCTGACACCAAGCACTTCATAATAATCACGCTTTTCAGCCACGGTTTCACCTCCATTTCACACAATCTGCTCGCATGACACAAGGAAAGTCAAAGTGCGAAGATGCGCAGCTTTGACCTTCCCATACAATCTATTCAGATTAACCTTTGTTTTTATCTTCGTCAACCACTTCGTAGTCAGCGTCCACCACGTTGTCCTTGTTCTGAGCTGCGCCTTCGCCGCCTGCTTCTTCCCCTTGCTGGGCTTGAGCAGCCTGCTCATACAGCTTGACGGACAGCTGCTGCACGATTTGCGTCAGCTCTTCGGTAGCCGCTTTGATCTCCTCAAGGTTGTCGGATTCCAGTGATTTCTTCACTTTTTCCTTCGCTTCGTTTGCTTTATCCACTTCGGAAGCATCTACCTTGTCGCCAAGATCCTTGATTGTTTTCTCTGTTTGATATACGAGCTGGTCGGCATTGTTGCGAACTTCAACAAGCTCTTTGCGCTTGCGGTCTTCTTCGGCATGAAGCTCCGCATCCTTCATCATCTTCTCCACTTCTTCCTCGCTCAGGCCGCTGGAAGAGGTGATGGTGATTTTTTGGCTCTTGCCTGTACCTTTATCGGTAGCCGACACGTTCACGATCCCGTTCGCATCGATATCAAACGTAACTTCAATTTGCGGCACGCCGCGCGGTGCTGGAGGAATGTCTCCGAGCATGAAGCGTCCCAGCGTTTTGTTGTCCGCCGCCATCGAACGCTCGCCCTGCAGCACGTGAATCTCTACGCTTGGCTGATTGTCCGCATAAGTGGAGAAGATTTGAGATTTGCTTGTCGGAATCGTTGTATTGCGCTCGATCATTTTCGTAAATACGCCGCCTGCGGTTTCAATACCGAGTGACAGCGGAGTTACGTCAAGGAGTACCACGTCTTTAACGTCGCCAGTCAAGACGCCAGCCTGTACCGCTGCACCGAGTGCTACAACTTCGTCAGGGTTCACGCCTTTGTGAGGCTCTTGACCTGTCAGCTTCTTGATCGCTTCCTGAACGGCAGGAATACGAGTGGAGCCGCCGACAAGAACGACCTTGTTGATGTCGCTAGGCGTCAATCCTGCATCGCTCAGCGCCTGACGAGTTGGCCCCAGCGTGCGCTCTACCAGATCCGCAGACAGCTCTTCGAATTTCGCGCGAGTCAGGTTCACCTCAAGGTGCTGAGGCACGCCGTCAACCACCGTGATGAACGGCAGGGAGATCGTTGTTGTCAGTACGCCGGACAGCTCTTTTTTCGCTTTCTCAGCTGCATCCTTCAGACGCTGAACCGCCGCTTTGTCCTTGCTCAGATCGATGCCATGATCCTTCTTGAACTCAGCTACCAGATAGTCGATGATCACTTGGTCGAAGTCGTCGCCGCCGAGCTGGTTGTCACCGCTTGTCGCTTTTACTTCGAAGAACCCGTCGCCAAGCTCCAGGATCGATACGTCGAAAGTACCGCCGCCAAGGTCATAAACGAGGATCGTTTGATCGTCGGATTTCTCCATGCCGTATGCCAGAGCCGCTGCTGTTGGCTCGTTGACGATACGCAGCACTTCAAGTCCTGCGATTTTACCCGCATCCTTGGTTGCTTGACGCTGGCTGTCGTTAAAGTATGCCGGAACGGTAATAACCGCCTGAGTTACCGGCTGGCCCAGATACGCCTCGGCATCCGCCTTCAGTTTTTGCAGAATGATCGCGGAGATCTCTTGCGGCGTATATTCTTTTCCGTCGATCACTTCCTTGTGGTTTGTCCCCATATGACGCTTGATGGAGATGATGGTGCGGTCGGGATTCGTGATCGCTTGTCGTTTTGCCGTATCACCGACGATACGCTCGCCGTCCTTTTTGAAGCCGACAACCGACGGGGTTGTACGGGCGCCCTCCGGATTCGGGATTACGACGGCCTCGCCGCCTTCCATCACTGCCACGCAGGAGTTTGTTGTACCTAAGTCAATACCAATTACTTTACTCATGGGAAAAATTCCTCCTTCATTAGTCAACGAAGCTTAATATGTGTTTCTCAAGACCTTTAATAAGTAAAACGGCTGGCGAGGTTATATTACATGCTCACCTTAACCATAGCCGGTCTAAGCACTTTATCTTTCAGCATATAGCCCTTCTGCACTTCCTCCACCACGATGCCTTCCTCATGCTCTTCGCTCTCCACTTGCATGATCGCCTGGTGGAACTCGGGGTTAAACGGCTGGCCTACGCTGTTCATCGCTGTCAAGCCCTCGGCAGCCAGAACTTGCTCCAGCTGGCGGAAAATCATGTTGACCCCTTTCGAGAATGACTCGAACTCCGGATTGTCTTCAGACGCCTGTAATGCGCGCTCGAAGTTGTCGATTACCGGCAGCAGCTCCTGAATGAGCTTGGAAGAAGCATATTTGGCCAGCTCCTCCTTCTCCTTCTGCGTGCGTCTGCGGAAGTTGTCAAAGTCGGCCTGTGCGCGAAGCGCACGCTGCTGCGTCTCGGAAAGCTCGTTACGCAGTCTTTCAATTTCCGCCTGTGCAGCAGTGTCCCCTGCTGCTTCAGCAGCCTCCGCTTCTGCGGCTGGCTCCTGCTGCTCTGATTGCGGAGCGTCTGAAGCCTCTGCAGCCTCGTTATTTTCTTCCGTTTCGGGCGCTGTTTCCTTCATTTCCTCAGCATGTTCTGCTTGTACCGTATCTTGAACCGTTTCGTTGTTCTCCTTATTCAAGATGCGCTCACCTCCTTATAATGTAGCCGCTAATCTTGTGCGCTGCCCTGTCCTATACATCAGCAGAATCGCCCAATTCTTTCATCTTAATAACATGATGTATTCGCAGCACGGCTGCGGCAACTTCCCCTGCCGCCCGCAGCCCGTGAAGCTTCACAGGAGCCGGGTCCACAATACCGGCCGCCTCATAATCCACGACACTGCCGTTATCGCAGTCGATCCCCATGCTGTCCGAGCCCTCGTTAATCTGCGCAGCACGCACCTCTTCCATTTTCTCTAGAGGGTTGTAGCCGGCGTTCAATAGAATCTGCGACATCGGCTTGCGCAAAGCAGAAGAGACCGCTTCGAAGCCGAAGGCCTCCATTCCTTTCTGAGCCTCGCGTATTCGCTCCAGTTCGTAGGAGACGGCAAGCTCGCTCGTTCCTCCTCCCGGCAGCACTCCGCCGGTAACGGCGGCCTGCAGCGCGGAAGCGGCATCCCCGGCTATTCTTGCGGCCTCTCCGACAACCTCGGAGGTGCTGGCGCCAACGATGACGGTAACGAGACGTTCGTTCGTCCCGCCGCATGCCAGGCGGATCTTCTCAATCCGTTCATCATACGTCACCTTCGGCGTGCGGCCCATCAGACCTAACAATTGCTCCGCGTCTTTATGTAGCGCTTTGCGGCGCATGGCGACCGCCCCGGTCATGTCACACACCTGACGCAGCACCGTCCGTGATACGCGCGGCACAACCATGATCCCATGATCGAGACAGAACTGCTCCGCATCAGGATGAACGCCTTTTTCGAGCAGGATCAGCTTCACCGACAGATCGGCTAGCCTGGACAGATCGGAAGCAAACAATTTGCGAAGATCCATATACTCTGCGAAGCCGGCCTCGGTTGTCAGCGCTTCTTCATCAATCTCGTCCGGCTCCAGCGCATCGAACAGCACCAGGACACGGGCATCCTCAAACTCCCGAGCCTCCCGGTTGTAGATGGGCTTTTGCCGGAGAAGCAGTCCTTCAAATACCTCATTCTCGGCATTTTCCAGCGCAACAATATGATCCGCAAGCGTATAGGCAGGGTCCTTCAAACGTGCAAGCCCTGCCTTGCTTGCGGCTTCCATGATCAATTCCACAATATCGCGCCGTTCGCGGCCAGCTACATATACCGTGCGCTCCAACAGCGGATCGTCCAGGCCATCAATATGACGGACCCGGTCGCGAAGCAGCTGCAGCGCTGTAGCCACCCCCTGCCGCATGCCCTCCACCACTTTGGAGGCGGGAACGCCCTTCGTTATGCGGGAGACCCCTTCCTGCACCAATGCCCCTGCGAGCACGGTCGCTGTGGTGGTGCCGTCCCCGATCTTCTCCTGCTGGGCTCTGGCGACCTGAATCAGGAGACGAGCGGCGGGATGGGACACATCCATCTTGTCCAGAATCGTAACCCCGTCGTTCGTAATGATAACCTCGCCCCTTGGTCCGACCAGCATGACATCGAGCCCTTTAGGTCCCAGCGTTCCTTCGACAGCCGAGGTTACCGCCCGGACGGCATTGCTGTTATTCAGCAGCGTGGAGTATCGGTCATCACCGTCCACATGACCTTGTTGTCCTTGGCTCACCTGTCTCACTCCCTTATTTGTACCAGTGTGACAGCAGCTTCGTCAGATCATGGGACAGAATGTTCAAAATGCCGATCACCCGCGCATATTCCATGCGCGTCGGTCCCAATATCCCGATCGTGCCCAGCGCCTTGCCGTCAATCGAATAGGTTGCTGTAATCAGACTGCAGTTCGATATCGCTTCATGCGTGTTTTCCGTGCCAATCTTAACCTGAATGCCCTGCTCTCCGGGAGCAGGCGTCATCAATTTGGTCAGCAGCGGCGTCTGTTCCAGGAGCTCGAAAATATCCTTGACCTTCTCGACGTCCTTGAATTCAGGCTGGTTCAGCATATTGGTGGTGCCGCTAAGATAAACCCGATGATCCGGCTGATTGTCCAGCGCAATATCCAGCATGCTCATGATCTCCTCATAATGCTCGATATGGCGCTGCATCTCTTGACCAAGCTCTGTGTACAGCCGGGTCTTCAATTTATAAAGAGGCACGTTGACCAATTTGCTGTTCAGGAGATTGACCACCCGCTCCAGATCGGAAACCGATACTCCTGGCGGAATGGATATGGTCTTGTTCTCTACTTGTCCTGTGCTGGTCACTATAATCGCTACAGCCTGATTCTCATGAAGAGGCAGCAGCTGGAAGTGACGCAAAGACGTATGAAAAACTTCCGGTCCAAGCAGGATGGAAGTATAGTTCGTCATTTGGGACAATATGCTGGCTGCATGCTGAATCATCTGTTCCATCGCGTTCAGCTTCTCCGCAAAAAACGTCTTCATCATATGCAGCTCCGCAGGATTCAAGGAAAACGACTGCGTAAGATGATCAACATAGTAGCGATATCCTTTATGCGACGGAATTCTTCCGGCTGACGTATGAGGCTGCTCCAAAAAGCCAAGCTCCTCCAGATCGGCCATCTCGTTGCGAATGGTCGCCGGACTGAATCCAACATCCCCGCGTTTGGAAATACTTCTTGAGCCTACCGGCTCTGCCGAACGGATATAATCATCAACAATCGCATTTAATATCATGCGCTGACGGTCTGTTAACAAGTCGCTCCCCTCCTTGCTGACTGCTCATATTCACCTCGTTAGCACTCAACGTCATCGAGTGCTAACCGATATAACAAAAATACCAAACCGACCTGAGTATTGTCAAGTCAGTTCAGTACTTTAAGGACCGCTATTTCGTCACAGGCATGCTGCTTTTTGCAATGGATGCAATCCGTCCATACCTTTTCCGGAAAGATCTCCTTTTCAACGACAGCAAAGCCGTTTTTCACAAAAAATGAAACCTCATAGGTGAGCGCCATCACCTTCGGAATTTTCCGCCGCCGGGCTTCTACTACGAGCGCTTCCAGCAGCATCGAACCGATCCCTCTTCCCTTGTACCCTTCGTTGATGCCGAGTGAACGAATCTCGACCAGATCATGGCCAAGCTGGCACAGCGAACCGCATCCGATGACATTCCCCTCTTCTTCCGCTACAACGAACTCCCCGATCTGTCTCTCCAATACCTTGCGGGACCGGGGCAGCATAATCCCCTTCTCCGCATAGCCCTGAATCATCTGAAACAGCGGCTCGATATCATCAGGTGTCGCTTTTCTGCAAACCGCCGACATGTTGAATTCCGTCTCCCCTTTACACGCTCCGTCATGTTATGAATAAATATACAACAGGGCGTATAGAAGTTCAATAGATTAATTTGCGGACAGGCTGCCGATAAATTCTGCGAACACCTCGTTGCCGAATAGAACGCCCTTGCTGCTCAGCTTGTAGCCCTCATCGGTCGACTCAAGCAGGCCGCGTTGCGTCATTCTTCCGAGCGGCCCTGCAAACACATCGTCCAGTGAAGCATCGAACTGCTGTGCGAACCGACTGCGCGAAATGCCGTCAAGCACACGCAAGCCGACCATGACAAAGTCCTCCATCGCTTCCTCATGTGTAATTTCATAGCTCTCCAGCCTTGGCAAGCCAGCTTGGGCCGCCTGAATATACGGGGTAACCCCCTTAATATTGATATGCCGCTTTCGCCCGATATAACCATGCGCCCCAGCGCCCAGCCCGTAATAGTCCTCATTGCGCCAGTAGGTCATATTATGCCGGCTTTCAAAGCCCGGTTTGGCAAAATTGCTGATTTCATATTGTTTATAACCGGCCTCGCGCATCCGTTCCATCAACAGCAAATACATGTTCAGCTCATCCTCCTCATCGGGAAGCGGGAGCTGGTTTTTCTGGAACAGGGTATGGAACAGCGTGTTCTCCTCCACCTTCAAGCTGTAGATCGAATAATGCGGCAGTCCGAGCTTGAGCGCCTCGGTTACACTTTCGGACAGCATCTCCACCGTCTGGTTTGGCAGGCCAAACATCAGGTCGATCGAGATGTTGGAGAAGCCCGCGCTTCTCGCATTCTCCAGACTGCGATAGACGTCATCCGTATCGTGAATCCGTCCGATCCCGGTCAGCAGGCTGTTCTGGAAAGCCTGAACCCCGAAGCTGATCCGGTTGACGCCTCCCGCTCGCATGACGGACAGCTTCTCCAAATCGGTCGTGCCGGGATTCGCCTCCATCGAGAACTCGATATCCTCCGCCCAGTCCGGGAAATGCGTTTTAACACTTTGTAAAAAATACGCCATCTCATCCGGTTTCAGCACGGTAGGTGTACCGCCGCCTACAAAAATACTTTTGATCCTGCCCGGAGGATTCTCCTTCACCGTCAGCTCCATTTCCTTATCGAGCGCTCTCAGATAGTCCATTACGGGCTGATCTTTCAGCACATAGGAGTTGAAGTCACAGTAAAAACATTTATTCGTACAAAACGGAATATGGATATATACCGCTTCCGTCTGTTGATTCATGGATCGCATCCTTAAACCCTCCTTGCTGCCTCTATAACTTGCTATATTCATATATTAAATAAGAAGAAAGAAAGGAAAGCCGATACCGGCTTTCCCAGCTGCATTATTTGTCGTCGATTTTCAATACGGCCATAAACGCCTCTTGAGGCACCTCAACGCTGCCGACCTGCTTCATCCGCTTCTTACCTTCTTTCTGCTTCTCCAGCAGCTTCCGTTTCCGCGAAATGTCGCCGCCGTAACATTTGGCAAGCACGTTTTTGCGCATTGCCTTTACGGTCTCGCGCGCAACAACCTTCGTGCCGACCGATGCCTGGATCGGCACTTCGAACATCTGGCGAGGAATCAGCTCGCGCAGCTTCTCGCAAATGCTGCGGCCGCGATGGTAAGCGCGGTCCCTGTGCACGATGAAGGACAGGGCGTCCACCTGTTCGCCGTTAAGCAGAATGTCCATTTTGACCAGATTCGATCGCCGGTAGCCGGACAGCTCGTAATCGAAGGAAGCATACCCCTTCGTGCTCGACTTGAGCTGGTCGAAGAAATCGTACACGATTTCCGACAGCGGAATTTCATAGGTGATCGTGACACGCGTTGTATCCAGGTATTCCATGTTGATGAATTCACCGCGCTTGCCTTGACAGAGCTCCATAATAGCACCTACAAAATCATTCGGCACAATAATGGCAGCCTTGACATACGGTTCCTCGACATAATCGATCTTGCCGATTTCGGGATAATGCGACGGGTTGTCGATCTGTATCTGCTCACCGTTTGTCAGCGCTACGCGATAGATAACGCTCGGGGCTGTCGTAATGAGCGGAATGTTGAATTCCCGCTCAATCCGTTCTTGGATGATCTCCATGTGGAGCAGGCCGAGGAATCCGCAACGGAAGCCGAATCCGAGCGCACTTGAAGTTTCCGGCTCGAAGCTGAGCGATGCATCGTTCAGCTGCAGCTTCTCCAGCGCCTCCCTCAGGTCGTTGTAATCCGAGGTTTCGATCGGATACAGACCGCAGAATACCATCGGATTGATCTTACGGTAGCCTGGCAGCGGCTCCAGCGTCGGATTCTTCGCATCGGTCACCGTGTCACCGACCCGGGTATCGCCGACATGCTTGATTCCGGCAACGATAAAGCCGACATCGCCCACCTGCAGCTCGTCCACAATGCTCATGCGCGGCTTGAAGGCGCCGACCTCGATGACCTCGAACGTTTTGCCCGTCGCCATCATTTTAATCTTGGAACCGGCTTTGATGCTGCCGTCGATGACCCGCACATAGACGATAACTCCCTTGTAAGGATCGTAGTGAGAGTCGAAGATCAGCGCTTTCAGCGGATTCTCGGATTGGCCCGTCGGAGCCGGCACCTTCTGCACGACCTGCTCCAGAATCTCCTTGATCCCGATTCCGGCCTTGGCCGAAGCCAGAACGGCTTCGCTCGCATCCAGACCGATAACATCCTCAATCTCCTGTTTCACGCGATCCGGATCCGCACTTGGCAGATCGATCTTGTTGATGACCGGCAATATTTCAAGGTTGTTGTCAAGAGCGAGATACACGTTCGCCAGTGTCTGGGCCTCGATTCCCTGCGCCGCATCCACGACCAGCAATGCTCCCTCACAAGCGGCAAGGCTTCGGGAAACCTCGTATGTAAAATCGACGTGCCCCGGGGTGTCAATGAGGTTCAGGATATACTCCTCACCGTCGTCAGCCTTATAATTCAATCGAACCGCCTGCAGCTTGATTGTGATGCCGCGCTCTCTTTCCAGGTCCATCTGATCGAGAACCTGCTCCTGCATTTCACGCGAGCTTAACGCGCCTGTGTACTCCAGAATACGATCCGCCAATGTCGACTTCCCGTGGTCTATATGTGCAATAATACAGAAATTACGAATTTTTTGTTGTCTTACTTGAACGTCAGTCATGCCTAACCCCCACCAACCACCAGATGTTTGAATCAATTTATTATACCAGTTGAAGGAGATCACAGCAATGCCGTTGCCGTACGCTTTATTATTCGATGATGGAGCCGAACATCGAGACGACCCAGCGGATCCCCTGATCCGACAATTCCTGGAGCAGGCCTGCGGTTTTGTCTGCCAGAACATCCGCAGGCGGCTTCGGCCGGTCCGGGAGCAGAATATCGCGCGGCGCTGGCTCAAACTTCGGCTTCGTCTCCACCGCTTCTGCCTGGGCATCGTCGTAGCCCTCCACCGATTGCGGGAGGCGGGCATTGCCTCCCCATCCGGTTGATACCACATCCTCCGTGACCGGCTCCTGCTCCTGCACACGTCCGATCAGCTCGTTAGCCGGTGTATGTCCGCCCCCCAGCTGCATGCCGATCAGCACTCCGATCCCTGCCCATATCAGCAAAGCCACAAAACGTTTGGCAGCTCTTGACATGATAGTCCCCTCCTAAAAATATCAGATCTCTGATCCGGTCCGCCCCCAGGAAGCCTAACCGCTATGGCTGCCACTTGACATGACGCTTGCCTTCTCCGCTTCCTGCTCCTGCCAATATACCTCGGCGATAATGTCTGCCAGTATTTCCGCCGTCCGCTGCAGTTCCTCTCTCGTATTGTCAATGCCTCCAACTTCGATCAGAATGCTGTTCGGCGACAGGGACTGATTGTATTCTCCGTTCCCTTGATCAGCCGATTTCCCCCAGATGCCGCGCGATATTCCAGGATAAGAAGCCTCTAGCTTCTCGTTGATTTTGCTGGCGAACGCTTCATTCTCCCGCCAGTTCTCGTTGCCATGACCGATGATGAAGTACACCTTTGCATAAGTGAGACCGTTAATCGTAGCCGTTGTTTTGTTATACCGCTGAGAATCGCGGTGGATGTCAATCAGGTAATCCAGTCCATCATGATTTGCCATTGCCGCCTTCACGGTCTCACGGGAGTATTTGTATGAATAATTATAGTTATATCCTTCTACCGTGGATTGATAGTCGCTTTTATCGTGCAAAGTGCCGATGCCGTTGGCCTCAAGTCTCTCTTTCATAAAGTTCCCTACCAGCATCACATTTTTCTGCGGCGAGACCGCTCCCGGGTTGTCCGAAGGATGCGTTAACAGCGGATTATACGCCTCTTGCGGATGGGAGTGATAGATGAGCACCGCCTTTTTGCCATTGGTTGTTTTCTCCGAATCCGGGGTCCCTTCAGGCTCGTCCTGACCTGTATCCGGCTCCTCTGCTCCGGTTCCTTGGCCGGGGTCTTCCACATGCTCTTCCGGTTGCTGGGGCTCGGCAGGCTCCTCCCCCGTCCCTTCCGCCGCACCTTCTATAGAATCCGGGCGATAATCCGCCGGTGCTTCGCCGGAATCATTGCCCGATCCGCCCCGCAGCTGAACCGGCTGATTCACCTTCATGCCCGGCATTTCACCGGCCAGCAGGCTTTTCGGGTCCCGAAGATTGACATTGGTCAGCATCTGAACCACAAACGTAGTCATTTTGTCCCCGGAAAAAACGGAGCTCTCCTTCGACGCAGCCATATGCGGCATCTCCATCCCGATCATATCCGTGAAAAAGTGGCTTGATAGAGACGCTGCTAGACCTTTCATAGAAGAAACCGGCGACGTGTTCAGCCGCTGCTCCGCCATGCCTGCCAAACCAAGCAAAATAAAAAACACCAGGGAGCCCAGCATGAGGATAATCATCGTTTTCCCCATACTCAAGCCTTCCATCGTCTTTCTTTTGAGCCGGGCAATGTTCCATATCCGAAACTTCTGATTGTTCATATCGAGTCCTCCTCATCGTTCTCGGGAGCGTGAAGCAGATTCCAGCCGTGCCCACGCGAATTTGAAATCTCTTATACTCCCAATCTATGAACAGGGTTGTTTCGATAGAACCTATAGCCTTCCAAAAAAATATAAAGCCCCGCTAGATTCGGAGCTTTAATGGATAGTTGCGTTCGGTTAGTGGGTGTACGCCCCGACATTGCCGGGATCTACCGCTTCATGAAGCGCGGCGTTAAGACCGGTCGCCACGATGTTCGCGATATCTTCTATAAATTCGTCGATCTCCTTCGGAGTGACGATCAGATCATGTCCAAGCGGCTCCAGCACTTCCTTCACCAGCGCCAGACGCTCCTGCTCGGGAAGATCGTGCAGCATGCCCATAATTTTGCCCGTTTCCTTCGTTTCACTGCCAAGATGCGACTTCATCATCTCAATCGCATTGTTCACAATGGTAGACGCATAGCAGACCGTTGGCACACCGATGGCGACGCAAGGCACGCCCAAAATTTCCTGTGTGAGCCCTTTGCGCTTATTGCCGATGCCCGAGCCGGGATGAATGCCGATATCGGCAATCTGGATCGTCGTATTTACGCGCTCCAGCGACCGGGATGCCAGCGCATCAATGGCAATGATCAGATCAGGCCGTGTGCGCTCCACAATGCCTTGCACAATCTCGCTGGACTCAATGCCCGTCATTCCCAGCACGCCCGGAGCCACGGCGCTGACCTGCCGGTAACCCGGGGCGACCCGCTCCGGCATCAGCTCAAAATATTGGCGCGTAACCATCACATTCTCTACAACAATCGGCCCGAGGGAGTCCGGGGTTACATTCCAGTTCCCCAATCCGACAATCAGCACAGTTGCTTTAGGACCAATCCCGATCCGCTGCATGAATGCCTCGAACTCGCGCGCGAACACCATTGACACTTGATCCTGCAGTCCGGTGTCTCCCTTGCGAAGATCAGGTACTTCCAGCGTCACGTAATGTCCTTTCACTCTGCCGATTCGCTGAGAAGCCGCATCGTCCTGAACATCAAGGCGCGTAATTTTGATGCCGTCCTCCTGAACCACATCCTCCAGCACGCCCGCAATCGGCTGCTCACTTCCATTTCCCGCC
The DNA here is from genome assembly GCF_038000405.1 of Paenibacillus sp. FSL M8-0334. Classification (NCBI taxonomy): domain Bacteria; kingdom Bacillati; phylum Bacillota; class Bacilli; order Caryophanales; family Paenibacillaceae; genus Paenibacillus; species Paenibacillus sp. FSL M8-0334. Next base: position 441,969 of record NZ_JBBOCH010000001.1, read on the forward strand.
AGCTCCCTTGATTCTACGGCGAGGTCAGTACGGACAGAATATTTTTGAAGATCCAGTTCCATAAACAATCACACTCCTCCTAATCGATAAGGATAGTGTGCGGGACTATGCAGCGGATTATACAGAAGTCTTATAGAGTATTGCTTTTTGTCCACCCTCATGCTAAAATATTTTAAGTTGTGAATCATTTCGCTCTATTGAAATGCCTTACAGGAGGTGAATGTAATGCCAAACATCAAATCCGCGATTAAACGTGTTAAAACAAGTGACAAACGCCACGCGCTTAACATTTCTCAAAAATCCGCGCTCCGCACAGCTGTAAAGAACGCTGACGTTGCGCTGAACGGTACTGAAATCGAAGCTGCTAAAGCTGCTTTCCAAGCCGCTTCCAAAAAGCTTGACAAAGCCGTAACCAAGGGCCTGATCCATAAAAACGCAGCTGCCCGCAAGAAATCCCGTCTGGCGAAAAGACTGAACGCTCTTACGTCCCAAGCGTAATAGCCGTTTAATTGAATATGATTATTGAAAAAAACCTGGGCTGACCTATGTCGCTCAGGTTTTTTTGAGTTCAGTGGGCTCAAGGTATAAAGCTCAGGCGCCAGCAGAGGGCTGGCGGCATCCTATCCTCATCCGCCGCTCCCTTCACTGACGCCTGTTCGCACGATGCTGCAAACTCTCTCACCGCGGGTGTTCCGCTGCGTGATGGCGGTTAGTTGATCACATGAGCCATCTCACCTTCCGATTTACGCACCCAGCCGGAGCAGGAACAGCTCTAGACCGAGCACCTTGTCCACAGCCCCGGTCTTCATCTCATAGTCCAGCTGTGCAAGCCGGTTCAGAATCCGCTCAAGCCGCACCGTTTCAAATTTCCGTGCCTGCTCCCCTGCGATTTTCACCGCATAGGGATGCAGTCCGATCTGCGATGCAATTTGCTGCTGGGTGTACCCTTGCGAAGACAAGGTCTTCACCTGCAATATGATTCGGAACTGCCGTGTAATAAGCGCTGCAATTTTGATCGGTTCCTCGCGCTGCTTCAGCAGCTCATAAAAAATAGCCAGCGCCTTGTCCAGCCGGAGATTCGCAATATCCTCGACCAGCGCAAATACGTTCTGTTCCGTGCTGCGCGCAACCAGCATATTGACGGTGTCAACATCAATGACGCCCCCTTCACCTGCATACAGGCACAGCTTCTCTACTTCGGCTGACAATGATTGAAGGTTCGTGCCGGCATTTCGCACAAGGACGTCCGCGGCCCCATCGGCCAGCGTACAGCCCTGCTGGCGTGCCTGCTTGTCCACCCAACCGAGCAGTTCCTCGCCACCGAGCGGCGCAAACGAAAGGGCAACTCCGCCTTTTTTGACCGCTTTAACCACTTTCTTGCGTTCATCCAGCTTATCCTGCTGCACCATAAATACGATGATGCTGTAATCAGCAGGATTATTCATATAATCCAGCAACGCCTCGGGGCGATGCTCAACCTTCCCATTGTCCTTGGCGGCAGTGAAAAACGAGGTGTCCCGAACAAAAATCAGCTTCTTCGGCACCATAAACGGAACGGTCTCCGCCTCCTCTACCACACTTTGAATCGAAGTATCGGCCAAATCGAGACGGACGATCGCAAAGTCCCGCTCTTCCTTCGGAATAAGCTGTTCCTCCAACAAAGCTGCAAATTCATTCATCTGATACTTCTCGCTGCCATACAGCAGATACACCGATGCGGCTTCTCCCTGCTTGACCGCCTTGGCCGCCGTCTTGGCATCCATCGGCGCTCCCCCTTTCCTTCTGTGTAACACTATACCAAAAAACTCGGTCCGGGGCGATACGATGTCCGAGGCTTGTATAAAACAAAGGGACCTCGGCTTTATCAGCAGCAAGGTCCCTTTGTCCCAACACATCTATATAAACGCCGAAAAGGATGCTCTAGAATCATCCCCCGAGGCGGTCATACGACGCTACGTTGGTCTTGTGTCTCTCTCTAGTATATCGTATTCATATCTCCAGATAATGTGCGCTATTTCTTATATCTCTACATAAAATTGGGCTTATACAGCTTCGGATGCTTTACGGTCTGGCAGGCGTATTCTGGCCTCCGGAAGAACCACTTGTTCCGGTTCCGGACGTCTCCTGTGAAGACGAAGACTTCTTAACGGTATATACGGACTCTACCGTCTGCTCCTCGACCTTCACTCGGTACCTGAACGTCTGATTGTCAACCCATTCTCCGGCCACCCACTCCCCTTTCAAAGGCACCGATTCTACAATCTCTGCCGGTACATTCGAATCTGTGGGTATACTGTATACGATAAAATCATTTGCTTCGAGCTGGATCATATATTTGCCATCCGGAGACGTCCAGACTGCAGCAGGCACCGTAGCCATCAGTCCCATATCGAGCCTTCCGCCTTCGGGCTGGGAGCTCTCCAGCGCGCCCGCTTCCGGAGGGTTCACTTCCGCTTGATTCGAAGGCCCTTCTCCCCTGCCGTCAGATTCAGGCGGCAGACTCTCGGCGGCATGAGGCGGAACGGCTGCCGTCGGCGGCGTCGACTCGCTCCCCTCGGAAGGGTTGTTGCTCCCTGGGGTCTGCGAATTCCGGGTGCTGTTAGTGCCCTGTGGATCATTCGAGGCACTCGGCGTGCTTGAATCGTTTGGCGCAGACTCTTGCGGCCCCAGCTTCTCGGAAACTTTCTCTGAAGGCTCTTCGGGCTGATGATCCGGTTTCGAATCCGGGGTTATCCCCGGAGCATCATCCTGGCTTGTCGTGGACGGAGCCGTGTAGATGTGGGCATCGGCAGCACCGGCAGCGTCTCCATCATCCCCTGAATCCATCACGCTGCCCGCCGGAGCATCCTCCATCATCATGCTTGCTTCCGGTTGCTCCGCATCATGATTTTCCCCGGCCGCGCTGGTCTCATTGGTAAGCGTCTCAGCCTCCTCATACGGAAGCTCAGCCTCGGAGATAACCTTCGGCTCAAAGCTAAAGATCGCCACACCGAGAATGACAGCAGCAGCGGCCGCGCCGATCGCTGTTCTTCCGCCAATCGTGCTCCACCAGTTGGCTTGGCGTCTCGGGCGCCGAATCTCAGGCGTCATCTCGGCGGGCTCGCTGCTGATTTCCTTGGAAGGAGCAGGGCTCTCGCCACGTTCACGGTCAATCGCATCCAGACGGGGCATAATGGCATCCACCAGGCTGATGGGCGGCGTCACGGCCGGAAGTTCTTCAAGCTCTTTGGATAAGGACTTCAATAACTGAAACGTCTCCGCACATGATGGGCACACAGCAATATGCTGATACATCAGCGCGGTCTCATCCGAGCTCAAGTCCCGGTCCAGATACCGATGCATGCTCTCCACCACCTCTTGACAATTCATCCTGATACACCACCTTTCTGATGCTCATGGAGCATATTCTGCAGCTGCTGTCTGGCTCTGAATAAATACGATTTCACCGTATTCAGCGGAAGATTCAGACAAGCAGCAATTTCGTTGTAGGATAAGTCCTGCAAATACCTTAGAACGATGACGGTCCGATGATGATCCGGCAGCTTGTTGATGGCCTCGTGGATGTCCTGGGCCAAATAACCGGAGAGCACTTCCCTCTCCACATCGGTCTGATCCTGGAACACCATCTCATGCTCCTCGATGGACACCGTCGGCTTCGTTCTGCGGAACTTGTCGATGCATATATTGGTGACAATACGCTGCACCCAAGTTTTGAACTGCGCTTTCTCCTCATAGGAGTTGATCTTGGTGTACACGCGTATCAGCGCTTCCTGCGCCGCATCCAACGCATCCTGTTCATTGTTTAAAATATAGTAGGCCGTTCGGTAAACATGATGTTCAATTTCTCGCAATAGGGTGATTAGAGCGTCGCGATCGCCCGATTGAGCGGCTCTGATGAGTCCCTGCTCCACCACAGTGGATCCCCCTCTCCCTGCATACATACAGACGGATATGATGACAAAAATGTTGCGTTATGTAACCTATTATTTTCAGGAAACTTCATCTAACTATACCAAATATCAAAGGCAACGTCATCAGGCTGCCTTCGACCAATTCCTGTAACGCGGCTAATACAAACATGTCACGATTCGTCGGAGGCTGTCAATCTCGTTCTTGCCTCGAACAAACCATCCTTTATTCTCAACTGAATTTCCCCGTGAAGATTGGTCTGATATATGAGCGTTCCGCTCTCTTCAAGCCGATGGACCACATCCGGATGGGGATGGCCGTACCGGTTGTTAACGCCTGCCGAGATGACCGACACCTTGGGCCGCCAGGCGCTCAGCCAGGCTTCCGAAGTGGATGTTTTGCTCCCGTGATGCGCAACCTTCATAACATCGACCGGCCCCTTTGCCATCACACGGTCGCGTCCTTGCTGAAGCAATAATTTCTGCTCTGCGGCCGCATCTGTATCACCGGTAAAAAGAAATCGTCCTCCGCTCATCTCCATCTCAAATACTAGTGAAGCATGATTCTGTTCCTTAATCAACGGCAGCAGGCTATGATTTCCTGTTCCCTCCGGCAGGCTGGGCGCAAGAAACCTCACTTCGGTATCCTTGTCGATCCTCCATGCCCCTGACTCGGCCTTTCCGGGATATACCGGAATTCTCTTTGACACGGCGGACGCCATGAACGCTGTAAAGGCACTGGAATCCGCGGCCGTTCCGTTGATCCATATCGACTTCACCGGAATTTCCTCGATCACCGCCAGCAAGCCGCCCACATGATCCTGATCAAAATGGGTTGCAAGCACGGCCTCCAGCTGATGAACACCGCGCTTCTTCAATAGCGGCACGACCACATTTTTCCCCACTTCAAAAGGGTCCTTCCTTTCTTTCCACGCATCGCTCTCCTTGCGAAAATTGAGTGTCCCGCCGCCATCGATGAGAATAAACTTCCCTTCCGGGGTGGTCACCAGAATCGAATCTCCCTGTCCCACGTCCAGAAACTGCACCACTCCGGCTCCGTGAGTGGATGGCGACTGATATCCGCTGTACAAAAGCAGCAGCAAACCGCCTGCACAGCACATCGTCAGCACCCGGTATCCATAACGCTCCAGCAGCTGCCCCGCAGCGTAGAACCTGCCAAGCATCAGGCTGGAGATAAGCCTGCCTATAACGGGCGGCAGCCCGGCGCCCGCCGGCGGGGCAAGTCCGCGCGTCCCCGGCGCATAGCCTGTCGCTCCTGTATCCCCCCTTCTCGACGCAGGGACGAGGAGAGGGACCGTGTCATCCGAAGACTGGCTGTCCGGCGCCAAATCCTCGGCTCTCTTTTTCAACAAATAAAGCAAGCCGTACAGCAGACCGAAATATCCGACAATCCATAAGAATGAAGGAGATGCCCAAATCGTCCTGAAGCTTAGAGGCGCATTCATCCATTCTACAATGCCAAACGTGAGTCCATTGATCAGCTCTGCCGCCCGTGCCACCCATCCTGCCCCCTCCATCCATAGCCAGCCCAGGAGCAGCGAGATCATCCCCAGCGGCAGCACGACCATGCTGATGAGCGGAACCAGAACCAGATTGGCCGCCACCGACAGCAGCGAAAACTGGTTGAAATAATAGATCGTGAGCGGAAAAGAGACCAGCTGGGCGACCACCGTTACACTTGCCGATCCTGCCAGCCATGCCGGTAATTTCGAGAACAGCCTCATCATCATCGGAACAAAAATCATCAGTCCTGCGGTGACAATAAACGAGAGCTGAAAGCTGACATTCAGCAAATAATACGGATTCCAGACCAGCATTATGAGCGCGGCCGCACTTAAAATGTTCAATCCGTCCTTCAGCAATCGTCGCTTGGCTGCATACAGCCCGATGACCCCCATCATGCCAGCCCGCACCACAGATGGACTGGCTCCTGTCAACAACACGTACAAGGGAAGCAGCCACATGGCAACCGTCAATGAAGTTTCCCGGGTCAGCTTCATGGCAGACAAGATGAACAGCAAACATCCTGTCACTACCGCGACATGCATTCCGGATATCGCTAATATATGGGTCAACCCCAGACGTGAAAACTCGCGAAACGTCTCCGGGTCCAGATCATCGCGGTTGCCGATGACCAGGCCTTTCATAAAGCCCGCATGCACGCCGTCATACAGCTGGTCCAGCTTGTCCCCGAGCCTCTGCCTGATCGAATCATTCCATCTTAATATATGACCAGGACGCCATGACTTTGGTGCCGCCACCTCAGCCTGGCTCACACCATTCATCCGAACGATCCAATGGATCTTCTCGGTCCGCAAATACGCCCGGTAATCAAAACCGTCAAAATTACGCGCCTCCCCCGGCTGCTGTAGCTCTCCTTGAAGCCAAATCGTATCCCCTCGCTGCCAAGCTCGGACCACCTGGACTTCATCAACGCTCAGCAGTTTGACCTGAACCATCACCGTTTCCTTGACGGATCGTCCTGATGTGTACGCTCCGCCCCCTTGTACATCGGCAGCTTCATCAACCCCAGCATCCATTTGCGGGTCTGCGGCTGCCAAGGCGCTGCCGTCACTCTCGCCGATATCTGCTTCACGCAGCATAACTCTAAAACTGGCCCGATCTCCGTCGATCTCAACCGGAGATGCAATCGTACCCGAGCCGGTAATCGTCCCCATCTCATCCCCGGACGCTGCGCTGGACGATAGCTGGCTCACATTGGCCGCATCATGCATCTCCCAATACAGAGCCCCCAGAGATAGTGACAATAGCATACACAGCATTATTCCTCGCCCTGCCTCTTCCAGGCAGCAAAGGACGAGGACCAGCATCAGCATGCCTGCCAGCACGAGCATAAGCCGGGAGCCCGACCACATGCTTGCCGCCCCGCTTCCGATGACCCACATTACGGTAAACGCCAGAAGAGGTCTTCGTTTCATATCATTCCACCCACCTTTCCTGTCCCAGCTCACTAAAAAACCCTGGTCCGCTTTAAAAAAAGCAGACCAGGGTACTTCCCCAAACTGTATGAATGATCTATTAAAGCAGTCTCATTCGACCACGCTCATCAACGTCTCGCGCGGAGGTTCATATTGCAGGAGCTGGCGGAACTGAATCCCCTTCTGCTTCATCATCCGCGATACCTTTTCCGTATCCTTAGGATACGGGCGATGATACACGATTTCAACGATGCCGCTGTTCGCTAGCATATTGGCACATGTCCAGCAGGGCTCATCCGTCACATAGACGGTGCTGCCCTCCCTGTCGATCCGATCGGTAAACAGCAGCAGATTCTGCTCCGCATGAATCGTGCGGATACAGCGCTGTTTTTTCACCATGAACTCCTGCCCGTCCTGGTTCACAACCTCATATTCCTCCGAAATCATGCAGCCTGCCTCCGAGCAGTCCGGCACACCCATTGGCGCCCCGTTATAGGCAGTGCCCAGCAGCTTCTTGCCCTGTACCAGCACGGCGCCCACATGACGACGGGGGCACTGGGAGCGGGTCGATACCATGTAGGCGATATCCATAAAATAGGTATCCCAATCTTTACGTTGATCCGTACTCATTGTAATGTCACCTGTTCCCTTATCAGTAATCTGTCTTGCCTTTATTGTAGCACACAGCTAAAGTCCAACGTAAGGCATCATCTTCTCCATCATTTTCGGTCCGATGCCTTTGACATTCATCAGATCGGTGGCATTCCGGAAAGGTCCGGACCGGTTGCGGTATTCGATGATCGCTTGGGCTTTCTTCTCGCCGATGCCTGGCAGTTCCATCAGCTGTGCCGCGGATGCGGTATTGATGTTGATTATGCCGGACGAACTCGAAGCCGGGTCAGCGGGCTGAACAGATGGAGCGGCGGCGACCGGCGGCGAAGCGGCGCTACCTTCAGCCTGGGAAGGGGCTTCAGCTGGCGGGACTGTGCTCGGGATCGCACCAGCGGGAGGCGCCTGCCCGCCCGCTTCATCCGGACCAGGCATCTCCTGCTCTTGTGAAGCGGCTCCCTGCTGCTGGGCCAAAGCTGCTTCACCGCTATTGTTCTGCGGCGCCTTCGCATTCGTATCCGCCGCAGCCATCGAAGCAGGCAGCCCAGCGTCTCCGCTCGCTTCAACTACAGGGGCCGGCTGCTCCAGCTCCAGCAGCGTCTGCTCTAACCGGTCATTAAGCGGTTCCCAGCCCTCCATCCCTTTGGAAGGCGTTCCGGCAAACAAAATAAGTCCACAGCCGACAATGCCTGCTGCCATCATGAACCCGTGAGATATTCGTCTCATTTACACCACTCCTGTTCTTCAATTCAACTTCACTGAAAGAACTTCCTTGCTAACGCAAATCCTGTAATCTAAATGCTGCGAAATTGGTCATGATTCGCCGACTCTCACATACATTAGACGTAAGAACGGTACATTTCTGCCGTAACGCGCGAAAGGAGGGAAGTAACCATGAAGGTCGGTTTTATCGGTACGGGCAGTATGGGAAGCCTGCTGATCGATTCCTTCATCCACTTGGGTGCACTCCAGCCTAAGCAAATTCTTGTCAGCAATCGGAGCCCTGAAAAAGCGTTGTTGCTGGCGGAGCGGCATCCCGGCTTAAGCGTTTGCAGCTGTAATTCGGAAACCGCCTCGGAAAGCGACCTCATCTTCTTATGTATCAAACCGTTGGAATTTAAGGCTGTCATTGATGAAATCCAGTCCTCGCTCAGGCCCGAGCAGATCGCGATTTCGATCACCAGCCCAGTCCAGCTGATCCACCTGGAATCGTCGCTGCCATGCAAGGTGGCTAAAATTATACCCAGCATCACCAACAAAACGGGAGGCGGAGCGACGTTATGCATGTATGGCTCCCGAATAAAAGAAGAAGACAGGCAGCTTATTGAAAGCCTCCTGTCTTATATCAGCAGGCCCGTTGAGATACTGGAATCGCACACGCGAATCACTTCCGATTTCTCCAGCTGCGGGCCTGCTTTTTTGAGTTTGTTTGTGGAAAAATGGATCGACGCTGCCGTCGAACTAACCGGGGCTGACCGCGGAACGCTGAACACGCTGGCCGGTGAAATGCTGCTTGGCACCGGCAAGCTGCTCACGGAAGAAGGTTTCTCCCCTGAGCAGCTTCAGGAACGTGTAGCGGTTCCAGGCGGCATCACCGCTCAGGCGCTGCGCCTGCTTAACGGTCATCTGAACGGGCTGTTTTACCAATTAATCCAAACGACACATGACAAATATGATGAGGATTTGGTAAAACTCGACGCCGCCTTTGGTTTTACAATTAACCGGCCACGATATTGACCAGTTTACCCGGTACAGCGATTACTTTGCGAATACTCTTCCCTTCCAGCGCCTGCTTGACATTTGGAAGGGAGAGGCTATGTTCTTGCATGGCTTCTTGATTCATGTCCGGCGCAACCTTGGTGCGCTCCACAATTTTGCCGTTAACCTGAACGACGATTTCGACTTCAGCTTCCACGGTCCAAGCCTCGTCATATTCCGGCCAGGATACATAGGTAATGCTGCCGCTGTAACCAAGTCGGCTCCACAGCTCCTCAGCCAAGTGAGGCGCAAGCGGGGACAGCATCTGTACGAAGTTCTCCATCGCCTTGCGCGGAAGCACATCGGTTTTGTAGGCTTCATTAATGAAGATCATCAGCTGGCTGATCGCCGTGTTGAAGCGCAGATGCTCGAAATCGTCGGTGACTTTTTTAATCGTTTTGTGCAGCATACGCTTGAACTCGTCGGTACCCTCAGCGTCCACAATTCTAGGATTGAGGCTGCCATCTTCTCCGATGAACAGGCGCCATACGCGCGAGAGGAAGCGGTACGTGCCTTCCACTCCGTTCGTATTCCATGGCTTGGTCGCTTCCAGCGGCCCCATGAACATCTCGTATACACGCAAGGTGTCAGCACCGTATTCCTTTACAATATCATCCGGATTGATGACGTTGCCGCGGGATTTACTCATCTTCTCATTGTTGGTCCCCAGGATCATCCCCTGGTTCACCAGTTTCTGGAACGGCTCCTTGGTGTCGACCACACCCAGATCATACAGGACCTTATGCCAGAAACGGGCGTACAGCAAATGCAGCACCGCATGCTCCGCACCGCCGATGTACAGGTCAACCGGCAACCATTCCTTCTGCTTCTCCTTCGAGCACAGTTCTTCGTTGTTCTTCGGGTCGATGTATCGCAGATAGTACCAGCAGCTGCCGGCCCATTGCGGCATCGTATTGGTCTCGCGCCGCGCCTTCATGCCGGTCTCCGGATCCACTGTCTCCACCCATTCCGTCACGTTTGCAAGCGGAGATTCACCGGTGCCGGACGGCTTGATCTGATCGACATCCGGAAGCAGAAGCGGAAGCTGATCCTCAGGAACCGGCTTCATCGATCCGTCTTCGAGATGGAGAATCGGTATCGGCTCTCCCCAGTAACGCTGGCGGCTGAACAGCCAGTCGCGAAGGCGATAGGTCACTTTCTTCTGACCTTTGCCGTTCTTCTCCAGCCAGGCGATCATTTCGTTGATGGCCGCTTCGTTGTTCAATCCGTTCAGAAAGTCGGAGTTGACATGCTCTCCATCGCCCGTATAGGCCTCTTCCTCCACATTGCCGCCCTTCACTACCTCAATGATGTCCAGGCCAAACTGCTTGGCAAACTCCCAGTCGCGGGTATCATGGCCCGGTACGGCCATAATCGCGCCTGTGCCGTAGCCTGCGAGCACATAATCAGCAATCCAGATCGGCATTCTGGCACCGTTCGCCGGATTGATGGCATAAGCGCCCGTGAATACGCCGGTTTTGTCCTTGGCAAGATCTGTCCGCTCCAGGTCGCTCTTGCGAGCAGCCACCTCTTGGTAAGCTTTAACCGCCTCGCGCTGCTCTTCGGTTGTAATCCGTTCGACCAGTTCATGCTCCGGAGCCAGTACGCAGTAGCTCGCTCCGAACAGGGTGTCCGGGCGAGTCGTGAATACTTCGAGCTGGCTGTCATGGCCCTCGATGTCAAACCGGACTTCCGCACCGGTCGACTTGCCGATCCAGTTGCGCTGCATCTCCTTCAGGCTGTCGCTCCAGTCCAGCTCATCCAGATCCTCGAGCAGGCGATCAGCGTATGCCGTAATGCGCAGAATCCACTGACGCATCGGCTTGCGCACAACCGGATGGCCGCCGCGTTCACTCTTGCCGTCGATGACCTCTTCATTCGCGAGAACCGTGCCGAGTGCTTCGCACCAGTTCACCGGAACTTCCGCCACATAGGCAAGACCCCGCTTGTAAAGCTGTATAAAAATCCACTGGGTCCATTTATAATAGTCCGGGTCGGTGGTGCTGATCTCCCGATCCCAGTCATACGAAAAGCCCAGCGACTTAATCTGTCTGCGGAAATTATCGATGTTCTGCAGTGTGAAATCGCGCGGATGCTTGCCCGTATCCATCGCATACTGCTCGGCAGGCAAACCGAATGCATCCCAGCCCATCGGATGAAGCACATTGTATCCGCGCATACGCTTGTAGCGGGATACGATATCAGTTGCCGTATAACCCTCGGGATGCCCTACATGGAGGCCTGAACCCGATGGATACGGGAACATATCCAGTGCATAAAATTTCGGTTTGGAAGATTGCTCTTCGGTTTTAAAGGTTTTGTGCTCGTCCCAATACTTCTGCCACTTGGGCTCGATTTGCGTCGGCTGGTAGCCGTATCCTGATTGCTGATGATCCGTCATACTTCCTGCTCCTCCTTCACAGTCGGGCACGCGCGCCTGCGCCGTGCCATTGCAACCTGCGCCGATCGACGCAGGTTGCTGAAACCGGACCGCATCCTAGACGCGGTCTCTTGCTTTCGCTATCATCAAGCTAGCCAACAGCGTCTTGATGGCAGATTGATGATAGGGTTAAAACCAAAAAACCTCCCGTCCATAGCGTCGATCGCTAGGGACGGGAGGTTAGATTCCCGTGGTACCACCCTAGTTAGTCAAAGGCATGCTTCGCCTTTCACTCACTTTTGCATCCTTAGCGCGGATGAGACGGCAATGCTTCGTCGGTCACTTCAGCGAGACTAGCGCTGCTGACACCGGTTGACACCGCTGCTCCGAGGTGAGTTTCATTCCCATCGTCAACCGGCTTCCACCTAAAGCGCCGGCTCTCTGGATGATCAATGCAGAATTACTGGTCCTCATCATCGCATTCCATGTGTATCATTTTAATGTGGCTATTATAACCAAAATGCAAGGTGAAGTCAATGAATGTCGACCCCGCTTTTACGGTAATGCTCCGGCGTTGCGCCTACCATCTCTTTAAACATCCGGCTGAAGTGAGCCAGATGTTTGAACCCTGCAGCCTGACTGACTTCCGTAATGCTCAGATCGGGATTCAGTCTCAGCAAAATTTTGGCCTGGTTGATCCTGCGATTGTATACATATTTGAACACGCTCGTGCCCGTAATCTCTTTAAAGAGGGAGGACAGATAATGCTTGGTCACATGCGCCTCCCTGGCGATTTGGTCCAGGGTCAAATCATACATATAGTTTTGCTCTACAAATGAAATAACATGCTGCACATGCCGCTCCTTATCCGAAACGGCTTCCTGGTCCTGAACCGCGCCCTGACACCAGTCTGATATCATGTACATCATCTCTTGCAGCCTCAGCGCCATACGCTCCCGAACGAACCTGTTCTTCGACAGTCCAAGCCGATGCATGCCAGCCAGCATGCTCTCGAATTCCGCCTTCCTTGCTCCCTCCAGCGTCATTCGGTAATTAAGCAGGGACGCAAAGGGTTCAAGCAAAGCGCTTCTTACAGACTCGGGCATATCCCTGCACACCCAAGCGGGATCAAAATGGATGATGCTTCTTATGTAAGGCGTGCCCGGCTCAACCTTCGGACAATGAAGCGTCAGTCCGTTCATCAGCAGCAGGTCGCCAGGCTTCAGCACAAAGATCGAATCCCCGATCAGATATGTGCAGCGCCCTTCGTGAAAATAATAGATTTCATACAGAGAATGGGAATGAAACTGGCCTCCGGTCATCGGGGAATCCACATGGTAACCGAAATCGAACGGCTCCTGCTGCCCCATAGGATCGAAGAGCGAGATGCGCCCGGAATCGGATGATGAAGTCATGAGCAACCCTCCTTATACCACCGCTGCCCCTCTTGCCTGAGCGGGCTCTCCATGATCTTCATTATATAGCAATTATTGAATTCGCACGGCTTCTTTTTGCGCGAGTACACATAACTCCCCGGCTTTAAATGCATGCTCCTGCGTCATCGCGTGTTCCGTACGGTTCAGACAGTCGAGAATAAGCTCCCCGAAAAACGGATAACCTACCTTCCCCCGCAGATCCATATGGAACTCGCCCTCGCCGTTTACGAGATACAGCTGATCCCCATACGGATGCCGGGCCACATCAATATATTTGCGAAGCTCGATATACCCTGCTGTGCCGAGAATGATCGTTCGCCCGTCCCCCCAAGTGCCAAGTCCGGCGGGAGTCAGCCAATCGACGCGGAAGTAGCCCGTTGCTCCGTTGTCGCCGATCAGGGAAGCGTCACCGAAATCCTCCAGCTCCGGATATTGCGGGTTGGCGTAATTAGCCACTTTGCTGCCGGCAATTCTCGCATTCTTGTTGCCTGTATAATAAAGAAACTGCTCAATCTGGTGAGAACCGATATCACATAAGATTCCGCCATACTGCTCATGCTTGAAGAACCAGTCCGGCCTGGACCCGGCGTTCAAGCGATGCGGTCCCGTGCCGATCACCTGGACGACCTTGCCGATCGCCCCGTCGTGAATGAGCTTCCCCGCATGAACCGCGCTCTCCACATGAAGGCGCTCGCTGTAGTAGACCATGTACTTCCTTCCGGTCTCTGCCGCCTTCGCACGCGCAGCAGCTACCTGCTCCAGCGTTGTGAATGGCGTCTTGTCTGTAAAATAGTCCTTTCCATGGGACATCACCTTGAGGCCCAGCGCACAGCGTTCCGAAGGAATAGCAGCCGCTGCCACAAGCGCAACTTCAGGGTCCTCCAGGATTTGCGCCTCCGAGGATGCCGCTTTCACACCGGGATATTTATCACAAAAGCTTTGCACCTTGGCCGGGTCCGCATCATACACCCATTTCAACACAGCACCCGCCTCGATCAATCCGTTGCACATGCCGTATATATGCCCGTGCTCCAACGCCATCGCCGCGATTACAAACTCGCCTGGCTTGCATACCGGCTGCGGCTTGCCCTCGGGCGCATACATCATTCCGTTGCTGCGATCCATCACCTTTCCTCCTCCCATGCTTCAGCATCAATAAGAGCCGAACGTTGAGCTCATATCCACAGATTCAATCTCCTGAACCGGCTTGCGCTTGACCGAGTTCGCTGCCCGCTCCTGCAGCATGCTATGATACAGTTCCTCATCCAGCGGGAGCTCAACCCAGTTGTCCGTCCAGGTGGACAGATGCATCGCATTGGACAGGGTCAGGCCATGAATTCCCTCTTCTCCGGGAGCAATCAGCGGAGTGCCTTTCAGAATCGCGTCGGTGAAATTTTGTAAAATTCCGTTATGCTGAGGATGATGCGGATCTACCGGAACGTCGCATTTCCAGCATTCGGGTTCGCCGAAGCCGCCCTTATAGGTTTGATTGAATTCAGGCTCCGGAACACGAAGCCGCCAAAATGTCAGTTTGCCGTCCTCAATTACGATTTTGCCGCGGTCCCCGTTCACCTCATACCGATTCGTCCCCGGCGCTTCGCCCGTGGTCGTAATAAAGACCCCCGTCGCCCCGTTTTCATACTCCACATAGGCCGTTACATCATCCTCAACCTCAATGTTGCGATACTTTCCGAAGGCGCAGAAGGCGCGAACCCGGACAGGCATCATGCCGGTCGTCCACTGCCATAAGTCAAGCTGATGCGGGGATTGGTTGATAAGCACGCCGCCGCCTTCGCCGGCCCAGGTTGCCCGCCATCCTCCGGAATCGTAATAGCTCTGGGAGCGGTACCAATTGGTGATAATCCAGTTGGTGCGGCGGATTTCCCCCAGCTCTCCGGCAGCGATCAGCTCGCGCAGCTTTTTATACAGCGGATTGCAGCGCTGATTGTACATAATCGAGAACACCTTGCCGCTGTCCGCAGCGACCTTGTTAAGCTCCCGCACCTGCTTCGTATATACGCCGGCCGGCTTTTCGATCAGCACGTGCAGCCCTTTGTTCAGACACCGGATCGCTTCCTGCGGATGTCCGTAATGCGGCGTCGCGATCACGACAGCATCAACCTCGCCCGAGGCCGCCATCGCTTCCGCATCGCTCCACACCTTTACATCGGCTGGCAGCGTCTCTGCAGCCGCCTGCTGCTTCGCCGGATTAATATCGCATACTGCAGTCAGCTTCGCCCCGGCTATGGCTCCGGAAGCCAGCGATTTCGCATGCGAGAATCCCATTCCAAGTCCAATGACACCGATTCTGACCTGTTTCATGTGCATTCCTCCTCTTTATCTAAAAGCTGCTTATACCGTTTTGAGGCTGGTCCATAACCCCATTTTCTCTGCAAATTGAATCAGCATCTCTCGGGATGCATGAGTGCCGCTGAAATCCTCAATTCCGAAATACCCGTCGTATCCCACCGCTTGCAGATCCGCAATCACCTGTGCCCATGGAACAGCACCTTCATCGAGCGGAGACCATGACGTACCCCAGACCGCTTTGCCCGGACCGCCTGCGGTCGCTCGGTGGTAACCTCCATTCTTGACATGAACATGGGCCAGGTAAGGCCCCAGCAGCTCCAGCCCCATCCTGTAATTCTCATATCCTTCATGCACCATATTACCTGGATCGTAGAGCACGCCGATGTGGTCGGGGTGAAAATGCCGGACAAGCCGGTACGCCAAGCTGGCGCTCGGGGCAATCGTCTGATGATGCGTCTCCACCAGCGCCTTCAGCCGGTAAGAGGAAGCCATCTGCTCCACTTCAGTTAAATAGGCCACCGTTTGGGCATACAGCTCATTGTAATTGGACGTCCGGTCATAACCTGGAATCCCGATACGAATGAAGGAGGCGTCCAGTAATGCAGCCGCTTTCATAACGCTGTCCGTCGCTTCCAGATCCCCGCATGTCAAATAAGGGACCACCGCCAGACTTTTACGTCCATATAACTCTGCTGCTCGCTTGAATCGAAGCCATTCCTCCTCGGAGCCCCCGGGGTCGATGGAACAGCGATTATTCCGCCAGAAGGATGGGCTCTCATCGGCAGCCTCCGGCGGCACCTCCTTGAATCTCCATTCAATGCCTTCAATCCCGGCATCCATGGCTGCCTTGGCCAGCTCTTCCGGCGTCAAGTCCGGGGTTGCTACGGTAAAAACAGATAGCTTCATGCTCGTATACCATCCTTTCCCGTCGGTGATCCATCATCAACAGATCCGTGACAATGACAGGTGCGTTGATTTTTTGATCATCCTATCACAGTCCCATCGCCAAACCTATACCGTTTCCGCTCCATCTTAACCACAGTCAAATAAACATGCGCATTCGCATCTTTCAATTAATCCGGCTGCATACAAAAACACCTTCACACAGCGCTGGAACGCTATACGAAGGTGTATTTTATGCCCATCGATTTCATTTAAGAACGCGTGCATGCCGCCGCATTACTTGATCGCAACATAGAACAGCCGGCTCGCATCCGGCCCGGCTTCGATCCATTCGAAGTCCGCGTAGCATTGCACGTCGCGAAACCCGGCCTTGACCAGCTCGGTTCTCATCCATTCAGGGTCGTAACCCCGCTGGACATGTGTCTCTTCAAACCGGCGATAGATGGATGGATCTTTCTCATCGCGCGCAAAAATCGAGAGATGATGCTCGATTTCGCAGCGGGCTTCATCCAGTGCGCAGGTCCATATGTAGGAAACGCCCCGCTCATCCAGCACAAACGGCTGCTCTTCATCGTAGCGGACAAATGTGTTCGGATGATGAACATCAAACAGAAACGTGCCGCCTTCCTTAAGACCGGCATAGGTTCTGTCGAATGCGGAGCGGATATCGTCCTCTTCCAGCAAATAGTTGAAGCAGTCACAGAAGGAGATGACGGAGTCCACCTGCTCCGGCAGCTCCCAGGAGCGCATATCCTGCTGAATCCAGCGGATGCTGCCTTCCCGGTACAGCCGGCTTCCGCCCGCAGTGTCCTCCAGCTTGCGACGGGCAACGGACAGCATGTCGGCAGACAAGTCGATCCCGGTAACCTCGAATCCGGAGTTGACCAGCGGAATTGTAATGCTGCCGGTGCCGCAGCCCAGCTCCGCAACGCTTTTCGGCATCCCGTGCTTCTCCCATGCCGTTCTGGCAAACCTGATCCAGTCCGGGTAGGGCATATCCTCCATAAGTTGGTCATATACGTAGGCGAACTTGCGATAAGACATCATGACGGCACCACTTTCTGAAACTTTGCTTAATTATTTCGTCGGTTTGGCTGTATCTGGGGACTCAGGCTCGTCTTTATTCACAAGGTAGGTCCAGCTTTCCTTCTGGGTAACGAGACCGTCCTTCATCAGTTTCCCAAGCGCCCGCTTGAAAGCCGATTTACTGATCCCAAACCGCTGTTTGATAATATCTGGCGGTGTTTCATCGGAATAAGGCATCGCATGCCCCGGACGCTCCTTCAGAAAAGCAAGCAGCCGATCCGCATCATCGTTACGGCTGACTTCCTTGCGCGGCACCATCGACAGATTAACCCGGCCATCCTCACGAATATGACTTACCCGCACACGGACCTCCTCACCAAGGCGAAGAAGGCGCGTCCGTTCCGAGGAGTGAATCATGCCGATTACGCCAAATCCGATGACCCCGCCATCCACGATGACAAACGTTCCCATCTGAAGCGGCTTGTACACCAGCGCATTGAACCATTCTCCCTTCCAGGAGTCAGGTGCATGGAACGCAAGCGGAGCCAGTTGCTCTTCTCCGGCCAGCTTGGCCCGAAGACGGCCCTGCTTGTCATGCTCCATCGTAACAAACACATGGTCGCCAACCTGCGGATGGAGCTCGCGCAGCTCCGGAAGCTCCCGAATCGGAAGCAGCAGCTGTCTGCCAAGTCCCATCTCCAGAAAGCAGCCCAGTCTCGGGTGAACGTCAGCCACCATCAGCTTGGCTGTCTCGCCGAGAGTCAAGTATGGTTTTTTCATCGTAGCTGCGAGCCGGTCCTCGGTATCGAAGAAAATAAACACCTCAACCTTGTCGCCAGGCTGAATTTTCCCGATAATCTCCGAGTAATGAAGCAGAACATCCCGATCCCCGGCATTCAGAAAGTATCCATACGGAGATACCTCTCGGGATACTTCAAGCTCAACGATGGTCCCTGCGAGCAGGCTCATACTTTCTCCACCACTTTGGCGTCAGACCACAGACGCTCGATGTTGTAATACTCGCGCTCGTCCCGGTGGAAGATATGAACGACCACATCTCCGATATCCATCAGCACCCAGCGCGCGGCATCCATTCCCTCAAGACCGCGCAGGGAAGCTCCAACCTCATGCACCCGCTTGCGAATTTCAGTTGCAATCGCCTGTACCTGGGTGTCCGAGTTACCGTGACAGATGACAAAATAGTCAGCCACCAGCGAAATCCCTTTTAGATCGAGAACTACGATATCCATTGCTTTTTTGTCTTCTGCAGCCTGAACGGCCACTTGTAACAATTCATTTGGACCTAATGTCATGAATTCGCCTCCAATTGCTTAATAAGATCATTGCGTGCCATAAACGTTAATGGAAAAATGATCTGCCTTCTCGACAGAAGAAATTGTATTGTTGACTCGAATCCGGCAACCAGCGCCTCCTCAAGGCTATGGTTGGCCAGATCGCGAATATTATTCACCCCGGGAAAATCGCGTCCCGGCTCGATGTAGTCGGCCAGACAGACCACTTTGTCAAGCAGGGTCATGCCGACGCGGCCAGAGGTGTGATATCGGATCGCATCCAGCACTTCCTGATCCTCCACACCGTATTCCTGCCTGGCTACAAAAGCGCCCACCTCGGCATGCCACAGCTGTTTGTCATAATCCAGCAGCTCTGAAGACAAGCCGTGATCCTTGATCATCTGCTCCAGCTTCTGTACCGGCCAATACTTCGCAACATCGTGCAAAATCGCCGCCAGATCCGCCTTGACGGGGTCCGCGCCGTATTGTTCCGCCAGCCGGACTGCCGTCTCCATAACCCCAAGGGTATGCGCCCATCGTTTGGCTGGCATCTGGGCAGATACCGCCTCCATCAACTGCTCACGGCTGTACACCATAAATACCGCTCCTAACAATATAATCATATACCCGGTCCGGCACCATAAAACGAATGGATTTACCCGCTGCCGCCCGCTCGCGAATCGTCGTGGACGAAATATCGACAAGCGGCATATCCGCCGTCACTACCGCCTTCTGCAGGAAGTCTGGCAGCTGATCAACCGCAAGCTTCGAACCCGGACGGTTGACGCCAATAAAAGTCAGCATCCCGGCAAGCTCCTCAATCCGGTTCCACTTTGGGAGATAATTGACCATATCGGCCCCGATAA
Source organism: Paenibacillus sp. FSL M8-0334 (assembly GCF_038000405.1). Classification (NCBI taxonomy): domain Bacteria; kingdom Bacillati; phylum Bacillota; class Bacilli; order Caryophanales; family Paenibacillaceae; genus Paenibacillus; species Paenibacillus sp. FSL M8-0334. The sequence goes on from NZ_JBBOCH010000001.1 coordinate 461,417, forward strand.
TGAAAGCAAAGCTGTGATCGGGATATACCTCCTTCAGCTCCTTCACCGTATCAACGGTGTAGGAAATCCCGCCCCGCTTCACTTCCCAATCGAGCAGGCGAAAGGACGGATGACCGGCTATCGCTTCAGCGGCCATCGCAAGCCGCACGCGGCCGGTCATGCCTGCGTCCTCCTTGTGCGGAGGGATGTGGCTCGGCATGAACCATACTTCATCCAGGGCGTGGGCATCGCGGGCAGCTTCGGCGGCCAGCAGATGTCCGATATGAATCGGATCAAAGGTGCCTCCCATAATACCTATCTTCATCACGAATCCCCTTATGCACCAAGGTGGCTTTTATGCGTCAAGGAAGCTCGATCGTTTTGTGATCCTTCGATTCCTTGTACAGCACAATCGTTTTGCAAATAACCTGAACCAGTTCCGCATGTGCGCCAGCCGAAATCTCCTCGGCAATATCACGCGGATCCTCCAGGCAGTTGTTAAGAACCGATACCTTGATCAGCTCCCGCTTCTCAAGCGCCTCAGACACATGTCTGATCAAATGCTCATTGCTTCCTCCTTTGCCGACCTGAAAGATCGGATCCAGATGGTGGGCCTGAGACCGTAAAAATCGCTTTTGCTTTCCAGTTAACATGTATATACGTGCTCCTTAATGATTCATCTATTGAAATCCAAGTGTCTTTATTTATTTTAACCCTAGTTTACCCTGAGCGAAAGCTGTTAAGCACCGCTTCCCGCATGGCCGTCACCGGGGCATCCAGCCCAGTCCAGAATTCAAATGCGTAAGCGCCCTGGTTGACAAACATGCCAAGCCCGCCGTGAACGGTGCACTGTCTTCGCTCGCTTTCGCGCAGCAGGGACGTCTTCAGCGGATTGTAGATCAGGTCACTGACGACAGCCCCCTCGCGAATGAAGTCCGGATTGACGGGAACATCTCCAATGTTCGGATGCATGCCGACCGAGGTCGTATTAATGACGACATCTGCAGCAGCCAGAACTTCGCAGCTTGCCTCCTCGCCAAACCCCCGGATGTCCGCGAGCTTGCTCCATTCCTCGGCCAGCTCCCGCGCTTTGGCTTCCGTCCGGTTCAGAATCGAAATCACTGCAGGCTGCTCGGCGATCAACGCGTAGACAATAGCGCGGGCTGCGCCCCCGGCTCCGAGAACCGCGATCCGCTTGCCGGACAGATCCGGGCACGCCTCGTCCTTAAGGGAACGGACGTATCCGATGCCGTCCGTATTATATCCCTTCAGCCTGCCATTGTCATTCACAATCGTGTTCACCGCCCCGATCTGGGCTGCGCCTTCATCCACTTCATCCAAGTACTTCATGACCTCAACCTTGTGCGGAATTGTCACGTTCACACCGCGAAAATGTAAGGAACGCACGGCCGAAATTGCATCCGCAAGCCCTTTCGGACGTATGTGAAGCGGGACGTAAGCGCCTTGCAGGCCAAGCTCGGCTAACGCCGCCTGATGCATGACCGGCGATTTGGAGTGAGCGATCGGATCGCCCATGACACCGAGCAGCAGCCAACTGCTGCCGTCTACAGTGCCGTGCATAATATTACCGTTCATTTCTCCGCCTCCATCAATAACCGTCTCCATCCTGCTGTCAGATCAAGGACGGGCGCAGCAGCACCTTGACGCCTCGCGGCACATGAACCGCTACGAGCGCGCCTTGATCGCTGTTCACCTTAACCCAGCCAAGACCGGACATGAACACATCAAGACGGGATCCCTTCGGAATCCGAAGCTCGTGTCGGGTCCATTCCGGCATCTCGGCCAGCCGCTCTCTCGTCGGCGGAGACAGAAGCTCACCCGCATGTTCTTCGAACAGCTCATCCGCCCGCTCCAGCTTAGTGCGATGAATCTTCAGCCTTCCGCTCACAAAGCAGGTGAACGATTGATGTTCCCCCTGTACAAAATCAAACCGTCCGAGCCCGCCAAAGAACAGCGTCTGCCCTTCATTGAGCTGATAAACCATCGGCTTGAGCGGATTCTCTGGCATGATCGCGCCCAGATCCTCACGGCTCACCAATTCGCTATATCTCCACGGGTATACGATCCCCGGTGTATCAATGATGAATTTTCCGTCATCCAGCGGGATGTTGACCATATCGAGCGTCGTCCCCGGATAACGCGATGTCGTAAGCTCCTGATCCAGATCGCTGTAATCCCGGATCAGCCGGTTGATCAGCGTGGATTTGCCTACATTGGTAGCCCCCACGACATAGACATCCCGGTCTCCTCTGCGGGCTGCGACCGACTCCAGCAGCCGATCAAAGCCCTGGTTCTTCTTGGCGCTGCACAGCACGATATCAACCGTTCTCAGGCCATGCTCCTTGCAGCTCTTTTGTACCCAGTTGAGCACCTTGTTCCAGTTGGTCACCTTCGGAAGAAGGTCTGTTTTGTTAACAGCCAGAATGACCGGGTTATTGCCAACAAACCGCTGCAACCCCGATATCAGGCTCCCCTCAAAATCAAACAGGTCCACAATATGAATAACGAGCGCATTCTTGCCGCCGATCTGTCCCAGCAGCCGCAAAAATTCATCCTGATCCACCGCGACGGAAGATGCCTCGTTGTAGTTTTTAATCCGGAAACAGCGCTGACAGATGACCGGCTCCCGCTCCCAGGCCTTATCCGGCAAATATCCCGGCTCGCCCTGCGCTGTACTTTGAAGACGAATGCCGCAGCCGCTGCATTTCTTGATGTCTTGTCCGCTCCAAGGCTCTGTCATGTATTCTTTTCCTCCTCAAACCATAATCCCTTTTTACGGAGCCGCGTCAATGCGATCCGCTCGATCCGGCGATTGATCAGGCGTGTGAACCAGCCTTCGTCACCAATGGCAATCGGCATGACGAGAATCGTAAACAATCCCAATCGATTGCCGCCATAAACGTCCGTCAGCATCTGGTCTCCGACCACCACCGTCTGGTCCGCAGGCAGGTCCATCATCGTCATCGCTTTGCGGAACGGCGCATTGGTCGGCTTGCGCGCTTGGTGAACAAATTCAATATCCAGCGGCGTCGCAAACTTCGACACGCGCTCCAGTTGGTTATTGGACACAATAATCAGCTGGAATCCGATCTCCTTCACCTTCTTGAACCATTCAACCAGTTCAGGTGTAGCCAGCGGCGCCTTCGCACCGACAAGCGTATTATCCAAATCCGTAATGATGCCGCGGTAACCCTGCTGATAGAGCTTCTCCAGATCAATATCAAACACGGTGTTTACGCGGAGCTTGGGCACAAGCATTTCAAACAAGATACGTCACCTCAATTTCATACGAAAAACTATACCATATTCCGGTTCCTTAGTAAAAAAACATCTTGGCTCATTTCAACCCCAGGCGCTGTATTCGAGCAAAAGACCACCCGGCATTCCGACAGTTTCGGAAACCCGGGCGGTCTTATTTAAATAAGTTTGACTTTCTTCATCGATTTCTTGAGCAGATCAGCCTGCTCCTGGACGGCGCGCCACTCGTCCTCCTGCACCTGGGCAGGGCTGTAACGGGCGGACTCAAACTTCCGCAACAGCGGATGCAGTTCAGTCCGAAGTGTCGGATACGTATCCGCCCAGCGCATAATGGATTCCCGCAAGGTTTCATGTGACTCGCGCACAAGCCCTCTCCGATGGACAAAGCGCAGCCAGCGTTCCGTCTCGGCAATCACCTTGTCCGCTGGTGTCAGCGGCTTACCTGCTTTCAGGCGTGCGCCTGCGAAACGCAGATCGAGCTTCATTCTCCACAGAATGTAGGCCCCCCACAGGGCGATAATTGCCGCTGCGATCATCACAATCCATTTCATAAGGCCGGAGGATGCCTGCTCTGGTGCCGCAGCCGGTGCAGACTCTTCCAGAGCCTCCTCCTCTTCCAGCAGCTCCTCCGAAATGACCGGCTCGGATTCCTCCATGCTAGTCAGAATCGGCATGCTGAAACCTGGCGTAGCCTCAATTGGAATCCAGCCGTACTCCCCGAAGTACACTTCCACCCAGGAATGCGCATCGGCATTGGTGACCGTGTACATGCCAGGATCCATGCTGACCATCCCATCCATCGGCATGAACTCTTGAATGGACACGCTTCCCGGTGCGTAGCCTTTCACCCAGCGTGCAGGAATATCAAGCGATCTGGCCATCATGACCATCGAGGTTGAGAAGTAGTCGCAGTAGCCTTCCCGGATTTCAAACAGAAACCCTTCCACAAAGTCGGGACTTTGCTTGCGGGACAGATCCGGCGAGTTGGTGTAGGTATAATTCGATTGCAAATAATCCTGCAGCAGCACCACTTTCTCATAAGGCGTCTGCCCCGTAGCGGTTACCTCTTCCGCGAGCAGCTCTACCCGGTCCGGAAAATTCCTCGGGATTTGCAAATAAGCATCGTCCACCGAGCCTGAATACAGCTCCTCATAGGTTCGTTTACTTAGCTCTTCCACAGGAATTACCGGAATTTCCGATGTCACGGTGTAGCTCTTAGGATAACGCTGCTGGCTCCTCATGTGAAGCTCCGATCCTTCAGGCACCCAGCGCAGCAAGTCAGGGTCGACATCGGCATCCATGCTGTCGATGCGAGAAACGGCGTAGGCCCCAAATAATACGGGATAGACATCATCGCTCAGCATCGTTATTGTTTGCTGAACGCTCTTCGTTGATACCGTCGTGGACAAATCGCCTTGCAGGTCATCGTTCAGGCGGACATCCGAACCGCCTCTGCGCCCGCCTCCGTCTGCCCAACCGGTCCCTGAGTATTGCGTTCTGACCTCTCCTCGCCAATAGCTCCGCTCATCAGAGCTCACTGTCATAACAGGTGAGTAGTCGAAGTTGAATCCAGCCCCGAGGTTATTGTCCTCCCGGCCATACCCGGACGTGCTTTCCGTCGGCACTTCGAGCAAAGATCCGGTGCCTGTTGTAGAAGTACCCGACAGCGGTGATCCGCTCAGTTCCCTCCACGCCGTATACGGGTCTGTCAGTGTTGGCTGAACATAGGGCATGTTCACCCCGGCCAATATAATTAACGAAAAGATAACCAGGATGTTGGCGATAATCTTGAACGGAGACTTGGAAAGATGACGCCAACCTTGCGGAAACCGCGCCCTGAATTTATTGAAATGGCTTGTCACCAGCCAGCCCATGCCGGCAGCGGCAATCCATGCCGTTTCATCCCACAGCTCAAGATGGGTGAAAGAATCGAGTATCGTAAAGCTGATGACGTTGATCGCAATGATCATTAGAATCTTTCTTCTGCTGTCCGACAGCCTAACGATGAGCAGAACGATCGCCCACGCCGCCAGCGCAAACCACAAGTAAGGCAACAGATACGATGCTTCGTCCGACAGCAAGCCCCTCACCATGTCCGTTGGCACAGGCAACCCGTGAGCATCCAGAATTCTGTGGACGGAGAAAGCGATGAGTGCCACCTGCAGCAGCATCCTTAAAACGAACGTTGCCGGTATCAAAGCTTCAATGATCGCTGTAATGGACAACGCTGCAATAACGACTGCTGTCGTCTCATCCAGCCAGATCGTTTCCGTAAAGGATACCCACTGCATGCCAATGATCCATATCCACAGCATGGTCAGCCCCTGAAAGAATACTGACGACAGCTTGTCCACCCATAGCTTCACGTGACACCACCTCCTAGTGCGGCAGGAAGCCCCTCCAGTGTCGAAGTGGCGTAGCTGGATATCCCCCGCGTCTTCAGCAGCTGCAGCGTTTCATCCGGCGCAGACGCCTGATTCGCGCTTTCGATTCGCAAGAAACAAGGATTCATGCCCCTCGTCTCAGCCCAGCGCAGCACCTCTACAGCTTCCCGGCCTGTCATCGGACTGATCAGCATAAACAGGGCGCCTTTAGGAAAATGACGATATGATTTCTCCAAAGCGGTAATAAGATCGCCCTTACGGTCTTTATCTACGTCCACCAAATGCTGGATCATGCGCATCCGGTCGCCCTTGTTATCGGTTGGCGGAAACAGCTTCGGCTCCTGACCCGCCGTGAACAAGCCTGTTCCTGTATGCTCGCGGCCCGTATATTCGATCAGAGAGGCTGCAGCGGATACCGCCAGTTCGAATTGCTGCGAATGCTCATAGCTCGAGGCGGTACAGTCCAGAACGATCATCGTTTTCGGAAAAGACTCATGCTCGAACTCCTTCGACTTCCACGATCCTGTCTTGGCAGTTGCATTCCAGTGGATCCGCGAGATCCGATCGCCGTATACATAATCCCGGACGCCGTTGATCTGTGTCGTCTCCCGGCGTGAAGACGAGATCGTCGTCTGTGTGCCACCAAGCCTGGAGTTGCGAATGCTGCGCTGCCAGTCCGGAATATGGATCGTCCGCGGCAGAACGCGGAATTCGGTAGCCACCTCGATACGCCCCCGGTGTTCCATCAGTCCGAAAATATCTTCACTGATACATTCGGTATTGGAGAAGGCATATCTCCCCCGCTCCAGAGAGGGGGTCTGAAATGTAAGACGCCCTTCACCGCGAAAGTTGGGAATGACACTGTCCTCAAAGGACCAGGTGTCGCCATTATGTCGTTTGAGCACTTCGCGGATAATGAGGTAGGGCATCGGCAGCAGGCCCGGCACGTTCACGTTCAGTTGAATGCGCACCTGCTCCCCGGCGCGCAGCGTCTCCCGGTTGCCTGTGCCGGATACGCTGCGTGAGGCTTTCACGCGATTAACTCCGCCGAACCCGGCACCGATAATATAAATCGCAAGCAGACTTACCATAGAGAACAGCATGAGCGAGGTTTTGCCGCCTTGAAAGAGCACGTACAGCAAACAAATGCCCCATACCGCCAACACCGCTGCCAGTTTGGACGGCTGCATCCCTTTCAGTAATAAGAAAACCGCACGACGCATGCTATTTCCCCATCTGTACAGGCACTTTCACCTGACGCAAAATATATTGAAGCACCGATTCGGCATTGGTGTTATCCAGCCTGGACTCCGGACGCAGCATAATCCGGTGCGAAAGGACGTAAGGGGCAAGGGTCTTGACGTCATCAGGAAGCACGTAATCGCGCTCCTGCAGGAAAGCATAGGCTCTGGCCGCGTTCATGAACGATAGCGTAGCTCTCGGGCTGGCCCCGAGCAGCACAGCCGGATGTTCACGGGTAGCGCGGGTTATATTCAACAAATAATCAGCCACAGGATCTCCGAGGTATACCTCACGAATCTCATGCTGAATGGCCGCTATCATTTCCATATGAGTGACCGGTGCAAGCTTGTCCGTCAGCTGTCCTTCACGCGAGCGAACCATCAGCTCCTTCTCGGTTGCGGCATCAGGATAGCCAAGACTCAGCTTCAGCATGAAGCGGTCCAGCTGCGCTTCTGGCAGCATGTACGTACCTTCAAAGTCAATCGGATTCTGGGTTGCACATAGCATAAACGGATGCGGAAGCGCATGGGTTTCGCCATCAACAGTTACGCTGCGCTCTTCCATGACTTCCAGCAAAGCGGATTGGGTTTTCGTGGTGGCACGATTGATTTCATCGGCCAGAAGAATGTTGGTCATCACGGGGCCCGGCCGGAAATAAAAGCGTTCATCACGCGGATGAAACACGGACACCCCTGTAATATCACTAGGAAGAATATCCGGGTTGCACTGGATTCTTCTGTAATCCCCTTGCATCGATTTGGCAAGCCCTTTGATGAGCTGGGTTTTGCCGGTTCCAGGTACATCCTCGATCAGAACATGGCCGCCAGCCAGCAGCGCTGTGAGGAGCAGCTGTATCTCAAATTCTTTGCCTAGCAGGCACGACTCCAGATTGGATCGCACCGAGGAAATGATTTTCATGGATTCTTGGCTTACGGGCATGTATGACTAACCTCCTGTAGGGAATAAATAGATGGTTTAGTACTATTGTACATGATTGGGATGCCGGAGTACATTCAAGTGCGTTATTTATCGCCGTCCACAGCCAAATTCCTTTAATACACAGCAAAAAACCCTGGTTTAACATACCAGGGCTTTCGTGCTATGTTCGGCAATTCAGTTTTGAACGATATGTTGGCCGGATCATGTTTGGCAAATCGGCTTCCCGAAAGCTTCACCGAAGGCTTCAAGAAAAAGTTCTTAACCTTTTGGGCGAAACAGAAGGGCGGCAATAAAGGAGAAGATAATCGCGGAGGATATCCCCGCGCTAGTCACCTCAAATATCCCTGTGACAACACCGATCCATCCGTCCCTCTCCAGCTCGGTCAGCGCGCCATGGACAAGCGAGTTGCCGAAGCTGGTGATGGGTACCGATGCGCCGGCTCCCGCAAATTTCACGAGCGGATCGTACAAGCCGAGGCCATCGGCAATCGCTCCGACAACGACCAGCGTGCTCATCGTATGCGCCGGCGTCAGCTTGATAAGGTCCATCATGAGCTGCCCGATAACGCAGATGAGGCCGCCGACAATAAAGGCCCATAAAAATTGCATCTCGTTAACCTCCCATCTCTAATGCTACTGCGTGCGCGATACAAGGAATCGTCTCCCCCTGCTGATAAGAAAGCGGCGACAGAAGCGCTCCTGTAGCCACGACAAGCACTCTTTTCAGCTCCCCTTTTCGCATGCGCTTCAGAATATGACCATACGTAACCACGGCTGAGCAGCCGCAGCCACTGCCGCCGGCGTTAACGAATTTCTGCTTGGTCAAGTCATAGATCATCAGGCCGCAGTCATCAAATATCGTTCCGTCCATCACAACGTTGTTCTGCTTCAGCAGATCCTTGGCAATCGGCAAGCCAACCGAAGCCAGGTCACCGGTTACAATCAGATCATAATCGGAGGCTTTGCGCCCTGTGTCCTTAAAGTGCTTCGTAATGGTATCCGCTGCCGCCGGGGCCATGGCCGAACCCATGTTAAACGGATCCTTGATGCCAAGGTCCATCACCTTGCCGATCGTCGCATGCGTTATGGAGGGACCGTCGCCCTGATCAGATACCACGGAGCAGCCTGCGCCGGTAATGGTGTACTGCGCATAGGGCGGCTTCTGGGAACCGTACTCCGTCGGATATCGGAACTGCTTCTCAACCGTACAGTTATGACTTGCCGTGCCGGCCATAACATATTTCGCCCCGCCCGAATCCACGATCATGGACGCAACGGCCAGGCTTTCCATCGAGGTCGAACATGCGCCGAACACGCCCAGATAAGGCACGCCCATCTGTCTGGCGGCAAATGAACTGCTAATAATCTGGTTCATCAGGTCTCCGCCAACAAAAAACTGAACTTCGTCTTCCGTGATTCCAGCGTTCTCGGCAGCCTTTCGGGCGGCTTCTTCCAGCAGTCTCCGCTCGGCCTTCTCCCAAGTCTTCTCATTGATCCGAATGTTATCGTAGACATAATCAAAGTCTTCGGCCAGCGGCCCCTCCCCTTCCTCAGGACCTACAATGGTGCCTGTTCCGATAATGACCGGTTTGTTCTCATATTCCCATGTCTGTCCGGTTACCTTCATGTCCGCTTACCCCCTTCCACCGAAGCCCAGCAGGGCATAGATGATGCCGATAATGAAAGCAGCCACTGTACCGAATACAATAACGGAACCAGCCAGTTTAAACATTTTGGCCCCCACACCCAGAACCAGCCCTTCCGAACGATGTTCCAAAGCGGCGGAACACATGGAATTCGCAAATCCGGTCACGGGCACAGCGCTGCCTGCACCCGCCCACTGGGCGATTTTGTCATACACGCCAAAGCAGGTCAGAACGACGGAGATAATAATAAGAACCGCCACGGTCGGACTGGCTGCCTCTTTGGTGGTCATGTCAAACACCGACATAAAAAACTCCTGAATGCATTGACCAATCAAGCAAATAAGACCTCCGACCAGAAACGCCCGAATGCAGTTTCGAATGACCGGTCGGGAAGGTTCGTGTTTTTTGGCAATGGCTTTATATTCATCCGAGCTCATCTGGCTTAAGCTTGACTGGGATGCTTGATTGGAGTCAGACATTATGAACGCACCTCCGGTATGTGATTTGATTCGCACGAAAGGATCCGGCGAAATAGCTAGGATATCCTAGTCATCATTATGCTTTGAATGATCTTCCTTTATGTTTGGAAAATGGTCCTTGCTTGCCAATATTCATTCCCGTTTTGGCACAAACTGGCGGTTTATAATAGGCGCTCCCTACCGCCTGTTCGATAAGCTTGTCCATTTAAACGGCCTGAAATCGCCCGGTGTTAGCGCGTCTCCCCATAGCCGGTAGCCGCATACAACAAAACAGCGCCCAGCGAAGGCTGGACACTGTTTTTCAGACCTCGTTATTTACCAGGTTAAATCAATACATACAGCAGCAAAATAACCAATAATATAAAGAGCACCACGATGAGCAGAAGATCTCTCACATCCGCTTGCCGTTCCCACACATCCCCTGAATGTTGGCCCATAGTCAGTCCTGTCCCTTCCCTCCGAGATCCAAGTAAAGCAGTGGTCCATATATCGTATTCCCGCTCAGCGGATCGGGTGCTTGTTCAAAGTGTTCATGAACAGGGTTCGCGCCGTTCCTTTCTCGCGGAATGTCATGACGAAGGTAATCGTATGTATGCCCTCAAAGCCGCCATGGCATATCGTCGTCAGGTGGACATTTGTACGTGCCGGGGGCATACTAGAACTATGCAGATTATACATACCTTTATACGAAGGAGCGAATCATAGAATGAATGAATCGACACGCGAGCTATTCCGTACATTGACCGAATTCCCGGCAGCGCCGGGCTTTGAGCGCGAGCTTCGGGCTTTGGTGAAGAACGCCCTCTCCCCCTACACCGACGAGTTCGTACAGGACCGCCTCGGCAGTCTGTTCGCCGTATTGAGAGGGAAGGAGGAAGGACCGCGGGTCATGGTCGCAGGCCATATGGATGAAGTGGGATTTATGGTTACCGGCATTACCGAGGCCGGCATGATCCGCTTTCAGCCACTGGGCGGCTGGTGGAGCCAGGCCATTCTCGCCCAGCGTCTGCAAATTATAACGGACAATGGACCGATCATCGGGGTGGTCGGATCGACGCCGACCCATTTGCTGGATGAAGCTCAGCGCAGCAAACCGGTTGACATCAAGTCGATGTATATCGATATCGGCGCTGACAACAAGGCGGAAGCCGAATCATTCGGCATTCGTCCGGGCCAGCAGATTGTTCCAATCTGCGAATTTACGCCGCTGGCAAATCCGAAGAAGATTATGGCCAAAGCATGGGACAACCGCTATGGTGTCGGTTTGGCCATCGAGCTGGTCAAAGCGCTTCATGGCGAACAGCTGCCAAACATCGTTTATGCTGGCGCTACGGTTCAAGAAGAGCTTGGGCTTCGCGGTGCCCGCACCGCTGCCAATCTGATTCAGCCGGACATTTTCTTCGGACTCGATGCCAGTGCTGCAAATGACATGACGGGTGACAGAAGCCAGTTCGGCCAGCTCGGGCAAGGCGCGCTGCTTCGCATCTTCGACCCGACTATGCTGACCCATCGCGGGATGGTCGAATACGTGCAGGATACTGCCGAGACACACAAGATCAAATATCAGTACTTTGTATCTCCGGGCGGAACGGATGCAGGCCAGGTACACCTGAGCGGTATCGGCGTGCCGTCCACCATCATCGGCATCTGCTCCAGATACATTCACACGTCCTCATCGATTATCCATACCGATGATTACGAGGCGGCCAGAGAGCTGCTGATCAAGCTTGTCAAAGGGCTTGACCGCACCACACTGAATACGATCTTGGAACGGGCTTGATCCTCGCTTGCCGTCCACATCGTTCACTTGGAAGGAGCTGTCTCAAAAGGGGGGTTAAAGAACGTACGAATCAGTAATCCCTGCTTTAGACATTGAAAAACGGCCGGTCAGGAGTCTATTCCTGACCGGCCGTTTTCAATTTTTTGACTCAATGTCGCTCGCTTGAGCAGATTGTGGGCAAGCGAAAGCCACCCTACCTCCGTGCTCACTTTCGGCAAGCCTCGAAGCAGGAATCGCCGGAATCCTCGGTTGTTTTTCATTTGTCCGAACACACTCTCAACCTCAATCATGCGCCGGATGGATAACTCTCGTCCTTCCTCGCTCCGAAGCTTCTTTCTTGCTTCTGCCTTGTAGCGAAGAAAGGTCATGCTCACCTCGATCTCTCGGTTCCTGTTTGTTTTACTGCATCTTTCTCTGAATGGACAGCCCTCACAGTCAGCACTCCGATAATGGCGTACCTGTTGCTCATATCCGCTTTCGTTCTTTTTCTTGCGCTCTCGCAGGAAGTGGAGCGTGCGGCCATTCGGACACAACCAAGTATCGGACTCCTGCTGGTAAGTCCAGTTGTCGATCTTGCTGATGTCTTGCTTCCACTTCTTCGAATTTTCTTTATGAAAGGTGTTATATTTGACAAGCGCCTCGCAATCTTCCTGCTCCAAGCGCGCGTAATTTTCTTCGCTGCCGTAACCAGCGTCCGCAATGATGGTCTTCGGCAACTTACCCAACATTTCTTTTACTTTCTCTAGATGGGGAATGAGGCAGCGCGTGTCCGTCGGTCGTTGGTGCAAGGAGTAGCCGACGATAAATTGGTTTTCCGTACCGATCTGAACATTGTATCCTGGCTTAAGTTGGCCGTTTCGCATATGGTCTTCTTTCATTCGCATGAAGGTTGCATCCGGGTCAGTCTTACTGTAGCTGTTACGGTCGCCCAGCAGTTTCCGTTGAAGCTCATACTTATGCTTGCGGGGAAGTAGATCCTTGCGCAGAAGGCGGACGGCTTTCTTCACTGGTTTGTTTTTCGGTTCATGTTGTAGCTTTTGCTCCAATTTCGCAACGGCCTTCTCCAGCTTAGCGCTGGTCAGTTCGTTGGACTCGCCCAGTTCAGCCAGATCCTCGCCCGCATGAGCCGCTTCTTCCAGCAGTTCCTGCTCCTCAATCTCGGTGAAGAGCGATTTTACTTTCTCCTCAAGTTTCGCCTGTTGCTTGACAACGGATTTCCCCCAGACAAACGTATAGCGGTTGGCATTCGCCTCGATCTTGGTACCGTCGACGAAGTAATGCTCTAGCATAATGTAGCCCTCTTCCACAAGCAGTTCCAACACAGCCGTGAATACTTTTTCGAGAACGTCTTTCATCCGCTCTGAGCGGAATCGGTTTATGGTGCGGAAGTCCGGGCGCTGCCGGGCGGCAAGCCACATGAAGGGGATGTTCTCCCTCACAGCCTTCGCAATTTGACGGGATGAATAGATCCGTTGGCTGTAGGCGTAAATGATGATCTTCGTCATGAGTTTGGGGTGGAAGCTAGGACGACCGCCTCCAGAGTAGGCGGCCTCGAAGATCTTGTCGTCGATTCGGTTGACGGCATCGTTGATGATGCGAACGACGTGATTTTGTGGAATATCTTCCTCAAGGTCCATTGGCAGAAACAGTTGGTCCATGGTATATTGAATGTACAAAGAAACCTCTCCTTTAGGGAAATGTTTGGGTGGTACCTTCATTTTACCAAAGAGAGGTTTCTTTTTGTTTTACAAATTAAAGAAGGAGCTGTCCCTCAGTCATCTACGATGACTTTTGAGACAGCCCCTTCTTTGTATATTGTCCACTGCCTAGGATGAAGAAGACAGCTCCTTATGTCTGGCCAGCCGAAAGGACAGCACAATCGCAACAAGAACCGCAGCTACGAGCCCGGTCGTCAGCGCAAACATCATCCGCATCCCGCCAGCGCCGTCAGTGCCCCCAGACTGAGACAGCAGCACGCCTCCGGCGGCTGTTCCGAACATCATGCCCAGATTGCGGGAAAGGGCCAGAAGACTGCTGATTAGCCCGAGATCCGATTGGGCAGCCCGGTTCATCACAAGGGAATTGTTCGGCGGGGTTATCATTCCCATCGATCCCCCTAGCAAGACAATCAGCAAGATAAGAACAATTAAAGGATAGGAAGCTGACACAAAACTGAGCGCCATCAAAACGATTGTCATCATGAACAGTCCGGCACTAAGCAGCGGGAAGGTGCCGAGCCTGTCTGACAAACTGCCCGATAGAGGCGAGACAATAATGAGAGATAACGGATATCCCGCCATAATCAGGCCAGCGATAGCCGGGGCGATACCGAGGTCCCCAAGCAGAAATATCGGCAGCGCCAGCTGGGCCGCAAAAGCAGCCATATAAGTGATAATGGTTGTCAATATGCCGAGGCTGATTCCGGCATCCCGGAACAGCTCCAGCTTGATAAAGGGACGCTCCCTGCGCCCTTCCTTGCGCCAGCGAGCAGATAGGCACCAGCCGACGAAACCGCAAGCCCCGGCAAGAAACAGGAGGATCAGCAGGGAAACCTGCCAGGACCCCCAACCCCAGCGCGCGCCCATATTGACCGCCGTAACGAGTCCTGTCAGGGAGACGGCAAACCATATGGCCCCCGGCACGTCCAGACGGCTCTCCCCATCCGGCTCATCTTTCGGGATGAAGCGCTGTGCGCATATCCACATCCCAAGCGCAAGCACAGCAAGCATCCAGAAATTGCTGCGCCAGGAGAACCACTGAATGAGAACCCCTCCGAGGCTCGGTCCGATCATAGAACCCGCTGCGACAAAGGTGCCGATTAACCCGAGCGCTTTACCCCGCTGCGCGGTTGGAAAAGCAGAAACGATCAGCGCCATATTGGTAGCCTGGTACATCGCGGCCCCCGCTCCCTGCAGCCCTCTTGCAGCAATCAGGCCATTCAGTGAAGGGGATAGCGCACAGAAGACCGATCCGGCCATAAACAGAAACGCTCCTGCGTTATGAATCACGCGCCTGCCCATCTTATCTCCGAGCTTGCCCATTACGGGCAGAAGGATGGAAATGACCAGCAGATACGCGGTCACAATCCATTGAGCGGATGAAATGGTCGTTGCAAAGGAGCCTGCGATATCAACAAGCGCAATATTAAACATCCCTGCCGACAAATTTGATAGAAACGCCCCCATGCATATCGTATATTGCGCAAGCCGCTGTGTCCTGCTATTCATCTTGATTCACCAGCTTTGTTATTCAATATGGATCATTCATGTACTGGTTCAAACAAAAAGCCCCCTTAAAATTTAAAGAGAGCTTATCCATCCGTCGTTTCTATTCCATCTCCTTCTGTCAGCGGGAGAGTGACATTGACTCGCGATACTCCGGGGCTTTGTCAGCCCAGACATCCACGATTCGCTGTACTCCGCACACGCTGCCAAAATAGCCCGCGATATTCTCCATTGTCATCTCGTGTGCTGTTCGGGAGTATGAGGCACAGGCATCCTCGGCCAACACAATATGATAATCAAGCATAAAACCGTCTCTGGCGGTCGATTCTACACATACATTCGTGCTGACGCCCGTCATAATTAATGTTTCAATCTTGAGCGTTTTTAACACCGAGTCGAGACGTGTGTTTACAAATGCGCTGTACCGATGCTTGTTGACGATAATGTCATCCTGCGTTGGTGTCACCTCATAAAACTCGGCCCCCCAGCTGCCCACCCGGCATACGCTCGCAGAACGCCCGGAGGAACGGGTTGTCCACGCTTCAGAGTCCGTTGCCGGTTCATGAAGCGTCTGAATATAAATGACCGGAACTTGGTGCTCCTTCGCAGATATCAGCAGCTTCTGCAGCTGCCCGATCATCCCCGGTATGCCGCTGATGTCACATCCGGCGCGGGGCAAAGCCCCTTCCGGGTGGCAGTAATCATTTTGCACATCCACGACAACGACGGCCGTTTTACTGTTTAACAGCAGTTCGTTTAATGATTTCATCGGATAAAGTCATCTCCATTTCGAAAGGTTTTCGCCCCATCAGAGCGCAGGATAGGATGGCAATCGTTATTGGCCGGATCGTTCCACAAATTGCATATCTACCAGCCCGTCATACGTATAGTCGCCCTTGAAAATGCCGGTCTGAATCATAACATCCATGTCGGTGTCCAAAGCCGTCTCCGAGATCATTCCGTCCAGACTCCACAGATGATCCTCATATGCACGATCCAGGGATGCCTGAATGGCCTCGTCAGACAACGTAGGAAATTCGGCCTTCAAATTGCGCTTGGCCAGCTCCTTGTCCGTCTGTACCGCTTGCAGCGCTTCGATAATCGCGTCGGTAAAGTTTTGCACCGTCTCCGGCTCCTTCTCAATCGTGGATTTCTTCACGCTAAGCACGGAATACGAGAAGTCGCCGAGATCATGAAATTTATAGAACGGCTCGTCCCATACCTCTTTCGCAATGCCGTCACTGATCTGCGGTTCAGCCCCGTTGGCGATATCGGCCGCCCCTTGTTGAACCATCGTGACAACGGTCGAAGCATCAGCCGGCTCAAGCAGCTGTACATCCTTCTCCGGATCAAGCCCGAGCTGGATAAGCAAATACCGGGTGAGCAAATTCGGAGTTCCACCGTGACGTCCGGCGTTAATCTTTTTGCCCTGGAGAAAAGCTTTCAGCTCTTCCGGCGAGCTTCCCGCCGGGCCTGTCCCTTTTTTAGCCATAAGATAGACGTTGGCCCGATTCACCACATTCACAACCGAAATGATCGGGTCCGAATTGTTGTTGTTCGCCAGCGCGTTGGACTCTGTGCCGCCGATCACCGCCCAGGCGTCTCCGCTGACAACCGCCGCTACGTGGGCCCCGCCTGCAGCCTGAATAACCTCAACCTCCAGTCCTCTCTTCTCAAAATATCCTTCTCTCTGCGCCACATAGAGCGGCAAATAACCCGTGGAGTGAAGCGGTTCAGCGATCACAAGCTTCCTCAGCTTGCCCCCGTCCGAAGCGGCGTTCGCGCTGCCGCCCGCATTCCCGCCCGAACAGGCGGAAAGGATGCTTACAATCATGATCATGGCAAGTAACAACGGCAGCAGCTTCGTCATCTTTTTGTACATAGGAATCCCCCTTGATTAATTAAATGGATTAATCCGTCGCCATGCTTGTGAAGGCAAGTCTGAGTATAGGTTGTCTACTGCTTGGCCAGCCCTTTGGACAGCCATTTCTCCAGAACAACCACACCCCAGTACATCAGCATGGACAACAGCGACAGCACCACGACGCCCACCCACACCAGATTGATGTCCAGAATCGTTCCTGCATACATAATCATTCGTCCGACACCTTGACTGGAGGCGATGAACTCTCCGACAATGGCGCCAGCGAGGGCAAGCGCTATG
This sequence comes from Paenibacillus sp. FSL M8-0334, assembly GCF_038000405.1. NCBI lineage: Bacteria > Bacillati > Bacillota > Bacilli > Caryophanales > Paenibacillaceae > Paenibacillus > Paenibacillus sp. FSL M8-0334. The sequence goes on from NZ_JBBOCH010000001.1 coordinate 478,533, forward strand.
TTAATGCGCAAGCTGCTAATGATCCAGGGCATCGACCATGGAACGACCACCTTCGCGAACACCTGATGCCGCTTCGCGCCCAGAGAGTACATCAGCTTCTCCATGTCCGGGTCAACGCTTTTCACACCGCTGTAGGCAGACAGCGCGGATACGACCACCGTCATGGAGAAGGCCAGCGCAACTTTGGAGAAAAATCCGATCCCCAGCAGGATGACCAGCACAGGCGCAAGCGCCAGCTTCGGCATGGCGTTCAGAATGATCAGGTACGGCTCACTGATGCCCGCATAAGACCTGGACCACCAGAATGACAGCCCGAGCAGCGCGCCTAGAAAGGTGCCAAACACAAAGCCAAGCAAGGTCGAGCCTGACGTATAAGCGATATCCCCCAGCAGCGACCCCTCCGTGATCTGAGTCCAGGTGGTCGTTAGAATGGCGCTCGGACTGCTCCAATAATAGGAATCCAGCCATCCGATCCGCGTAAACACTTCCCAGACCAGAAAGATAAGGACGGCAACGGCAAAGCGCCCCCACACAATTCGTCTGCTTCTGGCGCGCGCGATCGCCTCTTCATCCAGAATATAGGGCACCACCTCCGGCCTTACAGACGTTTCCGGCACCGTTTCCGCCGGTGCAACAGCATGAACGATAAAAGCTTCCTTACGTGCAGTTTCCATCGGCAATCTCTCTCCCTTTTATGAAATTTGCTCCTCGTCATGTCCGGCAGACAGCAGATCCAGCAAATGATGCTTTAAATCTATGAATGCCGGAGAGGTCATATCCTCGGTTTTTCGCGGGCGTTCCATCGTAACGGTAATCTTGGTCTTGATTCTCCCCGGCCTGGAAGAGAACACATAGATGTCGTCAGATAAATAAATTGCTTCATCAATGTCGTGGGTGACAAACAGCACCGTTTTGCCGAAATCGGCCCAGATTTGCAGCAGCCAGTTTTGCATCGTCAGCCTCGTCTGCGCATCCAGCGCCCCAAAGGGCTCGTCCAGCAAAATAATATCCCGGTCATACAGCAATGTCCGAAGCAGCGCAGCCCGCTGTCTCATTCCCCCGGAAAGCTCCCGTGGATAATGCTTGTCGAAGCCTTTCAGCCCATACTTCTCCATCAACGGCAGCGCCCGCTCGGTCGCTTCCTTGTATGGAACTCCCCGAATCTCCATGCCTAAAATGATATTGTCCAGAATAGTGCGCCAAGGCAGAAGCATATCCTTCTGCAGCATATAGCCGACATAGCCGGTCTTGCCCACAATGTTCTCCCCGTCGGCAAGCACCTTGCCTGTGGAGGGCGGCATGAGCCCGGCGATAATATTGAACAGCGTCGATTTGCCGCATCCGCTGGGCCCGATGATGCTGACGAATCTCCCTGCTTCAATCGAGAGGCTTGTCTCCCTCATGGCAGGAATCTCTTGACCGTCTCTGCGAAACCATTTGCTGACACCGGAAATCTCGATTTTGTGACTCATTATGCGTCCTCCTTTTGATCGTATAGTGAGTTTGTTGACAATATGGGTATAAAAAAATCGCCAGTCCAGTCCCAAAATGCAACGAAGTGCATATGGGTACCAAACTGACGATTGGCCAGCTCTCCTCTCAGAGTTCGGGCTTGTCGTTCAGATAAGCTTCCACGTCTTTCTCCAAGAACACGATGGTACCGGAGTATTCGGTCTCTGCATCGTAATCTTTAAGAATCGTAATGATATTCAATTTAAACTGCGTTTCAAAAGATTGTTTGATCTCCTGTTTCAACAATTGAAATAAAAGGTGGTCCAACTGCCGGGTAGAGAGGGGGTAATTCTCATCCAGCAGTTTAAGGACGGGGACTCGACTGTTCCTTGACACAATAATGATTTTGTTGCCGACGAAGTCGACCTTTTGCTGCTTTACACCCACGTTAAATATTTTCTTATTTATCGCGTTGTAAACCCTCAAAATGTCCTGTTTGAGTTCGCCTGCTGTTGTCATTATTCAACATCCCTTATGTGTAATATATTATTACATTGACCGGGGTAGGTATTCGGGTGTTCATCAAGAAACATCATCCTTGGGTTTAATTATAGACAGTATCAGCGTGATGTCAATACTATAACGTCAAAAAAGTTAACAATTATTCTTATTGTGTCATATATGATAACATAATAATGACATCTTGGACTGTTGTAACCGACACACCCACACCCTATCCACTTATCCCAGCACGCTTTGTAAAAATTGAACGGCCTGCCGCTTCTGATACTCGTTCACCTCATGCCCCGAAAATGGATAATCTTTCATTTCCTTCGGGGCCTGCATTCGATTGTATGCGGCATATATCGTCTCAGGCATGCAGACGGTGTCCTTCCACCCAGCCGACACGAGCACAGGCGCCTTGATCCGGGGCCCCAGGTTCAGCATGTCAAAATGGGCCAAATGCTCAAGCACGGCATCGAGCTGATCCGGAAATCTTTTAATGTAACCCGCCACCTCGCTCAATGAACTTGCTGAGTGCAGCACGCCATAATCCATGCGGCACATGTTCGGAATATCGGCTACGATCGCAGCGACCTTCCCGCTGAGGGCTCCGCACATCAATGACAGGCCACCGCCTTGACTGCCGCCCGCTACAGCAATTCGATCCGGATCAACCCCGGGCAGGACCGCTGCTGTGTCGATTGCCCGCACAGCATCTATAGAAATCGCCATATAGTAAGAACGGTGAATATCCGTAATGCCCTGCGTCATCCATCCTTTGACAACGCCGCTGTCCATCGGCAGCAGATTGCCGGTTTCCCCGCCCTGTCCCCTTACATCGACCGCAAGCACCGCATAACCAAGAAGCACCCAGTGCGCATATCGCTCGGGATATCCCTTGTCCCCGGTATAGCCCGGAAATGTCACGATACATGGAATGCGGCGTTCTTCCTCCGCGCGTGATTTCGGCCTGATATACCATGCATGAATCGGAGTGTCATCATATCCCCGATAGCTGACTTTGGATACGTCCATGGCCGAATAAGGGGTCACTTCAGGGGTTAACACGATATCTAGCATTTTGCCGGAATATCCGGTTAGCGCTTCATCCCAGAAGCGGGTTAACGTCTCTGTATCCATGGTCGGTTCCGGTCTGCAATTGTCCAGCTCCAGCTTTCGCTGCTTGATTGTGTTCATATCGGTTATAAGCTCCTTTACGACTGGATTATGATGTTAGGGATCGGGACAGCAACAAGCCTGTCCGCATGGCAAAATCCCGGTATGCTCATGATTCAGCTTTTCTAGCCGCCCCAACTCCTTATTCGTCATTGTGCGCCCAATCCCTGTCCCGGCCGCCAAATTCAAGAACGATCACATCTCAAGCTATGCCCCGTATGAATCGCCTCAGCGATTAAAATGGCTTAGTGGAATGTGAGCATAACCCTGTTCATTTGCTCCGCTTGGTTTTATACTGTTGGAGACAGCCTGATGTTTCGGTGTGATCTTTAATCAATTCTAATCATGAATGGAGTCGATAACGATGCAACAAGGACTGACAGGAGCAGGTTTGGGGAAATTGGAAAGCGACACACAGCTGATTGAACTGGCCTCCCGCTATCATTTTTCCGTTGTGGATGTAAGCGCTAAAGGACTTGTCGATCGCCTGGGTACAGACGAGGCGCTTTCTCTGCTTGAAGAGCGGCATATCCGCATTGGAGCCATCGGCCTCTCGGTAGAATGGCGTAAAGGAGACCGCGAATTTCTCGAAGGACTGGCGGCATTGCCTGCCGAGGCTGCTGCTGCAGCGGCGCTCGGATGCACCCGTTGCTGCACGTACATTCTTCCGTCCACGGATTTGCCGGCAGCGCATTTCATGGCGCAGGCAACCAAGCGTTTGCGTCTATGCGCTGAGATTCTTGGTGCCTACGGCATCCGGCTTGGCCTTGAATTTGTGGGTCCGCACCACCTCCGTACCCAGTGGAAACATCCTTTTATCTGGACGATGCAGGAGACGCTTGATTGGATCGATGCGATTCACGCACCGAATGTAGGACTGCTGCTCGATGCATTTCACTGGCATACCAACGAAATGGAAGTGGCGGATATTCACAGCCTGAAGCCGGAGCAAATCGTCCATGTACATATCAATGACGCCAGAGATGTTCCTGTTCAGGATGTCCTCGATAATGATCGCTTATATCCTGGCGAAGGGGTTATTGATCTGACTGGATTCCTCCAGGCTTTGGACACGATCGGATATAACGGGCCGGTAACGCAGGAAATACTGACAGCTGCGGCGCCGGAAGGCTCGCCGGAGGAGCTGGCAGCCAAGTCGCGCCAAGCCTTTGACAAGGTGTTCGGAGCAGCTGGACTGGTGTAAAAGTAAGGGGAGCCGCGACTCGCACCGTGCTGCACGGCAGTCGATAAATTGCTGGCGGGGCGATTGTCGCCGGATGAGGGCGTCTAATCATACAATCATGCTCCACGGGGATGACTTGGGACATATTTCCCCTTTTTACCGGGCACACTACCGACATATCCTGCAGAAGGAGTCGCTGCCATGAGCCCTTTCAAGAAGGAAGACCGCGATCGTTACACCGATCTGTCCACCGTGGAATCCCAGCGGAACGACCTTACGGCCGAGGAATTCCCGGAAGGACCTTTCGGATCCAGCATCACCGCCGACTCTCTCGGCAAGAGCACACCGTGGAGGGTCGATCAACGACCGCCGAACCGCTTTGACTATGAAAATCGAAGTCTGCATAAACAGCAGCAGCGGGATTTCCCCTCCGAGGATCAAATCCTTCAGCCTGAGCTTGATGCAGAACAGGCGTCTTACGAATCCGATCCTTCATGAAACGACCCTCCTGTCCATCATCGGACAAGGAGGGTAATTTTTTGGGAGAAAATCGGACATTCAGATGAATACCGCACGCAGGCTGGACATAAAATGGCATGAAAAATATCGAATGCTGAGTGCTGTGAAAAAAACGATACAAACACAAAGGGGAGCGGAATGAGAACGAGGAGAAACGATGAATTTGTTGTCTACGTGGTGTCGTTATCCAGCCTAACGCGGTATGTTTCCATTGAGTTTATCGGCGGGTTCTGCGGATATGTCATTGGGCAGAAGGGACTGCACTCCGAAATATTCGGCATGGTGGGCAGCGTTGCTGCACCGATGCTTCTTCGTACCGTGACTTACGGTCCCCCTACCCTACTCCGTCGTCTGGCATCGCTGCGCAGAGTTACGTTATCGTCGAACTAAACGTGGGGGTGGGCAATTTCCAGGTTTTGGGCACCGAACATTCGGATTATTAATATTTAGGATGTTTAAGAATTGAAATGATATAAGCCCCTGACGGGGCTTATTCTTAGTCCATGAATGTTATCTCGTTTCGTTCCTTGTCGTGCCTGATTAAACATTCATTTCTTCTGCTTGTAAAACTCATGATACAGCTTCATAAGCGCACGCTTCTCAATCCTCGACACGTAGCTCCTTGAAATGCCCAGCTCCTTAGCGATTTCCCGCTGTGTTCTCTCTTCCCCGCCTGCTTCCAGTCCGAAGCGTCCGATGACCACTTCCTTCTCTCGGTCATCCAATATGTCGAGATTTCTGTAGATTTTACTTTTCTCGATTTTCAATTGTACGGCATCCACGATATCATCCGCTTCACTGCCAAGGATATCGATTAAGGTGATCTCATTTCCTTCCTTGTCCGTCCCGATCGGATCATGCAGAGAAACATCCTTTCGTGTCTTCTTAAGTGATCTGAGATGCATCAGTATCTCATTTTCGATACAGCGAGCGGCAAACGTAGCCAGCTTGGTCCCTTTGTTCGGGCGAAAGCTTTCAATCGCCTTGATCAGTCCAATCGTTCCGATGGAGATTAGGTCTTCGAGGTCCTCGCCAGTATTGTCGAATTTTTTGACAATATGCGCCACGAGCCGAAGGTTATGCTCAATCAGCTTGTTGCGTGATTGGGGATCGCCTTCGGCCATTAGCTGCAAATGCTTAGCCTCCTCTTCCTCGGTCAGAGGCTGGGGAAACGCATTGTTTTTCACGTACGATACGAGCAGGGTCAACTCTTTGATAAATAATGCAATGGCGGTAAACAATCCAGGCACTTGGGGACACCTCCTGCGAAAATACAATGCAACCGGTCCTAGATCGGCACGGTTTCTCGGTCCTTTCATTGTATGTAGGCAGTCGCCCAGAAGTGCATGTACAGCCACCATTTGCTAAAATATACACCGAACCTGATCAAGGTGCGGGAATGGTTTGATACTGATGATTCCCCGGCATGAATTAACAGCTGGTGGTACACGCTTGTGGCAATAATTCTACAAAAAGCATGCAACGATACGAGAGGAACATACCGGTATGTGCTGCTTTTTAACTCATGATTCTGATTATTGATTAAAAGATTGCTTTATGGAAGCTTTGCCATCCCTTACTTCAACCTCAGCATATGCCCCGTTAATAAAAGTGATTTGTGGTGGAACATGACCACAATCAATATCGTAGATTATTGGAATCTGCAATTCCTCATTTAGCTCTTTGTAAATCTCCTCCGCTGTATAATTGTCAACAGGTTGATTTGCATCGCTTCTTCCAAACAGAATACCCGAACAATGATCAAACCAACCAGCTAACTTCATCTGAACCAACGATCTGCGTAAATCAGTTGTCGATAGTTCGCAATTCTCTAAATACCATAAGATGGGCTCATTATTCACACAATTCTTTTGAAAATGTCGTACTTCACCAAACGGTGTGCCAATTAAATGTCTTATCACATCGATACATCCACCGAGTAAGCGACCGTGTATTTTAACATTAGTATCTTGAATAGTCTTCCAATAAGTTTGTTCTGTTAAATGAAAGACACATGGCGAAGGATCAGAGTGTTTCCATTCCTTTTGATATTTCTCCGATGAATGCTGGATGATGGATTCACCAGTTTTAGTTGATAAGACAGATTGCCACATTGCAGTTGTGCTATCAGAAAATTCTCCACGTAAATCAATAAGATTTGTACCATGAGCAGTTGCTATGCCTGTTTTTAAGGTTATTGCTAACAATAATACACTTGTATCTGAATAACCTAAAATCCACTTTGTCTTTAAATTTTCAAAATCAATGTATTCAAGAATTTCGATTAAAAGTTCGCCTCCCCAAGGCGGGATGATAATACCAATGTGATCATCTCTCATCATTTCATTGAATTCAGTAGCACGTAATTGTGCTGGCGCAGACTTAGCCTTTTCTTGAGTCCATACCGTTTCTCCACAAGCAACGTTGAATCCCTTCATCTCCATACGTTTGAAGGAAAGTCTGAGCATATCGTGTAATTCGACTTTCACCCCTGAAGAGGGCGCTGTTACACCAATTGTTGTTCCTTTTTTCAAAAACGGATATCTGATCATCTGAATCAGCCTCCCCTAAATTGAATTATCATATTGTAAAAATTTGTGTGATGCAATATCTTTTAACGTTTCATATAGGGTTGAAGTGGTCTGATTCTTTTAGTTTTGCTTAAAATATATGATATCCTTAATGTCCTAACCGTGGGCCGGAGTATGTTTCTTCTTATCACACGAACGAAAAAGGCAAACAAAAGTTATAGATTGTCCGTAGGATTGTTAATGCATATTGAGCATATTTAGGATTGAAGTTTGCGTAGATGTAACTCTTACCTCTACCTTCTCATCTCAACCAGCACCGCCTCCGGTCCCGTCGGTCTCAGGCTGCCTCCCTTGGGCTCCATGCTGACCACGATTCGCTCGGCATCTCCCGTCACAACACCATAATAATAGCTTCTTCCTTGCGGCCCCGGAACGAGCATAAATCCGGCACTCGACAGTTGATTGCCGTTCTGGAGCCAGACCTGGTAGTCCTTCTCCTCCAGAGAGTGCAGGCCCTTTACAACGATCAGCATCTCCCCGGAAGCCCGCTTGAGCCATACCGATCCGCTGCCATAGAAAGGCCCTACCGGTTGAATGACATATCGTTCGGTATCCTCGCTCTGCATATGGGCGATTCGCTGGTTCACCGTATGCTCAAAGGTCGCTTCCTGTTGGCCCAGATCGTTCTTGAACGAGAACAAACCGATGACAAGCATCACGAGCAGCGCACCCGCCAATGCCTGACTGGCAATGAACGGCCATGGCCTGGATTTGATTCTTCTCACAATCGCGCGTTTATAAGCGGCGCGCATCAGCTTGCTCCTTAATCGGGCCGATGGCTCATGTGCGGCTGTCACTCCTGGATATGCATCGCTCGTAAGATTCCATTCCGCAACCGAAGGTATATAGTCATATACAGCATGCTCGTCCCCATCCCTGACCATAACTCCCTCCTGGCTAGTGGCTGCGGTTCCGAGCGGCATATCATGCGTAATGGCTCCCGCTTCGGCGCCAAGCAAGTTCTGCCACTCCACGACCGTGCCGGCACAACGGGCACATGTGGCAAGATGGCGCTCCAGATGGTGTGACTCGAGCGCTGAGAGCCGGCCCATCGCGTAATCCACCAGCTTCTCTTCCGGATAAAGCGGACAGCCGGGGTACTGCTCAGCAAGATATTCAAGGCCGGACTTTGAATGTTTCATGCTCCGAGCCCCCTCCTTCCTTCCCGCTGACGATATCCAGTCGCTTTCTTACGTTCTGTATGCCGTATCGGATCAGTGATTTCACAGTGCCTACAGGCCGCTTCATCAGTTCGGCCATCTCCCGGTGCGACATCTGCTCCACATAGCTTCCGTAGACGGCCATTCGCTGCATCGGCGGTATGGTTTTCAATGCCTTTTTCACCTGCTCCAGCTCGACCTGCCTCAGGGCAGCAACCTCCACAGCTTCCCGTTCCCCCGTCCACAACGTCTCCGGCAGCGTATCCTCGCTCCATTCCGTGATCGCCAGACGCTGTTTCCGCCGCAGCCGGTCCATTGCTCTACAGCGCGTTCTTACTGCAAGCCATGCCTCGACACTGCCCCGATCCGGGTCATATTGCTCTGCTTTATGCAGCACTTCCATGAATATATCCTGGCATAAGTCCTCCGCTTCGGCGGCATCTTTCGTAAACTGGAAGGCCAGCCGGTACACCATTTTGGCGTAGGCTTCATAGAAGCGTCCAAAGGCCGCCGCCGACCCCTCGGCAATCTCCGCCAGCCACATCTCAGGATTGTCGTTCATCCCAAGCTCCTCCTTATCCCCTTTCCTTTATGGATCAGCCGAATTTTTTCGATCACATTTTAGCAAAACTGTTCGTTGTTTTGAATCCTGTTCCGGGCTTTTCATGTTCTTTTAATGAATTTTTTAGCTTCTTTTAAGCTTTGTTGTAAATCCACTTCTGCGCGTCATTCGTACCCTTTATGACCACATAAAAATCAGGAGGGGTAGTTCATGAATGTATCCAAATCCAAAATGAAACTGCTGAGTTTGCTGCTCCTATTCGTGCTGGGGGCAAGCCTGTTTACGAATGGAAAGTCGGCCTTTGCCGCGGGTGAAGTGACACTGTACACCCCATATACCTCGATTTCCGTTCCGCCGGGGGAGACAATCAACTATAGCGTAGAGGTATACAACAACACCAACAGTGTCGTCACGGCCCCGCTCCAGCTGTCGGGTCTGCCGGAGAACTGGACCGCCAAGCTGAACAGCGGGGGCTGGCAGCTGAAGGAAGTGTCCGTCAAGCCTGGAGAGTCCGAGTCCGTGACGCTGGAGGTCGGGGTACCGCTTGAAATTGACAAAGGGTCTTATCGTTTTCAATTAACGGCCGGCAGCATGGCCAGTCTGCCTTTGACAGTCGAAATTACGGAAAAAGGAACGTATCAAACCGAGCTGACCACAGATCAGGCCAATCTGGAGGGACATGCCGATTCCACGTTTACGTATACCGTAAACTTGCAGAACCGAACCGCGGAAACCCAGAACTATGCGCTGCAAGCGAGCGGCGAACCGGGCTGGGACGTGAAGTTTACGTCCGGTGGCAACCAGGTGTCCTCCGTCGAGATTGAGGCGGGACAAAGCCAGTCCATCACCGTGGACGTCAAGCCGCCAGCCGAAGTGACGCAAGGCACGTATTCCATTCCGATTCGGGCATCCAACCAGTCCACCTCCTCTGAACTGACCTTGGAAGCGGTCATTACCGGTTCTTACGGGCTTCAGCTTACGACACCTAGCGGCCTGCTGAGCTCCAATGTAACCGCCGGTGGCAGCAAAACGATCGAATTGCTAGTAAAAAATACAGGCACCGCCGATCTGAGCGACATCAACCTTAGTTCCGAAGCTCCGGTGGATTGGGAGGTTACCTTCAATCCGAAAACGATCGAAAGCCTGGCTGCAGGGCAGTCCACGACAGTTGAAGCCAAAATCACCGCTAGCGACAAAGCCATTGCCGGCGATTATGTGACCAGCCTGAAGGCTTCCGCTGCTGAAGCCAGCTCAAATGCGCAATTCCGCATCGCCGTGAAAGGCTCCATGCTGTGGGGATGGATCGGGGTGCTTGTCATTCTGGCGATACTCGGAGGGATCTACTATTTGATTCGCACGTACGGGAGGAGATAACCGTGACGGAAACGGTCATTGATATTCACGAGTTAACCAAAAGCTACAACGGAACCAAAGCGGTTGACGGTCTGTCTCTTCAAATCCAGCGCGGCGAGATTTTCGGTCTGCTCGGTCCGAACGGCGCCGGCAAGTCCACTACCATTCTGATGCTGCTTGGGCTGAGTGAGCCGGATTCCGGGACGATCAACGTCCTCGGGCTTAATCCGACAAGAGAACCGATTCCGGTCAAGCGGCGGGTCGGATACTTGCCCGACGATGTCGGATTCTATGAAGATCGAACCGGGTTTGAGAATTTGATGCTCACTGCTCGCTTGAACGGCATCCCGGAGGAGACAGCCCGCGGCAGAGCGACAGAGCTGCTGGAGCAGGTTGGCTTGACTCATGCCGCGAATAAAAAAGCGGGAGCCTATTCCCGCGGGATGCGCCAGCGGCTCGGCCTGGCTGATGTGCTGGTGAAATCGCCCGAGATCATCATTCTCGATGAGCCTACGCTCGGGATTGACCCGACAGGGATGGAGGAGCTGCTCGGCCTCATAAGAAAGCTCAGCCGCGAGCAGCACCTGACGGTGCTCCTGTCATCCCACCAGCTGCATCAGGTGCAGCAAATCTGCGACCGTGTCGGTCTGTTCGTCCGCGGGCAGCTGCTGGCTCAAGGCGACGTTTCAAGCCTCTCGCGCACCTTGTTTGCCGATGATCCGATTATCATCACCGCCGAGATGGACGGATACAGCTCCCGCCTCCAGGATGAAATCCGAAGCATCGAGGGCGTGCATCATCTGGAGGTTGGCGCTTCCTTGCAAGCAGATAACAGCCCGGCAGAAGCGGATGTGCCTGAACCGGACACTGCGGTGAGGCTCATTATCCGTTCAAGCACAGACTGCAGTCCGGAAGTTGCCAGAAGAATTGTTGAGGGCGGTGGAAGGCTGTTCTCCCTGAGCAGACAGCAATATGGCCTCGACGAAATTTACCATCGTTATTTTGCAGGAGGTGACGACAAGCATGGAGAGAAGAGCGACAGCAAGCATTACAGCCAAGCTTAAAAGCCTCGGAGCAAGCGCAAGCAGTCTGGCCGCCAAAGTGAAACAGTCGCTATCGAAACGGCCGGGCCCTTCCGCCCGTGACTCCGTGCGAGCGCATCATTCGGGTCCATCTCCATTCGGGGTACTGATCCGCAAGGAAGTGGCCGATCATATTCGGAGCTGGCGTTTTATTCTGCTGCTTGGCATTATCGCCCTGACTTGCGTAGCGTCGCTGTACACGGCCATGAACAGCATTCAGGAAGCGATCCGCTCGGACAGCGAAACGAATGACTTTGTCATTCTGAAGCTGTTTACCATCTCGGATGGCACGCTCCCAACCTTCATCGGCTTTGTCGGGTTTCTCGGCCCGCTGCTTGGAATCGGCATGGGATTTGACGCTATCAACAGCGAGCGCAACAAGGGAACACTGAGCCGGATTATGGCCCAGCCGATCCACCGCGACGATCTGCTCAATGCCAAATTTGTTGCTTCCCTCATGGTCATCAGCCTGATGTTTCTGACGCTCGGTTTGCTTACGATGGCGCTCGGCACACTCATTATCGGCATCCCGCCTACTTTCGAGGAATTTTTGCGGGTGATCAGCTTTCTGGTGGTGACGATCTTTTACGTCGCCTTCTGGCTCAACCTGTCCATCACGTTCTCGGTGCGGTTCCGCCAGCCGGCAACCTCCGCGCTCTCCAGCATCGCGGTGTGGCTGTTCTTCAGCTTCTTTTTTGACATGATTCTGAACCTGCTGGCCCGAGGCATAGCCCCGAACGCCGCAACCGCCACGATGAATGATGTGCTGAACTATCAAAATATGATGCTATGGCTGGGAAGATTGTCCCCGTACACGCTGTTTAACGAGGCGGCGAGCACCTTGCTGATGCCGTCAATCCGAAATTTGGGGCCGCTGACGACCGAACAGGTATATGGCGCCATCGCCAGCCCGCTTCCATTCGGCCAAAGCCTGCTGCTCGTGTGGCCGCAAATTACCGGCCTCACTGCAGCCACGCTGATCTGCTTTGCCATTTCATACGTGATGTTCCTGCGCCAAGAGATCAGAGGACGGGCCTGATTCGCGGACTACCTCATCAGCAGCGAACCTATATAAACAACAAGCTCATCCGAATCGCCATGATTCAGATGAGCTTGTTTCTTATCTTCTGGATGAACCCTTCATGATCTCATGTCCGATCATGGAGAAGAGCTCGCTTTTTCCTACTCCTTTAGATAACCGATCGTTCTTAACCACTCCTCGCATAAGCTTGTCCACCGCGATACATCCGGCACATCCTCGGCCAGGCCAAGTCCATGTCGTCCATGCGGGAAGACGTGAAGCCCGAACGGAATATGATGTTTACTTAACGCTCCCGCATACAACAGACTGTTCTCGACCGGAACTGCACTGTCGTCGGCCGTATGCCATAGAAACGCCGGCGGCGTGTTCGGCTGGACCGCGAGTTCTCCGGACAGCTCGCGCCGCAATGCCTCAGTCGGATGATCCCCCAACAGGTGGCTTACCGACCCTTCATGCGTAAATTGCTTGAATGAGATGACCGGATAGCACAGCACCGAAATGTCGGGACGGGAGCTCTCCCGTTCAACCGGATCAGATGCCTCTGGATCCCCTTTATCAAAATGCGTACTTGCACATGCGGCCAGATGCCCTCCAGCAGAAAAGCCCAGAATACCGATACGATTCTGATCGATGTTCCATTCCTGGGCATGGTATCGCACAAGTCGGATCGCTCGTTTGGCATCCAGAAGCGGATAAGGATGCTGGTACGGTGACACACGATAATGCACCACAAACGCCGACAAACCGATGGAGTTCAGCCATTTGGCCACCGGCTCCCCTTCATGATCCGCTCTGAGCCTGTATCCACCGCCAGGCAGCACAAGCACCGCGCCCCGAACGACTCCATCCTCAATCAGATAAGGCGTTATTTCAGGCACAAATGCCCCTTCTCCCGGTTCATAGCCTGGGGTTTGCTGTATATTCTCCCATAGTTTCATCCACTGCAGCTCCTCTCGGTTATATTGCCAGCCTCCAGAGTCTGCTATAAGACCCTGGAGCAGTCTGGCGTATGATCATCGATGCATGAAGCTTAGGACGTGGGCTGACTCCCTTTCATTTCCGCTCCTTCTTCACCCTTGTCCCTTGGCAAGCAGGTCCAGTCTGAGCGGTGTGAATGTGTCCAGCAGGACCGATGGCTCCAGCGCCTTGACGCCATGCTCCGCATTGCCGGGGATGACAATGGTATCCCCTTCGCGGATGACCGTTATTTCGCCATCAATATAGAATTCGATAGAACCTTTCAGGCAATAACTCATCTGTTCATGGGGATGTCGATGCAAAGCGCCGATGGCTCCCTCCTCGAAATGAACCTCCATCATCATCAGTTCTTTTCCCGGCTGGAACAGCTTCCGTTTCACGCCCGGCTCTGCCGCTTCCCATACTCCGATGGGTGCCATAAATAACCATTCCTCCTTCGCTTGTGATCCATTGCTCCTCCCGAGTTTCCCCGGACAGTACACCGCCTGCCGCTTCACAGATCCATGCTCAGCCTCGCTTCCTTCAGCCGATCATTTCCCGTATCTACTTCGCCGCAGGCCTATCGTTCTCCTACTCCTACCGCATCCTTTTTGCGACTGTTTATACTGGGGCGGCCCGCTTGCTGCAAAACCGCTGATCCCGGGCGAATTCCGGGAATCTGGTAGCTGCCGCTACATTTCCTTTCCGTCCAGACCCGGACTGCGGTTGTCCCTGTGCAGGGTTCCTATACGGAACGCCGGGAACGAAGGCGAGGCCAACCAGCCGACCAGCAGCTGAAGCAGCGCAATGCCCGTCAGCACCCATACCAGCGCGCCCTGCTCCAGCTGGACCGAAATCAGCATGTACAGAATAACGCCCGCACATCTTCCGGCATTGGTGAACGTTTCGCGCAGCACCACCGCCTCCACCTTGAAATGCTCTCCGAGCGGAAGATCTCCGCTAAGCTTGTAGTAGTAAGAGGTATATGCGTTGTTTTGCAGCGGCTTTACACAAGAGAACAACAGCATGAACAAAATGACCGACCACAGCTCAATTCCGGCAAACAGCGGGATCGAGCCGATAATGAAGCCGGCTGCAGCGATGTTCAAATACAGGTTGTTCAGCCCGGGCCGCCCCCACTTGGCCAGTGCAAACCCTGACAGGATCGTGACGCTCAAAAAGACAACATTCATGTAATTGACAAAGGCCTCCCTCGGCACAGCCTGATAGAGCAGGATCGCCGGAATATAGGCGAGGATTCCTTGTGGAAGCCCGAACACAAACCAGCCCAGCAAGGACCGGTAATAAGCCGGATATTTCCGCATGATTTGTAGCGCATATTTTAAATAATAGGCTTTATGCTGGGTTTCCCGTCTTTTCATTTTCAGGCTGTTCACCGAGGCATAAGCAAACATCAGAAATGCCAAAAGATACACATAGGTATAGCCTTGAAACCCGTCGGACCATCCGACGATCACGCCGGCCAGCGCCGGTCCAGCCAACAGCGAGACGTTGGTAATAATGAGATTCAGCCCGAGGTAGCGGTGCCGGTTCTCATGATCTGTCACATCCTGAATCATCGTGAAATGCCCAAGCCAGTAAAAAGCGGTGGAGATCCCTTTCAAAAGGGCAAAGGCGATATACCAATCCACCATCCGCTCACCGGCAATCAGGATACACAGATAGAATAGCGCCGTCAGATATATCCCCAGCCGATAGGCAAGCAGCCGGTCCCTCTGCTTGGCTGCCTTTCCGATCAAAATCGAGGCCATCGGCGCCACGGCCAGCGTCATCAGATTGAACACTCCGTTGACCCATAGATCGCTCGTGAGCCGCCACAAATACAGGTTGACCAAAATCGCCGCCAAAGCGTTCCCGAATTGATAGATGCCGTGGTTGAACAGGGTGATACGCGCTTCTTCGGAGAGCTGGTTGTCCGGAGAAGATCTCCCGGACCCCCGGATCCATCTGCCGAAACTACCCATCCGCCGAGGTAAGCCTGGTGGACAGCCAGACCTTTGCAGCCGGCAGCATCTGTTCATCCAGTCCGGCAAATTGCCGCAGGGAATAGCGGATGAGAACAGCCTGCGTACCGGCGTTCATATCCCCTTCAACCTCTCCTTTCCCGATCGGAACCGCTGCTGGCATGTCGGGGTAATACTCACCCTGTTTAACCTGGGCCACATTCGGCGCCGGCGGTGAATGGTCAATCTCTCTGGAAAAACCGCCATCCGTTCGCTTAAGCCTTGCCATGTTGTCCAGTGTGATCTCCGCGATCTCAGTCAACTCCTCTTCGGTCATCGGGACATGGATCGCCGATAGCAGACTGATCGGATTGCGGATATAACACATGTCCGATGCGGTTTCATGCCGCAATGCATGAAGCAGCGCATTGTAAATTTGTTCAGTACGCGGAAGCGGCACTTCAAATTTGCTGTAGAACGTCAACAGCTTGAAGGTTCCGGATATTTGAACGTAGGGAGCGCCTTCGCCCCAGAGTCCCGTCTCTGGATTCTGTATGCTTGCAAAATAAGACAGCGCCTGCTGCAAAAACGGCTCACGCTTCTCCTCCTCCATCTGCGCTAAATAAGGAGCGGAGTTGCACAGCCTGTCGCAGCCGCGCCAGCTGTTTGCGAGACTGATCGAGCGAAGCCACTCGCCGTACGCTTCGGGCGATTGACAGTAATCCGGAAATGAACTCGCCGCATCTCCAAGGCTGCTGCCCGGCAGCGGATACAGCGGCTCCGCGCCGAATTTACGGAGTGCCCTAAGACTGTATCCGAGCGCGCGGCCCACCATCACGTCGTCTTGTCTCATATTCGGATTGGCATCATAGAAATACCCCGTCTCTGGGTCCTGTCTGCTCTGAAAAAAACGGACAACGCCCTTCTTCATGTCCTCTGTCAGGTATGGGGTAAGCCCGCAGCGCTCGATAATGTTCAGCGCCTGAGCCGTTGATTCGATATCCGGCACAAACTCCCCGGAATCCCTTGAACTGCGCGCATAATAGAAGCCTCCGGAGTCCGGATCGTATTGGCCCTCAAGCCATTCAAAAAAGCCGTCAAACAATCCGTCTCCCCGTTCAAGAATACCATCCAATCGCCGCTTCATTCCGTTCCCTTCTTTCGTCTCTAGTTATAGCTCTTTATAAGTGAATTTTCGGAAGACCGCCTTGCCGCGGCCCACGGCATCCAGTCCGATGCGAAGGCTCTGAAACCCGCCGAGCGTATTATGGTGCATGCCTGATGCGTCCACCACCTTGTCATACTTCATCCACTTCGTGCCATCAAAACTGTAATAAAAAGAAACGATGTGCTCATCATTCACGATCCGCACCCAGGCGTATCCGCTGTCGCTTGGCATCGTGGCATAATTTTTGAAGGAACGGAAAAACCGCACTCCGCCGCCGTGTACACCAAGCCCCAAATAGGCATAGTCGTTGTAATACAGCAAGAGCCTCCCCTCGACTTCCCCTTCCAGCGCAACCTCTACCTCTGCCATATACCGCTTGTGCGCCGGCATATAAAATAAAGGCGAGTGCCGCTCCTTCTCCGAAGCTCCGGACGCAATCAGCCCACCCGGACCGGTTCGAAAACGCTGTTCCGGTTCTGTGCCTTCTGTCTGCCACTCCAGGCAAAGGCCCGGTTCCTGGAAGGAATCTTGGAACTTGAAGGCTTCAGCAGCCGGATTGGCTTCTGCCTTGCCAGCCGCGCGGAACCAGCCGTCTTCTGTCCATTCAATCGGCTCCAGCAGCGTCTGTCTTCCGAGCGTATGATAGCCGCTTGCATAGGCATGATAGACCATCCACCATTGCCCGTCCGGTGCATCAATAAGCGATGCATGTCCCTTGGACCACCACGCCTCTTCCTTGCTCCAGGTGCGGACCACCGGATTATACGGGGAATGCTCCCACGGTCCCCAAGGCGTCCTGGACCTTGATGACACCGCCATATGGCTCGTAGGCGGACCGGCTGTCCCTCCGACGGCCACGGTCAAATAGTAATAGCCGTTATGATAGGTGACCTTAGGGCCTTCCAGGCTGTACCCTTCGACCACCCAATCCTCCGGATAGCGCCAGCCCTCGTAGATTTCCCTTGCCTCGCCGGCCACCGACAGTCCGTCATCGCTCAATTCAACAATGTATCCGCCGGACATATGCAGATAGCGCTTACCGTCCGGACCAACCGTATGACCAGGGTCAATCCCCTTAATTCCGAGATTGACCGGTTCACTCCACGGACCGGCCGGATGCTCCGCCGTTACGACCCAGTTCGTCCCTCCGGCAGGATAATAGATATAGTAGCGCCCGTTATGCACGGCAAAATCGGGCGCCCACACATCCCCGCCATAGCGGGTCAGCGCAGCGCCAACTTTCGTCCAATGGAGCAGATCCCGGGAATGCCAAATGATGAGTCCAGGTGTCAGCTTATAGGAAGAATGCGTCATATAATAATCTTCACCGACCCGAATAATGGAAGGATCGGCGTAGTTCCCGCCAATAATAGGCGCGTACAGCTTGTTCTCCATGAGAGCTCCTCCAAGTGTTCTTATTATCCTTTAATCGAGCCGAGCAGGGCCCCCTTGGCAAAATGCTTCTGCAAGAACGGATATACGCACAAAATCGGAAGCGTCGCCACCACGATAACCGCCATCTTCACCGTCTGCTCTGGCGGCCGGACAAAGTCCTCCATGCTGGAGGTGTCGGCGGTCAGCCCGCTGGCCAGGATAACGATCTGGCGCAAAATAACCTGCACCGGCCACTTGGCTCCGTCATTCAGATACAGAATCGCCTGCATGTACGTGTTCCAGTAGGTCACGGCATAGAACAGCGAAATCGTTGCAATCGCAGGCATGGACAGCGGAATGACAATCCGGAACAAAATCCCCCAGTCGCCGGCACCGTCAATTTTGGCAGATTCCTCAAGACCTTCGGGCAGGTTCTGAAAAAAGTTCCTCATAATGATAAGGTTGAATGCATTAATCGCCGTCGGTACGATCAGCGCCGCATACGTATCGATCATGCCAAGCTCCTTCACCACGAGGAAGGTCGGGATCATGCCGCCGCTGAACAGCATCGTAAATACGACCATGAACATAATGAAATTGCGTCCGTCCAAATCTTTGCGAGACAGGCCATAGGCCATCAGACATGTCAGCAGCATGCTGAACATCGTGCCGAAGAACGTGACCCCGACAGAAACGCCAAGGGATTTGAATATGGTATTCGTTGAAAATATATATCTGTAAGCGTCCAGCGACCATTCCGTCGGGAACAGGACAAACCGCTTCTGTGCCAGCTCAGCCACCGTCGTAAACGAACCGGCGATGACATGCAGGAAAGGCAGAATTGTAACGAGGCCGATAATCAACAATAGCGTATAATTGACGATATCGAAAATCCGGCTCGGTATTGTTTTGTCATGTACCATAGCGCTCCACCTTTCTCATCTTAATAGATGCCCTCTTCGCCGGCTTTTTTGGCCAGCCAGTTGGCCAGCATTACCATAATCAGACCGATGATCGACTTGAAGAATCCGACCGCCGTACTGAAGCTGAACTGCCCCTGCCGAAGCCCTGCGGTATATACATACGTATCGAATATTTCCGCCACTTCCCGGTTCATCGAGTTCAGCAGCAGATAGACATGCTCAAATCCAAGCTCCAGCACATCCCCGATCTTCAAAATCAGCAACACCACGATGACACTGCGGATCGAAGGAAGGGTAATATGCCAGATTTGGCGGAACCTGCTGGCCCCGTCGATGCGGGAAGCCTCGTACAATCCCGGGTCAATCGCCGCCATCGCTGCCAGATAGATAATTGTCCCCCAGCCGGCTTCACGCCATATGACCTGGAGCACATACATTGGCCTGAACCAGTCGCTGCTCATCAGGAAATTGATTTTCTCAAAGCCCATCATCGCCAGCAGCTCATTGATGATCCCGCGGTCCATGGACAGCATGACAAATGAAATCGATACGATGATGACCCACGACATGAAGTGAGGAATGTATACCATCGTCTGGATAAAACGCTTGAATACTTCGCGCCGCACCTCATTCAGCATCAAGGCGAGAATGATCGGCACCGGAAAATAGAACAAAAGATTCATCATGAACAGTATTAAGGTATTGCTTAATATCGTAAAAAACATCGGCTCTGTGAACAGACGTTCGAAATGCTTGAACCCTACCCAGGGGCTGTTCATTACTCCCAGAAATGCTTGATAGTCCTGAAAAGCAATTACCAATCCCGACATCGGGATGTATTTAAAGATCAGGAAGTATAAGAACCCGGGAAGAATCATCATATAGATAGCTCGGTTTTTGATTATTCGCTTCATCCGTCCTGAATCTTGCTTGGGCGGCTTTACATCTACATCTGGATTCATCCCGGTGCTCACAGCTGTCTCACTCATGATCCTCGACTTCCTTTCTGTTCCCGACAATACCCGAAGGCCGAGCGGGCTGCTCGGTCTTCGGGAGACGGGATACTCGTGTACTGTTATTTCGAAGCCTCGTTTGATGCGTTGAATTCATCGATGATCTGTTGGCCTCCGCTGTTCAGCCAGTTGTCCACAGCGGCCTGGAAGCCATCCTCGTCGATATCGCCAAGCATGAAGCGGTAGGTTGCATCCTTGATAAGCTCTTGGAGCTGCACGCCTTTTTCGTTATAGGTTTTGGAATCGAGCGCTGCAGCAGGGTCTTCGATCAGGAAATCATTGTTCTCCACAATGAGCGCCTCAGCTTTGGCTTTCACCGGTCTTGTATGCTTCGCTTCCAGAAAGCCTTCAACCGTGAGCGGTCCGCCGACCTGAAGCACCTGATAAGGCTTCACTTCGCGATCCCAAAGCTTCGTGTCTTCGGTTGTAATGACCTGACCGTCCTCAAGCGTGTGGTGCTCGCCCTCGATTCCCCAGTAGATCAGGTTCGCCAGTTCGGGGCTCATCAGCTGATCCACGAAGGACAGCACTTGCTTGAGCTCTTCCTCTGTCTTGATCGCCGTTTTCGGGAACAGGGTCACCGAACCGTACCCTGGTACGGACCATACGCCAAAGCCGTTTGGACCACCGTCAATTTTGTTCTGCACGTCAAGCTCCGCATCCGGATTAATCTCCAGCACCTTCGGCTCTAAGCTGGACACATCGCCCATTGCACCGATATATACCCCTGCTTTGCCTGTGGTCAGCAAGTTCTGCTGGTCGGTTTTACTTGTCACCGGGAAGTCCTGATTGATCAACCCTTCCTGATGAAGCTTCTTGAAGAACTTCATCGTTTCCACGTACTCAGGGAACATGAATTCAGGCAGAAGCTGGCCGTCCTTCTCACCCCAGTTGTTCGGCGTGCCGAACCAGGAGCTTACCGTCTTGAATGCGCCGTAGACGAGATCGTTGCGGTCGGTGAGCGGGATCGTATCGTTCTGTCCGTTGCCGTCCGGATCGTTCTCCTTGAACTGCTTCAGCATCTCGTAGAACTCGTCAATCGTTGTCGGAGCGCCGAGTCCAAGCTTGTCAGCCCAGTCCTTGCGGTAGATGATGCCCTGACGGGATAGCGGCACCTCGCGATAGATGGCGTAGATTTTGCCGTCCACCGCCGTGTTCTTCAATACTTCCGGTTTCAATTTGCTCAAATTCGGGTAGTCCTGAAGATAAGGCCCAATTTCCCAGAACTGCCCGTTGCGGATTGCATCTCTCATATTAATAAGAGAGGCGGCATTCTTCAGCAGCGTTACCTGCGGCAGCGTGCCGGTAGCAAAGGATGCATTCACCTTTTCATCGTACGTGCCGTCTGGAACCCACTGAATCTCTAGCTTCGTGTTTGTTTTCTCTTCAATTAATTTCTCGATTTTGTCTGAAGGAACTTCCGGGGTGTGGAGGTTAGCCATAATCGTGATGGCTACTGGCTGATCGCTCTCTCCCTGAGCGCCGCTGCCCTGCTGCTTCGTTCCGGATGCGCTTCCTCCGCCTCCGCCGCAGCCGGCCAATACCGCTAAAGCGGTTACAATTGCCAAGACAGTGCTGGCTTTTGTCTTTTTCATTTTTTCTGACCTCCGTTTTAATTGAAATTTGAAATGTTGACAGGAACAGCTTAAAACACCGCCTCCCGGTACGTATATAATCTTGAGATTGGGGATGCGCCGTGCACGCCATTCCTTCGTTTCCGCTCCATCCGAAGGAGCGGAAAACTAATCTAATGATTATCACGGTTCCAAGGATCCCGTTGTGGACAGGCAGCAGACGAAGAACAAGCCGCTTGAATCCCGCGTCATAGGGTGAGCGCGTGCGAATTCAAGCGGCTTAAAAGATCGGTTGCGTGTATGTAATATCAGGCATTTGCCTACAGTCGCGGCTACATTTATGTTTGTGCGAATAAGCCTTTCATCATGTCAAGCCGCTGGCCCTGGCCCTAGTCTGGCTCCCTTCATTTAATCCGGTGACAACGTCCCGGCCGTTTGAGCATAAGCCTCATTATATTCCCGGATAATTCTCTCCCCACCTTGCTGAAGCCACCGCTCCACCTCCGCCTGGAACCCGGCTTCATCCAGCATCCCGATCATAAATTGGTACGTAGCATCCCGAATGATCTCCTGTAGCCGCACGCCAATCTCGCTATCCAGCGGAGATTCCAGCGGATCTGTCGGATCATATATCAAGAATTGTTCATTATCATAGATTAACCGTTCCGCTTTCTCCTTGACTTCGTTCAGGGTAATCGGCTGCAGCATGCCCGGAATGGTGCTGAAGCCTCCGATCATGAGCGACTGATACGGCTTTACTTCCTTCTCCTTTAACCAATGGGAGTCCACGGCCATCGCCTTCCCTTCCCGAATAGTATAGTGCTCCTCCTTCACTCCCCAGTAGATCAGATTGGCCAGTTCCGGACTCATCAGCTGGTCATAAAAAGATAGTACCTGCCTCAGCTCTTCCTCGGTAGCGATGGCGGATTTAGGGAACAGCACGACCGTTCCGTAGCCTTGATTCGCCCAGATGCCATATCCCTCAGGCCCGAGAATCCGGTTATGAACATCCAGCACAGCGCTGGGATCATGCTGCTTCAACTTGGATTCCAGGGTGATGACATCCCCCATCGCTCCAACGTATACACCGGCCTTTCCCTTCACAAAGAGCTCCTGTTGATCCTGCTTGCTGGTCACCGGGAAATTCGGATTAATGAGCCCCTCCTCATGCAACTGACGGAACAACTTCATCGTCTCCATATACTGCGGAAACATAAACTCCGGCAGCAATGAACCGTCCTTCCAGCCCCAATCATTCGGAGTGCCAAAGTATGATGAAATCGTCTTGAATGCCCCGTAGATCAGGTCATTCCGATCCGTTAGGCCATAGGTATCCTGCTTGCCATTGCCGTCCGGGTCATCAAATGTAAACCCTTTCAACATGAGGTATAGCTCATCAAGCGTCGTCGGCGCTTGAAGTCCCAAGCGATCGGCCCAGTCCTTGCGGTAAATGATTCCCTGCCTCGACAAAGCCCGTTCCTGATACAAGCTGTATAGCTTGCCGTCCACCGAGGTGTTGTTCAGCACTTCCGGCTTCAGCCTCGATAAATTCGGATATTCAGGAATGAACGGCCCAATCTCCCAAAACAAGCCCGCTCGAATTTCATCACGAAAAAACGGCAGCGAGGCCGCATTTTTCAAATAGAGTGCTTTCGGAAGCGTGCCTGTCGTCAGCGACGCATATACCTTTTCATCGTAGATCCCGTCCGGAACCCACTGCACGTTAAGCTCGGTGCCGGTATGTTCCTCGATCATCTGTTTGATCTTATTGGATGGAATCTCCGCTGTATGCAGATTGGCCATAATCGAGATAGACAAGATGTCTCCTCCGGCTGCTTCGGTGCGATTATCCAGCGCCATCGATCGCAACATAAGCAAACACATCACTATTAACACAGCCCCGGACAGTACAATCCATACATTTCCCGATAGACGCCCCTTCATAACAAGCCCACCTCCGCGCTCAAGCATATTTCGCATTATGATTCGAATAACAGCAGACAGTTCCTCGTAAAATCCACAATATCCCAATCCAGTGATTATTCTTTATGAAATGATTATTGAATCATGAGAGCGTTACCAATACAATGATTATACACTTTGTTAAACGGGAAGGTGTACCCTTTGCATCCAAAAAACAGTCTTTATTCCAAAATGATACTGTTCGGCTGCGTCATCAGCATTATTCCGTTGATCGCGCTTGGATTTTTCTCTTTTATGAAATCGTCCGCCTCAGTACAAAGCCATGTGAACAGCAGCAATATCCAGCTTATGAACCAAACGAACAGCAATTTGGAGCAGGTCCTCAAGACCGTAGACTATACACTTAACTATGTTATCAATTCCAATATTTTGCAAGAGGCGCTGTATCGCCCTCTGTCCTACTATGATTTCCAGCTCTACAACAAGCTGAGAGAAGAACTAAGTTTGCTGCAATCACCGGAGACGAAGGTGACGGATGTCATTCTGGCCAACGCCACGATGAACTGGCTCGTCAACAACCGGGGAATGTACGACTTTTATGAATACGCTTCCAGTGATACATTGCTGTCGTTAATGGAATTAAAAAGCAATTCGAACTGGCTCCTTCTCGAAACCGAATCCCTGGGCTCAAGCGACACCCAGAGCTATGCTTGCCCATATACGATCACGCTTGCGAAGAAAATGCCGCTGTCCTCCTCCGAGGCGCGCGGCATAGCCGTAGCGACTATTCCAAGCTGCAGCCTTGCTGCCATGATGGACAGTCCTTCCGATACGCGGGAGGTTATGGTGCTTGACCATGATTATCGGATCGTCGTTCATCCGGAACCCGGCAAGCTCGGCCGTTACTTGACCGATACCGGCTATGAGCAAGAAGACTTGGAGCGCTTCGACAGCAAGTCGGGGCAGTTCGAGACGAGAATTGACGGCAAGCCGGTGTCCATCACCTATGTTCGTTCCGATTTCAACGGCTGGCTGTACGCCTCCTTAACCGAGATGGCCGCAGTGACTAAGGAATCCCGCTCCATCGGATGGTTTACACTGTACATCTGCCTGGTCATGATCGGCTTCAGCCTGCTTGTTGTGTGGCTCGGCACGCGCAGGATGTATACGCCGATCCGGCATATTTTCGAGAGCATTGTGGAGCGTCTGCCGGAAATTCAGGCGAATAAGAAGAACGAGCTGCAAATTATCGATGAACATATCCGTGACATGTTCCAGTCCAACACGCAGCTTCGCAACGAGCTGCGCCAGCATAGCCAGCAGGTTCGCACCTTCTTCCTGCACAAGCTGTTTCTGGGCAAGATCAATGCTCCCGAGGCGGAAGAGCAGATCGAGCTGTTCGGTTACCGGGAACTGGTATCGAAGTGGGAGCGCATGGCGGTCTTTACCCTCCAGATCGATATGCTGGACGAAACCCGTTATGAACGAAAGGACAGCGACCTGCTGCTGTTTGCCATTCATAACATGATTGAAGAAATTATACCGTCCGAGCACAGGCTCCCGTCGGTCATTATTGATCAAACCCAGGTTACCCTGATCGGGCGCGGCGAGATCACCCTTGAGCAATTCAACGACTATATCTACAAGCTGTCCGAGGAAATTCAGAAAACGACCCGTTCCTTTCTTGATCTGGATGTCAGCATCGGCATCAGCCTGCCGTACAGCAATCTGTTCAAAACTGCGCGCGCTTATCAGGAAGGGCTTGAGGCGCTAAAGCACCGGATCAAGCTTGGCACAGGCGTCATCATTCCTTATCACAGTCTGAACTCCGGGAAACATACCCGCGTGTACTTCTATCCGACTCAGGTGGAGAACGAGCTGATCGACGCGATCAAGCTGGCCGATGAGGAACGCGCGCTGGAGTTGCTTGGACAGTGGCTGTCCGATGTATTTCACAAAGACCGGACTCCGCATGAATATCAAATCTCACTGATCCGGCTGTTGAATGATCTGATGATTGTCATGCAGGAGAGCGGGATTATGCTGGAGCAGGTCCATATCCAGGACGGCTCCCTTGTCGAGGAGCTGCTGAAGCTGTACACAAGCTCCGACATCGAGAGATGGTTCCATACCCGAGTCATTCAGCCGATGGTGAAAGTGTTCCGCGACCGGCAGCAGTCGCAATACCAGAACTTGTCCGAGCAAATGATCGAAATGATCCGCAACGAATTCGACCGCAACATTACACTTGAAGAATGTGCTTCCCGTCTGCACTATAACAATTTTTATCTGAGCAGTGTGTTTAAGAAGGAAACCAATATGTCCTTCAGCGAGTATCTGACCCAGTACCGATTCAAAATGTCAAAAAAATGGCTCGTTGAAACCGATATGCCGATTAAGGAAATTGCCGAGAAGTTAAGCTATAACAATTCCCAGAACTTCATTCGTTCCTTCCGGAAGCTTGAAGGCATGACCCCTGGACAATATCGGAGCAAATACAGGCAAGAAGGGTGAGCGCAGAATATGCAGGTGCGCTCCCCTTCTTCCTTTAAGTCAGCCTCCGCTTCTCCCAGTCCCACGACCCGCCCTCGCTTAGTACGCTGCCTAGCGCGTAGCTCTCGGCTTCTGCCTCGTCAATCTGAGCTGACCAGGGGACACGCCTGTGAGAGACCGCCCCTGGGCCGCTGCTCTCATATTCTACATACGTGACGGTGGCTTCACTTTCGGGTTTGTTCCAGTTGTCCCATCCTTCGCGCCGGATATGCGCCCCCATCCAGCAGCGGATATAAGCGACCTTCGCATCATTGCGCCACGGTCGGCCCAGATAGACACTCTCCGGGGGGGCGTCGCCAATCAGCCTGCAATCTATAAACACGTAGCCGTAGCTTCTACCCTCCGGCGTCGACGCTGCCGTTACCCAGCCGCTGATATGAGGATGAAGCTTAACATTCGCCTGGTTCTCCTCGGTTAGACGATTGCGGGAGTAGATATCGCATGCTGTAAAAACAGCCGTAGCCGAACCGAATATGAAATCAACGTCGCCCTCAATGTAGCAGCGATCATACCACTGCCGGTGAACCGCTCTCCTTGGCTCTCCCTCCCGCGGTCCGCCGAAGCTTCCGCCCTGCAGCGGCTTGTCCGGCAACGGACCGGTGAACAGCGTGTCCTGATGCCCGATAAACCGGCATTCGCGAAAACAGACACGATCCCCGTCCACATAAGCCGCGAGCGCCTGCCCGACCAGCTCGCCCCGCCCCGCATCATTGCGAAAGGTGATATCCTCAGCCACGATATCATCCGCCCCGAATAGAATCGTGTAAGAGTTAAACGTCTTATACTCCGAGCCGTCCGGGAACCGCTTTCTGGCATAGTCATTGTAGGTAATGATTGTGTCATTCGCATGCTCTCCCTTTAAATAAAGAAACGGCTTATCAATATGAACCTTCTCCTTGTACACGCCACGCTTTATCCTGATGACGGTCCAGTTCCCCGCCGATCCCGCCGGCGCCAGGTCAATCGCCTCCTGAACCGTGCGGCAATGCCCGCTCCCATCCTGAGCAACGATAATGCTCCGGCCTTCCTGATTCGATATCCCCATCGATCCTTCCCCCTATCGCCCGCCATATCAAGCACGGCAATCGTATCATCTTCGTACCCTCGTTGCAGGCACTCACCTGCCAAGACGGCCGCGAAACCCTGTATATGCCTTATTGTATAAAACACACCTTATTCCGCCTACAATCCAGCCATTAGATGCTCCTCTCTCCCCTATGATGGCGGGCATATCCCATGTGATGATTATCGGCCTGCCTAACCTTCGTCTGCCCGGTCACGTTTAAGGCACGAACCGGGTGAAACAACGCATCATTTTACCAAAAAAGGTCACGCCTATCCGGTACTCATCCGCTGGGGAAGCCTCTACAATGAAAATAGTTATCTTTTTCACCCTAGTCTGTTTCAATACCAAACCAAAGGAGATCTGCAATTATGATGCGAGAAATGCAAGCTGATATCGTCATTTTGGGCGGCGGAACAGGCGGAACCGCAGCAGCGATAGCTGCAGCAAAATCCGGAAAAACAGTCATTATGACAGAAGAAACTTCCTGGATCGGCGGGCAGCTCACAAGCCAGGCCGTCCCGCCGGATGAACACCCCTGGATTGAATCCTTCGGCTGCACCCGAAGCTACAGACAATTTCGCGATGGCGTGCGCCAGTATTATCGGGATCACTTCCCGATGACGCCTGCGGCAAGAGCTGTGCGGAATCTCAATCCCGGCAGCGGCACCGTCAGCCGCCTATGCCACGAACCCCGGGCTGCGCTCGCAGTGCTGCATCAAATGCTGGCCCCGTATGTGCATAGCGGCAGGGTACGTATTCTGTACCATACCGCCGTTACGAAGGCTGAAGTTCAAGGGGATCATGTAGAGAGCGTCACGGTCAAGCAGCTGGATACCGGCGATCACATCGCCCTCCACGCACCGTATTTCATCGACGCAACCGAGCTTGGCGATCTGTTGCCGCTGGCAGGCATTGAATATGTGACGGGCGCTGAGTCCATTGCGCAGACCGGAGAGCCCCATGCGGTCGACGGCGAGCCCCTGCCCCAAGACATGCAGGGCTTCACCTACTGTTATGCCGTCGATTATTTCGAAGATGAAGATCATACGATTGCCAAGCCCGACATGTACGATTTTTGGCGCCAGTACAAGCCGGACTTTTGGCCGGACCGGCTGCTTAGCCTCAGGGCGGTGAAGCCGTCTACCAACGAGCCGATCGATTATGAAATCTTTCCGGGATACGGGAGGTTCTCGCTGTTTCAATATCGGCAAATTCTGAACCCTGACCATTTTGCAGAGGGGGCATTTGCCAGTCCGGTATCCTTGGTGAACTGGCCGCAGAACGACTACTGGCTCGGGTCGATCATTGATGTTCCGCAGGAGAAGGTGGAGCGGCATCTGTATGAAGCCAAGCAGCTAAGCCTGTCCTTGCTGTACTGGCTGCAGACCGAAGCGCCGCGCCCCGACGGCAAGCAGGGCTACCCGGGACTGCGCCTTCGTCCTGATGTCGTGGGCACCGAGGACGGCCTCGCCATGTACCCGTACATCCGGGAGTCCAGACGAATTCTGGCTGAATTTACCGTCCTTGAGCAGCATGTAGCGACCGACGCTAGACCGAGCGGAGTGGCCGAAACCTTCTTCGATTCCGTCGGCATCGGCTGCTACCGGATTGACCTCCATCCGAGCACAGGCAATCGGCCATACATCGACATATCGTCACTGCCGTTCCAGATTCCGCTTGGCAGCCTGATCCCGAAACGGGTCCGCAATGTGCTCGCAGCCAGCAAAAACATCGGGGTCACCCATATTACGAATGGCTGCTATCGGCTGCATCCGGTGGAGTGGAACATCGGAGAGGCCGCGGGCTACCTGCTCGGATACTGTCTTGACCACAACGCCCTCCCAACCGAGGTCCGCAATGACGAAGAGAAGCTGGCAAACTTTCAGCAAAGGCTGGTTAACGAAGGCATTGAGCTGCAATGGCCATCGCTCCGCCCGGTATAAAACACCAGCAGGCTGAATACAAGACAAAAAGCGATCCAAACCTGGCCAGAATGCCGGTTCGGATCGCTTTTTTCAGTTGCTCTTCCAACGCGGGAGCCGGGGTCAATTGCCCCGGCCCACCCGTGAACACGATTTCGGTATACTCAAACCTTGATTACCGTCCATGTGACCGGTTCAAATACTCTGCCATTTGCAGCATTCTTGTCAGCACTGCGGCCGCTTCCGCCCGGGTCGAGTCCGCTTTCGGCGCAAACAGCTGCCCGGACCGGCCATTCATCAGCCCGGTTTGAACCATTACAGCCACCGCCTCTTCCGACCAGCCTCCGAGACGGTCCCGATCACTAAAGCTTCCCAGCAGAGCATCCTTGTTCCCGAGCTCTACCCGGGTCCCGGCCAGCTCCATTGCGCGAAGCAGCAGCACGCTCATCTGTTCCCTCGTGATCCGGTCGTTCGGACGGAACTCCCCGCTGCTAAACCCTTCAATCAGCCCGTGCTCCACCGCCGTCTTAACGGGATCAGCATACCAAGCGCCCGCCTGCACATCAAGGAATCCGCTCTGGCCCGGCTGCAATTCAAGACCGAGCGCCCGTACGATCATGGCGGTGAACTGGGCTCTTGTGACTGGCTCGTTCGGCCCGAACCGGGATTCCCCGAGGCCTTCGATCAGCTTCTTAGACGCCAGCAGGGTCACATCTTCACGTGCCCAGTGTTCCGTCATGTCGCCAAAGGTCTTCTCATTGGAGACGAGCGTGAATACACCGTTCTTCATGACTCGCAGCAATACGCGTGACTTCCCATCCACTGTATGGAACAGTGCCGGTACGAACACCGCCTGATCCGAACTTGGATGGCTTCTCAATACCGTTGTCGTGGACGCATGAACGACGCGGTCCAGCGTTCGAGAGAACGTAGCAAACATGCCGGAAGGCAGCTCCACTGCAGCGCCGATCTCCCCTTCTTGCTTCCAGTGCAACGCGATCTCGTAAGAGGACTCGAACGCCAGCAGATCTCCAAGCAGCGTTCGGGCTCGCTGCTCCTGTTCCCGAGAAGCCGTGCCGATCCGAATATGCAGATGCTCCGCCTGCCCGGTATTCGTCATCAGCGGCTTCAGTGCCGCAAGCGGAAGCTCGAAACGGCCCAGGGACGATTCGATAGCCACAGCGCCATCTGGCAGCCTGTTCACAGCGTTGCGGAGCCCTTCAGCCGGAAGATCCATTGTGAGCATATCCCCCTCCGCCGCTGTCCCGGCCAATGAATAGGCCAGCACCTGTGCAGCTGGCGACAGCTTGCTCAGCCTCTCGATATCTTCCAGCAGCCGCAACTCATTCACCTCGACATGGATAGCCGTCCGGCCATCCTCATCTGTCCCGCTGCTGATCGTTAACCGTTCCGGCCGGGCAGGTTCCGGCTGCGGGGCACTTCCCGTTCCCCCGTCTGATCCTGCCACGGGGACGCCAGGACTGCCTGGAGATGATCCGCCGTCTCCTGTCGATGTGCGGATGATGTCAAAGGTTTTGCTGTTCGTTTTGTAGCCGTCGACATACACGTCAACCGTGACTGAATTGCTCCCTGTTGCCAGAGGAATGGCAGCGGTAAATCCGCCGTTTGCCGACAGCGCCGCATCGGCTCCGTTCACTTTCACCGCAGCCTGACCTGGGCCGAGCACCTCGACCTGACCCTCAAGCTGGATCTGGCTTTCCCTCGTTTCCCGTCCTTCATCGTCCAGAAGGCCGCTTAACGCAGCAGACCGGACCTGATCGCCAACACTGTAGGCATTCGCCACAAGCTGGCGCAAGGTTCGGATGCCTGAAGGGTCCAGCGCCGAAATGACGAACCCGCCTTGCGGAATGACACTGTTATTCTCCTCCGGTGCTCCCCAGCTCCACCGAATCGCCTGATTTTTGTTCACGACCCGGGTGACAGTGCCCGTATCATCGACAACCACTTCGACTCCGAAGCGATTCGTGCCTGTGGAGTAACCGAAATCCTCGGTCATGACATTCACATTGCCTTCAACCCGGTTGACATTATAGAAGTGCCCTTCCATGAAAGAATCCGGATGCCCCGGCAAGCTCATACCAAGCTGAAAATCCTTCACCCACTCCCGATTCTCCAGCGATGCCTGAACAACGGTCCAGTTCACCTGCGAAGCATCAAACAGCATAAGCCCGTTCGTTGACGAGAGCCCCGCCTGGAACACTTCGCGCTGCACCGCCGGAACCTGCACATTATTCATCGCGATGCCGGCATACAGCGGAATTTCTCCATTGGTTACAATATTGCCGAGGGTAATGTACTTCTGAATTTCCCGGCTCGTCGTCTGGTACGCACCAATCATCAGGAAATCAAGGTACTCGATATATCCGGTATCGTAATACTCCGGTGTATACACCGACTCCTCCGGCATATTGAGCGCAGGGTGGTATCTGAAGTTTTTGCTGCCCCAGTTCACGCCGTTCAGATAATAGGTTTCATACCAGGAGCCGACATAGGAAGAGACTTTGATCTCCCTGCCTTCCCGGGCCTCATACGAATCAACCAGTGACTTCACCTCTGCGAAGAAGCTCTGGATTGTACCGGAGCGGAATTCCCACCACTCTTGAATCAGCGGACCATCGACACGGGCGTTATTCTCATAATAGAAAATATCCTCCGGCCAGTTCTCCAGCTGTTTCCCCCGCTGCTGCAAAAATTGCTCGAACTTGGCCCGCGTAACATCGCTGAAATCAGCCCCTTCATTGTCATAGCGGCCACGATCGTGCACGACGCCGTCAACGTCGTAATTCTTAATGATCTCCTCAAACGTCTTGAGTTGGTACTCCCTCACTTCGTCATGGGACGGATTGACAAAGGCCACCAGCCCTTGTCTGGCACTCTCCCGCAGACGCTTGATCTCGCCGTTATTTTCCGGGAAATAGACCCGCTCCTCCCAGTCCAGATGATCGTTTAGCACCGCATATTCATGATGAGCGATAGAACCCTCGGCAAACACGTTAATCGCAGCGTGAATCTCCAGACCCAATGGGTGTCCGTGGTCGATGAATTCCTGGAGCAGATCAAGATTCGGGCTTGCCCCCGCCTTCTCCGGCGCCTGGATTTCACTGACGTACGGCCGGCCTGTCAGGTCGTTCTTCTTATAAGACACATAGCCTTCTACGCCTTTAACATCAAGCACAACCGAGGTAATGCCGGTATCCTTTGCTTTTTGCAAGAACTGCCGCACATCCTCGCTTGACTGGAATTTGCGCACGTTGGCCGCCTGATCCACCCATAGAATCACTTCTTTATTCGATGAGAAGCCCGGCCTTGCAAAGACAGCAACATACCGCACATCCTGCTCAATGTCATTTTTCAACACTTTGACTTCAATATAGTTGGTGCCGCTAGCGAGTGGATACGTATAGGAAAAAGAACCGTCAGCCTCAAAGGAAACTTCCGTCTCGTCAATCAGCAGCTGGATCGCATCGATGTCATCCATATTATCGATTTTGCCAGAGATGACCGTACTGCCTTCAGTCACGGTGTACATCGGCTCATTGTGAAGCGACAGTCGGGCGATCAGGCCGTTGCCGCTCATCAGATCGCGAACCTGAACGACCTCACCGTTCTTGCGCAGCTTGATCACATCGCCAGCTCGAAAGTTCTCCGCCAGGAATCGTTTAATATAGTGCCCTGTATAGCTGTCATCCTGCGCCATCAGCACATAGCCGCCTTCGGGAATAGCAAGCTCGGTCGGGCCGGTCCACACCGGCGGATTCCCGTTAATGGACGGATTGATAACCTGCAGCACACGATTGTTGGCATCGACCTGAACCGCCACATTAAACTGGGGGATCAGAACGGACGCGCCGTAATCCTGTGTAAACAATGCCACGATATTCGGGACTCCCGTCACGTCCCGGTCAACATAATTCAGTTGAATGCGCGGGCCGTCGATGTCGATGGTGATATCCTTCGGAGCTGCCTCAACCTCGATATAATCCTGATCCTCCAGCGGTTCATATACAACCGTCAGATGGCTCGTCGCCAGCTCATGGCCTGACTCAAAGAGCTTTACAGGGATCACTCTCACTCCCGGCTCCAAATACACGACGTGACGGAACACGCCCTCCGGCGACAGATTAGCCGCCTCGCCATCCACTGTGACGGACAACGCCGAGCTGTCATCAGGCAGATTTGCAATGAATCCGGCCACCTCGATCGCCGGAACGGACACGATCGTATCGTTATGCGTGATCAGATGCAGCTCCGGCCCAACCGTGCCCGGGTCTGGATCAGGATCGGGTTGAGGGCCGGGATCCGGCTGCTGTGGAATAAAATCAGCTGCGGTGACCACCGTTCCTCCCCGCATCAGCTTCACTTGGTCACCAGGCTTGAAGTGCTGGAACAGCTGCTGTTGATAAGCCGACTGCTCCCAGCTCCCCCCAGCCAGCACGACATATCCGCCCGCAGGGATAGGCAGCTGCGTGTCCGGGTCCCAGACGAAAGGCGGGTCGGCATCCGGTCCGGTTACGCTGACCACACTTCCGCTAGCATCCACGGCAACAGCTATATGCTGGGATGGCACCCACACCGCTTCACGGTATACGGCATTGGTGACCCCCGAGCCGCTTGTGTACAGGGCCAAGTAGTCCGGCTTGCCTGCAAGGGCGTCCCCGGCTGCATTAATATCCGTCAGCTGCAGCGGCTGACCGCCACCCTCAGGCACAAAAGTAACCGGCTCCTCCGACGCCCCACCAGGCAGCTCTGACAAAGACGCGCTATCGCCATAGACCGCCGGCGCAGCCGGCAGGAGCATGGATATCAGCAGCGTCAGACAGAGAAGCCGGGACAGCTGCTTTCGAAGCATTCGATTCATAAACAGTACCACCTTTCATCTCATGGATTATGGCTAACACCAGATTGATTTGCAATTAAGTAAACACCTCATTTTTAGATCAATGTAAACAGATTTAGAACAGATTGTCAGATGAAGGGTGTGGAAAAAGCAGCTGCACCATGCAGACTGCTTTTTCACATCCATTTACTTCGAGGATTGAAACCATTCGTTGGCTGCCGCAACCATATCGGCTCCGCCCTCCGCCCTCCACTGGGCGAGGAACTTGTCGTAATCCTCAATTGGCTTCGCTCCGGAAATAAACTGAAGTACATTATCATCAAGCATCGTCGTTAAGCGGAGCAGGTTCTTGGAAACCGCATCGATCGGCGGCGCCGTGGACATCGGATCAACCACGATCAAGCCTTCCGCATTGCTCTGGAACTCTTCAAAATGCGCCTGCAGCACCGGGTCCTTACGAACGCGCGCCTGCCAGTAGATCGGATATTTCTCTTCATCCACACCGGTCAAGAAACTGCTGGCGTTGTTCAAATCATCATTGAATTTAGGAAGAATCGGATAATACTTGCCATCCTTCACTTCATGATGCACGCCCTCTTCCCCGATCGCAATTCCTTTGAAAGTCTCCGGCTCCAGCTTGGCGTTCAGGAAATCCATCGTCGCTTCCTTGTTCTTCGAGGACTTCAGAATCGAGATATACCAGGTTGTATTCGCTTTGGCACCGACTACCGCCTTGCCATCCTTCCCTTTCAGATAAGGCACAACGGCCGTCTTGGCCTCCGGAAAGTTCTTCTCCAATGCTGAAATCGTCGTGCCTGCATTCCACCAGGCCAGTTTATACATGGCGGCATTGCCGCCCGCAAATTTCTCGATGGACTTCTGAGCCGTATTGATCGGCGTTTCGGTGTCCAGCAGGCCTTCTTTATACAGTTTGTTCATATACGTAATGAACTCTACCATCTCCGGCAATTCTGCGCGGTGCATCAGCTGGCCGTCCACTTCCTTCCAATCGGTCAGCACCCCGAACGTCGTTGCAATATCTCCGTAGATCGAGTCTTTGCTCATCGTCAGCGGAATGACGTTTTTCTTTTCTTTGATCGTTTTTAATACGTCGTACAGCTCGTCGGTATTGGTCGGAATCGACAGCCCCAGCTCATCCAGCCAGTCCTGACGGACAACCAGCTCTTCACCGATGCTGACGCCGGCTCCCGTTTCCGGAATTCCATAGATCTTGCCGTCAATCATCGCGCTGCCAAAAGACTCCGGCTTGATGGACTGCTTGATATAATTGCCGTGCGACTCAATCAAATCATCCAGCGGCTCCAGCGCTCCTGCGGACGCCAGATTGTAGAACTGCGCCGCGTTCAGTTTCACCAGATCGTAATTATCCTTGCTGGACACAAGCAGGTTCAGCTTCTCATCAGCTCCCTCCGCAGGCAGCAGCTCGTATTCCACATTGTAGCCAGTTCTTTCCTGAATATATTTCGCCGCAAATTCCGTCTTCGGGTCAAACAAGCCGTACTGCATAATCATGCGCAGATTTGGCTTTTCAGCAGTTTCTCCCCCGGACGCACCTTGTCCTTGCTCCGGCGTAGTCGGCGGTTCATTGGGCTGTTCCGCGGTACTTCCCCCGCCACCGCAACCGGACAGTGCCAGCGTGAATCCGAGCACCGCAGCCAGAATCGAAGATCTCTTAAGCTTGATCATGGATAACCCTCCTTATAATTGAGTAACTAGACCAGCATGAATTCACTCTTAACGGGAAGCATCACCACCTTCGAGAAGTTCAGATGCTGCACATGCTTAATGACCTTTCGCGTGCTGTGATGTTCAGCCTTTGACCGAACCGACCAGCACCCCTTTGACAAAATACTTCTGCAGGAACGGATACACAAGCAGAATCGGAATCGTCGCCAGCAGGATTGACGAGGCTTGGATTGATTGCGGCGTCGTATTGATTGCCGCGTCGATGTTATCCTTCAGAAAGTCGCCGCTTGAGGATACCAGAAGCTCCTTCAGATACAGCTGCATCGGCTTCAGCCCCGGATCGGTAATGTAGATCATGGCCGCGAAGTAATCGTTCCAGAAGGCTACCGCAAAAAACAGTCCGATGGTGGCCATAACCGGAAGCGAGAGCGGGAGGATGACTGACAGCAGGATGCGGATGTTTCCGGCCCCGTCGAGCTTGGCGGACTCCTCAAGCGAATCCGGCAGACCTTCGAAATAGTTTTTGATGATCAGCATGTTGTACACGTTGATCATCGCTGGCAGAAACAGCACCGGGAACGTATTGACGAGGTTCAAGTTCTGCATAAGCAGATAGGTCGGGATCAGACCGCCGCTAAACAGCATGGTGAATACAAACATAAGCAGCAGCCATTTGCGCCCGCGCAGCCGGTATTTGGACAGCGGATACGCGGTGAGCGTGGTCACTGTCAAGCTGCAGGCTGTGCCGACAAGCGTCAGCAGCACGGAGTTTTTCAGTGAATTTAAAAACAAGGAATCCTGCAGCACATACCAGTACGTATCAAACTGCAGCCCTACCGGCAGCAAACCGACTCTTCCCGAGATCACCGCCCCCTCGCTGCTTAGCGATTTGGCGATCAGATTGACAAAAGGGAGCAGGGTCGTCAGACCCATCAGAATGAAAAAGGTGTAATTGAATACCGCAAAGCATTTCTCGGAGAAGGACAGCTTGATGACACCTCTGGCTGTGCTGTTCCCCTCCAGCGCTTTTTTGTGATCTTCCATTGAAGTTCCGCCCTTTCTTTACCAGATCCCGCGCTGCAAATATTTTCGGCTCATCGCATTGCCAACAATGACAAGCGTGAAGGAAATGACAGCTTCGAACAGGCCGACCGCGGTTGAAAAGCTGTAATCCTGATTGCCAAGCCCCATCCGGTATACATAAGTGCCGATAACGTCCGACACTTGATAGACGACAGGGTTGTACATGACAAGGATTTGCTCTGTCCCGGCCTCCAGTACGTTGCCAAGCCGCAAAATAAACATCAGAATGATGATCGGCGCAATTCCCGGCAATGTAATATGCCACAGCTGTTTCCAGCGGCCGGCGCCGTCGATTTTGGCTGCTTCATATAGCATCGGGTCAATCATCGTGAAAGCCGCCAGATAGACAATCGTGCTCCATCCGGTCTCCTTCCAGCCCGCAGAGGTGATCAGCACGCTTCGGAAGACGCTGTTGTCGAGGAAGAAGGCAATCGGCTCCATGTTTAAGGACACAAGAACTTTGTTCACGATGCCGCCGTTTGTAGAGAGCAGATCGATGAATAGGCCGCCGACGATTACCCAGGACAGGAAATGCGGCAAATAAATGACGGTCTGCACCGTCCGTTTGAACAGCATGTTTCGCAGTTCATTCAGCATGAGGGCGATAATGATCGGAAGAGGAAACAGAATGATAATTTTAAGAAAGCTGATAATGACCGTATTTCTGAATACCTGGGCGAAGTCCGGGGACGTAAACAATTTCGCAAAGTGCTTCCACCCGACCCACGGACTGTCTGCATAACCGGCAAAAATGTTAAAATCCTTGAACGCAATCGTGATCCCGTACATCGGGGTATATTTGAAGAGTAAAATGACCAGGATTCCCGGCACGAGCAGCAGATACAGATCCCATTCCTTCCAGATGTCCGACCCCAGGCGGCTCCAGTAGCCCCGCTTTCGGTTCAAGTGTGGGCCCGGTGTCGGTGAGGCCGCTGATGCATCCTGTGGTTCGATTGTTGTTCTCACGAGCTTGTTTCCCCCTTTCGATGTCATTCATCTCTTGTCGTTATTACAAATTGTAATTCGCGCCGCAGACACTGAGTAGGCGAGGATCATTACTATTTATGGTAATCTGATGTTGTGTTGGGGCAGGGGTGTCAGTAATGATGCCATGGAGTTGCGGTCGGTTTGTCACGAGGATGTGATGGTGATGCTTCAACGGAACGACTTAGTTAACACTTCGAATTCAGCTTCCGGATGGATCATAGTTTCAAAATAAAAAGGCCGGGCGAGAAAACGTAACGTTTTCCGTCCAACCTTTTGTGGATGCTTTTACAGGAATGCAGCTAATGTCTCCCTTGCCAATGGCCTGGTGGTCCATTGTGATGTAATGTCTGCAATGAGCTTGTAAATTATCGTTCCAAGCCGCTCGTGCGTGAGGGCTTTCACGCGGGGTACCGCGTAAATCGTGTGACGTACGGAATTTTTGCAAGCTTGCCTATAGGCACGAAGGCACTTTAACCTAACTACTCTATTCGTAAGCCGCAGGCGCCTTAAAGTACAGCGCACGCCCCGTGGCGCCTCCCAGCGGAGCGAACGAATCAATTCCGGAAAAGCGATAGCGGTCGCCTTTGGAGCTGAATTTCTTCCTCGCTTCTATGATTCAGGAAATTCAGCGACAACAGCGATTGGAGGAATGATACGGTCGCAGAGCGCCTACGATTCGTCACTTACAGCGACAATGCTACGCAAGCACGTCTCTCCGCTCCACGCCCCCTCTCCAGCTTGCCACTCACCCCTTGAATTCTCCCGGATTCACCCCCCAATACTTTCGAAACACCTTCGTAAAATAGCTCACATCCCGGTACCCGACCAGGCGGGCGGTATCGTAAACCTTCTGTCCCTGCTGCAGCAGGGATTTGGCCCGCTCCATCTTGCGCTCCAGCACATAAGCGGAGAATGCAACTCCCACCTCCTGCTTGAAGAGCCGGCTTAAATAGGACGAATTGACATATAACCGGTCCGCTACTGTATGCAGCGTAATCTCCTGGTCCATTTCTTCCTCCAGCAGGTGAAGGATATCCTTGACCAGCTGATTGCTGGATGTTTTTCGCTGCTCGCGCATGAATCTGGCGATATGCCGGACGGTTCGCGTGAGCAGCGACCAGGTCTGCATTTTGGTGCTGAGCAGCCTGACGTTGTGGAAATAGGCGATATCCTCGCCAACGATTTTCTTCAACGTCCAGCCTTGCTTATGAATGACCCGGGTCAGAAATCCGCTGACATACAGGATCGCCTCATGAAATTCATCAGAGGATGCGGAACGCGTGAACACTTCCTCCCACAGCTCTTCCAGCAGTTCCAGCGCTTTCGTCTCGTCGGCGGTTTCCAGGGCAATTTCCAGTGCCTTCTCCAGACTCTGCTGCACGGCAACCGCCATCCCGTGACCGTCCGCTGCCTGCTGCTCGCGATATGGAATCGCAAGATCATGACCGTAGATCACCCGCTCCTGAAGCGCGCGGCAGGCCTGGGCATACAGATGCGGCGCTTCGGCAAGCGTACCGGTACCGGCACAGATGCCTGCACTCGCCGTCACCTTCAGTACCTCCTTCGTCTGGGACAGAAGCTTGGCTACTTCAGCATGAACCCGCAGCATCGCATCTTTCGGATCCCGCTTCTCATCCACAACAAATATGAGCAGCAGCTGGTTGTCTGCATCCGCACAGCCCCAGCAGGCCGGAGCCGGAAGCAGCTCCTGGGCCAGACACTGGACCGTGAACTGCAGCAGCTCCCGGTCTCCTTGGCGAAACCTCGTCTCTTCCTCCGGGATCGGATCGAGATCGACGACGGCTACCGCTATCTGCGCCTCCTTTTTCAGCGGAATGTACAGCTCTTTGCTTTTGGCCAGAACTTCCTGCTCCGCATATTTACCGCCAACCCATTGAATGAAAAAAAGATGCTGCAAGTGAGGCAAGTTGTCCTTCCAGCGCTGCTCCAAGAGCGCCCTGCGCTGCCACTGCTCCAGATCAGCCCGAAGCTGGGTTCTGGCCTCCAGCACCGCCGCAAGTACCTCCTCCTCACCCGCAGGCTTGAGCAAATATTTCGAAACCCCGTACTCAAGCGCATGCTGGGCGAAGGCAAAATTATCATGCCCGCTCAAAATGATCAGCTTCAACCGATCCAGCTCCTGCCGGTCCCTCAGTTCGCGAAGCAAAGTCAATCCGTCCATCTCGGGCATCTGGATATCGAGCAGCATGATGTCCGGCTTCTTGCGGCTTACAAGCTCCAGCGCCTCCAGCCCGCTCGATGCCAGACCGACCACCTCGATGTCATGCTCCTCCCAGGGGATATTGAAGGCGAGGGCATTCCGTAGTCTCGGTTCATCTTCCACAATCATCAAGTTCATCATCTACGACTCCCCCTTGTCTGTGTTATACGTTCTCATCCGCAGGGCTTTCCAATCTGCAGCGATCAAGCGGAATGGACAGTGTAACCACCGTACCCTTGCCGGGCTCACTGTTCACGTCGATATCAGCGTCCCGCCCGTAATAGAGCTTCATTCTGCTCAAGACGTTGCGCAAGCCGAACAGGTCTTTGACATGCTCCTCGTCTTGGGAGAGTGCCTGCACACTCCGCGCACCCATCTTGGCAAGCTCCTCCCGAATATAAATGAGCCGCTCCTCCGCGATGCCGGGGCCATTGTCCTCCACGCTGATTTTGACGATGCTGCCCTGCTCGATCCAGCTGCTGATTATCAGGCTTCCGCCCTCGCTTCTTCCCTCCATACCGTGCAGGATGGCATTCTCCACCAGCGGCTGAAGGAGCAGCTTGAGAATCGGAACCCTTCTGCTGTCTTCCGATATTCGGTACGCCACCGTGAAGCTGTCCAGGAAACGAATCTGCTGAATCCGAACATAGTAGTGAAGGTGAATGACGCTTTCCTCAATGGTGAATACCTGCCTGCCTTTATTCAGGCTTAGCCGGAAGAACTTCGACAGATTCATGACCATCTCGCTGATTTCATCGGCATCATAGTTTTTGGCCATCCAATAAATGGAATCCAGCGTGTTATACAGAAAATGAGGATTGATCTGCGACTGTAAAAACTTCAATTCGGTTGTCTTCAGACGCAGCTGCTGTTCATAGTGATCTTCGATCAGATGCTTCTGCACGGCAGCCATTTTGTTAAAGGACTGGATCAGAAATCCGAACTCGTCCCTCCGCTTTGTATCTACATTGACGTTCAGTTCACCGCTGCTCAGTCTCTTCATCCCCCGGGACAGCTTCAGTACAGGAGCGGCAATGCCGCTGTAGACAACCCAGGAGATGATGATCGCCAGCAGAATGCTAAGCGCAATGATGGCATACGTAAACAGCCTGAGCTGATCTGTTTCCTTGTACAGCTCGCTCCTTGGCTGCACCAGGGTTAGCTGCCAGGAGGAGTAATCCGAGGCGGTTGTCACCACCAGATCCCGCCCTGTCACCTCGTCCTCCAGCGTGCTCCCGGTCTCCACAATGACCTCGCCCTTCTCGTTCACCAACGATATTCGGCTGTTCACCGAAGGAAGCAGCGTTTTGATAATATTGAGCAGCTTCGCCTTTTGAAAAGAAACCATGAGCAGATTGGACTGGCGCTCGCTGTTATACAAATCCATGGCCCGGATGAGCGAGATGCTGTCGGTGTTCGTCATCGAGCCGAAGGTATGCCCGCCTGCAACCGGATAATCAGCCATCACGTAGGAGAAGCCTGTTCCGTTATTGCGCGCGGCCTCCACCATCCATTCCTGCTGCGGCTCTCCTGTCAGCTTGCGGCCTCCGGAATTGGTGGATATCAGCATGTTAGAGGCATGGTGATACACAGCAATCTGCGATACGAACCGGTTCACCGAGACCAATTTGGACAGCTGCTCCAACACTTCAGAGAAATCCACAATCGACTGGGGGGATAGCTGTGTGCTGTTTTTGTTAAGCAGTTCGTTGATGCTGGGGTCCCCCGCAATCAGCGTCGATATTTCCTCGACATTTTGCAGTGCCAGATCAAAATGATTCATCGCCGAGGACAACGCCGTTTCCGTCCGCTCGACGGCCTGCTCATACAGGATGTCCCTCGATTTCTCAATAGCAAACAGGCTGACGACCACCAGCGGCAGCAAGATCAGCAGGAAATAGCCGGTTAACCGTGTCTGTATATGTTGTGAGAACCGGTCTGAAATCCAGCGAAACGGCTTCTTCATCACACCACCTCCCCCGAGCCTCTCATCGGCCTGCCTCCTGTCTGGTATACCATTCATTCACTTCCTTCGTGATTTCATCTCCTCCTTCTTGTCTCCACTGCTCCACATAGGTGTCAAATGCATCCAACGGCTCAATGCCCATAATAATTTTGGTAAAGACATCCTCCATTCGGTCCAGCTTCTTACTGTATTTGCTCATGGCAGGGGTAGGCACACCGTAAAAAGCGTTAGGGATAATATGCTGATTGATCATTTCCAGGTTGTTGTATAAATTAAAATCGCCCAATGAATCCAGCCGCTCCTTGAACAATACCGGGTCTGGCACATCAACCAGCGACTGATAAATGCCCCGATATAAATGCTCGTCATGCAGCGCAAAGTCGGTCACCATCACCCCGTTCTCCCATCTCCATATTTCATTTTCGAAGCCGAGCTTTAACGTTTTATAATCACTCACGATAAAATCCAGCATTTTGATGACCTCTGCGGCATGCTCGGATGTGGCCGGAATCACGTTGTAGCCGCGAATCACGTCTTTGCCGTAAACACCGCTGTGCCCCTCGGGTCCGGTAGGGTATTCCAGCATGATCCATTCCGCATTCGGGTCCTTCAGCTTATTCGCCGCGATGGGACCGCGCGTGTCATACCACGCTGCAGAGAAGAGTCCGACCTTGCCGTTCTCGATTTTTTCGTGGACGCTGGATTGCAAGTTGAGCGGGAATTCACTGTCCAGCAGATTTTCCTGATACAGGCGATTGAAAAAAGCAAGCGCCTCCTTCGTTTCCGGAAGAATATTTCCATACACCAGCTTACCGTCCCGTTCAAACCAGGTATCCAGCTGTGTGCCAAACGCTCCGAAGAACGGGGAGGAGCGTCCCAGCTTCGAGGTTAGCGTCAGACCAATCGTATCCTGCTGCCCGTTCCCATCGGGATCATCGAGCGTGAAGCCGCGAATAACCTCATAGTAATCTTCCAGTGTGACCGGGGGCGCAAGCTCAAGCCGGTCCAGCCAGTCTTTGCGGACATACATCAATTCAACACCGGTCACTTCGTTCAGGCTTGGCACCGCATAGATGTTGCCGCCATACTTGACCCGATCCCAAACTTCGGCTGGAATTTTCGCCTTCAGATTCGGACCGTATTGATCCAGAAGTTCATCCAGCGGATGCAGTGCCCCGAGCTTGGCATAGTGATCAAACCATACCGGGTCATAGGTATGAAGCATATCCGGCAGATTTCCTGATGACATAATGACGTCCAGCTTTTCGTTATAGACTTCAGGGGGCGGGGTGTTGACCCGGATATCGAGTCCGGTCTGTTCTTCAATATAGTTGAGGTAGCGGTTGTCGTTCTCGTCCATACCGGCGGGAAACGTCATCCCAAGATTGGAGATCACGATATTGATGGGGGATTTCGGCTTGGCGTCCGGGGGATGATCTGGTGTGGGCAAGCGTGGCCCGTCGCATCCTGCGGAAAGGACTATGCCTGCCATCAATAAGAGGAGCAGCATCTGTCTACCCGGAAACCATGGATAACCTTTTCGTTTGACATGCCGATGCCAACTGCCAAGACCTGCTTTGTTGATTCGCATTCGTCTGCTCACTCCCTCCATCTAGTAGAATTAATACTACTATATATTGATTTTTTTGTGAGTAGGATCGATTTATTTTCAGACGGAAAATAAATTTCCGCCAAGTCCACAGCCGCCATCAAAAAAAACGGACCTTGACACAAGGAATTCCCCCTGGTCAGGTCCGGTTCATATACACGTTAAGTTCAGTTTATGCTCGCGGGTCGCTGTTGTCATCCGGATTTTGCAGGAGCCGTGTATCCTCCCCCTGATCCGGGTTCACTTGTATAACCTCAAATGTAGCCCCGCAGTGCGGGCAGAATCTGGCGTTCATTGCCGAGCTCTTTCCACAGGCTCTGCACAGCTTTTCGTCCGAAAGATTCGCAATTTGCAGTTCATTTTGCTCCATTTCGAATTTCAGTTCCTGAATGCGCCGCATACAGGCTTCAAAGCTTTGTCTGTCAGGAGGCCATGCCCCTGACTCTGCCGATGCGTATACGATCTTGCCAATCTCCAGCAGCTGTCCGTCAATTTCGCTTCGCTTGCTGCTGTTCTGCAGCTTCAGCTTATTTACTTCCACCAAGATCTTGGCCTTGTTGCCGGCCTCCGACACACCAGCCTTGAATTTATCGAAAAAGCTCAAGGTCCAAACGCTCCCCTCGTTATAGTTGTCGCTTGTCAATCCCCCAGAGCAAGGGGCGTTCATTTCCTACATTATACATGAAAACAGACAGCCGGGTATGAAACAGGCTGTCTGAGAAGTCTCCTGGATAAGGAAGCAAGTTATGATGGCATAGCTTGAAGATCAGAGCGTAATTCGCAGCGCATTCGCGCTCGCGTCATACGACAGGCTGGCACCAAGCCCTCTGGCAAACACCTGAACAGGAACATAGGTCACGCCGTTAATGACCCGCGGAGGGGCAGCTATCGTCTCAGCCTTCCCGTTGTAGTACACCGTTTTGCTGCCGAGCGTGAGTGTCATTTTATAATTTTCTCTCTGTACTCCAATCGCCCCGGCCGACTTGTTCCAGCTCACCTGGGCACCCATGCGTTCCGCAATCTCTCTGAGCGGCACCAGGTTCGTATTATTTTCGATGATCGGATCGCTCCCGAATTGAAGTGCGCTGCCATTGATAAAGACTTTAAGCCCGGACTTTACATAAGCAGGCTTGCTCTCTTTCGGCTTGCTGGCCGACGAGCTGCTCGATTTCGGCGCGCTGGATTTCGATGCAGCAGAACCACCTGAAGAGGAGCTG
The DNA here is from genome assembly GCF_038000405.1 of Paenibacillus sp. FSL M8-0334. Taxonomy (NCBI): domain Bacteria; kingdom Bacillati; phylum Bacillota; class Bacilli; order Caryophanales; family Paenibacillaceae; genus Paenibacillus; species Paenibacillus sp. FSL M8-0334. The sequence goes on from NZ_JBBOCH010000001.1 coordinate 523,242, forward strand.
GAGCTGCCTCCGTTATGATAATGATACTCCCCGTATTTCAATCCCCATCGTTCACAGTTGGTTCTGCAAGTATGACCGCCCTTGGAATCCGTTCTTCCGGGATGTGCCGCGGCTGCAGAAGTGGACATGAGCAATAAAACCAACATGCTTAGCAGTATTCTTTTCTTCATCGCATTGTTCAGCCTCCTGGTATAATATCCCTTTTATATTCTAACATACCTCTATATAATCTATCACTATATAAAGATACTTTATTTAGTACTGATTCATCTTGGTTCACACGGTTAATCGTACATAAAACCATTTGCATTGCACACTATAATTGGGAAAGGAATGAGAAGATATGAGCAATAAAAAAGTCGATTATGAAGGTCAGTTTCCAGGTGTGCATCCCGTTCCCGAATCCGACCATCCGGAGGATCATGCAGCTACGGACATGCTGGATGATCTGGTTCAGGGAGTTCTGGAGAATGAAGATGCAGAGGAAATCCGAAGCAGCTCCAATGAGGCAACAGAGCAACCCAAATCGCCGAACAGCAGAAGAAGCTCCTCTCGTAAAAACACGCAATAATTGGCAGGGACAAGGCAATCGCTTTGGCATTCGCTCCAAATGACACTGTAGGAGCAAACCAAATGATTCAACCCGAAACGAAAATAAAGGGCGAACAATTGCAGAACATTCGCACTTCTTCGCCCTCACTCATCTAAATATATCCAAATATATAAAGAGATTGTAACCCTATAAATGATCTCCCAAACCGTTCCTAAATAATTTATCGTTCTCATTTTGAGATCAATTACATTTATGTTATCATTACCATAGGAAGCTAGGAGCGAAGGGAGGGAAATGACTTGGAGCGTATATTGAAGACAGCACGATGGCTTTGGATGTTCGGTTTGGTGCTCATCACCGCCTTTGCGCTTTATTTTCCATCCCAGGAACAATATAAGGATGAGCATGCAGATCTGCGGTATGTATTTAAGCCTGACATTCACCATAACGCCGCGGTGCTTAAGCCATCTCATATTCTCTCCAAACTCAAGGTCGCCAGCAGCTTGCTGCCGGCATTCTTGACGACTTCGGCGGTCCTTATATTGAGAACGCCTAAGTTCAGGTTGCCCTATCGGTCGATAATCCCACTTCGGCTTCGGCTTTTATTATTATTTCCTATTAAATACACGTCGATATTTGTCAGCTTTTCGTCCCGTTCAGTAGCCCCGGTGTAATTTCAAGCTATAACTAATCATGTCCATTTTTTAGGAGGATTTTACTCATGCATGTACGTGAAACAGATCTGCCCGGAATCGGTAAGAAATTTGTGATTGATACGCGAGGCGGCGATAAGCTTGTCATCATTATTCATGACGATGGCCGCAGAGAAATGTATCATTACGAGTACGACGATCCGGAGGAAAGCATCTCCATGATCTCCGTCGATGACGACGAAGCTCGCCAAATTGCTGCCATTGTCGGCGGGTTGACTTATAAGCCGAAGGCTCTAGAAACGATTGATATGGCACTCGATGAACTCATCATCGAATGGTACCGGATTGAGCCTCATTACTATGGGGTTGGCAAATCCATCGGCGACCTGGGTGTCAGACAGTCCTCGGGCGCAACGATTATTGCGGTTGTGAATAAAAACAGCAAGCAAATTAATCCCGGTCCCGACGTTATTATTACAGCAGACTCGACACTCGTAGTCGTTGGTGAGCGCCAGCAGCAGCGGCTATTTAAACAAATCTTGATAGACGGACGGGGTTGATTGAATGGATCATTTGGTATTAGAAGTAGGACTGGCGATTGCCCTACTCGCCATCGCTGGGGTGCTGTCTGCAAAACTCCGCTTTTCTGTCGTTCCGTTCTATATTCTGATCGGGATGGCAGTAGGGCCACACGCACCCCACTTTGGCCCGTTTGATTTCCGGTTTATCGAGAGCGCACCATTTATTGATTTTCTCGGCCGGATCGGTGTACTGTTTCTGCTCTTCTATCTGGGATTGGAGTTCTCTGTCGGACGGCTCATTAAATCAGGCAAGTCGATTGCCGTCGGCGGAACCATCTATATTGCAATCAACTTCACCCTCGGATTGATGCTTGGTATCTTCTCTGGATTTCCGCTTCCAGAGACGTTGATTATTGCGGGGATCACAACGATATCCTCAAGTGCCATCGTGGCCAAGGTCCTCGTCGATTTGAAGAGAACGGCGAACCCCGAGACCGAGATGATTCTTGGTATTATCATGTTCGAGGACGTATTCCTTGCGGTTTATATCTCGATCCTGTCAGGTCTTGTCCTGAGCGGCTCGTCCTCACTTGGCGGCGTGCTGCTGTCGGCGGTTATTGCCCTTGGCTTCATGCTCTTGGTCATTGTGATCGGACGCAAGATGGTGCCGCTGCTGAACAAGGCATTGAATATTCGTTCCAATGAGCTGTTCTGTCTCGTTATTTTTGGAGCTTTGTTCCTGCTTGCAGGCTTCTCCGAAACGATTCACGTTGCCGAAGCGATTGGCGCTTTGCTCGTCGGGCTTGTTCTGGCCGAAACTGAGCATCAGGAGCGGATCGAGCACTTGATCTTGCCGTTCCGTGACTTCTTTGGTGCCATCTTCTTCTTCAGCTTCGGGCTGTCGATCGTTCCGTCGGAGCTTGGAGGCGCTGTGGTACTGTCTGTAATTGCTGTAATTATCACTCTGTTCGGAAACTTCCTCGCAGGGATGCTGGCAGGACGAAGCGCTGGATTATCCTCCAGAGCTTCCTCAAACATTGGTCTGACTATCGTATCGCGCGGCGAGTTTTCCATCATTCTGGCCAATCTCGGCAAAGCGGGCGGACTTGCGTCCTTCATTCAGCCGTTTGCAGCATTGTACGTGTTGATCCTGGCTATTTTGGGGCCTTTGCTGACCAAAGAGTCGAAGCACGTGTACAATATCTTAAACAAAATCTTCAAGTTCAAGGACCATAAAGAAAAACCGGGCAAATCCCGGCTGAAGGATGAGAGCACCAGCTGATAAAGGAGGTGCGTTGTGTCCATGCCTAATCTTCCGTATCCCATAACGGACGGTGACGCAGAAGACTGGAAACGGACATTCAGAATAAGACGGCTGCTCATGGCGGTGTTGGGCGGACTCATCGCTGCCCTTGGCCTTGATCTGTTCCTGGTGCCAAGCGGGATCATTACGGGAGGCGTGACAGGGATTTCGGCCCTGGCCTCCCACATAACAGGTCTGCATACCGGCATGTTTGTCTTTGTACTGAATCTCCCGCTTCTGCTGCTTGCCTTCCGCCAATCGGCCCGGGAGAAGGCTCTTATAGCAACCATAGGACTTCTAACCTTCTCCATTTGCTCCATCGTGTTTTATCCCGTTCCCTCCGTGATTGACAGCAAGATCGGGTCGGCCGCCATTGGCGGGATCCTGCTGGGCACAGGGATCGGCATCGGAATCCGCTACGGCATTATACTGGATACTCTCCAAATGCCGAAGCTGTCCAGATCCTTGACCAGGCTTCTCAATCGGATCAAGCTTCCTGGCGTCCAGATCGGACTCAACCTGGCACTTCTTACCGTGGCCGGATTGGTGCTTGGCTGGGAGCTTGCTATGTACTCAGCCATTGCTTGCCTGGCGGCACTGGAGGCCATCCGCATCTCCACCTCCAGCTTCTCGTTTCATCTTGGCATCCGGATTAACAGTGCCAACGAAGACGCGCTGGCTCAAGCAATCAACACCTTCTTGAATCGTGAGCCTGAAGAAGCGGACATGGAGGAGCGAAGCAAGTTTACCGCAAACGGCAATCAAGCACAGAGCGAGGCAGTGTCCGGAATGTTGTACCGGATTCATCTGTTCGAGCTGCCCCGGTTCAAGTCAATTGTAAGGAATCTGGACCCCGAGGCTGTTGTAACCTATGATGCAGCGTCATAATTTGAAGGGGGCTGTCTCAAAAGTCATCGTAGATGACTGAGGGACAGCTCCTTCTTTAATTTGTAAAACAAAAAGAAACCTCTCTTTGGTAAAATGAAGGTACCACCCAAACATTTCCCTAAAGGAGAGGTTTCTTTGTACATTCAATATACCATGGACCAACTGTTTCTGCCAATGGACCTTGAGGAAGATATTCCACAAAATCACGTCGTTCGCATCATCAACGATGCCGTCAACCGAATCGACGACAAGATCTTCGAGGCCGCCTACTCTGGAGGCGGTCGTCCTAGCTTCCACCCCAAACTCATGACGAAGATCATCATTTACGCCTACAGCCAACGGATCTATTCATCCCGTCAAATTGCGAAGGCTGTGAGGGAGAACATCCCCTTCATGTGGCTTGCCGCCCGGCAGCGCCCGGACTTCCGCACCATAAACCGATTCCGCTCAGAGCGGATGAAAGACGTTCTCGAAAAAGTATTCACGGCTGTGTTGGAACTGCTTGTGGAAGAGGGCTACATTAAGCTAGAGCATTACTTCGTCGACGGTACCAAGATCGAGGCGAATGCCAACCGCTATACGTTTGTCTGGGGGAAATCCGTTGTCAAGCAACAGGCGAAACTTGAGGAGAAAGTAAAATCGCTCTTCACCGAGATTGAGGAGCAGGAACTGCTGGAAGAAGCGGCTCATGCGGGCGAGGACCTGGCTGAACTGGGCGAGTCCAACGAACTGACCAGCGCTAAGCTGGAGAAGGCCGTTGCGAAATTGGAGCAAAAGCTACAACATGAACCGAAAAACAAACCAGTGAAGAAAGCCGTCCGCCTTCTGCGCAAGGATCTACTTCCCCGCAAGCATAAGTATGAGCTTCAACGGAAACTGCTGGGCGACCGTAACAGCTACAGTAAGACTGACCCGGATGCAACCTTCATGCGAATGAAAGAAGACCATATGCGAAACGGCCAACTTAAGCCAGGATACAATGTTCAGATCGGTACGGAAAACCAATTTATCGTCGGCTACTCCTTGCACCAACGACCGACGGACACGCGCTGCCTCATTCCCCATCTAGAGAAAGTAAAAGAAATGTTGGGTAAGTTGCCGAAGACCATCATTGCGGACGCTGGTTACGGCAGCGAAGAAAATTACGCGCGCTTGGAGCAGGAAGATTGCGAGGCGCTTGTCAAATATAACACCTTTCATAAAGAAAATTCGAAGAAGTGGAAGCAAGACATCAGCAAGATCGACAACTGGACTTACCAGCAGGAGTCCGATACTTGGTTGTGTCCGAATGGCCGCACGCTCCACTTCCTGCGAGAGCGCAAGAAAAAGAACGAAAGCGGATATGAGCAACAGGTACGCCATTATCGGAGTGCTGACTGTGAGGGCTGTCCATTCAGAGAAAGATGCAGTAAAACAAACAGGAACCGAGAGATCGAGGTGAGCATGACCTTTCTTCGCTACAAGGCAGAAGCAAGAAAGAAGCTTCGGAGCGAGGAAGGACGAGAGTTATCCATCCGGCGCATGATTGAGGTTGAGAGTGTGTTCGGACAAATGAAAAACAACCGAGGATTCCGGCGATTCCTGCTTCGAGGCTTGCCGAAAGTAAGCACGGAGGTAGGGTGGCTTTCGCTTGCCCACAATCTGCTCAAGCGAGCGACATTGAGTCAAAAAATTGAAAACGGCCGGTCAGGAATAGACTCCTGACCGGCCGTTTTTCAATGTCTAAAGCAGGGATTACTGATTCGTACGTTCTTTAACCCCCCTTTTGAGACAGCTCCCTTGGCGTTGAATCAATCGCGTGACGGAAAGTTAGCAGCTGCGGCTATTTTCGAAACATTTGAATCAGATACAGCAGCAGCGAGCCGACCACACTGATCACAAGGCAGGTCACGATAGGAAAGTAAATTTTGACATTGGGCCGATCCACTACGATGTCGCCCGGCAAGCGGCCGACCCAGCGGCCAATAAGCGGCCACAGCAATCCGATCACAATTAACGTCCCGCCAATGATCAGCAGCACTCGGGTTACGGGATGCATAGTTTGATCACCTCACGTTAGGTTTGCGTCATGCCATGCGGAATATGCATCTCTACTCTCCATCTTAAAACGGAAGTCTTCATTTTGCCAGTCTAAGAGGCGTTCACGAATGAACCGCCGCCTCAAGCCGGACACCGGAAAGATACCGCCTGTTATGTATGGTTAGCTTGTCCGGACCGTCTATTCCTGCTAATCATGAAAAGGCACGACTCTTGAAAGAGCCGCGCCCTCATTATTATCCCTTCACAGCCCCTGCTGTCATTCCGTCTATAAAGTATCGCTGAAAGGCAATGAACAGAACAAAGATCGGAATGATCGAGAAGAAGGAACCTACAATGAGCAGATCATAATTGTTGCCATACGGGGTCAACAGCGTCTTGAGTCCAATCGGAAGCGTGTATTTATTAGCATCGCTAAGGACCATGAAGGGCCACAGGAAGTTGTTCCAGCTGTTCATCCCGTTCAGAATGGCCATCGCCGCAAAGGAGGGCTTCATTACCGGCAAAATCAGTCTGATATATATGCCGTATTCACTAGCTCCATCCACTCGCCCCGCTTGAATAATTTCGCTCGGCACGCCTCGCAAATACTGCCGGAAGAAAAAGATCGTAGCCGCACTTGCAATCCCCGGCAAAACGATAGCCGAATAGGTGTTCATAAGACCGATATTATAGGTCAATGTGTACAGCGGGAGCAGCAAAATTTCGAACGGAACCATCATAATAAGCAGCACGCAAATAAAAAGCATATTTTTGCCTTTGAACTCGTAGGCGGCGAAGCCATAAGCTACCGTTGCACTGACAATGAGCGTCAAGCTGACCTGGACAATCGTCAGAAGCAGCGAGTTGAAGAACCACATGAAATACGAGTGGCTTCCGGTGAACAGGTATATGAAATTATCCAGACTCATCACCGACAGGTCAAGCCGCAGGTTAAGCCCGTAACGAATCAGTTCCTCACCCGGTTTGAAGGAAGAGATCGTCACTGCGTAGAACGGAACGAGAATGAAGAAGCACAGGACAGAGAAAAAGATTAAAAGCGCAGCGCGCGGCCAAATCTCCTTATTCATCGCTCACTCCTCCTTCTTGAACATCCCGGACAGCGTCAGCTGCGTCAAATTAATGACCATGGTAATGGCCAGCAGGACAATCCCTACCGCTGCTGCATAACCGAGATTATTCCTCTCAATGCCCTGGCGATACAGATAACCGACGATGGTCAACCCGATATTTTTCGGTGAATTGTTACCGTTCCAGAGCATCATGCTTTCGATGAACATCGCCAACCCTGCATAGATGCTGATCGTTATAACATAGATCGTCGTGGGTTTGAGCAGCGGCATCGTAATTTTCATGAATTTCTGAAAGGACGACGCTCCGTCAATCGACGCGGCTTCATAATATTCATCCGGAATATTCTTCAGCCCCGACAAGAAGTAGAGCATATTCACCCCCGTCCACCTCCATGCGGCCAGCGCCAGCAATGCGATGAACCCGGTAACCTGTCCCTTGAGGAATTTGACCGGCTCGATGCCGAACCAGCCCAGTATACTATTGATCAACGAACCCTCCATCTCGCCAAACATGAGTCTGAAGATCGTGCCTGCCACAACAACCGAGGTAAGCGCCGGGAAGAAGAAGGAGGATTTGAAGAACTCTCTCCCCCACATAAATTTATGGTTGATCAGCACCGCGAACAGCATCGGGAAAGGAATTAGAATGACGAGGGTCAGCACCATGTATACAGCGCTATTCAGCACAGCCTTCATAAAGATGCCGTCCCCAAGCAGCTTGTCATAGTTGCTTATGCCAACCCACTCCGCCTCCTGCCCGAGCTGGATCTGCTGAAAACTCATGCCGAGCGAGCTTCCAAGCGGATAGACCCAGAAGATGAGAAAGACCAGAATAAACGGCAGGACAAATACGTAAGGAGCAACTTTCTGGGAGTACAAAAACTTTCTAATCATACACCATGACTCCTTTGACGAACATTATTTCAATTCCTGCTCAATCTGCTGCTGTGCATCATTTAACGCTTGCATAATGTCCTTGCCGTCCTCGAAAATTTCATTGTAGGTCGTGGTGGAGAGTATATTGTTGATCGTTGGTGTTGCGGGGGTCGATTTAATCAATTGAATTTCATCCCGGATCTCATTGAGCACATCAAAAGGATTGTTGACGAAATACTGGACAAACGCGTTCTCGGGATTGTGAGTGACTTCCTTCATCTCCCATACGTCCATATTGACCGGGTCGAATCCAAGTGTATTCCAAATTTCCTTGTTGGCGTCCAGCGACAGTTTGGCAAACGCCAGAAAGTCTTTGGCTAGCTGAATATCCTTGGCTGTCTGGGTGATGACGGTGCCCGTTCCTCCTCCGCCTACCGATCGCGGCATTCCCTCTTCGATGACCGGAATTGGAGCGATGGCAATTTTACCGGACAAGTCTGGTATGTAGTTCGTGTATCGGGACATCTGCCAGAGCGGCATAAACGCCGATACATAATTGCCGGCATTGAACTCGCCATAGGCCTCCTCCGTATCCGGCTGACCGCCTGCAATCGTGGCGATAACTTGGTTGTCCTGCAAATCTTTAAGTACCGTTATCGCTCTTATCATCGCTTCCGAGTTCACCTGAGGATTTCCTGCCTCGTCGGTATAATCCGCCCCTTGCTGTGCAAGCAGCATGGAAGCCTGCCATGAGGCACTTGTATCGGCCGTCCCCATATATTTTCCAGTCTGTTCATATACCTTCATCCCCGCTTGCTTGAAGTCCTCCCAGGTTACAATCTCCTTGTAATCGACACCAACTTCTTCAAGAATTTCGGTATTGTAGAAGGCAACGGATGCGCCCACATGGGTAGGCACTCCATAATTGACGTCATCCTTGCTGTATAAATCCACTCGGGATTGCACAATGGTGTCCCGGTACGGATCGATAACGTCATTCAGCGGAACGAGCTGGGGCGTTCCGGACAGAAAGTCCGGGAACTTGCCAAGCTCGATATCGGCGATGTCCGGTGCTCCGGTCCCCGATTGAACGGCTATGGATAATTTGTTATGCATATCATCATAAGGCATGACCGTCACATTAAGTTTGATTTGACGGTCAGGATTGTCCTGATTCCACTTCCCCAGCATCTTCTCAAAATGCTGTCCGTGCAGCTCCACAAATGTCCAGTAGGACAACTCGGTCGCATCCTCCCCGGCTCCACCGTCGATGACCGAGCTTGTGCCTCCGGCATTATTCGAGCCGCCGCATCCCCACAGCATCGTCATCGCCAAAACCAGAAAACCGACAAACCATTTTTTAATCATTTCCATTGACCTCCCCAGATTTCATTCATACGTCCCTTGATGCCTGCTCGTATGATGTCTGTCAGCCAGAAAATGAAGCGCTTACAAGTTTCGACATGCCTTATGTCTTCTGAGTTATGCCTTATTGTCCGAACCTCCGCCCCTTAGGGACGATGGAACAGTGCCGCTCTAGATGTCACTGCTCCATCTGTGATTATGCCCTAGATCATACCCGGAACTATACATGCTGCATGGCTAGGCTAAATACTGCTAACTGCTCAGATGGCTGCACGCTCTATGCCTTGGCAGAATGCGTTAACCTTTCTTGAGCCGAATGACATTCCAGGAAGCCTTTGCAAGGGATGCGGTTAACATACCGGAGTCCAGCTTCGCCTGTCCCCTGTGATGCGGCTTTACCTTCTCTTCATCCGCCGTATTGACGGCTTTCAAGTCCTCGTGCTCCATCACGATAAACTCCACAAGTTTGAAGCCTTCAAAGCTGCGCACGTCACACGTCAGCTCCAGTGACTGTTCCAGATGGCGATTCACCGCGAATATCGTAATTTCTTCCTCCGCCTCGTTATAAACGACAGCGCTGTCGAGGTAGGGAACATCGGTAAAATCCTTCGAGTCATAGACCGGAGAATCGACGATGGGCTGCAGCGATACACCGCGCCCGTACCGGGAAGCATGCAGGTATGGATAGTAAATCGTCTGTTTCCATGCCCGGCCGCCATTCTCGGTCATAATCGGAGCAATGACGTTGACGAGCTGGGCCAGACAGGCCATCTTCACTCGATCGGCATGACGCAAAAAGGTGATCAGCATGCTGCCGACCAGCAGCGCATCCTCAAAATTGTAGACATCCTCCAGTTGTGGAGGTGCCACGCTCCACGGCTCGATTTGTTTGTCCGCATCGTTGGAGTGATACCAAACGTTCCACTCGTCAAAGCTGAGATGCATCGTCTTTTTGCTGCGCTTTTTCGCCTTGATGTAATCACAGGTAGATTTCACGGTATGGATGAAATGATCCAGATCAAGGGTAAGCGCCAAATAATTGGCCGTATCGTTAGCACGATTCCCGTAGTATTGGTGCAAGGAGATATAATCGACAGCCTCATAGGTATGATCCAGCGTGACGGCCTCCCATTCCGGGAAGGTTGGCATGTTCGCACTCGAGCTTCCACAGGCCACAAGCTCAATTTCCGGGTCTACCAGACGCATCGCTTTCGCCGTTTCCAGCGCCAGTCTGCCGTACTCCTCAGCTGTCTTATGCCCGATCTGCCACGGGCCGTCCATCTCATTGCCCAAGCACCATGTTTTGACTTGATGCGGCTGTTCATAGCCATGGCTGCGGCGCAGATCGCTCCAGTAGGTGCCGCCAGGGTGATTCGTGTACTCCAGCAAATTTCGGGCGGCATCAATGCCGCGCGTGCCAAGATTAACGGCCATCATCACTTCTGATCCGATTTCCTTGGCCCAGGTGATGAACTCATTGGTTCCCACTTCGTTGTTCTCCAGCGTTCTCCAGGCCAGTTCCAGCCGCTTCGGTCTCTCCGCTACTGGCCCCACACCGTCCTCCCAATTGTATCCGGACACAAAATTCCCGCCTGGATACCGAATGATCGGAACTTGCAGCTCTTGAATCAGCTCCTTTACATCCTTCCGAAAACCGCTCTGATCCGCGGACGCATGCCCAGGCTCATAGATCCCGCCGTATACGGCGCGTCCAAGATGCTCGATAAACGAGCCATATATTCGGTTGTCTACTTGCGCAATTCGAAATGACTTGTCAATGGTCATCCGTGCCTTCAATGTCCCAGCTGTCAAAACGCTTCACCTTCCAGTTTAGTTTTTCTTGAAACTTTTTAACAAAACCAATATGAATCCGTTTGCAAAATTAACATAGCACAGGTGTATAATCGTTGTAAATATAAAATGTTTTATGTTTATTGAAAATAATAGAATCGGCTTAATCGGAACATTCGCACGATCACTCTTCAGTAGTACATATAGCACAGAATTATTGTTTAGTGATTTAAGCCTTCATCTTATTCCGGTCTCCTTTTAATTCAATTAAATATAAATAAAACAAGTAAAGTCCGGTCAAAATTCGACGGATTCAGCTTCAATCCTAGTCCATTTCAGATGAAGTTCTTTATTTCGCGACCATATTGATTTATACTCATTTAAAACAAACCGTCATCCGTCCGATTCAAGGGACGAATGGCGATCCCTATACGTGGAAGAAGGGTTGAAATCGTATGATTTACATCAAAGACTTAAAGAGCGGACTGGATATATTCAAAGCGCTTAGCTCTGAAATCCGGATCCAGATCCTTGAGCTGCTGGCTACCAACCAGAGCCTTAACCTGAATGAAATCGCCAATAGACTGAACTTAAGCAACGGTGCGATTACAATGCATATTAAGAAGCTGGAGGACAGCGGCCTTATCGAAATTCAAACGACCGGGGGGAAGCATGGCATTCAGAAGATTTGTTATCTGAACAAAGACAAGCTAATGGTCGACCTTCGGAGCAAGGATGCGGAGAATTTATACGAGGTTGAGATCAAGGTAGGCCATTACAGCGACTACCAGGCTGTGCCAACATGCGGTCTCGCGACCAAGGACAGCATCATCGGCGACTTTGACGATCCCCGCTATTTCGCCGATCCTGACCGGATCGATGCCGAAATTATTTGGCTCACCGAGGGATATTTGGAGTATCGGATCCCGAATTATTTGAAGTCCAACCAGTCCTTCCGGGAAATCCAGTTCTCGCTGGAACTTGGCTCCGAAGCTCCCGGCTATTGCGATAACTACCCGTCCGACATTTACTTTTATATCAACGGGATCGAGATCGGCAGCTGGACCAGCCCAGGCGATTTCGGTGACACACGCGGCAATTTCAACCCGGATTGGTGGCCGCCTCAGCTGAACCAATACGGGATGCTCAAGCTGATCCGGATCAACAAAAAAGGCAGCTTTATTGATGGCTGCCGCATCTCCGATGTCACGCTGGACCAGATCCAGCTGGATTATAAGAGTGAGCTTACCTTTCGCGTCGCGGTCACGGAGAAGTCTGTGAACAAGCGCGGGCTCACAATCTATGGCAAACACTTCGGCAACTACAGCCAGGACCTGCTGGCCCGTGTGCTTTATGATGTAAGAGAGGGTTAGAGCTGTATTCATGCATATCCGTATGTTAAAAAGGGCTATCCCTAAGCCGTTATAAGCTGGCTTTGGGGGTAGCCCTTCATGCGTATTTGAGATCACTCTTTCTATACCAACAGTCTGGCGCTATGACCGCCAGCCCGCGGTAGACTCGCGGACAATTAGCTCCGTCTGCAGCACGATCCTCTGCTTATCCGACGGTTTCTCTTCCAGCTCTCTCACCAACAGATTGACGGCCATGGCGCCAAGCTGTTCCATCGGCTGCGCTACCGAGGTCAAAGGCGGATCCGTTACCGCTGCCAGTATCGTGTTGTCGAAACTTACGATCGACAATTGTTCAGGCACCCTTACACCCGCCTCTCTAGCCGCCTGCAGCGCCCCTACAGCAAGCAGATCATTGCAGCAGAACAACGCCGTAGGACGATTCTCATCGGCAAGGAGCAAGGCGGTGTGGTGTTCCTTCTGCCGTCTTCAATCGAAAACTTGCATATTCGGATGTGGTCATTATGCAAGGGAATGCCCGCTTCCTCCAGCGCCTGCCGATATCCTTGAACCCGCTCCCGGCTGCTAATGATCGTCATGCTCTCCGACAGCACAGCACACCGGCGATGTCCAAGTCCCAGCAGATGCGAAGCCGCCGCCCTCCCGCCTTGATAATCATCGGCTACAACTGTATGGACGGGGACAGACGACCATTCGCGGCCAATGGCAACTACCGGCATCGAGCCGCTCAGTTCAGCTGCCATATCCACCCTTTCGATGCCTGTTCCCATAATGATCCCGTCTACACTTTTTTGCTTCAGTAAACCGATATACCGCTCGACCCGATCATCCTTATTGTCAGTACTGCAAATAATGACGCTATAACCTAGCTGATGGGCCCGGTCCTCCACCGCCCTTGCCACCTCGGCGAAGAAAGGATTGGAAATGTCCGGTATAAGCAGCCCGAACGTATAGGTATGCTTTCCGGTCAAGGCTGATGCGATGACGCTGGGCTGATATTGAAGACGATCCATAATCTCGATAATTTCCCTGCGCCGTTCTTCACTGATTTTTCCTTTGCCATTTATAACTTTAGAAACTGTCGCTATGGACACCCCAGCTTCTCTGGCAACATCATAGATCGTTGCTTTCATCCTGATCCGCCTCTTTCCATCTTTATCCTTCTATTATGATCAGGAAACGACCCATCGTAAAGAACTTCGCCGGTATGACAGATCAGAATGCTATCCTGACCCGGGCACCCAGCCCCTTGAGCGAAACCGCCTGCCATCGCTTATTTAAGCAGCCACTCGTGATGGGGATCATTGTAGAACTTCCAAGTTCTGCGCGGCCCTGCCATCACATTCAAATAGTAGACCTCATAGCCGGCAGGCGCCGCTACAGGATGATAGCCCTTGGGCACGAGCACTGCCTGGCCGTTTCTTACGCACAAGGTTTCATCCAATGATCCGTCATCCGTATATACGCGTTGAACGGCAAAGCCCTGCTCGGGCTGGATACGATAATAATAGGTCTCCTCGAGCAGCGATTCCTCCGGCAGCGCATCCCGGTCATGCTTATGCGGCGGATAGCTGGACCAATGGCCGCCCGGTGTAAACACCTCGACCACCAGCAGGCTGTGCGCAGGCTCGGATTCCGGCAGAATATTGTGAACAAGCCGTGCCATATTGCCGCTGCCCCGATGTTCAACCCCCACATGCCCCGGCTCGATGAGCCTGGCTTCATATTCGCCGCCCCCCGGAGCGGTGCAGACCGCGAGGTCCACGTCCGTCTCGGCCACCACCTCATAGCGGTCTTCGCTTGGGACGTAAACGGAATAGGGCGGCGTTTTCTCGAACACACTCATTCTTTGGCCGATCCCGGTCCAGCGTTTCTCCGCCGTCCTGACATCGCCTTTTCCACTAAGAAAAACCAGACATGCCTCCAAGCGGCCTGTTTCCCGCGTCAAAGCTTCGCCCTTCTTCAACTTGACCATTTCATAACCGACGTAGCTCCATCCCGCCGATTCCGGCGTTACCCGCAGCACAACGCCCTCCTGATTCGGCTGCGATGCTTCAGGAACAATCAGTTTGGATTGCATCCGTATCCGCTCCTTTACTGATTCCCCCGGTACCCAGGGATTCCTCGATGCATCTGAATACCGGGTGATCTATTGAATTATCGATTTTAATCATATAGCCTGCCACTACTCGGCAGCTATGGACAGCTTCACCGGCACCGGCCTGCCCAGACGGAGAGACTCCGCCGCAGCACAGGCCATCAGCTCTGCTTGCATGCCATCCTCGCCGTTAACCGGAACCTGCCGCCCTTCCGCAAGGCAGGCAATAAATTGCCGGGCTTCATCCGCATAGGCTTCATTGTATCGTTCCAGAAAAAAATGCAGCGGATTGTCGCGGCGAACGCCGTCCTCCGTATGAATCTCGGCCGTATTCGGATAGTCGTTGTTTACCCCGACAGCTCCGCCCGATCCGAATACTTCAACGCGCTGATCGTAGCCGTACACTGCCTTTCGACTGTTGTCGATAATGCCTATCGCACCGCTTGCGAACTGAATCGTCACGACGGCCGTATCCACGTCCCCGCACTGTTCGAACACGGGATCAACCAGCACGCTGCCGACCGCGCTGATCGTAACCGCCTCCTCTCCGCTTACATAACGGGCCATGTCAAAGTCATGAATCATCATGTCCATGAAAATCCCGCCGGAAGAACGAATATAGCTTTCCCCGGGTGGACTAGGATCGCGAGATGTGATCTTCACGATATGCGGCTGCCCTATTTCGCCGCTGGACACAATCTCCTTGATCCGTTTGAAATTATGGTCAAATCGTCGATTGAATCCGACCTGCAGCTGTACCCCTGCGGCCTTGACCGCTTCCAGCGCCTCCGCCGTCTGCGAAACCTCCATGCTGATTGGCTTCTCGCAGAAGATATGCTTGCCAGCAGCCGCCGCCAGCTTAATGAATGGCACATGCGTATCCGTTGGCGAGCAGATGAACACGGCCTGGATCGCCGGATCGTCCATCCATTCAGCTGCATCCTTCGTTACGGTCCGGATCCCCCGCTCCGCTGCCCACTGCCGCAGCGCTTCGTCAGCGAACGGATCGCTTACGGCGACCACCTCTGCATTTCCTTGACGCTGTAAATTCTCAATGTGTATTTTACCGATCCGTCCGGCACCGATGATGCCGACCTTTATTGTTCCCATAGGCTTAACGTCCCCTTGTCTCCCGAATTCGTCAGTTGTATGTCAGAAGGAATGTTCCCGTTGCTCCCGGGCCACCCTTCGCACATCCTTCCTCCTACCAACGCGCCGTAACCATTTTCTTGCGGGTATAGAACTCAACGCCATCCGGACCGTTCGCGTGCAGGTCACCGTAGAACGAATTTTTCCAGCCCGAAAACGGGAAAAAGGCCATCGGCGCCGGAACCCCCAGATTAATGCCCAGCATGCCTGCATCGATCGTTTCCCGGAACTTCCGGACATGGCTGCCGTTTTTCGTAAACAAGCAAGCACCGTTCGCAAATTCGGACTTGTTCGCGATCGCGATCGCCTCGTCCAGCGTATCCGCCCGGATTATCGAAAGCACCGGAGCAAAAATCTCGTCCTGCCAAATTTTCATGTCGGAAGATACCTGATCGAAAATCGTGGGTCCGACAAAATAGCCTGTGCCGTCCGTGGCTGCATCCTTGCGTCCGTCGCGAACCAGCAGAGCGCCCTCTTTCTCGCCGATTTCGATGTATTGTAGTGTTCGTTCTTTATGCGCGTCCCGAATAACGGGACCCAGAAACACCCCTTTATCCAGGCCATTGCCGATCACGATTGCATCTGCCGCTTCCTTCAGCTTGGTCACCAGCGGATCCGCCGCTTCGCCGACAGCCACCACAACCGCGCAAGCCATGCAGCGTTCCCCGGCCGAGCCAAAGGCCGCGCTAATAATCTGTTTCACCGCAGCATCGAGATCGGCGTCCGGCATGACGATGGAATGGTTCTTCGCGCCTGCCAGCGCTTGAACCCGCTTGCCATGAGCCGCGCCGGTCTTGTAGACATACTCGGCGACCGGCTGGGAACCCACAAAGGAAATGGCCCGCACATCCGGATGCTCCAGCAGGCCGTTAACCACTTCGTGCGCACCGTGTACAACGGACAGGACGCCTGGGGGCAGGCCGGCCTCCATAAACAATTCGGCCAAGCGATTGGCCAAGAGAGGGGTCCGCTCGGACGGCTTCAGCACGAACGTATTGCCGCAGGCGATCGCCAGCGGAAACATCCAGCATGGCACCATCATCGGGAAGTTAAACGGCGTAATGCCGCCGACAACGCCGATCGGGTAGCGGTACATTCCCGATTCCAGATTGGTGGCGATATCGGGAAGCTGTCTGCCCATCATCAGCGTGGGGGCACCGGCTGCAAATTCCACGCATTCAATGCCGCGCTGAACCTCACCGTAAGCTTCCTCGTAGCTCTTGCCATTCTCGGTCGTGACAATGCGCGCAAGCTCCTCCCAATGCTCCACAAGCAGCTGCTGATACTTGAACAGAATGCGCGCCCGGCGCGGCACCGCCGTCTGACTCCAGGTACTGAACGCGTCCTTCGCCGCGGCTACCGCAGCATCCAGCTCTTCTCTTGTCGATAAAGGCACATAACCGAGAACTTCCTCTGTTGCCGGATTAACAACCGGCAGTGTGTGTGTTGAAACTGAGGTCGTCCACTGTCCGCCAATCAAGTTTTTGATCTTCGTTGCTTCTGTTGCCATGGTACACGCTCCCCTACGATTATTAGCTCTTGGACTTGTTTATTCATCTGCCTGGCTGGATTCTATAAATTCATCAATTTGCCGGGCTGTCGGCATCGCATCCGAGCAGCTGTGGCTGGACACGACGATCGCCGCCGCCGCGCTGCCGTAAGTCATGCTGCGTTCGATCGGCCAGCCCTTCATCAAGCCGTATAACAGCCCCGCGGCATACGAATCCCCAGCTCCAAACGTCTTGATTACCTGCGCCTTAAAGCTTCGCGCGCGGTGGCTTGATCCGTCCTTGGTGTAGGCAATCGAGCCTTCCTTTCCATGCTTGATCACAACGATTTCAGCCCGATAATCGAACCATTTGGAGGCCGTCACCCGGTCGCTTTTGTCCGGATTCGATTCGAAACGCTCCATCATATCAAATTCCTCGCGCGTACCGATCACAATATGGCAGTACTCTGCGGCTAAATTGTAGTAAACCGCTGTCTCTTCATCAGAGCTCCAGGTGTACGGCCGATAGTCCAGATCGAAAGCAACGACAACCCCATGCCTTCGCGCATATTGAAGCGCCTGGAACACCGCCTCCCGTGACGGGCTCTTCGCCAGCGCCGTGCCGGAGATGAGCAGCAACTTCGCCTCGGCGATCCGCTCCTCCTGCACCTCGCCCGGCGTCAGCAGCAGATCGGCGGCATTGTCGCGATACATGAGGATGCTGCAGTCTGTCGGACTTTTGATCTCTGTAAAAGCGAGTCCGGTGACAGCGCCGGAATGATCGGTTACCACATTGCGGGTATCGATGCTGTTCTGTTGTAAATATCGCGTAATAAACCGCCCCATCTGATCATTTGACACTTTGCCAATAAAACCGGTGCTCATCCCTAGACGCGACATTCCGATGCAGATGTTAGCCGGCGAGCCGCCGACATACTTGGTGAAAGTGACCGTATCCTCCATCGGCCGATTGATCTCATTGGCGTTCAGATCAATGCACAGCCGCCCGATCGCAACAAAATCAACCGGCTTGCTGAAATCAAATGCCAGTGTGCTCATCGTGACCATCTACTCCTCTCCTTCCCTGCTGGCCGGAAGCCATGCCTTTAAATATTCAAGGGATCGCCGCGCATACTCGTACGGGGGATGGAGCGCCGGATCCTGCTCTCCCTCCAGCATCGCCCAGCCATCATATTCGCGCTGGACGAGCAGCGCCATAATCGGGGCAAAATCAATGCAGCCATCGCCCGGTACCGTAAAGACCCCCTTGCGGATGCAGGTCACAAAATCGGCACCCTCCCGGCGGGCCTCCTCCAAAACTGCGTCCCTCACATCCTTCAAGTGGATATAAGCGATCCGGTCGTAGTGCTTTTGCAGCAGATTCAGCGGATCGGCACCGCCATAATAAGCGTGGCCTGTATCATACAAGAGGTGCACCAGCGAAGGATCCGTAAGCGCCATTAAACGGTCGATTTCTTCCGGACTTTCCACCACAGTCCCGCCATGATGATGGTAAGCCAGCTTCATCCCGTATTCCGCGGCGATGCGCCCAGCAGCATTCAGTCCCTCCGCCAAAGCCTCCCAGCCGGCTTCATCAAGCCGGATTACTTCCTTCTCATTCGGCGTCCGGCGCGGGTCGAAATGAAGCGAGCCGCCTACCTCCGCCGTGCTGATGACCGTGCTCCCCATTTCATGTAAAAAAGCAGCATGCAGCCGATACGCCTCTAACTCGCTTTGGTGATACGCCGGATCGGAGAACAGCACCGACTTCCACTGAGAAACCAGACGTATCCCCCGGCTTACCAGCGTTTGCTTGAGTACATCCGTCTCCTTCGGGAATTTGCGGCCCATTTCCGTTCCCGTCAGCCCCAGTCTTTGAATATCATCGATAATCTCTTCATAGGTGGTGTTATCCCCATGCTCGCGGACGTCCTCGCCGACCCAGTTAATCGGATGAATGCCCAGCTTCATCTTTAAGCCTCTTCGCATCTCCCGCCAGCCTCCTCATATTTGAAAATGACGACTTCGTGGTGTGAAATCACAAAACAGCATGAGCTCCTTCAGGCTTCCACTTGCGCTTATTGCAGCAGCTCTATGGACAAGCACATCCTTATCTAGGCCTCGCTTGCTCAATTCGCTTTTGCATTTCCCGGTGCGCAGCAAGCACTTTCTCGCTGGACGATGCCCCCGGCACGCCAACCCTCCACCACGATTCATAATCCCCGGTATTGGTGCCAGGCACCACCTTGATGTCAATCAGCGTGGATATCGCCTCACGCTTCGCCTTGACCAGTGCCTCCTGAAGCTCCTCCGCGTTTGTTGCCGTATAAGCTTTGGCTCCCATGCTCCGCGCATGAGCGGCATAGTCGATGGGCATATATTCGCCTGTCAGATTGCCTCCGGGCACACGTCGGCGAAACTCATTGCCGAACCCGTCGCTTCCGTGGCTGCGCTGCAAATTGTGAATGCACTGAAAGCCGTGGTTGTCAAACAGCAGGACGGTGATTTTCGTTCCTTCCTGGAGGCTGGTCACCAGCTCCGAGTGCAGCATCAAGTAACTTCCATCTCCCAAGACGGCGTATACCTCGCGGTCCGGCTCGGCGAGGCTCGCACCAAACGCTCCGCTGACCTCATAACCCATACAGGAAAAACCATATTCCGCGTGATAGGTGCCCGGCTGCGCGGCCCGCCACAAGCGGTGCATATCCCCGGGGAGGCTTCCCGCCGCGAACACCACCACATCCTTCTCCGTCAGGCTGCGGTTAATGATGCCAAGCGCACGGGTTTGCGAAAGTCCCTCAGCACATTCGATTTCATACAACCGGTCAACCTCCCCATCCCACGCTGCTTTCAGATCAGCCAGCTCCTCAGCGGCATACCCGCTTTGATAGGCTCGTTCAGATAGAGCCTCTCGGAGCGCCTCAAGCCCTTCCCTCGCATCCGCCGCAATCGATACGCCGTCCAGCTTCACCGCATCCATGCCGTTCACATTGATGTTCACGAACACGGCGTTGTCTCCAAAGGCAGACTTGGAGGAAGTCGTAAAGTCGGAGTACCGGGTCCCCACGCCAATGATAACGTCCGCTTCTCGTGCTAATCGGTTGGCTGCAGCTGTTCCCGTCACCCCGATCCCGCCCATGCTGAGCGGATGCTTCCAGGAAATGGCGCTCTTGCCTGCCTGGGTCTCAGCGATCGGAATCCCGAATGCTTCCGCGAAAGCCATAAGCTCGGAAGCGGCTTCGCTGTAGTGGACGCCGCCGCCTGCAATGATCAGCGGCCTGCGTTTGCCGGCGATCTGTTCGCTGGCGCGCTGGATCGCTTCCCGTGCAGGAGGCCTGCGGTCTATAACATGAATGCGCTTACGCAAGAATTCGGCCGGATAGTCGTACACCTCGGCCTGCACATCCTGAGGCAGCGCCAGGGTCACCGCACCGGTCTCGGCAGGGTCGGTCAACACCCGCATCGCCTGCAGCGCCGCACTCATCAGCTGCTCGGGACGGGTGATCCGGTCCCAGTACCGGCTAACTGGGCGGAAAGCATCCGCTGCCGATACCGTATAGTCCCCAGGCACCTCAAGCTGCTGCAGCACCGGATCGGGCTGGCGACAGGCAAAATTATCGCCAGGGAGCAAGAGCACCGGAATCCGGTTCACCGTGGCTGTCGCTGCCGCAGTGACCATATTCAGCGCGCCTGGGCCGATTGAGGTTGTACATGCATAAATTTGCCGGCGGCGCTTCTGTTTGGCGTAGGCCGCTGCAGCGTGCACCATGCCCTGTTCATTTTTGCCCTGGATGTAGCATAGCCCTGTCTGTTCCCGCTCGATCGCTTCACCGATTCCCGTCACATTGCCATGCCCGAAGATTCCCATGATTCCTCTGACGAATTTCGTTTCCACTCCGTCCAGCACGACATATTGGTTATCCAGAAAATGCAGAAGCGCCTGGGCCATCGTCAGCCGAACAGTCTTTGTCTTCATTGTGAACTCATCCCCTTACGATTATTGGGTTAAGCGCTTAACTCGCTGAAGAATCATACGGCCAGCTCCAGCCATATGATGAATATTTATATTCCTGAATCCGTGGAAAATATGTTGTCCCTGTCATCAAAAAAGCGACTGCGTCAAGAGCGTTCATCCGCTGATCGCATCAGCGCGGCTTTAAGCTGCATAATTTCAACGCCGGCCAGCATCACGATCCCGATACCGTGGTTATCATTCAGCACGGTCCGCAAATCATCCATATAGTAATAAGGTGAATAGGAGTACCTGGAGCCGCTGCATACACCGTGCACATTCCCCTGCAGGTCGATCGCATGCCTGGCAAGCCCCTCCCAGCCTTTCATAGCTGCTTCGGCGTAAGGGCCCGTTCGATCCAGCCATCCCATACGCACCCCTCGCGAAAAGGCATATACGAACATGGCAGTGCACGACGCCTCCAAGTAAGCGTCAGGACGGTTCAGAACTTGATGCCACAGCCCTGAGTCCGACTGCAGTGCTGCAATTCCTGCGCTCAGCTCCCGAAACATGGCGAGCAAATCTTCACGATCCTTATGATCCTCCGGCAGCCGCTCAAGCAGCTCGCTCAGCGAGAACAGTACCCAGCCGTTGCCGCGACCCCATGGAATGCGGGTGGGCTTCCCGTATTTGAAATCATAGACATGGGACATCACGCCTTGATCCTCCATCAACAAATAACGCCGGTACAGCAGAAACTGCCTCGCTGCTTCATTGATCGCCGCAGGATCGCCCGTCGCCTGGGAATAACGAATCAGGAACGGTCCGCTCATATACAGGTCATCAGCCCACATCGTGTTTGCGGAGTACTCTCCTTCGCACAAGCGATAGAACGCTCCATCCTCCCGCCGCTCCAGCTGTGTCAGCATAAAATCGGCGATGGTGTCCGCGATCTTCCGAAATTCGGGCTGGCCTCCTGAGAGATAAGCTTCCAGCATCGCTGATCCGAAGGAACCGCAATTGTCCAGCATCTTGATCAGCACCAGCTGATGGTTGATCGCCGGAAAGCCATACTCTTCTAGATCCCACAGCGAATATTCATACATCTGCGCGCAGCTTTCGATATGGGACAGCGCATATTTCTCCATATCCGGGCGATCCAATGCTTGTGCCGTTCGCAGCAGGCCATACATCGTAACGCCAAGCGGATAATCCCACCGTCCATAGTTGGTTGCCCCTCCGGTCGTCCATTTGTTACTCAACATGGCGTTCTCATAGTAGGGCCGAACACGCGTGGACGGCGCGTCAACAGTCCAATATACGAAGCCGTCAAGACCGGCGAAAGGGGACTGGATCGAGCGGATCTGAGCTGGCGTGTACGTCGCCTCAACGGGCAGCGGAGCCAGGTACAGCCACGGACTCGTATTCCCGTGAACCGTCACCGGTTGGGACAACGGTAAGGTGCGTCCCTGCGCAGCTGCCTGCAGCTCGAAGCCCCAGCCGTCGTGTGAAGATACTGCCCGGACCAATATCTGGTTCACGCCAGGTGTAACGTCGATCTCTGCCCGAAACGCGCCGCTCTCCGCAACACGGACCACCATCCGATCGTCCAGCCAGATTTGAGCAGGTCCATAGCTCCTGCCGCTCAGTTCAAGCTTCGCTGCCGAGGCCGGCACGCGGATGGAACTCCAGCCGTAACCGGCGGCGGTACGGTCCGGGCGGCCGTACATGCGCTCCAGGTTCGGCAGCGCCAGCTCGCGATACTGCCACTGGACAGCAGGCAGCCACTTCCGTCCACTATCCGCTTCCGATTTCCGCCAATCCGGAAATGCTTGACCGGCCTCACCGAAATCGGCAGACTTGACCGGCTCCGAATACACCCAGCCCGCGCTGCCCTTCCGGTCGGCGAATGGGGCGAGCACTTGCATGATCCGCACCTTCGCCTCATCGGCGCCAAACCGGCAGCCGAAGCCAGACGCCGTCTTTCTCGCTTCAATCAGCAGCGAGTTCCACCCATAACCGAAAGTCAAAGGCACCTTGATCCGCGCGTTCGGGTCAAGCTCGTCTACCACGGTCGAGCGATACTCCAGCTTCTCATTCACGAACAGCCGCACGGGGCCAAGCACTTCCATGACACCATCAATCGATCGCTCGCCCTCGCTCCAAACGAGGCCGAAGGCATACACATAGTCGCCTTCCTCCGCCTGCGGGAGCCTTTCGGAAAAATCCAGGTCATATAAGCCGTCCCTATTCTGCAATATCCCCGCTTTCGAAAAAGCCCGCAGGGCAAATGGGACCGGAGGGTTCGCCCCCATATAGCGTCCGGCCACGAGTTCCAGTATCCGTTCATCCTCATTCCCGAACCAATAACGGGCGCTTTCCCTCTCCTCTACGTACCCGATCATGCGTCTCTCTCCTCCCATCCTTCACGTGAATTAAAGGCATGCCCATTAACGAGATAGTCTTAATTCGAACGTCTGGTCATAAGGCGTAAGCACGTTCACAAGCAGTGTCCGGTAATCGGCCGGGTAACCGGCATTGTTGATGCCCATGGCCCAATGCTCATATGCGCCGCCTTCAAGTTCAATCCAATCCGCTCCTGCTGCCAAACGAACCGGCCCTTGCTTCCAAAAGTACGTTTCGCCCGCGATCTGCTCAAGATCTCCGCCAGCCAATACGCCTTCCTTGCCCAGGACAAATGAAATTTGTGTCAAAATCGGCTCCTCCCTTTGACAGCGGACTCGAATGCTCCAGCCTCGTTCGGTTTCCTCCAGCATGATTTCAACCTGATGCTGCTGTTCGTGGGTCACCTTCCGCAAATGATGCGGCAGCAAATACCAAGGGCTGACAAGCCCGCTTGCCGTTTCGGGCAGGTCCTCCTTAGAAACGGGGCCGTAATATCCTTTTTTCTCAAGCGCACTTAAACGAACACCCTGATCTAATGTCTCCAACCGGCTCGGCCTGACGAAGCCTGGACCGAAGGACGACGCAATCTGAACCCCCAGCAGCCGTACAGCGCCATGGCGCAGCGCGAAGAACGAGTTCGTCTCTGTCATGACGGTCGTGCTAGTCGCTCCGCGTCGATAGCGGGCAATCGGAGCGCCAAAGTCAGGATGAAGCTTGCTGTGATAAATCCGGCCATGATGCCCGGCGGCTTCCATCCCGCTCAGGTAGTGTTCCCGTGCGAATCCGCCGTTAAGAATTACGCCGTAGGAGTCAGGCAAGGCACTTGCCTCTACGGTGGACTCAAGCAGCTTCGGATAGCGCAGCAGCCCGAGCAGCGCATGATTGGGCAACCCGCCGGGATGCTTAAGCGACCGGCCCGCCAGCTCAGCAAGCGCCTCGAATAACGGATCCTGATCGCGGTGAGCCATCAGCTTGGCACAGAGGAAATATCCGCTCATATCGTGCGCATGCCCAAAATCCTGACGTCCGGAATAATCGGTGACCACTTCTCCGTCCGGGTGGACCAGATAGGCCATCATCCTAAGATTCCGGCGCACCGGCTCGAGCAGCTCGGGCCGCTCCAGCTGCTCCGCAGCATAATACAGCACAATATTGCTGACCGCGTTATAAATGCCGTTGCTTCGTTCTGTCCATTCCCCATCCTCCGTACAGTCCATTCCTTCCGCAATCCATTCTTCCGCCCTGGCCTTTAGCTCCTTCCGCCCTGTCAGCTTATACATAAATCCGAGCGCTGAGGATATCACCCATCGGTGATTGGGAGTATGGCATCCGCCCGTGAGCAGAACGGGAATCGTTCGCTCCAGAAACGTATAAATATCCGCCACCACCTTCTGTAGCCGCTCATATCGGTCAGCATGGCTGCTCAGCAGCGCATACACTTGGGCTAGCCCGCTTACAACGAAGGCCGTGTCCGGCGGGGAATGAAGATTGGTCCATGGCGGGGAAATCGAGCCGTCTTCATGCTGGGACCGGAGCATAAACTCCGCAGCCAGTTCCAAACGATGCACCAGCTCATCATCGTGATAAAATCGGGAATCCTTGTTCACGAGGGCACAGGCCCAGGTTGCCATATCTTTTGGTGTTCCGCCGTGACTCGGCCAGGCCAAGCCGTTTGCCGGATCAACGATGCCTCCGTGGAAGCGGCTTTCCTTATCAAGCACCTGATGCTCCATCGCCATCTGTGCGAATTCATCATTCGCTGCAACTAACTTGTCATATATCGCCACATATCTCCCCACACTTTCTTATAAATGTCACGGTAACGCTGGTCATGTCATCCCTTAATTGCGCCAATCATGACTCCGTTGACAAAATAACGCTGCAGCCACGGGTACACAAGCAGAATCGGAACCGTAGCAAACATGACGCTTGCCGCCTTTAATCCTTCGGGCACGAGCTTCGCGACAGCTCCCGCTCCTTCCGCCGCCAGCAGATCGGTAATCATGTTATTCTGGATCAGCTGATACAGCTTCAGCTGCAGCGGGTACAGCTCCGGACTGTTGATGTACATGAGCGTATCTTGAAATCCATTCCACCGTCCCACCGCATAGAACAGGCTGAGCGTGGCGATGACGGGGAGTGACAGCGGAAGGATAATGCCGATTAACGTTCGGAAATGACTGCTGCCGTCGATCTCCGCAGACTCCTCCAGACTCTCGGGAATATTATTAAAGAAGGTGATCAATATGATTAAATAGAACGGATTAATCAAACCGGGCAGCACGAGCGCCCAGATCGTATCAAGCAAATTCAGACTGCGGACCAGAATGTACTCCGGTATGATGCCGCCGCTGAAGAACATCGTGATGACCACGACGGTCATAAGCAGCTTGCGCCCCCTCAGCTTTCTCTTCGACAATGGATACCCGGCCGCGATGGTCATGATCATGCAGAGCACTGTGAATAAAGTGGTCAGCATCACCGTGAAGCCAAGGGAACGGATCATCGAAGAATCGGTAAAGACCTGCTTGTAGGATTCAAAATTAATCTCAACCGGAATCAGATTGACTTTTCCCGATAGAATAGGTCCTGGTGAGCTTAAGGAAACTGCTAATATATGAATAAATGGAGCCAGACACAGCAGTGTGGCGATCGTTAAAACTATAAAATTGACAGTATTGAACACGCGATTGGCTGTTTGCTCACTCACAGACGTCCGCTCCTTTCCAGTAAATCATCCCTTGCATTGGCAGCCATTTCACCGTATCCCGCTCCCCTCACATAATGCCTTCGTCCGTGAGTTTCTTGGAGATATAGTTGGCCGAAAGAACCATAACCAGCCCTACGACAGCCTGAAATAAGCCAACGACGGTAGCCAGCGTATATTGGCCGGATTGAAGACCAATCCGATATACAAAGGTGCTTAATACATCAGAGTACTCGCGTACGGCCAAGTTGCCGATCACATACGGGCGATCGAAGCCGATCGTGATCAGATGCCCCAGATTAATAATGAGCAGCATAACAATCGTCGGTTTGAGACCCGGGAGCGTAATATGCCATATCCGTTTCATTCTGCCGGCGCCATCGATGCTTGCCGCTTCAAACAATTCTCTATTGATGCCGGTCAACGCCGCTAAATAGATGATCGTTCCCCAGCCCGCACTTTGCCATACACCGATCAGTAAGTACGTCACAAGCCAAATATTTTTCTCTGTGAGAAATGGTATAGCCTCATATCCCAGTGAAGTGATAACATTGTTGATCATGCCGGACTGTGTGCCGAACACCTGGGCAGCGATACCGCCGATAATCACCCAGGATATAAAGTGAGGGATATACAGAATGGTTTGGGATAGCTTCTTAAACCAGACGGTCCTCATCTCGTAGAGCAGAATAGCCAATATGATCGGTGCCGGGAACGAGACGACTAAATCCAGAAAATTGAGCATCAGCGTATTGCGAAGTGTAAGGTAAAAGTCCCGCATGCCAAATACTTCTCGGAATGCCTCGAACCCGATCCATTCGCTTCCTTGGATCCCTTGGAAAAAGTTGAAGTCTTTAAACGCGATTTGGATCCCGTACATCGGACCGTACTTGAATATGATGAAAAATGCCAGCGGCAGCATAACCAGCGCATACAGCTGCCAATATCTGCGGAAATATACTTTTGAACTCACAGCGGCCCCTCCCTATGCGATTGGTTCACACAGGAGACGAGAGATCGAGAGATCACCCGAGCTCAGTCTCCCGTTATGACCAAACCTGACTTTATTTGGACTGCATCTCTTGATAGACAGCTGTGCGCTCGTCGAGGATCGCCTGTCCTCCACTTGCCATATAATCCTTCATCATCGTTTCATACACGTTGTCGAATTGGTCCGGCTTTGCCATCGTTGTTTTTACAAGCATCTCTTTGAATTTCTCCTGCAATGTTGTCCCGTATTTCGTCTGGGCTTCAATAGGTCTGCTCAGGACCACCGGCTCAATCAGATCGGTATTGGCAAGCTCCTGCGCGATCGCTACAATATCCTGATATTCTTTCGGGAATTGCATCGCTCTCGCTCTCAGATTCAGCTCCTCGCTTCCAAGCTGCTTGCCGTTGGAGATGATCGCCATGTCGCCACTATTGTACAGGCGGTTCAGCGCTTCCTCCGTTTGATTCTCCATCGCAACGGGAACGTCGTCTACCATCGTGTAGTTCTCTCCTTCAACGCCGTTCTGCATGTGGAACAGGTGATCGTCGGTGGCCATCCATTCGAGATACTTGATGGCTTCAACGGCACGATTGCTCGATTTCGGCACCATAATATACATGCCGTTCGGATTGTACATCGGTTTGGCATACTTGCCTTCAGGATTTAAATAGACATCCACCGCAGCTAAGGTGGCACCTGGGACGTTCTTTTGCAAAGTAGCATACATGCCGTTCTCGTAGAATGGATTAACATCGTCCTCGCTGAAGAAGCCTACTTTGCCTGAAGAAACGTCCTCGCCTAGCTTTTTCTTATCTGTATCCAGCGCAAAGTCCCTGCTCATCAATCCTTCGTTGTACAGCTTATTCATAAACTGCAGCGCTTCCTTAAAGCCTGGCAGAAGGGTCGGATAATCATTGGAGCCGAGTGTTTGCGTCAGCGTGTAGCTCTGTTCTTCCGTGAGCGGCTCGATGAAAGACCAGATCAGCGGCTCATACTGGGCATTTGCCACCGTCATGGCTAACGGAATGACTTGTCCCCCCGTCTCACCCGGGTCTTTCTCTTTGAAAGCCTTCAGCACTTCATACAGCTCCTCTGTCGTTTTCGGCACATCAAGCCCCAGCTTATCAAGCCAATCCTGGCGGATAAAGGAAGCATATTTGCCGACTTGCGAGCGCTTGGCCGGAACCGCGTATTGTGTGCCTTCATAAAGGCCGTACTGCAGGATGTCTTCACCGAGGAAAGCCGTTAAATTCGGAGCATGCTCTTCCAGCAGCGGAGCCAGATCGGTCAAGCCTCCCTGTGAAGCATAGCGGTTAAATGTATTCGTATCATACGTGAACACGATATCCGGCACATCGCTGCCGCTTGCCATCAACACATTCAGCTTCTCCACCTCTTCGGAGCGGGGTACGGGTACGAATTCAACATCGATATTGTTGGGATCGCCGAAGTTCTCCTGAACGTATCTTGTCAAGTAGTTGTCCGTGATGGTGGACCCTGCTGGAGAGTTTCCTCTATCGAACACTTCGATCTTGAGCGTCACCCGTTGTCCGGATTCCGACCCGCTTGATCCGCCTGACTCATTGGAGTTTGAATTTGACGAGCAGGCCGTGAACAGCAGCAGGACCGCTAGAATGACAGAAACCATCGCCATCCCGTTTCTTTTTGTATTTCCAAGCATCTTACCATCCCCTTCTTCGATATGATGTTCATCCGACGAGCCCATGAATGATGGCGTTTTCATAATCGTGGTTGTCGGTCTCTTCGGAATGACCAAAGTATGGCATGATACCGGATAAAGCGGCAATAAACTTGTTTCAAAGCGATAAACTGTTGTGGATTTAGCTTTTCAGTGGTGGGATAAAGCGGATTCGCGCAATAAACTTTTTTCATGAAATGCTGTCAATGGCGGGTTTTGTCGGGCCTTATCTTCAATCTCCGGTACTCTCCCGGCGTAACACCTACCACTCGTTTGAACACGCGGCCAAACGTAATCGAATTGGCGTAGCCGACCTGAGTCGAAATATTCTGTATCGTCTCATTGGTTTCAGCAAGCAATTGCTGTGCCCGCTCCATTCGCAGCTTCACGATAAAATCAACAAATTTCAGGTTGAATTCTTCTTTGAACAAATAACTGGCGTATTTCGGGGAAATATGAAACCGGTCGCTTAAATGCTTCAGGGACAGGTCTGGATTCTCAAAATTCTCTTCGATATAAGCCTTGATCTCGCCGATCATCGCACGATGGTTTTTCGTTTCGCTGTGCGCCACGTACAAGCGGTATACTTCCGTTAAATGCTCGAAGTAACATGCCTTTAAATCCTCCAGCGATCCTGCCGTTCCATCAGCATTCAGCTGTGTGACCATTTTCGGGTTCTTAAGATGGCCATATAAATCATCAGACATGGAGGACAATTCATATCCCAGCATATCCATCATCATTTGCAGCACCGTACGAATGTCCTCATCCTTCAAGCAATCCTTCTTCATTTGCTCGAACAGCCTCTCCATGCAGTTGCGCCACTCGCCGTCCAGATGCCGAAATTCCTTCACCAACTCCGAGCTGATTAATACATATTCATACCATCTGCGGTCCGACGCCTCCGGCAAGTCCTCGCTGATCATAATCGCTTCTTTCCCGAGCGATAACTTATGCTGCAGCACATCCTCCGCTGCTTTATAGGAACGCTTCATATGCTGCCAATCCACCTCCAGCTGCCCGATGCAGAACAAGAGAGAAAAGCGCAGATGCTGCTCAACCCACTCCCTTCCTTTATCCGCAAACCCTTTGATATGATGTAACGCGGAGGAACGACTGTTGCTTACGCCAACAATCATGCCCATCCTCTCCTCGGCAACCCATTCCGCCCAGCAATACATGCCCTCCATTTGAGCAAGCTCCTGCAGCACATTGGTTAAGGCAAATTTCAACGTGCGCTGGTCCCGCTCCGAGAATGTGCTGCGAAAATCATGGTAGTTTCTGATCTCCACCACCACGAATGCCAACTGAGGATCCTCCATATCAGGATGCACCCCGAGCTTCTTCAAGCGTTCATCCAGCCTGCTTAGCTTCTCGCCCAGCATAATGTCATAGAACAGTTGACGCCGGCTAACCAGCAGATTCTCCCGCTGCTGCTTCTCAAAATCGGCTGCCTGACGTATCAGATTCTCCAGCGTTTGATCAATCAGGGCCATCTCATCCCGATTTAGACTCGGCGCATCCTCCCGTTCGTGAAGCGACTCAATCCGGCTCATCATCGTTCGAATCGGCTTATAATTTCTTTTCGTAATAAACACGATGTAGATCAAAGCGAGCACAACCGTAACGATACCGATTACTACCCATATATAAGAAATAAGCGATACCCATAAAAATAGGTGACCGGCCGCAATGCCACTCTCAAACTGCCAGCCGAGCAAATCCAGCGTGATCCGATTCACAACTTTCCCTTGCTGATCATCCTTGCCTGCATCGGCTGAACGGGTAGAAAACAATAGCTCTCCCGAAGCATCCCGCACATCCAGAAAGGAAACCTCATTGCTGTTCATCGAGCGAATCATCTGCTCTACAGCGTAGACATCAATATTGATGACCACCAGGCCATCATTGCCGAAGGGCAGAGGTTCCCTTTTATACATGGAGACAACCTGCTTCTCCTGGTCCAAGCCGAATTCCCTATAGCTTCGGATAGGTGACCAGCTTCGGGTATCCAGCCTGATCAACGCTTGTTCGATGAAGGAGCGGTCGGCGAACCTGTCCGAGTCCACGAGCCCGCTCCGTGTCAGCACCTTTTCGTCTTGAATGCGATAAATGTATATCGAGTGAATCAAGCTGTCGCTGGCTACCAGCTCGCGCAAGCTGCCCGCCACGTCAATGATAATCTGGCTGTTCTGCTCGGTAAGCGCCACGTTCAGAAAATCCTCGTAACGTTTATTTTTTTCGATTTCCTTCAGCACGTCCAATTCAATTCCTTTGAGCGAACTGCTCAGCCGGCCTACCACGTAATCGGTCGTGATCCGGTCGGCTTTGACCGTTTGCTTGTACGAAATATCACTTACGACAATAATAAAAATGAATATGAGCACAGCCATCGTTACGAAAAAAATAGGGAAATAAGATAATAACATTCGCCGATACCAGTTCTTTTTCATTTCACCCCTCCGATCCTCAAACGCCTGTGGACTTGCCATGCTTAACCGACACTTTTTAGTCACCGTAAAAGAAAGCGCTTACCTCGGTATTGTAAAAGACGACCTTCAAATTCGTCAACGAGAAACGAAAGTAAATCTCCCGGATCTCTCTCCTGCATCACGGATTCAGCACCGCCGTCTGTTCGTTTAGGTGATCTATAATGGGTTCGACGAATTCGAATTCATTTTGATATATTGATATTAGGAAAGATGTTAATAAAAGGAGTCGCTTTATTTATGAAAAAACTGATCAAAGGACTATTAGCCGGTATAATCGCGCTTACTACAGTCGGAGGGATTCCCGTCCATGAAGTGCAAGCTTCCGGGGGATTTAAAGATGTGCCTGCGAACCATTGGGCCAAGAGCGCTATCGATTCTGCCGTGAAAAAGGGCTACTTCAAAGGTTATGGGGACGGAACCTTCCGTCCCAACGCGAATATTACCCGAGCGGAGTTTGCTGCATTGATGGCCAGAGTGTCTAATAACGAGAGTATGAGCAGCCAGGGAACCTATCCAGACATTAAAGGCCATTGGGCGGAATCTGCGATTCAGCAAGCCACCACGAAGGGCTTCATTTTAGCTGCGGATTACAAAAACGGATTTAAACCAGGCACGGCTTTGACACGACGAGAAATGGCCAAGTGGATGGCGTCTGGTTTGGCTGCCAAGAATGACGACTTCAAGCAGGCGCTATCCGATACCAAAGACACGCTCGTGCCGGTGGCCGAGTATTTCAAAGGCGGGTTGAATAAAGCAGACTATCCTTATGTTTCCGTCGCGCTTGGTACGGGGCTGATGGCCGGTTATCCGGACGGATCGTTTGGGCCAGGGAAAACGACAACACGCGCCGAAGTGGCCGTCATCCTGGCGAGATACGTAAACGTTCAGAATAAAGATCCGGAAGAATTTCAGGACTTGAGAGAGATGCGCGAAGTCGGTCTGACCGGCACAAATCTGACGACAGCCACGCCGCATAGGTACCGTAAATTTTCTGGGACTGATAAGGAGACAAGCTTTGACCGTATTAAGGATAAGCCATACAAAATGATGTACAACCGAGGTATGATGACGGTTCACCGCATGATTGTGGTGGATGCTGATTCGTCGAAAAATTCAAAAAATTTGTACGGGAAAATGTTTGTTGATAAAGATTTCTCCTGGCCAATATTTGATGATGCGTATAACACTTTCCTTGAGGTTACAGTAGTTCCAAATGATAACACATCCTTAAGCAATGCAGCTTTCCCGAGTTCCACGTTGTACAACTTTACGCAAGGTTTTGGATTTGAAAGTGGGACTATTTCCAAATACGGTATAACTGTTTTGCCAGAGAGAGACAACTTTCTGACCACGGGTTTCTTTAAAAAAGACGTTCCCCGTCGTTTCTGGATGCACAGATATCTAGGGGATAATGGCGGAGAATTGGGGAGCGGTAATACTTTGGTTATGTTTGGGCTCCCGTATACGCCACAATGACAAGGACGTGTATAAATGAAGAGGATTAGCTATCTTATTATCTCTCTTTTGATGAGCTTCTTAACCGTTTCTATCCTTGGGGTTCATTCAGTAAGTGCTGCATTAGATAATGGTCTAGTCGTTGATGTTACACCGATGACTTCAATACATATATACAATACATATACAGTCACAGATTTTGATAAACCGAATTATATATGAGATCTAGGCTAAAGCTAGCTTAAATCCTATCAAGACACTTATCTTTCCGAATAAAAATTCTACCTGTTTAAAGTTCATCAGAGTCACAGCCAAAAAAGACCTCATGCCACTGGAAAAGAGGTACAGGACATCCCTGTGGTCCCTTCCAAGCATGAGGTCTGATTGTCTTAGGTATTATCTCACTTCATTCAGCGCCCGAAGCAGGGTGTGGCGGTTCCGCAAGGTGTGCGCCTCCTGAAGGCTGCGCTGCACCAGCTTCTCCTCGATCCCCAGCTCTTCATGGGTGGACGGCCCTCCGGCCTGCTTCAGCAAAGAACGAAGCCGGTCCGGCGAAGGCACCTTGGTGAGCCAGTCCTGAATTCGCTCCCGATGGCGTGCGAGCCCTTCCGGCTCTGCATAAGGGAAAATGCCGCTGTCGACCGCATCGTGATACAGCTGTGAAATCTCTGCGGCAGCCACACCGACCTTCGCGCCATGCAGCAGCGCTCGTCTGCCCTCGCTTAGGAACTCCATCTCCCAATAATGAGACAGATGGTGCTCTGCCCCGGATGCCGGATGGGACTGCCCGAACAACAGCATGGCGATCCCGGACTCGATCAGCGCGGTCATCAGCACGCGGATGCCCGTCTCCGAACGCTGTCCGATGTCCTGGACATGCTCGACACAGGCCAGCAGCGCCGCTTCCGTAATCGCCGCTACTTGTTCATCATAAGGCTCGCCACCGATGGAGGATGAATGCCTCCAATCAAACAGGGAGGTGTACTTGCCCAGCATATCACCAAAGCCGGCAGCCACCAGAGACTGCGGGGCTTTCATCAGCACGTCCAGATCCGCAAATATCGCTGCTGGCGCCGAAGCCTGAAACGTCTGCTTAACCCCCTTCACAATGATCGGAGCCCCTGCCGAAGTAAACCCATCCACAGACGGTGCGGTCGGAACCGACAGGAAGGGCAGCTGACTCCGATGGCTTACAAAGCGGGTAATGTCATGAATCGTGCCTGATCCGACGGCAATGAGACATCCCGTCTTCTCTGGCGCCGCTTCGATAAACAGCTGCATCAGCGAGCGTTCATCAGCCACCACGTCGCCTTGGGCGTCTGGCTCAATCAGAATGAGTCGGACGTCAATTCCTTCATCCTTCAAGCGGCCGAGCAGTTCCTTGCCTGCCGCTTTGTAGGTGTGAGCATCGGCGACCACGACAGGCTGGGCAAGACCATGCTCTCGTAAATAGCCTCCCACCTGGGCAAGTGCCCCGCGCTCCAGCAGCATCAGCTCCAGTCCGTGAAATGCCGTTCCCCGCTGCTTCATCTGCTCCAGCAGACGCCGTGCATTCATTAAAGCATCTGACATGACCGTCTATTCCTCCCTTCGCTTGACTGATGGAGCAGCTTCCCGATCCCGAGCTCAGGAAGCCTGCTTCAAGAGCCTTCAAACGAATCACCGCTTCAATTGATTCACCTTTTTAAGTCACCTATCCGGTCACATGATGATCATTCAGCTGCTTGTTTAATTCGCTTCAGCCTTTTCATCACATCGTTCTCACCGCGTCCGAAATAGTCATGCAGTCTGCTGTATTCCTGGTACAGCTGCTCGTATACGGCCACATGCTCCGGAATCGGCTTGAAGGTTTCTTCCTTCACGCGCGCCATGCTCGCAGCTGCGTCGATAATGGAGGCGTACCCGCCCGCCTCTTCGCCGGCCGCGACAGCCGCGAACATCGCCGCTCCAAGCGCCGGTGTCTGCTTGGAATCGGCCACGATAATTTCACGATTGGTCACATCCGCGTAAATTTGCATGAGCAGCCGGTTCTTTTGCGGCAGCCCTCCGCAGGCATACAGGACATCAACCGCTACGCCATTCTGATGGAAGGCATCCACAATTTTGCGAGTGCCATAGGCGGTCGCCTCCAGCAGCGCACGATACACTTCCTGCGGCTTGGTAAGCAAGGTCATGCCCAGCATCATGCCGGTCAAATCCGTATCCACCAGTACGGAGCGATTACCGTTCCACCAGTCCAGAGCCAGCAGCCCTGTCTGGCCTGGCTTGTAGCGCGCTGCCTCTCGTTCCAGCCATTGATGGACGCCGATGCCTTCCTTGGCAGCTTCTTCGGCCACATAGGCCGGGAGCGACTCATTCACATACCACTCAAAAATATCTCCGACCGCCGATTGACCAGCCTCATACCCGTACAACCCGGGAATAATTCCGTCTTCCACCACGCCGCACATGCCCTCAACCTGCTTCTCCTCGGTTCCGAGCACCATATGACAGATCGACGTTCCCATCGCCATAACCAGCTTGCCTGGCGTAACCACACCGACGGCCGGAACGGCTGCATGAGCATCGACATTGCCCACCGCAACGGCAATACCAGGTTTCAGGCCCATCATCTCGGCCATCGGCGCGGTCAAGCCGCCTGCATTCGTACCAAGCGGAATCACCTCGCCCCGCAGCTTCGTGTCTGTCAGATTTTCCAGACGGGGATCGAGCGCCTTGAAGTAATCCTTGCTTGGATATCCGTCCTGCTTGTGCCAGATCGCTTTATAACCTGCGGTGCAGCTGTTGCGAACGATATTCCCGGTCATCTGGGCAATCACCCAGTCTGTCGCCTCCAAGAACATATCGGTACGCTCATATATTTCCGGAGCTTCATCAAGAATCTGCCAGATTTTTGCGATCATCCACTCAGACGAAATTTTCCCGCCGTAGCGCGGCAGAAAGCTCTCCCCTCGTTCTGCTGCAATCTGGTTGATTTTGTCTGCCTCCGGCTGTGCTGCATGATGCTTCCACAGCTTCACCCAGCTGTGCGGATGATCCGCAAGCTCCGGCTTGAAGCACAGCGGCTCGCCTTGCTCATCCACCGGCAGCATCGTACAAGCGGTAAAATCAATCCCGATGCCGATCACGCTCTCCGGATCGATTCCCGATTCCTTAAGCACAGCGGGCACGGAGTTTCTAAGCACCTCCAAATAATCTCCCGGATGCTGAAGCGCCCAGTCGTATTCCAGCTTGCGGCCAGAGCCAGGCAAATACTCATCGATGACATGATGCGGATATGGTGTCACATGATCCGCCACTTCCATCCCATTGGACAGATCCACCAGCACGGCTCGGCCGGACTGTGTGCCGTAATCGACGCCGATTGTATACTTCTTCCCCATCTTTCATTCCTCCCCGTCAGTTCCTTATAAGTTCACAAGCTTCCCTTCCCCGAGCATAACGATAGGCTGCGGCTCAGCCTTGCCCGTAATACGCATTCGCCCCATGCTTTCTTAGAAAATGCCGGTCGAGCAATACCTGATCCATCGGCTGGCTGTCCGGATTGATCTGCAGCATTCTCGCCGCAATTTTGGCGCACTCCTCCAGAACGACTGCGTTATGAACGGCATTATGGGCATCCTTGCCCCATGTGAACGGGGCGTGCGAATGCACGAGAACGCCCGGCATCTGATTCGGATCAAGATCGGCAAACCGTTCAACGATCACCTTTCCGGTCTCCAGCTCATAAGCGCCTTCGATTTCCGAACGGGTCATCGGACGGGTCACCGGAATTTCGCCATAGAAGTAATCCGCATGTGTTGTTCCGTATGCCGGCAAGGCTCGCCCGGCCTGGGACCAGCTCGTTCCCCAAGGAGAATGAGTATGAACAATGCCGCCGATTTCTTTGAAATTCTGATATAACACCAGATGGGTCGGTGTATCGGAGGACGGCTTCAGATGCCCTTCCACCACATTGCCCTCCAGATCAAGCACCACCATGTCCTCTGCCTTCAATTCTTCGTACGGCACGCCGCTTGGCTTGATGACAAACAAGC
Organism: Paenibacillus sp. FSL M8-0334; assembly: GCF_038000405.1. Classification (NCBI taxonomy): domain Bacteria; kingdom Bacillati; phylum Bacillota; class Bacilli; order Caryophanales; family Paenibacillaceae; genus Paenibacillus; species Paenibacillus sp. FSL M8-0334. Next base: position 560,147 of record NZ_JBBOCH010000001.1, read on the forward strand.
CCCGCTCTCGGTCAATGCCGCTCACATTGCCCCAGGTAAATGTCACTAATCCGTATTTAGGCAGGTCCAGATTCGCCTGCAGCACCTGCTCCTTCAATGCCTCCAACATGAAACATCGCTCCTCTCCGCGCTTAACACAGGTCATAGTTGTACGTACAAGTACAGGACCTCTGGCTCGCTTCGGGGCGGCCATTCCCTTCGCCGCCACCCTTTAGCGATACAGCTGCTGCTTAACGCCGAGCGACAGATTCCCGCTCTACCAATTCAGGCAGGTATACGGTGTCCTCAAACACTCCGCCCTGCTCAATCATCTGAATCAGTTGTCTGGCTGCCATTTCCCCCATTTGCGTTTTCGGATGCGTCAAGGTTGTAAGCTTCAAGCCCGATGCCAGCGAGGAATCGTCAAAGCCGACGATGGACACGTCCTCCGGAATTCGCAGCCCGCACCGTGATGCGGCCTGCATCAGAAGAACAGCCAGCTCGTCATTATAGCCCACCATTGCCGTCGGCCGACCCTCGGCTGGAAGACGCAGCATTTCCACAGCCCGCTTAAGTGGAAGATCCGCCTTTTGCTCCGTCGTATATGTGATTACTCGCTCGGGAGCCGGGGATATTCCTGCTTCACGATGTGCCCGCAAGAACCCTTTTAACCGGTTCACGCCCTGAAGATCATCTCGCTTGAAAAAGCCTGCAATGGAGGTATGTCCCTTCTCCAGCATATGCTTGGCAGCCATGTAACCGCCGGATTCGTCGTCAACTTTAAGGCAGGGGCACTCCAGCTCCCTGTACTTTTCATTAATCATCAAATAGGGAATCCCGCGCTCTTGCAGCGACAGGAAATAACCCAGGTTCGGATTGCCCTCCGCACTCTTCGTCGGCTCAATGATCAGGCCGCTCAGGGGCTGGCTTGTCATAAGCCGCAGGCTCTCCATCTCCTTCTCCTTGTTGTTGTCCGTGCTGGACAGCAGAAGCCGATAGCCCTTGCTCCGCAGCTCCGCCTCTGCGCCCCGTACGATATGGGGAAAGATATAGTCGGAGATATACGTCGTAATGATGCCGATCGTCTTTACCTTCTCGCTTTCCCGCCGCTTCGGATTTCGCGCAAAAGTCCCTTTCCCCTGAATTCGCTCCAGCCAGCCTTCCTTCTCCAGCTCGCCGAAGGCCTGCCGAACCGTCTGGCGGCTCACGCCGAACTGCTCCGCAATCTCATGCTCGGAGGGAACCTGCTTGCCCGTCTCCAGCCTTCCGGCTTCGAACCAGGACAACAGCTCGTTTTTTAATGCCATATACTTCGGAATCCGTCTGCTCATCTATTTATCATCCACCTCTAGCCCTACGAATCGTAAAAGTCAGGATAAAAATTGCAAAGTTATCTCGTTATTGTATCATAGGCCGGGCGAATGCTGACAGATCCGTTTAGCTCAGACGGTAGGCGGCTTCACTCCAGCGAAGCTCATTCTTGAACCGCTGGATGTTCGTGTCCTTGTCGATGACAACGGACTCGATACCTACCATCTCGGACCAATCCGCCAACTGCTCTGCGGTAATCGCATACGACAGCACCGTATGATGCGCACCTCCGGCCAATATCCAGGCTTCGGCCGATTCACGCAGCGACGGCTGCGGCTTCCACAGCACGCGAGCTACAGGCAGCTTCGGCATCGGCTTCTCGACCTTGACGCCATCCACCACGTTAACCAGCAGACGGAAACGATGCCCCAGATCAACCAAAGATGCATTGACTGCAGGACCGTCCTGACCGTTGAATACGAGGCGGGCCGGGTCACTCTTTCCGCCGATGCCAAGCGGATGAACCTCGATGCTCGGCTTCTCAGCTGTAATGGTCGGACACACCTCCAGCATGTGAGAACCGAGAATCATATGATTGCCAGGCTCGAAATGGTAGGTGTAATCTTCCATGAAGGATGTGCTTTGGTTGTTCGCAAGCACCTTCAGCACGCGCGTCAGTGCCGCTGTCTTCCAGTCGCCTTCCCCGCCGAAGCCGTAGCCGGCCTCCATCAGGCGCTGCACCGCAAGGCCGGGAAGCTGCTCCATGCCGTGAAGATCCTCAAAGGTCGTTGTAAACGCGCCAAAGCCGCCTTCCACCAGGAATCGCTTAAGCGCCAGTTCAATGCGGGCCTGATAAGCGATCGAGCTCCGGACAGGACCTTCGGTCAGCCCTTCCTTCGTCAGCGTGTACCGCTCGGCGTATTCGTCCAGCAGCTCCTTCACTTCCGCATCGCTAACCTCGTTCATCACCTGTACCAGATCCCCGATGCCATAACCATTCACGGACCAGCCCAGCTTGATCTGAGCTTCAACCTTATCCCCTTCCGTTACCGCAACCTGACGCATATTATCGCCGAACCGCGCCACCTTCAGCCTGCGGCTTTCCGCATATGCGGCAGCCGTCTTCATCCAGCCGGCAATGCTGCCCCGGACCTCCGCATCTTCCCAGTGACCGACAACCACCTTTCTGGCGATGCCGAGCCGCGCCCCGATATGACCGTATTCGCGATCCCCGTGGGCTGACTGGTTCAGGTTCATGAAGTCCATGTCAATGGTTTCCCACGGAATATCGCGATTGAATTGTGTATGAAAATGAAGCAGCGGCTTCTGCAGCTGAGACAATCCGGCGATCCACATCTTGGCCGGAGAGAACGTGTGCATCCAGGTTAGAATGCCCGCGCAGTTTTCATCGTTGTTCGCCTCCAGAATGAGGCTGTAAATTTCATCAGATGTCGTGACGATCGGTTTGAATACGATCGGGTACGGAAATACAGAATCTTTAGCCAACTCAGATGCAATGATTCGAGAATGCTCTGCAACCTGATCCAGCGTTTCCGGGCCGTACAGATGCTGACTTCCAGTGACAAACCAAAAAGAATGCGGTTTCAATTCCATAATTACGACGCCTCCTGTATAATTGCTGCCTTTATCTTGTACATACATATAATTATAACAATGTATATATAACAAATTTGTACGTACAAGTTGGTTGACTATATTGTAAGCCTGGAAGCATAAAAGATCAAGATCCTCTGTCACAATAAACTGCATGAAGACAAATAAAACAACCCCGGCTTGACGCTCGGGGCTCAGATTCATATAACCAAGTTAACCGTTATGCATTAAGCGTACGATCGGGATCTCGATTCGTGCTGCCTGGGGAAGCTTCCTGCTCTAACCTACGGCTTGACACTAAGATCATGCACAACACAATCGAGGCCCAACCTTTAATAATGACACTCCGTTTCTCCATTGGCGATCCGCTCCTCCCTTCCCACGTATTCATAACCACACATAACCATATATAACCATATATACCTGCTAATTAACATCTATTATAATGACCGCCAACCTCTTGTGTCAATTACATTGACGTAAATTTATTTTATATTATAACAAAATACTGCCTATGTAAATTAAATTCACTCAAATTCTTCATTTCATTCTTTTATTCTGCTTGAAATTTGTTATCAGTATCTTTATACGTAATTTTATATAACAGATATATGACGCGACATATTGAGGATACATTTTCACATCTACCATCTACCTCTTTGAATAACTGTCTGCTTCTAAAATACGCCTCCTTCCATCCTCTAACAATTGAGTCTAAGGCTCACTGTATGTTCTCATATGGGTCGGCACCATATCCGGGAAGTCAGTAATGATCCCATCAACGCTGGCTTCCACAACCAACGGCACCTGCAGTATATTCCGCATCGTCCAGACGAAGGCTTTCAATCCCATCTGATGAATCCTTCCCACCGACGTTTTATTCACAAGCCGGATCGGCAAGCTGATATAGTCCGCATACTGGGCATAACCCAATATATCGTCATGCGACAATCTTCCCGCACGCGTAATCACGACACCAAGCGGAAGCTCCGGCGCAAGCTTGTGCAATCGCTCAAGAAAAGCCGTGTCCGAAGACTGTACAACCAGCGGGACGCGGGGGCGATTCTCCTCGCCCGTTGCCATATACGGCTGCAAAATGTCCACTAATTTCCGCTCGACTCCTTCTGCGGCGACCGCTTCCTTGACTTCAATCAACAGTCCGACCTCCCCACCGTACCGCTCAAGAACCTGCGCCAGCGTCGGTATCCGCTCTCCGCGAAAAGACGTTTCATACCAGCTTCCGGCATCCAGACGCTGCAATTGCGCCAATGTGAGGCTCTGAACAGCTCCCTTCCCGTCCGTGGTCCGGTCAACCGTCGGATCATGAATGACGACGGCATGGCCGTCTTGGCTGAATTGAACATCAAGCTCCAGCATATCCGCCCGCATATTCACCGCCTGATCAAATGCAGCGATTGTGTTCTCCGGAGCATAACCGGACGCTCCGCGATGTGCGATCGTCATCAGCCCGCGCTCTACGGCTGTTGTCCAGGACTCCAACCGATGGACCGGAATCCCTGATCCGTAAATGGCGTTGCATGTGATGCGTAACCCGGAGACGGCAAGGGCCAGCACGATGAGCAGTAATGTTTTTTTCATAAGCTTCTCTCACCCGCCTTCCATAAGAAGTACCGATCTGTGCAGCTATATTTAGTTTTTCCAAGCAGTCATCATTTGAATCCTGCAGCAGAAGCAAGAGAGAAGCACCATTTTACAGGCACTGCTTAGCCTGAATGTACGCAAGCAACGCATGCCCCCCCCTCTTTTTGAGTTCATTTTCTAAATATTATCTTGTAAAATGAACCTAAATGGAGTAATTTGTACATATATGAACCTAAATCAGTTCCAAAGGAGAGGATCTTCATTATGGAAAGACGTTATGCCTCACATCCGCAGGAAGTGAAACAATTCGACACGGCTCGGCTTCGCAAGGAATTTCATATCCCGACCCTGTTTACCGCTGATAAGCTTGAGCTTGTCCTTACGCATGAAGACAGACTGATTATCGGCGGTGCCTTGCCGGTCCGGGAGGAAGTCAAGCTGGAGACCGATCTGAAGGAGCTTGGTGTCGGCTTTTTCCTGGAGCGCAGAGAAATCGGCATTATCAATGTTGGCGGGACGGGGACCGTCACCGCAGACGGAACCGCGTACGAGCTGAACCATAAGGAATGTCTGTACGTTGGAATGGGCACCAAGGAAGTCAGCTTCACCAGCCATGATCCGCATAATCCGGCCAAATTCTATCTTAACTCGGCTCCGGCTCATAAGGAGTTCCCTACCGTGAAGGCGACATTGGAGGAAGCCGACTCCAGCGCCCTCGGCAGCTTCAAAAATTCCAATGACCGTGTCATCTACCGCTTCATTCATCAGAACGGCATCCAAAGCTCCCAGCTTGTGATGGGCATGACGCTGCTGAAGGAAGGCAGCATGTGGAATACGATGCCAGCTCATACGCATCCGCGCCGTATGGAGGCTTATATGTATTTTGACCTGCCGGAAGATGCGGTTGTCTTCCATCTGATGGGTCAGCCGTCGGAAACGCGCCATATCGTCATGCGCAATGAGCAGGCTGTCATCTCCCCGAGCTGGTCGATCCACAGTGGCGTAGGCACCAGCAACTACACATTTATTTGGGGCATGGCCGGTGACAATAAAAAATACGATGATATGGACCCTGTGTCGATGAAGGAATTACAATAGAGAGGAACATCAATACCGACGGAAGAGATGAGAATTCAGATGAACCCGATACGACGTTACGAGAAAATAATGGAATATCTGTTAACCGAGAAAGAGGTCACCGTTGCGGAGCTGAGCGAGCGACTGCAGGTCACTGGGAAAACGATTCGCGAGGACTTATCCAAGCTGGAGGAGCAGGGGCTGATTACGCGTGTGCATGGCGGAGCCGTGCTCGCGCAGAAGGACCATTTTGGCATCCTTCCGTCCCAAGAGCCGCTTACCAAACATGCGGATGAGAAACTCGAGATTGCTCAAAAGGCGGCAGCGTGCATACACCCCGGCGACATTGTAGCATTGGACGGAGGAAGCACTACGCTCGAAATCGCGCGTCAGCTCCAGAACGAGTCATTGACTGTCATCACCAATGATGTGTACATCATCAGTGAACTCGCGTCCAAGAACAACATCCGGCTGGTCGTTCCCGGCGGTTACCGTGTCCGCAACATGCTGGCAGGCCCGGAGGGCGCAGCCTACGTTCGTCAGCTTAATATTCAAAAAGCCTTTATCTCGGCAACCGGGGTTCATCCTGAACATGGACTTTCGATATATACGGGGGATTTGCTCGATTTCAAGCGGGCACTGGTGGAGACCTCGCGTGAGGTATATGCCGTTGTCGATCATCATAAATTCGGACAAACCGCCCTTAGAACCTTCGCATCCTTGAAAGAGCTAACCGCCATTATTACAGACCGGGGACTGGAGGCGGCTACAGCAGCAGCCTACCTTGAAACTGGAGTATCGATTATGCAATAGTTCCAGATTGAAAAAGACGAGGAGTGTGTACGGCCATGCATTTGTTTGATTTGTCTGGCAAAACGGCCATCGTTACCGGGGCCGCCCGCGGGCTCGGTCAGGGCATCGCCATCGCGCTGGCTGAAGCAGGCGCAGATATTGTGGCTGTGTCCATGAGCAGCAGCAAGGAGACGATAGACAAGATTGAGTCCGTTGGAAGAAAAGCATCCGAAATCAGCGTCGATCTCAGCGACCACACGAAGCTGCAAGCGACCTTCGATCAAGCGCTGGAGCTGACGGGCCACGTGGACATTCTGGTGAACAACGCCGGCATCATCCGCCGCACACCAGCCAAGGATCATAGTGCCCAGGATTGGTTTGACGTGATCGATCTGAATTTGAATTCGGTGTTTCTGTTGTCCCAAATTGCCGGCAAGCATATGCTTGAGCGGGGCAGTGGAAAAATCATCAATATCTGCTCCATGCTGTCCTACCAGGGCGGCATCAACGTTCCGGGATACACCGCCAGCAAGCATGGCGTAGCCGGATTAACGAAAGCGTTTGCGAATGAATGGGCAGCTGGCGGCGTACAGGTCAACGGCATCGCGCCAGGTTATATCGAAACGGACAACACCGCTCAGATTCGTCAGGATCCTGAACGTCATAAGTCCATCACCGACCGAATTCCTGCAGGACGCTGGGGAAAACCTGAGGATATCGGAGGCCCTGCCGTCTTCCTGGCCTCTTCCGCTTCGGATTATATGAACGGCCACATTCTATGTGTAGATGGCGGCTGGATGGCACGATAGACTATATCATTTTCGTTAAGGAGCACAAGCCCGTAATGATGCTGCATTTCAGCCTCATTGCGGGCTTTTTATTATGCCTTGATCCCCTTATAGACTGGTTGCGAATTCCTTGCCATCGGTTGGGGTATCCTAACCTGTGACCCCATGCCATGGACCATAATGATGGACCGTGAACGACAGAAAGGAAGGTATCGATATGAGCGGAAGAGGAAGCAGAAGCAGGAGATGGTACATGAACATCATCCTGTTGTTAGTCTTAACCTGTATGCTGCTGCCAGGATGTGTCCCCCGTTCCCATGATCGTGTGCCAACGCCCAATATGGGCGTAAGACCTTACCGGATCAACACCGGGGGCTTGCTGCAGGATGCGGTCGAACGCGGAACGCTTCGTATCGGCATTGAGCGCGACTATCCCCCGTTCAGCTACCATGATGCGGAAGGAAGGTTGAAAGGCTTTGATGTTGATATTGCCGAAGAAGTGGCATACCATATGGAGCTGAATCCGGAATTCATAGAGATGAGCTGGGAGCAGCTGCTTCCCGGTCTGAGCGAAGGAGTATATGATGTTGTATTCGACGAGATTGCAGTCCGGGACGATCGCAGGCAGCTGTACGATTTCTCCCATGCTTACATGACCTCGTTTCCAGTGGTTGTCGTTCGCGATGAGGAGACCCGCATCCGTTCCTTCTCTGATCTGAAGGGGCAGCGAACTGCCGTCCCCATCGTAGGAAGCTATAGAGATATAGCCGAACAGATCGGCGCAGATATCAGAGAGGTCCAGCATGCAGAACAGGGGGCCCGGCAATTAATGGAGGGCGCGGTAGACGCCGCCGTCATGGACAACTTATCAGCGGCCAACCTGATGCTGCAGTTTCCGGATAGGAAGCTGCGTACCGTGCAGTCCTCTGATCATGTGTACCAGGTGTGTGCTGCGATGACCAAAGGCAACAACGATCTGCTTGCCGCCATCGACAACGCCCTGCTGACGATGAAAAGTGACGGCACTTATGCAGCAATATGGGAAAAGTACTTCGGCAGCACACCCTCGAACGATCAGAGGATGCCAGAGGAGCAGCAGCAACCCTAAACCAGCCGCAGGAGAGGACACCCGTCTGCGCTTGAAACACCAAAAGGTCGAAGCCTCCCGCTCTGAACCGAGCCGGCCTTCGACCTTTATACTTGAGTTGTGATGTTGATTATGGCCTCTCTTATTCTTCGGAAGCAGCGATTTCCTGCTCGCCCTCAGCCACTTCTTCAGCCGCCGAGACGGCACGAGGGACGATGACGCTGACCAGCACTTCCTCTTCTGATGCAACGACGGTTACACCTTCCGGAATGTGCAAATCAGCCACCGTAAGCTTGTCTCCAACCTCCAGCGCGGATACATCGGCCTCCAGCGTGGTCGGCAGATCGGACGGAAGTCCTTCCACCTCCACTTCCGTTACCTGCGTCTGCAGAATGCCTCCTGTTTTGGTTCCTGCAGCCGTTCCTTTATATTCGACAGGAATGCTGACACGAACCGGCTTGTTCATCGAAACTCGCAAAAAATCGATATGGGCGACATCCCCGCGGCTTTTCTGAACATCTTTAATCAGAACGGGAACTGAACCCTTTCCGGCCACATCAAGATGGAATACCTCCGAACGTCCTGTTACAAACAGTTTGGATGTCTCCTTCAGATTAACGGCAACCGGAATGCTCTCGGATTGCGCGCCGTATACGACAGCCGGTACCCCTCCGCCTTCACGGATTCTGCGACGGGATGCACGGGTAAACTCCGTCCGGAGTTCGGCTTTAAGTTGAACATTGTTTCCTTTTGACGACATAAATTATATCCTCCTTCTGAAAACAAGTCTAACGAATAATTACCCGCACCGTACGGCCATGAATCAGTTTTTTCCACATCCACGAAAAACATCAAAAGCCCTTACCTTCTAATGAAGATGAGGGCTTTTGCTTACGCTGACACACAGATTGGTCTCCGCGTTCATTCTTCCCCGGAGTCCGGATCATCCATCCCTTCCATGCATGTCTTCTCGTTGAATGTGATACTTTCTTGCCGTCTTGCATAGAAAACACGGGTCTTGCTAGCTTGCCATATCCGGCCGAGGCACTTCCGGCTCCCACCCGGCTTCGCCGCTGCGAACCCTCCATTTGACATGCTGGACACCCGGCGGAATCTCCATATACCGGTCATGCTCTCCCTCGCGATCTTCCCACTCCTTATATCTGACGATGCATCCGACCCGACTCACACCTTCAGCAGCATGAATAACCGCCACCGCCTTGCCGTTATGCAGCCGCGTAAAATCAATCCGGCCATCGCGCACGCCTGTGCCCCATACCCACACATTCCAGCCATCATAGGCTTGATCATCGCGTTCATATTCCAGCTCAATCCGGGTCAGCCGGGTTTTCGGCTGCGTCACCTCTTCCCGCAGCACCATGATCGACAGCCCAGGAACGATGACATCAGCACCGTTCACTACAGCAAATGGTTCTGCCCCCGCGCAGCGGTCATCTGCGAGAATCCCCCACATGGACGGGCTGGGCGGAAGCTCCACCTTCATATCGGATGCATTCCCGTTGATGATGACCACCATCTGCGCTTCCCCGCTGTGATCGCCCGGCGGATTCAATTCGATCGGCAGCTCCGGCTCCGTCAGACGAAGCACAATCAGCTGGTCACTCGAGCGCAGCACCTCCACATGCTGCTCGATCCTGTCTCTTGCTGACATTCGAAATACCGGATATTGTTTGCGCAGCGTGATTAACCCCTTGTAATAGTCAAATACCGCCCGGAATCGCTGCTTATTTTCCCAACGGATCGCGTTGATTGCATCTCCGCTTCGGTAGCTGTTATGATCGCCATATTTCGTACGAAGAAGCTCGTCACCGGCATGGAGCAGAGGGATGCCCTGCGAGAGAAGAACGATGCCGTTCGCCAGCACTGCGCGCCGGACCGCCATGGAAGCAAGCGGGTTGGCCGGATCCACACAGCTATAAGGCGCTGCCGCCGTGACCGCTCCCTGAACATCCCCGCCGCCCGGCAGCTCTCCCTCTGCCATGTGCAGCAGCCCTGCTTCTTCGGCTAAACCTTGGGACACCAGAATTTTATCCCACAGATTCAGATTGTCATGGACCGTTACATAATTGACCGATTCACTTGCTTCATGGGCAAAATCATGAATCGATCCCATCATCCCTTCAATAACAGCTCCCTCGTGCCAGTCCGCGCCTGTGGCAAAACCCTTGCCCGCACCGTCATTATCTCCCTTGATGGCGTGCCGGAAATGATCGTTGAATACGGCAAAGCCTTTTCCGCGCTGAGTCCCCTTGACGGTCTGCTCTGTAAGCGGGCTGTCGCCGCCAGTCCAAGGTTCTCCATACAGCATAATCGTCTCGTCCACTTCGCGCCGAAGCTCCTCGGCAATGTCAGCCATCGTTGTCGTGTCGATCAGTGCCATCAGGTCAAACCGGAAGCCGTCAATATGGTACTCCTCAGCCCAATAACGCAGCGAATCTTTAATGAATTTGCGAACCATCGGTCTTTCGGTAGCCAATTCGTTTCCGACACCGGAGCCGTTGGATAAACGGCCGCTGGCATCTTGTCGGTAATAATATCCGGGAACGATCGGCTCAAAAGGTCCATCATCCACGGTATAGGTGTGATTGTAGACAACATCCATCACGACCCGGATCCCTTGCTTGTGGAGGGCCTGAACCATTTCCTTAAGCTCCCGGATGCGCACTGCCGGATCCGCCGGGTCTGTTGCATACGACCCTTCCGGAACGTTATAGTTCTGCGGATCATATCCCCAATTGTAGATATCACCCGTGCGGTCATCCGGGTCTGCCAATTCGTTGACTGTTCTGAAATCGAACACCGGCAGCAGATGCACATGGGTGATGCCCAGCTCAACCAAATGATCAATGCCTATCGCATTCCCGTATGCATCCCGAAGTCCGGTCTCGGTAAAAGCCTTGTACTTCCCTTTATATTTCATGCCGGAATGCTCATCCACCGAGAAGTCGCGTACATGCAGCTCATACACAACAGCATCGGTAGGCTGCAGCAGCGGTGGCTTGATATCGTTCTCCCATCCCGGCGGGTTCGTTCTTGCCAGATCCACGATGGCTCCGCGGCAGCCGTTCGCTGACACTGCCCGCGCATAGGGATCGACCGCATAGGTATAGCGTCCCTGCTCCCACGCTATCCGGTACATATAATAGGTGCCGTGCAAATCTCCAGCGACCTTGACGCTCCATACACCGTCTGGTGTCCGAACCATCTCATACTCCATACCACCTTCATGGTCGGTTACCTTGCCTTCCTCATTGTAGACGCCAGCATCCTCGTACAATACGAGCGTCACCTGAGGAGCCGTAGGTGCCCACACATGAAAGGCAGTCTCCTCACTATGATAAACAGCCCCGAGCTTCGCCTCGACACTGCTTGGGATCGTGTCCATATTCATCACTATCACCGTCACTTTAAAAGTAGAATATACTTCATAGTATAGGCGCCTGAATCATAAGACAGACCTCTCGCAGCTGAAATGCAAGAAACGCTTTCATAGGATATTGTATGCCATATGTCCTGATCCGGCTTGGGTCCATCCCATATAACCTTATATTTAGGCATTATACAAGGTTCGTGCCAAGCTGTCTCTGTTGCCTGCCGCCCCGGATTATCGGCTATAGAAAAAAAGCATCCGTCCCGGTAGGACAGATGCTATAAACAGAAAAAGCATACTTGTTGGAAAAAAGATATGGAGACATCTAAACGCCTCAAAAAAACATCATTCAGCGGAGGCAGAGATCGAGTCCACCAGGGCCACAACGTCCTCAGCAGTGCTCATCTCAAGCGCCCGTGCAGCAAGATCCTTCATCTCTGCCTGGGACAGGCGGCGAATCTGGCTGCGCGCTGGCAGAATCGAGGTCGCGCTCATGCTGAACTCATCCAAGCCGAGGCCGAGCAGAATCGGAATGGCGGTGGAATCACCAGCCATTTCTCCACACATGCCGACCCAGCGGCCTTCACGGTGAGCAGCATCAATTACCATTTTGACCAGGCGGAGAATGGCCGGATTGTACGGCTGGTACAAGTACGACACACGCTCATTCATTCGGTCAGCAGCCATTGTATATTGGATCAGATCGTTTGTGCCGATGCTGAAGAAATCAACCTCTTTGGCAAACTGATCAGCCAGAACCGCCGTCGAAGGAATTTCAACCATAATACCAAGCTGAATTTCCTCGGATACCGGAATGCCTTCCGCTGCGAGCTTCGCTTTTTCTTCTTCCAGCAGCGCTTTCGCTTCGCGGAATTCTCCGAGTGTGGCGATCATCGGGAACATGATCCGAAGATTACCATGAACGCTTGCACGCAGCAATGCGCGCAGCTGCGTTCTGAAAATATCCTGCCGTTCCAAACACAGACGTACCGCACGGAAGCCAAGGAACGGATTCATCTCTTTAGGAAGATCGAGATACGGCAGCTCTTTGTCACCGCCGATATCCAGCGTGCGGACAACGACCGGCTTGCCCTCCATCTTTTCCAGCACCGTTTTATACGCAACGTACTGCACTTCCTCGGAAGGAAGCTTGTCTCTGCCCATGTACAGGAACTCTGTACGATACAGGCCTACGCCCTCGCCACCATTGTCCAGTACGCCGGCAACGTCGTTCGGAGTTCCGATATTGGCAGCCAGCTCGACATGGACGCCATCACGGGAGATGGTAGGCTCGGTACGGAGCTTTCTCCACTCTTCCACCTGCTTGGCGTATGCCTCCTGCTTCGCGCGATACTCGGCTACCGTTTGCTCAGAAGGATTAATGATGACATCGCCTTCCAGTCCATCCACGATGATCAGATCGCCGCTTTGAACAGAGGAAAGCACATTCTTGGTGCCAACGACAGCAGGAATTTCAAGAGAACGCGCCATGATTGCCGAGTGCGATGTGCGGCCGCCAATGTTCGTTGTAAAGCCCTTTACATATTTCCGGTTCAGCTGCGCTGTATCGGAAGGTGTCAAATCCTCCGCGACAACAACCACTTCTTCACTGATCTCGGACGGGTTCACATAATTGAGACCGAGCAGATGCTTGAGCACGCGCTTGGTCACATCCCGCATATCGGCGGCACGCTCTTGCAGATAGGCGCTTTTCATATTTTCGAACATCTGAATGAACTGAGACGCCGTTTCATTAAGCGCATACTCCGCATTGACCGATTCGGAGGTAATCTTCTCCTTCACCGGATCGATCAGCTCCGGATCATTCAGGATGAGAAGGTGAGATTCGAAAATCTCAGCCTTCTTCTCCCCGAGCTCCTGAAGCGTGCGGGCCTTGATATCCTCAAGCTCAGCCTGGGACTTTGCCAGAGCATCATCCAGCTTCGCAAGCTCTGCCTGAACATCGCTTACGTCTTTGCGGCTGACGGAATAGTCCGGATGCTCCAGCACGAACGCCCGGGCAATCGCGATTCCGGCCGAAGCCGCGATCCCCTTGAGATTACTCATGAAGCTCGCCCAGCCCTTCGTTAATCATCACTTCCTGAAGTGCAGCCAGCGCATCGCCGTCATTGCCGCCTTCAGTGATCAGCGTCAGCGTGTCACCTTGCTCCAGGCCGAGGGACAGCACGCCAAGGATCGATTTAAGCGTTACTTTTTTGCCGTTGGCTTCAGCAAAGGACTCGGTATCTTTGAACTTGTTCGCAGTGTTAACCAGAGCCGTTGCCGGGCGTGCGTGAATTCCGTCTTCGTCAATAATTCTGAATGTTTTTTGCATTGTATTCATCCCACTTTCCTATTTTTTTAGTTTGATTGTATGTGAACCATAAGTTAGTACCTGCTAGGATTTATAACAATCCCCAACAGTAACCTTTAAGGCGGTTACTTCAATGATATCGTAATGATTTTAGCTTCGCCAGTTTTCACCTTGCCGGTTTTATCAAGCGTCACCGAGGCTCCTTCCGGCAGGTTGGAGAAAATGACCGGAGAAATAAGCGACTTCGCATTCTCCTTCACATACTCCAGATCAACCTCCATGATCGGCTGGCCGGCGGTCACGATGTCCCCTTCCTGAACGAGGACGTTGAATCCCTGACCTTTCAGTTTCACCGTGTTGACACCGATGTGCACCAGCACCTCTTTGCCGCCGTCTGACATGATGCCAACGGCATGCTTGCTAGGGAACACATTGAACACTTTGCCGTTGACCGGCGATGCAATCGTGCTGCTCTCTGGCAAGATGGCGAATCCGTCCCCGGTCATTCGTTCGGAGAACACCGGATCAGGAACAAGCGAGATATCCATCAGCTCACCATCCGCTGGAGAGACGATCTCTTCCATGATGAGCGCATCCCCCTCCTGGGCGGCCTGCTGCTCAACAACGGCTGGCTTCTCCTCGATGGACGGAGCTTCGGCTGCTGGCGCCTTCCCGGACATGATGTCCTGGATCTGTGACTTGATCGTATCCGAACGAGTCCCGAAGATCGCCTGAACATTGTTGCCGACCTCTAGGACGCCGGATGCGCCGAGCTGCTTCAGCCGCGACTTGTCGACATTGCCCTTGTCTTTCACCTCAACCCGCAGACGGGTAATGCATGCATCCAGATGCGCGATGTTGCCAGGTCCGCCAAGAGCGCTCAAGATGTTGGCCGGCAGATCGCCGCCTTTTCCTGACTTCTCTTCACCGCCAGCCCCTTCGGCTCCGTCGGCTGCCGGGTCTTCGCGTCCCGGTGTCTTCAAGTTGAACTTGCGGATAACAAACCGGAATCCGAAGTAATAAATCGCCGCTAGAATCAAACCAACGATAATGACGTTCCACCAAGGTGTTCGGTTCGGAACAACCCCGAAGATCAGGAAATCGATCAAACCGCCAGAGAATGTCATACCGATTTTCGTCCCCAGAATATGCATGGTCATGAAGGACAGGCCTGCAAATACTGCATGCACAGCGAACAGCAGCGGAGCTACGAACAAGAATGCAAATTCAAGCGGCTCTGTAATCCCTGTCAGGAACGACGTCAACGCCGCAGAGCCCATGATGCCGGCAACATATTTTTTATGCTCCGGTCTGGCTTCATGATAAATCGCCAGCGCTGCTGCCGGCAGACCGAACATCATAAACGGAAACTTACCCGTCATGAACGTACCGGCTGTAAACTGCACGCCATCACGCAGCTGCTGCATGAAGATATTTTGGTCACCCCGTACGAGCTGGCCAGCCTGGTTCACATATTCCCCAAATTCAAACCAGAACGGCGAATAGAAAATATGGTGAAGTCCGAACGGAATCAGCCCACGCTCCACAACACCGAATACAAATGCGGACAGCGTCCGGTTTTGCTCCAGCATGAAATGTGAAGCCGTATTCAGCCCTGCCTGAATCGGAGGCCAGATGACCACCATCAGCAAGCCAAGCAGAACGGAGGTTGCCGCCGTCATAATCGGGACAAAGCGCTTTCCTGCAAAGAAGCCCAAATAGGATGGCAGCTCAATTTTGAAGAATCGCTGGTACATACTGGCTGCCAATATTCCGACGATAATCCCCCCGAACACCCCTGTTGCCAGTGTCGGTATGCCTAATACATTGGCATATTCATAACTTGACTCGGTCAATGATTCCGGCGTAACGCCCAGAACGGTTCCCATCGTCACATTCATGACAAGATAACCGATAATGGCCGCCAGACCCGCAACCCCTTCGCCTCCAGCCAATCCGACCGCGACCCCGACCGCAAACAGAAGCGGCAGGTTGGTGAACACGATCTGCCCCGCATTCATCATAACGGTAGCAGCCGCTTGCACCCAGGCTGTATCGAGCCATGACGCATAGCGAAGGAAGTCCTCATTGATCAGCATGTTGCCCAGCCCCAGCAGGAGCCCCGCAGCAGGCAAAATTGCTACAGGCAGCATCAATGCTTTACCGACTCTTTGAAGCACGCCAAAAAGTCGTTTGAACATAAATGATCTCACCCTCTGTCTATATTTGGTTAAGATGTATATTAATACTGCCCAAGTAAATCAAAAAAAGGCATGAGTATGCGCAAGAAACGGATTGGTCCTAATCACACGGATTAGATTACCCAGAATTGGGTAATACCAACCAAATTCTTGTTGAATACTCATGCCTGATCGAATCAGTTACACGTTAGATCTGAAGTTTTAACTTACTTGGCTGTTGACTATTTTAGCACCCGTCATGACAGCTTGCAACAGCAATCGACATGTTCATAAAAACTTCACGTTTTTTATCCACCCTGCTCTTTCCGCTGATTGAGACGCTGAAGATGGATCGTCAAGTACCCCGCCTCAGCCGGGTATACGGCCTTACGGAGTCGCTTCTCCATAATTTTGATCAGCTTCCACGCCAAAGAATACATTTCAGGATATTCCCGTTTCATGAGACCGTCAAGCGAGCTGGTCTCTTCCACTTCATCTCCCCTGCGGATTCGCTCCATGGCAAACCTCAAATGCGTCAATAACCGCGAATAATCCAGGGAATCCCTCGGAATTTCATACTCCAGCTGCTGCTCCACCGTTGACACCAGGTCCGATATCAGCTCCGAGTTTTTACGCACTTCGGAAATATGCTGATTGGTCAGGGCACTGTGAAAATGAAGGGCGATGAATCCGATTTCTTCCTGACCAAGATCAACCCCGAGTCGTTCGTGAATGACGCGAACCGCATAATCAGCCATCGCGTATTCCTCCGGATACAGCTCTCTCGTTTCATATATGAAAGGATTGTGTATATAGAGCCCTTGAGCATGCCGTTTAATAGCAAAGGCAATATGGTCTGTCAGCGCGATGTGAATATGTTCATTCAGAGGCGACTGGGTAGATTTCACCGCATGCATAATAATGTCGTTGACCGCCTCAATCAGATTCTCGTCGATATAAGGAACCAGCTGTTTGTATTGCTCCTGCTCCTCCGGCTTCGTCAAAATAAACATTTTCTCAGCTGCAGAGACAGGAATCATATCTTTGCTCTTCCGGTTAAAGCCGATCCCCTTGCCGATAATGACAACCTCATCATGCTGTGGATGTTTCGCTATAATAACATTGTTATTTAATACTTTTGCTACTTGTAAGCTGCTCACATTCGCACCTCTTTTGATCAACACGTATACTCGGTAATCTTAACAGAAATACGCGGATGCAGCAAAGCCAATTCATAGCGGCATTCTGCCTCTCCTGCAGCCGTTAAGCTGGCGCGCCTCGTCTGCCGGTATGCCAGGCGGAAACGCTACGATTCCACTTCATCAAGCAACCTATTATAAAAAGACCGGACAAAGCAAAGGTTCCCCTCCTGCCCTGTCCGGCTGCTCTTCATTGCTTTCCTGTAAAAGGCATCCGCCCTTATTCTCTCACTTCTCTGGCAGCGCTCGCTTCCATCCCGACGAGATCCTGCTCAATGGCAGCTGGCTGCTCCAGCGGCTGCACAGGGGACTTCGTCTTCGTCAATCCGTGGATCAAAGCCTCGACGTCGATGCCCGATACACTCTTCAGCATCTCCGGTGCGGTTGCCATCAGCTCAGTAACATAGTTGCTGACTCTGGCAGCACCTGCGCCATCGCCCTTGCCGGTATCCACGACCGTGAGCTTCTCGATCGAGGAGATCGGCTCGGCAATTTTGCCAGCGAGTTCAGGCAGCATTTTGACGATGATGTCGAGAATCGCGGCTTCGCCATACTTCTGGAACGCTTCGGCCAGCTTCTCCTTCGCTTCCGCTTCGGCCAGACCGCGCAGACGGATAACCTCTGCCTCGGCAGCACCTTTCGCACGCTCCGCATCGGCTACTGCAAGACCATCCAGACGCTTCTGCTCGGCAGAGGCCTTCGCCTGTGTCTCGATGGAATATTGTACGGCATCGGCCTCACGCATTTTGCGGGCCTTTTCCGCTTCCGCAGCCTGCTCGACCGCATAGCGATCAGCATCGGCCTTTTTCTTCACTTCAGCATCATATTGTTTCTGGCGAACCATAATTTCTTTTTCCTGAAGGTCGATTTCCCGCTCTTTCCGAACGAGCTCGATCTTCATCTGTTCTTCGACCATCGTCTGCTTCGCACGGGCCTCCTGAATATGATACGCCTGGTCGGCTTCGGCCTTGGCTGTATCCTGGTCCTTCTTAAAGGAAGCGACCTTCAGCTCTTTTTCTTTCTCCGCCTCGGCGATATTCGTATCGCGCAAGAGTTCGGCCTTCTGACCTTCTTCCTCCGCACGCGCCTTCTGAATCCGGGCATCACGAACCGCTTCAGCTTCTGCGATTTCTGCATCGCGTTTCACCGTGGCAATCCGCGGTTTACCAAGCGCCTCTAAGTATCCGTGTTTGTCGCGAACATCCTTGATCGTAAAGGAAACAATCTGAAGACCCATCTTCTTCAAATCTCTTGCTGCTACCCCTTGCACCTCTTGAGCGAACTTGTCGCGGTTACGGTATACCTCTTCCACGGTCATGGAGCCGAGAATAGCCCGCAGATGACCTTCAAGCACCTCTTGGGCTTCCCCTTTCAACGCCTCAATCGGCTTGCCCATGAACTGCTCGGCAGCGGTAGCGACATCTTCGATAGAGCTGCCTACCTTGATGATCGCAACCCCGTCAGCCATAACCGGAACCCCTTGCTCCGTATAAACTTCCGGTGTCATTACGTCAAGCTTATGCGACAGAAGCGATACGAATTCGGAACGCTGGAATATCGGTAAGATAAACGCGCCTCCGCCGCGGACGATTTTGATCTTGCGCCCCGTTTCGTCCTCCGAAATGTTCTTGCTGCCTAGAAATGAACCTGTTACAATCATTGCTTCATCTGGACTGACCGTCTTGTAGCGGGCCCAAAACGCCAGACCCAGTACGACGATGACCCCTATGACAATAGAGGGGATTACCATAAATTCAGGCATACTGTTTACTCATCTCCTTTTCGTTCTTCCAGTTCAGATACCCGGAGGACACCTTCCACTACGTCGATCACAACAACCCGGGCACCTGCGGGAAGAATCTTGTGGTCAAAGCTGGAAGCGATATGGGCTGTATTGCCCGCTCCCACCCGAACCATGACCTCACCGAACCCCTCTGCCGGAAGCGGCACGGTGACGGTTCCGATTCTTCCTGCCAGTTCTTTCTCCGAGAAGCCTGTCGAATTCTCGCTGTTCTCCATAGGCCGTACATAGCCGAAGTAAACGAGAATCGAGACGACGATGGCCGATAGAATCGAGAGCGTTACATGAGCACCTGCCGCCATATTCGTATATTGTGTGAACATGATTCCTGCTCCGCCGAATACGGTGATTCCGCCTGCAATGACCATCGGGTTGAAGAAATCAAAGGACAAAAAATCAAGCACCCCGTCCATCGCGGAACTAAGCACATCGCCCAGCAACACGGAAACTACCGCAAACAATATGCCGCCGAACAGGCAACCCCAATATAACGCCTCCATACGCACTGCCCCTCTCTCAAGAATCCTCACTGTGTATAACAAGTAATACGGCAAAAAGTTCGTTTTGTTTCAATATTTTACACCTGACATTCCTAGTTCAAATATTGGCTCATATCAGAAGTCAGTGTTTGACATCAAGCGGAGTATGCCGCTCTTGGGAAACGAAGGGACTTCCGGTCGCTGCTCACCCCCAGGTTTCTTGATATTACCGCCTCAGCGGTTGAAGTCAGGGACAAGAGCGAGCGCTTCGCTTCTCCCCGATCCTCTACACCCTTACTTCTGACCCGTGATGATGTCTGGCACGAATGATTAACTTGAGCCCGAATGTGCTATGTAACTTTCTGTCGTTCATGGAATGTCTGCACCCGGTCCCGGATGTCACATAAACGCAGAAAAGGTCGAAGGCAGCAGCTCTGGAAAGCGTTGCCTTCGACCTTATTATAGCATCTGCACAGTAAATTACAGCGACATTTTATAAATTTCGATGACGTCTTCGCGCTGCAATTTACGGAAATTGCCGAACGGGCCGAAACGAACCGTCTTCTCAGCCATCACTTCGATCTGGCTGTCGTCAATGTCATAATCCGCAAGTCTGCTCGGTGCGCCGATCGAGCTCCAGAAGCTGCGGAGCGCCTCGATCCCTTCAAGTCCGACTTGCTCATCCGATTTGCCCGCAGCATCGATGCCGAACACATTCACAGCGAGCGACTTGAAGCGGGCCGGATCAGCCTTCAAGTTGTACTTCATCCAGTTCGGGAAGATGATAGCCAGACCGCCGCCATGCGGAATATCGTATACCGCCGATACGGCATGCTCGATATTGTGCGTTGCCCAGTCGCCGGCAAGACCCATGCTGACCATTCCGTTCAATGCCATCGTGCCGCAGTACAGGATCGTTTCACGCAATTCGTAATTTTCCAAATCATCGATCAGCTTCGGAGCGGTATCAATGACCGTGCGCAGCAGCGTCTCACAGAAGCCGTCCTGAACCGGCGTGTTGGTATCCTGATGGAAATAATGCTCCAGCACATGCGACATAATGTCGACGACGCCATAAACCGTCTGGTCCTTAGGCAGCGTATACGTATGTACAGGATCCAGAATGGAGAATGCAGGATAAGCCCATGGACTTGCCCAGCCCATCTTCTCCTGGGTTGCCTCGTTCGTAATGACCGAGTTGCCGTTCATCTCCGAGCCGGTCGCCGCCATCGTTAGCACAGTTCCAAGCGGCAGCGCATCCTGCGGGATCGCTTTGCGCTCAACGAAATCCCACATATCTCCCTCGTACTTGGCACCAACGGCAATCGCCTTGGCACAATCGAGCACGCTGCCGCCGCCAACAGCCAGCACAAGATCCACTTGATGCTCGCGGCAAAGGGCTACGCCTTTATGAACCGTGGACAGACGAGGATTCGGTTCCACACCGCTCAGCTCGGTCACAACAGCCCCGATTTCCTTCAGCAGCGTGATAACCTGATCATATAACCCGCTCCGTTTGATGCTTCCGCCGCCATAGACAAGCAGCACATTCGTTCCGTATTTCGGAACCTCATTCTTGAGCGAGCTCAGCTTGCCCTGACCGAAAATCAATCGTGTGCCATTATGAAATTCAAAAGCTCTCATCGCGCCTCTACCTCCGTACTCCATATATTAAAGATCATGTTTTGATAACTTGTGCTACGATTTTCATTATATCACTTCCGCTTCTCAATACAAACGGCCGTTCCTTTCACCCGAGGGGAAAGAACGACCGTCCGTCTGTCTATTGAATATAAGTTTACAGAGCGGTATAGCCCATGCTCTCCAAAAATCCGCGAAACGCTTGCTGCCCTTCGCTTGTCTGCTTGTAGACTCCCGCATGTTCGAGGATGGTCGTAAATTTGCGGCCAACCTCCTGACGAATCAGCTCAGCGGCCTGCTCCCGGTCTGCAGCTCCTGGCGTCCGCTCCTTCAGTTCCTGAATCCAGTCGCGGTGGACGAACAGCGGATGACTGTCTTGTCCGCTCGCCTCCAGCAGCTCCTCGTTGCCGGACAGAATGTCGGCAATCATCCCGAGCTCCTCCTTCAGTCGCCCAGGAAGGATCGCCAGCCCCATCACTTCAATCAGGCCGATGTTCTCCTTCTTGATATGATGCATTTCCCGATGCGGGTGGAAGATGCCCTCCGGATGTTCATCACTGGTCCGGTTGTTGCGCAGCACCAGATCCATCTCATACACGCCTTCCGCATTTCTGCGGGCAATCGGTGTCACCGTATTGTGGCGGACAGGGCCTTCTTCGCTATCGGTGGAGGCGATAATATCGACCGAAGGATCACTGTAGCTTTTCCAGGCCTCATAGATGCCGTTCGCGCACTCGAGCAGCACGTCTCTGTCTGTAGCTGACAGCCGGATGACCGACATCGGCCATTTGACAATGCTGACGGCTACATCCGGATATTGGGCATGCTTGAACTCCGCAATTTCAGGCGCGAGCTGGATCGGAAACGTATGCCGCCCGCCCTGGAAGTGATCATGCGTCAGAATGGAGCCGCCAACGATCGGCAGATCGGCGTTCGACCCAAGGAAATAATGTGGGAAAGCATCCACAAAACTGAGCAGTCTGGCCAGCGTATCCTTGGTCAGTTTCATTGGAATGTGGTCGCGATGGAAGACAATGCAATGCTCATTATAATAAACGTATGGCGAGTATTGGAAAAACCACGGTTCACCGTTCAGCTCCAGCGGAATAATCCGCAGGTTCTGCCGGGCAGGATGGTTCACCCGGCCCGCATAACCGACATTCTCCCGGCATAGCTGGCACTTCGGATAAACGGGCGGCGGGAGAAGCTTCGCCATCGCGATTTCCTTTGGGCTCTTCTCCGGTTTGGACAGATTGATCGTAATCTCGATATCCCCGTACTCGCTGCCATATCTCCAGTATTCATTCCGGGATATGCGGTCCATCCGGATATAGTTCGAAGCGATACACAGCTCGTAGAATTGACGGGTCGCCGCTTCGATGCCCCGCTCCTGCTCCGCTGTCTTGAACGCGGCTGTAATCTCGGACGGCCGCCCCATCACTCTGCCCATAATTTTGGCGTCAAGCAGATCGCGGAAGGTATCGGTGTTCTCCGGAATGAGACCTTTAGCTGCGCCGTAATCGATCAGCACATCGAGCAGCGCCTGAGGTCCATCAAGATGCTCCTCGCTTACTTCGCCGGCATAAGGCTCGCTGAAGCCAAAATCGTCAAGCAGCAGATTCCGGCAGTAATCCACATCCGCTTCCTGAATCAGCCCTTGGCGAAGGGCAAACAGCACAAGCCGTTCAATCGCGTGCAGCACCTGCTGATCATCCGGAACGCTGGTTGTCACTTGCTCCATCGTCAAGTCCCCCTTAATTGTCGCCGTATCCGTTCGGATGGCTGCTATGCCATCTCCAGGCGCTTTCGATAATGTCTTCCAGCTTCACGCGAACCGGGTTCCAGCCCAGCACCGTGCGCGCCTTCTCCGAGGAAGCGACCAGAACAGCCGGGTCCCCGGCGCGGCGGGCCTCCACTACGACTGGAATGTCCACCCCTGTCACCTGCTTGGACGTTTCGATCACTTCCTTGACCGAGAAGCCGAGGCCGTTGCCCAGATTAAACACATTACTCTGTTCGCCGCGGCGCAGATAGTCGACCGCCCGCAGATGGGCATCCGCCAGATCGCTGACATGAATGTAGTCGCGAATACATGTGCCGTCCGGCGTGTCGTAATCTTCACCGAAGACGGAAATATGCGAGCGCTGCTTCAGTGCCGTTTGCAGCACCAGCGGAATGAGATGGCTCTCCGGACGGTGATCCTCACCGATTTTGCCGCTGGCATGGGATCCCGCCGCATTGAAGTAACGAAGGGATACATATTTAATGCCAAGCACCTGATCAAACCAGGACATCATCCGCTCCATCATCAGCTTCGTTTCACCATACACATTTGTTGGCTGGGTCCGGTCGGATTCGGCGATAGGCACCTTTTCCGGCTCCCCGTAGGTAGCGGCTGTTGATGAAAATACGATTTTGCGCACATCTGCTTCATTCATCGCTTCCAGCAGGCAGAGCGTACCAAACACGTTGTTGTCATAGTATTTCACAGGGTCCTTCATGCTCTCGCCCACCAAGGAGTTGGCCGCGAAGTGAATGACCGCATCAATGTCGTTCTCTGCAAACAGCTTCTTGAGCAGCGCCTTGTCGCGCAGATCGCCCTCATACAGCTTTCCGCCGAGCAATGCCTCCCGGTGACCTGTCTGCAGATTGTCGATGACCACAACCTCTTCTCCGCGCTCCAGCAGCTCCGCCACCGTATGCGAACCGATATACCCTGCTCCCCCGGTTACCAAAATCGCCATGATCAGTTGCCCTCCTTCACTTCGGTCATTTCATGCACACCCTGGCCTACACCGCACACATAGAAGTCCGGCTTCAACCCCGTTCTTGCCTCATACCGGCTGCCTACCTCCCGAATGAATTCCTCTACGGCATCCTGGTGAACGAGCGACACCGTGCATCCGCCGAAGCCTGCGCCGGTCATTCGGGAACCGAGCGTGCCCGGAACGCGCTGCGCTTCCTCTACCATCGCATCCAGCTCATCACCCGTCACTTCATACTGATACCGCAGGGAATCATGGGACTGATTCATGAATTGTCCAAATGCCTCCAGGTCGTCGTTCTTCAGTGCAGCCACCGAATCCAGCACCCGCTGATTCTCCTCGACAACATGCTTGGCCCGCTTGAGCACCGTCTCATCCGTAATCGCATCCGCTACTTCTGCGAAGGAGACCGGATTCAGTTCTGCCAGATAGCGCAGTTCCGGCACTTTAGCCTGCAGCATTTCCAGCGCCCGGTCACATTCGCTGCGGCGCTCATTATACTTAGAGTCAACCAGTCCGCGCCGTTTGTTGGTATTGCCGATCACAATTTTGTAGTCGCCTGTCTCAAAAGGAACCAGCTCATATTCCAGCGTGTCGCACATCAGCAGAATGGCATGGTTCCGCTTGCCGTTCGCGACCGCGAACTGATCCATAATGCCGGAGTTCACGCCCACGAACAGATTCTCGGCGCGCTGGGACAGCTTGCTGATCTCCACCGTATCCACCGGCTGGCCTTCCATCGTCATAAGCGCGTAGACGGTGACAACCTCAATCGAAGCGGAAGAAGACAGGCCTGCTCCGTTCGGTATGTCCCCGTGGTACAACAGGTCATAGCCTTGCGACAAACGAATGTCCAGCTTGCTCAGTTCGGTGATGACCCCGACCGGATAATCCGTCCATTCCCCGCTCTTTCCTCCAAAGTCCGGCTCGGCGCTGACCACCGCCTCATAGGGCAGATTGGTGGAAGCAAACGAAATCTTCCCGTCCTTGCGCGGACGGATCAGCAATGTTGTTCCGAATTCAAGCGCTGCCGGAAGCACATAGCCTCCGTTGTAATCCAGATGCTCGCCAATCAGATTGACCCGGCCAGGGGCATTAAAAATCCGCAGTTCCTGTTCAGCCTCTCCATACTTTTCCATAAAGCGATCTATTAGCAGTTGTGTGTTCACGATATCACTCCATCCCGTTATATAAGGTGCTTTCACTGTTCTCAGTATATAATGAAACGTAGGGCCCGATAATGAAGTCTTGTGTGTTAGATATGGATTTATGTGACTTTTGAAGTTACAATGTTAACAAACATGCACCGCTCGATCAGCGCAATGTAAAGGCCATCCTCTCAACCAAAGGACGATGCTTGTATGAATGCTCAAACCTACTCCGTCGCTTCAAACCCAGCCCAGACCGAGAACGGAACCCTCCGTGTGCTGTTTGCCGGGGAAAGCCAGACGCCGCCGAAGCATGCACTCGGGCCGAAAATATACGACTATTACCTGATGCACGCCATTGAGTCAGGACAAGGTGTATTTCGGACCGAAACGGATGTGTATCATCTCGGTCCCGGGGATTGCTTTCTCATTCATCCCGGACAGCTTGTCAGCTATGTATCCGATGAAGGAAACCCGTGGCGCTATCGCTGGGTCGCCTTTGATGGCGAGCTTGCCGGCGAGCAGGCGAAGGCTGCCGGCTTCTCCCCCGAGCACCCGGTTCTGCATGTCACGCTGGACAGCCAGGTTCCTCACTATATCGCAATGATCCAGTCCAGGTTCAACTCCCGGCGGGAAAGCGCACATATGGCCGCCATCGGCTGCCTGCATCTGATCCTGGCGGATTGCCTGGACCACGTGGAAAGGCCGGCGCAGCTGACGATGGCCGAGCCCCAGATTCAGCGCACCGTCAAGCAGATGATCAACTATATGACCTCACAGTATGCCCATCCGGTGTCGATTGAACAGATGTGCGCCAGCCTTGGCTACAACCGGGCTTACCTGTCCCGCATTTTCAAGAAGGAAACGGGCATGACCCCGGTAGCCTATCTGCTCAAGCTTCGAATCGACCAGTCCAAACGGCTGCTGCGCGAGCGGCCCGAGCTGTCCGTGGAGCAGGTATCCGCTTCGGTCGGCTTAACCGATCCGCTTTATTTTTCAAGACAGTTCAAGCGCTTCTTCGGTCAATCTCCCACCAGCTACCGCCAAAAAATAGCAGGCCGCTCATCGTCGCCAGACAAATAAACAAGGCATCCCGTCGGGTGATGTCCTGCCCTCAAGGATGCCTTGTTCATTCATTATAAGTCACTCCGTTCAATACCGTCACGTCCGATCGGATCGATTAAGCTCCTTCATTCTCCGTTTTCAGAATGGCTTCAATCCGATCCAGCTCTTCCTTCGAGAATTCCAGATTGTTCAGAGCCGCCACATTGTCTTCAATCTGGCTGACCTTGCTCGCTCCGATCAAGGCTGAGGTCACTCTTCCGCCTCGAAGCACCCAGGCCAGCGCGAATTGGGCCAGGCTTTGCCCTCGGGCTGCGGCGATCTGGTTCAACGCTCGAATCTTGCGAAGCACTTCAGGCGTAATATGCTTCTCGTTCAGGAATACCGAGGCGCCTGCCGCACGCGAATCCACCGGAATCCCGTTTAAGTATTTGTTCGTTAACAGGCCTTGGGCAAGGGGAGTAAATGCGATACTGCCGACCCCATGCTCTTCAAGCACATCCAGCAGCCCGTTTTCCACCGTCCGGTTCAGCAGGGAGTAGCTTGGCTGGTGAATGAGCAGCGGTGTGCCAAGGCTCTTCAGAATCGAAATCGCCTCTTCTGTCTTTTCCGGTGAATAGTTGGAAATCCCGACATACAGCGCCTTGCCGGAGCGCACGATATGATCCAGTGCCATCATCGTTTCCTCCAGCGGCGTTTCGGGATCCAACCGGTGTGAGTAGAAAATGTCCACATAGTCGACGCCCAGCCGCTTCAAGCTCTGATCCAGACTGGAAATGAGATATTTGCGGGAGCCCCATTCCCCGTATGGGCCCGGCCACATATAGTATCCAGCCTTGGAGGAGATGACCATCTCATCCCGGTAGCTTCTCAGGTCTCGCGCCAGCACTCTGCCAAACGTCTCTTCGGCTGAGCCTGGAGGAGGACCGTAATTGTTCGCCAGATCAAAATGCGTAATGCCGAGATCAAATGCTCGTGTAATCATATTGCGCGCATTCTCGAACGTGTCGACACCGCCAAAATTATGCCATAATCCAAGAGAAATAGCCGGAAGCTTGAGCCCCGATTTGCCGCAGCGATTGTATATCATGCCTTCATAGCGATCCTCGCTTGCCACATAAGTCACGTGCGATCCCTGCCTCTCTGTTATCAACGTATATACTACATGTACATCTTATCCCGTTTGCCTATCCTTTTACAAGAAACCGATTTCAGCATGCCTGATCCCGCAGCAGGCTCGCTTGCTTCGGCCTGCGGCATCATGGACAAGCTCTGCACCTGCTTGCCGGCCTTTGCCGCTTAGGACATGGACCGAATCCGGTCCCAGCCGCTAGCGAATCAATCTGTCAACCTCCGTCATGACCTGACCGATGCGGTCGGTAATGATCAGGCCTGCGCGGTGATCATAGGGGGTCGGGTCCGCATTCAGAAGCACGGTTTTGGAGCCATGAAAATAAGTCACCAGTCCGGCGGCAGGATGAACGGTCAACGACGTTCCTCCAATGATGAGCAGATCCGCCGTCGATATTTCTGCAATGGCCCGGGTCAGCACCTGATGGTTCAGCTCCTCCTCATACAGGACGACATCCGGCTTCACAATTCCCCCGCAATCCGGACAACGCGGAACCAGGTCATCCATGCCCATGATGTCCTGAAGCGAGAAGAAGCGGCGGCAATCCATACAATGATTGCGATGAACCGAGCCATGCAGTTCCAGAACCATATTCGAGCCTGCCGATTGGTGAAGCCCATCGATATTTTGCGTGATGATCGCCTTCAGCTTGCCTGCTTCCTCCAGTCTGGACAGTAGCCGGTGGCAGCCGTTTGGCTGAGCATCGGGATGCAGCATCTTGCTCCGGTAGAAATCAAAAAACACCTCCGGATGCTTCATGAAAAACGAATGACTCAGCATCACCTCCGGCGGATACGGGGATTGATGCTCGCTTTGATACAGGCCCGCAGCCGAACGGAAGTCAGGTATACCACTTTCCGTGGAGGTACCGGCGCCTCCGAAAAAAACAATGTATTCGCTTGATTCGATCCAAGTTGCCAACTGCTCGATCTTTTGCCTGCTTTCCATTCCACACACCTCCGTCCAGCCAATATAGGAATAACACCTGTGCTTTTCAAACAAGTACTTTTAATTCATTATAATCCGATATGACAACATCGGCATCCACCAGATGAACCGGCTCCCCTTGCCCCTGGTACAGCCCGATGGCCAGCGCCGCTCCGGCCTGCTTCGCCATCTGCATGTCGGCATTGCTGTCCCCGATCACAACCGCTTCAGCCGGATCGATGCCAAGCATGCTGCACGCCACTTCGGCCATCTCCGGATGAGGCTTGCCGCTGCTTACCCGATCCCGTCCGAGAACAACCGGGAAATACGGCTTCAGTCCGATCCATTCCAGCTGCTCCAGCGTCCCGTCCGTGTTGTCCGAGGTCACTACCCCCATGGGCAGCGAAGCCTTGCGGCATGCCTCCAAAAAATGCTGCAGCCCCGGCATCGGGAAAGCCGGTTTCTGACGCCGCACCTCGTGCATCGCATTTTTGGTGATCTGCCGTACCTGCGTTGTCGCCTCATTCCATGGCATGCCAGCCGCATACAGCTGCCAGGCCAACAAACCGATCGATTCCTCAACCGTGGCCATAGCAAGCGGCCCCTGAACGTCATAATCGCACACCCTGCCGCTTGCATCATGCATGGTGCCAAGCAGCCGCTCGCGCGGACAGGTGAGCTTGGCGCCCATCATTTCAAGGAGCTGCTCCAAATCGTTCAGCACATAATCGGTCCAGCCTCCCCATAGCGCCATGAAATGCAGCAAAGTCCCGTCCTTGTCAAATAAAACTCCTCTACAGGGTACTACGCGCCCTCCTGCCTCCAACCGTGCCAAGGCGTGTCCTCCTTCTATTTCAGCCAGCTTAATTTAAGTTTTATCGTACTCTCCGATTGTACATAACCTTTTCCTTATTTTTCAACAGCGCACTTCGCCGGTCAACATGAACTTTTGATGTTTGCGGCCGCAAAATTGAATGCCGAATATCCCTTGTTAATTTTCCATTCTTTAGTTAAATATTGTGATTCATGACAAATAGGCGGTGGTAAGTAACCTATAACATCAGCATAACAACTACAAGTAGGGAGTGAACAACCGTGGCCAACAACAATAAACGAAAAATGACGCGAGAAGAAGCTGGACGCTTGGGAGGCGAGGCTACAGCCAAAAATCACAGCCGCGAGTTCTATCAGGAAATCGGCAAGAAAGGCGGACAAGCCACCTCCAGAAACCATAGCCGTGAATTTTATCAGGAAATCGGCCAGAAGGGCGGCGAAGCGACTTCCCGCAATCATGACCGTGAGTTTTATCAGAAAATCGGGCGCAAAGGCGGCAAACGCTGATCCCGTCCCGCCCATCCCTTCAAGCCTGCTGCTCTTTCGCAACCGGAGCAGGCTTCTTCATGTTTACCATAAAACTCCCCCTCTTCCCTATGAACACCTGGTAGAAAAACCTCCCTTTTTGTGATAGACTCATTTAAAACCGAATCGTGTACTTGTTCACAGGTACCCGATTGCTTTGTCGGATAACCGCACTAAAGCGCGGTAATATTAGAATGATCTGGGGGGAGAACTGACATCATGACAGCAAAAAAAATGCGTTCAGACATGATCAAAAAAGGTTTTGACCGTGCGCCGCACCGCAGTCTTCTGCGTGCAGCCGGGGTTAAGGAAGAGGACTTCGGCAAGCCGTTCATCGCCGTCTGCAACTCTTATATCGATATTGTGCCGGGCCATGTGCATTTGCAGGAATTCGGCAAATTGGTGAAGGAAGCGATCCGCGAAGCCGGCGGCGTGCCTTTCGAGTTCAATACCATCGGCGTTGATGACGGCATCGCGATGGGGCATATCGGCATGCGCTACTCGCTGCCAAGCCGCGAGATCATTGCGGATTCCCTGGAAACCGTCGTATCGGCTCACTGGTTCGACGGCATGGTCTGCATTCCGAACTGTGACAAAATTACACCGGGCATGCTGATGGGTGCGCTGCGGGTCAACATTCCGACCATCTTTGTCAGCGGCGGTCCGATGAAAGCAGGCGTGGACAGCAAAGGACGCCGCCTTTCCCTCACTTCCGTATTCGAGGGCGTAGGTGCCCATCAGGTCGGCAAGATCAGCGATGATGATTTGCTCGAGCTAGAACAGTTCGGCTGTCCAACATGCGGCTCCTGCTCCGGCATGTTCACCGCCAACTCGATGAACTGCCTCGCGGAAGCGCTCGGTCTGGCTTTGCCAGGCAACGGCACCATTCTCGCAGTAGCCGAAGAACGCAAGGAATTTGTGAAGCAATCGGCTCGCCAGCTGATGGAGCTCGTGAAGATGGATCTGAAGCCGCGCGACATCGTGACGGTTGAAGCGATCGACAACGCATTTGCGCTCGATATGGCTATGGGCGGATCGACCAACACGGTGCTTCATACGCTTGCACTCGCACATGAAGCCGGACTCGACTATCCGCTGGAGCGGATCAATGAAGTAGCTGACCGCGTGCCTCACATCTCCAAACTGGCACCTGCCTCGGATTATTTCATTGAGGATGTGCACATCGCCGGCGGTGTCAGCGCCGTTCTGAACGAGCTGCTGAAGAAGCCGGGTGCGCTGCATGGCGATTGCATTACGGTAACAGGCAAGACGCTGGCCGAGAACGTGACCGGCTGCGAGATCCAGGATACCAACGTTATTCATCCGATCGATCAGCCCTATTCGGAGAAAGGCGGCCTCGCTGTCCTATACGGCAACCTGGCGCCCGAAGGCTCCATCATCAAGGTCGGCGCTGTTGATCCGTCGGTTGGTGGATACCATAAAGGCCCGGCCATCTGCTTCAACTCCCAGGACGAAGCGCTGGAAGGCATCGCGAACGGCAAAGTCAAGGAAGGCCATGTGGTGGTCATCCGCTATGAAGGCCCTAAGGGCGGCCCCGGCATGCCGGAAATGCTGGCCCCAACTTCCCAGATTGCAGGTATGGGTCTCGGCGCCAAAGTCGGCCTGATCACAGACGGCCGCTTCTCGGGAGCTTCCCGCGGGATCAGCATTGGGCATATTTCCCCTGAAGCTGCGGAAGGCGGACCGCTTGCCTTCGTAGAAGACGGTGACATTATCGAGCTTGATCTGAACAATCGTGTCATCCAGCTGCTGGGCGTAAGCGATGAAGAGATGGAGCGTCGCCGCAGCAAGTGGGTTGAGTTCCAGCCGAAAGTAAAAACAGGCTATCTCGCCCGCTATTCCAAGCTTGTCACTAACGCCAGCTCCGGCGGCGTATTGAAAATCTAACCGAATTTCGCCTGAAACATCAAAGGGGTTATCCGCGTTCCGTACACAGATGGTACGGACGGGATAACCCCTTATCTTATATAACGAACTAACGAACGGTATTCCATGAATAAGTGCGTGAACCTTATTATCGTGGCACTGCGGTAATGCCCTTGGAAGAAGCGCCTGCCATGGCGGTCAGCTCACTCATCTCGTCATGCTCGTGAGCCTCGTCGGCAATGGCGGCGACGGCAGAGGATGGCCTCTTTTTGCTGGCGTAGCGCTCAATCAATACTTCAACCGGCATATACAGCATTTTGGGCTCCATCGCCTGGGTCCCATCCTTCAGGCGCGATTTGCCTTTGGGATGAATGACGCTAAGCAGCAGCTTCAGATAGATTCGAGTCGAGCTGGCGAACCAGCCTGACGGCAGATCCAGAATTTGAAACCCGAATTGCTCCGGCCCCCGGGAAATCATGGTCACACCGTACAATCCTTTGGATCCTTGAAGCTCCGGCCGCTCCAGCACCATATCTGCAAGTGTCGGCAGATCCTTCTGAACTGCACGGATCATCTGAATCGCCAGCTGCATCTCCGATCTCGAACGACTGCCAAGCTCAAACAGCTTTTTGTTGTCAAAATGCAACTCAACAATCTTGTCACCCTTCTCAATCCGGCTGCCATCCTCCAGCGTAACCGGCTGCCCCCGATAAGGGCGAACACGGAAGTGCAGCATCGGGTCGGACGGGGTTACAGTCCGAAGTGTGAACAGGGCATGGAACGCTTTCTCCCACAGGAGCCACGCTGATACCAGCATTCTTTTGGCCGGAGACAGCTTCTTGGCCTTAGCCTTGCCTTCCTTCTCCAACATACGGTCGATACGAATGCTTCTCATCCCCTTCTCCTTCGCCACCTTAAGCACACGTTCCAGCGCAATCAGCATCTGCTCGGGAGCATCCGGGTTAGCCCCCATCGTCGTCCCGCAATCATGCAGCAGCATGACCTCTCCATCACGCAGCTTGCTTAGCATCCGCTGCGTCAGCCGGTCAGCGCCGATCTTGCTGCGCCAGTCGTAGAACATGGATGACCATAGAATAATTCTGCAGCCTGTATTCTTAGCGAAGTCAAACAGATTTACGATCCCCCAGGGAGGTCTGTAATAAGTTGTTCGCTCTCCGGTGATCGAGAATATAATATCATCGGTCCGCTGGACTTGCCGGCGAACAGTCACGGGTCTCATCAACCAATTGCTCTTATGAACATAATTATGAATACCGATCAGATGACCTTCCTCATGAATGCGTCGAACGACTTCAGGATGCTGCTCCGCATGGGAACCAACCACAAAAAAGGTAGCCTTCATATCGTAACGCCGCAGCAGATCAAGCAGCTTGGGCGTATAATGAGGATCAGGTCCATCATCAAACGTTAAAGCGAACTCGTTCTCCCCGGACCCCCTGCGGAATACTCGGAAGCCAAAAATCCGGGTTAATATACCGGGAATAAATGCATAAAACGATGAAAGGTAAAATAGCCAAAGCAGTATTGTCTGCATACAAACTCCCCGCTTTTATCTCTATATTTCTGTAACATACTATCATATTTTATCACAGCCCATAAAGAAATAGGCTTTTTTTTAGAAAATCGTGTACAATGATATCATTGATCATTTCTAAAAAAAGGAGCCGATGCCAGACCATGCTTCCCTTATACAAAAAATACTGGAGAACCGCATTTGACATCGCTTTAGTTGTACTAACGGTATACCTGATTATGTTTATTTTCAGTAAACTTTACCAAATTGCGGCGCCTGTATTTCTGTCTTTTCTGGTATTTCTGATTATAGAGCCACTTGCGAAATTTCTGCATCGCCGCGGTTTGCCAAAACCGATTGCTGCAGCCATATCCGTCCTGCTCTTTCTAATGATTATAGCCGGGCTGCTGCTCGGAGCAGGCGCGCTCATTATTTCTCAAATTACACATTTAAACGATAATCTTCCGGCATACACCCGCACGCTGCAAACCCATTTCCAGGAGTGGCTGCTTGTGCTTCAATCCAGGCTGGATGCATTGCCGCCGGATTTGACCGACCGTTTGAACAGCTTCTTCCAGAACATCACGAATTTCGGTGCCAACGTCGCAAAGTCTTTCTTTCTATTTATGGTTGGTTTCATGGGTTCATTCTCCAGTTTTATCGCCAATTTCGGGATCGCGATGATTCTCGCCTTCTTCCTTAGCATTGAAATTACAAGCTGGAGAAAAATTGCCACCGACAAGACACCGAAAACGATCAAAATCGCTTTTCAGTTTCTGAAGGATCACGTATTCAAAGCGATTGGCGCTTACCTGAAGGCCCAACTGAAACTGGTCAGCATTACCTTTGTCATTGTATATGTCGGTCTGCTTATCCTAGGAACCTCAAATGCACTTTCTGTCGCCCTGTTCAGTGCCGTTTTTGATATTTTGCCACTGCTCGGCGTACCGGTTATTTTTATTCCGTGGATCATTTATCTGTTTATTGTCGGCAATAGCGGCCTTGCGATCGGTCTGATTGTGCTGCTTGCAGTCGTCATGGTTTCCCGTCAGCTGCTCGAACCGAAAATTGCAGGAAATTCCATCGGCATCTCCTCTGCGTTCCTGATGCTGTCTTTCATGATTATCTCCTTGTCTATCTTCGGCGTGGCAGGTCTTATCTTGGCCCCGATTCTGCTGATTTTGCTTAAAGAGTTGCTTCAGCAAGGATATTTGCAAAAGTGGATTCATCTGCCCAGCGAAGAGTTTGATGTATCTCCATTCGATATGACTCAACGTGCCGATCCTGAGCCGGAAACAGAAAAGTCCGGAGAAGCCAACAAATCAATCACCTGACCGAACAGCTGCGTAGCCTGATGACTGCTGTCAGGCGAGCGATCTTCCACAAGCACGGCCACCGCATACCGTGGCTGCTCGACAGGGCCGTACCCGATAAACCATTGGTTATTCCGGGCGCGGCCCTTTACTTTAACTTGCGCGGTACCCGATTTTCCTGCCCATCTGGCCTTGTGGTTTAACAGTGATTTTCCTGTCCCCTCACGCACTACATCCTCCATCCACTTACGCAGTATAGCGGATGTTTCCCGGGAAATATTTCCGCTGCCGCCCAGCTTCCCCATAACCACGGGTTTCGCTTCATACAATAGCTGACCATTGGCATAGGTCAGCTTGTCCATCAAACGGGGTCTATGGACCTCGCCTCCATGAAGCAGCGTCACGACCATATTGGCAGCCTGAAGTGGGCTAATCGCCGTATCACGCTGTCCGATGGCCGTTTGTACCCGCTCACCGGCATCTGATCTGTCCGCTGATTTGTCGAATATTGTCCCTTGCTCCTCATGGTCCAGCGGCTTCAACACGCTTAAACCAAGCAGATCTTTAGCTTGCCAGCCCACGGTTTGTCCAAGTCCAAGCGAATTCGCTGCCGCTTCAAGCTGTTCATGCGTCAGCCGTTCGGCCAGTGTGGCGAACACAACATTACATGAATGCGCAAACCCTTCTTCAGCCGTAATCGTCCCATGGCCGCCTTCCTTCCAGCAGGACAGACCGTATTTTCCGTATTCACCGCTGCAATGAAATTTCTCCCGGGGCTTGACGACGCCATGCTCCAGCGCAGCCGCTGCGGTGACCAGCTTAAAGATTGAACCCGGCACCGCAGCCTTAACCGCCCGATTCTCCCATTCCCCCGCTTCCGGATGGATGTCTTCGGGATTATAGAAAGGCCTGGATACCATGGCCAAAATGTCAGCATTGCGGGCATCCAGCACAACAACTGCCCCTTTGCCCATGTTGGCCTTTTCGGTTAAATCCTCAATCGCCTGCTGCATCCCTGCATCGATGGTGCTCTGTACACGCAGAGGATAATAGGGATTACTCGAAGCCTTCACCATCGGTTCCATATCCTGAATAACATGGTTGCCGCCGTTCACCGGGAAATATACAATGGTCGGTTCATCACCGCGTATAATCGGGTCCAGCGCTTTCTCCAGCCCGCTGTTTCCCTTGATCTCGGGATCATCTTTATAGAACAGGTTCTCCTTGCGCTGCCCCGACACATAGCCAAGCCACTGCATGCCGGAAAGCCCGGCAGGATAGCGCTGCTGATAAGGGAGCACTTGAATATATTCCAGCTTCAGCTCATGAATCCGTGCAATCTGTTCACTCGACAAAGCGGTGGGCACAGGCGACGATTGGGCATGCCATAGAATCGGTTCATGACTCTTATGCCATTGGTCAGTCAGCGCATCATAATCGGTATTCAAAATATCGGACAACTGCCGCAGCTTGGGCTGAGCCTCGCTCCACTCTGCCTTATTCATCGGGAACAGAACGGCCGTCCATATCAGATGCCCTGTTAGCGGCTGCCCATAGCGATCCGTAAAATGACCTCGGCCGGAATCCAGCACCACGCCCCGTTCCCTCTGGTACAAGGACGCCTCAATCATCGTATGATTGCTCCCCGGCATACGCTGATGTTTCATGACAAGCTGCACCCAGGCCAGCCTTCCGGCAAGTATGAGAATGAATAAGGTCAGAATCAGCCAGCCGTAGACGACCCGCTGCTTGCGGTCAAGCTTCATCCAACATCCCTCCGTTTGTAAGATTTCTTTTTCAGTATTGCCCGTAGCAGCGCCCCGCAACCTGCCATTCTGAAAGGAGCCTTCCCCGATCAACCCAATATATGCGAAAAACGCCCTTCCCGCATGGGGGCATGAAGCCCCATGTTGAAAGGACGTTTCGTAGGATGACTAACCTTAACATATCCCGGACCCGCGTTTAGGCGAGTCTTTCTCTCTAGACTTAAACCGTGAAGCGAGACAGCGTTTCTTTCAGCTCTTTCGATACGTTCTCCAGCTTGCTCGACAGGTTCACAAGCTGATTGCTGATGTTCTGCTGCTCGTTCGAGAGCGAAGCCACCTCTTCGGACGTCGCCGAAGACTCCTCAGCCACCGCACTCACATTGCTCATCGCTTCAGACAATACATTCTGAGAATCGTTCAGTTCACCAATGGAGCTTGTAGCGGAATCTAGCCGCTCGATGAACTCGCCCATCTGCTGTCTTACCGACAGGAAGATATCGCTGGTTTCCTTCACCGCGTCCATCTGTGCTTTAAAGAGCGGGTTCGCATCCAGCAGCACTTGAACCGTTTCATTCATCTCTGTCATGATGCGGTCTGTAATCTGGCTAACCATGTCAATCGACTGTCTGGACTGCTCTGCCAGCTGACGAATTTCATCGGCAACCACCATGAACCCGCGGCCAGCAGCGCCAGCTCGAGCGGCTTCAATCGTAGCATTAAGCGACAGAATATTCGTCTGCTTCGTAATGTTCTGCATCACATCGAGCACCTTCACAACCGAAGATGTCGTTTCTTTCAGTTCATCAACCTTGCGCATCATCGAACGTGTCATATCTTCCGTCTGATGCGTTTTATCAAGCAGGTCGTTAAGATGCTTCGTACCGAGCTCACTGGAGCTTTCAACATGACGAGCCGATTTGCCCATCTCTTCATTGGCGTTAACAACAACTTTCATCTGCTGGGAAATATGGTTGGTCAGATCGCTGCCGCGCTCTGCTTCCACAGCAAGACTGCTTGCGCCGTTGGCAATCTCTTCGGTGGCCACCGCAATTTCTTTAGCGGAAATAGCTGTTTTCTTGGAGGCGTCGCTAAGCTCAGCCGCCGTACTCAGAACATCCTGCGCCGTATTGTTCGTTTGCTGCACCAGCTTGGTGATCTGCTCCATCATATCGTTAAAGCTGGCCGATAGCTGGCCGATTTCATCCTGGCCTTTGTGATCCGTACGAACGTTCAGGTTTCCTTTGGCCCCTTCCTTCATCAGAAGGTTCAGTTTGCCAAGCGGACGGGCAATCATACGTACCATCCATATGCCGATCAGAATCGCAACCACAACGTCTACCGCAGCTACAATCCAAGTAATGAAAAGGATCGAGGTGGCATCCTTAGTCAGTTCCCTTTCCTGTACAACCCCTACCAGCTTCCAATCGTTCGTGGCGAGCTTGTTGTACACGGCAAGGACCGAACGGTGCTCTTCGTCTCTTGTCGTCAGATTGTCCGTTCTGCTATCCTCAGGAAGCTCTTGCAGGAAGCTCAGATTCGTCTCTGTTCCGTTCAAGCCGATGACAGAGCTTGATACGACCGTTCCCTCCGGACTTACCAGCTGCAGCTGCCCCTGGTCACCAAGGTTGATGCCCGCGAGCTGCTCATTCAGCACACTGACGTCCAGATCAATCATAACGACATAGGTGCTGTTCAGATCATTCATGGAGCCGAGTGCACGCGCTACGGTGAAATAAGGCGCTCCGCTGTTCGCCTTTGTAGGAACCCAAGTCAGTTTCTGTGTTCCTTCCTTCAGTTCGATGAACCAAGGCTCTTCGTATACCGACTTAGCATCCGCAGATACCTGCCCTGCCGAGATCATAATTTCCTGATCGGTCGGGATCAGATACATGGCTCTAATGACCGAATCCGACGTAATTTGGTTGGACAGCCTGTCACGAATGCTCCGTTCAACCGTAAATTTGTCGTAATCGCTCAAATTGTCATGCTTGAAAGAATAAAGCAGTTTTTGCAGATCGTTGTCGTAAAAAATTTGCCGCCCCATATTTTCGTACTTATCCAGAATAATATCGATTTTCTCCGACGTCTGGATAATCATCTGCTGGTTGGCGTTGGCTGCGTTCTTCACAATCGTGTTCCGCGCCTGATTATAGGAGAGCCATCCCAAAATCACCACAAATGCTACGATTGCTGTGAAAAACACGAGGAACAAACGAATTCCTACCGACTTAGCCGGGTTAAAGGATGTCTTACCAAACGCGGTAACCGCCGATGATGCAACCGATTTCACGTTATGTATTCCCTTGGATGACCAAGAACTGAAGAGGCCCTTTCCTTCCTTCGGCTTCTTGTCCTTCTTCTCCCTGTTCTTCTTGTCCTTCAGCTTGTCTTGTTTCGGTTTCTTTTCCTGCTGTTCTACATCTGACATTTGCTGTTCACCTGCCACATTCTTTTTATAATATGGTTAGTTGACGTGACACAACTCCCCTTTACTATTTTATTTCGTCAGGTAGGGGCGTTTTTCTTTGGCTTTTCGCAAAAAAATTAATACAACATCCCTATTTTTTTGAATAAAAAAAGAATCCGGGGGGCGTCGGGCGACCCGGATTCATGTCAAACCTAGTTAATATGACCTAGAACCAGTCCATTACGGACCGACTATCCTTTCCGTTTGCGCATCATATCAAAGTTCTTCAAAGGCTGCTCCACCTTCATCCGAACGAGCTGAAGCGGATGACGCGCCGCGTCAAGCGGAGCCCCGCTCTCATCTTCAAGCG
Source organism: Paenibacillus sp. FSL M8-0334 (assembly GCF_038000405.1). NCBI lineage: Bacteria > Bacillati > Bacillota > Bacilli > Caryophanales > Paenibacillaceae > Paenibacillus > Paenibacillus sp. FSL M8-0334. Next base: position 599,072 of record NZ_JBBOCH010000001.1, read on the forward strand.
AGCCTACCTTCTGTTTAAAGAAGGTGCCTTCCGGACCAAAGAATTCGATTTCGTCTCCCGGCTTGAAATGATTGCGCTGCTGGATGATCGCGGTTCCGGTGCTATCGTCATATTCCATCACCAGTCCTGCAAAATCATACGGCACCGCTTTCTCCTCCGGCTCATAAATATGATCTTCATGGTCCGGGGTATCATAGAAAAATCCGGTGTTCAGCGGACGGTTTGCCGCCTTGTTGATCTCCTCCACCCATTCCGGCTTCAGAACATAGCCTTCCGGATCTGCCATATACGAATCAATCGCCTGGCGGTACACATTGACGACCGTGGCAACATAATGAATCGACTTCATCCGTCCTTCAATTTTGAAACTGTCGATGCCTGCCTCGATCAGATCGGGGATATGTTCAAGCATGCACAGATCCTTCGAACCCATCGTAAACGGATTGTCTTCCGGCTGAAACAGCGGAATTTGGGTTAGGCCCGGCTTGAACGGCGACAGCGCCGGTGGAGCCTGCTCCATCATACTCTCTTCGGACACCCAGCTCTCCTCGCTTCTGCCGTCCTCGAACAGATCGTATTTCCAGCGGCACGATTGGCAGCAGCCGCCGCGATTGGAGTCCCGATCGGTAAAATGGTTCGAGAGCACGCAGCGCCCGGAGAAGGAAGAGCACATCGCTCCATGAATGAAAGCCTCGATTTCGATATCGACATGTTCTTTAATCGCCGCAATCTCTTCCAGACTCGTCTCCCGTCCGAGTACGACCCTAGGCAGTCCTTCGTCCTTCCAGAACTTTACCGCTTGCCAGTTCAGCGTGGATTGCTGTGTGCTCAGATGAACCTCAAGCTTCGGAGCGGCACGTTTAGCCACTTCGATGATCGCCGGGTCTGCTGCAATAATCGCAGCAATGCCGACTTCCTCCAGCTTCTTCAAATACGCCTCAATGCCCTCGATATCTTCATTATGGGCATAGATATTGGTTGCTACAAACACCTTCGCCCCGTAACGGTTGGCAAACTCGACGCCTTCTCTCATCTCTTCAAAACTGAAATTGTCCGCATTCGAGCGGAGACCATACTTCTGGCCGCCGATATATACAGCGTCTGCACCGTAGTGCACCGCAAACTTCAACTTCTCCAAGTTGCCGGCAGGCGCAAGCAGCTCCGGTTTAGCCAACCGGTAACGTTTGCCTTTATATTGTGGCTTCGCCATAACTTCCATGCTCTCCACTCCTTAATAAACTTGTTCCTTATAGAAAAAGCCAAACGACAGTTCACGCTCAGGGTCCTGAATGGCGCGAATTTCGTCCATCCACGCCTCCTGAAAGGCGTATGCATTCGGATCGGCCGCATACAGGTCTATCGCATTCCGGTAAATGCGAAGCACCTTCTCGTTGTAGGAGAGCGGCTTGAGCAGCGTCTCTACCTTGAAACTGTCGATACCTGCTGACATCAGCAGATGCAAATCCTCGAGAATGCAGATATCTTCAGAGCTCATAATATGAGTTCCGTTCACATCCTCATAGATCGGATACTTCTCTTCCTGTCTTTCGGCCTCGATCAGAAACAGGCCTCTTTCTTTCCCCAGATTCTCCTCGTCACCTACGGGTCTGCCTTGATGCGCCATGTAGCTCTGGACCAGGCGGCGCTTGGAGTGATAGATATTGGTCATGCCATGAATCTGAACTTGCGCCTCCACTTGCAGCTGCGGCTTCATCTCCGTAATTTCATCCATGTTCAGTTCACGGGCAAGAATGACTCGCGATGCTCCCTTGCTGCCCCAATAGTTGGCTGTCGAATAATTCGTGGCCGTCATCTCGGCATTCCAGTGCAGCTTGATCTGCGGCGCGATCGTCTTCACGGACGTCAGCACCGACGGATCGTTGAACTCTACCCCATCCACGCCGATCGCGCCTAGCGTCTTCACATAATCCGGCAGATCGGCAAGCAGATCATTGGTCATCAGATTGTTCATGCATACATAAATTTTTCGGCCGCTGGCATGGGCCAGCTCCGTAACTTCTCGGATATGATCCGGATTCATGCTGCCGGGAAGTCTCATCCCGAACCGGTCTTCACCGACGACAAGGGCATCTGCGCCTGCTTCGAAATAAACGTTCGCTTCAGCGACAGAACCAGCCGCCGCCAACAGCTCTGGTTTTCTAATCATGAGCGTTTCCTCCTACACCTATTGTGCCGTCTTGTTGCTGATTTCGATGTTTTTCAAATGTTCCTGATAGGTTTTAGCGAATAAGTGCTCCTGCGTCCCATCCTTCTTGGTCACATAAAATAAATACTCGGACTTCTCCGGCATCAATGCGGCCTTGATCGACTCCAGGCTCGGGCTTGCAATCGGCCCAGGCGGAAGCCCCTTGTTGCGATACGTATTATAAGGGCTCGGAACCTCAAGGTCGGCATACAGCAGCCGCTCCTTCGGTTTGTCAAGCAAATACTGAACCGTCGCGTCGATCTCGAGCCTCATATCCTGCTCCAAACGATTATAGATGACGCCAGCCACAAGCGGGCGCTCGTGATCGACCACAACTTCCCTTTCCACCAGGGAGGCGATGGTCATCAGCTCATGCAGCGTGACACCCCGCTCCTTCAGCATATCCTCCCAGCCCGGGATTTCCGCCAGACGCTTGTCCATTTCCGCCAGCATCGTCTTGATGACCGTCTCGGCAGAGGCATTCTTCTTCGGAATCTCGTAGGTCGCGGGGAACAGATAACCTTCCAGCACATGCGTCAGATCCTCGTTATCCGGAATTTCTTCGATGATCGGCACGTCCCAGCCCGCCCGCTGATCGGCCAGCTGAAGAAATTGTTCCTTGTCCACATCCCCATCGCGTGCAATCGTCTCTGCCATCTGCTTCACCGTGTAGCCTTCCGGTATCGTAAAGCGGATCATCTCCTCCGGCTTGACCTCACCATTGTTCATCATCGACAAGAGCTGCTCGAAGCTGGTGCCCGGTAAAGCTTCATAAGTGCCGGCCATCAGATTTCTGCCTTCGTCCTTCAGCCTCAGATAACCTTTCAGCAATAATGCATTCTTAATAAGTCCCTTTTCCTCTAATAGATCGGCAATCGCCGCCGTGCCCATCCCCGGACTCACCGTAAACTCAACCGGCGTATCCGAAGCTGGAACAGGCTGAAGACCGTTCCATATATAAAAGGCGCCTCCGCCGCCAATGAGCAGCAGCACCAGAATGACAATACCCAGCTTTTTCAATATTCTCATCCCTTCACAACCAAAAAGGGCGAAGAACTCCGCCCTTTCCAGACTTTCATTTGAAATTATGGGCCTTTCAGCCGATTCTTGCCCTAGTCCTCGTCACCTTCGGGGAATGTCAGCTCATCATAGAGCTCGGACACGTTCTCCCATTCCTCATCATCATCGACGGTGGCAAGCTTCAGGCTGCCGTCAGACTCCTTCACAATACGAAGCACCTCATACTCTTCAGCGCTGCGGTCCGGCTGAACCAATATCGCATAGCCTTGACCGTCCACCTCGAACTCGGCAGCAATATCATAGACTTCAATACGGCCATCCTCATCCTCAAGCTCAACGCTCTCGCCGAATGTTTCTCTCAGCACCTGAGTCCATACGATGTTCTCCACTGAAAAATCTGCCACTTCTTTAGTCGCCTCCGTTCAACTCTTCAACCAGGGTGTTGAAAGTCTCTTCGACAACCGCCCATTCCTCGTCGTCTTCGATCATGTACAGCTTGAGATCGTCCCCATCCTCTTCATAGCGGAACGCATACACCTCATCGGTCTCCTCGTCGGCAGCTTCCCTCGGCACAACCATCAGGTACCTGGCATCCGAGCCGTCCACCTCAAACTTCATGATGACTTCGAACTCTTCCTCGTTGCCCTCGTCATCAGGAATATAAATAATTTCCGGTTCCTCTTCCATGCCAATAAATTCATTCGCCATGTGATATCACCCTCACCTTTACCTTTTAGAATCTAAGTAGTTTTGCAAAATCAAGCTTGCGGCCATTTTATCCACGACCTGTTTGCGCTTCTTACGGCTGACATCGGCTTCAAGCAATGTCCTTTCAGCAGATACAGTTGACAGCCGTTCATCCCAAAGGTGAACGGGTAAACACAGGGCTTCACGAAGCGTGCTCGCGAATTCCATACAGATTTCACCCCGGGGACCAATCGTGCCGTTCATATTTTTAGGCAGACCGACCACGATTTCGCTGACCTCGTGTTCCTTAACGAGCTCAGCGATTCTGTCCAGCTCGCCGCTGTCCTTGCGCCGCTCCAGCACTTCGAGCCCTTGGGCCGTCCAGCCGAACGCATCGCTCAGGGCAACGCCGATTCTGCGATCCCCGTAATCCAAACCCATAACCCTCATGCATGCACTCCTAACGATGATTGGCTAGATAGAACCGGACCAGCTCTTCAATCAATTCATCTCGTTCTTTCTTCCGGATCAAACTTCTGGCGTTGTTGTGCCGAGGTATATACGCAGGGTCCCCGGACAGTAGATACCCGACAATCTGATTGATCGGGTTGTACTCCTTCTCGACCAGCGAATCGTATACCGAGAGGAGTATGTCCTGGGCAGAAGCCTCCTTCTCATCACCTTTTACATTGAACTTGACTGTCTTATCCATGGAGTCCATGTGTGACACCTCGCTTCTTCAAAGAACATGTTAACCATGCTTCGCCCGAATGGATGTAACCAGCTTTGATCTTTCCTTCTATCATAACATAATCCTTCCTCAGTAAGGAAATCCAACCCAAATTTTTAGAGACTTCTCCAAAAAATTCAGGATCGCTTACAGAGGAAGCGCCGCTTGAAACTATACACCCGCGCTGACAAGTTCCTCCGCACGCTTCAGTGCATCCGCAAGCTTCGAGGCATCTTTCCCTCCGGCCTGAGCCATGTCAGGACGTCCGCCGCCACCGCCGCCGCATACAGAAGCAACCTCTTTAACCAGCTTCCCGGCATGGTAGCCTTTCTTCACAAGCTCCTGCGGCACCGCGACTACAAAGTTGACCTTCTCTCCTGCCTTGGCGCCAAGAACCAGAATAGCATCCGGCAGCTTGGTCTTCAGCTCGTCTGCAATGGTGCGCAGGGCGTCCATACCGCCTGCCGAAACTTCAGCCGCCAGTAAGGAAGTATCTCCCACTTGCTTCACTTTATCCGTCAATTGTCCAGCTTCAATCGCGCCGAGCTTCGCCTGCAGCGATTCGTTCTCACGCGCCAGCTCCTTCACCTGCTGATGCAGACCTTCAATCCGTTTAGGCACATCGGTCACGCTGCTCTTGAGCAGCCCGGCCGACTGCTTGAGAAGATCAAGCTGCTCCTCCGTATATTCGTAAGCATAACGGCCGGTGACAGCTTCAATACGGCGCACGCCGGAGCCGATGCCGCTCTCGCCGAGCAATTTGAAGATGCCAATCTGGGCCGTATTGTCCACATGGCAGCCGCCGCACAGCTCGATGCTGTAATCACCGACCTGGACGACGCGCACGATGTCGCCGTATTTCTCACCGAACAGCGCCATCGCGCCCATCGCTTTCGCTTCGTCGATCGGCTTGTTGTCAATGACGACCGGCGTCGCCTTCCAGATCTGTTCATTCACACGGCGCTCAATGTCCGCCAGCTCCTCTGGCGTAATGCTGCCGAAGTGAGAGAAGTCGAAGCGCAGTCGCTGCGGCTCCACAAGCGATCCCGCCTGGTTGACATGGTCGCCGAGCACTTCTTTCAGCGCTTTGTGCAGCAGATGTGTCGCCGTGTGGTTCTTCACAACGTCCTGGCGCTGCGAACGGTCAACCTGGGCTTGTACCGTTTCATTGACCTTCAGCTCCCCGGATTCCACCGTAACGACATGGACATGCTGTCCATGCGGAGCCTTGAACAGCTCCTCGACGCGAGCCCGGGCCGAGCCGCTTTCGATCATCCCCTGGTCGCTTACCTGGCCGCCGCTTTCAGCGTAGAACGGTGTCGCATCCAGAATGACCTGTCCCGTCTCGCCTTCGCTGAGGCTGTCCACGAACTGGTCGCCGGCAACGATCGCCAGCACCTTCGCTTGATGGACCGTGTCGCTGTACCCAACGAATGCACTCTTCTCCGTGTAATCCGACAGCACGCCGCCCTGAATGTTCATGCTGCCAGTCTCATGCCGGGCAGAACGGGCACGCTCGCGCTGCTCCTGCATCGCCGCATCGAAGCCTTCGCGGTCCACGGTCAGCCCGTTCTCGGCCGCATAGTCCTCAGTCAGGTCAAACGGGAAGCCGTACGTATCATACAGCTTGAACGCATCGCTGCCGCTGATGACCGTTTTGCCCTGCTTCTTCACCTCGGCCGTAATATCGGCCAGAATATTCAATCCGTCGGACAGCGTCTTGTGGAACTGTTCTTCCTCTGTCCGGACCACTTTTTCGATGTAATCCCGCTTTTCAATAACCTCTTTGTAGTACACGCCCATGATATCCCCGACGATTTCGGTCAGCGAATACATGAACGGTTTATCCAGACCCAGCACCTTTCCGTAGCGAACAGCGCGGCGCAACAAGCGGCGGATTACATATCCGCGGCCTTCATTGGAAGGAAGCACGCCATCTCCGACAGCGAAGACCACGGTACGGATATGGTCAGCAATCACTTTCAGCGCCACATCGTACTCTTCCTTCTCCTTATACTGTACCCCGGCAAGCTTCGCTGTTGCCTGAATGATCGGCTGGAACAGGTCTGTGTCGAAGTTGGAGTCCACATTTTGCAGAACGGAAGCGAAACGCTCCAGGCCTGCGCCGGTATCGATGTTTTTGTTCGGAAGCGGCGTGTAGCTGCCGTCCTTGTTATGATTGAACTGGGAGAATACGAGATTCCATACCTCAAGGTAGCGCTCGTTCTCCCCGCCAGGGAACAGCTCCGATTCCGGTGCGCCCTTGCCGTATTCTTCACCGCGATCGTAGAAGATTTCGGAGCAAGGACCGCAAGGGCCTTCCCCGATATCCCAGAAGTTGTCCTCCAGCTTGATGATGCGATCTTCTGGAAGCCCTACTTTCTCCTTCCACAGTCTGAAGGCTTCTTCATCCTCCGGATACACCGTCACCGACAGGCGATCCGGATCAAAGCCGATCCATTTCTTGTCTGTCAGGAACTCCCACGACCATACAATCGCTTCTTCTTTAAAATAATCACCGATCGAGAAATTCCCCAGCATTTCGAAAAAGGTGTGGTGGCGGCGGGTTTTGCCGACATTCTCGATATCGTTGGTGCGAATGCACTTCTGGGAGTTGGCGATTCTCGGATTATCCGGCTTTACACGCCCGTCAAAATAAGGCTTAAGCGGCGCCATCCCTGCATTAATCCACAGCAGAGACGGATCGTTGTGCGGAACAAGAGAAGCACTTGGTTCAATGTTGTGACCTTTTGAAGCAAAGAATTCCAGCCATTTGGAACGAATCTCACTAGCTTTCATCATCTAATCCTCCAGTTCATAATGTATCGCTTCGGCAATATCGCCGAAAGCGCAAAAACGCCCCTGAATAAATCAGGGACGAATATTCTCGCGGTACCACCCTGGTTATCGGCCGCTGTTCCAGGACATGCCCCCCGCACGGAAGGGCTGCCTGGCGAACGCAGACGATCGCCTTATTGCTGCTGATAACGGGGGCTCCCGGTGAATTTGACTCACACTCGAAAATTAGCGTTTCGGTCTGGGACACTTTCAGGTTCTCGCAGCCAGACGGTCATTTACGTCAGGAACCTGTTCTCTGGGCAAGGCACACCAGCCTACTTGATTCTCTCATCGTTTTCATCCATATGCGATTTCCTATCGCGGTTAACTTCCATACTTATAACAACTTATAAGATGATTTTGCATTTTTAAGTATATCGACGCCTCTTCTATCTGTCAATGGACCGCCGCACCCCAGCCAACCTGTCAGGCTGACTTTCTCCGTACATAATAGGCAAACACGTGCTGAAGCAGCACCTTGAGCGCCGCCAGCACTGGCACGGCCAGGATGAGGCCGATCGTTCCGGCAAGCTGCCCGCCAACGAGAAGCGCAAAGATGATCAGAATCGGATGCAGATGCAGCTTGCGCCCAACCACCTGCGGGGAGATGACATTGCTCTCCAGCGTTTGACAGATCATGTTGACGATCGCCACCATCAGCACCATTCTCCACGAGATCGTAGACGCCATAATCAAGGCCGGAGCCGCCCCGAGAAACGGGCCGAGATACGGAATGATGTTGAAGATCGCCACAATGCTGGCGAGCAGCAGCGCATACGGCATCCCAATAAGCATGTAGCCGATGTAGGCGAGAATTCCGATGATCAGGCACACCAGAAATTGTCCGCGAATGTAATTGCCAAGCGCCGTATCGATCTCCTTGAGCAGCGTCACAATCGCCCGGCGGTGTCCCCGCGGCAGATAGGCGACCACGGTGCGCTGGAACACGTCGAAATCTTTCAATATATAAAAAATCAAAAACGGAATAATCATCACATTAAACAACACGCTGATCGTATCCCCGATATTGTTAAGAAAGGTCGATATCCCTTGTGCCAGCCTGTTCTCCATCTGAAAAAACCAGCTGTTGACCCCTGTCCGCACCCCCGGCGGAATCAAACGGCTATCCAGGTTCGTCATCAGAGTCTGCGCGTTCATCGAAATTTCAGGCAAATGCTCGCTCAGCTCCTCCAGCTGGCGAATCAGCATCGGGATCATATTGATCAGCACAACGGCCAGCAGCGTCAGAAACACGGCATAAATGAGCAGGACGGCGATGCTGCGCGGCACTTTGCGCTCCGACAGCATGCAGACGATCGGATTCAGCACATAGGATATAATCATGGCGACCGCGAACGGGGCGAGAATCGCCTTCAGGAACCGGTATATGTCCATAAACATCGGCCGCAATAGCCAGACAAAATATAAAGATATCAATCCGATCAGCAGCCAGATCATGAAGCGGAACCACTTGCTCCCCGTCAGCTGTTCCACAGGGCCATCTCTCCTTTTTTCCAGACTTCCCCTGTAGTATGTGTTCAAGACCTCAGAATTAATCGGTCCCGCCCGTCCGCACCATCACAAAAAGGGCCTCCGCAAGCCAAGCAGCTTGATCAGAGACCCTTGAAAGCAAGTAAAACTCGCTATGTAGCGCCCTCGCCCGCGATCAGGAGGACGCGTGAATATGAGGAAACTCCTGAACCTCATCGCCGAAGAACAGATCATCCAGCGAGCTGAGCGTTCCATCCTCTTCTACCTGATAAACAGACATTTTCTCACCGTTTACCGTCAATTCAATAAAGCAGCCCCAGCAATAAAATTGGTGGGAACCGATCTTTCCAATATCCTTGGAATTGCAGTTTGGACACTTCATCCTACTTCACCCTATCCGTTCACAAAATTAATGGCTTTTTCCAGTCGCTGTTCACTCATCGGCGGCACCATCACCGCATGTTCACCGATTACCATGTCCATGGTGCAAGGCAGCCATTTCCGGCCTTCAATAAGATCCGATACAAAACCGTCGGAAATTTCCAATCCTAATATTGTATTGCCCTTTTCCTGCTCAAAATAAACATCGCATATGCGCCCGAGCAGTACGCCGTCCTCTGTCAGGACCTGCATCTCCTTCAGCCTTCGCTTCCCGACATGGTACGTATAAGGGATGTGGCCTGTCCCAAGCTTCTGGACCGCCTCCCGGCTGCGGATCATGACAGCATCTTCACCGTAAGCCGTAATATCCTCCCATGCGATGAATTTCACATAAGAAGAGAACAGCGCCTTGCCTTCCAGCTCCAAACCGGTTATCAGCCATTTACCATCTAGTATAAAATCGTGGATTCTGCCAACTTCCTTGCCGCTCTCCACGTCGAATACAGCCAGTCCTATCATTTCTTGAAGCTTCATATAACGCTCGGACACCTCCTCATCCTATCGTAATTTGGATCTCAAACGCCAGGCGGCTTTATGATCAAAGCCATCACCAGCTGGTCAAAACCTCGTTTGATATCCTCGGATGAAATGGATACATTCATGCCCCCTTCCAAGTCCACGGAGAAATCCTAACCTTTATTTACGCAGCCGATTAAGGATGGTTCCAATTTTTTGGGCAGTATACTCCATTTCTTGAGTAGTATTACCCAAACCGAAACTAAATCGAACCGCCGAACGCAAAACATCATCCGGAAGTTTCATCGCTTGCAGTACATGGGAGATTTCCAGAGATCCTGAAGTGCAGGCCGAGCCGCTGGCTGCGGCAATGCCCTCCATATCGAGGTTCATCAGCATCGTCTCTGTTCCCACGTCGGGAAAGCTGATGTTTAATATATGAGGAAGGTAATGATCAGGGTGTCCGTTAATGACAAAAGCTTCTTCGCCGACCTCCCGGCGCAGCGCTGCAATCAGCGAGCTTCGAAGCTCCTCCAGTCCGGCACGCTTGGCTTCCGCCTGCGATACCGTCAGTTCCACGGCAGCGGCAAAGCCGGCAATGCCCGCCATATTCTCTGTACCCGCGCGGCGCTTCTTCTCCTGAAGCCCTCCGAACAGCCGGGCTTTAAGACCGATTCCGCTCCGTACGACAAGTGCGCCGATGCCCTGCGGGCCGTTAATCTTATGGGAAGAGAAGCTCCACAGGTCAACCGGAAGCTCATGGCAGACGATGGGCACCGCACCCAAAGCTTGGACCGCATCGGTATGGAACAAAATGCCGCGGCTTCGGCATAACTCCCCGATCTCGCGGATCGGCTGAATGGTGCCAACCTCGTTGTTGCCATACATGATAGTCACCAGCACGGTGTTGTCCTGCATAGCCGCTTCCACATCCTCAACCGCCACGCGTCCGTAGGCGTCCACAGGGACATAGGTCACTTGACAGCCTTGGCTCTCCAGCTCCTCGCAGGTATGCAGAACCGCATGATGCTCAATCGCAGAGGTAATGATATGCTTGCCCTTCAGGCCAAGCGATTCCACTACCCCGAATATCGCCAGATTATCGCTTTCGGTTCCACCGGAGGTGAACACAAGCTCTTCCGGCAGGCAACCGAGTCTGGCGGCAATGCTGTCGCGGGCGCCATTCACTATTTTTTTGGCCGAACGGCCGTACTGATGGACGCTGGATGCATTGCCGTACTGTGTGGTTAGTATATGGATCATGCGCTCCGCAACTTCAGGATGAACCGGCGTCGAAGCGGCATGATCCAGATAAATTGAACTCATGACAACCACCCTTATATATAGAACATGTAATTATCCGAAGCCGATTGCTCGTGATAATTAATCAGGTTGTCCAAGGTGGTGGAATCAAGCACCTCAGCGATGCTGTCCCGGATGCGCAGCCACAGGTCCCGCTTGGCCGGATCGTCTTCCTCCGTGAAATCCACCGGCGAGATCGGACCTTCCAGAACGCGAATCACGTCTCCGGCCGTAATGGATTCCGGTTCGCGCGACAGGATGTATCCGCCGTATGCTCCGCGAATGCTCTTGACCAGCCCGGCATTGCGCAGCGGCGCAATCAGCTGCTCCAAATAATGCTCGGATAGCTGATTCTTCTCGGCGATGCTCTTCAGCGAAGTCGGACCCTCACCGAATTTGGCCGCCAGCTCCATCATGATGGTTAAACCGTATCTTCCTTTAGTTGATATCTTCAAAGGTGACACCTCACTTCAAATTTATAACCGTGCCTTATCGTTTGGTTGTTGTTGTACATTAAGCGGGTATTAGCCGAAATCTGACCCTGATGCCGATGCTTGGACCGTTAACCCCAAGTTTTCTCCTTATTCCGATCATTACCCTCAGCTTATGGTAACATATCTAGGGTGCAAATGGGTAATCTTCCGTCGGAAATTACATAAATTGTTCACCGTGGGTGGACAATACGAGACATGTCTAAGCTTGCAAAAGTGTGTTAAAATACGTCCATGGGCACAATTTCATACGAAAATGGTGATGACGATGTCAAAAGACAAACAAAACACGCGTATCGTTGTCGGCATGTCCGGGGGCGTCGATTCCTCCGTAACCGCTCTGCTCCTGAAGCAGCAAGGTTATGAAGTCATCGGCATCTTCATGAAGAACTGGGATGACACTGATGAATTCGGTCATTGTACCGCTGAAGCGGATGCCGAAGATGTCCGCCGGGTATGCGAACAGCTTGATATACCGTACTACACTGTCAATTTTGAAAAGGAATACTATGATAAAGTATTTTCCTATTTTCTTGATGAATATAAGGCCGGACGAACGCCAAATCCCGATGTCATGTGCAACCGGGAGATCAAGTTCGGAGAGTTTCTGAACAAAGCGCTTGATCTGGGTGCTGACTATGTCGCGACCGGCCACTATGCGCGGGTCATTGAAGAGGACGGTCAATATCGCCTTCTCCGGGGCGTGGACAGCAACAAGGACCAAACCTACTTCCTCAATGCGCTGAATCAGGACCAGCTCTCCAAGGCGATGTTCCCGATCGGGCATCTGCCGAAGCCGGAGGTGCGCAGACTGGCCGAAGAGGCGGGCCTGTACACGGCCAAGAAGAAGGACAGCACCGGCGTCTGCTTCATCGGCGAACGGGATTTCAAGGAATTTCTTAGCCACTACCTGCCTGCCCAATCGGGTGATATGGTTGATATCGTATCCGGCGAGATTAAGGGCCGCCATGACGGGCTGATGTATTATACGCTCGGACAGCGCCAAGGTCTTGGCATCGGGGGATCAGGCACGGGAGAGCCTTGGTTTGTAGCCGACAAGGATTTGGAGAAGAACATTCTCTATGTCGTGCAGGGGGATCACCCCAGCCTGTATTCCACAGGTCTGACCGCTTCCGGGATCAGCTGGATAGCCGGGGAAGACGCCATGCCCAAAGACGTCTTCACCTGCACCGCCAAATTCCGTTACCGCCAGCCCGATCAGGAGGTCACCGTCACCCGCCTGGAAGACGGCAACGTCCATGTCGCTTTTGCCAAACCGCAGAAGGCCATTACGCCAGGTCAAGCGGTCGTGTTCTATCAAGGTGACGAATGTCTCGGCGGCGGAACGATTGAATCTGCTGATAAAGTCCCTTATTAACAGGCTCATACGATACAGAAAGACACGCATTGCAGCAGGCATTGAAGCTTGCGCAATGCGTGTCTTTTGTCGTCCCGTTTCATCCTTAACGCTACAATTCAATCTCCACCACCCGTCCCTGCCGGACACTCTCGCGCACATCAACCAAACGCTGATTGCGGCTGCCCCGGAAGGGAAGGGACACATCCTTCTCTGCGGCGATGAATTTTCCATCCACAATAACGTCGCACAGCAGCGCCAGCTGCTTCAGCTCCGGACGCTTCACCAACGCTTCGAACGTAAAGCCGGTGTATGCCCACACATTTTTGTCCGGACAGCGCGCTTTAAACTTGATCAGGAATTCCGCGCACTCCTCGGCAGAGAAGAACGGATCGCCTCCGCACAGCGTAATACCGTCCAGCAGGGAGTTGGTCTTCACGTCGCCGATGATTCGCCCGGCCATTTCCTCCGTAAACCGCTCCCCAGCCTGAAAATCCCAGGACGCCGGATTAAAGCATCCGGGGCAGGCATGCTTGCAGCCGCTGATGAACAGCACCGCCCGCAGCCCTGCGCCCTCATTGATGCTTTCCGGAATATAGCCGCAGATGTTCACAGATGCTTCACCCGGTCCCGGACCTCGGCCTGCTTGGCCGAATTGAAGCGCTCGGTATAATTGCCGGTCAAATACCCGGTCACCCGGCGCAGCCGCTGGAAGTGCACCTCCTGCTCGCCTGCGCCGCATCCTGGGCACGCCGAACCGATAATGCCTTCATAATGGCAGGAAGGACAGCGGTCGAGCGGATGATTGACGGAGAAGTAACCGATATCTTCCTCGAGGGCAAACTGCACGATACGCTTGAAAGCGGCGGTGTTCATTCTCGCATTCCCGTCCAGCTCCACGTAGGAGATGGCCCCGGCGTTGCACAGCTTGTGGAACGGCGCCTCCAGCTTGATTTTCTCAAAGGCCGAAAGCTTGTAATACACCGGAACGTGAAAGGAATTTGTATAGTACTCCTTGTCTGTCACGCCGGGAATGCTCCCGTACTCCGCCTGATCGACCGCCGTGAATTTACCGGACAGACCCTCAGCAGGGGTAGCGAAGAGCGAGATATTCAGATTGTACTTGTCGCTCATCTCATCGCAGAAGCGGCGCATGCGGGAAATCATCTCGAGACCAAGGCGATGGCTGCCTTCGTCCTCCCCGTGGTGCTTGCCTGTCAGCGCCTTGAGGCATTCGGCCAGTCCGATAAAACCAAGCGCAAGCGTGCCATGCTTGATCAGCTCGCGAACCTGATCGTCAGGACCCAGCGAGTCTCCGCCTTCCCATACCCCTTCGCGCATCATGAAATCCGATGCTTTGGCCGGCTGCTTCGCCTGAATCTCAAACCGGTGGACAAGACCTTCCACCGCGATGTTCATATAGCGATCCAATTGACGGAAGAAGCCTTCCAGATCCGGTTCAGTTCGTTTGCCAAATACGATGCCGGATTCCATCCCGAGGCGAACCAGATTAATCGTATTGAAGGACAGGTTGCCTTTGCCGCTGAGCCGGTTGCGTCCGAACCGGTCGGAAATGGTGCGGGTCCTGCAGCCCATCGTGGCAATGATCGTATCCGGATCATCCGGCTGATAATACGGCAGGTTGAAGGAAGCATCCACATTGACAAAATTCGGATACAGCCTCCGGCTGGAGCATTCCACCGCCTTCAGGAACAGATCATAATTCGGCTCCCCTTCGGCCTGGTTCACACCCTGCTTGCACTGGAAAATATGCTGCGGGAATATCGGCGTCTCGCCTCGGCCCAAGCCATCGATCGTTGCATCCAGCAGCGCGCGGGTCACCAGCCTTCCCTCGGTGGAGGTGCACATGCCATAGTTCAGCGAGGTGAACGGAATTTGACCGCCGGCCCGGCTGCTCATCGTGTTCAGATTGTGTATCAGCGACTCCGCTGCCTGCTTCGTCTCATGGACGGTTTCCTCATAGGCATAGGCATAGGTTCGCGGATACGCGGCCTTCAGGGACATATTGTCTATGTAAAGCTCACCATCCTCGAGCAGATGGGCCAGGCTGCCGTCTGCAGACCCTTCATGAGCTTTCCCGCTCGTCTCCCCGAGATAGAGCAGCCCTTTGCGGAAATGTCTGCGAAATGATTTTCCGACATATGGGGCCAGATCCCAGTCGATTTTATTGGCCGAAACCCCGCCAAACTGACTGTTCTGCTGGGACTGAAAAATAATGGCCACAAGCGCCATCGCGGTCATGATGCTCTGCGGCGGGCGCACCGATCCGTTGCCGGTATTAAAGCCTTTAGCCAGCAGACGGTCAAACGGGATAAAGATGCAGTTGGTCGTTCCGAGCGCATATTGATCCAGATCATGCACATACACATAGCCGTCCTTCACCGCCTTGTACAGCTCCGAAGGAAGAACAAAGCGGTTGGCGATCCATTTGGCGTATTCGGAGCCGATGCGGCTCATCTTTCCACTGAAGGATTCCCCGTTCAAATTGGCATTCTCCCGAAGCAGATCAGGATTCGCTGCACCGATCACATCACTGCTGATTTTGTACAGCTCCCCTCTTCTGATCCGCTCCAGATCGCGGGCATCCCGATATTGGCTGTAGGCATCCGCCACTTCCCCATACTGGCTTTCCCTCAGAGCCTGGATGACACAATCCTGAATATATTCCACCGTGAGGCTCTCTGCCTCCGCTACCCGATCCGTCACCTGCTGCCCGATGCGGACCGACACATCGTCTTCAGCGCTGCCTTTGACTGCCCGAAAGGCCTTGTTCACCGCTCTCACGATGCGTGACATATCAAATTCAGTCAAGCTCCCATCCCGCTTCATTACCTGCAACATCTTGATCAATCACTCCCCTGCCGAAATTCAAACAAATCAATATATTGTATGCCAGAACAAGATAACATCAATATGTTGATTTATTCTGTAACAAAAGTCACTGTTTGTTCGAGCAGGATCCGAACGGCTCTGTTTAAGTGCCGGCGAGGCTTGGCCTGACGGCGTTTTTCAAAAAAAATTATGATCCATATCATCCGTAGAGAAGTCCCATACATGGAGAACCCCCCGAGTCCGAATGAGACACGCAAAAAGAAGCTGACCTCCAATCACGATGGTGATCCGAGCCAGCTCCTTTGTTCAGCGGTTATCTATGGATATATTAACTCTCTGCCGGCGGCAGCGGCGTCCGGGTTGGGGCGGCATAACCTGTCTTATATTTCTCGTCGATGGCGGCCCGGATATCGGACAAGTGCATTCCCTCGCTTCTCATCAGTGCGGATTCCACCGCAATGTCCAGGCAGACGCCGCAGCGGGTGCCATGGTCATCCCACTCGACACTGCCGTCCTCCCGGATTTCATGAATGAAGCAGTTCAGATTGCTCTGATGACCGGCGCTATCGCCGCAGCCGCAGTAGCATGGCATGTATTCCAGCACATCGCTGACCTGGGCAGCCAGAGCATAAATCGTCCGCATCTCGCTTACCGCCCCATCCAGGAAGGTTGGAAGTTCCTCGATCGAAGCGGTGACCTCCCGCAAATCCCCGCTCGCATGATGGAGATGGTCATGCTCCCCCGGCGTGTCCCCGGCTGCATGATGCTCCTGCTCAGCCCCGGCGGGCGAGCCGGCCGCAGCGCTATCAGAGTCGGTCGTCTTGCCCGCTTGGCAGCCGCCCAGCACAATCGCTGTGGACAGCAGCAGAATCATATAACGCGACATCTTTCTTGTCATTCCTATTTCCCCCTCCAGCACAATGAATCGTTCATACGAAGCGCAGGACCTGGTTACTCACTCCGGCGAAGGCGCTGGTTATGGGCGATCTTGGCCTCATTCCCCTGCTCCGTAGCCTGATAGAACAGCCGATTGTTCAGCTCCTTCGGCAAATAATCCTGTTTCACATAATGCCCGGGATAATCATGCGGGTATTTGTAGCCAACATGCCCCAGCTTCACCGCGCCTTTATAATGCGCATCCCGCAGATGAAGCGGAACCTCCGCCGACTTCACCTCATCCATGGCAGACATCGCTCTGGATATCGCATCCACAACCGCATTCGATTTCGGGCTTTCAACCGCAAACAGAATCGCCTGGGCGATATTCAGCTTTGCCTCCGGCCAGCCGTTGTTCCGGTACGCTTCCAACGCGCTGACCGCCTGCACCATCGCCTGTGGATTGGCAAGGCCGATATCCTCGCTGCTGGCGGCGATCAGGCGGCGAAGAAACACCATCGGGTCCATCCCGAGCTTCTCAACCGCATACAGAAACCAGAACAGCGCCGCATCGCTGGAGCCGCGGATGCTCTTATGAAAAGCGGACAATACATCGTACTGCGTAGACTCATCCGCCCGCACGGTCGGTCTGCGAATCGATTCCTCCGCCACCTCCAGCGTAATGTGGATGCTGCCGTCCTGCCCCGGGGGCGTGGTGAGCGCGGCCAGCTCCAGTGCATTCAGCGCGCGGCGAATATCGCCGTTAGCCATGGAAGCAATATGATCCAGCGCCGCATCATCCACCTGAAGATCCATAAAGCCCAGCCCTCTGTCCTCGTTCGCCAGCGCTCTTCGCATAGCGATCATGGCATGATCCCTGTTCAGCGGCTCCAGCTGAAACAAGGTTGAGCGGCTCATCAAGGCCCCGTTCACATAGTGAAACGGGTTCTCCGTAGTCGCGCCGATAAAAATAATCGTCCCGTTCTCCACCGCCGGCAGCAGCGCATCCTGTCTGGAGCTGTTGAAGCGATGGACCTCATCGAGGAACAGAATCGTTTTCGTTCCGTACAAACTTTTGTTGCTCTGGGCCTGCTCAATCACTTCCCTGACATCCTTCACAGACGCCTCAACGGCATTCAGCCGCACAAAAGCGCCCTTCGTCTGTGTAGAGATAATGTGAGCGAGCGTTGTTTTTCCACATCCAGGCGGGCCATAGAGAAGAATCGAGGAGACTTGATCAGCTTCAATGGCTCTTCTCAGCAGTTTGCCCGGGCCTATAATGTGCTCCTGCCCGATATATTCATCCAGCGTTTGCGGACGCATACGGTCAGCCAGCAGCCGTCCGTTCCGGTCCTCTTCGCGACTTAAACTGAACAAATCCATGCCGTTTAACACTTCCTTGTCTGAATTCAAGCTTGTCCATCCGTGCCGATATGTGAACATGCGTTTCTATTTATCAGCCTATATCATAACATATTCACCGAGGCCGCGCCCATCATCCGTGGATGATTGCGATTCAGCATCATAGCTGCTGGATGAAGGTGAACAAACCCGGGGGACACAAAGAAAAAACCGAAACCACAGCCCTTGGGACCATGGTTTCGGAGGTGGTGACATTCTGCCGGTCAGAACAGGCTGCGCATATCCGTCCACGCGGCCCGCCTTCCACGGCTCCTCGTATAGCTGGCAGCTCTTTCATGGACGGGCAGGCCGCTGATTGTCTAATAGTGAGCTGCCGCTTGCCTTAAGCCGGCGGCCAGCCTTTGGCCACAATCTCGGACGGCTCAGCATCCACATAGCGCGGCACATGCGTTCCGTGCAGCAGCCACAGCTCATGCAGCGCACGCGTGCAGCCAACATACATCAGTTTGGCGTCCCACGCTTTGTCCGCATAATGATTTGTATCGGCATCGGCCATCACGACGGCGTCAAACTCGAAGCCTTTGGAGAGATAGACGGGAAGGATGGACAAGCCCCCTTGATACGTCTGTTCGCTGCCATCGATCAGGTTCAGCTCCGGCCACTCCGGATTCAGCGCGGCATGAAGCGCCTTAGCCTCCTGCAGCGTCCGGGTCAGGACAGCGACAGTCCGGTACTCCTTCTCCAGCAGCGCTCGCATCGCCTGCTTGATATCCTCTTCCCGCATGGCCGGATCGCTGTATGAAATGAGCCTCACCGCATCTCCGCTGCGGAATACCGGCACGGCCAATAGATCGCTGCGCACCCCATTTTCCAGCACGCGGTTGGCAAATTCAATAATCTCCATCGTGGACCTGTAGCTCCGTGTCAGCGCGTAATACGCCGTGTTCTCCTCCGAGAACAGCGAGCTCATCTCCTCCCAGGCATGCACGCCGCGGTAAGCATGAATTCCTTGGGACAGATCACCGAGGATCGTAAAGGAATGGCCTCTGACGTACATGTCCAGCACCGCTACCTGAAACGGGGAGAAATCCTGGGCTTCGTCAATGACGATGTGATCAAAGCGCTGGTCGCTTGCAATATCGTTCAGCAGGCAGTGAAAATACAACAGCCCCGGCAGATCCTCTTCCCGTACGACATTCTGCTTCAAATCACTGCGTGTCGCTGATTTGACGCTGTCCGGAATCGCAGAGGTCAGCTCTTCTGGCCATAGGCCGGAGGATTTGACCGCCCCGAACAGCATTTTGTACAACGCCAGCGGTTCAAACTTCGGCCATTTGCCGGCATAGGATTTTTCACGCTGGGCTGCTTTTTTCTTCCGTTCCTTCATCACGGCCGCCGACGGCGATTTCTTGAGCTCCATCTCGACCCAGCGATGAATTCTGGTCAGCACCCGCTCCTTCCGCTTCGCAAGCGGATAAGGGCGATATTCCTTGAAGTACCATTCCGCAATCGTCTCCCGCGGCAGCACCGCTCCGTCCCAAGGAGAGAAATCATCGCCAGGCAGCGCACCGGCCTCAAGCGTTTCCACACAGGTCTGGATGAGCTTCATCAGCTCGAGGGAGCCTTTGTAGCGGCCGCTTGTATGCCCGTCAACATCGGGCGTCCCAAGACGAGGATCGCCTTCGAACCATTGTGCCATCGTCTCCAGCCGATCCTGTGATGTTACGTGGATGTCGAGCTGTTCGGCCGCCCAATCGGCAAAGGTGCGCTGCTGAATATCCCCGACGCCCAGCTCAGGAAGCACGTCCGAAATATAGTCCAGAAACATAAGGTTCGGCGCGAAGATGATCATTTTATCCGCCGATACCTGCTCCTTGTACTGGTACAGCAAATAGGCGAGCCGATGCAGCGCTACCGTCGTCTTTCCGCTTCCTGCAACCCCCTGGATAATGAGCGCCGTATTTCTGGCAGCGCGGATAATCTGATCCTGCTCAGCCTGAATGGTAGAAACGATATCGCGCAGGCGGTGATCCTTATTCTCCCCGAGACGATACACCAGAAATTCGTCTGACACAGCAGGACCGCCGCTTTCCCGGTCATAGGTGTCCGATACCCGCTCCAAAATCTGCTTTCGGATGACCACATTGCGCTTTAAATAAACCAGCCCTTCAATGATCCCCTCCGGCGCTTCGAAGGAAGCCGGCTCCGTTCCACCAGTAAAGGAATAGAACAAGCTGGCCACCGGGGCCCGCCAATCGATAACGAGCGGGTATTCCCCGGCCTCTTCCTTATCCAGGCCAACCTTGCCGATGTACAGCCGCTTCCGCTCCCCGACTCCGTTCTCTTGGAAATCCAATCGCCCAAAATAGGGCTCCGGCAAGCTTTTGGCCAGCGCTTGACGCTTCTCCTCTCGCCCTGCCTCCAGCACCTGCTCCGTAAAATCATGGCCGGTATACACCGGAATGCCTCGCAGCCGTTCGAGCTGACGGTCAATTTCGACAATCACCTCTTGTAGCCGTTGCTGCTCTTCTTGATAGGCACTTTGAAAAGCACTCATACTTTCAGTTACCTCCTAAGAAACGATTTTTCTGCATCCGGTTGTTATTTCCAGGCCGTGACACAAAAAGGAGTTCTATTGTAGCATAACCGCGCAGGTTATACTACTGTCTTCTTTCTGTCCTTGACGTAAAAAAAAGAGTGCCCCGGCAGCAGACAGATAATCTGCTCATCGGGACACCCTTTCCTGCAGCCTCTCTCGGCTGCCGCTATCGAATTATACGGAGATTCCGCCTTTTTCAAGCAGATCCCGCACGGTCACGCTGACCATGATCAAACCGGCAACCGGCGGCACAAACGCGTTGCTGGCCGGCGGCTGCTTCGCCTTGCGAATATTCGGCGCGTTCTCCGGCACAATTTTGTCTGTGACGTCCTTGCGGGGCTTCATCGGCTCCTCCATCGAGAACACAACCTTGACCCCTTTTTTAATGCCATCCTTGCGCAGCTTCGTGCGAACGATGCGGGCGATCGGGTCCATCGACGTCTTCGAAATGTCGGCAACCTGGAACTTGGTCGGGTCCATCTTGTTCGCCGCGCCCATGCTGGAGATGATCGGAATGCCGCGCTTCAGACATTCCTTGATCAGATGAACCTTGTAGATGATCGTGTCGGAGGCGTCAATGACATAGTCCAGCTCGTACTTAAACAGCTCTTCATAAGTCTCCTCCGTGTAAAACATGTTGAGGGCGATCGCTTCGCATTCCGGATTGATCAGCTTGCACCGCTCCACCATCAGATCCGCCTTCTTCTGTCCGACCGTCGTGGTCAGCGCATGAATCTGGCGATTGATGTTGGTAATGTCTACGACATCTTTATCAATCAGAATGATACGTCCTACGCCGGTACGGGCGAGAGCCTCCACCGCAATGGAGCCCACGCCGCCGATGCCAAGCACGGCTACCGTGCTGTTCTTCATTATGTCAAGGCCTTCGGGACCGATCGCCAGTTCCGTCCGGGAAAATTGATGCAGCATGCTAGGATGCCAACCTCCTTTTGCAAATACGGTATTACTTCGACTCTACAGGCTTCTTCGCCAGCTTGATATGAAGCTGCTCCAGCTGAGCTGTGTCCACCTCGGAAGGCGCGTTCATCAAAAGATCTGTTGCGCTTGCCGTTTTCGGGAAGGCAATCGTCTCACGCAGGTTGTTTCGACCAGCCAGCAGCATCACCAGACGGTCGAAGCCAAAGGCAATTCCTCCGTGCGGCGGAGTGCCGTACTCAAACGCATCGAGAAGGAAGCCGAATTTCTCGTGCGCCTCCTCCGGGGACAAGCCCAGTGCCGCAAACATTTTCTCCTGAATGTCGCGTTTGTATATCCGCATGGAACCACCGCCCACTTCATAGCCGTTCAATACGAGGTCATACGCCTGAGCACGTACGGCCAGCGGATCGGAGTCGAGCAATTCCAGATCCTCGTCTCTCGGACGGGTGAACGGATGATGCTCGGCAACATAGCGCTTCTGCTCCTCATCATAGCTGAGCAGCGGGAAGTCCAGCACCCATGCAAACTTGTATTCATTATCGTTGATCAGGCCAAGCTGACGCCCGATTTTCAGACGGAGCGCTCCAAGCACATCAGCCACCACTTTTTTCGTGTCGGCAGAGAACAGCAGCAGGTCGCCTTCCTCGGCGCCGGTACGTTCCTTGATCGCTTCGATCTCTTGCTCTGTAAAGAACTTCACGATCGGGCCTCTGAACTCGCCTTCCTTCACTTGAATCCAGGCTAGTCCTTTCGCCCCGTATCTGGCGGCATATGGCCCGAGATCGTCGATTTCCTTACGTGTCCAAGTGCCGCAGCCCTTGGCGTTCAGACATTTCACCTCGCCGCCTTTTTCGATGACGGAAGAGAACACCTTCACACCGCTGCCAGCTACGATGTCGTTCATCTCAATCAGTTCCAGGCCGAAGCGAAGGTCCGGCTTGTCTGAACCGTACTTGCCCATCGCATCCGCATAGCTGATACGCTGGAACGGGGTGGACAGCTCGACGCCGATCGTTTCCTTGAACAATTTCACCATCAGCTGCTCCATCATGTTCAGCAGGTCATCGCGCTCCATGAAGGAAGTCTCGATGTCCACCTGCGTGAACTCCGGCTGACGGTCTGCGCGCAGATCCTCGTCACGGAAGCAGCGGGCGATCTGGTAATACCGCTCCAGTCCGCTGACCATCAGCAGCTGCTTGTAGATTTGCGGCGATTGCGGCAACGCGAAGAATTCGCCCGGATGCACCCGGCTCGGCACGAGATAGTCGCGTGCGCCCTCCGGCGTGCTTTTCGTCAGAATTGGCGTTTCCACATCCACAAACCCTTCGCCGTCGAGGTAGTCGCGGAACACCTTGGCTGCCTTCGAACGCAGCATGAGTGTCTTCTGCATTTCCGGACGGCGAAGATCCAGATAGCGATACTTCAGACGGAGCTGCTCGTCAACCTCAACGCCGTCCTCGATGAAGAACGGAGGGGTCTTCGCAGCGTTCAGCACCTCGATCTCCGTCACCTGCACCTCAATTTCACCTGTAGGCAGGTTCGGATTGTACGTTTCAGGATCACGCTTGACCACCTTGCCTGTCACCGCGATCACATATTCGCTCCGCACCTTGTCGGCTACGGCCAGCGCCTCGCCGGAAAAGTCCGGATTAAATACAACCTGCATAATGCCGCTGCGGTCGCGCAAGTCGATAAACAATACGCCGCCCAGATCCCGGCGGGTTTGCACCCAGCCGCTTAGTGTTACGATTTCTCCGATGTTTGCGGTTGTCAGAAGCCCGCATTGATGCGTCCTTTTCATCTGCTCATCATTCCCCTTTAGTGAATTCAATTGCTTATATTGTGAAGCCGTGCTGCCTTACAGCAAGCAGCGGCATTACATAAACTCGCGGTACAGCTCCTCAAGCTTCACCGTGCGCTGCTCCCCGGTCTCCATCGATTTGACCGCGATCTCGCCCCGGGCCAGCTCATCGTCACCCAGGATGGCGGTGTAACGGGCCTGAAGACGGTCTGCCGACTTCATCTGCGCCTTCATTTTGCGCCCGAGGTAATCCCGCTCGGCCGAAATGCCGCGGCTGCGGAGATCGTAGATGATTTTGACAATTTCACGCTCCGCCGCTTCACCAAGGGCCACCAGATATACATCCAGCGGCTGCATGCCGGACAGATCCACCTGCTGGTGTTCCAGAATAAGCTGGATACGCTCCAGACCGATGCCAAAGCCGATCCCCGGCTGGTCCGGTCCGCCAATCTCGCCTACGAGCCCGTTAAATCGGCCGCCGCCGCCAACCGTATCGATTGCGCCGATGCCCTGTGCCTTGAACTCAAACGCGGTATGCGTATAATAATCGAGGCCGCGCACAAGCCGCGGGTTAATCTCATATTCGATGCCCATCGCATCCAGATACGATTTCACGTTCTCAAAATGTACGCTGCATTCCTCATCCAGGCTATCGAGAATGGACGGCGCGCCTCCGAACTTGTCCTGATCCTTCTTGCAGTCCAGGACGCGGAGCGGATTACGGTCCATGCGGGACTGGCAATCGGCGCAGAGACTCTCCTTCATCGGCGTCAGGAATGCCAATAGCTGCTCCCGGTATGCTGCACGCACCGCCGGTGTGCCGACCGAGTTGATCTCGGCCTTGACGCCCTGAAGTCCCAGCTCCTTATAGAACGAGTAGCCCAGCGCGATCACTTCCGCATCGATTGCCGGATCGCTCGATCCAAACACCTCAATCCCGAATTGATGGAACTGGCGGTAACGTCCTGCCTGCG
The DNA here is from genome assembly GCF_038000405.1 of Paenibacillus sp. FSL M8-0334. Classification (NCBI taxonomy): domain Bacteria; kingdom Bacillati; phylum Bacillota; class Bacilli; order Caryophanales; family Paenibacillaceae; genus Paenibacillus; species Paenibacillus sp. FSL M8-0334. The sequence continues at coordinate 623,495 of NZ_JBBOCH010000001.1, forward strand.
GGCGCTCGTACCGGAACATCGGCCCGATATAATACAGCTTCGTTACATCCGGCTCGCCATACAGCTTGTTCTGCACATACGCCCGAACGACACCGGCCGTTCCTTCCGGACGGAGGGTCATGCTGCGATCCCCTTTATCCTTGAAGGTGTACATTTCCTTCTCGACAATATCCGTGGTCTCACCGACACCGCGCTCAAACAATTCCGTCTGCTCGAAGATCGGAGTGCGGATCTCATGATAGTTGTAGCGCCGGCACAGCTCGCGCGCCTTCTGTTCAATGAATTGCCATTTCTCGACGGTTCCCGGCAGAATATCCTGGGTTCCCGTCGGCTTTTCAAATCGTTGATTCGCCATCGTTCTTCCCTCCATGGGACCTGGATCTGTACACTACAAATCGGCCCCGATTCTCTGAAAATTAAAAAATCTCCCGCCCTGTCGTCTGATCGAAGACAACAGGGACGAGAGATTGTGTAGACATATCACCCGTGGTACCACCCACATTCCGGCCAGAGAACAACAGGCTTCCTACGCTGCTGTGTTCCAGTCCGCTTAACCGGTTAACGCCCGGCTGTCGCATAACGGCTACTGTCTATCCCACCGGCCTTCCGGTGCTTGCTTCGCCGCCTGTTCTCGGGGAGGTCATTCGTCCATTCATCAAGAGAATCCTTACAGCCTAAGGGGATTCCTCTCTGGTCTTGTGGGGATGGAGTACTTGTTCCCGTCATCAAATCAGATATTACTAACTATAGTTTATCCCAAACATTATATTTTTAGATTCTAATCAACCGATCGAATAAAGTCAAGAAGCTGATTCATAAAATGTCGATAAAAAGAAAAAAACCTACAAACCGCGTCTGTAGGTTCAAAATATAGTATATAAAAAGGGGGTCATGCTGTTATTATAGACAGCTTATATTAACAGAACATTGAACGAACATTACAGTTATGTTACAAGAGTGAAAGCGGTTTCTCTTGGCCGAATCACCCTGTTAATCGTCCAGCCGCTCGACATACGCGTGATTTTCGCGCAGCTTTTGGACAATTTCCTCGTAGTCTTCATCCTGAACCTTGGCCGACAACACATACCGAAGTTCGTCGTTGTCGTTGCCCATCAAGTCATCCACAGCATCTGCGGTGGCTGGCTCTTGATCCGTCGTCGCTCCGGTTGGCGACGTATCCCGCAGCGGGGCGACACCCATGACAGGTCCGCCGCCAAACACCCCGGTCGTTGCCGATGAACCCCCGCCTCCGGTATTCGTCGTCCACGGCACCAGCGGAACGAGCAGGTTCGTCCGGCTGGAGATCCCTTCCTGCAGGGCACCTACCTCAAGCTGCTCGGTGTTGTAAGCCAGCAGACTTGTTCTTGCCCCTTCGGCATCATCCTCTGTTCTGAAGTAGGCTTGAATCAGCTTAGACATGTTCATTCCTCCTTTCATCCGGTAAAAGGATGTGTAATTACCTTCTCATACGCCCTGCTTAAGCGGTGACTTTTTTCAGTGCGTTCAGCAGTTCGCGGACAAAAGCCGGCTCATCCTTCGGGGTGCGGGAAGTGATCAGATTGCGGTCAACCACCACTTCCTCATCCTTGAACTGGCCTCCGGCATTCACCACATCGTCCTTCAGCGGCGGATAAGATGTCAGCGTACGCCCCTTCAACAGATCCGCGCTGATCAGAATTTGTGGTCCGTGACAGATTGCAGCAATCGGCTTGCCTGCACGGTCGGCCTCCTTCACGAACTGAAGGATATTCGGGTCCAGACGAAGGTTCTCCGGGGAGGAGCCGCCAGGAATCACCACCGCATCATAATCGTTCATGTTGGCATCAGCGATCGCTTTATCTGACGTGTACGTTGCCTTGCCCTGCTTCCCTTTCAGCTCTGTCCCCTGCTTCAGTCCGATAATATCCGCTTCATATCCTGCATCTTTGACAGCCTCATAGGGGGTTGTCATTTCGGAGTCTTCAAATTCATTGGCGAGTAGAAATGCAATTTTGCCCATCTGCTAACTCCTCCTTCGACTAGTGATGTTCACATGATGTTATTACCCCATCCGAAATCATTACTAACAGCTGTTTGCAAATCCCGGCCATCATGAAGTGCGGGAGAACTTCTGGTTCCTTGCGTTTCAGCTATGCCGTTCAGCTTCGTGGAAGCGATTGGCGGGGACTGCCCTTCTGCATGATATCCCTGTCCGGACTGACCGGTCCAGATGTCAGCCGCGCCAGGCTTGACGTTTCTCTCATGCCGCCAGACCATCCGCCGGCTGCCAGGCTTTGCCACATCGTAAACTTGGGAGATTGCCGCATGAATGCCAGCTCCTTCGAAAGATTGGAGAACCATCAATTGCGCTTTCTTCAGGATGCCCGATTGTTGTCGTCTCCATGCGGAGGATTGCGCTTAAGCCCTGCTGTCGATGATAAGCGTTACCGGCCCCCAGTTGGTTAGCGATACGTCCATCATCGCCCCGAACACCCCGGTCTCCACAACGAGGCCTTTCTCTCTCAGCTCCCGGTTGAATGCTTCATACAGCAGCTTGGCATGATCCGGTCTGGCCGCCGCCATGAAATTCGGCCGCTTTCCTTTGCGGCAATCGCCGTACAAGGTGAACTGGGAGACCGACAGTACAGCCCCTCCCACATCAAGAACGCTATCGTTCATCTTCCCGTCGGCATCTTCAAAAATCCGCAGGCCTGCCACCTTATCCGCCACATATTTTGCATCCTTCTCCTCATCCTCATGCGTGACGCCTACGAGCACCATCAACCCTTCACCAATGCTGCCTACCGTCTCATGACCTACGGTCACCTTCGCATTCTTGCATCTTTGAACAACGACTCTCATCTCATACCTACTCCTTTGCACAAAAATATAGCGGCCTGCCTTCCCACTAAGGAACGCAAACCGCATGGCTGTTTACTGCATAATCCGATGGACGGTGTACACATCCTTCACCCGTTTGATCCGCTCCACTACCGCGTGGAGATGATCCGTGTTCCGGATCAGGATCGTCATATGAATCATCGCCATCTTGTTTTTGTCCGAGCGGCCCGTCACCGCCGAAATATTCGTCTTGCTCTCAGATACAGCCTGAAGCACCTCGTTGAGCAGCCCGTTCCGGTCGTGACCGGTAACCTCGATGTCGACGCTGTAATTCGCTTCAACTGAGGATTCCCACTCTACCTCAATGACGCGCGCTGCATCCTCCCCTTCGATGACCGAAGGAAGATTCGTACAGTCCGAGCGGTGGACCGATACGCCCCGTCCGCGGGTAACATAGCCGACAATATCATCGCCTGGGACCGGGTTGCAGCAGCGGGCAAAACGGACGAGCAAGTTATCAATGCCTTTGACCCGCACACCGTTGGTCGGACGGCTGCGTTTCTCCGCAGGCTTGATCTCCTTCATCTCCGACGTCAGCTCAAGCTGGCTGGCTTCCTCCTGCTCTTTGCGAAGCTTCTCGGTGATTTTCGTACAGATCTGGGCGGCGGTAATGCCGCCAAAGCCAACGGCGGACAGCATGTCTTCAATATCGTTAAAGGCAAACTTCTTGGCTGCCTCCAGCAATTTGTCGTCTGTCATCCATTCCGAAACTTCAAGGCCGAGTCGCTTGAGCTCACGCTCCAGCATTTCACGCCCCTTCTCCACATTCTCTTCCCGCTTCTCCTTCTTGAACCACTGCTTGATCTTGCTGCGGGCATGCGAGGATTGCGCAATCTTCAGCCAGTCCTGGCTGGGGCCGTAAGAATGCTTGGAGGTCAAGATTTCCACGATATCGCCGGTCTTCAGCTGATGATCCAGCGGCACGATTCTGCCGTTGACCTTCGCTCCAATCGTGCGATTGCCAACCTCGGTATGAATTCGGTAAGCAAAATCGAGCGGTACCGAGCCAGCCGGCAATTCAATGACTTCCCCCTTCGGCGTAAACACAAATACGAGATCCGAGAAAAAGTCCATTTTAAGAGATTCAACGAATTCGGAGGCATCCTTCGTTTCATGCTGAAGCTCCAAAATTTCGCGGAAGAACGTCATCTTGTTGTCGAAATTTCCGGCGGCGGCGGTTCCTTCTTTGTAAGCCCAGTGGGCCGCAATCCCGAACTCCGCCGTGCGGTGCATTTCCCATGTCCGAATCTGCACTTCGGTCGGCTCCCCATTCGGACCGACGACGGTCGTATGAAGCGACTGATACATATTGGTTTTGGGCATGGCAATATAATCCTTGAACCGCCCGGGCATCGGCTTCCACAAGGTGTGAATGATTCCGAGTGTGGCATAACAATCCTTGATGTTGTCGACAATAATCCGGATTGCAAGCAAATCATAGATTTCGTTGAACTGTTTGTTCTTTACGGTCATTTTTTTGAACACGCTGTAGATATGCTTGGGTCTGCCGGACAGGTCTGCGGAAATCCCCATTTCGTCCAGCTTCTCTTGAATACAGACAATGACGTTATCAATGTACTGCTCACGCTCCGCCCGCTTCTTGTGCATCAGATTAGCAATCCGATAATACTGCTGCGGGTTCAGATAGCGAAGCGCAATGTCCTCCATTTCCCATTTGATCGCGGATATACCGAGACGATGGGCAATCGGACAGAAAATTTCCAGCGTTTCATAGGAGATCCGGCGCTGGCTTTCCTCCGACTGATACTTTAGGGTTCTCATATTGTGCAGCCGGTCAGCCAGCTTGATTACGATGACGCGGATGTCCCGGGCCATCGCAATGAACATCTTGCGGTAGTTCTCATTCTGCTGCTCTTCCTTCGACCTGAACCGGATGCGTTCAAGCTTGGTCAGACCATCCACCAGCATGGCGCAGGTCTCACCGAAGCGCTCGCGAATTTCTTCGAGAGAAACCGTCGTATCCTCCACAACATCGTGGAGCAGAGCAGCTATGATCGACAACGTGTCCATCTGCATGTTGACCACGATGTCTGCAACCGCAAGCGGATGAAGAATATAAGGTTCTCCCGACTTTCGCACTTGCCCGTGATGGGCCTGCTCCGCAAATTCGTACGCTTCCTGGATGCGGAGAAGATCGGGTTCTTTTATATAGGCGCCGGCCTTTTCGAGTAATCGCTCTATGCCCATTTTCGAGTCCTTCTCTTCCCTTTCTATATAAAATGGAACCCGCCCTTTGTCTAAACGTGCAGGTTCCCTTATCAATTTGGTTTTCCTATCATTATGACGCTTAACCCTGTTTACGTCAACCGTACGCATACTGGGAGGTTCTGTTGATTTACCCTTATTCTCTCGAACTAAATTTGCAGGATCAAGCCGATCTTTTCGGTTTTTGTAAAATCCTCTCTTGAAAAAACGAACAATAGTATTTAATCTAGTAAAGATCGTACGCGAACGGTCTATATTTAAAGTCCTATAAGAGGAGTGGAATAACTTGCAACGCGAAATTCAGGTAGATGAAAAGCTTCCGTTTGGCCCGGGCTTTCTGCTGAGTCTTCAGCATCTGTTCGCCATGTTCGGAAGCACTGTGCTCGTTCCGAACATTTTCGGTGTAGATCCTGGCATGATTCTGTTGATGAACGGGATTGGCACCCTTCTTTATATTTTTCTGTGTAAAGGAAAAATACCCGCTTATCTCGGATCCAGCTTCGCCTTTATCGCTCCGGTAGGCCTCGTGCTTGTCGATGATCCGGGGGCGAACTACGGAAAGGCGCTTGGCGCCTTTATCATAACCGGACTGATCTTCTGTGCCGTCGCCTTAATCGTCAAATATGCCGGCACCCGCTGGATCGATTTTGTGTTTCCGCCAGCCGTCATGGGCGCGATCATCGCCATGATTGGACTCGAATTGGTGCCGGTAGCGGCTGATATGGCCGGTTTCCTGCCTCCGTCAGATCCCGTGCAAGCCGAAACATGGGCCATGAACCCGAAGACGGTGACGATCGCGCTTGTCACACTTGGCGTCACTGTGCTCGGTGCGGTATTATTCCGCGGATTCCCCAAAATCATCCACATCCTGATCGGCATCGTGGCTGGTTATGGCCTTTCTTTTGCTCTCGGGGAAGTGGAAATTGAGAAAATAACAAGTGCTAGCTTCCTGTCGTTCCCGACAGTGACAACTCCGGTATTTGATATAGCAGCGATTCTGACCATCATTCCGGTTTCCATCGTGGTCATCGTCGAACATATCGGACACCTGCTCGTCACAAGCAACATCGTTGGCAAGGATCTGTCCAAAAATCCGGGACTGCACCGCTCGCTGCTTGGCAACGGGATTTCGACGGTGCTGTCCGGCTTTGTCGGCTCAACGCCCAACACCACGTATGGTGAGAACATCGGAGTGATGGCGTTGACCAAGGTCTACGCGATTCGCGTGATCGCTGGCGCAGCCGTCATTGCGATCCTGCTGTCGTTCTCAGGAACGTTCTCTGCGATCGTGGCTAACATTCCCCGTCCGGTGATGGGCGGCGTGTCCCTCCTGCTGTTTGGCGTCATCGCCGCATCGGGTCTGCGGATCTTCGTCGAGCAGAAGGTGGACTTCTCCAAAGCCAGCAACATGATCCTGGCTACGATCGTCCTTGTAGTCGGCATCAGCGGAGTTACGTTAAAGTTCGGCAATGTCGAGCTAAAAGGGATGGCTTTATCCACCATCGTTGGTGTTGCGCTGGCTCTGCTCTTTAAAGTATTCGAAATTACCGGCCTTTCCAACGAGAAGAATAACGAACAGCCGATTGTTGAGAAAATACCGGATTAAGCTGTACACCGCAGGCTTCACCCGCGAAAGCCTGCATATGCAAAAGCGCGAGCTGAGGGAGCAGTTGCCCCTTCACTCGCGCTTTTTTAATGTTGCTGCATGGATTCATGAATGATTGATTCATGAATTAATTCAGTTGAAATTAGTGATCGTACTTCATCAGCGTGAATACGTCCACTCCCGGCATTTTATCCCGGCCCTTTAAATCTTCAAGCTCGATCAGGAATGCAGCGCCAACCACATTGCCGCCAAGCTTGCGGATCAGGTTCACCGAGGTGGAAATCGTTCCGCCTGTAGCCAGCAGATCGTCGGCAATCAGAACGTTTTGTCCTTCTTTAACCGCGTCGACATGCATAGCAAGCTTATCTTTGCCGTACTCCAAATCATAATCCGCTTCGATTGTTTCATACGGCAGCTTTCCGCTTTTGCGAATCGGTGTGAATCCAACGCCAAGCGCGTAAGCGAGCGGCGCTCCAACAACAAAACCACGAGCTTCCGGTCCAGCGATCACGTCGATTTTCAGATCACCTACCATCGTCTTCAGTTCCTCGATCGCCTTCCGGTACGCCTCCCCGTTCATCAACAGAGTCGTAATGTCCTTGAAGCTGATCCCCGGCTGCGGGAAATCCGGGATAACACGAATGTACTCTTTAAAATCCAAACTAATCTCCTCCTGTACAATTAACGGCTAAGAAACACCTTTAGAGCGGGACATCATCCAGTGGGTTAATTGCTTCGTATCGGCGTGCAGCAGATGCTGCTCCATCTCTGCAAGCTCGCTCAGCTCCCGGAAATGACGGGAGGCATCCAGCGGCTTCTTCTCGGGCTTCGGGATAAACGTGACCAGCCCTTTGGAGCGCTCGATAAACACAAGCTCCTCAAAAACATCCAGCACCTTCGCAAGCATTCGGGAAGACAGCGCCGTCTTCTGGCGAAGTCTTGCAATGACTTCATTCTCGGAAACCGGGGATGCGGCCATTCCAGCCAGCAGGATATACAGCTGTTTGAACTGATCCCGGCTTGGAATGAGCAGCTTCTCCCTTGGCATCCGGGTCGGATGAACCAAAAATATATTCGGAACGGACTGGAAGACGGTCAGCAGCGTTTGAAGCTGTTCCGCCGTCTCCGGTACATCCAATACGAACAATACGGAAATGTCATCAGCGCCGTGTTCTTCGGCAGCGTCATTATCCGGCAAAACGCCAGCATTTCTATCATATACCCAAAGGCACATCTCATACAATTGGCTTTTTATTTCCGGACTCGATTCCCTCGTGTACACGATGGCGCTCCGGTGAGCCGGACAGCGTAGATGCGGCTCCAGCTCCGTTCTCCAGCGTTTTATTTCCTCGACAGGCTGCTGTATCCCCCGATAATCAAATACTTGCCGATACGGCGCGCTGATGTCCTGCAGCATAAGCTGTGTCTTGCGGCTGCCGTTCCATTCGTTAATGGATAGCTCTCCCAGCACATCGACCTTGGTCCCCTCCGGCAAAATATCGGCGAGATGCCCCATCCCGAAGGAGATGGCGTCCAGCTGCTCCTGATTTTGCTGAAGCCGCAGCTTCAGATGCTTGCCTTCCTTGCCGATCTTCTTCGCTTCCTTCACCATCGCTTCCCGGATGATGATCTTCGGCACGGCATTGGCCATCCCGAACGGCCCAAGCTGATCCAGCTGCTCGATCACTTCAATCGTCACATCCGAGATGGTGCATTCCGCATCCGCTTCGCATACCGGCACGAAATGCTCTTCCCGAAGCACCTGGCCTGCAAATTCATGCAGCCCTTGCTCAAAGGCAGCAAGCTGATCGCGATGAAGACTCATGCCTGCAGCCGAAGGGTGGCCGCCAAAATGGTCCATCGAATCCCTGCAGGCACATAACGCTTCGTATATATCAAGTCCAGGGATGGAGCGGGCAGATCCTTTGCAATTGCCTGTCTCTGGATCAATGCCAAGCACGACGACAGGCCGGTAAAATCTCTCCAATATTTTGGAGGCGACGATGCCCACAACACCAACATTCCAGCCTTCACCGGCGACGACTATAACAGGAGGAAGTTCTCCTGCTCCATATCGTTCCCCAATCATGCCAAGCGCTTCCTGAACGATCAGCTCAACTACCTGCTGCCGCTCCTTGTTCAGTCCGTCCAGTTCCCAGGCCAGCCGGTCTGCGTCCTCCGGGCTCTCCGTCGTCAGCAGCGTCACCGCTCTTCCTGCATGGTCGAGCCGCCCGCTGGCATTGATGCGTGGAGCCATCGAAAATGCGATGTTGACGGCATTGACTTTATCGACCTCCACCCCGCCCACTTCAAGCAGGCTGCGGATGCCGACAAACCGGGTCTGTCTCATTGAATCAATGCCATGCTTGACCAGTATGCGGTTCTCCCCGATCAGCGGCATCAGGTCGGCAATGGTTCCAATCGCAACAATTTCCAGCCACTCCTTGGGCGGGTCCCCCAGCAATGCCTGGGCCAGCTTATAGGCAACACCCACACCAGCAAGTCCTTTGAACGGATATGGACAGGTCGGAATTTTCGGATTGATCAGCGCATAAGCCTCCGGCAATTGCTCAGGCGGCTCATGATGATCGGTGACGATAACATCAATACCAAGCTGATTCGCATACGCGATCTGGTCCACGGCACTGATGCCTGTGTCCACGGTAATAATCAGGCTCACTCCCTGCTGATGAGCCCAGTCCAGCGCATGATTATGTAGCCCGTATCCTTCATTGGAACGATGAGGAATATAAATATCGTATGAAGCCCCTAGATGGCGCATCAAATGGATCATCAAGGATGTGCTCGACACGCCGTCGGCATCATAATCCCCGTAGATCAGTATGTGCTCTTGATCCTCCAGCGCTTTTCGAATGCGCGGAACCGCCTCAGCCATCCCCTGCATCAGGTACGGATCATGACTATGTTCAAGAGAGCCATTCAGAAATTGGCGCCCCTCCTCGGAATCACGAATCCCCCGCCCAGCCATTAATGCTGCTACAAACGGAGACACCGACAACTCCTTGGCCAGCATACTCGCGGTCTGCATTTCCGGCCGCTGCACCTGCCACTTATATTTGGAAAACAACAATTTAGACTCACCTTCCTTCCTGCCTTCTCCCAGCGGTCTGAATGGATCTGATGTCACTGCGGCAATGTTGGCAGATCATTATTCATCAGATCAAAATTGGTTTTGTAGGGATAGCCAGGGTCGTAAGGAACGACGATCACTTTCGTTTCGGTTACCCGGGTAAAACGATGCATCAACAGCTTGCGGATTCGCTCCGCAATTTCGTTGGCCTCAAATACGGTAATTCGAGGATTAACGCTGATTTTTACATCAATGCTGATCTGCTTGATTTGTCCGAACTCCTGTACCTTCAGATCTTCCACGGTAATGACTCCGTGTACGCGCTGAATGGTGTCCATGAACTCGTCTTCAAATTCATGCCGGGCTTCCTTGACCAAAGTTCCGTAAACCGAACGAACAATCAGTATATAGCCTTTTCGTACAACAAGCAATGCAACGATGATTGCCGCAATGGAATCCATGTACAACAGACCAGACCACTCAAAATAGCCTCCAGCCATTGACAAGGACACCCCGATAATGACCGTTAATGAGGAATAAAGACCGTACCGATGGTCTTCGGACAGCGTGACCCACGTGCGGTCATTATGTTTTTTGAACTGATGATATTGAAAAAGGAAAAATGCCTCGTTCACCGCCAGGGAGATCACGCCCGCAATTAAAACCCACCGGTCCGGCGCGGCCGGATTGCCCGTGGAGATCTCCTGCACCGCCAGAACAACCAGCTGCAAGCCCCCCATGATCAGGAACACCGCAATTAGTATCGGAATAATAAACTCCGTTCGTTCCGCAGACTTCCTGTTTCTCCAGCGGCCTTTACGGCTCGGACGTTCAAGGTTCGTCCATCGGTCCGCAAGCAGCGACATCGCAGTAGCTGCCGAGTGCATAGCATCTGCAATCAGCGCCTTGCTGCCCATCAGAAACCCGACGGCCCCTTTGACGATGGCAAGTGCCAAATCGCTGAAAATCCCGGTCCAGACAACCTTCTCAGTCGTATTTATATGTTCTTGACTCAATTGTGGCCCCTCACTTTCGCGTCGTCACCATTCATCAACATACATGCTAACTTAAGACAACCCCACAAAAAAGAGGTTTAGCTTCGAGTTCATTCAGGTACTTTGCGGGGACCCCGGGAATGAACCTCCATATTGATCCTTATAATGTTTAGAAAGCCGCGTCGCCAGCGACGCGGCTTTCCCGGGTATAAGTTCATTTCTTCAAACTACAGCAACATCCGTCGCTTAAACCTCGATTTTGTCCTTGTTCGGCTTCGGAGCCTTTGGTTTGTTGCTTACATTACGTCCTTTCAGTGTCAGCCACAGCGGGCTGGCAATGAAGATCGAAGAGTAAGCCCCGAATGCCAGACCGATACAAATCGCCAGCGAGAACATTCGGATCGACTCGCCGCCAAGCAGAAGCATGAAGAAGGCGGCGATGAACACGGACAAAGCCGTAAAGATAGAGCGCCATAGCGTCTGGGCCAAACTTTTGTTCACCAGATCTTTCAGATCAGCGTATCGCTTGATTTTGGCAAATCTCAAATTCTCACGAATCCGGTCAAAGATAACGATCGTATCGTTGATCGAATAACCGATAATGGTAAGCACCGCAATGATGAAGGTCAACGATACCTCAAGGCCGAGAATGGAGAAGATACTGATCACGACAAATGCATCATGCAGCAGCGCAACGATGGCTGCAATCGCAAACCGCCATTCAAAACGAATGCTGACATAGATGATAATCCCGATGCTGGACAGCAGCACGGCATAGATCGCATTGCGGCCAAGCTCCTTCGCCATCTCGGGATCTACCGTGTTGATCTCAAAGGTAGCTTCCGGGTCCAATTTCTCGACACCTGCTTTAAGCTGCAGATCCTGTTCCTCGGCCAACACTTCGCTAAAGCGGACATTTACCCGGTCGTTGCCCGGGGTAATGCTTGCCCCTTCGGAGATACCGACTTCTTCAAGAACAGACTGAATCTGCTCGGTCGTCACCGGCTGCGAGAATGCCATGTCCACGTTCGAGCCGGAACGGAAATCGACGCCATAGTTAAGTCCGCGCGTCAACAGAAACAGAAGACCAACAATCGTGATGACGATGGAAATGATATAGAAAATTCTGCTTTTGCCTACGAAGTCATATTGTTTAAAGCTCACGAATGTCACGCTCCTTTACGCCGTAGTGGCTCGGTTTGCTAGCCCAACCGATATTCACAAGCAGGTTGAGCAAGAAGCGGGAGAAATATACGTTCGTGGCAATACTTACGATAATCTCCAGAATCAATACAAGCGCAAATCCTTTGACCGCACCGGTACCGAACGCGAACATAACCGACGCTACTAGAATTGTGGTCAGGTTAGAGTCCATAATCGCACGCAGTGACGACTTGCCTCCGGCCTTAACTGCAGAGGATACCCTTTTGCCGGTCTTGATCTCTTCCCGGATGCGTTCATAGGTAATGATATTAGCGTCAACCGCCATCCCGATCCCGAGTATAAGTGCCGCAATCCCCGGAAGCGTTAAGGTGAAGTCTGCCAATACAAAGATAAGAATCAGCAGCCAGGTGTGCAGAATCAGCGCGAAGCTGGCCAGCAATCCTGGTACCCGGTAGCGGAGAATCATAAATAGTAGGATAGCGATCGATGCAATGATGCCGGCCTGCAGTGTTTTGTTAAGCGACTGCATGCCGAGCGTAGCCCCGACACTCTGGGAATACTTCTCTTCAAGCTTGAGCGGCAGCGCACCAAGATTGATTGTGTCCCGAATCTCCTTCGCTTCATCAAGCGAATAGGAGCCAGTGATCTGTGCACTACCATCAGTCAGAATTGCGTTAACCGTAGGTGCGGACAGCATCGTGTCGTCCATAAAGATCGCAAGCTCCCTGCCGAGAAGCCGCCCCGTAATTTCAGCAAATTTCGCTTTGTCCTTCACTTTAATATCGATTACAGGCTGGTTCAATTGGTTATAGGAAATGGAAGCACCGTTCTCAACAAAATCATCACCACGAAGCTCGATTTTGCAGAACTCTTGTCCTTCTTCACAACCATCGTTACTTCTAAACGTGAGGTTCGCAGGTTCTTTCATCGTCTTCCGAACCTCGGCCTCATCGGTTACGCCGGCAACCTTAAGCCGAATCCGGTTCGATCCTTCCGGCGTGACTTCCGGTTCGGTCGTTCCTAACGCGTCTGCACGCTTCTGCAGGCTTTTTGCTGTTTCTTGAAGCGCTTCAGGTGTCACCTGTTGTCCTTCCATCAGCGGCTGCGCTTCATAGAGGATTTCAAATCCGCCTTTCAGATCCAATCCCAGGCGGACATCTTTCAGCAAGCCCGGAGTTGTAACGGCCATTAAAATAGTGATACCGAGTACGGTAGCGATGAAACTGATGATTCTTTTCATGCCGTTCCTATTTCCCCCTTTTTACTCAATATTCCTATTATAGCTATGTCATATAACCCAGTCAATTTATCAAAATTTGTCGCTGTATCGCAATATCCCTGTTGACCGCAAGGGAAAAGGGACCTCTTCCACTATCCGAAAGGAGATCCCTTATATGCTGATATTGTCATATAATTCATAAGAGCCGTCGCCTTCAATGATAGAATATCATTCACTAGCTTGTGTAAAGAGGGGAGTCCATCCTTCTCATACTTGCTGCTGACACAGTTCCATATATCTACTGTTGTCACATATTCGTAACCGATTAGCCGAAATTCCTCGACCTTGCTTTGACATATCATATCAATGGTACGCATCAATTCTTCGCTGTTCATGTCCACCGGTTCCATCCCTATTGCCTCCTCCCTGTTGCCTACCTAGAATACTTTCGACTGAAAACGCCACACTCCTTCTTTTCGCAGCGTGCTTTCACAAAAAAGTAAAGTCATTAGAATGGACAGGTTAGGCATATCCATAAGAGTAACCAAAGTGGACAGTCCTTGTAAAGGCAACCGTTCTGGAAGTTTTTGCGCCAGAGGCCACGCCGTATTTAAATAACCAGGGAGTGGGATGGACAGTGACGAAGCAATCTTTTATTAAAGGGACCCTTATCTTGCTGGCCGCCGGAATCTTGAACCGTCTGCTGGGCTTCATTCCCCGCATCGCCCTGCCTCGGATCATCGGTCCGGAAGGGGTCGGCATTTATCAACTGGGATACCCCTTCTTTATTGTACTGGTCACGATCATTACGGGTGGAATTCCTTTGGCTATCGCCAAGATGGTCGCAGAAGCTGAAGGGGCAGGCAAGCCGGATGCCTCCAAGCAAATTTTGCGCGTCAGCCTGACTTTGACGGTTACGACCGGCGCTTTATTCATGGGGCTCAGCCTGGCGCTGGCACCATGGGTAACGACGGTGCTGCTTCCGGACGAGCGTGTATTCCAAACCTTTGTGAGCATGACCCCCATGATGATCATCATCGCCGTGTCGGCTGTGTATCGGGGTTACTTCCAGGGCAAACAGAATATGATTCCTTCTGCCAGCTCCTCGGTCATTGAAACGATTGTGAGAATAATTTGCATGCTATGGTTTGCCCATCTGCTTATGCCCAAAGGGATTGCTTACGGTGCAGCCGGGGCGATGCTCGGAACCGCTGTCGGCGAACTGATTGGCATGATCGCGATTTTGCTTCAATACTTCGGTGATGATCGCAAGCGATCCAAGCTGTCCCCTCAACAGCACGCGGTTCAGCCTGCCGACGCCAAGCCTGAAGCAAGCGAGCCGGGTAGACACATCCTCAGGCGTATGCTGGGCATCGCTCTTCCGGTGACCGGCGGCAGAATGATCGGCTCCTTCTCCTATCTGCTGGAGACGATTCTGACGAACAGAAGCCTCGCCCTGGCCGGCATCGCTACCGGTATCGCAACCGCACAATACGGCGCACTGCAAGGAATGGCCATCCCGCTCCTGCTTCTACCCGGAGCGATGGCCATGTCCCTGGCCACCTCGCTCGTTCCTTCCTTATCGGAAGCTGCGGCACGCGACGACCGGGCGACGATTCATAAACGGATGAATCAGGCGCTCAGGCTGGCGCTCGTCACCGGCGCTCCATTCGCAACCATTATGTACGTGCTGGCAGAACCGCTATGTTTGCTGTTATATAACAATAAAGAGGTTGGCACCATGCTGAAGCTGATGGCTCCGTTCGCCCTGTTCATCTACGTACAGGCTCCCTTGCAGGCAGCCTTGCAGGCACTGGACCGGCCGGGTAGGGCCTTGATCAATACGTTGACGGGCGCAGTCATCAAGATGGGTCTGATCGTCTATCTGGCGTCGAATCCGGCCTTCGGCATTCGTGGAGCGATCATTGCCATTATCGTGAACAGTATAGCCGTTACGATTCTGCACGGCATCAGCGTATCCCGGTTGATCGGGTTCCGTTTCCGCTTTCTGGATTACATCAAAACAGCTGCCGTCATGCTGATCATGGGTTCAGGCGTACTGTATGCTTATCGTCATCTCCCCTTTGCCAATATGAACTGGCTCCAGTTTCTCCTGGCCACGGCATGTGGAATTTTGATGTATCTTTTGTTGATTTTCATCACACGCTTGGTCACCTTGCGTGATCTGGAGCGCATGCCGCTGATTGGCACCTGGCTGAATGACCGAAAATCCCGTTAATTCGTTTTCTTGCGGTCAATATAAAATTGCCCTTTATGGTCAACGGAGCACAGGAACACGTCATCAAACTTGTCGGCGCCCCCCTCCCTGATTCGATCTTTCAACCAGGAGCGCGACTTCTTAAGAATCTTCAAGTTCTCATCCTGCACTTCACCATCCAGAATTAACGGAATGGGGAGTCCCTGTGTGGACATCAAGTCATAAGGGATTTCAATGGGTTCTTCTGTATTGATCACCGACGAAGACCCTCTCGGATCGCTGTCGCCGGAATGTGAACTGTCCTTGGAGCCTGATTCAGAATCGGAACTTGAATTGGTGTTAGAGCCAGCGCGGGAACTTGTGTCTGAGCTGGCGCTCGAGCGGGAGGACTTGTCCTTATCCACGGAGTCCTTGCGGATGACGGTCAATTGTCCCGATGTTTCCAGTATGGCAAAATCCACGTCTGCCAGGCTGTCGATATCCTTTCCTCGCAACTGCAGCATCAAATCGTCCAGATTGTATCGCAGTCTGGCCATTTCCCGGCGGTGAAGCTGACCATTGGAGACGATAATGCTCGGCCTTCCGTCCACAAATGTTCTCAGCTTGCGACTTTTCAGACTGAAATAGGCCAGACCTACCTGAATCGTCACGAGCACGGCGATAGGAGCCAGACCATGCCAGATCGGTTTATTCACATCATCCAGGACAAACACCGCAATCTCGGCAATCATGATGGAGATAACCAGATCAAAAATCGACAGTTTACCGATTTCCCGTTTTCCCATAATCCGCATCGTAACAAAAATAACGGCATACATCAGAATCGTTCGCAAAATCAGATTAAGCATATAAGGCATTGGTTTTCCTCCTGGTCGATCTACTCATCCGTTGTACGGACCCGCTGTCAATTCAAGAGATCCTGGGAGTTTGTATCCTGGAGCAGATACGTATTTTTTCATGTGCAGAGCCTGTTTTGTTTGTACTATCTGTACAGGCTTGGCCATACAATGTGTAGTAATCAAGATTCGTTAAGGGGGCTGATTCATGGAACCGATCCGTCGCATTTTCACGATCAGGATCACCAATCCGATTCTGTCAGGGCTGCTTCATTCCTACTTGTGGATGCTGCTTGGCGCGCTTGTGCTATCCCTCCTGCTATGGGGCAGCGGACTTGCAGAGGATGATCTGTCTTTTTACACCTTTGTTGTACATGCCGTGGCTGCTTTTATCGGTGGCTGTGTCAGCGGCAAGCGTGCGGGCAGCAGAGGCTGGTATTATGGATGCCTTACAGGCCTCATGTATGGAATTCTGCTGCTGATCATAGGCTTCCTCGCCCTCAATAGCTCCATTTCCCTGGGCGATCTGACATTGCTGCTTTCGGTTTTTGTTGCCGGAACGATCGGCGGAATGTTTGGTGTTAATTTAAGTAAATAATTTGTTAATATTCTTTCCGAAACCTGTGATAGACTATTCTGGTGTTTTCGGGAAGAAAGGAAATGATGTATTGCTGTATCAATCTATGACTGCCATTGCGTTACTCACATCCATCAATGTTGTACTTCTGCTCTGGATGGGTACACAGCGAAATCCGGTTTACGTGTTTCTGGGCATTGCACGCGAGTTGTTCTCTTCCATGCGATATTTGCTCCTGCTTGCAGCACTGGTCTCGATTTTCCTGTTGAACTATTTGGAACAGCAGCTGGAGGCTTTGTTGGTAGCCAGCAGGCTGGACTTTACTCCTTGGGTATTTCAGCTTGAAGGGGCGTTTGTTCAGTCGGTTCAGCATCTCTTTCATGCTCCCTGGCTGACGCCAGTGCTGGTCTACTTTTACATCACCGTATTTCAGGCGCTTATTATCGGTTCTTTCGGTGTGTATCTGTTCCAGCGAAATCATCAGTTCGCTTATGCCACAGGCTATGCTGTTTTAATCAATTATGTGGTGGCGATGCCATTCTATCTGTTTTTCCCTGTTCACGAGACATGGAACTTCGAGCCTGCTGGGGTTTCCTTTTTCATGCTGGAAGCATTCCCTGATTTTGAAGCCGTATACCGGCCTTTGTCTGGACTCGACAACTGCTTTCCAAGCCTACATACCTCCTTGTCCATTACGATGGCGGTACTGGCTGCTCGGTCGGGAAATAAGATTTGGATGCTGATCACCAGCATCAGCGCAGCGATTATTGTGTTCAGTATTTTCTATTTGGGCATTCACTGGCTGACAGACATGATCGCGGGAACAATGCTTGGGGTGATGGCTGCATCGCTTGGTGTCTACTTCGGGGAACTGACCATGCGGAAAACAGCGGCTGCTCCAGCTATGAATTTCTAGTATGTTACTTGGATGCGGGCATTATGCACACGTAAACAAACAAAGACCGATTCCATATAGGAACCGGTCTTTGTTTTGTTATAAACCGCCACATAATGTGCAGCGCAGATTATGTATCAGAGCCGACACTATGGCTGATCGAGTTGCGGTCAAACGTCAGCTTTGTGACATCGTTTACTTTCAATACCACAATATCATCGGTAATTTCCACAATCGTGCCGTGAAGGCCTCCAATCGTCACGACCTTGTCCCCTTTTTTCAGGGCACTCAGCATCGCTGTACGAGCCTTCTGTTTCTTCTGCTGTGGACGAATAAGCAGAAAATAAAACACAACAAACATCAAGACGAACGGAAGGATCATCCCAAGGATGCTTCCACCCGGTGCTGCCTCTCCTGCAAGTTCAAACATATCTTTCCCTCCTTTCATAACCCCCTAGTGCATACCATGCACCATTAAAAACCTTTTTCATTATCATGCAGGCCGTACTTATCAAAAAACTCATCGCGGAAATCAAGCAGACGGTCCTCCATAATGCTTTGACGCACATTGCGCATCAAATTCAGCAAGAAATGCAGATTATGGTAGGTGGTCAGCCGAAGCCCAAACATCTCGTCGCTCTTAATCAGATGACGGAGATAAGCGCGCGAGTAGTGACGGCAGGTATAGCAGTCACACTCCGGATCCAACGGTCCAAAGTCCCTGGCATATTGAGCATTGCGAACGACAAGACGGCCTTGACTTGTCATCGTTGTCCCATTGCGTGCGATTCGGGTTGGAAGCACACAGTCGAACATATCCACACCTCGAATGGAGCCCTCAATCAACGCATCCGGTGATCCGACCCCCATCAAGTAACGAGGCTTGTTGTCCGGTAGCAGGGGTACCGTGTAATCCAGCACTTCATACATGATCTGCTTGGATTCTCCCACACTAAGTCCACCAATAGCATAACCCGGAAAATCCATGGAAGTCAAATCGCGCGCGCTTTGGCGGCGCAGGTCTTCATACATGCCGCCCTGAACGATAGCGAACAGAGCCTGATCCTCTGGACGGGCATGGCTTTTCAAGCATCGTTCCGCCCAGCGCGACGTCCGTTCTGTCGATTGCTTCACATAATCATATTCCGCCGGATATGGCGGGCACTCATCAAAAGCCATCATAATATCCGAGCCAAGCGCATTCTGAATGTCCATGGCGACCTCAGGCGAGATAAACAGCTTGTCCCCATTCAGATGGGAGCGGAAATGCACGCCTTCTTCGGAGATTTTACGCATCTCAGCCAGGCTGAATACCTGGAAGCCTCCGCTGTCGGTGAGAATCGGACGATCCCAGTTCATAAATTGATGAAGCCCGCCGGCCTCTTTTACAATGTCATGTCCCGGGCGGAGAAACAGATGATACGTGTTGCTCAATATAATCTGAGCATCCATCGATTTCAGTTCCTCAGGACTCATGGATTTTACTGTAGCAAGCGTTCCGACCGGCATAAATGTCGGCGTTTCGATAATTCCGTGCGGGGTATGCACCCGTCCGAGTCTGGCGCCGGATTGCTTGCAGGTCTTGATGTGTTCATAAGTAACAGCTGGTGCCATTGTGATATTCAACCTCCGAATTAGTAAATAAACATCGCGTCGCCGAAGCTGAAGAAGCGGTATTCCCGCTCTATGGCCTCCTTGTACGCCTTCATAATATGCTCCCGTCCGGCCAAAGCGCTGACCAGCATCACCAGTGTTGATTTCGGAAGATGAAAATTCGTAATCAGCGCGTCAACGACAGTAAAGGTATACCCCGGATAGATAAAGATATCCGTCCAGCCGCTGCTTTCTTTAAGCGGGCCGCCGGCACATTGATTCCCGACCGTCTCCAGCGTTCTGCAGGAGGTCGTACCTACAGCAACAATTCGTCCACCGCGCTTCTTCGTTTCATTCAGCAAATCCGCCGTTTCCTGGGACATCATATAGTATTCTTCATGCATGACGTGGTCTTCGACCCGATCAACGGACATTGGCCGAAACGTCCCGAGTCCAACATGCAGCGTGATGAATGCAATATCCACGCCTTTACCACGAATCTGCTCCAGCAGCTCCTCCGTGAAGTGGAGGCCGGCCGTTGGGGCAGCCGCAGAGCCTTCATGACGGGCATATACGGTCTGATAACGGTCGCGGTCTTCAAGCCGTTCCTTGATGTAAGGAGGAAGCGGCATCTGACCCAGCTCATCCAGGATCTGCTGAAAAATTCCCTCATAGGCAAAAGACAGCGTCCGTGCGCCCATATCGCCTTCTTGCTCGATCACAGCCTTCAGCTTTCCACCGCCAAAGGAGATGACACTCCCTTGGCGCAGCTTTTTCCCCGGCTTCACCAAAGCTTCCCAGCGATCTCCCTCCAGATTCTTCAGGAGGAGCACCTCCGCTTTCGCACCGGTGTCCTCCTTCTCTCCAAATAGCCGGGCTGGTATCACCTTGGTATCATTCAATACGAGGGTGTCACCCGGGTTCAAATCATTCAGAATATCAGCAAACACCTGATGTTCAATCCGGCCTGTCGCTTTGTTCAGCGTCAGCAGCCGGGACGCGCTGCGGTCAGGCAGCGGTGTCTGCGCAATTAAATGTTCAGGTAGATCAAAATCATACAAGTCCACGTTCATTCGAAGTCATTCCTTTGAAATAGTTACGTTGCGGTAATAGTGTTGCAGTATCTGCTTATAATCATACCCTTGGTCAGCCATCCCCTTGGCGCCCCATTGGGATAAACCTAGACCGTGCCCATTGCCTCTGCCAATAAACTTAAAGCGCTGGGTATTGTCAACGATGCGGGCCTTTCCTTCGCCATTCAGCACCGTCGTCCCTGCTCCTCTGACTGGACCCGTCCCGCTGGCGGAGATAACCGAAACAGTCTGACCGGCAGAAACGGTCGTGGCCGCGCCATTTGCGCCCAATACAGTATAGCTTCCTGTCGGCTCAATATCAAACATCGTGCTTGGCAAGCCGTTCAGTGCCGAGCGATATAGATCCGGATATCTAACTTCCAGCACCTGGCCGTTGGCTCTGACCTTTAACACCCGGCCGGAAGGGCCACGCTCGACAACCTCAAGAGATGTGATGCTGGCCGGAAGCGAACCGGTCACCCTTCCATTCAAGGAAGATACCAACTGCTCCGAAGTAAAGGGACCTCGAATCCATTCATAACTGTTAGACTCCGCCACAAGCTCCAGCACGACAGCGGTGTCTCCCGGATTCATTCGGGCAACAGGCTCAACACTCGATTGAATCAAGGGCAGTGGGCGAACATTCGTATTATTCGCGGTTACCGTCATGTAAGGAAGCCCGGCTAGCGTAGTGTTGCCGGTCAGCTTAACGTTATCTTCCCGCACATATCCGGTGATCCCGCTCGGAAGCACGACATGGTACCAGGAATGCAGCGCAGCCTGCGCTGAAGCATCTCCCTGACTTTCTACCGCACCGAATGTAGGATTGGCATTCCCCCATACTTCCAGCGGGTCGGCACTCATGCCGCCGCTGTTGGAGGAGAATACGGCTTCCACCAGTTTCCCATTGCTCAGCAGCACTTCGCCCGCAGTGGCGTCAACCGCCTGAATGATCGACGGATACTCATGGGAGGTTCCATAATAGGCCTGGCTTAGGGTAGTATCTACCACATTCGCAACTTGAAACTTGTTCCCTTGGAATAGCGCATAGCTCCGGGCAGCGACGGCTTGGGCCTTTAGAGCCTCTGCTCCCCATGACGAAGGCACCTCTGCGCCGACGACAGAGTATAGATACTCCTGCAGCGGAAGCTCGTTTACCAGGTACAGTTGACCGTTATGGCTGCCAATCTCGACGGCCCCCCGGTAAGTGCGTTCAGAGCGTTCCTTCACCTGCGTGCGTGACCCTGCGTTGCCTTGTATCCACAGCTGGCCGTCGCCGGCGAGGGTGTAGTGATCAACCAGTTGAAGACTGTCCAGATTAAGCGAAGCATCCTGTCTCAGGATCAGTCCATGCGTTCCGGCACGTACGGCCTGCAAAGCTGCAGAAGACGCTCTGCCGGCTTCGCTCTGAACAGCAGCCAAGTCCGCCTGGTTCGCAGCTTCACCAACCCATACCTCATAAGCCTTCCCGGCTCCCACCGGCACAATCACTGTGAAGGCTTCGAGTCCCGCATCTCGATATGCAAGACGGACAGCATCCGCCTCGGCTGCAGAACTGAACTGGCCTGCCGTCAGATGAAGTCCACCCTTCTCCATCGGATTTTGCCCGTTCAAATACGCGGCCGCCGTCTGTGCCACCCTTGAAGCGGCATCTCTTGCTGCCTGCTCGCTGGCGTACATACCAGTATAGAGCTGATACACCCGCCCTGCGCTTGTGCTGTCTACATAGAGCAGCGGCTTATCATTCGTTCCCTGCAGCTTCTTGGCTGCCTCCGAAGCCACTCGCCAATCCGCCGTCTCCAGCACCTTGACTCTAAATCCGTCAATGCTGAAGCGCGCCTGTCTTCCCGCAGGCAGAAGCGCCAGTTCTTGACCGCCTGAAGCTTTGATAGAAGCCGTCATGGCCGTCTCCGGCACTAAAGTCACAGCATTCGTTGTTGAGCGATAAGTGCTGCCAAGATCCAAAAACATCGCCACTCGAATGGAATCCGTTCCGGCCGCATCAGCGGCCGGACTCTGCCATACCCCTCCTACCAGGGTTAAGGCCAGCAATCCTTTAACGCACCATCCCAGTGCTTGTTTCCAATTTCGTTTCATTTATTTCTCCTCCTGACCCTATATCCGTGTACGTATGATGACGTTCGTGTTACGCATAACAATCGAATTCAGCAGGGACGTAAAAGATGCATTATCGCCGATCCTCCGGCATTGGCACACCTAAGTGCTGATAAGCTTGAGGAGTCACTACGCGGCCGCGCGGCGTCCGCTGAAGAAACCCGATCTGGAGCAGGTACGGCTCATATACGTCCTCAATCGTCTGGCTTTCCTCACCAATGGTTGCCGCAATCGTATCTAGACCGACCGGTCCCCCGCGAAAGCTGTGAATCATGGCGTTCAGCATTTTATGGTCAATCAGATCGAGCCCCCTCGGGTCCACCTGCAGCATCTTGAGCGATTCCTGTGCAATATCCGGCGTGATCATGCCGTCGCCTCGCACCTGGGCATAGTCGCGCACCCTCTTCAGCAATCGGTTGGCGATACGCGGAGTTCCCCGGGATCTTAAAGCAATCTCGGTTGCAGCATCGCCCAAAATCTCAATGCCCAGAATGTCCGCGCCCCGGGAAACGATATAACTGAGCTCATCCACCGAATAAAATTCAAGCCGGCTGACAACGCCAAAGCGGTCCCTCAACGGAGCAGAAAGCAGCCCCGCTCTTGTTGTCGCCCCGATCAATGTAAATGGCGGAAGGTCAAGACGCACGGAACGGGCGCTCGGGCCTTTGCCAATCATAATATCCAGCGCAAAATCCTCCATCGCGGGATACATAACCTCCTCCACCGTGCGGTGAAGGCGGTGAATCTCATCGATAAACAGCACGTCTCCCTCCTGCAGATTCGTCAGCAGGGCAGCGAGATCGCCTGGCCGCTCAATGGCCGGTCCGGACGTGGTGCGCAGACTAACGCCCAGTTCGTTGGCGATGATGTTAGCCAGCGTCGTTTTCCCAAGACCAGGCGGTCCGTAGAGCAGCACATGATCGAGTGCCTCCTTGCGCATTTTGGCCGCTTCAATATAAATTTTGAGGTTCTCCTTGACCTGGTTCTGTCCAATGTATTCAGCCAAATAACGGGGACGAAGGCTAAGCTCCACCGCTTGGTCCTCCATCATTAAATTGGCGGTAATAATTCGATCATCCATCTGTTAAGCTCCTTCCTGCCGGGCCAGTCAGCCGGCATACAACAGCTGAAGCGCCCGCTTCATCAGCACGTCCACAGAGTCGCTCATGCCTGTGGAGTCCTTGATGGATAGCCACACCTTGTCCAGCTCTCCGTCCGTATAGCCGAGCGCTTTCAGGCCTTCACGGGCCTCCATCCACGCCGAGCTGTCTTCAGGCTGCATTTCCTGTGGCGCAAACAGCCCCGTTGTAAATGCCGCATTTCCGAAACCCTCCAGCTTGTCCTTCAAATCCAAAATCATGCGCTGCGCCGTTTTCTTACCAATCCCCGGCAGCTTAACAAGAAACGATATATTTTCTTGATAAATAGCAGATACCACATGATCCGGTGAACCGCCGCCCAATATGCCGAGCGCTACGCGTGGACCGATGCCGGATACCTCGATCAGCTTTCGAAACAGCTTCTGCTCTTCCCTTGTTGGAAACCCGAACAGCAAGATGGCGTCCTCACGAACATGCTGATGGGTGTAGACCGTTACAGTCCCTTCGGTTTTGGCAAAAGCATAAGGATTCGGACAAAAAACCTGATAACCGATCCCCTGCACATCAACCACAATATATTCACTTTCCAAATAGGCCACCTGGCCTCGCAAGTAATCCATCATTTTCGCAATACCTCATTTAACTTGGAATTGAGCGTGTAGGAATGGGCATGGCAGATCGCAACAGCAAGCGCGTCCGCCACATCATCCGGCTTTGGAACACTTTGCAGCTTCAGGAACATCCGCACCATCTCCTGCACCTGCTTCTTCTCGGCTTTACCATAGCCTACAATCGCCTGCTTGACCTGCATCGGGGTATACTCGGCCACAGGCAATCCCTTCTGGACAGCAGCAAGAATGAGGACGCCCCGAGCCTGAGATACTGCCATGGCCGTCGTGACATTGCGGTTAAAAAACAGCTTCTCAAACGCCACCGCCTCAGGTTCATACTTCTCAATCAACTGGAGCATCCCTTCATAGATGAGCTGCAACCGCTCCTCTTCCGGCGTGTGCGCCTCCGTCTGAATACTTCCATACTGTACCGGCGTCACTTTGCTCCCGACTTTATCTACAAGACCGAAACCGACAATAGCCAGCCCCGGATCAATGCCTAATATACGCAAACCAACCTCTCCTCTGAAGCGAACATATGTATTCGTCCTCCCATTATAACAAAAGATTGGCTGTTCGTTGAGGAAAAACTTTTAACGATCGGCAAACAGCGCACATTCCCCGAACGCACAAAAAAAGCCCGGGAACATTCCCGGGCTTTGCGAAACCCATCCGCGCTATGGTGCAGGGCTCATCACATTTTCGGCCTGATCGCGCGCATAATCGCTGAAGGTGGACAGCACGCTGTTATACTCATCAATGTCTTGAATACGGATGCCTTCCTCAAGCTGCTTGATGACCCCTTTCGGAAGCGAGGACTCCATCGAACCGATATCCAATTGAAAAAAGGTGCGGAGCACCTTCTCCTCCTCTGGCGGCCCGTCAAACAGCGTTAGATTCCCATTGGCATCGACACTCATGTAAGCCTGCCTTTTGCATTCCGGCGAGAGGTCCGAAATGCTGCGCTCCAGCCACACTTCGCCATCATCATTGATCCGCCCCTGCCATTGCGGATTTTTATTTAACAGTTCGTAAATGCTGTCCGCATTCAAACGGCCTAGTTTTTGCTCTTCCACACCGCAAACGTATGTGGTCTTCAGATGTACCTGACGTTTCACTTTAGATTCATTAAGCTGCTGCATAAATTCCCGTTGCTTTTCGTCAAGCTCTGCCTTATGCTGTTGTTCTTCCTCATTTTGCAGAACATGTAAAGTTTCGATTGCAAGCGGACCTTCCGCACGAAATTCCGTGAGTAGATTGGTCATCTGCTCTTGAAGATTCTGCCCAGACCATGCCGCCACACCGAAGAGCAAGAGGATCAGACATGTCCAGATCGCTCTTCTCCAGCGTCTCCAACGTTTTCTAAACAGCTTTTTAATACGAAAAACACTCAAGGTTATCCCCTTCTATCCGATGTTTTTCATATTGTGGCCTGGCAGTTCTTAAAATATTCAGCAGATTCCACCTTTCAGTCCATTGCAGCAAAAAAAGAAAACCGTTTCCCAATGAACTTGGGCAAACGGCTTTCGATGAATCGGGACGACACGATTTGAACATGCGACCCCCTGGTCCCAAACCAGGTGCTCTACCAAGCTGAGCTACGTCCCGATAAAAATAGATGAGAGAATGCTAGATTCCAGAAGTCACGAAATTCATTATAAGCACATAATAGGGTGAAGTCAATCATTCGCAACTTAAAATGGCGTGCCCTGAGAGATTCGAACTCCCGACCTTTTGATTCGTAGTCAAACGCTCTATCCAGCTGAGCTAAGGGCACAAAATGGAGCGGACGACGGGAATCGAACCCGCGACCCTCGCCTTGGCAAGGCGATGCTCTACCGCTGAGCCACGTCCGCATAATTAATGATTCACATTGTATTCAATACTATTGGAATAAAACTGGTGAGCCATGAAGGACTCGAACCTTCGACACCCTGATTAAAAGTCAGGTGCTCTACCAACTGAGCTAATGGCTCCTATCTGGACGATGTTTCCTGAAGCCTTATATAGACTTAACATCTCTGAAGTTTAATAAAATGGCGGAACTGACGGGATTCGAACCCGCGATCTCCTGCGTGACAGGCAGGCATGTTAGGCCTCTACACCACAGTTCCACGAGGCACTACCGCTTATACGGTAAATTGGTTGCGGGGGCAGGATTTGAACCTACGACCTTCGGGTTATGAGCCCGACGAGCTACCGAACTGCTCCACCCCGCGTCATTAAAAAGGGTAACATATTCACATTGTTATTAAAAGTGGTGGAGGCTGAGGGGATCGAACCCCCGACCCTCTGCTTGTAAGGCAGATGCTCTCCCAGCTGAGCTAAGCCTCCGTGGTGACCCGTAGGGGATTCGAACCCCTGTTACCTCCGTGAAAGGGAGGTGTCTTAACCCCTTGACCAACGGGCCGTATATAAAGTCCGTGCTGGCGGAGAGAGAGGGATTCGAACCCTCGAGACGCTTGTGACGCCTACACGATTTCCAATCGTGCTCCTTCGGCCAACTCGGACACCTCTCCATAGATGGCTCCCCGAACAGGACTCGAACCTGTGACAACTCGATTAACAGTCGAGTGCTCTACCAACTGAGCTATCAGGGAATATTATGTAACGCTTGGCGGCGTCCTACTCTCCCGGGACCCTTCGGTCCAAGTACCATCGGCGCTGGAAGGCTTAACGGTCGTGTTCGGTATGGGTACGCGTGGAACCCTTCCGCTATCGCCACCAAACGAATAATCAGGATTCGGCATCGCCAAATGCCGTAATCAACTGGATTGTAAGCATCACTTGTATCCTTACAACCTAGGCTTGATCACCTGAAAACTAGATACGAAACGATTTGCGTTATTTAGAATCCGTAGCATTCCCCAAAGTACTCCTCCGATGCAAAGCGTATCGCTTCCGAAGTGAGTTTTCCTTTGGAAAACTTGTAGGATAAGCCCTCGACCGATTAGTATTGGTCAGCTCCATGCATTGCTGCACTTCCACCTCCAACCTATCTACCTCGTCGTCTTCAAGGGGTCTTACGAATTGGGAAATCTCATCTTGAGGGGGGCTTCACGCTTAGATGCTTTCAGCGCTTATCCCTTCCGTACGTAGCTACCCAGCCGTGCTCCTGGCGGAACAACTGGTGCACCAGCGGTACGTCCATCCCGGTCCTCTCGTACTAAGGACAGCTCCTCTCAAATTTCCTACGCCCACGACAGATAGGGACCGAACTGTCTCACGACGTTCTGAACCCAGCTCGCGTACCGCTTTAATGGGCGAACAGCCCAACCCTTGGGACCTACTTCAGCCCCAGGATGCGATGAGCCGACATCGAGGTGCCAAACCTCCCCGTCGATGTGGACTCTTGGGGGAGATAAGCCTGTTATCCCCAGGGTAGCTTTTATCCGTTGAGCGATGGCCCTTCCATGCGGTACCACCGGATCACTAAGCCCGACTTTCGTCCCTGCTCGACTTGTTGGTCTCGCAGTCAAGCTCCCTTATGCCTTTGCACTCTTCGAATGATTTCCAACCATTCTGAGGGAACCTTGGGGCGCCTCCGTTACTCTTTAGGAGGCGACCGCCCCAGTCAAACTGCCCACCTGACACGGTCCCTGTACCCGATAAGGGCACCAGGTTAGAACCTAGATACGATCAGGGTGGTATCCCAACGGCGCCTCCACCCAAGCTGGCGCTCAGGTTTCCTAGGCTCCCACCTATCCTGTACAGATCGTACCCAAATTCAATATCAAGCTGCAGTAAAGCTCCATGGGGTCTTTCCGTCTTGTCGCGGGTAACCTGCATCTTCACAGGTATTAAAATTTCACCGGATCTCTCGTTGAGACAGCGCCCAAGTCGTTACGCCATTCGTGCGGGTCAGAATTTACCTGACAAGGAATTTCGCTACCTTAGGACCGTTATAGTTACGGCCGCCGTTTACTGGGGCTTCGGTTCACAGCTTCGGGTTCCCCCTAACCGCTCCCCTTAACCTTCCAGCACCGGGCAGGCGTCAGCCCGTATACTTCGCCTTACGGCTTCGCACAGACCTGTGTTTTTGCTAAACAGTCGCTTGGGCCTTTTCACTGCGGCCCCCTCGGGCTATTCACCCTACCGAGGCACCCCTTCTCCCGAAGTTACGGGGTCATTTTGCCGAGTTCCTTAACGAGAGTTCTTCCGCGCGCCTTAGAATTCTCTTCTCGCCTACCTGTGTCGGTTTGCGGTACGGGCACCTTCACCTGACTAGAGGCTTTTCTTGGCAGTGTGAGATCATGACCTTCGCTACTGTAATTTTCACTCCCCATCACAGCCCAGCCTTAACGATGTGCGGATTTGCCTACACATCAGCCTCACTGCTTGGACGGACATCCATCAGTCCGCGTCACTACCCTCCTGCGTCCCCCCATCGTTCATAACGGTTTATGGTGGTACAGGAATTTCAACCTGTTGTCCTTCGACTACGCCTTTCGGCCTCGCCTTAGGTCCCGACTTACCCTGAGCGGACGAGCCTTCCTCAGGAAACCTTGGGCTTTCGGCGGATCAGATTCTCACTGATCTTTTCGTTACTCATACCGGCATTCTCACTTGTATACGCTCCAGCACTCCTTACGGTACACCTTCAATGCTGTATACAACGCTCCCCTACCCCTGATGCAAGCATCAAGCCATAGCTTCGGTGGTGTGTTTAGCCCCGTTACATTTTCGGCGCAGAGTCACTCGACCAGTGAGCTATTACGCACTCTTTAAATGGTGGCTGCTTCTAAGCCAACATCCTGGTTGTCTGTGCAACTCCACATCCTTTCCCACTTAACACACACTTGGGGACCTTAGCTGATGGTCTGGGCTGTTTCCCTTTTGACAATGGATCTTAGCACTCACTGTCTGACTCCCGGACATAAGTCGATGGCATTCGGAGTTTGACTGAGCTTGGTAACCCTTGCGGGCCCCGCACCCAATCAGTGCTCTACCTCCATGACTCTTTATTCCGAGGCTAGCCCTAAAGCTATTTCGGGGAGAACCAGCTATCTCCGAGTTCGATTGGAATTTCTCCGCTACCCCCACCTCATCCCCGCACTTTTCAACGTACGTGGGTTCGGGCCTCCAGTGCGTGTTACCGCACCTTCACCCTGGACAGGGGTAGATCACACGGTTTCGGGTCTACGCCCACATACTAATATCGCCCTATTCAGACTCGCTTTCGCTGCGGCTACGGCTTCTCGCCTTAACCTTGCATGGGAACGTAACTCGCCGGTTCATTCTACAAAAGGCACGCCATCACCCATTGAACGGGCTCTGACTTCTTGTAAGCACACGGTTTCAGGTTCTATTTCACTCCCCTCCCGGGGTGCTTTTCACCTTTCCCTCACGGTACTGCTTCACTATCGGTCGCTAGGGAGTATTTAGCCTTACCAGATGGTCCTGGCAGATTCATACGGGGTTTCACGTGCCCCGCACTACTCGGGATCCGTCTCGGAGGGTTCACATTTTCGACTACAGGGCTTTTACCTTCTATGGCCGGCCTTTCCAGACCTGTTCAACTAATCTAAACCTTTGTAACTCCATGTGAGACGTCCCACAACCCCGAAGAGCAAGCTCTTCGGTTTAGGCTGTTCCGCGTTCGCTCGCCGCTACTGACGGAATCACTCTTGTTTTCTCTTCCTCCAGGTACTTAGATGTTTCAGTTCCCTGGGTATGCCTCTTCACAACCTATGTATTCAGCTGTGAGTGACTGGTTATTACACCAGCCGGGTTTCCCCATTCGGACATCCCCGGATCAAAGCTTGCTTACAGCTCCCCGAGGCCATTTCGTCGTTCGCCACGTCCTTCATCGGCTCCTAGCGCCTAGGCATCCTCCGTGTGCTCTTAGTAGCTTAACCATTTGCTCCGGTTTTGCGCTCCTCGCTCTGTTGTTCGTTTGTTTCCCTGATTTGGATAAAACCGCTCAGTGGTGGAAACAAACTCCCAAAGGATCGATGATCTCAAAACCTTCGCGTGCTACTTTTTTCTTACTTGGTCATACATATGACACAAGTCAGCTAAAAGGATATTTCTAAAACGCAAATTCGTTTCGTTATCTAGTTTTCAAGGATCAACGCAGTTACAATGCAACTGCTGTTTGAGAGTTGAACTCTCAAAACTGACCAACGAGTGAGTAACAGGCCTAAACCTGATTCGGTTCCTTTGCTTTCGCAAAGGGATCGGCGACCTTTCGGTCAGCCTATTTGAATGCTCTCGTTGCAGAGAGCGATTCTCCATAGAAAGGAGGTGATCCAGCCGCACCTTCCGATACGGCTACCTTGTTACGACTTCACCCCAATCATCTACCCCACCTTCGGCGGCTGGCTCCTTGCGGTTACCCCACCGACTTCGGGTGTTGTAAACTCTCGTGGTGTGACGGGCGGTGTGTACAAGACCCGGGAACGTATTCACCGCGGCATGCTGATCCGCGATTACTAGCAATTCCGACTTCATGCAGGCGAGTTGCAGCCTGCAATCCGAACTGAGACTGGCTTTTTAGGATTGGCTCCACCTCGCGGCTTCGCTTCCCGTTGTACCAGCCATTGTAGTACGTGTGTAGCCCAGGTCATAAGGGGCATGATGATTTGACGTCATCCCCACCTTCCTCCGGTTTGTCACCGGCAGTCACCTTAGAGTGCCCACCATTACGTGCTGGCAACTAAGATCAAGGGTTGCGCTCGTTGCGGGACTTAACCCAACATCTCACGACACGAGCTGACGACAACCATGCACCACCTGTCTCCTCTGTCCCGAAGGAAACCTCTATCTCTAGAGGGGTCAAAGGGATGTCAAGACCTGGTAAGGTTCTTCGCGTTGCTTCGAATTAAACCACATACTCCACTGCTTGTGCGGGTCCCCGTCAATTCCTTTGAGTTTCAGTCTTGCGACCGTACTCCCCAGGCGGAATGCTTAATGTGTTAACTTCGGCACCAAGGGTATCGAAACCCCTAACACCTAGCATTCATCGTTTACGGCGTGGACTACCAGGGTATCTAATCCTGTTTGCTCCCCACGCTTTCGCGCCTCAGCGTCAGTTACAGCCCAGAGAGTCGCCTTCGCCACTGGTGTTCCTCCACATATCTACGCATTTCACCGCTACACGTGGAATTCCACTCTCCTCTTCTGCACTCAAGTTCCCCAGTTTCCAGTGCGTCCCGAAGTTAAGCTCCGGGTTTAAACACCAGACTTAAAGAACCGCCTGCGCGCGCTTTACGCCCAATAATTCCGGACAACGCTTGCCCCCTACGTATTACCGCGGCTGCTGGCACGTAGTTAGCCGGGGCTTTCTTCTCAGGTACCGTCACCCAAAGAGCAGTTACTCTCTCTGGCGTTCTTCCCTGGCAACAGAGCTTTACGATCCGAAAACCTTCATCACTCACGCGGCGTTGCTCCGTCAGACTTTCGTCCATTGCGGAAGATTCCCTACTGCTGCCTCCCGTAGGAGTCTGGGCCGTGTCTCAGTCCCAGTGTGGCCGTTCACCCTCTCAGGTCGGCTACGCATCGTCGCCTTGGTAGGCCATTACCCCACCAACTAGCTAATGCGCCGCAGGCCCATCCTCAAGTGACAGATTGCTCCGCCTTTCCATATTCGGCCATGCAGCCAAATATCCTATCCGGTATTAGCTACCGTTTCCGGTAGTTATCCCAGTCTTGAGGGCAGGTTGCCTACGTGTTACTCACCCGTCCGCCGCTAAATCTCAGGAGTGCAAGCACTCCATCGATTCCGCTCGACTTGCATGTATTAGGCACGCCGCCAGCGTTCGTCCTGAGCCAGGATCAAACTCTCCAATAAAGATCGAACATTTCTGGATTGCTCCAAGAAAGCATTCAACCGATGAGTTTGTAGCTCATTTCAAAACTGACGAGAATTTGTTCAATTCTCTATTCATAACTCCCCGCCGAAGCGGTTCGTTTTACCCACTCGTTGTTCAGTTTTCAAAGATCAACTTCATACCCATCAGCGAATCTCGTTCGCGTCAGCAACTCTTATATCATATCATGTTGTTTTCAATAATGCAAGAGTTTTTTTAGAAGTTTTTTTGAGGCCCGGATAAGAAGAAAGCCGACTGTTTCGCGGTCATTCACTCTCCGTGCTTTCAGCCTTGCAACCACTCGTGTTGCGGCCGGATTTATAATTTACCACAGGTTCTAGCTACATAGCAATACATAATTTTTACCAATTGGTCATTAGCGAATCCTCCACCCCCACACTGTATTCCGCAAGTCTCTCAGATCAGCAGGCAGAACACAAAAACAAGAAAGCCGTTGATTCGGCTTTCTTGCTTTAAGAATCACCTGGGATGAATATTGCAGTTACCTTGGCATTTACCCTTTGATCCAAGGATTTTGACGTTTGGATTTTGCAGGCTGTGGTTTACGTGATTTGGTTGAAGATTTAGCTTTTGTAGAGCTTTGGCGATGACGATGCACTTTGGCCTGAGCTTCGCTTCCAGCCGCTGGTGCCGCCTCCGCATCGATCTCTCTTTGCTCGGTCTCTGACCCGGAATCCACTCCACTCGCTGCCGCATTAATATCCGCTGAAGCTGGTGTCTCCTGTACGGTTGCATCCTCTTGCCCCGTTATCGCTTCTCGGTCATATTCGAATGGCATCCCAAATCCGGCATATGCCCCAGGCTGTTCGAAACTACCATAGCCACCAGGTTGACCATAAGGGCCAAAGGTGCCCAACGGTGAAGCGGCTCCCGGTATTCCAGGAACTCCTGCTGAAGGATGTCCGTAGTTCCATCCCCCATGCTGCCCGTACCCAGTATAGTCATGACCGTATGAAGGATGGGTCGTTGTAAAAGCCGGGAATGGCTGAGTATAGGCCGGAGCCACCGAGCCACCGCCACAGCCGCATGGAGATGCCGGTGCTGCCGCAGCAGGCGAATATCCCTGATGTGCAGGTTGATGATGATGATGGAATGAATGGCCGGCGTCTTTGCCTGTGTAAGACTCCGTGATGGAGATCGGCGCATACTCCACATTTCCAGCTAATCCAGGATAACCCCATTCCTGACCGTGCTGTACAGGAACTGCTTCTTGCGGGAAGGCGTAATAAGGGTGCACCGCTTTGCCTTGCTCGTGTCCATGATGATGATGGTGTTGATGTTGGTGTTGGCCATGTACTTTTCCCTCACCGCAGCCGCAAGGTCCTTCGCCGAGGCCATAGTAAATCGGCTGGTGAATGACTTCTTGCTGGAAGCAATCTGGTTGAGGCATGAAATGCATCGGCATTGCCTCTACTGGTGGACAAGGAGCCGGCTTATGAGGCATCGGCATCGGTCCAGGTACGTGATGAATAGGCGCCTCTTGATAAGGCTTCTTCTCTTGAATGGGCTGAGGGAGCGGCACCGGGTATGTCTTTTTAACCTCGATTTCCTCCATCTCGAACTTCTCCACCTTGATCGGCATAACCGGCAGTTTCGGCAATTCTGGCATTTTCGGGAGCTCCGGCATCTTTGGCATCTCCGGTTTTACAGGCACTGGGGCAGGTGCCGGCAGTGGCGCAGGCATTTCCGGAACGGCCGGCTGCTCGGAAATCGGTTGGGTCAACTCTGCTTTCGGTCCTGTATAATCCTTGGATCCCGGCATGATTTTGCTCGGAGCATTCCCCGCTCCCGCGGCAGCTGATTCACTGCCTCCACTATATACGCCTGAGGAAGGGATATTCACCACTTCGCCTACCAGCAGAGCATTCGGATTTTTCAGCTGCGGGTTCGCATCAATCATTTCCTTCAGAGTGACACCCCATGCCTTGGACAGTTTCCACAACGTGTCGCCCTGCTTGACCGTATGCTTATGGATAATGGGCTGGCTGCCGCCAGGAACCGGCACAGGCTCTGTCGGTACCTTGATCTTCGCGCCGACATCGAGTTTGTTGGGATCAACCAGCTGCGGGTTCGCATCAATCAGTTTGGCTAACGGAACGTTGTATTTTTGAGACAGCTCATAAAGAGATTCGCCTTCCTTGACGATGTGTATCTTCACGCCGCTAAAACCTCCTACACTCTTCTAGGCGTCATAATTTCGCCTGCTTTCGTTACTACATCCTATGCAGCAAGTAGGCGAATGACATCCCTCAAGGCAAAAAAAATCCTTTCATCGACATGAAAGGATTGGTGAGTGTAGCAATTTGTTGGTCTCATCGGCACGCTGCCAGATCAGGCCTCCCAAACTTTGTATCCGTCTTGATCCACAATTTTGCGGAACTCTTCCAGGAGCTTGAGTGTGATCGGGCCCGCTTGTCCTTGGCCAATCGTGCGGCCGTCGATTTCGCGTGCAGCGATGACCTCCGCAGCTGTCCCTGTGAAAAATACCTCATCCGCAATGTACACATCATGCATGCTGAACGGCTCTTCCTTGAGCGGAATGTCCAATTTCGCACACAGCTCGATAATGGCCTGGCGGGTAATCCCTTCCAGAGCACCAAGGTAGCACGGAGGCGTGGTAACAACCCCATTTTTGACAATAAAGATATTGTCTCCGGATCCCTCCGTTACATACCCCTGCGCATTCATCATGATCGCCTCATCGGCGCCTGCAAAATTGGACTGGATCTTAACCAGAATGTTGTTCAGATAGTTCAAGGACTTAATCTTCGGATTGAGCGCATCCGGGATATTGCGGCGCTGGGCGACCGAGACAGCTTTCAGCCCATTCCTGTACGCTTCCTCCGAATAAATCGCCAGCTGTTCAACAATAATGAGAACCGTAGGCTTAGGGCAGCGGCGGGGATCCAGCCCCAGATTGCCCGGGCCGCGAGACACGATCAGGCGAATATAACCATTGCGCATGTCATTGCGGCGGATCGTCTCTGCCATCGCTTCAAGCAGCTCATCATATTCCATCGGAATGACAAGATCTATCGATTTCGCGGAGTCGTACAGCCGATCCAGATGCTCTTTACATTTGAAAATGTTGCCGTTGTAAATCCGGATCCCTTCAAAAATCCCGTCTCCGTACAAAAAACCGTGATCGAATACCGACACTTTTGCATTCTCTTTAGTAACAAATTCGCCATCTAAAAAGATCCATTGCTCCGACATTAACTATACCTCCATATTATTTGCTCTCATACGCATAACCAGGGTACGAACCCAGCACGCGAACCAGGCATCCCAAGGCTTCGATCTCGCCCATCGCAGCCGTGAGCAGCACCGAATCCGCTTCGGCCATCACATCGATGTAGAAATAATAATTTCCGAGCCGCTTCTTCGTCGGACGCGATTCGATCCGCGACAAATTCAGCCTCCGCCACGCAAACGCCGACAGCACCTGATGCAGCGCACCCGGTACATCCTCCGGCAAAGTCACCAGGATGCTTGTTTTCACATGCTCCGGGGCACGGGGAATCCGGATCGGCTCACGACCGATCAGCACGAATCGGGTGAAGTTATTGTCATGATCGGTGATTCTCTCAGCCAAAACATCCAGCCCATGCGTCTTCGCACCGAGCGCCGTGCCGATCGCCGCCCAGCCTTTGCCAGGGTTCTCCTTGACAATTTTGACGCCCTCCGAGGTGCTTCCAGCCTGCTCCAGTTCCGCTTGAGGAGCCGCAGCGGCAAGAAACTGTCTGCACTGCGCGGTAGCCACTTGGTGCGACCATATCTTTGTAATTTTGCTAAAATCCATACTTCGATCAGCCGCCTGAAACTCCGAAGCATTGCCGATCAGATTCTGAATGGACGGATACACCCACTCTACCTGCATCGGCATATCCACTTCGTTAACCAGCCAATCCATATGAAGGCTGACCGAACCTTCAATCGTGTTCTCAATCGGAATAACGCTGTAATCGGTCTTTCCTTCAACGGTCGCCATAAACACATCCGAGATCAGTTTGAAATGAACGAACTCTGCAGGCTCGCCATTCAGAAGGTAGAGTACCGCTTCATGCGATACGGATCCGGAGGGCAGTAAAGCTATTTTTTTCATGCCGTAATTTCCCCTCTAATCATCTCCATAAAAGTTCGGTCTGACTTATCGCCCAATACCTGCACTCCTTCGGCAACTGGACTTAACTGTAAGCAGGAGACGGTGATACCTTCCGCTTCCATGGTCTCTACTAAGTATACACGCAATTGCTCGATTCGAGCATCGCGATTGTCAACGAATGCAATCATCGTCGGCCCTGCACCGCTCAGCGCAACGCCCAGGGCCCCCTGCTTCTGCGCCTCCTCCAAAATTTTGGACATGCCAGGCACAAGCGGCGCCCGGTAAGGCTGATGAATCCGGTCCTTCATAGCTTCCCGCAGCAAATCCAGCCTTCCTGCCGAGAGGGCAGCAGTCAATAAGGATGACCGACTAATATTATATACAGCATCCTCCAGTTTGACCTGGGCGGGAAGCGCCTCTCTCGCCTTGGTCGTCGAAAGCTGAAAATCGGGAATCACGACCAGCGTTTCCAGATGGGCAGGCGGCGCGATCCGTACATAATCGGCATGCGTCCCGTCCCAGGCTGCGGCCACAATGCCGCCGAACAGGGAAGCGCCCACGTTGTCGGGATGCTTCTCCAGCGCCGTCGCCATATGAAACAGCTTCGCATCCGGCAGCGGAGAACCGATCAGCGCATTAGCTGCAGCAAGCGCCCCGACGATTGCCGAAGCGCTGCTCCCTAGACCGCGTGTAAGCGGAATATCGGAATACATCGAGATTTCAAGATCAGGCACGGATACGCCGGCCTCTTGAAACACCATTTGGCTTACCTTGTATATCAAGTTGCTTTTGTCCTGGGGAAGCCCCTCCATCTGGTCTCCGTGCAAATGAAACACCGTACGGTCGGAAGGCCGCAGCTCTAACCACGAATAAAGCGGCAGTGCCATTCCGAGCGTATCGAATCCCGGACCCAAATTGGCCGTGCTGGCCGGCACCTTCACCCGGACAACCTGGGACAAGCTCATACCCGTGCCGCCCCTTCAATCTTGGAAATCGCGTCCATAACGGCCGATTCTGTATCCGATACGACCAGCGACTCGGCATTGACGGTGGAGATGGCGATGTTCGGATCTTTCAAGCCGTGTCCCGTGAGAACGGAGACTACGGTCTCTCCTCCCTTGAAATAGCCCTCGCGTTTCATTTTATACACACCCGCAATCGATGCCGCAGATCCCGGTTCCGCAAATATTCCTTCGCGAGAAGCGATCTTGCGGTACGCTTCAAGGATTTCTTCATCCGTCACATAGTTGATTTGCCCGCCGGATTCCTCCGCAGCGGCCACCGCTGTCTTCCAGCTCGCCGGATTTCCGATTCGGATCGCCGTTGCGACCGTCTCCGGATTCGGAATCGGCTCGCCTTTCACGATTGCCATCGCGCCTTCCGCTTCAAACCCGAGCATTCTTGGCAGAGACGAAGCCTTGCCTGCTGCATGGTATTCCTTGAAACCTTTCCAGTATGCCGAGATGTTGCCGGCGTTCCCGACCGGAATAGCCAGTACATCCGGAGCTTTGCCAAGCTGGTCCACCACTTCAAAAGCCGCCGTCTTCTGTCCTTCAATGCGATACGGGTTGACCGAATTCACAAGTGTAATCGGATGCTTCGCCGTAATCTCCCGTACAATTTCAAGCGCCCGATCGAAATTGCCTTCGATGGCAATCACTTTAGCACCATAGATTATCGCCTGGGCAAGCTTGCCAAGCGCAATATTGTTGTTCGGGATAATGACGATACAGCTCAGTCCCGCACGAGCCGCATAAGCAGCAGCAGCGGCGGAAGTGTTGCCCGTCGAAGCGCACATAATGGTGCGGCTGCCTTCCTCCACCGCTTTGGCAACGGCCATCACCATCCCGCGGTCTTTGAAAGAGCCGGTCGGATTGAGACCTTCATATTTGAAATACAGGTCAATTCCGAGCTCTTCGGAGAGATTCTCAGCGCGGATGAGCGGCGTATTCCCTTCATGCAAAGACAGAAGCGGCGTCTTTTCGGTAATGGGCAAATAAGTTTGATAGGTTTTAAGCAATCCTTGATACGACATCAGTCAAAACTCCTTTTTCCATAAATATAATATCCCGCTGCTATGCAAGCCCTGGGTTAACCTTCTACACGATAAACGCTTTTGATACGCTTGATAACATCCAGTCCTTCAAAATGATTCAGCACCGCATCCATGCTTGCCTTGCTAGCGCTATGTGTAACGATGATAATCTCTGCATCCGGATTATGCTCGTTCGGCTGCTGTACGACCGATTCCAGGCTGACACCGTATTCGGCAAATACTTGCGTAATCTGCGCAAGCACACCGGCTTTGTCATCCACATGCAGCAGAATGAAGTTTTTGTACAAAATCTGCTCGTCGCTTTTCAGCTTTTTCGGCTTGTAAGGCACGATGGCCTTCAGCCCGTTCACGCCCAGCTTCAAGTTCTTGATCACCGCTACCAGGTCAGCCACGACCGAGGTCGCCGTCGGCATCTCGCCGGCCCCGGCGCCGTAAAACATCGTTTCGCCTACCGCTTCCCCATATACATACACCGCATTAAACACCCCGTTCACCGAGGCAATCGGGTGTCCCTTGCGGACCATCGTCGGCTGTACCGTAATGCTGAACTCGTCATCCTGACGCTCGGCAATGCCGAGCAGCTTCATCTCATACCCGAGGCGCTTGGCGTAGGAGATATCCTCCTTGGATACTTGGGAGATGCCTTTTACCGTGACATCCGAAAGCTCTACGTTCGTCCGGAACCCGAGGGTGCCGAGGATGGCCATTTTCCGTGCCGCATCGAGTCCTTCCACGTCCGACGTCGGATCAGCCTCCGCATATCCGAGCTGCTGAGCCTCTGCCAGTACATCTTCATAGGAAGCCCCTTCCTGGCTCATTTTGGTCAGAATGAAGTTGGTCGTCCCGTTTACAATACCCATAATTTTCGTAATCCGATCGGAAGAAAAGCCTTCAATCAGCGTCCGGATAATCGGTATCCCGCCGGCCACGCTGGCTTCATAGAACACATCGCATTGCTTCTCCTGCGCTTTAGCCAAAATCTCCGCACCATGAAGCGCCATCAGGTCTTTGTTCGCAGTCACGATATGCTTGCCGCGGTCGAGCGCCTCCAGAATGTACGCCTTCGTGTCATCGATCCCGCCCATGACTTCGACAATGACGTCGATTTCCGGGTCACGGATCACCTCCCACGGATTTTCGGTCAGCTTACTCTGATCGACCTGAATGCTCCGGTATTTCTCCATATGCTTCACAGCAATTCGCTCTATCGATATCGGGGAGCCGACCTGACTGCTCAGATCATCCTGATGTCCCTCCACAATGCGGACAACCCCAGTTCCTACTGTTCCTAATCCCAAAAGTCCCACCTTAACAGGCTTCATAACGTTTACCCCTCCTGTATCCCATCACATCATCTTATTGTATCTGCTTTATCCCTGGCCAATCATCTGTACCTTCTTAACACCGGCCACTCGCCGCAATCCATCCAGGAGATCGTCCAGCTCTTCGTTCAGCCGGGACACTTCCACTGAAATGACGACATTGGCAATGCCTTGCAACGGAATGCTCTGATGAATGGTCAGCACATTCCCGCCTTCGCCTGCAACGAGGCCCAGCACCTCTGACAACATGCCAGAGCGATGCTCCATGTCCATGGAGATCGTGACAATCTCATCTCGCTCCAATTGATTGATCGGATGAATCCCGTCTTTATACTTGTAAAAAGCACTGCGACTTAGTCCGACCTGCTCAACGGCCTCGTGCACCGTCCTCACATCACCGGAAGCCAGCAGCTTCTTCACCTGCATCGTCTTCACTACAGCTTCAGGTAAAATATCCTCACGGACCAGATAATAGCGCTCCTTCACAAACGTCCTCTCCTCAAAGACTATTGTTTTCGTATAGTGGACATTATACTGGATATGCTCGGCCAGGGCAATACATAAATGTCGTTTTTTCGTTCATCTTGACTCACATAACTAGCGTCAGATCGAGCTCACCATTGTAACGTTAACGAACAAGCAGATAATAAGCGACCCGGCTCTGAAGCCGCTTAGCTGATGGGCCAGGCCTGTAATCAGAATTGAAATGTGCCTTACCTTTCCCGTACTGCCTTTTCTCACCTACGCAAAAAGCCGCCAAGCCTGTTGTCATCCACAGACCTGGCGGCATATCGCCCCAGCACATGCTGCTACTGCTTAATAATAACTGCTTCCTTCCACGAACTCGAACTCGAAATCGCCGATTCGGACAAGCGTACCATCTGTTGCTCCGCGCTTGCGCAGCTCCTCGTCCACTCCCATATGCCGAAGCGTACGGGCGAGCTTCAAAATCGCATCATGCGAGTTCATCTGCATCCGCTTCAGCATCCGCTCAATCCGCTCGCTGTGGACAACATATGTTTCATTATCCCGCGTAATGGTGAAGGCGTTGTCCTCCTGTTTCTTGAACTTGTACACCTTCCGGTCGGACGTTTCCGCCACCTCTTCAATCGCCGGCTCTTCCGGAATGCTCTCCAGCAGATCCATTGTACGGTACAGCAGCTCCTGAATCCCTTCACGCGTCAGGGAGGAAATCGGCACCACCTCGATATCCGGGCGAACCTCTTTCAGCTTTTCCCGGAAAACAGCCAGATTGTCGGCTGCTTCAGGCATATCGATTTTGTTAGCCGCCACAATCTGCGGACGCTCCATCAGCGCCGGATTGTACAGCCGGATCTCATCATTGATCTTCACCCAGTCCTCGAACGGGTCCCGCCCCTCGGTTCCTGCAATATCCACCACATGAATGATGACCCGTGTCCGCTCCACATGACGGAGGAACTCATGCCCGAGTCCCACGCCTTCATGCGCGCCTTCGATCAGTCCAGGCAGATCGGCCATTACGAAGTTGCGACTGTCTCCGACCTCCACCATTCCGAGGTTAGGCGTAATCGTCGTGAAATGATAGGCGCCAATCTTCGGCTGAGCCGCTGAAACCACCGACAGCAGCGTCGATTTGCCTACGCTCGGGAACCCGACAAGCCCGACATCCGCCATGACCTTCAGTTCCATGGTCACATAGCGCTCTTCGCCTTCTTCCCCGTTCTCGGCAAGCTCAGGAGCCGGGTTGTTCGGCGTTGCGAACCGGATATTTCCTCGTCCGCCGCGACCGCCGCGGGCCACAACGACCTCCTGACCGTGGCGGGTCAGGTCTCCGATCACCTCGCCGGTATCATCATCGATGAGCACCGTACCCGGCGGTATGCGTACGACCATATTATCCGCATTGGCGCCATGCTGGCTTTTATTCCGTCCCTTCTCCCCGCGCTTGGCTTTAAAATGCTTCTGGTAACGGAAATCCATCAGCGTTCTGAGCCCTTCGTCCACACGGAAAATAACGTCTCCGCCCTTGCCGCCGTCTCCGCCGGCAGGACCGCCTTCCGGCACATACTTCTCACGGCGAAACGCAATAAGGCCGTCTCCGCCGTCTCCACCTTTTACATATACCTTCGCTTTATCTACAAACATGAACATTCACCTTCCTCAAGTTGCAAACGGTAACCGCAAGCGATACGAGGCCTCTTCCGGATGCGTCTGCTCCACCCGGATACCTTGACCCTCCAAGGACTCCTCAATTTGAAGCTTCAAACGATGCGGATTGTCAAAAGGGCCATCCCCTTCAAAAATCAGCGCCAGCTCATGCTCCTGCTGCATAAATGTAATCGTGAGCAGCCGGTCTTCTCCTCTTGCAGATTTCTCTCCCTGCTGGAACGCATTCACCGTACGAATGACAGCCTCGGTTAAATTGTCCGCCATCGCCGGGGTTAAACGATCCAGCTGGATATGGTCCACAATTTCAACCTCAAGCTGCAGACTATGGTTAAGCGTTCTGTACGAGTGTAAATAAAAAACCAACGAGGGAATTCCCAGCTTGGACAGCTTGCTGTCCTGCTGCATCCGCTCCTTTATTCTTTCCACACACTGTACCGATTTATCATGCTTCCCCAGTCGAATATAGCCATATAAAATTTGCAATTCATTCATCCAGTCATGCCGATGGTGATTCAGCATCTGTATCGCCGTCTGCTCAACCTGCCATACGGCAGCCTGCTGTCTGCGTTCGCCAAGCTTGCGAGCGCTCCAGGCGGATGCGATTGAGGCAGCCGCAGCCCAAGCTATGCATACCACTCCCGCTGTTAATGACGGCTTCCAAACCATCCAAGCTACAGGGATTACAGACGTTAAACCGGCTCCGACCGCGATCCATTTCAAGGATTTCATCGCCTCTCCTCGTCTTTCAACAGCAATTGGTTACATTCACCAAGTCCAAGTATATCACAGTCCGTAAAGCGCGTTCATCCCTACGCCAGCATTTTTCCCGATTCTACAAAAAAGAAGCCCCGGCACGATGCCGAAAGGCTTCTTCTGTAAGCAATATTCAACCAATTAGGCTTCTACGGCTGCTGCTACAGGAGCAACTTCAACCGGGTAGACGCTCACTTTCTTGCGATCGCGACCCAGACGCTCGAATTTAACAACGCCATCAACTTTCGCAAACAAAGTATCATCTTTACCGATACCCACGTTTGTACCTGGATGAATTTTCGTTCCGCGTTGACGAACCAAGATGCTGCCGCCAGTCACGACTTGACCGTCCGCACGTTTCACACCAAGACGTTTCGCTTCACTGTCACGACCGTTCTTCGTGGAACCTACACCTTTTTTCGATGCGAATAACTGAAGATCCAATTTCAACATGTGGCCTACCTCCTTCTTAAAGTCATTTCATATCTTGTATTTGAATATACTCGCCGTATGAATCAGCAATTCCTTGCAACATAACAACCAGGGATTCGAGAAGCAGCTGAACTTGGCTAGCTGCGGATTCCTCCACCACAGACGGAAGCGATGCGCTTAAAAAGCCATTCTTCATCCGGGTTCTCATCACGGTTCCGGTAAGCGCCTCAATCGAATTAACCGTCCCCACCGTAATGCTGGACACGCCAGCACATACGATATCTTCGCCCGGATCGGCATAACCGGCATGGCCCTCAACCTTAAAACCGTGAATCCGGTTATCGTCCAATCGCAATATGTGTACAGTAATCAATTACTGCACCTTCTTACGCTTGGATTTTCTCGATTACGACTTTAGTGTAAGGCTGACGATGGCCTTGCTTCTTGTGGTAGTTTTTCTTCGGTTTGTATTTATATACAACGACCTTCTGGCCTTTACCGTGCTTCTCTACCTTCGCTGTTACAGATGCTCCGGAAACAACCGGCGTACCTGCTACCAAACCGTTCTCATTGGAAACGGCCAGTACACGGTCGAAAGTTACACTTTCACCGTCAGCAGCATTCAGCTTCTCGATGAACAATACATCGCCCTCTTGAACTTTGTATTGTTTACCACCAGTTTCGATAATAGCGTACATTTGCTTGCACCTCCCTATGTCTCAGACTCGCCTGATTCAGGTGTCCACTCACGCCCTCAGGGTGAATGTCCTTGTGAACCCAACCGGAGCGGTTACAGCATGTGCAGCAAGATCACTAAACACATACTCAATGATGATAGCACATACCACTCTGCCAGTCAACACATTATCCCTCTACCACACCCCTGCCGCCACAGGCCGGGCACGGCTTGTACGAGAGAAGCAAGACGCTTTCCCTTGCTTTTTTTCGCGTCATTTCAAGCAGCCCCAGCTTCGTCCAGCCTACGATGTAGCTTTTGGACCGATCCTTGGCCATCACCTTCTCGATCGCTGCCGTAACCTGCTGCCGGTGCTCTTCTCTATCCATGTCGATGAAATCAATCATGATGATGCCCCCGATGTCTCTCAAACGAAGCAGCCCGGCAATCTCTTCAGCGGCAAGCAGATTGGCGCGCAGCACCGTCTCCTCAAAGTTGTCTCCGCCGATAAATCTGGCGGTATTGACATCGACGACGGTCATCGCTTCGGTGTGGTCAATGACGACTGCAACTCCTTCTGGCAGCATGATTTTACGCGAGAAACGCATTTTCAATTGCTCGTCCACGCCATACCGCTGAAACAGAGGCATAGCATCCCTGTATAGCTGTACGTTGGGCTCCCCTTCGTTGACCCTGTCTTTCAAATAGACGGCTGCTTCCGCCCCCTTGGCTTCATCATCAATGATCAGTTCATCGGAGTCCGGGTCAAACATGTCGCGAATAAACCGCTGCAAAATGCCAAGATCCCGGTGCAGCAGCGCCGGTGCAGCAGCGCGCGACGCTTTGCTCTGAATCATCTCCCACTCCTCTCGGAGATATTCCAGATCGTTTAATATCGTCTGTTCCGGCTCATCCTCGGCAACCGTCCGCATAATGAACCCCTCTTCCCCCATTTTCAGACGCTCCCCGATCATCCTCAGACGATCGCGTTCCCCCTCGCTCTGAATTTTTTTGGAGACAGCCACATAGTCTGCGGTTGGCATATATACGGTGCATCGCCCCGGGAGCGAATAATGCGTCGTAATCCGCGGGCCCTTGCCTCCCCTCGCATCCTTCATGACCTGCACCATTACTTCCTGGCCGACATGAAGAAGCTCCGAGATGGATGGTTTGGGCTTCGGCTGCTTCTCCAGATGTGGATGCAGCACATCGTCCACATACAGGAACGCATTTTTTTTCAATCCGATATCTACAAAAGCCGCCTGCATGCCAGGCAGCACATTAACGACCTTCCCCAGGTAAAAACTGCCCACGATGCTTTGCTGGCGGCTGCGTTCGGCCGCGTATTCCACCAGCTTCCCATCTTCAATGAGAGCCATCTGAACGGTATCGTCGTGGCAGTGTACTAACATTTGCTTCATGGCTTCACCTCTTCAATGGAAGACACTCCTATCC
This sequence comes from Paenibacillus sp. FSL M8-0334, assembly GCF_038000405.1. Lineage (NCBI taxonomy): Bacteria > Bacillati > Bacillota > Bacilli > Caryophanales > Paenibacillaceae > Paenibacillus > Paenibacillus sp. FSL M8-0334. The sequence continues at coordinate 668,476 of NZ_JBBOCH010000001.1, forward strand.
TTCTATCCTATCACAAACAGAGCCGTTACGAACGAATAACATCCGCTTGCGAGAGGCTAGCGTCTTCCTCTGACAACTTCTTGTATTATGAATATAAGAGCGGATCTTGAGTAGAAAAAAAAGAAGAGATAACCCGCTGTTCGGGCACCACTGCCATTAAGCTTCCTCTTCGGTTCATCACGTAAATCAGATGATATTTCTCTCGCTTAAATAGACGCATAATATCGCTCAAAGGTTTCGCAGAATCGGCAACAATCGGCTGGGCAGTACCGATGCTTTCCGGACTCTGCTCATACAGCTCACTGCGCTGAACCAGAAACCTTAAGAAACGGTAATGGACATTTCGAAGATCCTCTATATTGGAATAAGCGAGAAACATACCAATCATCAGCAGGTTGAGCTGTATGCCTCCTCCGTTCAGGAGCGGCAACAGGCTGTATCCAACCATGATCAGACTGAACACTATGCCGATGCGGGATGCCCATAATAGTGTCGCGTGATAGGGAGCGACCAGACTGATCGCGGCCTGCAGCACTTTCCCCCCATCCAGCGGGAGCACCGGCAGCAGATTGAATAACGCAATCATCATGTTGCCTTGAATGATATAGTCAAGAAACGCGGCCTCGCCTAAGCCCAGCGTTTTGCACAGCAGCGCAAGACCGATCATGATCACATTTTGCAGCGGTCCTGCCAGCGCAATCGTTATTTCTTTCAGCGCTGTCATCCCTCCGTTTTCTTCAATGACAGCGACCCCGCCAAAGGGAAGCATCTGAATTGAACGGACCTTGCAGCCCAGCGCCGCTGCGGCAAAGGCATGACCAAGCTCATGGATAAAAACGATAATAAACAAGGTGATCAGCTCGAGAAATCGCCCGGTAATGACGGAAGCCAGCATCACAAGCACAAAAAGAGGATGCAGTGAAATGACCGTTCCTCTAATGTTAATCAAACGGAATCACTTCCGCCGGATCGACGCTCCGGTTCCCTTCTTTCAGCTCAAAATACAGCGCCGGCAGCCCGCCTGCTTCCGATAAGGATAAGATGCCGATAACCTCTCCGCCTTCCACCCAATCATTCACCTTCAGATGCGTTTCTCCGAGCCTGCTGTACATCGCTCTTCGCTCACCGGTATGCTGAATCACAATCGTATAGCCGTTATCCGGCGTCTCCTTCACCTCAAGCACACGGCCGGTTTCAATGCTGCGGACCTCCCGGTTAGCCAGCGATCCCCCCGTTGCCTCCAGTACAATTCCTTTCAGATCCACAGCAAATGATTGCACGAGTCGCCCCTCCAGCGGCGCTGCAAGCGTCGAGTGTGCATTCACCTTGGTGGATGATCCTTCCGTCTGGCCAAAAATCGGGATAAAGGAAGGCGCGCCTCCAAAATGGTCCTCATACCACGCCTGCGCAGCCTGGAAATCCATCTCACGACTCAAGCTTTCGATAACAAAAGCTTGCGCGCGCACGGCCCATGGATGCTGTATGTTAAACACTCCCCATACGAGCCCGAACACGAGCGTGCTGACGACAAGCCTGCGAAGCAGACTGTTCATAAACGAGGCTCTGCGAGGGGGCTCGCCGGGGTCCTCGGGATCCGCGCCGGGCGGTCCGTACCAGCTGCGGTACCGCTGCTTCCACAGCTTCTCCGGATCAGGCTCATCCCCTGCCGCAAGCGGTTCCAGTCTGCCGCCCGGTCGCGGGCTCGGCGCCTCTTGTACGGCGCGGACGCCGCTCGTTCTCTGCCCCGGCTCCTGCGAATGATCTCGCACCGTGGGCGTGAGCTCGAATCCGTCATCCTGGCCCGCACCTCCTTCCAGAAGCTCGCGAATCCGCGCCTCTCTACGGTGTCTTACCGATGATTTTATATCCATGCTCCATTCCCCCTGGGGCTTGTTTTACTCTATCCTATGAATTCATGAAAGATGTTTAGAACAAGCCCTACGCCTCGGTCAGCATGAAAATCCGCGGCCATAGTCTTCCAGGCAGCCTAACGAACAATGAACACGCACAAAAAAACCGATGCCAGGCCGGCACCGGTTTTCCCTTGTGTTGGTTACATTCCGAAAAACTTTTTGAATCGGGTGAACATCCCCTGCTTCTGATGAATCTGCATCAAAGGGACCGTATCGCCCAAAATCCGGCGTGCGATGTTCCGATAAGCAATCGCAGCCTGAGAGCTTGGATTCATCACCGTAGGCTCCCCCGAATTGGCAGCCTTAATGACCATCTCATCATCAGGCACGATCCCGATCAGATCGATGTTCAGCACCTGTAGCACATCCTCAATGTCCAGCATGTCCCCCGATTTAACCATGTTCGGGCGAATCCGGTTGAGGATCAGTTTCGGCGATTCGACTTGCGAGCTTTCCAGCAGGCCGATGATTCGGTCGGCGTCGCGAACAGCCGCATTCTCCGGTGTAGTTACCACGATCGCTTTGTCAGCGCCGGCAATCGCATTTTTAAATCCTTGCTCAATACCGGCCGGACAATCAATAATGACATATTCAAACTCTTTCTTCAGCTCCAGAATGATATCTTTGACCTGCTCCGGAGATACTGCGTTTTTGTCCTTGGTCTGTGCAGCCGGAAGCATGTACAGCTCGTCAAACCGTTTATCCTTGATAAGCGCTTGATTGAGACGACACCGTCCCTCCGCAACATCACATAGATCGTAAATGATCCGATTCTCAAGACCCATCACAACATCCAGATTACGAAGGCCGATATCCGTGTCAACCAAACATACCTTTTTTCCGAGCAGTGCCAAAGCTGTGCCGATGTTCGCAGATGTCGTTGTTTTGCCAACGCCACCTTTTCCTGAGGTTACGACGATTGCCTCTCCCATGTTCTACACCCCTTTAAACACATTAAAATCCCGGCCCAAGCGCGCTATGTTACTGATTTTGTCAATCTCCATACTTCCGTCCTTTAAATAAGCAAACTCCATAACCGTCTCCCGTGTTTCCCATTCGTCCGGCGGTCTGCTGATCATTTGGGAAATACGCAGCTGGGTGGGGGCAAAGTAGGACGCCGCGATTATCGCATCTTCATTGCCGTCGATACCGGCATGCGCTGTGCCGCGCAGCGCTCCCAATATGTAAATATCACCGGTACACGTAATGGTGCCCCCGGGATTCACGTCACCCAAAAACAACAGGTCTCCGTCATGATGAAGCACCTGTCCGGAACGCACCATGCCTGTTTTCAAGGTCAGCCCTCCGGTCTTCTCCTCCTCGGAGTCGGACGGCGGTGCTTCAATGTTGCGAATCAGCAGATTTCCCTTCTGCTTTAATATATCAATAATGGTCTGCTTCTCTTCTTCGGTCACTTGCCGTGATCCCAGCTTGACATCAACATGAATAATGGGACCTGTCAAAATGTTCTGATGACTATGCTCCAGCTTGTAACGGAGCTCGCCAAGCAGCTCTTCAAGCTCACACTCATCATCAAGCAGGAATACCAGGCCGTCTTTTACGCCCTTGATCGTCACATGATTGGATTTTACAGCCATAAGCCTGTCCCTCCCATCCTCATACACTTCGCGCTCCTACCTTCAAGTTCCTGCTAGTCTTCGTTAAATTGTCTTGGGGATGGTTCAGGATGTCTGGTTCCGCTTGGATTTCGCAATGATCTCCAGCTGCTTCCGAAGCGGAACATAGATGATGAGAGCAAAGACAAAATGAACAAGGAGATTCGGGAGCATGTGGTGAAGCAAAGCCCAGTCATAGGAAGACTGGCTCAGGCTGAACACCTTGTAGATCCCGAACAATGTGCTGTCAAACAACAGGCTTCCGAGCAATACGACGGTCATCATAATCGGCAGCGGGGCCCGCGGCATCTGGAACAGAAGTCCCATAATATATGCGGATACCCCCATGGCAAACGAGTACGTGCCGATCATTTCACCATAATAGATTACATCATGAATCATTCCGAATATCAGACCAAGCACGAGTCCGGTATGGCGATGATAATAGACAGAGACAAACAATATCGCCACAAATACGAAGTTCGGATAAATCTGAAGCTGCCAGGAGCTTGGCGTCAGCCAGAAGAATACCGTGCCTTGGAGAATGAACAGCAAGAACAGAAGCAGAAAAAGCACTTGTTTGCGTTTCATATCACTCCGGCTCCTCTGGGGTGAACACCACGATCACATGCTTCCAGTCCTGGAAGCTGGCCGCTGGCACGATGGAGGCCGTGCGCGTCTGACCGTAATCGCTCGTTCTAACTTCATCAACCGTGCCGATGATCATTCCTTGCGGAATCAAACCGCCAATGCCGGAGGAAATAATCTGATCTCCCTCTTCGATCGGATCATCTTCAGGAATACGCATCATCTCTAGCATACCGGTCTTCTCGTTATAACTTTCGATGATGCCAAAGGTTGCCTTGTGATCCGCCGTCGCCGTTTCCTTCCCGACAGCGGTAACCGCAATCGGTTGAGGGTTCGGATCTTGTTCATCCATTGCGGTCAACAGCTTGACGGTCGACGTGAAATTGCTGACACTGCTGACGACGCCCACCATGCCTTCGACCGAGGTGACGGACATATTCACACGCACCCCGTCGCGTTCACCAAGATCAATAACCAAGGTTCTGTTATTCGGATCCGAATTGACACTGATTACCTGCGCGACCCGGTATACATATTCGTATCGCTGCTTCTGATGCTCCGTGAAATTCATGATGTTCTGAAGTTCATCATAATTTGCCTTCATCATATTATAAGAAGCGCTTTCGCGTGAATATTGAGCAACCGCTTTTCTCAGCCTCTCATTTTCATCATAGATTTCCCTCATGTTGCGCACATCTTCAAAGAAGCCCGCTATATATGAAGCGGGCTTGTAGAAGATGCTCTGCACAAAACCTACCGTGTCCCTCATAAATTTCTCGGGCCAAGACAAGGAGGCTCTCGGGCCGAGCGTAAATCCCATTATGGCGATGAACGCCACCAGCCCGATAAGCGCAATAAATAATCGTTTGTTGCCTAGCAGCTTAAACAGTTGCAACACCCTCTAACCTAACTGTTTTCTCTCCCACCAAGGGTTGACACATGCCCTGTACCTTCTACCGTTTCGAACGCACGGCAGAGCTGCTCCGGGATTTGAACAGATGAATATTATCAAGCGCTTTTCCAGTGCCAATCGCTACACAGTCGAGCGGGTTCTCGGCAACGATCACCGGCATTCCGGTCTCTTCGGCCAGCAACTTGTCCAGATTGCGGAGCAAAGCGCCGCCGCCGGTAAGTACGATGCCGCGATCCATAATATCGGCCGCAAGCTCAGGCGGACATTTCTCCAGCGTGACCTTAACAGCATCCACGATGGCATTGATCGTATCTGCCAGCGCTTCGCTGATCTCATCGGACGTGATCGTAATTGTCTTCGGCAGTCCTGTTACGAGATCGCGCCCGCGAATCTCCATCGTTTCCACCGTTTCAAGCGGCATGGCAGAGCCAACTTCCATCTTGAGCAGTTCGGAAGTACGCTCACCGATCATCAGATTATATTGCCGTTTGATATACGATATGATCGACTCATCCATTTCATCACCGGCAACGCGAACCGAGCGGCTGGTTACGATTCCGCCAAGGGAAATTACAGCCACTTCCGTCGTTCCTCCGCCGATATCCACCACCATGCTTCCTGTCGGCTCCCATACCGGCAGGTCCGCTCCGATGGCGGCTGCGAACGGCTCTTCGATCGTATAGGCCTCGCGTGCGCCCGCCTGCTTGGTTGCGTCCTCTACGGCGCGCTGCTCAACCGCAGTAATACCGGATGGCACGCACACCATCACGTTCGGATGACGCGGGAAAATCGAGCGCTGCTTCTGCGCCTGACGGATGAAATACTTGATCATCGTAGCCGTCGTGTCAAAATCGGCAATAACGCCGTCCTTCATCGGACGAATGGCACGAATGTTGCCCGGCGTACGGCCGATCATTTTTTTGGCGGATTCACCTACCGCCTCGATGCTTTTTGTATCTGTACGCAGAGCGACCACAGAGGGCTCTCTAACGACGATTCCTTTGCCTCGAACATAGACGAGCGTATTCGCCGTCCCCAAATCAATTCCTAAATCCTTCGTAAAACCACCAAACATGCTGTATCTCCCTTTCCTTCTCAATCTGAACTATTATATTACATCAGGCCCCGTTCCTTCAAACTGACAAATGTCCCGTCCCCGATGATCAAATGATCAAGCACATCGATTCCGACAATCCGGCCCGCCTCAACCAGCCGAGCGGTCATCGAAATATCCTCCGGACTCGGCGTTGGGTCACCGCTTGGATGATTATGGGCGCAGACCAGTGAAGCGCTGCTGCATTTGATCGCGGCTCTGAACACCTCGCGCGGATGCACAATCGAAGCGTTCAAGCTCCCCATGGACAGCGTTTCTTGGGCAATGACGTGATTTTTCGTATTTAAAAACAAACAAACAAAATGCTCTTTCTGGAGATACCGCATCTGTTCACTCAGCAGCTCCGCCGCATCGTGCGGACTGCGAATGATGACAGGCTCCACATTTCTCGAGGCTGCCAAACGCCGCCCCAGCTCAACACCGGCCTTCAGCTGGATCGCCTTGGCCGTTCCGATTCCTTTAATTTGCGTAATTTCCTCGATGCTCAGGTCCACGAGCTGCCGAATGCCGCCCGCCTCCTTCAACAGCCGCTGGGCTATATGTACAGCAGACTCCCGGTGCGTTCCCGTCCGCAGCAGTATCGCCAGCAGTTCAGCATGGCTCAAAGCGCTCGCCCCATATCGCATCATGCGTTCTCTAGGTCGTTCATCATGGGGGATGTCGCGCAGCAGTACAGTTGGCGACTCCATAAGTTCCCCTCTTTTCCTAGTTCTACAAAAAAACAAAATGCACCGGACTGATGTATCCGGCACTTATCGCTTACGGATCAGTTAATACCTCTATGCCCATCTCTGAGAGCATATCCGACAGCATGGATAGCGGAAGTCCGACGACCGTAAAATAATCGCCATCAATGCGCTCCACAATGGTCGCTCCCAGCCCTTGAATTCCGTAGGCCCCCGCTTTATCCGCCGGCTCGCCGGACTTCACATACGCACGGATCGCTTCCGGGCTTAAAGCCTTCATCTTCACCCGGGTGACGCTGTGACGGACAAGCCTTGCGCCTGAGAGCAGGTCCAGACAGGCTACGCCGGTATACACGAGATGCTCGCGCCCTTGCAGACGGCTCAGCATGCCAGCCGCATCTTCTTCATCGACCGGTTTGCCGAGCACTTCCGAATCCAGTACAACAACGGTGTCACTTCCAAGAACGATACCGGCCTGTGAAGCGTCAGCCAGCCTGCCATATACGGCCTCTGCTTTGCGGAGCGCCAAAGACTCCACAATCCGATCCGGAGACCAGTCATCCGGCGTATTCTCGTCCGCTTCACTTGCCATAACATCAAACGGTATACGCAGCGAAGCCAGCAGTTCCCGGCGCCGGGGAGAAGTGGAGGCAAGTATGATCCGACGTGTGCTGTTATCGTTCAAGGGGTTCGTCTCCTTTGTCTTCAAAGCCTGCGGTACAGCCAAATCGCTGTAATAATGCCGATCAGACCGAGCAGGCAAATCTCAAATTCAATCGTGATATCGTAGCGAATAATGTCAAAGTTAGCCCGAGGGGACCATGTAATAGGCGTAGAAGCCGTTAAAAATGATAGAGCTTTAACGGGCTGCAGCGCTTTGGCTATCCATGTTCCGGTGAGCCAGCCGAGCAGCAAAAACAAGATTAGGATTCCTGTATTCTTCTTCATCCATCCTCTTCCCTCGCCATTATTTGACACCTTAATTATTATACGTTGAATCGATAAGCAATACAAACAGAAATCCGGCCAGGGCAACTATTTCCAGTTCCCGGCCGGATTTCGTTTAAGCTTGATATTACAAGGCATGCAGGAGCCGCTTTTGGCCCATGACATAGTCCATCATACCCGTTTGTATTTCCCACAAATGCCCCTTGGATCGATTTTTGTTGTATTCCGACAGGGCCATGATCGCACTGTTCATTGCCTGCTCCATCCGGTGCATAAGCTCCCCCGCCTCAGGACCCGCTCCTGCAGACATAGACCCGCTGGCCATGATCCATTGCTGATGCAGCTGTGTGATGCGATCCATGACGCCTGCCTCGACGACCGTCGGTTCGCTTTGTCCAAGCAGGGTGGCCGACAGCGCGCTGAGCTCAGCCACCAGTTGCCCGCCTGATTCAAAATAAGCCTCGCCATTCGGCAATTCTCCCGCAAATACGGCAGATGCCGCCCCAGGAACCGTCATCTCGCGAACGTACAGCTCGACCCCTTCGCTTTTCAGCTGGTTGCTCAGCAGCTTGGCCTGCTCCCGGTCTGGTGAAATCCCCGCATACACCCGATTTTCCTCATCAGGATCTCCGCCTGCTGCAATGCCGGCTTGCAGCAGCTCCTGTTTCGCCTGCTCGGCCCGCTCCGGCGTGCTGAATACGCCATATTGAAGCATATAGAAGGTCTGTCCGGCAGTCTGTTCGGCAGGCGGAATCCCTGGAGTCTGTCCTGACTGTTCCCCAGCCGTACCTCCCGTATCCGGACCTGCTGCAGTTTCATCTCCAATCGGATTATCCGGACCTGCGGCCGATGAAGGGGCGACCTCTCCCTGGATCGTTGTGTCACGTCCCGGGGCTTCTTCAATCCTTCCACTTTCAAAAAATGAAAGCACAGCGTAACCGAATATGACCCCTGTCATGACAGCCCCCATCACCGCGGCCGTCATCTTCCAGAACGAGGTCGGATTCCGCTTCCGATAATAGCCGTAGTCCTCAGTGGATAGTGGAGAGTCCTCCTGAAACGCCGTGCTTCTCCCATCCTGCTCCGATGAGTCCTCCGGGAGCAGGATGGGAGGTGCATGATGCCCGCTGCGATCCATAGGATGGGAAGCATCCGTTATCTCATCATAGCGGCTCTCGTCCCACTCGTCATGCCAGTATTCATCATATCTGCTCCCGGAAATATCCACCGGGCTGCGATCAGCTTCGGCCATCCGCCGCCGCTCTTCTGCCAGCCGTCCGTTTCTTCTCCCTGTATAAGCGTTTCCGCTCCATTCGTCCGCATCGTTGTCCTCCGGCGGCTTATCGGGCCAACCAACAGGCTGGAGCCAATCGATCCCCGCTTGCGGCACGGATTTCGGCACAGGCTGCAGGTACTCTTCCGTAAACTCGTCATGATCCTTATTCCGTTCCTTCGGGGTACCGTGGTCAAAACGGATCGTCATCCGCGCCTTGTTCATACACACCCACCTCACTTGTCCTTCTACCCTAGCTATATGACAAGGCCGAGGAACATATGAGTCGCGATTGTCCAAATAAAGAAACAACCCATACGCCAGCTCTTTCATGAGCTGAGGTACGGGTTGTCGTACGGATGATGTGAGGCGGCCGCCAGCGCGCTCGCCGCATCAGCATGCCGTCTACTCAACACTTACTTCTTGGATTTGATGGAATCCGCGAGGGCCGCGCCTACTTTCCAAATGTCGCCGGCACCCATCGTCAGCACAAGATCCCCTTCTTTCACACGCCCTGCAAGATCGCTCAACACATCTTCCTTCGTAGGCAGATAGCGGGCACCGCTGTTGCTGTTCTGCACGATCAGCTCCACCAGCCGGGCAGAGCTTACCCCTTCGATCTGCTTCTCCCCCGCCGGGGAGTAAATGTCGGTGATGATCACCTCATCAGCCTCGCTAAAGGCCCGGCTGAAGGCATCCAGCAGGAAGAACGTCCGGGAATACCGCTGGGGCTGGAAAACGGCTATAATCCGTTTTCCTGTAGCCTTGGCCGCGCTGATCGTGGCCTCAATCTCCGTCGGGTGATGCGCATAGTCGTCGATAACGAGAATTCCTTTCGATTCTCCCAGCACCTGAAAGCGCCGTTTAGCCCCGTTAAACTTCACGATGGACTGCACAATCGACTCAAAGGAAATTCCCGCCTTCATGCAAGCGATGACCGTGGCCATGGCATTATATACATTATGCTTGCCCGGCACAGACAGCTCGATCGTTCCCAGCTTCTGCCCCCGGTGGAGCATGGTGAAGCTCACCTGGCGGTCGCCAAGCACAAGGTCAGTGGCCGTATAGTCGGCATCAGAGTGAATGCCATACGTCGTCACACTGCAATTCAGGTCTGGCAATATGGCCTGGATATTCTCATCATCCGCGCAGACCACCGCCGTACCATCTTTCTTGATTTGTCCCAAAAATTGAACGTAAGCGGACTTCAGACGATCAAAGTCGCCGTCGTAGTTCTCCAGGTGGTCCGCTTCAATGTTAAGCACGATGCCGAGCCACGGATGATACTGCAGGAACGAGCCGTCGCTTTCGTCAGCTTCAGCCACCACATGCTCACCTTGTCCCGCTTTGGCATTCGTCCCTACATTCATAATTTCTCCGCCGATGATGAAGGTCGGATCGGCTCCGCAATCCTCCATCACCAAGGCGATCATGGAGGAGGTCGTCGTTTTGCCGTGAGCTCCCGCAACGGCTACCCCTTTGCGCTCGTTCAACAGCCGGGCCAGCATTTGCGAGCGGTGAAGGACCGGAATGTTCATATTTTCCGCAGCAACCCGCTCCACATTATCCTTAGGCAGCGCCGTGGAATAAACGACCACATCCGCACCGTGCACCTGCTCCGCAGTATGTCCTATATAAATTTTGGCGCCTTTGGCCGCCAGCTTTTCTGTCAATTCCTGAGAAGCCACATCCGATCCCGTGACTTTATATCCCATTTCCAGCATTACTCGTGCAATGGCGCTCATCCCGTAGCCGCCAATTCCGATAAAATGAACATGTTCTGATGTATTCAACAGATCTCACCAACCTTTTTCAGCATCGGAAAGTCCCAGGAGGCTGGAACGCACGTCGGCGATCAGATATAACGTGCCCGACACCACCCCAAGGTCCTCCGCTTCTGTCCGTGACTTCAATTGCTCCAGTGCGTTTTTCCAATCCGGCTCTACGATGATTTGCAGTGTCGGTTTGGCATATTGCTCCCTTAACTGCTCTGCGATGTCTCCTAACGCCTTGGCGTCCATTTTTTTCCGGAAATCCGGTTCAGTCAGGATAAGCGTATCCACTATAGGCAGTATATGCTGCAAATAGGAATCATGATGCTTATTTGCCAGCATTCCCATCATGAAGTTGAGCTTTCGATACTTGTAGATCTGGGGCAGGCTATTGGCGAGCGATTCAGCCCCTTCCGGGTTATGCGCGCCGTCAACGACAATGCGCGGTGATGACATCACCTGTTCAAGCCGTCCGGCCCAGAAGGTATCCTTGAATCCCTGCTTCAGGTCATCCTCTTCAATGATAAAAGCCAGATACTGTCGCAGCACCTCCAGCGTCATCATGGCCAGCGCCGCATTCGCGCACTGATGCGCTCCCTGCATCGCGATGTCCAGCTCCAAGCTGCGGAACGGCCCTTCAAACCGGAACGTTTGTCCCTCTTCGTCTCCATTCAGCCGCTCGTACGTAAACTGCTCACCCGCCAGATACAGGGTCGTGCGGTTGCGCTCTACCGTTTCCTTCAGTATGGCAATTGCTTCTGGCTGGGTCACAGTGCTCACGACAGGAACGCCAGGCTTGATAATCCCCGCCTTTTCCGCAGCGATCGCTTCGATTGTATCTCCCAGCACATCCGTATGATCCATCCCGATGTTTGTAATGACAGACACGATCGGATGAACGATGTTCGTCACATCCAGACGTCCGCCAAGCCCGGTTTCCCACACAACCACATCGGGGTAGGTCTCCTCGGCATAGTACAGAATGGCCAGCGCCGTGGACACCTCGAACATCGTCGGAGAGCCAAGCTCTGTCTCCGACACTTCGCTCACGAGAGGCAGCAGCCGGTTAGCCAGCTTCAGCAGCGTCTCCTCGGGAATATCCTCGCCGTTGTACTGGAAACGGTTCGTAAACTTCGTGATATACGGTGACGTGTAGGTGCCTACCGTAAATCCCCCTGCCAGCAGCGCTTTGGTCAGGAATGCACAGGTCGATCCCTTCCCGTTCGTGCCGGCAACATGAATGAATTTCAAGCGGCGCTCGGGATGCCCCAAACGCTCCATCAGCCACTGTATTCGATCCATTCCCGGACGTATGCCAAACGAAACCAGGCTATTGATCCAGGCCACAGCCTTTTCATAGCTTTCAAGAGGGGCTGTCGTAACAGCCCCGGATTGATCCACCATATTTCTCACCTTCTGGTCAAGATTCGTCATCCGTTAGCCCCTCAATTCTTCGATGCGGGCAATTACTTTGCTGCGTTTGTCAGAATAGTCTGCCAGTTTGGCACGTTCTTCTTCAATTACCTTTGCAGGCGCCTTCGATACAAAGCCCGGATTGCCCAGCTTCTTCTCGACACGCTCGACTTCGCTGTTCAAATGCTCGATTTCCTTCTCCAGACGGGCAATCTCCTGGGCGATGTCAATCAGACCCGCCAGCGGGAGGAACAGCTCTGCTCCTGTGACAACAGCGGTCATCGCTTTATCCGGCGCTTCCAGCGAAACGGAGGAACGATAGTCCGAGGTGTTGCAGAAACGACGAATATAGTCGGCATTTCGCTCGATAATGTTGTAGGTATGCTCATCCACCGGCTTCAGCTGCAGCTCGATTTTTTTGCTCATCGGAACGTTCACTTCAGCGCGGATGTTACGCACGGCACGAATCACGTCCATCAGCAGGTTCATTTCGGACACCGCCTCCGCATGCTCCAAAGCTGGGTCATACTCCGGCCAAGCCGCCAGCATGATCGTTTCGCCTTCATGCGGCAGATGCTGCCAGATTTCCTCCGAGATGAACGGCATGAACGGATGAATCAGGCGCATCGTCCGGTCCAGAACATAGACAAGCACGGACTGAGTCTTCTTCTTGGCTGCTTGATCCTCGCCGTAAAGAGACAGCTTCGCAAACTCGATATACCAGTCGCACAGATCATCCCAGATAAAGTTATAGAGCAGTCGACCGGTTTCGCCAAACTCGTAGGCATCTATTAGACGCGTAATGTCGCGTGAAGTTTCGTTCAGGCGGTGAAGAATCCAGCGGTCCGCTGTGCCGAGCTCGCCGGAAATATCGATATCTTCCACCTTGAACCCTTCCAGGTTCATCAGCGCAAACCGTGAAGCGTTCCAGATCTTGTTCGCAAAATTCCGCGCCTGCTCGACACGCTCCCAGCGGAATCTAAGATCCTGACCAGGCGTAATGCCGGTAGAGATCATATAGCGCATCGCATCCGCGCCATAGCGCTCGATCACATCCAGCGGATCAACCCCGTTGCCGAGTGACTTGGACATCTTCTTGCCTTCCGCATCGCGGACGAGACCGTGCATAAGCACGTCCTTGAACGGAATCTGCTCCGTAAATTCCAGCGCGGTGAAAATCATGCGTGCCACCCAGAAATAAATGATGTCATATCCGGTTACCAGCACATCGGTTGGGTAATAACGCTTGAAATCTTCGGTCTGTTCCGGCCAGCCCAGCGTGGAGAACGGCCACAGCGCCGAACTGAACCACGTATCCAGAACGTCCTCATCCTGCTTCAGCTGGCTGCTTCCGCATTTCGAGCAGGTCTGGAGATCCTCGCGGGACACATGCAGCTCACCGCAGTCCTCGCAATACCACGCCGGAATCCGGTGTCCCCACCACAGCTGTCTAGAAATACACCAGTCGCGGACATTTTCGATCCATTGCAGATATGTTTTCTCGAACCGTTCCGGGACAAAATGAACGCCTTTTCCGGATTTCTGTGCTGCAATGGCTTGTTCAGCCAGCGGCTTCATTTTAACGAACCATTGGGTGGACAGATACGGCTCAACAACGGCGCCAGAGCGCTCGCTATGGCCAACCTGATGAACGTGATCCTCAATTTTCACCAGCACGCCGGCTTCCTTCAGATCGTTCACGATCTGCTTCCGGCATTCGCTGCGGTCCAGCCCCTGGTACTTGCCTGCAAATTCATTCATCGTACCCGATTCATCCATCACAATGATTTGCGGAAGATTGTGGCGAAGTCCCATCTCGAAGTCGTTCGGATCATGCGCAGGCGTAATCTTTACCGCACCGCTGCCGAATTCCTTCTCGACGTATTCGTCGGCAATAACCGGAATTTCGCGGCCGACAATCGGCAGCACCAGCGTCTTGCCGATCATATCCTTGTAGCGCTCATCCTTCGGATGAACGGCCACGGCCGTATCCCCAAGCATCGTCTCAGGACGCGTAGTCGCCACCGTAATGCTGCCGCTGCCGTCCTTAAGCGGATAGGTCAGGTGATATAAATGCCCTTGCACTTCTTTATATTCAACTTCGATGTCAGACAACGCCGTGCGCGCTGCCGGGTCCCAGTTGATGATATATTTCCCGCGGTAGATCAAGCCTTTCTCATACAGCTTGACAAACACTTCGCGAACCGCCTTGGACAATCCCTCGTCCAATGTGAAGCGCTCCCTGGAATAGTCGAGAGACAACCCCATTTTCGACCACTGCTCACGGATCGTATCGGCATACTGCCCCTTCCATTCCCATACCTTCTCTAGGAATTTCTCCCGTCCCAGATCATGACGGCTGATTCCGCTCTCACGAAGCTTCTGCTCAACCTTCGTCTGGGTGGCGATGCCCGCATGGTCCGATCCCGGCAGCCACAGCGCATCATAGCCCTGCATCCGCTTCACCCGGATCAAAATGTCCTGAAGGGTAAAGTCCAGCGCATGGCCAATATGCAGCATCCCGGTTACGTTAGGCGGGGGAATAACAATCGTAAAAGGCTTGGCGTCGGGACGTTGTCCCGCTCGAAAGAAGCCGCCTTCCTTCCAGTACGGATACCATTTCTGTTCAGCTGCCTTCGGATCATACGTCGTCGGCATCTGGTTTGTTGCCTGATTTTCTTTGAGCTCCATGTTTGTACCTCCGTTATTGTTAATCATCATTGCCAAGCTGAAATGTTTTCATAAAGCCCGGCTGAACCATTTCTGCAAGCAAAAACAAAAAAAGTCTTTCGTCCTCAAAGGACGAAAGACTGTGCTCTCGCGGTACCACCTTTGTTTCGCGGTGACTTCGTTTCAAAGATTGGACTTATCCACTAAAAGACTGTCAACACGACACTTTATACAGGTAACGGCTGCAGCCGGCATGCTCTACACTCACGGACGGGACTTCCGCCATGTACTACGATTCAAGCATGCAACTCCCGGGTGACTGTTCGCAAAAGCCGTTGCCTGCGGAATCTCACAGCGTACACAATCCCGCTCTCTGAAGGTCAGCCTTCCTACTTCTCCCGTTCATCGTCATTATTCTTTGAAACTTCTGTGCTTCATTATATTCCAATATTAACGTGCTTGTTCCATATAGTCAATATTTCGAGTATTTCCGAGCCCAAAGCTCTGTATACCTATGTAAAAATAGCGATAATCATCTTCCTGGCCATATATGCCTCTATCCGACAAATCTAGACATTTTCATGCGGCACTTGCATCAGGAGCCTCGTGCGCAAATGCAGCAAGCAGCAGACCAAGGAGCCTCTCCCCTTGACCTGCTGCTGTGCGGCGCTCCCCCATATGGTGTGACTTCTATTACTGAGGGATATATAAAACCTGACCTTCTTCGATTGTTTGCTCGGACATCCGGTTATACAGCAGCAGCTCCCGCGGCGTTAACTGATAGCGCTCGGCAATCAGCTCCAGCGTCTCTTCACGCTGCACGATGCACATTCTTACTTTGCGGAACGGCGATTCTTCCTGTCTGCTGCCCAAAAACAGGCTCTTCCACTGCACATCCTCCGCTGCCGATGTCTCCGCCGTTTCCTCCACCATTTCTTCCTCTTCACGGGCCAGCGCTTCGTCCTGATCCTGGACGGTCCGGCTCGATTGCAGCAGCGAGGAGAAACCAAGGTTTTCACCGCTTGGCTTGTCGCTCGTCTTCGTGGTGAAGGCTACCTTCGGTTCAGGTCTGGCTTGAACCTCTTCCTCCTGAATCGAGGATGCTTCCAGGGCGCTGTTATCAGCCGAATAGGCCTCCAGCGACTGGTTCACTTCAGTCTGACTCGACTCCAGCACTGGCAGCTGATCCGATTCCGGCTGGCGATCGGTTAAGCCCGGAAAAACGGAGGCTTGTTCTTCCGGCGCCTGCTCAGGTTGAGCCCCGCGCTCAAACTGCCATACACTCGGGAATGACGGCTCAGCTTCAGGTTCGGCAGCCCCCTCCTTATGTAAGGCAGGCTCCGCTGCATCGCCGAAATTCTGGGCAAAAGCTTCTGTTGGCTCCGCGGCTTCCCCAAACGGTTCTGCCCGGCTTGCCTCTTCTTCCTGAGCTTGAGCTGCCTGCTCAAACGATTGATCCACCTCAGGCCAAGCCGGTATTCCACCGCTGCCAGCCTGTATTTGCTGTCCTTCCTGCTCTGCCTGCAGACGAATCTGACGCTCATACTCGGCCCAGGAAGCCAAATATTGATCGGTGCGGTTCTCTCCGGCAGGTTCAGCCTCAATAACACGGTCGTGAATCGGTTCGCCGTGTCCCGCCTCAGGCTGTGATGCAGCAGATGAAGAGCCCGGCTCTGAATCGAATTGGCTTAGCTTCAAGTAGGTCTCAGCTGCCTCCTGCTCTGCTTGGTCGGGAGCATGTACCACGGTAAATTCCTCGCCGCTCCAGGAAGCTTCGCGCGTCTGCTTCGCAGCAGCCTGAATGCCTTTCAATGACAGTACGCCGGTAATGTTAAGGCTGCGTTTGGACAGTAGATCCACATCGAAATTCTCGATCTCAACAGCAATGTCATCCAGCGAAGACACGCGGTTTAGAGGCACGGTAATTTCAACCGGAATCCAATGCTCCAGCGGCTCCGTTTCCCCTGCTTCACTATCGCCTTTATACAATCCGGCCAATAGCAAATGGCCTCGAAGCGTCGCCTGGTCCTGCTGGCTGATCACCTGAATGTGAGGGATCAATTCGGCCTCTTCTAGTTCATCGATTCCCGGCAAATCTTCCGCTAAATTGATTCTTTCGTAAATATCAAACCGCAATCCGTAGGACTGGTCAAACACGGGAATGTCCTCCTTTCGGCATATACTATCCGTGAAGCTGTCCCTCACGGCATGAGCCCATTTTTGCCACTCAACTTATCTATATGCCGAAAATAGAAGAGCATGACTTTTTTGACGATAGAACTAGGAAAGAAACAAGCTGTCCTCTTTCAGCTGTAACATATCCTCCGGCCACGGAGCTAACACCTCAATCTGCTCTCCGGTTAACGGGTGAGCGAAGATCAAGCGTTCACCATGCAGCGCCTGTCTGCCGAACGGTCTGGCATTGCCGCCATACAGCGAATCTCCAATCAGCGGATGTCCCATGTGGCTCATATGCACACGAATCTGATGCGTTCTGCCGGTTTCCAGCCGCAGCCGCAGCAGACTGGCGTAGCGGCTCCTTTCCACCGACAAGATATGCGTTACCGCTTGCTGCCCGGTGAGAGACACTCGGCGACGGCTGCGGTGATGCCGGTCTTTACCGATCGGCAGATCAATCGTCGTCAATCCATCCTGCACCTGTCCTTGAACGATGGCCGCATAGATACGGGCGATTTTTTTCTCACGCATGTCCTCATCCAGCTTGAGCTGCGCATATTCATTCTTCGCATAGAGCACCGGTCCGGTTGTATCCTTGTCAAGCCGATGGATAGGACGGACGGCCGTATGAAGGCCGGAAGCCTGATAGTACGCCGCAACCGCATGGTTCAGGGTCAGTTCCTCCCCCCCGGTACTATCTCCGTGGACATTGATCCCGGCAGGCTTGTTCGCCACCAGACAGAAATCATCCTCATACAGCACCTCCAGCTCATGCCATACAGGCTCCACGCCATACTCACGATACGGAAAAAGGATCAGCCGCAGCCGATCCCCTCTCCACTCGATCCCCCGCTCATGACGGAGCTTGCGGTACAGCTTCTCAGGCATGCCTACCGTTTCCAGCAGCCACTGACGAGCCGCCTCTTCCCGGTCTGCCTGGCCCGCGATGGACTTGCCGGGGATCAGCTCCAGCCACTCCCCCCGTTTATCCCAGCTTCCCTGATAGCTCATAAGCTTCGGAACGCCTGAGTGCATGCTTCAATCGTAGCGTCGATATCCTGCTCGGTGTGGACGCCGGAAATAAACATGCCCTCAAACTGTGACGGCGGCACGCTGATGCCCTCTTGAATCATCAATGCAAAGTAACGGCGGAACATGTCAAGATCGCTTGTCTTGGCGGTATCAAAGTTCACTACCGGGGTATCGGTGAAGAACGGACACACCATGGAGCCGACCCGATTCACCGACATCGGGATGCCAAACTCCTTCGCCCCTTGCTCGATTCCTGCTTGGAGTCTTGCACCTAATCTCTCAAGGCGGTCATATACTTCAGGCGTCAGCAGCTTCAGCGTCGTGTAGCCTGCCGCCATCGCCAGCGGATTGCCGCTCAGCGTTCCCGCCTGGTAAATTGGCCCTGCCGGAGCGATCTGCTCCATAATCTCGCGCTTGCCGCCATATGCGCCGACCGGAAGCCCGCCGCCGATCACCTTGCCAAGACAGGTCAAATCCGGCGTAACATTGTAGCGTCCTTGTGCACTATGAAGCCCTACGCGGAATCCGGTCATCACCTCATCAAAAATCAGCAGGCTGCCGTAATCCGAAGTCAGCTTGCGCAGTCCTTCCAGGAAGCCTTCCGCCGGAGGCACAACGCCCATATTGCCCGCCACCGGTTCCACGATAACAGCCGCGATCTCCTCGCCGAAACGCTCGAACGCCAGCTGAATCGACTCCAGGTCGTTGTAAGGCACGGCGATGGTGTTCGCCGCAACCGTTTCCGGCACGCCGGGGCTGTCCGGAAGTCCCAATGTAGCGATGCCCGAGCCGGCTTTAATGAGCAGACTGTCCGCATGTCCATGATAGGAGCCTTCGAATTTAATAATTTTGCTCCGGCCAGTATAACCACGGGCCAGACGAATCGCACTCATCGTTGCTTCCGTTCCCGAGTTGACCATGCGCACGACTTCAATCGATGGCACCCGTTCGCAAACCAGCTTTGCCATCTCGGTCTCCAGCAAGGTCGGGGCACCGAAGCTTGTCCCCTTCTCTGCCGTTTCCTTCAGCGCTTCAACCACTTCAGGATGGGCATGTCCCATAATAAGCGGGCCCCAAGAGCCTACATAGTCAATAAAGCTGTTTCCGTCGATATCATACACTCGGCTGCCTTCCCCGCGATCCATGTAGATCGGTGTCAAGCCGACGGATTTGAACGCCCGAACCGGACTGTTGACGCCCCCGGGAATATACTGCTTCGCTTCTTCAAAAGCAGAACGCGACAGCTGCTCTTTACGCAAACCTTCACTCATATCATGCACTCCTAACTGTACTAATAGTAATGAACTACAGCGACGACACTAGCGCATCCAGCGGGCCGCATCTTTAGAGAAGTAGGTGATGATGATGTCGGCACCCGCCCGCTTCATGCTGGTCAGCAGTTCCATCACAATCGCTTGTTCGCTGATCCAGCCTTGCTGGGCGGCCGCTTTAATCATCGAATATTCCCCGCTCACATTGTAAGCGACGATGGGCAGATCGAATTGATCGCGAAGCAGCCGGACTACATCAAGATAAGCCATAGCCGGCTTCACCATCAGCATGTCAGCCCCCTCCAGCACGTCGGATTCGGCTTCACGCAGCGCTTCCCTGACGTTGGCCGGATCCATTTGATAAGTTTTGCGGTCGCCAAACTGCGGCGCAGAATCTGCAGCATCGCGAAATGGTCCGTAGAAAGCCGAAGCATATTTGACCGAATATGACATGATCGGTACATTCTCGAAGCCGGCCTCGTCGAGTCCAGCGCGAATGGCCTGGACGAACCCATCCATCATATTGGATGGAGCGATTATGTCGGCCCCGGCCTTCGCCTGGGAAACCGCTGTGCGAGCGAGCAGCTCAAGCGATTCGTCGTTCAGCACATCCCCATGGACATGGCCGTCCCGCTCAAAGGTATGCACCATACCGCAATGGCCATGGTCGGTAAATTCGCACAAGCAGGTGTCGGCAATCACAATCAAATCCGGATACCATTGCTTGATTAACCGCGTCGCTTCCTGCACGATGCCATTTTCGTCGAATCCGGAGGTCCCTACGCTATCCTTCGTTTCCGGAATGCCAAACAGAAGGACGGCGGGAATTCCGAGCGCTACAATCTCGTCTACCTCTGCCTTCAGCGTGTCGAGTGAAAATTGGAACACGCCCGGCATCGAGGAGATTTCCGTGCGAACCCCGCTTCCATAAGATACAAAGATTGGCTGAACCAAATCTTCAACATGCAGCACCGTCTCGCGGACCATGCTTCGAATGCCGGCATTTTGGCGCAGCCGGCGGTGGCGTACGATAGGAAAAGCCATTGGTTATACCTCCAAAAGATGTTGATTTATATTTCACATGCCATAGCGCGCTGCCCGCTCCCGTTATAGGTTGAGCTTCTCCAGCGCCTGAAGGCGTCTCGGATTATCTGCATTCCATTCACACAGCGCCTGCACGAGACTGTCGATGGTAGCTTCATCGGCCGTTCTGCTCACTTGCAGTCCGGCATCCTCGGCAGTCTTCGCCGTCACAGGACCGATGCAGAAAATGCTCGATGATTGCAGCAGCTCCGCCGGACGCTCGACCCCCATGCTCTTCAGCGCTTGAAGCAGGTTGGTCACCGTCGAGGAACTGGTGAACGTTACCGCATGCACCGCCCCTTCCATGAGCAGCTTCATCAGCTCGTCATCATGTTCACCGACAAGCACCGTTTCATACATCACCGCTTCCGTTACGTGCAGTCCAAGCGCTTCCAGCTTCTCCGGCAGCCAGCGGCGGGCCTTGTCTCCTCTCGGCAGCAATACATGCTGCCCGGGAGCAAGCACTGGCCCGTACGCATCAATCAGCCCTTCGGCCTGGAAGCGTTCAGCAAGCACCTCCGCAGCGATGCCCCGCTCCCGCAGTGCCTCTCCCGTAGCAGGCCCCACGGCCACGATCCGCGCTGATGCCAGCGCGCGGATATCTTTGCCGCATGCCTTCAAATGCCGGAAGAAATAATCGACGCCGTTTGCGCTGGTGAAGAACACCCAATCATATGTACCGAGCTCTTCCATCGCATGTCTCACGCCGCTTAGCACTTCCTCCGAATCCGGCATAACGGTGTCAATGACAGGATACTCATACGGCTCACCGCCGAGCTCCTCGATTCGGGATACGAGCGCGCTGGCCTGGCTGCGCGCGCGCGTAACCAGGATGCGTTTGCCGAACAGCGGCAGATGCTCCGCCCATTGCAGCTTCTCTCGCTGGTGCACCACCTCGCCTACAACGATAACGGCAGGCGGCTGAAAATCAGCCGCCTTCACTCGCTCCTCGATATCCGCCAGCGTGCCCACCAGCGTATCCTGCTCCGCCCGTGTTCCCCACCGGATCAACGCAACCGGCGTAGCCGGCGATCTGCCGTGCTTGATCAGCTGCCGGCTGATGTAACCGATTTTCGCAACGCCCATCATAAAAATCAGCGTGCCGGTGGCGTTCGTCACTTTGTCCCACTGGATCATTCGGTCCAGCTTGTCCGGGCTCTCATGCCCTGTAATAATCGACAGGGAGGAGGCAAGATCACGATGCGTAACCGGAATACCGGCATACGCCGGAACGCTGATCGACGAGGTGATCCCCGGGACAATCTCATAAGGAATGCCCAGCTGCCGCAGCAGCTCGGCTTCCTCTCCGACCCGGCCGAAAATGGTAGGATCTCCGCCCTTCAGCCGCACCACAACCTTCCCTTCAAGGGCAAGGTCGGCCAGCAAACGATTGATTTCCTCCTGCTTCATCGTATGCCTGTCCGGCAGCTTTCCGACATACACCTTCTGTGTTCCCGGCCTTGCCCATCCGAGCAGCCGCGGACTAGCCAGCCTGTCATAAACGATGGCATCCGCCTTCTCAATGCATTCCTTGCCTTTGATCGTGATCAGCCGGGCATCCCCCGGTCCTGCACCTACCAAATACACCTTGCCAGCCATCCGATCATCCCCTAACTTGCGCCAGTATCTTCTCCGCTCCCTTGGCCTTCAGCTTCTCAGCCACTTCCATCCCGAGCGCTTCGGGATCCGTTCCCTCCGCACTTTCCTTCAGGATGATATCGCCTTCCGGTGAGCCAACCATTCCTGTTAATTGTATGATGTTTCCGTCTCCAAGGGAATCCCCGGTTTTCAGCACGGCATAAGCTCCGATCGGCACCTGGCAGCCGCCATTGAGCTCGCTCAGAAATCTTCGCTCTGCCGCCACCGTCCGTGCCGTAGCCTCATCGTTATATAACGCGAGCAGTTGCAGCAGCTCCTGGTCATCCTCGCGGCATTCAATGCCAAGCGCCCCTTGTCCGACAGCAGGCAGGCTGATCTCCACCGGCAGATAAGAAGTCACCCGGTCTTCCCAGCCCATCCGCTGCAGGCCTGCTGTAGCAAGAATAATCGCATCATACTCGCCTTCCTCCAGCTTGCGAAGACGGGAATCGATATTCCCGCGAATCCATTCAACCTGCAGGTCAGGCCGGTAAGCCTTGAGCTGGCTTGAGCGACGAAGGCTGCTTGTCCCGACTTTCGCGCCTTGCGGAAGATCATCAAGGGTTCCACCGACCTTGGAGATCAGACAGTCTCTCGGATCCTTCCGCACAGGCACCGCACCGGACGTAAGCCCTTCCGGCAGAACGGACGGCATATCCTTCATGCTGTGGACGGCCATATCAATCTCACCGTCCAGCATAGCCTGCTCAATCTCTTTGACAAACAAGCCTTTGCCTCCGACCTTGGACAATGTCACATCCAGAATGCGGTCTCCCTTCGTGACAATTTTCTTCACTTCGAATTCGTATTCCAGCCCTTGCTCCTTCGCGATCCGTTTCAAATCATCAATCACGTGCCCGGTTTGGGTAAGCGCAAGCGCGCTTTGCCTGCTGCCCACTACAATTGTTCGCGTCATATCTATTCCTCCCGATTCTGTTCAATCCATTGCTTGATCTTATCCGGGTCCCACGGGGCATTGGCATTGTCCCCCCGCCGAATCTCCTCGAGTATATCCAGGCGGTACAGCTTGTGCAGCAAACATCTTCGCTGCTCCGGCAACTCCACCTCATCTTTAATAGCGGTACGCATCCTATATAGGAAATCAAGATACGCTTCATATTCCTCCCCGAACTGATGCTCCAGCTGCTCCTTGATCGTTACGGAAGCCATCGGTCCAGCTCCTGAAGTCGCGATGGCCACAGTCAATCTTCCCCGCCGAAGCACTGCGGGATTGGTAAATGACCCGGAGCTGCCTTCGCTCGCCACATTCACAAGAATGCCCAGCCGATCCGCATCCCCCGCAATTTTGGCGTTTACGTCGGGGGCATCCGTCGCCGCATGCACAAGAAAGGCCCCGTTCAGGTCGCCTTCCCTGTAGGCCCGGGCCTTCCATTCAATAGAACCGTCATCTGCCCACTCGGCAAGACGGGCGCTCTTGAGCAAGGGGCTGATCACGCGCAGCCTTGCCCCCGCCTCCCGCAATGCAGAAGCTTTGCGCTCCGCCACCTTCCCGCCGCCAATAATCAGACAGAGCCTTCCTTCACAGTTTAGCATCACCGGAAGCTCATAAGCCATCTATCATCACACTCCCGCCCAGCTGTGAAAATTGGACCAGGCATTCAGGAAAAAGTTCAGAACGATGAATCCATAACCTACCAATGCCCATAACGCTGCTTGTTTCCCCGTATACTTCCACAGCCTTCGCTTCATAAAATAAACCATATACATCCCAAGCGCAATCAGCGTTGTCAGCACCTTGATATCCGTCAGCAGAGACCAGCGCCCTGCAGAGGCTACCGACACCACAGCCAGCGCAAGTGAGCCGACCAATATCCATGTTCCAATGATCAGCGCCCGGTAGCTGTACAAATCAAGCATCTCCAGACTGGGCAGACGGCGAATTGTATCATTCCACTGCTTCACCTTCAGCTTCCGGTGCAGGAACATATACATGGCCGCAAACACCGCACCGACCGTAAGCGCGGCAAAACTGATACTGGCCAGCCCGATATGCAGCAGCAGCAAGCGCTGCTCGGTCTCCCAGCTCGTCAATACGTTGTTTCCCTCCGAGATCCACTGCCGATTAAGCAGCATGACGGCAAAACCGACGATATTCATCAGTAGAATCGCATACTCGGATTTGTTCAGCCAGTGAAATGCCAATGATATAACAGCGATGCTGAACGCCAGCAGCAGCAAAAAGTCCGAAGGCGTTGATACCGGAAAATGTCCCTCGGTCATCGCCCGCAAGCCGATGCCCGCTGCCAGGAGCAGCGATGTAATGACAAGAAGCCCTGTGCCTATCCGCTTCGCCACCGGATTGCGCGATACGCAATCCGAGATATAAAACAGAAGGCTCAGGGCATAGATACAAATGCCGGTATTATAAATGAGGTTTAACAGCATATCGCCGCTCACCACCTTACAGCGTGGCCGGGGACAGAGACACCTTGACCGGTTTCTCCTCCGCCTGTGCATCCGCAGTGTTTGAGGATACGGCTTGTGCAGAAGAAGCTTTGGCATTCAGCTTCGAGCGGCTGGCTGCACCTTGTTCGTTCTCCTGGATCAGCTCCTCCAGGGCAAAGATATGGGTAAAGTAATCCAGCGCTTCCGTTCCATGCTTGCCGCCTGTCATTTCCTTGATCCGGTTAATCGGGTCATGCATCATCTGGTTTACGATGCTTTTGGTCAGACGACGGATGACTTTCCGCTGACGTTCATCCAGCTCAGGCAGCTTGTTGAACAGGCTCGTTAACGTTTCTTCATGAATGCTGCTCGCCTTATCCTGAAGTGCCCGGATCGCCGGTCTCACACCCATCATTCTAAGCCAGGAATGGAAGGCTTCGATCTCTTCCTGAATCATAACTTCAATCTTGGCCGCTTCGGCACGCCGCATCTCCATATTCGTCTCGACAATCCCTTCCAGATCGTCAATATCATACAGAAATACATCGGTCAGCTCGCCTACAGCGGGATCAATGTCACGCGGGACAGCAATATCGATCATAAACAGCGGCCGCGACGGGCGTTTCTTCATCGCTTCCTTCACCCGCTCCGGAACGAGCACATATTCGTTGGCCCCGGTGGAGCTGATCACAATATCAATATCATGCAAAGCACGGGTAGCTTCATCGATCGTGCAGGCTTTCCCGTCAAACTTCAGGGCCAGTTCCTGTGCCCGGGCAAGCGTACGGTTGGCCACAACCACTTCAGCCGCTCCGTTCGCATACAGATGCTTGACGGTCAGTTCACTCATTTTGCCAGCGCCGAGAATGAGCACTTTCTTATTGTGGAACGAGCCGAAGATCCTCTTGCCGAGCTCCACGGCTGCATAACTTACAGATACTGCGCTTTCCCCGATCGATGTCTCCGAGTGCGCGCGCTTGCCCAGCGTGACCGCTTGTTTAAAGAGCATGTTGAACCAGGTCCCTGTCGCCTGCTCCTTCTGGGACGTCAGAAAGGCGCTGCGGACCTGCCCTAGAATCTGGGTCTCCCCAATCACCATGGAATCGAGGCCGCAAGCAACCTTGAACAGATGAGAGATCGCCTGCTCATCTTCATATATATATAAATATTGCGTAAATGCTTCACGATTGATGCCGAACCACTGCTCCATAAAGCTGCGAATAAAATATCCGCACATATGCAGACGGTCAACCACCACATAAATCTCTGTGCGATTGCAAGTAGCGACAATGACGCCCTCCAATACGCTTTTGGTCGACTTCAGCTGCTTCAACGCCTCGGGCAGCTCTTCCTCCGAAAATGCAAAGCGTTCTCTGACTTCCACAGGCGCTGTGCGATAGTTCAAGCCGACAACGATAATGTGCATTGCATTTCACCTGCCTATATCTCAAGTTGGCTAACCATTTGTGAATCTAATAGGACAACTTAACCTCGTTCATTATATCACATTGAACATTAGAGCCTGGTCCATTTTATGAAATGTTTATGAAATCCCCATACTCTTCATCCTTGCCTGTGCGCTCGGATACAGACACTTTCTTACTATTGTTGTTCTATTCGGATGGAGATATACCGTTTAATTACCCATTGTTCCTTTATGTATTCAAAGGCTTGTCTACGCCCGGTCCGCAAAAATAAATAACCATGGAAAACTCCATGGTTATTGTATACTCATCATCAATTAAAGGCCTATCTTACACCAGTTCGGCCTGCTTCATTTCCGGCGTTTCAACCGTCATTTCGCCAAGTCCCCGAACAAGCTTCTTCGCATAGCATTTTTCAGGTTTCAAAACGGATACCAGGTAGTCAATAGCCAATTGCGGATCTACCGTCTCCCCGCAGGTGTAACAGTCAATCGCAGCAAAACCTCTCTCAGGATACGTATGAATCGAGAGATGGCTTTCCGACAGCAATACAAGCACCGTAGCGCCTTGTGGCTCAAATTGCTTGGATTGGACGGATAATACCGTTGCTCCACAGGCTTCAGCGGCTTCCACCATCTGAGCTTGTAAAAATTCTGCACTGTTCAATAATTCAAAGTCGACTCCCCAAGTATCAACAGCAACGTGTCTTCCGAAAGTTGAGTACTCCATCTTCCGGGTTCCCCCTTCCTAGGAATAAAATGTTTGAAAATTTCATCCGCTAGGACCTACGTCATTCACTTCCCGAGGGAATAATCTCTCGCAACATTACATGTCCTGAGTGAATCCTGGTTCCTATATTGTTTTCAACGAGATTAAAAATAACATCTATAGCGGCGAAATGCAACACCTTTTTCAAAAAATGTCCCATATTTATTTCACAGCTCAATATATGATGCCATCAGCGGAAAAGTGTACAATATCGAGCCCGTCTTTATCGCCTTCAGCAAGCGCCGGATAACCATGCTCTGCATGGCCATTGCCGCCATAAAAAAGACCTTAAACCCCACTGAACCGTGGTGTCCAAGGTCTGTTCGCCTGCCAATTGGAAAGAAAGTTATCCGCCGACTTCGAGACGACTTGCGAGCCAGCCGCTTGCCAATCAGGCTTCCAGCACGAACAACCGCTGATTATAGCTTCGCAGCTGCTCATCAATCTGCATTACCCGACTCCGGTCGCTGCCCGCTATAATCCGCGCGTCAAGAAGCTCATTAATATGCCGGTGAATCCGCTCGATCTCTTTCTCCGCCTCTGTACTGTTAAACAGACGCTGCAGTTCTCCAGCCGTATTCTTGTATTCATATATGACGATGCTGTCATTTCCAGCAACCTGGGTGATTCTCTGCACGATCCCGTTCAGGTATTCATAGCTCATTACGAAGCCGTGATACACCCGATTCACTGTGCCCGAGCCTTTATAGGCCGCAAACAGCTTTCGTACGGCATTGGTCAACCTAGGAGCGGCCAATCGGCACGACAGCTCACAGATATACAAGCCATTTCTGCGCTCGAAGGGCAAATGAACTTCTTCCCCGCTCTCGTCTTCGAGCACGATCTCCTGCTCTCCGGCATCCAATACTTTCACCCGGCAACTTACCCGGAAAGCACTGGTACACTTCAGAAATTGATCCATTTGAACATCCGGCATTTGCATCGTGGCATTTACATACTCTGTGGCTAACCGCTGAGCCATAAAAATCTCCCTCAATTCTTTTAACAATCCTTAGTAACATTATACTGCACACCATGGATGTCTTTCCTGCCTGCCAGACGAGAATATTCATCATATTTCATAAAAAAACGGTTTGAGCGCGTTTCCAGCTCATATTTCCACTAAGATGCTCACTTTCCTATAAAGAAAACACCGTTATCCTGCTGAACCCTTGAGAAAGGGTCCAGAAGATCCGGTGCTGCATAAAGATGGTATGAGATTCATCACGCTTGTCTTATCAAGAGGTTGGCGCTTCGGACTGATCGTCTCCAGCACCGATTCTCGACTCGATGACCTCCCACAATTCATCCTTGCCAAGCCCTGTCTCCGACGAGAACATGACCAGGGAGTGATAAGGCTTGAAGCCAAGCGTCTCTTTTACAATTTTAATATGCTTGGGCCATTTTGTTTTCGGGATCTTGTCCGCTTTTGTGGCCACAACACAGACCGGACGATCATAATGCTGCAGCCATTCATACATGCTGATATCATCCTTGGAAGGCGGATGTCTCATATCCACCACCAGCAGCACAAGCTTGAGCTCCTCGCGGTTCAGCAGATACTTCTCGATCATCACGCCGAACTGCGCCCGCTGTGCCTTGGATACCTTGGCGTACCCATAGCCCGGAAAATCAACAAAGTACAGATCATCGTTAACACGGTAATAGTTCAATTGCTGTGTCTTTCCCGGCGTAGCGCTGGCTCTCGCCAGATTCTTACGGGATATCAAACGGTTGATCAGCGACGACTTGCCCACATTGGAACGCCCTGCCAGAGCAATCTCCGGCAAGGCGTCATCTGGGTATTGAGCAGGACCTACAGCACTAACCACAAATTCGCTTTTTGTTACTTTCATATATCAGGGCTTCCTCTCTAGTGAACTCCCGCCTGCTCTACGAGTGCATGCTCGAGCACCTGATCCATATGGGACACAGGGACGAACTCAACATCATTTTTCACGCTGTCGGGAATGTCCCGCAAATCCCTCTCGTTATCTTTGGGGAGCAGTATTTTTTTGTAGCCGGCCCGGTGGGCAGCCAGTGACTTTTCCTTTAATCCGCCGATCGGAAGCACGCGCCCGCGCAGCGTGATTTCACCGGTCATCGCCACATCCCGTGCGACATGACGCTTCGTTAATGATGAGATAAGCGCCGTCGCGATGGTGATGCCCGCCGAAGGTCCGTCCTTCGGAATCGCACCTTCAGGAATATGGATATGGACATCCAGCTTCTCATGGAAATCAGGGTCAATCCCCAGCTCTGTCGCCTTGGATCTTGTGTAACTGAATGCAGCCTGAGCCGACTCCTTCATCACATCGCCCAGCTTCCCGGTCAAGGTCAGCTTGCCGGTACCCGGAACGACGGTGACCTCAATGGTGAGCGTCTCGCCGCCGACCTCTGTCCAGGCCAGCCCCGTTACAGTTCCGACCTGATCTTCGAGCTCCGCCATACCGTAGCGAAATTTCGGAATGCCTAAATAATCCTTGATGTCCTCAGCGTGGATCGCGATCGATTCCGACTCGTTCGTAACGATACTCTTCGCCGCTTTCCGGCACAGCGCCGCAATCTGCTGCTCAAGATTACGTACACCCGATTCCCGAGTGTACTCACGAATCACTTTCAGCAAAGCTTCCTCGTCCAGCTCCAGCTGTTCAGGCTGCAGCCCGTGCTCTTTCTTCTGCTTCGGCAGCAGATAGCGCGTGGCGATCTGCAGCTTCTCCAGCTCGGTATAACCCGGAATGTACAGCACTTCCATACGGTCGAGCAGCGGCCGGGGAATGTTGTGCAGCGCATTCGCTGTCGTTACAAACATCACCTGGGACAGGTCGAACGGAATTTCAATGAAATGATCGCTAAAGGTGTTGTTCTGTTCAGGGTCCAGCACCTCCAGCAGCGCTGCAGACGGATCCCCGCGGAAATCCGAAGCCATCTTGTCGATTTCATCCAGCAGAAATACAGGGTTCAGGGAGCCGGCTGTTTTCATTCCCTGGATGATGCGTCCCGGCATTGCTCCAACATACGTCCGGCGATGACCTCTGATCTCGGCCTCGTCCCGAACCCCGCCGAGCGAGATACGCACGAACTTGCGCTCAAGCGATCTTGCAATCGAACGGGCGAGGGAGGTCTTACCTACCCCTGGCGGGCCTACAAGGCAGAGAATCGGCCCCTTCATCTTCTTCACAAGCTTCTGAACAGCCAGATATTCGAGCACACGCTCCTTCGGCTTCTCCAGACCGTAGTGATCCTCATCCAGCACTTGCTCCGCCTTGTTGATATCCAGATCATCCTCTGTTGTATACGTCCAAGGCAGCGCCAGCAGCCAATCCACATAGTTCCGGATCACGCCGCCTTCGGCCGAGCTGGCTGGCATTTTCTCAAGGCGATCGATTTCCTTCTCGATCTTCTCGTGCACCACTTCCGGAAGCTCCATCTCCTGCAGCTGGCTGCGGAGCTCCTCAACTTCGCCGGCACGGCCTTCCTTATCGCCAAGCTCCTTCTGGATCGCTTTCATCTGCTCACGCAGATAATACTCCTTCTGTGTCTTCTCCATCTGTTTCTTGACGCGCTGATTGATCTTGCGTTCCAGCTCGAGCACTTCGCGCTCATTGTTCAGAATATCCAGCAGCTTCTCCAGACGTTTACGAACGTCTATTGTTTCAAGAATCTCCTGCTTATCCTTGATCTTTAATGACAGATGGCTTGTAATGACATCCGCTAGACGTCCCGGTTCATCAATATCGGAAACGGCCGCCAAAGTTTCCGGCGTAACCTTCTTGGACAAATTGATATAGTTCTCGAACTGTGACAGCACGGTCCGCATCAAAGCGGAAACTTCAGGGTCATTGTTGTCTGCTTCAGGCAGTTCCCGGGCAATGACTTCGTAGTATTCCTCTTGATCCGTATATTCAATAATCTCCGCACGTTCCATCCCTTCCACCAGGACACGAATGGTTCCGTTTGGAAGCTTCAGCATCTGCCTTACATTTGCGACTGTACCAATTCGAAAAATATCCTCTTGCGTCGGCTCTTCAATGTTCACTTCCGATTGAGAACACAGGAGAATCAAATTGTCTTCCACCATCGCTTTTTCTAATGCCTTTACCGATTTCTCCCGCCCGACATCCAGGTGAAGCACCATGCTAGGATAGACGAGCAGACCTCTTAAAGGCAGTAAAGGAAAACGACGACCTTTGGATTTACTGGGTCCCATCGCTTTCGCACCTCCAATGGCTCTCAATGTTGACACTATTTCTATTTTATCAAATCTGCGTATAAAAAACCAACCGCTTGGGCATTAACAGCTGCCTGCGTCCGTGATTTGGCCGCTGTGAGGAGGCGTGGCCTGAAGCAGGGAAGCCGATGCGGGCGGATACGCCTCATTAGCCGGAAGCTGAATGACGTCAGCTTTCAGCTCGCCGCCAAACACATGAGAGAACACTTCTTCCACCGACTCCACAGGAATAACCTGAAGCCCCTGCAAGTCTTCGAACAGTGTCTGCCAATTGTCTTTCGGGATAATCACGCGCGTCGCTCCTGCCTGAAATGCGGCCTCTACCTTGGCAATGACACCGCCAATCGGTTTCACCCTGCCGTGAATACTGATCTCGCCGGTCATCGCCACCATGTTGTCAATCTCAATGTTACGCAGCGCCGACACGATAGCCGTTGCCATGGCAATGCCGGCCGATGGACCGTCAATCGGCGTACCTCCCGGGAAGTTGATATGCAGATCATAGTCCTTCGGACGGAAGCCCATTGAACTGAGCACGGTCAGCACGTTTTCGATCGAGCCCTTGGCCATGCTTTTCCGGCGAAGCTTCCGCGCCCCGCCTCCGAATTCCTCTTCATCCACCACGCCGGTAATATTAAAGGTCCCCTTTCCTTTATCGGCAGGAACGGCGGAAACTTCAATCTCCAGCAGTGCCCCCATATTCGGGCCGTACACGGCCAGCCCATTCACAAGGCCAACCTGAGGCTTGTCAGGCACTTTGCGATCAGGGCGGGGCTGCAGCTGACTGCTGCTCGCTACCCATTCCACATCCGATGCACGAAGCGAATCTCTTTTCTCTGTAAGCGCAAGCCCTGCAGCCAATTGGATCATGTTGACGGCCTCCCGCCCATTCGTACAGAAACGCTTCACAACCTCCACCGCTTCCGGGCAAGGCTTTAAGCCGATTTTTTGAATGGCGTCCTCGGCGATCTGTCCGATCTCATCGGGAAGCAGCGGACGAAAGAAGATTTCCATACAACGCGAACGAAGCGCAGGCGCAATCTCTTCCGGTGAACGGGTAGTGGCACCGACCAGACGGAAATCCGCAGGCAAACCGTTCTGAAAAATATCGTGGATGTACGCCGGTGTATTGGCATCCTCAGAATTATAATATGCGCTCTCCAGCAATACTTTGCGATCCTCAAGCACTTTTAACAGCTTATTCATCTGGATCGGGTGCAGTTCACCGATTTCGTCGATGAACAAGATGCCGCCATGCGCCTTGGTGACCGCTCCCGGCT
Organism: Paenibacillus sp. FSL M8-0334; assembly: GCF_038000405.1. NCBI lineage: Bacteria > Bacillati > Bacillota > Bacilli > Caryophanales > Paenibacillaceae > Paenibacillus > Paenibacillus sp. FSL M8-0334. The sequence goes on from NZ_JBBOCH010000001.1 coordinate 700,693, forward strand.
TCGGCTGCGGAATGCCGGCTACGCCCATCGCTCCGGCTCCCTGGTAGATCGGATCATGCACGGAGCCGATCAAAGGGTCGGCGATGCCTCTTTCGTCAAACCGGGCTGTCGTGGCATCAATTTCCGTAAATTTGGCATCGGATTTGAACGGAGACAGCGGATTTTTCTTCGCTTCCTCCATCACGACACGCGCTGCGGCCGTCTTCCCGACGCCGGGCGGCCCATACACAATGACATGCTGCGGGTTGGCGCTGCAGAGCGCGGCCTTGAGTGCACGCAGTCCATCCTTTTGTCCGATAATATCCTCCATGCTCTGAGGTCTTGTTTTTTCGGCAAGCGGCTTTGTCAGTGAAACAGACCGGAGCTTGCGAAGTTTGTCGAGCTCCTTGCGCGACTCCCGGTCCACCGCTGTTTTACTCGTTTTCTGCCCTCGGAGCAAATTCCAAAAATAAATGCCGATGACCACTGCAAAAAACAGCTGAACCAGCATAATGACTATACTCAGATTCACAAGACATTCCTCCTGTTTCTCCATATTCTTCAAGCAACTTTCGTCAATACATGGTAGTATTGCCGATTACGCTTCCGGTAAAACGCACAGAGGAATTCCGAATCAAAAAAGACGACCTTCGGTCTGAACCGAAGGTCGTCTGCAGCAGTGAACTACGCTGCAAAATATGTCGTTGGCAAAAGCCAGCGCAGATACATAAAGCGCCTATTTTACACGGTGGACTTGTGTTTGCGGCCCGGGATTTCTCCCGTTTCCTCATACACTTTCACGATATGGTCAATTTCCTTCTTCAGTTCCTCGACCATCGTCTCTTCCGGAACTTTCCGGATCATTTCCCCATAACGGAACAACAGCCCTTCTCCGCGAGCACCCGCAATCCCGATGTCGGCCTCTCTCGCTTCGCCCGGTCCGTTGACGGCACAGCCAAGCACGGATACCTTGATCGGCACCTTCAGCTTGGATATATATTCTTCAACCTCGTTGGCGATAGAGAACAGATCAATATCCAAGCGTCCGCAAGTCGGACAGGAAACAAGCGTCGGAGCATCCGAAATGAGACCAAACGACTTCAGAAGCTCGCGTCCCACCTTCACTTCCTCCACCGGATCCGCACTGAGCGAGATGCGCATCGTATTGCCGATTCCGAGCGACAGAAGCGCGCCTAGCCCGGCGGCGCTTTTCACGGTTCCGGCGAACAGTGTGCCCGCCTCCGTAATGCCGAGATGCAGCGGATATGGAATGACGTCGGCAGCTTTCGTATAGGCCGCTATTGCCATCGGAACATCCGAAGCCTTGAGCGATACGATAATATCGTGAAAATCAAGCTCCTCCAGAATGCCGATATGATACAGCGCACTCTCTACCATCGCTTCCGGAGTTGGGTAACCGTACTTCTCCAGCAGATGGTTCTCCAGCGAGCCAGCATTCACCCCGATCCGAATCGGAATGCCTTTCTCCTTGCATGCCTTAACCACTGCTTCAACCTTCTCACGACGGCCAATATTGCCCGGATTGATCCGGACCTTGTCGATGCCGTTCTCGATCGCCAGCAGTGCCAGCTTATAATTGAAGTGAATATCGGCGACAAGAGGAATGTGAATCCGTTTCTTGATCTCCTTGATTGCCGCAGCAGCTTCCTCATTGTTTACCGTAACCCGGACGATCTGACAACCTGCTTCCTCCAGCCGTAAAATTTCAGCGACCGTTGCTTCCACATCCGCGGTTTTGGTGGTGCACATGCTTTGGATGATGACTTCGTTGTTTCCCCCTATTGTGAGATTCCCCACTTTGACGGGCCGTGTGTCCTGTCTCAAAAACATGATACGATCTCTCCCGTATACGCCAAAGCTCCACTCCTTCCCATAACTTGAGCGGGCGGAGTGGAGAACTGGCGCTGATTTATAACGCGTCTATAGCAAGGATCGCTTAGGCGCTTTCTTCCTGTTTGTTGTCATTCTGATCGTCCTTGGACTGAAGCTCAGGAATGACTTTATCCTTAACAACTTGTTCCGTAATGACACATTCGGTAATGTCTTCTCTTGAAGGCACCTCATACATCACATCAAGCATAATGCCTTCAATGATGGAACGAAGTCCGCGAGCACCGGTATTGCGCTTGATCGCTTCGCGGGCAATCGCTTCGAGCGCCGCTGGCTCAAATTTGAGGTCGACGTTGTCAAGCTCAAGCAGCTTCTGATATTGCTTGGTGAGCGCGTTCTTCGGCTCGGACAGAATCCGAACGAGCGTCTGCTCATCAAGCGGCTCCAGCGTGGACACGACTGGCAAACGGCCTACGAACTCCGGAATGAGACCGAATTTCAGCAGGTCTTCAGGAAGCACCATCGTCAGGTATTCACCCGGCTTCAGATCCTTCTGACCTTCGCCTGATGCGTTGAAGCCAATGACTTTTTTGCCGATCCGGCGCTTGATATACTGCTCGAGGCCGTCAAAGGCACCGCCGCAGATGAACAGAATGTTGGTCGTGTCGATCTGAATGAACTCCTGATGCGGATGTTTGCGTCCGCCTTGAGGAGGAACAGAGGCTACCGTTCCTTCCAGAATCTTCAGGAGTGCCTGCTGTACACCTTCCCCGGACACGTCGCGCGTAATGGACGGGTTCTCGGATTTACGTGCCACCTTATCAATTTCGTCGATATAGATAATGCCGCGTTCCGCCTTCTCCACATCATAATCGGCAGCCTGAATAAGCTTGAGCAGAATGTTCTCTACATCCTCGCCGACGTATCCAGCCTCCGTAAGTGAAGTTGCATCCGCAATAGCAAACGGAACATTCAAAATTTTGGCCATCGTCTGGGCCAGGAGTGTTTTACCCGAACCAGTCGGTCCCAGCAGCAAAATGTTACTCTTCTGCAGTTCAACATCCTCGATCTTGCTCTGGGTGTTGATCCGCTTGTAGTGGTTGTATACCGCTACAGAAAGCGACTTCTTGGCCTGCTCCTGTCCGATGACGTATTGATCGAGAATATCGCGGATCTCGCGCGGTTTCGGAATGTCCTTGAGATCCACTTCCTCCTCATGCCCGAGCTCCTCTTCCACGATCTCCGAGCACAAGTCGATGCATTCGTCACATATATAAACGCCGGGCCCCGCAACAAGCTTACGGACCTGCTCCTGCGACTTGCCGCAGAAAGAGCATTTCAACTGCCCTTTGTCATCATTAAATTTAAACATGCATTTACCACCCCTTAGGATTTAATCGGTGAAGACAGAACTTCGTCAATAATTCCGTATGCCTTCGCTTCCTCCGCACTCATAAAGAAGTCGCGGTCTGTATCGCGTTCGATTTTTTCAAGGGGCTGACCGGTACGCTCCACATAGATTTGGTTCAACTTCTGTCTGGTCTTGATGATCCAATCCGCGTGAATCTGAATATCGGATGCCTGACCTTGAATGCCACCGAGCGGTTGGTGAATCATCACTTCGCTGTTCTCAAGAGCATACCGTTTTCCCGGAGCTCCAGCTGTGAGCAGCAGCGACCCCATGCTGGCGGCCATGCCGACGCAAATGGTGGACACATCAGGCTTGATTAACTGCATCGTATCGTATATACCCATCCCGGCCGTTACCGAACCGCCAGGAGAATTAATGTACAAATGGATGTCTTTTTCCGGATCTTCCGCAGCCAGAAACAACAGCTGGGCAATAACAAGATTGGCAACATCGTCATCGATCGCATTGCTGAGGAAGATGATGCGGTCCTTCAGCAATCTCGAGTAGATATCGTAAGATCTTTCGCCTCTGCTGGTTTGCTCTACAACCATAGGTACAAGACTCATGCGACCAACCTTCTTTCCTTGAAAAATAAACTTTTGCGTTACAAGGGTATTCTAACACGTTCAAAGCACGATGTCATTTTTTAACCCTGATTACATTCTATGAACTTCCCGAGGAATATATCCTGCCAACTTGTCTCATTATGTATGCCGAATAAAGATATCCAATTCATGTCGAAATTAGGATCAATTTGGATATTCTTGGTTAAAAATAAGGCACGCATAAATGTACGTGCCTTATCCTGTATAAAGCAGCTTCGGCAGCTGCCGGGTATTATTCTTCAGTAGCGGTTGCTTCTTTTGCAGGACCTTCTACGCTGTTTTCCAACAGGAAGTCGATCGTTTTGCGAAGAAGCAGCTCTTCACGAAGGCTGTCAAGGGAACCGTTAGCGGCAAGAATGCTGCGGATTTCATCGGCAGAACGCTTGTAGGTATCAGCCATGTTATCCAGTTCCTTGTTGATTTCCTCTTCGGTTACTTCCAGCTTCTCTTCCTTGGCAATTTGCTCAAGCACAAGGTTGTTGCGAACGCGCTTCTCAGCATCGTCCTTCATCTGTCCTTGCAGGTCCGCCTGGGACTGCCCGGAGAAGCTCAGGAACATTTCGAGGTTCATGCCTTGTTGACGAAGACGGTTGTCGAAATCGCGCATCATGTTCTGAACTTCGGAATCGATCATCGCTTGAGGAATTTCCACCTCAGCGTTAGCCGCAGCTTTCTCTACAGCTTCGTTCTCGCGAACGCCTTGAGCCTCTTGCTCTTTGCGAGTCAGCAGCTGCTTCTTAAGATCTTCCTTGTACTCGTCCAGCGTATCGAATTCACTAACGTCTTTAGCGAACTCGTCATCCAGTTCAGGAAGCTGCTTGCGCTTGATTTCATGAACCTTCACTTTGAATACAGCTTGCTTGCCAGCCAGATCTTCGGCATGGTAGTTCTCAGGGAATGTCACTTCAACATCCTTGAAATCTCCCGTTGCCATACCGATCACTTGATCTTCAAAGCCTGGAATGAAGCTGTTGCTTCCAAGCTCGAGGGAGTAGCGCTCAGCTTGTCCGCCTTCAAAAGGAACGCCGTCAACCGAACCGTCAAAATCAATCACGACGATGTCACCGGAAACCGCTGCGCCTTCATCGATGACAGCCAGCTCAGCATGACGCTGCTGCAGACGCTCCAGCTCTTGGGTCAACTCTTCCTCAGAAACCTCGGCCTTGACAGCGGCAACCTCGATGCCTTTGTAATCGCCAAGCTTCACTTCAGGCTTCACAATCACTTTTGCTTTGAACTTGAAGGCTTGGCCTTTCGCGAACTGCTCGATTTCCACTTCAGGGCGATCCACCGGGAAGATGTCTGTCTGTTCTACAGCTTCGCTGTATACTTCAGGAAGCAGGATGTCGATCGCGTCCTGATACAGGCTTTCCACTCCGAAACGAGCTTCGAAGATCGAACGAGGCACTTTACCCTTACGGAATCCAGGAACACTCGCTTTTTTCACTACTTTATTAAAGGCTTTGTCGAGGGCGGACGCAACGCGCTCCGCTTCAACCTCAACGTCAAGAACGCCAAGGTTCTTCTCTATTTTTTCCCAAGTTGCTTTCATTTATGCTTTCCCCTCCAAAATAATTCACGTGGTTGGCGCAATCAGGTATCACGTACCGAATAACCACTATAGTATAAACAACATTATCACCTTTTTCAAGGGTAACCCCTTGCCGGCCGATACCGTAAACGTTTACCAATATAATCTAGTCGTCCATGCCTGCCGCCACAAATTCCTTGAGAGACCGATAGGCCTGCTCATATCGGAAACGCATGGTGTCCGTTATCCCGTACAGCGGCCGAATCTCCTCTTCGCTGCGGATGCCCTTCAGGCTCTCTGATACAATGTCATGCAGCGCCGCCGCCCAGATGTCCAGCGACGAATCGTCTTCCTCGAGCATGGAGGCATAATCTGCCGTACCGTATACCGCCATGACGAACTGGGACCAGAGCTCTTGGGCGAAATAAAATAATGTCGGCTCATGCACTTCAGTCTGATCAGCCACGCGCTCGAGAATCCGAGTAATCGCCAGCGGAAATTCGCTCGGGGTTAACGGCACCGTATCGATATCGATCTCGGCCGGTTCATGTCCCCGCGTAATGACCACACTTCCCTCCGCGCCGCGCTTGCGCAGCGTCTGAAGCACGCGGAACTGCAGCAGCGGATGAAGCGGCGTCTCTTTCAGCCACGTGACAAGCGCCTCGTCGATTTCCGGCCGATCCAGGTAAGCCAGCTGCTCCAAAGCCAGGATCGTCTGCTCGGTTAACGGGCCGTTCATCACGGAAGCCAGCAGCTTATCCGTATATCCCGGGTCTTGGGCAACTTTATCGCTGACCATTCTCCGGGTGATTTCCTCTTCGTCGGAATCCTCCTCGATGTCCTGCGTGAGATCCCCCTGCAGCCCGGCTGATTCGGGAAAAGCAGCCTCCAGCCACTCCAGCAGCGCCTCCCACTCCTGGTAGTGACGTTCGTTCTGCCCGCCGCATTTCAGCAAAAACCGAAGGATTTCCATGGCCTCCCCGTATCGTTCGTTTTCCAGCATCACCGTCAGCTGAATCTGATAAAAGTCCAGCGTTTTCGGAAACAGGATGACGTTTTTATCCTCATGTGCTGGGGAGTTTGCGTCCTTGATAAGGACACCTCCTTTCCAATCCCGTTTTTCATAATTTTAGATTATAGCATATGTGCTCCAAGTAAAAAAACAAGGAGGTCACGAGCCTGCTGCGCCGAGGAAAAATCATAAATTCTCATCTTAGGTCAAGGAAAGCAGCGCGCCTTGTGCTATCCTTTCACCCCCTCTCTTCTCATTATCATCCAATTCGCTTTCTCTAAAACTTTTTTGTTGAATTTTCCACGCCCATATGTTAGTATATTTTTTGCTTGAAAAAATTGTGTCCCAGTAGCTCAGCTGGATAGAGCAACGGCCTTCTAAGCCGTCGGTCAGGGGTTCGAATCCCTTCTGGGACGTCAGTGAAACACCGCCTAATTGGCGGTGTTTTTTGCGTCCCGTGGGGATGAGAGCCCCGAGATAGGGGTTCGTCGGAGCATCCGCTTCGGTAGCGCTGCTTCGCAGTCGGCCAAGGCCGCACCCTATTTTTATAGGTTAAAACTATAAGGTCGATTGATATTATATATTTCCGATTATAAGAAAAAGATGCCACAATAACGACAACACCAAATATAAAGGAGTCTTGTCCATGGCCAGAAGCCAGATTTGGAAGCCTGAGCAGTATGACAGCCACATGTCTTTTAACACAGTGTACGGAAAGGATGTTATCTCCCTGCTTGCACCGAAAGAGGGAGAGCGAATTTTGGACCTCGGATGCGGGACCGGTACCCTGACAAGCGAAATCGCAGCTGCCGGAGCGCAGGTAACCGGGATGGACAACTCCGCGGAAATGCTTCAGCAAGCCAGAGCAAACTACCCGAACATCCCTTTTATCAAAGGCAATGCCGAGCAGTTCCAGACCAGCATCCGCTATGATGCGGTATTCTCCAACGCAGCTCTGCACTGGGTACAAGATGCATCCGGAGCTTTACATTCGATATACGGAGCGCTTGAACCAGGCGGACGGTTTGTTGCCGAGTTTGGCGGCAAGGGCAATATCGAAGAGATCTATCAGGCGATCAAAACCGTCCTCGCAGACGATTACGGAATCGATGCCGATAGCCGAAACCCATGGTACTATCCCAGCCCTGGCGAATATGCAGCACAATTGGAAATGGCAGGCTTTCGGGTGAACGCCCTATTCTATTTTGACCGTCCGACTAAACTGGTTGGCGGTGAAGAGGGAATCCTCGTGTGGCTGAAACAATTCGGAGACAGCTTCTTCACCGATTTCTCTGTGAAAGAGCGGCATCAAGCATTCCAACGGATCAGCGAGATCGCTAAAGCCCATCTGTGGCATGCGGATAGCTACTACGGTGATTACAAGCGGCTCAGAATAACTGCTGTTAAACCCCATTAGAAACGGGCTGTTGATTTTTCACGGAGATTGGTTATAATTATGAAAAACTTGAGCACGACATTTCTATGATTGGGAGAGTAGTCGCCAGCCTTAGTCCAAGCGAGCCGGAGCAGGTGGGAACCGGTACAAGACTGTCGATGAAGCGGGCCCAGGAGATGGTCTTCCGAACTATGTGGTAGGAAGTCCCGGCTTACCCCGTTACAGGTTATTGAAGCGGTCAGACACAGCTCGTGTCTGGCAACAAGAGTGGTACCGCGAGCATAGCCCTCGTCTCTTAGGAGATGGGGGCTTTTTTGCATGGATGCGGACGCTCCTCAGGATCGACATTTTATCTAGACATAGGAGGATATTACAATGCTGAGTCAATGGATCATCCGTGAACTGGAGCAAGCGCTGGACCAAGTATGCCTCGCTGCCGGCACAGCACGACCGGAGTCGGTCATCACCCGGATCGAGCAGCCCGCGAACATCGAGCATGGAGATTATTCCACCAATATCGCCATGCAGCTTGCCAAGCATCTGCGTCAGGCTCCGCTGCACATCGCCGAGGCGATCAAGAACGAATTAAACAAACATGACGCCTTCAAACATGTAATACATACGATCGACATCGCCGCCCCCGGCTTCATCAACCTGCGTATCAATTGGCGCGCCTGGGCAGACATGACTTTTGCGCTGCCAGCCACAGCGGATGAGAAGGTGGTCATCGAACACACCTCCATCAATCCCAACAAGTCCGCCCATATCGGCCATTTAAGAAACGCCTGTATCGGCGACACGCTCGTCCGCCTGATGAAAAAAGCCGGGTACCGTGTCGAGGCCCACAATTATATCGATGATCTCGGCAACCAGCTGGCCGACACCGTGGTCGGTTTGCTGCATACGCCGCTGGCGAAAGCGCATAGCCGGTTCGGGGATTACTGCTGGGACATCTACTCCCTGACTAACAAAGCATATGACACGACGCCGGAGCTTGCACAGAAAAGAACCGAGGTGCTTCACGAGCTCGAAGAAGGCAACGGCAACCTTGCCTGGATGGGCCTGCTTGTTGCGGAACGAATCGTGAAAGAACATCTTGAGGAAATGAAACAATTCGGCATCCACTATGACCTGCTGGTATGGGAAAGCAGCATTGTCCGCGAGGGCTTCTGGTCCTCTGCCTTCGAGCAGCTAAAGCGCACCCCGAACTTCTACCAGGAGCAGACAGGCAAGCTGGCCGGCTGCTGGGTACTGAAGCAGGAAGCCGAGGCAAACAGTGACTCTCCGGAGTCAGAGTTCAGCGCTGAGAAGGTGCTGGTGCGTTCCAATGGGATTTTGACATACACCGCCAAGGACATCGCTTATCATCTCTGGAAGTTCGGCCTGATCAACAAAGACTTTATGTATCAAAAATTTACGGGAGACGTGTGGAGCACGGGCCGTCACGGGAATCCACACAGCTTCGGTAAAGCCGATATCGTCATCAATGTCATCGATTATCGTCAGCAATATCCGCAGGCGATGGTCAAGCAGGCACTCGAAAGTCTGGGCTATGCGGAGCAGGCTGAGAAGCTGCATCATGTCAGCTACGGCGTCGTCTCTCTCAGCCCTTCGGCAGCAGCCGACCTCGGAATCGATGTCTCGGATGGAAAATCTTCTTACGCGATGTCCGGCAGACAAGGCGTCGGCATTAAAATCGCCCACCTGATCGATCAGATGGAGCAGGTCATCGAGACGAGCCGCTCGGACAAAAACGGCCTGTCCAGCAGAGAAATCGCCATCGCTTCGATTCGCTACTACCTGCTTCGATTCGCCCTGCAAACGGAAGTCGTATTCGATATGAAGCAAGCATCGGAAATTTCAGGCAACACCGGCGTCTACCTGCTCTATTCCTATGCCCGCTCGCTCAGCGTGCTGAACAAAGCGCATCAATCCGGAGTCACCCCAGCCTTGCCTGAGACGTTCCCTGAACTTGAACAGGCTGAGCATGCACTTCTTCGCCATATGAGCACATGGCAGGATACCCTGCATACGGCAAGCCGGGAGCTTGCGCCTAACATGATATGCAATTACGCTTATGAGCTGGCTTCCCTGTTCAATAATTTCTATGCTGCATGCCCGATTCTGAAAGCTGACGGCGATGTGCTTCAGCTCCGTCTCTGGCTGACCGCCCGCTTCAAGGACACGTTGGCCGAAGCCTTGGACGTGCTTGGAATGCCCACCCCTAGCCGGATGTAAATATAAGAAAAAAGAAAAGCCGTCCCATTCCGTTTCAGGAATCGGGCGGCTTCTGTCATCTATTTATTGAAGGCCTCTGACCGTCAGCTTCACCTTAAATCCACCAGGAGCAGCTTCTTCATCGAGCAGCCAGTTGACCGCAAGCGCCGTTTTCAGACGGGTCAGCTGATCTTCTTGAAGATGAAGCCCTTCAATCACCCCTTCACCGACCGTAAAATCCGTCTCCGAGCTGATGCCAAAGGACTCCTCCAGCCACATTTTCAAGCCGTTGCGCGTGTTGAATGTAATCTGATAGCCATCCGTAATGGCTTTCTCCAGATCCTCACCATGCTCCTTCGCGTAAGGAATCCATTCATCATAATGAAAATGCTCCGCCTCTGCGGCAGCCAATTGGGCCAGATCTTCTGAACGGACAGCCTCAAGCAGTTTATCCGACGTCAGGCCGGATTTACGCGCATGCTCCAATAGAATCGCCGTGCGCTGTGAGATTTTGACTAGCGACATACGTATGTACTCCTCTCCCTGATATAATAATTTCGAATTTCTACTATATAAATATAAAGCTATAAGGCATTCAAATATTGATTCTACCCTAATATCTTTCCGGGGCATAGGCATGCTTTGACAGTCATCCTGTAAAAATAGTGCAAAGCACGTGGAAAACACGAAAAAACCGCCACAAAGGGCGGTTGACAAGCAATGAGTCCTGTATTTATGGTCAATACTCTTTTTGAGATCTCGCTTGGCGTGCTGCTGATACCAGCATGCCGAGCAGATAGATGATGATGAACAAGCCCATGAATCCAGCGGAATAACGATACATGACAGCATAGTCCGTAGCGGAAGCGATCGCTCCCAGAAGCACCGCCCCGATGGCTACGCCAAAGTCGGTGGAATTGTAGAACATACTGTTGGCCGCGCCATACTGCTCAGGCGAACTGCGGCGGATCATCCAGGCTTGAATTGTTGGCTGAATCGCACCAAAGCCAAGGCCATAGAGCAAAGCCGACACGATCAGCATCCCGAGTGTCGTTGCAAAAGAGAGAACCAACATGCTGGCGACAACCATCGCAGCAGCGGGAATCAGAACGGCCGCATGCCCCCTGCTGTCAAAAATTCGGCCGGATATCGGACGGATCACAATAATGGTAATCGCGTTGAACAGGAAAAACAGGCCTACCTGCGGCAGATGGACAATCTCTCCATAGAGCGCAATGAAGCTTAGCAAACCGCTGTAGGTGATCGCCAAAATCACATTTAATAACGCCGGGAACAAAAGCTTGCGGTTAAAGCCGCGGGCTTCTCCATCTCCTTCCTGCTTCTGTTCCATGGCTGCGTCTGCCCTCGCCTTATCCCGCGCTGAACTTCGGGAAGAAGGCCGTAAGGCCCGCGTCAGCAAGAGAAGGGGAAGCATCATCAGGACGACAGCGGAACCTGCCAGCGTCAGGGTACCGAAACCAAACTCCCCCATGACGTTTAAACCGATCATCGGACCAACGGACATGGCCATACTGGTCGATAATCCGAAATAACCGATGCCTTCCCCCATCCGCCGCAGCGGAATCATCTGGGATACCAGCGTGGGCAGAATCGTACTGGCAATGCCGAAGCCAATGCCATACCCCACGCGAATGATCAGCAGCCCCTCGACAGAACCGGGCAGGCTGCTCAGCGCTGTTGCTGCTGCTGAAATGATCAGACCGATGAACAGCAGACGGTTCGAAGACATCCGCTTGAGCAGTACCGCAGCCATAAAGCGCGTGGCGATAGCCGAAGCGGCAAAGACGCTGGTGACCAGGCTGACCTGCAGGTCCGTGGCGGACAGCTCATTTTTGACGTAAGAGGAAAACGAGGACAACAACATGTGCAAATTTAAAAACAACAAAAAAGAAGAGACCGTTAACGAAATAAACGATCCCGTCCATAATGGCTCACGCTTAGTATTCGATTGCATTACATTTCTCCCACTCTCTACGATCTATATCATCTCTAAATAGTTGCAAAAACTACGATTCCCGCCGCTCCAGCTGCTCCCCGATATGCCGATGGATTCGATCCAGCAGGTCCAGCAGAATGCGATACTCTTCATCAGACATGCAGCGCTTCACTTCGTCCGTGATCCCTTTCTCGATGGGCAGCGTTTCCCGGATGAGCGCCTTCCCGCGTTCCGTGCTGAACACGACAAACGATCTCCTGTCCTGCTTGCCTGTCTCTTTGTAAATCAAAGCCTTGCTCTCCAGAAGGTCGAGAATTCGCGTCGTGGTTGGTTTGTCCTTGCCGCAGCGATCCGCAATCTCTTTCTGAATCAACCCCTCAGCCTGATCGATCTGATAAAGAACGGACCACTGCTCCGGCGTAACATCATAGTCCTTAATCCGATGCTGCAGCAAAGCAGCGATTCTCCGGTAAGTCATGCCCATGATGAAGCCGACCGCCAATTCCTGCTCGCGATGCTCGTTCGTCATATAAATCTCCGTTCCTTCCTGCATTATAATGATCACCATCATTATAGTTGTTGAAGCAATTATATTCAAGCTAACTATTATTGTCAAAAGGACATCACGCAACACTATCATTTACTCCTGCTGGTCATTGACGCATGCATCGACTCGACGAGGACTTGGATCTCCGCTTCCTAATGCCATAAAAAAACCACACAATTGTGCGGTTTATACTGTACTTGGCGTTTTGTTATATATGGCGAATCTTAATCACTGGAACTGTATAAAAACGTAAAGAATTGTACCAATTACAGATAAGGCCATCATCGATAGAGAAATCATATGTTTTTGAGAACTGCGAATGTATCTCCATTCGAATAGGGCTCGAACACCGAACACTAGGGCAAGTAATACACCTACCCAAACATAATGATAAGGAGGTTCTTTAACATAAATAGCTGACAAAATGATTACAATTGCTGCAATCACGAAGAACCATCTATACGGGACAATACCATCCGTGTCTGATATCTTCTCGTCTGTTTTTCGGATCGTTATATCCAGAACCAGTTGAATAACAGCGGCCAGAAATAATACAACAGTGAAATGATAATGCATTAGAACTCATCCACCTTCTTTTACCATTTATTCAACTATACTACAATGATAAATCGTTTTCCATGATCAACAGACATAAGCACCACACTCGATGTTTTGACATAGATTTGATCCTCTTCGGCCCCAAGCGCCTAGGATCAGCTACTCCCTGAACCAAAGGGATAATGATGCTAGAGGGGCGGTGCCCCTCGTCCCAGATCGGGATACGGCCGTTCGGCCGACTGCGATGCAGCGCTACCGAAGCGGATGCTCCGACGAACCCCATCTTGGGCTTCTCATCCCCATGGAACGCAAAAACACCGCCAATTAGGCGGTGCCACTCGTCCCAGATCGGGATACGGCCGTTCGGCCGACTGCGATGCAGCGCTACCGAAGCGGATGCTCCGACGAACCCCATCTTGGGCTTCTCATCCCCATGGAACGCAAAAACACCGCCAATTAGGCGGTGCCCCTCGTCCCAGATCGGGATACGGCCGTTCGGCCGACTGCGATGCGAGCGCTACCGAAGCGGATGCTCCGACGAACCCCATCTTGGGCTTCTCATCCCCATGGAACGCAAAAACACCGCCAATTAGGCGGTGTTTCACTGACGTCCCAGAAGGGATTCGAACCCCTGACCGACGGCTTAGAAGGCCGTTGCTCTATCCAGCTGAGCTACTGGGACATAGGTATGTAATTGGTTTTTTGAAACAGTGACGAAGATTATTATATCGCATTTTGGAGAAAATTCAAAGCCTTTTTTTATTCATTATGGGAGCCCGAATCAGAGCCCGTTCCATGGGGTAATATGTAAACAACATGACAGCGAACAAGGAGCGTGAATGATATGAAACAACTGCTGTCCTCCCTGTCCTATTTCAGCATCTTTTTTGCTCCCTTTATATTCCCCTTCCTCGTATGGGTTCTCTCGGACAACGCCTATATAGCCCGGCATGCGCGTCATGCGCTCCTCTCCCACCTGATTCCGGTTATTGCGGCCATCCCGCTTATCTACCTGATGTTTACCGCTGAGGTGCTCGGTTCCGTCATTATGTATCTGATCCTGTTTGGCCTGATTTATTTTCTGACTTTTGTGTACAACGTTCTGAAGGGGGTTCAGGTACTACGCGAATACGTTTAACGCGATCCCCCTAATATAATAAAAGCCTGGCGACTTCTGTCACCAAGCTTTTTCCCCGCATATTCTGCGTTCTTACATATGCATTACATCCAGTTCGTGCCTTCGCTCAAACGCTGGTTCAACTGCTCGTACAATTGGCCAAAAGAGAGCAGCTGCTGCTTGAATGCATCCCGATTCTCCTCGGCAGTGGCCGTCGTACTGTTCTCGAACGCTTCGTCCGTCGCGTCCTCATAAGCGCTGTGCATACTGTTGTCATACCAATCTACCTCCAGGCTTGCATCACTGCGAACGAGCTTGACCAGCTCATAGCCGCCCAGAGGAGCCGAAGGCGTCAAGTAAGCGAGCAGGACGCTGTCTCCTTCCGTTGCCGGGTATACCTCAACCTCCGCGCAGGGCGCTCCATTCATTTCGGTAATCCGGCGAATTTTGACATCCTGTATCGTATACATCTCTGCATTCTCCTAACTATCGCACTGCGGACAGCACGGTTTAATATTGTTGTTCCAGACCCGGAATCAGCCTGAACTGCTCCATCTGCTTGCGTGTCTCTTCGGTTCCAAACCGGTAAATCGTCCGGTAGACCCGATCCAGCGAATCCTGAAACAGGGCGTTATTGCTTTGCTCCGGGGTGTCCGGCCATGGAAACACATAACCGGGAAAAGCTTCTTCCTCCTTCTCCTGCATCATGTCCAGCTCGATTCGAACTTGATCCGCCTCTTCGGGTGTCGCTTCAATCTCCCACTCGTAGGAGGCGTCCCCTTGCTGATTCATCACGGATTTGCTTTGAACGGAAACATAATATTTCTGTTTGTTCATGGACGGTTCACTCCTTTGTTCTACATTCGTCCTCCTCCCTAGTTTTCGTAAAAGGACAGACATTTTATGCCTTGCTTCGGCATATATCTGTATCACTTTCCCAAATAACCCCTTAAAGAAGGACAACGTATGACAAAGTGAAGAGAGGATGAGCCGTCATGTGCGGAATAACCGGTTTTATACAATGGAGCGGCGACTTGACCCAGGATTCGCAGCTGCTGGTCAAGATGACAGATAGTTTGGCCCACCGCGGACCTGACGGATCAGGCACTTGGATTTCCAATCCCTGCGCTTTTGGTCACCGCCGTCTTAGCGTGATTGATCCCGAGAATGGTGCCCAGCCGATGATCATTCATAAAGAAGAGGATGTATATGCCATTGTATACAACGGGGAGTTATATAATACGGCAGAGCTGAGAGCCGAACTGGTTGCGCGGGGACATCGGTTCCAGACCCAGTGCGACACGGAGGTACTGCTCGTCTCTTATATGGAGTGGGGACCGGATTGCCTTGAGAGGCTGAATGGAATTTTTGCCTTTGCCATCTGGGACAGCGTCAGAGAGCAGGTTTTTTTCGCGAGAGACCGCGTGGGCGTAAAGCCGCTGTTCTACAGCTACAAGGACGGCACGCTGATCTTCGGCTCCGAACCGAAAGCGATCCTTCAACATCCGAAGGTGGAGCCTGTCGTCGGTGCAGAGGGCTTGGCAGAAGTGTTCATCATCGGGCCTGCAAGAACCCCGGGACATGGCGTCTACAAGGACATATCCGAGCTGCGTCCGGGCTGTGCAATGATCTTCAACCGGGAGGGTCTGCGAAAATATAGCTATTGGAAGCTCGAAAGCAAGCCGCATGAGGACGATGTCGATCAGACGGCCCGCCATCTCCGCGATCTTCTGAGCGATACGGTGGAGCGACAGCTGGTATCCGATGTACCGGTCTGTTCGCTGCTGTCCGGCGGTCTGGATTCAAGCGCCCTGTCTTCCCTTGCCGTCGACTATTACAGCCGAACAGGGCAAGGCCAGGTCCATACGTATTCTGTGGACTATGTGGACAATGATAAGTTTTTCCAGTCCCATTCTTTCCAGCCCGGCGCCGACGCCCCCTGGATCAAACGCATGAGCGAGGAGCTTGGCACGCAGCATCACTGGATTGAATTTGACACACCGGAGCTTGTTGAAGCGCTTGATGCCTCAACCCGTCAGCGCGACCTGCCAGGGATGGCGGATGTGGATGCCTCCCTCTTCCTTTTTTGCCGCGAGATCAAGAAAGGCGCCACCGTTGCCATTTCCGGCGAAGCAGCAGACGAAATTTTTGGCGGATATCCATGGTTCCACCGGGAGGAAATGCTGAACTCCGGTACCTTCCCATGGTCGGTTGCACCTGACATGCGGGCAGGACTGCTCTCCCCGGAGATTCGCGAGTGGATCAAGCCGCTTGATTATCTTGGGGACCGATACTCCGAAGCTGTGGCCGAAGTTCCCGCACTCCAGGGCGAAACCGGCGAACAGCAGAAAATGCGGGTCATGTCTTACCTGAACATTACACGCTTCATGCCTACGCTGCTGGATCGTAAAGATCGGATGAGCATGGGCGTGGGCCTTGAAGTTCGGGTGCCTTATACCGATCATCGGCTAATTGAATATGTATGGAACATTCCGTGGAGCATCAAAACGGCAGGAGACCGTGAGAAAGGCATCCTTCGCAAAGCGCTTGAGGGCGTTCTGCCCGATGACGTGCTGTATCGCAAAAAGAGCCCTTATCCCAAAACCCACAATCCGAACTATTTGACAGCCGTCAAACAGCAGGTACTGTCGATCCTGGATGACTCAACCTCGCCGCTGCTCCCGCTGATTGATAAGAAAAAAATTCGCGAACTCGCCTCATCACCGGACGCCTCCTCCAATTTGCCTTGGTTCGGCCAGCTGATGTCGGGTCCCCAATTGTTCGCCTATTTGGCCCAGGTGCACTTCTGGCTGAAGGAGTACAATGTCGCGATCCGGTAACATCCATAAAACCACAAAAAAGGCCGGGGTATTGAGCAGTTAGGCTCATTCCTCGACCTTTTCCTGTCTATATGATGCTAAAGTGGCTAGCGGACGCAAGGGGCGTGAGACCCTTCCGGTCCGGATAACTTCAGCTCTCCTGCAATTGAGCCACAAGCTGACGCAGCGCTGCGCCCCGGTGGCTGATCTCCTGCTTTTCCTCCACGCTAAGCTCCGCCATCGTTTTCTCATGGCTTGGCAGGTAGAACAACGGATCATAGCCGAAGCCACCGCAGCCCGCCGGCTCCGAGGTAATCCAGCCCTCGACGGTGCCCTCGGTCTCAATCTTGGTGCCGGATGCCGGATCATACAGCACGAGCGCGCATACGAATCGTGCCGTGCTGAGCAGCGGCTGCTCCGTATCTTCACCAAGCTTCAGCTTCTCCAGCTCCGCAAGCAGCTTGTTGTTATTCTCCTCATCGTTGCCATGTTCCCCGGCGTAACGGGCAGAGTACACCCCCGGCTCTCCGTTCAGAGCATCGACGCACAGGCCGGAATCATCGGCCAGCACCGGAAGCCCCAGCGCATCGCCAACCGCCTTTGCCTTCTTGTAAGCATTCTCGGCAAAGGTTGCGCCATCCTCCACCACGTCCGGCAATTCCGGATAATCATACATGCTTTTGACGGAAGTTCCAAATGCAGCGAAAGCATGGGAAAATTCCTTAACTTTGCCTTGATTACGTGTCGCAACAATTAGTGTGTCTCCAAGCTTCAGCTTCATTTGTTATCTTACACTCCCACTCTTGACTGAACCAATTTTATCGGCAATCGGACCAAGCGCTTCCTGCTGACGGCGGATCAGTTCCCGAATCCCCTTGTCACCCAGCTCAAGAATCTGGTCAAGCTCCTCGCGGGTGAACGGGCTTTCTTCACCGGTGCCCTGCACCTCGACAAAGTTGCCGCTTCCTGTCATCACCAGATTCATATCCACCTTGGCTTTGGAATCTTCCTCGTAATTGAGATCAAGAAGAGCCTCTCCACCGGCGATGCCTACACTCACCGAAGCCAGATAATCGGTGATCGGAAATACAGGCAGCTTATGCTGTTCCACAATTTTGTTAACCGCAATGGCAAGCGCAACGAATGCCCCGGTAATGGAGGTGGTGCGCGTACCGCCGTCAGCCTGAATCACATCGCAGTCCAGCGTAATGGTACGCTCTCCAAGTGCATGCAGATTCACAACAGACCTGAGAGCTCTGCCGATCAGCCGCTGAATTTCCATCGTCCGGCCGCTGAGCTTTCCACGATTCGCTTCCCGTTGATTCCGGGATTGCGTAGCGCGCGGCAGCATCGAATACTCTGCCGTTACCCAGCCCTTTCCTTGTCCTTTCAGAAACGGAGGAACCTTCTCGTCGACGGTTGCCGTCACCAGCACCTTCGTGTCCCCCATTTCGATGTACACGGAGCCTTCCGCATATTTATTCACATGGGTCGATAAATTCATCGGGCGAAGCTCATCGCTCTTACGTCCGTTAGATCTCATGTTTTCTGCCTCCTACTTCATATCGCAATCCTGATTAGCATTCCCTATTCTACCAAAGTGCAGGCACAAAAGCACCCTCTGGACGGATGGCTTGCTTAAATGGAAATTTCGTTGATGCGCTCAGGACGGGTGACAGGTTCGCTGTAATTCAGGCTGTCGGTGCCGACCACCTCGGCCAGATCATTCATGCGGATTTTCACTTTGGCATTCTGTGCGTTCTCCGACACCGTCAGCACAACGGCCTGCAGCAGCTCCGAAGGAATCGGGTCTCCCTCCATGAACATGTCGTCCTCCAGCGCAACCGTCACCAGGCCATCCTCGCCCTGCTCAACAGAAGCTACGGCGGCATCCCCGGATATGACACTCTCCAGGCCATCTCCTGGCTGCGGCCCCCGGATCAGCTCATTCAGCGCTGCTTGAAGAGCGCTTTGCCCGCTTGGAACGAGTCGGGTTACCGGCACATAGTACTGAATCCCCTCCGGCGTCACCGAAGAGAAGTACACGGTTACCGGTGTAGAGGAGGAGTAGATCGCATCGTCCGCTTTCTGAAGATTGATGCCCAGCGCTCTGGTCAGCGGCCGGTCAAGCGGTGTCCCGTTCACCGGCATCTCCGTCAGCTTCACACCGTCCACCCAAATCTGCAGCTGTTCAATCCCTTCCTGTCCGGTGAGCGTCCAGGTCAGCGCCTCCAGTATCCGCCGTTCCTCCTGAGCACTGTAGCTTGCAAACGCCGGGTTAAACTCGATCAGGGCCAGCTTGTTCTCCTCATCTACGGTAACATTGTTGACTTGCGTTCCTGGCGGCAATACCCCCTGGAAGCCTGGCGGTATATAAGCGGCGTATCTTCCTCCCTTGATCAGCACTTCCAGCGCGCTGCTCATGCTATCCGAGCCTTCCTCGCTCGGGATTCCCATCGTAACAGGCACCAGCATTCCACGGTTGTCCGTCAGATATACGGTCGTCTGCTCGCCAATCTCCCCTTGGGTTGCGGCCGAACCGATGCCGTTCATCATTTGTTCCTCCACTTGAGCCGGCGGCGGGTCGATCGCTTCAGACTGATTGCCTCCGAATGGACCGCAGCCGGATATCATGATCGGAACAGCAAGGAGCCCGGCGGCTGAAACTCTGCGCAGTGATCTCTTACGTGTCATGTATTGTTCCTCCCTAAATTTTGTACAGGTTGTACTCCTATGTATACGAGCCCTTTTCAAAAAAATACCCTCGTTCCCCTGTTTTCTGGACAAAGGGGTTGTGAAAAAAGTACAATCTTCAGTAAGCACCATCATTCAAACGAAGAATTCAATGAGGTGAGATCATGGCGGATACAAACATCCCTTACAGCCTGAACAGCAAAAAGGTAGCTGAAGCCACCTGGAGGTTGCTCGAAGAGCGGGGGGTTCACACCGAAGAGATCGCGGAGCTGGTTATGGTGCTTCAGAAGAAGTATTATCCAGACCTCTCGATGGAAGAATGTATCGAAAATGTCGAGGCCGTACTCAGCAAAAGAGAAGTCCAAAATGCTGTGCTGACCGGCATTCAGCTTGACATTCTGGCAGAGCAGGGCAAGCTGTTGTCCCCGCTCCAGGAATTGCTTGCCAATGACGAAAGCCTGTACGGCGTGGATGAAATTCTGGCCTTCTCCATCGTCAATGTTTATGGCAGCATCGGCTTCACGAATTACGGATATATCGACAAGCTGAAGCCGGGGGTGCTTGAACGGCTGAACGATAAATCGGAAGGCATCGTAAACACCTTCCTCGACGACATCGTCGGCGCGATTGCAGCCGCAGCCAGCAGCCGGATCGCCCATCGCAAGCAAGAGGACCATGAAATTGAAGAAGGCGAGCCAACCGCTCCGGAACAGGAGTAACAGCCAGTGCAACTGCCCCTAACGAGCAGCTGCTCTAAGCAAGCCTATGTACCGGCGTCGCCTGAAGCCTTAAAGCAAGTATAGAACGCCAAATAAACCTCTGATGATCAGAGGTTTATTTGTTTATCTATTCGAAGGCAAAGCCACCTGCTTGTCGAACGATCAGATCGGCGAAATTCCCCATATCTCCGACGCATACCGATGAATGGTGGCATCACTGGAGAAATGGCCTGCATGCGCGATGTTCTTCACCGCTCTGGCCATCCAGGCGGAAAGATCGACATAAGCGTGGTCCACAGCCGCCTGCGCCGCTAAGTAACTATGAAAATCCCCCAGCACAAAAAATTCATCGTTATGATCCAGCAAGGACTGATAAATAGCGATAAACTCCTGCTCCTGGGCACAAAACGGACCGGGCTGCACCAGCTGATCCACCACCCTTGAAATGTCCGGCATCCGCTCGTATATTTCCCGGGCTGCATAACCGCCGTCCCTGTAATAAGACAGCACCTGTTCGGCCCGAAGGCCAAACAGAAACATGTTGTCATCGCCCAGCAGCTCATGCATCTCCACATTCGCCCCATCCAGTGTGCCAATGGTCAAGGCGCCGTTCAGCATAAACTTCATATTGCCCGTGCCGGAGGCTTCCTTGCCGGCTGTCGAAATCTGCTCGCTCAGATCCGCTGCCGGGATAATCCGCTCTGCCAGGGAGACCGAGTAGTTCTCCAGAAATACGATGCGCAGCTTCTTGGAAACATCAGGATCGCTATTGACCGCTTCCACGACATTGTGAATGAGCTTGATGATGTTTTTGGCCAAATAATAACCTGGGGCCGCCTTCGCTCCGAATATGACGGTTCGCGGAACAACCTCAGCTGTCGGGTCGTCCTTGATCATGTTATACAGATGCATCACCCGCATAATGTTAAGCAATTGCCGCTTGTATCCGTGCAGCCGTTTCACTTGAACATCAAAGATCGAGTCCGGGTCCACGGCAATCCCCTGCTTGTCGAGGATATAGTCGGCCAACCGAAGCTTGTTATGCCGCTTGATCTCCTGAAGCTTTTCTTGAAAAGAAGCATCATGCTGGAGCGGCTCCAGCAAGCGAAGCTGACGCGGACTTAACATCCAGTCCGTTCCGATCGCTTCGACAATCAGACCGCTGAGCGCAGGGTTGCAATACAACAGCCAGCGGCGATGGGTGATGCCGTTCGTTTTGTTGTTGAAACGTTCCGGGTAGAGCTGGTAGAAAGGCGCCATCACCTGGCTTTTTAGCAATTCGGTATGCAAGGCGGCCACGCCGTTCACACTGTAGCTCCCGGCGATTGCCAGATGCGCCATCCGAATCTGTTCGCCTTCGATGATAGCCAGCCGTGCGATCCGCTCCGGATCGCCGGGATAACGGTCAAGCAGCATCGCGCAGAACCGCTTGTTAATCTCTTCAATTATCATGTACACACGGGGAAGCAGTTCTCTGACCATGCCGACCGGCCACTGCTCCAGTGCCTCGCTCAGCAAAGTATGATTAGTGTACGACACCGTCCGGCTTGTAATGTCCCACGCTTCCTCCCAGCCAAAGCCGAGCTCGTCAATCAACAGCCGCATCAGCTCGGGAATGACAAGTGTCGGATGGGTATCGTTAATATGCACCGCCACATAATCCGGCAGCTCGCGGTAAGGCCGACCCAGCTTGGCAAAGGTGCGGAGAATGCTCTGGATGCCCGCCGAACAGAGAAAATACTGCTGCTTCAGCCGAAGCAGCTTCCCTTCATAAGCGGAATCATCCGGGTACAGAAATTCCGAGATCGATTCCACGGAGCGGTTGTAATCCAAATATTGATGATACCCATGCTGGCCTCCCGGCCCGATCCGGCTCATGTCGGTGACGGATTCGGCGCTCCACAGGCGCAGCGTATTCACGCTTCCTTCGCTATAACCGATCACCGGCACATCGTAGGGAACCGCGCGTATCCGCTCCTGGTCAACAGTGCGGAATACGAGCCGCCCGGCTTCCTCCGCGATTTCGACCCGCCCCCAGAAATGCACCTCCACCGCCTTGTCAGCCCGGCGTTCTTCCCACACATTGCCGCGCTGAAGCCAGTTGTCCGGCAGCTCTACCTGATGACCGTCAATGATCTTCTGCTCGAACAGACCATACTTGTAGCGGATGCCGCAGCCATGTCCTGCATACCGCAGCGATGCCATGGAATCCAGGAAGCAGGCAGCAAGACGACCGAGACCGCCGTTGCCAAGCCCTGCGTCCGTCTCCTGCTCTTCGACCGCCTCCCAATCCCATCCGAGCTCGGCAAGTCCGGTCCGCACCATATCCAGCAAGTCCAAATTAAGCAGATTGTTGCCGAGCAGACGCCCGATCAGAAATTCCAGCGAAAAGTAGTACACCTGCTTCTGCCCCGTTTCCCGGTACATGCGGTTCGTCGTGGCCCATGGCCGCCCGGCATGCTCCCGAACCATACTGCCAAGCACCTTGTATACATCCCCGGGCGTCGCTTCTTCCACTGCCTTCCCCAATCGGCTGACCAGCTGTTCCTTGAAATGCTGTTTGAATGACTCCTTGTCGTTAAACAACGTCGTTCCTCCTGACCCATCCTATTGGCGGTTAGATTGAGACATCCTTGGCGATCACAAAAGGCTTGCGATAATCGCCCTGCAGCTGATGATCGCGGGAGATGATGACATCTTTGTCCAGGATGACATTCTCAAGCCGGACGTTTTCACCGATGACACATTTTTGCATGATGATGGAATTGTGAATGCTTGCGCCTCGCTTTACCTGGACTCCGCGAAACAGAATGCTGTTCTTCACTTCCCCTTCGATCCAGCAGCCGTTGGCCACCAAGGCATTGCTGACGTCCGCCGTGTCCAAATATTTAGCGGGCACCTCGTATTTGATCTTCGTATGAACGGTCCGCTTGCCAAACAGACTGTCATACGTTTGGGGATTCAGCAGGTTCATGCTGGTCCGGTAATAGCTCTCCAGCGAATTGATCACGGCATGGTAGCCCTTGTATTCATAGGCGGCGATGCGCAGCTTGTGGCGGTTCTTCATAAGGGCATCGCGAAAGAAGTGCTTTCCGCCATGGGCGATGCAGTGCTCGGCAAGCTCCAGGAACAGCGACTTCTCCATCACAAACATCTCCATATATATGCAGTCATGCCGCTGCTCGTAATGAATATCTGCAACGCTGCCGTCCTCGTCAACGTCCAGCCGGTAGCAGAACCGGTGCTCGGGTCTTGGCGAAGGGACGCGGGTGTAGACCAGCGTCACATCCGCTTTCTTCTCCAAATGGTAAGCATGGACTGCGTTCAGATCCACCGTGCTCAGATGCTGGCTGCCGGCATGGACGATATGGGAGGCGGCCCCGCGCTCGAAAAAATCGAGATTGTTGTTGATATGCCTCAGCTCTCCCGCTGACATATCCGTCTCATCGTTCCAGTCGGGCGGCAATATGAACAGCCCTCCCCGCTTGCGGTTCATATCCCATGGGCGCCCCTCGCCAAGATGATCCATCAGGGAACGATATTTCCGCCGCACGAAAATCGCAATATCCTGGATCCCGGCATGCATCATGCTCGACATAATGAAGTCGATCAACCGGTATCTGCCTGCGAACGGGACCGCAGCCCCGCAGCGATAATAGGTCAATTCATTCAGCCCATCCCGTTCCCGATCCAGATTAATAATGCCCATCAGCTCTCTCATCGTTCCTGCCTCCTGTTCCTACCCCTGATCCGTGCGGAGCGAAGAGGTCTGAAGCAGCTTCAGCCCCTCTTCGTCTTGTCCGGTAATGAGCGTGATTTCAGCTTCAGCCGCATCCGGCGTCCCGATCACCGCATGGTCTCCGATTTCCATATCCTCCGTGATAATCGCCCGGTGTATCCGCACATTGCGACCGATGCGGGCCTTCGGCATAATGACCGAGTCGGTGATGACGCTCCCTTCGCCGACCTCCACGCCGTAGAACAGCACAGAGCGCACTACCTCTCCGCTAACCGCGCATCCTTCGCTGATCATACTGTTCCGAACGATGCCCTGGGGAGAAATATACTGCGGTGGCTGATTCGGATTACGGGTATAAATGCGCCATCTCGGATCGTTCAGATTCAGCTTCGGCTGAGCAGTCAGCAGATCCATATTGGCTTCCCACAGACTCTGAATGGTGCCGACATCCTTCCAGTAGCCGTCAAACGGATAAGCATACAGGCTCCTACCCTCCCTGAGCATCAGCGGCAGAATATCCTTTCCGAAATCATGGCTTGTATCCGTGAGCTCGGCATTGCGGAGCAGGTAGGACCGAAGCAGCGGCCACCGAAACAGATAGACGCCCATCGACGCGGTCGTGCTTTTCGGACTAATGGGCTTCTCTTCAAATTCGAGAATGCGGTACCTGTCATCGGTGTTAATCATCCCGAATCGGGTGGCTTCCTCCAGCGTCACTTCAATGACCGATATCGTGCAATCTGCCTGCTTCTCCTTGTGATACGCAAGCATGCGATCATAATCCATCTTGTAAATGTGATCCCCGGACAGAATCAGCACATGGTCAGGCTCATACTGATCAATGAACTTCAGATTGCGAAAAATCGCATCCGCGGTGCCCCGGTACCACGTCGTACCGTCTTCGCGTTCATGAGGAGGGAGCACAAATACGCCTCCGCTTAACCGATCCAGATCCCAGTCGCTGCCGACACCGATATACGAATGCAGCACGAGCGGCTCGTACTGGGTCAGCACCCCGACCGTGTCTATGCCGGAGTGGGAGCAATTGCTGAGCGGAAAATCGATAATGCGGTAGGTTCCCCCGAAATAAACCGCCGGCTTCGCCAGCGTTTTCGTTAAGCCTTTCAGCCGCTTGCCCTGGCCTCCGGCAAGCAGCATGGCGACGACATCTTTTTTCTTCATGGCCGATTCTCCTTTAGAGGCGCTTGATCCAGAATCTTAGACAAGAAATCAGGCGGTTGAATGCCAAGAAACGAGCAGCACTTGCTTGCAAAAAGGACGGGGCATCATGGAGATGCATCAGACTGAAACATGGGGCTTGAGACGTTTGAGAGCGTTGCTTAAAGAGGAAAGGTATTCAAGTATATGCGAGAGAAGCGGGAACTCTGACTGCGAGATTGACAATGATTCGAAAATCGGATACGTAAAAAAACCGCCTGCGCTACGCATGAGAAGTCAAACGTGCAGCAGGCGGTCAGTTTTTAGTTCAGTCGCTCACGGTAAAATAAAGCGCGCCGCCCGTGCCTTCGGCCATCCGGGCGTTATGGCGCCGGGCCAGCTCGGCGAGATGGGCCAGCGCTTCGCACATGGCGAAGCGCAGCTGATGGATGCCGAGCGAGTCGCCGAAGAGGGCGGTGCATACCTCGTAGGCGGTCAGCTGCCCGGCCTCGCGCAGCAGGCCGGCGATGTGGGCCAGACGCTCCTCGTGGTGCTCGAGGAGCGCGTCGATCCGTTCACGGAAATGCGTGAACGGGTTACGATGTCCGGGATATGCCGTCCGGACATCCAGCTCGCGCAGGCGGCGCAGCCCGGCCAGGTAGAGCGCCAGCGGCGCCTCATCGCTCCCGGGCAGCAAGCTTACGTTAGGCGAGATTTGCGGCAGCACGGCATCGCCGCACAGCAGCACCCCGCGGTCGGCATCATAGAATGACAGATGCCCGGGAGCATGTCCGGCCGTTTCGATCGGGAGCCAGCGGCGATCGCCCATATGAAACGGTCGCCCCGCCTCCAGGAAGGAGACGTCCGGCTGCGGCGTGACCTGGGCGTTAAAGCCCTTGAGATGGGCCGGAAGCTCAGCCAGCCGGTACTCCGGCATGCCGTGAAGACGAAACAGCGACGGAAGCGCCGTCTCCATCGCGGAATTCGGCCCCCACATCAGCATCGCTTCCTGGTGCGCACGCCGCGACATCCATACACGGCCCCCGGAACGTGCCTGGAACCATCCGGCAAGCCCATAATGGTCGGGATGATGATGGGTCAGCACGATGGAGGCAATGTCGCCTGGCGTAATGCCCAGCTGCGTCAGCGCCGCCTCCCACTCCCGCTCCGAGCCTTCGGTTCGCGGCCCCGGATCGATGATGGTCACGCCCTCATCCCCGCGCAGCACGTAGCTGTTCACCCACCGCAGTGGGTTGTCCAGCGTTATTTTCACCTGTGCAAGATGATGCTCCGGCATTTCCTTCACTTCCGGGCCCGGCTCCCGCTGCTGCTTGCTCATGCCTCTAACTCCTCCGTCCACAGACTGTTGTAGGTTGTAGCTCATCTGACTCCATCATAAGCCGGAAACCACACTCATGTACATAGTTTCTGAGGATTAACGTTTCATGCATTCATCGGACCTGTCAAGCCAGCTCCTCGGCGTCTAGCGTGCCACATCTGCCGCCTGACGTACACGCTGCACCGCTTCGGCAGCCGGGATTGTTGTCTTGATCCCGTCTTCACCCATCCACTCAATCTCGCCCGAAGCCGCTCCGCGCCCGATAATGATCCGATGCGGTGCGCCTACCAGATCGGCATCCTTGAATTTGACGCCTGGCCGTTCATCGCGATCGTCGAGCAGCACATCCACCCCTGCCGCCCCGAGCTCGGCATAGAGCTGCTCGGCCAGAGCGCGCTGCTCTTCATCCTTCATCGACACCTGGATGATATGCGCTGCGAACGGCGCAACCGACATCGGCCAGACGAGCCGATCCTCCACAATGCTCTGCTCGGCTACAGCTGCCATGACCCGCGACACCCCGATGCCATAACAACCCATCACAAGCGGTTTCTCCCGGCCATCCGAATCGAGGAAGGTCGCATTCATCGCCTCGCTGTATTTGGTGCCAAGCTTGAATACATGCCCCAGTTCAATGCCGCGATGGAACTCCAGCGCTTGACCGCAGCGCGGGCAAGGTTCGCCCTCTGTCACATTCCGGAAATCCCCGGTAAATTCCAGCGCAAAGTCCTTCCCGGGACGAGCGCCTGTGAGATGGGTATCAATCCGGTTCGCGCCTGTAATCCCTTCAGCCATAGCTGCAACCTCATGATCCACCAAGATGTTTAAGGACAGGCCGACCGGACCGACAAAGCCGACCGGCGCACCGGCGGCCTGCAGAACCTCGTCCGCACCGGCAAGCTCCACTTGCTCCGCCTTCAGATAGGATTTCACCTTCGTATCATTCACTTCGCGGTCTCCACGAACCAGCACGGCGTACAGCTCGCCGTCTGCACGATACACCAGCGTCTTGATGATCTGCTCCGGCCCAATCCGCAGAAATGCGCTCAGTTCCTCGATGCTTTTAACATTCGGCGTATGCACCTCGGATGGTGCCTGTCCATCGGTACTTGCATGTGGATGATTTCCCGAGCTCCCCGCCGTCCGGCCAGACTCGGCCCGTTCCAGATTGGCAGCGTAATCGCAGGCGCTGCAGGATACGATGATGTCCTCACCGATGTCTGCCAGCGCCATGAACTCATGTGTCTCCCCCTGCCCGCCGATCGAGCCCGCATCGGCTTCAACGGGCCGGAATGTCAAGCCGCAGCGGCTGAAGATGCGCTCATAGGCGGCATACATCGTCCGGTATGCAGCATCAAGCCCTGCCCAGTCGCGATCGAATGAATACGCATCCTTCATCAGAAACTCCCGTCCCCGCATCAGGCCAAACCGCGGCCGCCGCTCGTCCCGGTATTTCGTCTGAATTTGGTACAGATTGACCGGTAGTCTTCGATAGGACGATATTTCATTGCGCACGATCGACGTAATCACTTCTTCATGCGTCGGCCCGAGTACAAATTCCCGCTCCTGGCGATCATGGAGCCGGATCAGTTCGGCTCCATAGGCGCCATACCGGCCGGATTCCTTCCACAGCTCAGCAGGCTGAATGGCAGGCATCCACATTTCTTGGGCGCCGGCGGCATCCATCTCCTGCCGAATCATGTGTTCGATCTTCCGCAGCACCCGCCAGCCCAGCGGTAAATAGGAATAAATCCCTGCCGCAATCTGCCGGATATAGCCGCCGCGAAGCAGCCATTGGTGGCTTCGTGCCTCAGCTTCAGACGGCACATCACGCAGCGTAGTCAGCAATAATTGACTTTGACGCATCTGTTCTCTCCCCTTTGTATATCATGACTGGATTCATCCCAAGGACAACACAAAAAAAGCACATCCGCCGAAAGGGACGAATGTGCTCGTGGTACCACCCTGATTCAATTCTTGCGCCTAAAAATCCGCCAAGAATCCTCTAGGCGGCGATAACGTGCCGCAACCGTCCGGGATGCCCAGTACCTGGCCAGCCCGGAAAACTACAAGGTAGGAAGCCGGCACCCGTGCGAGGAAGCCTTTCAGCCAGGGGCTTCTTCTCTGGATCGCCGAATGATGCGAGCTTATGTCCTTGATCATCGTTCTTGGTTCCATTCAGTTGTTCATAAATTACACTCCAACTGCCACAAATGTCAAGAGCAAACCGGATCATCCGTATCAGTGGGATATATGCTCGAGCACCTGCCGCAGTATGGCGATGACATGTTCATCTTCGTATGTATAGTAAAACATATTGCCGTCCCTCCGGTATTTCACGAGCTTCAGGCTTCGCAAATAGCTCAGCTGGTGCGAAACCGCAGACTGACTCATCCCAAGCGCCTCCGCGATGTGCCCCACCGGGCACTCTTCCTGAGACAGCATATGCAGTATGCGAATCCGCGTCGGATCCGATATCGCCTTCAGCAATCGGGAAGCTTCGACCGCCTGCTCCTCATCCAGAAGTTCATGGCAGTGTTCCTTCATTCTTCATCCCCTCTTTTCAAGTATCGCCTCCACGATGGAGCGGGCATCCTCAGATACCCCGGCCAGCAGAGCCGACCCGCGGTGCGTTTGCCAAGGAAGACCGACATAGTACAGGCCGGGAACCGGGCTGATTCCCCGGGAATGCCGCACGCCGCCCTCGTCATCCAAAGCCCCTTTCATCTGGAGCCAGCCATAGTCAGAAGCAAAACCGGTTGCCCATACAATATTGCGTACCTGAAGCTCCGAGTCGTCCTCGAATCGAACGCCGCTCTCGCTTCCGCCAACCGTTTTGCCATGCAACTTCACTTTACCGTACTTCATCGCCTGTTTCAATTCATATCCAAAAATGGGATCCCCCTGGCGTTTCAGCAGCTTTCCAACGAATGAAGTGGAGCTTGCCCGAAGCAGCCCCAGCTTGTCCAGCCACCAGAACATGCCCTTGCCGCCCAGAACCATTGGCAAATGACGCGGCCGCTTGCTCATGGACAGATGGGTCTCCCGTGTATGTGACAGCTCGTACGCAATTTGGGCCCCGCTGTTCCCCCCGCCAACGACGAGCACACTTCCAGACTGGAGCTGGGAAGGATTGCGATAAGAGGAGGAATGAAGCTGCACAATATCCGCAGGCAGGCTTGCGGCCAATTCCGGAATTCTCGGGGTCTGGAACGGTCCGGTCGCCACAATCACCTGTCTGGCGTGATAATCTCCCTGGGCCGTGTTCACGAGGAAGCCCTCCTCCTCTTGATGCACAGCGAATACCTCAGCCCCGTAGCGGATCGGAAACTCAAACATGTCCGCATATTTCGCCAGATAAGCAGCCATCTCCGCTTTGTCCGGAAACCCGTCCGGATCCCCTTCCAAGGGTAATCCCGGCAATGCGCTGTGCGTTCTCGGGGTAAAGAGGCGAAGCGAGTCATACCGCTCTTCCCAGACCTGCCCATGCCGCTCCCCACGATCCAGCATAATGAAGGGGACGCTCGCTTTCTTCAGCCAATAGGCCGCAGCCATTCCTGCCTGTCCTGCTCCGATAATCAGGGTATCCCATCTCATCTTCCTCACTCCTATTCATATATGTTCAATTGCTCATATATACATATACCATAGAAAAAGCATCTCGGCAACCCGAAGAATCGGATGCAAAAGATGCAGAGAAGGGGCTCCCTATTCATGAAATCGGCTGCGGAAGCGGCTTGGCGGCTCCCCGGTCCAGCGCTTGAACTGGCGGCTGAAGTGAGCGATATTGTGATATCCCAGCCGCTGAGAAATCTCCTCAATCGTCAACGCCGGGTCCATCAGCAGCAGCTTCGCCTTTTTCAGCATTAAAGTGGACATATATTGGCGCGGGGACATCCCGTACACCTCGGAGAACATCCGGTTCACGGACGACAGGCTGTACCCCACCTCTGCTGAGATCGAGGCAATCGTCTCCTGACCGTCTCCATCGCCTCCCGGCTGCCTATCGATCGCTCGCTCGATATATTCGGCTATACGAGCCGCTGTCTGGGTCATCCCATGCGCTGTCCGGTCGCCAACCTGTCTGGAAAGCGCAGCGCTCAAACTCCCGAAAAGCTCAAACATAGCGGACAATGCCATCATTCTCCCCTCTACGCGAGCAGCAGATTCCTGGGCAGTCAGCTCGATCAGTTTATCCAGTGCCGGCCGGATCGCTCTGGCCAGATCGCTGTCCGAGGCATGATAACATGTCCGATTCCGGTGCATAAGCTCGCGGAAGGCCCGCTCGTCCACATCAAAATGAAGGCAATAATACGTCATCCCTTCATCGCCGACAGCCCAGCTCTCATGTTCATCCCCCGGATTCAACAGCAGAAGATCCCCCGGGTGCTGCACGTACGTTTTTCGATTCACGACCGTCTTCTGTGTCCCGGACAGAACGAGATTCACTTCAAACAAGGCGTGCTTGTGACGCGGATAGCTCCAGCTCGGCTCCACCCTTCGCCAGTGAGCGGCAAATACGCGAAAGGTGGTATCCATATCCGGAAGCATGAACTCCCCCTCTCCCATGTTGCGGGCAGTTAAACGCTGCATGGTAATCCCCCTTTATGAATGCGCCTTCATGTATACGAAAACATTTAGTTGATTTGGGTAAATAACGGCATAGTATGGATATGGGAAGCACATCTCTATTATTGATATTATACAGATAAAGCCATATGAATAGAATGCTGTGAAGATGGATAACATCCGCACAGTCTTTCATTATTCCCGAGAAGGAGTGACCATTCATGTCAATCATTCGCAATCCGATTCTGACAGGCTTCAATCCGGACCCGAGCATCTGCCGCGCCGGTGAAGACTACTATATTGCCGTCTCCACCTTCGAGTGGTTTCCAGGAGTCGGAATCTATCATTCCAAAGATCTGAAGCATTGGCGACTCGTGTCCCGTCCGCTCAATCGGCTAAGCCAGCTGAACATGCTTGGCAACCCTGATTCAGGCGGTATCTGGGCTCCGCAGCTCTCCTATCATGACGGTGTATTCTGGCTCATCTATACCGATGTGAAAGTGACGGACGGGCGCTGGAAGGACTGCCACAATTATTTGGTCACCACAGACACAATTGATGGCGAGTGGTCTGAACCGATATTCCTGAACAGCTCCGGATTCGATCCTTCCCTGTTCCATGATGATGACGGCAAGAAATATCTCGTGAATATGATGTGGGATCACCGCAGCGGCCATCATAACTTCTATGGCATCGTGCTTCAGGAATACAGCCCGGAAGAGAAAAAGCTTGTCGGCAAGCGCGAGGTGATCTTCAAGGGAACCGATGTGAAGCTGACCGAAGCTCCGCATCTGTACAAAATTGGCGACTATTACTACTTGCTGACTGCCGAAGGCGGCACGAAATACGATCATCAAGCGACCATCGCCAGATCCAAGCAGCTTCACGGGCCTTATGAGGTTCATCCTGACAATCCGCTGATTTCGTCCTTTGCCGTACCGAGAAACCCGCTGCAAAAGGCCGGCCATGCATCCATTGTGAAAACGCATACCGATGAATGGTTTTTGGTCCACCTGACGGGCAGACCGCTGCCAAGACCGGATCAGCCGCTTCTGGATCCTCGGGGATTCTGTCCGCTCGGCCGTGAAACGGCCATTCAGCGTCTGGAGTGGAGGAATGACTGGCCTTATGTCGTCGGCGGCAACTTCCCTTCGCTTGAAATTGAAGGGCCGGAAATTGCTGAAGTTCCATGGGACCCGGATTATCCGGAAAAGGACGATTTCGACAGCAGCGAGCTGAATCTTCATTTTCAGAATTTGCGCATTCCGCTTGGCGAGCATATCGTCTCGCTGACCGATCGCCCGGGCCATCTGCGCCTGTACGGCAAGGAATCCCTGACCTCGAGGTTCACGCAGGCCTTCATTGCCAGACGATGGCAGCACTTTAATTTTACCGCGGAGACGAAGGTGGACTTCCGTCCGGATACCTTCCAGCAGGCCGCAGGACTAGTGAACTATTACAACACTCAGCACTGGACCGCTTGCCAGATTACGTGGCACGAAGAGAAAGGAAGAGTGCTGGAGCTGTCATCCTGCGACAATTCCGAATTCGCTCAGCCGCTGTACGGGCAAGAAATTCCGATCCCGGACGAAGTGGAGTACGTGTATCTCCGCGTAGATGTGCAAACCGATCTTTACCATTATTCATACTCCTTCGATGGAGACAACTGGGTACAGCTTCCGGTAAGCTTCGAGTCCTACAAGCTGTCGGACGACTACATTCGCAGCGGCGGTTTCTTCACCGGAGCCTTTGTCGGCATGCAGTGCCAGGATACGTCGGGGCGAAGCCAGCCAGCTGATTTTGACTATTTCATCTATAAAAGCCATTCCTGATCACGCGCTGTCACCTTGGTTCATCAAAGGGTTATACGCTAAAGGCCTGGAGCTCTTGACCGAGCATCCAGGCCTTCTTCATTTGTCAGCAGTTTGAATCCTCAATGATCATTTTGCTTGCATAATCAGCCTTTAACGGAGCCGGCCGCTATCCCTTCCACGATCCGATCGCTCAGGAAGAGGAACATAAGCAGAATCGGCAAAATGCTGATCATGAGCGTCGCGCCAATCGCACCCCAATCCGTTGTATACTGACCAATAAAGTTTTGAACACCCACCGTTAACGTTTTAAACGTATCCGAGCTGATGAATGTATTGACAAAAATAAACTCGTTCCAGTTATAGATCATGTTGATGATCGCCGTTGTGGCCAGTACAGAGCCGGTCATCGGCAGCACGATCCGGAAAAACACGCGGTGGACTGAGCAGCCGTCCATCACGGCAGCCTCCTCCACTTCGCGCGGAAGCGAGTAATAAAAGCCGAGCAGAATCATCATCGTAATCGGCAGGTTAAATGCCGCGTAGGAAAGGACAAGCGACAGCGGATGATCTGTTAATCCCACCCGGTTAAAGAGACTGAACAACGGGATAAGCGTCGAGTGAACCGGAATCATCATCGCAACCATGAACAATCCGAGCACAAGCGAGCTGCCCTTCCACTTCATCCGGGTGATAGCAAAGGTAACAAGGCTTCCCAGTATGATCGTCAACACCGTCGCCGCAATCGTAATCCAGACGCTGTTCAGGAAGTAGACGCTGATGTTGCCCGCGCTCCACACCTTCTCGTAGTTTTCCCAGCGCGGATTCATCGGCAGCGACAAAGGAGGAAGATCAAACACTTCCTGATTGTTCTTCAGTGAAAAAAGAAGCAGCCATACGAGTGGAAATAACTGAAAGGCCGCCACAACAATAAGCACGACATAAAGCAGCAAGTATCCCAGCTTTCCAACCGGCGATCGGGAGCCTGCGTTTTCCGTTCCGAGCCGGGCTGCAGTTGAAGGTACCATATAGACCCCCTCCTTACGAATATTGAATTCTGTCTTTCGTTGCGGTCGCCCGGCGAATGGCCCACGTCACGACAAGGCAGATGACAAGCAGGAAAAATCCGATTGCACTGCCGTAGCCGAAATCGTATGCCCGGAAAGCTTGGCGATACATGTAGGAAGCCATAACCTCACTGGCCCCGTTCGGTCCGCCGTCTGTCATGACATAGATCAGATCAAAATATTTCAAGGAGCCAACCACCGCCAGCACAATCGTTACCTTGAATACTTCCATCATCAGCGGAAGTTTGATTCTCCACGCGATTTGGAGAGAATTGGCGCCGTCGATCTTGGCGGCTTCCTCCAGGGAAGAAGGGATATTCTTCAAGGCGGCGTAGTAAATCAAAATATAAAAGCCCGCATATTGCCACAGGATCGGCACGAACAGTGCATAGAGCACCAGGGACGGTTCCGCCAGCCAGGCCGGCGGATTGGCCACCCCAAGCGATTCCAGCACCGAATTCACAATCCCGTTCGTCGGGTGATACATCCGAAGCCACAGCTGGGCAATGGCGACCGAGGATAGCAGCATCGGTATGAGATAGATTTTACGGAACAGATTCGCTCCCTTGATCTTGGAAGCCAGCACCATAGCCACAATGAGATACACAATCAAGCTCAGCGCTGAAAATACCGCCAGCAGCAGCGAGTGACCCGCACTGCTCCAGAACATACCATCCATAAGAAGCTTCTGATAGTGAGCCAGGCCGACAAAGGTCATAGCGCCGATTCCGTTCCAGTCATGCAGTCCATAATAAGCCGTAAGCACAATCGGAATATAGACGATGGCCAGAATCAGGAGCAGCGCAGGCAGCACGTACAGCGTGATGATTTTTTTATTTGACATGACTTTATCCAAGTGCTCCCACTCCTTTCTGTACAGGCTTGCAGGAAGTGAAGCCCCCTCCCCGGCACGGACGGCCGGAGAAGGGGTTCCTGCTCCCCTTGGCTGCTTTAAACCTTAGTTCCCCTTGGAGATCGCCGCGTCATGCTCCTCCGCGAATTTCTCCGGAGTGACGGCCTTCCCAAAGAGCGCCTGGATCATATTCAGATGCGTTTCCGCCGCTCCGGCTTCCATCTGAACATCGGCAAACAAGGTGATGCTGCTGGCCTGATTCATCTCATTGAACAGGTCGATATAGAGCTGAGGAAGCTCAAGCGAAGCCGTATCCACTTTCGTAGCCGGGATGACGCCTGCCCCAGTCACGGACTGCTCACCCCACTTGGTGACAAAATATTCAACGAACTTCTTGGCTTCTTCCTTCACAGCCGAGTTCTCCGCGATAAACAATCCGACACCCGGTCCGCCGACCCAGCTGTCCACATTGCCCTTGCCGCCATCAACGGTCGGGAATTTGAAGAAACCGACGCTGTCGCGGAACTCCTGCGGAATATCTTCATTCGTTGTAAAGTTCGGCAGCTCCCACGTTCCCATCATGTACATGGCCGCTTTCCCGTTCAGAAATTCCGACTTGGCTTCCTCGTTGGATAAGCCGTTGTATCCTTTCACAAATGCATTGCTGTCCACAAGCGACTGCACTTCGGCAGCAGCCTGCACCAGCGCATCATCCTTAAAGGAGCCGGCCCCCGTGATCGCTTCAGCCAGACTCTCCTGCCCGCCGATCCGGTCAGCCAGGTACATATACCAGAGCGAGCCGGTCCAGCGATCCTTATTCCCTAAAGCAACCGGTGCGATGCCGTTGTCCGACAGCGTTTTCACAATCGATTTGAATTCTTCATACGTTTGTGGAATTTCCAGCCCATACTGTTCAAAGATCGCTTTGTTGTAGTATACAGGTGCGATGTTAAACTCCAGCGGCAGCGCGTATGTCTTGCCGTCGATCGCATAGGCCTCGGTCGTGCCCGCTACAAACTTGCCGTTGAGTTCCCCACTCAGCAGGTCATCCACCGGTGCAAACAGATTGCCCTCCACATAAGGTGTCAGAAATCCTGCGGCCCATGTTACGCCGACATCCGGCAGCTCATTCGAGGCTGACAGCACCTTCAGCTTGTTTTTGTATTGCTCGTTATCCAGCACTTCCTGCTTGATCACGACATGGCTGTTCTCTTTCTGGTATTCCTCGATAATCTGGTTGACAATTCGGTTCTGTCCGGCAGAGACGCCAGCCGGCCATAGATGCATGAAGTTCAAGGTCACCTTGTCGCCTTCGCTTCCGCTGCTTCCGGATTCGCCCGAACCGCCGGCAGCTCCGGAATTTCCACCACTAGATCCGCATCCGGCGGCAATGAGTGCCAGACACAACGTCAACAGCAGTACAGTCCACTTTTTCTTGAACACGTTTTCAACCCCTTTTGGATCTTTATTATGAAACCGCTTTAATTCAATTGTAGCAGTGGTTATTTCGAGCGATAAGGTCATGGCGATTGGGACTAATACCACTTTTATTGGATTCGTTCTCCGCGATCGGTTGCTTGCTGGCGATACTGGCTTGGACTCATGTTCTCCTGATCTCGGAACACCTTGATAAAATATTTGGCCGTCTGATAGCCGACCCTCTCCGAAATTTCAGAGATAGGCAGCGGCGTGGCCAGCAGCAGCTCCTTGGCCCGCTGGACTCTGCGCCGGGTCAAATACTCACTGAAGGTGAGCCCCGTCTGTTCCTTAAACAGCACGCTGAAGTAACTGGCGTTCAGATGCAGATGATCGGCTACCTCCTTCATGGACATGCTCTCATGCAGATGCTCATCCACATATTTAAGCGCCTCCTGGATCTGTGCGCTGTATACCTTCTCCTCCTGCACCGTCTCCAGCAGCTTGGGGTCCACCAGCTGCTCCATGCGCTTGATCCGGTTCTGCTTCTCCTCACGCACCAGGGCCGTCTCTACAGCCTGCACCAGCTTCCCCTTGTCGAGCGGCTTCAGCAAATAATCAACGACGCCGAATTGCAGCGCACGTTTGGCATAATCAAATTCGGAATGTCCGGAGATGACAATGACTACCGGCGGATTCGGCGCCTCGCTCAGCTTCTCGATCAGTTCCAGGCCGCCGATTTCCGGCATGCGGATATCGGTGACGACCAGGTTCGCTCGAAGCTCCGGCAGCATTCGGAGCGCCTCCACGCCGCTTGCGGCTGTCTCGATCCGGCAGCTTCCTGCCGACCAAGCTTCCAGCGTCTTGCGAATCCCTTCCCGTGTTCTCGGCTCATCGTCCACAATCAAGATCGTTTTCATCTTATTTCCCCCTTGCCATCGTTCGGGATTTCAAAGGAAACGGTCGTCCCGCTTCCCTTCCTGCTCTCTACCTGCAACGCGTTGAGCCCGCCTTGCTCAGCGCTGTAATACAGCCCGATTCTACGGCCGACGTTGGCGAGCCCGACTCCGCTTCCTTTGGATGATTCGGAATGCCCTCTCTCCATCGCCTCATACAGCTGTGCCAACGCCTCCTCATCCATGCCGGGCCCGTCATCCGAGACCGATATCCGGGTATATCCCGGCTGCGCCGAGGGCTCGACGCGCAGCACAACCTTCCCGGGCTCCAGCTTCTGCTCAACACCGTGCAAAATCGCATTTTCCACCAGCGGCTGAATCAACAGCTTCGGAATCATGATTTTACGGCATCTGTCGTCCGCCTCGATCCGCCAGGATATGCGGTCGAGCAGCCTCATTTTCATAATGGTCAAGTACCGCTCCGCGTGCTCCAGCTCATCGGCGATGGTGACCCATTCGTCCTCGTCCTTCCGGTTGATGACATAGCGGAACAGCCCCGACATCGCCACCACCACCTGAGCCAGCTCCTCTTCACCTTTCTCCTCAAGCGCCCAGTAAAACGCTTCCAACGTATTAAAAAGGAAGTGCGGATTAATTTGCGCCTGCAGCGCTTTCAGCTCCGTGCGGCTCTGAATAATTTCCTTCTGATATACAACCTCAATCAGTTCATTAAGCGAATCCACCATCTGATTATACGTATTGTTCAGTTCATTGATCTCCATCGTGGAGGAGGTCGCTTTGTTCGGCTTCAGCGTCCCGAAGCGCGCCCCGCGCATCGCCTTGATCAGCTGCAGAATCGGCCGGGTAATCATCGTGGTCAAGATGAAGCTGAATACGAGAAACAGCAAGGCGCCGACAGCTCCGGATACCAAAATCGAGGTCCGCAGCACCGAAATCCCTTCGGTTGTATAATCCACCGGTGTCAGCATCACAATCCGCCAGCCAGTCGCTGCCGACTGTTTGTGCACGGATATATAATCCTCCTTGCCCAGCGTAAGGGTCTCTCCCTCTCGCTCCAGAATATAGGCCGGATCCACATCCTCATGGAAATTGGAGGCAATCATATGTCCCGCCTGGTCATAGAGCAGCATGGCTTCCCGAATATCCGAGGCAGCGCTGGTGTCGGTCAAATCGAAATAGCTCTTCTCCATCCGGACCAGCAAATATCCTCCGTGTGCAAAAGATTCATCAATCAGCCGTATACGCCGTAGTGCGATAACCAGATCCGGTTCCTTCGGATCCTGCCCGAACCAGTACAGCCGGCCTTGCCCGCTGTCCGCAAGCGCAATCCACTCGCCCGGCACCCGGCTCTCCAGGCTGCCTTCATCGAGCGGGAACAGGCGCCGGTAATCGGTCGTATAGATTTCCATCGAACGAATGCCTGTCGCGTAGGCCTCGTACTTTCGCACCTCCTGCTGCAAAGACTGGCGCTCGCTGAAGCTGATCGGTTGCCCCTCGGTCTCTTGTGTCAAAAAGCGCTGCACCGTCGCGTTCGTGCTCACCTGTGCCGACAGCGTATCCACCTGCTTCAGCGAAGCATCCAGCTTGCCCGCAGCCTGGACAGCGGTCTGCTGAATATGTCGTTCCGCACTGTTCTGAAGCAGTACCGACACCTGGTTGTACACAAAAAAACCGACCAGGGCCAGCACAATGACCATGACCAGCATAAAACCCAGAAAAATTTGATTCCGGAGCGTATTGAAACTCCCAAATCTGCCCAGTCTGTTCATCTCTTCCTTCTCCTTCCCCCTGCTCCGTTGCCGCCCGGCCATCTGCCATCCCATTGCGCGGCCAAGCTCTTACCTACACAGCGAATCAGCACGCGCGCTCGGGATACATCAAGGCCCTTCGCCTTTGCCTGGTTTATTAAGCCAAGCATCATCGCTATGGCGTTAGCCGAGCTGCTGGCTCACATCGGATACAGCTCCTGATGGCGCTCCAGCACCTTTTTGCATTCTGTGCACAGCCCGCTGACCACTCCGGCATCATTCGCATAATAGGTCAGCTTGCGGCGCTTCCGGCAGCGGCTGCATGGCTGAGTGTCCGCGCTTCCTGCCCCTTTGCGCTTTCCTTGCAGCGGGACCACTGTGCCGGATCGGCCTTTCCTGCGTTTTCTTCGGTCCCACAGCACCGCGCCTATCACGATAGCCCCTATGACCACGGCGATGCTGATCCAGAGTCCGGTATGTATATCCATATCACTTATCCTCCCCATGACGACCTGCCTGTGCTTGCCTGCTATACAGAGTACGCTTGTGAGCACACTCCGGATGTAATTGACAATAACTTACATAAGTCTAGCAAACTCGGGGTGACATTTCTACCTTGGGCATAGCATCCTTGAGCTGATAATGCGGTAAGAGCCCATTTAACCGCCATCTACGCACCTTCACCTGTGCCCTTACATAGAATGAGTTGACTGTATCCCTTAACCTTGTTAGACCACACATACCCGGGCAAGGAGGGGTGACACCATTGAAGGGAAACGACCATAACAGCAAGTTCTTGTTAACCCACCGTGAACGCGAAGTGTTTGAATTGCTCGTGCAGGACAAAACGACTCGCGACATCGCCGGGCAGTTATTTATTAGCGAAAAAACGGTGCGTAACCACATCTCCAATGTGATGCAGAAATTGAACGTAAAAGGACGTTCGCAAGCTGTCGTTGAGTTGATAAAACTCGGTGAATTGAAGATCTGACATCATGTCGGTGCCGGTTTATGGACCGAACACGGCGAAAGCCTTCTTTCCCAGCAAGAACGGGAAATAGGAGGCTTTTTTGTGTTTGTTTCAATGAAAAGAAAATAGCTCAAACTTATAGTATTTCCCCTTGCTTCCTGGTCCAAGTTCGACTATGATGAAGGGGTAAAAATTATTTTCTTTTCAAGTTTTCATATTAATAAAATAATTTTCATAACAAATCTCGTCACCCGCTCGGATCGGGTAATGAAGGAGGCCATTTGATGACACCGATCCTGCATATTATCTCCGTGGAGAAGGACTCCCTTCCCCGTCAGGAAAGGCGGCTGGCCGAATTCATTCTGGCAAACCCCTCCAACATTGTGAACATGGGGATTACAGATCTGGCGGCTGCATGCGAGGTCAGCGCTGCGACGGTGACCCGCTTCTGCAAGAACTTTCAGTGCAAGGGGTATCCTGATTTCAAGGTGAAGCTGTCGGCTGAGATCGCTCATGCCGAAATGGCATCCAAAATGGGTAACACCCGCTATCAGGATATCGTGGCCGGCAAGAATCTGGCCGACATCGTGGAAGCCATTGAGTCCAATCACCTCACCTCCATCCGCGACACCACGCAGCTATTGGACCTCGGACAACTGGAGCGTGCGGTGAACGCCCTATGCGGCGCCAAACGCATTGATCTCTACGGGGTTGCAACCTCGTCGATTGTGGCACAGGACTTCTATCAGAAGCTGGTACGGATCGGTAAGAACTGTACTGCCTTCGCAGATTCCCACATGCAGATTACGTCAGCTTCAACGCTCTCCGAGGGCGATGTGGCGGTTGCCATTTCCTATTCCGGGGAAACCCCGGAGACGATTGACGCACTGACCTGTGCCAAAGACGCAGGCGCTTTCACGATCAGTATCACCTCCTACAGAAGCACCCGGCTTTCCAAACTGTCGGATATCCCGCTGTACTCCTCTTCACTGGAAGAGGGGATGCGCCGCGGGGACATGGCTTCCCGAATCGCGCAGCTGCATATTATCGATATTTTGTTTATGGGTATGGCCAGCCGTGATTTTTCAACATATGTTCCGCGTCTAGAGCAGTCTTATCTGAATGTTCAAAACTACCGCAAGGGCCGAGGAGGACAATAATCATGAATATTTACACATTTAAGGACGATGAAAGCTTTGTAGAAACCGCCGCCAGCATCATTTCCAGCCTGGTGCATGTCAACCCCCACGCCAAGCTCGGTTTGGCTACCGGAAGCACCCCGGTAGGTTTGTATGCCAAGCTGATTGAGATGCACCGCAAGGGACTGGTCAGTTTTGCCGGCGTAACCACCTACAATCTGGATGAGTATGTCGGCCTGCCGGAGAATCATCCGGAGAGCTACCGTACCTTTATGAACGAGAAATTCTTCAATCATATCGACATCCCGCTGGAACAGACGCATGTGCCTAATGGCAATGCGGAGGATCTGGAGGAGGAATGCCGGCAGTATGACCAGATGCTCGATACATACGGGCCGGTCGATATTCAGCTTCTTGGGCTTGGACATAACGGCCATATCGGCTTTAACGAGCCGGGAGACAGCCTGAGCGGAGCAACCCACCTGGTTGAGCTTCAGGAAAAGACACGGACAGCGAACGCAAGATTCTTCCCATCGATTGATGATGTCCCAACCCATGCGATTACAATTGGCGTGGCCAGCATCATGAAGGCTCGTCAAATTCTGCTGCTGGTTCGCGGGGAGGACAAGGCGGAAATTGTGCATCGTGCGCTTAAAGGCCCAATCACCACCCAATGTCCGGCATCGCTTCTGCAATGCCACCCGAATGTCGTGGTGCTGCTGGATCAGGGAGCGGGGAGATTGCTGGTATGAGTACATTCAACAATTCGGTTCAATTGCTGTACGGGAACGTCCTGCTGCCCGATGGACTGGAGCAGGACGGCGTCCTTGCCATTGGCGGAGATTCCATCCTCTATGCCGGACCCGTCTCCGGACTTCCGGAATCGATTCGCAATGCGGCAGGCGAGACGCTGAAGCAGCCGGATGGCTACATCATCCCAGGCTTTATCGACATCCATGTGCATGGCGGCAACGGCGAGGATTTCATGGATGCAAGCCAGGAGGTCCTCGACAAAATCACTTCCTTCCACAGCTCCCAGGGTACCACCGCGATGCTGGCCACAACGATGACCGCGCCTAAAGCGGCGATCGACCGCGTGCTGAAGGAAGTGAACGCTTATCGCCAGCAGGCAATGCCTTACACACGCCTGGAAGGCGTTCATCTGGAAGGCCCATTCATCAGCCCGAAATGGCCGGGTGCGCAAAATCCGGTGCATATCGTTCCTGCCAACATCGATTGGCTGGAGGAGTGGGAAGCTGCTTACCCGGGGCTCATCCGCCAGGTTACGCTAGCGCCTGAACGGGAAGGCGCCTTGGAAGCCATCGCATGGCTTAGCCAGCACGGCATCGTGGCTGCGCTTGGCCACACCGATGCCACCTACGAAGAAGTGGAGACCGCTGCGGAGGCAGGATTAAGCCACGGGGTTCATACCTTCAACGCGATGACAGGACTGCATCACCGCAAGCCTGGCGTCGTAGGGGCCATGCTCAGCGATGACCGCATCAGCTGCGAAATTATCGCTGATGGCATTCATGTTCATCCGGCAGGCATCAAAATTTTGACGCGTACGAAACAAGACGGCAATCTTATTATGATTACGGACGCTATGTCAGCCGCCGGTATGCCCGATGGCGAATACACGATCGGTGATCTTCCGGTCATTGTAGAGAATGGTATCGCAACATTAAGGGATAATCGCAGCAGTCTGGCCGGCAGTACGTTAACGATGATTAAAGGCTTCCAGCTGCTGACCCAAACGATCGGATTAAGCATTGAGGAAACCTCCAAAATCGCGAGCTTGAACCCTGCACGCAAAATCGGGATTGATCGCCAAACCGGCAGCCTGGAACAGGGAAAACGGGCCGATGTGCTGCTGCTGAACTCGGAGCTGGAGCTCCGTGGCGTATGGATACAGGGACAGCGTAAGCATTAATGACTTCCCCTGCTTTGCTGAATCGTTATGTTCAGTAATATATAGACTAAAGGAGCTGCCTGCTGGTGAATTCACCCGCGCAGCTCCTTTATTTATTATCGTTACCTGCCGTTCCGGTTCCCGCCAAACCAGCCGTCATCGCGGTCGTTATGAATCAGTCCGCCTTTGGCACGATACTCATCGGCATCGTTCGCATTCATCGGGAATACGCGGTTAATCCAAGATTCAAAATCGTGAGCCAGCGTTCCTGTCGTGTTCTCAGGACGGTTGTTGTTCGCATATCCTGCCGAATGCTGATAAAAATCAGGATCAGAGGTAACATATACTTGTTTGATGTGTGGGGCTGTCTTCTGGATTTTGGTTGTAATTTCTTGACGCACATGGTCTGGAACTTGATGTTGAGCTCCCATATTATTACCTGTGCCATTAGTACGGGTACCCATAAGGCCATTGCCACGAGCACCGTTCATTCCCATTAGACCATTACCGCGGGTGTTGTTCGCTGTGTCAAAACCAGTACCGCCAAAGCCGCCGCCGTTCGCCGTTCCACGAACCCCGAAACCGCGAGTATCGTTGTTGTTAGCGGTCATTCCGCGCAGCAATCCGACAGTGCCTGTACCCGAGGTTCCAAAAGTGCCGTTGCCGGTTCCAGCTCCGGTATGGTTACGGTTGTTCATTGTACCCACACCCGTACCGGCACCTGTTGTCCCTCTGTTCATTCCATTGACGCCACCGCTAGCACCCGTGCCTAGTCCAGCGCCGTT
Organism: Paenibacillus sp. FSL M8-0334; assembly: GCF_038000405.1. Lineage (NCBI taxonomy): Bacteria > Bacillati > Bacillota > Bacilli > Caryophanales > Paenibacillaceae > Paenibacillus > Paenibacillus sp. FSL M8-0334. Next base: position 744,529 of record NZ_JBBOCH010000001.1, read on the forward strand.
ACCAAGCCCCGCACCATTGCCAGCTCCGGTGCCCATGCCCGTGCCATTGCCCTGATTGGACAAGGCAACATAAGCGCTGCGATTCGTAACAAATACGTGAGCCGGACCTGCCCCGCTGATGTCGGACACCTTCTCAGACAGCTGTCTGCTATATTTCAGGTTCGTCAAATCATGCTGTCCTGCAGTCATACCGCGCGTGTTGTTGTTGACACCGACGCGACCTTGGTTCCCTGCATTGTGCATCTGTGTTCCGTTGCCGTCGGTGTTGCCGCAGCCTGCTACAGCGGCCATGCTCAGCAGCAGGGCTGTGGAGACGGTCAAATGAAGAGCTTTCGATTTGATCATGAATTCATCCTCCATCTCTGTAATAAGTGTATGAACATTGTTTAGGATGACCTCACCGAAAGAGCGGTATGCTGAAAGGTTTTGACATGGAAGCTAAGGGCTTCTTATTTGTACAAAATAAAAAGAAGACCCTGTATCTAGGGTCTTCCTGTATCGTCCATTCCAGTCTTGCGACGAGCGTACTCCATAATATCGGAAAGCGACTGTTCAAACGGGATCCGCGGCTGCCACCCCAGCGTATCCAGTGAACCCACTTGGTCGCCGCTTCTTCCTTTATTAAGAGCGTCTGCGGATAGTGGCGCGCTTTCAGGCCCCCAATCCATCGGGACATCGACCTTGGCTTCAGCAAGCAACTTGGCCGCGATCTCGCCTAATGTATGCTCGCTGCCTGAAGAAATCGGGTATGTTCTTCCAGGCGTGCCCTCGGCAAGCAGAACGGCATAAGCCGCTACAGCATCTCTTACGTCAAGAAAATCGCGGGACTCATGCCTTGAACTAATCCGGAACATGGGCAGCGATTTCCCCTGTTCGCATCCTACCACATAACCCGCAAGCAATGTGCAGAAGCCTGCCGATTCCCCTGGACCGATCAGGTTGGACGGTTCCGCCAGAATGACGGGAAGGCCGTACATGGCATGCCACGCGGTTGCGACCCAACTGCCGAAGGTTTTGCTGAGGCTATAGGGATGCGGCGCCGCCGCCGCCCCTTTGGCCGGATCAATGCTGAGGCGGGAGCCCGCGATCACGATGCCCGCGTCCGGACGATGTTTGCGCATCGCCTCCAGCAAATAGACCGAAGCCATCACATTGCTCTCCATGTAGCTTGCCGGCTTATGCCAAGACTCGGAGGCTGAATTTTTTCCGGCCAAATGCAAAACATAATCGGGACGAGTATGCCGGATCATCTCTTCCACTTGTGTTTGATGATCCAATTGGCAGCCCCAAGGCTTGATGCCTGGCATATCCTCTAAAACCGAGACATGACGGGCAACAGCGACAACGTCACAGCCCTGCTTCGCGAAATATTCGCAGGCGTGGCGCCCCGTGAAGCCGGCTGCACCTGTAATGAGCAGTTTTTTTCCTGTTAATTTGTTTGTTGCCATTCGTACATCTCCTTGAGCATAGCCGGATAATCTGGAACAGGATAGGCGGCATCAAGCCGGGTGCTGCGCAGCGTCCGGTCCTGAACGACATCATCCGTTGGAACGATGATCACGTCATCCTTGCTCCATATATCCTGAAACAATCGCAGCAGCTCATATTTGCTAAGAGGATTCGGCGATGCCAGATGGATCAGCCCCCCGACATCTTTGGTCATATAAAAGTCGATGGCTTTCGCAAGCTCCAGGGTCGTCACGCCGTTCCATTTGACAGCACGATAGCCGGACACCTCACCGCGTTGCTTCATAAACCACTGGAACAGCCCGATGCCGCTTTGGCGGATTTCCGGCCCGATGATGGATGTGCGGATCGTGAGATGATTCGGATCATCGATTTCCCCAAGCGCCTTGGTTACCGCGTAGGCGGACACGCCATCGGGAAGATCATCTTCCCGATAGCCTCCCTTCGTGCCGAGAAATACACAATCCGTGCTGATGTGGATGAGCCTTGCGGATATTTTATCTGCCAAGTAGCGCAGACGATGCGGGAGGAAGCCGTTGACATGATAAGCATTGATTTTGTTCTCCTCAGCCGCCTTGTTCAGAATGCCTACCGCGTTGATGATGATATCCGGTCTGACCATTCTGACCACATGCTCCACCGCATTCATGTCGAGAACATCCAGCACGAGCCCTTCGGGATCATGCATATCCCTGGTCGTGTAAAACACATGATGCTTGCCCGTTGTGCGAAAATATTCAACAAGCACATGGCCTGCCATGCCGTTTCCCCCGAGTACGAGCAGCTTCATGACAGGAAACCTCCTCGTTTCAGAAGCTCCCGAATTTCATCCTTGCTCATTAAATTATGCTCAGAGCTGAAGCTGTTAAAGGAAACTTTCGGCAGGCTGGCATACCGGTCTTTCAGATCCGGAATATCGAGCGTCGGGAGAATTACCAAATATTCTTCATCATACACGACCGTTGTCATGCTTTCAAAATCACTCATCAATATTTCGTGAATCTTCTCGCCAGGACGGGTTCCTGTCTCAACAACCTTCACACCGGACTTCCCGGAATCCTCAATCAACACTTCCGCCAGATCAATAATGCGGCAGGTTGGCATCATCATGACAAATATTTCGCCGCCCACGCTCTCAATGGAAGCTTTAAACAGCAGCTTGATCGCATCCTTCAGCGTCAGGAAGAATCGTGTCATATGCTGATCCGTAATGTTGATTTGCCCTTTCTGCTTGATCTGATTCATGAAAACATGAACGACACTGCCATTTGTACCGAGCACATTTCCGCCACGTACACAGACAAACTTGGTAGTCGGGCTGAGCAAGTTGGCGTATACAATCAGCTTCTCGCCAATCGCCTTCGTCATTCCGTAGAAGTTCGATGGATTGGCCGCTTTATCTGTCGATATATAGATGACTTTTTTAACGTTGTTCTCGATGGCTGCCTCGATTACATGCTGAGTGCCCACGACATTCGTCTTCAGAGCTTCATAAGGATGCTCTTCACACACCGGAACATGCTTCAGCGCCGCCAGATGGAAGACATAGTCCACATCCTGGCATGCAGCCGTCAACGCTTCTTTATCCCGAATATCGCCGATACGGAAGGTCAGTCTCGGATCCTCAAACTCCCGATCCATCGCGACCTGCGTAGCCTCGCTTCTGGAATAGACGATAATCTGCTTAGGGTTCAGCGGGAGCAGCTGGCTGATCAGTTCATGTCCCCAGGAACCCGTACCGCCGGTTACCAAAATCCGTTGATTAGTGAACATTCACTTTCCCTCCAAGCACAAATTTTACAACCGTTCTCGATACATTCTCCGCCATGTACCCTTCCGGACATTTCCAGTCCCGGCTCAGTGTTGTCATCAGCTTCACTGCGCCATGAATGCGCTCTGCGCTCAACCCGGATACGATATTGCTGCCGCAGTCGACCGTTTCCGGACGTTCCGTCGTACGACGAACCGTCACGGTTGGCACATGCAATATACAGCATTCTTCCTGTACCGTTCCGCTGTCGGTGATTGCGCACAGCGCATCCTTCTCCAACCGGACAAAATCAAAAAAACCGAACGGCTCATGAAATTCAATCAGCGGGTGAGGCTTGAGCGGCTGGTCACTCGACAGGCGTGAAGCGGTTCGCGGATGCAGACTTGTAATCAGCCGGCGACCGAACGTTTCGGCGACCATATTCAGGCCGTTCAAAATCTCCCTAAGATGCTCCGGACGGTCTACATTCTCAGAGCGATGGGCGGTGACCAGAAAATAGTCCTGCGGCTTCAAGGACAGCTTCTCCATTACCGTGCTGCTTTGAATGCGAGGCTCATAGTGCTTCATCACCTCATAGATCGGATTGCCTGTCACGACGATCCGGTTGTTCGGAACGCCTTCGCGGAGAAGATGCTGCTTGCTGTACTCCGTATACGGCATATTGATCGAGGACACCGCATCAATGACCTTCCGGTTTTTCTCCTCCGGCACATCCAGGTCAAAACAGCGGTTCCCCGCTTCCATATGCACAACAGGATAGCCCAGGCGCTCGGCCAGCACGGCGCACAGCGCGCTGTTCGTATCCCCCAGAAGCAGCACGGTGTCAGGCTGCTCCTGCTCCAAAATCTGCTCCATTCTGCTGAACATGACAGAGAGCTGAGTGCCAAGTGTTGCCTGTTTGTTCTGCAGCACATAATCGGGACCGCGCAGCCCCAGCTCCTTAAAAAACACGCCGCTGAGCCCAGCCGTGAAATTCTGACCGGTATGCACAAGTACGTGGCGCTCCGCATACTGGTCCAGCAGCGGAATAATAAGACTTAGCCGAATGATTTCCGGCCGGGTTCCAAGTATCGTTAACACTTTCATCTCTGCTTCTCCCTCCTGGCCTGCATCCATAAGAAGTATTGGTATTAAGCCTTTCGCCGCCGGATGGGATGATGGCGACGCTTGCGTGCTCGGGCCTGCGACCGGGCAGGTCGAGTGCGGCTTCTGCGTCTTTCCCTTCGGATATCGTGGCGACGAACGGAATTCCCTTTCCTCTTCTTACGCTTGCCTCTTCTCCCACTGGAAGCGGAAGGCCTCGCCTCAACCTTCGTTCCAGCGGCGACCGGCGGCCCGTGGAACCATCCAGGCTGCTCGGACAGCCAGCGCGCGACGATGGCATTAAGCCGGGCCCGGTAGCCCTCAGGACCGTAGGCAGCCATGACCTGGTTTCGATTGTGCGCGCCTAGGTCCTTCCCTTGATCCGGCAGGTTCAGAATCGTCCTTACCCGATCTGCGAGCATGCCGGCTGAACCAGTCTCAACAAGGAACTGCCCGGAGCCTGCGGCACGTAGCACCTCCCCCAAGCCTCCGGCGTCGTAAGCTACGACCGGCTTTCCGTACAGCAATCCTTCCAGCGCTGTCAGGCCAAAGCCTTCCGGCACCAAGCTTGGAACAACGACGATATCAAGCCCGCAATACACCCTTCCGATGTCGCCTTGCGCCTCAAGGAAAATAAAGCGGTCACTCGCCCCGTACGCCTCAATCCGCTTCTGACACTGCTTCTCATATTCCGGACGAAGCGCATCTCCAACGACGAGAAATACGGCGGCAGGAAATTCATCCTTGATCGATAAAGCCATGTCGATAAAATGGTGTACCCCCTTGCTCTCCATCCGGAAGGAGGTGATCATCCCAATCAGCGGAGCGTGGCTGCCGATTTGAAGCTGGCTGCGAAAAGAGTGCCTCAGGGCAGGCCATTCATCCGGATGATGCTCCTGCTGTTCTCGCCATGACGGAGGAAGGATCGACATTTTGCTCTGTCTGAGTTCAGGCGGAAATCGGGCTGCCACCGCTTCGGATATACAGATCATCCAGCTGCTGTAACGATGGATCAGATCGGTTGCAAGGCTGGTGCTCCCGTTCTGCTCAATCGCCTCGGTCAGCTGCCATATGACCGGAATATCCAGCCGGCGAGCAGCCGCCGCTGGCATAAAATGGACGCAGGTGTTGACAATAACAAGCCTCGGCGCCTCCTCCGCAATCCAGTTCACCAGTTGGCTGAACGCTGGTGAGCTTTGCATCTTCACAGCCTCGCCCGTCAATCCGGGATAGGGGCTGTACATGCGATGGAGCAGCGGCAGCTTGTAAATTTTGACCTCAATGCCGGACTCCCGGGCAAGCGCAGTAAGACGCCCTTCTTCCGGAGCAACCAGAACGCAGTGAAAGTAAGGGAGCAGCTCCTGGCAGAAGAATAGAAGCAGCTTCTCCGCTCCCGTAATGCTTGCAGGATTCGAAACGTGTGAGAAAATGAGCAATTTAGGTTTAAAGGTCATCGGTTAATCCGCATCAGCAATCGCTAGGCATCGGCAGTGCCGGATGCGATTCACCTCCTTATCAGCCAGTTGAACACTTCAATACCAGACACAGGGTGGCTCGAGTTTAGCGCCATCTGTGCCATCTATTTCCTAAGGTCCGTCCCAGCGTCTTCGACTTCCGTCACGGGAAAATGATCGAGAGCATCTGGTTCAGCCGGTGCGCGTAAGTGTGCTCCCGGAAGGTCCGCTCAAGCGCCCGAAGAGCGATCTGCTTTCGTGCAGCCTCATGTACGAGGTAGTACTGAACCTTTTCAAGAAGCTCCTCCTGAGAACTGTAGGTTTCGATCTCGACTCCCGGGGTGTAAAACCGTGCCAAATCATCGCGAACATCGCACAGCTGCAGTGTTGCACAGGCGTTAATTTCAAAGGTCCGCGGATTCGGCGAGGCTGCCGGGATGTTCATTCTGTTCTGATTGATCTCACTATCATCGGGAGCCCGATGCAGGTTGATGACGATTTTAATGTTGTTGTATACGTCCGCTGTTTGGGCAGGGCCCATCCATTTACCGATCTCCATCTTGTTTTTGTACTGTGTATAGCCCGGGAATTTATCCCACCAATTGCCGTTTATGACCGTATTGTGACGCATCAGACGATCCATGATCGGTCTGAAAAATTGGATCCGCTTCGGATATGCTGTACCGACAAAGCCGATTTCCCGGCGCGGAGCCGCCGGCTTCACGACCGGGCGATAATGGACCGGATATGCTCCGAAAGGCAAATAATGCACCTGTGGGCATCCCATATTGCGATAAAAGTCCACACAGTGAATCTCCAGGGTGAACACGTAATCGTAATGAAGCACCCAGCCCACCGTCATGTCCGTATAATAAGGGTCATCCGTCATCCAGACGGCGGTTCTGATGCCCATGGCCCGCACCGCATCCATCTGTTCAGGCGGCAGATACATGCCGTCCAGAACGAGCACAAGATCTGGCATTGTGGTTCTGGCAATTTCGGCTATATTCTCCCTTGCGTTGGACATGGTCAGTTGAGAGACCATCCCTTGCAATGTAGCAGCAATAGCTTCATCAATGGGGGAGTAAGGAAAGCCTTTCCCCGAACCGATAAACAAGACATGCAAATTTCGCAGTGGCGGCGCATAGGCCAGCCGATTCACGATCCCCTGCGCCTTTCCACGGAAATAGCCGTCCTCGTATCCTGCTTGCAGGCCAACACTCCGACCTCGCTGATAGGAGCTGGCTGCGCCGCTGCGTAGCGCTCTTCGCGCCAACAAACCAGGCATTCGTTTCACTCCTTCGTATGATGGTAGTGACTGCTTACTTCCTCGCAGCAGCCTCTTGAACCGAGAGGATATCAAGCAGCCGGGGCAACCGGTGAGCATAGGTATGACGGGACAGAGTGGTCTCAAGCCCCTTCATCGCAATGCTTCTGCGATGCTCCTCATGCGCCAAATAATAGGCCAGCTTGTTCTTTAATTCCTGGACCGATCCGAAGGTCTCGATATCAACGCCAGGGGTGTAATAGACCGACAGATCCTCCCGAACATCCGTAATTTGCAAAGTTCCGCAAGCGTTGATCTCAAACGTGCGCGGATTGATCGAGCGGCCTGCGATATGGAGCGAGTTGCGGTTGTCTTCCCCGTACTCACAAGGTCTGTGCAGATTAATGACCATTTTGGCCCCGTTATAAAATTTGACCGTTTCCGCAGGCGGGATAAATCCGCTATACACAAACGGGGACAGCTCTTTATAACGCGCCAGCCGCTGCCAGAACCCCCCGATGATCCGCACTTTCTTCCCTTTAAGAAAAGGAGCGAGCGCATCAAACAAGGCTGCCCGATTACGAAAGGCGTTGCCGATGAAGCAAATATCGGATTGATACGCTGGACCGGCATGCACCGGGCGGAACAGCTCGGGATGCACGGCAAGGGGCAAGTAATGGACCTGCCTGGCCCCCCGCTGACGGTACAGCTCGACACAGCTGAGTTCATGTGTGAACACATAGTCAAAGTGCAAACACAGCCGGCTCGTATCCTCCGTGAAATACGGGTCATCGACAAACCAGATGGCCGTCCGAATCCCCCTCTCCCGGAGCTGCTGCATCTGAAGCTCGAAATGATCAGGGAATACATGGAGCCCGTTCAGGATCAGAACGACATCCGGCTGCTCGCGTAATGCAAGCTCCGTGATGCTGCCTGGTGTGCCGATGATCAGCTCGCGAACCATAGCGCGAAGACCGCTGATAATTCCATCATCAATGGATTCAAAGCCTTGCGGGATATACACCACTTTCAGATCGTATGATGGGAGAGCCGGGCCTGCGATGCGTTCCAGCAAAGCCTGATACCCTCCCAATCGGTAACCCTCGCGATATCCGGACTGGTAGCCCTCCAGATGTCCTGCTCTTCGTGCCAAACTCACCATCCTCACCTGTCTTTAGCGAGATTTCTAAGGTTCATATAACTATATGCCGCGAGGACGGATGCATCATGGACGGTTGTCTTGGAGAGTGGGAATTTGGCGGATGCCCGTACTTATGCGCTTATGTTCAGCATGCTGGGGAGTTCCGCCGCACGATAAAAAGCGGTCCTTGCGAGACCCGCTCACAAAGACCGCCATATCGTTAAATTCTATGAAACACACTCATTTATTCCGGTGTTGGTTCTTCTTGCACTGACTCCTCCGGCAATGGATGAGGGATTTGTCCATCTTCATAGCCTTGAGAGAAGCCTGTCTTAAAGCCCTCGTCATAGGCTTGGTTAAACCCTTCGCCGTAAGCGGCCGTCGGCTGCGGATACCCGCTTTTCCCTTGTTTCCCAACCGCGCTGCCGTGACGTCTGCCTACCCGGCGCCGTCTGGAATGGGCTGGCTTGGCCACAAGCCGGCTTGCCTTCCGTCTTTTGTGTCTGGTCAGGGCGCCTCTTTTGCCAGCCCCTTTGACCCGTTTCCCATTTCGTACGCCTGATCTGATTTTCATGCTGTTTTCCTCCCCTATAGATCAATGATGCTCCGCGGCGGCTCTGCGCTCCGGCCCGCACGCGGAGGACAACCATGGTGCTGCCGGGCTGCCGGTCTTGATCCGGTTCAGCGAAATGCCTGTCAGCATCTCCGTCATGACAGATTGGTAAGCCGTGAGCACCCGAATATTCTCCGCCAGCTGACGGGCGGTAATGTCCGAATGCTCCGCAATGTCCGCAATGCTGCCCAAGATGCTCGCCAAAGCCTGCTGACTGCTGGCGATCGACGAAATCATGGCGATCTTTGCCGTCTGCTCCTGCTCCAGTCGCGACATCATCCGTCCGATTCTCCAAAATCAAACTCTTCAAAGCCGCCTTCCCCATCCTCCTGATCCGAGGTGCCCAGAATAATCCGCAAATTCCGGCAAAGCCCCGAGCCGATCCGGGTCAGGCCTTCAATCTGCTCCACGATCTGCTCATGCAGAGCCAGCGGTTCCTTCAGCCCCTCTGCTCCAAGAGCTTGGTTGGACAGAACCCATTGGCAAACTTTCTCCGCTTCGACAGCCTTGCCCTCCAGAATAAGAGAGGTTTCACGCTGAATGACAACCGCTGCATCCAGCATCTGCATTAATGATTCCACCTTGCTCAATTTGATTCCCGCCTTTGGTCCCCCGGCCTGTGTTCCGGTTTATTCTTCCTCGGTACCCCCGAGCTCCTTCATGATCACCTGAAGATTGTCAGCAGCTGTCTGCTGAAAATCAGCCATCGCATTCAAGTAAGCTGTAATGCTCTTATTCACTTGCTCCGCCTGTCCCTCCGGCCGCCTCGTTCCGGTTGTTCTTGGCGTCTCTTGGCTCGGCAGGGAATGTATAATTTGAGCCGCCCGAATTGCAGCATGTCGCTGGGCTTCCAGAATTCTCGCCAGCTGCTGCTGGGAACGGGATAGATGCGATAAAAAAGCGTTGACTTGACTCTCCATCCTTAAGCTCACCTTCACTTTAATTTGTTGATTTAGCATATGCGGGCACGCGAGACACGGTGCTATAGCGGTTGGTCGGGCTTCACATTCCCTTGGGCCAGCCTAAATGTGCACCATCCCCCCCCAAATTTAATGATGAAGCACAAGTCCATCCGCCCCGCAGCAGAGCCGATTGGACGACGGAACCTGCAACAGCCATGCCAGCATACTGTTCCGAATGGAGGCCTCAGATTCATTCAGATGGCCATACATACTCAGCGCTTCACGCCGAAGTAACAAGCAGCTCGGCGCTCCCTTGATCACCCCCTCCGCACCCGACGATGGCTTCGGCTCGGCGTAGCCACCCTCCAGACCCAAGGAGTCCTCCGCCCGATATACGGCATGAACGGCATCTCCTTGCTGAAGCCGTGCGGTCATCGGATGAAGCCAGCCTTCCCGGACTGCGGCGCCGGAAGCAAGCACAGCGACCATCTCGCCCCGGGCAGCGCGAAGCGCCTGATTAACGGCCGTGATGATGCTGCCTTCAGATGACTGGATGTACCGGACCGCCGGGCTTCGAGCCAGGTGACGGCTTCCTCCTGCTGCGCCTGAGATGGCAACCAGGAGTTCATAAGGCTGAGGCGTACACGCCTGGAGCTGGCGGATGATGCTGCGATCCGGGATGCTTCCGTCCGCCGGGATAACCAGGCTCACGCCTGGATAGAGGCAGGAGCGATCCTTCCGTCCGTAGCGCACACCTAGTGAATAGCCCGCCCGGAATCCGGCCTCATACAGCTCCTCAGCTGCGGGTGGCAGCCCTCGGGAGGAGCGGGCCCGGTTCATGGCAGAACATCCTTCATACGAGCAGCCGCTTCCTGTAAAGATTCGAATGTTCCGGCATCACACCACCATTTCTGCAGCAGTTCATACTTCAGCTTGCCTTCGGTGGCGTACAGATTGTTGACATCCGTAATTTCAAGCTCCCCCCGCTGGGACGGATGAATTTTGCGGATTTTCTCAAACACCGAATCGTCGTACATGTAGATGCCGGTAACGGCATACTGACTTTGAGGATGCTCCGGCTTCTCCTCGATATACAGCAAGCTCCCGCTGCCATCCTCTGCAAAGACCGGGACCCCGTACCGATTCGGATGATCCTGCGGACTCAGCAGCACCATCGCCGATCCTGCCGGCTGCTTCATATATGAGCGAATATAGGGAGTCAGCTCATCCTGGAACAGGTTATCTCCCAGAAGAACGATGAATTTGTCGCCGGGGGATACAAACCCGTTCGCCAGTTCAAGCGCCTCAGCAATGCCGCCAGCCTGGTGCTGAACCCTGTACGTCAGACTGACCCCGAAATCTTTTCCATTCTCCAAATATTCCGCGTAAAGTCCGAGGGAGCGAGAGCCTGTGATCAGCAGAATCTCGGTCACGCCTGCCTCGCGCAGCTTGCTTATGCCATAAGCGATCATCGGATGCTTCCCCACTGGAAGCAGGTGCTTGTTAATATACTTGGTGAGCGGAAGCAAACGGGTGCCATTCCCGCCAGCCAGCAATATGCCCTTCATGATGCACCACCTCTCTCATCGATGAACTGTAGTGGATCCACCTTCCATTTGTTCAGGAAACGTCTCCGATTACGTTCTACAAGCTCTCTGAATCCGCTTGGGAACCGGTGCCGGAAGCTTGCGCTGCCCTCATGATGAACCAGAACATGATTGGCAACCAGCAATCTGAAGCCTGCAAGACGAGCGCGATAGCAGTAATCGTCGTCTTCGTAATGTCCGGGCGAGTAAAGCTCATCCAGCCATCCTATCCGCTCCATGACAGATCGCTTGAACAGATAACATAATCCGACGATGCGCCTAACTTCCCGCCAGTCCTGAGCCCCCGGCGCGTTCCGGCGATCCGCTTCGGATACAAAACCCGCAAGGTCGCTGTATCCCACCTCGACCTGCTGGATACCGCTAGCATAGTTCGTTACCGGCCCCACAATCCCGACATCCTCGCTGCTGTACAAAGCGTCTATGAGTCCGGATAACCAGCGTGGAGACACGTAGACGTCATTGTTCAACAGCAGAAGATTGTCCCCCCTGGCCGCTCTCATGCCCCAGTTGCACGCAGCGGGAAAGCCCAAATTATGCGGCAGGGAAATCAAGGTCAGCTTCTCCTGGGTGCAGTACGCTCCGGTCCCGTCATGAGAACCATTGTCGACCACTATGATTTCATAAGGGACATCCGTATAGGCTCGAATATGCTCTACACAGGTCCGGAGCAAATGCAGACCGTTATATGTCGGGATAATAATGCTCGTCATTCCGTTCATATCCCATTCCTCCGCAAAGCCAGCTCCTGCCGGGACACCTGTCCCCAGTGCAGACGGCTCCCTTGTTCCTCCATCACTTCCGTTAATGCTTCAATATGATCACCGATAATTTGCCCGGGATCTTCCTGACCGGAAAAGCCGCTTCCGGTTCGTCCTGCTGCATCCACCGCATGAACCGCTTCGATGCGAAGCCCTCTCTGTATCGCTAGCGCCAGCGCCTTCGGCGGAACCGTCAGATTCGCATATCCGATCACATCCATGGCCCGCCTGCTGAGTGCATGCGGTAGCACCGTGAGCGCATTCGCCCCGAGATCATCACGCCCCAGCATCCGGTTAAGAAAGGCCTGGCAGCGAACCGTTTCAGTCTGCTCGGCAAAAGGAGGAAGCTGCGAAGTTATGTCATTCAGGGCAACCTCCACCCCCCGATCCGCCGCAGCAAGAAATCTATATAATTGCGGGGCAGGCACCGGCAAGTCCCCATTCAGGAACAAAACGTAGTCCCCTGTGCTCGCCCTTGCTCCAAGTGCTCTTGCCGTATCCAGACCTGCCTGTTCCGGAAGATGAATAATGATCACGCCCTCTACGGCTCGAGCTGCGCTAAAGCTGTTATCTTCGCTTCCATCCATCACCACAATCAATTCATGAAGCGGCAGCTGCTTCAATTGCTGAAGCATGCTTGTGATCGTTGCCGCATGATTTCTGGCCAAGACAACAGCGGAGACCCGGGCTTTCACCGATGGAAGCGGTCCGGTCCCAAGCCTGCCCTTGCTGCCTCTGGCGCATCCACGCCGGAAGGATTCCGCAAGCTCAGGCAGCCATGAGTTCAGCCGGAGCCCCTGAAGACCGGTGGTGGCAAGCCAGTGTTCAAAAGCGCGCGGAGACAGCCTCCCGCCGCGTCGAAGCGCCCTTCGTCCCGCAGTATATCCGGCATACCAAGCCCGTCGCTGCCAACGCTTCTTCGGCGCGCTCCGGCGCAGGCCGGAGCCCTTAGGGCGTGACTGGCGTGCCTGCCGCTGGCTTCTCCCCCACGTTTTTTTCGTTCTGTTCAGCCGCTTCAATATGCTCACCTCACGAGATCTCGCCGTCTTTCTCCATCGGAAAAACCGCCGCGCGGTCCGCGTTGCATGGCCAATTCGTAGAGCGCCTCCAGATGATCTCCAAGCACCAGCCTCTCCAGCGGATCAGCTCCAGCGGAACGGCCCGGATTCCTCTTGCCCACTTCGACGCTGTGGACCGTCTCTACTCGCAAGCCTCTGCACACTGCAGTTACCATCGCCTTCGGGGGAACAGACAGTGCCTCCGCCCCTATAACCTCCAGCGCCTTCCGGCTTAATGCATGAGGAATTGCCGTCATGGAGGCTCCCATCAGGTCCGATCTTCCGAGCATCGAGTTTAACGTGAATTTTGCGAGAATTACCCGGTGCACAGGCTGTCTGTGAATCGGTCCGTTATAATTGTTTAACGCAACATCCACGCCGGATTGGACAGCGTAGACAAACGGCTTCAACTCTTCAGCAGATATCACCATATCACTGTCAATGAATAGAATAATCCCGCCCTTTGCTTCCCTTGCGCCGATGCTTCGACCGACATCGTGACCGAGCGGTTCGGGAAAGGACAGCACCCTGGCTCCCATACGCGCTGCAATTGCCTCTGTCTGATCCCTGCATCCATTGGCAACGACGATCACTTCCGACTGGGGATGCACCGCCCCTGCCTGGGCAAGAACCGCCCCGATCCGTTCTGCCTCGTTCATTGCAGGGACGACAACCGATACAAGCGGATCTGGATGGTTGCGTATGGGAACAGGTTCCTCCCGCATTATCCCCGACAGTCGAGCAGACTTCCCCGCTTCATCTGCAGATGCTGCCGCACGGGGCTTTTCCCTTTTGATGGCTCGGCTGACAGCGAATGCAGGCTTGGTTGTCAAACGTGCCAATCCTTCGGTTGATCGTACTGACCGCCGTATATACCGCAAACCAGGTTCCTCCCTTCAGCTTTCAGGGTCATTTGCTTGTCGGCAATCTATGCTATATTATGATGTGCCGCTCACGGCGTAACGGCTTCTGTGTAGTTCTTCTCTATGAAAGCCAGCAGAAATGATAAAAAGGCAGGGAGTTGTCTTCTCCCTGCCTCTAACTCATGACCAGCCGACTGCAATCCAGTGCAAAAGCCCCTTCTCTTCCCCCCGAACCCTCTAGTCTGCGGACTCCGACGACCGCTTGCCCCGCCTCTCTGGACAAAACCCAAGCATGAAACCCAGGGCTGCTGCTGGAGCAGATCAGCGTATATTCGTTGTCTGCGTATCGTTTCTCAAACGGAATCGCAATCTCCAGAACTTCCTCATCTGCCGGAAAGGCGAAGTCCATACATCCAAATTGCTGCAGCAGAGGTTTGCCCGCAGCACCCTGTACCGGATTGAACGACAGATGCTCCGGTTCTACAGAAGCGAGAGCGATCTTGGATGTGGTGATCGATTCGGGGGACAGATGGATGCTGTGAACCGCATAGTTTTCAATCGCTTCGCTCCGGACGCTCCGATGCTGGAGATGCGAAGCATTGACCGTGTCCTCATACAGCCTTGCATACATGCGCCTCCTGCCAGGCTCCGCATCAGCCGGCGCCCTGAACCTCCGCTGCTTGGCAGGACCTGCGTGATGCCGGTAAGGTCTTCTGCTGCTTCTTGCCGCAATCCTTCTGGCCTTGTTCAAATGAGCTCTCTCCTTACGCTATATTCGTTGTGACCATCTTATTCCAGGGACAGGGCGCCTGCCACCGCTATTCTTTAGCTAGATTCGCTGCATCAACGAGATCCACCGCTCTGCGGTGTGATCCCATCTAAACCGCTGCCGTACCGACTCATGAGCCGCCATGCCGATGCGCTGGCGCAGATCCTCGTCATCCAGCAGCCGGTTGATGTAGTCGGCCAGTCCGGAGGGCAAATTCTCGCCTGGCACCAGGAATCCGTTCACACCATGTTCCACAATTTCAGGTATCCCGCCGGATTCGGCGGCAATGACCGGAACCCCGGTCGCCATTGCTTCTACATTAACGAGCCCAAAGGCCTCTCGGGCCGAAGACGGCACGACAACCACATCAGCCAGGGCATACCAATCGGCGATGGCAGGGTACGGGATGAATGGCCGGAAAGCAATCCAGTTCTGATAGGGCTCCGCCGAGGCCTTTAATTCCCGCACATAGGCGGTTTCCCGGTCGGAGGAGTACGCCGCGCTTCCGATAATAAGCAGAAGCACCTCGGGATGTTGCTCGATAATGCGAGGCAAAGCCTCGATTAGATGGTGAACTCCCTTATCCGGGATGAGACGGCCAGCAAACAGGACGATCCGTCTTCCCTTCCAGCCCATATCCTCCAGCCTGGCTTCCTGAAGAGCCTTGGCCGCTGGACTGAAGGGGGGCGTGAAATGCTCCAGGCTCGCGCCCAGATGGTTAATCGTTATTTTATCGGCCAATTCGGGATGGCGGGAAGTAATGTCTTCGTATAGAAACCGGCTGTTTACGACGATTGCATCCACCCAGCGGGCGATGCTCCCGAACCGCTCACGGCTCATATATGGAGGGCGAATAAACGTATTGGAATGAAGATTCAGCACCATTTTGATATCGGGAAGATGCAGCTTGAGCCGCTGGGCAATTACGGGTCTGTTATGAACCTCAACCACATCCGGTCTCCACTGGCGAAGCCTGCGCAGCAGCGATGGATAGTAGGCTGCTCCCGCTGGCAGACGGTAGCAAGGCACACCGTTAATCATGCCTTTGGGTGGAAGACCCTGTCCAAGCACGCCAAAAATCCGCACCTCGACCGCCTCCCGGGCGAGTGGAATCGTCTGTTCCACAACGCGCTCGACCGAGCTGCTCCTTCCCGAAGGAATCACAAATGATCCCGGCGTTACAACCGCCACCTTACGCATTCCCATCACTCCACATCATTCTGATCATACAACAGCATATACCGATGGACCTGTCATTGGTGACAACCGTCACAGGAATCTTGTCTATCCGCATGCTTGTTCAGAGCAAAAATCAGGTTCGCTCAAGAATAGGCAATCCCCTCGCGACACCCGTCCACCCGCGTCAGGCAACCGCTGAATAAGCTGTTTAGGAGCAATCGACTACATGAAAGTGGTGACAAGGAGGATAACCATGCATCCGGATTATGTCGGCATACTGCTCAACAACAACCTGTATCGCAGATTATCCGGCGGGAGATCGGCCAGATTGTCCCTGAAAAACTATGAAGAAGCAGCTGCCATGTACGGGCTGGTTCCTTGTTTTACAACCATCGATCGTCTGTCTCCGGAGAAAGGCACCCTCATCGGCTGCATTCCTGCCGAATCCGGCTATGTTCAAGTCCAGATTCCGATCCCGCGCGCCATTCATCTGCGTGCCATCTACACTGACAAGCGGGCACTCTCCATCATTGACCGGTTAATTGATCAAGGCATCTATGTTTACAACGGACGAACTCGCTATGGCAAAGATGTCATCCACCGCATGCTAGGGGAAGATCCCGAAATGCTTCCCGCGCTTCCCCATACCGTCCGTGCGACACCGATGTCCATCCGCGAGATGATCCACCAGCACGGCGACCTCGTGCTGAAGCCATGCAGCGGCAGCGTCGGGATTGCCATTATGCGGCTTCGGGCCAGCAGCGGCAAGTATTATCTGACGTACTCCCGCTCCGCTCCCTCTGCCAAGGGATGGCGGACCGTGCGGGTATCCGCCGCGAAACTGCACCCGCTTATACACCGCCGGATATCACGAGCTGCCTTCCTCGTTCAGGAACGCATTCAGCTGGCTGAGTACGAGGGGCGTCCCTTTGATATCCGGGTTACCGTTCAACGGGGAGGCTCCGGAGAGTGGGAAGTTACCGGCATGTTCGCCAAAACGTCCCCTCCGCGCACATTTGTTTCCAACATTGCGCAGGGGGGCTCTGCTCATCTGGTGCCGGACATTCTCGCGAAGAGCCTGCCCTATATCCCTACAGCGCTGATGCTGGAGCGGCTGGTCCAGTTTGCTCTGCATACCGCCCATACGCTGTCCAGACATATTCCGTTTGCCGCCGATTTCGGCCTGGACATCGGGGTTACGCCGGATGGAAAGCTATACTTTATAGAATGCAACGGATGCGATCAGCGCTACGGTTTTTTAGAGGCAGGGATGGAGGAGACCTGGAAGCAGTCCTACCGAACGCCAATGGCCTTTGCCCGCTATCTGTATGATCGCGGAGCCTGGCCAGCGATGTAAGCATTGACGCGGGTGAGTCATAACCATGGCTGGACAAAAAAAGAGCGATCCATCGTCGTCTCTGAACGATGGATCGCTTCTGAAGTTGGCTATTAGAGCAGCATCCGGTATGGATTGCTGTACCTCTTGCATATAACGCCAGTGCAGTAACACGAATGCTTGTAACGCGCTGATGCACGTAACACTAGTGCGGCACCTGCGAACGAAAATCCCCTCGGCTCGACTGGTCCCCGTGGTAAAACACCACATCCCCGTCCCTTAGCGTGAACGTATTTCCGTACGGGTCAGCATACGTGCTGCCATAGCCCTCCAGCCGCCACTGATTCATCAATGGCGCATGAATGTACTGCAAATGCGGCTGACTCGTGTTCCCTTCGCGAATCGTCTCGATATTGAAATTCACAATAATATAACCGTTTCGCAAAAAGATGTCCGCTTTCTCATCCAGCCGGTTCGTCCGCCCATACTCGGCCACATTCGTTCCTTTCGGCACGACATACACATCTGCCGGGATGCTGTATTCCCCGTACCAATGCTGGATCGACGCATTCGCCCGCAGCGGGTTCACCGAGGCCGGCAGGTTCGTTTTCGGCCCCAGCAGGGTGCGCACCTCCGGCGGCAACAGCAGCCAGTCATAGCGTCCGACCCATGTTTTGGACTTGCTCAGCTTCTCGATATACTGCCTCGCGTACGCCGCGCCGCTCATGCCGGAAGGCGCGCCCCCCGTCTGGTAGATGTACGCTGCCGTGTCCTGCAGTTCCTGCTGCGGCACATTTCTCAGCCGCTCGTTCAGGATCACGTAGCGCTTCTCGGTATCCTGCGGCGAGCCGATGCGGATGAAGTACTGCTTGCCGCTGTGGTAGTACAGATCGACCGGCTGCCGTCCCGTTCCGTCCTTGTTCACAAAGTAAAAGCTCGGTGTAATCGAAATCGCATCTCGCGGACCGAACATATTCCCTTTCGTTTTCAGGTCAAATTTGAAATGGTAGCCGGTCTTGACGGCAGCGTTCTTATAGCCCTGCACCGGATGTTTGCCCGGCGCAACCGGCAGCGTATACGGAAGCGCGTTGCCGCGGGTGCGGCCGTCAATATCGCGCAGTCCGGTCCAATAGGACGCCCCGGTGGGGTTCGTGCTGCCTTTAACCGTCCGGAACACCGTCTCCCAGTTGTAATCCGCAATATCCGTAATGTGAAAATCGTAGACCCGCCCGATCACGTCCACCGGCTCGATATCGGTGGCCACATGATGGCGCCAGTCCCGGTTCGCTCCCGCCTCGGGGGTGAAATCCGGCGGCGCATTCTCGGCAATCGTGCGGAAGTACACGTCATAATTCCCTTCGTCGACCCAGACCGGGAGGAAGAACTCGGTATCCAGCTGAGCCGTCGGAATGGTAATCCAGGTCTGCTTCGGGTAAAAGGTGCGCCGATCCCCGCTGTACACATCAAACGGAAAATACACCTGCTTGACCCGTACATATTTGGCATAGTCCCGGTTTCCGTAGCCCGGATAGTTCACATGCTGCCCCGCGGTCGGAATGCGTACGGTGAAGGGCCGGTCCAATATGAAGGCCGCCCGGTTCGGATTTGGGTTGGTTTTCTGGTTGTGCGGCTGATCGTCCGTCACGGACGAGTAGTTCACCACCGGCGTATGCACGGTCACCGTGTTGATCCCATGAATCGGGAATTCCTTGTTGTCCCCGCCGTTGATGTTCCCTGGGAGCAGAGTGTAGAAGATCGTTCCCGCACTGGTGGTGTTGGCCCGGTTGACTTTGTCCGGCGTGATCAGATTCCCAGGCTTGTACAGCACGTTGTCCTGGATCTGCGGCGGTTCCGGTATAGGGCTTGGTCTAGGCCCCGTTTCCGCAACCCGGTTGCCGCTCATGAGGGTCTGCCCGTTGAAAACCAAGGTGTCGTTGGTCACCTGTACTTTCTCGACGCCTTGCTCGGCCACGCTCTGTAAATTCTCGCTCGGTGGGGATGGCCGGCTGGTGAAGCTGCTGCCGCCATAGGTGCCTGGCGGAGCGGTAATCGGGTCCGCCGGAGAAGGCGGCTCGAAGCTTCCGGTTGGGCTGGCGGTAAACGGCGGCGGCTGGTAGCCTTGCGGCGAAATGGTGATCTCGCCGCCGGGGAGCGCGTAGTTTCGAAGCAGACCGCGATCGATGCGATAGACTTCCAGGTTGTCGATAACCCAATAGGCATACGGGCGCTCGACAGTGTATCGCTCGACCACCGTCTCGGTGTCGGTCTGCGGATCCGGCACGGTGGTTGGGTTGCCGTCGGCATCCTCCGGTCCCGGCTGCCCGGGATCCCAGTGCAGCGTCCAGTTCTTCTCGACATTCACTTCAAAAGTGCAGACGCCGGACATCTGGACAAAGGTATGCTGGGCCAGGTAACTCCTTGCAAAAATGTTGCCATATAGCGTCTCGGAAGTCGGTATGCCCTGCAGCACATCGAACCGTTCGCTGCCGCGCTGGTCGGCCAATATGCGGGCCGTCACCACCGGGTCCATGTAGCGGCCGTTGATAGTCGCCCCGGGCGATGGCGGGGTGCAGGAGGCCGTGGGTGGTGGCGGGGGTGATGTGTCATCAACCGTAATTAATATGGATGCAGTTAATATATAACCCTCGTCTCCAGAATTGTCCTGCTTTTTCCATACCGCTGTAATTCTTGCCTCACCTGGACTCATCGCTTTAACTTTCCCCGTACTGCCAACCAAACTGACCACAGATTGTCGGTTGGTACTCCACTCAACACCCGAGGAAACATTAACCGGAGAGCTATAGTCAGATCTGCCGGGTGTAATTGTTTCAACTGCAGCTATTAGATTTGTTTCTTCTCCGACTTTAAGAGAGGCTTTTCCTGTGACGCTGATCCTCTTTTCTTCAACTGCATCAGCACGCCAATAAATATTAACAGGCGTATAGTATCCATAGCGATATTTATTCCACCCTAAGTAACACCCACATCTGTCGCCCCAAGCTTCATTACCAGTATCCTCGACTAAGAAGGGAACAAATCGATTGCCAGTCAGGGATGTAATAATTGTAGCTGTTTTCATATCCGTTATTTCTAACTTAATAATTTCGGAGTCCTGACCTTGGCGATTATCTAATGTTTCAACTTTCGTAATAATCTCATTTCTAACTTCGTCAACTGTATATGAATCTTTAGTTAGGCTTTCGTACCTTGTCGGCTTGTAAAAGGGATTGCTCTTCATCTCAATCTTCTCAGCCACTTCTGCTACTGCAGGCACTGGTAATTTTTGAGTTCCAGCGTTATTGGTGTGAACTAGCCCGCCCGGTGCTAAGCGAGTTTCAGCGCGAAACCTGCCATCATCAATTTGATACCAATAAACTCCCGGATTTGCTTGTCTGACACCTTCTACCCTGATCACCTTTTTTTGATACGCTGTTGGTCCATTTGATGCCTTAGGATGGTACTCGGGGGGCGGAAGTGTAGCTGTATCCTCTTTATCTGTACTTTCTGCCACGACCTTTTGTGCAGCTAGGACCGGATCAGCTCTTATAAAAAAAGCGATAAGCAACCATGAAACGACTAATAGATATATACTCACTCTTTTCATCTATACCATGTGCCTCATTTATTCCCCGTTTGGAATAGACCATGAAGTTAAGGTTCCATTGCCGATCCTGCCCATTTCCCCTCCGTTAACACTTGCACTTTTGTCTCTATTCAAGTACTGATGCATCCAAAAGCGCTGAGGAGCTCCTTTTTTAAAAAAACCAGTTGACAAAAAGTTGTCATAAGCAGGAAGTACATTCAGACCATATCTTTCGGCAGCTTTACTGTTAAAGCCTCGCCCTGTTGTGAAATTATACAGGGTCGAGTTGGGGAAAGCAGCATTTGTAAGAGAGCTATCATCATTAGGAACAACGGTTGCCTCTAAAAAAACATTGTAGGAGCTATTATTCACTAAGAACGTAAAATCGCTATCCATAAACATTTTCCCATACAAATTATTAGTTTGCGTTTTACTACTTGCATCAACAACAATCATTCTGTGAACCGTCATTGTTCCCCGGTTGTATAACATGGAGTACGGCTTATTAGCAAATCTGTCAAAACTCAATACCGTATCAGAATCCCGAAGTTTCGAGTACCTATGCGGCGTCGCCGTCGTCAAATTCGTCCCAGTCAGTCCGACCTCGCGCATTTCTCTCAAGTCCTGAAAGTCTTCCGGATCCTTATCCTGCACGTTTACGTATCTTGCCAGAATTACGGCGACTTCAGCGCGGGTTGTTGTCTTCCCCGGACCAAACGATCCGTCCGGATAGCCGGACATCAGTCCAGTTCCAAGTGCCACCGCCACATACGGATAATCGGCTTTATTCAGCCCGCCCTTGTAATACTCGGCCACCGGAACGAGCGTATCCTTAGTGTCGCTAACAGCTTGTTTGAAGTCTTCATGCTTCGCCGCTAGCCCCGAAGCCATCCACTTCGCCATTTCTCTCCGGGTCAACGCCGTTCCCGGCTTGAATCCGTTCGGATAATCCTGAGCCGATATAAATCCCATCCCTATCGCCTGAGCGATTGCGGATTGAGCCCAGTGGCCTTGAATATCCGAGAAGGTTCCTTGTCCGCTCTCCATTTCATTATTAGACACTCTGGCCATTAACGCAGCAAATTCCGCCCGGGTGATGTTGGCATTCGGACGAAAGGTCCCGTCGGAATAGCCCTTGAAATAACCTTTATGAACAGCAGATTCTATCGCACTTCTCGCCCAATGATCTGCAGGAACATCCTTAAACGAGGATGCTGCCGATGCAGGCTGAACATCCACGACTCCGCATACGGACAGCAAAATTGCCAATGCAGAAATGATATGCTTGCGCAGTGAATGACGAACGTTTACTTTGCTCAAAATGTACTCGCTCCTTCTCCCTGTTCTGGAAAGCTCGTAATCGATCATTGAAATGAGCCGAATCCCATGCCCATCTCGCCCACACTATCCCTTCCTCTCTACCTCCTCACCTCTCACAAATAAGGCACTGCTTTATGTATGATGAATCTCCTTCCTACGCCCTTGCTTAGGGACATGTGCGACTTCTCTCACAATCTTTTAATGAAAATTCCATATATTCATGCAAGAGAAATTGTAGATATTTTATCATAAATTGGAGTATAATGGTACAAATTCCCTATTAAATAATAATTTCATAGTCACCTTATGTTCTCCATCTAAATCCGCTACAATAAAAAAAGACCCAAAAGCCTCGTTACATACGAGACATTTTGGGGATTCTTTACCTCCATATATGTTCTATCAACTATGAAATCATCATAGATTAGGATTATTTCGCACTTCCACTTGGCTTTCGTGTTTGTCTACCCGCTGTTTGTATACAGCAGCCAGCACTTTTTCATACGCGCTTTCAAAACTGTCTGGAAGTTTCGGTTTAATTTCCTCCATAATCGCAAGCAGCTTGTACAGGGATTGAACCTCGTCTTCTGTCAGTTCCATTGGATACATTGCAAATTGGCCGATAAACATATAGCCGCGCCCTCTCCCTCTGTGGCTTATCGGGATATGCATAGCGCTCAAAGCATCCATATCCCGATAGATCGTTCTTTCACTGGTTCCGCAGCGTTCCGCTAGCTCCCGGGCTAAAATTCCTGGTCTTGCTTGCACGAGTGTGATAATTCTCATGAGTCGAATCAGTCGATCAGTCATGTTTCATTCTCCCTATCTTCTAGTAAATTTGACATATTTGCCAATGCCAAATTAGTACATTCGACCCTGGAATAGGTATTCCCTTTTTGTTTATGATCACAATTTACCAATCGGAAGATAGGTATTTAGACTCTATTCAACTTTTCGTTTATATGTATCAATAGGACTAAAGGTGCCGAAATACAATGTGCTTAACCTGTAAAGCGTCTCTGCCTCCTTCAGATAATCCTCATCATCTGCGCGAAGCGCGCACAGCATCATCTCATCTGCCCGCCTGCGAAGCATGCTTTCCCCCGCTTCCAGGTCACCTTGCTTAAACAGCTGCTCCGCTTCGTCCAGAATCAATGGATTTTGAAGCAGCCTCAGCGCCTTCTCCACCCGTTCATCCGGCTTGCGGCTCCTCAGGTCTGTATGATTGCTGAATTGGAGCTGCAGCGTATACGATGGAAAATTGGTAACCTGCAGCGTATCCCGGTCCCGGTACGACCATCCGGCTGTGATAACCGGATAGATACCGGAACGATAAGGCCCGGCCAATAACTCAAGCACGACTTGCTTGGATCCATTATCGGACAATGGACCAATGGACACCGTGATATGCTGTCCCATCCGTGAATCGAGAATACCTCCGTATACGTTGGTAAGTTGGATTGGTTCCTCTAACTGGAGGTCCAGCTGCACATGTTCAGCAATCTGATGAGATTTCATGCCTTTATGCCTGCTCGGCCCCTGGATACCGCCTCTCCACTCCACCAAAAGAAATATCTGGGTTACGCCTCCGGCCGCTACACGATTCGTGCTCCATGTAAAATCCGAATTCAAGTCCGATCGCAACGCATCCACCTCTTTCCTCTTCTTCTAATAATGTACCAATAGAGACGGACAACTTACTGTCACGGAACAAATGTTCTCGTCTAAATTTCGACAAAAAAAAGACCCCTCCACAAGTTGGAGGAGTTTTTTTGCAACTTTTTTCGTTGTGGATGTGGATACAAGGTACTTACGATGTGCATAAATTCCTCATATCCTTCCCAGATCCTCTCCAGACCAACAAAAAAAGGCGAAGGGTAGGGACGATTCCCTCCATTCGCGCTTGTTCAGGTGTATTCGCGTCGGACGGCGGATTGTCAAATGCCGCTCTTAACGCAATCTTTGACATTAGATGGTGTCGGATGCACGGGGGCATAGGTGATTTTGTCGATGAACAATCCGTTCCCGACAGGCTTTCCGTTCACTGTAATCATAATCTTCTTAATATTATTATCTTTCATAATTGTAATCTCCTCTTCCAATAAGTTTTATATAATAACACAAATAAGATACATTATTTGGAGCAAGCTTTAGTGCGAATCGTGAATCTGGTGCAGCAAGCCGACGTTATGACTTTACCCACCATTCCCGCCATTTAAACACCGAATCTATCACACTCGCTGACAACCGGTTACGAGAAATTTTCGCGCCCTATCATTGTCGAAGTCTGTCTGTTAATTGGAAGCTATTACAATATTACAAACTACTGGGACAAGGAGTGATTGTGGCTATGAGAGATCGTTGGCGGATGAAGACGCTTCGTCTTTTTTCCACCCTGCTGATAGCCGGGATCGCATTTTCAGCAGGAGAGCGTACAGTCAGTGCAAGCTTGGGCGGCTTCTATAACGGAATCAAGCAGTTTTCCGAGCTGCCTCAAGAGGTTAATGAGTTAAAGGAAGGATACAACCATACCCTGCAGGAGCTGGAGCAGGCCCGAAATGACGTAAAGCAGTTCCAGGAGCAGAACGCCGAATTGGCTGAGCAGAATCGTAAACTGACCGAGATGGTGCTGGAGCTGCAGCAGGCCGAGATGGCCCGAAAACAAAACGCCGAGCGTATCAAGACGGTCGTATTGACTGCGATCGGACTCGCTCTTGGATATTTCGTACTTATTCGTGCCCTTCGTTTCGGCATGCGCCGAACCAATCGCTATCGGCGCTAACGCAACGAAGCACATAGGAGGTGACCTGATGATTATTCGCATGGAAGATACAACGGCTGCCGGCGCCGGACAAGCCGTGACCTTTTCACTGACAGAGGGCGATATGGCTCATGTGCTGCATCCCGACCAAATTGTGGCCTACCGTGGTCCGGCCTTCGGACGAAGCGACCGGCTGATGAACGTGAAGGGAATGTATCGGAAGAAGAAGCTGATTCGTGCGGATATGAAGGGCCCCTGCCAATTCACCGCAGCCCTTCCCCCGGGCTTTAGCATGCATGAGATCGAACTTACAGGAGAAGAAGACATGCTCTACGATTTTCGTCATGTGTTCTTCTACACACAGGGAATTCATATGCAGACGCGGATTCTGAAATTAAAAAATATGCTTGTCACCCGCGATGCCATAAAGATGAAGTTTTCCGGCAACGGAAGCCTCGGAATTCTTACGCAAGGGCCCGTCTGCAAGGTGAAACTGCATGCAACCGAGCCGCTGTATGTCGATGCCGGCAGCATTATCGCCTATCCCGAACAGGCCCAGCTGGATTTGACCGTCTACGGAAACCATCTGGCCAGCCAGCATATGAATTACCATTGGAAGCTGACAGGAGAGGGCTATGTGCTATTTCAGGCCGGAAGGCAAAATCAGAGGCTGGCGCAAGAATTCAACGATGAAGGACTGGTCAAACGCTTTCTAAGGGAAGTAATTCCTTTTGGCGGAGTGTTTATCAAATAACAGGAGCATGGTATAATGTAGGGCGTGCACAGCCGAGCTTAGACAAAAAGGCCCGTGTACATCACAACAGAAGACAAAGTCCATGCGCGAAGAGGCGTATGGGAGAGGTTCGCGAACTCCCTCTATAAAAAACTAAGTTGTCTTATTCAGGGCTGAATAAGGCTTGTTTTTTTACGGACTAGTTCAAGAACTTCTCTTCTTCTTCGGGTTCCATGACCAACCCATCATATTGAAGAATGAGAGGTTTTTTTATGCTTAAAAATGAAAAAGCAGTCGTTGTATTCAGCGGCGGTCAGGACAGCACCACCTGTCTGTTCTGGGCGAAGGAGCGCTTCGCCGAGGTCGAAACCGTCACCTTCGATTACGGTCAACGGCATAAGCTTGAGATCGAGTGCGCCGCACAAATTGCCAAAGAGCAGGGTGTTCCGAATACCGTGCTCGATATGAGCCTGCTGAACCAGCTGGCACTGAACGCATTGACGCGAAGCGATATCGCGATTGAGGAAGGGCCCCAGGGGCTGCCGACGACGTTTGTGGACGGCCGGAATCTGCTGTTTCTCAGCTTTGCAGCTGTGCTGGCCAAAGGAAAAGGCGCCAAGCACCTCGTGACCGGCGTCTGCGAAACCGACTTCAGCGGCTATCCCGATTGCCGGGACAGCTTCATTAAATCGCTGAATGTGACATTGAATCTGGCGATGGATTATCCATTTGTTATCCATACCCCGCTCATGTGGCTAAACAAAGCGGAAACATGGGCGTTGGCCGATCAGATGGGCGCGCTCGATTATATCCGCAATCATACACTGACATGTTATAACGGAATCAAGGGAGACGGCTGCGGGGAATGCCCGGCCTGCAAACTGAGAAAAGCGGGACTCGATCAATATTTAAGCAGCCGCTCTGCAGCAGAAGGAGGGCATGCAATATGAGCCGACAACCCGGCGAATTTCGCATTGTAGACCGTCTGCAGGAGCTCGGCAAAGACATCGATGCCGGAAGCCTGCGCTATCACCGCAAGCGCGTGCTCGTCTCCAAGGAATTTACCTTTGATGCGGCGCATCATCTGCATGCCTATGAAGGCAAGTGTAAAAATCTGCACGGCCACACGTATATCGTGGTGTTCGGCATCAGCGGCATGCCGGATGACGTCGGCATCACCGTTGATTTTGCGCAGATCAAGCATATATGGAAAACAGAGATCGAGCCTTTTCTCGATCACCGTTATCTTAACGAGACGCTTCCGCCAATGAATACGACCGCCGAAAACATGGTCGTCTGGCTGTTCGAGCAAATGGAAGCGGCGCTTGTGAAGAATGAAGCCTACCAGCGTCAGGGCTTGCGTACCGAGTTCGTGCGGCTGTTCGAAACGCCGACCAGCTATGCTGAGGTTAGACGGGAGTGGATGGAACATGAATAGCACGGATGCCACGCTGAGCCGAAACGCCGACGCTGAGCCCACATTGGCGCGTCCCATCCCCGTGATGGAGATCTTCGGCCCCACCGTCCAGGGCGAGGGCATGGTCGTCGGCCGCAAAACGATGTTTGTCCGCACGGCAGGCTGTGATTATCGCTGCTCTTGGTGCGATTCCGCATTTACGTGGGATGGCTCCGAGGCTGGCTCCATCACCCGGATGAGTGCGGAAGACGTTTGGCAGGAGCTGTATCGTTTAGGAGGCGAGCGCTTCGACCATGTCACCCTCTCCGGGGGCAATCCAGCCCTTCTCTCCCAGCTTGGCACACTTGTTGACGAGCTGCATCGGCACGGCATTACCGTTGCGGTGGAAACCCAAGGATCGCGCTGGCAGGATTGGCTGATGGACGTCGATGAGGTGACGATCTCGCCCAAGCCGCCCAGCTCCGGGATGAATACGGATTGGACGAAGCTGGACGATATCATCTCCCGCTTGTCAGGACGCCCTCCAGGCAGAGCGTTCAGCCTGAAGGTCGTTGTGTTTGATGAGATTGACTTGTCCTATGCCGAGAGTGTACACGAACGCTACCCGAACGTTCCGTTCTATTTGCAGACTGGGAACCCGGATGTCAGCACGGGCGACACGCAGAGCCACGCTTCCCGGCTGCTGGAACGCTACGAGATGCTGGTCGATGCCGTCATGAAATCGGATCGTCTGAACGATGTGCGGGTACTGCCTCAGCTGCACACGCTTGTATGGGGCAATAAACGGGGCGTTTAACGCTGCGAGCGCATTTTTTCTCATATTAAATGATAAAGGAGCTGCACCAACATGGCCGGAAGACAGCCGAATGAATTGGAAGATATCACCCTGCTCGGAAATCAGGGAACGAAATATACGTTTGAATATGACCCGGGCATTCTTGAATCCTTTGATAACAAGCACCCTTACCGGGATTATTTTGTGAAATTCAACTGTCCGGAATTTACCAGTCTCTGTCCGATTACAGGACAGCCCGACTTCGCCACCATTTATATCAGCTACATTCCGGATATCAAAATGGTCGAAAGCAAATCCTTGAAGCTGTATCTGTTCAGTTTCCGCAACCACGGAGATTTCCACGAGGATTGTGTGAACATCATCATGAATGACCTGATCAAGCTGATGGATCCGCGCTACATCGAGGTATGGGGGAAATTCACCCCGCGCGGAGGGATTTCCATCGACCCTTATTGCAATTATGGCCGTCCCGGAACGAAGTACGAGGAAATGGCTGCCCAGCGCCTGATGAACCATGATCTGTACCCTGAAAAAGTCGACAACCGCTAATATTTGAGCCATAACCTAAGGTTCGGTAAAAAAACCTCCGTCTGACGC
This sequence comes from Paenibacillus sp. FSL M8-0334, assembly GCF_038000405.1. Taxonomy (NCBI): domain Bacteria; kingdom Bacillati; phylum Bacillota; class Bacilli; order Caryophanales; family Paenibacillaceae; genus Paenibacillus; species Paenibacillus sp. FSL M8-0334. The sequence goes on from NZ_JBBOCH010000001.1 coordinate 773,004, forward strand.
GCAATAGGAACATTGCGTATCAAACGGAGGTTTCGTTTATGTTGATCAATCTTCTGAAGGCTTCATACTGCGCAGCCGATGCCGAATCCGCCGCTTTTTATAAAGCATCTTTCCGGCTTCGGCGACGTCTCGAATCGTACCTCGGTTGGAAATGGAGCCAAAGACGATGCCCGCAATCGGGATCAATTGGAACAGCTTTTTCATTCCGAAGCTGTCCGTATATGACTGAACCACCTCTCGCCAGCCCTGAAGCTGGGAGATAACCTGCTCACTTCCATCCTGATCGTCAAATTCGCCAAGCTCGTCCAGGATCGCCTTTTTCCCAACAATGTCTGCGGATGCAAACTGCAGGCATTTAACGATAAAAATGCGTTCCCGCTCCTCGTTCGGATCATATCCGTAGCATAGGGCCATCTCCTGAAGAACCTTTAGCGACTGGCCCAGCACGAGCGGAATATCTACTGCCATCGTGAACAAGCCGCCAGTGCCTGCAGCCGCTCCTTGAGCGGCAGCGAATTTCACGCGTTTCGCTGCAATGGTGTCGGCAGCGCTATCCATGATGGCCAAAGGCAGACGTGCAGCCTGTTCGAGGGTTAAACCGGAACCGGATGCTTCTTCACCTTCCCCATCGCGGTTATCCTCCTCATCCCCATAAACACTCGGACTTCCGGCAGTCTGGGCAAGCACATCCAGCACCGCCCGCTCCCTGATCAGATGTTTTCCTCCGGTCTGGATAAAACCTCCCACCTCGTTTAAAGCGCTGCCGATTTTCTCTCTTACGATCTTCGGCGTAATACGGTCCAGCAGCATAAACGGGATTCTACCGAGCTTCTCCCAAAACATAACATCCTTCTGCTCTTTCTCCCAGCGCTGAATATCCAGCAGCTGGGACTCCAGCTGCTCAAGCGATTCCATCCTGATCATCCCTATTCTCCCTTAAGTCATATCATTACACAGCTTATATACGCAGGAAAAGGAAAAAGGACTCACGCGGCAGATGCAGATTGTAAAAGGCTTCACGTTCGTCCGCCTTCACTGGGAGCATATAAAGATCAAAGCCCCTGCTTGATGCACGCAGGGGCTTTGATCCTATGAACGAATATGACCTGTTCCTGTTATTTTCCGAGAAAAGCGTTCAGCATCCACGCCTGCTTCTGAACATCGGCCACCATGCCAGTGAGCAAGTCGGCGGTTGCATCATCACCCAGTGAGCCTGCAACCTCAATGCCTTGCTTCAGCTCTTCTGCCAGTACGCCGAAATCAGCCACCAGCTGCTGCACCATTTGCTCCGAAGTATTCTCTCCAGCGGCTTCGGAAATGGTAGCCAGCTTCAAATATTCGGACATCGTTCCGGACGGCTTGCCGCCAATCGCCAGCAGGCGTTCCGCGAGTTCATCTACATAGCCTGCCGCTGCATTGTACAACGCTTCAAACTTCTCATGCAGAACAAAAAACTGCGGGCCTTTCACATACCAGTGGTAATGATGTAGCTTCACACCAAGCAGGCTCCAGTTCGCAACCTGAACGTTCAGAACTTGTTGCAGCTCCTGTACAGCATTTCCTTGGGCATCACGTGTCATATGACTCATATATCATCGACTCCTTATATTGTATTTAGACTTATTCTAAATCTTTGTATTAAGTATAGCATACAATCCTCGGTTTGGCAAAGACATCAACCGAAAAAAAGATGAAGAAACGATGAAGAAAATTCCAGTCTCGGCTTGCTCCTTTAATAATAGAACAGCTCTACCCGAATCGGCTGTGACCGCACTCATAGGATATACACATAGGATGTACAAACCGCCCCGTCCCTAAACAAATGCTGGATATCGGCAACCTCGTCGCCTTATACTGGTTACATTAAGCATTTTCATGACCTATGAAGGAGGCGTCGTAAAGTCAGTGAATATCGGCCTTTTGAACAAAGAACAGTTGCAGCAAGCCGTTGAATTGTCAGACCGCATTTTTCTTAAACAACCGGAGCAGCCCTCCATGGGCGTATCCTTCCCTTTGATCTTTCGTCCGGGAATCAATCATTCCTACGGTGTCAGCGATGGAGACAAGCTGGTGTCGTTCATGGGCTTCGTCCCTTTTACTATGAATGTCCGTGGAGCTTCGCTCCGCGTCTATTCGATTGGCTCCGTCTGCACCGACCCGGCCTACCGGGGCCAGCGCCTTGCCGGGACGCTGCTGGACTTATGTATGAAGCATGCCGAAGCAGCGGCCGCCCCATTGATATTCATTTCAGGCGCGCGCTCCCTTTATACCCGGGCCGGGGCCCGGCATTTTGGCCGGGCAATCAAGTACCGGCTGGGCGATGCGGTGGCGGACGCGCTTGAAGCCCGCAGCGCTCAAGACATTCACGTCCGTCCCATGGTTCCCGAAGATCTGCTGGCCGTGCATGATCTTCTGACTGCGCGCGAAGCGGCCTATGCGCTCACGCCTACCGAGCTCGGCAGGCTGCTGGAAGCAAGCGCCTATGCCAATGTGCTCCGCCTGGAGCAGCAGCTTCTCGTTGCCGAGAAGAACGGGCGTGTCACTGCCTTCGCTGCTATCGGTGTTCCTGGCGAGCGCATGACAGCCTCCCGTCCGGCCACCCTCGTGGAATGGGCCGGAGAGGCGGAGGCTGCCTCCCGCCTGCTGGCTGCCTGCATGCGAGGCTTCCAGCTGCCGGAACTGGTGGCCGCCTTGGCCTGGCAGGATGACAGCCTGGGCGCGCTGCTCCAGGCCGCTGGCGCCGAAGCCGAGACCGTGCCGAACGATGGCACTGTCTATCTGGCTGACGGACGTGAGCTGCTACGCCAGCTCCGTCCGCTTCTGCCGCCCGGCGCACTGATCGCCGAAGGCCAGCATGGCCCTTACCGGTACCGCGCAGGCGGCAAGACCATCGAGCTTGACGACGAAGGGCTGCTGTCACTTCTGTTCGACCCGGCCTCTCCGTATCGGTTATCCGCCGAGCATCCTCCGGCGTTCAGTCCGATCCCTCTGCCATACTTGTCAGGGCTGAATTACATCTAAGGAAGCATGCAGCCAAGCCAAGCAGCTGTAGATGCTTCACCCCCACAACAAAGAACATCCGCACATGATTCGGCGGATGTTCTTTGTCCATGATATGATCAAGTCCAGACGCATATCGGCGTCCTGACTATCCTGTGCGCCATCTTCAGGTCCTTGTCAGGAAGGACCTTGCCCATGTTCAGAAGCGGTGTCCCTCAAGATCAGCGTCTTCTCACGTTCTCTTCTTCCATATCCGGGCTGACTGCACCGCCATCACCGCGTCCGTAGCCATGATACACGTTCGGATCAGGCACAGCCTCCTCGGAAGCTGCCGCTGCCTCACGACTCGGGTCCAGTGCAGATCCAGTGCCGGTGAAGTTTCCTGTTTCGCGATAATGATGCTCATTCAGTGCCTGATTGCTGCGGAATACGCCGTACACCTGTCCCTCATGATCCGGATTGGTATCGACGATGACAAGAATGTTGCCTTCATGCACATAGTTGTCATATTCCTTGGCCCGGTCCTCCGGAATGCCAAGACCGATCAAGCCGCCTACCAGCCCGCCAGCGCCAGCACCGACAGCTGCTCCGGTCAACGTCGCCGCAATCGGGCCAGCCGCTATAATCGGGCCGATGCCCGGAATGGCGAGTGCGCCGATGCCGGCCAGCAGACCGGTTACGCCACCAAGCACACCGCCTGTGGCTGCACCGGAAGCCAATCCTTCAGGCGCTTTCGTATCCGTCTCATCCTGAATCGCGGCCGACTCCCCACGATCCTTAGCGATAACCGAGATCTCTTCGGTACTGAAGCCTTGACGCTTCAACTCCTCTATCGCACGCGTCGCTTCCTGTTCTGTCCTAAAGGCTCCAACAATTTTGTGAGTCATATGAATTACCTCCTTAAAATCGTGATGCGCCTTACACTCCTTTCTTAAACGAGATCCCTTGTCATCAAACACTTATCTCGAAGACCGACCAGCGATATCCATCCATTCTGCACGAAGGACCTCGCTTATTAGAATGGTAATATTTAACTCATCGACCATATATGTTACGATAGATTTAGACATTACGCCCTGTTATTTGCCGTCACCTATTGACGATATTATGCAAAGGCTGGTGATTTGATGGAATGGTTCAAATCGTATGAGGACGAGCTGTCATCCGTGTTCTCCATGTGCGAAGCCAGCATCACAGAGTTTCCTTCCCCCTTGAACGAACTCGGCCTCCATTACCTGAAGAAATTCGACGTATTCGAGAAAGACAGCGCCAAAAACTACATCTGCTACCTGCTCCCCTTCTGGATGAGGGAGTCAACCAGACTTGCCCCGGAAATCTACCGTGACATATCGACAGCCAATATTTTCGGCATGCTCTACTATTTCATTCAGGATGATCTCATGGACACGCCCACAGATTCGACAAACCGCCCCACCCCACAGGATTTAAAAAGCTATCTTGCCCTTGCCAACTTACTCTATTATGAATTCATCTCGATCTATCAGCAGTACTTCCCTACGGATTCTACCTTCTGGCAGTACTTCCGCCAGTACACGCATGAGTGGGCCGAAGGCGTCCTACACGAGAGCCGCCATGACTACTTCACGGCCAACCCTGCCTTGGTTGCCAAAAAAGCGTCGCCCGTCAAGCTCGGCAGCACGGCCCTGCTTCTATTGTCAGAGCTTCCAGCCCAGATTGAACCCGCCAATGAACAGATGGCCCTCGTGCTGTTGACCCTGCAGATGATGGATGACTGGACGGACTGGAAGCAAGATCTCGAGGATGGGAGCTACAACTGCCTGCTCTCGCTGATCAAATCGGAGAAACAGCTCCCGCGCGACTATTCGCTGTCCGTGTCTGAAGTGGAGCAAGCGATTTATGTAGAGCAGATTGTGACAAAATATGCCGAGATCGCATCAGCGACTCACCGCCAGCTGAAAGCAGCGGGGATCCACACGCCGGATGTGCTCGCCTTCCATCAAACGCTGGTAACGGAGCTCGTGAACGATGCAAATGATATCGAAAATGCGAAAACATCGCTGGTCTATGGCGGATTAAACTATCATTTGTCTATTTTAAGAAAAAAATAATAGATTTCGTCTGAATTCCATGCTATTCTTTAAGAGTAAAAAATAACCATTTTTTTGAAAGGGTGATTCTAATGTCAACAGAAGCCATCTTTCAAACACAATTGATCCAGAAAGCATGGGAAGATCCGAGCTTTAAGGCTAAACTGCTCAGCGATCCGAAAGCCGCAATCAAGGAGGCCCTTGGCGTGCTCATTCCCGACCACATCCAGGTAAGAACGGTTGAAGAGAAGAGTGATGAGCTGTTCCTCATCATCCCTCCGAACCCTGCGGGCGTCATCAAGTCCGAGGCGAAAGAGAGAGCCATCTGGTAATTGCATAACAGCAGCATGGGCTGTCACATAGAATGAAGAAGGAGCGGGGATGCGCCACACACTCCTTGCAGCGAATACCGGTATCAATCCGAAGCTGCAGGGAGCATGACCAGGGCGGCTGTCCCCACTCCTTTTTTGCTGGAAAAGTGTATGCTCCCGCCCATCGCCTCAATGATGCGAAACGTCACCATGAGCCCGAGCCCCGTTCCTTTCGTTTTGTTGGAGAAATACGGCTCCCCCAGCCGGGCCAGCACTTCCTCCTCCATCCCCTCCCCGTTGTCCTGAACGTGGATATACACCTTGTTCTCATCGCGGTATGAGCAAATATGCACCCGCCCTTCCTTGTCCAGCGCTTCAATGCTGTTCTTGATAATGTTGATAAAAGCTTGCTTGAATTTCGATGAATTGCCGCGTATGACGAGGTCCTCCGGAACATCTACTGAAATCCGGCCGCCGCGCAAGTTCGCCAGCGGTGCCAGAATGCCTTCAATGAGCTTGAATTCCTCCGCGATCTGCAGCAGGGAATCCTTGCCGAGCTCCGGCTTCGCGAAGGTAAGAAAATCCGTAATGATCCCGGCCGCCCGGTCCAGCTCGGTTAATGCGAGATCCAGATACTCCTGCTCGCCAGTCCGCGACCTGCCGGACAGAAGCTGAAGGAACCCGCGGGTGACCTGGAGTGGATTGCGTACTTCATGAGCTACAGACGCTGCCAGCTCGCTGATCATCTCCACCTTCTCCGAACGCTGCAGCTGATTGTTGAACATCTCCAGCTCTTTGGAATATTTCAAAATCTGCTCATGGTTCTGGGCGAACTGCCGACCCAGCATGACGATCAGCGCAATGATAAAGCTGACGACGCCCCACTTCCACAGCACAAAGCTGTAAGCGCCCCGGCTCATAAAAAACTGCAGCAGCTCCGCCAATCCCAGCAGGGCAAAAAAAGCGAACCCGATATTAAAAATGAGCGCATCCTTGTTGCCCTTAAAGGCATACATCGTCGAGCTGCCGACCAAGATCACGAATTGGATGATCATCAAGTATCCCAACACCTGCACGGAAAAGAAATAATACATATCAAAAAAGCGATTGTCCGCCACACTGTTGATGACAAGAAGCAACACGCAAAAAAGGGAGTACACGATTTGGAATTTGCGCAGCTTGGTTAGAATCTGATTCCGTCCAGGCCCGAATACCGTTTCGAAAAAATGACTAAAAGAAGGAAGCAGTACAAACAGCGAGATGTCATACAAGTGAGTGTATAGGTGTCCGTATTCATCAAAGATGGTGTATAAAAACGGGGAATAGGTAATAACGACAATGCCGACCGATAATATGATCAGCGACAGGGAGAACACGCCGGATAAATACTTTTTGTTCAGAAACAGGATGCAAATCAGCATCACGAGAGCTATAAATATAAAGGCGCTCCCAAGCACGATATCGGCCAGATTCGCTTTCACGAACTTTTGCAACAGACGGTAGAATTCACCGGTCATGATCTTGCCTTCCAGCATGACATGATCTCTGTTCGTATCCAGCCATATGTAAAGGTTATTGTCCGACATACTCTTCGGTAAGGGGAGTAAAATATGGTTAAGCTCATAATTATATGAACGGCTCGATTCGTAGATCTTCTCATGTCCCGCGTAAACAGCTACCCGCTGGCCAAACGTTTCCCGAATCAGAATCCCTTGAGATAAGGAATCGAAAGCAGGCAGCTGCAGCCGAATCCATGCCGAGTGCGAGGCGGATGGCTTCATGTGGTCCGGTGCTTCCCTTCTGTCTGTCCAACCAGGCTCACTGGCATCAGGAATACCGAGCGGCATCTGTCCGCCTTCATCAGACCACAGAATACTCCACTCTGTAATCGGTGTGAAATCCGCTGACTCCGCCCGGACAGATGCGAAACTGCCGCATAAAGTCGTCATGATGAGTATGGCAATCATGAGAATTAACGTGTTCGATCGAGACTTCATTAACACACCTCAAACATTATAATCATTCGTCCTCTAAACAACTAATTCGCTACCCTTCACAGCGACACCTTCTAAATTTCGGTATTTTAAAAAATATTTTCTAAACGTAAAAAGAGATGCCCTCCGGCATCTCTTTCCAACATCTTGTGTTATGCTCCTGTCAATTCGGTATTCGGCGGGACAGCCGGGAAGCGGATGATCGCTTCGGTCCCGCTTCCCTTGCGGCTTGAAAACTTAATCGTCCCTTTCATGCCTTCTATAATCCGGAAGGTAACCATCAGTCCGAGGCCGGTGCCCTTCAGCTTGTTTGTAAAGTAAGGCTCGCCGAGCCGTGACAGCTCGGCCGTACTCATGCCAATACCGTTGTCTTTGATATGGATGGCGACCTCGCTTCCCTCGGCATAAGCCCAGATCCGGACGACACCCTCTTCATCGAGCGCCTCGATGCTGTTCTTTACGATATTGATCATCGCTTGTTTCAGCTTAGAGGAGCTGCCGCTGATGTACAGTTCTTTCGGTTCGTCCAGATGAATGCTTCCCCCGGCCAGATTCGCCAGAGGCTGCAATATGCTGGTCACATGCTTCAACTCTTCATACACATCCAGCGTATTGACCTGCTCGGTCTCCGGCTTGGCAAACGACAGGAAATCCGAAATGATGCCGGTTGCCCGATCCAGCTCGTTGAGCGCCATTTTCAAATATTCGGCATCGCTCTGCTTCGATTTCTGGGCCAGAAGCTGCATGAAGCCCCGCGTAACCTGAAGCGGATTGCGGACCTCATGGGCGACGGAAGCCGCCAGCTCGCTGATGATCTCCATTTTCTCGGAGCGCTGCAGTTCATTGTTAAACAGCTCCAGCTTCTTGGAATACAGCAGCACCTGCTCGTGGCTGCGGATGATTTTGCGGCCAAGAATGACGATGAGGGAAGCGATCAGGCCGATGATCCCCCATTTCCACCAATAAAATTCGTAAGGCTCGTTCGAAATATAGAACCAGAGAAGGTCCCCAAGGGACAGAATTGCCAGCAAGCCGAATCCAAACGTGAATATATAGGCGTCCTTGTTTCGTTTGGATATGTTCAGCACCGTAATGCCGATCAGCACGAGAAACTGGATGATGAGCAGCACGCCCAGCACTTTGACGCTAACCCAATAATAAATATCATACAGCGCATAGCCGCTGCATAAGTTGGCCGCCAGCAGCAGCAAGCACAAGCCGGAATACACCAGCTGAAACCTTCTCAGATATCGGATCATTTTGTATGGACCAGGTCCGTAAATCTTCTCGAAATAAAAGTATACCGCCGGCATTACCGAGAATAGCGCCAGATCAAACAGCGTGGTCCAGACCGCCCCATAGCCCTCGTAAAATGTATACAGAAAAGGCGAGTACGTCAGCATCAGCGCCCCGGAGGATAAAATGACGAGACTAAGCGCCAGCCACGTAGAAATCGTATGCCGCGGCAGGAAGAAGGAGCAGAACAGCATGACAATCGCAATAAATAAAAAAGAGCTGCCGAGAATAAAATCCTGCATGTCCTTCCTTATGAAATTGCCTCGAAGTTCCTCATAGTCACCGACCAGCACGGCGCTTGTAATGCCCTGCGTTTCATCTCTGCCTGAAGTCCAGACGTACAGGTTCTTCCCAGCGCTGTCCGCTTGAATCGGAAGCAGGATGGAATGCTTGGTATAGCCATAATTCCGCCTTGATTCGTACAGCGGCTCATGCTCAAGATAAACCACGACTTCCTGCCCTTCCACTCTGTCCAGCATCAGCGCCGGCTGCTTCCATGACAAATCGGGCACAGTGAAGCGGCTCCAAGCCGAATGTACCCCCTCCGGTTTCGGAGGCTTCGCATCGCCTGGGGCTGCGTGAACCCAATCCGTCCTGTTCTGTAAGCCGTCAAGGGCAGGCTGGTCATCCGGCCAATCCCATATAAACTGCCAATCCGTTATAGCCGTGTGCGTATGAAGGGGCTCCGCTGCTGCGGGATACACCTTGAAATCAAGCACTAACATCAGTGCCATCAGAAGCAGGACTATGTATTTAGGCACATCCTTCATCTCTCCAGCACCTCTAACCGTGTATAGTCATTATGTGTATGTCAATAAGCTGATGAGCGGGCTATATTCGACAAACTTCGGGCCTTTCACATCCAATATACCATGAACGGGGCTACTGTTAGTAAAATTTTTTGAAACGCCTTTCAAAAATCAAGTCTAGGTCCTTTCTATCATCTAAGCCCTCGCTCTTGCCCTAGCCGTATCAGCCTAAACTGGCCGCCAGACCCGGACTGTACATAATTCGGAATTTGTTGAACACAATAAAGCAGTAAAGCAGAGAGTAAGCAGGAAGACTTGAGGTTGCCGCCTCAAATTCCGATTCAATCAACAGTCAGAGGGTAAAGTCCAAGTATAGATCGGCATACATGCCTGTGACAAGGAGATGAGAACGATGCGAGATGAGACGAATTTTAATAGACCGGCGGATATCAGCTCGCTGGAGCTCGAAGCCAGAGATAGAGTGGGCCAGACAAGCAGCAACACGAAAGTGGAGCCGCATTCGGCGGAGCGGCTGGGCACGGATGAAGAGACACCATCCCGGCTTGGCGACAGCGTCCTTGAAGAATATCCCCGGCAGGATGTCGACCGCGTTCACGCTGACGCAGCCTTGAGCGGAAGCGGAACCGCCTTCCTCAATCCGGCGCAGCCGTCCGCTTCTGCCGAAGCCGAGGCGGAAGGCGACGCTCCGCTTGAGGATGTGCCCGATGCAGATGAAATCCAGGCGAACAGCCCGGTTGACCCGGCAGCCCCGCCTGTCGATCATATGCATGGCACCGATCTGCTGAACGGCAGCAACGGGGACAATGTGGCGTACGAGGAACACGAGGAGTCATAACGCAATAAGACCTGCCTTTTACCCTCAGGGAAAAAGACAGGTCTTGCTGCTATATATGCGATTTATATGCATGTTTGCATGCACTTCCTAGCAAAACTTATGCGCTTTTATTTGCCGAACAAAATATCCATCCAGCCAAGAAAGGACATCCATAATACAAGGCCAATTACCGTGCCCCATATGATTCCTGTCACGATACTCCCCTGCTTTTCCATCCGGGTCTCCCCCCTTGTCTTCATGAACTCTATGAATTTCAGTATGGACAAGCCTCGGGGAAATATACCTGATAGCAGCGCTGTCTGTTCCTAGTTTATAAGAGAGTGACGAGAAGCATAATCATCAAATCATCAATCATCATCCACTTGTAGAGGAGGAAGCCATCATGAACACACACAATGACGATCCCAAGGACAGAAACAAGAACAACACCAAGTCCCATCCCAAGGAAACCAAGCCGCTTGTAACCGAGCGGGATATCGATGCCGAATTCGGCCTATTCGCAGAGGAAGCTGATCCATCGTATGTGCCCCTTCCGGAAAGCGTGAAGCAGGAGAAGCCCGACGGCAGCCCGCGGGGCCGCCACCGCCGCTCCTCCACCTGAATCATCTGCCCTGTCTCCCCATGCACAGCAAGCGGCTAGGGTGCGTATTCACCCCTGGTGCCCCTTCCGTCATATAATAGTGCATACGATCTGGAAGGATGATGCTGATATGACACGCTTGCTGTCTGGACGGATATGGAGCAGCTGCACGCTCCAGCAGCGTCTTGCAAGATTTGCGGGCCATCTAGTGGAGATCAACACGCCCAATACGGGCATGGAACCCGGCCGCCTGCAGCGAATATTCAAAAAGAATTTCATTCTCGTCCGCGGGCAGCTCTTCGTCCCGTCCAGCCTGAATTCGATTCGGGTATTCGACGTGAAAGCTCCCCGCTATACGATTCCGGTCGGGATACGAACCACCTTCCGTACCGGCAAAGCCTTCAACCGGATCCGGCTCGTTCACATTGGCGCGGACTATATTGAGCTGCTTGCCAAAGACAAGAACCGTTCCCGGATCCTGCTGCCGCTGAACAAGGTGGAGGGAATCTATCGCGTCAAATAACGCACTCTGTCAGAGCGGCGCCTCCCTATTTTTCTGTCCTGGTCACCTGTGATAATATAGAACTGCACATCATGCAGCATAAACATGGTGGAGGAATGACAGGAGGAATCAGGATGCTGAAACAACACAAGCGCTGGATGCCCGCTCTGATGATCATCTGTGCCATGTTGCTGGTTCTGGCCGGATGCGGCCAAAACCAAGGTCAGGCAGGGTCCGGTGAGCATGCCGGGGGCAACGATGCTGCTCCAACGGAAGAACAGACCCCACAGGAAGAAACGTCTCAGGAGGCGAATGTCCCTGATCCGAATGCAAGTCATCCGATCGTTACGATCGAGATGGAGAACGGGGATATCATTACAGCCGAGCTTTACCCTGAAGTAGCTCCAAATACGGTCAACAATTTTATATCCTTGATTAATCAAGGCTTTTATGACGGGACAGGCTTTCATCGGGTGATGCCGGGTTTCATGATTCAGGGCGGAGACCCTGACGGCAAAGGAACCGGCGGACCGGGTTATGGTATTAAAGGCGAGTTCCGCAACAACAACTTCCCGAATGATCTGAAGCATGAGACCGGCATATTGTCCATGGCCAGAGCGATTGACCCGGATTCGGCCGGCTCCCAGTTCTTCATTATGGTGGCTGACGCGCCGCATCTGGATGGAGATTACGCCGCATTCGGCAAAGTGATTGAAGGCATGGAGGCCGTTCAGGAAATCGTGATGCTGGAGCGTGACGAGATGGACAAGCCGTTGAACATGCCGCTCATGAAAAAGGTGACCGTCGATACGCTGGGTGAAGAGTACCCGGAACCTGAGAAAGTTGAATAGATAAAGGCTAAGCAATAGAGCAGCCATTAGGGAATTTCGGACAACGTGGGGCGGCCGACCGCCGCATGCAGCTACCGCGCGCTGGGTTCCCCGTCTTCACGAACCCGGCTTCTGTATGGTACAATTTTTGTCCCGGTTTCAACATGGTGCATGAACAGGTTCCTGACGAAGCCGGATACTTATATGCGAATAGCGGGAGCCTCAATGGGTAGGAGCCCCGCATCATTTAAAAGGAGTGAGAGATTTGAGTCTACAGAACAAAACAGCTCTGATTACAGGAGCAGGAAAAGGAATCGGACGTGCCATCGCGATTGCCCTGGCCAAGGAAGGTGTACATGTCGGGCTCGTATCCCGTACAGCCGCCGACCTTGAGGCGCTATCCGAACTGATCACCAAGGAATACGGCGTGAAAACCGCCTCGGCCGTAGCCGACGTATCCGTACAAAGCGAGGCGGAAGCCGCTTATGCCGCCATCAGCATGGAGCTGGGCAATGTGGATATTCTGATCAACAATGCCGGCATCGCCCAGTTCGGCAATCTGCTGGAGATCGAGCCGGAGGACTGGAAACGCATCGTCGACGTCAATCTCATGGGAACCTACTACATGCTTCGCGCTGCACTGCCAGGTATGATCGAGAACAACAAAGGCGATATTATCAACATTTCATCGACTGCAGGCGAGCGCGGATTTGCAACCGGATCGGCTTATAACGCATCGAAATTCGCCGTTATGGGGCTTACCGAGGCCGTGCTGCAGGAAGTGCGCAAGCACAATATCCGTGTGACCGCTTTGACGCCAAGCACCGTGAACACCGAGCTCGCTGTGAAAACCGGCCTGAAAATCGGAGATGAAGACCGGATGATGCAGCCTGAGGATCTGGCTGAGCTTGTGGTCGCTGCACTGAAGCTGCCGCAGCGGGTATTTGTGAAAACGGCCGGCATCTGGACAACGAACCCGCAGTAAGGGCTTAAACCAGCAAGCGGGTTGGGCGCTGGAGCCTCGCCAAGCATCAACATGAACCATATCGCGATATGAATCGAGGGGATCTCCTGATAACAGTCCAGCCGGACCAGGGCCCCTCTTTTTCATGAAACCAGCTCACCGCATTAGGCAGAACCTTGGGCTATGCCGCATTTCACAAGTGTGTGTACGACATTCTCATGATATAATGACAGGGCATTCTTTAATCAGAATAGGCGCGCCTTTACCAGCCATAACGAAGAAAGAAGATGACAACTGGCATGATTGCAGACATTTTACTCGAAGTAGTCCTTCCGATTTTTGTGCTGATTGGCTTTGGGGTGATTATGCAGTATGCCTTCAAGCTCGATCTGTACACGCTGGCCAAAATCAACTTTTATTACATCACGCCCGCTGCGGTTTTCATGAGCATGTACGAATCCGAAATGTCGCCGCAGCTGCTTGGAACCGTATCGCTGTTCTATTTTCTATACATACTCATTCTGTACGGCATAAGCTCGCTGATCGCTTGGCGGAAGAAATACTCCCGCGGCATGAAGGCCGCATTCACCAACAGTCTGATTCTGGACAATTCCGGGAACTACGGGCTGCCGGTCAACGCTCTCGCCTTCAAGGGAGATCCGCTCGCAGGCTCGGTTCAGGCGCTGATCATGTCCTTTCAAAGTCTGCTGACCTTCACCTATGGGGTCATATCCATTCAAGGCGCCAAGTCCAACGGATTATACAAGCAGGCCTTTATCGGATTTCTGAAAATGCCGGTCCCTTATGCGCTCGTGCTCGGGCTGCTGCTTCATGCGCTCGCATTGCCACTGCCGGTCTTTATATCCCAGCCGCTTGTATATGCCCACCAGTCCATGGTCGCCATCGCGCTGCTCACCCTCGGTGCGCAGATCATCAAATATCCGCTGCGGCTCAACCGGCTTGATGTATATTTAAGCGTGCTGCTGCGTCTGCTCGTCGCGCCGGCCGTCGGCATCACCATCGTGCTGTTGCTTGATATGAAAGGGATAGCCGCACAAGCGCTCATTATCGCTTCCGGCATGCCTGTCGGTGTCAACTCATCCATTCTGGCCGAAGAATACCAGAATGAGCCCGACTTTGCTGCACAAACCGTACTCATATCGACCATACTAAATATCATTACGATCACAGCCTTAATTTCGCTTGCCCAATATATCGCCTAACTTCATCGACATAAATGCTGACAAGGAGGATTTTCAATTATGAATTTTGATTTAGCCATTGACCGTAACCGCACCTCATGTGAAAAGTGGGATAATCGACAAGCCGTATTCGGCAACCCGGATGCGCTCCCGATGTGGGTAGCCGATATGGATTTTGCAGCGCCCCCTGCGGTAATTAAGGCACTTCACGAACGGGTCGAGCACGGCGTATTTGGGTATACCTTCCCGCCGGTGTCGTATAAGGAGTCCATCGTGGACTGGATGCAGACTCGGCACAACTGGTCCATCCAGCCGGAGTGGATTCAAAACTGTCCGGGTGTCGTTCCGGCGCTCAGCCTATTGGTTGAGGCCTTCACCTCGCCGGGGGATCAGGTGATGATTCAGACACCGGTATATCCTCCTTTTTATCAAGTCGTCAAGGAGCATGGCCGTGAGCTGATCACGAATCCGCTGATCCAGAACGAAGACGGAAGCTACGTGATGGACTTCGACCATCTGGAGCAGAGCTTGTCCGGCGGCCAAGTGAAAATGCTCATTCTGTGCAGCCCGCATAACCCGGTTGGCCGGGTATGGACCCGGGAAGAGCTAAGCCGTCTTGCGGAGCTATGCATCCGGTACGATGTGCTCGTCGTCTCTGACGAGATCCATTCCGACCTGGTGTTCGAGCCAAGTAAACATGTTCCGTATGCCGCCCTGTCCGAAGAGGCTGCTCTCAACTCGATCATCTGTACGGCGCCAAGCAAAACGTTCAACATCGCCGGTCTGAACACAGCCAATATGATCATCCCGAATGAGCAACACCGCTCCAAATTCCGCAAAGCACTTAAGCGGTATGCGCTCGGCTCGATTACACCTCTGGGCGCTGCCGCCACGGAGGCCGCATACCGTGAAGGCGGCGAATGGCTGGACACCCTGCTCGACTATATCCGGGGCAATATGGAGCTCGTGCACCGCTATGCCAGCGAGCATCTTCCGGAGGTCAAGCTGTCCCTGCCGGAATCCACTTATCTGTTGTGGCTGGATTTCCGTAAGCTGGGAATGGATAGCGATGAACTGAATCGCTTTCTCGTTCACGAGGCCAAGCTTGGTCTGAACAAAGGTTCAACCTTTGGCGATGAAGGAGAAGGCTTCATGCGAATGAATGTGGCCTGCGCCCGGGCGACCGTGCAGGAAGCTCTCTCCCGCCTGCATAACGCGCTAGAAGCATGGCGGGCACGGAAATAATATAGCCAAGCTATGAAATGAAGCAACACCCCGAGCATTCCGGTTCCGGCCGGATTGCTCGGGGTGTTGCTCGTTGGCTTCGATTACAGCGACTTCTGCACGGCTTGCGTTCACGAAATAGAGGATCATGATCGTCGATGCCCTCGGCGACATCCGCATCCCGGTGCAGGCGGCTTCCCTATATCCGCCTCCCAGCCGTAAGCCGCTTCCTATATAACGGTTTAACATTCAGCAAACTCAGGAGTACAATCCGGTATCATCCTCTGTCCCTACTGTATACGCATCGGTCTCTACCGCTTCTCCGGCACTCGGCGCCAGCTGGCTCCGGCCCATCTGATACCCCGCATCCAGCAAAGACCCATCCAATTGATGAATTTGCTGGCTAAGCTGATCCAGCTGGTAGAATGCCTGCCTGTGGCGATAGCCTTCCGGGCTGCGGCTCTGCTGGCTGGCCTCGTCCAGCTGTTCGAATGCATCCTTCTCCTCCCCCAGCGCTTCCCGGTAACGCTCAGCGGATGTGGTTCGGAGCTGCTCAATTCGGCTCATCATCTCATGCAGCACCATTCTGCAATGCACCAGCTCTGTTCGAACCTGCTCGGAGCGATCCGGACTTGCCGCGGACTGTGCGCTCTGAATATCGCTTCCCATCTGCCCCAGCTCCTGAATGATCGAAGCAAGCGAATCGGAACTGCCTCCCTGCTCTACCTGCGCCAGCTGGGCAGATACCCGATTCAGCCGATCGGTCAATGCTTGTACGGACTGATCACTGTTCATGCGAATCCCCTTTCTTCAAGTATGCAGCTAGCTATAGCATGTGGATGACGATGGAATTGTATGCGCTGAAACTGCCGCAAACCATCCCTGGGATGTAAGAAACGACAAAAACCCCCACGCCCGATAAGTTCGGACACAGGGGCTACTCCGGGATAAGTCGGGGAAGCAGCAACAGGGAACAGCCAACACTTTGAAACTGGGGGAAGAGAAGAGGCAGGGCGATAAGCCCGACAAATGGCCGCTGTTTATTGGGGTGTGCGCAGCTTCAACTCCTTTGATCCTGGATAGTCCAGCTTATGCTGCCACTCTATGAAAAGTTCGGATTTCTATCACGTCTGGAAAAATTAGGACTGCTATAATCATAGACTCTACCTGGCTGTTAGCTGGTCATGACAACAAACGAACTGGTATAATCGAATAAATGTCGAATCACGAATAGATCACGAAAGCAGGTAGATTCCGAGAAAAGATGGTTAAACGCAGAAAAACAACAATTCTTCTCATCGCCGTAGCGCTTCTGGCCTTCTATTACATGCAAATTCAAACCTCCATCCCGGGCGTCCTGCCCGAGCTGGAATGGAATAAAGAAGAGGCTCCGCCCATCACGGATCTTCATCCCTATGTGCTTGAACAGAAGAACAAGCTCGTAAGCCGTGCCAAAGAGCAGAAAATTTCGATCATTATTACCGACGGATTCCGCAGCCACGAGGAACAGACACGCCTATACAATCAAGGCCGCACGACTGACGGAAGCATTGTCACCAATGCAAGAGCAGGCGAGTCCTACCACAATTACGGATTGGCCATCGATTTTGCCCTGCAGCTGGAGGACGGCACCGTCATTTGGGATATGGAGTATGACGGCAATCGGAACGGGAAATCCGACTGGATGGAAGTTGTCGCCATCGCCAAGGACCTCGGTTTTCATTGGGGAGGCGATTGGACAGGCTTCCCCGACTATCCGCATCTGCAGATCGATTTCGGGTTGACGATTCGCGAGCTTCAGCGCGGGGAGCGACCGCCGCTGGATCCGGAAACCCGTGAGTAAGGAGTGGGAAACGGTGCAGTAAAGGGACGCACCGATGCAGCAAGTCCTTCAACTGCCCTGTCTATAACCTTGAGAAAAGTCGCATGCGATAAACCGCATGCGACTTTTTTAATGGGATTCGGCCTCCCGCGGATTGTTTCTCCTTCGACTTGACATTACACACATCCGGTTATATAGTCATATATATAAGTATATAACTATTGTTGAACTAAGGATCAGGGGGTGATTCGAATTAACGGTTCCGTGCATCCGGACAACAAGCCTCTGTTTATCCAGATCAAGGAGAAGATTGAGGATCAGATCGTGAACGACCAATTGCTTGAAGGGGAGCAGGTGCCTTCCACGACGCAGCTGTCGAATTTTTACAAAATCAATCACATTACGGTCCTGAAGGGAATCAACATGCTTGTGGATTCCGGGCTCATTTATAAGAAAAGGGGTGTAGGCATGTTTGTTGCAGAAGGAGCCAAGGAGATGCTCCTCCGTACCCGAAGAGGCGCATTCGCGGATGATTACGTGGCACCCATGGTGCGTGAGGCGGATAAGCTCGGCCTATCCACCGAAGATCTGTTTGAGATCATAACGCAAGTTAAGGAGCGTGAAACGCATGAATCTTGATATACAATTCGATCAAGTCTCCGTCAACTACGGCGACGTCGAAGCTGTCCGGGACGTATCCTTCCAGCTTGACGGCGGGAAAATTTACGGCCTTCTCGGACGAAACGGCGCGGGAAAAACATCGCTGTTGTCCGTCCTGGCTTCCTTTCGCGAGCCATCCTCGGGGAAGGTTACGGTCGGCGGAGAGCCCCCCTTCGAAAACGCAAAAATCATGCGGGAAATCTCCTTCATGTATGATGTCGATTACAAGGACGAGTCGGATAAAGTGAAAGAGGGGATCGAGGCGGTTGCCCGATACCGGCCCCGCTTCGACAAGGAGTTTGCTTACGAGCTTGCCCGCAAGTTCAATCTTCCGATCGATAAGCCGGTCAAGGAGCTTTCCAAGGGCATGCAGTCGGCGTTTAATGTAACGATCGGGCTCGCGAGCCGCTCGCCGGTCACGATTATGGACGAAGTATACTTGGGGATGGATGCGCCGGCCAGGGAAACATTCTACCGGGAGCTGCTTGAAGAACAGGAGCGGCATCCCCGCACATTCATTCTATCGACCCACCTCGTGTCGGAAATGGACTATCTGTTCGAGGAAGTCATCATCATCCATCAAGGCCGGTTCATCTTAAAAGACGACTACGAATCCTTGACGTCCCGCGGCGTTTCCGTTACGGGACCAGCGCCGAAGGTGGACGAATTCATTCAAGGCATGAAGGTGCTGAACGTCCAGCAGCTCGGCCATACCAAATCCGTCATGGTATACGGGGAATTGAGCGAATCCTCCCGGTCGGCTGCTCACCGTGCCGGTCTGGAGCTCGGGCCGATCTCACTGCAGGACCTGTTCATCCATTTAACCGGGGAGGGATACACCGCATGAAACAGTCCTCGTCCTCATCATCGAAAATTGCAGCCGAGATGTTCTATCATCAGGGCTCCTGGGCTTTGGCGTACCTGGTCATCGTCTTCCTCATCCACCTCGTGATCGGGATTACGAACAGCAGCGCTGGGCAAGAGGGTTTCTTCTCCATCACGTACAGTTCAACCAAGGGCTTCATGCTGGTCATCGGTATTATTTCCGCCTTTGGCTTCCTAAGCTATTACGTGCGGAACGGCTTCACCCGCAAAGACTTCTTTACCGGCGCTGCCCTGGCCGCCCTGTTGCTGTCCCTTGCTTTTCCTGTCGTCGTCGGTCCCATCAGCATGCTGCTCAGAGCATTGAACGGGATGGGGGAGGATTCCACCGTCCTGCAGCAGTTCGGTGGCAGCTGGCTTATAGCGTTAGCCT
Source organism: Paenibacillus sp. FSL M8-0334 (assembly GCF_038000405.1). NCBI lineage: Bacteria > Bacillati > Bacillota > Bacilli > Caryophanales > Paenibacillaceae > Paenibacillus > Paenibacillus sp. FSL M8-0334. The sequence goes on from NZ_JBBOCH010000001.1 coordinate 792,318, forward strand.
CATACGGGATCCAGATTTTTGTCTTTTATTTGGTGGGCTGGATGATCGGCTCTGCCTTTTACAAATATAACTGGATTTACGGTCTGGGCTTCATTGCCATCGGCATCGTCCTGATCGGCATCCTGGATGTCTTGTGGCAGTTCGAGCTGGCCTCCCTATGGGAAAACTTCCTCCCTCCGGTATCGCTTGACGTATCGCTTCCCGTTTCGTTTGCCGGATCGGCGGGCTTCATCATCCTAGGACTCACGCTGATTCGCCTGTTAACCCGCCGCGTGACCATCAAGCTGTAAACCGAAATCGATGTTTTCGTGCCCAAAAAATAAACGGCCGGCTCCGCAGATTACAAATCATCTGCAGAAACCGGTCGTTCTTGTCTATCTTGAAGGAACAGGACTACGAAACGCTGTTCTTCTTCTTGTTATAAATATCGAAGGCGACGGCTGCGAGCAGAACCAGGCCTTTAATGCCTTGCTGCCAGTCGATGCCAAGGCCGATGAGCGACATCCCGTTGTTCAGAACCCCCATCACAAGACCCCCGATAATCGCACCGAACACTGTCCCGATTCCGCCGGTAGCCGAGGCTCCGCCGATGAAGCTGGCCGCGATGGCATCCAGCTCGAAGTTCGTTCCCGCCCTAGGCGTGGCCGCATTCAAGCGAGCCGCAAAGATCAAGCCGGAAATGGCCGCCATCACGCCCATATTAACAAACACCCAGAACGTTACCTTTTTGGTTTTGACACCGGACAGCGCCGCTGCTTTCTCATTGCCGCCAAGTGCGTAAATATGACGCCCCATCACCGTGCGGTTCATGACAAAAGAGTAGATAAGGATCAGCACGAGCAGCAGTATAAGGATGTTCGGCAGCCCGGCATAGCTGGCCAGCATATACGTAAATGCGTTAATGACCGCCGCCATGACCACGAGCTTCAGCACAAACAGGCTGTTTGAAATGACCTCGAATTGATATTTTTGCTGCGCTCTGCGGTCCCGCAATTCGTTAATAATATAGATCAGCGTGAATATGATACCGGCCAGAATCGCGATCAGATTGACACCAAAATCCCCGAAATCCGGTATAAATCCGGAACTGATCTTCTGGAAGCCGGCCGGAAATGGCGAGATCGACTGTCCCTCCAGCACAATCATCGTCAGCCCCCGGAAGAGCAGCATGCCGGCCAAGGTCACGATAAAGGCCGGAATTCGCACATAGGCAACCCAGAAGCCTTGCCAGGCGCCGATCAGCCCGCCGACAATCAGGGAGGCGATCACCGCCACCACTGGGTGAAGCTGCATATCCACCATCATAATCGCGGCTACAGCGCCAACAAATGCCGCAACCGATCCGACCGACAGGTCGATATGCCCCGTAATAATGACCAGCACCATGCCGATCGCAAGCACGAGAATGTAGCTGTTTTGCAGAATCAGGTTCGTGATGTTGATTGGCTCAAGCAGCAGCCCGCCCGTAATCAGCTGGAAAAAAATCATGATGACAACAAGCGCGATAATCATGCCGTACTGCCGTATATTATTTTTGAACAATTTCATCAGTGTTTCCATGCCCGTTCCCTCCCGTCTTGGTCATATATCTCATCAGTGTCTCTTGAGTCGCATTCTCCCGGTTGACTTCCCCGGTAATCCGGCCTGCGCTCATCACATATATCCGGTCGCAAATGCCCAGAATTTCCGGCAGCTCGGACGAGATGACCAGGATGCCTTTGCCTTCATCCGCAAGCTGATTAATGATCGTATAGATTTCGTATTTAGCTCCGACGTCGATGCCCCGTGTCGGCTCATCCAGAATGAGGATGTCCGGCTCGGAATAAATCCATTTGCTCAGCACAACCTTCTGCTGGTTGCCGCCGCTCAAGTTGCCGGTTTTCTGCAGAATGCTCGGCGTTTTGATCTTGAGCTTCCGTCTCATCTCCTCGGCCACCAGAACCTCCTCCCGCTCATTGATCACCGTACGATGGGTCAGCTTGCGCAGCCCAGTGAGCGAGATGTTGCGCTTGATATCGTCGATCAGGATAAGCCCGTAATCCTTCCGGTCCTCCGTCACATAAGCGAAGCCGTTCTCTATCGCCTCGGTGACGCTGTTGTTCTGAATTTCCTTGCCGTCCTTCAAGATGGTGCCGGTAATGCCACGTCCGTAAGACTTGCCAAAAATACTCATCGCCAGCTCCGTCCGCCCCGCCCCCATCAGACCGGCGATGCCTACAATTTCACCTCGCCGTACCACCATGTTGATCCGGTCCAGCACCTTGCGCTCCGCCTGCTGCTCGTGATACACCGTCCAGTCCTTGATCTCCAGCGTCACCTCGCCGATATTCGGCGTCCGCTCCGGATAGCGGTTCGTCAGATCCCGGCCGACCATCCCGCGGATGATCCGGTCCTCGCTCACTTCCCCGCTATGCATATCCAGCGTCTCAATCGTCTTGCCGTCCCGGAGGATCGTGATGGAATCCGACACCTTGGAGACCTCGTTCAGCTTATGGGAGATCAGGATACAGGAGATTCCCTGCTTCTTGAACTCCAGCATCAGCTGCAGCAGATTTTCACTGTCATCCTCGTTGAGGGCTGCGGTTGGCTCATCCAGAATGAGCAGCTTCACTTTTTTGGAGAGCGCTTTCGCAATTTCGACCAGCTGCTGCTTGCCGACACCGATGCTGCCCACCGGCGTGTTCGGATTTTCATCCAGGCCAACCTTGGCCAGCAGCTCCTTGGCACCGGTGATCGTTTCATTCCAATCCATAATGCCGCGGCGGGATCGCTCATTGCCAAGATAAATGTTCTCCGCAATCGACAGATAAGGGATGAGCGCCAGCTCCTGATGGATGATCACGATCCCGAGCTCTTCGCTCTGTTTAATATTTTTGAATTCACATACGCTGCCTTTGAACAGAATCTCCCCATCATACGATCCGTGCGGATACACACCGCTCAGCACCTTCATCAGCGTGGATTTGCCTGCCCCATTCTCACCGCACAGCGAGTGGATCTCACCTTCGCGCACCCGCAAATTGACATTCTCAAGCGCTTTGACACCGGGGAATTCCTTCGTAATATTGCGCATTTCCAGAATGTATTCCGACATACGCCTCACCTTCCCTTCCTTTCCTTCGGGCTGTACCTTCGCTCCAGCCGCTCGATCTTGTCTCGAAGCTCACTCATTTCAGTCCGATCTCTTCGCGGGTATAATAACCGGTCTCGACCAGCTCCTTCTCCACAGCCGAAGCGTCTACCGGCACCGGAGGAAGCAGATAAGCCGGAACAACCTTGACTCCGTTATCGTAAGTTTCCGTATCGTTCACCTCGGCCTCCTGCCCGTTAATGATGCTTTCAGCCATATCGACCGCCTTCTCGGCCAGCTTCCGCGTATCCTTGAAAATCGTCATCGTCTGCTCGCCCGCAACGATCGATTTCACCGAGGCCAGCTCCGCATCCTGTCCGGTAATGATCGGCAGCGGCTTGTTCGCAGATCCGTACCCGACACCCTTTAGCGAGGAAATGATGCCGATGCTGATCCCGTCGTACGGCGAGAGCACCGCGTCCAGATTGGCATTCGAATAGTTCGCGCTGATCAGGTTGTCCATCCGGGCCTGGGCCAGCGCCCCGTCCCAGCGCAAGGTGGCGATTTGGGCCATCGTGGTTTGCTTGCTGCGGACGACCAGTTGTCCGCTGTCGATATACGGCTTCAGCACGGACATCGCGCCGTCGTAGAAGAAGTAGGCGTTGTTATCATCCGGGGAGCCGCCGAACAGCTCAATGTTGAACGGGCCTTTTCCCTCCTTCAGCCCCAGCTTCTCCTCGATATAGGAAGCCTGCTGCACCCCGACCTGGAAGTTGTCGAAGGTAGCATAGTAAGACAGATGCTCCGTATTTCGAATCAGCCGGTCATACGCAATGACCCTGATGCCCTGATCATGCGCTTTCTTGATCACATCGGTCAGCGTGTTGCCATCGATGGAGGCAATAACGATCACATCGACCCCTTTGGTAATCATGTTCTCGATTTGCGATATCTGGTTCTCCACCACATCCTCCGCAAATTGCAAGTCCGTCTTGTACCCTTTCTCCTGGAACAACCGCTCCATGTTCTTCCCATCCGCTACCCAGCGTTCCGACGACTTGGTTGGCATGGCCAAGCCCACGTAGCCTTTATCCTTGTCGCCAGCGCTGCTCTCCGCCAGATTGCAAGCCGTCAGAGCCATCAGCAATACGGCGCTCCATAGCGCTAACCATCCTCTTCTCATCGGCTTTTAGGTCTCCTTTCCGTCATGCTGATTGGAGAGCGCTTACATTCAGTGGAAATGTAAACCTCCCTTTACCTCCAAGGATACACCGACGTTGCTGCAGGGTCTTTTTAGGAATCCAACCTTTTTTATAAATTTCATACCTTTGTGGTAAAAAAATCCTCATCTACAAGCAGCACGCCCCGTTCACTCCTGCTCAGGCAGAAATGATCGGGGCGTAGAGTGCTTCGCCATATCGGTGGCTATGTACTTTGTCTTTGCGCTTTATGCTTTGTACTTTGTGCTTTGTACTATGTACGATTTGTCGTACAAATCAGAGGCGACACCCAGGGAGGGCAGCCCATTTGTATGATTCATCATACAAATATCCTCACGAACACATCCAAACCTTCGATGATGTACGATCCATCGTACATAACGGCCCATTCCATCGAATAAAAGGGGAATTTGTACGGCACATCATACAATCCCCCTCTCCTTATTCATACCGCCTCGAAGCGGAGAACAATGCCGCCCGAGAATATATACAGGCGACCATGTCATAATAAACAGCCGATCTCACGATCGGCTGTCTTCAAACGCATACATCTCATCCCATAACGCTTCGGTTATTCCTCGGCATAAGCCGCTCCCTTCCGGTAACGGTTGGGCGATACGCCCATCACCTTTTTGAAGGCAGTGCTGAAATAATGCTGGCTGTCATAGCCGACCTGCTCGGCGATTTCATGAATCGTGTGATCGGTGGAAGTGAGCAGCTCGATCGCCTTCCGGATCCGGGTCTGGGTCAGGAAGCCGACAAAGGACGTGCCCAGCTCTTTTTTCAGCATGCGGCTTAAATAGACGGGCGACACCTGCAGCCCCGCTGCAAAAGCTTCCAGCGTCAAGTCATGCTGTGCGTATACCTCGTGGATAAGCTGCCTTGCTCTGCGCACGATCGGCGACAGCTGCGATTCCCGGAACACCGCCTCCCGGCAAGCATCATACGCCTCGCTGACGCCGCCCAGCTCTGACTCGACCGGCTCCAGATGCACATTGACGGTCCGTTTGATATACTTCAACACCGCCTTCTCCATGTCCACGGCCGCTTCAACCGGAAGCTCTTCCCATAAGCAGATGCCGATCAGCCCGGTCTGCTCGCGAAACAGCATATGCGGCACATCGTGGATCAGCTCAGCGATGATGTTCTCAATCGCAAACAGGTACAGCTGCCGTTCGCCCTCCTTCATCAGCGGCTGATTCGAGGCCGTTTCCGGCCAGCGGACGATGCCAATCTGCAGCGGCAGCCTCGGGGGCAGCCCCAGAAACTCCAGCTGCTCCAGCGCCTCGTTATGACTGATCAAGCCATGAATCCATTCCAGACAGAAGCGCTCGCGCAGCAGCGGAATATTCTTCTCGATCTGCTCCGACGCTTTCTGGAAATACAGATCGCGCACATGCAGCTCGTCCAGCTCCTGCTTCACACTTCGCAGCACCTGATTCAGATGCTCGGCGTTCACCGGCTTTAAAATATACTCCTTCACGCCCAGCCGGATCGCCTCCTGGGCGTAAGCAAATTCATCATGCCCGGTGACGATCACAAACCGGCATGACGGGCGCTCCTCTTTCAGCCGTTTCATCAGGGCAATGCCGTCCATAAACGGCATATTCATATCCACCAAAGCAATGTCGATATTTTCCTGCAGCGCCAGCTCCAGCGCCTCTTCCCCGTCCTCCGCTTCACAGGCAACTTCCATGCCCAGCTCTTCCCAACGCACCGCATCCCGAATCCCTTCGCGAATGATCGGTTCATCATCGGCAATCAATACCCGGTACTGCCTTCTCATCTTCTCACTCTCCTTGCTCGTTTGAGGCTTTAGGGACGGTATGCAGCAACGGATGGCGAATGATGACGCGGGTCCCTGTACCCTCAGCGCTTTCAATATGAATGCCATATGCCTCGTGGAAGGTCAGTCTAATCCGGGCCTGCACATTCAGCAGACCATAGCTGCGGCTGGACCGCTCCTCCCCGCCGGCTGGCTCCTGCATCGCCGACAGCGGGTCTTCCAGCAGGCGGCGCAGCTCCGCCAGCCGCTCCGGCGACATGCCCGCACCGTTGTCCGTCACCGTCAGCAGCAGCATTCCCTCCTCCACTTCGGCCGAAATGACGATGCTGCCCGGGCCTCGCCGGGCTTTGATGCCATGATAGATGGCGTTCTCCACAATCGGCTGCAGCAGCAGCTTCAGCACATACAGGCCCTCCGCTTCCGGAGCCAGATGCAGCTCGTAATGCAGCCGGTCGCGGTATCGGGTCTTCTGGATTTGCAGATAGCTTGTAATATGCGTCCATTCGTCCTGAATAGGGATGATATCGCTTCCCTTGCTCAGCCCGATCCGGAACAGATGCGACAGCGACTCCACCATGCCGGACACATCATCCGCCCCTTTTTTCAGCGCCATCCAGTGAATCGTATCCAGCGTGTTATACAGAAAATGAGGCTTGATATGCGCCTGCAGGCTTCGCAGCTCCGCCTCCCGCTTCTGCCGCTCCCTCAGCTCGCTCAGCTTCATCAGCTTGCGAATTTGCAGCAACATGCGGTTGAAGCTGCGCCCGAGCATGCCTACCTCATCCTGCCCTCCGCCCCAGTAACGGATCGTCAAATCCCCGGACTCCGCTTTCTGCATGAACGACATCAGCTGGCGAATTGGCCTCGAGATCGATTGTGACAGCGTGTACGATGCCGTTAAGCCGAAGAGACAGACGACAAACAGGAAGCATACCAAATAAAATTGAATTTTCCGGACCTCATGCACCGCCTCGCTCGCCCCGAATACCCCGAGCGTGCTCCAGCCTGTGAAGGAGGACGTCACGTACATGAACTGCAGCATCTGACCGCCGACTTCACGCACGAACGTGCCGCTCTCCTCTTCCGGAAACCAGGCGGGCGGGATTCCCGCAATCGGGGAATGATCCGGAGTGTAGATCGGCTTCCCATCCCTCGCGGTGACCATCAGATAGCCGTCTTTTCCAAGCGTAACCCCGCGCACGGCACCCGCTACCGCTCGCAGCTTCAGATCAATCAGAACAGCGCCAGTCACCTCCCGCGTATCCGGATCCACGAAAGAGCGCACAACCGAGATCAGTTCATCGTTGGAATAGAACACATGCGTGGTCACATTGCGCTGCACCGGATGGCCCAGCACAGTGAAGATCCCCTCGCGCTGTGCCGCTTCCACATACCAGCTTTCCTCCGTCAAATTCCCGTCGCTTCGGGCATACATCTCGTTGCTGATGTAGTCCCCCTCATGATTCACGACCAGGATCGCCGCAATCTCCGGATACAGCGTGGTGAATCCTTGGAGCAGCTGACGGATCTCATACCGCTCACTCTTCTCTTCGCTCAGCAGCGCATGCGGAGCTTCGCCATTCCCCTCGCCGCTCTCGGTGCCGTCCCCGGACATCTCCCCGCTTAAGAAACGCTTGACCGCAGGGTCAAATCCGATCAGATACGTAATGCTCTGCAGATTCTCCATGTTGTTGTCGAGCGTTTGATTCACTTTCCCGATCAGCTGAAGCGTATTGGCTGTCATCTGTTCGTCAACGATGCGGTTGACCGTCCAATTCACCAGCACGCCAAGCGCAATGGAAGGAAGGATGCCAATCATTAAGAATAAAACAATAAGCTTGTATTGCAGCGGCCAATCGCCGAATCCTGTCCACCGTTTAAAACGTCTCCGCCAGCTGCCCGGTTTGAATTCGTAATTATTTGGCATAAAAATCATCCACATTCTCACGGGTCACAATCGTGATCCCGGTATCTACGCGCGGCGGAAGCGGAGCCACATCATTGCCCAGCGTCGGAGCCGGAACGGTCAAGCCATGATGAAGGTGAAACAGATACTGAAGCGACCAATAGCCCATATTCCATGTACCCTGGGCAATCGTGGCCGACACCGTCCCGTCCGATATTCGGTCAAGCGTCTCTTTGTTCGTATCAAATCCGATAATTCGCAGCTCCCCCTTCCTGCCTGCCGCAATGACCGCATCAGCCGCGCCTGCCCCGCCGCTTGCTTCGGTGGCAAAGACGCCTCGCAAATCCGGATGCTCCTCCATCATCTCCAGCACCGCATCCCGCCATATAATCGCGTCACCCTTGCCTTCCTTCACCGCAACCACCTTCATGGCCGGATATCGATGGGCAATCGCTTCCTTGAAGCCGCTGGTGCGATCCGCGTGATTCTGCTGTCCGGACTGCGTAATGATGCCCACCTCGCCCTCTCGGCCCAGAAGCTGGGCCATCTTGTCGGCTGCGGCAGCCCCTGCGTTGTAATTGTTGGTGGCCAGAAATGAGTATGCCTTGCTTCCTTGCGCATCCGCATCAAACAGCACCACCGGGATGCCTGCATCCACCGCCTTGTTGATCGTCGCGGTCAATGCGCTGGAATCAATCGCTGACAGGGCGATGCCGGCCGGCTTCTTCGCAATGACCTGCTCCAGCACCATGATCTGCTCCTTCACGTCATACTGCGTAGCGCCTCGGTATTCGACCGACACGCCAAGCGCGTCGCCTCCGTCCTCAAAGCCTTTTAATATATTCTTCCAATATTCCATCCCTGACTGGAACGTGACCATGACGTAATTCTCGCCAATGCTTCCCCGCAGTCCTCCATCCTCCCAGGCCGCGGAGCGTCCCTCATCCATCCGGTACATCACCACATACACCAGAAACGATACAATCAGCAAGCCGTAAACCACCATCAGCTTTTTCACCGGTGCAACCTCCGATCCATTTCTCCCATGCTCTCATGCAATCGGTTACAAAAGTAATATACTGCAAGAACCGGGAAAATTTCAAACGCATGCCACTGCCAAGACTTCAGCTTAGCGGCATTCACGGCAAGCTGCCCTATGAAAAAAGACTGCGGCGGCCTTCACTTTTGGCTGCTGCAGTCCTCGGTCATTACGAGCATCTTCACTGTTACATATCTGCTATAAACGATCCGTTCAGGGGAACATGTCCAGGTATGCTATGTATGTAAACGTCTTGCTCATCAACGGTTTCATTATCGGACGATTTCATCCCGGGTGCAAGCCCGATCACTCGAGCCCGACGCTATAAAATTGGGCGACCTCCCCAGCCAGTTCCTCTGCCGAACGCTTGCCTGGGAGCAGCTGCTGCAAGGTCAGTCTCTCCACCGCCCCTACAAGGCAATCGGCCGCGACCGCCACATCGAATCGGGACTCCCCATCAAGCCCATGATGCCTGGACAGCAGACAGCGCGCAATTACCGCAGCCAGCTCCTCCTTCATATCCGCTGCTTCCTCGCTAAGGAAAAAACCGATCCGTGTCAAATCGGGATGGTGAGCCAGCTGTGCAAACAGCCGCGCTAGGAACGAGCGAACAGCAACCGTTACCGACTCACAGCCCCGCTCAGCCTCTCGCCCGCACTCTTCCATGAGCGCTTTCAATCCCGACCGGAACATGCCTGTCAGTTCGGCGAATATGGCCTCCTTGCTTTGAAAATACAAGTAAAACGACGGCTGTGTTAACCCCGCTTTGGAGACAATGGCACTGACCTTCGTCTCGTGATACCCTAACCGGGCGAATTCGCTGGCGGCAGCTGCGAGTAATCGTGTCCTGCTCTCTTGTCCATTGGCACCCTTCTTCCTCAAAGCTATCGAACCTCCGCATCCATCATGTTGTGAGTAAAAGTTATCGTTCATTATACTCCAACGTATTTGCCGGATGCCACGAAAAGAATGCAATAGAATGCAGAATCTATCTGTTCTGCAAATGACCTCCAAATGGCTGTAACCCATTTAAAACTTTACATCCGTCCCGGAACACGATAACGTTATTTATAGTGAAACTCACAAAATCCTGAGCAGCACAAACGATACTTAAACTGCCTTGGCACATCCAGAAGGAGAAATATAGCATGTCGGATATCGCATATACAAATTCATCCCCCTATGATTCCGGGGAAGCCTCGTCTTCCCCGGAATCCGCGCTGCATCGGCCGCATGTGCTGATCGCAACCGCTGTCGATGCCGAGCGGGAAGCGGTCCTGCGCGGGCTCGGTCAAGACGGCCGGTTTGATGTTGTTGCCGTCGGCGTCGGACCGGCGGCAGCAGCGGCCTACACCGCACGCGCCCTCGCCCGGCACCGCTATGGCCTCGTCATCAGCGCAGGCATCGGCGGCGGATTTGCCGGACAAGCCGCGATCGGCTCCCTTGTCATCGCGAGCGCCATCGTGGCCGCCGATCTCGGTTCAGAGACCCCGGACGGATTCCTTAGCGTTCAGGAGCTTGGCTTCGGCACGGATCGAATCGTACCGGACGCCGATCTGTCACAGCGCTGGATGCAAGCGCTGGAACGAGGCGGATTATCGGCATACCACGGGCCGATTCTGACTGTGTCCACAACGACGGGCAGCGCGGAATCCGCCGCCTTCCTTGCCCGGCGCATTCCCGGCGCTGCTGCTGAAGGAATGGAAGGGTTCGGCGTAGCGACGGCGGCGGCAGCTTATGAACTGCCCGTTCTGGAGATCCGGGCCATCTCGAACGCCGTCGGTCCTCGCGACCGGGGGGCGTGGAAGATCAAGGAGGCGCTTGAAGCGCTGGAAGCGGCCAGCTCACATCTACTGGAGGTATTGACATGAAGATTGCATTTTCCCCTTGTCCCAACGACACCTTTGTATTCCATGCCTGGGTGCACGGGCTGATTGCCGGCGCGCCTGCGCTGGACGTGTCCTATGCGGACATCGATATAACCAACCACTGGGCTGCCGAAGACAGGCAGCATGATATATTGAAAATATCCTATGCCGCCTTGCCCTGGGTGCTGGACGAGTATGCCCTGCTTCCGTGCGGCGGCGCACTCGGCCGCGGATGCGGGCCGCTCGTGCTGACAGCGGACCACCTGACGGACGGCAGTGCGCCGGTTGGCCCTGCCAGCCTGTCCGGGCGCCGCGTGGCGGTTCCGAGCGAACGCTCCACCGCCTATCTGCTGTTCCGGCTGTGGGCTGCGCAGAACGTTCCGGGCGGACTCGGTGAAATTGTCGTGTTGCCCTTTGACCAGATTATGCCTGCCGTCCGGGACGGCAAGATCGATGCCGGACTCGTCATACACGAGGCCCGGTTCACTTACCCTTCCTACGGTCTGAAGCTGATGACAGACCTCGGAAGCTGGTGGGAGACCGACACCGGGCTTCCGATTCCGCTCGGCGCCATTGTCGCCCGCCGGTCGCTGGATCTGGCTCAAATCTCGGCCTGGGCTCGCGCTTCTGTCGAATATGCCTGGAAGCATCCTGAAGCCTCACGGCAATACGTACTGGAGCACGCCCAGGAGATGGACCCGGCCGTGGCCGATGCCCACATCAACCTGTATGTCAATTCGTTTACTGCCGATCTCGGTGCTGACGGGTACGGTGCCATCACCGCGCTGCTAACCCGCGCTGCCGATGAAGGACTAGTTCCGCGGGTAGATCCCGCCCTGCTGCGTCTGCCTTAACCGCATCATCCCACGACTAAAGAGGATTGCCGCCCCCGATGTCTTACCGGGTACTTGCGGCAATCCTCTCTGTGGTGAATCGGACATTATCCCAGTTACCTCCAGTCAACCTCTGTCCTCGCCTTCTATTGCACCCTCTCCGCGGATTGCTTCTGACAGCTGGCGATATATGCCCACAATCTCCTCCATCGGCATGCGAACCAGCCCGCTGGAGGAAGGAGCAACGAACTCCCGGATTCCCTCGGTCACCGGTTCCGCCTGAAAGCCCCAATCTACCCGCTGCCTGCCGCTATATTCGGTATAAACTCCTTTTCCGACAAAGCAGGCTATCTGCGGCTGGTACTTCTGCAGCTTCTCCCTGAGCAGCGCCCGGCCAGCCTTGTACTCCTCCCGGGTAATGTCCTCCGCTCCCCTTGTCGGACGGGAAACAATATTCGTGAAGCCATAGCCGAGCTTCAGCAAGTCCCGATCCTCGGAAGCCGCGTATCGGCGCGGGGTCAAACCGGATTGATGCAATATTCTCCAGAAGTTGTTTCTCGGGTTGGCATAATGGTGGCCAACTTCCCCTGAGCGCAAGCTCGGGTTAAATCCGATAAACAAAATGGACAACCTATAATCCAAATGATCCGGAATTTCGTTCATGTCCATCCCTCCAAGCTCCATATCTCCTTCAGTGCAGCCCGAAACAAGGCATCCACTTCACTTTCCATCCCGCCTGGGGCAGCTCGATATTCACGGATTGTATGTTCATAATGACCGATCTGCTCGGTCAGATAATGACGAAGTGACTGCATGCGCACTGCAGGCAGCGTCCGACTCCCCGCTCTTTTGGCCTCCAGCAGTTCGAGTGCCTCCGCGCGCACGATATCCTCTCCTCCCAGCAGCGTTTCCGTCAGCGCTCGGAGCGGAACCGGCGGCATATCGCTGAATCTCTCGATCCACCCGCAAGCCAGCACCGGCCGCAGCACTTGAATCAACCGTTTGACCTGAACCTGGTCCTGCTCCCAGGCTTGTCGGTCATTCCGAGCCGCCATCTTCACATAGTGATGAATACAGGCCTTCGGAGAGAACAGCATCCCGGCCAACCTACGGAGCTGCTCAAGAATAGCGCCATGCTCGATATAGCGGATCGGCGAATTCAAGCATTCCAGCAGTGTGGGATTGGATTTTTGCATAAGCCTTAACGCTTTTATCATATCCCAGCCGCTCATATCCTCCTGCCCTTCCAGCGGATATACGAGTACGTCCTTTTTCTCCATAACGGATAAATACCACTCCACCGGCCGGAGGTACAGAAAACGAACGTCATAGTCGCTGTGTGCCGACGCAGTTCCTACAGCCCGGCTGCCAAGCTCGCAGGCATACACAATCACGATATTTTCTTTCCGCTCGATTTCCTTCAGTTTCTGCACAATCCCCTTGCGATCCCATAAATGCATTCTCCGCACCTCCAATCAGACAGCAACGTCAATGAATGGTCCAGCACCCCGAACTTATGCATGATTCCCACTCTTGCCCGTCCCACTGCCCATCAATCGATGCCATTATACCACGGTATGGCGCCTATCATTCACTTGACCATGATCCATGTAACCATGTTAATACACCGCAGGAACAAAGAAAGCTGCCCGTTCTGTAGAATATATCTGCAGATACGGACAGCCTTTCCCTGACTGTGGTTATATCTTATTGCGCATCTAGCGCCTCTTGAGGCACTTCGATTTTGTTGATGGCATTATGCTGGGCATAAGTGCTCTTCATCTTCATGTCAAGCTCTACCGATTGACCCTCGGCCTCCATCGTCAGAACCATGTCAACATCCGATCTCATCGGCAGATAAGATTCCTTGTTCACACTGTACACAATTTTGATGCTTTTAATATCCATTTGCTCAATCATAGCTTCAGTCTGTGGATCGCTTCCTGCCTGATCCATAATAGACTTGGCAAGATCCTTGAGGTTATTGCCGGACACATCAGCCGTCAGGACATACTCGTCACCCTCTTCGGTGATCTCAGTATCCTGTGCAATCATTTTGAATTGCTCAACCTGTTGTTCAGCGCTCTGTTCAACGCCTTCAATGGAGCTTCTGATCTCCCCTTCGGACTCCTCCGGAATCTTCATCCATTCGTCATCCATCTGCAAGTAGATTCCATTCTCCGTAATATATTGCAGCATCTCCATATTGCCTTCTGGAGAGGACATAACCATATTCTGCTTCATCTCCAACGGCTCGATGGTCACCTCGGAGTCCAGCTTCATATTAATCGATTGTTCTTCTTGACCTTCCCCTTGGCTAACCACAAAATTCTGCTCGATGTCTGCTGCAAGCGCAAAACTTTTCATTTCTTTGCTCGCTTGTGCAGCCTTCTCGATCAGTTCATCAACCGTTGGAAGCTCCGATTCCTTTGGTTCTTCTTCATTGACCGGCGTCTCCTGCGGCTCAGTAGACTGCTCCTCCGATGATGGTGTTTGTGCCGCTGTTGGTTCGTCTTTCTTTGCATCCCCGCACGCGGTCAGACCGATTGCTAAAATTGCTCCCAGTAATAATGCTGTCCATTTCTTCAAAACAAGTTCCTCCTAAACATTATAAGTCCTGTTGCTTTGTCTTCTTTGCCCTATGTAATCTATCTCGTGTTGAAAAAAATGTGGAAAGAAGCTACATTAATTCTAGCATCAATGCGAGGTGAACTCAAATTGGAAAATCTGCTCGTCACTGGTTACCGTGCGCATGAGCTTGGCATATATGACCAGAAACATAAAGGCATACCTTACATTCTGCAAGCGATGGAGAACCGGCTCATTCCATTGCTGGACGAAGGTCTGAAGTGGATCATCACTCCCGGTCAATACGGGGTTGACCTGTGGGCGATCGAGATTGCGATCCGGCTTAAACAACATTACCCCGAACTGCGATGTTCCATTCTGACCGCCTATCAAAACCCGGAAGAACGATGGAATGATCAGAAAAAAGCATACTACGAGCAAATTCTCCGCGGTGTGGATTACTATGCTCCCGTGAGCAAACAGCCTTATGCCGGCAGCTGGCAATTTGCCGCCCGGGATGAGCTTCTGCTTCGCAAAACCGACGGCATTCTGCTCGTCTATGATGAAGAGGCCGGTGTTGCCAGTCCGAAATTCATCAAGGAGCGGGCGCTGGCCAAGCAAGAAACGGAAGGGTACCGGTACATTAGCATCGGCACTGAGGAGATCCAGGCCGTCGCCGATGAAATGAACAGCTCGATGTTTGAGGAATGACAAGGTCCATCCCCGGCTATGATCCGCTATAGAAACGTGTAAACAACAAAGAGCCATCTCTCCAATCGCTCGGTCTGAAAGGATGCTCTCCGTACATGCTTGAACGTCCTCCCCCATGTGAGGCTTCCATCGAAATTGGAGTATGGCTCTCGCTATTAGAATCTGGCGCGATTATGCCAGAAGCTCATGGATATCTGTATAGGCATAGCCGTGCGCTTCTGCGACCGCTTTATAGCTGACCTTGCCGTCCATGACATTGATCCCCTTGGCCAGTGCCGGATCCGCAAGCGCGGCTTGACGCAGCCCCTGGCTGGCAATCTTCAGCCCGTAAGGAGCCGTCACATTCGTCAATGCGAGCGTCGAGGTACGGGCTACGGCGCCAGGCATGTTCGCAACGGCATAGTGAATGACGCCGTGCTTCTCGTAGGTAGGATGATCATGGGTTGTAATCCGGTCGATCGTCTCGATCGAACCGCCCTGGTCGATAGCCACATCGACAATCACGGAGCCGGGACTCATCGCCTTGACCATCTCTTCTGTAACGAGCCTTGGCGCGCGGGCACCCGGAATCAGAACCGCCCCGATGACGAGATCGGCGGACTTGACCGTTTCAGCGATATGATAGGAATCGGAGATGATCGTTTTGACACGGCCTTGGAACAGATCGTCCAGCTGACGCAGCCGATTCGGATTAATGTCGAGAATGCTGACCTCCGCCCCCATGCCAAGAGCGATCTTCGCTGCATTGGTACCGACGATGCCGCCGCCGATCACCGCAACCTTTCCGGGCGCAACCCCGGGCACGCCGCTCAGCAGCACCCCTTTGCCGCCGTGGGCCTTCTCCAGAAAATGCGCGCCGATCTGAATCGACATTCTGCCTGCCACTTCACTCATCGGTGTCAGTAGCGGCAAGCTTCCGTCCGGAAGCTGAATTGTCTCATAGGCTACCGCACTCACCTTGCGTTCAACCAGCGCCCTGGTCAACTCTGCCTCAGGGGCCAGGTGGAGATAGGTATACAGAATTTGCCCTTCCTGAAAGTAAGCATATTCCTCCGGAAGCGGCTCCTTGACCTTCACCACCATCTCCGCTTGCCACGCTTCGGCAGCTGTGGGCACTATCCGTGCGCCGGCAGCCTCATAATCTTCATCTGTAAATCCAACACCAGCACCTGCGCCGGATTGCACCAGCACCTCATGGCCGGCATGCTTGAAGCTGAGCACCGTTCCGGGGGTCATCCCGACCCGATTCTCATTGTTCTTAATCTCTTTAGGTACCCCTACCCTCATAAACTGTGACCTCCCGCATGCATTCTTGATTCTTGCACAATGGCCCAATGAAACTGTAGTTCGATCTATAGGGTCTAGCATGATGCCGATAATTGCAGTGTACTATATCCTATGAAAATATACGAGCGTCTGCAGCAGGAAAACGCCCCTAAATCATATTAGGGGCGTCCAGGCATCACAGCTCAGAAGCGATGATCAACAGCGATCATAGCGCCTTCTCGCGATCCTTTCCTTTATCCGACTCGCCAGCGTTCTTGTTCGCGGCCTCCCGGTCCAGCTTCATTTCCTCCACCGTCTTCACCTTGAGCCTGGCCGCTCCCTCGTAATTGCGGGTTGGAACCTGCCGACCTGATGCTAACCGCTGCTTGGCCTCGGCAATCGCGGCTTTATACTGAGGCAGCCACGGCTCATGGGCGACCAGCATCTCATCCACCATCTGCCATATTTCCGGCGGATTGCAGACCGCGCCCACGAGCGGATCCATCATGAACGCCTGCCTAAGCAGCTTGTCATCCCCGTGAACGGCGGCCTCCACCGCAAGCCGCTGCACGGAAATGCTGGCACTGCACACCGCAGCCGGACCAAGCGGCAGCGGGCCGACATGCGGCATGGAGATGCCATTGCGATCCACATAGCCTGGCGCTTCGATCACCGCATCGTCCGGCAGATTGGATATGATGCCGCGATTCACGACATTGAAGTGACCGCGGTATACCCGCCCGGTCTCCAAAGCTTCAATGATATATGATCCATGCTCCTCTCCCCGATTCTCCGGCTTAAATGGCATCGCCGGGTCCTTCATCCAGTTCGGGAAGTCCGTCTCGAACCAGTTCCGCCCTTCCGTGCAGACACGCAGGTAACCTCCCGTCTCCCCGTTGATCCAGCTTCCAAGATCAATCCAGTTCGGAATCTCCTCCGGACGTTTGCGGTACCATGGCACGTATTCGCTCAGATGGCCATTGGACTCCGTGCTGTAATATCCGAAACGCCGCAGCATGTCGATCCGCACCCGCTCGGTGCGGCTGTATTCGGGATGACGCTCGAAAGCTTCGAGCAGGCCCTGGGTCAAGTCCTCTCCCTTATGGGAAATTTGGATGTACCAGGTCTGGTGATTGATGCCTGCGCAGACGATATCAACCTCCTCTTTTGCCAGCCCATAGACGCTTGCTATCTGATGATGCCCGTGCTGCACCCCGTGACAGAGTCCAACCGTTCGAACACCGCCATACTGATTGCAGGCCCAGGTCAGCATCGCCATCGGATTGGCGTAATTCAGCAGCAGAACATCCGGTGCGCATACTTCGCGTATATCCTGACAGATGGACAGCATCTCGGCAATGCCTCGCTGACCGTACATGATCCCGCCCGCACACAGCGTGTCCCCGACACATTGATCAACACCATACTTAAGCGGAATGTCGACATCCGAGGCAAAGGCTTCAAGCCCGCCTACGCGAATCGTACAGATTACATATTTTGCATCCTTCAGCGCCTCCCGCCGGTCGGTCGTAGACTGGATCGCAATCTTCAGCCCATTCTCACGAATGTCCCGTTGACACAGCTCGGTAACCATATCCAGATTATGCTGGCTGATGTCCGTAAACGCGATTTCGATCTGATGAAAGTCCGGCACCGTCAGCAAGTCCCGCAGCAGTCCCCTCGTAAATCCGATGCTGCCCGCACCGATAAAAGCAATCTTGAATGACATGTTGCTTCCCCTCCTGCACAAGTAAATTCAATCTGATTGTAGCAATCGGGGATTCGTAAGCGTTATCAAAATAATGACCACTTTAAGCACAAACTGTCAAAAATTCAAACTTCCGCACCGCTCCAGCTATTGTGCTAGTGGCCTCCAGGTTCTGCTAATCTCCGGTCCCAGCTGTATTTATCCGAATTCTGGCGATATTGGGCCGGAGTCACCTTGGTATACTTTTTGAACAAAGCATGAAAGTACTGGCGGCTTGCCACACCGACATACTCGGAAATTTCAGGGATCGGAATATCAGTCCGGGACAGCAGCTGCTTCGCTTTTTCCATCCGGATCATGGTCAAATACGCCGTCAGCGTATGGCCCGTCTCCTTGCGGAATATTCGCTGCAAATAGCCGGGATGCAGGTTCACAGCCATAGCAACGTCCTTAATCCGAATGTTCTGATCATAATGCTGATGCAAATAATCGATGCTTCGCTTGGCGTACAGCTCACTGGGCCCGAATGCGCCACGCTCCCGCTCCTCCGCCAGCCTGGAGATCGAAACGAGCAGCTGAATAAACAGCACATTCGTGATCGTCCTGGGGCCCGTTCCTCTTCGATCCAGCTCAAGCACAAGGCTTCTCAGCACCGGATACACCTCTTCCTGATCGGACAAGACCAGATACGGGCGGTCACGCCGCAAAAAGGAAGCGACTTCCTCTTCCTCGCCGGCAATCGCACTGATGTCAGGAGCCGCCTGCCCGCGATCCGTAAAGCCAAACTCCACATTCAGCATTCTGCACGAGCTGTCAGCGTCCACGATCAGACGATGGGGAACCCCGGAATCGAGCACAATAAACTCCCCTTTGCGAAGAACGACCCGATTATCCTTGCCTTCCCCTACCCGCACATCGATTCGGCATTGACCTGATATCATATACATAATCTCCGTGGAGTCATGAACATGAAACGGCATCTGGTAGTTGCTCCACTGCTTGTAATAAAAGGCGTAAAACCGCGGACCATAGCTCCCGCTCAGCAGCGCCTCCTGAAATAAACTGCCATTCACCTGACGTCACCTCATCCTTTTCCCCAAGCTCGGGTACGCCAATCCCCTGGCGTTTTTAGGCACGGCCCGCGCTCTTGCTCTCTATTAGTCTACTAAAAGTACCCGGTACTGATAAAGCCTGGTTTTTTATAATAGTATATATATACATTTTGTATAGAGAGTTACAGCTGCCGTTGCTCATATGACGAAGATACATACGATATCTAGAAGTCATTATTAATCAAAAGGTGGGATACTCATGACCGAATGCTGGAAGCATCACAGGAAGCATCGCCACGTCAACAAAATCAAAGAAGTGATTATTGTTAAAAAAGTCATTAAAAAAGTCGTTTGGCCAGTCCATCACAAGAAGCATTGCAAGCATCCCAGATGATCAATACTAAAATTTGAAGGTGAAACTGGACTGTAGGTAGTATATAGATGCCCGAGCTCATCAGCTTTCGGGCACTATTACATACACTTCTTTCTTGCATCTTGGCATTAGGATAAGTCCCAGGCTTCATGCACCTTGGGCACATCGGAGATCAGCTGCCTCGTGTACGGATGCTGGGGATGGATGATGACGTCCTCGGCAGGTCCGCTCTCCACCACCTTGCCGCGTTCCATAATATACAGCGTATCGCTCACATAGTAGGCCAACCCGACATCATGGGTAATGAAGATGATCGTCATCTCATTCTCATCCCGCAGCTTTAACAGCATGTCAAGAATGGTCGAGCGGGAGCAGGCGTCCACCATCGAGGTCGGCTCATCGGCAATGAGCAGCTGCGGGTGCAGCATGAAGATGCGCGCGATCATCAGCCGCTGCATCTGGCCCCCGGACAGCTCGAACGGATACTTGTTGTGCAGCTCCTCATATTTCAGGTTCACGAACGAGCAGGCTTCCTTCATCTTCTGCAGCTGCTCCTCCTTGCTGCGCTTCAATCCCTGCAACCTGATGCAATCAAGCAGCAGCTTCTCGACCTTGTAGAATTGATTAAAGGAAGAGAACGGGTCCTGAAAAATCGCCTGGATATGCTTCCAGTACTTCTTGCGGTCGGCATGGCGCTTAAGCTGTCTCGGCTTTCCCATATATGAAATGGAGCCGCTGCTCTCCTTCAGCAGGCCCATGATCATTTTGGCCAGCGTGGTCTTCCCGCTGCCGCTTTCCCCTACAATCGATATAATCTCGCCTTTATGAAATTCGAAGCTCACATCGTCCACCGCGGTTGTTTTATGTTTGCCATAGCCAAATACCTTCGTCAGATGCCTGCCGCTGATCAGCACCTCATTCGTCTTCATGGGCATACCACTCCCTTAATGTGTCTGCCGGAACGATGCAGCGATAAGACCGGTCCTGGAAGGTTTGCAGCTCGATCCTTCCTTGGCGGCACTCGCTCTGGGCATACGTGCACCGGTCTGCAAAACGGCAGCCTTCCGGCACCGTCTTCAGGTTTGGCGGCGTTCCGGGAATGGCCGCAAGCTTGTGGCCTCTCATCCCCTCTTCCGGCACGATGATGGAGCCCATCAGCTTTTTCGTATACGGGTGAATCGGATCAAAGATCATCTGCTCCGCCGTTCCGCGCTCCACGATCTCGCCTGCATACATAACCATAATATCGTCGGTCACATGATACAGGAGCGGCAGCTCATGCGTGATGAACACAAGCGACTGGATATAGCCTTTCTCCAGCAGATGCTTCAGCAGCTTGATCACCGCTTTCTGTGAGGTAACATCCAGCGCGGACGTTGGCTCGTCGGCAATCAGCACTTTCGGGTTCAGAATGGTGGAGATGGCAATGACGGTCCGCTGCTTCATCCCGCCCGACAGCTCGTTCGGGTAGGACTCCAACACCCGGGCCGACAGATTCAGCGTTTCGAATCGCTCCACTGCCAGCTCCCACACCTGCTTCCTGCTCAGCTCCGGCCTGTGCTCCTTCATAATGTCTTCGATAAACCGGATAATGCGGAGCGTCGGATTCAGGGCGTTCATCGCCGCCTGGGGAATGTAGGAGATTTCCCTGCCGGACACCCGGGAGCGAAGCTGTTCCTTGCCCAGCGTCATAATGTCTGTCCCGTTCACGATGATGGAGCCCGAACCGAAATGGAGCGGGGGAAAATAAAATCCCATCAGGCTGAGCGCAAGCGTGGACTTTCCGCAGCCGGACTCGCCTGCAATCCCGAGCGTGCGCCCGGCCTCCAGCGTAAAGCTGACGCCGTCAACGGCGTGGACATGCTCCTTGAGACGGGTCCGATAGTACGTCTTCAAATCTTTCACTTCCAAAATATTGGTGCTCAAGGGTCATCAGCTCCTAATTTTCGGATTGAAGATTTCATCCATCCCGGTATTCATCATATACAGCGAGAATGTAATGACCGCGATGGACAGCGCCGCCGGAATGAAGGCCCACCAAGCCCCGGCTACCGGCGCCTCGAATACGAGCGCCCAGTTCATGATGATGCCGAGGGAAATCGTGTTGTAGGGGCCGAGGCCCAGCATCGAGATTGAAGCCTCCGCCAGAATCCCGGACGCCATCTGCAGCACAAAGGCCATCACTACATACGAAGCGATGTACGGCAGAATCTCATACATGATGATCCGGGGCGTGCTGTAGCCCGAGATTTTGGCAATATTGACATGATCGCGATTGCGGAGGGAGGA
Source organism: Paenibacillus sp. FSL M8-0334 (assembly GCF_038000405.1). NCBI lineage: Bacteria > Bacillati > Bacillota > Bacilli > Caryophanales > Paenibacillaceae > Paenibacillus > Paenibacillus sp. FSL M8-0334. The sequence goes on from NZ_JBBOCH010000001.1 coordinate 814,007, forward strand.
CGTCTGCGCCCTAACGGCCCTCGCGGTCCACGGCCAGCTCGTAATGCCGATGATCGCCGCGGTCACGAAGGAACTGCGGGAATCAATGCTGACTGAGATCAGAATCAGTATGACGAAGGAAGGGATCACAATGAAGATGTTCGTGACAGCAGTCAGCAGATTGTCAATCATCCCTCCGATATAGCCTGAGGCGAGCCCGATCACAAGACCGATCGCGGTTGCGAACACCCCGGCAATCAGCCCGACCTGAAGCGAGGTTCGGATTCCGTAGATGAGCTCCAGGAACAGATCGCGTCCGAAATTGTCCGAGCCGAGCAGCAGCTTGGAATCCGGCGGCTGATAAGCGAGCGCAATCATCTCCAGCGGATCATTGCGATTGATCAGCGGATAGATCATAACTACCCCGATCATCAACAGCAGCAGGACCGCGCCCAGCATAAACTTAGGCGACTTGAGCAAAATGCGAACGGAATGATTCATATTACTGATCCTCCATCTGTGCAGCCTTGATTCTAGGATCAATCCAGCCGTAAATCAGATCGATGGTGAAGTTGGCCAGCAGGACAGCCAGCGCGATCAGCAGCGTACAGCCCGAGATGAGCGGATAGTCCAGCTGACGAATCGCCGTAAACATCCACGTTCCGATTCCCGGGTAGCTGAACACGATTTCGCAGATAAGCGATCCGCCAACCATCGTGCCGATCGATAGCGCCAGCCCCGTAATCTGGGGAAGCATCGCATTGCGGAACACATAGCGGGCAATTCGCGAATCGCGGATGCCAAGCAGCTTGCTATACAGCACATAGTCGGAATTCAGTTCATAGATCGACATCTCCCGCATTCCAATCGCTTGCCCGCCAATGGTCACCAGCACAATCGATAGAAACGGCAGCGTATGATGCCTCAGCACCGAGCCGATGAATTCCCAGCTTAGCGAAGGAATCATCTGATAATCATAGCCCCCGTGCATCGGGAACCATTTCAGTGTCAGAGCAAACGCATACAGCATGATGATAGCCAGTGTGAAGAAAGGAATCGAGTTCACAAACAGGGCTACCGGAAAAATCACTTTATCGAAGACACCCTTCCGATAAGCGGCCACCGCGCCGAGCACGTTGCCGATGATCCAGCCGACCAATATCGCGGGCAGTTGAAGCCCGATGGTCCACGGGATGGCCGAGGCCAGGATTTCCGTAACCGGCTTCGGATACAGCCCGAAGGAAGTGCCCCAATTGCCAGTCAGCAAATTTTTGACATAGATGAAAAACTGAACATGGAGCGGCTGATCGATGCCAAACTCGGCAGCAAACGTGTCATATACCCGCTTGATCGTATCGCTTTCGGTCATGCCCTGGGTCATCTGGGCCACAATGACGCTGACGGGATTGCCTTCAATCATTCGGGGAAGCAGGAAGTTCAGTGCGATCGCAACGATCAAGGTCACGAAGTACCAGAAGAACTTTTTGACGACATACTTTCCGTAAGCGCTCATACAGCATCACCCCTCCACATGATTCAGGCTAAAGGGGGCAGGCCTTGCAGGCAGATTTCGGTATGCCATGGCCGGGCCAAGCCATCAACCTATGGCAATGTCCCTTCACTGGGTGCCACTTGGCGATGCTCCTTGGCACGGCCCTTCGATACGTCCCGATTGGCCAAACGCACTTTGGCGCCCTTTGCGACGTCCGGATTGGCCATACGCGCCTTAGAACACCCCTGCCATGCCTGCCCCTGCGATCAGTTGTGTATTTGGTACAAGGCTTTAATTCCCGCACCGTCCATCGAAATTTGCGGAGGAATATTGCTGCCGTCCCCTTCCTGCGGGAAGCCCTTCCATACCGTCTCGTTCACCGTGTCAAACACCCACGGGCGGTACATCAGCGGAATGGAAGGAATATCATTCAGCCAAATCTGGGTCAGCTCGGTATACAGCGCTTTCAATTCAGCTTCATCGGTAACCGTCGGAATCTTCTCAATGATGGCATCGGCACGGTCGTTCTGATACCGCCCCCAGTTCCAGAAAGCCATCTCACCGATTGGAGCCACCCCTTTGGAATACATGATCGTCTGAGCCCGGTTCCACGGCTGGCTCGGGCTGACACCCCCGGCCGGGGTGTTCATAATGATATCGAATTTGCCGGTCTGCAAATTGTTCGTCCATACTGGCGCTTCCGGGAATTTGGTCCGAATTTCGACGCCGATGGCCTTCGCATTCTGGGCCACGATCTCCAGCGCTGCATTCCAGTCCGACCATCCGTACGGACATTCAATCTCGTAAGGCCCAAGCCGGACGCCGTTCAGTACGCGAATCCCGTCCTTGCCACGCGCAGCCCCGATGGAGTCGAGCAGCGCATTGGCAGCCTCAACATCGGTCGTCCACTGAAGCGGCTTGATCGCGGCCTGATCCACATATTTGGACTCCGCATCCGTATTCAAAGTAAGCGACGGCTGCATCGGCGCGGAATAGCCGCTGATCGCCAGCTCCGATATTTTGCCATAGTCGATGCTCATCGCAATGGCCCGGCGAACATCCGGGTTGTCTAGCCCCTCCTTGGACATATTGAAGAAGATCGAAGGCATCGAGCCCGGAACATAGTACGGCTCTTCCTTCAGATAGGTTTTCACCGGGGCTCCGTCCTCCCACATCTTCCACACCTGCGGGATGAACTGCTGGGACACGTCCACTTGGCCGCTCTTAAATGCGAGATCGCCGGCGGCATTGTCTTTATAGATGACGTGCGTAATATATTTCGGGGCCGGAAGCTTGCCGAAGAGCACCTGCCCCCAGTAGTTGTCGTCCCGGACAATCGTAATTTTCTGATCGTTGTAGTAATACATTTTGTAAGGCCCGGTTCCGATCGGATCATCATTGATCTCCTTGCGAATCGTGGCCAGATCCCCGCCTGCCTGCTGCTCGATCTCTTCCCATACATGTTTCGGAAGCATCGGAATAAGCTCTATGCTGTCAAGCACCGTCAGCTTGTTCGGATTATCCTTGTTCAGCATGATGTCAACCGCATGTTCTCCGTCGGCAGACACCTCTTCGATGTACGTCCAGAAATTGCTCCAGTTGATATCATATCTCTGGCCCAGCTTGTAAGTGTATACGACATCATCAGATGTGAACGGCTGTCCGTCGCTCCACTTGGCCTCCGGATGCAGCTCAACACGCAGCGTGAGATCGTCGGTCCATTCGTACTTGGTTCCAAGCAGCGGCTCCAGTTCACCTGTGAGCTGGTTGACCATAAACAAGGTTTCATAGATCAGCTCTCTGGAGTTTCCATAGTTGATCGGGAAGGCCGGATTGCCGCTCAGCAAATTAAAGTTGGTCGGCGCTCCCCACTGCAGCCCGTTGACATACAGCGTTTCATTCCTCGGCGTTGCCCTCGGATCCTCCTGCGGCGATGTCTCCTCGCCGCCCCCTGGAGCCGTCACCTCCTGATTCGGCGGCGATTCTCCCGTTGGCGGCGGGGTGACCCCCTGACAACCTGCTACCATAAAAGATACGACAAGCAGCAACATCAACATCGGTCTGACAATCATGTGCACCTTCATTTCTGAACCCTCCATTCTTGGAATGAGTACGGCTCTAAAAAGGCTGATTAACACCCGTGCAGGTACTCCCCTGCTTTTTTGTAAACGCTTTCTAAAACGAATATATGTAGTCTTGTCATGTCTGATTCCATAAAAAAAGCCCGGTTGAAGGATACCTCCTTGACCGGGCCCCATCACTCGCATGATGTAAGGATTAAGAGAATTTCGGCAGCCAATCACCATGCGCTTCAATCAAGTCATCACAGAGACTTCTGATATCGTCTATGGACAGCTCTGCCGCTGTGTGCGGGTCCAGCATCGCCGCATGGTAGATATGCTCCCGCTTGCCTGTGGCCGCCGCCTCCAGCGTAAGCAGCTGCGTGTTGATGTTGGTGCGGTTCAGCGCCGCGCATTGCGGTGGCAGGTCGCCGACGAAGGTAGGTGTCACGCCGCTGGCGTCCACCAGGCACGGCACCTCCACGCAAGCTTCCTTCGGCAGGTTCGTAATGAGCCCTTGGTTCATAACGTTGCCTCCGATTTTGAACGGCACATTCGTCTCTATCGCTTCCATAATATACGAGGCGTACTCATGGGAACGATGATGCTCAAGATCCTTGTTGTTGACCAGTTCCTCACGTCTTGCCTTCCACTCTTCAATCTGGCTGACGCAGCGGCGCGGATACTCATCCAGCGGAATGTTAAAGCGCTCAATCAGCTCCGGATAATTGCGCTTGATGAAGTACGGATGATATTCCGCATTATGCTCGGAGGATTCGGTAATGTAATATCCGAAATTAAGCATCATCTCCAGGCGAACCATATCGTGATGCTTCTCCTTCTGCTTCTCGGCAGCACGGCGCTTGATCTCCGGATACAGGTCCACGCCATCCTTCGTCACTTCAAGCAGCCAGGCCATATGGTTGATGCCGGCGATTTTGGACTGAACGCCTGTCGGGTCCATGCCCAGGTTCTTGAACAGATCCGGCACGCATACCTGTACGCTGTGGCACAGTCCTACGGTCTGCACGCCGCCAAGGGTAATCATGGCGTTAGTTAGCACCGCCATCGGATTGGTGTAGTTCAGGAACAGGGCGTTCGGACATACTTCGCGAATATCAGCGGCAAAATCCATCATGACGGGGATGGTGCGCAGGTTCCGGAAGATGCCTCCGATGCCGACGGTATCAGCGATCGTCTGTCTCAGGCCATACTTCTTCGGAACTTCAAAATCCGTGATCGTACAAGGATCATAGCCGCCGACCTGAATGGCATTGACGACATATTTGGCACCGCGCAGCGCTTCCTTGCGGTCGCTGTACGATTTGACGACACAAGTGCTCCCGCTCGTTTTCTTTATATTATTCAGCATGTTCTCGGAGTCTTGGAGACGAACCGGATCGATATCATACAAAGCCAGCTCGAACCCTTGCAAAGCAGGCGTCTGCATGCAGTCGCCCAGCACGTTTTTAGCAAATACGGTACTTCCTGCTCCGATAAATGTAATTTTGGACATCGTTATGTTCCTCCCTATATTCTATGGAATAATCCGCTTTCACAAGTTAACTATAAGGGAATCGGCTTCCTTTGAATATGGAGCAAAACAATCACGTTATGGACATTTGTCGTCTCATTGGCTAAGCTAGTGTCAAGCATGCGGAAGGCGCCGGCAGGCCTCTCAGCACCCGGCCGAGGCCCTTCACCACCATTCACCATCAAGGAGGACTTACCCGTATATGTCGATTTCACCGGATCATACGCTGTATGAAATCGGAACGAACCCTGCCCCCGGCGGGCATGATCTGGCTGTGCTGTTCAGCGGTGAAGGCAGACCCATTCCTCGCCACAAGGTCGGGCCGATGATTCATGATTACTGCCTCATTCATACCGTGCTGTCAGGCGAAGGATTCTTCGAGTGCGCAGGCAAGTCTCATGCATGCCGGGCCGGGGATACCTTCGTTATTCTGCCGGGCGTGCTGTTCAGCTATGAGGCGCATGAACGAAATCCGTGGCACTACCAGTGGGTAGCCTTTCAAGTGAAAGGAGCCCCTCTGCTCATGAGCGACATGGGCGTTACGCCAGCCAGGCCGATCATCCGCTGCAGCGGTCAGGAAGCACTGGACAGCCTTTCGCTTATGTACCAGCACATCCGGCTGGGCTTCAACCAGTCCGCCTACCCGTGGCTGGAGGATCTCGAAGCCTCGGGCTGGCTGAAATTGCTGCTGCACAAGCTGGCCATGCTCAATTACGCGCAGCTGCCCGAGCCGGATACCTCCGATATTGAAAGAGGGGTCCGACAGGCGGAGCGATGGATATCTACCCAGTACCATCAGCAGCTGTCGATCGACCAGATGGCCAAGACGCTTGGCTATCATCGGGCTCATCTGTCCAAATTGTTCAAGCAGCATACAGGCCTGTCGCCAATGCAGTATTTGATGAAGGTGAGAATCGACAAAGCCAAGTCCCTGATGAATACCTCCTTCTCCATTCACGAGATTGCCGCCTCGGTCGGATTTAACGACGCCCTTTATTTCTCCAAGCAGTTCCGCAAGTGGACCGGCATGACACCAAGCGAATATCGGCGGCAGTCCGAATAAGGAAGGGCCGGGGCAGCTTCCGTCGGTGAAGCCGGTGAGAAGCCTGTCATAACCAGGAAGGATGACGGTTGCCCCTGAATCCTTAATCCTTAATCCTTGGGTAAATCCGGGAGCGCCGCCATCCCTGCTTATTCTTTGACCGACCCGAGGGTGATGCCGTGAATGAAGAACCGCTGCAAGAACGGATACACCACGAGCACGGGAATCATTGCGATGAAAATTTTGGCGCTGTTCAGCGTCTGATTCGACAGCTCGTTCATCCGCTTGTACTGATCCTCGGTCATGTTGGCCGCGTCGATAATGACAACAAGCTGCTGAATATAGGTTTGAAGCGGATAATGATCCTGTCTGGACATCAGCACCAGCCCGTGAAAGAACTCGTTCCAGTGATACACAATGGTAAAAAGCAGAACGGTGGCAAGAACCGGCACGGCCAGCGGCACAAACACGCTCCACAGCATCCGCCACGGTCCGGCGCCGTCCACGAGCGCAGCCTCCTCCATCTCCTTGGGCAGATTGCGGAAATAGTTAATGATCAGGATGACATGGAAGACCGGAAGCCCTCCGCCAAGCACCAAAGCCCAGATATTGTCCATCAGCCCGAGCGACTTCATCGTCATATACCACGGAATCAGTCCGCCGTTAAACAGCATCGCAAAGATGAGAAACCACATGAACACGTTGCGCAGCCGGAATTGGCGCGGGGACTTGGACAGCGGGTAAGCCATCAGCGTCCCTATGCCGGTGGAAATAATGCCGCCCAGAACCACCCGCTGAACGGAGGTCAGGAACGAGCGGAAGAAAGCGCCATCTCCCATAATCTGCTTGTAAGAGTTGAAATTGAAGCCGACCGGCCACAGCCATACCCTACCTGCCGCTGCCGCGGACTTCTCGCTCAGAGACACGGCCAGCGTATAGATCAGCGGAACAAGACAGAGCGCGGTAATGAGCAGAAGAATGGCAAGAAGCAGCCCATCGAATATTTTGGAGCCGATTGTAGATTCCTTGACCACCTCTTTATCCCTCCTTTGCAGGTTGTACTTGAACGCATACGATCCCTTTTAGAAGATGCGATAATTCGCGAATCTTGAAGCCAGTGCATACGAGATAATGATCAGGATGAAGCTGACCACCGACTTCAGCAGCCCGACCGCTGTCGCCAGACCGTACTGCAAATTGAGCAGCCCCTCCCGGTACACCCATGTGTCAATAATATCTCCGGTCGAGTAGACCAGCGGGTTATACAGGTTGAAGATTTGATCAAAGCCCGCATTCAGCACGTTTCCGAGGCTCAGCACCGCAAGCAGCACAATCGTGGTGGTAATCCCCGGCAGCGTCACATGCCAGAGCCGGCGGAACCTCGAGGCCCCGTCAATCGCCGCAGCCTCATACAGCACCGGGCTGATGCCCGTCAGAGCTGCCAAATAGATAATGGTGTTAAATCCGAATTCCTTCCACACATCGCTGGCCACAACCATGAACGGGAACAGCGCCGAATTGGCGAAAAACAGTACAGGCTCAAACCCCAGCGCCTTGAGCATTCCGTTGACCGGCCCGCTAAAAGAGAAAATATCCAGTAAAATGCCGGCCAGAATGACCCATGACAGAAAATGCGGCAAGTATACAATCGTCTGAATCCAGCGCTTGATAAGCGCGAGCCGCAGCTCATTGAGCATGAGAGCAAACACAAGCGGAACCACCAGGTGAGCGGCCATCTTCATGACGGCAATGAACACCGTGTTAAAAAAGATCGAGCGTATGTCCGAGAGCGCAAACATATAATCGAAATTTTCAAGCCCAATCCAGGCCGAGCGGAAGAAGCCCGCACCCGGATTGAAGTCCTGAAACGCGATGACGATGCCAAACATCGGCACAATACTGATCAGAATCAACCAAACCATGCCGGGAAGCAGCATCAAGTAGTAATGCTTGGAAAAGCTGCGGTTGTTCATAGGTCACCCCTATCCTTCACCTCGTCCAGAGGCGAACGTTCATCAGGAAGGTTTACTGCTGGATGTATTCTTTTACCTCTTCGGTAATTTTGTCGCCGCCTTGCTTCTTCCAATTGTCAACAAACGTATCGAACTCCTCAAGCGGAGCGGCACCTACGATAATTTTCAGAAAGGTTTCGTCCTCCAGCTTTTTCAGGTTGGTCCAGCGGGATTCCATCGTTTTCGTTTGGGAATAGAGCAGGCTGTACACTTTGTTATAGTCCTCAAGGAGTGTGGACGCCCCGACCAGGAGCGAATACTGGCGGCTCCATACGCCAAGGTCGGCCTGCGGGTCCCAATACTGGATATCCATGTTGTCATACGGCTCTTTTTTCACTTTTTTGACATTCTGCAGGTCGGCGGCAAGCAGCTTGTATCCCGGATCGTTGAAATCCTCGGGCGTCTTGGTGCCGGCCAGCACTTCCTGCAGTGCCTTGGCGGAATATTCGCTCTCATCCGGCGCCGATTGCGGCACGCGCAGCGGGTAGTAGCCGATGCCTACGCTGATATCAAACTTCGCCTCATCACGTATCAGCAGATTGAGCATTTTGACCACGGCCTCCGGATGTTCATAGTCTTTCCGGACGACCACGAACTGGGTGGAAGATGTGCCCATCCGGGCATTAAACTGACCTTCCGAATCCAGTGGAAGCAGATAGGCCTGCCAGTTGGCATCCGGTTCATTCTTGATCGCATCGGGCAGCGGACCGTAGCCCATCCACCACGGAGCGAAGAAGATGCCGGACTGACCGCTTTTGACCGGCTCATGGGCATCCTTACGGACGCCGATCTCCCGGTCGATCAGCCCTTTCGCATACCAGTCACGCAGCTTGCCGAGCGCTTCCTTCGTTTCCGGCAGTATTGAGCCGTATACCGGATCTCCGTCCTCACCTTCGATCCAGAAGCCCGGGTAAGCCCGGAAGGCGCCAAACACAGGATCAAGCCCGTACAGGTTGTTCGTTGAAGCCAGGAAATGAGCGTACAGCAGGCCGCCGCTTTCCGGTCCGGAAATGCCGATGGTGTCGTCCTTCCCGTTGCCATCCGGGTCTTGGGTAACGAAAGCCTCCGCTACCTTTTCAAGATCATCGATCGTCCGGGGCGGCTCCAGGCCGAGCTTATCCAGCCAATCCTTGCGAATCCAGAGCTGATGCACGCCATCCGCATGCACCTGCACGCTTGGAATGGCATACATTTTGCCATCGAATGTGACGGACTGAGCGGCGATGCCGCCGGTTTTTTCAATGAAGCTTTTCATGCTGGGCGAAGCGTAACGATCATAGATGTCAGTCAGGTCAGCCAGCTGGCCCGCCTTCACCATCTGCCTGAGCTGCATGTCATTCACGACCAGCGCATCCGGCAGATCGTTGCTGGAGATGGACAGATTCACCTTCTGATCGTAGTTGGGCCCCGAAGCCGCCTGCCAGGACACCTTGGTGTCTATGTTCAGCATGTCCTTGACGTAACGGGAATACTGATTGGTCTCGGGTGTATCGCCAACCGGCAAGCTTTTATCCGTAGCATCCACCGATTTGCCGTACGTCAGCGTAATCGTCTCCTCATACTTTCCGAACGGATCGGGCGTCTCCTCCTTCACCGCCCCGCCGCCATCCGCACCCGCGGATGCAGGACCAGTACTGCTGCCGCCTCCGCTGCAAGCCGTCAGGAACACAAGCAACAGTGTTAATCCAAGCAAACCTACCTTTTTCATCCCTTCATTCCTCCCCCTTCGAAATCAACAGATGAGTATGTTTGAATACCTGTATCCAAGTTAACATATATGAAAGCGCTTTAAGTTGGATGGATGGCGTCAATCCAGGGTGAGATATGAACGAAAAATACGAGCATTTACAGCCCCTTTCCTGATGCCGGTCAAATCTCCCCCTCTTATCGGTCAGATGTCTAACCTTCCGCCTCCCCGGAAGCCGATGAAGAGCTTCATGGGTCGGGTTCCTTAGCTTCCCGCTAGTCATAATCGTTCATCAACTGGAGCGGAACGGTGGCTTCGGCAGTGTTGGCGGTACTCGCTGGGCAGCATCGAGGTGAGTCGCCGGAACACTCTGCTGAAGTACTTCTCATCCAGATAACCCGTTCTTCCGGCAATCCACGGAATCGGCTTGGATGTTTCCCTCAGGTACACCTTCGCCTGCTCAATCCGGCACCAGCGTAAGTAATCATTGAAGGGCTGACCCACCAGATCCTTGAAGCACTGATTGAAATAGCTTCTGCTCATGTTGACCCGCCTGGATACGTCAACGGCATAGAGCGGCTGATCAAGCTCTGCGTGCATGATGGCCACCGCGGCTCGAATGCTCTCGACCACCTCGGGGGAATACTTGTGTCCCTGCCCTTCTTGCGGCAGCTGTGGCAGCTGCGGCTGGGCAGACCCGATGTTCACTGTCTCGGGCTGCTGCATCCGGGATGAGGAATGGCCAGGATCACGAGCGGCCCCGTCATAACGCTTCGCCTCTTCCTCTGCGATTCGCTTCCGAATCCGACCCAGCACCTCCTCAAAATGCTCCTTCTCCAGCTGAATTTTCGCTATATAATCGATGGCGCCGAGCCTCAGCGCCTCCTGTACATATTCAAAGTTCTGATGCAGCGTCAGCACAACGATATACATCTCAGGATACAGGCGCCGCACCTCCCGCATCAATTCGATGCCGGACATGACCGGCATCGCCAGATCCGTGAACAGAATGTCGGCCTCGTTACCTTCAAGCCATTCCAGCGCTTTCTCGCCGCTCGCTGCATCATGCACCACCTCCATGCTGAAGCTTGTCCACGGCATGGCAGAGAGCAGCCCTTTACGCACCAGCTTGTCGTCATCCACAATCAATACTTTCATCATCCCGATCCCCTCCTGTCATCGGCAGCCGCAGTACAACGGTCGTGCCTTGACCGCTCATGCTGTCCAGATTCAGCACGGCCTGCCCTTCGTAATGTGCGGCCAGCATCCGCTTCACATAGTTCAATCCAATGCCCATGCCAACCTTCTCATGATCGGCTTCCTCCTGCTCCAGCAGCCTGCGCAGCGCCGCCTCCGGAATGCCCATGCCATTGTCCCGGATGGCGATTTCGGCCATCTCCCCGTCCGGACGCACTTCCACCTCAATCCGGCCGTCATCCTTCAGGCCGTGGTAGAGGGCATTTTCTACGAGCGGCTGGAGGATGAACCGTGGAACCGGCGTATCCAGGAGCGCTTCATCCGCATGAATATGAACGTCAAACCGAAAATCGTATCGGATTTGCTGTAGTGTCAGATAAGCTCTGAGGGATTCGATCTCTTCGCCAATCGTTGAAATCTTGCCAAGCTTGCCCAGGTTATAATACAGCAGCTTGTTCAGCGACGTTACGAGCCGGTCGATTTCCTCCTGCCCATTCATAACGGCCAGCCAATGAGCCGTATCCAGCGTATTCATTAGAAAATGCGGATTAATCTGGTACAGCAGCTTCTCGATTTCAAGGTCAGCTCTCCGCTTCTCCTTCCGCTCCACGTCTGCGAACAGCTCGGCAATCTGCGCCTTCATCCGCCGAAACTGCCGAAGCACATGCTCGAATTCCGGAATGCGAGCGGCAGCCTTCTCATCAGCCGGACGATAGCTGTTATCTGTCATATGCTTGATCTCAGCCTGGAATTTGCGCAGCGGGTGGTACACCATTGCCCATAGCAGCCAGGCGAGCCCCAGACTGACCGCACCGAACAGCGCCGAAAGTCCTCCCATCTGAAGCAGCCACAGGTTCCGCTCGGCATTGTAATCCGCGGCCGGAATCAATGAGACGATGCTCCAGCCCTGATTGCTGGTACTTTTATTCCAATAATAGCCGTTATATACGCCGGAGGAGTCGGTTATCATTTCGGGGAGACGCATATTCTCCGGAAACACATCCTGCACTTCGCTGAACGAGATGCGCCCGTCATTGTCGAGGATCAAATGTCCCATATGCTTGCCAATTCTGTCGGTCTCCAGAATGTTCTGCGTAAGCTTGAAGCCGGATTCCACATAGACGTAAATATCATCGTACTCCGGGAGCTCCACCTTGCGCAGCGCTGACAGCACATATTGGTTGCTGAGGACGTCCTGGCTAATATGAGGCCCGTAATAGGAAATGGTATAATATCGTGCCAAGAGCGGAAGAGACTCCAGATTAAACGTGTCCTTGACATCAGAATTCTCGAACAGCGTCGCGCCGCTCTGGCTGAAATAATAGGTGGTAAGCCCGATATTCGGATTGGTAAAAGTGATCAGATTGAGCTGCGTCTTGATATCTTCGGTGCGCCAGATGCGCCCGTAAGGCTCTCTTTCCAGCAGAAACTGTTCCAGCTGCTTGCCGATGCTGCCTTGATATGCAAGCTGCTGGGATACATGATTCAGGTTGCTGATCGTGGTCTCCAGCGACAGCTGAACCTGCCGGAGATTGCTCTCAATGCTGGACTGCAGCTTGGTGTTCTGGATGGAGGTAATGGCGTTGTACGACACAAACGCTGTACTAATAAAGGGGATTAACGTGCTTGCGGTAAAAATCATCAGGATTCGTTTCTTCAACGTCAGTGAGATCGGGGCTCCTCGAGACAGCGCTTTCATCATTTTGAACGACATATTTCGGCATCACTCCCTTGCGATCGTGTACAGCTATCATGGCATGACTTCAGCGCACCCCGCAATCAGAACATATCATCGCGCCGATTCTGTCCGCTCCTCCGCGAAAAGGAGACTCATAGAAAAAGCCCGGGTACGCGGCACCGGAAGCTGTATGCTTCGATGCCGCTCCCGGGCTTACACCGCTGCGATATCCTTCCTTTAAGCAGGCTGCGGGGCACAGCTGCTCCGCTGCTTCCTATACGCTGCAGGCTTAGGCCTGCGCTTCATACAGCTGCACGATTTCGATTATGGTCTTCACCGCCAGCACCATATTGTCGGCGGATATGTACTCGAATCGCCCGTGAAAGTTCTCGCCGCCGGTGAAAATATTCGGTGTCGGCAATCCCATATAAGACAGCTGCGAGCCGTCGGTTCCCCCGCGAACCGGTTCGATGATCGGCTTGATGCCAAGCTTCTCCATCGCGGTCTGGGCAATGTCCACCACTTCTTTTACAGGCTCAATCTTCTCTCTCATATTGTAATACTGATCGCGCATCTGAAGTATAATCCGCTCTTCGCCATACTTGCGCTGGAGCTGCTCCACGATGGAGGCCAGTGTGCTCTTCCTTGCTTCAAAACGCTCCCGATCATGATCGCGGATAATATACCGGAGCTCGGTCAGCTCTACATCGCCTTCAATGGAAGTGAGATGATAGAAGCCCTCATAGCCCTCCGTAAACTCCGGCGCCTCGCCTGCCGGGAGCATGCCATGCAGTTCCATGGCGATTTTGGCGGCGTTCACCATTTTGTCTTTTGCCGTGCCAGGATGAACATTTTTGCCCTTGCACGTCACCAGGGCTGCCGCGGCATTGAAGCTTTCATATTGCAGCTCTCCAAGCGGGCCGCCGTCCATCGTATACGCATACTTGGCGCCAAAGCCTTCCACATCGAACTTGTGCGGCCCCCGGCCAATCTCCTCATCAGGCGTAAAGCCTACGCGAATCCGGCCGTGCTTCAGCTCCGGATGCTGAATCAAGTAGGCCATCGCCGTCATGATCTCGGCAATTCCGGCCTTGTCGTCAGCGCCCAGCAGCGTCGTGCCGTCGGTTGTAATCAGCGTATGCCCCTTGTAGCGTGCCAGCTCGGGGAAGTCTTTAGGGGAAAGAATCACCTGCTGCCCCTCGTTAAGTACGATATCCCCGCCATCATAACTGTCCACGATCTGTGGCTTTACACCCGCTCCGGTAAAGTCAGTGGCTGTATCCACGTGGGCAAGGAACCCGATCGTCGGCACATCCTTGTCCGTGTTCGCCGGAAGGGTTGCCATCACATAGCCGTTCTCGTCCATGGTCACTTCCTGCATGCCGATCTCCTTCAGTTCTTCCACCAGCATGCGAGCCAGCGTCAGCTGTCCCGGAGTGGAAGGGCAGGTGCTGCTGTTCTCGTCCGATTGTGTATCCACCTGGGCGTACCTCACGAGTCTGTCGATTACTTCGTTTTTCATACTCTCAACTCCTATTACGGTTTAGGGCTTCTATATGTGACCCCGGCTTCATCAATCAAAATGAGTATACCATAATCCATGATGGACATTAAAAAGCAGCCGCGCCCTGTTTCTTAGGGTACGGCTGCACAGACATTCCTTAAAATGCAGGAAGCGCAATATCCGAATAATTCTCTTCGAAGAAGGCTTTCACTTCCGGGCTCGTCATGGCTTCGGCCAGCTTCTGAATCGGCTCGGAATCGACGTTATCCTTGCGTGCGATCAACGTGATCGTAAACGCCGAATCATTGCCCTCCGTAATGAGCGCATCCTTGTTCGGCGTCAAGCCGAGCGGCTTCGCATAGGCCGGTGTCATCGCCACCATGTCCACATCGTCCAGCGTGCGCGCCAGCATCAGCAGATCGACTTCCTGGAACTTGAAGTTTCTGTTGTTCTCGACAATGTCTGCCTGGGTCGCCTTAATGCCGACACCCTCCTTGAGCTTGATCAGCCCTTCCTTCTCGAACATGACCAGGGAGCGGCCAATGTTGGAAGGATCGTTCGGAATGGCGATTGTCGCACCGTCCGGCAGCTCCTCAATATCGCTGTAACGCTTCGAATATGCTCCGAATACCGCGTTGTAGATCGGAACTACAGGCACGAGCTCGGAGCCGTTGTTGGCGTTGTACTCTTCCATGTACGGCACATGCTGGAAGAAGTTCGCATCCACTTCCTTGTTGGCAAGCGCATTGTTCGGCTGCACGTTATCCGACAAAATAACGACCTCCAGCTCAATGCCCTCCTCCTGAAGCTTCGGTTTCACCAGATCGAGCACTTCCGTCATCGGCGGAATGAGCGATGCAACCTTCAGCTTCACAGGTTGTGCAGGCGCGGATTCTGCGCCGTCGCTGCCGGATGTTCCCTCTTCTGCAGGCTGTTGCCCGCAGCCGGCCAGAACCAGCATCACGGACATAAATAGTGCAAGTGCTTTATATTTCATGTTGATCTAACCCCCAAGTTTATAAAAATATCGCGATTGCTCTCGCTTCGTTGTATCACGGCCCCTTATCAGGCCCTTCTCTTATCCAGCAGCCTTGCGGCCAGGCTGCCGCCAAACTGGATGGATTGTACCAGTATGATCATGACGATAATCGTAAATACCATGAGCTCATTCTCGAATCGCTGGTATCCATAGCGGATGGCAAAGTCCCCGACACCGCCGCCCCCGACGATACCCATCACGGTGGAGTAGGAAATAAAGCTGATTGTCGATGTGGTGAGGCCCAGCGTCAGTCCGGACCGCGCCTCGACATACAGAAACTTGATGATCAGCTGCAGGGTGGAAGCACCCATGGAGGATGCGGCCTCGATAACCTCCTTCGGCACTTCGAGCAGCGACTGCTCCACCAGTCTGGAATAGGTGGCAATCGCTACAACGGATAGCGGCACCGCCGCAGCTACCGTGCCCAGCGATGTGCCAACGATCATGCGGGTGATCGGAATCATGGCCACCACGAGCAGCAGAAACGGAAAGGAGCGGATGATGTTCACCAGACCGTTGACGATGGAAAACACCGCACGATTCTCGTACAGCTGACCCTTGCGGCATAGGAACAGCAGCGTTCCGACCGGAAGGCCCAGGCATAGCGCAGCGGCAATCGAAATGCCCACCATCACGAACGTCTCCCCAATCGCATGCCAGATTTCCTTCTGGTACGGCATCACATGGGCCATGAAATCATGCAAATACTGAACAACGTCCAATTGCATCCCATTCATGTCGGGTCTCCCTCTTTCACAACCGGATAAGTCGTCACCAATCGTCCGCTCTCCATCACCGATATATGATCACAAATGCGGTTTACCACATCCATTTCGTGGGACACGATCACAATCGTCACCCCAAGCTGAAGGTTGATATCCTGCAGCACCGATAGAATGTCCGCCGTCGTCCTCGGGTCAAGCGAAGAGGTAGGTTCATCGCATAGAAGCACCTTCGGGTAATTGGCCAGCGCCCGGGCAATCGCAACCCGCTGCTTCTGGCCTCCGCTGAGCTGTGAAGGGTAATGCTTCGCCTTATCTTCAAGCCCGACATACTTCAGCACCTCGGCAGCGCGCTTCATCCGCTCCGCCTTCGGCATCCTGGCCAGCTCAAGCGGCATAGCCACATTGCCAAGCACGGTGCGGTTGCTGACCAGCTGGAATTGCTGAAAGATCATGCCGATCGCTCTTCTGGCTTCCCTCAGCTGCCGCTCTCCCAGCAGTGTCAGGTCCTGCCCGTTCACCATAACTTGACCGGAATCGGGCCGCTCCAGCACATTGATCATGCGCAGCAGCGTCGATTTCCCTGCCCCGCTGGTGCCGATAATGCCGTGAACGCTGCCTTCCTCAATATGAAGTGATACCGGCTCGACCGCCTGATGGCGGGTTCCCCCGGTAACAAAGCTTTTGCTGACATTGTGCAGCGATATCAGAAGAATCCCTCCCTTTCTTGGCCGCCGTGCTAACATGAAGAAAGCCCGCCCGGCCTTGCGGCCAGCGAGCGTAATTGCTTGAGCAACATATAGAATCATACCACAAATTAAACGGCAGGTGTTCATTCGTTCATCCAAACTTCAGGATAAATATAGCTGCTGGCCATACATGCCGGTCAGCCGCTCGACTGCACGGCTCAATATGTCCTCCTCAAATCCTTCAAGCGCCTCGATCGCTTCGACCTTCTGTGCGGGCGGCATCTCCTTGTCCAGATGGAGACTCCAGTTCACAATCGCCTGAACTGCATCTTCCATCTCGAATTGATGGTAATAGATGTAGGCTTTGTACAAATAGGTCTCTGCGTGATCCGGGATAATCTCCAGCACCTGGTTGAAGGCGTTCAGCGCCTCTTCTTCCTCGTTGTCCTTGTAGAGAATCTGACCCAGACGGAAGTATGCGCCCGGATGCCCCGGCGCCAGCGACAGAAATTTCATTGTGTCCTCCCTGGCCCGGGCATAGTCGAGCATGGAGTAATAGACGCCGCTGCGCAGGCTGTACAAGCTGCCAAATTCCGGATCAAGCTCAAGCCCCTGCGAGCAATCGGCCAGCGCCCGCTCCAGCTGTCCCGTTTCGATAAAGCAGACGGCCCGGAACTCATAAAACTTGGGACTGCCAGGCACGATCTCAATCGCGCGGGAATATGCATCAATCGCCAGATCCCACAGCTTCATCTCCTTATAGATATGTCCGCTTCCGGTCAAGAAAGTCGGATGATCCGCAAAGTCTTCATCCAGCCTCGCAGCTTCCTGCAGCTCGATCAGCGCCTCTTCATTGCGCCCCTGCAAATACAGGACATAGCTCAGCTTGTTGTGAAACTCGGCGTCATCCTGAAGCTCAAGGGCCTGTCTGAGCGCCGCTTCCGCCAAAGGCAGATCATACAGCTCGATGCCAATGTTGGCGCGCTGAACATAATTCGGCGCATCGTCATCCTCAAGCTCAAGCAGCTTGTTGTTCATCGCCAGCGCTTCCTCGTTGCGTCCCAGCCGATAATAGCCATCCGCCATCCAGTAGCACACCAGCGGATGCTCAGGCAGCCGGTCATACAGCTTGCGGATTAACTCGAAGGCCCGATCCTCCTGATCTTCTGCGCGGTACATTCTGGCCAGTTCGAAATAGCCCCGATAGTCCGCCGGTGCAGCCTGGATCACATGCTCCAGATCGGCCTCGGCCTTCGCTCTCCAGCCTGCTTTGGCGCGGATTGCTGCCCGCTTCAAATACAGCTCGTGGTCTTCCGGATACATCACGATCGCTTCCGTGATATACTTCTCCGCCTGTTCCCAATTCTCCAGCTGCACATAAAGCTCCGCCATCGCCGGCCGGAAGAATTGAGCCTCCTCCATCTCCTGTTGGAACGACTCAAATGCATCAAGGCTGTAATTCGAGCTACTCGCGAACAAGGCATAACCACCGTCGTCAGCGGCTGCATACCGATCGGCAAGCCGGATTCCTTCCAGCAGCACCTCAATCGCTTCCTGAACCTGACCGGTCAAGCCCAGCGAGACAGCCAGCCGGTAATAGTATAACGGGACGGCCCGATCCGGCCGGACGACACTCTGCCGCAAACAGTTCACCGCCTCCGCCGGGTTCCCGCTATCGTAGTAGGCCATTCCCAGCTCATAATAGGTAGAGGTAACGGTGCTCGCATCTTCACGCTTGATGCTCTCCTTCAGATCCCGGATGGCCTCGTCATAGTGCCCTAAATCTCTATTGGTAATTCCCCGGGTATACCAGGTGAGGTAATGATCCTTGTTCAGCCCAAGCGCCTGGTTCAAATCCTGGAGGGCTTCTTCATTCCTGTTCAGTTCACGCAAAACATGAGCCCGGAGCTCATAAGCGCGGCTGCTGCCGCTCGTTTCGATGACTCCGTCAAGATAAGTGAGCGCTTGCTCGGAATGACCGTTATGATGAAGCAGATTGGCATACTGAATCTTATCCTCAAATCTGGTGATGGCGCTTTCGCCCCGGCGCAAATAGTGCAAGGCCTGATCCCAGTTCCGTTTCTTATGATAATGCTTGCCGATAACAACCCAGATTCGTTTCATTATCTTCATGGTGCGTCACCCTTTTAATATAGTCAGCCAGGCTCCCGTTTGTCCTGTTTGCGTCTAGTCTCTATACTGTATGACGTTTTTTACCAAAAAGTAAAGAGGAACCTGAGCGGTTCCCCATTCTCTCGCCTGTTCTATTATATAGTACAAGATTGACCAAATTGTCCATAGGATGATTCTAATACACCTTATGAATGACGTCCTCGAAATCCGGGTCCTGCATGTCAACGTCGGCCAGTTCGCCCCATTGCGCCAGTAGATTCAGAATATCCAGCGTATGAATCTCCTTCCGGTTCACCTCAATCGTTACGGTATGATCCTCCACCGCTATAATGTTCAGCCGAATCGGCAGCTCAGGTTCATATGCCTCTTTGCTTATGCGGTACCCTTCGGGAATGTGAAAATCTCCCCGATAGGTAACCGTAATGACGGTGGGCAGCCCGATCGTATCCCGCAGCGACCGGACCGTGCCGTCATAGGACAGCTGGCCGTCATTAATTACCATCACGCGCCGGCACAGCTGTTCAATATCATCCATATCATGCGTGGTCAGCAGAATTGTTTTGCCAAACTCGGTGTTGAGACGCTTCAAAAATTGCCGGATATTCCGCTTGGCGTTGACGTCCAGGCCAATCGTCGGCTCGTCCAGAAACAGCACGTCCGGATCGTGGAGCATCGCAGCGGCGAGATCGGCGCGCATGCGCTGGCCCAGGGACAGCTTCCGCACCGGGGTCGCCCAGAACGACTCCAAATCCAGCAGCTCCGCAAACTGCCGCATGCGCTTCTCCTTCTCCGGTTCCCTGACCCCGTACATCCGGGCCAGAATATCAAACGAGTCTATCACCGGAAGGTCCCACCACAGCTGGCTCCGCTGCCCGAACACCACGCCGAGATTTCTTACGACCTCGCGCCGGGCCTTATGCGGGCTCAGGCCTCCGATGGACACATGGCCCGAGGTCGGGTGCAGAATACCCGTCAGCATTTTGATCGTTGTCGATTTTCCGGCCCCGTTCGGACCGATATAGCCTACAAATTCGCCTTCTTCCACCTGAAAGCTGATGCCCCGGACCGCCTCCTTCAGCCGATATTCCCTTGTAAACAGCGTGCGCAGGCCCGAGAAGCGCCCCTGCTTCACAACCGGTGTTCTGAATTCCTTGCGTATATTGCTCACTTCGATCATCACGTTCTCCTCCTCTAGCTACCGGTGCTCTGATATTTCGTAATTCCGTACTGCCAGAACCTCACGCTTAACAGCAGGCAGAACAGCGCCGCCACAGCCAGCAGCGGCAGTATCCATCCCCCGAGTTCACCGCGCAATATATACAGGGCCGGCACATAATTGACCAGTCCGACCGGAATGGCAAACAGCAGCAGCGAGATCATCCATTTTGGATACAGCGTCAGCGGATACTGGGCTGCCGAACGGGCGGCATCTTCCGTCAAATTTTGCAACACGGTAATTCTTGTCATCCAGAACCCGCAAGTTGCTGTCGCGAGTCCAATGGAAAACAAAATGACCGCACCCGTGCCAATGATGAGCAGCGTATACGGTACCGCTACCCAGCTGATCTGCCCGTCCGCCATCATGCCGTCAAGCGACCACCAGAGCAGAAACCCGCCCTGCAGGATTTCCCCAGGCATGAGCCGGAATTTCTGCGGCAGCAATGCCAGCAGCACCGGCATCGGCCGGGTGAGCAGCTGATCCAGCTCCCCGTTCACCAGATACTTTTCCAGATGATGCACTTCGTCGGCAAACATGCGGTAGATCGTTTTGGATAAGGTCATGACAGCAAACAGATATCCGATCTCATGCATGGACCAGCCTTGGATCGCTCCGAATTTATAAAGCACGATCGCCACCATCAGAAACTCAGAAATTTGGATCAGCGCAGCAAGCAGGGTGCCGAGCAGAAAGTTGAACTTGTACTGCATGCGGCTGCGAATGCTCGTTCGAATCAGCAGCGCATACAGAGATATCCAGGATCTCATCGTCATCCTCCCTGCACCTCCACCTTCCGTCTAAGGAGCAAAGTTGCCGTCAAACAGATGAGGGTCAGCAGTACGCACCAAAACAGCGTCCCCCATAAATAAGAGGCATCGCCAAAGCCTAGATAAAGTCTTGTCGGCACATACAGCAGATACGGATAAGGAGAGAGCCAGGCGATCGTTTGCAGCCAGGACGGGAGCCATTCAATCGGAATAAAAAAGCCTGCAAGCAGGTTGATCATGGCATGATTGCCCCAATACAGCCAGCTGGACTCCGTCGTCCATAACGCCGAGGCGCCAATGAGATAGTTCATGCAGATGGACAGATACGCAGCGCCGATCAGCGCGATGGCAACGTAAAGATAAGATGTAAGCGTGCCGGGTAATTGAATGGAGAACACGAAGTAATACACGAGATAGATCGGGATCGATTTGTAGATGAATTGGTAGGCAATTTGCCCCCATTCCCTAGCCATGAGGTGGGGAAACAGATGAACAGGCCTCATGAGGTCAAGCGAGATATGTCCGGTTCGGACCGTCTGGGGAATACCCAGACCGTTCGTGATGAAGCTGGTGACCCAGAGCGCAGACTGCGTGAAGGCGATATAAGCGACCATTCCCTGCGTCCCGTATTCTCCGAGCGCATGATCAGCACCGAGGCCGATCCAGATGCAGGCATACATGAAGCCGAACATCGCGCTGGCGATGTTGTGAACCATGTGGGCCCCACGGTACTGCAAATTGCGGGCATAGGCCTTCGAGGCCAAAGTGAAGTAAAGCATGTGACACCTCCGATAAGCATATTAGACGGTGAATCCGTCCACTTCAGACAAGGCGAAAATGAGAGAAGGACACCATCATACCAGATCCTTCCTAAGGAGGCAACCATTTTTTAGGCGTGAACTTCGGCCCTCGCCGTTTTGATTCAAACCGCTTTTTGCATTATTTGCATTATTCGGAACATCCGTTGTCTGACAGAGAGAACACCCAATAAGAGCTGTATACGATCCCAGAGCTTCCTCGTCCAATGTGGAATCCTAACCCGAAAAAAATAAGACGCGAGTCGTCACATCGCGTCTTTGCGCTGCACCGGTTCCTGCAACCTGCTGAAATAATCGACCAGAAACTCCCGGAATAGGACCGCCGCTTTGGACAAATAACGTCGTTCCAGCCATGCGACGGAGAACGTTCGGTAGCACGAAGGCGTCTCGATCCGTACCAGCGAGTAAGGCGGCTTGTCGTCGCCTTTGCAGCCTGGCACAAAAGCCAATCCGAGGCCCGCAGCCACAAGGCTCGACAGCGCTTCCGGTTCGTCCACCTCGCAGACAACGTCCCTGCGAATGCCGGCGGCTTCGCAGTTTTCGTCGTTCATTTTACGGAAAGGATGGCCCGCTTTGTACTCGATGAACGGCTCGCCTTCGACTTCCCGAAGCGCGATGCAATCGCGCTCCTCCAGCCGATGCCCAGACGGTACGGCCAGAAAGACCTCGGCGCGCAGGACGGGAAGCTCGCGAAGCCGTTCTTCCTCTAGCGAGGCTCCATTAAAGCACAAATCCACCTCGCCGTTCTCCAGCATCTCGACCATATCCATCATCGAGCCGGGGGCAATCTGGACAATTCGGAAGTTTACTTCGGGATGAGCCGCGCGGAAAGCGCCTAGCGCCTTCGAGAGGCGATTTAAGACGGTCGTCGCAAGGCGAATGGTGCCCTTCTCCATTCCCGCCAGATCTGCCACTTCGCGGCGTCCCTCCTCCAGCACGGACAATGCCGTATCCACACTTTTCAAAAAAGCCCTGCCAAATTCATTCAGCTTGATCTGCCGGTTTTGCCGATCAAATAGCGGGACGCCCAAATCCTCCTCAAGTCGGGCGATCGTCTTGCTAAGGGCAGGCTGGGCAATGCGCAGCTCCTTCGCAGCCTTGGTCATATGCTCCATGCGGGCAACGGTCCGGAAATATTGAAGCTGAAGCAGCTCCATAATATAACCCTCCTTTTCATAACCTTTAGTATATGAATTTATAACTTAATATATATTTTTATTTATCAACTATCGATTGTAAAATAAATCGTATCCAAAGGAAAGGGGGAATCAACATGCAAGCCGATCCCGTTCGGCCTTACGCCGACAAATTGATTCGCATTCTTGCTTTGACGATGATTATCTCATCGATGAGCGCCACGATGTTCAACATCGTCCTGCCTGAAATGAGCAGGGATTTTCGGCTCTCCTTTGCCGAGGTAAGCTGGGTATCATCGATTTACATGCTCATTTATGCCATCGGCTCAGTCATATACGGCAAGCTGGCCGATACGTATAAATTGAAAAATCTGCTGACCTTTGGGCTGCTCCTGTTCTTCGCCGGCTCTATGGTCGGCCTCGGAGCGCAAGCTTATTGGGTGGTTCTGCTCGGGCGGATTCTCCAAGCCATGGGAGCAGCGGTCATCCCGGCGACGGCCATGATCATTCCGGTCCGCTATTTCCCTCCAGAATCGCGCGGCCGGGCACTGGGCATTACGGCAACCGGGCTTGCGATCGGCAGCGCGATCGGCCCGATCGTTTCCGCGCTGCTGGTCAGCGCGTTCCATTGGCGGTGGCTCTTCTGCATTCCGCTGCTCATTCTGTTCACTGTGCCCCTGTACCGCAAGTACTTAGGCGACGAGCAGAGGCAGGGCGGAACGATCGACTGGCTTGGCGGTGGACTGCTCGCCGGAACGGTTGCCCTGCTGCTGCTCGCGGTTACGCAAGGCGGCTGGTTATACGCCGCAGGCAGCCTGGTTTTGTTCGTTCTGTTCATGATACGCATCCGGACGGCGAAGGCTCCCTTCGTCCAGCCTCGACTGTTCTGCAATGCCGGCTATTCGGTCGGCCTGACTCTTGGCGTCCTCGCGGTGAGCGTCGGCTACGCCCTGCCGTTTCTGACCCCGCAGCTGCTGTCGGACGTCCACCAGCTCCTGCCAGGATGGATCGGATTCGCCATGGTGCCCGGGGCTGTCGTAGCCGCGTTCCTTGGCAGAACCGGAGGCCGTTTGGCCGATACGAAAGGAACGTCCTTCCTATTCTATGCCGCCTCCGCACTCCTTCTGTCCGGCTTTATCCTGCTGTCTTCCTTTGCGGGCGTATCCCCGTTCTGGATCGCGCTGTTCCTCATATTCGGGAACGTCGGGCAAATGTTCACGCAGATTTCACTGTCGAAGACGATCTCGCTGTCCCTGCCGAAGGAGCAGACCGGGGTCGGAATGGGGCTGTTCTCCCTGTTGAACTTCCTGTCCGGCGCAATCTCGACGGGCATATATGGCAAGGCGGTCGAATTGGACGCTTCCGCGGCCTGGAATCCACTGAGCCTCAATCCGGGCGCCTCCACTTACAGTAATATTTACGTCGTGTTGGCGGCTGTGCAGCTCGGCATCCTCCTGCTGTTTTTTGTCCAGTTCGGGCGGCGCGGGCGTCTGCTCCCTGAGCTTCAGGCGACAGGCAGCAAGGGATAGGCCGCTTACACTAGCGGCTGCTATTGACGCCGGCCTGGCTCTGCAGTTCGAGGAAGCCTGCCGCGATGCGACAGGGGAGGCATCGCTTGCTCCCACCTCCATGCAAGCCGGCAGCAGGCGGCCTTCGCGGCGGCGCTGAAAAAACCACCGGGCAAGGGAACTTCATTCTCCCTTGCCCGGTGGTTCTGTTGTACCGAGCAGACCCTCGGCAAACACGCATCGTTGCCCCATGGTGCCCGAAACTTTAGCTGCTCAGCCGTTGCGGCGCAGCCCGTTCGGCTTGGGGGTTCCCGCATTCATCCTCGGATCCCCTCGTTCATCGCCGCTTGCATCACCGCCCGCTTCAGCTGCCCGTTGTACAGGTCGCTGTAGAAGCCGCCCTGCCGCAGCAGCTCGTCATGCGATCCCTGCTCAATCAGCTTGCCTTCCTTCAGCACCAATATCCGGTCGGCCGAGCGGATCGTATTCAGACGGTGAGCGATCACAAAACTGGTGCGCCCCTGCATCAAGCGCTGAAGCCCTTCCTGGATCTTGATCTCCGTCACCGTATCGATGCTGCTGGTCGCTTCATCCAGCACGAGCATCGCCGGATTGGCCAGAATCGCACGGGCGATGGCAAGCAGTTGCTTCTGCCCCTGGCTGATGCCGCTGCCATCGGCGTCCAGCATTTTGTCATAGCCGTCCTTCAGCCGGACGATGAACGAGTGGGCATTGGCCAGCTTGGCCGCTTCCTCCACCTCTTCATCGGTTGCGTCGAGCCGCCCAAAACGGATATTTTCACGAATCGTGCCTTTGAACAGGAACGAATCCTGGAGCACAAACGCCATGTGGGAGCGAAGGCTTTCCCTCTGAATCGTGGACAGATCGCGCCCGTCGAGCGTAATCTGACCGCTATCGGGAATGTAGAACCGGGATATGAGCTGAATGAGCGTCGTTTTGCCCGCGCCTGTCGGCCCGACGAGCGCAATCATCTCCCCCGGCTTCGCCTCAAAGCTGATGCCTTCCAGCGTATCCCCGCCCTTGTCATAGGAGAAGGACACGTTGTTGAACTTCACGGCACCCTCCACTTTGCTCAGCGTAACGGCACCCGTCTCGTCCTTGGCCTCCACTTCCTCGTCCAGCACCTCGAATACCCGCTCCGCTCCGGCAATCGCCGAAAGCAGCGTATTCCACTGGTTGGCCAGGTCGTTCAGCGGCCTGGTAAACTGTCTGGCGTAACTCTCGAATATAATGATGACTCCGACCGAGATGTAGCCTTTAATGGCCATAATCCCGCCGATGCCAGCCACGATTGCAAAGCTGAGGTTGTTTAAGCCGTTCATCAGCTTCGGAATAAAGCCTGAAATGCTCTGCGCCCAAAATCCGGACCAGCGAATTCGCTTGTTGCGCTCCCCGAACTCGCGGATAACCCGCTCCTCCTGCGAGAACGCCTTAATGATCCGCTGTCCCGACAGCGTCTCCTCGATGTAGCCGTTCAGGTCTCCAAGGTTGCGCTGGCGCTCCTTGAACAGCGGACCGGTTCGCCGGGTAATCCAGCGCATGCCGAGAACCATCAGCGGCACAACAAGGAAGGTGAGCAGCGTAAGCAGCGGGCTGAGCCACAACATGACCGACACCGTTCCGACCA
Organism: Paenibacillus sp. FSL M8-0334; assembly: GCF_038000405.1. Taxonomy (NCBI): domain Bacteria; kingdom Bacillati; phylum Bacillota; class Bacilli; order Caryophanales; family Paenibacillaceae; genus Paenibacillus; species Paenibacillus sp. FSL M8-0334. Next base: position 839,871 of record NZ_JBBOCH010000001.1, read on the forward strand.
AGGTCAGCACACTGGAAAAGATCTGAATCGCCGAGCTGTTCAACGTGGAGCTGACATTCTCGATATCGTTGGTCAGGCGGCTCATGATTTCGCCCTGCTGCCGCTTCCCGTAGAACGGAATCGGCAGGCGATGCAGATGGGTGAACAAATCCATCCGCATTCGGTACACCGTCTCCTGGGCAATCCCGTTCATCCAGATGTTGTGCAGCCATGTTGTCAGTGCCAGAAGCCCATAGACGCAGGCCAGACCGACAAGGAAGTATATCCAGTCAGGTCCCCCCGGGCCTTCCAGGAAGTTGTCCACGCCTACGCCCAAGAGGTAAGGACCGAGCAGAGACAAGCCGGAGCTGGCTACAACCATCAGCAGCACAAGGGTCAGCTTGCCCTTGCGGCGGGCCAGATAAGACCAGATGCGGCCCAACGTTCCCGACCAGTTCTTGGCCTTGGCTTTAGGCTTGCTTCCACTGCCACCCTTCGCGCCGCTGAGATCCAGCTTCGGGCGCGGATGGCGGAAAGGTTCAATCAATGCCTTAAGCATGGCGCACCTCCTCCTCTCCGTATTGGGACTCATAGATGCGTCGATAGAGCGGAGAGCTGTCCATCAGCGATGCATGATCCCCCTTGCCGATCAAGCGGCCGTCATCCAGCAGCAGGATCAGATCCGCCGACGTAGTGGAGCTGATCTTCTGCGTGATCAGGAATGTCGTACAGGACAAATCCTTCAGCGCATCAAGCAGCTTCGCCTCCGTGCTCACATCGAGCGCGCTCGTGCTGTCATCCAGAATAAGAATGGCCGGACGGCGCACCAATGCCCGGGCAATGGAAAGGCGCTGCTTCTGCCCGCCGGACAGATTGACGCCACGCTGACCGATGATCGTATCATACCCGTTCGGCAGCTGGGCAATCGTGTCATGGATTTGCGCTCTGCGCGCCGCCTCCTGGATCTCCTCCAGCGAAGCATCCTCGCGGCCCCAGGCGATGTTCTCGCGTATCGTGCCCGAGAACAGCATCACCTCCTGCGGTACATAGCCGATGCTGCTCCGCAGCCGGAGCGGATCGATCTCCTTCGCCTTGATCCCGTCGATGCGGACCGTACCGCCATCCTCCTCGTAGAGCTGCGGAATGAGCTGCACCAGCGTTGACTTGCCGGAGCCGGTTGCGCCCATAATAGCGATTCGATCCCCCGGAGATGCCCTGAACGAAATGTCAGACAGTACCGTTATCTCGCTGCCAGGGTAACTGAAGCCGACCTTGTCAAATTCGACTTCGCCTTTCAAGGACGCAGGAACCGATGCGGACCGGGCCCCAGCCGTCTGCTCGGAAGCATCCTGGGATGCTGTGCTCATGACATCCTGCACCCGGCCGGCCGAAGCCTGGCCGCGGGAAAAGGCAGCCACAACCCAAGACAGGGTGGACATGGCGCCGATGCAGCGCAAAGAGTAGTTCAGTACGGCAACGACCTGCCCGAGCGATGCGCTGCCAGCCTCGATATCGTTTCTGCCAAACCATAGAATGGCCATGATGCTGGCATTCATGATGAGCAGAATGAACGGCATCGTGATTTCCGTCAGACGCAGCGTGGACACGGTGCTGCGCATCAGCTTGCCTGTCGTGTTGGCAAAGCGCTCAATCTCGTGACCCATACGTACAAAAACGCGAATGAGACGGATACCCGTCAAGTTCTCCTGGATTACACCGTTCACCGCATCCAGACGCCGCTGTACTTGACGAAAGGAATCGGCCGCTTTTTTCATCATCCATGCGATGAAGATAAATAGCGGAGGTACCGTGAGCACAAGCATCAGCCCGAGCTTGACATTCACGACCAGCGCCATCACAATGCTGCCGATCACAACAAGCGGGACCCGCGTCATAAAGCGCAGCCCCATAAACACCGTGTCCTGGATCTGGGTCACATCCCCTGTCAGCCGAGTGATCAGCGACGAGGTTGCGAAACGGTTGAACACGGAGTAGGTGAAGGATTGGACCTTCTCATATAGACTTTCCCGCAAATCATATGCAAGCCCCTGGCTCGCATGCGCGGCAAAGAAGGAGCTCGCTATTCCGGCAGCAAAGGCTATGGCAGCGCTTCCCAGAAGCACGCCTCCCCACATCCATACCACCGACATATTTTGAACCTGAATGCCATCGTCAATGATCTTGGAGATCAGCAGCGGCTGGATCAGCTCGACCGTCAATTCAATCAGCATCATGGTGAGCGCCGCAATCGCAGCTACGCGATATTTCTTCAAAAAAGAAAAAACAATTCCCATATGCATTCCTCCGAAGTTAAGGCCCGTCTATGTAATAGTGCACACGGCGTCAGGCCTACATTAAGCTCAGTTAAATGGATTCTCCCCCCTCAGGTCGTTCGGACCTTCAGACCCGGCAGAAGCTCCTGATTCCGCTGGTGCAGACGCTTCGGCTTCTTCCTTATTCTGCAGATCAAACAGCTGCATAAACTCATTGATCACCATATCGATCGCCTTTAATTCACCGAGCACTATCGGACGGATGGATTGATACTCCTGTGCGTCCAGCTGCTGCTTCAGCGTCTCGCGCTTCACATGCATTCGCTCTAAAAACTCAATCGCCCGGCCGCGGCGGTATGTCTGGGGACCGCGCTGGCATTCTTTCCGCTTTCCGCCTCCCCCTGGACGTTTGAATTCATCATGGGAAGGGCCCCCGCCTTGATGATCGTCCTTCCAATACAGTCGATTCTCGGAATGATTCACCCTAACACTCCTTATGTATACAATGATATATGAAATCATCGTATACAATTGTATGCATATTGTCAACGAATCTTCATGACGCATTTAGTGAACGTATATTGTGATTCATCGAGAAACCAGAAAATCTAGCTTGATCGACTATATATGCAAACATACATTGGGATTTCAGTCTATAAAAAAAGTACCCCTAGCTTCAGCTTCTGAAGCTAAGAGGCACCCATTACTTAACGCATTCCTGGATGCTCTGATGGGAGATTCTCGTGATTGGGTGTCCATCTTGATCCTAGGGTTAGGAGCTAAGACTATACTATTTCCCGGAAAATATTGAAAGCGGGTCCTCACCGAACTGACGAAAACTAAACTCTCATTAAGCGAAACCCTGTACCCGAAAAAGCGGACTAAGGTACACTCACCTTTCAGACCGTGAAGCTAATAAAGGATCTAGATCTTCCGGCCGTAGTCTGTTAACCAAACCGAAGGGGAAATCATATCTATAATTCATCGTCTCTACTATCCAGTTATCATCTTTTCGGAGGTAGTGCAGGATAATGGTTCCCGAGTCTGCAAGCCGATGTTCACTAATCGCACGTTGATGATCAGGATGAATTGCTATTGGAGGCGAGTACGGATCTATTTTTCCCACCTCCCGATACGCCATGTGTTCCCGGAATAATCGCGCAGAAATCTCTTCTTTCCAGAAGTCTTTTCAAACGCCATTCATCTACAATTCTCCCAGTAGTGTCATAAAGAGTGATCAAGCGACTGCCATCGGATATGTATCGAATTTCATACATACCATCCTCTCCCTCCCTGACAACATCCGGGCTTCCGAACCTGTCGTAGCTATGATCCTTCGTATAAGCAACCGACATCGCAATCCTGAATGTCTGAGGGGTATTGCGATAGGTTCTCAACTCGCGATTGCCATCCTCATTACCGCCCAGCGTTAATAGACAAAATAGAACAGCAAGGCCCATCACGGCCCGAAGAGCTCGTCTACGCACGGAGCTCACTCTCCCTTACGTTCCAGCCGCCCCGATAGGTGCATCTCGCTGAGATCGCGGCCATCCATCCATTCACGGAATGAGAACTGCAGGGTATTGCCACGGGCAAGGGCCGTCATAATGGTGCTTTCCTCATAGTTATAAGAGAACGTATGCAGTGTACCGAACCACTGCTCATAATCGGTAAAAAACAAGGGTGACTGCAGATCCTTAAACATCTCGAACGCTTGCCTATGGGACAAATCACCAGTCTTCAGTCTCTGTATATATCGACTGCGCCGAAGCGAATGCTCAATCGACTGCCTGTTCTTGCCCTTCTGCTCTTCAAAATGGTTCACACAATCCATCGCGACTCCCCCTTTACGCACCGTAACCCCGGACGGGCTGGCCTCCACTACCGCCATATTGCCCATGGCATCCCCCAATGAAAAGTTATAGCAGGCTGCATGCGGAATCTCCTTCAGCATATCGGAAGCCTCGTCTACGTCCCTGCACATCTCCAATATAAATCGAACGCTTATCCAAGGGGACAGCCCCTTGCGGTATCCGTCAAAGCTGACAAAATGAAGACCCGCGGCAAGCCCGTGCTCATTCACGCCGTCATGCCTGCCAATTCCCTGCAGATTATAGCCTGCCGAGGCATAAGCTTCTCCTGTCTCATTCAGCGTAAACAAGCCATCATAAATCGCTGGTGTGAAATCGTAATTTCTTACATAATACCGGTCCGTTATCAGGGCAGAGCAGCCCATCGCGGGAATACTCGGAATATCGTATCCGCTAAGGAGGGCGGATGCCTTCGCCACTCCACATCCCAAACCTTCAGCCGCTCCGTAAATTTCCTCAAGAAGATGCGGCGCAAAGCCGGTGTAGATGCGCTTCATCTCATCGAAATCAATCTGCGGCCTGACCATCGCTTCAAAACGCTGCTGTACTGCCCGAAAGGCTTCTCCAAGTCTTACCCCATTGTTATAAGCTTGGTCTCTTAGCTGCAGAATCCTCACACGGAATTCTGACACTTTACTCCCCTCCCGAAATTACAAAGTCTGGAAATGTGTAGTTACTACAATTATAAACTTACTGTATGTTTATAGCCAGTTTCCGACTAGAGATCTGTTGAATCTTCATTAGAAAACGGTTTACGGAGCATGTAAGCATGGATAAAAAAGGACGTCCGGCACAGGTCCATATGATCAATTACTTAACAGAATCAACCAGTTACACGATATAATAATTAAAAGCTTTAATTAGCTGAAACTTTTCTCCTGGCAAGAACGTCATAGTTAGGGAGGAAAATAATAACAGACGAACAACATACTAATCAGGAGGTTGAGCATGTGAAAAAAGTATGGACTGCCCTGTTGGCCGTGCTACTCATTGTGCCATTAATGTTTCAGTCTCAGGCGCAAGCGGCCGTCAACATTACCGTGCTGTTAGATGGTACCAAAGTATCATCCAATCAAGCACCGATCATGATCCAAGGGCGTGTGATGCTTCCCATGAGGGCGATTTTTGAGTCCCTGGGTGCGTCCGTCAAATGGAATCAAAAAACCCAAACGGTTACAGCGAACAGGGACGGCACTACGATCGTGCTGCAAATCAATAACAAAACCGCTACGATCAACGGCCAGACCGTAAGTCTGGATGTCCCGGCCAAAAATGTAAAAGGCAACACCATGATTCCGGTTCGCTTCGCAAGTGAAGCATTGGGTGAGAAAATCGGCTGGAACTCTAGAACGAAAACCGTGACGATCACAACGTCAAAGCCGGCCCCTCCCCCAACCAATTACATTTCAGCACCGACAAACGTGAGCATGCAGGACATCGGGAACGCAGGTGACGGAAGAGATATTCAGGTCAGCTTCACCAAATCGTCAACGGAATCAATGATCTCTCACTACCGCATTCTGATCGTTAAGCAATCCAAATCGCTCAATCTGGCGGCAGCGCGCCAAGTGCCGATGGGCGGCTACACGGCCGTATACCCTAATGGATCGAATGTGACCCAAGCGTTATCCTCCGGTGCGCGGGATACCGATGGCGAACTGATTCGTGAAAACCAGGCTTATCGAGCCTATGTTCTCGCATTCGGCAACAGCGGAAACGTGGCCTTATCCACGCCTTCGCAAGCACTGACGCTGACGAACAGCAATGCGGTTCAGCCGGCGACGAATGTTCGCGTAAGCGATGTTAGCGACCATAACGATGGGCGCGACCTGTCGGTCAGCTTTACTCGCGCCCAGAATGAGAGCAACATTCTCAACTATCGCATCATGGTTGTAAAAACGAAGGATATCGGCAGCTTTAACCTCGCTGCAGCCAAGAACGTATCCAGCCAGTACTACACCAGCGTCAACAAAACGAGCAGCACCAGCACGACGTTGACGGCGAACCTAAGCTCAAGCGCAAGGGATACATCCGGAGAGCTTATCCGCAACGGCATCCCTTATACGGTGTTTGTCATGTCTGTGAGCACCAATGAGAACTCCGTTTCCAGCCAGCTGTCAGCAGCTTCTTCCTCCATCACGCTGGCATCAGGCGCAACCACTGCACCGGTTATTACTCAGGTAGCCGATGTTAGCGATTATGGGGACGGACGCGATCTGCGGGTAACCTTCAACAAGGTATCCAATGAGTCGAATATTAGCGCATACCGCATCTTTGTTGTCAAGGAATCCGAGCACTCATATTTCAGTCTGAGCAGAGCCAATTCGATTACCAACAGCAGCTATTACACGCAAGTGGGCAAGACGAATTCCGGCTCGAACATCACAACCACCTTGTCTTCCAATGCAAGGGATGTGGACGGCGCTCTACTGAGAAACGGTGTGAATTATCGAGTATTCGTTATGGCAGTCAGCAACAGCGGCAGTGGAAGCAATGTGCTGTCCCCTGTCTCTAATCCGATCGTCCTTGTCTACAATACGGGCAGTGTCGGGGCTGTCTCCGGGCTGTATGTCAACGATGTAGGCAACAGTAACGACGGCCGGGACCTTCAGGTGTCCTTCACCCGTCCATCGGATGAATCGAACATCAGCCATTACCGGGTATTTGTTGTTAAAGCGTCTGATAACAGCACCTTTGATCTGTACAGAGCCAGCAACATCAACAGCAATTATACGAATATTAACAAAACTGGCGGCAACACCATCACGAGCACATTGTTGGCGAGCAGCCGCGATATCGACGGCGCACTGATTCAGAACGGGGTCAGCTATCGCGTGTATGTCATGTCGGTTGCTTATTCCGGCAATCATGCATTGTCCTATCCTTCGAGCACGATTACGCTGACCAGCAGCCAGACGATTTCACCTGTCTCTACACCTGTGGTCAGCGATACGAGCGACAATGGAAACGGCACGGATATGAGGGTGTCGTTCAATCCGACAACGAATGAAATGTACATCAGTCACTACAGAGTTTATGTTGTAAAGTCGAACAAGAGCCTCACGCTCTCCCAGGCGATTAACAACAATAACTACAAGTATGTCGACAAACGCGGCGGCCCGATTACGATCAACCTGGACGCTGCAAGCAATGACACCGACGGCGAGCGCATCCGCAACGAGGTCGGCTATCGTGTCTATGTGATGTCCGTGGCCAACAGCAACACGACCGGGGGCAATGCACTGTCCGCTTCGTCCAATGTTATTACTCTCAAGGGGAACACCCAGGTCGCTGCCGTGACGAATGTTCAGGCTAGCGATGTTGACAATCGGGGCGATGCCAGCGATCTGTCTGTCTCCTTCACGAGAGCGGCCAACGACAGCAACATCCAGGAATATCGGATCATGGTCGTGAAGCAGTCGAAGGCTGCCGGCTTCAACCTGAGTCAGGCCAACGCCGTTCAGGCCGGCCGTTACGATACCGCTTCGGCTGGAAACAATTTCAGCAATGTGCTGCGGCCTACCCATGTCGATGTAGACGGGGAAGCCATCCGGAATCTGGTCGATTATCAAGTGTTTGTACTGTCGGTCAGCAAGGACGGAAATGCCAATAATAACGCCTTGTCCCAGCCATCCGGTGTCGTCCGGCTGACGGGAACGACGGTCGGGGTGCCTAAAGACGTATATGCCGGCATCGAAGGAACAAGTGGCAACGCAAGCGATATTCGGGTTCGCTTCACCCCAGATCCGAATCCGGGCACCGTACAGGAATACCGCATCATGGTTGTCCCAGCGACGAAGGCTTTCGGATTTGCAGAAGCAACCGCTGTTGCCAGCGGAAACTATATCAAGCTTGATCCGCCTGCCGGAGAATATTCCGCTACCCTTGACGCAAACGCGAAGGATGTGGATGGCAATGTTATCACGGCTGGTCAATCGTATCGGGTGTTCGTTCTCGTAATAGCTGACGGTAAAGTGTCAACCAACCATGAAATATCAAAGTCTTCGAGCGTGTTCACTGTACCGGATCCAGTGCAAGTAACCAACGTGAAAGCCGAGCTGACCCAAGATCCGAACCCGCTGAAGATCAGCTTTACCAAAGCAATCGATGAGCGTAATGTTGAAGCTTATCACATCTTGTTGGTGGCCAAGGAGGATCTGAAGGATTTCGATCTGAAGAAAGCTACCGAGGCTGGCACCCAACTTGACAGTGAGCTGAAAATCAAGCCGGATGGCAAGGACGTCGCCGTTCAGCTGAAATTCGCTGATAAGGATGACACAGCAACGGACGCCATCAAAAAAGACGCGTTAGGCAAGGATATTAAGAAAGGCACTGAGTACGCTGTATTCGTGCTGTCCTCTGCCAAGAAAGGCAATACGAAATTGTCGTCCACGGCAGTAGCGGCCAATCCGTTATCCAAGCCTTCCAAATCGCTTGTTATCGTTCCATAAAATGAGGAACAACACCGCGCGAGCTGGACTCGTGCATGAAACAAATGAATAGGAAGCTTACCAAGCTGCCCTTCCTGCGGATGATTCCGACAGGGAGGGCGGTTTGTTTTATCCGCGAGGAACAACTGACCGAAAAACGGCCAAGTGATGTCAAGAGAACCTTCTACCAGTCAGGGGCATCTCGGGCATCTAGGTATCTCATGCATCTCATGCATCCCGGCTATCTCTGGCATCTCTGGCACCCCAGGCATCTCAGGAATCTCAGGCATCTCAGGCATCTCCCTCATCTCTAATTTTCCCATGATTTTTCTTCAAATTATTGCAGTACTCCCAGCTGGATTTTTATGTTAACTTTATATGGAAAGCGCTTTCAACAAGCTTATCGCTAATATCCGGATTTAGCCTGAAGCTAATGTGCAATCAGCTTGGAGCTAATCTCGCAGTGCGCCTAGAGCTCAAGAGTAACCAGCTTGAAGCTGGCTGCCATTCGCCTAGAGCTCATAGGCAACCGGCTTGGAGCTAGCATGCCATTCACCTAGAGCTCAAGAGTAACCAGCCTGGAGCTAGCATGCCATTCACCTAGAGCTCATAGGCAACCAGCCTGGAGCTAGCATGCCATTCAACATCGCAGCAAGTGAGGTGATGCGATTCATCCCGATTGCAACAGCTCTTGGTGACTTCCATACCGCCAGACACGAAACTTCAAGTAAAGGAGAATGACCATGACAAAACGACTGCTTCCTGTTCTGCTCACCTTAGCAATGGTGTCGAGCCTTCTCTTCTCACTCACTCCTTCCCAAGCTTCAGCAGCAGATGCAAGCCCGGAGGCTGCAAGCACCAGCACGCTTCAGTCCATCGTTGACGATATGCAGCCTGGCTGGAACCTTGGCAATACGCTGGATGCTGTAGGTGCTGATGAAACCGCATGGGGGAACCCTCGAGTCACCCGCGAGCTGATTCAGCACATTGCTGCCCAGGGATATAAGAGCATCAGAATTCCGGTGACCTGGGATTATCACATCGGGGACGCGCCGAACTATACCGTGAATCCGGCTTACATGGACCGGGTTCAGGAGGTGGTGGACTGGGCGCTTGAGGAAGGTCTCTATGTCATGCTGAACGTCCATCATGACTCTTGGCTGTGGATCAGCCATATGGAGAACAACCGTGCTCACGTGGTTGCCCGCTTCAATGCGCTCTGGACACAAATCGCCGATCGCTTTAAAGATCATCCGCATCAGCTGATGTTCGAAAGCGTGAATGAGCCGAGATTCACCGATGGCGGAACGACAGATGAGCATAAGCAATTTCAAATGCTTGATGAACTCAACGTCTCCTTCCATCGCATAGTGCGCAGCTCGGGAAGCCTGAACGCGGACCGGCCGCTGGTGTTGTCTACGCTCGAAGCGTCGCCTACGCAGGAACGTATGGACGAATTGTACAAAACGATGTCCAAACTCAATGACGACCATCTGATTGCAACTGTGCATTTCTACGGCTTCTGGCCGTTCAGCGTCAACATTGCCGGGTACACCCATTTCGAAGAGGATACGAAGAACGATATGGATGAAACGTTCCGCAATGTCCATCAGACGTTCACCGCGCGGGGGATCCCTGTCATTCTTGGAGAATACGGACTGCTCGGCTTTGACAGAAACACCGGTGTCATTCAGCAGGGTGAGAAATTGAAATTCTTCGAGTATCTGACGCATGTGGTTCAGGAGAAACAGATTGTGCACATGCTGTGGGATAACGGGCAGCATTTCAACCGTTCTTCTCTGACGTGGAACGACCCCGACTTCTTCCATATAATGAAGGCCGGCTGGAGCGGGCGGTCATCCACCGCGGAAACGGACCTGATCTTTGTCGGGCAAGGAAGCACCCTCCAGGATGTTTCCATGACGCTCAATCTGAATGGAAATCACTTTACTGCGCTCACGCTGGGTGAACAAACGCTGAATGCCGGCTCGGATTATACGATATTCCGTGATCGGCTGACGATCAAAGCCAGTCTGCTCTCAAGGCTCGTTACCCCTGGGCAGTATGGCGTCAACGCCGAGCTGACCGCCAAGTTCAACCAAGGTGCAGACTGGAAGTTCCATGTGATCGTGAATGATCAGCCGCAGCTTCAACCGGCAACCGGGACAACCGAATCCTTCCTTATCCCGGTTTCCTTCCGCGGCGATCAGTTGGCGACGATGGAGGCTGTATATCCGGATGGCAGCAATGCCGGCCCGCAGAACTGGACTTCGTTCAAAGAGTTCGGTTATACCTTCTCCCCTTCCTACGATGATGGCACCATCGAGCTCCATTCGAACTTCTTCAATGAAGTACGGGACGGGGACGTACATCTGAAATTCCATTTCTGGAGCGGTGAAATGCTGGAATACAGCATAACCAAGAACGGAAACCGCGTAACCGGAAGTCCGAGATAAGGGTTATATCTATCATATAAAAGCCCTACAAGTGATCTCTATGATCCTTGCAGGGCTTTTCGCGCTGCTGCGCGGGCAGAGCCGGCTCCCGATGGACGGATATGACGCGAGGCATCGCACATATCCATATCAATCGCATGGACTTGAGCGCACAGCAAAGCTTATACCGGCGCCTCGGCCATTTTTCGATAGTGCTGAATGACCCGGGACACCTCATCCATGCTGACGGGCTTGCTGATGTATTCATCCATCCCGAGCGCCAAATATTTCTCCCGATCATTCTTGATGGCGTGGGCCGTCACCGCGACCACAAAGGGAGGCCGGTCCCCTGCTGCCAGCTCCCGGATCTTCTTGGTAGATTCCAGACCATCCAGGTATGGCATTTGGATATCCATGAAAATGATATCGTACGGATAGCGTTTAAATGCCTCGATCGCTTCCTGCCCATTGTCCACCACCGTGGAGTTATAGCCGAGCTTCTCAACCATCTTTTTCAATACGAGCTGGTTCACTTCATTGTCTTCCGCGATTAGAATTTTCAGCGCATTCCCCGATCCAGGCACGCCCTCCAACGTTTCTGCCTCCGGGGTTTCCACAACATCTTCTTCCACCTTGAAGTTTACAGTAAACATAAATACTGATCCCGGATGATCCGGGGATGGCTCGTACCATATTTCTCCGCCCATCAGATGCACCAGCTTCTTGCAGATGGCCAGCCCGAGACCCGTGCCTTCCACATGCCGGGTCATGTAATGATCCACTTGGTAAAACGGCTCGAACAGCTGTGGAGCCTTATGCTCCGGCACGCCAATCCCTGTATCACGCACCGAAAATTGCAGCGTCACCGTATCCTTTTCCTGTGCCAGCAGCTTCACTGTTGTGGTGATTGCGCCGTTTGGCGTAAACTTGATCGCATTGCCAAGCAGATTGATCAGCACCTGCCTCAGCTTCGTAACATCCCCTTCAACGACTTCGGGCACGCAAGGCGATACCGACGTGGTCACTTCAAGATTCTTCTCAAGCGCCTTAGGCAAAATGAGATTGATTGTCTCCGATATGGTGCTGCGCACGCCGAAGATTTCCTCGACCAGCTCGGTTTTGCCAGACTCGATCTTCGAGAAATCCAAAATGTCATTGATGATGTTCAGAAGAGTGGTGCCACTTTTCTTGATGATATCAATATATTCCCGCTGCTCTGGAGACAAATCGGTCTCCAGAATCAGATCCGTCATGCCGATAACTCCGTTCATCGGTGTGCGAATCTCGTGACTCATCATGGCCAGAAATTCACTCTTGGCCTTGTTGGTCTTCTCCGCCGCTTCCTTCTCGATAATGAGCCGTTTCTGCTCTGTCATATCTTTGGCAATGATGTAGTAGCCTACCGTATTGCCGTGGATAATGATCGGAGCCAGGGTGGACAGCACCTCGACCATTTTGCCGCTTTTGTGCCTGATCTCGGTAATATCCTTCTCGATCAGGGTGTAGTCCTTCGCCGGATTCAGGACGCTCGCCAAATTCTGCTCCCCGATCAGCTTCGAGATTCTTTTTCCGATCAGCTCCGGAATTGTATAGCCGGTCATCTGCTCTGTCATCTGGTTGCCGTTGATAATCCGGCCGTCCAGTCCGAACGAGATGATGGCATCATGGTTATATTTTTTCAAGGAGGTATACCGTTCAATACTTTCCTGCAACTTCTGTTCCGCGACCCTGCTGTCGGTAGTATCCACCACTTGCGAGATGAAAAACAGCGGCTCCCCGCTCTCCTCATCCCGGACCAGGGAGACATGAACCGCCGCCCAGATGCTGTTGCCATTCTTATGGAGATATTGCCGCTCCGACTCGAATTTGTCTGTCCCTTGACTCATCATCTTAACCAGTTCATCCAAGTTGTCGACCTTGTCGGACAATACAAAATCCGTTGCCGGAAGGGCCATAAGTTCGGCCTGGGTGTAACCTAAAATTTTGCATGCAGCGGGATTGACATCAATCCAGTTGCCGTCAATCGAAACCAAAGCGATGCCAATGGGCGCATTTTTATATACATGTTCAAACAATCCCTGGTTGCCAAATACACTGATATTGCTCATGCTACTGCTTACACCTCCTGCTATCGCCTATTATACCTTAACTTATTTTATGATGAGGGATGAAAAACGGCGTACCCCCCATCCAACATTTGTGAATTCAAACCAACCGATAAATTTAGCACATCTTATGTATTTTAAACCGGTTCAGCGGTTTGGAAACAGGTTTGTCTGATTCTTTTTTCCTAAATACGCACATTTATAGCTCCAGCTTATATCCGATCAGATGCGCATTGCCGGACATTATGCCCCGGGCCCTCGCCCGTATGCGATCGTCAGCCGGTACAGCCCCGGTTCTGTGCAGCAGCACCCACCGGAGACATGCCAGCGCTTCCCAGCCTTCAAGATGCTCCGCTGGCAGGGGAAACGCCGATAAATACGCCGCCCGAAATGAAGTGGCCAGACGCTCGGAAATGTAGATTCTTGTCAGCAGGAGAGACCAGGCATAATCATACCCCGCCTCGCCCAGCCGCGCGTTTGTCCAATCGATCACGGTAAACTTGCCATCTTGCTCAAGAATGTTGCGGATATGGAAATCGCCATGAATGATATGTCCGTGACCCACCGGGGTCGTCATAAGTACAGTTCTCAGTGCCCGATCCAGGTCCGGATGCTCATGAATCGCAGGGAAGAAATAATTCACATCATCGTTTGCAGGTAACCGCAGCTTAAGGTCAGGTGCGGCTTGCATATGATGCAGGCTTGAGAGCATATGCGCGAGCCGGGTCATGGTCGCTGTATTGACTTTAGTCAGCTCAGTACCGTCATAGGTGGTCAGCAAAGCGGAAGCTCCGTTCGGATCACGCCCCCAGCCCAGCGGCCGGGATACCGGCAGCCCTTGCTCATGCAGCATAAGCAGCAACTGGTACTGAAGTCCGACATCAGGTCTTGAATGGCGATTCCACAGCTTGAGCACAGCGCTCTGCTGCCGGGAGCTTAGCTTATAGACTTCCGCCTCCATCCCATGTGTCATAGCCTCTACTGTCATGTCCTCCTGTCGAAAATCCCGCATTCGATCATCCTGTTCAATCCACGCAATCGCGTCAAACCAATTCTCCAACTGAAGTCATCCTCCTTCTATAAGATCGTTACGGGGTTATCGTGAACTTACGTCAGAGCCAAAACATGATACACTTGATTCATATAAGAATACGCCGGGGAGCGGACAGCAACATAGCAGGAGGTGCACCGGACTGATGAATAAGTAAGAAGCAGACGCCATGAACAATGAACTATCATGAGGGAGTTGAAAGAAAGATGACCGTTCAACATATCATACAGCAAGTCACCAAAGAGCTGGCAGACATCCCCGGCATCGTTGGCATCGTTCTCGGAGGTTCCAGGGCGAGAGGCACATCGCATGAACATTCCGATATCGATATCGGCATCTATTATGATGAATCGGCAGGATTTGATCTGCAGCAAGTAAACATCGCGGCTACCCGGCTTGATGACCAGCACAGAGAGAAGCTGGTTGCCGCGCCTGGCGAGTGGGGAGCCTGGGTGAATGGCGGCGCCTGGCTCATCGTCCAAGGCTATCACGTCGATCTCTTGTTCCGGGATATTCACAGAGTGAAGAAGGTTATGGAGGACTGCCGATCCGGCAACGTATCGAGCCATTATCACACCGGGCATCCCCATGCTTATCTGAACGTGATGTATATGGGCGAGGTCGCTGCCTGCCGCATATTAAGCGACCCCGACGGGGAAATCGCCAGGCTGAAGGCGCAGACCCTTCCGTATCCGAAGCCGCTGAAGGATGCGATCACCGGCTTTTTCATGTTCGAGGCTTCGTTCTCTCATCGCTTTGCCGAGAAGAATATGGATAAGGATGACCTGTCCTACGTGGCAGGCCACTGCTTCCGCAGCATCTCCTGTCTGAATCAGGTGCTGTTTGCCCTCAATGAAGAATACTGCATCAATGAAAAGAAGGCGGTGCGCATGATCGACGGATTCGCCAACCGACCTGCGGACTACAAGCGCAGGGTGGACCATCTCTTCAGCCTGCTATCGACGAACCCCGAGAACACCGGGCAGGCGATCAAGCTGCTGGAGGATCTGGTGGGTGAAACGGGAGCGCTGCTCGGCGAAGTCCAGAATTAGCGCGAGCATATAGGCGAGCATGGAGTTCGAGCGAGCATTGGAGCCTGGCATTTGCCAAATTAGCCAGATGCTCCAGATTTGCCGCTCCAGCTGTGCTGGAGCAGCATGAGGGGACCTGCGGGTCCCCTTTTTTCCACCCACGTTACTTCCCAGCCGTTAAGCTTACAATCTGGTCCAGGGAATCCGGAATCCCGCCGCTGGAGTAATACCGGACAGCCTTGCCCTGTTGCTTGGCATACTCGATCTCTCGTCTGGTGCTGTCGCCGATATATCCCCCGACATCGATCACGTAGATTTCATCAGACCGATCTATTTTTCGAAAATGGAGCTCTCCCAGCAGCTCCGCCTGCTCACGGGTAATCTCGAAGCCTTCGCTCTGCTCGAAAAACGCCAGTCCGAACACAAGATGGCCTTGCAGCGTCAGAAACGCGTTCGCCAGGTCGAATTGCGGTTTGAACTTCGTGGAGCCGCATAAGGTGGTCACCTTCATCGTAACCCTTCCTTCTATCTTAATCTCGTTACGTTCCATTTCGCTATGAGAAGCATTATAATGGAACTCCAGAAGCAATTCTATTGTTTTTTTGGGCATGGAAGCAGCCCCCAGTACACGGGTGGAAGGGAGATCGATATGCTGAATCATTATCAAGTCATTCTGTTTGACCTCGACGGCACGTTGACTGACCCCAAGGCAGGGATTACGAGATGTGTTCAATATGCGCTGGAGAACATGGGGATCATCGAGCCCGATCTGGACCAGCTTGAAGGCTTTATCGGCCCGCCGCTGCAGGAGTCCTTCTCCACGATGTATGCTTTTGACGCAGAACAGACCAGCCAGGCTGTAGCCTATTATCGCGAACGATTCCAGGCGACCGGCATGTATGAGAATGAACTTTACCCTCTGATTCCCGAGCTGCTGGCAGAGCTTAAGGAACGCGGCAAGGTGCTGGCCGTGGCGACCTCGAAGCCTACGGTATTCTCCGAAAAAATATTGCAGCATTTCCACCTCGACGCCTATTTCGACGTTGTGGTTGGCAGCAATCTGGACGGCACCCGATCGGCCAAAGCCGAAATTATCCAAACGATATTAGATCAATATCCGGAGTATGACAATCAGCATTTCGTGATGATTGGCGACCGAAAGCACGACTTGATCGGGGCGAACCGGACCGGCATCGATGCGATTGGTGTCACCTATGGCTACGGATCAATCGAGGAACTGAGGAGCGAGAATCCGGCCCACATCGTACATAGTGTCGAGCAATTAATGCACCTGCTGGCCGAGGCCGCCCCCAAGGGACTGGAGACTCAACGTGGACAGTAGGTACCGGTTCCTGGAGGAATATTCGATCAATCACTGGCCGTCCTTATCCACGCTTATGTTCGACGGGTGGGTGCTTCGTTTCGCGGACGGTTATACCAGACGGGCCAACTCTATCAGTCCTCTATATCCCGCTGGCCGGGGAGCCGGCGCGGAGACAAGCATGGACGTAATCGAGAAAATTCGCCATTGCGAGCGCATATATGCGGAGAACCGGCTGCCGACTATTTTTAAAATCACACCCGGGGTGCATCCGGCTCATCTGGATCGCGTCTTGGAGGAGCGGGGTTACTCGTTAGCGGATACATGCTGTGTCCTAACGTTGCATTGGGAGCAGCTGCCAGAGCCTGAACCTGCTGCTGTCACCATCGATGAGGGTGATGGATCGGAATGGATGGCGCATTACTGCGCTATCAGCGGCGTAACAGACCGGGATACACAGATCCTGACCCGAATGCTGGCGAATATGAAAGCGAGAAAAGGATTCATTTCACTGTCCCACGAGGGACAGGTTGTCGCCTGCGGTCTCGGCGTACTGGAAGGCGATTACATCGGTCTATACAATATTGTGACGGCACCAAGCTATCGAAACCAAGGGTTCGGCAAGCAGCTAATCCTGAATCTGTTAAGATGGGGGCAGGAGCACGGGGCCAGACACAGCTACTTGCAAGTCGTATGCAGCAATGCTCCGGCGCTCAGGCTGTATGGCAAGCTCGGTTACACCGAGACTTATCGGTATTGGTACAGAGTGAAGGAAAACTTGAATATAGGATAAAAAAGAGGATGTTCCCAAGCCGCCCATGCGGCCTGGGAACATCCTCTTCTTATGTTATCGTATGCATGCTCACGCACATAGCTGCTGCGAATCAATGAAATCCGGATTGCCGCTAACCGTATTGCTCGCGCTATTTCCGCTTCAGCTTGCTGCTCCTTGACATCAGGAACAGCAGATACGGCGCCCCGATCAGCGCGGTCACGATGCCCGAAGGCAGCTCCTTCGGAATGATGACGACGCGGCCGATCCAGTCGGCCGCAGCCAGCAGTATGCCGCCGAGCAGTGCGGCAATGAGCATCGACCGCCGGTGGTTCGGGCCGACCAGCATTCTGGCCGCATGCGGCGCCAGAAGTCCGATGAAGCCCACCGAGCCGACATTGGCGGCAGCGATCGAGGCGAGCAGCACGGCGATGATGGCGACATACAGGCGCGCATTGCGCACATGCAGGCCGAGGCCGGTAGAGCTCTCCTCGCTAAAGGCAAGCAGGTCCACCCTGCGGCCAAGCCATAGGGCAATCGGCAGCAGAATGAGAAGGGTGGGCACGATCCGCTGCACCTCGGTCCAGGTCCGATTGTAGGTGCTGCCCGCCATCCAGGATAACGCTGGCGCGACGTCCACCTTCGCATAAATAATCATCAGATTGATGATGGCGGAACCGAGCGCGGCTACAGCGATGCCGACCAGAGTCAGGATGGTCGGATGCAGCCCCCTTCTCCAGGAGACTGCGTACACCAGGGCCGAGGCGGCGATGCCTCCAAGCACCGCGCCCACCGGCACCCAGGCTGCCGACAGCTGCGGGAAGCCGACCATCAGCAGCAGCGCGCCCGCCCCAGCCCCGCTGGTCACGCCTACGACCTGCGGATCGCCGAGCGGGTTGCAGACGGCCTGCTGCAGCAAGCTTCCGCTAATGGCAATCGCCATGCCGGACAGCCCTGCCGTCAGCAATCTTGGCAATCGGAAGTCCAGCAAGATCTGGCGGTGCATCGCTTCCCCGCCACCGGTCAGAACCGCAACCACTTCCGATAGCGGAATGCGCAGGCTGCCGCTCATCAGGCTGAGGATCCAGATGATCACCAGCAGGGTGCCGAACAACGCTACCAACACCGGATAAGGCACACGCCGTAAACTTCCGCCCATCATCATGGAGCCTCCAGAGCTTCTCGGGCTTCCGATCATCGAGCGGGATACGCGCAGCGCCAGCCAGATCAGGCAGGGTGCCCCGAGCATGGCCGTAATGGCTCCAACCGGCAGCTCGCCATAAGCGTTCACGAACATGCGGGCCACCGTATCCGCTCCCACGAGCAGCGCGGAACCCCATAGCGCGGCCAGCGGGATCAGTCCGCCGTGACGGATGACACCTGACAGACGGACGAGATGGGGAGCAATCAGGCCGATGAACCCAATCGGCCCGACAACACTCACCGTCACGCATGCCAGCACGATCGCTGCGCCCATCGCCAGCAAGCGGGCGGTGCCCACCTTTTGCCCAAGCGAGCGGGCGGACTCCTCATTCAGCAGCAGAATGTCCCATTGGCGAACTGCCACATACAGCACGAGCAGGCCGCCGACAATCCATGGCCAGGAGAAAGCGACACCATCCCAGTCATTCTGGATCAAGGAGCCGGAGCCCCACAGAAAAATGCCCTGCGTTGTCTGCTGATTCAGCAGCACGAGCGCACTTGTCACGGAGGAAAGCACCAGCGTCACAATCATGCCGGACAGGGCAATCCGCAGCGGCGAACCGGAGGACCTCCCCGCCAGCGCATACACAGCGACCGCTGCGAGCGTCCCACCGGCAACCGCCAAAGGCAGCGCGTATTGATGCAGCAGTCCCGGCCAGAAGATCAGGCCGACCACTACCGCGAGATAAGCGCCCGCATTGACGCCAAGCGTTGTCTCCGATGCCAGCGGGTTGCGCGTGACGGTCTGCATCAGCACACCCGATACCGCCAGTGCCGCTCCTGCCAGCAGCCCCATGACCGTTCGCGGAAGGCGAACGCTGCGGATCATATGGTGGTCCGCGATGTCCTGCGGGGATACCAGCGCTTGAACTACCGTCTTGACGGAGATATCAGCCAGCCCTTGGGTCAGACTGACAAACGTAAGTACGATCAGGGATAGAAGGCCCAGAACCAGCACCCATAACGGCTTCCAGCCCCTCCAACCTGTAGAGGCGGGCGGGGCCGGATGGATGCTCGGCGGCTGAGCGCCTTGAGCCGGATGCTGAGCGGAACTCATTGCGCGAGCAGGTCAGCTGTCTTCTGCGCCATAAGCTGGGCGGACAGCGGGCCGCCGTATGGCCACATGTCCCCGCCAAGCGCGTAGACGCGGTCTTCTTTTACAAAATTCAGACCTTTCCACACCGGATTGTCTTTCAGCTGATTGTCGATAATGTTGTCGGTCTCCTGGATAATATGCAGGAAATTCGCATCCTGAAGTGCCGGCAATGCCTCCACATCCGTCGTTGTGAAGCCGTATATTTCGAATTGATTCGCTTTATACGCGTTGGTCAGGCCGATATGCTCCAGCGTTTTGATGGCGAGCGCATTGTCCGTGGAGATCCGGAATGTCACCGCATTCTGGTTGCTGTACCCCATCGCAAGCACGATCGGACGCTCGGTCATACCGGCCGCCTCCAGCTTGGCCTTGGCATCCGCGTACGTCTCTTCCAGGCTGCTCAGCACTTGCTCAGCCTCCTCCTGCTTGCCAATCGCATCGGCAATGGTCTTGAAGGTATTGATCATTTCGTCATACTGATCGCCTTCCCCTTCGCCCGGATAGGGATCAAATATCAGAGTTGGCGCGATGCTCTTGAGGGCATCATAGTTCGCTTCCGCCGTCGACTTCACGCCGATGATCAGATCCGGCTTCAAGGAAGCGATGATCTCCAGGTTCGGCTCCTGACGCAGACCGATGTCGGTTACCTCCGGCCCGATCTCAACCGGGATGTTCACCCATTTGTTCATGCCTTCAATATCGGCGATGCCGACAGGCTGTACCCCAAGCGCCAGCACATCCTCGGCGTACACCCACTCCAGCGCGACGATACGCTCCGGCACGCCGGTGATTTCCGTCTCTCCAAGCGCATGCTCAAACTTGCGGGTCTGCGGGCTGTTATTCGCATTGTCCCCGCCTTGACCCGTCTCTCCCGCATTCGAAGCAGACTCATTCGCTCCGGAATTGGCTGCAGGACTCGTTCCCCCGGCTCCTCCGCCGCAGCCGGCCAGAACCACTGCAAATATGAATAAAATCATTACTAAACTCTTGGCATTACGCACTGTGTTTCTCCCCCTCGATTCTTCCTATGTATTGTGATCCATGAATGATGTCATCATTGCAATCATTGACGTCAATAAAAATGATAATCATTCTCAATTATATTGTCAATAGAATTATAGCGAGCGGTGAAAATTTTGCCTGCCCTTGCTTCGGAACCGTGATATAAAAAGGCTGCCGCTAGCGCAACAGCCGTTCGTGCTCGCCTTCGTGCATGCGAACATGAAGCTGGTTGTCTTTCTTTACCTTCACCTCATATTGCAGCTTCAAATGTTCAATGGAATGACATTTTCCCCGGGTGATCAAGGATAACGCACAAAAAAGCAGCCAGCCGACATAGTTCAGCCCTGCGTCCTCATGAGGACGGATAATACGGATTCGCTTCATATTCTTGCCTCCTCTAATTTATTCGTTACGTATCTCTTGATCCGAAATCGAAAGAGCCGTTAAGAGCCGTTACGACTCTATAATTATGTTCCGCCATCCTGCTCCAGAAGCCTGTCTCTTTCCTCAACGTTGGGATAGAGGGCATGAAATACAGGCACTCCCGCTCCTTCTTCATCATCATGCTGCCAAAGAATGGTCAACCACTCTTCAAAGCTGGGCAGGGTTGTAACGATCGACTTCGAACGCTGGCTTATAAAACCGAGTCTGTACTCGTCATTCGGAATCCCCTCTTCATATATGAACACCCAGTGGTCATTGGATAACGCAGCCGCATCGAACATCGTGAAGGACACAAGCCGACTGGCCTCCACCTTCTCTGTTAATCCGGCGACAGCTACCTGCTCGGGGAGGTCTGGCAGGATAACCTTCGTCATACAGATCTCCCCGCAAGGGGACTCGCTGCTGCACCCTCCTACCGGCTCGCTGTCCAGCAGAAACATCCCGTTAGAAAGCTCGCTCAGAAACATGCGGAACGATTGCGGCAGCGGCACGCCCAATCTTCCTTCCAGCTCTGTAATCTCTCGACTGTTATTCCGTGCACACCGGTCCACGTCAGGATAACGGGCATTGAATTGGCGGATAAAATCTTTAACATTCATAGCGTCGATCCCCCTATAAGGCAGTCTTCCTGATCCGTCTCGACTCCTTAATCCCACTCCCTCGATCATACTATATATCTGAGAATATTGTTATATATTGACATTTGAATTCGCTTTCATATAAAATGAACAAGAACACATCACTATACTTACATACAAGCTAAGGGCTATGCATTCCTTACCTTACCCCGGTATGGAACAACCCCGGTATCTCTATTAGAGACGCCGGGGTTTTTTATGTAGCCGAGATGAAGGAGGTGATCCCCAAAGCGACGGACAGGCCTGTTATCCCCAAGCATTGTATACGATGAGGAGGTATAGTATGAAAAGATTTATGAAACTAACAGCCGTATGGACACTCTGGTTATCCCTCACGCTGGGCCTTTTGAGCCCGGTCCACGCAGCCCCGGATACCTCGGTATCCAACAAGCAGAATTTCAGCACGGATGTCATATATCAGATCTTCACCGACCGGTTCTCGGACGGCAATCCGGCCAACAATCCGACCGGCGCGGCATTTGACGGATCATGTACGAATCTTCGCTTATACTGCGGCGGCGACTGGCAAGGCATCATCAACAAAATCAACGACGGTTATTTGACCGGCATGGGCATTACGGCCATCTGGATTTCACAGCCTGTCGAGAATATCTACAGCGTGATCAACTACTCCGGCGTCAATAATACGGCTTATCACGGCTACTGGGCGCGGGACTTCAAGAAGACCAATCCGGCCTACGGGACGATGCAGGACTTCAAAAACCTGATCGACACCGCGCATGCGCATAACATAAAAGTCATCATCGACTTTGCACCGAACCATACATCTCCGGCTTCTTCGGATGATCCTTCCTTTGCAGAGAACGGCCGCTTGTACGATAACGGCAACCTGCTCGGCGGATACACCAACGATACCCAAAATCTGTTCCACCATTATGGCGGCACGGATTTCTCCACCATTGAGAACGGCATTTATAAAAACCTGTACGATCTGGCTGACCTGAATCATAACAACAGCAGCGTCGATGTGTATCTGAAGGATGCCATCAAAATGTGGCTCGACCTCGGGGTTGACGGCATTCGCGTGGACGCGGTCAAGCATATGCCATTCGGCTGGCAGAAGAGCTTTATGTCCACCATTAACAACTACAAGCCGGTCTTCACCTTCGGCGAATGGTTCCTTGGCGTCAATGAGATTAGTCCGGAATACCATCAATTCGCTAACGAGTCCGGGATGAGCCTGCTCGATTTCCGCTTTGCCCAGAAGGCCCGGCAAGTGTTCAGGGACAACACCGACAATATGTACGGCCTGAAAGCGATGCTGGAGGGCTCTGAAGTAGACTATGCCCAGGTGAATGACCAGGTGACCTTCATCGACAATCATGACATGGAGCGTTTCCACACCAGCAATGGCGACAGACGGAAGCTGGAGCAGGCGCTGGCCTTTACCCTGACTTCACGCGGTGTGCCTGCCATCTATTACGGCAGCGAGCAGTATATGTCTGGCGGGAATGATCCGGACAACCGTGCTCGGATTCCTTCCTTCTCCACGACGACGACCGCATATCAAGTCATCCAAAAGCTCGCTCCGCTCCGCAAATCCAACCCGGCCATCGCTTACGGTTCCACACAGGAGCGCTGGATCAACAACGATGTGATCATCTATGAACGCAAATTCGGCAATAACGTGGCCGTTGTTGCCATTAACCGCAATATGAACACACCGGCTTCGATTACCGGCCTTGTCACTTCCCTCCCGCAGGGCAGCTATAACGATGTGCTCGGCGGAATTCTAAACGGCAATACGTTAACCGTGGGTGCTGGCGGTGCAGCTTCCAACTTTACTTTGGCTCCTGGCGGCACTGCTGTATGGCAGTACACAACCGATGCCACAGCTCCGATCATCGGCAATGTCGGCCCGATGATGGCCAAGCCAGGGGTCACGATTACGATTGACGGCCGCGGATTCGGCTCCGGCAAGGGAACGGTTTACTTCGGTACAACGGCAGTCACTGGCGCGGACATCGTAGCTTGGGAAGATACACAAATCCAGGTGAAAATCCCTGCGGTCCCTGGCGGCATCTATGATATCAGAGTTGCCAACGCAGCCGGAGCAGCCAGCAACATCTACGACAATTTCGAGGTGCTGACCGGAGACCAGGTCACCGTTCGGTTCGTAATCAACAATGCCACAACGGCGCTGGGACAGAATGTGTTCCTCACGGGCAATGTCAGCGAGCTGGGCAACTGGGATCCGAACAACGCGATCGGCCCGATGTATAATCAGGTCGTCTACCAATACCCGACTTGGTATTATGATGTCAGCGTTCCGGCAGGCCAAACGATTGAATTTAAATTCCTGAAAAAGCAAGGCTC
The DNA here is from genome assembly GCF_038000405.1 of Paenibacillus sp. FSL M8-0334. NCBI lineage: Bacteria > Bacillati > Bacillota > Bacilli > Caryophanales > Paenibacillaceae > Paenibacillus > Paenibacillus sp. FSL M8-0334. Next base: position 863,859 of record NZ_JBBOCH010000001.1, read on the forward strand.
CACTGTCACATGGGAAGGCGGCGCGAATCGAACCTTCACCACCCCAACCAGCGGCACGGCAACGGTGAATGTGAACTGGCAGCCTTAATAGTCACTTGCAAGGTAAGCAAGCGGCTCCGGGTAGAGACCCGGGACCGCTTGTTTACGTTATATGGGAAGGGTGCTGTAGGGTCTTGCCTCCACACGCACGATTCTTAAGGTGCAGTCACTGACCATAGAAGTACCCCCAGGATTTATCGATAAAATAAATGGAAACTCCTGCATTTCATCCCTTATAATTGATTAGAAAGGCCCATTTTTTAAGTTTGTATATATTTTATCGTGACGACAATGGTTCTTTAGATGACTACACATTAGACATCAATGAAGAAGGAGAACTTATAGTTGATCATACGAAATATAAAATCAAAGATAATGGAAGCTATGTTTTTGAGAAATTATACTCCGCGTTAACCAAGATAAGTGAAGAATGATCTTAGAAATACCATGAGGTGAACCCTATGAAGAAGACGGTATGGCTTGTTGTTATGGCGTTATGGCTGACAGTAGGATGCAGCAGCTCTAATAGAGAGGCGGCTATGGATTACTTTCTCTCGGATTCCAGCGATACCTATGTGATTCACTTATTTTACGAAGAGCGAACCCCGCTCGATATGGAGCTGCTTGACTATATGAACTCAAGCGATGAATTGCTGACCGTGATTAAAGGCATCCAGGTGTATGATGTGACGAGAGTGGATAACGAGAAAAGAGCCAAAAAAATAAAGGTCAAGAAATTCCCGACCATGTTAGTGACGAATGATAAAGGGATTGTTGTAGACACGCAGGATATTGAGGAGGTTAAGGCGTTTTTTGATCATATCGTCCGCGCCAAGTAAAGATCACGCCCCCCCATCGGCTGCCGGGCAGCGGACAGGCGCACAAGCACATAGGGGGCGTTGCGATAATGATCCGTGATGTAGTAGACAGCGGGATTGAGCTGCATGAAGAAATCCCGAATGACCATAACAACATGCAGCATCCCTCCATGCAACGGGGATTCGTTCATATCGGATAAAATTCGAACACAGATACCATTTACTTTAACCCTTGCCCTGTTGCCCGAATTTTAATTTTTCTTTTCATAAAAATGGCCACTTCTCCATCTGATACATCATCGTTCGTGTAATAGGATAGATCAATTCCTTCTATTTCAAATCCACATTTTCTATAGAACCTTATCGCATTCACATTGGTATTCTGCGTTTCCAGGTTGATAGCTCGGATTCCGTTTCCCTCTGCAAGACGTACTAATTCTTCCATCAACTGTCGACCCACAGACATTCTTCTATAGTCTTCTGCAACTTGAAAATGCCAAATCAATACGGTATTATTCCACTTTACCTCCTCAGCTATGACTACACCAACTAATGAAGTGCCTATATAGGCTCCTAATGAATATCCCTGGGGAGCAATCCTGCTATAAAGCTCCCAATCATCTTCACTGGCTGTGTATGCTTTATGATACGGTTCTTCAAGTTCAACCAGCTGAATGTCGATTATGGTTCTTTCTTCGCTATCAATTTTAGTTACCTTGTACTGTAGATGTGTTGCGTATCTACAATCCCCAAGCTCATGCTGCTCTTCAGATGTGAACTTATGAATTGGCTTCATGCATATGGCTTCGATTGGAATCACCCTTATCTAAATATTCGACGCTGCGGATGCATCCTAACGTTTAATAAACACAATCTTCACACCAACGACCTGATCCTGGGCATTAACCGCCTTATACACGCCGTACGCCCCGTCACCTATGCCGCTGCGCGAGACGGCCCCTCCATCCAGCACGCCGGCCTCTTCCCCGCTCTCGGTCATATCACAACAAGCGTAATACCAATCAGAGTCTGTATCGGAGCTGCCCGGTGCTGCTCCTGCATCCGGAATCCGGTACTTGCGAATATCAAAAATCCCCGCCTGCCCGCTATCCACCCCAACGACAAACGGACATTTGATCCATTCCAGATATTCGCCCTGTTCGGCAACAGATGGATGATATGCCGTCAGCTTAGCGTTAGCCTCGCCCCAGTCCGGGAGTTCGATCTTCTCCACCTCTGCGGACCACATGCCGTTCAGCACAGGCTCCACCGTACCTATGATCACGTTGCTTGTCGTCTCCAAATCATAGCAAGGATCGGCCACTACCAGTTGACCGGAATTCACTTCGAAATTACCCAGTTGAATGATCAACGAGGATACCTCCATTCACAATGTTGTTGTACATCTATTCTAGCATGCATCGAAGGCAGCGGATCAGCTTATTGAATACGCAAGGAAAATAGCCATGCTACTTATGTACCAGATTTCTGTTGTAAGGCATTGACCACGGGTGTATTCGTACAGTAAATTACTTATATACGTCATTTCCTGAATATGGAACACGTCTTGGAGGGTGAGTGTGATGGTGCCTACCGACTTCACGATCAGCACAGCGCTTTTACGATATATGGAGGAGAATCATGTGAGCATCTCTGCCTTTGCCGCAAAATCCGGAGTGAACTCGGGAACCCTCAGCCGATTCCTTCATGCACAGCTGCAGCTGTCTGTAGCAAGCCTGGACGCGATTACGCGTGCGATGGGCCTTGAGGAAGGGCACTTCTATGCGGCGTATGTACAAGAATCCACGGCCAACTGGAGAAGGCTCGGTCCTTATATCATCCGCTGTGCTGAAATAGGCAAGCTCGATTGTATCGAGCAGGCGGCAGGTATGCTGACAGAGCATCTGAGTTACTCCGATCAGCTATTTGATTGTGCAGAGGAACTGTATCATCAAGGATATGCCGAAGCAGCCCTCATCCTCTACACAAAAGTTGCCGAAAGTGAAAAGTATCAGCATTCGGAACGCTTGAGTTGGTGCCAGTATCGAATATTCACGTCTTCCCTAAATGCCGATCAGGAGCATAACCTGAACTGTGCTATTCAATTTGAGCCCTATGTCCGGCGGCTTCCGGAGGCTCTGCAATTGGACGGTCTGAAGGACCTGGCGAATATTCTGCTGTCTTTACGTAAGTGGGACAAGGCACGAGGGTATGCGCAGGAAATGGGACGCATCGCTAGAATGCGGTATAACGCCAAGCATCATGCTTCCAAGACGAAGAGAAGCGTGATCGAGCCGGCGAAGCCGTTATTTGGTTATATTTTATACTCGGACCTGATTCTAGGTTCTATTGCCGCTGAGCATGCCGATTATGAGCTGGCTCTGGAGTACGTATCCCGCTACGAGGAGCACAGCTGGGTTGTAGAAAGTGATGAGACTGCCGAAGACACCAAGCAGCAGTTTAAGGTGTGGGCGACGGCCAACCGCTATCTGTATCAGTTGATGATGGGAAAAGTAGAGGTTCTCGATGCCTACATGGCGTACATCTCTTCCCATGAGAACGAAACTCTTCGTGCTCTATTCAACATTGTGCAGGCTGCCAATAGGTATCAGTTTGAGATTGAGAGATATCTTGAGCCGAATGAACATCTTATCGCAGCGTTTCTTCAGGACAAAAGCGCCACCGGAACCTATACCGGCCAGATGATCGATGACGGCTTTGCCATTTTTCTGGCGGATGTCGGGGAGTATTATTTGCGACAGCAGAACACCTCGAAAGGCATCGGGTATTTATTAGACGCATTAGAGGTCTCCTATCAAATCCGCAATCCTGTCAACGTTATGAGATGTAAGACGATCCTGGAGCATCTTCGGTCCAAGTTAAGTCATGCCGATCTGGAGCGATATGAAGCGATACGACAAAGCCGCAGAAGCAGCGGAATGCTTGTGATTTAATCCATTTCTACATTTTCAGATGACAATGGGATTGCAACTTGAAGTTGAATTGTTTATTATGGATAACATAGATCTATAATAAAGACACCGCCGAGAAGAAAGGTGAAAAATCGCAGCCGTTCTTGAAAAGTACGGATTAATGATGATGTCAGCAAGTTCAGCCTTTTCGCGCCTCAATAATGGATATTGTAGATCTATAATTATAACGAATAAACAATTGGAGGCGACAACATGAATGAATTTTTTAATGCAGCTATATGGGAAAAAGCTTGGAAAAACGACGCCAACACCGTGATAAGCAAAATGAGAAAGGCCGGCATTGATCCTTCCAGATCTTTCGATCAGAAGGCCGAGGCATTCAACGAGCAATCGTTTAACGAAGAGGGACGGAAGCGGTCCAGGAGAATCATCAATTGGCTGGAAGGACAGGGCGTGCGGTTCGAGCATGCCTCAGTGTTGGATATCGGCGCCGCCTCGGGCGTGTTCACCGTGCCGTTTGCAGAGCGTGGAGCTGCGGTAACGGCCATTGAGACCTCCCCTCCGCTGATCGAATTGCTGGACTACAACATCGCGCATCTGACCAAACATCAAGTCAAGATTGTACCCGAGAGATTCGAGGATATCGACGTCGCGGCAAGAGGCTGGAATCAGGCATTCGATCTCGTCTTTGTCTCCATGTGTCCGGTTGTCCATGATTGGGATAGCGTGAACAAGATCCTCCAATGCGCCCGACAGTTCTGTTATATCAGCATGCCGGTAAATACGCACGAGCATAGCCTGGTGAATGAGATCTGGCCGCTCGTCACCGATCAGCCCCTCCATTCGAAACCTACGGAAATGGCATACTTGCTGCATCTGCTGTACTTGAAAGGTTACGCTTACGAATCGCTGATTACACGGGAAACGAAATCAAAGGAACTCTCCGCAGAAGAGGCGCTGGAAGAAGCGTTAACTTGGCTTCGTCATCATCGACTGCCTGTGGATGAGCGGATGCGAAAGATCATTGCCGACTATCTGGAGCAAGCCTATCCGTCTGGCAAGGTTGTTATCGAGGAAGGCGGACGATTTGGCAAAGTATTGATTCGATTGCAGGATCAGAACATGTACACCCGAGAGAACTGAGTGCTTATCGCGAAATTACTGAAGGACCGTTAAGCCCGAATCCCTTATTATCCGTGTGGGTACTGCACAGGTTGTTAAACGCCTGACGGGTATCCACACGTTCTCTTCATGACTCGCCATGAGCTTTAGCCTATCGTAACTGTCCTCTATGAAAAGTCCTTTTTATATTGTATGGCCATGTAAACTCCACCAGCTAAAAAGCCCAGCGAATATTTGAACAAGAAAAAGATGTTCCACATATACTCTTTGGGAAAAATCATGTCACATAGAATAATGGCCCACAGCATACAGTAACTGCTTTTCAAAAAGATTTTATTTGTCCGTTCGTCGTCTTGCCCAATCATCTTATGAAATACATAGACAAAAATCATACTACCAATAAGCAGTAATCCACCCACACCAATGAGAATATTCCAATTTCCCGGAGATTGTTCAGCCCAGGACTTTAAAGGTAAAAAAATTGCGTCGTGGATATCTGAGAAAAACTTACTTATCATTTTGATCATTTCCTTTCACGTAACTAAAAATATCGTTTACATCAACATTAAAAAACTCCGCAATTCGAAAAGCTAACAGCAGCGTCGGAACATAATTTCCTTTTTCCATGACGAAGATGGTTTGTTTGGAAACTCCGACCTTCTCAGCTAATTCTTGCTGAGACATTCTGGCAAGTACACGATATTCATAAACCTTGTTAGATATCGAATCACCAAAATCTTTCTTCATGACCATCACCTCTTGAAACAAATTATAAACTCACTTTTTATAAAAGTAAAGTATACTTATACAAAAGCGTTAAATAACTTTACTTTTGATTGGATTGCTTTGATACAACAAGAGCCCGAATGCAGAAAGAACCTGACGAAATTCATGATTTCGTCAGGTTCGTCAAAGCATTATTGGAGGTATAAAATTCAAGCATTATTGTGCGTACAATCGAAATGGAAAAATTTCAATACAGGTATTACATGGGTTTATTTGTGTTATTGTTGGATAATGGGTTCATTCGGCACTGGGTGTCCCCCCCACCACCAGTCAAGTATTGCTTACCATTATCCATGAATTTTATTTTTTATTACATCTATGTAGCCTTGATACGTCTCCTTCTGTTCATCGAACATCCAAATATCCGCTAAATTTATTAAGTCATTCTTTTCAACATTTTCAATCATTTTATCCAATTTACTCTTATATACTGAAAGTATATCCGAACTAACAGATGATAACTTTTCCATCAATTCCATTGAATCAATATCAGCATAGAACGGTGTATTCTGTTCATCAATCCTCTCAATAATTTCAAACGTCGCTAAATCTGTAAAAACATCCTGTCTAATACAACGGATCAAATCGAAGTTCGATAACTCACACAGACATTTACCTGTAATCTCCAAATGCCACACAGGTAGCGACATATCAGAAAAATTTGTTGCATTTTGTACTACACTTTCATAATCTTCATCAGTCAAATACTCTTTTAATGTCTTTTTTCTATTAATCATATACATTACTCCAATCATTATTTAGGTGGAAACACTCCGCCATGTGGACTAAACATAGTTTCAACTTTTTCCATTGTAGCGTTTACCTCATTCAACTTAGATGTGTAAAGTTGCCGAAGTTCATCATCTAAATTAGGCTTTTTAAGCATCCCTTCCCAACTTCTTTTTAAATCAACTAAACCACGATATGCATCAGAAACTTCTTGAGCATGATCATAATAACCTCCACCTGGTTTGGGAACAGGAGCGCCATCTAAGTCTCTCTGTGCTCCTTTTAAATCCATTTCGGTTAAATGCGAGTATGTTCTCTCCTGTTGGTTCAATGTAGCTCTTTGGCTAGTAGTAATTTTAGACTTTGCAACTTCTGATAAATCATCAACACTAGAGATTATCTTACCACCCTTACCCGTCCCCTCATCCCCCGACTTCCTACCGTCACCATCACCACTACTATTACCACCACTGTTGCCTCTACTTCCACGATCGCTGCCACCATTACCGCTACCGCTTCCACCACCATTTCCGCCGCCAAGATCATCATGCTTATTATTCCGCGGGCCTCCCCCTCTAAGTCCAGCACGGTTGAGGAGTGCGCCTCCAATGATCATTGCCGACTGTGTGCCCAGATACGTCGACCAGCCTCCTGCTGCTTCGACTTCTTGCATGGTGTCTTCCACGACTTTGTCACGGTACTCATTGCTGAATAGCATTCGGCCCGCCCATATCGCCGTGTCTCGAATATCCTCAGCCGTCCCAATAGTTGCATTATAGAGCATCGATTTCCCCGTTCCAAGCGGGTCCTCGAACAAGGAAATCGCCGTATCCTTTAGCGAGCTACCGAGCTGCATGGCCCCGATCTTCAGACCTTCCCAGAACTCCCCGGCCTCATGCTGCACTGCATTCCAGGATTCCTCAACTTTTCTCCCGGCATTATCTACAGCCCCATAACCTGCCGGCCCTCTCATCATAGGAAACGCTCCCAGCGTATGCCCAGCAACCTGGATCGGTTGTACCCGCTCATCTGCGGCCTTAAAACGCTGTGCGATGGCTTTAAGCTCCAAGCTGGTCCGCTGGATATGCTCGGTCGTCTGCGTCATCTCCCGATGCGCCTTCTGGAAATCCGCATAAAAACGGGACCTCGTCGTCCCTTCCCAACCAGACGCCAGCGTATGGATGCTCTGATTCAACGTATGGATCATACTTTCGAGCTGTCCAGCCGCCTGGCCGAACTGTTCTCCTACCTTCAGCAGCACTTCAGGCGGAACTAGAATTCTCGTCATCGCTAACCCTCTCTATTAACCACGAAGCATTTGTCACGATCATACTTAGATTAATGATTTTACTCTAATTCAATTATATGGAAAAGGTTCAAGAGGCCTTCGATCAGTCCTATAAAATCCGATGATCCCTGCAGGTGTTTATGATCTCATAGTCATAATGGGGAGGGGATATATGCGAAACAGGGGGAGCGGTACTGTCCATTACAAAAGAAAAAAACTTCTTCCACCAACGATATTAGCTATGAAACCAGAACCTTCACAAAATGGATAAGTATTTCGCCCATGATTCCCGTCCTGCTTGCCAGCGCTGGCTATCTGTTTGACAACGCTGTGGCCGAGGCCACATACAAGATCATGAAAACAGAGTCTGTGAACCAGATGACCTTCCACAAGACGGTCACCTGGAATTGGATATTATATGATTACGTCAACTGGTTCAACAAGGATCGCATCCATGGAACTTTAGGCTATATGAGCCTGTTCAGTATCGACAATAAGCCCTTAATATTGTCTGATTTACTGTCGACAAATCAGATGATGGGTTGGTTGCAAGAAAAGTCAGCAGCTTAACAAAGAACCAGCACATTCACGGTGCTGGCTTTTACCTTAATTCAATTAATATTGTCTCGCACTAACATTAAAATCTAAAGAGTGACCCGTTTTACTGAACACATAGATTTTATAAGTATTTGCTACTGACGTGTAGATATAAGAAGTTTTTTGTTCCCCAACATCAAAGGGAATTTCGAAGACTTCTACTCCATTTTTGTAGATCTTCATATAGATTTTGGCGCTGCTATAGTTCTTTATCCACACATTTACATTCTCCCCATTAGAAGGGTTGACAGTAAAGGTGTTTTCATATGCAGGAAGGCCAGTATAACGGAACGGCGAAATTAGTTGAACGTCGAACGGGGTAATGATAGGCCCTTCGCCTTCTCCGGGATTCTCTGTTTCAACAACAGGTGACTGAGAAGGGATTGGTGCTTCATCAGTAAACGCTGCAATAAAACTACTCAGTGAAAGAGCAAACGCAATTGGAACTACGGCTAAATTAAATCTTTTCAGCACTTCACAATCTCCTTTACATCTCTTTCATAAATAGGTTCATATATATAACGCTTTGTGATCTGAGTTAGTTGTTGGCCAAGATGACTGAGTGACGAGCACTCGATCAAGATTATACTAATTACTCTAAGGTTACACTATCACTTCTAAATGTCATTATTTTTATATCTCCTTCACCTTCAAAGACGATTTTTATGTCTTTCGACGTTGTAGAAATATCCACATCCCTACAACGGATCTCCAAGATTGAATCGGAATCTACCGTATCATTTGTTGCATCTAAATGATAACTATGTACATTTTCAAAAGTAACCTTAATTACTTTCATTTCATCTTCCTCAGGACTGTAATTTTTTTGTCTCCAATTACAGAGATCGATATCGAGAACTAGTTTCTCGCCGTTAATACTAATATTTTCTAACAGGCTGTCATGCAGATCGTATTCTTCAATAAAAGTAGCTATTTTCATACTTACTCACCGTCCTTTATTACAATAGGAGAAGCTTTGGAACCACACTGGATTTCCATCAATATCAATATAATAATGGTGTCTTTGTTCTTATGTTGTTGATCATGTTGCTCATGGCTTTACCCGAACCCTCATCCCCCGACTTCTTACCACCACGATCGCCGCTATCATCACCGCCACCGCTACCGCTGCCATTACAGGCACCATTATGTTAGATGGCAAGCAGTACCCATTTACACGGGGTGCTACGTTAGCTGCTTTAAGTGTTATTGGTTGAGAGATGGATTCATTCGTTGTCATCCTTCTACCAACGAAAAAACCTTGAAAGGCGTGGAGCCAATCAAGGATCATGATAAAAATTACTCGTTATCATCTTCCACTACAGGAACAAAGGGAGATAAGAACATATCTTCTTTTAGTTGTATATTACCACGGGCTAAAACAAAGACTTTAAACTGATTATCGTAGCCTTCGATATCTTCATCGTCCCTTGTATAAAGCAAGCCGTAGGAACCCGGTGCTTGGTCCGCGATGAATTGATAAAGCTTAATGACTTCCTCTGCTTCAGAAGTTTTACGATTCAAGAATCCGCCTACGGAAAGATAATAGTTGCCGTTAGCAGGATACAATTTTAGAAGTCCACTACTCCAATTTAACTCTGAAATAAAGCTCTGTATGTTCTTTATAATCAATTCTAAACTACCTGCATCAGCTTCTGCTGTTGTCTCATGGATAGTAGCCCAACCGTGAAATTCATACATTGTTATCACCTATTTCAAAGGTTTTGTATCAATTATAACTTCAATTCCATATCTACTGCTATACTCATTCAACTTATCAATTACGGATTGAGCAGGTTGCCCCTCAAAATGATAGTAAACCTTTCTTCCCGTTTCCTGTGCAGCCTCAAAAGTAGCCTTCATTTGATCACGGATACTTTTGTTTACTGTTTGAAGTGCTGGTTTTGATTGAGCAACATACTGGTCACTAATAGCGTCAAACTCTCTGTGAGCGGGGTCATTGGAGAACTTCACACGGGACTGTCCGCCGATTCTACCAGCTAATGCATCTGCTGCCGCATCAGGTTTATTTACAACCTCCAGATTTCCTGAATAGCGACCTACATCACCCATCCCCACATCCCCCGACTTCTTACCGTCACCATGACTGCTACTATTACCACCACTGTTGCCGCCACCGCCACGATCGCTGCCACCATTACCGCTACCGCTTCCACTACCACCACTATTTCCGCCGCCAAGATCATCATGCTTATTATTCCGTGGGCCTCCCCCTCTAAGTCCAGCACGGTTGAGGAGTGCGCCTCCAATGATCATTGCCGACTGTGTTCCCAGATACGTCGACCAGCCACCTGCCGCTTCAACTTCTTGCATGGTGTCTTCCACGACTTTGTCACGGTACTCATTGCTGAATAGCATTCGGCCCGCCCATATCGCCGTGTCTCGAATGTCCTCGGCCGTCCCAATCGTTGCATTATAGAGCATCGATTTCCCTGTTCCAAGCGGGTCCTCGAACAAGGAGATTGCCGTATCCTTTAGCGAGCTACCGAGCTGGATGGCCCCGATCTTCAGACCTTCCCAGAACTCCCCGGCCTCATGCTGCACTGCATTCCAGGATTCCTCAACTTTTCTCCCGGCATTATCTACAGCCCCATAACCTGCCGGCCCTCTCATCATAGGGAATGCTCCCAGCGTATGTCCAGCAACCTGGATCGGTTGTACCCGCTCATCTGCGGCCTTAAAACGCTGTGCGATGGCTTTAAGCTCCAAGCTGGTCCGCTGGATATGCTCCGTCGTCTGCGTCATCTCCCGATGCGCCCTCTGGAAATCCGCATAAAAACGGGACCTCGTCGTCCCTTCCCAACCAGACGCCAGCGTATGGATGCTCTGATTCAACGTATGGATCATACTTTCGAGCTGTCCAGCCGCCTGGCCGAACTGTTCCCCTACCTTCAGCAGCACTTCAGGCGGAACTAGAATTCTCGTCATCGCTAACCCTCTCCATCAACCACAATGCATTTGTCACGATCATACTTAGATTAATGATTTTACTCTAATTCAATTATATGGAAAAGGTTCCAGAGGCCTTCGATCAGTCCTATAAATCCGATGATCCCTGCAGGTGTTTATGATCTCATAGTCACAATGGGGAAGGGATATATGCGAAACAGGGGGAGCGGCACTGTCCATCACAAAAAAGAAAAACTGAAACTTATTCTACCAGCATAACGTTTATTCTATGATGGATATTAGCTATAAAATCAGAACCTGCATAGCCCAGCAAGTGGAAGACCCTCGCGTTTGTATGGTATTGGAAAGGAGTTGGAAAGAATGGAGCCACGACTCAATTCAAGGAACCTTAAATTTCGTAACAAGATAAATAAAAAGAAATGGATTATGATTTCACTCATCATTCTCGTCCTTCTTGCTGCTACTGGCTATCTGTTTAGAAAAGAACTATCTGTACTTGTCTTTAATACGCTGCTTAAAGATGACGTTAAAACCATTTTAGACAAATCGTATAAGCCCGTAGGTTATGAAAAAAACAAACCCCAAGCATTCGAAGGCGAGCCTTTCTCCTTGCTGCTTCTCGGAGTTGATCAGCGTGATAAGGAGCCCAGCAGGTCAGATACCGTCATCTATTCTGTCATTCGCCCTAAAGATAACAAGGTATTACTCGTCTCCATCCCCCGGGATTCTTATACGGATATCATTGGGAGAGATGTTCAATCTAAAATCAACTCCGCCTATGCCCACGGTGGAGCCAAAATGGCGATCGACACCGTTGAGCACTTACTGAACCATAAAGTCGATTATTACGGGGCCATCAACTTTCATGGGGTTATTGATATCGTGGACGCCGTTGGCGGCGTAGAACTCCCTATTACTGAAGTCATTGAGAATAAAAATCCGAATCACGAACCATTAAGAATAGAGCCCAATAAACCGGTATATGATGGCCAAGATGCTTTAAGTTATGTCCGTTACCGTGAGGATTCTGATTTTAAACGTACCGAGCGTCAACGTATTTTTATTAAGGCTCTCATGGGGAAATTTTTGGAGTTGAAAAATATCACAAAGGTTCCGGAGTTAATGGAAATTGCCGGTTCTAACTTTACCACAAATATGGATCCTGATTTTATTTTGGATTTAGCTGAAGCCGTACTTCTAAACGACACGCCGCCTGATTTTGAAAATTATATGTTACAAGGTAAGGGAACTATGCGGGGAACCGTCTGGTATTATGACCTTGATGCAGCGGATCTCGAATATACACAGGATCTTATATCGAATTGGTTAAATAACGGAACTGATCCAGGAGAGCTTATTCATCCTAAGGAAATGAATTAGGTGCCGCGATAAAGTAAAAGAGTAAACTCTCTCTAGAATCTTTGAGGAGAAACCAGATTTAGGGAAAAGAAATAGGTCGCTATCTTAACCGTTAGCGGCCTGTTGCTGATGTCCATGTTACGTATCTTTTTCAAGCTATTGTCTTCGTTTAATTTCTATGTTCTCTAAAGTCATACTTATCTGTATTTACATCCAGCTTCCTGCCGTTAACAAGGATTGTGCTCTCGTCCATCCACTCCACGTAAGCTTCCTCAACTCTGTATTCCCAATAGATATTTTTCGTTTTACCATTAAGATTGTTTATTAACTCCCCTCTCACAGCAAAGGCGCCCGTTGCTCCCCCCGCATTTACTAGATATGCGTTAAAAGTAAACTTATTATTAGGTGAGTCAGAGCTCATGATTAAATCTCCTTTAGGGAGTAGGAGCAAAGTAAAGGTTGATAGGTAGAAGTATATAGCGATAATGATAACTAGTAAGATCGTTATTCGTAGGCCCCAACGTTTCTTGTTCATTACATATGTTCTCCCATTATATAAATGATATCCAGGAGTGATCTTGTAGATCAAATGTTTCGTAGTTGCAAAAGTAGCCGTCGCGGAGCTTAGTTTGCACTGTCTTTAGGACGGTCTTCTTAATAAGGTGGAATGATTATGAGCAACCATAACTTAAACATAAGTAAGCTTATAAACAATATAGTTTATCAACGGATCGTCATTCCTTTGGGGCTAACAAGGATTTTATTGATCCTATTGTTAAGGATTTTTATCTGAGAGAGAGCCTTTCAAATTCATGGGGAACCATAGAAACCATAGAATATGAAATTATAATTGATGAATTTATTAAAAAGACAGCTAAATCCAATAGCGCCGTGGAAGATGATAGGTTGTGGAACCTTTTTTGAGGAAACTCATTTAAATAATGAAGGTATGATGATTCTGGCTCCTAAAAACTAGACTTTCAGCGATAATCTATTGAATATTTCTCGATATGCAGATAGGATAATTCTAACAGTGAACATAACAAACCAACATATAAGAGCAATTGAAATTAGATAGTTATTTGGAATCGGCTACATTTAGGTCGGTCTCCATATCTAAAAGTAAGAACCTTGAAAGGCACGAAGCCAATCAAGGTTGATTATTATTATATCTTTTCAATCGAAATTGAAGTGCAAAGTATTTCTGCGTTAAGAGGGGGCATTAAAATTTTGCAATTTAGTAAACGATGCCCCTCACTCAGCACATCTGTGACTTCGATATCTTGAAGAAAATAAGGAATTTGTGGTCTAGTCAACTCTCTTAAAGGCATTATCCTATCATCGGCACTTGTAACAAATGAAAAACTAGAGCACCCCATAAAGGACAGCTTGACGTTAAACTCTGTGTCCTCAAACACAAGCGTTATTTCATCACCAAAAAAACTCGAATCAAACTTTAATACTCTAGCATCCCAGTAGTGCATTGCCTCAATTTCGGATAGAATTTTTTCAGCATTCACGCTAATCACCTCACTTTTTATATGGGATATGAGCATCAGGGCTTTTTCTGTCAACAACATTCAGGTTTACATCAATTGGATTACCACTTTCATCAAACAAATGAACATGGTCATACTTTGTAACCTTATCAGGTGGGTCGATTTTCATTCGGACGTTTCCATTAGCATCTCTAATGTGAACGAAACCATTGTTCTCAGTATACTTCCAATCCTTCGGCAAGCTATCTAAGATTTCTTGCTTTGACATGTTAGGTATGTTTTCAGTATTAATTTTACCTGCAAAGTTCCCTACAGTATCACCCTTTCCCTCATTCCCCGGCTTTCTACCGTCACCATCACCACTATTATTGCCACCTCCACGATCGCTGCCACCATTACCGCTACCGCTTCCACCACTATTTCCGCCGCCAAGATCATCATGCTTATTATTCCGCGGGCCTCCCACTCTAAGTCCAGCACGGTTGAGGAGTGCGCCTCCAATGATCATTGCCGACTGCGTTCCAAGATACGTCGACCAGCCTCCTGCCGCTTCGACTTCTTGCATGGTGTCTTCCACGACTTTGTCACGGTACTCATTGCTAAATAGCATTCGGCCCGCCCATATCGCCGTGTCTCGAATATCCTCGGCCGTCCCAATAGTTGCATTATAGAGCATCGATTTCCCCGTTCCAAGCGGGTCCTCGAACAAGGAGATTGCCGTATCCTTTAGCGAGCTACCGAACTGCATGGCCCCGATCTTCAGACCTTCCCAGAACTCCCCGGCCTCATGCTGCACTGCATTCCAGGATTCCTCAACTTTTCTCCCGGCATTATCTACAGCCCTATAACCTGCCGGCCCTCTCATCATAGGGAATGCTCCCAGCGTATGCCCAGCAACCTGGATTGGTTGTACCCGCTCATCTGCGGCCTTAAAACGCTGTGCGATGGCTTTAAGCTCCAAGCTGGTCCGTTGGATATGCTCGGTCGTCTGCGTCATCTCCCGATGCGCCCTCTGGAAATCCGCATAAAAACGGGACCTCGTCGTCCCTTCCCAACCAGACGCCAGCGTATGGATGCTCTGATTCAACGTATGGATCATACTTTCGAGCTGTTCATGTGCATTGGAACATTGCGCTGCAACCCGCAGCAGCATCTCTGGTGTGACCAAAATTCTACTCATAACAACCTCTCCATCTTGCTTCCGGGATGAATCCCGATTCCGATCATCGTTAGCTTTAATATTTTACTTCATTACAATTATATGGAAAAGGTTCTGTAGGCCTTGCTATGTCACTTTAAGACTAGGATCTTTTACTCAGTTAGTAACGGGACTTTATTACGAGGACGTTCGCCATCCTATAATCATTGTTATAGGAATTGTAAGAGAATGGACTCACGGCCTAGGTCAAGAATTTCTAAATACCGTAAAAAGTGAGGAATGCTCTGTACTTGTCCTTAACAAGTCCTATATTTTATAACGGATTGATAAGGTTCATAGGGCAATTCTAGTAGTCTGGATATTTGAAGAAGGAGTTCATCCGCTCTACTCATCAGGTTCATTAGATGTGTAGGCTCCATTTTACTAATAAGAGTGCTCTCCTGTGATAAAAAGGATAAAGAATGTATAAATATCAACGCCTCCACATTCATTCCGGAGGCTCCGGGGAACATCCGCAGTATATCTTCTAGTAAAATGTTTGAAACCGGCTGTCTTCCCTCCACTTTAATATATAATGCATTTAACATGGATTTTAATGCCCTGGTACATAACAACAAACTGACATAGAGCAGGTTCTTATCCAAGAAATGCTTGGATAATTTCATATATTCTTGAGAGCAGCTGGTATGAAGTAGAATCGTATCTTGGTAAGAACAACTCCCCCTTATATGTTGGGAGGACAGATTTACACTTAAATCGGCTTCACTGATCACCACTGACTTCATATTCCCTTCACACCCTTTCACTAAAGAACATGATTTAGTAATCTTAATTATTGTTTTCCAGTAACTGTATTCTATCATCACAACTATAATGTAGGCAATAGCCTACAGAAATTCCCTTATAGAACGACATAAGATTAGTTTAACTATCAAATAAGGGGTTATCGAATGTGGCTAATAGTGAGAAATCCGCAGAATTGCTCGCCTTCGGCAGAGCTCTACGAAACCTTCGGAAAGAGAAGAAGCTTACTCAAGACGAGCTTAGTCTCTATTCCCGTGTTGACCGGTCCTATATCAGTGAACTCGAGAACGGAGAAAAAGCACCCTCTCTGCTAACGATTACCGCATTAGCAAGGGCGCTTCATGTTAAGCCGTCGGCTCTGATTGAGGGCTATGAGAGGGAGATGAAACTGGATATTTAAGAGAGTCTTGCCCTCTCAGGGTTTTTCCAACTATAGATTAGGAAAATATCTTCTGAATCTCTTTCATCAGATATGTGTAAGACATCGCTCTTGGATAATAAGCGTTAGGGTGATGATAACGAATCAAGACTGTTTGAGTGTCCGCCAATATGATGTAATCCAGTCCACCGGAAGTCTGCTTAAGCTCATATGTACGAGGGCAAACTTTTCTCAGTAACTCATGGATACCGTTGAATATGACATCACCGCAGCACAGGACCAAGTCGGGATGGACGATCCTAATTTGCTGTAGAAGAAGCTCGCCAGTCTCCTGTATATGGCGCTCGACATCGGTATGATTGGCCTTGGCGCCACCAGCAATCTTCTTTACATTTGCAAAATAGACCTTTCGCAGAAACTCGTCCGCTTCTTTCTTCACGTCTTCATAACGCTGCTCAACTTCACTATATTCCGGGAATCCTTGGAGGATTCCGTAGGTCCAACGAAGGAGTACTGGCCAGGTGCTTCTTACTTTCAGATACCCTTTCTCTCTTACGAACTGCTGCAGGTCCCACCCGGCGTCCGAAGAATTAACCTCTTTCAGCAGCACCATCAATTTATGCTCTGCGCCGCCCCATGCTTCCTGTCCACATGCCCATCCGGAATGAAAATCCCCTCGGTGCACGCTGCGTGCATTCTCCATTGTTCAAATAATTCATCAAGTTGGTTGTTTATGTTCATGTTTACATCCTCTTAAATAGGTAAAGAAGTTACAGCGATCCACTTCCATAAGTGGTCCAGCTGCAATTTTCCATTCGCTATTTTTTCGCCTTCCCCACACTCCCCGCCTTATCCACATGCTCAGCCCGAATCTTCGCATCAGTGATATTGGCTTCTTTCAAAGTTTGATAGATCTTCTGAATATCCGATTCCGCTAGAACCGGGTGTGTCTTCTCTGCCCCAATCCGGTTCATTTTACGCTGAATATATTCGGATAGTTCAACATCGTACACGATCAGCTCATCCGACTGGATATTTCTCAATTCGGGGTCCACACTAAATCGGCAACGCATCGTGAAGGAAACGAGCGATATAAATCGACTCTCTTGATAGTTCGGAAGAAACTGCTTAATGGCTTGGATATGACCGTAATTCTGCATAAAGGGATTGTACATTTTGAATCGATTACTTACTGACCAAGACTTATTATCTCTCGTCCCCTTTATCTCTCCGTTGTAGTTCTTCGTCTCGATGATAAAGATTCCTTGTGGGGTTATGACCACGTGATCGATCTGCGAATAGCCCGTACGGGATTTCGGATTTGCAACCATTAAATCACTTATGTATTTGCACCCTTTCGGGAGCTGATCTAGCTGAATGTTAATCTTATGCTCTCCCAGCTCTCCGATACGGGTTGGCTGAACTTTGGGCTTAGGTTTGCTGCTGGCTACTTTGGTTTTGCTACGTTGAGAAGGCTTATTATCGGGAGTATCTGGCTTGAATATGGACATTAACTTTTTTAGCATGAAAGGGCTCCGTTCTATAAGTTTGATAGTTCATCCGATACGTTTCTTTTTTCTCCAAGCATTCAACTTGTTCTCAAGTGCAAGCCCATTTATCAATTGGATATTTAAACGTTCGGCATCTCTTCTGGCATCTTTGGTAAAATTACTGGTCGTTACAATCCACGCATCATAACATCCATGCACTTGTTTTCCCGCTTTTACTCGAAGGACAATATCATTTCCAACATTTCGCTTCCACCGTTTACACTGCACGGCAATCTTATATCCTTCTTTCCCTCGAAGGATTAAATCCACCTCACTATCACCAGAGCCACCAACTCGTTCAACCGTGTACCCTTGATCGATGTAGTACAATTCCATCAATCTTTCGAAATCGGCTCCCGATAGTTTATGGACATCTGCTGTAATGAGCATAGAAACCGTTAGATTTGTTAAAGTCTTTGTTTGGCTTGCCTGTGCGCTCTTATTTAATGAAGATGTATTCGCAGAAGCTCTAGTTGCAGTTCGATTTCTAGCCTTTTTTCGGGTTCTCCTATTTCTAGTCCAAGCTGCCCCAGCTATTTCTGCAAGAATTAACCCTCCGAAAAACACGCCTACAAATATCCCCCAGTGTAACTTAGGATTAATGAAATACAATGAGAGGGCCAGGATTGTAAACAGCCCTCGCAGCATATATGCAATTTGCCGCCCTTCAGCTTTGTATGTTTTAGCCATACCAATCAAAGCTCCCCTTTGTTGTTGCTTGTACCGTGGATACCCAAAACATGCTTGGCTAAATCCACCTGATCATGATCCAGCTCCACCTTGACCGCACCTGCACGTCTCTGTTCACGCCACCTGATCAGATCCTCATCCGTATCGAGCTTTAACTCCGCGATTTCCAGAGCTCGGTCGAACACGTATTTAGAAGTATATAAGACCCTGTAGATTCCTCTCCCACCGGAAACAATTGGTTTATCACGCTTAACCCACTGATCGATCGTAAATTTAACATATAATTTCTCTTCTGTACCCCGCCTTGCTGGACGTTCGGATATGTCTCTACGACGCAACACTTTCCAATCGGACACACGACCATACCAGTGAATACCTGTCTCTCCTGTGGAGGAGAACTTTCCTTTTGATTGGTACAAGGCGATATATTCGATCTGAGTGAGAATCTTATGATCTGTGATGTTCTCTAGCGGCATATGATAGAAGTTTAGATTTAACGCCTGTTCCAGTTGAGAAGGCTCTCTCAACGATCCAACCAGAACGTTTTTACCAGCCAGCTTGTTCTGATAGTAGCTCTTCGTGCCTCGCGGTCTGGTAGAACGTTCGTAAGCTTTTTCTGGGCTGTCCATAATGATCTCATCCAAGAAAGCTTCCATCAGGTCGGTGGAGTTTGGTAGAAATGGGAAGGCGCCCACATTGACAAGCTCAATGCTTTTATAAAAACGATGCTCCCGGAATTTTTCCTCATCATGATACGGAAATAGCACATAGGCACCAAACATGCTCCGTTCATACTCCTGCCCTTGTCCCTCCGCATACACGATCGCATCCCGATATCGGTGCATTGTGTTGATGTCTTCCTCCTCAGGCCCTGGCTGCTTATATCTCTCATAATAAGAGGTTCCCTCGTATGCCGGATTCAGCCGATACTTGGCATCGAAAATATACTTATACTCCACTGCAGCCTCGTTCTTCTTAAGCGTTAGCACATTATCCGGCTTCTGGCCAAGCGTAGCGCTCCGATCACCTTTCGGAAGCGCATTGTAATAGAGCGTAAACACTTCCCCGTTACTGGGGTTGCGGTACACCATTTTGGCCTTCGCCGACTTATCCAGTGTGACAAAAATCCCCGTACGCTGCACCTTAATAATATCTTGTTTAAGAAGCTCGTATTTTCGGCTGAGAAGATCATGGATCTTCAAGAAGCACCAATACTCGTACAACTGCGCCAAGTCTTTCATCGAGAGTCGGAACAAATCGCTTTGGATGGATAGTCCTTTCATAAGCATTAGATAGTTCCGATAGACTTCCCTGTACCCAGGTGCCATTTGCAATACTAGGGACACTGATAGCTGCTTCATCCCACCTACATTTAGAAAGTCGAGACTTAGCAATCGCTGTAGCTGGTTCTGCATGGAACCTATTCGCTTTATGAGGAGTGGATCTTGCAAACGAGATTTTCCTGATAGTCTGAGCTTCAATTCTTTTAATTTGCTTGATATGCGTTCTAGCACCCACCGCACAAAACGGTTCTCCATCGTATCATATTGGATTTGTCTTTTCGTCTCCAAAGCATGATTAGGGTACAGCGAATGCCCATTAACCGGTATAAAACCAATCCTGTCATCATGCCGAAGTAAATGCGGGTGTTTCGTCAGGTAAGCTATGTTTTCTTTACCACTCTTCTTGACTTTAGCTGCCTCCACCTTCCGCATCTCTTTCACCAACTTATAGTTAGGCGAAGTTTGGATTCGTTCTACGGCCTGGACAAGCTGTTCAAACACATGCTGTAAAATCGTAAAAAACTCCGTCAGACTCTGGTTCTTCGTTTCCTTTAAACCGGTGAGATGGTACGTTTTACGAAGGAAATCGAATGACAAATTATAAATCTGCCGGTTCACGTCGCTAAGGATCGCTTGATAATCCTCTTTGTAATCCATTTTCGACGGGAAAATCTCTAGTTGAAGTTGAAAAATAGCCTGACCACCCAGACGAAGCTCCAAATCCGTTAGACCAACCTCATTCTGAAAGTTCAGGATCCCCGACAGGATCGACTGGCCAAGTGGCTTAATTGCCTGCCTGACACTTGCATTCTCATGATGAAAGGAAAGAGAAAGTGCCCCTTTTTTCTCCACTACGAGCTCATAGGACTGGGTTTCAAATAATAGCGGCCAGCTCTTGTCCCCTATCTGCCATTCAGAAAGCTCACCTGTCTCCGGTAAAAACATTAAAATC
Organism: Paenibacillus sp. FSL M8-0334; assembly: GCF_038000405.1. NCBI lineage: Bacteria > Bacillati > Bacillota > Bacilli > Caryophanales > Paenibacillaceae > Paenibacillus > Paenibacillus sp. FSL M8-0334. The sequence goes on from NZ_JBBOCH010000001.1 coordinate 884,777, forward strand.
CGCTGGATTTCTAATTCATTCGAGAGGGAGTGAACCTGTATACTTGTATCGATCCACTCCCCATCCTGCTGTCGATAAAGCTGCATCGACTCCACCGTTGGATGATAGGGTTTCCCTTGGATATACAAATTGAACAGATTCGTCTCCACGCGTAGCAGTTCAACACTCTGATTAGGAGAGCCAGTAAGAGGTGAATCCATCTTCTTCTAACCTCCGTAGCATAAAGGCAATTTTCCGAGCACTTAGTGGATGCTTCGCCTCGTTCTCCTCTTGGTTGTCGTTCCACTTTAGATATATCTCCGATGCATCATCCATTAGATCCGACATGGGAAGCGTTCTTCCTAATGCCCCTTGCAATAGCTTGAGGAGCACCCGCTTAACCGATAAACTACTGCCTTGGACGCGTGGTAGGATTTTCTGCAGTAGTTGCAAGTCAAAAGCCTCATCATCCGATAGCAGTTCAAAGCGCTGATTGTAAACCATGTAAAAGCAAATCGAATCCCGAATCCGGAATCCAACATGGGAATGGATCTCTTCTAGGATGTGATTGATCTTCACCAGCTTCTCCGTTGTGGCATGTACTAGTTCTGTATGTTCGGAATACACATCGATCAATTGCAAATACTCGCTTCGTAAAAATGAGTTATGGACCGGTAGATCTGTTGCTTCCTTCTCATGAAGGACTAAGCTCGGGTATTCCTGTAAATTGATATAGTTAAACTCAATGGTGTTCGCGCGATCGAGCACCTTTTTGCTGAAAGGATGTGTCGTCTCGTCCATGTTCACCGTGCCAATCAAATAGACATTATCCGGTATGGATAAGTCTCCATACAGTAATTGGTCATCCGGCAGCAAGGACTCCCGGTTAATGAGCTTGGAAGTAACAATTCGGTCTTGTCTCCATTCCTGCGTCTCAATGACACTGAGCACATCGCTGAAATAGTACTCAACCCGTGCCAAGTTCATCTCATCCAGGCAGATAAAATAAGGCTTATGCTGATTCTCTGGTTGAGACGCCTCTCCAAGCACCTCTGCCAAGCGACCAGGTCGGAACACCCCCGACAAGTCTTTGTATCCCAGCAAATCCGAAGGATCACTCCAGTCTGGGCGCACCGGTATCAACGTAAACTGACCATTATCCGTTGTCGCCCCTAGCGCTTCGGCAAATAGCTTCACGAGTTTGGTTTTGCCAGTACCCGATACCCCTGCCAGGATGACGAAAGGTTTCGTTTTTAGGGAGAGATATAGGTTCTCGATGAGGCCAGGCGGGTAGTGGAAACCACGGTGGGAGATGAATGACTTGACCTGCTCTAACTGTTCTGACACGGTTAATGAAATCAAGATTGGGCTCTCCTTAACTTCGGGCGCTGGCACTTCTTCGTCTGCGTTCTTGTTCTGCAAAACATGCTCAACATACATTTTATAGTTAGAAACCACATTCTCTAGATCGGACTGCAACTGATCATCATCTGGAATATCCTCACGATCATAGCGGATATACGCAATCGTGGAGACTTGGTAATCGCGACCGAGACCGGTTTTAGACGTTAAATTAATCCCATCGTCCTTTTGCATCCCCTCCAGCGGGATAAGCTCTCGAATTTCGGCAGCTTTGTTCTCGAGATACTGGTACCCTTCTTTCTTACCAAGCTCATCTTTAGGTACAGTAACCCCTTGGGCTAAGGTAAGATAGACAGACTCCATATCTTCCGAAAATAGATAAACGATATATTCACCATGCTGCGTTGTATCCGTAATGCGCTTATCCATCACCGCGATCCAAGGGATGTTCGCCCAATTACCTTTACCAACGGAACCATCAACTTTATAATTTGGATTCATGAAAGAAAGCGATCTTAAGAATTCCGGGATTGTTTGCCTAAAAAGAGTACCTAGTGGATGACCTGCAAAGGCTTGGTTTTTCGCCGTTATGTAACTACTCATGATTTCAGAGAGGGCACTATGAAAAGAGAATCCAGGATATTCTAATTTATTATTATAATTTTCCAAATCTTTCATGGCATACTCCTTTAACTCTCGAATAACGTTGTCATCTAGTTTGTCGGCTATATCGTGCCGAAAGCTTATTCTCTGCTGACTATGATCCACTTCTAGAATAGCAGATAGCGCTTCCAGTGGTGTCTTAAGTAAGGATATGGTCTGGGATAATGTAATGCCATCCCATTGGCTGGCTATGGCAGGGGGAGGTGAATCTACTTTCTTACCCAGTCTACTATTCTCTTGGAAGTATGCCAAAAACCGCTCAGCGATAGCGCTAAGCGGGAAAGATAAAGATTTCGATTGATCGTAATAATCGATGAGTGATAGGATCAATACCATTTTGTAGGATTTTTGTTTAATGCGAAAGATGGATGAGAGTTGTTCTGGTAGCATTGGGACCTCCAGTAAATTTCATAAAGAAATCAAAATTAAAAGCACTGTAACTAATAATCTAAGACAGTTGATTATATGAGAAAATTGAAACCAGGCAAAAAGCAATTAACAATCATACATAACAACCACGAAATTAGGTAAATATACCTATATTAATTAGTTCTTTAGTAGTCTTCATTATTGACTTTATTCATCAAATAGAATAGTGTTAAATGTGATTACGAAAAATATCGTTTTCAAGATATTACATCTAAACTAAGAATCTGTAAATCGGAGTAGGTTCATCGTGACTAGATTTCCATCAGAGACAGCAACCAAGCCCTTCCTGAGGTGGGCTGGTGGCAAAACATGGTTGGTGAAGTATTTAAATCAAATTATTGGAAGTACAAAATTCTTGAATTACCATGAACCATTTTTGGGGGGAGGATCTATTTTTTTTACAATCACCCCAAAAGGTACTTCATATTTATCAGATCTCAATAAAGAGCTTATTGAGACCTATCAATGTGTTAAGAATAATCCCCTTGCTATTATTGATACCTTACGAACTTATGAAAATACTAAAGAATTCTACTACGCGATTAGAGATCATATCCCAATTAATAGTGTAGAGCAAGCTGCGCGATTCATATTTTTGAATCAAACATCATTTAATGGCCTTTATAGGGTCAATCAGCATGGGGTTTATAATGTTCCTTTTGGATACAGAACGAAGAATTTTATAGAGGAAAGCAAGTTATTAGCAGCAAGTGAATGCCTACAAAAGGCAACTCTTATGCATGGTGATTTTACATGTAACAGTCAGAATATTAAGGAGGGTGACCTGGTTTTTTTAGATCCACCATACACCGTATCTCATAATAATAATGGTTTTATAAAATATAACCAAAAGCTATTTTCCTTAGATGATCAAAAACGACTAAGTCAATTTATAGATTACATAAAAAATCAAGGCGCTTATTACATATTAACAAACGCGGCTCATCAGACTATTCTTGAACTTTTTGAAAAGGGAGATACCCGATTAGAATTATTCCGAGCTAGCTTAATAAGTGGGGATAGTACTAAGCGCGAAAAAGTCTCTGAATATATATTTACCAATATTCCAGGAGGGCAAATAGATGGGCGTTATTGAGCATAAGTTAGTCACCGGGAATGAACTAGTTGCTTTAAAGAGAAAACGAAGTCAGTCCTTTGTTTTTGAGAAGTTTGAAACAGAACTTCGTGAGAAAAGAGAAAGTGAAGGATGGCTACTTGATAAAATCCTCAAGAATTCGGTTCGCATGAAGAAAAAGAAACCGCTAGATGAACTATTTGAAGATGAAGTTTGGACTCTATTTGCTTCTTTAGGATTTACACACATGAACAGAGATCGTCATCTTGAGATGCAATACACTGGATCCGGAATTGGGACTACAAAACAAATTGATGTATTGGCAGTAGATGAAGAAACCATTATATTTGTTGAATGTAAATGTTCTAACATAGGTAAACGAGGTGACTTCAAAAAGGAATTGGAGTCAATTAATGGAATTAAAGACGGTCTTTTTTCTGAGGCAAAAAGACTCTTTCCTAACAGAAAAACTAAGTATATTCTTGCTACAAAGAATTATGAAGTGTCAGAAAATGATAAATCCAGAATGAAAGAACTGAAGATACACCATTTTGATGAGTATGCAATTAAATATTTTTATGAATTAACAAAGCATTTAGGTGAATGTGCTCGTTTTCAACTTCTTGGTAATCTTTTTGAAGGTCAGAAAATCAATGGTATGGATAATAGAATCCCAGCTATCGAGGGGAAAATGGGAGGATATACTTATTACTCTTTTTCTATTGAACCTGAAAAACTTCTCAAAGTCGCTTACGTACTTCACCGAAACGAAGCTAATAATGATATGATGCCAACCTATCAGAGGATAATTAAGAAAAGTAGGCTTAGAGAGATTCAAAAGTTTGTCGATGGCGGTGGATTTTTCCCAAATTCCCTCATTATTAGTATTGATACAAATGGTAAAAAACTAAGATTTGATATTGCCACACCTCAAGCTGAAAAATCTATATCACGCATTGGTATATTACATCTTCCTCAATTATACAGATCTGCTTATATAATTGATGGACAACATCGTTTATATGGGTATGCTAATTCTAAGTATGCTAATACAAATTCCATACCTGTAGTCGCTTTTGTAAATCTTGATAAAACCAAACAGGTAGAGTTATTCATGGAAATAAATGAAAACCAAAAATCTGTGTCTAAAAACCTTCAAAACACTCTGAATGCTGATCTGCTTTGGTCCTCAGAAGATTGGAACAAAAGTAGGAAAGCACTCAGACTACATATCGCTCAAAAACTAGGTGAGTCGACAACATCTCCATTATTTGAACGTATCATTATAGGAGAAAATGAAGTAAGTCCGACTCGTTGTATAACAATTGATACTATAGAAAAGTCATTAAAGTCGACTGACTTTTTTAGTAGATATAGTAAAGGTAATATTATAGAAGAGAATGGAACGTTTGATAAAGGGAAGAACGAGGCTACTAGTAAAATTCTTTTTCCCTTCATTACCGAGTGCTTCAACTACTTTAGAGAAAATCTTCCTGAAGAATGGGAAAAAGGTGATAAGGATCAAGGGATATTAACAATTAACAATAGTATATATGGACTTATAAAAATATTTAATGATATTGTAAATCATCTTATTGAGCTAAATAAAATTAATCCTACAATGGATGATCCTTACAAAATATCCCAAGAGGTTCATTACTACCTTGCTCCACTAATTAACTTCTTTAGTGAAATTTCTGATGATGAGAGGAAAGAAATTCGTACAAACTATGGGAGTGGGGGCAAAACAAAGGTATGGAGAATTTTTCAGAAAGTCATTTCTGAAAGTAGAAAAGACTTCAACCCTCCAGGCCTAGAACAGTGGATCCGAGATAACACTAAACAGTATAATGTCGCCTCATTTGAAATGATTCATGATTTAGAGAACTTCATCAAGGAAGACTTCTCCAATAAGCTAAAGAAAAAGTATGGAGAAAAGTGGCTTACCTCAGGTTTACCCCCTAAAGTTTATAGACAAGCAAATAATGCTATGGGAACACAAAATTATAATAACAGTTTAAATAATATAAATAAAACAGTCTCAATATGGGATTGTGTAACAATTGCAAACTGTAAAGATATAGCAACATTCGGGGCTAATTGGACAGAACTTTTTGAATCCTCCTATACTCGTCCAGAAGAAAAAAAACTCCCTGGTGGAAAGGTTGCTAAAACAGAATGGCTTACTAAATTAAATGTTATTTCCAGTAATAATAATTCAAATTATAGTGTTTCGGAAGAGGATTACCTTTTTTTAAAGTCAATTCATGACTGGTTAATCGGCAATAAAGTATTAAATTGAAAACTCATGAGTTCCATATTATTCCAATAATGCAAAAGGGAAGGGAGTTCATGATATATTAAAGGTAATCTTAACTGAAGGATGCCCACAATGAGTATCCTTCTTCTTCTATCATTAGATAACAATCCCAATATCTCAGCTGTAGCATGTTTTCGTAGGCCCTGAAATGTGAATCATCCGCTTTTTTAAAAAAAATACAGGCATTAATTCGAATCCATCAGTACTTAATATAATACAGCAACAGTATCTCGCTAAACCTCCCAAAAATACTCTTAAATATAGTAGCTGAATATTCTTGAAGCTAGGGTTTACGACAAACTATACTTTCGCTAAGGTTTACAAAATCTGGAACCCTGATGATAACCCCCTACACAAATGGAAGTAATAAATAACCATCTCCTAGGATCGAATCGATCATACTCCTACCCAGTTATCCATTTTATATCCTCAGTTCGTATATTCAGCCTTATATACCCTTCATTCTATTTCTACAATATAAAATTTACTGCGAGCATTTAAGTCCATCCAGTCAATCGCATAGCTACCCGATAGCGAAATGTATGCTTCATCTTTGCCAACTCCCGTTGGTTTGTAGATGTTCCCGTAAACTGCATATTCTTCCCTGAAGAGCTTGTAGATGCCTCTATTATTTTTCCCTTGATAAAAGGGTTTGTCGGATACAAGAGCAACACAAGCTGTCCTAACGAATCCTAGATCCTTCAGCTGCTCCATGAATTTTATATCCTTCACAAAGGAATACATTTGTTCAGGATACTGTCCATTTAAAGGGCATTTCAGCTCAATTGCATACTTCTCCCTTTGATCCTCTGTAAATATTGAGATGTCGATTTCCTTTTTGATGGTGATAGATTGGCTTGAAAAATACGAAACATTACGCTCAAACTGAACTTTATATTGAGGGAGTCTTTCTCGCAAGTAAATGCCCAACTCGTGCTGTAAGCTGAATTCGTTGTATATTTCGATTCTATGATCTTGTACATGCTGAAAAAAGCTTGAAATCATCGTTTTCAATGCCAACATCTGGACCACCTCCTATGTAAAAATGAATCCAGTTTTTCGTATCTAGATAGACTCTTCGTATGGCCCTTCCAGATAACCCTTGATTCGCAGCCAGTCCAGCTTTTGCTGTTCGAATGGTCTGTTTCTTCGTCCTAAACTACCGCAATGAAATACCGGAAACACAACCGTATTCCCGCTCACCTTGATCGGTGATTCACGTTCGACCAATGCTCTGAATTTTATTCCTTTATGCCCATATTCACGCAGCAAGGACCTGGTTGCCTTCTCCCCCAGAGTGATGACAACTTTAGGTTGAATAATGTCTTCGATGAGTGGCTTAAGAAATGTGGACACGCAATTTCGAAACCACGATCCTCTCACCTTACCTGCTAATCCGCCTTTAGTTTTCATACACAGTATCGCATTGGTAAAGAATAAGTCCTCGTGTCTGTTTCTTGCAGTACGCTCGTCAATGTCCACACCAGCGATATTCAATAATTGGACCAATGCCGGTTCGTCGCGCTTTCTTCTACGTTGGTTTCCCCATCTTGGTCAACCAGTGTGATGAAATCCCCCCAATCCTGTCCAACCACCATTATTTTGGCATCCAGACTGCCTTGCCACTCTGTCCAGTGGCCGATCTGACTGGTCTTAAGCTTATCGTTCTGTTGCAGGCTCGGATTTTTCAATTCGCATTGTGCGGGATCACATATCGTGCATTTCTTCCGTTTACTGACTAGTGCTTTATAAGCGCTTAGTTTATCAATGTCACTCACAGAATCGCTCCTTTCCTCAGCTATCCGTCATTTCCTCAATCAAGCTACCTAAATGATAGCATTTGTAGACAGATCAGTTCAGACCTATCTCAAAGCTTCAGTAATTAAATTCCGTCGTAAAAGGAAACTCAGCGGAGGCCAGTTAGGCTTGGCTCCCCCTGCAACCCCTCCTAAATCCCCTCCCTTGACACCCACTACACCCCGTAGTAAATTATAATCACTACGTAGTGTAGTAATTCGTTTCGTTATGGACGTATAACGACTGTAGTGAGGTGTTCACCGTGAACCAAGTTCAGAAGCTCGGATACGGAAATGGAACTCATGGAGGTGATCCGGGAGTGTGAGCCTCCTGTCACTTCGACTGAATTATGCTCGGAATAAGAAAGACGCACCATAAGAACACGACGCAAATCTGAATTTCAGATTTGCGTCGCTTTTTTACTTATCTCCGCATGGGCTAGTGTTTATTATTCTATTTCTACTTTCTTAGAATCGGTTTCAATTTTAAAATTTTGACTCTTTCCGTCTTTAATAACTGTAAATTCTGCTATTGCCGAGATTTCGTATATACCAGGCTGCTTAATCTTATACTTGTAGTTTTCCGAAATAACAACCTTACCAGAAACTTCTCGATTCTTTCCTTTGTCCGTAATCGCATAGGAATTAATCTGCTTCCCATTACGATCTTTAATCACGTAGACGAACATTTGCTGCTTACTCGAAATCGTCACCTTTTGCACTAATTCTTTTTTAAGTTCAGCCTTGATCGTGAATTCCTCGTTGACCTTAACTTTTTGTGGGATCGAAAGCGTTGCGGAATAATCATCCTGAGTCATACTAGACAAAGCACCTGCTACTGTACTCGATGCTATAGTTTGAACCGGCTTTATTGACTGACATCCGAGGAAAATTAAAAAAACAATGATAACAATACACTGTTTCAAACCCAATCCCCTCCTCTTACATTTAGCGTTGGGATTTAATTTTTATTTCAGTATCATCTATATTCCTTTTTTGGGGAAGTTTCTGTCGGAAATGGACAAGTATATAGTCGCCGGCCTAGAGTTCCGTACCCTTCAACTTCAAATATGGCCATGATTACGGGAGTCTACATTAGCGATACTCCAGGTGACACTATTTATTTAAGGGGCGCAAATACTGGAGCCACTACTTCAGGCACCATTGAATATGCTAATGTTGATATATACCGGGGTCAAGGTGGCTACGGATACAAACAACCCAACGGGAATAACAGTTGTGGCGGCACCTTAACCCTTCGTTCGATTATTCTACATTGCTGCAAGAAGATCCAACCAAATAGGTTCGTTCAGTATTAGGACCAAACAGAATGATACCACGCCATCAAACAAACTTGAAAGCGCCGCTATCCTGGTTATTCCAGTTTGCGGCGCTTTCACTTATCTCCATAATGGGTCCGAAAAGCGTATAATTCACTCATATTCTCGTTGATGCGGTAGAGATGAGGTCCAGCTCAAAAGATTGGAACCAATGACAATGTCATGTTGTTAACTCCTTGCTGTTCCAGCATACCCCGAACGTTCGAAGTATATTTAAACCTTCTAGAAGTTATCAAGCAAAGTCCTCTCTATGCTCCCCAGCATCCCTACGACCAAGCAGCGGCCGGCATCCATCTCTTCATTAATGAAGGGCTGCTCACCTATCAGCAGAGCAATGCCCATGGTCGATTCTTCAATCGCCATACGAAATACTTGCGAAGAAACCGCCTGCGTGGTCACGATCTTGCCCAAATGGCTTTCCAGCGGCTTTATTGTTGTAGCATGCTTCAGCGAGTCTCCATCAACCTGCACCTATACCGGATCCTAACTGGTATTCATCACAACTCCCCCAAGATCACTTCACAAGCTCCGTCGGATTCATGCCCGTGAATTTCTTGAATACCGTGCTGAAATACGGAACGTTTTTATATCCGACCTGTTCGGCCACTTCGTAAACCAATGCATTCTTCTCCATCAGTAGCTCCCGGGCCTTCTCGACCCGTACTCGGGTCAGGTAATTGTTGAACGTTTCGCCGGTCATGTTCTTAAAAATCATCGACAAGTAGTTTCTCGAAATATACACCTTATCCGCCAGTCCACCGAGCGTAAGGTCCTCGGCATAGTGCTCGTGAATGTACTCGATCATAAAGTCGACCGCCTGGCGATGCTTGCCGTTCCCGCCCCATTCGCGGCTGCCGAACACAAGCCCGATCTTGGTGATCAGCCATTCGGCAAGCTCGGACGGACGCTGCAGCTTCGCCATTTCGCGCGTAATGCCGTCATACGGGAAGATATCGTCAACGACGGTCCCCGTCTCATAGAAAGCAAAAGCGATAATGCCCCACAGCTCGCCGGCCAGCATGCTGACGTAGGGTTTGGTGATGCCCCCTTCCTCTTCCAGCCGCTTCATATAGTCCCTTATGATCGTCTGCGCCTGATGCTCCTGTGAGGTACGAATCGCGCCGGCCAGCTCCAGGTATAGCTTAACGGGGCGCACCGGAGACTTGGCCTCCGCATTGCCCGGCTCCTGTGCACTGTAGAAATACAGCTCTTGCTCCGGAACGGCCGGCCGGGAAGTCACATCGATCGCCCGGAAGGCTTCTTCCGTCGAGATGCCGATATCCCTTATGCAACTCTTCCGCTCACCGATGCCGATCCGGATCTTCAGCTTCAGGTAGTTCCGCACACAGTCGATTAATCGTACACCCAGCTGCTCCAGCCGCTGCCGCACTCGCTCGGCAGGCTCTGTTCGATCATGATGAATAATGATCACCGAACGGTTGGTGTGGAGATCCGTATGGTCGAAGCGGGGGAATGCCGCCTGCGTAATTTCGCACGCCATATTGCTGATTGCAAATCGAAGGAGGCTCCAGTCCGGCAAGCTTAATTTGGCTGCCCGTTGATCGTAGACCAGCTCGATGCCGATGACCGTATGATCGTGATCGGTCCAATACCGATAAGGCTCCGGAATTTCCGATTGGAGTCCTGATTGCAGCAGGGCGCCGGCTGCGGCCGATTTGACCCACTCCTTCTCCACGAAAGGTTCATAAAGCTGCAGCTTCTGGAGCAGCTCATCCTGCTTCATGCGCATCTCTTCGCGCTCCTCCAAATCGGATATGGCTTCATTTAAAACAGACTTCAGCGTCGGAAGGCTGATCGGCTTGGATAAGTAATCGCTCACGTTCAGACGCAAGGCTTGACGTGCATATTCGAAGTCGGAGTAACCGCTCAGAATGATCACTTTTCCCGAATAGCCAGTGTTCTTTCGTAGCTGCTCGATCATATCCAGACCATTCATGACAGGCATATATAAATCGGTAATCACGATGTCGGGGCTTGCCGATGCAATCATTTCAAGCCCTTCTTCCCCGTTCGACGCTTCCCCCGCCCACTCTGCATTGAGTTCGTCCCAAGGGATGGCTTTCCGGATTCCCTGCAGCACAGCACGGTCGTCATCCACGATTCCTATCTTCCACATCTGAAGAGCCCCCTTCCTTATTTGCAAAAAGGAAAATAGCTTCACCCTAACGGTAATACGCCATGCCCGATCGGCTGTGAAACCGCTCAGGCATGACGTAAACCGGAGTAGACTAGAACTATATTAACAGACAGCTTTCACCGAATAACCGAATCATTCTACTCCCTTGCTGGCTTCTCGTTCTCACTCATCCATTGTATTGGAGTTATTCATATTCTTGCGCGGCCTTCTTGAGCGATTCATAGGCCTGCTCCGGTGTCGTTCTGCCGAAGCTCAACTCATCCCGGACGAGCGGGAAGTCTTTATCGATGAAGTTCACCCAGCCTTCCGGTCCTGTCGTAAAGATCTGTCCATCCGGCGTCGTGGCGTCGATCAGCTTCATCCCGACCTTCTCGCCTTCCGGCAGATTCGGAATCAGCGACTCCGCGATCTTGGCATTGGCAGGCACGCCCCGAGCGGTGCCAAGAATGGCTCCTGCTTCCGGATCATTGATGAACCAGTCGATGAATTTGGCCGCTTCTTCCTTATGCTTGGAATTCGGCGACAGGCTGAAGTACATGGACGGCTTGAGCCAGCCTCCCGCTTCCTCGGCCCGCGGCATCGTAACCAGATCGTAAGCCCCTTCCTTCATGCTGTCCCATGTGGTGTAGTTGTTGGAGAAGGAGTAGCGGAACAGGATTTTGCCGTTGACCAGCAGGTCGGCCGTCGGATCCATTTCCTTGTCGGATGCGTTTAGATCCGCCGGAGGCACAAGTCCATCCTTGCGCAGCTGTTCAAACTTCTTCGTCCATTCCAGGAACGTCGCTTCATCGATATTGAATTTGCCGTCTTCCGTAATCAAGGTCCCCTTGCCCTTGGCATAGTGGTACGCGCTGAACATGAAGTAGTTGCCGGCATAATCCAGCGTGAAATATTGGCCTTCCGCCAGCTTAGGCTTTACCTCTTCCGCCAATGCGAAGAAATCATCCCATGTCCAGCCGTTCTCCGGCATCGTTGCGCCCAGCTTCTCAAGAGCCGCTTTGTCATAGATCATCCCGAAAGCAACCGATCCGAGCGGCACGCCGTATTGCTTGCCCTCTCTCTGCCCGATCGGCAGCAAGCTCGGCGTCAATTCATCCAGCTTAACCTTGGTGTCGAGCTCTTCCAGCTGGTTGCGGGAGGTCCAGTCCGAAATCCAGCCCGGGTCCATTTGGAAAATATCCGGCTCATTATGCGCCGCTGCCTGCGTAGAGAGCTTATCCAGATAACCGTCCATCCCGGAGTATTCGGGCTCGAAGGTTACATGCGGATTCTTCGCCGTATAAGCCTCCAATGCCTTGAGTGTCGCTTCGTGACGCGGCTGCGAGCCCCACCACATAATCCGGAGCTTGACGTTGTCTGCCGAACCGCCTTCGGCCTGTGTATTGTTCTTGGTGGAGGTTGAGTTGCCTGTGCTTGTGCCGGTGCCTCCGTTACCGCCGCTGCATGCCGCTGCCAGCAAGGAGAACACCATCAATAACGCGAGAATCTGCAATCGCTTCCATTTGTTCATGCCGACTTCCCCCTAGAAACATTATATTGTGGTCAATATGATCCTATCAATTCTGGAATGACGGGTGTATAAGAGAGATGCACAATTTATTATAAAATCGTCTGATTATGCTTCACGTCTGTGCTTCTTCGAGCCTTGGGAAGATGATCGTTACAACCACTCCTTCAAACCCGCCGTCCTTAACGTGGATCTCATAATTTTCATTAAAGAACGCCGAGAACCGCTCTCTCACATTCCGAATCCCGTAACCGCCCTTGCGGCGATGACTCCCTATGCTCTCGGGAGCAAGCCCGCTTCCGTTGTCGGTAATCGTCATGCGGACACGGCCTCCCTCTTCTTCTGCCTTAATCTCAATTCGGCCGCTTTGCCTTGCATTGAAGCCGTGAATGATGGAATTCTCGACGAAAGGCTGGAGTGTCATTTTGGGAATGAATAAATCCCGGACTTCCTTGGAGGCCTGCACCTCATATTCCAGTCCGTCTTCCCACCGAATCTGCTGAATTTCCAAATAGCATGCGACATGAGTCAGCTCGTCTTCAATCGTAATAAAGCTCTCTCCATGCGATAATCCGATACGGAACATGCGGCCCATCAGCTCCAGAATACGGCTCATCTTCTCCTGTCCCTCGGCAATCGCCATCCAGTTCAGCTGGTCCAAGGTGTTATATAGAAAATGCGGATTAATATTGGCTTGGAGCGCTTCGATTTCGGCCTTCCGCTGCTGCTCGTAACGCTGCGCCAGGGAGGCGTACAATGCCTGGATTCGCTCATTCAGTCTGCGAAACCCTGCAAACAGAATGCCGAATTCATTCGTGTAATCGCCGGCCAGCTCCGCTTGCTTCCCTCCAACATCGTAATTCTTCATCGCTCTCACTAGCTGGGCGATCGGCTTCAACAATTGCCGGCTTAACCATAGCGTTAACAAGAAAGCTAGCAGTAAGGCTCCGATGCCGATGGTAATAATGACGCCGGCCAGCTTGACGCTGCCTGACGTGATTCGCTCCCACGGGGTAATCTCCACCAGCATCCAGTTGGAGTCGGCGACTTTGGAATAGACAACCAGAGACTCCACCCCATGCGGCTGTGTATGCTGCCGAAGCACCCCGGATTGGTCCGCGAACTGCAAATCCTGCTCCTGTAATCCGGCATCTGTCATTGATTTTCCGACGCTCAGCAGCTCCCTGCCGTTCAGATCCAGCAGCATCCGGTTGGAATCCTTGGAGTATCCCTCGAGAATCCCGCGGATCCAATCCGCCTTCACATGCACGACAAGAATGCCCAAGTATCGGGAGTTGTTGTATACCTTGCGGGAGAAGCTGAGCACAGGCACGTTCCCTTTATAGGTCGTTAAATCATGCTCCTCTGACCAGGAGAAGTCATTGTTCTGCAGCAACGGATACCATGGCTGTGCCTCAGCAGCCTTTAATTCATGGAATTGAATGTAGCTCTGCCGATCCCCCCACTCCGGCTGTTCCATATATAAATCGATGGCTTGAATTTGCGGAATCGAATACGTAAGATGAGCCAGCGCTTCCTGGATGCCTTTGGACCGCCTGTAGTGGTTGAACTCATCTTCTTTTCCCGACAGAAACGTAAGCAAATCATGGTCCCTGGACGTGGTCAGCGATATTTGCTCGATCGATGTCAGGCGGCCCGTAATTTCATTGTTCAGCTCCTCGAGCAGCCTTTTCTGGTAATACGACGTGTTGTCAGCCAATTCCCGCGAAGTCATGGCATAACTGGTCCATACCGTGATCGCCAGCACAATCGTGATCAGCCCTGCAAAGCAAATAATAAACAGGGAATCGATCCGGTATCTCTTGAAGGGATTGATCATAAGCGCTTATCCTCCATGCTCCATGCTTATCCATTCCGATCCGAAAAAAACATTGAAGCCGTGCGGCGAACCGCTGCCTCAATGTTTTCTCATTTTATAATAGATCGGCAGAGCTAGCCACTACCCTTTTAGTCCAGTGGTAGCCACGCCCTCCACAAAATATTTCTGGGCAAAGACAAACAGCAGCGTTGCCGGCACAATGGATACGAGCGACATCGCGAGCAATTGTCCCCATTCCGCGCCGCCTTGTGAATCGTTAATCATCCGTAACGCCAAGCCTACCGTGTATTTGTCAACGGAATTAATGTATAGGAGATGGCCAAGGAAATCATCCCAGTTCCATAGGAAGCAGAAGATGATGACCGTCACGATGGAAGGCTTCATCAAGGGCATCACAATCCGCCAGTAAATCCCGAACCAGCTGCATCCGTCGATCTTGGCCGATTCATCCAATTCCCGCGGAATCCCGCGTATGAATTGAACGAGCAGGAAGACGAAGAAGGTTCCTCCCGCACCTCCCGCTAACGCATGGGGCACGATGAACGGCAGGTAGGTGTTGACCCAGCCGAACTGGTGGAACATCGCATACTGCGGAATGATGAGCACTTGGCCCGGCAGCATCAGCGTGAGCATGAGCAGCGAGAACCAGAAGCCGCGAAGCGGAAAGTCCAGCCTTGCAAATCCGAAGGCGACCAGCGTACAGGAGATGACCGTTACGATGATGACCGCCGTAATTAGATAAAAGGTATTCAAATAGAAGTCGGTAAAGGTGAAGCCCGGAACGGAATTCCATCCGTTAATGTAATTGGACCACTGCGGCACGGACGGGAAGAGGGACGGGGAACTGAGCTCCTGGTTCGTTTTTAGCGAAGCGCCAATCCACCAAATGACCGGATACACCATCACCAAGCTGAATAGGATGAGCACCGCATGGCGGATCACGGAGTTCCATTTGTGTCTGGTCATTTTCTTTTCCCTCCTTGGCTCTCGGATTCGTAGAATACCCAGTATTTCGACGTCAGGTTAATGATCACGGCGGCAGCGACAATCAAGATCAGCATGATCCAGGCCAGGGATGAGGAATAGCCCAGCTGATAGCGGCTGAATGCCCGTTCATACAGGTATAACGCATACACATAGGTCGAGTTCATCGGCCCGCCGCCGGTGATGACGTAAGCAGGCGTAAACATCTGGAAGGAGTTAATGACCCCCATAATGAGATTGAAGAATAACGTGGGCGACAGCATCGGAAGCGTGATTTTGAAAAATTGCTTCACCTTGCCCGCCCCATCCACCGCGGAGGCTTCATACAGATCATTCGGGATCTGCTTCAGGCCCGCCAGGAAAATCACCATCGAGGAGCCGAATTGCCATACCGATAAGCCAATCAGGGACCATAATGCGGTATCGGGGTTCGTGACCCAGCCCGTTCCGGGAATCCCGAAGAATCCAAGCACTTTGTTGAAGAAGCCGTCCACGCCGAAAATATTCTTCCACAGCAGGGACACCGCAATGCTCGCCCCGATTAAGGAAGGGAAATAAATGGCCGTCCGATAGACGGATATCCCGCGCACAGCCCTTTTCAGCAGGAGCGCAACCATCAGCGCGGCAATCAGCTTTAGCGGCACCGAGGCGAGTACATAATAAAATGTGAGCTTGAGCGATTGGGCAAATTTGTCGTCCGCCGTAACGATGCGCTCGTAATTGTCCAGGCCGACCCACTCGATCGGCTTCATGAGGGTGTAATTTGTGAAGGAATAGTACAGGGACAACAACATCGGATAGGCTGTCAACGCCAGAAATCCGATCAACCAAGGGGAAATAAACAGATAACCTGCAAGGGGAGAGTCCCAGCGCTTGCGAAATGGCTTTTTGCGAACGGGTATTTCGGATGCTAAAGATGTTGCTCGTTCCATGAATTCACTCTCCTTTTCCGTACTTTAAGTATAGAAGGAGAGCCGCCGGGAACTACATAAGACAATTGCTCAAAATCATTCAATATTTTCAGAATGTGACGTCAGGTAGAATTAACATCAATCCCAATCCATAAAAGACGTCGCCTTCAGCTCGCTTTCCCTGCAATCTGGACAGGTTAGACGGAACGGGACGTTGTGCTCGATCGGTGTCTGTATCACAGGGTGGCTTTTGAAACCGTAGCTGAGTAAATCGTGATCCAGCTTAAATTGCTTGCGTATATGGGCGACTTCTTTTTTTGTTCATGGTTCGTTAGCACTGCTTATTTTCGTTTAGCTATGTGGTTCGAGCATCATTTGTCCATGTCCAAGCAACGTCAAGCTATGGCTAAGAGTGCCTCTCTTGCTGTAAGTTCAAAATAGTTACATTTAAATCCAGATGAGGAAGGAAGCGAGATGATGAGCAGCAATTCACTAATGGGATTCGCCCCTGCGCTGGGCTGGAATTCATGGAATACCTTTACATGGGATATTAACGAACAGTTGATTCGGGATGTCGCTGACGTATTTGTATCGGAGGGTTATCTCGAGGCAGGGTATGAGTACATCGTCATTGATGACTGCTGGAGTTTGAAGGAACGGGATGCGGACGGTAATCTGGTTGCTGATCCGAAGAAATTCCCGAATGGTATGAGAGCGCTTGCAGATTATATTCACGGGAAAGGCCTGAAATTTGGCATGTATTCATGCGTAGGCACACATACTTGTGCCGGCTACCCGGGCAGCTTCGAACACGAGTTCCAGGATGCTGCGCTGTTTGCCGAGTGGGGGGTCGATTATTTAAAATACGACTACTGTTTCAAGCCGCGCCACATCTCCGGTGAGCTGCTGTACAAACGGATGAGCCTCGCACTCAAAAACTGCGGACGCGATATCCTGTTCTCGGCCTGCAACTGGGGAGCCGACAACGTATATGACTGGATTCGTGAATCCGGCGCACATATGTACCGTTCCACCGGCGATATTCGAGATAACTGGGAATCGGTGAAGGAGCTGGCCCTGTCACAGCTGGGGAAACAAAGCTACACAGGCTCCTTCTGCCATAATGACATGGATATGCTCATTGTTGGCATGTACGGCGGAAGCAATAACGACTTTATCGGCACGATCGGCGGCTGCAATGATATCGAGTATAAAACTCACTTCTCGCTCTGGTCCATGATGGGTTCACCGCTCATGATCGGATGTGACGTGCGTAAGGCCAACCAGGCAACGAAGGATATATTGCTCAACCCTGACCTGCTTGCCATCAATCAGGATGCAGAGGCACGCGGAGCATATCGCATCAAACCTGAACCGCAATGGTTCCACACTGACGATGTATTCATGCTCGTTAAGGTGCTTACGGATGGCGATCTGGCCATTGGCTTCTTCAACCTGAGTGACAGCCAGCGCGAACTGTCCCTGCAATTCTGGGATATGGGGCTGCCTTACGCCGCAGGTTATGCTTTATCCCTCTATGACTGCTGGGAGCATAAGGAACTGGGTGTGTATCGAGAACGCTTCGCGCCAGTTGTTGCCGCTCATGATTGTCTCGTCGTGCGGGCCAAACTGGTGAAGTAAATGGCTCACAGTCGCCTGTGCACCGCCTGTCGGGTTCCGCTCTCTTCCGATGATGTGGGAATCTATCTCAAATTAGTCTCACGCACAGCCCAGCAATTCCTCTGCATCGACTGTCTCGGTGTGAAGCTGAATTGCGGACGGGAGCCCATTGAGAAGCTGATTCGTTATTTCCGTGAGTCCGGTAACTGTGCTCTTTTTCGTTAATATGGTGTCTTCATCCATTAGCGTAGAGCTTGTTCCTCCATACCGGGTTCTGCTTGTTTCTGATGCAGCATCATGTAGGCTGAAGGTGTATGTGATGTGGCCTTTTTGAACACTCTGGAAAAATAAAGCGGATCATGATAGCCAACAGAGTAAGCTACGGACTGAACGGGTAAACCGGATGTCTTCAACAGCTCGCAGGCGCGCCGGATACGGCATGACGCAATATAGGCTGACACCGATTCGCCAGTGGCTCCTTTGAATTTCCGAAACAGATAGCTGCGTTCCAGATTAACGGCCTGTACGATCTCCGTAACCGTTAATGATGGCTTCCAATAGTTCTGCTCAATGTACTTTCTCGCCAGCCACACATAATCCTTCGGCTCCTCCTGCTGATCTCCAGGGTAATATTCCATGTAATAGGAGAGCAGCAGTTGTAAACGGGCATCCGCCCGCAACACTTCGCTCGGCGACGCACCGGCGTTCCAGGCCAGATGAAACCAGGGTTCCAGGGTCTCCGGCGCTGCTGGCAGTACAGGATGCTGGACCGTAAGCTGTGTCAACTCTACAACTCGCCCGGCGTCTCGCCCGTTGAACTCCATCCATACGTATTCCCAAGGGTCAACAGGGTCGGGGTAGTAATAGATCTCCTTTTGCGGAAAAATGATAAAGCTCTCTCCGGCACCCAGCCGAAAATGCTGGCCTCCGGTTTCCAATGTGCCCTGCCCTCGAATGATGTAATGCAGCGCATAGACGTCACGTACGCCGGGTCCCCACTGATGCAGATTGACCGGTTTGTGACCGCCGCTGATAAAATAAATCTGGCTTGCTCTGCTTCCGTCTCTCCATAACGAGTCCACATCCCCACCCCCACTCTTGATATCAGTCATTATATTATAGAGCAGCATATTTGTAAGCGTATCCACACATCTTGGACCGGCATGAATTCTACGTTAATTCAGAGAGGAGAATGTTGTGTTGCTTAGAATGGTCACCGTTGAGAATGGTCAAGTCCAGGGACTGCCCGCTGCAGACCCTCGTATTACGAGCTTTAAAGGAATTCCGTTCGCTGCACCCCCGGTAGGCCCGAACCGCTGGCGCGCGCCACAGCCCGCAGAAGACTGGGATGGTGTGCTGAAAGCTTTTGATTTTGCCCCCATCTCCATGCAGGCTCCAACCGTGATCGACGATAATAACATCTATACCCGGGAATGGGCTGTTGACCCGGACCTGCCAATGGATGAGGACTGTCTGTATTTGAATGTGTGGACACCTGCCAAGCGCACCGATGAGAAGCTGCCCGTCTTTGTCTGGTACTTTGGCGGAGGGCTTCAGGTGGGTCACACAGCCGAGATGGAATTCGATGGCGAACGCATTGCCCGCAGAGGCATTGTCGTTGTCACGATCAACTACCGTCTGAATGCCTTCGGTTTCTTGTGCCATCCCGAGATCAGTGCTGAGTCACCGCACGCACCTGCGAACTTTGGACATCTGGATCAGCAGGCCGGCACAGCTTGGGTCAAACGTAATATTGCCGCATTCGGCGGTGACCCGGATCAGATTACGATTGGCGGGCAATCTGCCGGCGGCGGCAGTGTCCTCAGTCAGATGACATCCCCGCAGAACAAAGGCCTGTTCCAGCGAGCCGTCATCATGAGCGGTATAGCGACCGAACTGTATCCCCATGTGCATGTACCCGCTGTCCGCAGCACGCTGCGGGATGCCGAGCAGAAGGGCGTTGAATTTTTCAGCTTCCTGGGGGTGTCTTCACTGGATGAAGCGAGACAGCTGGATGCGGTCACTTTACGGGATAAGGTGTTAGAATATAAAAGCTTCTGGGGAACGGTCATCGATGATCAGTTCTGTATAGATGATCCGTTTACACGTTTCATGCAGCATCAACGTGAGCTTGTTCCCGTTATGCTTGGGCATACGTCCTCTGAGTTCTGGACCCGGCCTGCGGTAAGCAGTATGGAGGAACTGAAGCAGATGGCGGCTGAACGATTTGGCGAAGATGCTCCTGACTTTTTGCAGCGATGTGAAGCCGATACCGGCGACCTGGATCATGCACTCGAGAAAGCTTCTGTCCGCATGATCGAATACGCCATTCATCTCCTTATTCGTTCAAACAGCGGTCATCCGTCGGAAACACCGCTCTATTATTATAACTTCGACGCAGAGATTCCGGGCTGGGATCAACCAGGTACGTTTCACTCCGTGGATCTGTGGTTTTTCTTCGAAACACTTGCCAAATGCTGGCGCCCGTTCACCGGCAAGCATTACGACCTGGCTCGCCAGATGTGCAATTATCTGTCCAATTTTATTGCCACCGGTGATCCGAACGGCTCTGATTCTACCGGAAAGCCAATGCCCCACTGGGCCGCTTGCACCATCGAACACCCGTATCTTATGGAATTTGGCGATCAGGCTCAGTTACAACGGGCAGAGCCTGGGCCTGTGCTTGAATTTGTGCTGAAGCAGTATTTTGAACACAAGAACGACCCTGTGGCCTAAGCATACGTATGCTTATTACATCTGCACCATCCGTTTAACAATAAAGAGATAGCGCTGCACCATCGCATGGCTATCTCTTTATTGTCTAGCTATATGTTAAATATCATTAATCCCACTCGAAAGCACCCGTGTACAATTGATAATATATGCCCTTTCTCTCCAGCAAGTGATGATGATCACCGCGTTCCTTAATCTGACCCTGTTCCAGAAGCAAAATGTGAAATGGATGTCGTTTATGCATGATGAGCGGAAGTTTTCTGTCTTTTTGTTTATTTTTTTATAATTCCGGGTTTGCCAAAAGATATGTTAGTATTCGTCGCTGCACTGACGTCGATTAGCTCCCTGCGATTCTTCACCATCCTGCTGGTAGGACGCCTGCCATGGATCATCGGATCGGCCGCGGTAGGTTCTACCATTCCAACACAGCAGTACACGGTAACGATCATCATATCCGTTATCGCTGTTGTCGGGTTTATCCTCGGGTACATCTATAAAGACAAGTTAATGAACCTGTTCTCCAAGGCAGAGCATACCAAAGAAGCACTGGAACTTGAGGAGTACAATTAAAACAAATGAGAGAGATGAGAGAGATGAGACAAACGGAATAAATACGGCGCCTTCTCCCTCGTGAATTCCAGGGAGAAGGCGCCGACGATAACCGGTTGCCCGGTGCGACCTCATCACGAAGCTGTTTAATCTGCTGGATCAGTTCCTAGTGAGCGTCTACTTTACTTATCTCGTCTCTTGTCCGCAGATGAATGGACAGATTCACAATGTCTTGCTTCAAAATATGGGTTAACCAGCCGCGCCACTCGTCCACGTTGCTGAAACCGAGCCTTGTTTTTTGCGTTAACGGACAGTCCCCCGGCTTTGGCCGCCTGGATAAGATCCGCTGCAATATAGGGAGAAAAGGGGCACCCCCTTGACACTTGACACCCACTACACCCCGTAGTAAATTATAATCACTACGTAGTGTAGTAATTCGTTTCGTTATGGACGCATAACGACTGTAGTGAGGTGTTCACCGTGAATCAAATTCAGAAACTATCGGATACGGAAATGGAACTCATGGAGGTGATCTGGGAGTGTGAACCTCCTGTCACGTCGACGGAATTGCTGCGGATTTTTGCGGGGCGGGGCAAAGCGTGGAAGGCCCAGACGATCTCTACCTTCCTGTCGCGACTGGTGGATAAAGGGGCACTGGAGGCCACAAGACATGGCCGAACGAACATGTATACGCCCCTGATCTCACCGGAAGATTACAAGCTGGCCGAGACGAAGCATGTACTGGACGGGTTATACCAGGGATCGGTGAAGAACCTTATCGCTGCCTTGTATGACGGCGACAAGCTTTCGGATGAAGATGTTGAAGAGCTGAAGCAATGGTTCTCCGGAAAGTAGGTGCAGCCCATGAATACCATTCTTGAACTACTGATTACGCTGAATGCCGCCGGAAGCGTCGTCGTCGCTTGTATTCTTATATTGCGGCTCTTGCCCGCCGGTGCCTTCCCGACCAAATGGCGTTATGGACTTAGCAAAATGGCCGTAGGCTTTTTTCTATTTCCCGTAGTCCTTGGTATTCAGTGGGTCGTATCGCTGACATTCAGCGCGGCAGCTACCGTTCCGGCGATTAGCGGGCAGCCTTCAACGGCGGAACAAGGGCTATCCGGAGCATATTCAGGGTTCAGTCCGGAGCCGCTGATTACGGGGCAGACCATGACAGCCCAAACCGCCCTACTCCTGATTACCGTATGGGCAACCGGCATGATCCTTTTTGCAGCATGGCAGCTGTATTGCTATCGCAAATTTGTAAGGACACTAGAGCATTCACGCACCGCCGTTCCGAGAGACAGCCAGGCCGTTGAACAACTCTCCTTGATGAAAGAATCTCTTGGATTGAAACGCAGTGTTCGGCTTGCTTACAGCTCTGCTGTTCGGAGTCCTGTTCTTGTCGGGTTATGGAAACCGACCATCTATCTTCCTATAGAAAATATCTTTAACGTGAGCATGGACATGGTCATGCGCCATGAGCTGATCCATCTGAAACGGAAGGATTTATGGGTCAAGGCCTTCACCCTGGGAGCGTCAGCCTTACATTGGTTTAACCCCTTCATACACATTCTCCGCAAGGATATTCATACCTGGAGCGAGCTGTCCTGCGACGAAGAAGTGGTCAGCGAGATGTCCCATGCCGAGCGTAAACGGTACGGGGAGACGATTCTGAACGTTATGGCGGGAACCAGGCATTTACCGGTGCGATTTTGCGCCTCCTTATCGGGTGATGGCCAACAATTGAAAAGGAGATTAATGATGATGCTGAATGTGAAGAAACTGAGAAAGAAAACATTATATCTGACGATAACAGCTGTATTTTCCGTTGCCGCAATTAGCACATCCGCAGCGGTATGGGCTGCCAACTATTCGCCAGAAATCATTCCATATGAGGAAGGTCAGGCTGAGGTTCAACCAAGCGAGCAAATTCCGAAAGCGGCCCCATCTGATGCGGTAATGGAGAAGGCACCATATCCTGTTGAGACACAGCCAAGTCAAGCTCCTGCTGCACTTGAAGCGGAGAATGAATCAAATGAGGATGTCCAAATCAAAGATCCTCACCCCGTACCTGTACTGGTGCCCGAGCCTGATAAGAACAGTATCCAAGCTCCAGTTGCTATAGTCCCTGCTGAATCTGGAGCTAACCATTCGAATGCCGGCCAGACTCCATCACCAGTGGCACCTAAAGAAGCAGCTCCAGAACCGGTTGGCTCTGAAATTCGACTCATCCCGGAGCCGGCTCCAGCTGAAGATAAACGTAATGACAGTTCTCATTCAGGCGACATTCCACCGGGAACTTCTATTACAGTAAGAAAATTAACACCTGAAGAAAGTGCTGAATTTAAAGATAGAGAACTTGCAGCAAGAGCTATGTTGTCTCCTGAAGAACAGGCCGAGTTTGAAGAAGACGATTATGGGCTGCGTCCAGACTCAATACCACCGGGAACCTCCATTACAGTAAGAAAATTAACACCTGAAGAAAGCGCTGAATTCAAGGAAAGAGAGCTCGCGGCAAGAGCCTTGCTGTCCCCTGAAGAACAGGCTGAATTTGTGGACTAAAAACTACGAACTTAAGAGAAAAGTTTGCTATTTAACATGAAGAAGCACTGCCGGGGACAGTGCTTCATTTGGATTATGGATAACACCTTAATTATCGCTTGAGGTAGTCCATTCAAAATATGCACTTCTTGAATTTTCCTCGTTCGTGCTTGTTTTGATTTGGAAAGTGTGGTTGCTGTAACTGCCTGTGTCAATAACAACCAGCGAATTGCCCTTAATATTCGATCTCCACCACTGGACATTGCTGTTGGTTTGACTTTGAATGCTTAAATTAACAGATGGCATAGTGCCAGGCAAGTCCCCTACGTATATTAATACATATCTATCTGGAGATGGAATAAATGCGTGGCCCACGTTTGCTCCTTGGTTCCCATCTTTATTAATTGGCACGGTAACATTTCCGCTCCAGCTATCAGATAAGATGCCAACATCAAAGAGACTAACTTCTTTGTTTCCATTGGCTCTTTGCTCAAGCAGAGTGATCTCTTCCGGAGTCAATGGTCTAACTGTGATAGAGGTTCCAGGTGGGGAGAATTCTTCTAATTCCACAGGACTAGCAAAAGCCGATACCGAAAGCGACAACATCATAATCATGGTAAGAACAAGTGTAAGCAGTTTTTTCATAGTAAAATCCTCCTCTTAATTTTTTTTCAAAATTAGATTAGCCCTTCAAACCAACCACAAAAAAACTCACCTCCCTCTCCCGATGTGAGCTACCTTATTTTCATGGCAAGTATCTTGTCGGATTACAGCTTCTTGATCGCATCCTGCTTAGACCGTAAGGCAGCATGAAGATGCAGTAACCAAAAGAGCTAATCTACTACTAAAACGACTTATCCTAGTAAATAATGACTGTTCTTTCCTTAAGTTTTTTTGATAATTTTTCTACAATAATGATAACAAAGGAAATATATAGAATTTTATGATAATATTTTACTAGTGATAGGGATGATGAGTAGGTATTTATGTCCAGTAGCTAAAGAATAAACTGACGGGGGAGGGTATAGGTGGAGCAGGAACAATGGTTATATCTCTTACGCAGCAACTTCTATGATATAGACCACGACGCCCAGAAACTAGTGTACGAAGCATACCGGAATTTAGTGTATCGGGACATTCACTTTCTAACACGGAGTCATGAACTGACCGAAGATGTTGTACAAGAGACATTCTATAAAGTGGTGGCGAAAGCCCCTCAACTGAGGGACACGAAGCATATGAAAGCATGGATCGTTAAAGTCGCTAGAAACCATGCCTATGATATGTTCAAAAAAAACAAAAAAATATCGTCATCTAAGGGAGCCTCAAGTCGTTATAGATCTAAGGGCTCCTTTCTTGCACCCTACGGTAGCCGAGCAAGTGGAGGATCAGATTCGAAACGAACTGCTCCACGAAGCTCTGAATGAGTTAAGCCCCGAGTATCGCCAGGCTTTATTCATGTACTATATCGAGGAAAAACCATATAGCGAAATTTCACAAGAGCTTGGTAAAACAGAGCAAGCTGTCGCCCAAACGATGGTCAGAGCTAGAAAGAAATTGTACCGCTATTTTTCAAGAAGATGGGTTGATGCCGATGAGTGATGAATTCAAACACGACGATGAATTTTTACAGAAGTGGTTAAAGGACGTTCATCAAGACGTGGATATTCCAGACGGTACACAATCATGGTTAGAGGTGAAGGCCGGACTGGATAAAATAAAAGCACGGCGACGCTGGATGAAGAGATTCCAAATCGGCGCGTTGGTTGCTTGTACATCTTTGCTGATTAGTTTTTTTATGACTGCAGATTTGCCTACTGCGTATTCCGAGTTCCAAGGGCTTATCAAAAGAGTGCAGGAGAACCTTATCGATATTTTCTTTGAGGAACCAGAGCCTTATCTTGAAGAAAACTCAAATGCCAAAACGTCATCTCCGCCCCCAGATTATATCGTTTCCTCCCCTCCAGCGGGAGAGAGCCACATAGAGGATACAAGCTTGGAAGAGGCAAGAGGAAAAGTCAGTTTCCCTATCGTTTCTCCAACCTATATACCAGCTGGCTATGAATTAGAGAACGTTCGTATTTTCCAGGATTCTGATGGGGAGTACCGGACCGTGTTTATGGAATACGTCAATAGAGAAGGACATCTGTTCCAATTGAATCAGCACATGATTCGAGAGAATTCTACCCCGGAGAAAACAACGATTAACCATGTGTCGGCCATCATTAAGGATACGGCCATTAACGATTGTAAGGCTGTGATGATTATTCAAGAGCCCGATTTCATCCATTTGGAGTGGGTCACCCCTGATCATATGAAACGATCTATTTTCGGAACCTTGTCTGAAGAGGAAATCATTTTAATTGCGGAATCTTTACAGTAAACAAAAGTAGCAGGTGTCCCCTGCTACTTTTGTTTGTATCCGTTACCGATCTGGGATTAGAATAAATCCCGAATATAATGTGCCTGTCTCTTTTACGGTTCCGTGCAACGTCCAATGGGATGATTTAGAACGATAATAATAACCTGGGATTACCGTAACTTCATGTTCCGTGTAAGTATTCGCGGAAGTTGACAACTCGGCTTTGGGGCTGCGATAAATGTCTACCCAATCAGAGCCTGTCCATCGCTGCAAAGTCAACTGTACGCCGATGGTATCTACTCGCTGCTTGGCTGTACTGTAACCTGAAATACTGATTTTTGAATTCCCGATATGACTAACGCTAGTTCCGCCATTATACAGAAACTTGTAGTTTGGATCGAACAAAGAAGAAATCGATAGCAACGGTTCGTCATCGGGCGGCGGGGATGGCCCATCATCAAGCGATTGAGCCGAGACAAACGGCACTGAGAACAACAGGAACAAGGCCAAGCCTAAAAAAGACATCACTACTTTCTTCACTCGTATTCATCCTTTCTATTTGTCTCTATCCCTTAAACGACTTATCGTAATCAAATATGACGCGATTTTTATTAGGATAAGAACGAAGCCTGATACCGAGGAAGACTGGGCGAATCAACGTCCCGAAGGGTTTTAGTTTTCCAAAGCAAGATATGGAATGTCTCGGATAACATACGCCACCTTATCGACCTTCCATATCCCTTGCACATTGACCAAAGTGACATGTCGGTCAAGGACGTAGTGACGGTCTCCTGTCAGTGTGTTACCCATTACTAATGATTGCATGAAATTTGCGCTGCTCTTACTAGTATAATTGGGTTTAGTTTCTGGTTCGCCAAATTCATGAACATATCCCGTTCCATTGGATGTAATGATTGAGTTTAGGAATCCTTCTGTTAAGAAAGGTTTAAATGAGTTTCTAACGTTCTTAACTCCAGATAAGTCACCGATTTGGTTCATACGTTCGGATAGTGTTTTTAATTGGGCGTCTGAAATTATCCCTCCTTATAAAAGAGCTTGGTACTCAATAATCGTAACAATTGCATCGTCATCGCGCTAGTTGGGGATGTAAGGCTTGAAGGCCCTGAACGCTGAACGACCATGAATGAGCGGCGCCTTGGACGTTAGCGATGAACATCGCCTTCCTCCCCCTCATCCTCAAGCTCGCAATCCGTATCGTTCACCGTACCAGGCGTCTCCGCCAGTCCCAATTGCAGACAAAGTCCGTACAACGCGTAAATGCCGTGCGCCTGCGCTTCGTTCATCCGGTCCATATACGCGATCGTTTCCTCCGCGATTTCCCTTAACCGGCCCGTGTCCCCGCTGTCCAGTTCGGCGACCGTTCGCCGAAGCCGGACGACATTCGCTGAATATACGGTTGCACGCAGGGCGCGAATGAGCAGCAGCTTGCGAATGTCAGCTGGCCCGTACCGGCGGTAGCCGTTCTCCGGGTCGCGAGTCGGGCGCAGCAGTCCCTCCCGTTCCCAGAACCGAATCGCCGTCCGGGATACGCCGGTCGCTTCGGCCGCCTCGCCGATCGTCCTCCACGCTCCGGGATCATCCGCGTCCCGGTCGTCTTCCGCTGCGCGGAACGCGTGGATCGCCTGCTCGGCTTCCCGCTTGTCGCGGACGAGCGCCGCCTCCCGCTCCTTCAACAGCCAGAGCGCACCCTGTATATCTCCGCTCCGTACGCGGCGAAGCGCCTCGCCCGCGATGTCCGGTCCGAATCCGGGGGCAAGCGCCTGCATAGCCGCCACGTATAACGCGTGCGTCTCTCCATATACCCGATATCCGCTTTCGGTCCGCTCGGCAGGCGGCAGTATCCCTTGCGCTTCATAGTTGCGAAGTGTACTGGGGCTGATGCGGAACCGTCTCGCCAGATCAATCGGCCGCATGGGCGTCTCCTCCCGTTTCCATTCGTGATAACATTACATCACATTTGCAAGCTTAGTGCAATTTACTTGGCGTAACTCCTTGAAATTCCGCCTCCGACTTCAACCAAGCTTCCAATTTGCTTCACTGTTATACAATCGATTTGCAATTGAATTTTATGTTCTGGGAGGCGGTTTGTAGATGACATCCATACAATTCGAACAAGGGATGACGATCGAGGCCATCGGCACGGCTTGCGGGGAATATGTGGAGATGGAATGGCGGCCGTTGTACGAATCGATGCATGAGGCGTTGACGGCCGCATTCGCGGAAATCGAGGATGCGGCATACGGCCAATACTTGGACCGACTTATGCCGCCGCTGTTCGAAGCGCTCGAACAAGCGGGATATGCGTTCACCGACGACGTGCGAGAGGACGATTTCGTCATCGGAGGGCGGCTGCTGTTCCGGCAATCGCTTGAGAAATGGGGCACGGAGGACAATCGGTCGCGCGTGTTCTGGAACGTCATCCGGGACGCTGACGACCGGACGATCGGCACGGTGCTCACAGAGATTCCCCATTCGCATCTGAAGTTCGATATCCCGCGCGGGCCCCGCGTTCTCGCGATCGCTGAGACGACCAAATCGGGGATCACCGAACGGATCCGCGCGCTTATGGAAGTGCGCGGATTCGCACAACCGCTTTAGCACCCCACACCCATTTACGAAAGGAAGATTCCATATGCTAGGTCCAAACCCTAATGTGAAGTACCCCATCCCTGGGAACACGAATGTGCAATTTATTCGAAACACGATCACGAAACCAAATATCATCGCTGGAGATTACTCTTATTACGACGCACTGCACGGGGAATCGTTTGAAGATCAAGTGTTATATCATTATGAAGTGATCGGGACCAAGTTAGTGATCGGCAAATTTTGCTCCATCGCTCCGGAGGTCAGATTCATGATGGACGGCGGCAACCACCGAATGGATGGGTCAACTTTTCCTTTTAACATCTTCGGGAACGGTTGGGAGAGACATACCCCTTCCCTGGACCAGCTGCCGATCAAAGGAGATACGATTGTCGGCAATGATGTCTGGATCGGTAGACGTGCCACGATTATGCCGGGGGTGCGGATCGGCGATGGCGCGATTATCAGCGCGGAGGCGGTAGTCGTCAAGGACGTTGAACCTTATACCATAGTCGGTGGAAATCCCGCCAGGGAGATCAAAACCCGTTACCCGTACGAAGTCATTCAAGAATTATTGGAGATCAGATGGTGGGATTGCGATATCGATCTCATCAGTCAGTATATCGGCGCAATCGTAAGCGGAGATATGGTTACGCTTCGAAAAATGAAAAAACATTAATGGTTTCATTGGGGAACAATGGGGACCTCTGGTTCACGGAATGGATGGGGAACAAGATCGGACAGATCACTGTTCAAGGAATGATTACCGAATATTCGATCCCTACCGAGCATGCAGAGCCTCACGGTATAGCGATTGGTGACAGCGGCGATATTGGGTTTCGCGAAAGAATGCAATCAAATTGGACGCCTCGTCATCTCATCATAGCGGTTTGAGCCGACTGTATCATGCGGCCCGTCTTGGGCCATAAACCGCTAAGGAGGGATCATGTTGCTGCCTTTTTACACGTTAGTCGCATCGTTTGTGTTGTTCCTGGGTCTTGGCCAGCTCGGTTTGCCTTATTTCGAGGGATGGCATTCCTCGCTTCAGGGGGCGGTTGCTGTCATGCTGTTGTTTGCCGCTTCCGCCCATTGGGGAACTAGACGCCCAGACTTAATCCGTATGGTTCCTCCCGTATTTTCCAGGCCGGGCCTCATCGTAACGGTCACCGGATTACTGGAGGTTGCCGGGGCTATCGGCATCCTAATTCCTTCCATCTCCAAGGCCGCCTCCATTGGCTTGGCTCTACTCCTGGCATTGATGTTCCCTGCTAATGTGAGGGCGGCTAAGGAAGGATTCACAATCGGGGGGCGGCCCGTACCTAAACTACTACATCGAACCGTATTACAGATGATCTTTATTGGGGCAATCCTATTGGCAGGCTAAGGGTATATTCCAGCGGCTATTTAACGTCACGCGACGGTCTGATTCTCGTCGGCAAACTGCTGGCGAAATCAAGCTCTTCGAACGGCTCAATCGTTCGGTTATCAGCAACCATGAATGTGAGCCTGCGGCAACAGGCTCACGGGTTGCATCATTCCCTACCCAACGTGGTCATTAGCAGAGCACGGGCTGGTTGAGAATTCTTTTATTCCTTAAGAAATGAGCCGTCAGGCCCAACGTGTTTATAATACGCCGTTACTGCCCTTCCCGACTTCCCCGCTCCTCTTTCATTTATAACTATGGTTTAACTGAAGCAGGTACAAATCATTACGATGTTTCCATCTGGATCCTTAAAGGAAAACTCAGATAAGTCAGGGTATGTTTGAATCTCTGTTACGATTTCCGCTCCTAGTTCTTTCACGAATTGGAATGCTGCATGTATGTCTTCCGTACTTAAATTAAATAAAGGCTGGTTCAATGGCTGGAGTTCGTAACTGTCATCAAAACAGTGATTATCCAGCGTTAATCCTGGACGCCCAGATCCCATATCAAAAGTATAAATAGGACCTTGAATCTCTTCTGTTACTTCAACTCCAAGAAGTTTGCTGTACCACTGAACTGACTTCGTTAAATCCGTGACGTGGATAAAAACGGTATCGATCCTATTGGCGATTGGACTTTGCATTTTCATTCAACCTCCTCATCGTTTAAACAAATTGCTTTTCGTGCTAGATATTTATCTATCGATGTGTCCATCCTCATCCTCGATCATATAAGTCATAATCTTTTTGATTTTTCCATTTTTACCTGCACTACTGAAAGTAAATACGTGACAGAAGTTAGATATCCTCCCTTGATCCATCCTAAAAGTACCATTAATCGCACCCATGCTTCCGTGAGTGATGATGGTGCTGATCTCTATTTCTGTCACATGACCGGTCTGCTTTTGTTGAAGTGTATCCCGTAGTCCTGCTTTTCCCAGAACACGTCTGTCTCCGATGATATCCCAACATACCTCTTCTGAAATGCATTTCTCAATAAATTCAATATTGTTCTGAGCCCAAGCCACAATATAATCCCTCAGTAACAACTTCTTGGGAGCATTGCCGCAATCCTCAGCACAGATAACATTCATACCGCTATGATGAGTCCCATTCATAGATATCCCCTCCCTAGACGAACCTTGTGAATAAGTCCTTACATAGAGGATTCGAGAAATGGTTGGGAGTTCCTGTTTGTGAACGCTCAAACAATATAAGCAAGAAAAAACAAAACCACTCCTTAAGGGTAAGGAATGGTTTGGTGATAACAGCTAAACGTTGCTAACTCTGCGTAAGTCCATCACGATCCATGATCTGAACCTGTAGTTGTTCCTCCAACCTCAAATTCATTGAGCAGCCCACGTGCCTCACTTGTGGACTTGGCGTTCATTAATCGATTCCTCAATTCACTTGCCCCTCGGAAGCCGCGGACATAGATTTTGAAGAAGCGGGTAAGAGCGCTGAACGAACGTGGCAGCTGTTCTGAATATTGATCATGGAGGTCCAGATGCAGCCGCAGCAGATCCAGCAATTCCTCACTGCTATGCTCCCTCGGCTCCTTCTCAAAGGCAAATGGATTATGGAAAATGCCACGCCCGATCATAATGCCATCCACACCGTATTGTTCAGCAAGCCGGAGGCCAGTCTGACGGTCAAGAATATCCCCGTTAATGGTTAGAAGTGTACCTGGTGCGACCTCATCACGAAGCTGTTTAATCTCCGGGATCAGCTCCCAGTGAGCAGCTACTTTACTCATCTCGTCTCTTGTCCGCAGATGAATGGACAGATTCACAATGTCCTGTTTCAAAATATGGGTTAACCAGTCGCGCCACTCGTCCACGCTGCTGAAACCGAGCCGTGTTTTTACACTGACGGGCAGTCCCCCGGCCTTCGCCGCCTGAATAATGTCCGCCGCAACATCGGGACGGCAAATCAGGCCGCTTCCCTTCCCATTCTCGGCTACATTCGCGACAGGGCATCCCATGTTAATATCGATGCCTTTAAAGCCTTCCTTCGCCATGCCGATACTCATCTGACGAAAATATTCCGGCTTATCTCCCCAGATATGGGCGACAATGGGCTGTTCATCCTCGGTAAAAGTCAAACGCCCGCGCACACTCTTGTTCCCCTCCGGGTGACAATAGCTCTCCGTATTCGCAAACTCGGTAAAGAACACATCCGGTCTGGCCGCTTGACTTACGACATGACGAAACACCACATCCGTCACATCTTCCATCGGTGCCAGTATAAAAAAAGGCCGTGGCAAATCACGCCAAAAATTATCTGTCATATCAACTTACCCCTTTATAAATGCAGGAAAATCCTCTCCTGTGATGATGATTTCCATGTCCAAGCGGTTGCTTTTTCTTCACTTATAGCATATCTACGCAATGAAGATCAAACGGCAGTATCTGTTATATCCTAGACACTTCAATGAATATATCATAAACCGACAGAGGAGCATACTCCCATAAATTCGAATTAAAAAGGAAGGTTGCTGCCCCACCGCAGTTTGCCCGAACGTTCAGAGGACGTTTCAGCCACTTCGCGATGATCGATGGCTAGTGTCGGGCCGCGATATCCGAATATACATAATGGCGGTCCGGAATTAAATCCGAACCGCCATTTTCATCCTGCTATCGTCCGTGCCCTTCGCTGCGAGCACCGCTACACGACATGAATGCATGCGATGCACACAGGTTCATGCACGCATATACTCATACCGAGTTGATACTGCTAAGGGCGGCCAATCCCATGTGCGTTAGGTTACAGCTTACCCGCAGCCTTCACCTTCACGAGCAGGGCATTGCCTGGCAGATAGGCAATCGGAATGTCCTCAACAGACACGATCTCAACCGTCTCCGAGTTCGCGCCGGCAGCAGTGGCCTCGTTCACGGCGCTTTCCTTCGCATCGCGGATGACGTCGTCATAGCTCCAGTCGTCCAGCGAATAGATCCGCTCCGACTCCCCACTCACCAACCCCAAGGCTGCGCCGATGGCGTTCGCCGCATCATAGTGGTCAGGCCGGATGATCCGGCTTGCCCCGGCCAGCGTCTCCGGCACCAGCAGGCTGCCGCCGCCAACCAGAATGACATCCACCGGCTCTGCACTCGTCTTCATCCGGTCAATGGCATCCTCGAGACTCTGCTGGATAACGGCGTCCACTTTACCGCATACCGCGCCGTCCACCGCATCCGCGTTGGTGCCCGGCCATGCGGCCCGGCCCAGCTTCACGGCCACGTCCGTCGTCGTCAGCGTATCCCCGCCGAAGATGCGGGCCCGTGTCGTCAGCTCGTAGCCCACGCTGTCCGGGCCAACGGTCACGCCGCCTGCATCGTCCAGCCGGACGATTGTACCCCCGCCGAGGCCAATGGACAGAATATCCGGCATCCGGAAATTCGTGCGAATGCCGCCGATATCCACCGCTGCCGAGGACTGGCGCGGGAAGCCCTGCACGAGCACGCCAATATCGGTCGTGGTGCCGCCGATGTCGACAACCAGCGCGTCGCTCAGCCCGGATAAATGCGCCGCGCCCCGAATCGAATTCGTCGGTCCGCACGCAATCGTCAGAATCGGGTAGCGGAGCGCATATTCGCTCTTCATGAGCGTCCCGTCGTTCTGGCAAATATACAGCTGCGCATCAATGCCGAAGCCATTGAGCGCCTTCTCGAAGCCGCGCACCACGCCTGCAATCACTTGCAGCAGCGCCGCGTTCAACACGGAGGCGTTCTCCCGCTCGAGCAGTCCGATGCTGCCAATCTCGCTGGAGTACGTAACCGGCATGTCCGCCCCCAACACGTCGCGCACGATCTCTCCGACCCGCTGCTCCTGCTCCCGGTTCACCGGAGCGAATACCCCGCACACCGCCACCGCGTCCACTTCTCCGCTCATCCGGCGGCACAGCTCGGCGATCTCCTCCTCGTCCAGGCT
Organism: Paenibacillus sp. FSL M8-0334; assembly: GCF_038000405.1. Classification (NCBI taxonomy): domain Bacteria; kingdom Bacillati; phylum Bacillota; class Bacilli; order Caryophanales; family Paenibacillaceae; genus Paenibacillus; species Paenibacillus sp. FSL M8-0334. Next base: position 918,908 of record NZ_JBBOCH010000001.1, read on the forward strand.
GGCGATCCTGCGGCCGTCATACTCATAGCCGCCGGTGGCGATATAGCTATGCGGCCCAATCGCCGCACGCAGCGATTCGTCCCAGCCAGCAAGCGGCGGAACGGCCGTCGTTGCCGGAGCGCCGATGCGAATCAGCCCGACCCGGCCGAGATGCTTGCGCTCCACGATGGCATTGGTGCAATGCGTGGTGCCGAGCATCGCATAGCGAATGTCAGAGCCATTTACGCCGCTTTCCTGAAGCAGCAGACGAACCGCCTCAACAATGCCTTCATTCACGTCAGCCGTCGTATGCACCTTCACCTTGTGCACGCAGCGCAAGTCGGAATCGAGCAGGGCAGCATCCGTATTCGTGCCCCCTACATCAATGCCGATGCGGTACATCTGATTTGCATTAGCCGCTGTAACCTCGGTCATCTCGCCGCACCTCCTTTCGATGCCAGCGTCTCAATCGGCACATAATCAAAGTCATAACCGAAATACCTCGGTCCGGCGGTCTCGATGCCTTTGGGCGTGCGCCACTTCTCATCGCACCGCAAACCGGCCACTGTCACCCGGGCCCCGTACTTCAAGTTCTCTGTCGTTACCGGCATGCCCGTATCCTGATCCAGCAGGGTAATGAGGTCTGGCGTAATCGCGAGTGGCTGATCGCCCACGGTGGCAAGCAGGAACTCATTCTGGAAAAAGAGCCGCATCGTCTCTCCCTTGTTCTCCCCCGTACCTTCAAAGACCGCTTCCCCGCGCGTAAACCCGCCGTCCATGCGGCGGCGGATATCCACGGCCTTGCCATGGAACAAGGCATAACCGCTCAGCTTCGTGAGCAGCTCATGCACAGGGTTCAGATTCTGCTGCTTCGCCTCGAACAGCGTCCGCCCGATCTCATAGGCGAGCGTCAGCGTGCCGCCGATCGCGCTCTGCTTCGCCTGCGCGCCGGATACCGGATAATCGCAGATGGAGGCCGAACCTCCCATCTCCACCGTCAGCGCACGCGCCATCCGCTCTTCCCATACGCCATCAATCGTATGCATCAGCGCGCTGTTGCCGCGCTCATCCGCCATCGCCACCGGGCTGCAGGGGATGCCCTCCAGATGGAACGTCACCATCTGCGATTCAGGGAACGCACGCCCCATCGCATCGGCATCGACGAGCGGAATGCCGCGCTGTGCTGCCGCAAGGACCGGAACGAGCGAGTTGCCGCCGCCGACCTCGATCGGCATAACGGCATCCACCTTGCGGCCGAGTTCACGTTCCATCAGATCAAGCGGTTTGGTCAGCTGTTCAGCCGAAGGAATCTTCTCCAGCATCACCGTCGGTGCTCCGATCATTGATACCGGCACGATAAGCCCTTCATCGTCCAGCTCCTCAAGCTGCGCGATGCGCACCGGGCCATGCTCACGGATCGCCTCCATCGCCATCAATTTTCCGACATGAGGATCTCCCCCGCCGCCTGTGCCAAGCACCGCAGCGCCAATCGCGATATATTCGATGGATTGTTCATCCAATGTGGTTAATCTGGTTGTCTTGTTCATGCTTTCATCCCTTCTTTACGACCCATTTGCCAATGATTGCTTGTGCGATAAATGCGATCAGGAAGCTGTCCAGCGCCGGAACCTGCGTCACCTGGAACCATCCGAGCCCATCCGGAGCCATCGTGGTCATGAACCCGAAGAATGTCGCGATGATCCATACGATGATGGAGCGTGGAATCCAGCTCCGATTGCTGTTCAGCCCTTCAAACGAGAAGCGATTTTTGTTCACGAGCAAATATTCAGCCGTATAAATGCCGCCGAGCGGTGCAACAAGCATCGTAATGTACGTCAGGAACGTCATGAAACGGTCATAAATCCCCAAGCAAGCGAGCAGCGTCGCAATGAGGCCTGCAATAATCGTAATGACCGATTTAGGCACCCGTTTGAATACGACAGAGAAGCCCAGTCCCGCGGAATATAGGTTGTTCGTATTGGTCGTCCATTGCGCAAGCGTCAGCACGAGAATCGCCGGAATCCCGAGTCCGAGCGTCAGAAGAATGCCTGTCAGATCGTCGGAATCCATCGAGCGCGACAGGAAGATCGCAATGATCGTCATGAAGCTGTTGCCGACAAAGAAACCGATAAACGCTGCGGTAATCGCATGCTTTGGCGTTTTGGCCCAGCGCGCGATGTCAGGGGACAGCGCCGTTCCGAGAATGAAGATACCGATAACCAGCGATATGGCCGTCCCCATCGGGAGGGCTTCACCCTCGAACGGTAACCAGACGGTGCTTCCGCCTTCTCCGCTCAGCGCCATCACCAGCGCAATAATGATAAATACGACCAGCAGCGGCACTGACCAGACACTTAATTTCTCAATCGCTCTGTAGCCCCAGATCGCCGTGGACATCATAAGAAGTCCGCCGATGATCGACAATACTGAGAGCGACCAGTGCCAGCCCCATAGCTCGCTTAACGCCGTCTGGAAGTTAGAAGCAAAGAAGCCGACCTGAACGCCGAACCAGCCCAGTGATGAAATGCCGAGAATAACCGAGACGATGAGCGCCCCCTGGTTCCCGAACAGAAACCGGCTGATCATGGCTGTCGACAGCCCTGTTTTGGCTCCGACATATGCGCAGACTGCCCCGATCAGACCCAGTATGGCTGAACCGACGATAACCGCTGTAAGCGAGTCGCCGATGTTCATGCCTGCGCCGAGCTGCGCACCCAGAAACATCGCGGACAAGTCAATGCCGATTGCAATCCAGATGAATGCCATCGAGAACCATGATTTCCGTAAATGCTGGGGTACAGGCTCCCGCTCGTAATCTTGTATTTTCAATTCGTTGCTCATACTCCACTCTACCCTCTGCTCTCTATATTCTTGTTGATTGCCTAAGCGCTGACGGATCTCCAGAACATCTCAAAAGCATGCTTCAGCTTCCGTTCGAACAGCTCCGGCGATTGATAGTAGTAATATTGAATGCTCAGCCCGTCCATCAAGGTAAGGTACGAATCCACAAGGTTCTCAATCGGGACGACGGCGAGTTCGCCGCGTTCCAGACCTTCCTGCATGATCTCGCGGATAATGTCGCTTAGCATCGTATCGAAACGCCCAAACGCCTCCTGCATCCGATCCAGCAAGAAATCGGGCGGGAACAATAAGTACCGGAAGGCAAATACAGCAAGCTCCCGCTTGTTCCGGTGAAAATCGTATTGGCGAACCAGCAGCGCATGCAGTTTTTTCTCCGTGCTCATGCCTTTGCTCGTTTCTGCCATCGCTTGGATATATTCGTTATAGACGCTCATCGATTCTTCGAAGACGGACATGAACAGATCTTCCTTGCTCTCAAAAAAGGCGTAGATCGCCGGGGTTTTGACGCCGACCTCCTTCGCAATTTCCGATAATGCCGTTCCATCGTAGCCCTTCTGCCCGAACAACCTCAAGGCCGCTTCTTTCAGCTTCGTTCTGGTCATATCCATCCCCTTTTTCCTGTTTTAATTAACGTTAATTAAGTAGATTATACATCCTTCTGCATAAAAATCAATCCATTTCACGACACTTCTCAATTGTTTTCGAATCTTTATACGTTCAACCGTTTATGTAGGGCGATGTAACCTGGGGCACAGAGCACTCCCCATGCCAAAAAGAGGTATCCTTACTCAAAGGATACCTCTTCTGAAAACATAAATTTATGCACTGCACGCAAACCATCTTGGATGCATAGATGTTCTATTCAAGCACGGTCCAAATATCCAGTGCCGCCAGACGAATCGCCTCCAACTCATGATTCCGGTATGCTCTTAATCGGTCAGTGCAAGCCTTGTTCCACAATAGCGATGCTCCGGCAATCTTCAGCAAAGAAAGCCCGATATATTGGGCCGCAACCAGCCGCCCATTTCTTAAATGGTCCACCAGGGCCAGCATGGCCTCCGGACTCCAATACGCCTGACTGGCACTGGCTGCCTGAGCGATCTGCCTATAAGCGTAGTCAAGCAGATACGGATGTGAATCCACCAATTGAATCACAGGCTCCAAATGCAGGGCAGCCAGATCCGCCTGGTTCCATTCAACCATCGCCAAATATAGCTTAATCACGGCTGGTTTCAGGGTTTCTTGGGATTTAAGAGCATCAATCAAGCCCGTATATAAAGGAACAAGCACCCGCCTTGCATTGGGAGGCAATGAGGTCAGCTTGTCAATCAAAGCCACGAGACGCTGTCGCTCCGGAAGGTCTCTCTCCGGAGCAGCATTCCACTCGGTCTTCGTCTTCATGTCGGCCAGCTGTGTGCAGACGCTGATGACCTGATCATTCACCTTTCCGTCATAACATGCCGCAATGAGCGTATCCATCGCGGCCCTCCATCTGCCTTTGTCCTCCATATCCAGAATCGCTCTGCTTGCGGAGGCCGCCACCTTCTCCTCACTTCCATTCACCCATTGGCTCATGACTTGGAAGGCCTCTCTTGCCACAACAGCATCAGCATGTCCTGCGATCTCGATAATCAATTGTAAATACCTTGACCTGTCCTGCACGGGAAGTCCACCAGCATATTGGTTAAGCAGGCTTCTTGCGATATCACGCTGCGGAGAAGCAGCCATGTCACGCAACATGGTCCAGCTGCGTTCATCATCGAGCCATTGTCTGGCGGCATGACCTATCGCAATCGTCACGTCTTTGTGTACATTCGGTTTCTCGTATTCGCGAATGAGCAGCGTCATGTTCTCACTGCTTTTATAAGCTCCCAGCAACCGAATGGCCTCTTTTCTCACCGTGATTTTCAATTTCTCACGATTCAGCAGATCCGACAGCATTGATGTCAGCGTCACCGGGCTTACCCTGCGCATGCATCTAGGGATCGAGTACATGGCAACCCGGGCACGGTCTCCATCGAGATGATCCAGCAATACAGGAAGTGCCTGCTCCGGCTCTTCCCATAACGAATAGGCGTAAAGCGCTGCCTCAACGACATGCACTTCTTGGTCCTGCAGCAGGACCTTCAGTTGATCGGAGCGATAATCCGGCATAACGGCCAAGCTGCGCATCGCCGACGCACGTTCATGGAAACTCCGCTTGTCATCCAGTGCCACCCGTTCCAAGAGAGAGGCGAATGCCTTTTGCTGACGCGGGAGCCACCGATGAAATCCATTAGAGGCGGGCACGACATAAATCGTTTTTCCTGATAAATGCTTGCCTTGGATGATGTTCCCCGAGATGAACGGGGTAAGCCACTCCTGACGCTTCAGATGCAGATGCATAAACACATCGTGAAATGAGATGAAGGATGGATCTCTGTCCAGCAGTTCTCTAACCCTCGCATCCCGAGTTCTATACGGCGCCAGCCAATAATGGACCGCCTGCGTCGGTACCACCTTGGCCTTCAGCAGCTCCTCCAGCAGAAGCTGCAGCTTCGGCAATCGATCCACGGCTTTTCCGAACAAATCAGCCATATGCAGGACCACACTTACGTTTTCACGCTTGTTCGCCTCTACCCCAAAGGCATAAATCTCATCAAACAACGCTTCCAGTGCAGAGCTTGGGATGCTATCCCAATTCATCCAGAAGAGCGCAAACTGACCGTCGCGCATCGTCAATCTTCCAAACGTTCTCAGAGCGAACTTAAACAGCACGCCCTTCGGCTCCGCGGCATGTTCACGCAGCAGGGCAAAAGCCAGCTTCTCCGTCGCCGATCTTGTCCCGTACGAAGTGTCCCTGGCTTCCACCACGCTATCCACCAGCACAGTCAGATCGTTCACATGCTCTTCTTTAAACATGGGGGCAGGACAGTTTGAGAGCTCGACCATCACTTGCCAGCGCACGGGATCCTGGTCGTTCTTGATTCGGGTCAGGAAGCGCAGCGTCTCATCCATTCCGCTTCGGGATAGCGCCGTGCACCGAATGAGATGGGCATAAGCCGCAGCACGCTCATCGCTATTATTCACCTGAACGGCTTGCTCCAGCTTCTCCCTGGCATGAACGATCAGAAGACGTGCCGTCGTTTCGAGCATGTTCTCACGGTCATCACGAATGTCGCGAAGCTCCAGCATGCGGGCAGCTTCCTTGTCACGCAGCCGGTGCGGCAGTACGTCCAGCAGCGGCATGGGGAACACGCGCGTCTTCCGTTCGTCTTCCTTATAAGCGGCATGAAATATCGCTTCGCGACAAGACGGGGCAAGGGTATCCAGCACCTTGGCTAGATGCGCCGGCTGATCTGCGAGTAGTGCCGCCAGTGTGGTCCACTGCGCTATGGTGAACATTTTTCGTTTTTTCAACACGCCTGCCGGAACGCCATGATTCAGAAGATATCCCCGCGCCTCCGCTCGTGTCAGCAGCTCGAATACATCCTCAGGGCTGGCCTGAATCAGAATGCCCAATTGCTGCTTGAGTACAGGATGAATTATTTCCTTCGGCCCAAGCTGCAAGGCACATTCCAGCACGATTGCTGGTCTTGAAGCACTCAGCACTTCAATCGCGGAAGAGAGGGTCCACCATACACCGGCCTTTTCCCGTTGTGTTGCGTTCTGTAAAGCATTCTTGAAATATGCTGCAACCAGATCGGGATGGTTCTTCGTTAGGAGCCGCCAATTGTGCAAGGCATACCCCAGCTGCGGTAGCCTAGAGTGAACCGTCTCTTCGCTGCACACGGCCAATAATAAGGACGCTTCTTGTGCCCCCCACCGGTCGAGCACGAGCGGCAGCAGCCGCTCTGCCCAATCCTGACGATATGTATTCACGATGCTCCGCAGCAATTGGCGTCGGCAATGATAGGACATCATAGCGATTTCAGCTTCAATCGAATGGTCCGGATCTGTCACCACTTCTGGCAGCAGTCTAGCCGCCCGCCCTCTGACCCCTGCCTTAGGGTGCTTCAGCGCCAACATAACCGCACGAGCATCGTTCACCACACCCGCTCCCGTCAAGGCTAAATGCGCCTCATAGGCGGTGCCGCTTTCGAGCAAGGATACGAGCAGCGCCGAATAATCCGCATCTCCTGTATGCTGGCGCCCCAGAAGCGCCATCCGCTTCATCCTGTCCGAATAACCCAGGGAATCCAGCTCCGCGAGCAACAGCTCTTTGTTCATCAGATCATGGTTATCTATCATTATTTTCTCCCCTCATGTTCCTGTAAGCGATCCCTAATTTCTCCGCATATGGTCGACTGACCGCCGTCGTGCACCCCGATTAGTACAAGTTTGCCTGGAAGTATATAACTTCTTCATAAGGGAAGGCTTCTCCTGTTCGATGCAACATTTCACCTCCTGATCGGGGTTTCTGCCTTGAGCCGGGGAGAGACGCTGCATACAAAAAAAAGATGCCTCGCAAGGGCCATGATAGGCCCTCTGAGTCATCCCTATTAGCTCAATGATGCGGATGGTTATCCGAACTTACTCGTTCCAGTATTGCTGGGCAATCTTTTGACCCTGATCGATCTTCGCCCATTGCTGGGCTTCGCTTAGCTCATTACCGCCATCGCAGGATGCAAAGCCGCATTGATGCGAGAGCAGCAGTCGATCCTTATCAAGGATTTTGGAGGCTTCGTTAAGCAGACGGATGACGCGTTCCTCATCATCCAGCGTGCTTGTTTTGGAGGACAGCAGGCCTAGAACAATTTCGGTTTCCGGTCTGTCCTTGAACACCTCCAGTGCCTCAATTGAACCTGCACGATCATCATCCCACTCCAGGAAGAAGCGGTCATATTTCAATTGCTTCAGGAACAGGTTGGCAATTTTCGCATAGGATCCACCGCCCATGTTGCGGGAATCGTAGTTCCCCCGGCAGTTGTGCGTCCACATTTTCAAGCCCAGGCTATGTCCGAAGTCAATCAAAGTATTGTTAATATCAATGAATTCCGTGGCCAGACCCTGTACTTCCTCTTGGTTAACATGCTCCCCGGTAAACGGAGAGTTCGGGTTGTCGTCTGCAAACAGCTCCCACAAGCAATCATCGAATTGCAGGATCTTGCCGCCTGCCGCAGCGAATTCTGACACAAATTCCTTATAGGCCTTCACCAGGCCCGCTTTGAGCTCCTGCTTGTTCTGATACACAGCATCGGTGCCGCCAATGTTATCCGACCAGGACAGCTCACCGTAGATATGCGAAGGGGACGGCACACAAAGTTTCGTTTGGTGATCGCCTGCGAAATCCTGCAGCTGCTTGAACAGCTTGATGAAATGATGGTTCTTGCCGCTCAGCGGGCCCGTAATGCGCAGCCCAATATCCTTGCGTGTCTCATATTTCGAGGTTCCGTCCACATCCCGGAAATAGTAGCCGTGGTCGGCGATATAACGCTCAACTCCAGCAAAGCCCCATACAAAATCCAGATGCCACATCGACTTGGAGAACTCGCCGTCCGTAACCACCGACAGGTTGTGCTCGATCTCTTTCTTAACGACCTGCTTGATCGCCTCTGTCTCACACTCGGCATACCCTTCAAAATCCTCATAAAACGGGTATCGTATATCGTCACGATGTTCAATCTGTGTTTTATATTTCAGCAGTTCTTCCGGACGCAGCAAACTTCCCACGATTTGAAACTTATCCGTCATGTAAATCCCCCCATGTATTGTATATCGAGAATCATATCATGAGGAGCGGCGTTAGAAGGCATACCAATAAATCATAACTAGCTATAGGTAAAAGCTATAACAAAAAGGATACGGAGTTCTCCGTATCCAGAGAAGTATATGGCTCACAGCATACTCCGCCGCAGCTCATAAAAGTACTGCACAGCGGGATGCTTTAGCTTTATTGTTTCCGCCATGTTCAGCATTCGCTTTTTGCCAACACGCCTGTCCATCAAGGCTAGAATATTCAACAGGATGTCACGGCTCTCCAGGCTTTCCTCTATCGAAGTCGCTAAATACGCCGTCGCTGCTACGGTAAAGTTGGATTTGCTTAATGCGGCCTGGGCGGACAGAAGCTCCTTGGCAAGTTCGGTTATTTTGCGGTTTCTTGCAATCACCTGTAGACGATCCTCGGGAACGGTTCCTTTCGTATCCTTTCGGACCGCTTCGATTTCATCGGGGGTGACAGGAACCTGGATATTCGGGTCATTCTTGATTTCCTGCTCGGTCTGATACCAACGTATAGGGCCTGCTGTATCACTCATATTGAGCACATTCTTCTTATCGACGGCCAGATAACAAATGCCGGGTTTATCCGGCAAATAACGATAACTGGTTGCCCGGTACTCGACCCTTCCATTTAACGAGGGAGAGAGAAAGCTCTCCAGCTGCTGCTTTAATTTGCTCCAGGCCATGGATCCTCCTATGTAACAATATTTCCTTTGCATAAAGTTCAACCAAATTGCGAACGCGGCATCATAGGCGCTGTTCTTCCGATATGGTATAATTAACCATACAACAGAATGGCTGTTATGGGCGGTCGGCTAGTCTCCCGGAAGGGAGGTGATGCCTGTGGAGGTTAAGGATGCTTTGACATTAATGATGCAATTCGGTTCGCTGCTTGTCACGCTTATCGGATTGGTCGTCACGATTGTCTTGGCATTGAACCAAAACAAAAAGAAATAGGCCGCCCTAGGCAAAGGTGACGACCTATTTCTGAACCTTGTACAGCCTACCGCCCTTAAAAGCGGCTGTTGTCAGGAGTGGGGATGTTAGCAGCATCCTCGCTCCACTTTATTATATACATATTGTACCATAAAATTACCCCGCATTGTAACTGCAGAAAAGTCCGAGATCCATTCCGGTGCGACGAACGCCCCTATAACAGCGTCTCCGTCGTCAGCGTAAAACCTTCAATGACGGCATCCTCATCGACCTCAATCAGAATGCAGCGTTTCCCCTGGTAGTTCACCTGCTTCACATACCTTAAATCCTGCGGGCTGAGCGAGATCGTGGCGACCTTCGTATTAATCTTAATCGACTTGGACGAAAATTTAGGAATCACACTGCTCGCCTTCAGTTCATAATTCCGGTCATCCACCACCGTCTCGAACGCTCGCTCCACCTTTTCCGGTGTCACGTCCTCCACACCGCTGACGGTCAGCACGCGCTCCACATCTTTATAATCCAGCCTCGGCGGCTCTTCCGCCTCTTGGTTGCTTTCAATGACAGCGTTGATTTCCTCATATACATGGGCGAGCGTAGCGGCGTCGAGCTGTTCGCCCGCCACTTCCTTCACGATCTCCTCGAAGACGCCCCGCTCCTCCATGGCGGTCATAGACCTTTCGGCATTCAATACCTGCTCGATGAAATGCGGGTTCGGATCATTCGATTTGCCCGTGCAGTACAGAATGCGATTCACATCGGAATAATTGTCCGTCACGCTGGGGTAGAAGAACCCCTGCTCCGGTGTACTCAATTTAATAATCGGATCCACGATGACATTGTACTTGAATTCCTTCTCTACATAATCGAACAGGAGCGTCTTCCGGTGCTTCTCGGTGGAATTGACGCTGCACAGGATGAATGGATGCCCGAACACCTCATCCTTGCCGGTCTCCTCGGCTTCCTCATTCCGGGCCTTGGTCGGACGGTAGTAAGTTCCGCGAACGAACGTGACAACCGTATCCCGTTCATACTTGGCATCCTCCATCATTTTGTCCACCAACATCAGCATCAGGTCCTGCCACTCTTCCGGATCTCCTGTCGACAGCCCTTGGTGGAGCATCACCCGCGTCGGTTCCCCCGTATCCGCCTGAAACTTCAATTCGAACAGCTTATGATCCAGTTCACCGGTCAGCAGCTTTTTGAAATTGCCCATGTACAGCTCCTGCTTCTCCCGGTCCAACAATTCGAACGGCTGCCGCTCCCAGTGATAGATTTCGTTCGTTTCCTTCATAATGTATACGTTCAGAATGTCGTCGATCTTCAGCAGATCGTTATCGAGCTTAAATTGCTTGCGTATATGTGCGACTTCCTTCTTGATCATAGTGTGTCAGACAACTCCTAGAAAGTTAAATTGGCTCTACCAGTATATACGATATACACCCCCTTCGCTAGCGAAGCTGAACGACTTGCCTGCCGATTCAACAAGCCCTCTCATTTGATTACTATATTTAACCGAAGCCTGCATAGCCCTCTTGTTGCAGCCAGTTCATAGAACTGTCATAGAGCGTATGCCAAAGATTTCATTTGTGAAAAAATGACACCATTTGAGGGTAGCACAAAATTCCACCGCCTGTGTATGGCCGTGGAATGATATGATGGGGGGACTGGATACCGGGTCATAGCTCCCCCTCTTCTTCTTTCCGCCAAAGCGAACCCCGACATCCTCGCTGACCCGCCGTGTTACTTAATGATCCTTACCATAATTAAGCCCTAGGCGGTAAGCCTGATTCAGCAGCATGTCATAGTGCTCAGGCTTGGAATCCAGGGTCTCGTATAGGAGTTCCACCTTGGAATTGGACACACCGCAATAATCGGCAATGCCCACATTCAGCAGATGGGTGATCATTTCATCATAGTTGCGCTTTTGCATCTGCTCCTTCGATACGCCTGCCAGACCGATCCACAACACATGCTCATGATGAAGGTGGTTGGCCCCATATGCAAACCCATTGTTCCAGACGCGGTCAATATATCCCTTTAGCATCGCCGGCAAATGCCACCACCAGACTGGAAAAACAAACGCCAGCGCATCATGCGCCTTCATCCGGTTGATTTCCTTCTCTACTTCAGGAGAGAAGATCTGTTCCGAAGCGGTCCAATCGGGCTCATCTGCGCCTTGCAGAACCGGATCAAAACCAATCCTGTGCAAATCCAGCACCTCCGCCTCATGACCCGCCTCAGCAAGACCTTGTACGAACCGATCAGCCACCTTGAAGGTCAAGGAATCCTGCCTCGGATGTGAAACGACAGTTAACACGTTCATGATGGTATCCCCACTACCTTTCGCAATCGCTCATTTCTAGCCATGATCTCTGGCTGATGCTATTATAAACAGTAAGAAACGGGGCTGGAAGAACGCACTTTGAAGTGCTATAGGGAGATGCAGGTGCCCTAGGAACATGGAGGTGCCCTGCGTAATTCCCCTTGCAGCGACAAAGGGACGACCTTGACCTAAGGGACCTGACCTAAGGAGCGTATGGATCCCATGGATTCGGCAGGTTGTTCCGAGCCCAACTCAGCCTTTTAACGGAGGTTTAAGCGAATGCGTGAACAGATGGATGATTCCGTTCAGAAGAAGTATCAAATCGGCGTGGAAGCCGCTTTAGAAGTCATGGGTGGAAAGTGGAAGCCGCTCATTATATATCATTTGATGACAGGACGGAAACGGACGTCCGAGCTGCGCCGGTTAATTCCCGGAATTACTCAGAAAATGCTGACCACGCAGCTCAGAGGTCTGGAGAAGGATGAGATCATTACACGCCAGGTGTATAATGAAGTCCCTCCGAAAGTGGAGTATGAGTTAACGCCCTACGGCTGGGGATTGAAGCCCGCGCTGGACCATTTATGCTATTGGGGTGAAGATCATCTGGATAAAATATATGGAGATAAATCCAAGGTGCTGGAGGAGTTCCATGACTCATGAGCCGCGCGCTCATCCGGATCTCTCCTCCTGTAGCCTAATTCGCCAATCGTCCCCTCACCCTGTATCCCGCGATATTCATCGATACATTGATATGAAACTCCAGATCCATCCCGCCCCCATCCAGGAACGTCATCATATACGTCACCACATAAGGTGTCTCAATATAGAACAAGGTTAACTGAAGTGTGTTCTCATTCTGCCAGACGGCGTAGGTTACAACCTCCTGCCGATGCAAGGCCAAATCTTTATGAAAGACATCCTGTGTATGCATCGGCCCTGTATAATCAAAAGGCAGCACATGATCCGGCTCATCTGCATAAGTCATGACAAGCTCCAGCTGCTGCGCTTCCTTGAGATAGAAGGCAACGGTTCGCAATCCACGCGGGTTATCGTCCATTAGGTAGCGGCTGGCATGCACAAGGGGCAAGCGGACGGGGACCGGCTGAGGCGCAGGGACCCGGCTGCGGAGATGGGCCAGCCGATGCTGCAGCTCGGCATGCGTTTGCGGGTTATAGGATACGCCGCTGTCCAAGCGATCGATAATATACGCATAGATCAGATCCAGAAGGGTCTGGAGCGGCTGCATGCTCTTGAAGCTGGAGGTGGCGGCTATGACGATATTTTCCTTAGGCGCTACAAAACATAACTGACCAAACCCGCCATCCCCCCGGTAACACCCGCGCCGGCATATATGAAACTGGTAGCCATAGCCCTGGGCGGAATCGATGCGCACTGCCCCGGCACGATTGTCGCTTTGTTCGGTGGTCGCCAGCTCCAGAAACCGCTCGGAAACTACCCTTTTACCCGCGTAGACACCTCGGTTCGCAAGCATCAGACCAAATTTGGCGATATCTTCGGTTGTCATGCTAAGTCCCATGCCGCCGGCCGTGATGCCGAGAGGGCAAGTCTCCCAGACTGGATGCTGGATTCCGAGCGGTTCGAATAGTCTGGGCATCAGATAATCCATCATATCCTGGCCGGTCGCCTGCTTAATGATCGCCGACAGCATATAGGTTGAGTGCGTGCTGTAGCGGTAGTGAGTCCCCGGTTCATGCTCGACATCCAGAGCCAGATAGGCGGTTACCCAGTCCTGCTCCTTCGCCACTTGATCATAGATGTTATCATGGTGCCCTGCGTTCATGGACAACAGGTGATGCACGGTCATCTTGGCGAGATTCGGTGAGATGACATCCGGACACTGGTCGGGGAAGAAAGAGATCACAGGATCGTCCAGGTTCAGGAATCCCTCATCGGATGCGATGCCTACGGCGATGGCGGTGAAGCTTTTGCTAAGGGAAAATAATAATTGCGGGGTATCCCGCCGATACGGCGGCCGCCAGAATTGAGCGGTAGCCTTGCCATCCTGCAGCAGCACAAAGCTGTTCACCTCCAATTGCAGCTGCTCCAAGCGGTTCACAAATTCGATGAGCGCTTGCGAGGACAGTCGATGATTCTCAGGGATATCTGTGATTAATGCCAATATGGGCGCCTCCTGCCTTTTACTTCTTTGTGCCATTTCAATCCTCATACGAGGATAGTACATGAATTGACCGAAACTCCCCGTCCGGAACCCGCCCGGCCGCGCTGAAAAATTTTCATTGAAATGTAGATAAGTGGCATGGTATAGTGATTGGAAATATTTTCATGGAGTTGAGATGATGCGTACTCTTCCGATCGATCCTTTATTGCTGGACTTCCCTGAAAGTTTTGAGAGCGAACGACTGTTGATTCGTGCCCCGCTATGGGGAGATGGTGCGGCGGTCAACGAGGCGGTCCGTGAAAGTGTCGAGGAATTACGACCATGGATGCCCTGGGCGCAGACCGTTCCGACCATCGAGGAATCCGAACTTAGCATTCGGCGAGCGAGGGTGCATTTTTTGGAGCGCAAGGACATGAGGCTGCATCTCGTGCATAAGGACACAGGACAGCTCATCGGCAGCAGCGGGCTTCACCGCATGAATTGGAAGTCGCGGAGCTTTGAGATCGGGTATTGGGTGCGCACTTCTTGTCAACAACAAGGCTATATCACCGAAGCCGTACATGCCATAACCCACTTTGCCATCCGCGAACTGCAAGCGAGCCGGATCGAGATCCGGTGCGATTCGCGCAATACGCGAAGCCGCCGTGTCGCGGAGCGGGCAGGCTTCACCTTAGACGGCATTCTCCGGCAAGATATGCTGGACGTCCAAGGCGCGCTGAGAGATACGATGGTATTCTCCAAAGTACGCGGAGTCGAATTCTAGGAGAATATGCATACCGCGCTGGGATGAAGAGGGGAGTCCTCCCCTCTTTTGCAGTGCAGGGAGTATCTTTATTTCACCCGCTTGATCGATACCGATTGATCCGGGAAATGCAGCACCACATTCCCGCCGGATGAGAACAGCACCTCGAACGATAGCATCGACTCGTTAACCGGCATAATCTCCTCGTATAACCAGTCGTCGATTTCCGGATGCATCACACACTGATCGTTATCATAGTTGAGATGCTGGTACTGAATATAGGACACCTTATCGAAGCAGAGGCACCACAATTCCTCATTCTCTTCGTTATCAATATCACTGGAGAGCGTGAAATGCACGCTCATATCATGCAGGCTCCGATGTTCAATATCCATCTTGGTCAGACGGTAATCATGAAATCCCCACGAGTTAAAATGGGCATACACATCCACGGGCAGCCGGGAAGAAAGCGTCTTCAGAATAGCGCTGTAGGCTTCGCGGTTGTGCTGCCACTGCCTGTCCACTTCTTGCCGTTCTTCCTCAGGAAGGTTATCCGTATTCTGCGCTATAAATAAATCATATCGAAAATATTTCATTTGTACTCTCTCCTGTCTGAATCATCTTATCAAGGCGAGTCAGGTTATATAGGTGTATATTCATCCACTATAGCTGGGTTTGGGCCGCATTTCAAATTTGCGGTTCGGTGATACGCTCTGCCTAAGCCATTTTCAGATAAACAGGAACAAGCCCCTGCTTCTCTCCACAGTAAAGGTGGCAGAAGAAGCAGAGGCTTGTATGGTTGTTATCCGTGCGTACTCGAATTAATTGCCCGCTGCACTAGCTCCGGCAATTCGCCCAAAGGTGAAAATATCCGTAATCGCGTTGCCGCCAAGCCGGTTGCCTGCATGAACACCGCCAGCTACCTCACCAGCTGCGAACAAGCCTTCAATCGGGCTGCCTTCGGTATTTAATACCTGGGCCTTTTCGTTAATCTCAAGGCCTCCCATGGTATGGTGCACCGATGGAGTCCTTGGTGTTGCAAAGAACGGGGCGGTTTCCAGCTTATCCCCAAAATTCTTCTTACCGAATTCTGGATCGAATTGGTTGTCTACATAGGTGTTATACTTCTTCATCTCGGCCACAAAGGTATCCACCGGAACCCCCATCTGCTCGGCCAAATCCTCCAGGGTATCAGCGACGAATATATTCTTGTTCTTGATCAGGTCTTGATAGTTATCGCCCCAGCCTGTCTTCCCATTCAGATCGGGGTTACCCAGCGAAGTATTATCGCTGATGATGAAGAAGGTTTGATCCGTCTGCTCCAGAGCAGCGGCAGCTAGCACGTCTCTTTCCGCGTACTCGTTCACGTATCGCTTGCCTTCCTTGTTTACGAATATCTGGGTTTCCGCGCTCCCCCACACGCCGCCGGACAAGGCCCCTGTTCCCGGCTGACCGCTCGGCATCAGCTGGATAAAGCCCATGCCCCACAGGCTCGCTCCGACTTCCTTACCCATAACAATACCGTCGCCTGTAGCATTCGTCGTGTTGGTTGTCAGAATATTGGCATCCAGTTCAGGCCAGTAGTTATTGTATTCCAGAACCATTTCCGTGTTCGCACCAAAACCGCCAGTCGCCATAACGACGCCCTTCGAAGCCATTAGGGTGACCGGAGTGCCGTCCGATTGCTCGGCAGTCACGCCCGTAACTCTGCCATTTTCGACAATCAGTCGGGTCGCTTTCGTATTCAACATGATTTCCGCGCCGAGATCTGTCGCTCTTTTTTCCATATTGTTAATGTAGCCCATTCC
The DNA here is from genome assembly GCF_038000405.1 of Paenibacillus sp. FSL M8-0334. NCBI lineage: Bacteria > Bacillati > Bacillota > Bacilli > Caryophanales > Paenibacillaceae > Paenibacillus > Paenibacillus sp. FSL M8-0334. The sequence continues at coordinate 935,401 of NZ_JBBOCH010000001.1, forward strand.
GAGTGGTTCGACGTTATGGTGAGTTCTAGGCCACAGGGCACCCAAAACCGTACCGATGCCGTCCTGGAACTTCACGCCATGGCTCTCCAGCCACTCAATCGTGCTATAGCTGTTGGACGTGAGGGTATCGACCAGTTCGAATTTACCGGAGATTTCTTTGCCCTCCAGATCGGTTCGTTTGCCGCCGATATAGGTATGAATCGCATGCAGCTCTGGGGAATCGAATAACTTGCTCGTATCCCCGCTCTTAAAATATTCCTCAACCTGTCCCTTGAGTGTTCTCAGCGTATCCGCATAATCGCCGAATTCTTGCTCGTCGAAGGCAAGAATTTCCTCGAGCTCATGGGTCAGCGCTTTGGTCATCTCAACATTAGGCTGTCTGACCGGATCATAGGAGTTGAATTCGCCTCCCGAACGAAGGGTGTTCCCGCCGAGCGAAGGCGATTTTTCGATCAGAATAACCTTGGCTCCGTTCTCCGCAGCCGAGACCGCAGCAGCCAGACCCGCTCCACCTCCGCCGATCACAACAACCTCGGTGTCCTTGGAAATCGCTTCCTTAGCAGCCGATTTAATCGGTTCCCTGTTCTTTAATTCATCGATATCCGCCCCGGCCTTCGCCAAAGCATCGGCAATCGCCTCGATCAGACCTTCGCTGGACACGGAGGCGCCGGACACCACCTCAACCTTCAAACTCTGTCCTTCTACTACTTTCTGCGGAATGGTATCAAAGACCGCATCGCTGACTCCCTCTGTATCCTGCTGCTCCAGCACTTTGACCGATAGAATCTTGCTGGCATCAACCGTCACCTCTACCTTAATCGTACTATGTAGGCCTTGCGCTTCCCCCGTATAAGTCCCCGGCGTGTAAATCCCCTGGGGATCCGCCGTTTCAGCGATCTCTTCCTTGTCCGAGCCGCTGCACCCGATCATACTCATAATCAAAATAAATACGAGTGCTACTAAAAAACTTCTTCTTCCGTACTTGCCCCTAAGATGTCTCATGTTACCTACTCCTTCTCATAGTTTGTTATTTTTTTCACAATATAAGTGAAAAAAATCACGAGTTTGCCGAAAGCAAATTCGCTTACCTGATGATTATACACGCTTTGTTTTGTAAGCCATGTGCTATTTTTCACTACTTAGTGTTAACGGTAATGGCAATACGCTGTTAGCAGGTCCATGGGCGATATACACAAGACCACGTCTCGCATGGCGTGCAACCGCTCATCCATTTTCATCAAAATAAAGGGCTCAAATCAGAGATCAGTGCTTGATTTTCAGAGAAGTATGCCGCTACGGGGAATGAGGGGACTTCCGATCGCTGCCCACCCCCAGATTTTACTACCGCCTCAGCGGTTGAAATCCGGGGACAAAGGCGAGCGCTTTGCTTCTCCAGTCTCCCTCTTCCCCTTCGCTTCAAGCCTGTTATGATTTCAAGCACTGGTGATTAGGTTGGAGCCAAATAATCCATGGGCTCACACGGAGAGCGACAATCTCTTGGACTTTGTGAGTATAATTGGCTTTCAAATTTCAATTCACGCTCTCACATGGAGAGCGACTGTTGCCGCACTTGAGCTGCACATCCGGTTCGGGATTTCAATCCACGCTCTCACATGGAGAGCGACAAGATAGACACATGACCCAATCGGAGCTTGCCAATTTCAATCCACGCTCTCACATGGAGAGCGACCTTTTGCGGCCTCGGAATAACTCTTGTAATTTTGAATTTCAATCCACGCTCTCACATGGAGAGCGACCAAAAAGCCCGTGATGCGATTGCTGACCAGCAGTGATTTCAATCCACGCTCTCACATGGAGAGCGACAACTCGTGATTCAGGCGTTCTTGTTCTTCTCGGGCCTATTTCAATCCACGCTCTCACATGGAGAGCGACAGCGGATCTAAACCGGGACCGCGGCACGATTTCTATTTCAATCCACGCTCTCACATGGAGAGCGACTCAACCGGGAAGGCGGCAAGGTCCTTGATTTCAAATTTCAATCCACGCTCTCACATGGAGAGCGACGGCGTAGTCAGGGTTGTCTCAAAGTCCCCGACCGGATTTCAATCCACGCTCTCACATGGAGAGCGACATCAATACAACGACCATCGGCGACCAAGTGTTCACATTTCAATCCACGTTCTCACATGGAGAGCGACCATCGTGGATTATTACCCTTCCTTCGCCGGCGATCTTAGATTTCAATCCACGCTCTCACATGGAGAGCGACGGTCTCAAATAAAACGAGAGAGGATGATTATAAATGATTTCAATCCACGCTCTCACATGGAGAGCGACACATACTCTATCAACTCGGTTATATCTTTCAGTTATTTCAATCCACGCTCTCACATGGAGAGCGACGAGAGGAGCGCCGAAGTATGGATGAGTTGATCGAAATTTCAATCCACGCTCTCACATGGAGAGCGACCTGCCGTCAGACAGTTCAAACTCAAGGCACGCCGAAGTATTTCAATCCACGCTCTCACATGGAGAGCGACCTTCTTCTCCCGGCCTGCAAGGTCATCCTTACGGATTTCAATCCACGCTCTCACATGGAGAGCGACCAGGCTGCTTCATCCAAACTGGGCGAGCACGCCGCGATTTCAATCCACGCTCTCACATGGAGAGCGACACGATCCCGTTACCAACCCATGCAAAAAAGATAGATTTCAATCCACGCTCTCACATGGAGAGCGACCGGAGCAGCTTGCGGATGGATCGGTCACAACACAATTTCAATCCACGCTCTCACATGGAGAGCGACATCCGGGATCACTAACAACTTTTCCAAGTCACTTTTATTTCAATCCACGCTCTCACATGGAGAGCGACCGCTTGCATTAGAGCCTTTACCGGATCTCTTGGCAACATTTCAATCCACGCTCTCACATGGAGAGCGACTTGAGGATATCAATTATTTGGTTCTTCCTGTGAATTTCAATCCACGCTCTCACATGGAGAGCGACTTTATTCAAACTAGTCCTCCATTTGTTTTGCAAATTTCAATCCACGCTCTCACATGGAGAGCGACTTCAGTAATTTTGCCTTCCCTCCTTAGTTAATCATTTCAATCCACGCTCTCACATGGAGAGCGACGGTGATCACCATGTCGGTGACTGCGGACATGGGACTATTTCAATCCACGCTCTCACATGGAGAGCGACGGAGCGTGAGTTTAATGCATACAAGCTACTGTCAGATTTCAATCCACGCTCTCACATGGAGAGCGACGAAGCCATCAAAAACGAGACGGTTCGTTTGTCTCAACGATTTCAATCCACGCTCTCACATGGAGAGCGACATTTTTTATAGTAATCAACTTGATTTCTTTTTCTTATTTCAATCCACGCTCTCACATGGAGAGCGACTAGCATTTTTACCTATTGTTTGGATCTGGCGCATATTTCAATCCACGCTCTCACATGGAGAGCGACCATACCGGTACGAAAAAGTTAAAGATCCGGTGACCAAAATTTCAATCCACGCTCTCACATGGAGAGCGACAGTGCCGCCAGCGCTTTAGGTCCCGTTTTAGTTTGGTATTTCAATCCACGCTCTCACATGGAGAGCGACAAATGTTGACATTTTGGATAGATATGTAATTAGAATTTCAATCCACGCTCTCACATGGAGAGCGACATTTTGTTATTTATAATTAGCGCCATGATCGTTTACGATTTCAATCCACGCTCTCACATGGAGAGCGACTCGACGTAAAAGGAGAGTTCGCGGTACTTCGACTATTTCAATCCACGCTCTCACATGGAGAGCGACTTCGTAACTCATACCCTATAAACCCCCTTGGCTATTTCAATCCACGCTCTCACATGGAGAGCGACAGCGGGCCTTGCGAAGCCTTGAGCCACAAGGCTTCGCATGCCTAAAAGTGCGAACCTACTTTGCGAGCACGAATTTTTTCATTAATTTCAGCCAAAATCTCTACAAATCCTTTAATGACGCGGGGTGCGAACCTCCCAGGGATTTGATGTGCGCTTGGGGTTCGCACCACTAGAAGATAAGCGGCTCTTCTAAATCTATCGCCGGCTTGGCCCCAATGTGCTCTACTTTGGTTTTGTAGTTATTGCCTAACCGATAGAAGCGCAAGCTATCTTTTTCTTCATCAATTAACTGGGTCAACTCCAATTTCAGAGCAGTGAACTGGGCTGCATCCACAATGCACTCAAACACGGAGTTCTGCACCCGCTGCCCGTAATTCTGGCACGCCTTGGACACTTTACGCAGCCTTGCAGCACCTCCTGTCCCAGACGTTTGAACATCATAAGTAATGAGTACAAGCATTAGGGCTCACCTACTTCCATAAGAATGGCGGATACTCATCTAAATCACCGCGCAAGAAACGAGCCAATAATAAGGCCTGAACGTAGGGAACCAGCCCCCAAGAGATTTTCTCACCCAGATAGGGATGTGTAATACTTTCTTGTTTCTTGGTTTGCCATGCTTTCAGAAACGATTTACGCGCCTCGTCCGTCATCAGTACAGCTCCGTTTTCTTTTGTAACAAAATCGCTGGCTGTCACTTCTTTTCGATTGATCAGCGATAGCACAAATCGGTCTGCATAAATCCCTCGCAGCTCTTCCATTAGATCCAAAGCCAGTGAAGCGCGGCCAGGACGGTCTTGGTGCATAAAGCCGACATAAGCGTCGAGGCCCACGGTCTCCAGTGCCGCAGCTGTATCTTTAGCCAAGAGCGTGTAAGCGAAAGACAACATGGCATTCACTTTATCCTTAGGCGGCCTCCTGGATCTCCCATGAAAGAAGAACTCTTCTTTCTGCTGCAATATCATCTGATCAAACACACGGTTATAGTAAACCGCCGCTTGACCTTCCCAGCCTCGCAGACTTTCCAGGTTATTACTGTTACGGACTTCCCGCATAATGTCCGAGAGCTGACCCGACACGGTTTTAAATTGTTCAACATCAATTCGCAGCGGATATTCCCGCGTCATACGCTCCAGGATCCACTTATGGTTATAAACTTTCCCTGTAATGAAGTTTCGTGCGATCTTCGTTGCTTGCTCTTCATGATCAGAAATTCGGTACTGCGTCTTTCGCAAAATGACGTTTCCCCGGCTCTCACCGATCACTCTTGCCAAGAATCTGCCACTTTGTGTCAAGAAAGTGATGGAAATATTCCGCTCAGCGCAATACCCCATTAGCGCAGGACTAGCCCCCGTGTATCCAAAGCTGACGATGGCCTCCAAGTTATGAAGCGGCAACCGGCCCAGCTTCTCATCACCTTTAAGCAATAACACATTGTCACCATCAAGTGCCAAGTAGGTGTCAGGCTGAGTGACATACAACGTATTAAGCAGCTTCCTCATTCCCTCAGCCTCCCCTCGATGTAGCTTTGGACGGAGCGTTTATGCATTAGATTAGGCACACAGATATGCTGTAAGGAGCAATTTTTGCAGAATGGACCTGTCTTTACCTTCGGCGTGTGACGTTTATCGTAGTAATGATGCATTTCCGTTGCCATTTGTCTTACTTGGTCCCGCAGCATGTCACTAATCGGAACTTCGATGCGATGCTTGATCTCGTTGTAGAATATGTACCCTGTGTCCACACGGCACAGCATCATCTCTTCCAGGCACATCGCTTGGGCTGCTAGCTGAATGACGTCTTCGTCTCCTTTTTTCGGCTTCCCCCGCTTATATTCAACCGGGTAGACCTTATAAGTACCCTTCACTCCCGCCAGCTCTACGCCATCCGGGTCCTGGATAAATTCAACCACGTCACAAATTCCACTAAGCTGCAGTTCCTTGGACTGAATCGGCATTGCGCGAACAATCAACTTGTCTCTACGCTTTTCTTTGATAAAAGGTTGATCCGCTCTATGATGCAAGTGCTGACCTTCAATCGTTCTAGCATTCTCTTCCCACTGCTGCTCGATATGAATCAGGGCCCACTGACGTTTGCAGAATTGGAAATGCTGGAGCCCTGACAACATCAAATAGCGGTCCTCGTCATTAACGACCATCAATAACCTCGACATTCAAACCATCGAGTTCCTCAAGTTCAATTGTATAATCATCAAAGCTTTTGGGGTCCACAGTTTCCGAACGAACCGTTAAGGAACGATGCACCTTGGCCGACGAATATTGTCCCAGCTTGGAAGAATGATTCCACCAGTAAACCTTATGGACTTCCATACTGCCTTCTGGGCGAGCAGAAGAACTGTCATTTTCAAAAAGCGTAATCAACGCCTGCTTGATTTTCTCGGCATCTTCTTCTGTAAAACCTGTCTTCTCCGCAAGTTGGGTGTTAATACTGCCCTTGAACACGTACACGCCAAAATCCACACGATGCTTCATGCCCATCGTATCGGAGCTGCGCTTGTCCCCCGTTACGGAGTTGACGCTTTTGGTGATCTGCGTGCTGACAATATCGATCGGGTGAACGCTAGTTGCAGTATGAATGGACACAGGACCACGGACGCCTACAGACAGCTCGGAACCTTTGAAAGCAAATACTTGTCCAAAGCTGCGCACATCAATCCATTCTTGACAAGCGAGTTTGGCAAATTCATCGGTTGATGCATTTTTCCCTTTCAGCATTTTCGCCAGCTCCGGATGAGCATCCGCACGTTCACGCAAACTTTTGAATTCATCCGCTTTTCTGTCATCGGACTGGACGAAAACCTTCTCTCCCATATCCAGCAAGCGGTTGCGGATTTTACGTTTGATAGCTACATCGGAGATCTCTCCGTGGCCATCATAATTTTGACGAGGACGATTGCCGTTCAAAGGGTCCCCATTCGGATTGGCTTTTGTAACTGATAAAATAACAGCAAAATCAATTTTATGATCAAGAATGCTCATTCGTTTGTATCCTCCTCTTTTTTCTTATAAAGTTCACGGCGTTGACTGTAGAATCCCAGCAAATATTGCTCTGTTAAAGGAGCATTATTAAAGTCGCCATCCTTAAATTGATCGGCGATCTCATCAATCATCTTGGATAAATAGGTGGCTTTCGTACCCAGTTTGGCCTGATAAGGCTGCAGACTGGCCTGAATTGTTTTCCAGGTTCTACTAGGATTCTGGGCAAAAGAGTTCATATAACGAATCGCGTTGGTGGACCTCGTCTCGTCTTTGCCAAGCGCCCCTCGCTCCAGCACATCCGCCACAGCCAGCAAGCGGCCAAACAGATAACTTCGATCCTTGGACTCGGTGTTTAGCGGCACATTCCATTCCTCCTTTTGTTCCAGCAGCATTTTCCGGATCAATGCGCATGCAATACTTAGCGTCTTCTCCCATTCCCACCGTTCCATCGAAACCGGATTCGAAGCCCGATGGAAGGCACTCCTAACAATGTCTCGGGGAACTGCGCGTCCATCAACGATGCAAGGAATAACCCGTTCCATCAACCCTTTGACGATCTTTTCACTCGCTCTTGGGCCATAAGCTGCAAAAGCAATATCCTTGGTTGCTGGCGCTCCATAGAATGAAATAAACTTCTCTTCATCCCTGCGGTACCGATGCTCCCAGGCACAAGACTTGTGCCACTCTTCCAAACGGTTTAAATACAGCTCTTTATTCATATGGCGATAGTAAAGCACCGCCATTCGGCCCGTCGTTGCCGAGTCCAGAACGAGAATATTCACTTCTGCTTGGTATGTAAGGTCATTCCTGAACCCGTCAATTGCTCGTTTTACTTGTTCGGCATACGGTTTGTCCGTATCTGGTTCCCGTTCGATTTCCCGGCCTGAATGCCGCATCATGTCTACAATATCTTCGTCCGTATTCGGAACAGGACCATTATCGTTGCCCCACACCAGGAAGACGCGTTCATCGATTGTTTTCCCTTGACGGTGAATCAGCCATTTCAAGGCGTTATGCGCTTTCTGCGATACTTCATAACTGATCGCTACGGCTTCCTTACTCGATTTGAAGCGTCCGCGAAAAGTGAAGCCAGAATTGTCATTCGCAGAAATTAACTTTGCTTTGTCAGCCGCATGACGAATTTTGTTCGCATGCCGCTCCGTACTCGGACGAGTTTTTCCGGTAACGAAACAAACATCCTGTTCCCCCAGCTTCTGATTGTAAAAGGCAATGAAGGAATCATACATCGTTTTATCTTTCCAAACTTCCTCCGGTGAATCAGGGGTGAACACATTAAATCTGATAAAAGCACTGGACGTATCTGCAGCCCCGCTTGAGAAAATAGGTGGCTTTTCCCCGAGCTTCTCTTCGTATTTTTTATCCCATTTCTCTATCAATCGACCGTTCTCGTCCAGCTTGATGATTTCTTCGGCCACCAAGTCCTCGATTAATCTGCCTTTGCGTAAATACGTATAAATACATTTCAATTTCTCAGTGGCATATGGCGAATTGGCCCATTCTTCTAAATTATGGATGTACTTGTCAAAAGGCAACTCATCCGGATTTTTAATCTGACCGCCATACTTTACAAAATCACCAGCGACATAACTCAACTTGTCGTGTAACGGGTATGGAGCAACCTTGGAGCCTGATCGACTCGCTGACTCCTCGGTGCATGGGATTAAAGTGCTCTCTTTATCAAGCACCCTAGCCTTCAGAAAATCACCGTCTTCATCGATCGTAACTTCTATATGTGCATTCTGGGTCGTATGTGACACAGGGAGCAGCGTGTATTCCCGGTCACTACGTTTTTTCACCGTTTTACCAACTTGATCTAAATTAGCTTCATAGGTTTCATACAGGTGGAGCAGCCAACTCATCTTATTCACCTCCTAAATCACGGAGCAGTTGTTCCGCTGACTCGATGTTATCTGAATTGAACGATTTGGGCTCCATCTCTCTAACGGGACGAACAATCGTGCACTCCTCCGGCTTTGGAAACTGGATATACCCTTTGTTCATCTCAACAGGCCATAGTCTTACCGAAAGTTCATTCCTTCCCGTTTCATCCGGATAATTGAACCCATGGACCATCGTTCCTAAATACTGCGTTCTTTCATCCGTATCGTAAAAACCCTCTCCACTACCAAATTCACAAGGCTGTACATATCCCTGGCATTCTCTAGTACCGAGGAAAATATCTCTGCGTCCACCCGCTTTCAACGAACGTTGGAGGATGCTGTAATGCTTCCCTTCATTGCGGTCAAAGGCGAGATCAGGCCGGTGTTCGTTAAAGACAAAGTGGGCCTTTACTTGATAACGGACATCCTTAAGATACGTATAATTAGCCAGCGTGTTCCCGCCCCCGTAATCAATTGGGCGCACACCTTTTGACTCCATCTGGATCGGATTCATTACACGCAACTCGTCGATGATATACATGATAGTGGGTTTCCAGTAGATGGACTCTAGTATGCCTTTAATTGCCTGGTAGGTAGGCACACTGTAAGATAACTTCTCACCTCCAATTCTGGTTAGAGGATCGGTGAAAAGAGCGTATTCGCCGAAAACTTCGAACTGGACTTCGTTTCTCATGGTTTGGATCACCTCCTTTAGGATTATTTTCATAGGAAAAATATCCCACTCATAGGTTACTGCGTTTTTTCTAGGTCGTCAATACTTTTTTTATTTCAATTTTCTCTTTAAATGAACTTCACAATGTAATGATGAAATTAAAACCGACTTCTGGTATAATTTCATCATTCGCTTTAATAAAGCGCGGATTGAAATATTTATAGGGAAAATTGGAAACCTGTCTTATTATGAAGACAGGTTTTTAAACTATCAATTCATCCATTCCTCCCTCCCCCTTCAAATCCACACCGTAATTATCACTGTACCAGTTCTCTTTCACCTCATAAATCATACCGTCCAAGTGCTCTACAATTGCGTTACTCTCTCTTAATTGCTTCAGCTCATGTGAATACAGGTTCACCGTATATTGTTGGGCTTGTTTCAAAAACTTGCTAACATCTTCAAGCCATGCTCCGCTGTTCAATTGCGCAATCAGTTCTTTACCTCCTCCATAAGGCACGAGGACGGAAGTCGTTTTTTGATCAATGACCTGAAAATGCTCCGCTGCCGTTTTGTAACTCCCATTTAACAACAAAGGAAAGCTTGTCCCATGTTTCTTTTGATAGTGAGTCACATAATCGTTTTCCGGTGAAAGAGACATCAGGAGCTTGGTCATCTCTTTGTCTACTTCCGAAACGTAATAATTTAAATTAGCCTCCATTTTATGATAGTAGTATAGGAAATATTCGGTCATCGCTTTTGGTGACAGCAGGCTTCCCTCATATTTGTCAGCTTTCTTCTTAAATATTGCGAGTACGTTGCTGGACGTATCTTTCCCAACTTTAATCTCCTTCAGCTTCGAAAGTGCTTCCTCCGCATGATCAATAATGTATACATTCTGCGATTCGTCTTCTCCATGACGGTTACAGCGGCCAGCTGCCTGGGCAATAGAGTCCAGTCCAGCAAGAGAGCGAATGACACATTTAAAACTGACATCGACACCGGCTTCTATTAATTGCGTGGTTACACAGATAAACGGAACCTGATCTTCCAGCAAATCTCGAATTTCCTTGAGCTTCTCTTTCCGGTGTGCCGCGCACATCGACGTACTCAGATGATAGACAGGCAGGGGCCCTCCCTGTAGCCTTTCATATAAATCTTTAACAACGCTTTTTGTATTTAGAATGACAAGAGTGCTTCCCCACTCATGAATCTCTGCATTAATCCAATCCGCCAAATCTCCATTGGTCATAGACTTATCCGTTTTATCCACAAGTTCGACCCGTTTAAAAGCCTTCGACACCTCAGAAAGATTCGGCACAATCTCCCCATCCCGGTTCTTTAAGAGGCTGTGTTGCACCTTCTCTAAGGTCGGTTGGGTGGCAGTACATAGTAGAATGCTGCAATGGGCATCTTGCTTCAGAAAGTTCAATGCTTCGTTAAACAGAGAAATACAGTGAATAGGAACCTTTTGCACTTCATCAAAGACAATCACCGAATGACTCAAATTATGAAGACGTCGCGTATTGCGGTTGCCTTTGGCATAAAAAACATTGAGGAATTGGACAAGGGTTGTAAAAATGATCGGACTGTCCCAATTGTCGCGAGCAAGCTTAAGTTTCTCTTTATTCGTGATAAGCCCGTCATCTGCTTCATCACTATCTCCCTTACCCTCCTGCTCTTCCTCGATAATATTGGAATGGTGTTCTAAAATAGGTTCGTTATCCTTTAAAATCTTTCGGACCTCACCCGCATTTTGCTCGATGATTGTGGTGTACGGGACGACATAAATGATCCGCTGCTTATCGTACTTGAGAGCATGTCTAAGCGCATATCGAAGACTGGCAAGTGTCTTCCCTCCCCCCGTGGGGATGGATAATGTATAAATGCCGGATGGGCGTTCGACAGCAAACACATCACACTGTTCCGACATTTGGGCTCTCAATACGTTGATCGGTTCGCTTGCATTACTTTTTTCTTTGAAAGTGGCAAGATGACCCATTAAACGACGGTAGTAGGCGTCAAACAAAAGAAGATGCTGTGTGGGCTCTCCAGCCTCAACCTGTTCTTCAAAACTACGCGTGTCGGTCCGATCCGCATCAATTAAACAGCTGAAGATGTATTTTGTAACAAAAAAGCTTTGTGTCGGACTATGGTCAGTGAACAGTTTGAGTTCATCCACAGCAGCATTCATATAGTCGATGAACTCTTCTTTGGAGATGGTGTCCATAAAAAAACGGTCAATAGCCAATTCGTACTCAGGAAGCGTCTTATCTTGCACTCGTCTTAAGTAATCGGATTCGATGTCAGGTGAGAGATAGTCTTGGAGGTTGGAGTGATGCGAGATGATGGCATTGCTGACGATTTCGGCCAGTAACTTTTCATAGAAGGAACTTTCTTTATGGTGGAGTAGCTCAAACAGCAGTCTGCCTCCAGCTGTAGAATGATCGACCTCACCACGCTTCGGCTGAGGCAATTCAGGGTGAAAGGCAACGATGTCTATGTATTCTTGGAACTTATCACTATACTTTCCCAGATCATGAAGCAGCCCGGCTAACCCAGCGACATGTTTCAGGCCCAGCTTTTCCCCGAACTGTTCCGCCAGCCGTTGTACTCCAAGCAGGTGCTTGTTTATTGGTTGAATTTCTTTATCGAGTTCTCGAACGTGTGCAATATACATTAAGCACATCTCCTCGCGAAATGACATAACAATTAGTTACATTTTACCATATAATTCGCCAGATTTCACCAATAAATAGGTAAAAAGATAGATCTATCCCTCTGACTTAGCCACCTTGTAATTATTCTCTCTGAAAAACTGACGCGTTAGCACTACTATTAATGTAGTTTTACGAAAATCACAAAAAAGCAACCTTTTGGGTTGCATGGAGATAAGAATTTGCGACTTACAAAATGTTCACCAGGCACGATTTCATTCGGACAATGCGGGTAATTTTAATCCAAGCACTTACATAGAGTGCAACACTAATGCGGATGCCACTTGACCCAAATACTATCAATTTCAATCCACGCACTTATATAGAGTGCGACGGCTCACAGAGATTGCGCAGATCCTTTCGGACCTAAACATTTCAATCCACGTACTCGTATAGAGTGCGACGCCGACAAGACGGCCAATGCTGCCATTTTGATTGAATTTCAATCCACGCACCCATATAGAGTGCGACCCGTCGGAGCGTTCCGGGCCTGCCGGAGGCCACAGAATTTCAATCCACGCACCCATATAGAGTGCGACAGCTCTTCCCCGATCTTAACGACCTGATTCGAGCGATTTCAATCCACGCACCCAAATAGAGTGCGACTGGCAAAACGGAGAACCCAGCAACCGAAGAATTATTTCAATCCACGCACCCATATAGAGTGCGACCTCGGTCATCAGTGGATCGAATCCAGCCAAATTGATATTTCAATCCACGCACCCATATAGAGTGCGACATCATACATTAGCAGCAAGATTCCAGCGAGATATCATTTCAATCCACGCACCCATATAGAGTGCGACACGGTAACAGTAGGTGTCAGTGTGACAAAGTTTGGAGTTGTCAAAAAAAGTGCAGTTTGAAAACACACTCATGAGAACCCCATGATTAAGCTGCCTGTGACAGCATTCTTTCGCGATAAATAGCTGGGGGCCAGCCCCCTGGATTAGAGGTGTACACCCTCTGTCTGTTGTAATAGACCATGATGTATCGGAAGATAATCGATTTCATATAGGCCATCGGGTATTGCTCGGTTTTGATCTTATATAGCTTTTCTTTCTTTAGCGTAGCAAAGAAGCTTTCCATTCTTGCGTTGTCATAGCAGCGCCCTGTGCCGCTCATGCTTTGAACGACATCTCGTTTAGCCAGACACGCTCGGAATGCATGGCTCGTGAACTGGCTGCCTCGGTCGCTGTGATAAATCATTCCACGAGCATTTCTGGCCTTGCAGGCGTTCTCAAAAGCTTGGATGCAGAGTTCCTTGCGCATGTTGTCATCCATGGCCAGACCCACGATCTCTCCATTGAAACAGTCCAATACGGCGGACACATACACCTTACCGTCTAAACAAGGCACTTCTGTGATATCCGATAACCACTTCTGGTTGGGCGCTGAGGCGCTGAAGTCTCTCTGAATCAGGTTCTCGCTCTTTTGAGCTGTCGCATCCTCACGTGTAATGCCGTTTGGATGACGCCTCACTTTCTTCAGCAGACCGTGCTTCTTCATGATGCGATAGACGGTGCTATAGCTGGTCACGATCTCTTTTTGCGCTAGAGCCAGCCTAATCCGCTGGGCGCCGTAATTACTGTTGTCTTCATATTCTTCGATGATTTCTTTGATTTTGACCAGAAGGCGTTCTTGCCGCTCTCGTTTGGGTGTGGGCTTCAAGCTGCGGTAATAGCCTGATTCGCTGACAGCAAGTACTTTGCACATCTCCTTGACGGTCCATCGATCCCGTCGTTCACGGATGTAACCATAGAGCTGGCATGCTTTTACCGCTTCCGGTCTTTTGCGAAAAAACCAAGTGCATCCTTGAGAATTTCATTCGCACGACGCAACTCGCTGTTTTCTCTTTCTAATTCGATTTCACGCGCAGTCTTATTGGTAGATGCATAAGCGCGTCCACTTCCGATATGCGCTCCATCACCGTGCAGGGTTCTTCGTTTCCTCCAGTCCTGCAAGGTGTGGTAGGCTACGCCCAACTGCTCGGCGGCTTTCTTGGGCCCGATCTCATCGCTTAACCTTACCGCTTCTTCTTTGAATGTTTTGTCGTACCGATTCATTCTCGCTCATCCCCTCATTAGCTTTCATTTTATTTCATACGAGGGTGTTTTTCGACTGCATTTTTATCGTAGCACTCCAGTTTTATTTCTATCCACGCACCCATATAGAGTGCGACATACGTGCATATCCGGTCACATGAGCAGCCACGGCGGATTTCAATCCACGCACCCATATAGAGTGCGACAAGGCCCCCGATGGGTTTTTGTCCAGGCTGTAGGTGGATTTCAATCCACGCACCCATATAGAGTGCGACGGCATCACCATGTAGAGAAGCACTTGCACGTTGTATTTCAATCCACGCACCCATATAGAGTGCGACCGATGACATCACTCAAGCTCCGTGGATGACAAAAATTTCAATCCACGCACCCATATAGAGTGCGACATCGCACCAAATTATAACAATGAGGTGCGGATATATTTCAATCCACGCACCCGTATAGAGTGCGACGTGACAGTTTCGGTGGAGGATACGAATACAGTGGAATTTCAATCCACGCACCCGTATAGAGTGCGACGTTGCGCGGTTGATGGTACAATCTGCACCCGTGTAAAGATTTCAATCCACGCACCCGTATAGAGTGCGACAGTTAAGTGAATTGGTAGCTGTACATGTAATGGGCTATATTTCAATCCACGCACCCGTATAGAGTGCGACCACCTGGTTACGGATGTGGAAGAATGCGAATGTAGAATTTCAATCCACGCACCCGTATAGAGTGCGACAACTTGACGCGGTAGGTTGTACTTTACTTTCCAATTTCAATCCACGCACCCGTATAGAGTGCGACTAGACTGGTTTAGTTGCACTCTCAAAATTGTACAGGATATTTCAATCCACGCACCCGTATAGAGTGCGACTTATGTAGGGGCATTAGATATGCCCGCCCGGATCATTTCAATCCACGCACCCGTATAGAGTGCGACGTTTAACCCGATCGATATCAACCATTGGCTGAAATTTCAATCCACGCACCCGTATAGAGTGCGACTACAAGGCATCCAAGATATACGTGGATAATTATATTTCAATCCACGCACCCGTATAGAGTGCGACTTGGTTCGCCAAAATCAGATGTACAGATTAGATTTTATATTTCAATCCACGCACCCGTATAGAGTGCGACTTTAGGTGCAGGGTATGGACAAGGCACTCAAAATGCTCATTTCAATCCACGCACCCGTATAGAGTGCGACTAGATCAGGTCGGAGGATTTGCGATACGTGCAAATGATTTCAATCCACGCACCCGTATAGAGTGCGACCCGAAGTTACTTTTTCGCAGCCGGTTATAAATAACAATTTCAATCCACGCACCCGTATAGAGTGCGACTCGCCGCGATATCCGCCACCAATGACGAGCTCGTATTTCAATCCACGCACCCGTATAGAGTGCGACGGTCTCCATCCGTCATCTAGCATTTTTATATAATCCTATTTCAATCCACGCACCCGTATAGAGTGCGACTTGTACTTTTTAAAATTATAGATCGAGTCAAAGGTAAAATTTCAATCCACGCACCCGTATAGAGTGCGACCTTTGCCTACTAATATTATATAACAAGGACTTTTATTTCAATCCACGCACCCGTATAGAGTGCGACTGTATAGGAACATATATTTCTTGATATAGTAGTGGGCATTTCAATCCACGCACCCGTATAGAGTGCGACAGCACACCTTATAACCCCTTGTTGTACAAGGCTTTATAAGTTCAAAAGTGCGAACCTCCTTTTTAGCATACTATAACCTCCCCCTATTTTCTACCAAATCGGCTGAACTCCTTGCGGGACGCGGGGTGCGAACCTCCCAGGGATTTCATGTGCGCTTGGGGTTCGCACCAGGGAAGCTGGTGTTCCTCAACATGATAGGCTGCATTCTGGTAAAATGTAAACAGCATACCCACCATAGAAAGGATGCCATTATGAAATCATTCCCAGCAAATCTCGCTTTTATCTATCCCTGGAGAAGCTATCAGCAGAAGGTGCTGGACCAGCTTGACCGCTATTTGAGCAATCGTCATTTTCATCTTGTGGCACCTCCGGGATCAGGCAAAACCGTGGTTGGACTCGAAATCATAAGGCGGCTGAATAAGCCAACATTAATTCTAGCACCGACGATCACCATTAAGGAGCAATGGATTGACCGGTTAGTGAAGCTGTTTATGCAGGAGCAGGAAACGCCGGATTGGATTTCCGGTGATTTGCGCAATCCTAAATTCCTGACAGTCACCACGTATCAAGCTCTTCACAGCCTGATTTCGCAGAACGGCTCAACTGGAGACGAGGACGGGTTCGAGTATGACGTAACCGGAGTGGACAGTGTGGAGGGAGAAATGAATGAACTCCTCGATGAGCAGCTGCCCGAGGAGGACATGTCTGAAGAAGGCGGCCATTCATCCATCGAACATGGCGGCGAAACAGCTGGAAGCGCACCAGTGGACTGGCCGAATTCTCCAGCGGAAGCTTCATCGGTATCCGGCAGGGCGGTTGATATACAGGCTGTCTTGAGGCAGGTTGGTTATGAAACCCTTGTGCTCGATGAAGCCCACCATCTGCGTGCTGAGTGGTGGCGAAGCACCATGGCTTTCCGCGATCGGCTCACGCGCCCCAATCTGGTTGCATTGACCGCCACTCCGCCTTACGATGTATCCCCTGCCGAGTGGCAGAAGTATATCGAACTGTGCGGCCCAATTGACCTAGAGATTAGCGTGCCCGAGCTGGTTCGTGAAGGGGATCTATGCCCCCATCAGGATTATATTTATTTCTCTTCACCTGCTGCAGAAGAGCGAAAGCGAATCCATGCTTTCCAGCGAGAAGCCCATGCGGTTCGGAGCAAGCTTCTGGAGAATTCCGCGTTCCTGCGGATGGTAGAGCAGCACCCGTGGGTTCGATCGACCACCGACCATATGGAAGCCATTTTATCGCGACCTGGCTATTTTTCGAGTATCGTTATTTTTCTAAAAGAAGCGGGAAGTTCGCAGTGGAAGCCACTGCTCCACGTTCTGGGCGCAGACCCGAAATCGATCCCGAGTCTGACTCTGGAATGGCTGGAAGAGCTGCTGAACGGCGTTCTATTCCAGGACAACCTGATATCCAAGCGACAAGAAGACCAGGAAGTCATCCAAGAAATTCGGACGTGGCTGCAGCGCATGGGCGCCGTAGAGAGAAGGAAAGTATATCTGCAGTCGAACCGGAAGCTGGACCGCCTGCTTGTGGGCAGTGTCTCCAAGCTGCAGAGCATTCAGGACATTGTTCAGTTTGAACGACAGAACCTGCATGAAGAGCTGCGGATGGTGGTGCTGACCGACTATATCCGGCTTCCGGATCTTCCTACAAGCGCAGATGATGAGAAGCCGCTGAATCGACTGGGCGTCATTCCGATATTTGAGAAGCTCAGGCGCGGCCAAACACCGGACCTCAAGTTAGGTGTGTTAACCGGCTCCATCGTCATTCTCCCAACAAGTGCTTTGCCGGTATTGGATGACATATGGCAAGAAAGAGGCGCTCCGGGAACATACACGCATCACCAGTTGCCGCATGACCCTAATTACGCCGTGCTCCGCTTGCAGGGGAAAACGAACCAGCTCACAGTCAGCATGATAACCGAGCTGTTCAGCCGCGGGGAGATCCATGTCTTGACCGGAACAACTGCACTGCTGGGCGAGGGCTGGGATGCCCCTTGCATTAACTCCTTGATTCTGGCCTCTTATGTCGGCAGCTTCATGCTGTCCAACCAGATGAGAGGAAGAGCGATCCGGACCCAGCCGGGGAACCCCGGCAAAACATCCACCATCTGGCACCTGGTCTGCACGGAACCCCGGCTGCATGGCCAGGAGTACGATTATGATATGAACACACTGGCCCGCAGATTCAAGACATTTGTTGGACTGTCGAATAAAGGAAGTGCCATCGAGAACGGCATAGACCGAATGGCACTGGAGACGCCGCCTTTTCAAGAGGACAGTATCCAGCGAATGAACGACATCATGCTGACACTTGCGGGAGAACGCAAGCACCTACAAGAGCGTTGGGATCGCGCGATAGCCCGTGGTCAGAATGGAAGAATGGTTGAGGAGATCAAGATGGAAGCCGAGGTGATGCCGAAGCCTTTTGTATGGATAAACACGCTGCGAGCGCTGCTTATTCAGGCAGGATTGATCGGAGTGGTGACCTTTTCCCGGCTGTTAAGTGGAATCAACGGTGGGGTCCAGGGGTCGTCCAAAGCCTTTCTCGGTTTCATCACATTTGCAGCCATCATTGGTATATTAGCGGCGCTGCCTTATACATTCAAAGCAATCCGCCTGTTTATCCGCAACGGGACGGTCGAGGACAACATGAAGCATGTTGGAGAGGCTCTGCTCCTCACTCTGACCCAGATAAACCTGATAAAGACCCGGAAAGAAGTGACCGTACAGACAGACCGTGATTCTAACGGCTACGTATACTGCTGGCTTGAGGGCGGGACCACCTATGAGCAGACTCTGTTTCTGGATGCGGTCCGGGAGCTGTTCGATCCGATTGAGAACCCGCGTTATCTGCTGCTTCGCAAGTCCAAGCTCGGCCCGATTAACCGGGAGGATTATCATGCAGTACCGCAATGGATTGGACGTAACAAGGAGAATGCCGAATTGTTCTGCCGGCAATGGAACCTTCTCGTAGGCCAGGCCGAGGTGAGGTTCACTCGTAACCTGGAGGGCAGGCAGCTGCTGCTCAACGCCCGAATGAAGTCCATGTCCTCCTCCTTCGTTCACAGAACCGAGCGGTTGAGTGCGTGGAGATAATCTGACCTCATGAAGCATATACAATAAACAAGAGCCTTTCTCCCACTTCTGGAGGTGAAAGGCTCTATATATCGTTGTGAATAGATGTTCATCGTATGTATAACCCAGGTAAGGATACGGCCATTATGCCATTAGACTTGCCTCTCCTGCTTTAAAAAAGCTTCGACCTGCTGTCTATGATGCGCATCATGATGAATGAAGATGTCTACAAATCTCTTATATGTATACTCTTCGTTGTCGATGGTTAGTTTCAAGTCATCCTCGTATCTTTCCTCTAATAATTCAAGCAGCTTCTTGCGCGTCTCCACCACGTCGTCAATGAGGTTCTCTAGACAATCGTAGGACTGCGCCACGACCTCAGCTTCCCGATTATGCTCCTCGATATCAACGAATAACAACACTGCCCCCTCGTCCATGCGGGGAACCATCACTTCCAGGCTATTCTTATCCCAGTGCATGATGTGGGTTAGAATCTCCCGAAGCGACCACTTGCCTTCGGCTATCGGCTTCCGCCATACGTCTTCAGCCGATTGCTTAAGACTCTCGACCCAAGGTACAAAGCTTGAGAACTCGTCCAATACTTCCTTCTTCTTAACAGCCATACACAACGCCTCCGCGATCCATATTCTCCCACCTATCATTAGCATACTATAATATCCCATATAAAAGCAAACAAATGTTCCTATTTAGAACTAAAATATGAGCGCCATGTTCATTGATACAATCGATACATCGACATATCCTCGTCCACCGCACGGGCCAAATGGAAGGCTTCTTTTATATCCTTCTTGTGGTGAATCATTTCATAGAAGAAGCGAATGACAAACATAAGCGCCATGCTCCCATCCGGATAATCATCCGGGCCGATATAAGCTCGGCACCCGGAATCCATAAACGCCTTGGCTGTTGCCGGATCTCCCAGTGTGCAGCCGCTGGCGATCACAGTTTTTCCATGAAGCATGGTAAATCGCTTGATTTCACCAGGTCCAAAGTCTCCGTGCGGTTCCCCATCTTCATAGATACTTTCGTCCAATTCGGGCATGATCAATTTCCCCTCATCACCATGAAAATTGAGGAGAATAATATCGGTATCCGGATAGAGGTCTTCACCCGTCAATACCGAAATCAAATCATGGGGCCTTCCCACCCAATATGTAAATACTCTGGCTCCAAAATACTCCAGCGAAGCACGGACCGCCTGGGTTTCCATATCACAATCCGGTCCGCACACGACAGCCACGTTCATTTCCGGTCTGCTCATCTATGATCCTTCCCCTTTTCTGCAATTTGCTTGATCAAATGCTTCTCCGCTGCGGGGACAGCCAAGTCCCATCCCTATCCTCCCCGCTTACCCACCCATCCCACCATACTGCTGCACAATCTGTTCCATATCCTCCAGCGCAGATATCAAATAGCTTTGATCGCTCTCCATTTCAAACCTTAGTTCGTTGTCCAGTTCAGGACGCTCTTTGAACCGGCCCGTGATAAGCACATGCCCTTGGGCATTAAAGCACAATTTCAACTCCAGGCTGACATCATAATTGGCAAATTCCACTTCACCGTCCAGGCGCTGATAGCAAGCTTTTAACTGATCATAGAATAGGGAGATCTCCCTGGTCGTGACGTACATTTCCCCTTTCACCGAATAGTTCCCGCTCTTAATCTCCACGCTGGCCTTGGCGTCATATCCTCCAAAATGACTGGTCGCTTCAGGGAAACCGTACACTTCTTCCAGCTGAATCTCAATATGCCCCTGTGTTCCTGCAACACGAAATCCGTTCATCGTCTCCGCCCCCTATTCATGACCGTATTTCATTCATTATACGAAAAAAGCAGCGCCCTTGAAAAATGCCCGGCCGGCGTTCCTGCCAACGAACCGGCGTTGTTAGGACAGCAACAACGAAGCAGATGGGCAGAGAGCGGAAAGTGACCAAAGAGGGTAGAGGAGGGTACGTGGCGGAGGATAAAAAAAACGCTCTGCATGCGCAAGGATGCGCAAGCAAAGCGTGCTTCGGTGGTTCTCAGTTGGGTTCAACTTTCAATAGGTTTAGTGGCAGAGCCATCTATAAGCTCTTACAACAATAGGTGCACCAGAAGTTCTTGGTTGACCTTAAGAGTGCCCATCGCCTCTCCTTTATGTATATGGGACGAATGTAAGATTAAGATTTCAATAACTGGAGGACCGCTTGGGGATGCTGATTGGCCTGTGCCAACATCGCTTGAGCCGATTGAGTTAACAGGTTTGTTTTCGTCAGACTTGTCATTTCTTTAGCCATGTCTGCATCTCGTATGCGAGATTCGGCTGCTGTCATATTAAGAGCCACATTTCCCACATTATTCATCGTGTGTTCCAAACGATTTTGCATAGCACCATACAACCCTCTATAATTTAAAATCCTTTCAATCGCTCCATCTGCTTGAGCTAATGCTTTCTCTGGTATGGCAGGTGGAGATACGCCCAAGTCTGCAATCCCCAATTTTTGCGAACTCACATTAAATAGAGGGATTGAGATTACTTCACCTTCATTAGCCCCGGCTTGGATGTCAAGCGTTTTAGTCGTGTAGTCAATATCTGTGATGTCCGTTAAGACCGTAGTTTCAATTTGCTGCGTCACAACAGTTTCTCGCGTTCGTTCAAACACATCAACATTCAGCGAGAACGGGCCGTAATGGAATCCAAGTGTTATACTTCCACCTTGAGGGACGGACAGATCCCAATCAAAATTAATTCTAGGCTGTCCTGATGTCGGATTGTCTACGCTAATTTCTGTTGGCGGGAGCCCAAGCGCATCATTAAATATGATGTCAGCATTAGCATCCGTACCCGTCATATGAAACGTGCTTGGCGGGGTTGTAATCTGAGTTCCAGAAGCTATAGGATTTCCACCACCATCGGTAATCGTCGAATTCGAAGGAGGGTTAACCATATTCTGAAGTTTAATATTGGCATCAGACGAATCTCCATTAGTTATCACATAAGTAATCTCCATGGAATTGTCAGCTGTTACTGTCCTATACCTCGTAATCGATATATCAGTGTTGGGAAACCGCATAAAATCCCAGGCCGGAACAGTACCCGGGTTACTACGAGAAGTATATATTAATTCTCTCGAATTTCCGTTCACTTCAATATATTCGAGCAGCGAACCATAGGCATTTCCAAACCCTTTCGGTCCGAAAATAGTATCATTCCTTCCTACCGAGTAAATGATTTGGGTTTTTTCAAATTCCGGATCGTCTGTAGGGGTCAATGTTTCATACACACTGACATTGGTATCTGTCTTCGTCGTTGTTAGAATATCAACGTTGCGCTCATTATATCCTTCTCTTCCATCCGGCAAAACGATGGATGCTGTACTATTTGTATTCGAGTAAGAATGGTTAGTATCCGTTGTGTCAGTGCTTCTTACTAAATGCCTTTCTTCCGGGAGGGTGCCTTTTGGTTTGTATTCCACAATGGTCTGTACCGAGGTTGCTGGCGACGGGTTACTCACTGATACATCAATATTGCTGCTTGAACGATCAGCGAATATGACATGGTCGACCGACAACAAACCTATCGTATTAAACTGCGTTTTTTCAGAGATACTGTTAATTTCCTCCGTCAGCTGACGGAGCTCTTGATCAATCTTCTGTCGATCGTTATCGGTAAGTGTATCATTTAAGCCACGAACTATTAATTCTCGCTGTCTTTTTATAATATCCGTGATTTCTTGTAATCCGCCTTCCGCTGTTTGAATTAAGGAGATACCATCCTGAATATTTCTCTCCGCTTGATTCAATCCACGAATTTGAGACCTCATCTTTTCGGATATCGCCAAGCCTGCCGCATCATCTGCGGCTTTATTGATACGTCGTCCGGAAGATAATTTCGCTAATGAATTGGATGTCGATCTATGATTCTGGTTTAACCTATGTAAAGTATTAAGTGCAGGAAGGTTATGTGAAATTCTCATTTTCCACCGCCTGTAGTCATATAACACAATTGTACTTTTTCTTTATTAGTAGATTATACCATCGAATAATTATTATGACGATAACACGAACGATATAAGCTGCATAAAATAGAATTTATATCGCGCTCAGCTACGCTCAATAACTTTATATCCTGCTCCAACAATTCGATTAGCATGGGCGTCACAATGGTCCCCAAGCTATTCGTTTAGCACCTTCTCCATCTTATAAAAGCCGTCCAGCCCATACTTGTGGTATTTCTTCGGGAGCTCGACTTGATCCGTCTGACGTAACCCGAACTTTTCATATATCCTCTTCGCCTCACGATTCTGAAACTCCACGGTTAATACCAGCTTATGATATCCCGCTTCTCTGGCCAGCTCCTCCGCTTTCCTTAGCAATTCTACCCCGAAGCCTCTGCCTCTGCACTCCTCGAACACAGCCAGGTTGGAGATATAATATTCGTCCTCCTTATTCATGACGGTCAAATACTTTTGCAGTCCGGAACGAAACATCATTTTGATGGCATTGGTAAAGCCAGCTGTCTGAAACAGCTCTCTCCCGTATTTCATCATGTTTTTGTCCATCTGCTCCATATCTATAGTAGGCACAGAGAGAAGTAGTCCGCATACCTTCTCATTCTCGATCTTCACAAGCATATTCTCACGGCTGAACAGGACATCCGGCTTGGTATAGAACACCTCGATGCAGTTATAAATCTCAGGCTCTCTAACGATAAAAAAATAACGGAAGATATTCTTTCCGGACATATACAAAAGCTTGATACACTCCGCATGCTCATCTGCCGTTGGTTTACGAATCATCATGATCCACTCCCTTTCCGCGGGTTCACTTAACCCATCTTGGCCAACATGATATCGATATAGATAACGTATGTTGAGGTATGCCTAAACAGCACGTAACATTGCCACATCTCTGTCCAAACTGCTTTTACTGAGTTGAGTGAGCAGCTCTCTTCGAACTATAATGGAATCAATCTTTCAAATGAGGTGTCGTGGATGACTTTCCGTATCGTTCGAGATATTTAGCTTTCGGGCTGGACAAAACGCGTACCAGCCATCAAGGGAGAAGTCTGCCCTTTTGATCTCATGAAGCTAAAGCATTGCATGATACAGTCCCTATTTTATCCTCATTGAAAGGTGGAGTAAAATTGAATCCATCGGATTACAGAACGTTTTATGATAAAGTCGGCAGGAGGAATGGCTGGGATTTCAGCCGAGTGAAATGCGTAACGGAAGATGCACCTTGGGATTTGTACCGAGAAGTCACAAATGTCTGCAAGAAATCGGACATATTGCTGGACATTGGCACTGGCGGCGGGGAAGCGATCTTATCCATTGCTGAATCCGCATGGCTGCTCATCGGGATTGACCGATCAGCTGGCATGATTGAAAAGGCAACTAGAAATGTTGCGAAATCAGGCAAATCGAACGTCCGCTTCTTCAAGATGGACGCAGAGCATCTGGAATTTCCGCATCGCTTTTTTGATATTGTCTCCTGCAGACATTCAGAATTTTCCGCGACAGAGGTCGCTAAGGTTATAGTGAACGGCGGTACATTCCTAACCCAGCAAGTAAGCGAAAACGATAAAATCAATATTAAAGAAGCGTTCGGCAGAGGCCAGGCATGGGGAACCACACCCGGCACATTAAAACAAACCTATCTGGATGCGCTAAGTAGAGCCGGGTTTAGCGACATTCAGTCGTTTGAATATAACGTGAATGAATATTACCAAACGGCTGAAGACCTGATATTTTTACTAAAGCATACACCCATCATTCCTGGCTTTGGACAGACTGAGGCTGATTTTCACATCCTCCAACAGTTTATAAAGGAGAATCAGACCGAGAAGGGGATTAAGACCAATTCGCATCGTTTCTTAATAAGAGCGAAGCTATAGCGGTTGGGAGGGGGGCCGTAAGGATGCTCGATATTATCGAGTGTCCTTTCTTGTTCTTGTAATAGTGTAGTGGACGTCCTTCTTACTGCATGGAGAACGGGAAAGCAGAACCTGACATTTCTTTACTATCAGACTCTTAATGGAACATAAAAAAGGGGCTGTCCAATAAGTCCCTAAAGTAAAAAGGTTGGACGAGAAGAGAACCATTTCTCCGTCCAACCTTTTTACGTCCCTGCGTTTGAAAGAATGTAGCGAGGCGAATGCCTGCTACTTTCAGTAGATTGTGGGCCAAGGCCACAATCCCAAACTCTGTATGAACTTTTTCTAGACCCCGCAAGGAAAATCTGCGGAACGACCGATTGCCCTTGATGTGACCGAATACACTCTCAACCTCGACTTTACGTCGAGCATAGATCGCGGATTTCTCGTCATCCTCAAGGGCTGTTTTTGCCTTTGCCTTTAATTCTTCCCATACCGTGTTCCAGTGTACTTGACGATTTCCCTTTGCTTTCGTACATGCTGCCTTTAATGGGCAATCGCTACAATCCTCACATTCGTAAATCTTAAAGCTTTGCTCTAGGCCGGAGCGTGTCTTCTTCGTCTGGTACTTCTTAAACGAAACGTATCGACCATTCGGGCAAATAAAGCGATCGTCTAACTCTTCATACGTCCAATTGCTTGCATGCTTCATGTTCTTTTTGTAGCGTCTGGTTTGTTCGTGCATATAGCTGCCATATGGAATAAGAAAATCAAATCGCGTCTCTTTTTCTTCGCCTAACGCGTACAAATAGTTTTCCTCACTACCATAACCAGCGTCAGCAATCACGGTTTTAGGCATGGGTAAAGAAGACGCAGCAAGTTGCTCCATATGCGGAATGAAGCAGCGTGTGTCCGTTGGTCGTTGGTGAAGACTATAAAACAAAATAAATTGGTTTTCCGTTGCCATCTGTACATTGTAACCTGGTTTAAGTTGACCATTTTTCATGTGATCTTCTTTCATTCGCATAAACGTAGCGTCTGGATCGGTCTTGGAGTAGCTATTGCGATCACCAAAGCAAGCTTTCTGCTGATCATACTTGGCCAGACGTGGAAGAAAGTCTTGACGAATCTTTTTCAGAGGCTGTTTCCAGGCACTACGCTCTTTTCGTAAGGCTTTTCTCGCTTCACTGTCATTGGTTTGAGCGATCTGTTCAGTTAAGCGCTCTACTTGTTCTTCTAGAATAACAGCTGTTTCTTCAAGCTGTACAGGAAGCTCATCTGGATCGGTAGCTACCATTTCACTAGCTTCTTGCTGCGTGAGCGTATGAATATGCGCAAGGGTTGCCTGCACCTTTTCTTTGAGTTTCTCTTCAAAGCGTAACGTAGATTTTTTCCACACAAAAGAATACTTGTTGGCATTAGCTTCAATCTTTGTGCCATCCAAGAAGTAGTTCTCCATGGTAATAAAATTGTCGTTGATGAGCTTTTTAATCATCGTTTGAAAGAGCTCATCCATAAGGCTCTTCATTCGCACACCACGGAAGTCATTCAGGGTGCGGAAGTCCGGCTGTTGCATCGCAGCTAGCCACATCGCCGGTAGGTTTTCTTGTAATAGTTTTTCAATGCCACGGCAGGAATAGACTTTTTGAGAGTAGCCATAAAGAATCACTTTGAGCATCATTTTAGGATGGTAGGAACTACGGCCACCGCCAACATAATGAGCAAACAACAGCTCGTCAGGAATAGATTCAATCATTTCATCAATGATACGAGCGACATGGTGGGAAGGGATTAGTGATTCTAGATCCAAGATCATATGCATCTGCTTGTTATCATAAGCTTTAAAAGCAGGTGTGAGCTTTCGTTTAGAATCTATGTTTCCTTCTATATTTTCTAGAGGAAATGTGAGTTGCATGTTATAATGTTTAGTAGTAGTCATTTGATTACGCATAAAAACCGTCCCTTTCTGAAATGGTTGTGTGGTAACTTTCATTTTACAGGAAAAGACGGTTTTTTTGCGCATATTTTTAGCGTTTTACAAAAAAAGAGGCTGCCAGTAGTCAGGTTTCACTGACTTTCTGGACAGCCTCCTCCAACCTGTCTTATAAAATGCGGGACTCACCCGCTTCATTGCTGTTTGCACGTCAGTATACCTCAAACTATCTGTCATTCCTAACCAACAACACCACACACTCCACATGTGTTGAGTTGGGAATAGGAACATGAATCACTCCTTTCATTTACTGAGGGCTTTTTTCGATTTTGCCTGCCCATCTTGGCTTGAACGCTGCTCGTAAAGCCTGTTTTATAGATAAAAGTTAGCTTATAAGGATTAGGGTTACCTTCATTAAGGCTCTCTCCAATTATAACTTTATCAACGACGCTCTCAAACACATTCCGGTCAAATGTAGACAGGATGGCATTCGTTTGAAGCACTTTGCGGAAATGTTCAATTCTTTTCTCGATATTGATTTCTTCTTGCGCCGCTTCCTCCAATCCCTCTCTTTCGTCGAGCAGTTCGGTCAACGTGGATTCGAGTTCCTCAAACTTACGCTCATATGTTGGGCGGTCTATTTTTTCTTCCAGATGCAAGTCGATCAGTTTACAGCGCTTATGTTCAATCGCCTGGATTTCATTTATAATTTTGTTCAATTGTTTTTGATTGTTCTGGTCACTAAATACGGATTCCATTCTGATTAATAATTCGTCTAACACATCCTTATGATTACTACAAACTAATTTGTACGTTTCAATAAATGCACCTTCAATAATTTTTTCTTCTATTCCTTTGCTGTGCGGACAAAATCTTTTTCCCTTCTTCGTGTTAGTGGTACACTGCCAAATTGTCTTTTCATGCGATGTACCACTATTCCAACTCCGCCGAGAGAAGTTGGAACCACAGAACGCACATTCCAACTTGCTGCTAAAAGCGAATTTCCTACTGTATTTTTCCCGTTTACTGCCTTGTTTAAGCTTCCCGCGATTTTTTCCTCTACGGTGCAATATATCCTGTGCCTTGTTAAAGACTTCTTCGCTGACAATTGGCTCATGATGATTTTTGATGTAGTCTTGATCTTCCTCACCATGATTTTCAAGTCTGCGCTTGGAAATCGGATCGAGAGTAAACGTCTTTCCCTGAAGGAGATCACCTTTATATTTCTCATTCTTAATAATGCCTAGAACAGTTGTATCATTCCATTCGGGATTCCCTCTTTTCGTCTTATATCCGAATTCCATCAGTTCTTTTGCAATCACGTATGCACCAACACCAGAAATATAGCGCTCAAAGATGTAGCGTACAATCTTAGCTTCTTCTTCGTTTACCGATATCTGTTTGGTAACGGGATCATAGTCATATCCAAGGCAGCTTTGAAATCCAACCAGTTCCCCACGTTGCATTTTCATTTTCAAGCCCATTTTTACAATAGAAGAAATATTCTCAACCTCTTGTTGAGCAACCGAACTTAAAATGGTTAGTAACAATTCCCCATCCATAGTAAGCGTGTTGATATTCTCTTTCTCAAAAAATACAGCGACGTTTCTTTCTTTCAACATGCGAACATATTTCAAAGTGTCCACAGTATTTCTGGCAAACCTTGAAATGGACTTGGTAATAACCATATCAATTTTGCCATCCATGCAATCCTTTATCAGCCGTTGAAAATCATCACGTTTCTTCACTTGGGTTCCCGTGATAGCTTCATCCGCGTAAATGTCCACCAATATCCAATCGTTTCGTTGGCTAACCATATCTGTATAGTGAGCAACTTGCGACTTATAGCTGCTTAACTGTTCTTCCGTGTCGGTACTCACTCTGGCATAAGGAGCAACCCGCAGACGGTCTGGCCTTCCTCCAACACGATCTGATAGCTTCCGATTGGCTTTGATTACTTCAACTGTATACCCCATTGTTAAGGCTCCTTTCGTCTTATTATCACGATCAGTGTAATAAGAGTTAAGCAGACCAACAATTGTGCGAATCAAGAAGTCAGGTCTGAAACAACATCGTATTCCTTCATGGTTTTGTTTTTGATAAGAGTAAACTCTTTTTCCGAAATCAGTGACAGAGCCAATAATTGTTTCAACATGGCAATTTGCATGCTATATCTGATTAATTTTCGACTCATCATAACCCCCCCGTTTGGTTCATTACATCTAAAACAGAGATGCGACAAAGGACGATCACCTTATACGCATCTCTGTTCTTCCTTGTTTTGGTTGTATCGCATAAATCCAATTCCAGCGGCCGGTGGTTAACGGCCTCATAGGTATTGTCAGAATACCTCTCCCAGGATCGCTGCAAGCCGCCCCCATTGCGTGATCTGCCTAAAAGCAGAGCTGTGGCTGGACGGAAGTATCATTATCCCCCGCATGGGTCATCGCCTTAAATGGAACCACCATTTATTATTGCATGGACAAAAATCGCTCTCACCTTGTTGTCTTCTTTTCCGAAAAAAGGCAGGGTGGTCATGGCGCACCTGCAATTTGGCTTCCTAGACATGCGAGGAACGTACCGGAATGGATGGTATTTGATTTTCAAGGTACAGAAAAACAGCAGGGGACATGCCCCTCTATCATCCGTTTCATTTTGAAGCCAAAATCGGACCTTTCTGCGAAAAAAATAAATCGGAGAGGATAGAAAGCTCTTTGTACAGATTAGAAATCTTCGGCATCGTGAGCTATAATGATGGCGAGGTGATCACATTATGGAAGAAATGGTCCCAACAAGAGAGGTTCTAAGCTTTGTCAGAAAGCTCGAAAAAATGATGAATCAATTTGAGGGAAAATAATGTGAGTATTTCGAGATCATCATCCACATGCGCCGAGAGTTTAATCTCGGTTACAGAAAAGATGGGATGTATCTGTTGCCGAAAAAAATTAAAAATGGCCACTTAATGCTGTCGCGATTACATCTCGGTCAATAACCAGCTTTACATGTAAGGAAACTGAACAAAGTGAAGAAAATCCCGTTGAGGGTGGAAGCTAGTGAACTGGTGGATCCCGAAGAATAATTCAAGAGAGTTCAGAAGAAGCAGGAAGCTTTTCAAGAAAGGCTCTACTGCTTTTTGATCTTATGTAAATATCTGTGGAATTAATTCTCTCCGATTATACTTTGATTTTATGGAAATTCATTGATTTTTTTGCTTAGTTTGCAAATTCGATATGTTGTTTTCCAGTCCGGTATTACTTCACTTTAAAGCTATATCCTGACCTGAGTTATTTAACTATAATTGTGACTTTGTAAGTTACGAACATGATTGGTATGGGAGGAGACTCGAATTTGGCGGGTCGCTTTCTTTTATTTGTTAAGAGCTTAATGCGCTGCAGGTTGTTCAGATTACTCATTATATATATAGGTGCTGGTCATTGTCTACCGCTCGACCCTGCATGCAATGAATGAATAAGCTGCACTTGTTCTGCCCTCCTACTGCCAAAAACATCTCCAGTATGGTAGATGGAATGAAATCGAATTAAGGCGTGCTCTGCATTTTCGAAATCGCGTAAAACTGACATGTATAAACTCCATTTCGTTGGTTTTCTGGAAAAGCCTTGTCTTATCTTGTGCTTATATTGCGACAGTTATGTTGAGAGTTATCCTTAAGGGGCAAACTATATAGCCTGTGAATTAGTATCCAGGTATGGTTTCATCTGAACTAAGTACCTTTCTCAAAGACCGGAAAAGCTTCTTCTTTGGAAACATGAATCATTTCTTGAGGGAATGTTTTTTAAAGTACTTTTCTACTCTGAGATGGATATCTTTTTGATACCATTCCGAAAGTCCATAGGCTTTGAACAACTGGTGCATGCCGAGTCGTTCAGAGTGTTTCCCCATCGAACCATCCCCGATATTAAGTGTATCTATCCATATCCGATCTACGATACCTTCCAGTAACTTTGGGAAATCCGGAGTGAACGGCAGTACAGGTGAAATTGACGCTTGTGTAGTTATCCCTACCTCATGTACTTCTCTTAATGCTTGAATTCGCAGCTTAATTCCCGGTGCAACCGGAGCAAAAAGCCGCTTTATATCTTCCCGATCGGTTTCAATTGTCATTGACAAAATGTGCTTCAAAGATAGGAGTAAGCACTTGGAGAAGAGCCTGTTGGATAAAGCGATCTACCACAGTCGAAATGCCAAATAATCTGACAACGCCGTCGGGTTTCGGGATTTCGACCCTTCGGACTGGTGCCGTTTGATAGGCCCCTTCTAATAATTGTTGTCGTATAAGCGGCCAGTACTCATGGGGCTCGGAGTTTGCCGGACGACGCTTAACCATCACTTCAAGGTCCTCTGGGCTTCACCCGTACTTCCCTGAAGGAGTTCCATAGGAATTCTGCTTCAACGCGTCGTTCTCGAAAACGTCAAGTCTGGAATAAGAGAGATTAGGTTTACTAATTTATATTCTGCGTAGAGTCTTGGTTCGGGAATTCGCTTCCATCCAGTGTTCCGCCACCTCTTAAATCTGTGGCTCCAAATACGTCTAATGATCCAACGCTGCAATTTATTGAACAACTTTCGAATATGAGCTTTGCGATAGTAGGTGCCCCACCCTCTAATTACAGGATTGATGCTTTCGATCAATTCGTATAAGGACTTGGGAATCCTCCGCTTTGTTCGATTTCTGATCGTATCCATGAACCTTTTAACTGACTTCTCAGTTGGAACAGCATAGAGATTCATCTGATTAGGTTGCTTCTTGATTTTACTTTTGGGGAGTCTAAGTCCTTTTCCTTGCTTTACTTTGTAGCCGAGGAATTCGAAACCCCATTTGATATGGGTGATTCGAGTCTTTTCTGGGTGAAGCGTTAACCCTAATGAAGCAAGTATTGCCTTAGCATCGTTAAAGGCTCTTACAGCATCAGTCCGAGTTTTGCAAAGGACTACCCAATCATCAGCAAATCTTGTTAGACAATGCCCTTTTCTAACCATTTCATGGTCGAATGGTGTAAGGTAGATGTTACTGAAGAGTGGGCTGATTACTCCACCTTGCGGTGTACCTTGATGAGTAGAATATTTCTTTCCTTTCTCCATATATCCCGCCTGAAGCATTTGTCTAATGAGTCGTAAGACTCTCCCATCACTAACCTTTTCAGCGATCATATCAATTAGTCTTTCATGATGAACACTTCCAAAGAAGTCCTTTAAATCCGCATCTAGAACCCATTCGTTTCCATTTAGTATTTCTCGATAGATTTTTCGCATTGCTTGATGTGTTGATCTACCGGTTCTGTATCCAAAACTGCAATCACTAAAGCATGGTTCGAAGATGGGTTCTAGCCGATTCTTAAGAGCTTGTTGACAGACTCGATCACGTATTGCTGGAATACCTAACGGTCTTTTCTCATTTGGTTTGTTCCTCTTTGGGATGTTTACTCTTCTGACCGGAATCGGTTGATAGGAATCATCTTTTAATTGCTGATACAATCTATCTAATTCTTCATTAGATAACTGATCAAATTCTGAAACACTGACTTTATCAATGCCTCCACTCCCATTATTTGCTCTAACTGTTTCCCATGCTTTCCTTAGGTTTGTTGGATGATAAACCTTATCTATTAGTGAGTGAATCTTCTTAACTGTACCTTGGTCTTTCATTGGCTTCGTATCCTCCACAACAAGTTTTGGGTCTTTCACATAGGGAACTGTCCGTTCTTGTATGCTTTACTCACAACACCAATTCAGACTTTGGTTCCATAAAGCGAGCCGCCTTCCCCGTCCATTCATCTTTTGAATGAAATAGACGCCACTATACTTAGATAGTAGTCCAAACGTTTCTGTTGTTCGTTTGTTGAAGTACTATTCAGCTCTCCGACTTCTCGCAATGCGTTTGTGTACATTTCGGGGTTTCCTTATAGTCCACATTACTGGATAGTTGTGTATCCCTGAAAAGAATGGCAGACACAACGCGACCATTCCGACTTTCTTTACCCACCTGTCCTTAAGGGTGCTAGCATCCAGACATTACGAGATCTCCGTGGGTTACTACGCTCATCTTCCATACCATGCCGTCCGCACACACCTTGGTACGATGGGTGAACTAGTGACGCCTTCGCCTCCATAGTGCAGGCTCGACCTTGCCCCATCTTTGGCCGACCGGTTCGCAAATGCGGGTAGCCCCGTTTTACTACGGCCTGGTATTTCTCCTCAAGCCCTTCAGACTTCACCTCGCGGTGAACGCCCTGCCCTCTAGTATTTGTAACACTAGCCCCTGAGGAATTACCCCCAGGTTTGGATATAAGTCTCCTAGTCCGAGACTCAGTGGGACTTTAACCCACCTGATGAGCGTGCTGCCACGCACGCACTATGAGCCCCTCGGACTCCCTTCCTGCAGACCGTTCACTTCACCTCTGGGGCTTATAGAAGGCCTCTTTACGGTTTCTGCAACCGTGCAGGGGAGGGCCTCCCCAGTTCACTGCATCCTCTTTCATACCATGCCGTTCCCTCTACGCCGGAGGATTCTTCACTGCCGCTCCAAGTTCTAGGCAGCTTCCATGGCCTTCGTCCATGTACGCGGGACTCGGCTTCCTCTTTTCCCTCTTGCGAGGCCTTTTTGACGACGCGGCAGGATTCACTTTCATGTTACGGCCTGGTATGTTGCTCGCCCTGCCTCTGACAGGTACTTTCGTCGATACGCTTCTACGTACAGATTTCGCCATACGTAGGTATCCTAGCTACGCGGGGGCTTGGCCCTTCCCGCGACCGGACTTTCACCGGCTAGAAGATGCGTGCTTAGCTGGGCACGCCGCAAAAAAAAGGTGCAGAAGCAAAAGCGCTTCTGCACCAAACCTTATTGTGACAACAGCTCCAACAATCTCAGGATACTGGTGACCGCTTCCGCGCGGGTCAGCGTCTCATTCGGCGCGAAGAGATTGCGATCGCGACCGTGAATGATGCCCATGATACGAACCTCTTCCACGTAACTTTTCGCCCATGCCGGAATACGGGCATCGTCTGCAAATCGGGTGTGCGTATGGTCGGTCAACTCCGCTCCTGTTGCTCTTGCGATCATCACCGCCATTTCCACACGAGTGACCGGGCGACCAGGTCGAAATGTTCCATCTTCATATCCTGAAACAATGCCTGCCCTTGCCGCCAAATCAATCGCTTGCTTTGCCCATTCGCCAATTTGCTCCCCGTCCGCAAAAGCAGGCGCATCGCCTCCCGCTTCTCCTTCCAGCCGCAAGGCACGAACGAGCATCAACGTAAATTCAGCGCGGGTGACGGCATGATCCGGTCTAAACGTACCGTCAGGGTATCCGGCAATGATGCCTTTTGCATAGGCTTCCTGAATGAACGGCTCCGCCCAATGACCCGCAATATCCGCAAATAACGGCTCCGGGGAAGGCGGGTCCGGCATCTCCTCTTGCATACGTTCCACGGTGATGGAATACGTTCTGCGCGTTCCGTCTTCTGCAGTGACCACGATGTCAATGATATCCGTATCCGTGTGCAAGGGGATGCGAATGCTTCCCTGATCACTCCGGACTTGCCGACCATTCACGCTGATTCCAGCCTGATGATGTGCAGCACGGATCGTGAGCTGGATGCTGTCAGCATCATGCGGGATCAAAGCCTTGTACGTCGTAATGTCCCCCGAAAATTCCGGTATCAACGCGCCTTCTGACAAGATGAGCTCCCTCAGTGTTGCATTGCCGGAGCGGATATAGACAGGCGGACTCGGCGGTTCTGAAGAAACCGGCTCCCGCTCTAAACGAAAGCGCCGGGATATTCGGTAACTCTCTTGACCAACCTGATCTTTGGCGTAAATGTGCAAATACCAGTCGCCGCCGTTTTTGTCTGCATGACTCAACGTGCTTTGGTTAATGAAAGGTTGCCAATATGCATGTTCATCCAACGGGTCTGAACTCGTTGACCAAACATAACGGAGGGAAGCGGCATCGATCCCGCTGCCGTCGTCCTTCACGTTGACTTGACTGGATATGGTCCGCGAAAGGGTTTCATCGCCGTCGGGTTTCAATTCGATCTCCGGATTCGTGTGATCGATACGGATGAGTACATGCTCGCTCATTTCATTGCCTAATACATCTTCCACTCTGAACCAAAGCGAGTACTGCCCCTCTGTTGTGAAGTCGAGCGGATCATGATAAATCTCCCAAGCCGCTCCTTCATCCAACGAATATGCAATGGGCCGCAGCGCGATCCCGTGGTCATGAGAAGCATAAACCGCTGCGGTCACACTTTGGTTCGTCCACGTTCCGCTGGGATATGCTTTACTGTCATTATCGGTAAAATACAAATCCACATCCAGCTTCAGGCCGCTTCTGCTGATCTTCACGGTCCGCTCAACGATCGTACTCTTATTGCCGATGTCATCCATCGCTTGCGCCTGGATCTTCGTTTGCCCTTCTTCCGTCACCTCTAAGCGGATAGGTGTACCGTTAAATGCACGATCCTCCCACTCCTTGTCACCGACTTTCACACGAATCGTGTGAACATCTGTCTGCCTTGGGTTAGCGGCGCTGTGGTCGATCGCCACTTCCACTTTGGCAGCATTGGTCCAGCCGTCGGGATGAAGGGTGATCGTCGGCGGTTCCGGATTTCCGCTGTCCACGACGATGTCGAGAGTCTCGGACTTGTCGAATAAGGAGACGGTGATCGTCGCTTTGCCGCCTTTGACGGTGCTGACCTCCCCGTTAGGATCAACACGCACAATTTCGGGGTCATCCGGATCAACGCTATACCTGGCGGTTGTTGTCGCATTGTAGCGATCCCCGTTTTGATGTTCCGTATTCACGGTAATGTGGGTCTTGTCGTCAAGGTTCAACTGATCGTTTGCAATGGACGCAGCCCAGGAGATGAGCGGGTTTTGCCATTGGAGAAATGGCCGATGTCCGTCGTACTGGTACCAGCCCTCTGTGAGATCCCAATCCTTAAATGTTTCCGGATCGCGGAGATCCGCCTCTTCCACAGGTATTCCGATTCCATTGTCAGGGAGTTCACCATCCGTATAGCTATCGGTCAACCAGTAGCTGCCGGCGACCTCAATGATATTTCCTCTTTCTTCATATTCATTATTCGCCCCGACCAGCCCGCCAGTCTCAGAATGACCTGTTACCTTGCCTGTCGCGTAACAATGCTCAACTTCTATCACTGAACTTATTGGCGAATCGTAACCATTTGTAACATTAAATCCGATCAAACCACCCACGTATTGCTTACCGTTGACATTCCCTGTCGCATAGGAGTTCTTAATTCTGACCACACCAGATGGAAGGGCTTCAGCTTTACCAACAAATCCACCTACAAGCTGGTCTCCATTAACCTCCCCAGTCGCATATGAATTCGTGATTTCATTGACACTTCCTATATTTCCCGATGAAATTATGCCAACTAAACCACCTACAAGATTATTTATGCCCGCAACGTCACCAGTTGCAAATGAATCGCGAATCGTAATCTTTTTACCAGTCGAACCCCTAAATAGACCTGCCAGACCCCCGACTTCACGCTCTCCGACAACTTCGATATGGGCGGATGACCCGATCACGTCATTTCTAACAATACCGGCTAACCCGCCAACCTTCATTTCTCCTCGAATAAGGGTTCCCGTTACCGTACTGTTTTCAATTATCCCGTAGCTATACCCTACTAACCCGCCGATGTAATCATACCCCTTGATCTCCACGACCTCGAGATGGACATTCCGGATGACAGCCGTTTCTGACGTTACTCCAAACAAAGATTGGTAGTTCTCATCTTCACGGTTGATCTTTAAACCTGTAATTTGATAGCCGTTGCCATCAAATGTTCCGGTAAAAGGAGAAGAGTATTCCGTTGCGATTGGCAACCATCCTTCTCCGGAACTGTAAGTTGAAAGATTAATATCGGCTCCCAATTTGAAATGGGCATCCAGATAATCTCTCACTTTGTTCAGCTGTTCAGCGGTTTCGATAATATACGGGGCTTCTTCCGTGCCTGAGCCGCCGGCAAAATCACTGCTTAACGGCGCGAATGCACCGTCATCGGCGGCCTGAACCAATATGCCGACATTCCCAAACAGTTGTGTCCAGGTCCATCCGAAAAAAAGAACTAACGCCGCCAACAGAACGGATGATTTAAACGGTCTCATTTTCCTTTCACTTCCTTTCTAATGTGCGGAGACCGCAAGTTCCACATCATTGTCCGTCATAAAGTCCACTCCTCGCCTTCTCCAAGGCTTCCAGATCAATTCTTTCCATCGCAAGCATGGCCTTGTTCACGCACTGCTGTTGTTCCCCGGATTCGTCGGAACTGATCGCTTCCCAATCGGAGGGAAATACTTGTCAGCACGATGCTCTATCATCTATCCAACAATCTTAGCAGCATCACCGTCGCTTCTGCACGGGTAGCCGTTTCGTTCGGCACAAACCGGTTTCCGCCGCGGCCATCGACAATGCCAAGTTTGCGGATGGCTTCGACCGCACCTTTCGCCCACTGCGGAATCGTTTCATCATCGGCAAAGCCGGTTGACGCATTCGCGTTAAGCTGTAGTTGTAACGCCCGAGCGATCATCACCGCCATTTCTACGCGGGTGATCTGTGCGTTTGGCCGGAAGCTGCCATCGTTGTATCCATCCACGATGCCCGCTTGTACGGCCTGCGCAACGGCTTGCTTCGCCCATCCGCCGATCCGGTCATGATCCGTGAAAGTTAGCGCGGAGCCGTCACCTTCCAGTTTCAATGCACCTGCCAGCATCACAGTAAACTCGGCGCGTGTGACTGGATGATTCGGTTTAAATGTGCCATCTGGATAACCGCTGACGATGCCTTTCTCTACAGCACGCATGATGTAGTCCTCCGCCCAGTGTCCGGCAATATCAGAAAATGGCATCGACGATTCATGAGTAGCCGTCTCTCGAATCACGGTCAGCGTATATCGCTTCTCGGTACCGTCTTCCGCACGAACGACAAACGTGAACTCATTGTTGCCACTTGTCAGCTTCTTGCTGATCGGCACCGAGCGTGACAAAAGTACACCATCAACGTACACTTCGGCCGCATCGTGCGCTGCTTGAGCAATAAATACCATTTCCTCTGCATCTGTAAATACGGTGTAATCATGCACATCAGGAGCAAACGAAGGTTGTAAAGTTAACATCCGACCGTTTGCCCATATTTCCAGTGATGAAAGCTTGGCATCGCTGGAAACACGATCCGTACGGGAAGACGGTGATGACGAGGAGCTTCGCTTACGCTCGTCCAGCACGATCACACTTACCTTCGCCTTGATATTCAGCGGATTGTTCACCCACTCAGGCAATTGCAAGGTGCCTATAAATTCATAACGACCAGCCAC
Source organism: Paenibacillus sp. FSL M8-0334 (assembly GCF_038000405.1). Classification (NCBI taxonomy): domain Bacteria; kingdom Bacillati; phylum Bacillota; class Bacilli; order Caryophanales; family Paenibacillaceae; genus Paenibacillus; species Paenibacillus sp. FSL M8-0334. The sequence continues at coordinate 973,534 of NZ_JBBOCH010000001.1, forward strand.
CTTGCCATTGTATTCAGGGTGAACTTCATTCCAGCTCACTTGCACCTCAATCGTGCGAAGATCGTCCAACGTAACATACACCGAATCGGGTACGGAAACATCCTGCAACTTCGTGTTATAAGGCACATATATCGTATCTGGCCTTTGAATTTCCGTAATCGTTAGCAGTTGGCGCTCAATGTATAAAGAATAAGTGCGCTCCTCCTTTTCATTTTCTGATATAACTTGGATATAAATCGAATTGTCACCGATCTCGAGCACCGCTTCTTGCCCACCAATCACCTCATACGATGCCGATGAGTCGTAAGTTGAAGCTGTTACTGTCACGCGATCCATTGAATAAGGTACCGTCAAATAATAAGTAAACAGATCTGGATTGAAATTTTCTAAAATTTTACCATTGATTCGAATCTCAGACAACTTGGCATTCGACCCCGGTAAAACACGAACCTGTAGCTTTGCCTTCAATTTATCCGGGTTCAGATAATATTCGGGCAATTGCAAGCTTCCAGATATCCAATATGTCCCAGATTGATCCGGATTGTAATCAGAATTCACTATTTCCCAATTGACTCCCACATCCGGCTCTAACGTCTCGTTGTCCAGTTGTATAGAAACCTCGGTTGGCAAATATTGCGCTAATTGATCGCTCGTGATATGCTTGCTTATTTCAAGCGTATTGAGATCATTCACCGCTTTTACCACAGCATACGGCGTTGCGCTAACCGGAGCTGACAACTGGCTTCTACTATTCCCTTCAGTAACGGCTTGCACAGCAAACCAATATTTTGTTCCTGCCTTTAACTCATCAACCAGCCATGATGTGTCCATAAGCGGCTCGTCATTTAATGGTTTCCAGTTCGATAAATCCTGCGTATCCGGCGGCTCTGATCCTGTAGCCATATAGATTGCGTAAGAGGAGGCATCAGAAACCACCTCCCATTCAAGCTGCACAGACCTTTCTCCAGCCTTTGCCGTTACGTTAGTCGGAGCATTTATATCAACCTGCCCGATCGCATATAAATGTCCATCGTAAGAACCCACATAAATCGTACCATCGGCACCGATGGCCGCTGATGAAGTAATCGAACCGCCTGTCTGAAATGACCACCGCATATTGCCCGCTGAATCTATCGCGTACAAATTGCTGTCGTGAGTTCCGACATAAAGCATGCCATTGGCATCGACAATCGGCGTAGCATAAGTAACGTATCCAAATTCCGCCGACCATCTGGGGCTAACGTCATCCGCCGCTTGTTGCGGCGCAAATGCATAGAGTTTCGAATGAGTCTTTATATAGATCGTACCGTCAGAACCGATAACCGGAGTGCTGGAGATCGGATCTTTTGCATCAAACCTCCATTGTAATTGACCCGACGAATCCAGTACATATAAATTACCATCCTCTGAACCCAAGTAGATCGTCCCATCATCCCCGATTGCCGGTGTCGCTCTGATCGCACTACCCGTTTTAGTTTCAAAGATCCATTTCGGCTTGACATCATCCGCATCTTGCTCCGGTTCAAATGCATAGAGAATACCTTCGAAATCACCCACATAGATCTTACCATCAGCTGCAATTACCGGGGACGACTTAATCATCGGCCAAAATGCTGATATTTTGTATGACCACTTTTCCCTTCCCGTATCTCCATCGTCGGAAATTGCATGAAAAGTACCGTCCTCGGTAGCGACATAAATCGTCCCGTCCGCTCCGATGGCTGGTGAAGGGGACACGAAAACCAGTGACCCTATTTTCAAATCCCATTTCAAAGTACCGTCTGGATGAATCGCATATAAATAACTGTCATCCCCCCCGACGTAGATCGTCCCATCAGCTCCGATGGATGGCGACGAATAAATGCCGGGGTTGCCAAAATCACTACCATTGATCGCAAATTTCCATTTCTGCTCGCCACTCGCCGTCAACGCATACAAATGCCCGTCGTCTGAGCCGACATAAATTGTACCGTCTGCAGCTATCGCCGGTGATGAACGTACACGTCCTTCAGTTTTAAATGACCATTTCATATCAAACGCTTCGCTGCCGGAAAACCTCGACTGTCTCGTCCAGTTAAACGCCGTCGGTTGAATCGCTTCCAGGTCATAATTCCCTTGCTCATATCCAGAGCCTTGTATAAACGACTCAGCAGCAGATGCTTCAACGCTGCCATCGACAAGTATAATGGCCATATAACAAAAAATAGCGAATAACAGATTGAATTTTTTATTCATCTTCATATATTTCCCACCTTTGTATCAATGTATCAATGAAGAAAACGCTAAAAACCTGGCAACCATTATAAAAAGATTTACTCATTTCAAACTGAAAACATTGAAGCTAGAGTGAAAGGCTGGGCGGAGCCAGCCCCTCCTCATCAAACCGTACGTGAGGTTTTCCCTCATACGGCTTTCCGGTGATCGTCATCATGCAGCATACAGATTACAAGTGCGTTTCCAGTCTATATAGGACGGACATTGATTTCACTTCGTGACGATGAGGGAAATACTTGTCAGCACGATGCTCTATCATCTATCCAACAATCTTAGCAGCATCACCGTCGCTTCTGCACGGGTAGCCGTTTCGTTCGGCACAAAACGGTTTCCGCCGCGGCCATCGACAATGCCAAGTTTGCGGATGGCTTCGACCGCCCCTTTCGCCCACTGCGGAATCGCTTCATCATCGGCAAAGCCGGTTGACGCGTTAGCGTTAAGCTGTAGTTGTAACGCCCGAGCGATCATCGCAGCCATTTCTACGCGGGTGATCTGTGCGTTTGGACGGAAGCTGCCATCGTTGTACCCATCCACGATGCCCGCTTGTACGGCCTGCGCAACGGCTTGCTTCGCCCATCCGCCGATCCGGTCATGATCCGTGAAAGTTAGCTCAGAACCGTTGCCTTCCAGTTTCAATGCACCTGCCAGCATCACAGTAAACTCGGCGCGAGTAACCGGATTGTTTGGCTCAAAAGTGCCGTCCGGATAACCGCTGACAAAGCCTTTCTCTACAGCACGCATGATATAGTCCTCCGCCCAGTGTCCAGCGATGTCGGTAAATGCAATAACCGGTTCATTTGGCTTTGGCATTTCACGATAAATGGTCAGCGTATAGGTTTTCTTCGTGCCATTCTCCGCTTGTACCGTTAGCTCAATCGTATTGTCGCCTTCCTCCAAATCGACTTGAATACTGTCCGTAATTACCTTGCCCTTCCATATCACTTTCGCCGCGGAGTGAGCTTCTTTGACCACAATCTCAATTCGTTCGCCTTCTGTACGGGCCGTATATTCTGTTGTTCCAGAAGTAAATGAAGGGCTTAGTTTCAATAATTTCCCTTCCACCCATACTTGCAGATCCGCAAGATCCGCATTGTTGGACAACACACGGCCGCCCCCGCCACCACCGGAACCGCTGTTACCTCCTGGTGCTCTTGGGGTCGCTATCGCTACATTAGAGAAATCGCTGGCTCCTTCTGCAGAGACAGCCTTCACTGCGAATACATACGTTGTTCCGTTCGTCAATCCCGTGACATTGTAGGAATTCGCCGACACATTCGATTGAATGAGCTTCCAGTTCGCCGGATCGACAGGAACTGATGTGCCTTCCGCTTGGTAAACCGCATAAGTCACGCTGCCTGTTCCCGTGACCGCATCCCACTTTAATGTAACGGAACGATCAGCCGCAGAAGCTGTTAAATTCGCCGGTGCAGGTATCGTTGCAATCGTGTAATGCTCCTCCAGCACTTCGCTGTCTAGCATGCCGTTCTTTACAGCGATCGCCTTGATTGTTATCTCCGAAGTAACTTCGATTGGTCCGGTATATTCGACACTGCTGCGGCTCGGTGTACTGCCATCCGTTGTGTAGTAGATCGTTGCTCCTTCCGTTGTCGTGCTCAATGTTACCATTGTACCAGCCAGGACTGCACCGCCCGCAGGACTTGCGATCGGCTTGGCGACTTGATCAGGAGGTAAGATCGTGTAATGCTCCTCCAGCACTTCACTGTCCAGCATGCCGTTCTTTACGGCAATCGCCTTAATCGTCATCTCTGTTGTCACTTCGATGGGCGCGGTATATTCGATGCTGCTGCTAGTAGGCGTGCTGCCGTCCGTTGTGTAGTAGATCATTGCATCGTTCGTATACGTGCTCAACGTCACCGTTGTACCAGCCAAGACTGCACCGCCCGCGGGACTGGCGACTGGCTTCGATACTTGCTCTGGCTCCGCTTCTTGTGAGAGCGTGATCGTATACGTTTTACTTTTTTGCAAATAAGGGACGACTTCCACGGTAACGACCGTTTGCTCATCGGTTACTGGTATATTGACTCCTTTAGCGGGATCGGATTGTCGCTCACCATTCACATACACAGCTGCAAATTCCGCATTTTCCAGTGTCGCGAGCACGTTCACCAACGTAACATGATTGTCAATTAATACCGTGTATTCCTGCTTCGAAGGATCAAACAAGAGTTCCAATTCCCGACCGCTTTGATCGGTTAGCTCAATCGTTTCGAGATCACTTGTTGGAATGTTGAGTTGACCTGAACGATTATCACCCCAGGCCATGATCGTCTCATCCTCTTTCAAGGCAAGCGAATGGTAGAATCCCGCTGCAATCGCGATCACGCCGCTTTTCGCTGCATCAGGTACAACCGTTTGTCCGTGGTCGTCCGATTCTGTGTTGTCTGAAATGCCCTAGGCAATGACAGAGCCGTCAGACTTCAAGGCAAGAGAATGTACATACCCTGCCGCAATGGCGACAACCCCGCTTTTCGCTTCCTCCGGCACAGAAGATTCTCCGAAATCGTTTCTCCCCCAAGCAAACACCTCCCCCGATTCAGTTAATGCCAAAGAATGATGAGCTCCTGCACTAATGGCTACTGCATTGCCCTGCACCTCTTCAGGCACATTGAGTTTTCTCCATCCCCAATCTCCCCACGCAATCACATCTCCGTCTTCTTTTAGCGCTAAAGAATGCCAATATCCCGCCGCGATGGCGACAACGCCGCTTTTCGCTGCATCAGGTACAACCGTTTGTCCGTGGTCGTTTCTCCCCCAGGCAATGACTTCTCCCGAAGATGTGAGGGCTAACGAATGGAAGGCAGCAGGTCCCGCAGCAATGGCTACGATATCGCTCTTCGCTTCCTCCGGCACATCGGTTCCCTCTGCTCCCCCCCAGGCGATGACCTCGCCGCTTACTGTGAGAGCCAGGGAGTGATTATCTCCTGCGCTCACCGAAACAATATTGGACTGCGCTTCATCGGGGACTTCAATGGGGACCATGGTTTTGTCAATTTTATTCTCCCCCCAGGCGAGCACTTTCCCGTCCGCTGTTAAAGCTAAGGAATGATTCCGTCCTCCTGCAATCTGCTGGACCCCGCCCCAACGATCACTCAAGGCTGGATGAAAACTCCCTTGAGCAGACACGTTGTCATAGGGTACCGTGATCAGAAACGACTGGATGAACAGCAAAGCGATGCACAGCTTCACCAAGCCGTTCCCCATATTGCTTTTATATGATTGTTTCATGCTTTTCCCCCATGGATTCATCTCTTACAAATCCTCCTTCAAGTTAATCTCTGCATAGCTTCACCCCATCTATTGTATATTCTTCCAATCCCATTGTGATCAACCCTGCCCGGCACAAAAGATCAAAAAGGTTGAGCAGGGTGGTTGAGATAATTTGTACAAAATAAAAAGAACGGGTCAGAACAATTGTAGTGTTCTGGCACGTTCCAACGCTTGTAAGCGATTTTTGGATTGCAATTTGCAGTAGATATTGTTAATATGTGTTTTTACGGTTGCCAGGGAAACATTCAATTTAAGCGCGATTTCTTTATTAGACATTCCCGTTTCCATCAACCGAAGCACGCTTTGTTCTCTGGCTGTAAGAGCAGCCAACGTTCTATCATGGGGAGTACCGGCTTCCCTTTCGGCTAGCGGAATCAGTCTCCGCAGCCGTTTCACATAGGATAAAGGCACCTTATGGCTGGGGCGGCGAAGCTGATTTTGGCGCAATCGGATATATTGATCCAACAATTGCCCAAGTGATGCTCCTTCGTCGACAAAGGTCCGGATATACCCTTCCGGCCGCGCCAATGCCAGCGCTTCTTCCAGTACGTCCATGGAGTCCGAAATCTTTCCTTGTAAGGATAGGATCATACTCTTGTGAACGAGCAGACGAATTCGGTCGCTTTGCCGTCCTTCTTCTATTGACAGCTGGAGTAGACGCTCCGTCAATGCTGCGGCTTCTTCCATTTTTCCTTGCTCCGCCAATATAGAGGCCAGTAAATCGTATTCCTTGATCATGGATACCGGAATTTCATCACGGAATCGCAAGCGGCTCTTTCTCAGCCATTGTCTCACCGGTTTCTCTTCTCTATGCATCCTGCCCAGCATGGCGCGAAACGAGGCGATTTTCCCGGACAAACGCGAATTCGCCGTCTTGGACGTGAGTTGGGTTAGCTCGCGTAATATGTGCTTTGACGTCGCCTCGTCTCCTTGTACGGTGGCAATGCGGGCAAGCCAGAGCGCTGCGATGGTCGCCAAGCTTCGATGATCATGCAATCTTCCAATATCATAGGCTTGGCGCATCAGCTTTTCCGCTTCGACCAAGCGATTTCGTTCGTACTGCATTTTGCCTAAGTCGATATAAAGATGAGCAACAAAAAGCACATTTCGGGTTTCAGACCAAATCGACAGCAAGGACGTTAACACCTGCTCCGCCAATCGAAGGCTGTCATCCGACACGTAGATATCCCACACCGGATGATAGCCATCCACGTCGCTCCCAAACTCAATGAAGAAATCGCCTTCCGGATGCTTCTCGACATATTCATGTGAAAATTGAACGGCATATTCAAAATCACGATCCAAAAACGTGCGAAATGCAGCCAGAAAAGCGAGTCCGGCTTGCAATGTTTCGGCTTCTTCAGGAGGAAGGGGATCTGTGTCCTCTTCTAGCCTGCGAACCGCTTGCCAATACCCGTCAGTGGCCGCTTCGACATGCCCGGACAAGTACTGGGAAGCGAGTTTTGTCAACAGCATCATCGGTCTGGCAAATAACAGCGTGTCGGGAATTGCGTTTAACCACTTGCAAAGCGTCGTCCATTCATTGGTCATCAGCTCCGGTGTCATCACCTCTATCAATGATAGCGCATGTTCATAATCGGCAGCCGCAAGGTAATGATCTACCGCTTCATGCGGATAACCGTTCTCTTCCAACCATTTTCCCGCTGTCATGTGAAGTGTTTGCCATTGCCGCGGCTCGCGCATTTTCAACTGCGCCGTCAAAAATTGCCGGAATAAATGATGATACCTGTACCACTCCCGCCACTCGTCCAAAGCTACAAGAAACAAGCTTTCCTTGTCTAATTGTTGCAGATACGCATGACTTTCGGCTATACCGGTTACCGCTTGACAAAGTTCGCCCTTCATCCGGTCCAAAATGGAAGTATAGAGTAAAAATTGCTGCATCGTTGCGGATTGTCGGGCTAACACCTCATCAAAGAAGTAATCCGATATATCACGTTCCGTCCCCGCCATCTTCCGGATTAGAGATACGGGATCGGTATGTTCGTGCATTGACAAGACCGCCAGTCGCATCGCCACTGCCCAACCCTCTGTCTTTTTTTGTACGGTCGCCACATCTTCATTGGATAATTGTATACCACCGCACTTCGCAAAAAATTCAGTCGTTTCGTCCGGCACAAACCGGAGATCGCTCGCCTCCAACGAGATCAGCCTATTTTCTGCTCGTAGTCTGGAAAGAGGAAGCGCTGGAGAATTTCGGCTTGCAAGATAGAGATGGACATGTAGTGGTAAACGTTCCAGCAGATAAGTGACGCCCTGCAAGATGGACGTTTCTTCGATATGATGAAAGTCATCCCATACGAGCACCATCGTGTGTGAAATGCGATGTAGCCCGTTGATGAGCGCAGCAATCAGTGAAACTCCCGATGGATCTTCCACGGCATGACGAAGCACAGCCTGTTCGTTAAAAGACGGATAAGCTTGTTTTAGCGCCGCAATCGTATGTGCCCAGAAACGCATTCGATCATTATCCCCTTGATCGAGCGAGACCCAGGCGACGGGATTTTCCAGCGTCATCACCCATTCGCCGAGCAATGTCGTTTTGCCATACCCGGCTGGAGCTGAGATCAAAGTAAGCGTGCGATCTAACCCTTCATGCAAACGCCGGGTGAGACGGGAACGCACAACAAGCGAGCTTCGCGATCGAGGAATATGCAGTTTCGTGGCTATGATCATGGCTTGCCCCCCTCCCTTATTTGGCAACCGTCATGAGATATGAACATTTTTTCTATTATTTTACCAAAAAACTTTTATTTAGGTAGGGCCTTATCGGAGCATGTCAAATCACTTCGATCGACAATGCTGGGGGTACTATTAACTTGAAATAGAATGGAGTACATCTTTCCGCTAGTCGAGCACAGGAAGGCGGACGATAAAACCTTTCGTCGTTTGCTCACGACAATATTCAATCGTTCCCCCATGCTTTTTAATAATGGATAATGTTATAGACAAACCTAACCCTGTGCCAGCCTTATTCTTCCTTCTGCCTTCCGAAGTTCTATAAAACGGTTCAAAGATAAACGGAATGTGTTTTTCATCTATGCCATCTCCGGTGTCCATGATAGAAATGAAACACTCTCCTTCTTGACTTGCACACGTGATGATCACTTTTCCTTGTGGCTTGTTGTACATAATAGCGTTCTCGACCAGATTGCTGATGGCTCTCTGGATTAAAATATCGTTCCCATATATCTCAACATCAGGATGGATGTGGATTTCAATAGAAATTGTCTGTGCCAAAGCTAAATCGTTTAATTCACTCACGACTTTACGGATCATTGAACCCACTTCAATCACATCCTTATCCGGGTCATTATTTTTAGCCAGAACGAGCAGTTCATTGACCATATGATTCATTCGTTTTAACGTCTTTTCAAAAATGTCCGAGAGCTGCCGATAATCTTCCATAGTCGCGGATGGGTCACTCCTCAAGACGTCCAGATTCGTCTTCAAAATCGTCAAGGGAGTTCTAAATTCATGAGCGGCATTGGCCATAAAACGTTCTTGCTGCTGAAAAGCATGTTCTATTTTTTTCAGCATGGTATTGAACGATTCCGTTAATTCTTTCAATTCATCATTTGGCAGTTCCTTAGCAGGAAGCTGCACAGACAAATCGTTGGCATTGATTTTCATAAGCCGTTCACTCAATAAACGCACTGGCCACAGACTTCTTTTGGAGAGATAAAACGCCCCGACCCCACCTAATATAATCATGATGAGCAGGCAGATCAGCGAAAAAAGGAGAACTTGTCCTTTAAATGCAATCAATTCAGATGAAAAGCTTACATCCGATCTGAGCATCCCCTCTTCGTTTACCTGATTCACTTCAATGGTGGGTACGATCACTTCATGATCTTGTTGAAGTAGCATATCATTGGGCTTCACATGAACAGCAGGAAGCATAATTTGAACAAAAACATTGAGCGAAACCAACAGAAACACGCCTGTCAATATGATTAAACCCAGGTTCCACAACACGATTCTTCCCGCCAATGTGAGCCGCTTGCTTTTCATCATTTTGATAACCTCTCAATTTGTTTGTTCAGTCGATAGCCGTACCCTGGCACTGTATTCAAAAAGTTTGCATGGATAACGGATCTTATCTTACTACGCAAAGTCGTAATATGTACCCTGACGGAACTAGAAAAAGGGTCCGCATGCTGATCCCACACATGTTCAACCAATTCTTCAGAAGAGATAACTTGATCAGGATGAGATAAAAAATACTGTAATAAGGCAAACTCCTTACGAGTAAGGGTCAGCTGTTGCCCAGCACAAGTTGCTGTCATCGTGATCGGATTCAACTCGATAGGGCCATAGGTGAGCAGCGGGCTTTCTCGTAAAAGATCACGTCTCAATAAGGCGCGTATTCTTGCTTTCAGTTCTTCAAAATCAAATGGTTTACCAAGATAATCGTCCGCTCCCAAATTCAATCCTTTCACACGAGAAGATGTATCAGAAAGCGCTGTTAGAATCAGCACTCTGATTTGTTTGGACAGATGTCGTATGTGTTGCAGCACGTCTAACCCATTCCTATCTGGCAAGTTTAAATCCAAGATGATGATATCGTAGGCATGGATTTCCGCCAGGTGACAGCCTTCTTCTCCATCTAATGCAATATCTACCGCAAATCCTTCCATTTCCAATCCTTTTTTAATCGCATTGGCCAAATCTTGCTCATCTTCAATTACCAGCATCCGCATCTTTTGCTCACCTCTCATAAAACAATGTAGTCGGGGAATGGTTTTTGTTTAGATCGTGATATTTCCGGTGACTGTCACTTGATGGGTATCGGTATTGTAAATCCCCACTCGATAGTTGTCAGCGACATTCACTACAAAGGTTCGACTATCGGCACCGCCTGTAAAGTTCACATAAAAAAATGTATTGTCCGAGTCGATTAAACCAACTCGAAGTGTAGCGTCCCGAGGCAGCCATGTCAATGATATGGTTACCTCTTCGTTCCGAGTCAAATACCACGGGTTTCCAGACCCATCACTTATTGTGGCAAGTGATGATCCCGGCAAGTTGAAGTTAACCGGATAAGTAGCCTGTACACCAACATCGTCAGAATCCCCAAGATTCAATTCAATGATGTTTTCCTCTGATAGTTGAATTTTGTGTACCGGCTGCCCGTCCACAGTGACATCACTTGAAGTTGGGTTTGTGTCATTCACTTGAGAAATTGCTTGTTGATTTACTGTAACAGCTCCAGAAGACTGACCCGAAATATCCTCTGACTTCGAAACAACATCACTCGTTTGAATCGTTACTGGCAGCGCATCATTTGCCAAGGCAAATGCGGTCATGGGCAACACGGTTATCAACAAAACAGCCGTAATTAAAAAACGTTTCATTCTCATTTTTTTCACCTCATTTTTTCTTTTCCCCGACTACTTAACCACAGTGTATTTGATCTGTTGTTAAATTTTTGTTAAGACAGCTGTATTTCAGAAAAAGAGGAAGTCAGCTGAGGAACTTCTGGGGCGAGAACGATGCTTACGGTTATCGAGGCAGTCACGAGCCCCATCAAACATGATACTGTCCACCCAAACCTGCCAGTAAAACCGGTAGCTTTTCCGATGACAACCGGCAGTCGATCCGTTAAATCCACGACGATCTGACAGAGTCACCGCCGTAGATGGCGGGGAAGCAGATAGAGAAGAGTCAGTACATGATCGCAAGGCCCAAATAAAATTCGCGCGAGTGTGCGCCCATGTTGAGGGATACGATCAAATTCGCCTTGCCGATCCGATTGTTAACGCCGGAGCGCCCGCGGGCGTTAGACCGACGGAAACAGCCGCCTCGGGTTGTCCACGCGCACACCTTCCTGTCTTCAGATCGGCCCCGTACCACCACCCCATTTTCGTTCTCGACGGACTAGGGGAGTTCGTTTACAAACAGAATAGTCACGCGATCCGCAAAGCCGAATTGTTCTGCCTGATTTTGCAGACGGTGCACAAATATGAGGTCAACGGGCTACCCTCTTTTTTTTCTAATCGATAATCTATAAATCATGAATAAGAGAGTCGTATTTACGTTAGATCATCCAACTTTGGCGAATGCTGCGAGCGAATCTATAATAGCCTGCTTCTTCCTTCATGCCAGCAAGTACGGGAAGTATGTTCAAGAATACTGCAGCAGTTGCGGTCATGTACTAGATATCCTCATTGATCGAATAACTTAGTAATGTCGTAACCGAATCTTGATTTCACCTCACGATAATTTGCAACAGCATAACTGCCAATGGAATAAGAATCCACCCAATAGGAAATAATGATAATGATGAGATGTGAGAATCTGGAGGTTCGTCGATGGCAAGAAAAAAACAAAATCAATCGATCAAGAATGATTTTTTCGGAGACATTCAATCAGCCCTCGGGTTACCCCCGGACTTGGTCTGCCGATCCTTGTTTGTCCAAGGGGAACAAACCGTGCAGTGCGTATATCTGGAATCGATGGTCAATAAAAAAACGATTGACGAATATATTTTGAAATCGTTCACGGAAAATACGTTTTCCGAAGGGGAAGCGCCTCTTTCCGCCGAAAGCGGTTTTTTGCGCGAATTTTCCTTTTCCGATCCATATGAACAGTTGCGGGAACATGCCGTAAAAGCTCTCCTGGCAGGCCATTGCGCACTAACCGATTTTTCAAGGGAGCGCGTTTGTCTCATCAATGTGACCGAATCCAAACAACGCTCCATTGAAGAACCGAAGTCGGAATCGACCATTCGCGGGCCGCACGAAGGCTTTACGGAAAGCATTCTGACCAATGTGGGGCTTGTCCGCAAAAGAATCCGCAACCCATTCCTCCGGTTTGATAAAATGAACATCGGCAATCAAACCGGGACGACTTTGCTTATGGTGTACATGGAGAACCTCGCCCCGGAATCGCTGGTCCGGGAAGTGCGCGGCAGATTGTCAGCCATCCGGACGGACAGTGTGCTGGAAAGCGCTTATGTGGAGGAATTCATCCAGGACCGGATTTGGTCTCCTTTTCCGACGCTTACCAACACCGAGCGCCCAGATATGGTAGCTGCCCAGTTGCTGGATGGTAAAGTGGCCGTAATGGTGGACGGAACGCCCAACGTCCTGCTTGCCCCCATGACGTTTTTCGAGTTTTTCAGTTCTCCTGAAGATTATTATCAGCGGGCGGACATCGCCACGTTTATTCGCTGGATTCGGTTGATTTCCTTTTTTACGGCCGTGTTCGTCCCTTCCTTGTATGTCGCGGCCACGACGTTCCACCAGGAACTGATCCCGACCCAACTTCTGATCAGTTTGTCCGCCCAGCGGGAAGGGGTTCCCTTCCCCGCCATCTTCGAAGTGTTGTTAATGGAAGTCGTGTTTGAAATTATCCGGGAAGCGGGGCTGCGTATGCCGCGAGCGGTCGGACAGGCGCTTTCGATCGTGGGGGCGATTGTACTGGGGCAGGCGGCGGTGGAAGCCGGTCTTATTTCCGCCGCGATTGTCATTGTCGTAGCCATAACCGGCATCACCAATTTTGTCGTTCCGGTTTACAGCTTCGGCATGTCACAACGCCTGCTTCGCTTTTCGTTCGTGCTGTTGGCCGGCTTTATGGGCCTTTTTGGCATTTTATGCGGTGCCCTGTTTCTGGTTGCCCATCTGGTGTCGCTTAATTCATTTGGCGTTCCTTACTTCACTCCCGCTTCCCCGTCCATAGGAACCGATTGGAAAGATGTGTTGGTGCGGCTGCCCCGGCCCTGGCTGGATCCGAACGGTCTGCCCGGATATATTCGGAATATGAAGAGAAAAAGGTAATCTGGAGGAACAAACATGACCAACCGGTATGCAACGGGTCTGTTCACTCTGATGATGTTTACCGCCCTGCTTACGGCTTGCTGGGACAGGACGGAGATGAACGAACTGGCGCTGGTCAGTATGATGGGGGTGGACAGCGATCCGGAGAGCGACAAAATAACCGTGTATTATCAGATCAAAAACCCGCTTAGCGGCACTTCCGCCAAAGGTACGCCGGGAGGCGAACAAGCCCCTGTGTACACTTACGAAATCAGTGGATCGTCTTTTGGAGAAATCAAATCTACGATTTACAAAATGTTGCCGCGCAAGTTATTTATGGCCCACTGCAAGGTGCTGCTCGTTTCCCAGCGGGCCGCCAAACAAAACATGCGCGATATTGTCAACTTTATCGAAATGCAACCCAACGGCCGCTCGTCGGTCCCGATGCTGATTGTCGACGGATCGATATCTCAGGTCATGAGAACATTAACTCCCCTGGAGCGGGTGCCGTCTGACACGATCGATTCCAGGCTCGACCTGCTGATCCGGAATTCGCTCCTAGTGGGAAAACAGATCAAGGTCAGTGATGTCATTGAACGGATGGAAAAGTCAGATACGATCGTATTACCGTTGATCACCGGAATGACAGAGGCACCTTCTTCCAACAGCGGGGAAAGGTCGGCGGATATCGACGCCAATCAAAACAACTTTATCATCCGAGGCGGGGCGGTTTTCCGTGATTATCGCATGGCGGGCAAACTGAATGATACGCAGCTGGTCTGGTACCATTTGCTAAATGGCGATCGAGGTCGCCACGTGCGACAGTTTCAGGTGGAAGGAAAACAGGTATCCGTGGAATTGAGACTGGTTCGCATAAAACGTGAGGTCTTCTGGAAATCCGACCAACCTGTCGTTCGGATCCGCATGGACCTCGAACTTTCCACTGCCTATACAATCGAGTCCGTCCCGAAGTCTCGGAACGAGGTGGAGAGACTTGAAAACAGACTGAATCAGATCATAGCAGACGAGTCGCTTGCTTTCTATCAAATGATAAGGGAGCGTGGCTGGGATCTGTTAAGCATCAACGACTTGTTGCGCAAACAAACGCCAAATCATCCGGATATCGACCAAGCGGCGAAAAATGCACAAATTGAGATTCGTGCAAATACCCGGCTGCTCCGAACGGGAAGCATGAGTCAACCTTATGGAGGAACAGGATGAAGCCAATGATTTCCCGATTCCAGTTTTATCTGCTGACAATCAATTATATCCTCGGAACCACCCTTTTCGTGCTGATCGGGCGGCTGGTCGTACAGGCGGGACAGGATGCCTGGCTCATGCCCTTGTGGGCAGGAAGTTTTGGCATACTCGTCGGTCTGTTCTGGATTTTTCTTTTCCGATATTACCCGGGCAAAAGTCTGGTGCAAATCCCGCTGGAAGCTTGGGGACGTTCCCTGGGAACGCTTGTTTCCGTCCTGTATTTTCTTTATTTCTGTATTTTGGCTGGATGGGCTCTTCGAAATTTAAGCGATTTTTTAAATGGAACCATCATGCCGGAGACGCCGAAAACCGTTTTTCACGTCATGTTTTTGCTTGTCGCCTTTTACACGGTCGCTCAGGGGACGGAAGCCATCGGACGATTAAATCAAATCATCACTCCATTTTTGTTCTTCCCGTTCTGGTTTGTTCTGTTGCTGGCAATGGTGAACTGGGATTGGGGAAGACTTCAGCCAGCTTTCCATTCCGGCCTGGGTGCCATTTTACAATACCATTCCTTTTTGGGCTTTCCCTATATGGAAACTATTGCGCTCACGATATTGTTTCCGCTGGTCAAACAGGGGGCAACACGCCCCTTTTTGCTTGGGTTGATGACCGCTTCCCTTTCTCTTAGCATGACCTTGTTTATGATTATCGGTTTATTAGGAGTGGAGAGGGCGTCACAACTTACCTTTCCAGTGTATACGACCGTGCAGGAAATTTCCATCGGAGAGGTGATCGTCAACATCCATTCCATTATCTCCGTTATTTTACTGATTCTGATTTTTATCAAGCTGTTGGTACTCGTTTACGGAGCTTCCGAAACGCTGCGTCAAGTATTTCGTCCAAAAACCCGGTGGCCTCATTTTCTGGGTTTGACGATTTTGTTGTCGGCGACCGCCTTGTCCATCTATGAAAACCCGATCCAAAACGAGGAATGGGATGAAAAATATACATTCATATATGACAGTTTCTTTGTTCTACTGATCCCCTTTTTGTTGCTAGTGACAACATGGGTCAAACGCACGTTCGAGAAGCGAAAAGGAGGATGAATTGAACATGTTGATGCTTCACATCCTGCTGGCGCCTTTGATAGGTTTACCGATGTTGGGATTGCTTCGAAAGAGACTTTATCGGGATGCAGCAGTTTTTGGGGCTGTATCTGTTATTGGATACGGATTATGGATTTGTATCGTGAATCATCGTCCTTTTATCATTACGATTTTTATTGAAAGAATGATTGAAATGTTAAAATCCATTTCAACGACGATGATATAAACGTAGAATGAATTGTTTTGCGGGTTCTTCCCAGTTTAGTACCACTATGATCCGCCAATCCTTGTGACAGAACCTTAACAGGAGATATGAAGGATGACTGAAAACGAATGATTACTAGCGGCAAAATTAATGCTTATAATAAACCGTTTCTTCATACCTACCTTGTAGCCAGATTCTAGGGTACTGATTTTGAACGGGTTGATCTCGTGCGGAATAACCATTTCATAGATTTCCCTATCAAATAATACTTCTGTCGGAGGAAAGCAAGAAGTGAAGTCACTATAATCATAATTAAATAACCAAGCATTAAACTATTTTTAAAATCTTGGTGCATTGAAAAATAAACAAAACAGACTATTAGAATACCAATTACCGTTTTTTTTCATATCAGTATCTCCTCGTATAATATGTTTATAAAAAATAAATATATGTGGTAAACTTGGGCATCAGAAGATTATCATAGGTTAAATTTATCGGAGACCAAGCAATGATCAAATATCAGGGGGAGGTCGTCGGAAACGACGGCCTTTTTACTTGGTTCAAGGGTTATGCGGCAAACTGGTCTCGTAGTAGATATGCGGCATGATAGGATACCTAACTAGAGACTGCAATTTTGCATGCTTCTTGAGACAAAAAGGACGCGTAAGCTTATGCTCTTTCATTTTACTGGTGATTCCGGATACTTTACCTTAGGTTTAGGTCCTTTAGCAAACCCGGATATACTCCTTTCAATTTTCTTCTTCCCTTAATAACACAGCTCAAAACTTCTTTTCATCGGGCATTTTTTCTTGTTATTTCGCCCCCCTTCCCTCCCTCTTTTTATTTCATAGCTTTCAGAAAAGTTGCTAAAGCAATATCATGTTTGTCTATTATTAAAAACGTTTGAAATCATGATATGCTGTTCGCCGCCTGATTATTTGGCGGAAAAAAACCATGGATTCGCCATTCGGTTTGGCGGAGCCAAACCGAATAAACAGCCGACAATAGCCTAATCCCTTCTGTACATTGACGGGGGATTAGGCTATTGTCGATTAAATAGGAAAATGCTCCCGAACCTTTGGAGAGGATCCCCGGGAGCATTCACTTCATCATGTCAAAAGTACTTTATTTCGGCCTTTCTTGCAAGGCTTATTTACGCACTTTCGAGAATCAATCTCCTGACGTCCAAATCTGCTGTGACGATTGCGGCCGGCTTCTCCATAAACACGGTCGTTATTGGCGAGGCGTTGTGACGAAACACGAAGTCATCCTGATCCCCATCTACCGCTGGTACTGTCCTGCTTGTAATAAGACGATTTCCCTTCTTCCGGAATTTCTGATTCCATGGGCCCGGTATGCGACTTGGGTGCGAGAAGCGGCATTGAAGCGCAAGCGCAAGGGATTCTCTTGGCGGCAGATCGCAGAAAGCACGACAACATCTAGCGTACGTTACAGCTTCCGTACGTTGAAACGCTGGTGGGCAAGGCATTTGCACCGCGCAGCAAATGCGGCACTTTGGGTTGCCGGGCAATTCATTGCCGGGGGAGTAGACGAAGATATGCTCCGCCTTTACCCCACCATGATGAATCCAACGCCAATGGACACACTGGATTGGCTGAACAAACTGTTATCCCGATTCATCCCCGCTGGCGCATCTAGACGGGGCTATTGGACTTTTCTAAATGCAGGGTTACCTGCATGCCGCATCACGCTTATAAATTCCTTCAGCATCCGCCGCCAAGGAGCACGGCAAGCGAAAGTCGCCTCCAAAATCGCTTTAAAAATCGCCTGGACGGCAAGTTGCCCTCCCGATCCCACAAAATATGCGCCCTCCCTGGTTTCTAGCGTCTATGGGATACTCTCATAGACCACAGGGAGAGGAGATTTTGCATGGATGAGCAAGCAAGGCAGCAAGAGGCTAACTTCCGTTACGGCTTGATTGCGCCCCTGGTTAGCCGCAAATTGGATCCCGGAGAGCAAATGGCACTCATGCGCGAAATTGTAAGCCACGAGTATGAAACACCGTCGGGAAATGCCGATAACCTTATGCTGCAAGATCATCAGCATTTCTTATTTTCTTTACAAATCAGTCAAATGAGTAAACTCCATGTGCGTGTAATAAACGCTTGTAATAGGAAAACAGACTTCTAAATCTGAATTCAAATCGCTATAAACGAAAAAAGACCGTACAACAGTCTATTTACAATTTTTATTCATGAAATAATGCGTACTAAGATCAGTTCTCTAGCTCGCGTACTGTTTCTTTTACCTAGATGCTAACCCGGTGGAAGCAAAGTTTCCAGGGCAAAAATCTACGCGGATTAGCGGTCAGACTTGCTGACGGCTATAAAAGTTTAATACCTGATTGCAGGTCCTTATATCCAGTTGAGTTATTTAACCCCTTTTTCTATGAAAGTCAAGTAATCGCACTCTATGTGATGTGTTCAGCATCCAGCACCATTATCTAAGATTTTGAGCCCTTTTCACGTATTCATAGAGTTGTTACTTTCGAAATTCAGGTTTAGCTATTTTCCTGGCTAATATTCTAAACCCATTATAAACAAAATATCCAATTAAACAACCTGTCATATTCAAAATGATATCATCAACATCAAAATAACCTAACATTGTGACAAATTGGAAACTCTCGATCCCAATTATACTGATTAAACAAATCAACAAAGTCTTAGAAAGTTTCCTGTACTTTGTAAAAATAGTAGGGATTAAGAATCCTAATGGACAGAACGTAACAATATTACCCAAAATATTTATGAAGGCAAATGGAGTCGTTTTAAAACGGAAATAACTTGAGATACTTCGAAAAGGATCTACATTGTAGTTCCAGATCCCGATACTCCTATTTTCAAGTATGGATTGTATTCTATCAATAAAACCAATAGGTTTTACTACAACAAACCACAGAAGAAAAAAAACATAGGCAACAAATATTAACTTCCAAAACCTTGAAACATTGTTTGTAGTCATTTAATATCCTTCCCAACGTTTTTAAAGAATGATGACAGGCGGAATTTCAGTATGTGTGAAGGTTTCCCTATTAAATAACGAACCGGAAACGGGCAATCGTGTAACCTTGATGAACCGGCTCGCAACAGTCACGCTTGAACCGCTCGAACAAGTTGTACGCCAGCAGCTTGATGAGCAGATCAACTTCGTTCGCCTCAAAATCGCTGGTCGCAATCCGGTCAATCGAAAACCCGTTCTTGGCTTCCTTGATGTAATATTCCATACAGCAGCGCTGGTTGTAGAACCGCCACAGGTCAATCGGCTCCCAGTCCAGATTGGTCACGATCGCTTCGTATTGCCGATCGGTGTCGAATACCAAGCGGGTCTGTCCGTCATCGATTACCTGCGCTTTGCGAATGATCGCCACGCGGCGGGGCTTTTTCCAGGATGTCGCTTTGTAAATGAGCGTTATCCCTTCGATAATCCAGTCTTCATCGACAAATCGTTTCCAGTACCGGCAGGCTGCACCTGCGCCGCAAGGCGCTGCGTCCTTTTCAGCTTGCCGACGTAGCCGATGTTCTTGCCTTCCCACAGGCTATAGAACTCCTCGCCGCCGAAGCCCTTGTCGAATCGGGCATATTTCACCGAACGTCCGCCAAGGAGCTCGAACGTGTTGTCTAAGAATGAAGCAGCATCCGTAGAGGCATGCGTGTTCCCAGATCGGAGGAAGTCATTCAGGCACAGGCGAGACTGCCCCTCAAATGTCAGTAGCGGGTGTTAGCTTTTGCGGCCGGGCTTGTGCGGGTTCTTTCCTTTCTCTGCGCCGACTTGATCGCCGTATACGGTTTCCGCCGTCGAATCCAGATCAAGGACAAGTTTAGACGGCAGGCAGGGCCGAATGACGGTCTGATTGAGCGTTCGCAGTTCAAACCGCAAGTTAGGACAAGATGTTCTCAATCGAATCAGTTCTTTGTACAGCAAGGTATGGTGTGGGCATCGCCCGCCAAGAAATCGCTTCAGAAGCTAGTCGCGCTATAGTTTGCGAAAATGAAAGAGCCGCTCGCAGCCGAGCATCCAACCCACGATGAGATAAAGCAGAATGCGGTAAATCGGAAAGAGAGAATTTCGTCCTTTGCCGCAAGAGATGTCACGTAACGCTTCGGAGAGCTTTATTTTCTCAAGGTATTCCAGAAAGATTTTGATGCCTCCGAAGCTGGTGGCATTCTCCAAGGAAAATTCAGTCTTGATCTTGCTGACGGGTGTGGTAGACTTCACCTAAAAGGTGCTCCTCTCTTTGGGTGATGTGTTTCAGTCAAACACCATTCTACCAAAGATTTGGATCCCTTTTCACGTTTCCACGGAGCTGTACGTTCGAAATTCAGGATTACTTTTCGTTTCTAATTAGTTACCCCTGAAAAATTCGAATTTAGAGTTCGCTCTACTCTCCTTGAAATTTTCAGGTGGACATATTTCCTTTGTATTCCATTTCTTTGCCTTATTTGATCATCTGAGCGGCTTTTCTGAGGTTATGAACCCAAATTCCCAAGCCGATCCAGGTTTTTGAGCCAACAAAGCCCCTGTACCGGCTGCGGTTTAAACCGTACCTGCGTTTCAGTAAACTGATTTTGGCTTCACCTGCAGCGCGGAAGCGTTGCAAATCTTTATACCATAACTGTTTCTCAAGTTCCGCACGTTTCTTGCTCTTCTTCCCTCAGAATGAGGTGCTGATTCGTGTTACACCCAGTTCTGCAAGGGTCGATTCATTTTTCTTGCTGCCGAAGCCGCGGTCGGTTGCCACAGCACGGGGCACCGAGCCAAATCGTTCTTTATGTTGTACCACGGCGGGAACGAGCATTTCGTCGTCCGAGGGGTTACCTTTGTATAACTCATAGCCGGTTACAAACCCATTTTCGGTTTCATCGATTCGCGCTTTGTATCCGAATTCCGCGCTCTTGGATAGCTTCCCTTTTTTGATCGGGCGTGCTTCAGGATCAAAGAAGCTGACGATCCGATCTGGAATAATGCGGTTTCCGGATACCACTTGCTTGGCCTGATCGACGAGCTTTTGGGTCAAGGTAATAGCTTCACCTAACTTCTCTTTCATCGCCTTGACGGACGCCTTACCTTTATCCTTTGTAAGATTCATAACAGCTGTTGATTTCTGACATACGTCTTCCGTCATCGCAACGACTTGCTCCGTTATGGCATTGAGCTCGTCCCATGACTGTTGCGTGCGCCGGCGCAGCAACTTGGCGATCGAAAGGATGTGTTGCTTCACTTCACTGTTTTTATCCTCGAAGTTCCGGGTCGCTTCGGACGCCACTTTCCGGATCTTGCCTACCAGGCGAGTGATGACCTTTACGCCATCCTGCAGCAAGGTCGCATCGGTCGGATGATGTACATCCGATTCGACTACGGTGGTATCCGTCCGCAGCTTCCGGTGTTTGAGCACCTTCGCTTCATCCAGTTTTTGAAGCAAAAGCTCATTGAGTTGTTCGACCCATTCTTCGCCATAGCGCTGGCGCGCTTTGATCAAGGTCGTCGGATCAGGCATCTTTTCGTCAATGGGTATGCGGCAAAATCGCCGCCACGTCAGACTGTCGCCTACTTCCTGCACGAGGGATTCGTAACCGAAATTGTAGCGGCGCTTCAGATACATGAGACGCAGGAAGGTTTCAATCGCTTTGGTCGGACGGCCCCTTAGGGTGTGATGCTTCTCTAGAAAAGGCTGCATGAAACGTTCATCATCCAGCAAGGCATCTATTTTAGCCAGTTCTTCAGGCAACGACCATACGCTCTCAGAGATGATGGAATCCCACAATGTGATTTGTTCTTCACGAAGTTTCAACATTTTTCTCACCTCAAAAGGATTTTGAGGGGCAATGAAGAATTCATAAGCATAGGAATTCGGCCCCCCTTTGGATGGTTATCTGGACAATAACTAATTCCATTTTGAGGCAGTGAATTCCTTTTATTTTTGATCAAAACCCTGATTTTTTCAGGGGTAACTAATTAACAGTGAGCAACATTCAACATGCATCGCATCGGGAGTTTGTCTTCATTCTGGAAAGCTGCAGAATGCTACTTTCTTGATTTATTCTTCATTTCTTTCTTTATGCGTAATAGACTCTCCTTCTACATCTATATTAGGAAGAATTTTATCTAACCACTTCGGAATATACCAAGCTGATTTTCCCATTAGAGTCATTACAGCAGGTACTATTGTCATTCTGACAATAAACGCATCGAAGAATACTCCAAAGGCTAGTGCCATTCCAATTGATTTAATCATCGCATCAGGATTCATCATAAATCCGAGAAATACTGCCATCATAATAAAAGCTGCAGCAGTTACTACTCTACCGCTGTCTCTCATTCCATATAAAATAGCTTTACGACTATCTCCAGTATGCATATAACTCTCTCTCATTTTACTAACTAAGAATATTTCATAGTCCATAGCTAGTCCAAACAATATCCCTATTGTAATAACAGGTAAAAAGGCTAATATTGGAGATTCCGATGGAAATCCAAAGAAATTAATGAAATGCCCATCTTGAACAACAAATACCATAAATCCTAATGTTGCTCCTAATGAAAGTAAGAACCCAACTACTGCTTTCAACGGTACTAATAGTGATCTAAAGACCATTACTAAGAGTATATAAGCAAGACCAATTATTAAGGATGCAAATAATGGTAAGGCATCATTCAATTGCTGTGATATGTCAATGTTCATAGCCGTGCTACCTGTTACCATTAATGCAATATCATGTTCTTTTTCTGTTTCTTTAGATTTGTCTCTAATAAGATTTACCAAATCCTTTGTTTCTATATCATCCGGTCCGGATTCTGGTGTAATTTGAATCATAAAAATTTCTCCGGAAGGTCCAGGTATAAGTGGTGATACAGATTTAATATCTTTTAAATCACTAATTTCTTTCACTATTTCTCCAATAACTTGAGGTGTTTCCTCTGTTACTTTACTAACTTTTGCAGCAACAACTAATTGTGCATTAAAGCCTTCTCCATACCCTTCCGTTAGTAAATCATATGCTCTTCTTTCCGTCATTTCCGTTGATTTAGCTGTTCCATCAGATGGTAGCCCCAAATTCATATGGAAGAAAGGAATTGTAAGAATTGCAAGGAATGCAATGGATACTAGCGATATAATGATAGGATGTTTAGTAACCAATCTCCCCCATCTATTAGCTTTTTCTTCGTCTGTTCTATTCTGACCATTGATTTTTTGCCAAAATCTACTTTCCTTTGCAGGCGACAATCGGTGGCCTATCATACCTAAAATTGCTGGTAAAGTAATAATCGAAATAAGCACGGCTGCCAGTATACTAATAGCGGCTGAAACACCCATAAGGGTTAAGAATGGAATTTGAGCTACAGATAAACCCAATAGTCCAATAATAACAGTCAAACCTGCAAATACTACAGCACTTCCAGATGTTCCTATGGCTATTGAAATTGAATTGTTGATGGCATGTCCCTTGCCAATTCTTGTCTGAATCGTGTAATAATAAATAGTGAGTAGTCAATACCTACCGCTAAACCCAACATAGCTGCTAGAATTATAGAAATAGAATTCAAATCAATAAAGTAGGCACCAATCATAATACCTAATAAGCTAATTCCTAAACCTAATACCGCTATAAGAATTGGTAAGCCTGCTGCAATAAATGAACCAAAAGTAATTGCTAATACAATAAATGCAACCACTACTCCAATTACTTCATAAATTCCTTCAAACTGTATGCTAGAGAAGGTAATATCTCCTCCCATTATTTCTGTCTGAATACCTGCATCTCTTGTTATTTCAATACTATCCAAAATGTATTCTTTCGATTTTTCTGACACTTTGTCAGCTTCTAACGCAAACGTAACTTGTGCGTAACCAATTGTTTTATCTTCATTTAAGTTGTTCAGCTCTATCGGTGATTGAACACTTGCTACTTTCGAATCTTTACTTATTTCATTAAGTACTTCCGTAATTTTGCTTTGGACATCCTCTGATTCCAACGTTCTATTATCTGGTGCTTTAAATACGATGTTTACAGTTGATTGTTCGGAAGTACCTGCAAATTCTCCTTTAATCAAATTGGCTGCTTTTTCCGCAGGTGTATTGGGAATAGTTAGTTCTCCATGAAAAGATGGTTTTAAACTCAGTACTAATACTGCTAATATCATCAAAATTCCTACAGTGCCAAAAAGTACCGCTTTTTTATGTGTTGCTGACCAATTTCCTAATTTATAAAGATACTTTGCCAATGTAATCTCCTCCTGTATTTCCTGTCTGTATATGTGCTAAAACAACCAAATTGATAAAATAAACACCATGAACGATTGTTCATTTTTGTTTCAAAAAAATATCCACATTATTTAAATGTGAGACATTTCTTTAAATCGGCTTTCAGTACCGTGAAATGAGAAAAACATCAACTGGTCAATGAGGATGCTAATTTTTTCCCCATCTTCTTGAGTCTTTAAAATGGTATATAATCCTTCTACAAAGTTTGTTGATAGGACATAGAAAATAAATGGTTCTTTCACAATGCTTTTATCTTCAAAACGAGAGAATATTTCTTTTTGAATAATATTATGAAGAACATCCACGACCTCGTTTTTAAAGTTCTCATATTTAGATCCCTTACTCTTACCGAAAAGAATTAAGACTTCTTTACTGTTTCCTTTAAAAATGTCCAAAATCCTATTTTTAATTTCAATCAATTTTTCATTAGGGTTAACATCAGCAACAATAATTTTATTGATCGTAGCAAACAAATCGCTATAAACCGATTCTACTACAGAATTAAACAAATCCTCCTTATTCCTAAAATATTTATACACTGTACCTAATGCAGTATCTGCGTTACTGGCTATATTTCTAACGGATGCACTTAAATAACCCTTCTCTTTAAATTCATCCAATGCAGCTATTAAGATTCGTTTTTTAATTTCCTCTTTTAAATATTGCATTCGTGAACCTCCGTTCATTTTTGAATAATATATATTTTATCATGCATAAATCTACTTGTAAACCAATTTAATTAATTGAGTTTCCGCAAAAATGAATGGCATGTAATTACGGAGGTGTGTATCTTAAGAAAATCCCCCAAAACAGAGATGAAAAGTGAGAAATATTACCTGAAAACAGCAAAAAACCTCCCTTTGATTGGTATAATTTAAGTACCGCCAAAATTAATCTAAACAAAAATGTAAATTATTAGGGGTTTTTAACATGTTCCATTCCACCACAGATGTGTATGTAACAAAACGGGAAACGATACATTTTGCAAAAGACCTGGTATCCGAATCTGGTCAAGTCGAATCCAAATTTATTACCCAAACCATTTACTGTCTGTTGAAGTCCAAAAGTGTGATTCTTAGAAATATCGCAGTCGCCTTGAATGAATTCATTCAGGTAAAGAATACAATTGATCGATTAAGTCAGAATCTGCAACGACCGTCTCCGTCGCTCACCACCCGCTATGCGAAATAAATGGTGAATGCACTTGATGAGGACGCGTTAATTCTGGAGGACGACTCCGATGTGATCAAACCGTATGGTCGAGCATTCGAAGCGTTGGGGCAGGTCAGAGACAGCTCGAATAAAGATTACAAGATTGAAAAGGGTTATTCGGTCACGGAAATAGTCGGTTTGACGCCCCGCAGAAGCAACCCGTCAACCTCTTCTCTCGGATCCATTCTTCCACAGAGAAGGGATTCAAATCAACAAACGAAGTGCTGTTAGAGGGACTCCGTCACGTCATCGGCCATTTGAAAAAGTAGGCTACATTTGTTTTTGACGGGTGTACCCTTCTTCCTCAAAGTCGGAAACGTAGGCCGTTTCGTCAGCTGAATTCTCTACTACCAGCAACATATCGATGATTGGCTTGGCCCGGCACCGAAGTATATCCAACATGCTCTAATTGCAGAACCTTGTTGCCAAGTATTGAACGAATTCGTTCGGCCTCTTGCTCGAAACGTTTCTGAAGCCTTTCCTCACTGGCAGATGCCATTGTCGAATGGTCACGATACGGTGTCAAATATTCCACACCGCTTTCTTTCAGATAAGATATGGAATCGCAGAACTCTCTAATATACCACAAGCGTATATGTAAGCCAAAGCATATACCTTGCCCTCGACCCTTTAAACGGCGTCAGCAGCTATTGGTTCGCTTAACTCGATACTCGTTGGAAGACTTTTAGAAAAAGACAAAAAACTTTTTGACTCCTTCGGCTTTTATAGTGGGACCTGCTTCTTTTCATTGTCGATTTCTTCAACAAGGTTTATTTCGAATCAAATGTTAACTTAATATTTATTGGTTGCAAAGTTCTTTTAAGTGGTGAGTAATAATTTGTTCCGTTTTTTCAATGGTGAATATATCCGGTCTTAATAGAGCATGTATGGATAAACCTTCAATGACTGCAGAAAGCCTTAATTTTTCGATTTCAATATCTATGTCTTTTTTTACATAGCCTGCCTTTATCAAGATTTCAAGCAGTGCCTCCATTAAAATGTATTCTCCTTCGATGAGTTCATCTTTTTTCGTGTTCAAAACTGCACTTGTAAGTGAACGAATGACGAAAACCAGCCATACGCCAGCTTCAGCTTGTTTATCCCGATCGACAGGAACCAATTCTAACAACGTTTCCTGTACCGCAATGAAAGGGTCTTGTGACCATGATTTATTCTTCGACCGTTCTTTCCCGCGAGCAAGAAAATAATCCATGATAAATAATAGTAACTCATCCTGGTTTGAGAAATAATGTCTCAATGCTCCGGCAGACATTCCAGCCTCAGATGCGATTCTGCGGATAGATGCTTTTTCAATACCTTCGGTTTCAATAATTTTCCAAGCCGTTTCAGCGATGAGCTTTCTTTTGTGATCATGATCAACAATTTTCGGCACTTCAAATCACCTCTTGTTTTATTTAACACACTGTGTTATTATTATTTTATCACAGTGCGCGAAATAAATAAATAAGGAGGATGTTTAGGTGATTGAAATCATTGAATCATTAATTCCTGCCAACATAGATTTCACAACAGCACTCCTCATTATTGTGCTCTGTGCTGTCATTGATATTTTAAGCCCCGGGGTATTGGCGATTACAGCTTATATCCTTCTCATACAAAAAGAAAAAACAGCATCGCGATTGATCGTTTTTTTATTTTCGACACAATTTTGCTATTTTATAATGGGTATCTTGGTTTATCTCGGAGTTGGGCCGATTCTTGGTATTATAGAAAGCATGGCGAACAATCAAATTTCAAGTTGGTTTTATACGATACTTGGAGTCGCCTTTGTACTCATTAGTTTTTATAAGCCTAAAAAAGGGATGGAATCCCGATTTTTGGAATGGTTACCTACGCAAGTGTCTATAAGAGGGATGATCATACTCGGTATTATTGTCTTTGCGATTGAGTTTACCACAGCTTTACCGTATTTTTACTCGATATTACTAATGGATGGTTTAGCGTTTCATACGGGTTTGTCCATTGGCATTTTACTTGGCTATAACGCGATTATGGTACTTCCTTCAATCTTACTATTGATCGTGTTTATACTATGTAAAAACTGGATAATGAATCAGCTTGAACAACTGCGATCAAAATTAGTAAAAGCTCCGTTGTCTTCTGTATTAGTCGGAGTGGCAGTTATTGGGGCGATTTTATTCAATATTGGCATCAGGGGAGTTCTATCTTGATATTCGTTATGTAAAAAGGAGATGTAGCGTTATGAAAGAGATTGCAAGCGGTGCAAGTTTACTTCTATTGCTTCAGGGAGTTGGAGGTATCATAAATCGATTGGCAGGCGGGGGACCAAGTTGGTTTCTCGTCAATTACATCGATGCATTGCAAGGATATGAAATAATAGCCAGTATAATTTTAGTGATATTGGGAGCAATTATTGGTGTGGGTTCTCTTAAAATAAAGGATAAAGTTGACTAACCTATTATGTCTTGAAGACCTCATAGTTATTCCTCACCCTTGAAGTTTATTCTATGAGCATGATACTTGGGTGAGGAAGGCTCGTAAAGTGTTCATGGTTATTCAATCAAACGTTGCTCTTCCGCCATTCTTCTTGATTTAATTCCCCGTTTATTGCAGCTGCGGATACAGCACCTGAAGCAGCTGCAACAATAGATTGGTGTAAGTGTGTAGTTGCATCCCCTGCTGCATAAACACCAGGTACACTAGTTTTTCCAAACTCATCGACTTCAATGATTCCAGTATCCAACATCCGGCAACCAAGGGCAACTGGCAAATCCGATCCAAGTTCCAATTCCGGCTTGAAGAAAATCTCTGTGCACGAAATTTCCGTCCCATCCTCAAGCTTGATATGGCTTACCATGCCTTGATTTGATTGGATTGAATGTATTGGTGCATTAAATACCGGGATATTATGTGCGCGCAATTCTTCACGTTCCGCTTCACTCAATTCATCGAGACCATTTGTACAAACTACTAACTGCTTCGACCACCCAGAAAGCAATGGGACAAAATGCATTAATGTCGCTCCTCTGTTTATGACAACTAATTGCTGATCCCTTAGTTCCCAGCCATCACAATACGGGCATACAAACGCACTCTTACCATAGACCTCCGCCAACCCTGGTATACCAAGATCACGATCCTTCATTCCGATAGCAAACAGCAGTTTACTAGCGGCTATCTTCACCCCCGAAACAGTTTCCAACAAAAATTGTCCATCTTCCCCTTCTATCAACCTGACGATATCTTCCAGATGTGAAACCGATGGATAAGTGCGAAGCTGTTCTTTCGCAATTTTTCGAAAGTCATGTGGGCTAACGCCATCACGTGTTAAAAAGCCATGAGCCTCTCTAGTCACTGCATTACGCGGTTGGCCCTCATCAATAATCAATGTCTTCTTTCTAGCACGTCCTAGTACAAGTCCAGCACTTAAACCTGCAGGACCTCCTCCAATAATAACAACATCAACTTCCTTCATGATTAACTCCCTCCCACTTCGTTTAACTTTCCATACGAGAAGTGATTACTCAGTATAATGCATGGGCTTATTTTCAAAATGGCAAATCTACGGCGTAAACTCGTTTTGTCATTTTCTGCATATTTCATTCTAGACTTGACTTTTATTAAATAGTCTATCCAATTTCAAGTAATCTAACATGTACTTTGCAAGTGTTATGACTGAAAAAATCAACATTAAAATTAATGTGATGGAAGCGCCGGGTGGTGTACCCAATTCATAAGAAGCGACTAAACCACTTAACATGCCAACAAGCGCAATGACCATTCCATTTAATATGATAAGTGTTGTTTTTCAAAGGCAAACACAATCAAAGTACACGCCTCTTTCTTCATCCGCCTGAATATCATGCCCATCTGGATCAAAAATTCCCGCACTTCCGGAACCGCCATTGTTTCGTACAACGCGTCCCTTATGCGGGAACTCATCTGATGTAGGCGCTTTGGTTGATTCATCCTCATGAATAAGTAAACATGCTTTGCTCTTCTAACTGAATGAGCACTTTGCCGAAGCGCCCTCCTTGTTTGATTGGGATCGTTTTTCCAGGATAAGTTTGATCCAGATAATCTTCAATGATGGCCTGCGTATTCTCATCTACTGGATAATTGTAAAAGTTAAGCCAATGTAAAACCTCTTGAATGGCTTCCGCACGAGACACAACCCTGGCTTTCATTTCTCGTGTGACGAGTGAATGAAAGGCGTACCCTTTTAGATAAAGCAGCTGTAGCAAATACATCATCTCGGAGTTTTGATGCTTGTTGTATGAATGGTTTAACAGCGGTAATATTTCAAGGGTGAGGCTGTGTTCTTTAGGACCTGCTGCCAAGCTGATATAACAAAATTTTCGAGCGCAGCTGATCAATTTCTCCACCATCTCCCAGTCTGTGATCGCCGGGCACATTGACACAAAGACAAAATCAAAAGCTTGGTTCCAGCCTAATGTCTTCGTATCCATATCTTCAAAGGCTGCGCGCACGATCTTTACCTTACCGTCGGCCCATTTTTGATTGTTGTGCTCCAATAGTTCTGTGAACGGAAGCGACGGCTCAACGGCGGTCACGTCTGCTCCTCTTTGTGATAAGGGAATCGAAAATATTCCAGAGGCCGCTCCGATGTCGAGGACGGAGGCGCCATTAAAATTTACGCCTTGATTTTCCAACCAGCCGATAATGCGTGCTGACCGTCTTCTTCCTTCATCGTTGAATGATTGCTCGTTGTAGTTTTTGGCCGCTATGGTACCAAAAGTGAATCTGGGCTCAATCCCTGCTGCCTTCATTAAGTTTACACCTGTCGTTTGATCGTCCTTCCAAGCTTGTTCCCAAGCAGCTTCGTTGCGTAAGATTTCGATCATCTAGGTAAACACCTCATTTCTTAATTTAAATGGATTTCAGCTTATGCCTCAAGCTGTTCTCATTCCCCTTCCAACTCTCCTTCAAGCTCTAGGTATTTCTGCCGCAGCTGATGCAGAACTTGTTCATCGGGTGTCCAGTATCCTCGCTGCTCGCTTTCCAGCAATGTTTCGATCATCGCATGGTAAGCCCAACGGTTGTTGTCCTGCAGCTTCCGGCTAAGTGCTTCATCAGCCATATAGACGTCATGCAGACGATCGAATACCCAAGGTTCTACTTTTCCAGTCGTGGCTGCAAGTCCCAGTACATACTCGAATCGGCTGGCCATTTCCTTTGCGCCATGATAAGGATGCTTCAAGAGATCGTTGATCCATTTCGGGTTCGTTAAGCGAGTCCTTACTCCGCGTGCAATCGCATGTTCGGCAGATTCTGTCTTGATTTGCTCCCCTGTCGTATCCGTAATATGAATGTCTGCTTTACGACCTTTCATCACTTCCACAGACTTTGCCAAGCCGCCAAAATACTCATAATAGTGGTCAGAATCCGTTACTTCCCATTCATGACTGCTGCGAATTTGCGACACAATATCCACCTCCAGCATATGTGACCGGTACAATTCCGGCTCCGCCTGTCCTCGCGCTAGTGCGCTGTATACATGCTGCTGGCTGTCCGTGTATGCCGCTCCGAGCTCAGACTCCTCGTTCCATAGCTTCGTCTCGATCATCCGCGTCACCGTCGTGCCATACTCTCCTTCTGCCGGGCCGAAGATGCGGGCGCAAGCTAAGTCATGCGCTTGACTTGCCTCATATCCAGCAGCAAGCAGCTCCTCCTCCATGCTTCGCGTATGGGCCTTGAACCAATTGAGCTCATCAGGTTCATCCAGCTCCGAAACCTTGCGGAATAGGTCATGTAATTCTTCCAGCAAATTCGGAAACAAATCGCGAAAAACCCCAGTAATATGCACCATGACGTTCAAGCGCGGTCGGCCTAATTCCGCAAGCGGGATCACTTCATATTCTGTACGGAACGTTCCGACTCCCCCGCCAATGCGAACCCCCATATAATGCAGGATTTGCCCAATGGTTTCCCCTTGTGTGCGCGATGTCTCAATCCCCCAGAGGATGACTGCTGTCGTGTGCGGATAATCCCCGTGCTGCTCGCGATATTGCTGTATGGAGTTTTCGGCGACAATCGCCCCCCGTTCAGCAGCTGTACGACTAGGCACTAAGCGGGGATCGAATTGGTACAGATTTCGTCCGGTCGGCAATATTTCAGGTGTTCGCAGCACGTCCCCAGCGAGCTTAGCTGGAACGTACCGACCCTCCAGTGCCCGCATCAGCCCTTCTGCTTCCTCATTATGCAATGATCTTAGGTAAGCTTCGTAACCATACTCGAGCGAAGCTTCCAACTGCTTAAGCCAATCTGGATGTTCACTCTTATACATGTCCGGGATTGCTTTGTTTGGCACATAAGCGGTCACTAACGTATTCGCTTCCTCATCGAGCTGGCGCAGCAAGCTCACATGCTTGCCCAAAGTCAGTTCATCCGCCGAAATTCCTTGCCGTTCGGCGAGCAGTCCACGAATGGATCGAATATTTCCCCGCTCGTGGCGAAGCACGAATTGCATATGGTTCAAAGCGGCTTCAGGCGAATAGCTGTCGCCAAGCACATGCAGTCCACTAGGGATGAGCGAACGCTGCATGCGATAGAGCTCCTCCTCCATGTGTTCTACAGTCTCCGCGGAGAAGTTAAGCGACTTCGCTACCGCCTGCAGCTCTTGTAGAATCGCCTCACATCGTTCCGGCGCGAGCTGCTTCGCTTCACGATATTCGTGCAACAAGGCTTCAAGCTCACGCCACTCGCCATACAGCTCAGCTTCTGTAAAGGGCGGCGCCTGATAGCCGATCAATACGGCATGGCTGCGCCGCTTGGCGATCATCGCTTCGGACGGATTCCCTACGTAATAGTAATACAAATTAGGTAAATCCCCGAGTAAATCGTCCGGTACACAGTCCCTAGACAGAGCGGCCTCTTTCCCCCGCTGAAACTCTAAGGTGCCGTGTGTCCCGATATGGACGATGGCATCCGCTTGAAACTGTTCACGAATCCATTGATAAAACGCAGTATATTGATGCGTAGGTAGTAACGAACGATCGTGCAGCGACTTCTCTGGATCCTCATGGATACCGCGTGAAGGTTGCAGGCCGATAAACACTTGGCCGATCATCAGACCGGGTATGAGAAAGGAACCGTTGTCCGTCATGATGTCACCAGGCGGCTGCCCCCAGCGGCTTATCGCTTCTTCTCCCCATGAACGACCGGATAGCTTCTGTGTGAAATGGGGATCCGCATAACGGATCAACTGACTCGAAGCTTGAGGATCAGACCATTTTGCGGAATTGACTAGACCGCCCTCTATAAATCTGGCACGCAGCTCCGCCGCTGACAGTTCCTCGGTATGATATCCTTGCTGCTTCAGCCAGCTCAATAAACGTGCTATCGATTCGAATGTATCCAAGAAGGAACCGCCGAACACCGTTCCTTCGCCTGGCGGATAATTGTAGCCAATGAGCGCCAGCTTCTTCTCTGCATTGGGCTTGCTCCGCAGGGCAAGCCAGCGGCGGATGCGATCTGTCAAGCGTTTTGTCCGTTCAGGGATAAGTGCAAGTCGCTTTAGCGGAACGTTTAGCTCGGCGTCTTCTCCTTCTTCCTGCAGTGCCGCTATCGGAAACATCTCCACGCTCCCGTCAAGCTCCGGAAGCATGACCTGAACGAGTAGCAACGAAGGCTCAAGTCCACTCGCAGACTGTCTCCATTCTTGTTCCGTTCTACTGTTCAACAATAGCGGATGCAGCATCGGCACATCGAGCTGTTCCAGCATCTGCACAGCCCCGTCCTGATTTCCTCCGCCGGGACCAATCCCAAGTCGGAAAGGCAGCAGGTTCACGATAAGATCCACTTGATGACCGTCGCCAAGTAGCAACTCGCGCAGACGGTCGAGCGGAATGTTCATCACTGAAGGAAACGCGATCGGCATGACGTTCACGAAAGCCTCCAATTGTTCCTTAAGCTGCGCAATACATTCTGCGGTATCGAGCGGATTGCTATTCCCAAGATATAAAATCGCGACATTCGGCCGACCTTCGTCGTAGCGATTGCTTTGCCGGTAGCTGGCTGCAGACGAGTAAACCGTGCGACTGCTCGGCTCCATAATCGTTAACTCCCGAACATATACCGGCTCCTTAGGCTCCGGCAACAGATGGCAGCCGCCGTATTCACGGCCTGCCAGACAAAGCAGACCGAGCAAATTGTCAGTACCTCCGCCCCGCCAATATTCGGTAAATCGAACGTAGTGTTCATAATCCGCCTTACCCTCATCCATTCCTTCTAGCGGCAAGGACGTTGCCGCATGTGTATGCCCTTCTTGTCTAGGCAAATTTGCAAAGGTCAGACTGCCTAGCCTGAGCAGCGAAGCGATCTCAGCGGAGTTGCCGCCAAGCGGAACGATATGAGCCGTCCCTTTGCTTAGCAGGCTACTCAACCATTCGACTACGTCCTGGCGGACGCCATGTGCATCGAAGATGACAAGGTCAGCTCCAACAAGCGTGGCTTCCACGTCCTCAAGCTCGTCGATCTTCCGATTCCCTAAATCGATGATGGTCAGATGCAGCTGATTTTTCTGATTTTGATCAAGCCATTGATATGCTTCAGACAAATGCGACAACGTCGTTTCCCCGTTTGTGAGTATGGATAGCTTCAACGCGCCATCCTCCTTTCCGTAATCCATAAATCATTATTTTTAGATCAACGTCCGTACAGCTCGTTCGATACTCCCAGCCTCCAATTGTTCTAACCGGTAATACCGCGCTTGCATCGCTTCCGCCAGCTTGCGGGCATAGCCGAATCGTACTACACCATCCTCCGTATCGATCACAAGTGTGCGTATGCCAGCCGCTGCGATGCGTTGTGCAGCTTGCAGGCTTTCCTGCCATGGATCACCTGCCGCTTCTGCGCTGACGTTCGCCTTTCCATCGGTCATGACGATCATCGCGGGGATGAGTCCACTTCTTCTATTTAACAAAGGGCGGATCGCCATAAGTCCCTTTTCCAGTCCAATACCTAGCGGCGTTTTCCCGCCAGCTGGCAGCGTCCTCAATTTGCGTTCCGCGAGCTCTACACTGCGTGTCAACCCGAGCAGCAATTCAGCTTGTTGATCGCGAAAGGCAATCAAGCCCACATGGTCACGCTGCCGGTACGCATCACGAAGTAAAGACAATACCGCACCTTTGACAGCCTTCATTCTCTTATTTGCATTCATCGAACCGCTGGCATCGACGACGAATAGCAAAGCAGTTCCTGTCTTGTTTTCCCTAACCTTCACACGCACATCACTCGGCTCAATCCATAGCTTTAAGTTCGTGTTATATGAACTTAATTGTTGCTTACGTATAAGCTGAAAGGGAGCCGCCATACGAAGCGTGGCATCAAACGCAATGTCTCTTAGAGGGCCGCGCGGCATCGCAGCCCGCACATATCGACCGTTTACCGTTCCTACTGACGCTTGATTTCGTTTCCCAGTTTGCGCTTGCTTCATTGGCTGCGGCGGGGTAAAGACGAATGGCTGCACAGCGATTTCCCGTCCAACGGCTTCCACTACAGCCCGCGCCTCTGAGGAAAGAGATTGTCTACTATCGGCTTCGCCGTTGTGGTCGCCCCCAAGTTGTGCAGGCGAAGCGAATTGTGACCGGTCAACTTGCTCGCCGTTTGTCGCATTATTCTCTCCTTCCGCTTGGCTTTCTCTTTGGCTTTCCTTATCGCGATGCGATCCTGGTGATGGATGATCGCCATTCGAATCATGCTTCGTTTGCTCTTGATCCGGCAAGTCTCCAGGCGACTTCCCTCGCGACACTTCCGGTTGAGATGCTGCACGCATCCGGTGCGGCAGCACAAAGCCCGCCGCTTCTTGCAGATGTTCCTGTGTCGTCTCGCTAAGACCCTCCCAAGCTGTGATCGTACGGACCGCTTCGATCAGCAGGATGTCCGCGCGGTGTCCCAGACAGCCAGCTTCCTCAGCGATTTCGGCAGCCAAACGTAGCAGCTCTCCATCAATATGTACAGCAGGCAGCCGAGTCCTAGCCGCTGCGATACGTGCTCTCAATTCCTTCGTTTCCGATTCATAAGCTAGGCGAAACGACTCAGGATCTTGTTCGAAGGCGAGCAAGCGGCTTGCGATTTCCGTTCGCTCCGCAAGGTCCGCCGAGGTTTCCAGTCGCACATATAGCCCGCAGCGATCAAACATCGCCGGCAGCGGCTTCCTATCGTCCGGACTCATAGCTGCGAACAGGCGGAATGCTGCACTGTCAAGGCCACTTCTTCGCTCAGAGCTCTTGCGGACATGCCCATGCGCGGGCTCGCCCGCCACATTGTCGCCAGCAGTCAGGACCGCTTTCATTAACCTTTCGGGCATGATATGCGCATTGTCTACCGTGACGATGTGCCCATCCGCAGCTGCAAGCAAGCCGGGTACAAACGTTCGTTTGCCGCTGCGGACAGCAGCTGCCATATCCCAGTCGCCCCAAAGCCGTTCCTCATCCACGTTCAAAGGAATGTTAATGACGTTAAGTTCCGGCAGAAGCTCTGTAACACCATGGATGAGCGTGGACTTCGCCGTTCCTGGTGGGCCTGCCAGCAGCACCCCCTTTAATCCCGGATTTACAGCATGAAGCAGCAGCGCCTTTTGCGCACGTTCTTGACCGACTACAGCACAGAACGGATACAAGTGAGGCTTAACTTGCATGGGTGACCTCGGACAGAAGGTCGCCGAGCAGCTGGCGTATCGTCTCGTGGTCATATGCTCCCTCTTCGAACGGCCGCTTGCGCATGCGATGCGGCATCACCATCATCGCCGCTTCTACCATATCGTCTGCCACGATCTGCGTTCTTCCCTGGAATGCAGCCATCGCCATGGCGGTTTTCATTAACATGATATCCGCACGATGTCCGTCTACCTTCAGCCGAATGCCGACTGCGGCGGTCCATTTCAGTAACTCCTCGGACGGTTTGATCTGCTCGAGCAGCTGACGCGCTCGTTCTATCCGTTCCCGAAGCTCTAGTTGTTGCGGCTCATAACGTCTTCGGAATTCGTCTGGATCTGCTTCGAATGCTAGGCGCCGGCGAATGACCTCCATTCGGCTCTCCACATCTCGTTCCCCATTCACCTCTACTGAAAGCGCGAAGCGATCCAGCAGCTGCGGCCGCAGCTCCCCTTCCTCCGGGTTCATCGTACCGATCAAGATAAAGCGGCTCGGATGCGAGTAGGAGACGCCTTCTCGCTCAACGGTGTTCACCCCCATGGCTGCTGCGTCGAGCAGCGCATCGACGATCGCATCATCGAGTAGATTGATTTCATCCACGTACAAAATATGTCCATGCGCCTTCGCTAACAGTCCCGGCTCGAACTTTTTCTCTCCTTCTCGAATCGCATGCTCGATATCCAATGTGCCGACGACGCGATCCTCCGTAGCATGTACGGGCAAATTCACGACGCTCAGCTCCGGCATTAAGTCCGCGATTGCGCGTACGGCCGTCGATTTGGCTGTGCCTTTCTCCCCGCGGATCAAGATGCCGCCGAGCTTCCGATTGACAAGATTAAGCAGCAGCCCTTTGCGCATCAAGTTCTGTCCGACGATTGCCGCGAATGGATATACGTCTGCTTTCCCCTCCATGTTGATCCTCTCCTTTGTAAATGTTTTCTATTAAGTGAACTGAACAAGGCAAAATCTGCACATATACACGAAATCAAGACATTCGTTATTTGACTGCCGCGATTGCGGGTTGAGCTGAGAAATCCACCGCTTCAAGCAGCCCTTCGATATGGCAATGCATGCGACCGCTTCGATCATCCCTTCCCACGCTCGCTCTTACACCAAATACATCGCGCAACATGCGATCGGTGATGACTTGCTCCGGCGACCCGCTGGCATACATTCCGCCTGCACGCATCACCAACAATTCATCGGAGCAAGCTGCAGCATGGTTGAGGTCATGCAGGACCATGACGATCGTGATGCCATATTTGCGATTTAAGTTATGGACTAGCTCCATAACCTCCCACTGGTGATTGACATCGAGATAGGTCGTCGGTTCATCTAATAAGATGAGCCCCGATTGCTGTGCCAAGGTCATGGCAATCCATACGCGTTGCCGTTCTCCGCCGGATAAGTTAGACAGCTTTCGCTCCGCAAAGGGAAGCGTTCCGGTCTGAGCCATGGCCCATTCGACAATCTCCTCGTCTTCCTTGCGCTTTGCGCCCCATACAGGCTGATGAGGAAAACGTCCGTAACTGACCAGCGAACGCACGGACACGTCCGGCAGAGATGCCTGACTTTGCTGAAGCATTGCCATATGTCGTGCTAACTGCCGACGGGGATAACTATCGAGCAGTCTGCCTTGCAGAAGCACCTTTCCTTGCGCAGGCTTTAATTGTCCGGCGCAAGTTTTGAGCAAAGTGCTTTTGCCGCTGCCATTCGGACCGATAATGCTGTAAATTTTTCCGGCCTCCACCTGCCAATTCAGCGAATCCAGCACCGTACGGTTGTGAAGCCTCACGGACACGTCTTCCAAGCGTAACAACGTCATCGCGCTTCCCTCCTTAGCAAATATAGAAAGAACGGCGCACCCAAAGCTCCCATCATAATGCCGACCGGCAGTTCTAAAGGAGCAAACATCAAGCGGGCGAGTGTATCGCAAAAGGTCACGACGGCCGCTCCAAGCAGCACGGATGCAGGAAGTAAGAACCGATAATCACTGCCGATCAGCAAGCGGGCTGAATGCGGAACGATCAGACCGACGAAGCCGAGCAGGCCGACGACGCTGACCGCGCTTGCGGCAAGCAAGGTAGCGAGCGCCGTCAGGAAGAAGCGAGCTGCTTCCACCGACAAGCCGAGGCCGCGTGCATTGGAATCGCCAAGGGCAAGTATATTCAAATGTGAACTGCCAATGAACGCCAGGCTCATGCCAATGAGCGAATAAGGCAGAATGATTTCAAGCTCTGGCCAGCTTTTGGCGGACAAGCCGCCAACCATAAACACGAGGGCACCGTTCACCCGATCGCTAAAGAAAATTAACAATGCGGAGATGCCGGAGCCGAGAAAGGCGGACACGGCCACGCCTGCAAGTATGAGGCGCACCGGCTGTACACCGTCCTTCCAGGCAAGCAAATAAATGATGGCAGCAGCTCCGGAAGCGCCAAGAAAAGCGATTGGTGTCAGCATCGACCATAGATGAGGAAATAAAATGAGAACGATGATGCCGAATAATCCTGCTCCAGATGACACGCCGATGATGTGCGGATCTGCCAGCGAGTTCCGCATCACGCCTTGCAAGAGCGCACCGGACAGTGCCAGATTAGCTCCAACGAGCATGCCCACTAACGTTCGAGGCAGCCGAATGTTCCACACAATTTCCTTCATTGGACCGTCATAACCGTGAAAGACATATAACCAAATCTCTGACAACGAAATGCGGACTGCTCCGGTACCGATGCTGAATCCAGTAGCGAGGATTGCCGCAGCCGTCAAAGCGACAATGACAAGAATGCCTTTGGACATCGGAATACGGAAAGCATTAATGACCATTCTCATATGTATCCGGATAAACAAGCTTAGCCAAATATTCGACTGATTCACTTAATCGAAATCCCGGGTTTGAGAGAAACCGATCAGACGGCAAGATGACCATACGGTTTTCCTTCACAGCACGCAGCGATGTCCATGCAGGTTGGCTGGCCAGATCGGATTGAATTTTCTTCTCCCCATCTTCTCGCGCCCCGTGGATCAGAATAAAAACATAATCCGGATTTAGCTCGACGATTTTTTCCAGACTAAATGGTGCAGTCGACGGACTGTCGCTTGCTGCTTCCCATGTTTCCGCCAAATTGTTCATATGCAGCATAGTTGCGACCTCGATTCCGACGGTATCTTGCCGCTGCACAGAAAGGCTGTTAGGGGTCACGTTCAGCATGATGAAAGTTGGTGCATCACTGGCCGGTACCCGGGCAGTCCATTCACGAATTTCCTGATCCAAATCGGCAAGTGCTTCCCTAGCTTTGTTTTCCGTCCCAGAGAGCTGACCGAACAACACCGCTTTTTGTTGCAAATCTGCATATGTACTCAGATTGAACAGGGCGAACGGCACGTTACTCGCATCCAAAATCGCCGTTAACTCACGGTGAAACACCACAGAGCCGATCACGAGATCAGGCTTTAAAGCAAGTAGCTTCTCCGTATTGACGGTCGTCATTCCCCCGACTTCTTCGATTCGCTCCGCCTCATCCGGCACCGTTCCACCCGGTGATGTGGCGTGGGCAATGGCGTGACCGTCAACCGAATAAAGCAAATCCAACAGCTGCGGCGATAGGACGATGATGCGCTGTGGTTGCTCAGGCAGCCGAATCTCCCTTCCAGTGTCGTCTTCGAACGTGAGAAACGACTCCCTTTCCTCCGCATCATGAACAGATACAGGTCTAGACTCCGCTGACGGCGATAACTCCAATGCATCACGATTATTGTCGCTCGCAGGATTGGACGGCGCTGCACAACCGGATACGAACATAACTCCTGCTAGCAGTCCTCCGCTCCATTGGCGAAGTAAATTTTGCCGCTTGTATGCATGCATCACTTTGAACCTCCTGTCTTTTGATTCATACAACACTTCACTCAAAATGATGTTAATCGTAATCATTACGATTAACTCATGCATATTGTAACAGCGACTACTTTTATATGTCAACCACTTCGTAATGTTTACTATTAATTTTTTGAAAATCAAAAGGACTTGACGGTTACAAAGGTTCCACAAGGTTTAGGTGGGAGGATGGCAAATATGCTGTAACGCCACCTCTATCGATGCCCCACCCTTTAATGCGTAGCTTGCAAATACATGACGGAATGTATGGCTAGTAAAATCAATTAATTCGTTGTTCTTATCTCGGATATTATGCTGTTTAATCCATGGTCGCAAATGATTCTTATTCCAATTTGAATGCGAAGCCAATCCAACCGGGTAGCCTTTTTTGCTTCTATTTCTTGACAGGAACAAATATGGAAGCCCTGATTCCTTTTGTAACGGCACTGCATATTCTTTGATTTTATCCAATGCGTATACTACTAGTTGATTCGCTGGCTTTGAAACCTCTACTGGTTCGGGACTCAACTTTCCAGTTGAATAAATTAGCATCGTATCGCCGCCTACTTGCTTGATTGAGGCGCTATAAATAGTGATCAACTCACTAATACGCAGTCCCAATTGAGTCAATATATTTAACTTATAATGTTATGTATTTTTTCGATTGAAACACTTACCCTTAGGATAAGCAGGGAGGTTGTAAATCGATGTCTGATTTAAAAAAACTGATCGGTGAAAAAATTCGTAGCATACGTAATAAAAAAAATCTGACCTTACTTCAATTAAGCCAAATAACAGGGCAACAAACCTCATATTTAACCGAAGTTGAACTTGGAAAAAGAAATCTATCCATTGATTCATTGGAAAAAATCATGGACGCTCTTAACATAAAGCCAGGAAATCTTTTAGATTTTCGAGAAATCGATCCAGATTCTCAGGAATTTGAGACCAGAACTGTCCTTGAGGTCCACTATCAATTTCTATTAGGGAAGAAGAGCGAAGATGTAAAGATGATCCATAAGGTAACAACGGAGATTTTCAAATCAATAGATGCCGCAGCGAGGTCTGAATAGCCATTTTTTATCGCCATTAACACAAAAAGAGCGTTTTCTTTTTTACACGGGATTTCGCTCTTGTATTTTCTTTAACTGTACCTGCCAATAATCGCTTCAATAATTTGTAAGTTTTAAGAGCTGACAGTATCCCTATGCAACGCTTAGCCATGTTTTAATTTGGTCTAATGTTGCCTCACTTTTGGCTTGGTTGTAAATATATTCAATCATGTCGTGCTTTTTCTGGATACGGTAGTGATGTAACCCATCGTTTAAACTTCCTTGGCTGTCATACTGGTAATATAACGTAGAAAACATGAGCAGGGTCAAGTAACGATCAATCGCCTGAGTAGATCGAACCTGGTAACGATCCATGGCCGGTTGTACTTTCGCAGTTCGAAAATACGTTTCAATGTCCCAACGTTTGCTGTAATAGCATAGAATCTCTTCATTGCTCAGTGAAATATCCGTGCTCAGAAAGGCCTTCATCAGCTTAGATTCAAAGCCATCTCCCTCTTTCCAACATAGGAGCAGGGCGGCATTTTCCAAGAGATTGAGCTTCCCTTCATAGCGATATACTCGGTAAGCGGAGGAGCCGATCGTTCTCCAGACCTTCAGCTCCTTTAAAATACCCAATTGGACAACCAACCAGCCTAGGTTATAACCAGGTTTCTGAAAATCCCGATCTCAAAAGTAAAAAAAGCGCTTGAAAACCCAAACGCTAGGTGTTATTCATGATAAAATGGCGGCGAAATCCCTTTAAGCACTTAGTTCCAGAAATACTGCATCCGCGTATACCCGACATCCCATGCTTTCATGTCGCCCTTAATCGTGATCTTCAGCTCATCCCCCGGCTCAAGCGGAATCTTGAATAGCGAAGGGAACAGATCAGGATGAGTACGCTGAAGTTCTCCAGAATTGCTCATGATCTCCCTGTCATCCCGAGTAACACTGATACTACCGGAATAATCCGTTGGTTCGGGGCATCCGTAATCGAAGGAGAAAATCGTCTGTCCCTCAGACTTGTACGTGAACGTTCTGGAATCTCCGCCTTCAGCGCCATATAGGTTATAGCGGAGCGGTATCTTCTGTCCGTTGATTTGAATACTGTCCGGTTTGTCTCCGGTGGATGAATTGCCCGAGTTGTCCGTCCATTCAGTGATCGCCACAAACGGACCCTCTACTTTAGTTGTTATTTTGTCTACCGCCGCCCCTAATCCCCATAAAGCTATAAAAAGAACCATACCCGATATAGCCGTTGCCACCAGATTGCGCCCGAGGCTCCGGTAACGGAAACCAAGCTTGTACGCCCCAAAACCGAGGGCTGCTCCCATCGAATTCTGAAGAGCGTCGTTGATATCGAAGCTGCCCAGGAATGTAAGGGCCTGGATCGTTTCCAGCACAAGAATCGCGATGAAGAATAAGATGATGAAACGGACAAAGCTGACCCGGTATAGCCATGGAATCAATATACCGAAAGGAATAAACGCAATAGTGTTCCCGAAAGCCACCATACTCATTAGGTTGGGATGCAGGAGATCAGCTGGAGACGGCAAACTAATAAAGTTCTCCGGCATGAAAATAAAGGTGTAGCTGGAAATTTGCTCCGAAGCCTCTCCTCTGCCGAAAGCGAAGAACATAAAATAAAGTACAATAATGGTATAGACAATAGTTGCGGTTAGTAAAATTTTGCGTTGTTTGACCATGCTTAACTCCTCCACTCTATTTTTCCACTTGTCACTATAACCTACTTGCCTGTTTCATGAAACCCCCACCCCTTAGCTTGATTAACTTTACTTGCCCAAATTCAGTTCTATGAAATGTAAAAAGAGACACCCTTGACTCTCTGACCAACCACTCCACGCAGAGGAGAACATGATATGTCTCATACGTTTATCACAACAAAATCATTGGAACAATCGGTCGGAACAATGGAAACTTCCGCTCCCCTGCATGATACACGCCGCTCATGCTTACTTGATGCAGGGTTTGAACCGGTGATCCGACTTATAGACGTCCGCATTACACACAAGAGCTAAGCATCGCAAGGCATGTAGAATTCAAGGCAATATCTTCACCCAGCGATTGGTTTCTGAAGTATTTGGCGAGTCATGAATGTGATCGGTCGGTCTTCGCAAATCATGTTCCAGATTTATTGTGTTATTCGCTTTTGCTTCATCCAGCAGGGCGGCCATTAACTTCTAGTATTCTTGGTAAGTCTGATCCGACCTCTTGGCTTACTTCCGCAAATTTTGAAGCAAGAAACGCCGGAATCCCCGGTTGTTCTTCATTTCACCGAATTACACTTTCCACCTCGATCATGCGCCGGACGGAAAGTTCACGACCTTCCTCGCTCTGAAGTTCTTCACGTGCTTTTGCCTTTTAGCCAAGATAAGTCATTTCTCACTTTAATCTCGCGATTCCCTTGCGCTTTGCTGCAACGCTCCTTAAGTGGGCAACCTTCAAGTCTGCACATCGGTAGTAACGCATTTGTACTTCATACACGCTTTCATTTTTTTGTATGCTCTCGCGCAGAAGTGAAGCGCGCATGGGCTTAATGACTGCAGGCGGCTCATTCAGGTTACAAAAGGGCGAGGGAGTGGGTATGGGTGAAGGAGTTTACGTCCGCCCTTTGAACGTCGTGTTGTACTCTTCTAACCTTTTCCAAGAACACGACGTTCAAGAGCGACCAGAACTCGTTCCCCCTCCCGACAACTGCAAGATTATAAAAGAGGGATCTGTCCCTAGTCATTTATGACTTTGAGACAGCCCCTTAAAATTAGAGTAGTAACCCGTAGTGCTTGATTTTACAACTTTTCCTCTAGATGGTTCAGTTATGACCGTTATTCCAACACCTCCACATTCGCATAAGGAGATTTTGATGACTCTAACAGGGGCTGCGACACCCCTTTCAGATGCATGTCGAAAAACGCGGTAATGTAATCGCGTTGTGCCGCAAGCGCCTGTTCCGGCTCGACGATTCCAACACTCCCCTGGACGACTTGAGGAGAAAGGCTCAGCTTACTGCTTATTTGCGGCAGCAGATATTGTTGATCGGTGAACGTATAATGCGCCCCGTTCGGTATCGCTACATCTAGTTTCCACCCGCTCGACTCGTTCCAGAACGATGCCCTATCCTCCGCCGTGAGATGGGAATCCACCTCTCCCTCGTCGGTAAAACCAGCATTCATTAGTAAAAACGGGCGGTCAAGTCCATGCTGAGCAACCGGAAGCAGGTGGTTGGGTAAATAGCCCATCGAGCCATCCATATCGATACCGGCGCCGATTCGCTCATCTTCATACATCGCTTGGGCAGCCGTTGCGCCGCCAGCAGAATGACCAAAAATGCCGATTCTAGATAAGTCCAGTGCAAGGTCCAACCCTTCAGGCAGCTCACGTTTCGCATGATCCGGATTGTTCCCTTCCTTGAGCGCCTCCAGTCGATCCAGTACAAACCGGACATCATCAACCCTGACGCTCATCATTTTCAGTACCGTATCCGCCCCGAAATCAGGCAATTGCTCGGTCTCTATTCTCCCTTCGGGAAACTCGACGACCGTTGTCTCATATGTGTGGTCAATGGTCACAACGACATAGCCATTACTGGCCAATTCCTGAACGTTAATCGTACCTAGACTTCTCGGAACAGATCCGCCCGGAGAATATATGATGACAGGCCAGCCCTTCTCTCCGTGCTCTGCGGGTGCGTTCAGCGAAGCATGAACGCCGATGTTGGATAGATCGATTC
Organism: Paenibacillus sp. FSL M8-0334; assembly: GCF_038000405.1. NCBI lineage: Bacteria > Bacillati > Bacillota > Bacilli > Caryophanales > Paenibacillaceae > Paenibacillus > Paenibacillus sp. FSL M8-0334. The sequence continues at coordinate 1,018,216 of NZ_JBBOCH010000001.1, forward strand.
GGCCGGGCTCTACTCCGATTGTCGGCATGACGGTTTCGTCGTAAAATGCAGCTGCGTTTGGCGGTATATATTTGGCTTTCTGGCCAACCTCCCGGGTGGCCGGGTACCAGATACTGATCATAAGCTCCCGCTTTCGATCCTTTACCCAAGGATCGGCTCGGTCGATATCTGTCAAGTGGAGCTCCGTCACGCCCACTGGCATCTCGCCAGTTGGCTCAGGTAACGTGATGTGAATCCGTTCACCGGTATGCGGTTCGTCGTATTGTACTGGCGGTTCCGCCAAGATGAACAGGCTAACGGCCGCAACCATTACGGCTGCTGAGGCGAACATGGCGAACCTAACCTTACGAGCAGACTCCCCGTTGATAAACTTTATGATAGAATTTACTGTGATCATGTAATATGTCATATAGATCACCATAAACAATCCAACGCAAACCAATATTGGAAGCAGGAGATTTATACCACCCATTCCTCCGAAGAGCTTCCGCAGCCAGTTAAAGATAATCAAATAATGACCGAGGCCGACCAACAGCGGCAACAAGAAGATCAGTGCGTTCTGTTTCAGGATCGTAGCGGCGATTTCCTTGTGGCTCACGCCGATTTTTTTCAATATCTCATAGCGAGAACGATCGTTCGTCGCCTCCGTCAACTGTTTAAAGTATAGGATACTGCCCGTTGCGAGAAGGAACATCACACCCAAAAACCCTAGAATGAAAACATTGAAAGCTGCATTCTCGATGCCGAGGCGATACACGGAATAATAGGTCGATAGCTTCATTTCTGATGTCTGTATAGCTGCAAGCGCATCAGCGGTCGCCTTCGTATTCTTCTGGTCCTGAACGATGTAACCAACATATTGCTCGGTAGGAACTTGCGCTTCCAGCATGCGAAATGTATCGTCCGCAACGACGACCATAATATCCGGATAATGCCAATTGAGAACACGTTCAATCGTCATGCCTGCAAATGCTAAATTAACGTTCCCATTAGGCAAATCCAGGGTGATGGTTTCTCCTGCATAATCCGCCCATTCGTAATCGGTATACATGGGGCGAATCGCGATCACTTGATCTGATTCGTTCAGCGTTAACCGGTCAAGACTCAGTGCCTCCGCTACGCGATTATATTCGCTGGCCGATATCACTTTCACCGGATGCTCGGCTGCCTTGCGCTCACGATCAGACAAGATTTCGTCACTTGACGCTTCGCCGCTCAGATGGATGACCGGAATCGACATCTTGGCTTTCACGGGATGTGCATTGTCGCCACGTATGATCTCCTCGATCTTTTGATCGACTTCGTCATCCTGCGCTATATGCATGTAACTGAAAGGTGCCGTTACACGTGCCGTGTGCTCGTAAGCGTAGTAAGTGCTGAAACCGAAACTGAAGGCGCATAATGCGATAGCGGACAAGATGGAAATGACGCTTAGCGTACGTGCATTCCCTTTCATTCGGTACACCAGGTTGGAAATCATGATTAGGTTCATGCCCTTGTAATAATGGGACTTCCGCCTCTTGGCGTATTTCAGCAGGTAAATAACGAGCGATGAGAAAAGCAAGAAAGTCCCTGCGATGATGCCGACGGTCATGACGCCCAGGTTCGTAAAGATCTGTTCATTGTTTTCGAAATTCTGAAGTCCGAATCCGTAGCCGACGATGAGCAACACGATTGCGGCGGCAGCGGGAATGATCGACGCCCTCGGTTCCTGCTCCCCCTCCTGCTCAGCGCGGAACAATTCGATAAGCTTGAATCGATAGACCAATCGATAAGCTTGCACAGAAGTTATTGTAATTAGTATAAGAAATACAACCACAGTGGTAAGCACCGCAGGAAGGGAGAACGTGATTCCGACATCGACAGCTACTCCCAATAAGCGCATTAAAATCATGGCAAACAGCTTCGACAATAGCGTACCGGCCACAATGCCGAGAACCAGGACGCCGGCTCCAATTATCATATTTTCATAGAACAGCATCCGGCCGATTGTTTTTTTTGGAAAACCTAATAAAGCATATAGCCCGGCTTCTTTTTTCCGTTTGCGGGTAAAAAATTGGCCGGAGTACATCATAAAGACGGATACAAACAATACTAGGATGATTGATCCAACCATGAACACAGATTGCATGCTATCTGAAGATTCGACAGCCTCGACTACCTGCGTACTATATTGTAGTGAAGCAAAAACATAAAATATGGCGACGCTTGCGAACATGGAAAATAAATATATGAAATAGTTGCGAAGATTACCTTTTATATTTTTCTTGGCCAACTCAAATAACGTCATCCGTACGCCCTCCAAGCACCGTCAACACATCCAGTATCTTTTTAAAGAATGCTTGTCGCGGTGTCGTTCCTTTGACGATCTCGGCAAAAATGACACCGTCTTTTAGAAAGAGAACTCGACCGCAGTAGCTTGCCGCTAATGCATCATGAGTCACCATCAGAATGGTCGCATGCTTTTGTGCGTTCAGTTCATTTAACGCCTCTAGCAGGCTGGCCGCAGCTCTAGAATCCAGCGCTCCCGTCGGTTCATCGGCCAGAATCAGTCGCGGACGCGTCACAATGGCACGGCAGGCAGCAGTTCGCTGTTTCTGACCTCCGGATATTTGGTAAGGGTATTTTTCTAGAATATGCTTGATGTTAAATCGTTCCGCAATGGCAGACACTCTGTTCTCCAATTCGTCGATGGATATACCGGACAACGCGAGGGGGAGCAGAATGTTTTCCTTGACCGTCAACGTATCCAGCAAATTATAGTCTTGAAAAATGAATCCTAGCTTGGATCGCCGAAAAGCCGATAACTGCGCCTCGTTCATTTGAAGAACGTTTTCCCCGTCGATCACGATGCTGCCGGAGGTCGGTTCATCGATGGTGGCGGCCATATGAAGCAGTGTTGTCTTCCCGGAGCCCGATGGCCCCATAATGCCGACAAATTCTCCTTCGCCTATGCGCATATCGATCCCGTGAAGCACCGGCACGACGTTCCCTTTATTCCCATAACTTTTCGTTAACGCTTTTATTTCAATAACCGTTTCCACTGTGTCTTTCCTCCCTGCTTTCCCTTTTTCAATTCCCATCGTACCATGCCGGTGACTAGTTATCCTTACGCTGAACTTACGTTTTTCTACTGGCGAGCTTACATTTTTGTCACGGTACTAGTAGCAGTAGTGTTAGCCGAATTAAGATATAATAGGATTAAGGATATGGAGGCGGATGGAATGAAGATGAAGATAATGATCGTAGAAGACGACCCGACTATTCGGGGGTTAATCGGCGAGACAGTCGGGAAGTGGGGATACGAATCCGTATTGTGTGACGAGTTCAACAGGATTCAAGACATGTTCCTTCAGACCGAACCGCACCTCGTGTTAATGGATATTAATTTACCCATATTCGATGGATATTATTGGTGCAGCCGAATTCGGGAATTGTCTAACGTGCCGATTATTTTTCTCTCCTCACGGGATTCGCCGATGGATATGGTTATGGCGATGAATATGGGCGGTGACGATTATATCCAGAAGCCGTTCTACGACGAAGTACTTATCGCTAAGATTAAAGCATTGTTGCGTAGAACTTACTCTTATGCCGAAACGCCAGTCAACATAATCGAGCACGAAGGCGTCCTGCTGAACCTGGGTGATCGGAAGCTTATTTCCGGCGATCGATCGGTTGAACTGACAAAGAACGAATTCGTCATCGTACGGCTATTGTTGCAGAATAAAGGCCATATCGTAAGCCGGGACAAAATCATGCGCTGCCTATGGGAGGACGAAAGTTTCGTCGACGACAATACGCTGACCGTGAACATGACCCGAATCCGAAAGAAATTGGATGAGGTTGGACGTTATGGGTTCATTACGACGATCAAGGGAGAAGGTTATATAATCAAATGAGCTTTCTACATTATTTGGATGATAAACGTTATTTTCTGATTTTCTTTGCTGGGATGCTATCCTTCGTTGCTTTGATGATGTTCGTAAGCACCGAGGGAACGTATCGTGTTGGAGACATAATGTATACTCTATCCGGATGCGTGTTGTTGGCCGCGGTATACGTGGTCGGAGGCTATTTGCGCTGGAGAACCCGCAGCAGGATATTACATGACCTGGTAAACAACAGATGGGACGAACTAACCGTAGCTTTGCCCGAACCTCTAACATATGAACAGCGTCAGTATACGGCACTGATCAAGAAGCTCTACAGCAATAAGCTTGAGGCCATCGGAAAGCTTCAAGATGAGAAAAAAGATTTTCATGATTTTATTGTCTCCTGGATTCATGAGGTCAAGCTGCCGATTACGGCATGTACCCTGCTGTTTAGAAATGCGTCAGGTAAGTCGGTAGAGGAGCTGATCCATGTATTCGAAGATGAATTGTTCAAAATCGACCATTATGTCGAGCAAGCCCTGTTTTACGCAAGAATTGATTCCTTTTCCAAGGATTACTTGATCGCGGAAGTCTCTCTAAACCGAATCGTGCGAAACAGTGTGAGAAAGTACGCAAAAATGTTTGTAGCCAAGCGAGTTCATTTTACAATGTGGGAAAAAGAGGAATGGGTGCATACCGATGCTAAGTGGCTCGGATATATCGTAGATCAGATCATGTCGAATGCCTTGAAATATGTCGGTGACAGCGGAAGAATCGTGTGCTCTTTCGAGGCTGATAACGAAGAGAAGAGGCTTTCCATAAGGGATACGGGTATTGGTATTAAAGCTGAAGATATTGGTCGTATTTTCGAGAAAGGGTTTACGGGCGCTAACGGAAGGCAATTTGCAAAATCGACAGGATTGGGGTTATATCTCGCTAACCGCATGGCCGTCAAACTCGGACACCGATTGTCCGTCCAATCGGAAGAGGGAAGCTATACGACACTTACGCTTCACTTCCCTAACTCGAACCATTTATATGAAATGTGATTTATACTTTCAACTGCCGTCACGCCTTCAGCTCGGTTAAGTATCACCAGGGATGGGGATTACCTGCCTTGGCGATTGCTGTTAGGGGTGTATCAATTACCTTGTGAGACAGGGGTTGCCAAGGAGTTATTTCTTGACCAGTATGACAATCTATCTTTCCTATAACATCTCCTTCATTTTTTCTTGGTACCCTGTATTCCTGACGGACTATTTAATTCTTTCTTCCTAACAATGACTAATCCATGATTGCTCATCCCCAAGATACTCCGCTCTCTACATGTTCTCATATGATATTTCAGCCATATCTCCTACTCGTCATCGTCCAGTCTATGAATGACCCATTAAGAGGGCGATACCATCTGTAGCAACATGGTCAATGATTTCTATTTCTTGTTCACCTAGTAACTGTTCGCTGGGCTGCTGGGAAAATGGCCGGCGAATGCCCAAAAACGGTGGAAACTTGTGAAAAAAGCCTGACTGCGACCAGGATATGCCCAAGAGGTATCGGATGAAATCAATCGTTGTATTTGACAAGGGGCAGTAATAAACCGAATTGCATCTGCTGAGGTGACTCCATTATAGCTGCATTGACACTGCGTATCTAGCCGTTTCCCGAGAATCAGGAAGTTGAGTTATTTTGGTTCGGATCCCCTTTCGCGGACTACAAAGGGAATTGGAGAATTCGAGTCGCATTTCGGAGGTAACCGGGGACTTGAAAGTTATATCCTACCCTTGGGGAACAGTCCCCCATTTGCGCATGGGACAAATCTACACCAACGGGATTTGATCAAATCAAGCCATTTGAAAGTATTGTACATAGAATAACAATAGCAGAATGAATCAAGATCTGATGAGCAATGGATTTAACTTGCCCAAGAGCTTGATTGACTTCCATATAAAATCCGGAGCTTGGGCTTCAACAGTTTGACGAGATGATTTATTGCTTTCCAGTGTTTCGAATTCATTCGAGCCGCAAGTCAAGATGTATTGGAGCCCCTCCTACGTTTATGCGATTCTCCAATTTTCCGTGAGTTACTGCTCGTCGAGAGGATGTGCGGCATTCCCATACCGGCAATGACGTGATCGTCACCTCCGGGAGCCTGTATGTCCAAACGGCTCCAGGCGATCCTGTGCGATCGTACAGGCGAATCATGGTATCACGACTAAGTTTGTTATCGAAATTGCCCGGCCGGATGATTGGTCCATTTCGACATTGCTCCTCCACCCAACCCAGCAGACTTCACTAATGACGGTTAAGCGTGACATTAAGTTGCTTCTTGAGGGGCTTGTTCAAAAAGGCGGCCACTGGGATCAGAACATTTTAAACCAATGAAACGGCTTCACTATCGATATGGTTGAGCATTATCAACGCGATTCAATTAGGGGTTGGGCGTATCGGATAACGGGAAAATATCAGACTGTCGAGAAAGTCCTTTTCGAATAGGCACGAGGAAATCAAAAGTAAAAACAAGGTGATCAGATCGGTTTAAATCGATTTTTCTTATAAAAGTTGAGTCCACCCACATCAAAATGCGTTATATAGAAAGCCGGATTCACATTCTACCGATTTTTCGACAGTCTGAAAACATCCGGCTATACATGTTTGAATTTATTTTTGGTATTGTAATACTCAATTCATTGATGATATAATTTAGTTGGCTTTTGGCAGCGAAAGAAGGTGATGAATTGATTGAGTCGTTTTGGAATATCTGTCTGCTTCACGATATATCAACCCGTGATCAGTTGCTTCGCGAGGCCATTAGAGTGAAGCGGACGCAACAACTTCTGAAACAGCAACAGTTGGCCGAAACGGAGCTAATGACGGAACCCGAGAAGCTGTTTCAGTGGATGAAGGAACGCGCCTTAGACAAAGAATTAGGACATTTCCCCGGCGATCGGGATTTATTTTATAAACTGTACCACACAGGCAAGGATATGGACTTGTTGGAATACGCCATGCTAACCATCCAACAAGATCGTGTTACTGGGGGCATTATCGTCCATCCTGGAATCGTCGAGCGGTTTATCGACCATTGCGAGCGACATGGTTGCAACAACATTCTGTTTGCAGAAGCTGAAAAGTATATCAAAGGACTCATCGAAACGAAATGTTACCATCGACCATGGACAATCACATTGTTAACGGAAAACTACATCATAGGCAGATTATTCAAAACGTATTTCGAGCCCTATTCCAATATCCGCATCGTTCAAGGGTCCATCTATCAGCCGCTGCCCGCAGAACATCAATTCGACGCGATCCTGGCGATGCCGAATTTCGGTATGAAAATGAACGATGACGATGTCGCGGTTCGGGAGTCCGAAGGCGCAGCGGCCAGCTACCTTCTTCCACTCTTGCAAGACGGCGGGAGATTAAGCGTGACCTTGCCCGCGCGGATGCTGTTTCAATCTGGCTCAATCGCAAGCTGGCGGAAGCAAATGAATGAACAGGCGCCGGTTCAAACAATTTATTCGCTTCCGGACGGCTTGTTTCGTCCCTACACTTCTATCAAGACCTATCAGGTTGACTTCGGCAAAGCGCCTGTGGAAGAAGTGATCCTCGGGCGGCTCCATTTGGAAAAGTCAAAGCTTGTGGCGGAACGGGAGATTCCCATCCATCCAGATCGGTTCCGTCAACTAGATCATTGGCGAATTGAACTACTATTGGATGAAGATCAGGATACACTTCGTTCCTTCCAACAGGCGGCAATCCCGAAAGTGAAGTTGCGCGATGTGGCAGAAATTTTTCGGGGAAAATCGATTCTTAAACAGGATCTAAAGCCCGGGAACATTAAGGTGCTGAATATATCCAATCTGGATGACGGCGAAGTGTTATTGGATCAGCTTGAAACGATTGACGAGGAAGAGCGGAAAGTGAAGCGTTACGAGATTCTCCCAGGCGACTTGGTTATGACGTGCCGCGGCACCGTGAACAAGCTGGCTGTGTTTCCGGAGACCCAAGGGGTAGTCATCGCCTCCTCGAATATGATCGTGATTCGATTCAAGTCGGTAATCAAGAGCCATTTTGCCAAAATGTTTCTGGAAAGCCCGGTCGGGACGGCTCTTATTCAAAGCTTCCAGCGGGGGACGACTGTAATGAATCTGAACCCGGCGGATGTGGCGGAATTGGAATTGCCGCTGATACCTGAAGACACACAGTTAGAATTAATAGAGCAATATATTCGTGAGAAGGAACGTTATAAAGAAGTCATTCGAGAAGCGGCGAACCGCTGGGAACAAGTGAAGAGCCAGTTATACGAGCAACTCTACTGAGGAGGAATTTAGGATCATGGCAACAGCGAACATTGGATTCGAGGAAAAATTATGGAGCATGGCCGATAAACTGCGCGGCAGTATGGATGCAGCGGAGTATAAGCATGTAGCTCTCGGTCTTCTATTTCTGAAATATGTGTCGGATGCATTTGAAGAAAAATATGAAGCATTGAAAAATGAACCGTATGCTGATCCGGAGGACCGGGACGAATACGTGGCAGAAAATATATTCTGGGTACCGAAAGAAGCGCGCTGGAGCCATATCAAGGATAACGCGAAGAAGCCGGAAATCGGGCAGATCATTGATAATGCGATGATTGCCATCGAGAAGGAAAATCCATCGCTGAAAGGCGTGCTGCCGAAAGATTACGCTAGGCCGGCGCTGGATAAAACTCGTCTTGGCGAAGTGATCGATTTGTTCTCGTTCAAAGTCGGCGATGAAGAAAGCCGTTCGAAGGATGTACTGGGGCGGGTATATGAGTATTTCCTTAGCAAATTCGCAAGCGCGGAAGGCAAGAACGGCGGGGAATTCTATACCCCGAACAGCGTTGTTCGCCTGCTCGTCGAGATGATACAGCCCTTCAAGGGCCGCGTATACGACCCCTGCTGTGGTTCCGGCGGCATGTTCGTTCAGAGCGAGAAGTTTGTAGAGGAGCATCAGGGGCGCATTGGCGATATCGCGGTGTACGGGCAGGAGTCGAATCCGACGACGTGGAAGTTGTGCAAAATGAACCTCGCCATTCGCGGCATCGACGGCAACCTTGGGGAGCATCACGCGGACACGTTTCACAATGATTTACATAAAAATCTGAAGGCCGATTACATCCTGGCCAATCCGCCGTTCAATATCAGCGATTGGGGCGGCGAGCGGCTGACGGAGGATACCCGTTGGGCATATGGGGTGCCTCCCGCAGGGAATGCCAACTATGCGTGGATTCAGCATATCGTGAACAAGCTTGCGCCCAGCGGCGTTGCCGGCTTCGTACTGGCGAACGGCTCCATGTCGACAAGTACGACGGCGGAGTTTGAAATTCGCAGCAAGCTGGTTAATGCCGATCTGGTCGATTGTATCGTCACCTTGCCGGGTCAATTGTTCTATTCTACGCAAATTCCGGTTTGTCTTTGGTTTATTGCCAAAAATAAAGCGCCAAAGGGCCTTCGGGACCGCCGCGGCGAAATCCTGTTTATCGATGCTCGCAAAATGGGCCATATGGTGGATCGGACACATCGCGAGTTGAGTACGGAGGATATCCGGAAGATCGCCGATACGTACCACGCATGGTGGGGACAGATGGATGCTGGACAGTATGAAGATGTGAAAGGTTTCTGCAAAGCGGCGAAACTTGCAGAGGTACAAGAGCACGAGTATATCCTGACACCTGGGCGTTATGTAGGCATCGAAGATGTGGAAGAAGACGGAGAACCGTTCGAGGATAAAATGGCACGGCTGACATCGGAGCTGGCGGAGCAGTTCGCCAAGTCCCGGCAATTGGAGGACGAGATTCGCAAGCGGCTAGGGGGGATCGGGTTTGAGTTTTGAACTGAAAAAATATAAACTTGCTGAAATTGCTGATGTTCAGACTGGTCCCTTTGGTAGTCAATTGCATAAAGATGATTACGTGCCCCATGGTACCCCGATAATCACCGTTGAGCACCTAGGGGAGAATTTTATTATTCACGAGAACACCCCCAAAGTTTCAAATGATGATGCGTTAAGATTATCGAAGTACAGCCTCTGCGAAGGTGACATCGTTTTTAGTCGTGTTGGGTCTGTTGACAGAAGAGCTTATGTTTCAAAAAAAGAACATGGCTGGCTCTTTTCTGGAAGATGTCTAAGAGTTCGGGTTAACAAAAAGGATAAGATCGACCCTAAATATTTATCTTACTATTTTGGTCTTGAAAGCTTTAGAGAGTATGTTCGTAGCATAGCAGTAGGTGCAACAATGCCTTCACTAAACACTAAAATCATGTCTAGTCTTGAGATTCAAGCACCGGAATTAAATGTGCAGGTGGCAATCTCCAAACTTTTATCATCCCTTGACAAAAAAATCGAGCTCAACAACGCCATCAACAAAAACCTTGAAGAAATGGCTCAAGCCCTTTTTAAGCGGTGGTTTGTGGACTTCGAGTTTCCAAATGAAAACGGCGAACCGTATAAGTCAAGCGGCGGCGAGTTTGAGGAAAGTGAGTTGGGGTTGATTCCGAGGGGTTGGAGCGTTGGAACCTTCCAAAATTTAATTTCGGATACAGTTGGAGGAGACTGGGGAAAAGAAGCTCCGCAGGGTAATTATACGAAGGAGGTTTCATGTATACGTGGGGCAGATATTCCCGAGATTACGAAAGGCTTACTGGGAAAGGTACCTAAACGGTTTATCTTACCAAAAAATGCAACTGCTAAGTCTTTATCTCATGGAGATATCATCATAGAAATATCAGGGGGCAGCCCAACTCAGTCAACAGGTAGAAGTGTACTTATTATTGAAGAAGTATTAAACAAATTCAATACTCCTTTGATTTGTACCAATTTTTGTAGGGTTATCAAACCTATAATTGGATATAGTGAGTTTTTGTACTGCTATTTGAGCTATTTATATAACGAGGATGTATTTTTTCAATACGAGAACGGGACGACAGGAATAAAAAATTTAGACATAGGAAGTCTCCTTAGCGTTCACAAAATCGTAATTCCAATAAAGTCCGTATTGCAACAATATTCAGCACAATATCAAGCAGTCTACTCGACAATTCAGCACTTAGGAAGAGAATCAGATCAATTGGCTCAAATCCGCGACACCCTTCTCCCCAAACTCATGTCGGGCGAAATCCGTGTCCCTGTCGAGCAGGATCACAGTGTTCCCGATCTGCCGATGGTTGCGGAGAGAAGCGCAAACTATCAGCCCTAATCCAAAGGAGGTGCAACATGGCCTACTATACGACGTCTTATACCGAAAGTGACTTAGAGCAGGCCGCGCTGGAATGGTTCGAAGAACTGAACTACGAGAAAGCATACGGCCCGGATATTTCTCCGGAAGGCGAGTATCCCGAACGACAGTTTTACCATGACGTCATCCTGAAAGACAGGTTGCGCGATTCGCTCATTCGTATCAACAAACATGTGCCGCGGGAAGCGATAGAGGAAGCGATCAAGGTCGTTGAAGTGCCGCGCAGTCCCAGCCTGCTGATCAATAACAAGGCGTTCCAGAAGATGATTACCGATGGGATCGACGTGCAGTATCAAGCCGCCAATGGCGAATATCCGACAGAGAAAGTATGGCTGTTCGACACCGACCCGGACCGGATCGGCAACAACGATTTTCTGGTCGTCAACCAGTTTACCGTTGTTGAAAATCAGGGAGAGAAGCGCCCGGATATCGTCGTGTTCGTAAACGGTTTGCCGATCGCCGTATTTGAATTGAAAAGCGCCTCCAACGAAGAAGTCGGGATCAGCGATGCCTATCATCAGGTGCAGACGTACAAAGGCGCGATACCGTCCCTGTTCACCTACAACTCGTTTCTGGTCATCAGCGACGGCGTGAATGCGCGGGTTGGCACGTTGACCGCCAATGAAGACCGGTTTATGATGTGGCGCACGATTGATGGCGATGACGTGGCGCCCTCCTCCCTGCCCCAGCTTGAAGTGCTTGTGAAAGGAATGTTCGAGAAAAGCCGACTGCTTGATATTATCAGGCATTTCGTGCTGTTTCAAACCGATGGGGAGCATCTGTTCAAAATATTGGCGGGATACCACCAATACCACGCCACCAACAAGGCGATTGCAAGTACGGAACGGGCGACGATGGACGAAGGAGACCGCAAAATCGGCGTTATCTGGCATACGCAAGGCTCCGGCAAAAGCTTGTCCATGGTTTTCTACGCGGGAAAACTTGTCCTGACGCTGAACAACCCGACGATCGTCGTGGTGACGGACCGGAACGATCTGGACGATCAGTTGTTCAGCACGTTCAGCAAGTCGAAGGACTTGCTCAGGCAAACGCCTCAGCAAGCGGAAAATCGGACTCATTTGCGTGAGCTTTTGTCAGTGGAGTCGGGCGGGATCATTTTCACAACGGTCCACAAGTTCACCCCCGATGAAAATGAAGACAAGTATCCTGTACTTACGGAACGCCGCAATGTGATTGTGATTGCGGACGAGGCGCATCGCAGCCAGTACGGGTTTCAGGCGGATATGGTCGCCGGGGACGACGAAGCGGCCATTAAGTATGGCTATGCCAAGTATATGCGCGATGCGTTGCCGAACGCTTCTTATATTGGCTTTACCGGAACGCCGGTCGAACTGACAGACAAAAATACGCCTGCCGTTTTCGGTGACTACATCGATATTTACGATATGACCCGAGCCGTAGAAGACGGAACCACGGTCAGAATTTATTATGAAAGCCGCATTGCCCGCCTAGATTTGTCGGAGGCGGAGCGCCCGGTCATTGACAGCGAGTATGAGGATATTACGGAGTACCAGGAGTACACGCAGCGGGAGCGTCTGAAGTCGCGTTGGGCCAGGCTTGAAGCGTTGGCCGGTGCAGAGAAACGGGTCAGGAAAGTCGCGCAGGATGTCGTCGAACATTTCGAGCAACGGCAGAAAGCCGGCTTCGGCAAAGCGATGATTGTTGTGATGTCGCGGCGGATCGCCATCGATATGTACAGAGCGATTGTTGCACTCCGGCCGGATTGGCACAGCGATGATGATAACGAAGGCAAAATCAAAATCGTCATGACCGGAAGTTCCAGCGATCCGGAGGAGTGGCAACCGTTTATCGGCAACAAGCGGCGACGCGAACATCTCGCGAAGCGGATGAAAGATGTGAACGATCCGCTTCAGATCGTCATTGTCCGTGATATGTGGCTGACCGGTTTTGACGTGCCGAGCATGAATACGATGTACATCGACAAGCCGATGAAAGGCCATAATCTGATGCAGGCGATCGCCCGCGTGAATCGGGTATTCCGCGACAAGCCGGGCGGTCTGATCGTCGATTATATCGGAATTGCGGACTTGCTGAAATCGGCGCTTCAACAATATACGGAAAATGACCGAAAAACTGCTGGTATCGATACAGACCAAGCCGTTGACTTTATGCTGGAAAGGCTGCAGCTCATCCGCGAATTGCTTCATGGGTATGACTACAGTAAATTCGCTTCGGAGAAAGCAGCCGAACGGATGAAGGCCATTGTTGAGACGGTCGATTACGTACTTGGATTAGGTGAAGAGAGCAAGCGGAACTTCCTGAATTGGACGACGGAATTGGCAAGAGCCTTCTCGCTCTGCGCGACGACTCCCGCCGCGGAGGAAGTCAATGTCGAAATCAGTTTCTTCAAAGCGGTTAAATCTGGTATAATTAAGCTGATAACAGACGAAAACAAGAGAAAAACGACGAAAGAACTCGATGCCGAGTTGAATCAGCTCATTTCGAAATCGGTCGTATCCGATGAAGTCGTCGATATTCTGGAAGCCGTAGGCTTGCAGAAACCGAACATCGCGATACTATCGGACGAGTTTCTGGAACATGTGCGCGGGTTGAAGCAGAAAAATCTGGCTGTGGAACTTCTCCGCAGGCTGCTTCAGGGGAAAGTGAAGGCCGTTTCCCGAACCAGTATTGTGCAATCGAAGAAATTTTCCGAGATGCTGGAGGAAGCCATTCGGAAATACAACAATCGTACAATCGAGACGACGCAGGTTATCGAAGAACTGATCCAGATGGCCAAAGAAATGAACGCAGCCGTCAAGCGCGGCGAAGATCTCGGTCTGATCAAGGAAGAGCTGGCTTTCTATGATGCGCTCGCTTCGAATGAATCGGCCAAGGAACTGATGGGCGATCTCATGCTGAAGCAGATTGCACATGAGCTGACCCAAGCGATCAAGAGCAACATTAAGGTCGACTGGACGCTTCGTGAGAATGTACGTGCTCAGATGCGAATTACCGTCAAGCGGCTGTTGAAGAAATACGGTTACCCGCCGGATCTGGAAAAGATGGCCATTGATCTGGTGCTTCAGCAAGCTGAATTGATGGCACAGGCGGAGACGGAAGAGTTTAAATATTAACGGACATCAAAGGCGTAGGACATCAAGTTTGACTGTTTCTACGCCATTTTTTTGAGAGGTGAGAATGTGCCGGGATGTTATCGGATATTAGCTATAGACGGCGGAGGTATTAAAGGTCTTTATTCTGCTGTAATTCTAGAAGAGATTGAAAAAGTATACGGACCTGTGTATCAGAATTTCAATCTCATATGCGGCACATCAACTGGGGGAATTATTGCACTTGCATTGGCATCTGGCATGCCAGCGTCAGACATTGTGAGATTCTATAAAGAAAAAGGACCTTCTATATTTCCATATCAAAATCCATTCTATCGAAAGATTCATTATTTTAAACAAATATTGATCAAATCAAAGTATTCGAGCAATCAACTAAAATTGGCGCTCGAAGAAGTATTCCAGGATAAAAAAATAGAAGATTGCAAGACAAGTGTATTAATTCCAACAGTTAATGTTACCACAGGGTCACCTTATGTATTTAAATCAGACCACCAACCAACTTTAACAAGGGATAGTAAACGTCTCTTATCCGAAGTCGCACTTGCAACTACTGCTGCTCCCACTTACTTTCCGATTGTAGAGCTGCAAACAAAAGAGGGTCCGCAACAATTTGTTGATGGTGGACTCTGGGCCAATAACCCATCTTTATTGGGGATGCAAGAATATTTTACATACTACCTTAACAAAGGGTTTGATTCCTACTGTCTATTATCAATTTCATCTTTAAATGAGCACGCGAGATTTCCAGAGCCGCATAAGGTGTGGAAATCAAAATCGTTCAGTAGTTGGGGGAATAAGTTAATTTCCACTATGATCGATACACAGAGTTTCGCTGTCGACAATCACATGAAATTTATAACAAAATACTTACCGGGTCACTATGTTCGAATAACTAGTATAGAATTATCGGATCAAGAAAAAAAGTATATTGAGTTAGACCGTGCTTGTCCTGCCGCAATCAGCATTATGCTTGATAAAGGTGTTCAAGCGAGTAAAAAATGGCTGTTTGAAGATTCGGTCAGAAAAATCTTTGAATATCATAATCAGGAGGACGAGAAGTATGTCAAATTGTCATGACTTGTTCATTAAATTTCATGATGATGAAATCTATCTTAAATCTGACAAAAAAGAAAGTTTACGAACATCCAGGAATGCGTTGCGGGATAAAATTAAGAAGTATTTTTCTGAAGAATTAGATGTGAAAAAGCCCAAGTTTTATGGCCAGGGCTCATACATGATGAATACTACGGTAACTCCTATTGATGGTGAATATGATATTGATGACGGCATATATTTGGAACACTTAAAGAACTCCGATGAGGGCGATTGGCCTACCCCATCAACTGTTCATAGCTGGATTGTTAAGGCCACAAAAGGCCATACCAGTGAGGAACCTGTAGATAAAAATACGTGTGTCAGGGTTATATATAAAGCAAATTACCACGTCGATTTACCGATTTACATCAAAAAAGACGACCAAAGTCCAAAGCTCGCACACAAATCTAAAGGATGGATTACCAGTGACCCCAAGGCTTTAACCGATTGGTTTAAGGGTGAAGTTCAAATAAAAGGAGACCAATTAAAGAGACTGGTTCGGTATCTGAAAGCATGGAAGGATTATAAGGAGAGCGATACCAAGTTTCCAAGTGGAATGATCCTGACAATACTTGCAGCCAATCATTTTGTAAGCGATTATCCTGATGAAGACGATGCAGCATTGGTAGCAACAGCAAAGGAAATTCATAACACGCTTTCTGAATCGTTTTCTTTAGTTAGGCCAGTAGTACCTGGCGAGGAACTCTTTGATAACTGGTCAGAAACGAGAAGATCAAATTTCCTGAACAAGCTTGAAGATCTTATCAAAAAAGGTGGGGAAGCTTTAGAAAATCAGGATAAA
The DNA here is from genome assembly GCF_038000405.1 of Paenibacillus sp. FSL M8-0334. Classification (NCBI taxonomy): domain Bacteria; kingdom Bacillati; phylum Bacillota; class Bacilli; order Caryophanales; family Paenibacillaceae; genus Paenibacillus; species Paenibacillus sp. FSL M8-0334. The sequence continues at coordinate 1,034,365 of NZ_JBBOCH010000001.1, forward strand.
ACCGAGGCTTCAAAGAAGTGGAGAAAAATTTTCGGTTCACGATTCCCTGAATATCAACCACCCAAAGATGAGAATAAAGGGAGTAATTCTGCCATTCAAACCAATTCGGCAGCAGTTTTAGGTAACCATGGAAGATCTGCGTAAACTTGAGGAATATTATGGGGCTGTCCAATAAGTCCCTAAAGTAAAAAGGTTGGACGAGAAGAGAACCATTTCTCCGTCCAACCTTTTTACGTCCCTGCGTTTGAAAGAATGTAGCGAGGCGAATGCCTGCTACTTTCAGTAGATTGTGGGCCAAGGCCACAATCCCAAACTCTGTATGAACTTTTTCTAGACCCCGCAAGGAAAATCTGCGGAACGACCGATTGCCCTTGATGTGACCGAATACACTCTCAACCTCGACTTTACGTCGAGCATAGATCGCGGATTTCTCGTCATCCTCAAGGGCTGTTTTTGCCTTTGCCTTTAATTCTTCCCATACCGTGTTCCAGTGTACTTGACGATTTCCCTTTGCTTTCGTACATGCTGCCTTTAATGGGCAATCGCTACAATCCTCACATTCGTAAATCTTAAAGCTTTGCTCTAGGCCGGAGCGTGTCTTCTTCGTCTGGTACTTCTTAAACGAAACGTATCGACCATTCGGGCAAATAAAGCGATCGTCTAACTCTTCATACGTCCAATTGCTTGCATGCTTCATGTTCTTTTTGTAGCGTCTGGTTTGTTCGTGCATATAGCTGCCATATGGAATAAGAAAATCAAATCGCGTCTCTTTTTCTTCGCCTAACGCGTACAAATAGTTTTCCTCACTACCATAACCAGCGTCAGCAATCACGGTTTTAGGCATGGGTAAAGAAGACGCAGCAAGTTGCTCCATATGCGGAATGAAGCAGCGTGTGTCCGTTGGTCGTTGGTGAAGACTATAAAACAAAATAAATTGGTTTTCCGTTGCCATCTGTACATTGTAACCTGGTTTAAGTTGACCATTTTTCATGTGATCTTCTTTCATTCGCATAAACGTAGCGTCTGGATCGGTCTTGGAGTAGCTATTGCGATCACCAAAGCAAGCTTTCTGCTGATCATACTTGGCCAGACGTGGAAGAAAGTCTTGACGAATCTTTTTCAGAGGCTGTTTCCAGGCACTACGCTCTTTTCGTAAGGCTTTTCTCGCTTCACTGTCATTGGTTTGAGCGATCTGTTCAGTTAAGCGCTCTACTTGTTCTTCTAGAATAACAGCTGTTTCTTCAAGCTGTACAGGAAGCTCATCTGGATCGGTAGCTACCATTTCACTAGCTTCTTGCTGCGTGAGCGTATGAATATGCGCAAGGGTTGCCTGCACCTTTTCTTTGAGTTTCTCTTCAAAGCGTAACGTAGATTTTTTCCACACAAAAGAATACTTGTTGGCATTAGCTTCAATCTTTGTGCCATCCAAGAAGTAGTTCTCCATGGTAATAAAATTGTCGTTGATGAGCTTTTTAATCATCGTTTGAAAGAGCTCATCCATAAGGCTCTTCATTCGCACACCACGGAAGTCATTCAGGGTGCGGAAGTCCGGCTGTTGCATCGCAGCTAGCCACATCGCCGGTAGGTTTTCTTGTAATAGTTTTTCAATGCCACGGCAGGAATAGACTTTTTGAGAGTAGCCATAAAGAATCACTTTGAGCATCATTTTAGGATGGTAGGAACTACGGCCACCGCCAACATAATGAGCAAACAACAGCTCGTCAGGAATAGATTCAATCATTTCATCAATGATACGAGCGACATGGTGGGAAGGGATTAGTGATTCTAGATCCAAGATCATATGCATCTGCTTGTTATCATAAGCTTTAAAAGCAGGTGTGAGCTTTCGTTTAGAATCTATGTTTCCTTCTATATTTTCTAGAGGAAATGTGAGTTGCATGTTATAATGTTTAGTAGTAGTCATTTGATTACGCATAAAAACCGTCCCTTTCTGAAATGGTTGTGTGGTAACTTTCATTTTACAGGAAAAGACGGTTTTTTTGCGCATATTTTTAGCGTTTTACAAAAAAAGAGGCTGCCAGTAGTCAGGTTTCACTGACTTTCTGGACAGCCTCTTATAAATTCATACGGCGCTGTAGAAGAAACCGACAAGGAATTTAATGATCGAAATTATCCTAAAGCATTTAGGATTAAATTGAATGAAGAAAGTATAGAAATAATAATCGCGATCCCATATAATTATCCAGACTCTTTTCCGAAAGTAGTTATTCCCGAACCGTATTTCTCAGAGCTTTACCCAATTCCGCATTTAGATGCGGAACAAGTCCTATGCACATTTGATTCCGATCAAGCTCATCCAAATGCGGTTGACCCAATAGGTGTGATAAAAGAAATTATTCAAAAGGCTCAACAACTCATCTACACCGGGAAGAACAAACTAAATATTACGGAATACATGGATGAATTCGAAAGTTATTGGGGACAGGAATCGACTAATCAATATTTGTCACTTATTAAATTGACTGATGACCCCAAAATCATTGAAGCCATAAGCTTCCACCATCCTTCTTGGGGTAATCAACTATTGTTCGCCGATTCAAGAGTCGATGGGCAAAGATGGATACTGCAAGTTGGCGGGAAAATATATGATAAGCGGAAAAAGGCTCTCTACCTTCCATTACAATCTATTGGAATTCCACCATTTCCAAGGAACAACCGCGAACTATTGCAGAGACTCAGAAGCTTTTCTCGTGATTCGCTAAAGACACTCTTGAAATTCTTGGATAGAGATAATAGGCCTAGTACAATTGTTTTTTCCATCCCTTATGGTAGCAGCAAAGTTATTGGAGTATGGGAACATGGGGAGAATATTTTAATTTCTACCTCAGCATTTAAAGGCAAGAAGAAAAAGAAGACAGGATTGAAGGGGTTCAGGCCTGGCAGAAAAAATGCACTACTTGAATTGACGAGGGATTTCGGAGATCTTAAGTTATTGAAGCATACCATTAAAAGAGTTGATAAAGATTATTTATTTATTCGTGGCGGAGACGGAAATGTCGAGAGTGGGTTAAGAGTCGGAATAGTCGGATGTGGGTCAGTTGGAAGTCATATTGCACGTTCTTTAGCGGATATTGGTGTTGAAGAGTTTCTTTTTGTTGATAAGGATATATTAACTTTTGACAATATAGCTCGACATGTTTGCGGAGCAAGTGATGTTGGAAAGAAAAAAGTTGACGCTCTGCAAAAGATGATTACGTCACATTTTCCAAATTGTGAAGTCGCTTGCTACCCGGAAGATATATTAAAATTGCTTGTCAGTTATGAATCCATACTGAACAATTGTGATTTTTCAGTTGTCGCGGTAGGACATCTCCCCACAGAGTTTCGCATTAATAAACTAATTCAAGAGCGAATAATTGAAAAGCCTATATTATTCGTTTGGGTTGAACCTTATCTGGCGGGGGCACATGCAGTTTGGGTCGACCCAACTAAAAATGGCTGTTTTCAATGTTTGTTTGATGAACAACACCGTTTCATTCAAAGCGTACTCTTTAATCCAGGTGAATTTACAAAAAGAGAAGCTGGTTGCCAAAGCACATTCGTTCCGTATGGCGCACTAGAATTAAAAAGATTCATTAACGATTTAATGCTTTTTCTTCGAGATACTTTGTCTGGTAAAGTGCAGGAGAATACTATATTTACCTGGCTAGGTAACTTAAAGGAACAAAGACTAAACAAGAGAAAAATATCTTCAATGTGGGTTGCTGCGGACAGCTATTCCGTTCGCATTCGTACAATCAGGGAACGAACAAATTGCAAAGGTTGCTCGAACTAAATGGAATATATATTTGGAGATAAATTGGTAAAGTTTACGGATGAGGTTGTTGACATACTCAATTCGTATAGACAAGTCAAGAAAAAGCAACACGAAGCAGGCGGTATCCTTCTGGGCCGAATATTTGACGATCAAATTATTATACAACAAATTACGACTCCGGGTCCTGGTGATAAATCAGGACGGTATTTTTTTGAACGGAATGTAAAAAGAGCCCAGTGGTTCGTAGATTTAGCGTGGAGATCTTCTAATGGAGAGGTAATATACTTAGGCGAATGGCATACCCACCCTGAGCCTGTACCTAGACCATCTTCAGTTGATCGAAAATTAATAACTAACATGCTACGTGATTCCAAGATGAGCATAGATTTCCTCTTTTTGGTTATAGTAGGGACAGAAGAAAAGTATGTTGCTGTGCAATTTGTTGGAAGTGATACTTCGCTAAAACAACTAGAACAACGCATCTCAGTCTAATGCTTTATTTTCATCGAGCACCTGACCCATCAAGCCCCGCAGCCAAAACCGAAATTTGGGTGCCGATTAAATAGTCAAAAATAGCCCGTTATCATTGATTTCACAATGAATATTCCAATAAGATGCGCGATAATGACCCTGATTATATGTCGGGGTCATTAGGAGGTAACGATGAATACTCATTCTGAAAACTTAAGAGTAGAATGCGCCGAAAATTGTGGGAATGCGCCGAAAAAAGAACTTCTTAGAGATCTCAGCATCGCTTTTGCCAAACTTGAAGTAGACTTTTGTATGGCATGGGTGACGGATGATATCGTTTGGGAAGTCATCGGAGATCACATCAAGCGAGGAAAAGCCGATTTTGAAAAAGCACTGAATCACATGAATAATCGAAAAGTTCAACAATTACACATCCACAACATCATCACCCACGGAAACGCGGGTTCAGTAAATGGAATTTTAGCATTCCATGATCAGCAAAGGTTTGCTTTTTGTGATGTATATAATTTCAGAGGTTTTGGGAGAAATGCAAAAATAAAGACGATTACATCGTATTTCATTCAAATTTCTTAAACCGAAATAATGCTATAGTCATGTTGTCTATTATATGATGACGATTGAAATCAGAATATGTAACAGAAGAGATCAAACTTATGATGTCACTACCTGCTCTGATTCTTAGCTTTTTCCGGAAGCGATTTACAGAACAAACATTTAACAATTCATGATTTGAACTAACATTTAGAAAAAGACAAGCGTAGCGATTTAGCAAATAATCGTTTAGAATGGAGTCATAATCCGAAAGCATCGGTCAAAGTAACCTCGGGAGAGTTTTCCCCGGGGTTACTTTGTTTTTAGCTATAAACATTTTGTACGTTCATTTGAAACGGCCGCCCATACAGCACCTGCTGATCGGCGTCAAACAAATTCCGGTAAACCACTTGTCCGCGAGTGGATGAAGCATCGACGACCTTGCCGTTTCCGGCATAGATGCCAACATGGGTAATATCCATAAACCGACCATTGCTGGCATAGCTCCAAAAGACCAAATCGCCCGGAGCCAAATCTTCAAAACGGATTGTCCACCCGTTATCGACACAATGTCTGGCTTGTTCAGCCGCCGTCCGCGGCAACTGAATGCTCAACTGCCGGTACACCCATTGAACAAGATAACTGCAATCTGTATAGCGGTCTTGCCCGGCCAAAACTTGACTGTATGGATCGCCCAAGCGAGTCAATGCCAAGCGGACAGCTTCACCGCCCCATTCCCCTTTCGGCAGATCGTGATAAACGATTTCAAGCTGCTCAGTCGTTAACCCAACATCCATATCTTTACCGAGAAGCGCGAACATGAGCGGGCGGAACTCCGCCGACAACATTTCATGCATGATCTCTCTTTGTTCGATTGTAAAGTCGTAGATGTCGGCCTGCTGCCCAGCAGTATGACTGGCAACTGTAATGTGCAATACCGATTCATACCAGGTTATCGTTTCCTTACTCGTGCTCCCATCTTCATGTTCCACCGTAATCGTTTCCCTGTGTTCAATCGTTTCCACGTAAGAGTCCAGTTGATTCATGTCCCAAAAGACGGAGCGAATCACATCCACCCGAGTGGCGTCCAGTGTGGCTACGTCCATGCCGTTTTCGCTGTCCATTACGGTACGAACCGCAAAGACCGCGATGACGTCCATCCAGTTATCGATGCGAGTATTATCAGCGCTTCCGAGATAATGGATTTCTACACGATCCACTGAGCCTGCATCCCGACGTATGTCCTCCAGTCGGACAGCAAATTCGTTGTCGATGTCTTGTACGATGTCAGAAAGCGGCAATACATCGCTATCCGTATTATCACTGGAGACAAAGATGCCAAAAGGAGATGATACAACCGCAGCAACAGCCATCATGATGCATAGCAAGATGATCACCGTACCGCTAACACCTAAAAGAGCGATCATGCCTTTGGCGAGTACCGCAGTCATTTTGGCCGCTACACGAATCATGCGAATGTTCCATCTGGCAACAGCTTGCAGCCGCTGCTTTGAACGGTGCATGGTCATCAATCGAAAGGCTGCTTTTTGCGCTTCCCTGGCTTTATGTTTCATCCTATCTGTTGGATTATGGACCTGTCCTTTTTCTTGGCTAGACTGATGAATCGGTTTTACTGAATGGGAAAGCACCTTGATGACTTTGCCGCCCGTTTTGACACGCCCGGATACACCTGCATGCGGCTTCACCAGCTTATGAGCGGAAGAACGAACGGGGGCGGGATTTCGTTTCCTCCCGATTGTCATTTCGCCGGGTTGTAGACTCGAACGTTTGTCACGAGAACGCACGGTAGTCTTGAATAGGGTGTTCGTGGTCGTGACACGCTTCTCGACAGGTTTTGACATCGGGTTTGACTGGGTTTCACTTTTAGCTTGAGCTTGGGGTTGTTGAGCTTGTTTCCGACTGACAATCCTGGCCCGCACCATTCGATGAATATAGCGTTGCTTCCCTATCACTGTTTCGGAAAACAAAGGATATTTCCCGCCAACAGGCTTCCGCAAACGCAATGGACGCTTGGTTTGGGAAAATGAATGTACAGCCTGACGATTATCTCTTCCTTGTATGGCACCTGTTGAATGGGCGGACAGCGCTTGTTGTTTATCAGAAACAACCGAACGTTTGCTCACTTGAATGCCGCTTCGCTTACGTGAACGCCGACCGCTCGCCGTTTCCCCCGATTGCTGAGGCATGGTTTCTTTCTCCTTCGCCGTCCCTATCAAGCGCTCCCGTTTTTTCCGAAGAAGACGAATTGCTCCTTTGCTCACACCTGGAATGATGCGCATCCCCTTGCGCAGCGTGGTTTTTGCCGCCCTCACGGATTGATTTTGCGCGTACACCACAGAGGAACCTGTAGATTCCGAATCATGGCGATTAGATGACTTATGTTTGGAACGTACATCGACAGACTTTGCTTTTGCCATCAAGTTGGAGAAGCGATCCAGCTTCTTAATGTTCTTCACCCGTGTCCTTGTCTTTATATCCTTCATCAAAGTTGCCCTCCTGGCATATCCATTAACGGGTTGGACCGTTCATACGTTGGGGAACCCGGTCATGGCTCCTGCAATATTCCGGATAACGCAAGCGAATCGCCTCAAAGAAATAAGGCGCATAACGACAATCAAACAACTCGTGCGGCGTGGAATCCCGTTCCTGCTGTTCTTCTGCCCATCCGTTCCACAGATTAAAGGCCAAGCGGCTTGCTCGAAGGGAAGTACCTGTTTGCCAGGAAGCCTTTAAACCTTTCGGTCGGATGCTGTCGTTTGAAAAGTCAAACAAGTCCTGAACATGCGTCCTCGTTTCTCGCGTCAAGCCTAACGTGTAAAACAACGCACGATGATAGACATCTTGGCGATGAAAACGGCTCAGCATATCGCTGTAAAACTTTTCGTGTTCTACATCACGAAACATACCGGGAAACATAACTCTGGCACTCCTTTCATAGTAGGCGACGATTAGTCATATAACCGCCAATCGTCGCCTTGAACATCACCCTCTAATAGCCCTTTCATTTTGGGAATAAAATCGGACCCTATGATTCAAAATCACTTATTCCCGAGAATTTGCTTCAACTTCTTCAGCCCGCTTTCGATGGACTTGCGTACAGCCTTTTCATCCACCTGCTCTACACGAGCGATAGCGACCTTACTCATCCCTAAAAAATAATGTGAGTAAATACGTCGAAACGACTTTTTCGGTAATCGACACATCGCTGCGTAAAGCTCTCTTCGAAAGGCCATTTCTTCATACTCTGTTTCAGTAGAACGAGAAGGAAACAGAATATCGTTTTCGATGCCATCGTTTCGATCCAGAGAGTAATATGCCCGATGACGATAAGCGCGCAATTTATAAGCGCTTTCAAGCAACTCGAAACGTCGCATCTCCTGTACGATCTCCTCATCCACCTTGATCCAGACATCCGTTTGATAGAAAGGATACATATCGCGAAGATTGATTTTTTTCACTCTCATCCCTCTCCCTTGTTTTGATTGCCAAGCAAGCCAAAACAAGGAGGAGGCGAACGGCAGCCTGTGTCGCCTTTAAACTTAATGCGTAATAAAGGAAAACAAAAAAGACCCTTCGAAAGTACACACAAAGGGTTCGAATATTGATCCACTGAACGTGCAACACCATTCCGCAAGCATGGCAAACGCGTCAGCGGCACATCTTCAATGAGCCTGATAGCGAATTTAGTTAGGGCCTGTTCTCTGGCAGCACGAGCTGCACGCGACTTGATATTAACCAACAATATCAACTCCCGCTCTCATGGCAACACCATGATGAGAAGCAAGCCCTGTTGTTCAGTTATGTATGCAGATTAGGTGCTACCATCCGTATTTTGAAAGACCGATAATGAAACAACTCCTCTCAATGGGAAACAGACTAACCCGACAGTCGTAGGACTAGAGTAATTTAAATAGTCTTGTAGTCGTGCGCTAGCGATAGAATAGTAAAATATACCTTTACTCTTCATATTAAGCCCTGGTCAATTCTTTTTCTGCACGCCGGAATGACTTCCATCTCCAATTAACCATCACTCAATTAGCCAGCAAGTACCACTTGTCTCAGACGGCTGTGACCAGTCGAATCTACATACCTTGGCAAGCAGCTGATGAAGCATCTCATCAGCCGCTTGCCAAGGGTTTACAGCGATTCTCCCGGCTTCGTGGTCATCAAACGGTAAAGTTTTGTATGCCGTGGAAAGCTATCTGTAAATGGCACGAGAGAACTGCCGACCTTTAACAGCCCATTCCCGGCATCGACGTTTGTAATATAAGAAAGCTGGAGATCCGAAATATTAAGCAGTTCCGCCAACTCCTTGCGATCCGTACTGGCCTGATTCAGCATCACGATAAATTCGCTATTGGCCAGCATCGTTCGGGCCGTATGACTTTGCAACAAATCGTCCACGTTTTGCGTAATCCCCGTACAAAAAGCGCCATACTTTCGGACACGTTTCCATAACGTGAACAAAAAGTTGGCGCTGTACTCGTGTTGGAAAAGCAGATAAATTTCATCGATGAAGATAAACGTGTTTTTCCCCTTGGCGCGATTTTGTGTAATTCGATTCAGAATGCTGTCCAATACAACCAGCATGCCAATCGGCAACAGTTGCTTGCCCAAATCCAAAATATCATAGCAGATCAGCCGGTTATGAACGTTGACGTTAGTCGGCTGGGCGAACGTATTCAAGCTGCCAGCGGTAAACAGTTCAATCGCCAGCGCGATGTCCTGCGCCTCCGGCTCGGATTGCTTGAGCAGTTCCGCTCGAAAATCCTGTAAGGTAGGCGGTTGCCCTTTGTAATTGCTTTGCAGATATTTTCGATACACACTGGCCGTGCAACGGTCAATAATCGACTTTTCCTTCGCTCCCAACTGATAACCGCCGATCAGTTGCTCGCATAACGAAAGAACAAATTCGGATTTTAAAATGATCGGATTTGCTCCGTCACCGTATTGCCGGTTTATATCCATCGCATTGATATGATTAGGTGACGTGGCCGAGATATGAATGGTCTCTCCGCCTAGCGCTTCTACTAGGGCGGAATATTCACGTTCCGGGTCAATCAGAATAATGTCATCGCCGCTGGCCAGTATTTGATTGACGATTTCTCTTTTTGCCGTAAAGCTTTTTCCGGAGCCCGATACCCCCAAAATAAAGCTGTTTCCATTGAGCAACTGCTTGCGATTGGCAATGAGCATATTTTTACTGATGACGTTTTGTCCGTAGTAAATACCGCCTTCATGCATGATTTCCTGCGCCCGAAACGGGATAAACACCGCTGTGCTTTCTGTCGTCAACGTTCTCAAAGCATGTACTTTCCGTAAACCATAAGGCAACACGGTATTTAGACCGTCCATCTGCTGGTACATAAGAGGCGAGAATTGACACAGATGTTTGCGGGCCGTCGTCAATATCGCTTCGGTATCGTTGTCGAGTTGCTCCTTGCTTTCGGCCACATGCACCATCGTCAATAAGCCAAACAGCATGCGTTGGTCGCGAGTCGTCAGGTCATCCAGAAATTCCTTGCTCTCTTTTCGCTGCTGCTCCATGTCATACGGGATAACGGCGGAGAAGTTGTTGTTATTGTTTTGCCGCCGCTGCCAGTTCGTAATATTCGTCTCTACGCCCAACAAACGGTTTTCGATTTCGCGAACCGCCTCATCCGTTGGTATCGGAATGATGTCAAGGGACAGAAATAGGTTGCGGTGCAGGTCGCAAAGCTCGGATACCATACTGTCCTTGATATAGCTGGCATACTCACGCAGGAAGATGACCCGGCCATAAAGCTTCCCCATCCGAAAATGATCCTTTTCAAACTCAAACGTATCCGGACAAATATAATCTTTGAAATCATGTCCTTTGCGCATCGTTTCCGACAAGTCGAAACGAAAGTCCGTTTCCTCTCCCTGGCGGAAGAAATGGTGAAAAATACGCAGCCGCTCAGTGGCGTTCAGTTCCGTACATTTGGAGCCGAGACGAGAAAAATGGGCGATCAGATCGGTCCCAACTCGAGAAAAATAATGCCGGGCTTCTTCGATATTGGGTTTGGCAATGGATATCGTTATATACTTCTCTTGAATCGTACCGTTGGCCCCAACGGATTTTTCCAGCAGCATCTGATTATACTCTTGTCGATATTCGTCCAGCTCATCTTGCTGAAGCGGAATGAAGACCGAACTTTCAAAATCCGCTCGATTCAGCCTCCGGTTATGGATGGTGATTTTCGTTGTCGCCCCGCTATCAAAGGAATTGAGCAATTCGGAATACGACAGGAACATCGCTTCCTTATCTTCGCGGGAGGCGACGGAATAATTGATGTCCTCGAAGCGATACGTCTTGGAAAACTTGTTGCCAACTAAAAAAATCCCGTCCGCCCAAATAGAGCGAATCGGAATCACTTGTTGTACGCCTTTCGGTATAACAAATCGTTCCTTATCCTGCTTGATGATACGACTTAACGTCTTAATCATGGCGCTTCATTCCTTTTTCATACTGCTCTATGGTCTTGCTTAACGCCGCCGCATACGTGTTCGTCGAGTGGAAGACCAAGCGCCGCGGCATTAAAAATTCCGATTTGATATACGCCCATAGCAATTGCTCGGCATTCATACCGTGGTACCGGATAAAGCCCAGGGCTGCGAAGGGGGCCGCACCTAAGACGCATACCCAACTGAGTGTCTCAATGCCGAAACGACTGCGCATCATAAAGTACAGCGCTATCGCCACACCTACGGCCAAAACAGAAAAAAAGAACTGTCGCAAGGACAGTCCAAAAAAGATGCTTTCCGTATATTCCCGGATCTCCCGGTTGATTTTCACTTCCACATGTCATCCCTCCCAATTGCTTCCTGTTCTTACGGCTTCGCCTTCGCTTGGCCCTTTTCGTGACTGAATGTAACCGGCGTTTCATGTGGCGGCAAAGCGGAATGATTCAGTAAAGCAGTGGCAAGTTGTATGCCATCTGTCAATCCCTGCATGTACAGCCGTTCATTCATCATGGCTTGCTTGAGAATATACTTGTCCCCCCAGTCTTCAAACTCAGGTGTTTGAGCCATGATCAGCCCCGAAAATATAGTGTGAAACGCCTCATCTTCTTCATCCCTAATTTTTTTCAGCTCTGGATGATGTTCGATTTGTGCCGAAACCTCATCCAATCGCCTTTGAATGGCTCCTCGGAACCACGTTGGAAATCCCATGACCTTGCCCCTTTCATCCCTCTTTTACCGTATCGGTTGCCTATCCTTGGCCTTCATTCGTTGATATTGCACCATCAACTCGTCTACCCTCCTACTCTGTTCCTGAACCTCTTGATTGTCGGATAAAGGAATCGATTGCATCAACGACTTTTCGCCAAGCTCGTTTAATTTTTGCCTCTCTTTCTCCAGTTTTCTTACTAGATCATCCACTCATTTGCACTCCTCTTCCTCATTCTGTTTGCAACTCTATCATGAAGCATTAGCATGTTGTCATCGGAAAAACTACCCTGATAGTACTTTTTAAACTCATTTCAGTCAATTATGTGCTCCTCCATAATAGGAGTTATAAACTGAACCTGATTGTAAAGGGGTGACCAATGATGAGTGTGTACGATAGAAAGAAGGTAGGTCAGCGCATTCGGAAACAGCGAGAAGCTTTGGATATCTCGCGAGAACAAATGGCCGAGTATATTGGGAGAGTCCCCAGATTCTGTGCCGATATTGAACGCGGACAAGCCGGCATGTCCATTGAAACCATGCTTCGTATTTGTACCCTGCTGAAACTATCCCCAAATGAGTTGTTGCTGGAGCAAGAGACAAATAGCAAAAGCAATGATACCGAACTGATTTTAGCTGCACTAAACCAATGTACTGAAAAGCAACGAAACGATGCCCTGGCGCTTTTGAGGCTCTTTTTGGCAGCCATCCGGTAATACTCCCCGAACTGCCTTCCCTCCCGTCAGCATGCCTTCGATTACAGCCCCATCATCTCCCGCACGATCCGATCCGCCATTTTCACCATGCCGACGAGAACCAGCATGTTGAAAATCAGTTCGCCAATGTACGTCCAGACCATGGTCACCGCCTGTGCGCCTTCGTTCACGACCGATGGCGCGGTAGCAAATGCCGAAAAAACAATGCAAGCCAGCACAATGATCGCCCCTTCTAAACAAACGGCGGCATATCCCTTTAAAAAGGACCTGCCGATGGATTGGGTCGGCTCCCCAGCAAACGATGAGAGGGGGACAGGAGCAATGGCTGTGTAAATATAGAGACGAAAAAAACGGCCGTAAACAGAGAGAATCATAATAAACGATAAAACGGTGATGAACAGGCTGCCTAGCAGCGTTACCACCCACAGCGGAATGCTTTGCCAGAAGCCCACATCTTGAATCGCTTGGACAATCGTATCCGGCAGTGTCATCATGTCCGATGAACCAAATCCCGACCGGCCAATCATGGCGGCAATGATGCCCTGTACAATCGAAAATAGCGCCATCATCAATTCCAGACCATACGTGACCGCCGCCTTGGCCAAAATAAATCGAACAAATAACTTCACGGCAACCTCCGGTCGTTTCATTTCCGCAAAGTTACCGGTCGTTTTCATCACGCCAATCACAAAAAACAATACCAGCAAGGCCAATCCCGTAGCTTGCAACGCACCGTGAATATCTAAGATGACGCGCCATATACCACCGCCTTTAAAATCCGCCGGCGACTCGGTGACCAACTCCCAAATCTCCGACATTTTATCATTCCAGGTCTCTAATGCATTTTCGAGATTGTCGATGATCCAACTGTTCTTAGACACATTCACCCTCCCCCCAGATTCGGGGAACAAACCGCTGGCTTATTCCCCGAATGCGAATACCCGTACTTATCCGGCAATCAGGTTGAGAATTTCCTTCGTAAAGGTAATGACCACGCCACCGGCGAGTGTTAAGAACCCGTTAGCTCTTTGGGTAGGGTCGTGAGACTTGAAAGACAAACCAATCTGCACAATGCCAAAACCCAAAATAATCATGCCCACAGCCCGGATCAGGCCAAAAATAAAATCAGACAAATTATTCACGGTAGTCATCGGATCATTCGCGTATGCAGGTGTAGCAAAGCTCCCCACCAGCACGCAAACCATGTACAGCGTCATCCATCGTTTCCATCGATGTTTCACGTTCATCATTCCTTTCCTAAAAATAATGACTCCACTTCATCCTCTGCCAACAGCTCGTAATCTCCGTCTTCATGAAGCTGCACCGATAACCAGTCGATGGCATAATCCGTACCTCCATGCTGGAACGGCGAAGCCTGACCATCCGTTGTAAGCTCGATGTTCGGATGCCGCAGCAAATCATACTTGTCATCCTGTATCGGTCGTTCTCCACGAATAAAGAGCAGGGCATAGCGGTTATCCAACATCCGCACTTCGTCCGGGGTCAACAATTCTCTTCCCGAATGCTGGTAATTGATCGAATAGTTACCGCTGCGCCCCTTGCTCTCACCATAGGTGTTGGTGTCAATCGTTTCCTTGCCGAGCAGTTCCGACACATATTTGTGTGTGGATTGTTCATTGCCTCCCAAGTACAAAAACACATCGCAGTTGCCGACAATCGACTCCCAGGCATCCTTGTACAACGCTTTAAGTTGCGCCAGGTTTTGAAGGATAATCGACACCGAAATTTCCCGACTCCGCATGGTCGACAGCAGCTTGTCAAATTCATCTGGCAACGCCACATTGGCAAACTCGTCCATTACAAAATGAACATGCGTAGGCAGCCTCCCACCATGCCGGTAATCCGCTTCATACATGAGCGATTGAAAAAGCTGCGTGTACAGCATGCCGACGATGAAGTTAAAGCTGCTGTCGTTGTCGGGGATGACGGCAAACAAGGCAGTTTTTTTCGTACCCATGCGGGGCAAGTCCAATTCATCCACCGTACTCATGCCCGCGATGCTGGTCAGATTAAACTTCTCCAGCCGTACGCCAAGCCCGATCAAAATGGATTTGGCCGTTTTTCCGGCAGCCAATTTGAAAATGTTGTACTGTTTGACCGCCAAATGCTCCGGGTCGCGCATCTCCAACCGCTCGAACAACTCGTCCAGCGGACTCTGATAGGTCTCATCTTCCTCCCGCACTTCCGCCGCGGCGATCATTTCCATAATCATCGGAAAGTTTTGTTCCTCCGGCGGCGCTTCATAAAGCAAGTACAACATAAGCGCCTCCAGCAGCGCTGTTTCCGAACGCTCCCAGAAGGGATCGTTCGTGTTGCTGTTTTTGGGTGTCGTATTGCGAATCAGGTTGGTCACCAATTTCAAGACATCCTTGTCGTCCTGCAAATAGACAAACGGGTTATAGCCATGCGAACGATGCGGGTGAATCAGGTCCAGCACTTTGATGTCATAGCCTTTGGCTTTAAGCAGATGACCGGTGTCCCGCAATATTTCCCCCTTTGGGTCCAGAACGACATAAGAGGTCGAGGCTTGCATCACATTCGGCTTAGCATAGAACCGTGTTTTGCCCGCGCCGGAGCCGCCGACAACCAACACGTTCAGGTTCCGGCGATGCTTGCGGCCATCCAGACCGATTTTGACCCGCTGCGTCAAAATTTTGTTTTGTTCCGTCCGTCTGTCTCGATACTTGGCATTGACGGTTTTCGCTCGGCCCCAGCGGGCGCTGCCGTGCTCTTCCCGCCGACGATAATTCCGTGGTGTCGCCAAATAAACCCCAGCGCAAAGCCCATAGATCAGCGCAAAAATCAACAAGCAGCGGGGCGTATCGTCCACCCACTCTATGTTAAGCGGCTGGCGCATCGCCGTGCTGAGATGGACCAACATACTCGGCAATCCTTCTGACCATGCGGGAGCAACCAACAGTGCCAACCAGATGACGGGAATAAAAAAAGCCGCAAAGAGTATCAAATTACTCCTTGCGGCTTCATCGCGTTTCATAATGCCTCCAGCGCTTTTTATTTAGAAGTGGGGCATCAATCATTTTTAACAATAAATCATCCACGGCATCCGTCGGTCGTTTCTCACCGATTAAGTCATTTCGTAACGCATTCAGCGCATGGACGACTATCCCGTGCTCATAATGATTCAAAGACAAGATTCGTTCCTGTTTTTTCATAGCACTCCCTCCAGACAAAACTTAGCGAACCGGATCGGATCGTTTAGGCTGGCGCTGTTGTGACAGGTTCCGGTTCATTCTCTGGGATGTTTGTTGAAAAGCTTCCTTCATGAGCGTCAACTCGGCACGAACTTGCTGCGGTTCCAACCCGTTCCACTTCTCCGGCGCTCGATCAAAGCGGAAGGTGTCGGTTGCAACACCAAATTGCCTGCACAACATATAAGAAGCGGAGTAGGCAACAAACTCGTTATCTGAGCGGTTGTACCGTCCATCGCCACGATCCAGTTCAGCATGTGTCAGTTCTTGGGCAAGCGCTCGAAAAATATCGCCGGCCTCAAGCCCGCGACGAATGGTAATGTTTTTTGGTTCTGGCTGATAGAACGCGTGCTTTACCGATGGCAACGCATCACCAATGCCAATCGGAACAGGGGCGAGGTCAATTAACGCTTTAATACGGGCGCGATCATCCGGGAATGCCGGTTCTTCCCGTTTCAACGCGGCGGTCGTTTGCGCAATATCAAACATCTTTTTCGGATTGTAGCTGATACCGGTGCTGCCATCCTGCTTTTGATAGGTTTCGCCCGGTTCCAGAATGTAAAACCCTGTTTCCTTTCGACGAATGAATACCCCTTGTTCCTTCCATGTGTCAAAATCGGCAATGCGAGTCGCGTTTGGCCGCTGCGCCAGAATCAGCAACGCATTGGCCACGCTATAGCGGTCAAAGCGGCTCTGGACATCCAAATATTGCTGGAACGCCTCACCGTTCTGCATCACCGACAAGGTGGTGGCATCAATCGTATCATATGTCCATTGCCGCAGCTCCTGTTTCTTTTGCACCCATGCTTCTTTATCGAAGGATGGTTCGGTTGTACGGAAAGAAGAGGAAGCCGCAGCATCCTGTCGGAATAAATCATCCAGTTCGCTCATTTGGCTTTCCCTCGCTTTCGTCCTTTTGCTTTGTTGGCTTGTTGTTTATCGGCGGCTATCCGCTCCTTTCGAGACGGCAACGGTTCCGCTTGTTCCCGCGGCTGTCTGTCTTTCTCCCATATCCTTTGCTGCCGGTTCTCTTCGCGTATTTCCCGCAATAATTGACGGACGGACACTCGCTCCGGCTCTTGACGAGAAGGTGGATCAGTATCCCTTGCGGTAACCTCGTTGCGCTCGAAGGTATTCTCGGACGGATGGGACGTTTCCGCCGGTTCCTTCTCCGCTGTTGAATGGTCGTCCTCCGATGGAGTCGGCTCCGGCAGTTCGGACTTTCCCATCAATTCATCCAACAAGTCGTCCGTATTCCTTTCTTCTGCGATTTCCTTCGACAGCTCTTGTTCCTGAACTTGCTCGTGACCTGGTTCATGTCCTTGTTCCACAGCAGGAGCTTCGGACATTCCATTGGATTTTTCAATTTCACTCTTAATTTTGGCGGTATCCACAGTGGCCAAGTGGAAACGCTCCACGATCCGATTGATTTTGGACGCATCCTCCGCCCGGACCATCACATCGCACATCCCGTCCACGTTCTTTTTGTCGCGCAAAGCACAGTACAACACGCCATACCGCTTGGCTTCCTTGCAGAAGGTTGCCAGGTCTTCGTTCTTGACCGCAAATACCTTTAATTCTTTCCCACTGCGCAGCAAACTCTCCAACCGGATGCTGCCCTTTGTTCGTTTCTGTCCTTGCAAGGCCGCAAACAAATATACCGCCAAATGCTTAGCGCCTTCGCCGGAAATCTTGGCCATGACTTCGATGCTTTTCAAGCTCATGTTGACAACCTGATTGGCGGCTTCCGTTTCGGTACTCATCGAAAATTTCCTCCTTTCGATCCTGTGCGCCACTTCTGTTTAACGTCTCTCGTAATTCTCCTGATCGCTCCAAAATGCCTTGAACCAGCTTCACCTCCTTTCGAAGCGAGGCAAGCCGTTTAGAACAAACAGCAATTTGCGTTTTGTATTGTTCTCGCTGGCCAGCATCCTTGCAGCGGCGAATTCGGTTGTACAACGACTTGCGCTTCAGGTGCAGGGATTGGATCTGTTCCTCCAACCTGTCACGGAAAGCGAGAAGCTCCTCTTGATGGGTGAGGCGATACTTGCATAGCAGCTTGGTTTGCTCCATCAATACCGACAAGTGTCTCAAATCCTCCCGAAGTCTAAAGGATGGCTTTTTGACAGGCTTTCGTTTTCTAGGAAGCACACCCATTTCAAACAAGTAGCGGATATATAAAGCTTGCAAGCCGCGCAATTTGCGACCAGACCGAACATGGCTCTTACACATGGCACGTCGTCTGCGGACATGGGATGGCCTTTCCCGTTCAGGTATTCGGTTTCGCAATATTCGCTGCTTGATCGCTTCCTCGGTATAGCCATCGCCTAGACTGCGCAAACGGACAAAGCGTGTCTTTCCAGGCGGCCGTATCGCCATATGTTTAACCGCCGTTTTTAGCTCATAACCTTGCTTTTGTAAATGGGCAAAAAACTGTGTCATCGTCATGGAAGATGCAATAGCCTGATCGATGTCCTGCCGGATTAGCCCTCTCCATGTTGGCTTTCGCTCACGTTCCGCTTTCCATTCTCCATAATGCTTGGCTTTGCCCGATTCGGGATGCTCGATCACCGACAAGTGATGTTCCTGGCAAAGCCGGTCGGATGTCTGTCTCAGCAGGGCATAGGAAGCTTTGTTGTCGTAATACCGTTTCCCATCCACAAAGGAAACCGAGTTTAACACAAAGTGATTGTGCACATGCTGTTTATCCAAATGGGTCGATATGACGACTTCAAAGCGCTCCCCCCACAACTCCTGTGCCAGTTTAACACCGATGGTATGGGCGATTTGCGGCGTTGTCTCACCCGGCGCAAACGCTTGATAGGCGTGAAAGGCCAATATGCCGTCCGTCTTAAAAAACTGCCGCTTCGTCCGCTGCATCTGCTCATAAGCCGTTGACGGATCGCAGTTGACACCGCTGACATATAGTTGCTTCTCCGTCTTGGCATCCGCCTGTGTATATACGAGTACCTGCTCCAAACCTCCGCCTTCGCTACGTTCTGCTGTCTTGTCAGGATTTGCGGCGTAATCCAGCACCCGCTTAAGCCTGTCGGTCACACCCCAGATTGCGGTCGTTGCCACGCGAAATTCCCCCCTTACGGCGGATGCACATTTGGATTCACTGGTGGTCTTCGTTCCGGTTCGGTTACGATTTGTTGAATCTGCTGGACAGTACGTCGTAAGCGGTCGGCTTCCACTTGAAACGCAGCCCGTTCCAGATGTCCAGTCGTATGGGCCTTCACAGTGAGTTGATTCAGGTTACTCCCAATAGCGTTCAGTTCACGCATCATCGCGTAATAATCCAGGGGCGGTAGCGGTTTGGGAATATACCCATTGATCAATGCCCGAATGTACGCTTCCCGAGAAAGTCCCGTTTTTTTCACTTCTGTCATAAGGCGAGCATGCTCGCTTTCATTTAAGCGAACCAGAAAAGAGATTGGTCGTTTCCTCATTTGCATCACCCCTTTCCGAACATGAGCTTCCGACAGAAAATCTCATCGCCGCGGGAAAATTCGAGCATCGAGACAATAGCATCGTGTAAACGGGGTCTTAGGGGTTGTACCCCTAACAAACGAATTTGGATATCCAAATTCAGTGCTTGCTGCAACACGAGACATTCGTCTCGCGTTGCCTTCAAGGCACCTGCCGGGAAAAAGAGAGGGACCCAAAAAACACAAAAAAGACGCCGATCCGCTCAGCGCCTTCCTTCGAACTTTTTTGTTATCTCACCAACCAGCGATAATCCTGACGGCAGTCTACAATGTAATCGACATACACGATTTCATCCTGAATTTGATATAACACCAGATACCATTTTTCCACGAACATCTTGTGATACTTGTTTGACGGGATAAATTCCGCTTCCAGAAAAGGATAGCGCTCCGGCATTCGCGCCAAGGAACGTATCGCTTGCAGTAATTCGTTTTTCGTTTTTCGCGCGGCATCCGGACTTTTCTCCGCAAGAAATCGCACATGAGTCGCCAGCATTTGGCGGGCGCGATCGGAGACGATGATCTTATAACGGGGCATCTTTTCCATGCTGCACCTCGTCAATAATGCCCTCCAGGTAAGCGTCCAGTTCATCCGGCGTCACGCCAACACGGCCCGCCAAACGATCTTCTTGCACAGCGAGCAGTTCTTCACGCAGCTTTAACATCTTCTCGCGACGGGAAAACGTATCAATGTCCATTACGACAAGATCGCCTTCACCGTTCTTGGTCAGATAAACCGGTTCCCCGGATGTTTTGCATAGATCGGCGATTTCATTATAGTTTTGCCGGATACTGGCGGAAGGTTTGATAATCATCTTGGTCACTCCTTGCATAGCTGTATATTGATTTTATTATACCTATTACATGCTATACAATCAATGCGGCTGCACTTATCCCCATATATTCACATCTTATCCACATGATGTGAAAATTTTCCGTAGCCCAGAAAGAAAAGACGCCAACCGTTCAGCGTCTACCGCTATCGGGATGGTTCACCGCGTCTTCTTCGGAATTCCATCAAATCGTTGTTTACATCCTTTCCGAACTTAGGCGGCTCATCGGATATGAGAAGGGCGGGGGAGAGGAGCCTCTGTATCGTGGCTGCCGCCAATCGCCCCGGCTCATCATTGTCCAGGTGCAGGACAAGTCGATTCACCTGGGGAAAGCACTGCAAGTAATGCGTTAGGGCAGACGGGGGAGTAGAGTCCTCCCCATTTGTCCTGGGCCTGTATATTCCGGCCAGCGACAGCTTATGCGCCTGCCGCCAATCCCGGCCAGCGAGATGTTCCAGCGTACAGTAGGATAAGAGATCAATAGCGCTCTCAAACAGATGCAGTTCCGTACAGTTTCCCGAGGCCGGAATGGAAAACGAATACCGCTTGTCGCTGCCAGCGGCTTCCCCCATATAACGAGTGCTTGTCGTACCGCGTATCGCCGCATAGCGCGGCGTTCCTTGCTGGTCGAAACCGACGAATACCGCGTTGTGATAGCGGCGGCTTTCATACAAACGCCCCGTTTCGAGACAGTAGTCGATCAACGTGCGATGGATACCACGTTTGCTGAGATAGGCCATGACGCGATGCGATGTACGATTCGGTTCAGGAAGTTCAAACCGCGCTGGAGATGAGCGTTGTTGCAAAGATTGCGAAAATGCAGGTGCGCTGCCTGGATGAACGCCTTCCATTTGCAGCACCGCATCGGGAAAAGACATGCCCCGCACTTTGATCAAATAGTCCAGCGCCGAGCGCCCGCCGATCCCCCTTGACCACCAGTACCATTTACCGTTGGAAATTTTCAAGCTGTCGTGTGTCCGGGTGGTGTAGACATTGCGGGAGCATCGGACCAGTTCTGCCGGCTCGTACATTTGCAAATATGTGAGCAGGTCCAGTCTTTTGGCACGTTCGATCTGTTCCTTGTTTACATAGCTCATTGCCGCAGCTCCTTTTGGAAATCCAGGCAGCGTCCGATGGGGTTATGGTTCATCGTGCCTTACCCCTCTTTTTGGGGTACGTATAAGCTCTGCCTTCCTTCAACTTCGTAACGCCTTTCTTGTTCATGAATGCGTCTAAATCGCCTTCATGAACTTGACTGGTCACCCCGTTTGAGTCGCGGATGTAATAATACGTGTCGCCAAATCCGTTTTTCTCTTTGGATATCAACTCCAACGATGGCACGGTTTCTCCCTCCTTGATCAAGCTGGTTCCGTAACCAAAAGGCGGCAAAATCGGACAAAAGCATCCGCCGCTTGGGCTGGCATACAACATGTTCATTCCTCCGGAAACGAGAAAAGGACCCCAAAACCGGAGTCCCATTCGTCATGAAATTGATAATTTTAACAAGTGAGCGATCTTCGACCTGTGAAATGCTCGCACCGATACCATGTTCTTCTCCGTAATGGTCAGCATGAAGTTCCCTTTCAGGGGGAGGAACGACGGTGTCAGGCCGTTATCGCCCACGGCCCACCACTCGCCGTTCGGGCGCTTCCGGTTCTTCGTCCGGAACGCTGTCCACGGCTTCATTCTCCCGCTTATCCATATTAAGCAGGGCATTCAGTTCCGCGAGTCGCGCCGATTTCGTTAGCAGCTCCTGTTCTTTCTCGAAAGGAGCTTCGACTTGTTCCTTCGCTGTTTCCATCTGCTGGAGCAGCGTGGAGAGTTGCTGGCGGCTATGTTCCAGTTTGGCTGGCAAATCCGCCAACATATTGTTCAACCGGGTGATGTTGCCGCCTGCATCCATCCCTAGCGAGATGGTATGGTCCAATGCGCCGCGCAGGGTCGCCTTGTATTCTTTATGGAAGCTGTCAAAGGATAACCATAGGGAAAAACCGAGATAACTGCCCGCCTCCTGCGGCTCGGATGAAGTCATTCCCTTGCACGCCTCCAGCAAGGCCGCGCCTGCTGCCGCTCTCTCCGTGTAGGTAAAATCCTTAATGACCATACCTGGGAACTTGGATTCATCCGTTCCCTCCGGCACAGCCGATTTGGAACGCAGATATAGAGCGACATCCTGTTCATATCCGGCAATTCGATCTTCTGTAGATTTGACTTGTTGCGGCAATACTTTCAGCAACCGATCCTCCAATGCGTAGCGTTGGCTCAAGTGATTAGCCTTGAGCAGCTTAAGCTTGGAAACCTGGATATCCAGGTCCATCTTCTCTTTGATATACGGATTACCGGTTGCCAGCGCCTTGACTTCGGCATAAGAAAGGGCTGCTTCATCGATATCCTCGGCAGAACGTACCGGCGATTTACTGGTCATGATTTGCGAGATAAAGCGCTGTTTATTCTCCAGCGTCTGATACAAATAAGCGTCGAACGTGTTCTCCGTCACATACCGAAAAATGTGTACCTCGCTATTCTCATTGCCTTGCCGGATAATGCGTCCGCTTCGCTGCTCCAGGTCGCGCGGGCGCCAAGGGCAATCGAGATCATGAAGCGCAATCAGCTTCGTTTGCACATTGGTGCCCGCCCCCATTTTAAATGTCGATCCGAGCAGTATACGAATCTGGCCAGTCCGCACCTTGGCGAACAGTTCCTTTTTCTTCACCTCGGTGTTGGCATCGTGAATGTACGCAATCTCCTCGGTAGGCACCCCTTTCTCTGTCAGCTTGCGTCGCAGTTCGTCATACACATTGAACGTTCCGTCTTGCTTTGGGATGGATAGATCGCAAAACACCAGTTGGGCTAGCCGCTTTTCCTCGTGTTCCTTCCATAGCCGAAACACATTGTCCGCACAAACGCTCACTTTACTGCCTTCGTCATCGGGCAACATCGGATTGGCCAGCCGTTGATCCAGTGCCAGCTTACGCCCATCATTCGTAATCTTGAGCATATTGTCTTCGTGCGGCTCTACTTCCTTGGCTCGCACCCGCTCAGCACGGTGGGCGAGATCCGCGACCATTTCCCGCTGGAAGTCGCTTGGCGGCACGGCAACATTGTGGAAATGGGATTTCGGTACGGGAAGCTGGAGCATGTCCGCCGTCTGGATGTCAGCCACTTCCTTGAACATATTCATCAGTTCCGGCAAATTGTAAAAACGGGCAAACCGGGTTTTCGCCCGATAGCCCGTTCCTTCCGGTGCCAGTTCAATCGCCGTGACCGTCTCGCCAAACGTCGAAGCCCAGGAATCAAAATGTTGCAATCCTTGCTTTCGCAGCCGCTCATATTGCAAGTAGCGCTACATCGTATACATTTCCGTAATGGAATTGGAGATCGGCGTACCCGTCGCAAAGATGATACCCCGGCCTCCGGTCAGTTCGTCCAGATAGCGGCATTTGGCAAACATGTCCGACGACTTCTGCGCTTCGGTTTGCGACAGTCCGGCCACATTGCGCATTTTCGTGTAAAGAAACAGGTTTTTGTACGAATCGGCCTCGTCCACGAATAGCCGATCTACGCCCAGCTCCTCGAAGGTGACCACATCATCCTTGCGGCTGGTATCGTTCAGCTTTGCCAGCTTGGCTTGCAGCGTCTTCCTCGTCTTCTCCAGTTGCTTGATCGCGTACCGTTCGCCCTTGGCCTCCTTCAGCTCGCGAATGCCGCTTGTGATCTCGTAAATTTGTTCCTCCAGTTGTTGACGTTGGCGCTCCATCGATATGGGAATTTTCTCAAACTGCGAATGTCCGATGATGATCGCGTCATAGTCGCCGGTGGCAATCCGCGCGCAAAACTTCTTCCGGTTCTTTGTTTCAAAGTCCTTCTTGGTCGCTACCAGAATATTGGCCGATGGATAGAGCTGCAAACTCCGCTGCCCACTGCTCCGTCAAATGATTAGGAACAACGAACATGCTTTTGCTGCATAAGCCAAGATGCTTGCTTTCCATGGCCGCAGCGGTCATGGCAAACGTTTTGCCTGCGCCTACACAATGAGCAAAAAGGGAATTGCCTCCATACAGCGCCCGGGCAACCGCATTGACTTGATGTTGGCGCAGCCGGATTTCCGGATTCATTCCCGTAAACCGAATATGACTGCCATCGTACTCGCGCGGGCGGATCGCATTGAAACGATCATTATACAAACGCGTTAATCGTTCCCGCCTCTGCGGGTCTTTCCAAATCCAATCGCGGAACGCTTCTTTCAGCATCTCCTGCTTTTGTTGGGCAATTGCGGTCTCTTGCTTGTTCAAAACGCGCTTTTCCACGCCATTCTCCAGCACGGTATCGAAAATGCGCACATCTCGCAAATTTAAGGTATCTTCCAAAATCTTATACGCATTCACACGATTCGTTCCGAAGGTCACGTTGGCTTTAATGTTGTTGCTGCGGTCATTGCTTTTCCCTCGGACATTCCAGGCAGCTGTATATTCGGAATACAAGACGTCGATAGACTGCCGGAACATGTATGGCGTGTCCACCAGTTCGAATATAAACTCCCGGATCACTTCCGGAGGAAGCCACGTCGCTCCTAACCGCACATCAATCTCGGAAGCATCCAAATCTTTCGGCTGCACCGCTTCTAATGCTTTGACATTTTCGCCGTACCGCTCTGCATCCATTTCGGCGGCACGCCGTGCAATCAGAAGTTTGTCACGAACGTTGCCAGACAAATAAGCATCCGCCGTTTCAAAAACCGGCTGTCCTTTCTCATCCAGTCTTTCCGGGTTGGGGAAGATCACGCCGCGCAACTCCTGAACAAGCTGTTCCGTTGTCATGCCGGTCAATTCTTGCATATAGGGGAGATCGACACGTGCTTTTTCTCCAATGGAGACGCCCAGCGCTTCCTCTGCCGTTTCCACATGCCGAACGGTCGTGCGCTGCCGAATCGTACGCTTCGTGAACATATCGGCTTTGCGTAGCAGCTTCCCTTCCTCGTCGAGCACTTCCAATGAACAAAGTAAAAAATAGGCGCTATCGTCGGCGAATGCCAGGCTGTTGGCGCGGCTGTTGATCAGACCGTATTGGGCGGTAAAACGATCATACTGCGCATTCAATTTCCGCTGCTGTTCCCGGATCTCTTCGTCGCTATAATCTTCCGTCTGGTATTCGATCAGTTCGCGCACCGTATCCCGCAATCGGATCATACCTTTGATTCGCCCGGCGGCCGTGGCCGACGTGTCCACTCGGTGCATCCGGCTGTTTTCGCGGTAATACAGTTGGCCGTCCACAAGGGTATAACTGAAATTGCGCACGGTCGGATCGGCCGGGAGGGACGTGTCTTCTTCATCCGGCATTACTTCCCTCTCAACCTCCACCCAATCGGCATGGATATTGGTCAGTGCTTCTCCCAGCAGTTCGCTTAAATTAGCATCCGGGTACGGGTTGCAAGTCGTCTCCTGTCTATTGCCATACATCCGGTCATCAAACGCCATCGTCCCAAGCACCATGTCAGGATGCGCAGCAAAGTACGCATTGATCGGCACGCCTTCGGCTGTCTCTGCCAAGCCAATCCATTCCACACTTTGTTCGGTGACAGTCACCATTCGGTCGCGCTTTTGCAGAAACAAAATATCCGCCGTCACTTCCGTTCCGGCGTTGGACTGAAAAGCGTTGTTCGGCAAACGAACCGCACCCAGCAATTCTGCCCGTTCCGCAATATACTTGCGGACAGCCGGGTTCTGTTTATCCATCGTTCCTTTGGACGTAATAAAGGCAATAATGCCGCCCGGACGCACTTTGTCCAATGTTTTCGCAAAGAAGTAATCGTGAATGAGAAACTTGTGCTTGTCGTAGCGTTTATCCGCCACACCATACCCGCCGAAAGGAACATTCCCTATGGCCAAATCAAAAAAACTGTCCGGCAAAGCGGTTTCCTCAAACCCGCTGATCGCAATCGTCGCCTGCGGGTAAAGCTGCTTGGCGATGCGACCTGTGATGCTGTCCAGTTCTACACCAAATAGCTGCGAGTCTTGAAACGACTCCGGAACTAACCCGAAGAAATTGCCGATCCCGCAGGAAGGCTCTAAAATATTGCCGTTGCGAAAGCCCATCCTTTCCAGACAACCATAGATTGCTTTAATGACAACTGGAGACGTATAGTGAGCGTTCAGCGTTGATGCGCGAGCGGACGCATATTCGTCCGGTTCCAGCAACGATTGCAGTTCGGCATATTCGGCCGTCCATTGCGCGTTCGCTTCGTCAAATACTTGTGGGATTCCGCCCCATCCGACATAGCGGGCGAGAACGACCTGTTCATCCGCAGTTGCCTGGCGGCCTTCTAGCTCCAATTGTTTGAGCAAGCGAATCGCGGCTACATTAAAACCATACTTAACCTTGGCTCCGCCATGCCCTAACTGGTCATCGGTGATACGGTAATTCACCGCAGTCGTTTGCGGTGCAACAGACCGTACATCCTCGACAGCGGAAGGAGCAGAGGGTGCTTCCTCATTATGCGCCTCATCCGATACTTGTTCGGTTAACTGAAGGGATGCCGAGGCAGACTTCGGCTCATCTCCATCCGAAAGCTCCGGCTCTATTTCTTTTCCGGCAGGTTCCTCCGCTTCGGTTTCCACTCCTTGTTCATCAGTTAGCAGATGATCATTAAGCGGATTTTCACGCAGGATGCGTTCAAAATCTCGGCGTTCCAGTTCCTTGGTGAAAAGCGGAAAATGAACATCCCGCAGCATCACGTTACCGTTTTCCACCAGCAAAATCTCATATTCGTCCGCGCCAAAAAAAACCGTATCGCCGGGCGCATAGGCATAACGCGCCTGCTTCCGCTCCATCGTCTCCGACTGCTGTGAGGAGGACGGATGTTCTTGTTCCAACCGTTCGCGAGCAGACGCTTCTTCGGCCATCTGCCCGCGGCGCCCCTCCAGTTGCTCGGCAAATGCAGGAAGTCGTTCCGTTTCCAAACGATTCAGATAACGTCCCGCCGCCAGCAACTCGCCGATCCGCTTCTGTACCTTCATCCAAGGCAACACCAGCTTTTGCTCTTGATCCGTCATTGAACGTCGGGTCAACGTGATGCCTTTGCTATCATGATGCTCATAAATATCCGTGCCGATCAGTACAGGGGCGCGCCCGCCCGTGCCATATTCCCGTTTCAAAAATTCGGCGTTTTCTTTCTCCGATAACGATTGCTGAAAATGGAGAGCAATGCGATATTTACTGTTGGCAAAGCCGCTTCCTTATTGGAGAATCGCATCGATCACCGCCTGCGGCCAGACAAAAGCGGAGGCTGTATCCGCCTCCGCCTGTTCCATAAATAAGGTTTGCTGCTGAACCGATGGCTCCGTCTTTCGTGCCGGGTCAAATTCGTTAAGTACTATCATACTGTTGATATGGCCGGCGATCACTTCCCAATCGTAAAAACTTTGTGCGGTTGGTTCGGTTGCCGGACCCGTCCAAAGATGGAGCACATTGCGATACGGTTCATACCCGATGAGAAGGTCTTCGTCCAGCGTAAGCTCGGACTGACCCGGCGCAAACAGGCTACGCACATACAACGCCCGCTCCCCTTCATTTTCATGTGCGGCGAAGAAAGCCTCGATTTCCGACTTGCTTTTCAGTAAAGGAGCGGTGCGCAGTAGATCGTTGATGGCATGATGGTCATGAAAAAACGGAAGACTCCGATCTTCCGTTTTTCGATCATACCATTTTAGTTGTAAATCAGTTCTGTCAGAATGGTCTCCTCCACCTGTTGCTTCAGGCTGTTCATGTAACCCGTCCAGCCCAGCGGATCGCTCGCTTTGTCCGGGGCCGGGTGCAGACGGAGCAGTTCGTTCATCGTCTGTTCGAGCTGCGTCCGCGCCGACCGGTCGATTTCCGTCAGATGCTGGTGCAGTTCGCCCGAGAGCAGCAGGCTGGCGTATGTGCCTTTCTTCTCGGTTTTCAGGTAGTTTTTGCGCAACATCCCATACTTGCCGATCAGTTGATGATCCTCGGTCAGTGTCAGGTCGGGCAGCAGATAGCCCCCTTGACGGGTGTAAGTCACTTCCATGTTCATCCGTCCTTTCTGGCAATCGTTTAGCTTCATTTTGTGTCAAGGCCGTTTCTCTTGCAACGGTGCGAACGTCTCTAGCCTGTGAAGTCTGACGTTCTACACGCCGCTGCACCCGTATCGTCGATTCGATTTCCCGCAGCATCATCTCCGCGATGTCGCTGATCGCTGCTCCAAGCTGCGAAAGAGCGGGCAGTGTATTGAAATTCCCGATGCCTGAAAGATCCTCCCGTCCAATATAGTGAGGGGCGTTCATACCACAGCGGGTTAGTGCCATATAGGCAACGGAATGATACACAATCTGACGGAACAGCACTTCCACAGGTTGGCGTTCCAGTTCTTCAAGCAGACTGCCCTCAAGCTCTCGAACAAGCAAATCCACATAATCCGAACTGTTGTCATCCACTGCGTTCCGGGCTGCGCTCAGCAGCGCATTCGGCCATGCCGCATCCGGTTCCTGCTCGCCAAACGCATTGTTCAACGTTTCCGTAACGACCGCTATATCGCCCGGCTCCATGCGCCAAAGCGAGACCGGTCGAGGATCTCGGCTTTGCGTGTCCGAGATATCAAACACATGCCGTAACCCAAAATGGTTGCCCCGGTCTTCGATAAGTGCAATACCTTTCGCCCCGCGTTTGACCCAACGGTTGAGCCGCTTGTTCCAGACGTCGATGGATGCGCAAGCTGTAGCATCGGGCCGCTGTGCATAGATTAATAACTGATCTTGAAACGGATACTTGTAGTTCCACGCCGCTGTCGATAAAAAATCCGCCCAACGGTCGGGATGTTCCACAACCGTGCGGGCGGTATGAACGGACAAATCAACGATATGCTGTATTTTCGCGGTCAACGGTACCTTTCTCCTTTCATAAGATCGTAATCTGATTGGCCAGTTGAATCCCCTCCTCCGAATAGCGGGTCATGATCCGAATCAAGCCCTTACTCTGCAAACGGTACAAGTTTCGACATACCGTCGAAGGAGAAAAACCTACATCGATTGCCATTTTTGTACTGGACAGGTAGACCGACTTGTGTCGCCCGCCCTATCCAGCAATAGCCGTACAACAGCTTTGCAGCTGGCGGGACGGCTGCTCCCGCGATCAGCATGTAGCGTGCTAGATCATTCATTGTACGTCCTCCTTCACAAGGTTTACCGCGCCGTTCTGGTTTTGCTGAACAGATCGGCCAAGCAAGTGATTCTTGCGGTAGCAGTAGATATAGAAGCTGTAATCGCCAAGATGGGGGAAGCAGCGAATATAATAGCGATAGTGAGTGGTTTGTAAACAGAAACCACAAACATCGGAATGCCATGCGCCGGGGATACGTGCTTCCGGGTGCCGCCTGCAATAGGCTCGCATCTCATTCAAATTGAGCAAAAGTCCTTGCCATTGCAAATGTTGCACAAGTGCCGCCAGTTCCTGGCGAAAGGCAAGCGTCCTCCGTTCCCCGGCATGATCCGACCATGACATCCAAAACTGATCGTCATCAGTGCCGAAATCTCCTCGCAAATGACCGATATAGCTGAGTTCCTTGCTTTGAGTCGCGATCGCTGAATAGAAGTAAGGTGTCTCTTCCGATGCTAACGGTTGAAGTTCGCCAAACATCCCCGAACCTCCGTTTCCGCTAACGTTGCTGTTCCGTTTTTTCTTCTGCACGGCTGACGCTTGCCGCTGCTGCTCCGTCACGCGCTCCGGCCGGGCGTAGCAGTATAAGTAAAAGTTGTAATCCCCGGCAAAAGGAAAGCATCGCAAATAGTAGCGGTGATCCTGCGTCTCCATGCGGAAGCCGTACACATCTGTGCTCCAAGCGCCGCCGATCCGTGCTTCCGGATGCTGGCTGCAGAACCGAAGCATATGCCGACGGCTTTTCAGCACGCCCTGATCGCCGATCACTTGAAACGCCTTGCCCAATTCTTCTTGAAATGTAGGCGTTTCAAAAGGTGAGTTCCGGGGAAACCAGGTCACCCAGAACTCTTCGCCCGACCGTCCAAAATCGCCGCGCAGATGACCGATGCATCCGCGCGCAATGCCCTCCTCAGCAGACGAGGAATAAAAATAAGCCGCCTCCTCCGGTGCGGCACTTTGTAACCTTTCCATTTGATCTATCCTCCCGGCTGGTGAATTTAATGGGTACCTCCTGTTCCAAAGTCATCATAAGAAGACAGGTTGGCATGATAAAAGACCACATCACCGTCCTGTAATCTAAACGTGGCTCCATACGGATCGACAAAGCGATGCTGAAACCCTTCCCGTCGCCATTGATTGCTGAGCGGCGCGTGGATATACTGCAAATGCGGTTGATTCACATTCTGATTGCGAATCGTTTCGATGTTGAAATTGACAATGATGTACCCGTCCCGCAAAAAAATAGGCGACTTATCGTCCAGCCGATTGGTGCGTCCGTACTCGGCCAAGTTGAATCCTTTGGGGACGACATACGGTGCGGCAGGTAGACTGTATTCGCCGACCCAGCGCTGCACTGACGCATGAGCACGCGAAACGTCGATGCCGGAAGGAACTTCCATACTGCCGATAAATGTCCGAAGCCGTGGCGGGAGCAACATGACATCATATCCGCCCACGTAAACGGGCTGTTGTGCATCTTTCAAAAACTGCTGAATAAACGTTTGCTGGTTGCCAGACGCACCGTTCAGCGACCAAAGGGAAGATGCCGTGTTCGTCAGTTCCTGCTGGGACATATTGCGCAAGCGGGTGTCCAGCGTCACATGACGTCGCTCCACATCTGCACTGGAGCCGATGCGAATAAACCGTTTATTCCCCGAATGATAGTACAAGTCCACCTCTTGCCGGTTCTTACCCTTGCTGTCGACAAAATAGAAGGTTGGCGTAATCTTGATCCCGTCGCCCGAACCAAACATATTGCCCATACTCATCAATTCAAATTTAATATGGTAGCCCGTTTTGACAGCCACGTTTTTCTTACCGGCATCCGGATGGCTCCCCGGTCGAATCGGCAACACGTAAGGAGGCTGATTACCCCGTGCTGCGCCGTCGATGCCCTTCGTCCCCACCCAATAAGCGTTGCCAGTCGGCGTTGCACTTCCTCGTTCTCTGCGAAATACGGTCTCCCAATTAAAGTCGGCAATGTCTGTGATGCGGAAATCATAGACACGGCCGATCACTTCAACCGGCACAACCTGTGTGGCCACATGGTGCGTCAAGTCTAAATTGGCGTTCATTTGTGACGTAAAGGAGGGTGGACTATTTTCAGCAATGGTTCGGAATAGTACATCATAATTGCCCTCGTCCACCCAAACAGGTAAATAAAACGTTGTCTGAATCTGGCCGACCGGGATCGACGTCCATGTTTCTTTCGGGATCAGCGTTTTCCGATCCGCTTTGTACACGTCAAACGGAAACCATACTTGCTTGTCGCGCATATACTTGCCATAGTCGCGATTGCCGTAACCCTTTATATCCCGATGCGCTCCATTGGTTGGGATGATGACCGTAAATGGACGATCCAGAATAAGCGCGGCTCTCCCTGTGGTCGGCAGCGTTTTTTGATTATGCGCCTGATCGTCAGATACGGAAGCCTGATTGACGACCGGCGTATGCACCGTCACCGGATTAATGCCATCAATGGGATAGCTTTGGTTCTGGCCGCCCCCAATTCCTTCGATGAGCGTAAAGAAGATCGTGCCGGAGCTTGGTTGATCGGCCTTGTTGGGTTTGCTGGCATCGATCATCAAACCGCTGCTATACAGAACTTTTTGTCCGATCTCGGGCGGAGTCGGTATCTCCCTTGGGGTCGGGGCGGTTTCTTCCGTGATCCGGTTGTCCATAATCGTTTGCCCGTTAAAGATCAGTGAGTCATTTTTCACTTTGATTTTTCCGACAGCCTGTTCCGCTTCGTTGGTCCAATCCTCATTAGGAACGGACGGGCGACTGGAACCTCCTTGAATTGTCTGCCCAGGCAACGATACATTTTGATAGACAGGATCGGTGATGTGGGCCTCACGGGAAGTGTCGTGAGAAACCGAGACCCTCGGCTGCGCGTAGCCGTTCGGCTGCAAGGTAACTTGCCCGCTGGGTAACGCGTAGTTGGAAACCTCTGCTTTTTGCAAGCCGTATACCTCTAGACGATCAATGAGCCAGTAGCTGTACTTGCGCTCCACGGTATAGCTTTTCGTTACGGTTTGCGTATCCGAGCGTGAAACAGGCACTCTGGTCGGATTGCCTTCGCTGTCCGGGGGACCGGAAACGTATTCCGTCCAGCGCAGCGTGTACGTTCGACTAACGGTAATCGGGTACGTCTTCGTCCCTTTGATTTCCGTAAATTTGTTTCGGTACAGATATGCTTTGGCATTCGCTTGAACATAGAGACTCTCCGATGTTGGGATGCCTTGAAGCACGTCGAAGCGTTCCGCACCGCGAGTATCCGCCCGGATCACAGCCGAAGCATCGGGATTCATCACTTCGTTTTCCTTGACAGCTCCAGGCTCTGTTTCGTCATCCGTATCGCCATTTCCCCCTTTGTATACCCCGATAAAATTGGAGCCTCCAGAACCGACAAAGATGGACCGATCCAGCAACTTGCTATCTCCTTTTTCCTGAATAAATAATTTCTCGTCGGGTTTGTTGTTGTTCGTGATATAAGACCGGATGATTTCATACGTCTGCCCGTCTTTGGTGAGCGTGGCTTCAAACGTGTGATTCACTTCATCTCCGGTCGCATGTTCGCCTTTATCCACCTCTTTCAGAACTTGGCCGCCTTCTGTCATATAAATCGCCTTCACCGTATTTTTCTCAGAGTATTCGGCGATTAGATTCGTTCCGCCAAGCGCGACCGTAAAGCTGCGAATGCGCACTTTTTCGTTCGTTTCCGGGTTTTCCTGCACCCATGTTTTTCGTGACGGGTCTTGCTTCGGTGATATATAGGAGCGAGCGATGGTATACGTTTTTCCATTGTCTTCGATCACCGCCGGAAATTCATGAATGATCGTTTCCCCGATCTCGAACTTTCCTTTTTCAAATGTCACATCCGGTCGGTCAATCACCCGTCCGTTTACTGTTTTAGCGATAACGTCCACCGGGAATTCCGCACTGCGGTAAGGAATATGCAAACCAAAGTAGTCATCCAGATCGTCCGGAAATCTCCAGCCTTCCGCTTGTTTGATCCCGGACAACGTATAAAACGGACCTTTCCGCACCGAGCCGTCCGCATTGACCGATACCATCACAGCATAAAAGTAAAGATCGTCATTGTTCTGAATGCCCTCCATCCCTGCTTGCCAGAGACGCTGCGTCACGATTTCTTCGGGGATTTCGTAGTATGATGTCAACGGTTGCCCCGGGATAGGAGGATCGGGATGCTGCCCGATTTGTCGTACTTCCTGATTCATAAATAGCGCATGCGGCCTGCTGCGTGGGTCAGCGCATTGTTTGGGTGATGTTGTGCTGCAAACTTGCTCCCGGGTCACCACCCAGCCCACCGTCCGATACCGAATCGAAGTGCTCGCCGCCGTGCTGGTGATTTCGAATTGAATCTTGCCGTCACGGATAATCACTTGCGGGAGAGCTGCCGCCGCTTGTTGAACGACGAAAAACGGCATAAAAAAAGTGCATGCCAGCAGCATGCACAGTACTCGTTGATAAAGTTTTCTATTGTCCACCGATCATTCCACCTTTGAAATCGTGTGGTTGAAAAACAAGCTGGCCGTTGGCGAGACTTTCAACGTGCTTCCCCAATTGCCGCCGACATTGGTGACCATTTTGATGTCGGCGTACCCTTCATACCACACATTCTTCTCAAAATCTGCTTCCTGCGGAAACCAGTTATCATAAATCAACCGTTCATGATGTTTAAACGAGAGGAATTGAACCCGAAACTTGACGCGAATATAATCCGCTCCAAACCCGTCATAAAAAATCATGGACGGCTCCGGTTCCAGGTAGCCCATAATATGAATTTGATTTTCTTTCACCCAATCCACATATTCACGAATGTATCTCAATTCCGCATTGGAGTTTTGCATCTTCGTTGCAAACATGGCCTGCGCCCACGTATCATCAATCGTGCGGTAATCTACATTTAACAACAAAGCGCCAAACGTTTTTAAGTGTCCCATCCAGATGTCCACGTTCTGCTTGTTGTATTCGGGGATGGACGCGTACAGTTCGGAAGACACTTTGCTTTCTGAAGGACGGGAGTGGGGGTACGCCATCTCGTACATCTCATTGGGAACATCGGCCAAAATGTAGGGATAGTCCGCCGCATTTTTCGGAAGATCCGTCGTGCGGAGCAAGCGCCCCCATTTATCCGTGTCGCTCTCAGAGATGTCCTTCGTGTGAATTGTCACCGTTGACGTACTGCCGTCCCATTCCACCTCTGCGCCCAGCACCTCGCTGACAAAGCGCAACGGCACATACGTCCGGCCGTCCTTGGTTACCACTTGCGTATCTAAAGCGACCTCTTGTCCATTGACAAGCGCAATATTTGAACCGATTTGAAGTCGAATCTGCTGGCCGTCCCGTTCAATCGGCACCGATTGGCTCTGAGCTTCCCAGCCAACCTTGGCACCGAGCGACTCTGCGACAAAGCGAACCGGCACTAATGTCCGCTGGTTCTCATCAACATAAGCTTGGGCATCGGGAAACCATATTTTCTTGCCGTCCAGCACCACGCTTACAAACGCAGGAGGAAGACTGGCAGCACTTGCCGTAGCCCCGAACAAGCTGATAACCAGGACGGCGAACATCAATGCCAATACTCTTTTTTTCATGAACAATCACCCCTCACAAAAAATGGTATCACGAACTATGCAAGTGGCTGCATTGAGCAAATGGAAAGGTTTTGATTCGGAATGGCAATCCCCGATTCCCTCCGTACAACTTGTACAACAGGAGCCACATGTCCACCTTTATAGGAGGCAAGTGGCACATAAGAATTGACGTATCCTTGAGTGGGATGTTGACCGTTGCTGCAATCGTATCCCAAGCCGAGTGGTCCACTACCGTACTGCTCCGCATACTTGCATTCCAATACATGCGCAAAATCAGCTACATAGAGCCCTGGAAAATCTTTAGGCAGCGCAACTTGCAAAAGTACCGATCCCACATTTCGGCGTACCATTTGCATGCCAAGATCTTGGAAATAGGGATGGTTGCTCAGCCATTCCGGAAGCGGAGACAAAAATCCCTCTGTCAAGAAAGCATTGGCAAATTCGGCGGGAAGGCTCGGACAAGCAACCGCCCGCCAAGCATAAAGGCCTGAATTCGGGGCAAAAATCGCTTCCAGCCGTTCCTCATGCGTATAATGGTAAAAAACGAAATGACCGTTTTCATCTGATTGTAAGACGTCCGCAGCGGCACGAAAGCCAAAGTCGTGCAACAACAATCCTCGCTCCGCTAACAGTCTATTGGCAAGCACTGATCGCATGATGCTGACCTCCTTGCTCCGAAAGCTTCTATTTCTCATCTTTCTTCTAGGATAATCTTTGCTAGAACAACTGTCCACCCTTAGAAAGAGGAACAAGAAAGCGGCATATATCCCTGTTGCGCCGCCGCTTTTTCGCTTGCGAACGTTTCTTCTATCGGATAGGAGAACGGACAGCTTTTGCGGTAATACACTTTCATATTGCCTTTCATTGCTCCCACAATCTCCGTCTGCTTCATCACGCGGCTGCCGCCCAGTGCGTAGTTGTTATATACCTTGCGTCCCATCGGAATTCCCTGCATAAAAGCCACAACGCCTACATCGGCAATCGTGTTGTGCCATTCCTCTAGTGGGATGGACGGAAGTGTAAACGTATAGGAAAGACCATCTCGTAGGGCGACCTCGTTATGCTTGTTGATCCGATAGGACAGCTCATCCTGCATTGCGCCCACGATCGTGCTGCGCCGCACTTCATGAAATAACGCCGCATCTCTCAACAACGGAATGTTGGCCTCCGCCTGAATGTCCCTGCGAAAACCCTCATGCCAACTGCGAGTCGCCGCAGCATACACCAGCACTTGTTCATCCAACGTAAAGGAATAGCTGTTGCCGCTTGAATCGGTATACGCATAGGGCCGTTTGGTTCCCCAAGCCGGTGCCATGACCGTCTGGCCGTTACGATCTGTCCATTCATCCTCAGCATAGACATAAAACCCGTCGTATCCAATGACGACAATCACCGGAATGTAACGGTTCAAAACCCCTTGCGCAACCGGATCGCCGGATATGCCGAAATTGGCGTACAACGTCCGGTAAAACGCTGTGAGCGCTTCCTCCCTGTTGACCGCCACTCGCTTGATCGACTCGTAGCGTGACTCATGCTGCTGATCAGCATTGATGATGAGTGCTTGTGCCGCCGCATCCACCGCTGCATCCAAGGCAGCGTCATAACGCAGCTCGAGCAGCATCGTTTGACGCATCAGTTCCACGTCAATCTGATTGATTGTGGCAAACGGGAAAAAGATCAGCACACCAACGACAGCCCATTCAATCCACTTCATTGCGTACCACCCCGCCATAAGGAATGAATATTTTATCGTTCGGGCTGACGGTGCTGTTCAGAAAATCAAACAAGACCGTGCCGGGCGTACGGCTCACATTTTTGACCGTGACGGTGAACGTATCGCCCACCCGCAGTTTGTACCTTCTTGACGGGTCGTCTCTGGGGGCAGAGCTACCGGGAAACAGCACCGGCAAGATCTGAGCGTTGTAAAACGCATCGTAATGCACTTCATACGTACCCTGGAACGTTTCTGGCCTGGTCGGATCGTCATATACCGGCACATATTTCTTGCTTTCATGTTCCATCTGCACATCGAAATCAAGGCCCGTCGCCTCAATAGTTTGTCTGAAATCGGTATACATGGTCGGTGAAATATATCCTTTGTCACGTACCGCATCCACAAACGCCGTTGTCGCCCGCAGGACGACTAATTCTGAAATATCATCCTGCTGCTGGAACGCTGTGTAAATCGGGTAGATGTAAAGCAGCAGTACGGCAAGCAGTATCGCAAACACCTTGATATAACTGTTCATGGCATTCTCCTCAACGTGTGACGACTACCAGGCGCAACAGCCGCCCGTCCGTGTCACGTTCGTGCGAGACGCTGTAGCGGCCATGGAGTTGGATTCTGTCTGAAAACCATTGCTCCCGGTTCACCGGTGATGCGTATCGGACGCCATCCACCACGATTTCCGCTTCTCCTTCTTCCAACCGCACGATGGCCTGAAACACTTCGGTTCCCGACATCCTGCCATCACCGGACAAGGGAGACAACGTTTGCCGGATGGTCCGGTCCTGCGTCATACCGGAGATATAAGCCGAATCGGCAAGCGTCGTCCCGTTTTGAAACAGCCATAGCCCGCTAACCACGGCGATCAAAAACAGGAGACAGGATGCACTCATCTCCAACATCGTTCGAGTCGCGTAATCCAATGGCTTCCTCCTTTCAGCAAAAGGGGGCGCCAGCTAGACGGACCCCCCCTTGGCTTCATTTCGGTTTCGTGCCTTATTGTTGGCGGAACACGATCCCGCGAATGACGTTGCTGCGATCCAGCACCAATTTCGCCTGAAACTTTCCGCTTGGATTGACATAGTTCACATTGGCTTCATCGACGGTATGCTCCAGACGTCCAGGCGCATCGCCAACGACCGATCCATACGTGATGCTGTCCATTGGAACGCCAATGTTGATGACTTTGCCATACCACTGTCCGGTCGGGTTTTTCCCGGTGATAATTTGAATGCCAAACTGCTCCTGATCCGAAAACTTGCGCAGTGCATTGACGACTTGGCTGCCCGAAAGTGTTGTGTTGTCATACACCGTAAAGGCCGTCTGAGATAATTCCGTTTGGATATTGCTAAAATTGCTTTGAGCTGCTTTTGTTGAATCTTGTGCGGAAATAAACAACACGACGGCGAGGGTAATGAGCGCAATTGCGAGGAAAATGCCCGCCGCCATTACCAGCGCCTTTTGTGCATTGGACATGGTCGATCTCTCCTTTAAATGTAGAAATAAAAAACGGTCCTTTCCAACATGGAAAGCACCACTAAAGATGAATCATTGAATACGTTGCAATTGCTCGTAGTACACCGACATTTGGTTCAAGCTAACAACAATGAGCGGAATGACCAGATAACCGAAAATAAGCGCCATCATTGGTGCGAACCCGATCATTCTGCCCCAGCCCGCCTTGTGCTCAATCAATCGTTCGTACTCCTGCTTGCGTTCTTCCTGTGCATACACGTACTCGGACTCCAAATCATCGAACGCTTTTCGAATCGGCAGCGTGCTTGCCGCCAGTTCCAGCTTTTCCACCATGCGCACGAATGGCTTAAAAGGCGCATCCTCCTTGAGCTGCGCCAGCGCCTGTTCAGCGCCTTGATCAAAATGGAGCAGGCATGTTTGCAGCGGCTCTTCGAACACGCGGGCGAACTGCTCCATCCAAATTAGCAAATGCTCTACCGACATGCGGTCCATATCGGCCAGCATCGCAATGACCGCCTGCAATTGATCCACTTCATGCTTCATTTCCATTTGCCGCATCTTGCGCTGGAACAGGCGAATGCCGACCGGCGCCCAGTAGCCGACCCAGCCCGCCAAAACGGTCAATAGCGCTTGCCACCATTTGACGTATTGCCTGTCGAGTTTCTCCAACTTGCCTATAATGCGCTGTGCATCCGCGCGAAGCGCTTCATCCGAACGTTCTCCTCCGGTCTCCTTTCGCAACAGCTCCAAGAGCGACTCCTCTGTAGGCCTCACCCCCTTTACTTGTTCGATGATTCTCCGATCCAGCACGGCTGCTTCCAGCGCTTTTTCCTGCTCCTCAGGCGTCGCTTGACCAAACAGCGTATCAGCATACACCGGCGCGTACAGCACTTGATGCCGATCCGCATAATGCAAAGCTATGAATAGTCCCATTGCTGCAAGAAAAGCCATGCTTCCCGCCACGATTCGCTGGACATAAAACCATTCCAACCGCAAAGGAGAAGCCGTTTCTTTCAGCAGCTTCACCATCCGTTCCGCTTCCGTTGAGCCAGGAGCAGGACCCAAACGGTGAACAAGCCAACGCATCCAGCCCCGGCCGTGCACCCATTTTTCCCATCTCTTTCGGCTGGTGATTTTCGGTGAGGTCTCCAAGTTCTGAATATGACGAAGCAGAACATAGGAGAGCCAAACGACCACCATCAAGCCGAGCTTTATGCTCCAACCCATTACGCTGCTGTAAAAGGCGTCCATCGCCGAAAAATAATAGCTGGCCCATGCTTCAATCGGACGGGTAAACAAGAGCGGAAGCAGGGCAATAACAGACAGCCCATGCAGCAAAAATCCAAGGCGTTCTCGGCGCAGCAGTTCAAAGTTTAATTCACCGGCCAATTTTCCCAATGCCTTCAAATACAATGATCCGCTATCCGTTTGTTTGTCTCCGTATTCCTTCACCAGATACGACAATCCGGCCAAACCTTTCAAATAACGGTTCGGAGCCGTTTCCAAGTATTGTTCCAGTCGTTCTTCCGCGTGGCTGTCGGTCAACACTTCAACGATTTCCTGGCCGTGCAAAGTCATTTCATACGGCGCTTCATCCGTCGCTTCGTAAATCGCTTCTTCTACCATTCCGTGTCGGTGGTAATGATGACGGACATCCCCGAAAAACTGGCGTAGCTGACGCAACAATCGCATTTCCAACCGTTGTACGAATACGTCTGTTAACATGCCGTGGCAAACCCAACCGCCAATCATCAGCATGACAAGTGTAAATACATCGCGCACCCAAAGCGTGATCGGCACAGCCGCAGCAAGCAACATGCCCCAGAGCCAAAGCGCCGTCCGCATCGTCTCCAGACGCAGTTTCCACTCATCGCCCAGGTGGAGAATGACCAAACGACGACGAATGAAGTATAAGTAGGTACGCAAGAGCGGTGCACGAGAGCAGAGGGTATAGAGTTGCTGCATGCCGTTGTGCAATGCCTGCTTGTTGCTCGTTTTGGCCGGTTGGCGCAAGGCTTCATACTTTCGTGCTGCCCCGGCTTCCCCATAGCGAGACAAAAATTGAAACGCTATGACCGCTGCAAGAAACAACAGCGTCGCTCCGCCAAGCAGCAGGGAAAGCCACTCAAGATTCATCGCCATCCCCCCAATTACACAAAAACGCCTCGAAAGCTGCCTGGTCCGGACCGGCAAGCCGCTCTGTAATATCTTTGCGGCTTTGTTCGGACAACGGATGAACCGCAACATAACGGCCGTCCCGATATTCAATGACATTTCGCGCTTCATACAGTTTCCGATCCGTGGAGCGATGGAAGTAGTCCGTCACCGTCTCCATAAACGCATCCATCTTCTCATCGAGCGTCTTTTTCTCGCGAAAGTCTGTCCGGTAAGGCATTTCCTGTGCAAGCGGTACGCATTCCGTGATGCGCTCGATATAGCGGCGACCGTCCGCATCCCGTTTTAAATGAATATCGAAGTTGATGACGCTGACCACTTGCTGTTCTGCCACCTGTTCATTGGTAAACACGCCGGTTTTGAGCAATGAATTGCGCAAGGACAACACCAAATCGCGAAACGTTTTGGCGTGGTGGGTAAACAACGTAAAAAGTGAAGCCACTTGCGCCATTTGGATCATCCAGGCCGCTACCGGGTCGGTCGCCACCTCACCCAAAATGTTGACCGAGCCGTCCGTTTTTTTCTGTATATCCAGCCCGGCCTGACCGGAGATCGTTTCCGTTTCCCGAAGGCTGAGAATATTACGATTCGGATAAATTTTGCGCAGTTGCAGTTCAAAGCTCATCTCTTGAACGCGAATCGGGAGCAAGGCGGATATATGACGCACCATGGCCATAAGCAGCGTCGTTTTCCCGCTGCCCTGTGCACCAGTTATCGCCGTAATGCGCTCTCCCATCACAAGATAGCGAATCAGAGCAATCGGCAGTTCCGCATGTTCATCGCGAATCAGCTGTTCTAAAGTG
The DNA here is from genome assembly GCF_038000405.1 of Paenibacillus sp. FSL M8-0334. Taxonomy (NCBI): domain Bacteria; kingdom Bacillati; phylum Bacillota; class Bacilli; order Caryophanales; family Paenibacillaceae; genus Paenibacillus; species Paenibacillus sp. FSL M8-0334. Next base: position 1,075,617 of record NZ_JBBOCH010000001.1, read on the forward strand.
GCATTTTGCACATCAAATTTGCGCACAAAAAAAGCCCACGACTCGGCAAATCGGGGGCGCAGCACCACGACACGAGAACCGTCGGCCATTTCATTCACCTTGTATCCGGTCGTTTCGGACAACTGGCCGGGAAAATTATGCTTGTAGATGTTTTGGCATACACGCCGCAGTTCCAGTTCCGATCCAAAGGAGAGGAAACTAAGGTGGATGGATTTCCCCTCATAAAAAACCCACACACTATCATGCGCCCGCGGCACCTCACCGAGTTGAACATCCCCGTCCCAATCCCATGTTTCTTCCCATACGGAAGGCGGCAAACCGGACACTCCGCCGGACACGCCGTCAATGCGCATATCGCGCAGTTCGTCCACGACACTAAAGCCTTTGTAGTGCTGGTAAATGCGCTGCACCACGATTTGAAGTTTATCCTCATCCGATAGCTGGACGTCCTCTTGTTCATAAATCTCGCCGATCTCCTCAGACGTAATACGGTAAGACAGCTCCTGTTCTTCATGGGCATTCGGCTTGGGCCGATCCAGATCATAGCGGCGTATGAGTTCACTAAGCGCATGATAGCCGTGACGTTTTTTGTATACATGAAGCAAGATGTCAAACCGATCCTGATGCGACAACGATTCAGGGCGATCAAACGGGATCAACCGGTTCAGATGTTCATGATCCAACGTATAGTGCTGTGCAAGCAAATCGGTTATATATTGCTTGACATACATTTTGTCACGCAGATCACCAGACGTGCATCCGCGCAGCGCTTTTTTCATCTCGGCCCGCTTGTTTTTCCGTCGCCGATACTCTTCTTCTGATAGACCGTAATCCGTCAGATTGGCGCTTATCACGTCATGCAGTGCTCCTTTGACGTATTCTTCCATCGCCTTCAACGTGTACACCGGCGCTTCCTGCTGGCGTTCCGGCAAGGTTCGGCTCATGCGCAAATACAGGAACAATACGCCAATTAAGACAATGCCTCCGATTAACAGACCATGTAACACGCCCATCATATCGGGGTCTCCTTCCCGCCGAAAAAGGCATTGTGCATGCCCGTTTTGTCCATCATCCAACCACCGTGTATTGTAACTGACCGAACATGTTTGTAAACGCCGTCCATAAGGACGCAACAAATTTTTATGGGTCAAAGATGAGTACCGATCATATTTTCCGAATACGAGCACATGCTTTTTAGTTGCGAGCATCGCTTGAAGTTCATCCATCCGAAAAAAACGATGGACAGCCAACCGATTTTGCGGGAGGCACACCACCAGCACATCCGCCAGCCGCAGTAAACTGTTGGTCCATTCCGATGAATTTCCGCTGCCGCCATCCACAAACACAAGATCATACATCCGTTTCGCCATGCTTAGCAGCGATTCCATCCAAGGCGTGGCCATGTCAATAAAACGATCATCCGGCTTGCTTGAACCCGGCAGCAAGTCGAGCCTGTCCTTTAACAAAGGCAGCGTGTAATCCCGAATCATGTTGGGTTGCAATTTTCGGTTTTGCAGCAGTCGCAATAACGCATCTACCCCCATATTGACTGAGACATCCATGTCCATCTCCCGAGAGGCATGCGTTTGATAAAAGCATTGCTTCAAGGCGATATCGTGACTTTCACAATGACCCAGCAGCAACATATGTGCCGAATACTCCAGTCCCATGACCGAGGCAGTCGCTGCCAGATTGCTCGTTGTCCCGGTTCCCGATACCGGACTCCAAAACACGATTGTATGTCCCGTCACCGTGTCCCCTCCTTTTCTCAATCATTTTGATCAGCTTGATTAGCGACGGAAGGCAGCGCGTTCTTGGCGAAGTCGCTTCCATGCCCTGCGAACGGTTTTGTCGTCCCAATCAAACAACTGTTGTGCCATCTCCCATATCGTGCGGCGGTACGTTCCCGATAGTCCCTTCACATCGATGCGGCCATGATGCTGGTTTTCCAGCTCGGCGGATACATCACGCTCATCCAGCGGAAAACGAAAAACCGCTTCCTCCCAGCGAATGGTCTGCTGAGCAAAGGCGGAATCGAGATACGCTTCGGAGATGGTCAGAGGAACAACGGATAGCATCATCTTGTAAAACGATACCGGTTGATTCTGTGCTTCATGCAAGCATAACCGCTGCATCAATTCGACATTTCGCTGCATGGTCAATCGGTTGAAATTGCTGCACCAGATCCGCTTGTCGTAATGGGGTAACTCCCGCCCTTTGACCATTTCGGTATGGTCGGTGTCCAGCAGCATCACATCGTAATCCATGCCATTTGCTTTCTGATACAAGTATCGTTCCATCTGCGAATACAAGATAAACCCACAGGCCACGTCCACACCTTCAAACTCGTAGAGCGGGGCGCGTAATTCTTCCTGCGGCAAATATCCCTGTGTCGTTTGTGCGAGAGTGGAGTCCACCATCAGCACCTTGTAATCCATTGCGGCCAGGAGTTTGCCAAGCAATAACAGCACATGGCTTTTATCCGGCGCTCCTAAAAACACAATGTTTTTCATGGTTCCTCCTTATTGATTGAAGATATCTGAATAATCCAGGTCCGTTTCTGACTCTGGCTCGGATGCAGGCGGTGGTTCGGGCAACGTCGCTTCGGGCGATTCTTCTTCTACCACGACCGGAAGGGAAGAAGGCGGCCGTTCATCTTCTCCTTTCACCGACTCTTGGTCATCCTGCTCCGGGAAACTAGGGGGCTGCGGCATTTGCTGAGCGGCATTGCTTTGCTGTGTTGCGGCCCGTTCATTCATGAGTTGTTGCTGCACGGTGACATTGCCGTACATCACCCGCATTTTGTCCGCTTCGCTCATTTCATTCAGGTTGCTTTCCAACCTTTCGCGTTGCTGACGAGCCAGCTCAGTAGAAACCTGCTCAACCAGGTTCGGGTTTTGCTCCAATAAATCCAACACCATCGGATTGGCCGGATAAGTCGCCGTCGCTGCCTCTTGCAGTCCCGGTTCGATATAGGGCACCGCGTATAATCTTGCGCCTTGCAGATAAGCATCGATGATCGCGCTTGATGTGAGCAGCAGGTCGGTTTCATTCATCTCCAGCCAAATGACGGTTCCCTCGCGATCAAGCACCTGCTTTTTGGCAAGCACAACGAAATCTTCGCCAGTCGGGAAGTTGATCCTCACATCGATATACTGTGCTTTTCCCAGATGCGACGGAAGCTGAATGATTTGAAACTCTTGTGTCCGCACATCCTTGGCAATCGGGTTGCCCTCATACAGCACAGAAGCAAGAAGCGGCATTCCCGGGCGAAGTTCAACTTTGGCGTGTTTACCGACCGCCTCTTCCTCCTTAGCGATCATTTCGGGCGAAACCAATGCGGTCGGCAGGGTCATCGCCGTGACGTCTTCCGGTTCGATCTGCTCACCGGCCGGAATGGTTCGAGCCACAGTCCATACCGTTTGCAGCGATTCTTCTTTAGTCGCTGTTAACTGTTCTATTTGCCTCTCATAATGGGCGATCACTTCCTGATGTTCCTGCTGTTGTTCAGCTTGTCTCATCAAGTGAAAAATGACAGCCGACACGAGCAAAAGAATGCCGAACAAAATGGCAGCGATCACCAGCATCTTGCGATGACGATAGATCCAAGACATGCTCACGACTCCTTTCTATACCAAATGAATTTCAACTTTCTTCCTTCTCATTGCTTTTATGCTTTGCTCGACTTCTTTTTCTTCGTTCCTCTTTAGCTGTGTTGGAACGCTCCGATTCATCTTTCGGTTCTCTGCGGTCAAAACCGGGCCTTTCTTTCATTAATCGTTCGTATTTCCGCCATTTACCTTCCGTAAAGAGCATCTCCGTCACCTCCTTGTAGGCACAAAAAAACTCCCTCGCAATGGAGAGTAAGGAATGGCTATTTTTTGTTCATGTTGCTTAAGATTATCTTCCATGTTCGCGCTGCCGCTTGCGATACCAGCTTTCAAGCAATTGGACAATAAGGTCCTCCTTTTGTTTTTCGGTGAAATTCTTAGGGAAAAAGCGATCAATGCGCTCCCGCTGAATGTGCATTTTTTCCCTCTGATTGGGCTTTTCCTCCGTCAAAATAGAGAAGATAACATCCATATTGAGCCGTCCGCCCTGACTCAGTTTCTTCATACGCAGCGCCTGCGACAAAGAGGGCGTACAGTCTTCGGACTGTATCGTTTCATAAAGGTCTTGTTGCTCTTTTTCGGCCAAATAAGACAACTCGACAGCCGGATTAAACGCGATCCGTTTTTCATCTACCATTTCAAGAATGGATGGGATCAAATGAGTCAAGCGAATATACCGCTGAATTTGATTGCGACTTTCTCCAACTTGATCTGCTAGCAGTTCATCGGAACGTTTTTGTGTCCCAACTTGGGACACATTTTCTTTACTTGGTCTGCCTGCCTGTCTTTTCATCGCCTCCAGCTTCATCTTATAAGCAAACGCCTTCTCGCTAGGCGCGATATGCTCCCTTTGCAGGTTGCTGTCCACCATAATAATGGTCGCTTGATCGTCGTCCAGTTCGCGGACGATGCAAGGCATCGTTTCCATACCCGCCAGCTCGCTCGCCTTTTTCCGCCGATGTCCGGCGACCATCTCATAACCGCCATCTGCCTTCGGACGTACTAGTCCAGGAACCAATACACCGTATTGCTTCACACTATCTGCCATTTCCAGCATCGCTTCATCCGCCTTTACTTTGAATGGATGATCGGGGAAATCGCTGATCTCTGACAACGGGATGTCCATCACTTTTTCCCGCTGTGCATCGGCGCGGCTCTCATCGGTCGAAAACAAATCATCGACTGTGGTCAGCTTGATGCTGGCGCGTCTGTCGTCTTTCTTTGCCAATACCCTTCACCTCCTTTGTAAATGCCGCATACGCTTCGGCTACTTGTCCGTTCGGATCATGCTTATAAATGCTCTTCCCCTTGGCGCTCGTTTCCGCCGCACGGATGGAAAGCGGAATTTCCGTTTGAAACACACGCAGCTTGTCTCCATAATCACGCCGAAGAACAAAGGAAATATCCTTGGCAAAGTTGGTCCGGCTGTCCACCATCGTCAGCAGCACGCCATCTACCAGCAACTTCGGGTTGATTTGGCGTCGGACACGGGAAATGGTTTGCAAAAGCTGCGTCATTCCTTTCGCCGGTAAATAATGCGCCTGAACCGGAATGATGACGCTATCAGCGGCCGCCAGTGCATTGATGGTCAACATGCCCAAGCTGGGCATACAGTCAATAAGGACATAATCATAGTCCTTTTTCACCTTGTCTATATAGGAGCGCAAGATCGTTTCCCTGCTCATTGTATTGACAAGCGAGACTTCAACAGCAGACAATTCGATGTTACCGGGCATTAGGTCAATCCCTTCGGGATGGTGCAAAATGCCTTTTTGGGGCGGATACGATTCTTCCAACATATTTTTAACGAGCAGTGTAGCCAAAGAAATTGACAAATTATCCGGTTCGCGGTAACCCAACGCATCTGTCAAATTGCCTTGTGCATCCGCATCCACTAGAAGAACCTTTTTACCTTCAGTCGCCAAGCCAATACCCAAATTAACAGCCGTAGTCGTTTTGCCGACACCGCCTTTCTGATTGGCAAGAGCAATCACCTTCGTCATTCGCTGTTCCTCCTTTCATGAAAAATGCCGGCTGCCTGAGAGGGACAACCGGCTCTTTGAAGAAATATCTATATAAAAAGAGAACGCCCCGATAAGGACGCTCTCTTGGATATTCTTGTTTTCAATTAAAAATCACTAGGTGTATCTATCCATTCCAAGTCGAGAACAATAGAAACCTCGATTTTATCGTTTAACACCTTATTCCTGTAGTCCTTTCCATTAGTCGTAAACGAAGCATACTTTGCAGAATACTGATAATTCAGTACTTCTACGTATCGTCTCGACATATTCCTATTACGCACTCCACATGACTCGTCTGCGGAAACATATCCACCGGTTGTACCCACTCGACATCATATCCGCCGTCCAGCAGCACCTTGCAGTCCTTGGCCAGGGTGGACGGATTGCAGGAGACGTAGACGAAGCGCTTCGGGCGAGTGCGCAGCACCGTCTCCAGGAAGCGCGGGTCAAGGCCCGTGCGGGGCGGATCGGCGATGATCACGTCCGGCTTCATGCCGTCCTTCACCCAGCGCGGCAGCAGCTCCTCGGCTTGGCCGACATGGAAGCTGGCATTGTCGCGGCCATTGCGGGCCGCGTTCTGCTTGGCATCCTCGACAGCTTCCGGAATGCTCTCGATGCCGCGCACCTCCTTGGCATATGGCGCAAGCCACAAGCCGATCGTTCCTGTTCCGCAGTAGGCGTCGATCACCGTCTCATTGCCGGTCAGAGCAGCGGCTGCCCTCACGGACTCATACAGCTTGACGGTCTGCTGCGGGTTAAGCTGGAAGAAGGCGCGCGGCGACAAGGAGAACTGCAGATCGCTCAGCGATTCCTCCATCGTCTCGGCTCCCCATAGCGTCATGGTCCGGTCTCCGAATATAAGCGAGGTTTTCTTCGGATTGATGTTCAGTGCAATGCCGCTCACCTCAGGCATCGACAACCGCAGCAGCCGGATGAAATCGTCCTGTCTCGGCAGCTTGCTTCCCGCAGTGACCAGCGTCACCTGAAGCTCGCCGGATTGGAAACCGTGACGCACAACAATGGTACGCACACCGTCTTTCGTTCCGTTCTCTTTATATAGAGGGATTCGCAGCTCCTCCAAGACAGACTTCACCTTTTCTACCGCTTCGTTCACCTTCGGATGCTGGATCGGGCAGCCGCTAATATCGACGATGCTGTGGCTGTCGGCTTCATACAGGCCGGCGATGACTTCTTGATCACGCCGCTTCAGCTGCAGCTGGGCTTTATTGCGGTAGTTCCACGGATGCTCCATGCCCAGCATAGGCTTGAAGCGAAAATCCTCGCGGCCCGTATACCTGCTGAACGCCTCGCGAATGATATCCGTTTTGGCCTGAAGCTGTCCTTCATAGGAGATGTGCTGAATCTGGCAGCCTCCACATACGCCAAACACCGGACAAGGCGGCTCGATCCGGTAAGGCGAGCGCTTCTCCACCTCAAGCAGGGCAGCCTTAATGAACTTGGGCTGGACCTCCTTCACTTCAGCCTTCACGACTTCGTCCGTGATCGCGCCGTCAATGAACACGGCTTTGCGGCGGAAATACCCGACGCCTTCTCCGTTGATTCCGAGACGTTTGATCGTAACGACAATGACGTCACCTGCGCGAAGCTCATCGGCATGCTCCCGTCCAGCCGGGCGCACACGCGCTTTATCCCCGCGGGAAGCAGCAGTAGAAGCGATGTTCCGTCCTTGACGGAAGTCTGCGGCAGACCCGGCCTGTCTTCCTTGACGCTTACCGACTCCAGATGAAGCCTGCCGCCCTTGAGGCGAGCCAGCTCCGATTCCGGCATGCCGCCCTTGGCGCGCGTTAGCAGATGATGCACCAGCAGTTGCGGCGCCAAGGCCCTGCGAGCGCCTGCTAGCTGCGCCGGCTCTCCCCTGGGACGTAGCCGGCCCTTTATCAGAAGACCCAGCTTTCCGCGGTTGCCGGTTGTCCGCTGGTTTCCCCTTTTTCGAATATGAGGTTCCTTTCCCACCCGACTCGCTGCCTTGCCGGCCGCTGCGGTGAGAAGATTTCGTATATTCTTTCGCTCCGCTGCGGGAGCGTTGCTCTTGATCCATCGTTATCACAATCTCCATCCTTCAAGATTATCGAGTCCACTATACCATGTCCAGCCCCTGCAATGCCATGTCCGGCCGAATTTGTGGCCAGCGCAGGCAGCGCAGCATCTTGCCCGGGTAACAGACCAGGGGGTTGGAAGGATGGAGCGTGGTCATGAAGCGCGTCGGCAGGTGTCCCATTTCCCTAAAGTGTATCCCAATCTTCCGCATATAAAAGGCCCGCCGCAGCACTTAGCCACAGGCGGGACCTTCATCCAATATAGGTTGTGCGCTTTATGTCTCAGCTCTGAACGCCAACAATCCGGTGTTCACATTGCGACACCATGCCAGGGCACGCGACGGATCGCCCGCGTCCTCTCCCCAGGTCAGCTTATAGCGGAACTCATAGAAACCGCCCACCGTTGCCTTGAAGTTGGTTTCCCAGAAGTTGTTGAGCACCCAGGCGTAGAGCACAGGAGTTCTCTTCTGCAAGCCATCGTGCCCCATAACCAGTCTCGCTTCGTGTTGAAGCGGACCGCACTGGATGAGCGGCGTATCCGGGGTGGCAATGGCAAGCCCTGCCTCAGCATCCGGCGCAACCAAAGCCAATCCCTCCTGAATGCAATAGAAATCCGACAACGTGCCGGGCAGCTGATCGATCCATGGACGAATCGGTGTGCCGCTTTTATCAAGCCAGACGCTATTCTCGGCCGAACTCGACGGCGCGCGGAACGGTAGTGCAATATAGACATTCTCCGGCTCCCATATACTGTCCTTATGCATGCGAATCGCAACTTCCACTCGTGGACGGGTATGGTGCACCGTCAACAGCACGGAGTAATGGGACATGCCTTCTATGCCATAGATCAGCTCCACCGTAGAAGATAAGGCTCCTTCAGCAATCCGTTTCGTTTCCTGCAGTTTGCCAGTATGGCGCTGAACATTCAGGCCTTTGCGGTTGCGGCCCATGACCGTCCGTGTTGCCCGCATCCGTTCCGGATTGTCAACCGGCGTCACTTCATAGATCGGTGTGAACGCCCGATGCGGATGAGAAGGATCTATCAGGTCCAGTCCGCGGACGCGGTCATGCCACTTGACGATGCCCTCACCTTCGGCCCATTCGATCCGCACATATGGTGAGGAGATGGAATGAGCGTCGATGCTGAACGCGGGGTCAAAAGTCTGGCCGCTTGCAGCCAGCGGCGGAATATCATGAACGCCATCCAGTCCCCGCAGCCGAGTATTGCTCACCCTCCCCGCGGGTGCCGGGGCTGCGCCATCATTCAGCTTAATCTCGTACATCTGCTCCGAATGCGCCGGAACAATGGCCGATATGCATACCATATACCCTCGGCTGGTAGAGACCGTTTCGTAAGGCATGATCTTGCCGGTAGCCGATTCGACAACAGTAAAGCCTTTCTTCAGCAGCTTCGACACTTCCCACTGATCCACCGGGAGCTGCACGATATCTGCAACCTCCACAGCTGCGGGATTGATCACCTTGTACGTCAGCGCGCGATTCGGGGCCATCAGCTTCTCCCCGCGCGCAACCGTGATCTGGTCAAGCGCCCGGTATATCCGCTGATGCGCTTCCGAGGCAAACTGCTCCTTCCGAGCCCCGAGCGACTGGACAAAGGGGTTCCAGGGCTCGCCGACCGAAGTGTGATAACCCCAGGTATGTTCGGCATACATCGCCAGATTGTATTCCATCTCTGTCAGCTCCGCCGCCTGAACCTGCTTCCCTTGCGGATCAAGCGCTTTCACAACGCGCAGCGTTCGCTGGGCATCCCGGAATAACTGGGTGTGCATGGCCGTTGATGCTACGCCGTCCGACCACCAGTCCGGCCAATCGCCGCGATACACGGGGATCTCCGTCCCCAATTGCGTTTCTGTTTCGCGCACCGTACGAAAGAATTCATGCAGCGTGGTCATTTCCAGCTCAATCTGGTGTCCATGCCGGCGGTTCCAGCGCTCCACAAAGTCGGTAACCTCCGCATTTGGCGGGGCATTGTCCCATATGAGGCCTGATACCATGATCGGAACGAACGGATAAGGATACCCTTCCTCCTCCAGACAGGCGACATAGGCCTGAATCCGCTGTTCGGCCACTTCCCACGCGCGTTCGTCCGCGCCGTACACATTCAACCCGTCCTCCCGCATCGAATAAGACAAGAGCGCATTCGGCGACAGGCCAAGATCATTGCCGAGATGATAATGATCCCCGTTCCAGACGAGCAGCCGCTCGCCCTTGGCGGTTTCCCACCAGAACGGCATTTGCTTGCGGCCAAGCGGGAACATGCCATGGTGGGTGTGAATGCAGGTAAACAGGTTGTCGATTCCCGCATTCAGCAGACTTTGGGCATACCCCCAGCTAAAGCCGTTGATGTCAGCATGCATGGCGCTGTCGACCTTCACCCCGATGGACTTCCCGTAATCGGTTGCCCGCCGCAATAGCCGCTCCATAATATCGGTGTCGATCAACTCCGTCATGTGCAGATAGGACCCTGACAACTCGATCCGGCCGGATGCGACCGCCGCTTCGAACCTCGCCACCCAGTCCGCACCCGCCTGTTCGAGGAAACGTTCCACTGCCCAGAACGTCTCGCATGTCCAGCGAAATCCCTGACGATCCCCAGTGCCAGCCGCCTCCGCTTCGCATAGCTCAATCGCCTGCTTGATGAAGTCCACATGGTACGCTTCAATCTTCTCCTGCCTGTCGGTATAACCGATGTCCGTATGCGAATGATGAATGACGTACATTTTAAAAGGTCGTTTCATACAATCAACTCCCATCTTATAATGGAGAACGCAGTTGCTTGCGGTAGGCCGCTGGCGGCAGCCCGCGTTTGGCTGCGAACACCTTCGTAAAATAATGCACAGACCCGAAGCCGACCTGCTCCGCGATGGCATGGGTCGTTAAATCCGTGTTTTTCAGCAAGTAATGCGCCTTCTTCAACCGTTCGCTTGTGACATAATCACCGAAGGACATGCCCGAATGGCTGCGAAAAATACGCGTCAGCTGCCTCCCTGAAATATGCAAATATTCGGCAACCTCCTCCAGACGCAGTGGGCGCGACAGATTGTCCCGGATATACAGGCTCGCCTGGCGGAACAGATGCCGGCCGCCGTCATGCTCGGCGGCACCTCCCTCATCCGGGAGATCCGCAGCGAACAGGGCCGGCAGCGAGAGCAGCAGGCTCTTCGCCAGATCCGGCGCGATCAGCCGCAGCAGCGAAGGCGACTGCTCGGCCTGCAGCCAGAGCGCTTGCCAACACAGCGCGGCCGGCGTATTCCAGGCCGACTCGGCCAGGAACGTCTCGGTGCTGGCTAGACGGCGGAACAAGGCGGTCATCTCAGGCGACGACTGCGTCTCATCCAGCTCGAAGCCTACCCACAGCAGCGCCATATCTGGCTCGCTTACGATCTGATGCCAACGGTGGGGCCGGGACAGGAAGAGTGTACCTGCCCGCAGCGGATATTCAGCCTCGTCCTCACGATACACGCCGCTGCCGTCCACGACGAAGCAAGCCTCGAAGAAGGAATGATGATGCCGCATGTTGGTATTGTGCGACAGCGAGGAGCCCCAATAGTGAATATAGAAAGCCGCATTGTCCGCTTGGATCGTGCTGACCGCCGTATTCAGCAAACGATTGCTTTCCCGGCAAGTGAGCGCGGTCAGCGCATCGCGAAATCCGTTCATCATGCTCCCCCCTTCTCCCCTGAACTGCGGTATTGTCCGAATACATAATCCTTGATTCCCCGGAACGTACTGAGCAGCGTATCGGGGCTTTTCGTTATAACCGCGTTGATGGCGCCTCTCTCCAGCTCACATGCCAGCGCCGGTACAAAGAGCGGGGATGCATTTGCGATTTGTCCTCCCAGCACGTATGCTTCCGGATTAAACGCCCGCGTATACCGCACGAGAACCGCCCCGAGCGTGTGCCCGAAGTGCTCGAACAGCGCGCAGGCGCTGCGCTCCCCCGACTCGGCAAGCGCAGCCAGCTCCTTGACGTCCAGCGTGTCAACGTCGAAGCCGAGGCTGCGGGCGCAATGCAGCATACCGCGCCTCGAGATACAATCATCCACGATGCCGTCTTCCCACGGCGCGTTGTACAGCCAGCCGTTTGCCGGTACGCCATCCCCCTCCCGGATCACGGCTCCGTCCAGAATGAACCCGGTCCCGAAGCCAGTGCCAAGGGTCATGCAGACTGCCCTCTTATAAGAGGCGGCTGCTCCGTACACCGCCTCCCCCCGGGCAAACAGATACGCATCATTTTCCATAAAAATTCGCCCAGAGCGAAACCCCATACGCACAAGCTCCGGATCATGGTCAGCCCGGTCGGCTAGCTCATCCCGTACGTTCACGCCATACAGCGCATCGAACTTGCCCAGACCTTGCAAATAACTGATGCCCGATTCATAATCGAACGGTCCCGGGAAGGCCAGCCCGATGCCCTGCACCCGTATCCCGTCCTCTCCGGCCACAGCTTTGGCCCGTACGGCCAGCTCCTTCACGGCGGCATGCAGCTGATCGAGCACCGCATCTCGCGCTCCTTGCGCGTTCGTATTCCTATACAGAAGGGTCTCTTTAGCGACCTCGCCGTTTCCCCATACCGCGGCTCCCTTAATGAAGGTGCCTCCCACGTCAAGCGCCAGCACACAATCCCGCATCGTCCTTCGCTCTCCTTCGTGCTTTCATGAATGGGCCGTTATGAACGCACAGAGGCCCTTATCGTTGCCAGTGTCTTCCCCCGCGACGGTTCGCCTGGACGGATCGTATAGACCCCCACGGCCGCAGGAATGATGAACGTCTCGGCATACCGGACGGTGAAGGGTTCGAATGCGCCAGAAGGGCTTTCCACAATGGCCTCGTCGCCTTCCACGAGGTTAAGCATGTGGACGCTTCCCTCTGTGTGGTGCTCTACCGGGACAGAGAACCAGTGCCGCCGCGTCTCGATGAATTGCGACTCATGCAGTCCGGTTCGCTCCTCCACCCAGCCATCCCCTTCGGCCACCCGTTCAATCCGGTTCACCAGCTGTTCGTCCACCCAGTTTGCCGTTCGATCCCGCGCTACATTACACTTCCCGTGCTCCAGATGTACCGGGCGCGGCTTGCCATCGAGGCCAAGGCGGCCCCAATCCCACAGCTTAAATGTAAAAATATACGGTGTAGCGCTGATCTCCAGCACCATCGCATTGCGGCCCGAGCAGTGGATGGTCCCCGCCGGTATGAGGAAGTGATCATGCTTCTTCGCAGGCATGATATGGATATAGTCTTCCGCCGCAAACGCCGCGCCCCCGCGCTGCGCCTCCTCCAGCTCCGCCATCATCCGGTCAGCATCCACCCCTTCGCGCAGACCGAGGTAGATCTTCGCGTCCGGCATAGCGTCCAGCATATAATAGCTTTCATCCTGCGTGTACGACAGGCCAAACGTTCGCTGCATATACTCTGCGGTCGGATGCACCTGCAGGCTGAGATTCTGCCCGCCCATCGTATCCAGAAAGTCGAAGCGGATCGGAAACTCCGCACCGAACCTGGCATAGACCCGCTCGCCGAGCAGCGCTTGCGGCTGAAAGAATACCAGATTGACCGCCGGAGACTCCAGGCGAATACCGCCGTATTGAAAATACAAGCTGTTCTCCTCCGGCACGCCGTCGAATGCCCAAGCGTAAGGATGTTCCCGTTCCGGCAGCCCCAGCTTCTCTTGCATCCAGTACCCTCCCCAGACGCCGGGGTCAAAATAGGGCACCAGACGAAACGGCCGCTGCGCCGTGTACGACAGGCCGAACATGAACGCATTCCAGGTCACGGCTCGCGGATCGTTCCTCCGGTTGGTATCCAAATAGTAATCAATCCGGGCCTCCTCCGCCAGCCTGCACTTCAAGCGATCCGCCGTCCGCCATTCGATGAAGTAGCCGCGCTTGTATTTGCGCAGCACATCCTCATCCTTATTGTCCGCCCGCCAGTTGCCCATCTCCTTGCTGCGGTAACGAAGCTGAATCTCCCAGCGTGCAAGATCGGCATAGACCAGCACATCCCCCTCGGCCATCAGCGAGGCGCCGAATCCAAGGACAAGGACGATGCCTGCCTCGATATCAGCAATGCGCTCACGCAGCCGGCGGACAAGGGACGGATCGTAGAAATCCTCGATCTGAAATGGCGCCATACGACCGAAGACGCGATCCTCGGTTAGATAGGGAGCCACGCGCTGCTCCAGTTCTTGCGTGGATAAGGCGGCTTCCTCCGCCTCAAACACCGCCTGCAGCGGAAGAGAAGCACCCAGACCTCGCGTCACTTCTTCTGTCCGCACACCGGGATAGCATTCGATCACAATTACGGCCTTCGTTCTTCCAGCCACGCGCCGGGCCAGCTCTTGGCCAATCTGCTCATAGCCTTGCCAGGCCTCCTGCTCGCAGTCCGGAATGACAACGACCGGTTCCTTGTTGTATTTTACAGACACCTCGCTCCCCCTTCGCGGTTTATTCCCCCTTATCGTACACGGAATCGAAGGATTCGTCTTTGTGATATCATGCCTTGTTTATTGCAATATTCGGACATGGCGGCGCAAGTTGATGATCGACGACCTCATGCAGCTTTAATCAAGCGCAGGGCGCTGCGCATTAGTTGTGTAGAGATATCAGGACACTCCGGCTGATCCTGACGTTGTTGCATCCTATCAGCCCGCACACAAAAAATCCCGCCTCCAAGGACGGGATACTTGTACTCACGATGATGGATGAATAGGATTCAATTCCTCGATAACACCTTCCTCGGACAGGACAAGCCGCCAGGCCTGGTTCATGTCCTCGATCAGCGCCTCGGGATCTTCCAGTCCGATGTATAGCCGGATGATGGACGGGTTCGTTCCACTCGTATTGCGCTCTGGCGGGGTCGTGCCAACGGTGACCAGGCTTTCGTAACCGCCCCAGCTGACGCCAATCCGGAAGTAGCCCAGCGCATCTGCCCAGCGCTTCATCGCATTCACTGGCAGCTTGGATTCAAAGGAGAACAGGCTGCTGAATCCATCCAGCTGCCTGCTCGCCAGCTCATGCTGCGGGTGTGAGCGAAGGCCCGGGTGGTTCACCCGGTTCACCAGCGGATGCTGCTCCAGATAGGACGCCACGGCGAGGCCGTTCTTCTGATGGCGTTCCATCCGCAGCGGCAACGTGCGCAGCCCGCGTATCATCAATGACGCCGTATGCGCCGTCATGATGCCGCCGAGCAGCATGTAGCCTCTGCGCTCGATCGTATCGACCAATGCATCGGCGCCAACAACGGTACCTCCGAGGCAGTCACTGTGTCCGGAGAAATATTTGGTCATTGAATGCAGCACCAGATCAATGCCCATCGTAAGCGGCCGCTGAAAGCACGGGGTTGCCCAGCTGTTATCGATCATCGTGATTACGCCAGCTTGCCGTGCAAGCTTCGCCACGCCAGCCAGATCCTGAAGTTCGAATAGGCCCGAAGTCGGGCTCTCCAGATAAATCACCTTTGTGTTCGGCTTCAGTGCGTGCTCGAAATCGGATAGCCGGCTGCCGCCAACATACGTCACCTCGATTCCGAACCGCGTCGCCAGCTCGCCAAGAAATTCCCTAGTGGGCCCGTACGCCCGCTGGACACAAATGACATGATCGCCTGTGCCAAGCAGCGCATGCAGGGTGCTTGCGATCGCTGCCATCCCGGAGGCGAAGCAGCGCGCCTTCTCTCCCTGCTCCAGCTGGGCAATTTTCCGCTCCAGAAATTGAACCGTCGGATTGTTGCCCCGGGAATATACCGTTGCAGCCAGTACATCCTCCATCGCATGATCGAACGATGCATGATCTTCAAACGCAAACAGGCTGCTTGAATACACCGGGATGCTCACCGCACCATGATGCTGCCTATCGATT
This sequence comes from Paenibacillus sp. FSL M8-0334, assembly GCF_038000405.1. Lineage (NCBI taxonomy): Bacteria > Bacillati > Bacillota > Bacilli > Caryophanales > Paenibacillaceae > Paenibacillus > Paenibacillus sp. FSL M8-0334. Next base: position 1,091,180 of record NZ_JBBOCH010000001.1, read on the forward strand.
GTATCGTGAGAAACCTTCGTATGCAGCTGCTCGTCAAGGCTGCTTCTCTCCATAATCCATATCCCTCTATCCGTCTATGAAATTTATACCTGATTCATGTTGACCATTAGCCTTTCTCTGCCCCCTGTGTCAAACCGTCGACGATAAACCGCTGCGCGAAAGCAAACAGAACGACTGTCGGGATGACAGACAGCACTGTTCCGGCCGACATGGCGCCCCAATCGACATCAAATTTCATAATGAAGGAGTTCATCGCCACAGGCAGCGTCTTAAGCGCTTCGGTATCAATGAACATGACCGCCATGAACAGCTCATTCCAGTTCTGAACGAACGCAAATATAAAGGTTGATGCAATCCCCGGCAGCATGACCGGAATAATGACTCTCGCCAGTGCAGACAAACGCGAGCAGCCATCAATCATCGCCGCTTCTTCCAGGCTGCTTGGAACGCGTTGAAAGAATCCCCTCAGCATAATCGTCGAGAACGGAATGAGCATCACCGTATACATGATGATTAGCGACAGCCGGGTATTAATCAGATCCATACGGGCCATCATCAAATACAATGGCGCTAGCGACACAAAGCCTGGCAGCATCTGCGTAACCAGAAAGGCAAGCATAATCTGCCGGTGGCCTCTGAATTGAAACCGGGCCATGACATAACCGCTCAGAATGGCGATGACAATCACGATTGCCGCCGCCAGCAGCGAAATCATCAGACTGTTGGCGATATAAATATGGAACTTGGATATTCTGAATATGTTCACGTAGTTATCTAGTGTAAAGCGTTCCGGCCAGTAAGTGATCGGCAAGGCGAAAATATCCTTCTGCGGCTTCAGCGACGTAATGAAGATCCAGTACAACGGAAACACCATCACAATCAGATGCAGGCCGAGAAAGAGCAATTTCAGGCCTATCGGAGCAATAGAGCGCAGCTTCATTTTAAAAATCACCCGCCTTTTCCGATTTCGTCACAAACAGGTAGAACAAGGTGTATAGCAGCAAAATGCCAATCATGATGACGCCGATAGCGGAGGCCGCGCCATAATCGCCACCGTAAATAATTTTCTCCAGCATCAGCGAGGACAGAATATGCGTCGTGCCCGCAGGTCCTCCGTTCGTGAGGCCGTAGATGATCGTCGGATCATTGAAAATCCAGATCGCCCGAAGCAGCGTGGTTGCAATAATCGTTGGCATAATATAGGGCAGTGTCACACTGAACAGCTTGCGGGCTGCACCCGCACCGTCCATGTCCGCCGCCTCGTACAAATCATGCGGAACAGATTGAAGCGCCGCCAGCAGCATAATGGCAAAAAATGCGATGCCATACCACACATTCGCCACGATAACGGACACCATCGCCCAATTCGGATCAGACAGAAACCCGATGCGCGTTTCGATCAGACCAAGCCGCAGCAGCAGGTCATTGATGACGCCAATCTGAGAATTGAACATCCATTTCCAGATCAGACCGATCAGAAAGCCCGACAGCGCCCAGGAATAAAAAATGAACCCCTGATAGACACCTCTGCCGCGAAACGGCTTACGCAGCACAAGCGCCAATGTCAGACCGATCAGAAACTGGAACACGAGCGAGAAGAACACCCAATAAGCACTGTTGCTCAGCGCCCGTATAAACTTGGCGTCCTGGAATGCGTCCGTGAAGTTGCGGAAGCCGATAAACCGGACATTCGTCAAATCATAGAGCACATAGTTCTGGAACGCCATGACTACACCTTGCAGAAAAGGATAAAACGTAAAGACAGCCAGCAATACCATCGTCAGAAGCAGGCTGAGCCATATAAACATCCGCTGGTTTCTCAATCCCATTCACCACCTTGGTCAGAACATGGCGGCCGGCCCGAACAGCCGGGCCGCGCATGTGTTCCCGCTCATTCCACCGGGCCCTTGCGTACTAGTTTTGATTCGCCTTCGCTTTTGTCCAGTATTCGTCCCACTGCTTCAGCGTATCTTCAATGGATACTTGGCCGAGCAGCATCGCTTGTCCGGATTCCATCGATACCGTTCCCCACTGCCCGTTAGCGGCATATTGGAACGGCGGTTTGAAGTTGATGAACGTATCCGGTTTATCCGTCATATCAAGCAGCGTTTTATACGGGCCAGCCTGGAAAAATTCGTCCTCCGCCGCCGACGTATGAATCGGAATCGTGCCATGGCTCTTCGACAGCGTAATATTCTCCTCCGGTGAGGATAAATACTCGATCAGCTTCCACGCCGCCTCTTTGTTCTTCGAATATGATGTGATGCCCCAGCCAGCTCCGCCAGCCGAGATGAGCGCTTTGCCGCTTGGCCCCGTCGGCATCGGCGCAGTCGCCCATGTGCCTTCGTCCATATTCTCCGTCAGCACCTGGATCACATCCGGGTCCTGAAGAATAAATGCCGTTACTCCGGAAGTGAATGCCTGCACCTGCTCCTGGAATCCCCAGGTGACCGAGTCCGGCGGCGAAGCTTCCTTGTACAGCTTCACATACAGCTCCAGTGCTTCCAGCGCCTCAGGGGAGGAGTAGATCGTACCCCCATCCTTCAGGAACATGGAATCTTCTATGTCAATGTTGTCCGCATTGTAGGTTTGAATCATCGTGTCAGGGACCGAGTTCGCTCCAGGTCCGCCCCGGAAGGAGAAGCCGTAACGGTTCTTCGCCGGATCGGTAATCGCAATCGCTGCGTTTACCAGCTCTTCATAGCTTTCCGGCACCTTGATTCCTGCTTCCTCCAGCCAATCTGCGCGATAGAACATCTGGCGCTGATAAAGGCCGTTCGGAATGAAGTAGAGCTCGTCGCCGACCGTCGCCACGGACTGGGCCGTGGATGTCATCGTAGCAAAATCGCTCCACTGCGCCGTGTACTCGCCCAGCGGCGTGACGTAGCCGTTGTTAACGAACTCGGCCACATTCAGATCGCGCACTTCGAGAATATCCAGCTCTTGCTCGGCTACCAGCATCGTCCGGATTTTGTTGTCTGCCTGATCGAACGGCGGAGAGATAAGTTCAACCGTTATGTTTGGATGATCCGCCATGAATTTATCAATGCTTGCTTGCAAGATGGATGTACGAGCAGGGCTTGTCAAACTTTCAATGATGCGAAGTGTGATGCGCTCTCCCCCGCCCCCGCTATCGCCGTTACTGCCGCTTCCTGCATTCTGCTCCTGGTCTTTGCCGCCGCAGGCCGCAATCAGGCTGACCATACAGACAATGGCAAGCGCCGTCATTACCCATTTCTTCACGTCTTTACCCCACATATTACCCCTCCCGTATCGATAGAAGTATCATACTGTCTACCTGTATGATAGGTTAAATATAAGGGAACGACGTTTACATTGTCAACAAGAATGTTAGATAATGTTTCGTCGTGTTGAATTTTGTCGAATGCTTGCGTTAGGTTACATTACATAAGAGTGACAAAGGAGATCAGGACTGCTCATATTTGCGAATCGCTTCTTCTACGATATCCATCATTTTATGGAACTCCCGCAGCGCATGCTCCGCATCATGGTTGACCAATCCTTCGAACAACGTGCGGTGAAAAGGGTAGGTGTCGTCAAACAGCTCCTTCACGCCGAATGGACCGGAGAAAAACTTGCCGTACAGCTCGGAGATTGACTCGAACACGCTGTTCAAGAGAGGATTGGCTGCCGCTTCATATATTAATTGATGAAATTCATAATCAATAGCCGCCGTATTCAGCCCTCTGCTCTTGAAGTCATCGTATTCCTCCAGGCAAGCGCGCATCTTGTCAATCATGTCACTGTCAATGTTGCGGGCGGCCAGTTCAACTGCCTTGCCTTCCAGTGCCCGGCGAACATCGAGCACATACAGCAGAAATTTCTTCTCGTTGTCGATTTTCACCGTGCCGCTGTAACGGAAGGAGCCGATATCCTTCACATAAATCCCCTTGCCGTTCACCACCTGAACAATATCCATCGCTTCCAGATAACGCAGCGCTTCACGAAGGGAGGAGCGTCCGACACCGAATAGCTGGGTCAGTTCCTCCACAGACGGAAGCTTATCGCCTTCCTGCAAGTTTTTCTCTTCAATGTATTTCTGAATCTCTTCGGCAACCAGTTCATGAACATGCCGCTTCTGTATTTTTCGGTTCATTCTCGCCATCCTTTCCACCTATCAGATAGGTGAATGATATTGGATTTCCCATCGATTGTCAACTGCATCCATATTTGACCCCTGCCTATCAGCCGCAACAGAAACGAGCTCATAAAAACATCCTGCATCTGACACAGATGCAGGATGAATTCATGAATCGCTGAGCGTTTCGGTTTATTGAATTGCAGAGACCAGCATCAACACCACGTCTCTGCGGGTTACAGCGCCATCGCCTGCCGGTGCGGCAGCTGCTTCATCGCCCGCCGCCGCAGCGATAATCGCCGCAGCTTCAGCCGCTGTCAACGTTTGCTTCGGACCGAAGGACGATCCAGCCAGCGTCTCCAGCAAGCCAGCTTCCTTCAAGGACGCTACGGCAGGCAGCGCCCAGGCTGGAATGCTGCTCTCATCCGCATAGCCTGCGGATGCTGCCGATCCGGCGATGTCGAACGCACGGCTGACCAGCACCGCAAATTCAGCACGGGTGACAGCCTGGTCCGGACGGAATGTGCCATCCTGATAACCGTTGACCAAGCCTGCGTCGGCAGCGGCCTGGATAGCGTCAGCATCCTTGTCATTCACAAGGTCTTTAAAGACGCTTTCTCCCGCTGCGCCATCCGTTGCGCCGCCAGCTTCCCCAGGAAGCGCAGCTCCCTTCAGGTCAATACTGCGTCCTTCCACAGCCGCATCCACAACATCAAGCTGCTCCAGATACTCGCGGAAGATTTCATAGTCTACAATATTCAGCTCATAGAAACGGTCAGCGTCCTTCGCTTGCTTCATCGCTCTGTAGAAGTCCCCGCCATCGGCCATGTAGGAGTTGGTAGCCACAATATAATATGCGTTAGGCTCCATATCTGTATAAGTGCCGTCCGCATTCTGGATTTGAACTTTCACGATGCGCTCGCCTTGCTGCGTTACGCTGCCGCTAACGGCGTCAATCTGTTCGCCCTGCTTCGTGGAATCATAGTAGAAGCGCATGCCCGATACTTGCGGGAAGCGTCCTTCCCCGTTTTCCACACCGCTAATACCGTTCTCCAAGGCAGCGGCGATCTCTGCACCTGTCATTTTCAGCGCCGACAAATTATTCGCAAACGGCATTGTCGTCAACAGATGCCCCAGCGTAATATCCCCGGCTGGAATCGAAGCGCGGATACCTCCAGCGTTCTGAATGGTCACGTACCCTTTTACATCGTCTTCCTGCACGAGGCTCATCACTTTGGCGCGCATGCCGTCCGCGATCAGATTGCCGAGATTCGTTTCCTGTGTACGGACATTGCTGCGCTCTCCGTCCAGCTCAACCTCGGAGCTGGCCACCACGGTTTTCTTCAATTCTTCCAGTGCCGCTGCATATTCCTGAACCTTTGCTTCAGCAGCAGCATCGCCTTGGATGAGGAAATTGCCTTCATCGTCCTTGGCATCAAGATTGATCAGCTTATAGTCCCAATCCGTCAAAACACCATTCTCGTCAAACGTCACATCCAGTTGTCCCAAATTGACGTTGTATTCACCTGTCTGTACGATCAGAGTCGGTTCAGCATCCGCATGAAACACTTCCGCTTGATCAAGCTTCGTATGGGAGTGGCCGCCAACGATAACGTCCAGGCCTTTCACCGCTTCGGCAAGCTTGCGGTCTTCAGCATATCCGAGGTGAGTCACTGCGATGATTTTGTTAACCCCGGCTGCTTCAAGCGCATTCACCTGTTTCTGAGCCGCTTCCACTTCATATTCGAATTTGATATGGTCTCCCGGGGAGGCCAGTACAGCTGTTTCCGGTGTTGTCAGACCGATGATCCCTACCTTCTCGCCTTTCACTTCCTTGATCAGGGCAGGGTAGATTTCACCGGCATTGCCTGGAGTACCGATCTCTTCATTAGCGAATCCGTTCAAGGCAGGCTCGGCGCTAAAATCAACGTTCGAGCTGACGAACGGGAACTTCGCTTCCTTCACGAATTCAGCCAGCACCTCCGGCCCGCGGTCAAATTCATGATTGCCGAAAGTCATGGCATCGTATTTCATCAAGTTCATAAAGTAAAGATCAGCAAGTCCATTATATTGATTGAAGTACAAGGTTCCGGAAAATACATCCCCGGCATCGAGCAGCAGCGTGCTGTCATTCCTTGCTTCGTTCACCGCAGTAACCCGGCGGGCTACATTGTCCAAATGAGCATGGGTGTCGTTAGTATGTAAGATACGAAGTTCAAAACCTTGGGCTTCTCCTTCTGCTGCAAAAACACTTCCCGTACCCGCCGGCAGCAGGCCAACGACCAATAGCGCAGCAATCAGAAGTTTGCCCAGTGGACGCTTGAATACATTCATGAATATAAATCCTCCCTATCAATTTATGTGGCTACCTATTAACTATAAATTTAATAGCTTTGCATGTAAATCCTCGTGTCACATCTAATCTTCTAAATTTTAGGATGCCAATGACGAAATAAATGGGGACCGGGGCAGGGATATCCACCCTGTCCCGGTCCGTTCAGCGATCAACTCGGTTCACTGAAATCTCCCGCTCCTATCGCAGGTTTCTCTTGATTCTCTCTTGTTCTCTATTCCAGAAAGTCTAGCAGTTTCAGCGTCCGATGGAGGACCAGCACGCCCTGTGCTCGCGTCACCTTGTCGAAGGATCCAAATTCGCTTCGCTGGTCGCCCTGTAGGATGCCAAGCCCTGCAAGGTAGCCGACGTCCGAGGCAGCCCACATCGGTATGAGTCCCTGATCACGGAAACGGCTCAGTGCACCGTTTGTATCCATGCCGGTGTCAGCCGCCGCTTCCTCCATGACACGAATCGCCCGGGCGGCCATAACCGCCATCTCCGCTCTCGTTAGACCCGAGTTCGGAGCGAATGCGCCTCCTGCGCCGCCTTGTACGATGCCGTATTGTACGGCCGCCGCAATTTCACCGGCGAAGCGGTCACTGCTGCGCACATCGGTGAATCCTGCGCTGCTCTTGGAAGGGGCAAGCCCCAATCCGTGGATCAGAAGCGCTGTAAACTCGGCTCTTGTCATTTCCCTTCCCGGGACAAAAGTCTCGTCGCTCATGCCGCTGACAAGCAGCCTTGATGCCAGAAGCTCGATCTCCTTTTGTGCCCAGTGACCGTTCGTGTCGGCGAAGGATTGCGTGTGCCGCAGCAGAACATACACACCCGAAGCCGCTGCGTGTCTGATCTCCACCGCCGGCTTCCCGCTGACCGTCACCCTTGACGAAGGCACAAACCGGAAGCTGTCGGTCTCCGGATCGTACAGCGCTGCGATGATGCCGCTTCCGCTCACACCGGAAGGAAGCGGAATGATCCGGCTGGCAACCGCCTTGCCGAAGCTGTCAAGCGGCTGCTCCTTCCCTTCTTCTCCAATCGCAACGCTGAATTGAAATACACCGTCTGTCAGTACCGATGCGCCGATGAACGCCGCCTTGTCCGCCACAGCAGCCGCTGTGACAGACCCTGCCGGTCCTACAGACACCTTCAGGTGAAGTCCTTCGCTTCCGCCAGACTGTGAATCAAGAGGAAGCGTGGCCAGCGGGATGCGGTAGGAGGCCAGCCCGGTCTCTACAACAAGCGCCGTCTCTTCCGCCAGCTCCAGAGCTTCGGCCAGCCGGGCTACCGGGATGTAAATATCGGCCGCGCGATTCAATTCAGCGGCGCTCACGATCAGCTCCTTCTGCTGGCGGCTTGCCACACTTTCCACCGCACGCCTCAGAGCTTCATCCTGTATCCGCACCTGATCTGTTGATGTGCCCGAAGCATCCGTCTGCGCCGTCACGAGCAGATCCTCGCCGCTTAGCACATTCGCTTCGCCAGATGGCTCATTCCCTGCCGATGGAGGGGCCGGCTGCGAGGATGGAGGCGTTGCGCTTCCGCCGCCGGAACCTCCCGATCCGCCTGTACCGCCGGAGCCGCCCGTACCAGGGCCAGGGGACGGACCGCCGTTATCGGCCGGCTTCTTCTGCTCCACAATCCGCCCTTCCACCGTCGGTGACACGGTGCCGCCAAGTCGGCTGACATGCTCCATGAAGATTTCGTAATCCGGATAGCCCAAATCTTCGTTATATTTCCCTTCGGCAATCGCTGCGGCGAAGGAGGCGTAGCCGTCTCCGCCGTTGGCAACGAAGCTGTTCGTGGCCAGACGGTAAACTTCCGTCAGGACTAGAGGTACATAAGCGTTGCCTTTTTGAATCTGGATATCGTAGACCTTATCGCCAGCCGGGGCATTCGGGTCCCACTTGAATTTCATGCCGGCAATTTGCGGGAATTTCCCCGGCAGATCCGCCAGCTTGGCGCCGCTGACCCCGTTCTCCAGCCCGTCCTTAAGCTGTTGCCCTGTGACGTCCAGCACGAACAGTGTGTTGCCAAACGGCATAACCGTGCGCAGCTCGCCCATCGTAATCTCGCCTTCATCGATGGAGGCGCGAATCCCCCCGCCGTTCATAATGGCAATATCGGCGTTTTTGATTTCCTTAGCTTTGGCCAGCATGCCGTCTGCAATCAGATTGCCGAGGTTCGTCTCCCTGGCGCGCACATGCTCCCGCTGCCCGTCGAGCGGAACCGCTGCAATGCCGATCACCTGCTTCATCAGCTCTTCGAGTTCAGCTTTATACGGCTCCAGCATTCTTGTGGCCTCCGGGTCCTCCGGAACGGTCTCGTCAACCACCAGCAACTCCCCGCTGAGCTGGCCTTCTTCCGTTAACACAACGCCTTCCTCGTTGAAGCGCAAATCCACCCGTCCGAGGAATTTGCCCCATTCGTTCGCCTGCACAATGACCGTAGGTGTCTGATGCTCCTCATCAATCACCACCTCCGGCTTCGATAACGTCGTGTGCGTATGGCCGCCAACGATAAGGTCGATGCCTTCCACCTTCTCGGCAATTTCCTTGTCTCTGGCATAGCCGATATGCGTCAGCCCGATGATGATGTTAATACCTTCAGCCTCCATCGCCGCCACAGTCTCCCGCGCAGCTTCCACCGCATCGCGGAAGTCAACGTCTTTGCCTGGACTGGAGGTTTCCTTCGTATCTTCAGTCGTCAGACCGAATACGCCCACCTTCTTGCCGTCCACCAGCAGCGTAACATATGGATACACGCCCGCGAGATCGGCTGTTTTCGGCTTCGAAACGTCGATTGCCGCCGGCGCCTTGATCAGATTGGAAATGTCCTTGTCCTTGCTCAGATCTACATTGGAGCTGACCATCGGGAATTTCGCCTGGCGGACAAAATCAGCCAGCACCTTGGTCCCCTGGTCAAATTCATGGTTACCGAAGGTCATTGCATCATAGCCCATATAGTTCATGAACATCAGGTCGGCCAGACCTAACCATTTCGTAAAATACAGATCGCCCGAGAACACATCCCCGGCATCCAGCAGCAGGCTGTTTCCGGCTTCGCTGCGCACCGCGTTGACAAGCGTGGCGCGTCTTGCCACATCTCCCAGATGCGCGTGCGTGTCATTCGTATGCATAACCGTCAGCTTCCAGCCCTCCTCGGAGGCGCCGTCTGCTACCTTGACTGCCACTTCTGCCGAGCCGTAGCCGTCGTCGCTCAGCACCGTAATGACAGCTTCCCCTTTCGATACCGGGGTAACAACACCGCTCGCATCTACTGTCGCCACACTTGCATCCGAGGATCTCCACTGCAGTCCCGGCACAGCGCCGCCAGCAGCCTCAACCTCAGCCACAAGCTGCACCGGCTGCCCGCCCGGGGAAAGCTCCAAGGATGTTCTGTCTACGGTGATTTTCGTCACCTTGAGCTCAAGAACCGCCACCGTGCCGCTTACTTCATTCGCAACGAGCAGCAGCGGCCGCCCTGTCGGGCTGTCCGAAGCCGGAATAAAATCCAGTCCCTCTGGCGCCGAATCGGATCCAAGTCCGGCTTCAAAGTCGCGCGTATTCGTATAATTCAGGAAGACCGGGCTGTACGGATCCGTCACATCATACGTCATGACGCCGCCAATGCGCTCCAGGCCGATGAAGGCCAGCACTTTCTGACCGACCTTGCCTACCTCAACATATTCCGGCTCCGGCCCCTTCTTCGTGCTTCGGTTGTCCATCTCAGGCTTGTCATTGCTGGCGTTGAAATAACGCGGAAGACGCTCGGCCGTTATTCGCTCAAAATCACTGCCGCTGTCATACACCTGAGACATATCCGCGGCATTCCAGATCGAGAACGAACGCGCCCCGTACAGATACAAGCCGTCATGACCCATATCGCTCGCGACTTCAACCTTGTCGTAAGTGCTGCCTTTATCGGCCAGGAACTGCGCTGCCGACGAGGAAGGCGACAAAGCGGCTTTCATCTCGCCGATGTCGCTCTCATTGGAGCGATCATCCCATCCGGTGGCATCCCCTTCGTTCGCGGACAGAATATACTGCTGACCGCCCACGCTGTACGAAGCGATGCCATCTGGCATATAGATGCCGTAGAATGGCGCATTTTCCAGCTTGATAGCTCCATCTCTCAGCAGATCCAGCTCATTGCCCGGCTGGCTGAAATCCTTATAACCAAGCCCGCGCACCGCCGTAATCGACTTTCCGGCGATATCGACGATCGCAATGGCATTGTTCTCCTGAAGAGATACATAAGCCGTCCCTTCATCCTCGGACAAGGCAATGAACTCCGGCTCCAGATCGAATCTGGCATCGGCTTTCGTGCCTTTGCTTCGGATCATTCCGTCTGCTTCCACCGGTCCGCGGATATGCACATCGTTGTCAATTATCGACGGATCGTCGAATTTGAGCAGATGGATCTCATCTGTCATCGTATCAATGATCGTTACGCTTCCCTCCGGATCGGGAGCATCCTCTATCCGAGGCTCCCCTTCATCCGCGGTCAGAATATAACGTCCGTCGGACGTATACTTAACCATATCCGGCTGAATGCCTGTCTCATACGAAGTGATCAGATTGCCCTCGTAATCGAGGACAAGCACCTTTCCGGCCTTGGTATGATCCTGCTCCTGCACAGCAACCGCCACCTGCTTCGTTGCCGTGCTGACATCGACGCTGGTCAAATCGCCAAAGACGAACCCGCCTGTGTTCACCAGCTCTTCTACATTCACCTGCTTGTCCTTCTTCGGAGTGCCGTCGGCCAGCAACGACACAATTTCCAGGCTTGCAGGCTGTGTCGATCCGTTCACCAGATAAAATTTATGATTATCTTTGTTGTATTTAATAATTTCGGCAACGCCGCCGTCCTTGTTCGATGTGCCCACCGCATAGTGACCTATTTTCTCAATTGTAATCTGGTCTGCTGCGATCGGATCACGCTTGCCAAGCACGCGCAGCTCATAATCCGACTGAGCCGTGTTCACGTCACGGTCCTGGACGGTCACCCGAATCAGGTACGTCCCTTCTTGCCCTGCAGCTGGCACGCCGGTGATGCTGCCCGAGTCCGGCGCGATCGACAAGCCGGATGGCAGTCCGTCTGCCGTGAACGTATACGGAGCTTGTCCGCCATATACGTCCAGTGTTACGGCATAAGCCTCTTCTTCGTAAGCTTCCGGCAGATCGCGATCGGCAAGCCCGAAATCGGCCGCCAACGCGCCGTGCTGAAGCGACTGTATGCTGCCTTCCTGCTGGGCAGTCTGGCTATTCTCCGCTGCCAATACAGCGCCCGGCGATAACAGCGAGGCTAACGTGATTTCAAAAGCCATCCATAATGAGACCACTTTCATGATCCTGTGCTTCAAAATTAGCTCCCCCTGTTCCAACTTGGAATCCATCATTCTCAAGTGTAAGGAGCGATTGTTAACAGAGCCTCAAAATTTTCGGCGAATTATGTAAAAAAAAGCCCCCCATGCAAAAAGCCGAGCCCCCGGGTTGGAACCCGGATTGGCTCGGCAGTCATGACAGGCGCGCACGAGATCCGTCTCGCGGCCCGCCCATCTTCATATTCAATTCGCAACGGAAGGCTTGGATTGCAGGGAAATGGCAAACAGCACGCCCCAGATCAGCAGGAACCCAAGCATCTGGGCGCCTGTGACAACCTCACCGAACACCATCCAGTTGATGAGCACGCCCGCCATCGGAAAGCTCAGTTCCGCCAGGGTAGCCACAGAAGCCTTGGTTGTCGTCAAGCCTTTATAGTACACGAGCAGACTGAGCAGCCCCGGCAGCAGCGCCTGCCCCAGCAAATTGAGCGCCACAGCCCCGAAGGCGACGGTGTTCACCGCCGGCAGATTCCATGCGGCTCCCTCGCTCGCCGTAATGACAAGCAGCAGCGGCAGCGCCAGCACAAAGCGCAGTGAAGTCACCGTCTCGTACTTCAGCTTGCCAACCATCAGCCGTCCCATCACGGTAGATCCGCCCCACAGCGCGGCCGCTGCCAGAGAGAGCAGGCTGCCGACCTGCACGAATTCATTCCAGTGCCCGATCGGCACCGCAAAGCCGAAAGTAAGCATGTAGGTCCCCGTCAGCGCAATCAGCAGCATCCAGGCAAAGTGGCGAGGAAGCTTCTCCTTCAGCAGCAGCGCTGCAAGAATGATGGCAAACAGCGGCTGCAGCTTCTGCAGCAAGAGCACTGCGTTCAGATTGCCGCTGGTCAGTCCCATGGTGAACAGCACGGTGGCCAGCGCCGAGCCACCCCATGAGATGAACAGCAGCGCCCCGACATGGCGCCAGCCAAGCAGCTTGAATTCCTTGCGATTTTTCCAAATGATCGGTATCGCTATAAAAGAAATGATGACATGCTCCAACAGAACGATCTGGGCCGAGGTCAGATTATTCAGCAGAATGACCCGAAATAACGGATCGGCGCCCCATAGCGCGGCTCCGAGCACGACCAGCCAGAATCCTCCCCGAAATTGGCTTTTGACTTGCTCACCGCTTCCCGAATTATACGATTGTACAGGCACGGTTGTACTTGCGTTCTCCATCTTGCTATCTCCTTGTCCTGAATACGGAGGTCTTACTACTAGCAGAAAACCCCCGTCATCGGCACATGGCCGACAATCGGGGGTTGATCAAATAAGCCTGCATGATGGCGACAGAAAGCCGCTTCGCATGCAAACCGTAACTTGATCTTCTCCCATCCGGACTTTAACCGTCGGCTTTGGATTTTCACCAAATCAGTCGCTAATCTCCATGCACAAAAGTGCACAACCATAGCGAGTCGCGGGCTTAGGCTTCTTATGACAGAAACAACTGGCATACGAAACCATCACCGCCGGTCAGGAATTTCACCATACCCCGAAGATCCATATTCATGTTTTATTTTTATAAGCTTCAATTTACTTATAATTCCTATAAGCTTACTTACCTACATGTATTATACCATGAATGCTTTCATGGAAATACATTTTTTTTCATAACAAGTGAATCGACCAATGGAAACGGCGCAGACATCCACATCCACTACACCGCTTAACCACGATACTGAGAATTATATAGCAAATATATAAAAGTTTCTACTATTCATTTAAATAATTTTAAGTAATTTAAATGAATGATGTTCTGATCACAGTATCTATATTTTAAACTAAACCAAAATGCCTCATCGTTGCTATGATAATCAGCACAAACCAGCGCAACACAAAAATGCCCCACACGACAAGGATCGCGATGAACAGCACCGCAACCGCTAACTCGGTTTTCGAATAATGGCCGTAATTTCTTATCGATTTGAATAGCCATCCGAACCGCTTTTTGAAACTCCGCTTGTACGTGGTCCTCGGCTCCATATAACCCCAGCCTCCTTAGCTTGACCCTTTAATGAACAGGCGGCTGCGTCTGTAATCATTATCAACGATGCTCCTGTTGCAGCGCTTGGTTGAATTGTACCATTTCATATGGGAAATTTCACCATCTAATCCTCTCTTCCCTGGTAAAACGCAAACAAGCGGCTCACACAAGGATATCCTTGCGCGAGCCGCTGTGCTGCGGGCTGATTGCGACGTATTAGTGTCTGTTACATCTTATTCACCCTGGTAACGATCATATGCCGTCTGATATACGCGCATATACTCCTCCAGCCCCATCCGGTTGATCGTGTTCACATATTCTTCCCACTGGCTGAAGGAAGCGGAGCCGTTCACGAACTTGGCCTCCATCTCATTCACGTAGTCCTGAATATCCTTACCGATCGACGACATAATTTCATTCTCTTCATTCGTGAAGTTGAAGTTGTACAGAATGTCCTTAACGGCATACGGCTCTGCCTTGGCAGCCGCCTCCATCGCACTCGGAAGCGTCTCGGAGCCCTTGAACCAGTTCTCGCGCACGAGGCCTGGATAGCTGCCGCCCAGCCAAGTGAAGTATTTGGCCATCGCCTGATCCTGAGTCAGCCCGTCCGGGTTATTGGTGATCTCGTCCACATACTCCAGCTCGCCGTTAGCCGTTGTAGTAAAGGTCTCGCCTTCCTTGCCCATGAAGTAGAACTGTGCACCCTCATCCCCATAGAAGTAATCCATCCAGCGAACGGTCGCTTCCGGATGCGGGTTCTTATCGGTGATCGCAAACGCGCCAACATGCACCATCGGCACCTTCACATGGGAATACAACTGGTCGCCATGCGGCCCTTTCAGTGCGCCAAGACCGATATACTCCGTGCGGCCCATCACCGTTTCCGGATTCGGCACGATGGTCGAGCCAAGCAGACCCTCCTGGCCTTTAGCGTTCAGCGCGCCGCCTTCAATGGTGAAGATCTCCTTGTCCAGCAGACCCTCGGTATACAGCTTGTTGACAAACTCCAGCATTTCCTTGTACTCCGGCTGCGTCTTCGTGAAGCGAAGCTTGCCCGTGTCCGGGTCCACATCCACGAATTTATGGCCAAGACCGCTGGTCCCAAGTCCCCATGATCCCTTCAAATGATCGATGAGTCCGGTGATGCCGGTTGCGCTGAACGGAACCTCATCATGGACGCCGTTGCCGTTCAGATCCGTTTCTTTTACCGCCTTCAAATATTGGTAGAACTCCTCGATCGTCTCCGGTTCCTTCATCCCAAGCTGGTCCAGCCATTCCTGGTTCACCCACAGCGGTGTTCCCACCAGCATTGACAGCAGCGCCGGATCATAGAACGATGGCATGGAATAGATGTTGCCGTCCGGCATCGTCAGCCCTTTACGGATATCCGGATATTCCTCCATCAGCTTCTTGAAGTTGGGCGCATATTGATCAATCAGATCGTTCAACGGAATGAACACCCCTTGCTCTCCATAGCGCATCAGATCTGAAGAACCGATCCGGGCCGAGTAGAATACATCGGGATAATCTCCACCGGCCAGTGCCAGATTCCGCTTCTCCGTCAGCGTCTCAAACGGTACCAGATCGAAGGTCACATCAATATTGGTCATTTCCTTATAGGTTTTCCACACCAGCGTTTCCTCGAACTTGCTGCCGTTGGTCGGCGATTTGCCTGTGAAGAAGCGGAGCGATATCGGCTCATTCACAATCGGCATGCCCGTCTCGTTCAGAAGGTTAGGCTGTTCGCCGCTCTCCTCCGGCGCGCTCTCCGAGCTGCCGCCGCAGCCTGCCAGAAGTCCTGTACCAAGTACTAACGCTAACGCGGCCGAAACCCATTTTTTCCGTGACATTGTTGTTGTCCTCCCATATTTCTTCATTTTATGAATCTATGCGTCAACCTTTAATCGAACCAATCATGACACCTTTCACAAAATACTTCTGCAGGAACGGGTACAGCATCAGCATCGGCAGGTTGGTTACAATAACAGCCGCATACTTGATCGCCTCCGCATCCATCAGGCTTCGCGCCAGGGAATCGTCGCTGATGTCCACCATCTCCTGCATCTGCCCCTGCACCAGAATCTCCCGCAGGAACAGCTGAAGCGGATAATTGTCGCGACTCGACAAGTAAATCATGGCATTGAAGTACGAGTTCCAGTGCCCGACGGCATAGAAGAGCACCATCACCGCCAAAATCGGACCGGACAGCGGAAGCACAATCCGCAGCAGCACCCGCATATTCGAGCATCCGTCAATAAACGCCGCCTCCTGCAGCTCCTTCGGAATCGAGCTTTGGAAGAACGTCCTCATGATGAGGATGTTCCATACGGACACAGCGGTCGGGATAATCATCACCCAGAAACTATCCAGCATGCCGAGTTCCTTGATGAGCAGGTAGTTCGGAATCATGCCGCCGCTGAAGAACATCGTGAACACGATGATCAAGGTGAATACGCCGCGCCCCGTGAAATCCGCTCGCGACAGCGGGTAAGCCGCTGCGATTGTCATGACCAGATTTAAAGACGTCCCCGCCGCCGTATACAGCAAGGTGTTCAGGAAGCCGCGTCCAATCTCCGAATTGGCGAACAGCCGCTCATAACCGACAAACGACCACTCCTTGGGCCACAGCCATACTTCCCCGCGCATGACCGTCTCCGGCGCGCTGAAGGAAGCAATCAGCACAAAATATAAAGGATACAACACCAGAAGGGTGATCACCGTCAGTATACAATAGATCGCCACGCTGGCTATCCGTTCACTTCGGCTTTGAGGCATCCGTCCATTCCTCCTTACCATAAGCTGCTTGAGCTGACCTTGCGTGCAATCCGGTTCACCGAGATCAGCAGAATGAAGTTGACAACCGAGTTGAACAGCCCAACGGCAGCGGAGTAGCTGTACTGCGCCCCAAGAATGCCGCTTCGGTACACATTGGTCGAGATGACGTCAGATGCTTCCATGTTCAGTGAATTTTGCATTAGAAACACCTTCTCAAACCCGACGCCAAGAATCGATCCGATATTCAAAATAAGCAAAATAACAATCGTCGGCATGATGCCCGGCAAATTAATATGCCATATACGCCGCAGCCAGCTGGCCCCGTCGACCTTCGCCGCTTCATGCAGTTGGGGATCGATGCCCGCCAGCGCCGCCAAATAGATGATCGAGCTCCAGCCCATGCCCTGCCACACGCCGGACCAGACATAGATGCTCTTGAACCAGGACGGCTCTGTCATGAAGGAAATAGGCTCCCCGCCGAAAGCGGCGATTACCTGATTCACCAGGCCGCTGACCGGCGACAGAAACATCATAATCATACCGACCATTACAACCGTGGACAGAAAATGCGGAGCATACGTCACCGTCTGCACCATTCTCCGAAACTTGCTGTTTCGCACCTCATTGATCATCAGCGCCAGAATAATCGGGATCGGAAACCCGACGGCCAGCTCGTACAATCCGATGCCCAGCGTGTTGCGAAGAATCCGCCAGAAATAATAGCTGTCAAAAAAACGTTCAAAATGCTTGAGCCCCACCCACGGGCTGTCCAAGATGCCTTTGGTCGCAATGAAGTCTCTGAATGCAATCTGCACGCCATACATCGGCACATAATGAAAGACAATGAAGTACAGCAGTACCGGAGCGAACAGCACGTACAGCTGCCAGTTCCTTCGCATGTGCATGGCCTGCCTTCGCCAGCGTATCGTCTTCTTCGTACGATGATGGGTTAACGATTCCACGCGCTCGATCCGCTGTTCCAAAATCGGCATTCCCCCTTTTTTCAGCCTAAGCCTGCGATGTGCGACTTTATGTGTTCAGATGGACGATCAGCTCTCTTGCTGGCCCTAGCCATCGCCGTGAGCTTGTCCACGTCTGCATCATAATCGAGAGATGCGCCGAGGACTATTGACCATTCTTTTGATATGATTCACTGGATTGGATCGCGGAGGGGTTAGCCGGATTTGCTAAATCAAGTCCTAATATCTTAAATAATGACTAATGATTTTTAACGGAGGATTAACATCGGGCAACCGACATCTTAATACTTATCCTTTTCAATCAGGGGGGGCATCATCCTGCTGATCGGCATACTCGCTTTTCTAAGCACAGTTGCATTTGCACGTTACATTGAACGAGGGGCGGTGTTTAAAATGAAGGTGATCGTTATTTTGACAATTTCAGCGCACGACTGCTGCTGGGAATTCTGTCTGTGTTCATCACAGCCCCAGTGAGTAAACAAAATCCCCCGGAGGTATCGCTCGTAAGCGGCTTTCCTCTGGGGGATTTCTGACATAACCTAAATATCGTTTATATACTTCGATGCAGATAGAATTTACCCACTAGACGACCTTTTCAACCTTAAACAATCTCATCAGAAAATGGGACAGGAACGCTGTCACGATACAGATCATTCCACTGTATGCAGCATAACGGAAGTCCAGAAAGCTGAAATCCATCCGAAGATAGTTCACCGCAGGAAATGCTGCGACAATGCCCACCAGAATGAAAATTCTAAATATTTTCAGTACAGTTTCACTTCCGTTGGTAGCCCAAACAATCGCATTAGCCATATACAAAAATGCAGCTATGCATAAAACAATGGTCAGACCAGAAGAGAAAAGACTCGTTGACCACGCAGACCTAAACCCTAACAGAGTAAATACAAACCAAATTAGAACACCATTCATGATTGCCATAGCTACAACGCGGATCAGGGCAAACAACCACACTGCAAGCATGATTTTACCGGGTTTGGACACTACCGCAAGCAGAAAACTCAGGTTCTTTTCAGCTTTTTCTTTCGTGAAGAACTGTAAGACATGAGGTATACCGACATACAATGCAAACACCAATGCAGAAGACAGGAGACCAACAGCAATCAATGAATTGGTAAACATGACACGATGTTCCCGGGTCTCATTCAACTTGTGCAACAGTGGAACAAGACCATCGATCGTCAAACCCAGACTTGCTTCCAGTTCCCCTAGTTGACCGATCGTAAACACGAAGAAAATGCCAAACATCAATATTTGCATGGTCAATGACCTTTTCCAATTGAGGGTTTGCACATCTTTTCTTAATAACGGCAGCAAGTACAGTCTCTCCTTCCCCAAAAAGATTACTTTACACGTTAGTTTTGTACAGCGGCTTGTTTGGTTGTTCTGTAAAAGTCCTCCAATGAGCTTTTTTCCTTGAAAAATTCCTGGATTTCTATGCCGTGCTGCAGTAGAATTTGTAGCGGCTGTTTAATAACCTCCGATTCAACCATAAATGTTACAGACTGCTCATCATGACTCACAACCGTCATTCCATCAATATCCTGAAGAATACTCACCACCAGTTGCGGGTTGTCACAAGTAACGACGTAACGTTGGGTCATTCCAGTGATCGCCTGAAGTGCTTGATCTGCTACAATGCGGCCTTGATGTATCATAATAACCTGATCAGCAATTTTCTCCAGATCAAATAAATCATGAGAGCTGATAAGGATTGAAGTACCCTGCTTCGAACAGATTTCACTGAGTTTGTCTCGTAGAAAAATTTTGGAATCCGGATCAAGACCGTTGAAGGGCTCATCCAGAATAAGCAGCTCGGGTTCGTGCAATAATTCACGTATTATCATAAGCTTCTGCTTCATGCCTTTGGAAAAACGTCCCACCTTCAAAGAAGTTTTCAACTCAAAATGTTGCACAAGCTCGTTGTATCGTGCTGCAATTTTCTCTTTTTGCATACCTCGGAGGCGTGCAAAAAACAGGACATTCTCCCAAGCTGACATTTCACCGTACAATCCACCCTCGTCAAATACGATACCAAAACGGTTCCTGCTCTTCTGACTCATGTTATACGCTGGCTCGCCAAAGATCGTACATGCCCCTGTCGTTGGAGGGTAAAGTCCTGCAATGCAGCGAATGGTAGACGTTTTACCCGCTCCGTTCTCGCCAATCAAAGCACAGATTTGCCCGGAGTGCGTAGTAATGTCAATATTTTTAAGTACATGGTTTCCCTGCAGGTTCAGATTTAATCCACGTGTTTCAATGATCTGTGATCCCATGATTTCCCCCCTCTAAGGATGACCACGAAGGGTCACATATTCATGTGTATCTGCTGCCCACCAGGGTTAGCCCCTCCATGGGCCATTTCCGTATCCAATGCATTTGGAAAATCGGAGATAAATGGTTGAAGCTGATACTTCTCCAGCAATGCCCTCAAATGAACGAGCTGTTCCGGCAGAGCATTCGGAAGGATATTGTCCAGAACTCCTCATCCTCCTTATACTCCCTTACTCTATCAATGCTACCATTATGGGATTTATAGTTACTCCAAAGTCAGCCATAGCCTGAACATTTCCCAGCACTTTTGCAAGGTAACCTGTGAAAGATACATACTCACCTAAAGTTAGCGTTTTCCCCAAAATCATGATTCCGGAGAACAGTAATACTACAGCCCCGCCATAATTCGCCTGTAATAAGCGGAATTGGCATCGCAATTAATTCTTGAACATGCCAATAATCATAAATGTTGCAATATACAGGACAAAAACGATGGCCAGAATCATGCTCATCCTGCTTTTGTTCTTGACCTTCCTGTTCAGAAAGACAGTTAGTATGCCTATGGCCACAATACTTAAAATCATTATTAAATTGTTCATACCAAGCTCTCCTTTAAAGCCTGTCTACATGAATTAAGCTGAGCTGCATACCCAATGAATTGAAATATTTATAGTAGTCTACAATTTCCTCACGAATATATAGTTATTTATTTAATACTACATTAAAACAGAAGGGAATTCCTGTTTTTCTCAATTTATTCATATTTTCGTAGAAATTTGAGAAGTCAGGACGGTTTTCTATCATTCGATTGGTTAAATCCTGATTATGGGAGGATGCATGGATAACCAAGCTGGCACCGGACAACTCTTCCCAGTTCAGCTCTCCTACGTCCATTAAGTTCGTATAGATAAAGATATTACGGTAACCGAGTTGACGTGCCTCTGCAAGAATTACAGAGAGAAGATCCCACTGCAACAACGGTTCTCCACCAATGATATGCAGTGATTGAGCACACAGAAAAGGAAGAACACGCCGATATAAGGCGTGTTCCGATTGAAAGCCGAGGTGCCTCGGCCTCTTTCTTGTTCGTTCGGTTTTGTTTTATTCCTTTCACAACTTCATTCAAACCCTGAAAGATCGATTGCTGCATAGTTTTTGGATGTCATCTTGCTGACCGCCCATCGAGTTCGTCGTGATGAGATGCTCATGCTAGCCGTCATTCCCGGTCCGCGGCAGCGGCGAGCTCCAGCAGCTTGTCAAGAATATGGGAATAGGATAGCCCGCTGGCTTGGAGCATACTTGGGTAGCGGGAGCTCGATGTGAAGCCCGGTATCGTATTGACTTCGTTAAACACAATTCTTCCGTCGTCAGCCAGGAACATATCCACCCGCGCCAATCCTCTACAGCCCAGTATTCTATAAATCGATCGTGCCGTCTCCTTGACCCTGTCCGCCGTTTCCTCATCAATGCGGGCAGGCAAGTGGATCTTGGAATGGGCCAGCGTATACTTCTCGGCATAATCAAAAAAGCTCCCTTGCAGTTCAATCTCGTCAACAACACCAATCAGCGGATCTGAATTGCCCAGAACCGCACACCCCACCTCAAAGCCGTCGATGTTCTCCTCAATGACTACTTTGTTGTCGTGGCCAAAGGCGGTTTCGATACCTGCCGCCAATTCCTCCATGTTGTTAACCTTCGTTATACCGAGCGATGAACCTGACCTTGCCGGCTTGACGAAGAGCGGGAAGCCCAGCGCTTGCGCTTCTGACAGACGCGCTTCTATGTCTTCATTCTTATTCATCGTAAAGGAGCTCGGCGTACCGATGCCCGCAGCTTGCACCAGCTGATGCGCAAGCTCTTTGTCCATGCATAACGCGGAGGACAACATCCCGCACCCCACAAACGGAATGCCCGAGAGTTCCAATAATCCTTGCAGGGTGCCATCCTCTCCGTATTTGCCATGAAGGACCGGAAATACCACATCCACCGGCGTGACGCGGAACTCCGTTCCGACAAGCTCTACCAGTCCCTGCACCTCTCTGCTTGGGGAGAGAAAAGACGGCCTGCAGCTAGGATGAATATGCCAGCGGTCTTGGCGAATATCCTCGATGCTCCCGCCGTATCCAAGCCAGGCCCCTTCCCGTGTAATTCCGATCAATACAAGATCATATTTCGCGGGATCCAAATGCTCGATTACCGCAGCGGCGGAGTTCAACGATACGTCGTACTCGCCGGAACGGCCGCCGAACAATACCGCAATCGTCTTTTTGTCCATCGTTATTTGCCTCCTTAAACTTTAAGTTAGTGTTTCGGATGTTCGGAAATCGTTGTAATGATGAATCCGTCCCGATTATTTCCGGATATGCTGTAAGCGTCGTTTGTCAGGATGGGAATCTCGGTATCGTCTCCCTTATCTGCCGGCACGTAATAAATCTTTGTCGTCCTGTTCGTTTCCCGCAGCGTTAGCTGCTCCCCGGAATACCGATATGTCTGAACGAAGTCGATATACTCCTCCAAACAAAGATCCTTCTCCTCCATGATCCGGGAATGAGGGTATCCTACATATCGAAAGTGCCACGGTTCATGGGAAATTTGAGTGATCGACTCCTTTTCCTTCTTATACCGGAGAATAAAGCCGTAATTCGCAGCTTGTTCCCTGAAGGACCTGTATATCCCTCTGTCCGGGAATGTCGGTGCGATAAAATCGAGTTTGGATTTCAACCTGCCGACATCGATTGCAAGTCCCGTTTGGTGCTCGCTGTGACCAGGCCAAGCTACATATTGGGACGTATAGTCGGCCCCCCGTTCGATTAGAGAATCGTTATAGATTCGGGTCTGTTCTTCTTTCGTTCGATAACCGCTGACCGCAAGGATATCATCCATGCCTCCGCAAGCCTTCAGCAGCGCATAAAGCTGCTCCAGGCATTGCTTGTCCAATCTCATTCCCTTGTCTAGCTGATGAATAGAAGGGTAGACATCCAGAGACCTAAGTTGATCGGCTTGTACCGGGAGTCTGACTGGGTGCTGCCGGTTGACCAATACTAGCTCCCCTCTGAATATATCTTCGTGGCTTGCGCGAATGTTATAATGCTTCTGCCTCACTTCGAATGGCTTCATTCGGAATCCCCCCACGATTTCTGTAAATTCTGGTGACTCGCTCCGTGATGGAGCTCGAGATTTCCTGCGGCACAACCTCGATACGATCGGCAATTTCCTGAATGGAGATGCTCTGTTCCTCCGAGCTGCCAATCAGAGTAACTTTCGTCCCCACGGGAACATCCTTTGGAAGCTCCACCGTAATTTGATCCATGGAGATTTTCCCGATTATTCTTGCCCGTTGCCCTTCGACCAGCACTTCCGCATGCCGCATGCTTTGCGACCAGCCATCGGCATAGCCGATCGGAATCGTGCCGATCCATTGATCCTGTCCGGCCTGATAGGCATTGTCATAGCCTAGGTATTCCCCTTGATTCAGCCTCTTCGTGTGCATTAATCGGCTGTGCAGACTGAGTGCCGGCTTTAAGGTGATGCCCGTAACCAGATGTTTCGGATAATAGCCGTACATGGCGGCTCCGATGCGAACCATGTCCATGCACAGTTCCGGAAAACGAAGCGCCGCCGCGCTTGCCGCGCAGTGATAATGGTTAACGGGGAGCTTGCTGCTCCATCGTTTCATTTCCTGAAAACGCCGAACTTGAAGCTCAAGATAACTGCTGTCTGCATGGCTGGCCGTAGCAAAATGCGTATAAACCCCGTCCACCACAATATCCGGTGCATTCAGCCACGGAACCATGTCTCTCCATTCCTCTACCGTTCGAACTCCGATGCGTCCGAGCCCGGTGTCCATTTTTATATGAACATACAGCTGCCCCCCGGTATGGACGGGCTTGTACGCCCGCATCTCCCGAAACCAGGAGGCTCGTGTAACGGTAAGCATCAAATCATGCTTCAGAGCCAGCGGGGTGAGCTCTGGACGAATCGGAGTCAATATAAGAATCGGCAGCTTCAGGCCGGCCTTCCTTAAACGAAGGGCTTCTTCCATATAAGCAACCGCTAAATAGTCCGCTCCTGCCTGAACGGCCTCCCTAGCTGTTTGGATATCCCCGTGACCGTACCCGTTTGCCTTCACTACCGCCATCAGCTTGGTGGAACGGGGCAGAAATTCGCGGATCGCCACCACGTTCTGGCGAATTTGTGTTAAGTCGATTTCGGCCCAAGTGTCACGGTACATCAGCATATCTCCTGTATCGCACGGGACGGGTTGTTTTTCCTGCCCCTCTTCCTTCGCTCCGTTTCCAGGGCGGATGAAGGGAGCAGCATGTGCATTCGATGCTTCGAAATATATAGGAAACGGTATACTGCTCATCGTTGTCTCCTCCTGAGAACGTGCTTGTAGAATATTTACGAATTCGTATTCAGCTTAAACCAACCGGTTGTCCAGTTCCTATCGATCATACTTACGCCAAACTAACAATCTTGTAAGAATCCCTCACTCACTGAACAAAAGGGATAACCATGCAAAGGCGGAAAGCAGAGAGTAATTTTCTATGCGTATGCGGATTTCCTAAATCAAGTCCTATGATCTTAAATAATGACTAATGATTTTTAACGGTGGATTAACATCGGGCAACCCGCCCCTTAATACTCCTCCTTTATAATGTGAGGAATCCATACTGCATACAAAGGAGGATTGCCTTGAATTGGATCAAAGAGAAGAGCCGGACGTTGTTCTTTAAAATCTTCATTAGTTTTCTGTCCATCATCGTCGTTTTTGGTCTGTTTTATGCCGCTATCTTCCATCTATTTAAAACAGGCTTGCAGCAGGAAATCATTAAAACAAGCCAGCGTGATGTCACCGACACGGCAGAGCGGTTCTCCAACCAGTTCAGACGGCTGCAGGTGCTGATGCTGGATATTTCCAGCCAATCCGAGCTGATCGGGTTCAATAACGAGCTGCGTCACCAATCGGGGAATAATGTCAACTATTTAAAAGCGCTGCAAGTGATTCGGCAGATGCGAAGCGATATTTACAACCCGCTGTTTTACCTCGAGGACACGCTCATTTATTTCCATGCGCATGACGTGGTGCTCAGCAAGTCCGGCAGCGGCAGCGCTTCGTATATGTTCAATCGCTCTTATGCCAGTCCGGAATATGGGTACAGCTTCTGGCAGGGCCTGGATCAGAACGAGACGTTCCAGCTGTTCCCGGCATCTATGTTCCAGATCAACAATCAGTTGTCGGAAAAGAATCTGCTGCCCTTTGTGTACAGACATCCCGACCGCTACTACAGCATCATTGCCCTTATGGACATTGAGCAAGCAGCCGGATCGTTCTTTGGCCAATCCGGAGACCGCATGCTTGCGATTATGGATAAGGAAGGCCAGCTGCTGTACAGCCAGGGGTTACTGGCCGACAGCATGCCGGCTTCCATTCGTGCAGGCCAGCCCGAGGTCGTCCTGCAGGATAATACCTATTATTTTGCACAGCCGCTCCCGGAAGGGCTAGTCTTTGTGTCCGCCGTGCCGTATAGCCATGTGACCTCCCAGCTGAGCCGCCTGACCGGGGCGCTGACTGTGATGTTCTTCCTGTCCATCGGCATCGCTCTGACGGCTTCCTATTTGCTGAGCCGCAGGCTGCACAAGCCGGTGAAGCATATTTTATCCACGGTGCTGGACCGGAAGTCTGCCGCTTCATCGCCAATCATCGGCGGCATCGCCGAATACGACCTGATCCAGGACCGGATTCAGGAGCTGCTTCGCGAGAAGGAGGAAATTCGGGAACAAATGAGCAAACAACAATCGGTATTAACCAGCTACTCCTATATCAGTCAATTGAAAAGCATCAATACGGATATTAGCGAGTGGGTGGACTTTCTGTCGGAGGACGGCAGCTTCAACGTCGTGCTGTACGATATCCGGTTTCGGATGAATCCGGCCTATGAACTGCCGCTGCAATCGGAGCAGGCGGTGCGCCATATTCTGGAGCATATCCACCTGATTACGGCAGAGCATTCGCCGAAATCCCATACCTTCCAGATTGAGAAGAATGAAATCATATCGATCTACAAGCGGGAGGAAGCTGGCAAGCTTGAGGCCATGCTGGAGGAGATCCGGGCTATGTTAGACCGGGAAAGGGAAGTGTTCCTGGTGACGATGGCGGTCAGCGCTGAAGTGAGCCGCTCGGCGGACTTTAACGGCGCCTATCGCCAAGTAAAAACGATGGCGGGTCAAGCAAGATTGCTGGATGAGACACAGCTCATCATGGGGCTGCGGACACTGCCGGAGGCGGTCCACCTGAGCTCTGCCCAGGAAAAAGGCCTGCATGAAGCGCTCCAGTCCGGGAGCGACGTACGCTCGCGGCAGATTGTCGAGCAGGCGCTCGAGGGGCTATACAAAAAGGAGGCCGGCATCGACCAATTCCGAATGTTTGCCGATGCCGCTGCTTCCAAAATATTGGGGCTGGTGGATATGTCCCGTATCGACAAGTCCTCGGTCCGGACGCTGAAGGATTGGAGCGGCCGGCTCCAGGAATGCCAGACGCTGGACGATTATGCCGGCGTCTTCCGGCAGCTGATCGAAGCGGCCTGCGCCCTCATTCGCAAGAAGAAGGATACCGGCGACGAGCCGCTGATCGCCATGTTCATGAATATCCTTCACACTCAGTATGCGGAGGATATATCGCTTGATTATTTATCCGCCAGGCTGAATCTGTCGAGCGCCTATCTGTCCGTGTATATCAAGGAGAAGACCGGCATGAACTTCAGCGATCATCTGCTGAACATCCGCATGAACAAAGCCAAGGAGCTGCTGGCGTGCACCAACCTTACGGTCAGTGAAATCAGCCAGCGCGTCGGCTACCTGAACATCACCTCCTTCAACAGGATGTTTAAGAAAGCCACCGGCATGACGCCAGGCGCTTACCGCAGACAGCATCTGGCGCTTACACACGCAGGCAGCTAACGCCTGACAGGATGGCCCTCGTCCTCGTCCTCGCCCTGCCGCGTGTTCCCGGCATAACGCTTCCTGAGAGCATATGAAGCTGGCCAGACCCAAAAAGCCGCCAAAGGCTGAAAACCAGCCCTTGGCGGCTCCTTCTTGTGTCCTCGTCTACCCCTGAGGCTTAGGCTTAATACTGCGTATTTCCGGATGCGGTGGTATTGCCTGATTTAAAGCCTTTGAACAATGTTGGCACGTTAGAATAGCGGGTATTCACAATTCGTCCTGTGCTTGTGCTGCTGTCCGTTCTCAGGATCGCATCCTTCACTCTGGAAATGTTGCAGTTTTCCACGTTCATCACCACTTTGTAGGTGGTGCCTCCGTTCTGCCGAACCAGCTTCCCGATGTCATCGGCCCTGAAGTTACGAATGTTGATCGTCCCCGCTGCATTGATTTGGAACACCTTGTCATACGCCTTGTAGGCTGCCCCGCCCGAGATGTTCACCGTTCCGGACGATTTAAGCGTCAGCGCATCCTCACCAACATCCTCCCAGATGACATTTGTAATCGTACAATCCCCGTAGCAGTGCACCCCGTCAGCGGCAGGAGCGCCAATCACTACATTTTTCAGGCTTGCCCCAGCCTCCAGACGAAAGATCGGCTTCTGATTCTCCGCCTGCGATCCGTCCCCCAATGTATTCGGATTAGCCACATAGGTCTGCCCTTTTCCGTCAAACGTCTGACCGGCAGGCACACGAATCGTTTCATGAACGACCGTCGGCGCCGCCTCCGCAACCTGAGGCTCAAGACCGTACAGAGACAACGTCAGCGCTGCAGACAAAATCAAACCGAGCAACTTCTTCATAATCCATCCATCCTTTCGTTATGGTGATGATTCGTACGGTTCTCCACCAGCCCCTTCCTAGTTAAAGCGGATATCATAGCGATGTGCACCTCGTATGAATCCGTTCTCATATTAGCAAAATAATTCCATAACAGGAATAATCATTATATCAGAATAAGAAATGGTCGCGATAAACAAACCTTCTCTGCATAAAACTGCGAAAATCATCCGTTCAATTACAGTCGATATCCGATCTGTTCATCATCGGCTTGCGGTTGTTAAGGAAAACGTTAGGGAATGTTCACCCTGATGTAATCAGGGTTTGATATGATATGGATATCGCTTATGAACAGGAGAGATGAAACCAACCGGCTGTGCAGGGCGTATCAATCTTTAATGTTACCTGGCAGGCAGTCTAATCACCAAGGAGGAACCCCTATGCATCATCGACTGGAACACATGAATCGCTGTCACCCGGATTATGTCACAACTTCACGCATCGCAGGCCTGATCGGAGAAGGTGTGATCATGCTGGCAGCCGTCGTTTATTTGATTATCGCTTCCCGGATCGGCTGGACGCTGATTCCTGGATGGATTGTGCTTGGATTATCACTGCCCAGCCTCTGGTTCACCTGGTATATCCCTTCGTTCACATACAAGCATTTTGGATTCATGGTTACAGATGAACAGCTGGAACTTCGCTCAGGATGGCTCTGGCTATCGGATACGCTTGTTCCGATGACACGCATCCAGCATGTGGAGCTGGAAAGCGGCCCCCTGCTCCGCAAGTACGGTCTTGCCAAAATTAAAGTTGTTACGGCTGCAACGACCCATGTCATCGAAGCGCTGAAGCTGGAGGAAGCGGAAGCGCTGAAGAAGCGGATAGGGGAACTGGCGAAAGTGGTGGAGCACGATGAATAAACCGGCTCACCTGCACAAGCTGTACATCCTGTTCCCGCTCGTCAGCATCTTCAAATCGCTGGCCCCGGCCTGGATTCTGATTGGCATCCAGCTGCTTCGCGGACGGCCGCTTGAGCAGCTGCCATGGAACTGGATTGCCATCGGCGTGCTGGCTGTCGTTCTGCTCGCCATCGTCTTTGGCTATTTCCAGTGGAAGCGATTTACGTACCAGTTGGAGGATTCCAGAATGGTGATCCGAAGAGGCGTGCTATTCCGCGATGAACGGTCGCTGTATACCGGAAGAATCCACTCGATGAATATTGAGCAGCCGCTGCTGCAGCGCATGCTTGGCATCATGCAGGTGAGGATCGAAACGCCCGGCAAGAAGGATGACGGAAGCGTCCTCCCGGCCGTATCGGGTCATGCCGCGGAGTTGCTCCAGAAGTGGCTTCGCGAGCGAACCCAGACCGGGAGCACCGGACTGGCCGGAGCGCATTACAAGACCAAGAGTGAGGACCAGACGGAGGATGACACCGATCCAGCCGCCGTTTCCATGCCGGCTTCATCGTCTGGCCCCGTACCACATGCAGATGCCGGCATTCCGGCGGGAAGTGCTGTACAACCGGATGTGGGCCCCGACTCGGGCCAGCAGAGTAACGCGGCGTCCGATCAGATCAGTCCGGGAGAGCTATCAGGGTCGTCCTCGCAGTCACATGACCAGGAAGTGTCCCGGCATACTCTGATGCAGCTCTCTAACGGAAAACTGCTGACAGCCGCCCTGACCTCCCCCAATCTGTCGCTGGCGGTGGCTTTCATCGGCGGTCTGATCTCCTTCGCTGACAATCTGCTGCCGGACTGGATGTATGACACCCTCCTGCAATCTGCCGGAGGCCTGTCCTATGGCAGCTGGATAATAGTTATCATCTTTGCCCTGACACTGACATGGCTGTTGTCGGGTCTACTGTACACCCTGAAATATGCGGGGTTTACCGTGGAGCAGATCGAAAGGCAAATTGCCGTCAGCTGCGGCTTGCTAGAGAAAAAAAGAGTGCTGTTCTCCCCTGAGCGCGTGCTGGCTGTTACGGTAAAGGAAGGGGTCATCCGCCGCTGGTTCGGCTATGCCGAAGTCCGATTGCATGTGCTGACTTCAAGCGAGGACAAGACTTTCATGCTGCATCCCTTGCTTAAGAAAGATGAGATTCCTGCACTTCTGGGGAACGTCGTCCCTCAGTTCGAGGCACATCCGATCACCGCTTCTCCCCCTCGGAGAGCACTGTGGATGTACCTCGTATGGAAGCTTGTTGCTGCTTCAGCTGCCATTGCGGCCAGTCTGTCCTATTTCGGCCTTCCGGGCCTATGGAGCCTGCTGCTTCTGCCGCTTGCCGTTCTGTGGGGAATGCTCGCACATCGGGATGCCGGCATGAATCTGACGGGCAAGCAGCTGACGATCCGCAGCCGGTTTATCGCCCTGTCAACCCGCTATATGCGCCGCCCGCATATCGTGTCGCTCAAAGCATCCGCATCCCGCATGCAGCGGCGGAAGGCTCTTCTATCGATGAAGGTTAACATGTTCTCCAGTGAAGCCAGCGAAAGCCTGCGGGGAATGGACCAGCAGCACATCGAAGCGGTATGGCGCTGGTACGAACCCGGCAGCCATGCCAGAAGATCGTCCGCGGAGCTGCAAGAGAAGAGCATTACAGAATGACGGCATCCACCTGCCAGCCGGAATCAGGAGCATTTTTACATGGATTGGCTATAGCATTTATCGTGTTACTTATGAATTCGTTAAGACGTCCGCTCTGGCTCAACTTTGGCTCGTGCCTGTGGACCGAAACCGGCAAGCTTGTAGATCCACAGTGTCACGCCAAGAAATACAGCGTAAATGCCTACGGTCAGGATAATGTTCGACGGATTGGTCATCAGATTGTCTCCCACGAGCACAAACAGCAGCATCGCCGGAATTTTCCCAAGGGACGAGGCTACACTGTAGGACAGGAACGACATTGTGCTTAACGCTGCGTACACATTAATGAAGATCGAAGGAATGACCGGGATTAATCGGGAGAACAGAATCGCCAGGAATGCGTTGCGCTCGAACATGGCTGTCACTCTGCCCAGACGATGCTGGCCATGCAGGAGACGGCTCCCCCATTCCGCATACCCATACCTGACCCATGCAAACATCAGGATCGAGGCCATCGCGGAGCCGGCCCAGGTGACAACCCCGCCAGCCATCGGCCCTAGCGCCGCTCCGATCACCCCTCCCACCACCGGGTAGGGGATGACGGGAAACAATGCCATGACCGTAGCCATCAAGGTAACGAGTACGAGGTTATCCGCAGACTGCAGCCACTGCAAAATGTCACTTCCATAAACATAGATCAGGCAGCCAATGGCAATATAGGCCGCTGCCATCCCTACTTTCTTCAGCATATATACACGCTCCGGTTATCAAGTTAACCCCATTGTAGCATGGACCAGGATGGTGGACAAAAAGTCTACGCGCCCAGGGAGTATGCTCGAGTATTTGATCCGGCAGGATGGCCCAAGCCTAAAAAGCAAAGAAAAAAGAGCCTTAGAAGTGAACGCTCCCCTGGGCTAGGTGTATCTAACCCAGGAAAACTTTCAAAAGCTCTGGCTCTTTGTAGCTCTCTGGCAATCAATCACAACGGCGACAGTTGTCAGCGGTAGGCGCCGTAGATATGCTCCTGAACTAAATGGCTGTTTCCTGCGATTCCGAAGGATATTTCAGTCCCCACGGCTCGCGAATCCGGTCAAGCAGCTTCATAATCGCAAGCGACTCGTCCAGCGGAATGATATCACTTTCAAGGCGGCCTTCAAGAAGACACTTGCCAACCTCATAGGCTTCAAAGGCGTAGCCCTTTTCCTTCCGATCATCCTTAAAGTGAACGGGCTCTTCTCCCTGGACATGAAGCGAAGCCGAAGTGGCATTGAGGAAGGACGGGATGTGGATATAGCCTTCAGTGCCAAAAATATACGCCTCATTGGTAAGCCCAAGCCGGATCGCTCCGTTGAGCGACGCGGACTTGCCGCCTTCATAGGTGAGAAGGACGGAGAACTGCTCATCCACGCCTGTCTCCCCGATATGAGCGGTGCTGTGGATCTGCTCCGGCTCGGCCCCAAAGATCATCGAAGCAAACGATACCGGGTAGATCCCGGCATCCAGCAGCGCGCCTCCGCCCAGCTCCAGATTCAGCAACCGGCCTTCGGGGTTCCAGCCGCTCCGGAAGCCGAAATCGGCTTTCACCAAGCGCGCCTCTCCAATGCGGCCGTCCTTCAGCCATTCCCGCACCTGGCGGATCGGAGGCAGGAAGCGTGTCCACATCGCTTCCATCAGGAACAGCTTGTCCTTCCGGGCAGCATTGATTAACTCTTCCAGCTCCGCTCCATTGATGGTGAACGGCTTCTCGCACAGGACAGCCTTGCCTGCACGCAGGCTCAGCAGGACGTTATCCCGGTGCAGCGGATGCGGGGTCGCAATATAGACGGCATCCACATCCTGATCCTGTACCAGTTCCTCATAGCTTCCATACGCACGGGGTACGCTGAATTTTGCCGCAAATGCTCCAGCGCTATCCGATGTACGCGAACCGACGGCCAACAGCTCCGCATTGTCTGTGTAGGCCAGGTCAGCGGCAAATTGCTCCGCAATCCAGCCTGTCCCCATAATGCCCCAACGAATCTTGCCCGAATTGTTCAATATTGTCTCCTCCACGGTTCTCGTTCTGCTTGTTATTGTTTGTCTCCAAAGAGCGGATGCAGGTTCGGGGTCCCCATTGTTGTAAGCGATTCCCGAAAACGGTGTGCAAGACCGGACGCTGCCCCGTCTATTAACGATGTCGATCCATGATGTCTTGATTCATTATATCGTATTTTCGAGATTCTAACGCATCATAATGGAACTTCTAATAAAACTTTAAGCGCACACCGGTTAATAGAAAACCCCATGGCAAGGCCCCCAGCACATGAACTGCGCTGGGGGCCTTGTCAGATGTTTATTTCGAGCCCCAGATCGACTCGTTATTGCTTCCGATCAGCGAGAAGGTCATAACCTCGTTATGGCTGGAGAGCTCATTCTTCTGCTTGAAGAACACACCCTTGTATGTCACACCATTAATGACCATGGTGCAATAATAAGTGCCCGGCGTGTGAGACCATGTTCCCCTTACATCGCCCGTGATGGTGCCGTTCGCATTTAAAGTGACGCTGCGGGTAGGCAGCATGCCCACCCCGGATGTTGAGGCATCCAGTCCCATATTGATGAATTGATACGTTCCAGCCATTTCGTTCATGCTGTAACCCGTCTCCGAGATGCGGCTTCCCAGAAACTCATATACCGCCGTGACAGGCCAGTTATCCTCATTCAGGAATTGCTGATGCACCCGTACCTCGTGCATTTCCGTTCCATTGTTGAATCGGGTATGGTAAACCAGATACCGCGCGCCATCTGTATCAATCAGCGCCGAGTTATGACCTCCCGACTTATAACCTAGCGGAATGCCCGAGAGATTGTAATTGCCGAACAATTTAATCCCGTAATTCGCTTGATTGATGGAAGCGGAAGGATACACGGCCTGATTGCCTGCCGCGTCTGTATACGGACCGTCAATTGTTCTAGAGCGGTATAGACGGATGTGATAACCGCCTTGGTTCGCCAGACCGCCGTATGTGATATACAGATAGTAATAGCCTGTGTCCTCATCATAGACGATATAAGGGGCCTCCCCGGTTTTGCCGTAACCGCCGGCGATACGTTTGCCGAAGTAACGATCTGTGTTGCCGCTGTCTGTTCCCGGATAATATGGTCTGCCTGTTTCGGGATCAAGCTCCAGCATATAGATGCCGCCAGACCAAGACCCGTAGCTCATCCAGAGCCTGCCGGAAGTATCGTAGGTCAGAGCGGGATCGATGGCGTTAGGGAACAGCGTATTGTTATAACCGCCGTTGTTATTGAACCAGCCGCTGCGGACTCCCGATAAGGTACCGTTGTCGATCAGATCCGGGATGTTGGTATTCTGAACCCAAATATCCACGGTTTTCGTCCCGAGCGGTGACGTGGTCGTAATCGGGTTGCTTGTGCGTGTGAAACCGGAATAAACGATGGTATCGATATATTCATATGGACCTGTGATGGACTTGGATACGCCAAATCCGATCGCGGAACGGATATAGGTTGACGATGTGCTGTAATACAGCATATAAGCTCCTCTGGAGCCATCGGCCCATACATAAGATGGATTATAGGTCACATCAGGCGCCCATACCGCGTGGCCTCCCGAGCTGTCCTGATCATTATAACCTGCCCACGCAAACGATGGCGCAAGTGCCGAGGTCAGAGCCGCACCCGTGCTTCTGGCTGCATTGCCCGTGCCTCCCGCCTTGATCAGCTTCCATCTTTGCATGTCTCCGCCCCAATAGTTCCACTGCTGGACATTGGCGCCCGCAGCTGTGCTTCCATCCGCGACGTCCAGTGCAGAAGCATAGTTGGAGGCCTTGGTCAGAAAAGAAACCGTTCCATCCTCGTTCTGCTGGATTCGGAACAGCTGCATAGGGCCGCCCCAGTATGTCCATTGCTCAATATTGGTGCCATCGGCAGGGGAGCCGCTGTTCACATCAATGCTGCTCTGGTAGGAAGAGTTAGCTGTCAGAATATAATAGTCTCCGTTGCTGTGATGCACAATTCTGAACTTCTGCGCATCGGAGCCGTTATACGACCATTGTCGGATGTTTGTTCCGTCGGCTGCCACCCCGTCGGCAACATCCAGGTACAATCCGCTGTTCTTATTCTTGATATAATAATAGCCTTCATAGGTGGATGGCGCATACAGGGTGCGATTGGTGTAGCCCTGGGTTCCGACAGGCGACCAGTTTCTCAGATCCGTACTGCTCGCCTGGGCCAGGTGGGAACCGAAAACATAATATCTGTTCGTTGAAGAATCGTAGTATACGGATGGATCATGGACCGTTACTCTCGTCGTATTAGAGGTGGTTGATGAGCTTGCGGCACCCCATGCGCCTTCACTGCTTACACTGACCGCAAGAAATATAAATACTAGAGCCAGAATGCCCAGCTTGCTCCACAGATTGTGAATCAGATGCATGATCGAACACTCCCTTCATCATGAAATCTAATATGCTTAGTCTCTCGAAATCCTGTTTCCTTCGGAATCATGCTTTCTTTGCATCATAGCTTTGGCTAGGTCGCAGGCGTCCCTGTATTCATTATTAAGCGCTTTCAAAGCTGAAGTTAAGCTGACATCACTGCAATAGAGACAATAACCACCTCATTTCATCCATTATTTTTATATTTATGCAAAAATAGTTTTATATGTATATCATACACTGGACAACATGTCGAAGTAAGGTGAATTTTGACGTTACACATTCCACAGATCAACAAAAAAAGGCCTCTTCTTTCGATCATGTGAACGACCGGAAGAAGAGGCTTCGGACATGTGTGATATTCCAAAATAATAGTTTAATTCATAGTCTCTACTTTCAGCTCATAGAGCAGGTTGTAAATCACCTGGGCACTTTCCGCCCTTGTCATCAGACCGGACGGCTCGAAGCGGCTTGCGCCCCGACCCTGGACAAGGCCAAGTGCATAGGCCTGCTCGATGGACTCCTGGGCCCATGCCGGTGAGGATGCAATGTCACTGAATGGTACGTTTGCGGTACCGGCCGCCTCGCGTTGTCCAGCTGCGTAAGTGAAGCTTCGAACCAGCATGACGGCCATTTCCTGGCGTGTGATGGAAGCATCCGGTGCAAAGCGGTCTGCCGTTATGCCCTGGATGATGCCTGCTTGCACAGCAGCGGCCACCGCATCCGCGTACCATTTGTCACCCGGCACGTCGGCAAACGATGACGTTTCGCCAGCCTGCAGCTCAAGCAGACGCACCAGCATGGCTGTGAATTCCGCACGGGTTACGGTCCGGGCCGGGGAGAAGTGTTCCATGCTTACACCCTGAACCAGCTGTCTAGCGGCCAAGTCGCTGATAACATCCGCTGCCCAGTGCGAAGAAGGCACATCGGCGAAGTCTTTGGAATAATCGAGCAAGCCATACGTACCGGATTCCTTGATGTTCGCCCTCATAAGCCCTTGTTCATTCACGCCGCCTACATATTTCAGCTGACCGTCGTCCATTAGCTGATACAGACCGATGCGTCTGCCGGCTTCACTCTGCAGAGGCAATCCGATCGTTAACCTCTCATCAAACCCGGACAGATTCAAGGCGTTCCCCGCCTCATCCACCCATGCAAGGCGAAGATCCAGCAGTTCTCCCACGGGATTCAGTGTTGCCCGCGTGAGCGATGCGGCAGCCGCCAATCGCTGCATCCGCTCCGCCGAAGACAGCGGCTCGAGGGACAGCCGGATCATCCCCTGATCCGATTGCCCGGCTGGCGCAAGCTGAGCCAGCTGACGCAGCAGTTCAGGCGGTAAGGTAATGTACGCATTGCTTGCCTCAATCCGGATCATGCCGTCGCCTATAAGGTCGGCAGCATTGCCCGGGAGTGTCAATTCGCTGATCGCGCCGTCAATGACCAGTCTCGCCTCCCCGTTCACCAGCCTGGAAGTTACATCGTCCGCCGTCAGCGTAAGGCTGCCGGAAGGCAGTGGTCCCGGCGGCGTGACCGGCGGTGTCTCTGGCGGGGCAACTGGCGGTTGTACCGGCGGCTGTACCGGTGGTGCAACCGGCGGCGCTGGCGGCGGATTCGGCGCCGGCACACCCGGTGTATCGCCACGCAGGCGGACCCTGAGCTCATACTCGGCATGGAACAGATCATAAGTGGCGCGAATGACCGTCACGCCTTCTGCAAGCGCATGGACGACACCGGTGTCACTGACGGAAGCGATGTCCGGCCTGCTGCTTGCATATACGACGCCTTCCGTCAACCGGATGCGCGTACCGTCGGTATACACAGCCTCGGTCACCGTCACATCCGTATCACCTACCTGCAGCTCTCTTTTGCCTTGAAGCTCCACATGCTGTACGGTCCCCTCCGGCAGTCGGTCGACCTTCACATGAACATCGGCATACACGCCCGGAGCCGAGACGCTGGTCGCTCTAACCACCGCATCACCGAGCCCCAAGGCTGTAACGATCCCGTCAGCGGACACCTCGATCACCTGCTCCGGCTCCGAGCTGTAAACCGACCATACGACGCTCGCATCAGCTCTCTCCGGCCGAACTGTCGCTTTCAGCGCCTGACTTTCTCCCACGGCCAGCGTCAGTTGATCCGGTACAACTTCGATTCGCTCCGGCACAGGAACGTTATCGTTCTTCGTCAGCGTAAACTCGTCCACGATGCGGCCGTGGATCGTCTTGGCCACATAGCGAAGCTCATCGCCTACAATCTCAATCGATGCATACATCTGGGTCTGCTCTTCATCCACGACCTCATGCCATCCTCTTTCCGTGTGAGAATAGAACTTCGGCCCGGTTGAACCGGCAACGACATACGTCGTGCCTTTGCCGTCTGGAGAAATCTGCTTGTTCTTCATCGGATAAGACCGGACATAGATGTGATCATGACCGTTCAGCACCAGGTCCACCCCATGCGCCTCCAATACCGGCGCCCACAGCTCGCGAACCTCGGCCGTATCATAGATGCTGCCGTATGGCCCGCGGTGGAACATAGCGATTGTCCAAGGCTTATCATTATGAGCCAGATCCCGCTCCAGCCAATCCTTCTGATCCTCCAGCTTGTATTCACTGTTCAGCACGACGAAATGCATATTGTTGTAATCGAACGAGAAATTCGTGCCCTTAAGGTGATCCAATCCGTTGCCAGGCTGGTTGAAGTGCGCGAGGAAATCACCGTTCTCCTTCGTGCCCATCACCTCATGATTGCCGATGGCCGATACCAGCGTCGTGTTCATCAGATGCCCTTGAGCCGCGCCGAACCAATGGTTCCACTGCTCCTCCAGGAAGCCTTTGTCCACCATATCGCCGGCATGAACCATAAACTCCGCATCCGGATGCTCCTGAACAGCCTTGTCCACTGTATGGCCCCAAAGCTTGAATTCATTGGCCGTCGCTGCCTGGGAATCGGCAAAATACAAAAACTTCGTCCGCTCCCCATCGCCGTCGGCGGTCTTGAACGTGCCTTCACCGCTGTAATGACCTTGGCCATCTCCGACACGGTACACATATTCCGTCCCTGGCGCAAGGCCGGCGGCCGTCGCCTTATGGACACGAACCGTGCCCAGATCCAGCGTATGATACAGCTCGCTGCTGCCATCAAACCGCTGTACATTCGGCGCATCAAAGCTTGTAAATGCCGAACGCTCAGCCAGCTCGACCACCGTCCCGGTCGTTCCCGGATCGGTATGCCAGGCAAACATTCTGGACTCGGCCGGATCTTCGCCCATGCCGACGCTGATGTTCGACGGAACCGGACTGCCCGCCAATGGCGAAACGGTGAATTCCGCGGCCTGGCTGTAGTGCTGATCCTTGACAGCCTGAACGCTGTAGGTTCTCACATTCGCCGTGAGGACACGGGTGCTGAGTATGCCCAGTCCATTCGTGATTCCGATTTCCGCTCCGTCCGCAAGAATCGATGCCCCTTCGACCGGCAGCCCTTGCTTGTCCTCGAGCTTGAACTCCGTCTCATAGCCTTCCACGATGCCATCCGCATTCCAGCTAAGCACATAGGCGGTCTCAATCCTGGAGTGCAGCGGCAGGCCATAGAATGAAAACTCGGTGCTGCCTGTATCGACAAAAGATACCGCCCCCGATGTTAGTCGGATTGTGCTCGTGCCGGCCGCATCCCGTTTGACATCATAGCGGATCTGCCCGATCAGGTCCTGATCGTTTAACGCTGCGGTATCGATGTCCTTCCAGCTCACCTTCACCACACCGGTTGTGCTGTTGATATCCGCCTGCACCTGCGATGTGCTCAGCTTCCCTCCCGGAATCAGCTCCAGGTTCTCCACCTTGGACATATCGAATGCGAACTCAACCTGTCCGCTGCGGATGTGCGATGTCCGCACGCCGCCGATATCAACCGTATACGTCCCTCCGGCATACACAGTATCCGGCGTGTCGTAGACTACCCGGGCTGCACCCGTGTCGACTGTAAAATGCCATTCTTCGCTTGTCTGATTGCCCGACATATCGCGCACCATCACCTGGACCTGGTGCACCCCGTCCGCCAGCGGGATTCCGGGCGTGTAATGAATGCGCCCTTCCGGCGGATAGAGCGTATGCGGCACCAGGCTTCCATCCAGGTACAAGCGGATTTTGTCCGGATCAATCAAGGTGGTTCCCGGATTCTTCACCGGATCATATCCCTCGTCCTCCGCATACACCGTGATCGTCGGCGTATTATTGGCGATCACCTCTCCGTCCGCAGGAGAGAAATCGCGCAGCACCGGCGGATCGATATCATCATTGGCCGGGCCGTACAATGCGCGAATTTCATCCACATAGATAACCCCGGCATCCTTTTTCTCCGCTTGGGTCTCCATGTACCGGACCGGCATATCCATCGTGAGCGGAAGCTCTCTGCCCTTCGGCACCGTCGCCTCAAGGTATCTCCAGCCCGTAAAATCAACACCCGTCGTCTGATTGGTGAAATCCAGCGGGATGGCGCCTTTGCTGTCACGCAGCTGCGCACGCAACCAGTGCCGGTTGCCATCGCCATACACCCACATGCTGATTTTCTCCGGGTAACCCGGAATCTGCAAACTGTCATCCAAGGTTTTCGTATGAAGATACGCACCGGAGGTTCCCGTCATTCCTGTAAAATCGTACTCCAGCTTAAGCGAGCCGTTGCCGGAACGGACATAGGTATCCTCTGTTTCAATAGAGACCCGCGTCGATTTAACCTGCGCACCGGAGCTCGGCCTGTAGCGGTCCAGCCCGTTCTCGAAGTCCTCCAACATGACCGGAGGCAGGCCAACATTGACCTCAATCGAAGTTTCAGCCTGACCATATTTCACATAGATTCTGCCGGTCACGCCCTGCTCGTCCGTTGCCGTAAACGTTCCGCTGGCATCAATGATGCCGATATCCCCCTCAGTCCGCCACTCGAACCGGCTGTTATCCGCCTGGACGACCTGTCCGTTTCGCAGCGCCGTAACACTTAGCGTCTCCGTGGAGCCTGAGGCGAATGTCTTGACCGTATCGGCAAAAGACAGCTCGGTCAGCTCATCCACGACCTCGACACGCGCACTGCCGCTTAGCCCCCCGGATTGCACCTTAATGTCCGCAGCTCCCGCTGCGTTTCCGGCTCTGAACAAGCCGCCGCCATCCACGCTGCCCACAGATGAGTCCACGCTCCATACAGGCGTTCCCGTCATCTCTGCCGGATGGAGATTGGCATCCACAGCGGCAGCTTGGAAGCTGACCGTTGAGCCTGTCAGCACTCTTTCCAATGCCGGCGTCACCACAAGCTTGTCGGCTGCGCCTTCAGGCGCTTTATTCACCAGCAGAATGCCGTTTGCCGTCTTGCGCTCACCGCCATCAGAAGGAGAATTAAGCACGGTTCGCTCCTTCGCCCCCGGCAGTCTCGCAACGAAGGTCGAAGAGCCGCCGCCATCCAGGTTAATGGCATTGACGACCCCAAGCTCCTGCAGAATCTCCCCGAGCTGGACGTAGTTCACCCCTTCACTGAAGCCCGGCTGACGCCCGTCGATTTCGAACATGACGATCGAGCCATCCGCCTTCGTGCCAATCGCTGTTCGCGGATGGATGGCCGGATCGGCATGCTGCTGCACAACCCCGTCCTTCACAAGCTGAACATTGCCTCCGACAGCCATCGTGACATCCTTCCATTCCCCCTGCAGCTCGAAGCTTGCCGTGACCTCATCCCCGATCTGGAGCCCGGACAGCTTGCTTCGATGCTGGCCCGACGCGGACAACACCACCTGGTTGGCCCCGAGCGGGGAATTGCCCTTGTTATGATGGATGGAGACCACTTTCATGGTCAGCGTCTCCCCGCTAGCTACTCTTCCATTCACAACGTCCAGCACCACTTCATCCCCAAGATCATTGGTCATGGTAGACGTGTGGAACTTGTCCGTATATAGAACCAGCTCCTCATTCCCGCGCATCCGGTTGATGGAGGAGAGCGCGCTTGTCATGCCGTTGATGGTGACGCTCCGGCTGAGCGTCGGCGTTCCGAACAGGCTTGTGCCGTCCTCCTTGATGCCGAATGCCACTCTGCTTCCCTGCGGGCTGTTCAGAATCTCTCCCTCTCCCATGAACAGACCGAGCGGAATCCCGGTCGACATATCATAGAAGTCCGCATTCACCGCGGCGATGACCCGATTCCCTTCCCGGTCGACATCGGCCGCCATTTTGCTGACTCCCTCCATACCATATACCTTGCCGTTCGTCATGCCCGGTTGAAGCTCCAGGCTTCCCTGGGACGGCTGAAACTCCACCATATGAACCTTCTGTTCACCGCTGCCTTTGCTCATATTCATCCAGGTGTAGACCGCACCGGGTCCGATCTCCATCCGGCGGGTATCCACAACAGAGGAGCCCTGGGTTGCAGCAGCAGCTTGTCCGACTGGAAGCAGCAATGACAGAACCATCACCCCGCTTAACAGCGATGACAGCATCCTCTTGCTCCTCACGAAATTCATAAATTCCCTCCTTCCAATAATAAAAAGCCCTACCCGGGCAGTATAACGATAGCCTGTAAATTCCATCTCCCTTCTTTGTTAATCAATGGTTAATTCTTTCATTCTCCATCGTGTTCATAATAGGACTTACCTTTATCTTAATGAAAATTTATTCCGTTAATCAATGATACTTTTGAATTTTTATTTCTCTTCATAGACAGGCATATGGGCCGAATTTCGTAGTTCAGGAGTATAGTTCGAACGACATGTACATGTAACACAAAGAGCCGCAGTCCTGTGACTGCGGCTCCATGCTCCGGATTATTTAGGCTTCACATTGCCTTTGGAATCGATTTTGGCATTGTATGATAGCTTATTCAGTTTGGCAATGAGGTTGTTGTTGTATTTGGAATCCATCAGCGTTGGCTGTCCTTGAATGATTTTTACCGGGGTAACCCGGCTGGTGATCTTTGAACCCTGGATATCAAAATGCACCATCATCGACAGCAATGTCTTGTCTCCCCCGCGGGTGGAGCGATTAAACACAAAGTTGCCAAGGGAATAATAGATCGGTTTCCCCTTGTAATACTCAATTCCCATCAGTGTGTGGCTGTGCGAGCCGATGATGATGTCCGCTCCGGCATCGATCATCTGCTTAGCCATCTTGCGGGCGTAATCCTCCGGATAGTCCGCAAATTCCTGATTCCAGTGTATGTACACAATCGTGACATCGTTGTCCTTGGCCGATTTTTTGATATGAGTGAGCATCGGCTCCATCGCATATGCGCCGGCAACGCCCGGATTATTCTTGCCTGCAATCCACGAGTTGTGCGGAACGACCCGGCTGACGCCGAGCACCGCGATCTTTTTCCCCTTGACGGTTTTCACATAAGGCTTGAAGGCCTCGTCAATGTTACTGCCCGCCCCCGTATGCCCGATCTTCTGCCGCCGCAGATGAATCATCGTGTCCATCATCGCCTGTGGGCCGTAATCCAGGATGTGATTGTTCGCAAGCGTAACACCGTCAATTCCGGCGTAGACCAGACCCTTGAGGGTATCCGGCTTGGAGCGGAAGGCAAAGGTTTTGTCCGCCTTTTTCCCCCGGATCGAGACCGGTGTCTCCAGATTGGCAAAGGCCAAATCGGCCTGCTTGAGCGTAGGTGCTACCTTTTTAAACGGAAACAGGTTGCCGTAGCGCTCGATCTGGTTCCCGACATAGCCATCCAGCAGAATGTCCCCTACAAAAATCAGCTCTATCGGCTCATTTGTAGGCTTGGTGGATGCCGCGGATGCCGCAGACGCCGGAAGAAGCATCATCACGACCAGCACAAGCACCAACCACTTCTTCATTATCGATCGCCGCCTTTCGTGGTGTAGTATCGTGTTTATCCATTCTTATACGCCTTAGACTGGAAAAAGTCGCTAAAGGTTGCAGGAAGCTGAGGTCAGTCAGCGTCATGAACCGAAAAAAATAATTGAACATGACGATAAATCGCTATATATTTATACATAACGCAATCAATACGAAGAATTTGTTTACGTTTCGAAACCACCAAACCTCAATAATGAGCGAAAAAGGAGATTTGCGATGCATCTCAATTCCGGAGCGCACACGCCCTTTCTTATTGATGAAACGGATCGCAGCATTATTGCCATCCTGGGAAAGCATGGACGCATGTCCTACACGGATCTGGCCAAAGAGATCGGCCTGTCCCGGGTCGCTGTGCAGGCCAGGGTACAGACGCTGCTGGAGAACGGCGTCATTGAACGTTTTGCGGCCGTGATCAACCCGGAGAAGGTGGGTATTCACGTATCCGCTTTTTTTAATGTGGAGGTGGAGCCGAAGTACTTGCAGCAGGTCGCCGATCAGCTGGAGCAGGAGCCTTACGTCACCAGCCTGTATCACATGACCGGTCCGAGCAAGCTGCACATGCATGGGCTGTTCGCCGACCATAAAGAGATGGAAATGTTCCTGAACGAGAAGCTGTACCCTCTGCCCGGCATTACGAGCGTGGACACGCAAATTTTGATCAAACGGTATAAAAGCCGGATGGGTATCCGACTGTAAATCTTACTTATCTTAACGGACAGAAAGGAATCATCACATTGAATCGTATAAAAAGCAATCCATACATCGAGCTGACTGTCGGCATGTTTCGAACCGGCATTCTGGGTTACGGCGGCGGTCCGTCTGTCATCCCGCTTATCCGTTATGAAGCGGTGACACGATATCGCTGGCTGAACGACGATGAGTTCGGCGAGGTGCTGGCTTTGGCCAATGCGCTGCCGGGGCCGATCGCCACCAAAATGGCCGCCTACCTCGGCTATCGCGAGAAGGGTGCGCTCGGGGCCGTGCTGGCCGTGCTGGCGCATATTCTGCCTACCTGTATTGCGATGGTCGCACTGCTGTCCGCAGTCACTGTGCTGAGCAGCTCCAAGATTGTAGCCGGCATGATCGCTGGCGTAACGCCAGTCATTGCCGTGATGCTCGGAACGATGGCGTATGAGTTCGGGGAGAAAGCCGTCAAGGGACTTGGCCTATACGTTGGCATCGGCATGTTCATCCTGTCCTTCCTGCTGCTGGAGGCGGTGCAGATCCATCCGGCCATCGTCATTATGCTGTTCCTGGCATATGGAGCGGTGCATTTCCGCGTGCTCGCGAAGCTGAAGAAAGAGCGGAAGAACAAGGAGGGATCGGCATGATGGAAGATTGGCTGCAGCTGTTAATCAGCTTTT
This sequence comes from Paenibacillus sp. FSL M8-0334, assembly GCF_038000405.1. NCBI lineage: Bacteria > Bacillati > Bacillota > Bacilli > Caryophanales > Paenibacillaceae > Paenibacillus > Paenibacillus sp. FSL M8-0334. The sequence continues at coordinate 1,135,024 of NZ_JBBOCH010000001.1, forward strand.
TTGTCGCGAACGTCCTTGGCTACGGCGGAGGCCCGGCCTCCATTCCGCTCATGTATAAGGAGATTGTCACGAACCACGGCTGGCTGAACGATGTGGAGTTCTCCAACATGCTCGCGCTTGGCAATGCGCTGCCGGGGCCAATCGCCACCAAAATCGCGGCCTTTGTCGGCTACGGTGTAACCGGCTGGCTCGGCTTCATTCTTGCCATTGCGGCCACTGTCGTACCGTCAGCCATGGCGCTGATCTGGCTGCTGAACCTGCTGCAGAAATACCGCAGCTCGCCCGTCGTGAAAGGTATGACCCTGCTCGTCCAGCCGGTCATCGCCATCATGATGCTGGTGCTGACCTGGCAGATCGGCAAGAGCTCGGTCCTCTCCATCGGTTACCTTCAATTTTTCGGAATTGCAGCGGTCGCCTTCTGGGCGATGAACAAACGCAAAATCCACCCGGCGCTGGTGATCGTCGCGGCCTTTGCTTACGGCGGGCTGGTGCTCTCCCAGACGATGTAAGGTGAGGCAGGTTGGGAGTTCAATTCTGATAGAAGAAGTATTCAGGGAGCCGGACCGGATTACACAACAAAAAAACGCCCGTCACCAAACCGAATGCCTAAACCTAGGCTTTTCGTTCGTCGACGGGCATATCGTATTTGTTCCTTATCCATGGGCCAGCAGCTCTTTCAGCTGCTTGATCTGCTTTCGTTCTCCGGCAAGAACAAGCGTTGCACCAGCAACCAGTTTATCGTCCGGACCAGGATTAATCTTCTGCTCGTTTCTCTTTATAATGGCAATGATGTTGGCACCAGTCCTGGGACGTACCTGAAGTTCGGCGATGGATTTGTCCACACATTTGAAATGCGGCTCAATCCGCGTCCACTCAATCATCAAATCTTCCAGCGTGACCTCAATCGTCTCAAGCGCTCTTGGTTTATATGTCATGCCGCCAAGAATTCCGGCAATCTGTCTGGCTTCGTCATCCTCCAGCGTAATCTGGGAAAGGGTCTCCTCCGGATTATCGTTATCAAAATGGTACATCTCTCTGCGGCCATCGTCATGGATAACAACGACCAGCTTATCGCCGGACCTTGCCTGAATAAGGAACTTCTTCCCAATCCCCGGCAAATCGGTTTCGCGAATAATACTCATCTGGTAATCCTCCGTTTTCGTGTAATCAGCGCTACTAAAAGCCAATACTCCCTATTACGGATCAGCCTGAGCGAATGTTTCAAATTTCGCCGTCCGCTTAATCCATCTCTTCTGCCTCTGGAGCAGCAAGAAGGATCAGTGCATCAATCTGCGCTCCAGAAACTCAATAATACCCTGAAATATCCCGAACTTAAAGACCATTTTTCAAAAAAATCCGTGCAACTTTATCCAAACCGGGCAGCCATAGTGCCATTAAGCGCAACAGGAAAGTTCAATAGCTTATTCTTTCCATATCATTAAATTCATAACCGTGATCATGCGGACCAGCCAAACCGGAAATTATTTATTTTATTTCTGAACAAGCCGGTCTGCCGGGAACACAAGTCCGATCTGACGCCGCGCTTCCTCCATAATCTCCGCCGTCACCAGGGAGTTCGTCCAAGTGTTGACCGCACTTTCCCTCTCTCCTCGATTCAGCAGGTCGATAAACTCCCGGGCTTCGTAATACATCGACTCATGCTGCTGCAGCTGTGTCAGATTCTCCACCGTGCCGTCGCGATAGTGAATTTTCACATCATAGGGCTGGTTGATCTTATCAATGAGCATCGTCCCGTTCTCTCCCTGAATTTCGGCAGGCGCATAGGAATCGCTGATTTTGGAATGCATGATAACCCCGTCCATTTCCGGATAGGACAGAAGCAGGCTGCCTTCCCCGTCCACGCCCGAGGACAGCATCACGCCGGATGCCTGAACCGTGTCAGGCTTGCCGAACAGGGTCACCATCGGATAGATACAGTAAATCCCAAGATCCATCAGAGAACCGTTGGAGAACTCGGGATTAAAAGCATTAAGAATTGTCCCCTGCTTGTAGGCATCATAACGCGAAGAATATTGGCAATAGCTTGCAAAATAACGGCGAATCTGCCCCAGCTTGTACAGATTATCCCTCACCGTTCTGAAATTCGGCATCAAGGTCGATTTCATCGCTTCCATGAGCAGCACATCATAGGTTCGGGCTGCGTCAATCATCCGCTTCACCTCAGCCGTGTTCGACGCCATCGGCTTCTCACACAGCACATGCTTCCCATAGCTCATACACAGAACAGCCTGATCTGCATGAAAGGAGTTCGGGCTTGCAATATAAACCGCATCCACCTCTCGATCTTCCAGCATATCCTCCAGCCGGGTGAACACTTTAGGCTCCGCATATTTGGCGGCAAAAGCCTTCCCCTTCTCCTCCGACCTTGAATACACCGCTGACAATACAAATTCCTCCGTATCCAGTGCGGCTTGAATGAACCGCTCGGTAATCCAGTTGGTTCCGATAATGCCGAAACGGACGGTCATCGCATTCACTTCCTTTCCCCTGTTTATCCGTGCTTACGTCTCATACACCACTTATGTTACTTCCAACCTTCGAATGCAGCGATCTTCTCCCGCGCCGTCTCCGGGATCGGTGTGCTCTTGCCGGTCGCTGTGTCCACCAGCACAATCGTCCCTCGTCCGGCAGCCTTCAGCTCGTCATTCACAACCACCGCATAATGAACATCCATGGAGGAACGTCCGATCTCCGCCACCTTGACATGGAGCTTAAGCGGGTCCCGCAAATATAACTGGGCCAAATACTGACATTCCAGATCGGCAACAACCGACACCTGCTGCTTGCTGAACAGCTCATCGGTCAGCTCCAGATTCTCGAAGTATTCAATTCGCCCCTGCTCAAAGTACATAAAATAACTCGTATTGTTCACATGACCGAGAATATCCGTCTCACAGTACCGGATTTTGATCGGAATCGAAAATTGGAATGAATCCAGCCAGGTGTTCGGGTCCGGCGTCATAAAGCTTGGTTTTCTCATGATGATCCCACCTCCGGTAATCAAGGCTCCTCTTCAGAAGCCATCACTTCTACAAGAATATAGAATACAAGCAGTGCCCGTCAATAGAAGAGGCGGGGGAATGATGGTTGCTCCATGCCGCTTTGTACCGTTATCCCTTTCGTTCAGGAAGCTCCCTGATCCTGCGGGATCATGCTGCTGAGCTTGGCGCAACCGCTTCTCGAATATCCGGACAGCGAGTCGTGCTCCAGCCAGTATATCAAAAAAAAGGAGACAGGCCGGTCAGCCCCGGTCTGTCTCCTTCAGAATTGCAGCAAGCTGCGATTCGATTCATTCAGCTTCGTTTCTTATAATACGTTAGCGCCAGGGCAAGGGCCAGCACCGATCCCTTAACGATATCCATCGCATAGTACGGTACCGACAGCATGATAAGCCCGTTCTGCAAAATACCGATCAGCACGGCTCCAACAAACGTGCCAAGCGCATTCGGACGGCCTGCGCCAAAGACGGAGTAGCCGATGAAGGCCGCCGCCACCGCATCCATCAGATAAGGGCCGCCGGAGTTCACCTCGGCGGTCATGACACGCGCGCCAAGCATGATCCCGCCAATGGCGGCAAACAGCGCCGACACCAGGTACGCAACCAGCCGGTAGCGGCTGACCGGAATGCCGGACAACGCCGCTGCTTCGCGGTTGCCGCCGATCATGTACATATACCGGCCATGCTTCGTATAGGTCAGGAACAGATGCACCACGACCACAACCAGCACCATAATGATGATGATCCACGGCACCTGCCCAATCTTTCCGAACACCGCCGGGATTTTGCCGGTTGCAAAATCGCCGTTAGGCATGATCATATTTTGCGAGATGGTCGCTCCCCGGGTATAGGTCAATGCCACGCCCTGGAAAATAAACATCGTCGCCAGCGTCATCAGCATATCGTCGATCTTGAAATTAATGACCAGAAACGCATTCACCAGACCGACAGCCAGACAGAACAGCAACGTCAGCCCGATGCCGATGCCGATATTCTGCCCATGCCACACAAACATCGAGATGACCAGCGCATTCGCAAGCGAGGCGGTCGAACCGACGGACAGGTCAAATCCTCCCACAGACAAGGAAACGGTCAAGCCGACGGCAATGATCGTGACAATCGAGATGGAGCGAAGGATGTTAATAATATTGCTTGGGTTCAGAAAGTTGTCGGCCATTATGCCAAAAACCGCAATGAGCACAACAACGGTAATGATCGTGCCGTACTTGTATAGAAAATCAAATGCGAAGCTCGCCGTCCGCTTTTCTTTTACAGGTCTTGCTGCATTCATGTCAATCCGCCTCCCGTGCAGTAAAGCAAAATCTCCTCTTCATCGGTGGAACTCGTCTCCAGCTCTTGGATGACGGCGCCGTCATACATGACATACACCCGGTCGGTAATGCCGATAATTTCGGACAGCTCGCTTGTCGCATACAGCACACATTTACCGCGCTCCGCCAGCTCGTGGACCAGCTTGAATATATCCCGCTTGGCTCCAACGTCCACCCCTTTTGTCGGCTCGTCAAAAATATACACATCCGCATCCGCAAGCAGCCATTTGCCAATCGCAACCTTCTGCTGGTTGCCCCCTGACAAGTTGCGTACCCGCGCCTTCTCGTTCGGCGTTTTGATGCCGAGACTGTCGATCATCTCTTGAGCCGCCTGCTTCTCCTTGGAGGAGCTAAGCCAGCTCCCCCATGCCGTGAACCGGGACAGCACCGTAGCGGTCAGGTTCGCGGATACGGCTTCTTCCACGAACACGCCTTCGCGGCGGCGCTCCTCAGGCACAAGCGCGATGCCTTGCTGAACAGCGGCATGCGGGGAAGAGAGTCTTAGCTTGCGGCCGTTCAGCAGGATGTCGCCCGTTGCGGTTGCCGATGCGCCGAACAAGGCGCGGCACAGCTCCGTCTTGCCCGCGCCGACCAGCCCTGCGAGCCCGACGATTTCCCCCTTGCGGATCTGGAGATCAACATGATTCACTTTGCCCGGGTCAACGATGCCGCGAGCTTCAAACACCACCTCCCCGACAGATTTCTCCGTCTTGGGAAACTGCTGCTCCATCTTGGTGCCGAGCATATGCTCAACGACACTCCCCTGCTCAAGATTGACGATTTGATCGGTGATAATATGCTGTCCATCCCGCATAATCGTAATCTCATCACAGATTTCGTACAGCTCCGGCAGCCGATGGGAGATGAAAATCACGCTGACCCCCTCTTCCTTCAGCTTCCGCACAAGCATGAACAACTGCTCGGTTTCACTGTGACTGAGCGGTGCCGTCGGCTCGTCCAGCACCAGAATGCGGCACTGCCTGGACACTGCCCGGGCAATAAGCACCATCTGCTTCTCTGCCAGCGTCAGTTCCTTGACCGCCTTCCGGCTCGGAATGCCGATGTTCATCCGCTCCATCACCGTTTGCGCTTCCTTATGCAGTTCATTCCAGCGGACGAGCCATTTGCCCTTCATATCATGGACCATCCGGTCCAGCATAATGTTCTCGCCAACCGTCAGGCTCGGAATGAGCGCGGTGTCCACTTCCTGGTACACCACCTGTATCCCGTAATCCTTCGCTTCCTTGGGAGAGCGGATGTGGACCTCGCGGCCCTCCATCCATATCTCGCCTTCATAGTGGGTGTAAGCCCCGGCAAGAATTTTCATCAGGGTCGATTTCCCTGCACCGTTCGCGCCGATCAAGGCGTGTGCCGTCCCTGCCGCAGTCTGAAAATCAACATTCGATAACGCTTTGACACCCGGAAAAGATATCGAGATGTTCTTCATCTGCAGCAGCGGGGTAGAGGCTGGTGTCGCTACAGCGGTTTCAGTTGTCGTCGTTTCCGTGGAGTTCATCTCAGCGAACCTCATCCCTTCCAATAGGATAGAGCGCCCCTGTCTTCACACGAAGACAAGAGCGCCTTAAAGACTTGCTGCTTATTTACCGTTAGCTTCCTTCAAAGCCTTCATCCAATCCTCTTCAAAATCGGTGCTTTCTCCCCAACCCGGAATTACATTCGCCAGGTTCACCATATTTACTTCTTCCCCTGCCTGCTCCAGGGTCGCACGGTCAATCAAGGTTGGCTGCAGGTTATACGTGTCCGGCGTATCCTCGCCTGCAATCTTCTTCGCCAGGAGGCGGACATTGATCGCGCCGATCATCTTCGGATCAACCGCCGCTGTGGCCACCCAAGGGCTGTCCGCATTCTGCATGATCTCCAGATCCGCATTCGACACGTCGATGCCATAGATCTTGATTTCATTGCGTCCCGCTTCGGTAATCGCTCTGGCCGCACCGATCGCGAAGGCATCCCAAGTTGCGAAGATTGCGTCGATCTCTCCTGCCGGATACTTGGTCAGCAGCGCCGACACTGCATTCTGCGTATCGACCGAGGTCTGGTTGCTGGCTACGCCAAAGCGCTCAAGCTCCTTGATTCCCGGATTGTTGCTCAGCACTTCCTGATACACCTGGTTCCGCCGAACCATTGGCGGAAATCCGTCGACCCATAAGTAGACGATATTGGCATCCGGCCCCTGTTCCTCGACCAGTCGATCCAGCGCCAGCTGAGCCAGCTGCTCATCGTCCTGGGATGTTTGCGTGACACCTTCAACCTCTCCGACCTCAGGTACGGAGTCGAAGGTGACAACCGGGATGCCTTTCTCCCGAATTTTCCGAATATCCTCTACGGTCGCAGGATCATCCCCGTGAGATATAATGAAGCCATCGTACCCGCTGTCGATCGCCTGGGCGATTGCATCGTGAAATTTCGCGGAATCTCCGTCAGCGGAGAACGTATCTACTTTAAAACCCAGCGCCTCGCCTTCCTGCTTGGCTCCCGCCAGGAATTGCGCCGTATGATCATCGCCGCCGATTTTCCGAACGACCATCAGCTTGATTTCATCCTTCTCTGCAATGCCGGCAGGCAGATTCTCTACCTTTGCCGCTGCGCTGCCCGAGCTCTGCGTGCCGCCGCTTTGTCCGCATCCGGTCAATACCATCACCAATGCCAGCGCCAGCAACGTCAGTTTTTGTGCTGTTATACCGACTCTCATGTCCTCTTTCCCCCTGTAGCCATTTAAAGTGTTAATACCAGTAATCCTATAGGATTTTCAATATGCCGTCAATAGATTTCCGCTATTCCTGCTAGATTTATTTAAAATATGAGCGATTTAGTTTGCCGTCCTCAGTTGACCCTGCAATCTGCAACAAAAAAAGAGCCACCCCCCGAAGATAGCAGCTCTATCACGAACACGGATTACAATCACGATTACGCGTTTACGCGATCATGGATGCCTAACATCAATGCTAACATGGAACATGAATGCCTAAATTATCCATCCATTACAACTCGATTCGGACACCCAGTGTCTCCAGCCACGCTTTGGCGATCAGGCCATGCCCCGCCGGGGAAGGATGAACACCGTCCGGAGCCCAGAACGCCGCCTCGCGGCGGGCTGAGGCTGCGGCGAATAATCCGTCCAGCGGCACCAGCAGCGCCCCGTACTCCACCGCCAGCTCCCGCACCGCATGAATCTTCGGGTCCAGATCCTCTCTCCAGGCTCTGCGATCCTCCGGATGCGGCAGAACGAATGGCTCGACGAGAACCAGATTGGCATCCAGCCCGGCCTTCGTCCGCTCGATCAGTTGACGGTAGCCGGCCTTGAAATCTTCCGTGCTCGTCGGATCACCGCTGTCATACCTGCGCCAGCAATCATTGATGCCAATATAGATCGACACCCAGTTCGGCTTCAGATCAAGGCAGTCCTCCTGCCAGCGTTCATTCAGATCCACAACCCGATTCCCGCTGATGCCCCGGTTCAGAAATTTCACGCCAAGCTCCGGGAATTTCATCCCGAACAGGCTGTCCACTAATAACGGATAGCCGTTCCCGAGATCTGACGGGTTGCTCCGGTCTCGCCCACAATCCGTAATGCTGTCCCCTTGAAACAGGACGATATCTCCTTGCTGTAATCGGCTCATTTGGCACAATTCCTCCTTCTGTTTCCCTGCTGCTGGTTGTACAGCGAAATATGCGCCTTCCGCACGGCTGTGCTATGGAAGCGCTTGTACAGTAAAGGTATTAGCCATGAAGGTGTAAAATCCTTCTTTATTATGAACGATCGCAGGGCATCCATCCCTATCTCATCATCTCGGCCTATCCCATCATCTCGGCATTCCTTCATCGCAGCAGCGCATCATGCACCGGAAGGCATGGCCACCCAGTGCCCTTTGGACACCTCCACCAGCTCGGAATGCTCCAGTTGATACTTGTCTTCTCCCGTACGCTCTTCGAGAAGCACGCGCTTCCTCCGCGATTCCACTTTCGGGTCCGGGATTGGGATCGCCTCCAGCAAAGATTTCGTATATGCATGCATCGGATTGGAGTACAGCTCTTCGCTTTCCGCAAGCTCGACAATTTTCCCCATGTACATAACGGCCACGCGATCGCTGATGTGCTTCACCATCGACAGATCATGCGCAATGAACAGATAGGTGAGACCCAGCCGCTGCTGCAGCTCCTCGAGCAGCTTCACGATCTGCGACTGGATCGATACATCCAAGGCGGAGAGCGGCTCGTCGCAGACGATGAATTTCGGCTCTACGGCAAGCGCTCGGGCGATACCGATCCGCTGACGCTGACCGCCAGAGAACTCATGCGGATACCGGGACGCATAGGCCGGGTCCAGGCCGACCATATCGAGCAGCTCCTCTACCCGACGTCTCCGCTCCTGCTTGCTGCCGGTCAGTTTGTGAACATCCAGCGCCTCACCGATGATGTCAACCACCTTCAGCCGAGGATTCAGCGAAGCATACGGGTCCTGAAAGATCATCTGCATATGCCGCCGCATCGCTTTCATCTCGGAGGGGGACAAGCGGTTGACCGAGATGCCCTGATACAGCACCTCGCCGCCGGTCGGCTGATGAAGCCGCAGAATCGCCCGGCCTGTCGTCGATTTGCCGCTGCCGGACTCACCGACAACCCCGAGCGTTTCACCGGCCTTAATATGGAAGCTAATATCGTTAACCGCCTTTAAAACCTTGCCCTTGCCCATATCAAAATGCTGCTTCAGCGACTTCACCTCCAGCAGCGGCCCCTTGTAATCCGTGCCTGGGATGATCAGGGGCGCCGGCTTCGGCTTCTTCTTCTCATGCAGGCGCGGAAGCGCGTTTAACAGCTTCATCGTGTACGGATGCTGCGGATTCTCGAATATCTCCTCCGTCGTCCCCGTCTCCACAATTTCGCCTTCCTTCATAACGACCACCCTGTCGCACATGCCAGCCACAACACCGAGATCATGCGTGATCAATATGATGGAGGAACCGAAGCGCTCCTGCATATCTTTCATCAGGTTCAGAATTTGGGCCTGGATCGTCACATCCAGCGCCGTCGTAGGCTCATCTGCGATGAGCAGGGCCGGGCGGCAGGCAAGCGCAATCGCGATCATCACCCGCTGGCGCATTCCGCCGGAGAACTCGTGCGGATATTGATTGTAACGAGTCTCGCTGTCCGGAATTCCGACCAGCTTCAGCATGTCCAGCGCCTGCTTCTTCGCCTCCGGCTTGGACAGCTGCTGGTGCTTCACCAAACCTTCGGCGATCTGCTCCCCAATTCGGATTGTCGGGTTGAGCGAGGTCATCGGATCTTGAAATATCATGCCGATATCCCGGCCCCGAATGCTCTCCATCTCCTTCTCCGATTTTTCAGCCAGATTCTGTCCCAGAAAGCGAATCTCGCCGCCTTTCATATAGGAAGGAGGGGATGGCAGAAGGCGCATGATCGAGCGGGCGGTGACACTCTTGCCGCTGCCGGATTCCCCTACGATGCCGAGCGTCTCCCCTTTTCTAACCTCAAAGCTGACATCCTTGACCGCATGAAACTCCGAGTCACGCGAACGAAAAGCGACGCTCAAGTTGTTAACCTGCAATATCGTTTCCAATTCTCTCACCTGCCACTGTACGTTTATATCAACTATTGTTAAACTCAAATCTATTGACTTTCAAAATAGGCTCCCATAAAATATACTATATCAATCGGAATAATGCAATTTATGTCGAGGAGGAAGTTCATTATGAAGGGGGCAGAAGCGGCAGCGCAGAACCGGCTTGTCTCTACCATCAGCAATACGTATCGCAAGATTCTTCTGAATCCTTCTTATAAATACTTGTTGTTGCTGCTTGGAGCACCCGTAAATCTCGTTGTGTTCCTGATCTATTGGATCTGGCGAAGGAAAGATCCCTCTACACAGGCGGAAGAGCGAATTCATAGCCAGCTTGTGGAATCCGGGGCTCTGATCAAGCTTCGTGCAGACATCTATGAGCAAGAGAAGCGTAAGGCCGCCTTTTTCAAACGAACGGCGGATGAGCGGCAGCTTCAGCGCCAGGCCGAGCGCATCGCAGACGTCCAATTGCGAGAGCTCGTCAAGGAGCAAGCCGCCAAGGAATTGAAGCTGAGCGGACAGCAGCGTCTGAGCATGGCCGATACATTCGAACGGCTTTTGCAGCACCCGTTATTTTTGGCCGCATCATTCATTCCCGGCCTGCTTATGTACATTCTTATATTTCTATATAGCAATCCTTATATGAAATATATTTTCGAAAGGCTTGTGATGACGGTTTTCGTTATTTTCGGCGTAGCCTTTCTCGTTTTCACCATTCTGTACCTGTCACCCTTTAATCCGGCGGCCAACATTCTGGGCCAGACGGCAACAGCCGATCAGATTGCCGCCTTTAACCGGATCCACGGGCTCGATCAGAGCTACTGGGTGCAGCTGTGGAACAACATCAAGGGGATTGCCTTCTTCGATCTCGGAAGATCGTTCTCCGGCAACGAGGATATTACAGCGAGCATCGCAAGGAAGTTTCCGATCACGTTGACGCTGGCGCTCATCTCGTTGATTGTAGCGGTGGCGATTGCGTTGCCGAGCGGGATTATTTCCGCCACGAGACCGAATTCGTTCTTTGACTATACGTTCATGTTTGTTGCCTTGATCGGACTGTCGATTCCGAACTTCTGGCAAGGCCTGATCCTGATTCTGAACTTCTCGATCAAACTGAACTGGCTGCCTGCAACCTTCAATCCGGCCAACTGGCTGTCGATGATCATGCCGGTGATCGTGCTGGGGACAAGCCTTACCGCTTCGGTCGCCAGAATGACGCGGTCCTCCACGCTGGAGGTCATTAACGAGGATTATATGCTGACAGCCAAGGCCAAAGGGCTCGGCAAGCAGACCATTCTGATGAAGCACGCGGTCCGCAATGCCCTGATTCCGATCATTACCGTCATCGGTCTACTGTTCGGGGGGATGCTGGGCGGTGCAGCCGTCACGGAGAAGGTATTCAATATTAGCGGGATCGGCAGCTATATCGTGGACAAGCAATTCATCCCCGATATTCCGGCGATTATGGGCGGCGTAGTATATACAGCCATCACCATCTCGCTGATCAACGTGATCATTGATATTTTATATGCATTCTTTGATCCGAGAATCAGATCCAAGATGAAACAATACTAAAGCAGGTGTACTCATGATCAATAAGCTTAATTCCAAGCGACATACCAATCACCAGCTGAAATCGTCCCCCGAGTACAGCCAGGCGAGCTTCACATTTGTCTTGTCTTTGGCGATCACGGTCATCCTTCTGCTAAATAGCTTTCATTATGCGGATGGAACGGTACGCTCCTGGGTCTTCCTCGCCTTTGCAGCTTATGCGGTGTTCACCATTATTCAGCTGATCATCGCCATTCTGATCCGGCGGGACCTGCTTCAAGCGGGTGATATCCGGCGCTCTACCAGACTGCTGGGCTATGTGCAGCTGCTGAGCATTCTTTCCGGCAATCTGTTCACCACCGTATTCGGGTGCAACCTGGTCAAGAAGCGGAAGCCGCCCGAGTACACCATCGCGGTCTACATGCTGCTGACCCAGCTGTGTGTCATGGCGATATCGGCCTTGAATTTATTCAAGCCATATGTGTCCAACACCTTTCTGCCGGCGATGTTCGGGTTATTGATCATCACGGTCTTTCATTTCGCATCACTGCTGCTGGTCGCCAAATACGTGGACGGACACTACGCCCATCCCAAGCTGGTGTGGATCGCGCTGCCGCTCGCGCTGTCAGCGGTATCCGGCAATCTGTTCGCCCTGGTGCTCGGCATTAATCTGCTGGCCAAAATCCGCCGCAATGGCAACCCCGCGCTCACGCGCTGGGGAGACGTATGGGTGAAGCTGACAGGCAATTCAACCGCGATGCTCGGCCTGTTCTTTGTTGTCTTTCTGTTCTGCCTGTCGGTGTGCAGCCTGCTCACCTTCGAGTACAGCTTCGCGATTGATAACAACTACAGCGCCATTCTGCTGCCGCCGAGTCTGGAATATCCGCTCGGGACGGATAACTTCGGCCGCGATCTGTTCTCCAGAATTGTGTACGGCGCAAGAATATCCCTGATTGTCGGCTTCGCCTCCACGCTCGTCCCGGTTGTGATCGGGGGCATCCTCGGTGCGATTTCCGGATACTACGGACGTCACACCGACAACATCATTATGCGGATGCTCGACGTGCTGTACGCGATCCCGGGAATTCTGCTTGCGGTGGCGATCATCGCCGCGTTTGGGGCCAATACCGTCAACCTGATTATTGCCCTCAGCGTGGGGGCCATTCCTACCTATGCAAGGACGATGCGAGCCAATGTGCTGCTCGTGTCCACCTATGAATACGTCGATGCGGCACGGGCATTCGGCTCAAGCAATCTGTCGATTATTTTCAAGCATATCGTGCCGAATTCGCTGGCCCCGATGATCGTGAAATCCACGCTTACGATTGGTTCAGCCGTCATTGCAACGAGCAGCTTGAGTTATCTGGGGCTTGGCGTCGAGCCGCATATCCCGGAATGGGGCAATATTCTCAAGATCGGCAGCACTTATCTGGAAACTCATTCTTATCTGGCCATTTATCCGGGTCTTGCCATCATTTTGCTTGTCCTCTCCTTTAACTTTCTGGGAGACGGGCTGCGGGACGCGCTCGATCCGAAACTGGATTAAACTTCAACGCCGTTCACTCAGGATTTTGCAAAATACGATTCCGGCATTGCAAAAGCCTTATTTTATATAACATTACCCAGGAGGTCATCATCATGAAAAAGAACAACCTGCTGCTGCTCATGCTTACGCTTGTCATCGTGCTTGCGGGCTGCAGCGTTACGACCAAAGAAGATGCACAGCAACAAAACCAGCAAGACCCTGCAGCGGAAACACCGGCCGATAACACGGCAGTCGATATTGAACTGCTCGGCATGAGCGCAAACGAATCCGATCTTAACATCATCCGCGACCAGCTCAGCAAGAACGGCTTCAACGTGAAGCTCAACCTGCAGCCGGACTACGGCAGCTACAAAGCTCAGCAGGATGCCGGCAACTTCGACATCGCCCTGTCCAGCTGGACCACCGTCACCGGGAACCCTGACTATGCGGTTCGTTCCCTGTTCAAGACCGGCGGCGACTACAGCATTATGTCGGATGAAGAGGTGGACCGTCTGATCGATGAGGCAGCCACCCAGACGCCTGAAGAAGCGGTTGAGACATATCGTCAGCTTGAGCAGCGTCTCGTGACAGACAAAGCGTACATTGCACCACTGTACATTTCTTTGAAGAGCCAGGCTTTCAACAAAGAGGTGCTGGACCCAAGCTCCGTACGCCTCTCGAAGTCCCGTTCCCTGCCATGGGAAGAAGTCGATTTCAATGATACATCCAAGCGCGCTACCGAGCCGCTCATTTTGTCCCAAGCCAACTCCGAGCTGACCTCGCTCGACCCGATCAAGGGCAACGACGGCTCGATCAACATCATCAACACCAACATGAACGTGCGTCTGATCAACCTGACGGATGATGACAAAATCACTTCCGAAGGCTCCCTGTCCTACAATCATGCCATAGGCGAGGGAAATTATGATTATTACTTCATTCTGCGCGATGATATTAACTTCGCCAGAATCAACAACAAACAAGCCGAGGATTCCGGCGAGCGCGTTGGTGCCGATGACGTCATCTTCTCGATGAACAGAGCGAAAGACAAAGACTCGGTGCCGGACCACCGTACGTATACCCTTCACGAGCATATCAATACTGTAGAAGCGGTAACCGATCTGAGCGAGCTGGAAAATACGAAAGTATCCGGGTCCAGTGAAAGCATCAAGGATGCGCTGGAAAAAGGATTGTCCACCAAAATCTCTGCTCTGGTCAGCGACAAAAATCAGGCCAACAGCAGCGAAGGAAAATACCAGGTCATCAAGCTGACAACGACCGAGCCGTTCCCGCAAGTGCTGAACTATCTTGCCCACCAATCGGCAGGCATCGTGTCCAAGCAGCAGGTTGAAAAAATCAACACGTATGACATCAACAACTTTGATATCAACAAAGACATTCCATACGGGGATCAAAGATCCGTAACCGAAGGGGATGGCTACAACAATACGCTTTATGCCAGCGGCCCGTATATTCTGTCTTACAAAAATGATTACGAAGCCGTCTTCTACAAAAATCCGGGCTACATGAGTGGCACCGAGCATGAGCCAAGAATCGAGCAAATCAACGTCCGCTTCATCAAGGACGCCGAAAGCACACTGTCTGCGCTTCGCAGCGGCGAGATTCATCTGTATTACGGCGTGCCGGAGACCCGCTATGATGTGGTTCAAAGCGACAGCAAGCTGGAGCTGACAACGATCGAGAGCAATGCGGTATCGTACCTCCTGTTCAATACGAAGAACCGGGATGTTGCTAATAGCGATGATTTGAGAAAAGCGGTGCTCTACTCCATCAATCAGGATGAGATTTTGGCCTATTACAGCAACAACAAGATCAAAGCCTACTCTACCGTAAGCCCGATCGTCAAAACCGGCAACGAGCTCGTAGCGGATCCGGCGAAGGTTCAGGAATTCCTGAACGCTTACAAAGCGAGCAAATAATAACGCAGCTTTAGCGATAAGCGGATTCGCGCTCTTGCTCGTTGTGCCTCCCTATCCCCTATCTATAGCCTTTGCATGAGTATCCCTTTTGATCAGGAGGCGGATGATGGGGGCTAAGGAAGGTTCATGGGTTCATGGGTTCATGGGTTCTTGAGTTCTTAAGTTATTGAGTTATTGAATTGCTGGGTTATTCGGCTCAAGAATTCAAGGGTTGAATAAGGACAGCTCGAGGCTGAAAACAGAGGCCGAAAAAGTTAGTCGGCTCTAAATATGCTTCTACGCTGCCTGATCAAACGGGATAATGCTGCAAAGCCCACGGATAGCACCATGCGGGTCGGGGCGCTGCCTTTGGCCCACCTGTCCGATAATGAGAAGTGGCGATACAAGGATCATCTCCTTGCATCGCCACTTTTTTATTTATCCCAAGCAATCGCAGGGCCCGCCTACATCAGCTCGAGCCGAGATCGGGAATACTGCACGTCGTTTCGGCCGGCTCTACTGCGCCGTCACCACCGCTGCCGGATCAATGCAGTCAACCATCGACCGCACCTTCACTGAACCCGGGCTTCCCGGCACGAAAGGCTGATCCTCGTCGCTGCGGCGGTAGAAGGCAACCGTCACTGGGATCCCTGGAATGAGATCAAAGTAGTTGTCGCTGTAGATCCCCTCCTCTTCCTGCGACAGCCACACATGACGCGCCAGCACATCGCTCTCCAGCACGAATGCCGTGCCGCCGTTGTCCTCCTCGATCTCGCGAACGCGAATCGTCGGACGGCTGAGTCGGAGCGCCTTGTCATTCACGAAGAAATACGTCTTGCTGTCCACTTCACTTCCGTCCTCCGTCTGCAGCCGTGCAAGCAGCACCACCTGCGCCGGATCATGACCGCCAAGCAGTTCGCTCTCCGTCTTCCGGTACACAACCAGCGCCGCCTGCTCATCCGCACGAACCGGCTGTTCGAAGGCATTCAGCTCGTTCCCCGCATAATCAAGCAGCTGAATGTGCAGTGTGCCTGCGATCTTCTCGGATACATCCGAGACGAGATGCACCAGCACTTCCTGATCCTTGCCTTCAATGGACAGGCTGACGTCCCGGAAGCTGCGCTTAGCCACGTATTGCAGCGCCTTCCATCTGCCGAGATAGTCCATGCCCGCCCAGGAAGCAACCGGCCAGCAATCGTTCATCTGCCAGTACAGCGTGCCCATGCAATACGGCTTGTTCCGGCGATGCGCCTCAATGGCCATCTTCATGGCTTCGGCCTGCTGAATCTGACTCATGTGCAGGAAGGACTCAAAATCCTTCGGCTCGTTATAATATTGCTCCATGTACGTTTTGATCAGGCGATTGCCCGCCCCATTCTTCTGGTGCGCCAGCATCACCTTCGATTCCAGCTCCATATCGCCTTCCTCCGCGTAAGTCCGCACCGTCTTCGGCTCGGGGAACGACTGGAAGCCATACTCGCTCATGAAGCGACCGACATAAACGTTATAATTGCTGAACGGCTCCTTGTTGTGCCATACGCCCCAATAATGAATGTCTCCACTTGTGGTGGACGGATTGGCATGCTGCGTTTTATCTCCGCTGAGCGATACCATCGGAGATGAAGGCCAATATTCGGCCCCTGGCGCATACGCAGAGACGGCTTCAGGCAGAATCCGGTGGAATACCGCCTCATAATCGCTCCAAATCTTCTCGCGCTGCTCCATCGTGTAATCCTTCTTCCAGCCCCATCCGGCATGCTCGTCATAATGCGCCCAGGCCGAGTCAATCTCATTGTTGCCGCACCAGAGCACGATGCTCGGGTGATTGCGAAGGCGTACAATATTCTCTTCTGCCTCCAGCCTTACGCTTTCGAGAAACGCTTCGTCACCCGGGTACATGCTGCATGCAAACATGAAGTCCTGCCACACCATGATACCGTATTCATTACACAGCTCGTAAAAAATATCCTCCTCGTAAATGCCCCCGCCCCATACACGCAGCATATTCATGTTGGATTCGGCTGCGGACGCGATTTCGTGCCGGTAACGCTCCGCCGTCACTTCCGTAATAAAGCTGTCGTTCGGAATATGGTTCGCTCCCTTGGCGAACACCGGCGTTCCATTCAGCTCAATGTAGAACGAAGTGCCCCGCGCATCCGGCTCCCGCACCAGACGGACGCTGCGCAGGCCGGTTCTCACCTTCTTCTCAGCCGCCACCTGCTGTTCCTTCACAAGCTCGGCATGAAAATCATACTGATGGGCCTCTCCCAGCCCCCGGCACCACCACAGCTTCGGCTCGGCAATGGCGATCTCCAGCTCCACCGTATGGGTTCCGGCAGCAAGCTCCACGTCCTGCTCCCACTGCCGACCGGCGGCCGTCAATCTCAGTTTGCCCTGCCATGCCTGCGTTGCCTCCACCGTTGCCATAGCGGTCACTCTGGCCGAAGCCGGGGATACCTCATCCTGACGGATGAACAGATCGGCGATGCGAACCTCGGACCATGCTTCAATACGCACTTCCCGCCAGATGCCGCTGGTCACAAACCGCGGCCCCCAGTCCCAGCCATAATGGTAAGGCGCTTTGCGCGCAAAAATGCTCACACGCTTGTCGCCCAGCCCCCCAAGCTCAGACTGATCATTCGAGGCCGGCAGCGGGTAACCCAGCGCCGCAAGCTTCGGCAGATCCTCCTGGATTGGCGAACGAAAGCGGATCCGAATCACATTGTCCTCTGACTTCAGGAACCGCTTCACGTCGACACGCCAAGCGCGGAACATATTATCGGCAGACAGCACCTGCGTTCCGTTCACATATACCTCGGCATAGGTATCCAGACCGTCACATACAAGCTCGACTCTCTCCTGGGATTGAACCTCCGGCTCCAGTCGGAACGACGTCTCGTATTCCCAGTCCTTTTTGTCAATCCACTGCAAATCATGCTCATTCGTGCCATAGAACGGATCGGGAATTATTCCGTTATGCAGAAGATCCGTGTGAACACAGCCAGGCACCTTGGCGGGAAGCCATTCCGACTCGTCACTGGCCTTGAATTTCCATGCATGTAACTTCAGAACGTTTAGGGTCATATTGATCTCCTTTTATCCTGTTTTTCCAAAAATATAGCACCCGCCATCCCGGTCGTCAACCATAAAATTATCACTAAACTAACAAATAACCTAATAAATAATCATCATCGTTTTCATTATGTTAGGTAAAGATGTATCGTTTTCTAGGAAATCAGATGATCCCCTTCTGGTAGCGCAAGAAGAATAACAAATAAAGAGGCCCCGATGCTTATCGCATCGGAGCCTCCAGCTGCGTGCCTAACTATTCATCTTCCCGGAAGGCCGGATGCGGCTCGCGAACCAGGACATCGGCCTGGATGAGCAGCCGCTCATAATTGGAGCCTGGATTCACAATCCGCCACAGCAACTGATCGACAGCCCGCATGCCCAAGAGCTCCTTGTCCACGTTGACCGTTGCCAGGATGGCCGGATCATCATAGGTATTGTCGAATCCGGTGACCTGAACCTGCCCCGGAACGTCAATCCCTCTCGACTTCAGCACGTCGATGACAAACATCGCGGTGATGTCATTGTTACACACGAACAGCTCCGGAAGCTCGTGCTCGGTCAGCGCCTTGGACAGCGTCTCCTGAAAATGAAGGCCGATATCCGGGCTGATCAGCTCCGGAATCTGCCCCATGCCGAGTTGATGGTCAGCCAGCACGGACATATAGCCCAGATAGCGCTCGTAGAAGCTCGGGGCATCCCCGATATTGCCGACATACTGAAACGATGTGAAGCCCCGGCTGACCAGCTTGGTCATCATATGCCGCATTGCGGACAGGTTATCTGTGAACACCGTATCCGACTGGAAAGCGGGATCCATGTGATCAATCATGACGACCGGAATGTTCAGCTTCTTGATATCGAGCAGATTCTGCGTCGTGACGGAACCGACCGTGACGATGCCGAGCAGCCCCTGCGGGTTCAGAAGCGAGAACATATGGTCATTGGAGGGCTCCGTAAGGGTCACAATATCGAGCCCTTTCTGATTCAACCGGGCAGAGATGCCGTCAAACACAGGCCCCCAGTACAGCGACTCCCGGTTCTGATGGCGCACATTCGGGAACAGCACCAGCACCGCCCCGCTCCATTTCCGATGGTCAGCCTCCTGCAGCTGTGACCGCTCCTTCGCCGGCAGCGGCTGATCCTTGAAGTAGCCAAGCTGACCGGCTGCCTTCAATATCATGTCCCGCGTCTCCTTGCTGACGCCAGGCTTGCCTGACAGCGCACGGGATACGGCGAATTTGGATACACCCGCAAACTCCGCAATTTCCTGTAGCGTTACTTTATTTTTCATTACTCGTCTACCTGCCTGAACGATATATTGGGAACGGAGTTTATGTAATGCCATTCCGTTAGCTTGCGTTAGGATACAAACATAATATATTGGAAATAGACCGGGAAGTCAAAGCATAATAAGCCAGACGCTGCTATCCGCTACCTCGAAACGATAAAAAGCCTCAGCAGACTGTCTCTCCAGTCCACCGAGGCCAACACGAGCCGATCGCTTAAACTTTTATCTCCTCTAAAATTTAATCTCCTCTTCTTCAAACAGCGGCTCCCATTCCAGACCTTCACCCGTGATTTCCTTACGCAGGTCGGATATGCTCTGAAGCGTCTTCTCCCGCTGCTCTTCCAAAGATAGGACCGTCTGGATATATAGTTGTTCCACTTTCTTCTGCGTGCTGCTTGCCATGTCGGCAATCTCTTTTTTCCTTACGGCATTGCTTTGAGACATCTCCGTGGTGTATTTCTTGAACAGCTTGTTGTACTCGTTCTTCGCCGCTGTTTTGCTGATGCGTCCCATCTTGTACTTCCACATCGGGCTGTTGAGCGAACTGGAGCTTGAAGCGTTCCGAAGCTTATACATTGCGCTGTTCAGATAGCTTTCATTCACTGTATTCTTAAATTTAAAGGCCGAGCTGTTAAGAGAAGCCGGGTTAATGGCCTCGCGGTAAGTCCACATATAACTGTTCAGGAAAGCATCGTTCAATTCCTTATCCAGCTTCCACATCGTGCTGTTCAGCATGCCGATGTTGGCCTGGCGCGCATAGTTGTACATCGGGCTGCCCATATGCCCAGGGTTAATGTAACGGTTGTACTTCATCAGCTGGTTCCGCATATTCAGGCTGCCGTCCGCGTATCTCGCGCTCAGCGCCTCATAATCGTCATTCAGCAGCTGCACCCAGTGCTCCTGGTCTTCCAGCACCTTGCGCTCAAGCTCGTCGAGCGCGGCCTGGCTTTTATCGTTAAAGCGTTTGTAATCCTGCTCAATCCGGGCCTGATATTTGTTGTACGTATCCACCGTCTTCTTGTTAAACGCCTTGTAGTCGCTCCACACCTGATTGATCCATTTCTGGTCAGCAGCATGGACAGCACCAGCCGGAACCAGAACAGCAGTCGCAATCAGCAGGCTGCACATGATCAGGAGTGATTTTCGGAGAAATGACATCAATAAGTTCCACCCTTCTACCAGAATAATCCATAGGTTATTGTACCCAAAGCAGCATCATTCTCCAATAGGCAATAGGTACACCCTGACCCGGAGCCCAAAACTTACTATCATTATCCAGTTTTATTGCTTGCTTGCGCAAGGGTCCTACCCGCCTCGGACATATCTTTCGGCATCGTATATCCTTATGAATCGTCATCCGCAGTGGATGGTTTACAGCTTTCCCTTATCCAGCACGCATCGCCATCGGTTTGCCGCTTTTTGTCGAACAGATTAAAGAGAGGGCCCTTTAGGTTTCATGACCTATAAGGACCCCTTCCGCATACCTATTATAGATGATACTTTATTGCAAGCTGCACTTCAGCCCGGTCTGCGTCTGCCGCACACCATCATCAGATCAACGGTCATATCCGCCGTCTCTTGTCCAAGGACCGCCGTAATGTCTTCTTCAGCTGCCCCCCAGGCCAGCGGCGTCATTGAGACCAGATCCTTCATCAGCGCCGGGCCCACCTGATAACGGTACTGAACCGGTCTTTGGGCAACCAGCTCATAATGCCGGGTAAAGAGCCTCAGCAGCTGGTCGTTCGTCTCTCGTCTATGACCGGAATCAGGATAGAGCATTTCCCTCAATTCCTTGAGATATCCGATCCCGGGAATCACTTTCAGCACAAGCCCCTCTGCGGTCAGCAGCCGGTTAAACTCCGCATAGTTGGAAGGCGACAAGATGTTCAGAATGACATCAAACTGCTGATCCGCAAATGGAGCCTGCGCCAAATCCCCGACACACCAGACGGAATCCCGATCCGACTTGGCCGCGGTCAGAACCCCTTCTTTGGCAATATCAAGCCCCGCGCGCACGCATCGGCCCGGCTTCTCGCCATCCAGCGCACGGCCAATCGCAGTCAGATGCGAGCCTTCACCACAGCCGGCGTCGAGCAGGGTCAGCTGCCCGCGCTCCTCTGCCAATTCCTGTACGACGTCAATGATCTCAGCCAGCATCGGCTGAAAAAAACCGCTGTCGTTCATTCTTTTCCGGGACTGGAACAGCGCTTTGTCATATTTGGTACTGCTTCTGCCTGCAAGCAGATTTATATAGCCATGCCGCGACACATCAAAGGAATGATGGTTGTCACATACCAATGCCGCCGAATGCTCCGCAAACTTCATCGAGGCGGTGCATACCGGGCAGCGAAATAGATGCTCGTGCTGCCGCAGCGCTTTCGTTCTGATTCGTAATCTATCATGTTGATGTTGGGACATCGTCTTCTCACCCTTTTCATTCGTTTATTACGATAAAAAAAGGTGCAGGAAAGAAGACCCTTGCCTAATTTCATTGAAAAAAGGCCGGGCTTGCTATCAACTGCACCTCTAATTAACGCAAACGAATGTAATGGATCATAAGAGCAACTATCCTTTAAGGGTGGTTTGGGGGCTATCCTAAGCATGCCCCTGTCTCACATTGTAACATGACTAGCTTAGTACAGGTCAAACATGCTGATATCATATCCCTGCGCTTTCAAATAGTTGAACATCTGGGCCCGGTGATGCTGGGCGTGGGTCACCACTTCGATCAGCCATTTGGCCTGCGCGCTTCCATGCTCCAGATAGAACGGCCGCGTCTTCTTATGCAGAAACGCATCATCCTCCAGACTGTTCATGTAGGATCTCAAGTTCTCAAGCCCGCTCTCCATCCACGTGATCAGCTTCTCCTTGTCCTGGCCGTCAGCAGCGATGGCGCCTTCCAGCTTGCGGATGTCCGCCTCCGGCTTCTCTTGCATAATCAACAGATCGGTTGCGGGAACAGATACCAGATGATGCACCAGCTCCAGCAAGGTTCTCATGTTGTCAGCGGGACGGTAATCCCAGTGCTCGTCCGAGATGTTCCGGATCAGATTGGAGGATGTCCTCACAATCAGTTCAAGCTCCTCAAACAGCATTTGCTTCAGTTCTCCAACTTGACTCATAACCCAATCTCCCTTCAATTCTAATCATCGTCCCAACTCTCTCGATCCATACTTAACCGTCCGTCTTGGCCCTCACAACGGCGCATGCTCCACGCCATAACGAACCCAATCTTCCTTCGGCGGTCCATAGACGCCATAAGGCTTTAATCCGGCCTGACGCATCAGCACGGTGATCTGTCCGCGATGATGGACAATGTGCTTGATCAGCCCCATGATGATGGCGGCATTGCTTTCCTGTCTGCCAAAGGCCTCCTGAACTTGCCCAAGCGATTCATCTCTCCAATTCGCCTGAATCACCTCTGCTGCCCGGGCACTGACCTGACGGAAAGTAGCGGCGATTTCCTTCGCCGTGGCAGGTACAACCTCCGCATTCGGCACGGCTTCCATCTTCAGCCCGAACTCGGTCAAATACTCGGGAATGTTTGTCGTCAAATGCCATGCGATTCTCCCAAGAGAACGCCCCTCCCCATGAACCTGCTGCTGCAATGCCTCATCGGTCAGACCATCCAGCACATGCAACGTAAGATCAGCTTCCCGGTTCCATTCCTTAATAAAATCTGCAACGGTCACATACATAAGAATCCCTCCGCAATCTTCTGAGAATGGGTTCGAAGAACATACAGCCTCAGCGATGACTGGCAGCTGACCTGCCCCGCCACTTCTGACAGATCACGTGCGCAGCCGGAATCGGCAGGGGATCTGTAGACGATCAGTAGCAATCGGCAGACTACTATCAGACAGCCGGCCTGATGAACAGACCGCGCTTCGAACCTGCTCTTAGTTTAGGATATAATAGTGACAACTATTGTCATAATCATTCAAAAAGATGGAGGGCCCCTCATGTCCAAATCCAAGCGTCTGATGGAGCTGATGATGACCGTCAACCGGATGCGAAAATTTACGGTCAAGGAACTCGCGGACCAATTCGGCGTCTCCACCCGCACCATGTTGCGGGATCTCCAAGAGCTGAGCGAGCTTGGGGTGCCTCTGTATTCCGAGGTCGGTCCGCACGGAGGATATCAGGTGCTGCGGGAACGCATTCTGCCGCCGATCGCCTTCAGCGAGGAGGAAGCGGTTGCGATGTTTTTTGCCAGTCACGCCCTTCGGCATTACTTATCCCTTCCTTTCGAGACAGAATCGTCAGCAGCCCTGCAAAAATTCTACAATTATATGCCAGGCGATGTCCGCGACCGGATTGATCAGATGAAGAACCGGGTCGACTTTCTGACGCACACCCGGAAGCAGAAGCTGCTGTTCCTTGACACGCTGCTCGATGCAGCCGTAACGCAGCAGGTCGTCGCCATCCAGTACGAAACGAAGCGCGGTTTGTCCGATCGGAACATTCAGCCGGTAGGGATCTATGCCATCAACGGCTTCTGGTACTGTCCCGCGTACTGCTTCTTGCGGGGAGATTTCCGGCTCTTCCGCTGCGACCGGATGAAATCGGCCGTCGTACGTGAAGATGTAAAGCCGCTGGATCACCGCCATATTCATCTCGGGAACTGGAGGGCGCAAGGGGCTGAACAAATCGAATATATGCTGATCGTGGCCGAGCTTACCCGGGAAGGCGTCCAGCGGGCCGAAGCGGAATTATGGCCCTTCCCGCACATCGAACTTCGGGCGGACGGGAGCGGGCGGCTCCTTCACGAAGTGCCTGCTAATGACGTGGATTACTTCGCGCATTATTTTCTCGGGCTGGGCACGGAAGCGACCGTGGTAGAACCGCAATCGGTGATTGACCGGATGAAAGCTATACTGGCGGACATATCCGCCAAATATAATGGATCTCTAACCGATTCCTGAAAACAACCCCCGGTCCACCAGCAACAGCTGGCAGGTCGGGGGTTGCTTTCCTTCCATATCTGGACTGAACCTAACACGCTAATAGGATAGGCAGTCAAAAGTGTCAGACCATAATTTTGCAAATATCGTTAGTGAATTCCAGTGGATCCGCTACAGGCAAGCCTTCGATCAGCAGCGCCTGATTGTACAGCAGATTCGTGTACAGCTTCAGCTTCTCTTCATTGTCTTTATGGGCCTTCAGCGATTGGAACACCTCATGGTTGGTGTTAATCTCAAGCACCTTATCCGCCTTGACTTCCTGTCCGTTCGGCATCGCCTTCAGAATTTTCTCCATTTCGATCGACAGTTCGCCTTCCGAGGACAGGCATACCGGATGGGATTTCAGACGCTTGGACGCTTTTACCGCTGTCACCTTGCCTTCCAGGTAGCCCTCCATCGCCTTGAAGAGCTCCTTGTTCTCATTCTCCTCCGCTTCGGATTCCTTCTTCTCCGCCTCGGACTCGATGCCAAGATCCCCGCTGGATACCGACTTGAATTCCTTGTCTTTATATTTCATGAGCATCTTGATCGCAAACTCGTCCACGTCATCCGTGAAGTACAGAATCTCATAGCCTTTATCCAGCACGAGCTCGGTTTGCGGAAGCTTCTCCAGACGCTCGATCGACTCGCCGGCCGCATAGTAAATATACTTCTGGTCCTCCGGCATGCGGGACACGTACTCGTCCAGCGTCACCAGCTTCTTCTCCTTGGAAGAAGTGAACAGCAGCAAGTCCTGCAGCAGGTCCTTGTTCGCACCATACTCGTTGTAGACACCGAACTTCAACCCGCGGCCAAAGGCTTCATAGAACTTCTCGTATTTCTCACGCTCATCTTTCAGCATGCTCTGCAGCGTGCTTTTGATTTTGCTTTTGATATTCTTCGCAATGAGCGTCAGCTGACGGTCATGCTGCAGCATTTCTCGGGAAATATTGAGGGACAGGTCCTCGGAATCCACCATCCCTTTGACAAAGCTGAAGTAATCCGGGAGCAAATCCCCGCACTTTTCCATGATGAGCACGCCGTTGGAATACAGCTCCAGCCCCTTCTCATACTCCTTCGTGTAGTAATCGAACGGCGTATGCTCGGGAATGAACAGAATCGCATTGTACACCACCGCGCCATCGGCTTTGATATGTACATGCTTGAGCGGCTTATCGAAGCCATACCGTTTCTCAGTATAGAAGTTCTCGTAATCCTCCTCGGTCAGCTCATCCTTGTTCTTGCGCCAGATCGGAACCATGCTGTTGATGGTTTGCTCCTCCTGTACTTCCTCGAACTCGTTGTCTGCGCCTTCCTTCGGACGCGAGGTTGTCACATCCATCTTGATCGGGTAACGGATAAAATCCGAGTATTTCTTAATAATCGATCTTAAACGATATTCCTCCAGGAACTCATCGTACTGGTCGTCCTCGGTATTGTCCTTGATCTTCAAAATAATGTCGGTTCCTATCGAATCCTTCTCCGCCGAGGTAATCGTATACCCGTCCGAGCCTTTGGATTCCCACTTGTATGCCTCGTCGCTGCCGAGCGCCTTCGTTATTACCGTCACGACATCGGCCACCATAAACGCCGAATAGAAGCCGACCCCGAATTGGCCGATAATGTTATGGCCGTCCTTCGCTTCATTCTCCGTCTTGAAGGCAAGCGAACCGCTCTTGGCGATGACGCCCAGATTGTTCTCCAGCTCTTCCTTGGTCATCCCGATCCCGGTATCGGAGATCGTCAGGATGCGCTTCTCTTTATCCGGCGTAATTTTAATGAAATAATCGTCCTTGTTAAATACGAGGTTATCGTCAGTCAGTGCCTTGTAGTAAATTTTGTCGATGGCGTCGCTGGCATTGGAGATCAGCTCGCGCAGAAAAATTTCCCGCTGGGTATAGATGGAGTTGATCATCATGTCAAGCAAACGCTTGGACTCCGCTTTAAACTGTTTTTTGGCCATGTGAAGTGTTCCCCTTTCCGCTATGAATCAGGTTTTTAGCACTCCCTAATAAAGAGTGCTAACACTTCTTCTATTTAAACATGTACCATTTTTTAATGTCAATAATCCGTGCGCACAAGATCATTGGTCGAACCTCTGATGTCCCAACCAACACTCGTTGTTCATAGATACTTTGCACGATTATCCCGTTTGATCAGGCAACAACATAGAAAACCTAGAAACAGATAGGCTGGACTGAAAGAGAAACATATTTTACGAAGAGCGGTAGATCCTGAATGCCGGAGATCAAGGGCAAGACTCAAAGTCAAGGATATGCCCCAGAACAAGACGAAATGATGACGAAATGATAATGCGAAGGAGGAAGCTAAAGAGCTAGCACCTGAACAAAAGGGATAATCATACAAAGGACACCGGACAGGGATAGTTGAAGAATAAGGGGTGGAGCATGGCCCTTCAGGAAGCCAGAACTAATACATGATCGTGGACCGGCAAGCGCAAATCACGAACCGTCCATCGATATGCGCGCCTTGATAACAGCCCTCTTTGTCGAAAGTCGGATGCACATAGCGGGAGATGCAGTCCTGACACTTGGCTCTTTGCCCGACCGGATCGCTCGTATACCACCATCCTGACGGATAGGGGCATAGCCCCTTGCAGTCCGTAATGACCGTGTTCGGGGTGCAGACGACGTAATCCGACGGACAGGAGGCATCGGCGCCACAGCCGCTGCAATACTGCCCGTGCGGCGGGCGGCAAGGCCCGGCAGCAAACGAACCGGGAACCAGGCTCTCTTCCGGGGAAAGGAACGCCCTGGCCAGCATTTCGGCTGTTTTTTGCGCGAATTGGTTCAGGATCGTTCTCCGGTTGATCTTCCGGGTTGCGCGGCTAATCCGCGCCTGCATATTCTCATCCCGATTGGATGATGTAGGTCTCATCACGTTCACCTCTCACTCAGGAAGCTCGCGCAGCCCTGACATAGGCCTCCAACTGCTCGCGGCTGTTAACCAGCCCCTTGTGTCGGATCATCCCTCCGGGATCAACCGCATACGCAAACGGCGTTACCTCAACATCCAGTCGCTCCGCCAGCTCCGGAGTCACGAGCAGCACTTCCTCGTCATATTCCATCGCATGCATGTAGGCCTGGCCCTGTGCTGCCGTCGCAAACAGCAGAAGAATCGGCTTGACGCCATACTGCTTAGCAACCGCTCCAAAGTCCGGCAATATACGCGCACACTCCTTGCAAGTCGGTGAAGCAAACAGCATGATGGCGGAATTTCCGTATAAGGCCTCCGTTGTCCACGGTTTGCCATATAGGGTCGATGTCTCGGCCTTGGGCAGTTTGCGTCCGACAGGAATCCCCGACTGGTTGACGCCCCGAGCCGTCCCCATCACCATAATGCCCAGCTGGCGGAAGAGCACGAGATTTAGCAGCACCAAAGGAACGACGAGCAGCCACAGAATCGTATACGATATCCAGAAGAACGCATTCATACCGCTCTCTCCTTCCGTTTCAGCACCTTCGGCGCATGCCGGGCAGCCATCCTCCGATACAATCGAATGGCATGAACAGCATCCGGCACCCCGACAATGACTACCAGTGACAGCAGAAGCAGCATCGCTTCCAGCAGCAGCCCGACCGGTACCAAACGCGGCTCGGCTACTTCCTGGCTGATAAAGCCATACGTTATGCTCGAGATGATGCATATTCCGGCGAACAGAATATTGATCACGACGAGCGGAAGCCCTAACTTCGATTGGACCTGGGGCCCCAGGCAGCCGCAATCCACCCTCCCCTTCTTGTGAATGTAATAAGCCGCACCGAACCCTTGGCCGGCATAAATCGACGCCAACAGATACAGGCTGTAAGAGGAAGGAAATGCATAAACCGCCGTCACCCCAGCGAACTGGCAGATCATCAGAAACCGATGCACCCGCGGGCTTCCCGGGAAACGATGCGGATCCCCGAACACGCTGCTCCATCCATAAGCAGCGATGGACAGCAGCATCGGAAACGTAACGACCAGCGCAACAGCGATGCTCATGCCGGCAGACATCATTCGGCAAGCCTCCTTGACTTCATCGTTTAATGAATTGGTGTTGCCGCCACGCCGCTTACCAGCCTACGAATATCTGCGAAGCTCCGGCCCGCTCTTCGGTCAGACCATCAGCATCCACAGAATCGCACCAAGGATCAGCCCCCCGGAGAGTATCTGTCGGACCGCTGTCAGCAGGGTGCGCTTCAGCCATCGATGGCCCAGCCAGGCGTATACAACGGAGCGGACGAACGGCAGGCTGAACAGGGCGCCGCGAACAACACCGAAGCACGCGCCCGCAGCGATGCTCGCCTGCCAGGAAAGTGTTAACACAGAGACAAACATATACGCGTGAAACAATACACCGGCTTGAAGCGTGATGAAGCCCATGCCGAGAATGCTTCCCCACAGCGCGGCGGAACGGTATCCCGCATGCTGAATCCATTCGGACGGTACGATGAAATTTCCTGATGGAAGATGCCGTGACATATTCAACACGTCCAGCAACAGCAGCACACCCAGCCCGGCCATGACGAGGGTCGACTGCAGCCCGCTGATCGGGGCCAAGGACAGAAGATAACCGATCCCGCCCAGAGCCACGCCTGCCGCCAGGCCGCCCAGCGTGCATGATACCGTGTAGACGAGCGCATACTTCGTTCGATTAACCTTGGTGCTGTCCAGGCTTCCAAGTACGTTCAGCCCGCATGTGGTATCCACGCTGGCAACAGCAGCGCCGATCGCGAACATGAACAATATCGCTGTCAGCATGTATGGAAGGCCCTCCCCTCGTCGTAACGACACAGTTCTTCACCATTTTATGTGCTGCGCAGTCAGAATATTTGCACAACTTTCTCGTGTCGCAGAGCTGCCTCCCGCCTCGGACCCGATCAACAACCCGCGGTGGTATGGACATCCGAGGAGACGAAATAAGAAGAATAAGAAGAAGGAATACGCATGCTAAAAATCGCCGGCGCAGTACGCGCCGGCGATTTGTGTCAGAATTCGAATTATAGTATTCTTCTCCCCATCCCTGCAATCGTCTCATACAGGGATTTCCATACATCCTTGCTTTCCACCGTCTCGTCTGCGGGCGGTGCCGGCTCCGAGTGTGAAAGCCTCATTTGTTCTGCCAGACGACAGCGTTCCATTTCCTGACGGAGATCGTTCGCATGCTGTTTGGCAATATCTTCATTGTTTCTAAACATGTTTCATTCCTCTTTTCTTTTTTACAGCGACATCAATCCGACATTACCAACACCTGCATGAACTCTCCCGTCCCCCTCACTATAATAATGCCGCAGGTAGCACTATGGTAAGGGATAAAACACCTTTAATTCTTTTTTCCGCAGCTGTCACCTCTCCGAACAGGTCAAAGGCTGCACAATTCTCCGGATCACCTCCTCCGCTTACATCGTCATCCAGTGCAGTGTTCCGTTCACAATCAGAGACTAATAAAAACACGCCAGCCCTTTGGCCAGCGCGCAAGTATTCATATTCACTAATCCCAGATGGAGAACAATACCAGCAAGACAGCGGCAATTCCGAGCCAAAGCGTATGCTTTGATACCCAGGCGGAACGTAAATCTTCATTCATAGATCCAAACCTCCTTGTCAAATGATTTGTAACAGACAGCAGTTGCAGCTTATTAATCCCACCAGCTAAGCATCGACATGAGAATGGTTGCAGCCAGCACGCCGTCCACAAACTTCAATTGAAGTTTGGCCATTTGGATCACCTCCTTTTTCAAGTTGAGTAGTAGGTGCATGATTTATCTGTATTATTATTGATTGACCAATTACTATTAGCGAAAAAATAAAGGACGTTACGCATATATACGCTTGCTATTAAGCACAATTCGTACAATCGTACAATCCGTTCACAGGCCCTGCTTCTGCTTCAGCCGCCAAATGGTCTCCTTAATCGCTTTTTCATGCGGCGTCCAGGATAAGCGTCCGATGAGGCGCTCGTATTTTTCCCCGCTCAGCACGAGCGGCTCTTCCGTAAGATACAGCATCTCGACGACCTCCTTCATGACGGGATTGAACAGGCCGATCAGAGATAACCCGATGCGTCCTAGCGGTACGACAGCTTTGCGGCTCCCGCTCGCCTCCTGAGCGATGCGTACCAGGTCGCGACCTGAAATGACACCAGGGCCGGGAATGTGCCAGTTTTGCCCGTAAGACTCCTCCTGAACGGCGATATCCACAATCATCCGGGCTGCATCCGGCAAGTAGACATATTCACGGGGTACCGTCATATTCCCGATGAAGGCCGTAGGCTTACCTGCTGCGATAGCTTCCATCGTCACGGATAGATAAGATGCTTGCGCGGAGGGACCGTAATAATCCGGCAGCCGGGCGATCAAAGGGTGCGTGCGGGGGTTCCAACGTGCCGAATACAGAAGCTCCTCATAAGCGAGCCTGGTTTTGCCTTTTCGGGTATGAGGCCGCTTCGGATGCTCCTCCGTCGCTCTTTCCATCCTGCGTCGCCCATAGGGATAAATACCGTCGACGACCACCACTCTTGCGTCCATCTGCTGCGCAGCCTTCATCACGGATTCCCCGAGTGGAAGCAGTCTTGATTCCATCTCGTGATACGGAATATTCGCGCTGTGAAAAATGACATCCGCCCCTTCGGCCGCCTGAATGATGTCCTCTGGATTAAAGGCATCCCCCGTGTGAAGCTTCAGCAATGGGGATGGGCCGAGCTCCTCGGCGAGCGCATTTAACTTGGTCATCGATCTGCCGAAGGCAATCGTTTCGATCCCTCTTGTGATCAATTCGGCTGTCAGCGGATTTCCCACTCCGCCCGTTGCTCCCAGAACAATCGCTTTTTTCATATTCATACCTCTCCTTTGTTATTGATTGATCAATCACTATTGATAAAAAAAATAATGACGAACTTCATAATGATGAAACGTGCATCGCTGCTACACACCTTAGGCTGTTATGGCCTGCGGCTCCCTATGCTCACCGATCAAGCCGCTTTCGGGAATGCGGAGCCGACCGCTCCCGGGAATGGGCTGGCACTCTCGCGAAGCAGCTTATGGACTCTCACTGTCAAGACGTGCATTCCCGGTGAGTCGCTTGGGGCGCTCAAGCCATTCTGCCCCTTGCGGCTCGATCTTACACTGCCCCTATAGTCCTCCCCGTAAGGACAGCACACGGATTACCATTCCCCGGTCCATTGGCAGCTCTAACGCTTCGGCATAATGCTCGGCATTTCCATGGCCATGGCAGCATTACAGAGCATTCCCCGTGCAAGAAAATTGGAGACTCTCACATCTGCATCCTGAAATCCGGCATGGATGAAGGCAGTCTCCACCAGCTCCTTTACCTCGCCCATCCCCTGCTGCATCGCTGCTCGAACAGGAGCATCCGAGATCGTCTGTGCCTGCATCTGCAGTAAAATTTCACTGCGATGCGCCAGCATGATCTCCTCGTAAGCACGAATCAATCCCTCTTCGAGCTCCTGAGGCGGTGCCGAATCAATGACCTGACGGAACGCCTGAACAATCCGCTGCCAAGATACGGCCAGCGCTTCAACCAGCAGCGATTCCTTGGTGAAGAAACGGTACACGTAGGGCTGCGATATGGCTGCGCGTTCGGCAACCTGAGCGGTTGTCGCACGGTAATAACCGATCTCTGCAAATACCTCGATGGCTGCTGCAACAATATCCTGACGTCGATTCGCGGAGGCTTCGCGCGGCATACGGAATCCATCCTTTCTGTTGTCGATTCACATTTATTATTGATTGACCAATTACTTACTGGAATCAGTATATGCGAAATCATGTACTAGTGCAATTGTTATTTTTCATGATTTTCCATTTGTAACGATGCGGCCCCGCAAAAAAAGCCGGTCATCCCCACATCTCGGGAATAACCGGCTTATTCCATCACCCTTGCTTCGCCAGCTTCGCAACGGCTATCAAGGCTGCGTGAATTTCGCGCTCCACGGCATCCGACACGACATTCGTGTTCGGATCATACTCTGCCGCGAGGTCTGCGTCCGCGAAGCCGTCGATCGCCACGATCGCACCGGCGCGGACGCCGCGGAGAGCGGCTACTACATAAAGCGCCGAGATTTCCATCTCAACGCCGAGCGCACCGGCCGCCTTATATTTCGGATGGGGGAATTCCTCCACTCCGTTGAAGAATACGTCCAGCGTCACCGTCATCCCTTTACGGACGACGCCCTCGCCTAAGGACAGCGCGGATTCGTACAACGCCTCCACAACCGCACTGTCCGCCACGGCCGGGAAGCCGTCCGGCACCAGCTGCTTGGTCAGCCCATCGGTACGAATCGCTGCCGTGCTGACCACCAGGCTGCCTGCAGGCGTGTCGGCCTGATAGGAGCCGGCGGTGCCGACGCGGATCAGCGTCTTTGCCCCGGCGCGGATCAGCTCCTCGAAGCAAACCGCCGCGCCCGGAGAACCGACGCCATGGCTGGTCACGCCCACCTCCACGCCTTCATAAGTACCGACAAAGGTCCGGTATTCCCGGCTGAAGGCCAGCTCCTTCGCGCCATCGAGCTTGCGGGAGATCAGCTCGGCCCGCTTCGGGTCACCACAGACGATGACGAATTCCGGAATATCCTCCGAGTTCACTTGCAAAATTGGCATCAGCATATCAATCAAACTCCTTGCGTGTCCATTCGTCTTCCGGGATGTCCAGCGCCTCGCCGCTGAACCGCTGCTCCTTGAACGGATCAGCTTCATTATGGAACCCGTTCCGCTCCCAGAAGCCCGGACGGTCCTCGCTCATAAATTCAATGCCTCGCAGCCATTTGGCGCTCTTCCAGAAATAACGGTGCGGCACCACCGTGCGCAGCGGCCAGCCGTGCTTGTCCGTTAACGGCTCCCCGTTAAACCGGTAGGCCAGCAGCACATCATCTCTTAACAGATCCTCAATCGGCACGTTGGTGTCATAGTCCGGATCGGCATGGAACATCACATATTTGGCCTCCGGCTTCACCTTCAGCAGCTTCAGGAAGTCTCTGAACAGAATGCCTTCCCAGACCGTGTCGAACTTGGACCAGCGAGTGACGCAATGAATATCCGTATTCACCGTCACGGTCGGCAGCGCCAATAGCTCCTCGTAGGAAAACGTCCGCTCCTCCTCCACCTCGCCGAATACCCGCAGGTTCCACTTCGACATATCGTATACCGGAACTTCGCCTTCATGGAGGATCGGGAATTTCTCGGTCAAGGTCTGGCCCGGCGGCAGCTTGTCGCGCTGCTCGTCCGTCAAATTCCCGGCAACCACGGGCTTCATCTTCTTCAGACGCTCCGCTTTCTTATGCACTAGATGTCATCTCCTTTACGCTTATACGAACCGCGGCCGAAAAACGGCATGGGGCGGCTCGGCTTATTCCCGCCCGCGCGCGAGGCACCGCACGCGGGTCGTCGCACGCAGCCGCTTCACACGAGGCGCTTCGCTCATGCTGCGAAAAAGCCCCGGATCAGCATACTGATCCGCAGCGTGATTCGCGCTTCGGTATGCAGCGGCCATGATTTTATCGGGAGCTGGTACCCTGCTTCAGCGCATCCTGCTGGAAGCTTTTATCCTTGAAAAAGAACATCGCCAGAATCGTCACCACATAGGGCAGCATTTGCGTGAAATGCGTAGGCAGCGCAAGCCCCTGGAATCGGATGCTGAGCGCGTCCATGAAGCCGAACAACAGGCTCGCAGCCGTCACGCCAAGCGGTCCGGATTGGCCGAGCATGGTGGCAACAAGGGCAATGAAGCCGCGACCGGCCGTCATGCCTTCGGTAAACATGGTCACTTGTCCAAGCGACAGCTGGGCTCCGCCCAGCGCGCACAACACGCCGCTGGCCAGCACCGCGCCGTATTGATAACGGGTCACCCGGATGCCGACGCTTCGCGCAGCCAGCGGATTCTCGCCAGCGGCCAGGAAGCGAAATCCGCTTTTTGTTCGATAGAAATAATACCACATCAGCCCTGCAATCAAAAAGGCCACATACACCAGCGGGGTCAGCCCCGCCAGAATCGGACCGAGCACCGGAATATTCTCGATGATCGGAATGTTCCATTTCGGCAGGCCAACCATCGTATTATCATAGAAGGCGCCTTTGACATCAAAGATCGCCCGCAGGCTGAAGGTTGTAATCCCCGCCGCCAGCGCGTTCATGGCGACCCCGACCACGATGACGTTCGCCTTGAGATGGATGCTCAAATAGCCGAACACCAGGGAGAACAGCGAGACCACAATAATGGCGAACACAATCGCATATACGACGTTACCAAAGAAATAGTTGCCTGCTACGGCGGAAAATGCGCCTAGCAGCATAAATCCCTCCAGCCCGACATTGAACAGTCCGACGCGGGAGCAGAGCGCTCCGCCCAGCGCGGCCAGCAATATCGGAGTGAGCACCCGGAGGGCCGAGTTGATCAGTGCCAGGTCAAACAGCTGTGCCATCGGACTTGTTCTCCTTTCTGCGCTTTAGAAAGCTGTAAGTGAATCGTGCGGAGATAAACAGGATCAGCACCGCCTGGATAATGGCGCCGACCTCCAGCGGAACCTCGGTGTTGCGTTCCACGCCCATGCCGCCGGTCTGCAGCGCGGCCAGGAAGATGGCAGCTATCAGCGTTCCGATCGGGTGCGATCCGGCCAGCAATGCGGCCATAATGCCTGTCCATGCATAGTTGGCCGTGGATAGAGCCCCGTCGATGTAGCGATACTGGGAGCCGAGGATTTCCACCGCGCCGCCGAGTCCGGCCAAACCGCCGCTTGCGAACATCGCCCCGATCATCATCGGCCCCCGCTTGACGCCGCCATACAGTGCAAACAGCGGGTTCCCGCCTAGCATCCGGATCTCGTACCCGATCACCGAGCGCTTGAGCAGCACGAATATGATCAGTGCAGCCAGCACGGCCAGCACAAAGCCGATATGCAGCGGCATACCGGAGATCAGCTTCGGCAGCCATACGCTGTTATCCAGCATCGGGGACTGCGCCATCGCCGCAGAGCCCGAGCGGTCTCGAAGCGGATAAGCGACCAGATAACCGGCGAACAGCACCGCCACATAGTTGAGCAGCAAGGTCGAAATCAGCAGATTTACACGAAATCTGGCGTCAAAGTACCCGGCCATGACCGACCACAGCCCGCCGGCAATCACGCCGGCCAGCAGTGCCGCGATGCACACGAACCAGCCCGGCCCCGGCAAATACAGGCCGACCAGCGCAGCCGCCAGCGCGCCAAACACCATCTGCCCTTCGGCCCCCAGGTTGAAGAACCCGGCCCGGAAAGCGAAGGCAGCGCCTAGCCCGATCAGAATAATCGGCGTTGCCCGCGATAATGTATTGGTGAAGAAATACATGCCGCCAAAGGCGCCCTTCCACATCTCCGCATAGGTCTCCAAGATGCTGCCCCCGGCGATGAGAATGCCGATCGCACCAGCCAGCAAACCGACAATGATCGCGCCTATTGGCTGCAGCAGAGGAAGAGTCCATTTTGTCCATTTATTCATTGCAGCGTTCCTCCTGCCATCAGCAGTCCCAATTTCTCTTCTGTCGCTTCATTCACCGACAGTTCCCCGGCAATCCGTCCTTCATACATGACCAGAATGCGGTCCGACAGCTTGATAATCTCTGTTAATTCGGATGATACCAATAAGATGCCCGTGCCTTCCTCGCGCCGCTTCAGCAGCTCGCCGTGAATCGTCTCCATCGCGCCGATATCGACGCCGCGCGTAGGCTCGGCTGCAATCAGAAATGGCGTTCCCTGCTCCAGCTCCCGTGCAACGATCAGCTTCTGCAGGTTGCCGCCTGATAAATACTGTGTGCTCGTATCGAGCGATCCGGTCTTGATCGAGAATTTCTGCACCCAGCCGGATACCAGCGAGCGGATTTCCTTCAGCTTCAGCATGCCGCTTCGCTGCAGACGCCGCTGATGCCCCATCAATCCGGTATCCGCCACGGTCGCGGTCCGATTGGCGCCCCACACATAGCGATCCTCCGGAATATGAGCCAGGCCATGCTCCCGAATGCTGCGGGTCGACATCCCGGTCACATCCTTGCCCGACAGCTTGATGCTGCCGCTGTCCGAAGATGCGAGTCCCGAGATGACTTGCAGCAGCTCCGATTGCCCGTTGCCGGAAATGCCGGCAATGCCCACGATCTCGCATGCCCGAACGTTTAGGCTGACGTTATCCAGCACCGGCTTGCCTTTGCTTCCCCGGATGGTCACCTCGGACACCTCCAGCACGCTCTCGCCGGGCTGGGCCGGACGCCGGTCCAGATCGGCCAGCTCGCGGCCTACCATCAGCCGGGACAGCAGGGCTGCGTCGGCTTCTCCCTTATTCACGACGCCGGTTACCTCGCCGTCGCGAAGCACGGTGATGCGGTCGGCAACCTCCAGCACCTCGTTCAGCTTATGGCTGATGAGAATGAAGCTTTTACCTTGTTTCGACAGCTGTTTGATCGCTTCCAGCAGCTCCTTCACCTCCAGCGGTGTCAGTACGCCGGTAGGCTCGTCCAGAATAATAATCTCGGCCCCCTGGTACAGCACCTTGAGGATTTCTACCCGCTGCTGCACTCCGGGTGCCGTACTGCTGACAACCGCTTCGGGGTCCACCTTCATGCCGTATGTCTCGCACAGCTCCTCGACGATGCTGACCGCCTGCTTCCGGTCGAACCGTACACCGCTCCCGGGCTCATGGCCAATCACGATGTTCTCCGCTACCGTGAACGTAGGGAACAGCATGAAATGCTGGTGCACCATGCCGATGCCATGCTGAATCGCATCCAGCGGGCTGGCAAAGGAAACGGCCTTTCCATTTAAGCTGATCGTGCCCGAGGTCGGCTGCTCCATCCCGTACAGAATGCGCATGAGCGTCGTTTTTCCTGCGCCGTTCTCCCCGACGATCGCATGAACCTCACCAGCGCGAAGCGAAAAGTCAATTCCGCGATTCGCACTGAACTCGCCGTACTTCTTCGTGATACTGTCCATCTGGAGTAGCATTCGAGTCATGCCTTCCTTTCCTGCTTAATGAAAGACCGACTGCTCATGTGCAGCCGGTCCAGGTGAGAACTAATTTTGTTCCAATGCGTTCGTTACTTTAATATTTCCGTTAACAATCTCCTCGGAAATCACCTTGAGCTGATCCACAATCTCTTGTCCAATGAACGGGTTCAGCGGAGTCTCGCTCTCATGCGTTACATAGGTGAGGCCTACGCCGCTTTCTTTAAGACCATAGTCGCGAACGTCAAAGGTGAAGTTCCCCTCTACGAAATCCTTCACCGTCTCGTATACGACCGCGTCCGCGCCTTTCAGCTGTGCGAGCACTACATGCTCCGGATCGATGCCGGTGTTGTCCGTATCCTGGCCGGAAGTGTAGAAGCCGTTCTCCTTGGCAGCCTCGAACACGCCGAGATCGCCGACTGCAGACATACCCGCTACGAAATCAGCGCCTTTGGAATGCTGCAGAATCGCCAGTTCTTTCGCTTTCGCCGGATCGTCGAATCCGCCGACGAAGTTCACCAGAATCTCCACATCCGGGTTGACCGATTTGGCCCCTTCTTCAAAACCGGTCATGTACTTGTGCATGATCGGAATATCAGCTGCCACAACGTTGCCGACGACATTAGACTGGGTAGCAAGACCGGCTGCCGCGCCGAGGAGGTATGCCGCTTCATGCTCGCGGAACACAACGCTGCGAACGTTCGGAAGGTCTACTGTCGTATCGATGATCGCAAACGATACATTCGGATTCTCTGGAGCAATCTTGTTCAGTGCGTCTTCCATCTGGAAGGTGGAAGTGATGATCAGATCATAGTTTTCCGCCACAGCTGTACGCAGATTTTGCTCAATGGAGGCAGGGTCAGTCGACTCGATGCTTTTCACTTCGATATCGAATTCACCCGCTGCTTTCTTCAAGCCTTCATCCATCAGGGCAAAGAAAGGATTCACGCCAACCTTCTCGGGATGAATAAGGGCAATACGCTTCTTATCTTGAGAGCTTTCCGAGCCTCCCTCGGATGCGCTGTTATTATCGTTGTTTGCGTTGCCGTTGCCGCCGCAGCCTGCAAGCAGCGTAATGGATAATACAAGCGTTAACAGTGTTGTCCATGATTTTTTCATTTCCTGACCATATCCTCCTAAATGTACTCGTTTTGATACTATTATCCTAGGGTATAGGAGAGAAGTTGTCAAAACTAAAAAATTAGTGTTTTATGTCGTTAATTGTCAAAATTCGAAGAATTATACCGAATTCCACCCGTTAACGCGGAACATTCAAATAATTTCACGCCTCGAATGTTCGGAAATTACCCTCCCCCGGATCATCGTCGAACAGGGGGAGGCGGTCCGCTGTCTTTCTCCGAATGCCGAAGCGTCCCATATGCTGCTAGTCAAAGCCATGAATTCTTTCAATGATTCGCGGCTTGTTGCCTGTAGGATTGCCAATTCCTGGCCTGATATGCGTCAGAAGTGATATTTCTGCAAGAGAGCGAGACTTCCGTTTCATAGCTTCAGGAATGAAATGCCCGGATCCATTTATAGCGGTTCACTTTGACGATCGCCACAAAACATTTCAGAATCTGATCGGATTTCAGACAGATGAACGTTACGAGCGGCGACAGCTCGAATACGAAAGCGCACAGCGCCGTCGACGGCAGAACGACCAGCCACATGAAAATAAAATCATTGTAAAGCACAAACCGGGTATCCCCGCCGCTGCGGACGATGCCGGTCAGCGCCGGCATCTGGTAGGCCGTTCCGACGACGGTGATCGACAGCACCGTCATGAACTGCAGCGCCAGTCCTTTGGCATCGCCGGAGATGGCGTACAGCCCGAGCACGGCATCCTTCAGGATGAACAGCACCGCCCCGGTTACCAAGCCGAGCATCAGATAGAGCACCTGCAATGTTTTCGCATACGGCTTGATCCTGTCCATGTGGCCTTCCCCGATCGTTTTGCCAATCAGCACCGCCGTGGCGCTTGCCGAGGCATATACAACTACCGTTACCAGCTGAAAAATGGTCGTTGCAATGCTGTTCGCAGCAATGACCGCCTCGCCCATGTGGCCGAGGATCGCGGTCTGGGCGGCCATCGCCAGCCCCCAGATCGTATTCGACATCAGCACCGGGGAACCGATGCGGATGTAAGATTTGAACAGTCCCATATCGATGTGGAAGAAATCTTTCAACTTGAGTCCGATTTTTCGATCATAGAATTTAATATAAACACAGACGATCACCGTCTCGATTACTCTCGCCGTCAGCGTTGCAATGGCCGACCCGCTGGCACCAAGCTCAGGAAAGCCCAGGTGGCCGTATATGAGCACATAATTCAGCGCTACGTTAATGAGGAGGGTGGACAGTGACACAATGAAGCCGATCTTGACCGTTTCCACACTGCGCAGCGAGGCCAGAAGCACATTCGTAATCGCAAAGAATATATAGGAGAAGCAAATGATTCTCAAATAGCTGACGCCCTCGGCTATAACATGCGCCTCACTGGTAAATAATGATAACGTGGCATGCGGGAACAGGAATACAACGAGCCACAGCATCACGGCTAGCCCGATTGCCATTCGCATCCCGATGCTCGCGATTTTTTTGATCGAACCGATATCCTTCGCACCCCAGAAACGGGACGACATAATGACGAGCCCCTCTGCAGCGCCCATCACCAGCATATGAAGCAGGAACTGAATCTGATTGGCCAGCGCGACCCCGGACAGCGCCGTCTCGCTGTACCCGCCGAGCATGAGATTATCCGACAGGTTGACCCCGAGGGAAATGATGTTCTGCAAACCAATGACC
The DNA here is from genome assembly GCF_038000405.1 of Paenibacillus sp. FSL M8-0334. Classification (NCBI taxonomy): domain Bacteria; kingdom Bacillati; phylum Bacillota; class Bacilli; order Caryophanales; family Paenibacillaceae; genus Paenibacillus; species Paenibacillus sp. FSL M8-0334. Next base: position 1,175,058 of record NZ_JBBOCH010000001.1, read on the forward strand.
AGCGTCAACCAAAAGAAGCTCTTGTAAAACGCTTTCTCTCTCACCATGACATTCATCCCGATTAGATACCTTCTTTGCCTATGTAGTTAGAACTCCATTCCAACTATATATGAAGTTCGAAAAATAATCAGTACATTTTCACGACGATTTGCAGCCTGTACGCAGACCCCGCCATCAAATGCTTCTCTATCCCATATTGAACCTGCCGCAGGCATTGAAATCCGCTGGTCTGTCTGTTAACGTCTTATACAGACTACTAGAACGAAACGTGATAAGGAGAAAGCCTATGAGTCACCGTTATACGCTTGGGATCATCGATATCGGATCCAACTCCATCCGGCTGGTCATCTATGAAGTGGAGTCCGGTGGAGGCTATCGCATCATCTATGAGAATAAATACTCCGCACGTCTTAGCCGAGAGGTCGGCTCGGACGGGCGAATACCGCGCAGCAGCCTCGAGGCCGCCATCGAGGTGCTGAGGCAGTTCAGAACGATCTGCGAGCAGTTTCACGCGACCCATATCCGGGCCGCTGCCACAGCAGCCATCCGCAATGCGGCGAATGCCGGGGAAATCATCCGCTGGCTGGAGCGGGAGACGGGCTTGACGATCGAACGGGTCAGCGGCGAGCAGGAGGCCTATTACGGTTTTCTGGGCGTGCTTCAGTCCATGTCGATTCAGGACGGTATGATCGTGGATATCGGCGGCGGCAGCACGGAGCTGACGCTGTTCCGGGACCGCCAGCTTCTGCACAGCATCTCGATTCCGCTGGGAGCCGTCAACGCGTATACCCGGTTTGCGAGCGGGGAGCAGTGGAATGACGGTGAAATCGAAGCGCTACGGGAAGAGATCAGGGAGCAGCTGAGACAGCTGGACTGGGCGGACAGTAATCCCGGCCTCCCCATGATCGGCCTTGGCGGAACGATCCGGACCATCGCCAAAATGCATCAGCGGAAAACCAAATATTCGTTGCCCGTCGTTCATCACTATGAGATGGGGGGCGAGACGGTCGATGAGATGGCCCGCGTTCTCCCTTACGAAACGACCGCCTATCGCAAGAAGGTGCCCGGCCTGTCGAAGGACCGCGCCGACCTGATCGTGCCCGGCATGCTGATATTGCAGACCGTCTACGATTATGTGGAGGCCGACAGGTACATCGTCAGCAGCGCAGGGCTTCGGGACGGGCTGTTCCGGGACTGGTTCGCACCGCAGGAGCCGGTCGTATCCGATGCGCTCAGAACCAGCGTACGAAACTTGCTGCGCTTCGGCCCTCCGGTGTCGGAAGCGTCCCTGCATGCCGTCTACGAGGATATGGTGACGATGTATCACGCACTTGTGCAGGCAGCCCCTTGTGAGCAGGACCGTGCGGTAATGTACACCGCCGCAATGCTCAGTGAATCCGGCACGATGATCAACTATTACAAGAGCAGCCAGCACGCGGTGTATCGCATCATGTATGGCGGCATTTACGGTCTGACGCACCGGGAAGCGGTGCTCAGCGCCATCACCGCCGATTACCATCCGAAGAAGCGGACGCCGCAGCTGCTGGAGCAGCATGCCGACATCCTGGATGCTTCAGACACCGGGCGGGTGCACCGGCTCGGATCGCTGCTGGCGTTGGCGAAGGCGATCCGTTCAACGCCGGTCGTACAGAAGATTCATGCCACGGCAAAAAACGGCTCGCTGCACGTGCAAATGCACTGTACAGCTGAGCCGCTTGTCCAGAACCGCCGTATGGAAGAGTCCGCCAAAGAGCTGGAGGACGCCTGGAACATCAAGTTGACATGGTCGGAGCATCCTGCAGCTTCCACGAAATAAGATTCATCGCCTCCGTCTGGCTCCGCAGCGGAGGCTTATCATTGTTCACAAACGTATAGTTGCCATTGGACTGAAGCTCTCTGGCCTTCACGTTATCGTTCAGATGAAGCTGCAGAATGTTCATCATAATCTCTTTCAGCGCCGGATCAAACACCGGGCACATCAGCTCTACCCGCCGCATCAGATTCCGTGTCATCCAGTCGGCACTGGACAGGAATACCTCGGAGTTGCCGCCATTCTCGAAGTAGAACAGCCGGCTGTGCTCCAGAAACCGGTCGACGATGCTGATTACCCTGATGTTGTCACTCAATCCTTCCACGCCCGGTCTCAGGCAGCAGATGCCTCTGACAATGAGATCAATCTTGACGCCTGCCTGGGAAGCCAGGTACAGCTCGTCAATCACGTCCTGGTTAGACAGCGAGTTGATTTTGGCGATGATGCGAGCCTTCTTGCCTTTGCGCGCATGCTCCGCTTCCCTCCGGATCAACTCGAACAGCTTGTCCTTCATGCCGATGGGAGCGATATGGAGCGCCTTGAGGTTCTTCGGCCCGGAGAAACCGGTGATTTCATTAAACATCTCGGAGGCGTCATCACCGATCAGCGAATTGGTGGTGAACAAGCCCACGTCGGTATATACCTTGGCGGTGCTGGCATTGTAGTTGCCTGTACCGACATGAACGTAGCGCTGCAGCCCCTGCTGCTCACGGCGCACGACGAGGATAATCTTGGCATGCGTCTTCAGCCCGACCAGCCCGTATACGACATGACAGCCCGCCTGCTCCAGCTTTCTTGCCCAGGCAATATTTCGTTCCTCATCAAAGCGGGCCTTCAGCTCCACCACGACCGTGACCTGCTTACCGCTCTCAGCTGCATGAGCCAGGGCCGGGATCAGCTGGGAATCGCCATTCACGCGGTACAGCGTCATCTTGATCGCCATCACCTTCGGATCCTCGGCCGCCTCCAGCACAAAATCCGTTACCGCATCAAACGACTCGTATGGATGGTAGACCAGCACATCCTGTCTTCGCAGCACGTCAAAATGACTTTCATGCGGCCCGAACTCCTGCGGATATACCGGCTGAATCGGCGGATATTTCAGAAATGAGAAGCCTTCCAGCCCATCGGAAAACCCGATCAGGTAGCTTAAATCCAGCGGACCGTCAATTTCGTAAATATCCTCAAGCTCGAATTCCTCCTGCAGCTTGGCCAGCGCCTCCGGGTGGATGCCCTTCTGCACTTCCAGCCGTACCGGGGCCCCGCGCCTGCGGCGGCGCAGCTCCTTCTCGATCTCTTCCAGCAAGTCTTCGGCTTCTTCTTCATTAATGATAAGATCCGCATTGCGCGTCAGCCGGAATTCGTGAACGGCAAGCGGCGTATAGCCAACGAATAAGCTATGGATATGATGCTTGATCAGCTCCTCGATCAGGATGAACGATTTGCGTTTGCTGTTCGCCCGATGCGGCACTGGCACGACCCGCGGCACGTTGGAGGGCACCTGAACCAGCGCAAAAAAGGTCTCGCCTTGATCCTCTTCGCCCTCTTTGCCAAGCAGCACCGACAAATAGACAAATTTGGCATGCACCAGCGGAAACGGCCGGCTCTGATCGACCGCCATCGGAGTCAGCAGCGGAAAAATAATATCATGATAGTAGGTTGCCAGCGCCTTCTGCTGCGTGGTGCTCAAATCTTCATAGCCTTGAAAAACAACACCTTTTTTGGCAAGCTGACGAACCAGTTCGCGATAGGTTTTATATTGTTCCCCAACCATCTGGTCCACCCGTTTGACCAACCTGCGGTACAGCCCCGATGGGGTATATCCGGTAAAATCCTTCTGGGTGAATCCCGCTTTAATCTTTTCTCGTGTCTCTGCCACTCGCACGGCCATGAACTCATCCAGATTGCTCGCCACAATGCCAAGAAATTTCAGCCGCTCAAGCAGCGGCGTTTCATGGTCCTGAGCCTCCTGCAGCACTCTCCGGTTAAATTCCACCCAGCTCAGATCACGATTTACATATCGACCCGTCTTTATTTCTCTTAACATATCGGTCCTCCGAATGTCAGCGTTCACTTCATAGCTTTAACTCTATAATTGTACTGTTGGGGTATGCGGGTTATGTAAACGCAGTGTAAAGCCAGTGTAAAAATAATGCTAATCACACCCTCGAGGCCGACCATTCGCCTAGCAGCAGTCCATGCTCGAGCACCCCATATACAAACGGTTCGCCGTCTTTCATCTACACTCCTGCTAGACATCGCTCATATTCTGTCGAATCCGCCCATAAAAAAGAGATCGCCTTCCGTGAACTGCACTTCCATTCGTTAGAGGGGATCTAACGATGGAGATGCACTTCCACACAGGCGATCTCTTAAACAAGCTGTATTCAGATTTGGTCCACCGGGCGCACCAGCCTGGATGCCAGCCCGTGCCGGGGGGAGAACAGGAAGCTGATCATGAAGATGATCCCGGTGGAAAAGGCCATCGAACCGGAGATCGAGGTGTCCAGCCATACCGCTATATAATAGCCCATGAATGCAGCTATGACCCCGAACACACCGCTAAGCCCCATCATCACCAGCAGCCGGTCCGTCCATAAATAAGCGGCTGCCGCCGGCGTAATCAGCATGGCCACCACCATAATCGCCCCCACTGCGTCAAAGGCCGCAACGGTCGTGATCGACACCAGCGACATAAACACATAATGCATCAGCACAACGGGAATGCCCAGGCTCGCAGCGAGCGCCGGGTCAAACGACGTGATTTTCCATTCCTTATAAAAGGCCAAAATCACGCCTACGACCACCACAAGCACTCCGGACAGCAGCACAACCGCCTCCGGCACAGCCCCGATCCAGGGCAGCTCCGTCAGCTCCCATGGAATATACGTGATCTCCCCCATCAGCGTATGCTGAATGTCCAGATGGGCATTGCCGACCTTGGTCGCAATCAACACCACTCCGATGGCAAACAGGGAGGTAAACACCACGCCGATTGAAGCCTCCTGCTGAACCCCTCGGGCGTGAAGCCACTGCACGAACAAGGAGGTGAGCAGACCGGCCGTTACAGCGCCGATCAGCATATGCACACCGCTTAGCTCACGGGTGACGAGATAGGCCACCACGATGCCGAGCAGCACGGTATGACTGATTGCATCCGCCATCATCGCCATTCTTCGCAATATAAGCAGTACACCGATAAAACCGCAGGACAGCCCGACAAGAGAAGCCGTTAACAAGATCCATCCGGTATACGACATCGGTTATCCTCCCCTTTCCACCGTTTCGTGCGCTGGATGCGTATGCTGCTTCGTCAAGGCTGCCCGCTGCGCCCGATGCTGCAGGAGCATGACGAGCAGCCCTTTGCTTGTGCCCAGGGTCAAGGAAATTACAAACAGCACAGATGCCGTAAGCACGATGAACGGCCCTGTCGGCCATCCGTTCCCGGAGGCGCTAACCAGCGTCCCCACCGCGCCGGAGGCACCTCCGAACAGTGCCGCCAGCCCGATCATGCCGCCATAGGAATGCGTCCAGTAGCGCGCGCTGACGCCGGGCATGATCAGCAGCGCAGCCATCAAAATGACGCCCGCCGCCTGAATGCCAATCACAATCACAAGCACGAGCAGAACCATATACAACAGGTTCATGACACGGCCGGACAAGCCGAGCCCGCCTCCAAATTGCGGATCAAACAAAAACAGCTTCCATTCCTTCCACGCTACCAGCGTCACAATCAGAACGAGCAGGGTAACGCCAAGCATCGTGTACACATCCTGTCTCACCATCGATGCCGACTGGCCGAATATAAAGCTGTCCAGCCCGCTCTGCTGACCGCCCGGCAATCGGTTGGCAAGGGTCAGCAGCATGATGCCGAGACCGAAGAACACGGACAGCACAATGCCCATCGCCGCATCCTCCTTGACCCGGCTGGATGTGCGAATCCACTGAATGAACAGCGCGCCAAGCAGCGCGCTCAGCGCCGCGCCGCCCAGCATGAACGGCAGGCTCTTCGTGCCCAGCACCGCGAACCCGGCAACCACGCCTGGCAGCGCAGCATGGGACAGCGCATCGCTCATCAGGCTCTGTCTCTTCCAGTAGGCGAAGCAGCCGACAACCCCGGCTGCCATCCCCAGCATCATCGTGCTTAAAAGCACCCATTGTGTATTCGCAGACAGTATCATCATCCGAGCCGATCTCCCATCCATCGGAGAGAGCCGCCATACGTTCTCATGATATTCGCCTGATTGAACGTGTCCGCTGTCTTCCCGTGCGCGATCACCGTCCGGTTCAGCATCAGCACATGATCGAAATATTCCTCTACCGTCTGCAAATCATGATGAACGACCATGACGGTCCGCCCTTTATTCTTCAATGTATTCAGCGTATCCATAATGACCTTCTCCGTTGCTGCATCCACACCCGCCAGAGGCTCATCCAGGAAGTACAGATCGGCATCCTGGACCAGCGCCCGGGCGAGGAACACCCGCTGCTGCTGCCCGCCGGACAGCTGGCTGATCTGACGATCGGCGTAATTGCCGAGCCCCATCTCCTCCAGCGCCGCCAGCGCCAGCTCCCGGTGCTTGCGCTTGGGCCACTTGAGCCAGCCGATCTTGCCATACAGCCCCATCATGACCACATCAAGCGCGTTCGTCGGAAAATCCCAATCGACCGATCCCCGCTGCGGCACATAACCGATCCTTGACTTCACCTGGGCATAGGGGGAGCCAAAGCAGGACACCACCCCCGACAGACGGGGGTGGAGATCCAGGATCGCCTTCAGCAGGGTCGACTTCCCTGCGCCGTTCGGCCCTACAATCGCGGTCAGCGTTCCAGGCAACACCTCGAAGCTGACATTGTCCAGCACTTTATTTTTACGGTAGGAAGCGTTAAGCTGTTCAACGCTCAGTACACGGTCCATGTTAATCTTCCTTTCCGGTTAATGCCGTATGAATCGTATCCACATTATGACGATACATGCCGATATATGTTCCTTCCTCCGTACCTGCCGCGCCCATCGCATCAGAGAACAGCTCGCCGCCGAGAGAAACCTCCAGCCCTTTCTGCTTGGCGCCCTCGATGACCGCATTGACCGAAGCCGGGTTAATGCTCGTCTCGATGAAGACGGCAGGCACGTTATGCTCCAGCAGAAGCCCGACCGTACGCTCAATGTCAGACAGACCCACTTCACTCTCCGTGCTTAAGCCTTGCAGACCTACCACCTCTATATCGAGCATGCGTCCAAAATATCCGAAGGCATCATGAGCCGTGATGAGCACTCTCTGCTCCTTGGGAATGTCCGCGATCTTCTCTTCCGCCTCCCGCTTCAGCTGATCCAGCTCGGCAAAATAGGCCTGCTTGTTCGTCTCAAAATAGTCCGCATCTTCCGCCGAAGCCTTCTTCAGCTCTTCTGTTGCAGCGTCCAGCGCCTGCTTCCACAAATCAATATCAAACCAGACATGCGGATCGATGGCGCCATCCTCATCCTTCAGCAGCTGATCCTCAGGGATCGTCTCCCCGATCGCAATGACCGGCTTGTTCTTCCCAAGCTGCTCGAATGCCTTGAGCATATTGGCTTCCAGATGAAGACCGCTGTACAGGATGATGTCCGCCCCGTCGAGCTTCTGAATATCCCCAGGCGTCGGCTGGTGCAAATGCGGGTCAACCCCCGGCCCCATCAAGCTTTCTACATTCACTCTGTCGCCTCCGATGACCGACATCGGCTCCGCGATCTGGGCAATGGTGGTCACCACTTTCAGGGTTGAGCCCGTGTCCCCGGGCTCTGCCTCCGCGCCTCCTTGTGACGCAGAGCAAGCTGTAAGCACAAGCAGCGCCGCCAGCATCAGGCCGATCCACCCCCGCCTTGCCATTTCGAATCTGTAGCTGTTCATCAATTTCATACTCTCCCTTCACTCCCTTTTCTCCTTACGCAACAAACAACACCCTTGTACAACAAAGATTACCTTCGTCCAATAAGTTTCCTCGAGGAAACATTTATGTTTAAATACAAGTTATTTGAATTCGCTCATTTTGTCAATCCCTTTTGTGTAAATTTTGGAGTGGGAGTATGATTGACAAAAAAAACCGCCTCCGGATAATATCCGGCAGCGGTTTATCATATTCGTAACTTCCGATGAATCAGAGCCCCCTGGGGAGAGAGGCGCAAGTGCATCCTATACGAAGCGCTGGCTTATCGCCATGCGTTCCGCCTTGGGCAATCCCTTTAGCACCAGCTCATAGGAATGATCGATCATCTTGTGCAGATCCTCCTCGGTCAGTGAGCCATCAAGGATTACAGTGTTCCAGTGCTTCTTGTTCAGATGATAGCCCGGCTGCACCGCAGCATGCTGTTCTCGCAGATTCTCTGCAATCACCGGATCGCATTTCAAGGACAGGTTGTCCACCTTTCCTTCCGCCGTCAGGCTGAGCAAGGCAAACATCTTTCCTCCGACTTTGGCCACTAGCGGAAGCGGGCCGAACGGATAATCTTCGGTGGCGGCTTTCTTGGAAAGGCAGTATGCGGCAATCGGATCTTGGTCACGCAAGCGGATTCCCTCCTGTTCTCTCATATTCATTCCTACTAATAGACTGAGGTCAAATGGAGTCTCGCATCGTCCAGTTTCAAACTTCCTCCCGGCCTGTCTGCAGCTCTCTCCACACCTTCTTGTTGCTGTACTGTTTCTCCTCGCTGATATCCTTCCCGAACCAGGCTGGCGGCGCAAACGACGTCGCAGCTTCCAGCGTAGGGAACTCCACCTCAAGCACCAGCAGATCAATCTGGCTGTACTCGTCGATTTCGACGAGCTGCTCGCCCCAGCGCGCAGTCACTCTTCTCTTGATCAGCGGAATGGCGCCATGCGCCTGCACCACTTGCTCATACAAGCCTGCGGAGATCGCATATTCAATCTCTTCCCTGGCCAGTCCCCATCCCTTCTTGAAAGTGTGGGTGTATTCCACCTTGCCGGTCTGGGCATCCGTCATTTTGCGAACACGCAGCTCCTGATCCTCGTCCAGTGCCAGATAGGTCTGTTCGATCAGCTGCTCCTTCTCCACAACCAGGCTTCCCTCTTCAATCAGGGCTTCAGGATATTCGTTCAAAAGAAATTTGCGTTCAATTTCAACGGCCATTTGTTGTCTTCCTCCCACTCAGGTATCCAGTTCTATCGTTCCATTATACGTGCGGAAGCCCGGCACGCACAATGAAAAGACGGCGTTACACCGCCGTCCCTCGTCGTTACGTATGTTCATTCCGCTGATATAGGCTATCAGCTGCAGCCTCCTGCTGTTGCACGAGTCTGGGGAGAGAGACAAGAAGTGCCGCTTAGCCCATCACTTCTCCGCCATTGACATGCAGCACCTGTCCCGTCACGAACCGGGAGTCATCCGAGGCCAGATACACATAGGTCGGTGCCAGCTCGAAAGGCTGCGCTGTCCGTTCCATCGGATTATACGCCCCGAAAACCGCATTCGAGTCCGAGGAGAAGCTGGCCGGAATCAGCGGTGTCCAGATTCTGCCTGGCGCTACGGCGTTCACCCGAATGCCCCGCTTCACGACGTTGTTGGCAAGCGCGCGGGTAAAGCCGACGTTCGCCGCCTTCGTCGCTGTGTAGTCGATCATCTCCTTCTCCCCGGCAAAGGCGACAACCGAAGCCGTGTTAATGATCGCGCTTCCCGGCTTCATATGCGGAAGGGCCGCCCGCGTTGTATAGAAGTGGGAGTAGATATTTACCTTAAACGTATCGTCAAACTGCTCGTCAGTAATATCCGTCAGGCCTTCCTGCTGGAACTGGATGCCGACGTGATTGACCAGCACATCCAGCCGTCCGAACGTCTCCACCGTTCTGGCTACAATCGCTTCGTTCTGCGCTTTCTCCCGAAGGTCTCCCGGGAGCAGCAGACAGCGCCGGCCCAGTGCCTCCACTCTTGCCTTGGTCCGGTTCGCATCGTCATGCTCATCCAGATAAGAGATGGCCACATCAGCGCCTTCCTTGGCGAATGCAATCGCTACAGCAGCCCCAATCCCGCTGTCTCCTCCCGTAATGAGCGCCACGTTTCCTTCCAGCTTGCCGCTCCCTTTGTAATTCGGGTTCTCAATGATGGGCCTCGGAACCATCAATCCTTCGACGCCCGGCTGTCTGAGCTGGCGCTGCTCCGGAAAATTCATCGGCATCTCTTGATAGCGGGTTATTTTTCCATAGTTCGGATACATCGGATAAGGACTTGTCAGCTTATGCTGCTCGAACCATTCCTGATACTGCCGAATCTGCTCAAGCAGCTGCTCCATCGAAGCTGTACCCTGTTTGTGTTCATGATGATTCATCGTAAACCTCCTCTACATTGCTCTTATACCGTATGTCGTCTGGGCGAATGCCGTGCCTGTTCATACGGTTCTTCCGCAGAGCCTGCACGCGAGAGAGCAGTACAGCTTTCCGTCGTACGTGCTCCTTTCCGCTGAGTGTTGAATAGGCTGATATGAACGTAACCCAAGGGTCAGGAGGCTTGCACTGATGACAATGCGATTTGATTTTCATCCACGGGCTCGGCTGCTGCTGGTCAACCACACCAATGAGAAGGTACAGATGCTCTACAATGCCAACCCTTATACTTGGTCGATGCCTCTGATTGGCGCCCGTCCGCCTTTCTATGCCAACCCGCGCTATGAGCCGAATTATCCGCTGATTTAATCCGTGCCACAGCAAAATCCAGGCAAGTAAAAAGCTCTTTCCGCAGGTTGTTCCTGTCATGAAAGAGCTTTTTCGAATTTGAAGCGTTCACCACCTTACGGGGGAAGTAGCCCCCGTTGATTTCCGTTCAATTCCTCTCGCATTTCTCTGCTTATACCAATCGCGTATAATGGAGTTAACCGGGCTGGACCTATTTATATTAAGGAGGATGCTCAATGAAACTGTCTGATAGTGCTAGAGCGTATTTACACAGCCTTGGGCTGGAGCAAGAGCCGCCTTCTCTGTCTTTTCTGGAGCGCATCTGCCTTGCCCATCTCAATACATATCCTTTCGAAAACATCAGCAAGCTGATTTATTTCCGTGATCATGCCGGAGATAAGTGGGGGAATCCGCTTCCCTCGCTCGAGACCTTTGTCAACAATCACCGGGACTACCACTATGGAGGAACCTGCTATGTCCTCAATTCCAACTTGAAGCTCCTGCTGCAAGCTGTGGGATTTGCGTGTTATCACATCAAGCTCGGCAACGAGCATATCGGAATCATCGTTCATATCGCGGATGATCGGTATTATGTCGACTGTGGAGCAGCCGCTCCCTTCTTCAAGCCGGTTCGCTTCGAAACGGATGCCCATAACATCTCCAGCTTCGGGGGTGACCGAGTTCATCTGCTTCCCGAAGAGCCGCAGCAACACCAGTATAAATACGTCCGTTACATTCAGGACAAGCAGAGCGGAAAGACCTGGCACTTCGATTCCAGGCAGCCCTATCAGATTCAGGATTTCTATTCTATCGTAAGCGAATCGAACCGCCCCGGCACCACCTTCATGACGATCCTCCGCTGTCAGCTGTATCAGACGAAGAACGAGCGGAGCTTGTCCCTCGTTAACAACAAATTCGGCATTCGGTACGCCAGTGGAGAAACTGCGGTCAGAACGCTAACGTCCGTTCAAGAGATTCAGCAGGTACTGGCTGACGAATTCAAGCTGCCGCGCCTTCCCGTTGCAGAGGCTATCGCCGTGCTGGAGACCCTGGAAGTCGATATTTTTGCCAATACTTGATTGAGAAGGAATATACGAAGGAGTGGATTGTTATGAATTATCGCCGTCTGGGAAACAGCGGGCTGCACGTGTCCGAGCTTGGTCTCGGGACGAACGCATTTGGAAAAAGAGCTGATGAAGCAGCGTCCATCCGGATCATTCATCATGCCATACACCACGGCATCAATTTTATCGATACAGCCAACATCTATGCAGGCACCGAATCCGAACGCATCATCGGATTAGCGCTGAAGGGGAAGCGGCATGAAGTCGTGCTGGCAACCAAGGCGGGGCTTGTCAGAGGAGAAGGGCCGAACGCACGCGGCTCCTCCCGCTATCACTTGCAGAAGGAGCTGGAGGACAGCCTGCGCCGCCTCAATACCGATTACGTCGATCTGTATCAAATACATACCTTTGATCCGCATACGCCGCTGGAGGAAACGCTGCGGACGCTGGACGACATGGTGTCTGCAGGAAAAGTCCGGTATATCGGCGCCTCCAACTATGCCGCCTGGGAGATCATGAAGGCGCTGGGGATCAGCGAACAGAAGGGATACGTCCGGTATGTCTCCACGCAGACCAGCTACTCGCTGGCCGATCGAACCCCGGAGGTTGAACTGGTGCCGCTGTGTCTGGATCAAGGGGTGGGCATCATTCCGTATTTTCCGCTGGCGGGCGGCATACTGACCGGCAAATACAACCAGGGCAGCCTTGTGCCTGCCGGTTCCCGTGCCGACACCGACCCGAACTTCCAGCGCTTCCTGGAGGAGCGCAATGTGAAGCTTGGCGAGCAGGTCAGCCAGCTTGCGGCAGAGCATGGCTATTCCCCGAGCGCACTGTCGCTGGCATGGCTGATGAAGCAGCCTGCCGTGTCCACGGTCATTGTCGGCGCTACGAAGACCGGGCAGCTTGATGATAATCTGCAAAGTCTGGATATCGAAATCAACGAGACGCTCGCCGCTCAACTGAACCGGATCAGTGAGCCATTCATCCACGCCAAGCCGTTTGCCGCCTACCGCCTCAGTTAAGTTAAGAAAAACCGCCCCTTTGCAGTACCTGCTTGGCAGGAAGCTGCAATAGGGGCGGTTTGTCTACTTGAACCCATTCTGGCTTATATGGTTGATATATCTATCTCTGTCTCGTTATTTCAATATCTCCTCAATGCGGTTCAGAACATCCTCGCTCAGCTCGACGCCGGACGCCTTGGCGTTCTCTTCCACCTGCTCCGGACGGCTTGCGCCCACCAGCGCGCTCGCTACGTTCGGCTGACGAAGAATCCAGGCCAGCGCCAGGTTGCCGACAGACAGATCCAGCTCGGCTGCTACCTTCTCCAGTTCACGAACCTTCGCAATTTTCTCTTCCGTGATGCCTTTGCGCATCCACTCCAGCTTCGCCGCACGGCTGTCAGCCGGAATATCGTTAGCCGAAGTGTATTTCCCTGTCAGCAGTCCTTGCGCCAGCGGCGAGAACACCACCTGACCGATCCCGGAGCGCTCGCTAAGCGGGATGATCTCCTTCTCGATATAACGCTCGAACATGTTGTAGATCGGCTGATTGACAACGATGCGATCCAGCAGATAGCGATCAGCTACGCCAAGCGCCTCGGCAATCTGGGAAGCCTGCCATTCACTGACGCCAACATATAGGACCTTGCCTTGACGAACCAGATCATCGATCGCGCGCAGCGTCTCGTCGAGCGGCGTTTCCGGATCATGACGGTGGCAGTAGAAAATATCGATATAATCATGCCCCAGACGCTTCAGGCTCGCATGGGCCTGCTCCATTACATGCTTGCGGGACAAGCCTTTGTCATTCGGACCGTCGCCCATTGGCCAGAATGCTTTCGTTGCCAGAACATACGATTCGCGCGGATACGCTTTCAGCGTTTCTCCGACCAGCACCTCCGCGGCGCCTCTTTCATAGACATTCGCCGTGTCAAAAAAGTTGATCCCGAGATCATAGGCGGTCTTGATGGCATTTACCGCATTCTCGCGTTCAACATAACCTCCATATGTAAGCCAGCTGCCCAAGCTGATCTCACTCACTTTCAAACCTGTGCGACCTAATCTTCTATACTTCACTTGCCATTCCTCCTTCGAAAAATGCTGTGAATCCGAGTTACATCTGTTATTCTAAAATAGTTCCTATTTCTTTTGAAGAAGTGAAATGTTATTCACTATATTATATAGAGGATAGATAATATACTTCAGTATAGTTAATATCTACAGAGCAGGAGGCGGATAACGATGGGAAATAAAGCGAACAGCTATATCCCGAAAACCCCGGATCACATCGAATGCAACATTGAGAAGACATTGCTTGTGCTCGGAGGCAAATGGGCCTTCCTCGTGCTTCGCGAGCTTTTTTGCGGGACCAGACGCTTCGGGGAGCTTCAGCGAAGCATTCCTAACGTCAGCCCGCGCGCCTTGACCAGCACCCTGCGCCATCTTGAAGTGCAGGGCGTTCTGGAGAGAACCGTATATCCGACCGTTCCGGTCACCGTGGAGTATACACTGACGCCGAAAGGAATGGATCTGCACGGCATCTGCAAAGAAATGAAGCTGTGGGCGGCTCGCTGGACATAATAGGGCCCGGTAGGGGTGGTCTGGCCGGGATGGAGCAATCGGCCATCCGTCGATCCATTACATAAGCGTCCCTTATACCTGCTTTACCCTTACTGACCAGGTGAAACCTAAGCCGGGCATTGCCCGAAGAACCGACAAGGCTCTTTCGGACAGTGCCCGGCTTTTTTGCGCGTCTATTTCATTTTTCCCGCCAATCGATAATCATTCCTCCGCCGTGACAAGCATACATTAATAGAGCATAAGCAGGACTGGCTTAAGACTTCTATTCCACGAAGGATGATTATTCGTATGCGTATACCATTCCTACCGGGCCGCGATCCCAGCTTCATCCGCAGATTGATCAACAAGCTGTCCATGATTGCGGCAGGCTCGATCATTCAGGGCTACGCCATGGCCGTATTCCTGTTCCCCCATGCGATTCCCTCCGGGGGCGGAGCCGGGATTGCCGTTCTGCTCAACCACGGTTTTGGCATACCGATGAGTCTCGGATTATGGTTCGCCAACATTGCGTTTCTGCTGTTTACCGTCCACTACCTGGGCAGCGTGAGCGCCGTCGGGACGGTGCTGGTTATTACCATAACCTCTGTGTCCGTCAACTTCTTTGAAGTTTATGTGGCGCCGCCGATGAACAACGTATGGCTGGATCTGCTGCTCGGCTCGCTCCTGCTCGGGACAGGCATTGCGCTGCTGATGAAGCAGCGGGTATCCAACGGCGGGATTGGTTATGTGGCCCTCGCCATATACAAGTACAAACGCATTCATCCCGGCACTTCCTTGTTCTGGATGAACGGCTTTATTTTTGCGCTGACGGCCTATGTCATTGATTGGCAAATCATCGTTCTGGCGGTGCTGTGCCAGTGGCTCTCGACGCGAATGATCCATTTCATTCTCCGCATCCAGAGTCCGAGGCCGGCGCTGCGTCCGGCTTGGCGCAAGAAGTGACCTTTCCTTGCCCTTACGGCGCACGCTGCATGACAAGCTTCGGTCGACGACATCCACCTGCCAGGCTATCATCGGCGGGAGCGCCTGGTCGAGTCCACCGGAACCGAAGCTTCGTTCTCGCACTAACGTATGCGGATCCGTCCGCTTCGTCCGGCAGATGCTGACAGACATGGGGCTCTTGATCATAGCCCGCGCTCACACTCGCACCTATGTCTGTCTTTATCGCATCGGACTCATGTCCGTCGGTTTACCGTCCTCCAGCAGGCTTCAGCATGCCGACACGGCCCTTCTCCCTCTTCCCTTCAGGCCTCCGGTCCTGTTCTCCTTCCTCATGCTCCTTGTTCACCCGAATCAGGAACAGCGCCAGCAGGCCTACGAGCAGCGTAAAGGCTGCCAGTGACAGAAACATCCCGACCCGCGACCATTCCATCAGCCATCCGAACAGCGGCGGGCCAATCGCCACACCGAAGAAACGGACGGAGCCGTACAGCGAGGTGACAAAGCCTCTTCGTTCCTTCCCTACCGCACCGGTAATAAAGCTGTTGACACAAGGCAGAATCAAGCCGGTACCGAGACTGCTAATAGCCAGGACGGCGATGAACAGCGTCAGATGCCCGATAAACGACAGCAGCGCATAAGAAATCGTCATAAACGCAAACCCAAGCACGATGAGACGCTTCATCAGCTTTTGGTTTTTGCCGATTTTGCTGCCGGTAACATACGAGGTTGTACACATCACGAGCAGCGGAACCGCCAGAATCAGCCCCTTGACCACCCCTTCGATGTGATGGGTCTTCTCCAGCACCTCGGACAGGAAGAACAGAATGCCGAACAAAGTGAACAGGCATGTGGCTCCGGCGAGATAGGCCGTCAGCAGCCATCTGCCTTCATGCTTGAACACGCTGGCGAGACCCTGAAAGTACTTTTTCACCCCTGGGGGCTTCTCGCTCTTCTCCTTTTCCTTGATAAAAATCCACGTCAGAATGATCGAAATGAGCACCACGCCCGGAAAAGCAAAAAACACGCCATACCAAATGATCAAACCGATCAAAGAGCCGAGAATCGGCGATATGACCTTCCCGAAGCCGTTTGATGCCTCGACAAGCCCGAGCACCCGACTCTCTTCAGAGCCCTTGAATAAATCTCCTGCCAGCGCCATCGCAATCGGAGCTGTTCCCGCTGCCCCGATGCCCTGAAGCGTCCGCCCTACCAGGATCCAGGCATAAGCATTGGCGAACAACGCTGCCGCAAAGCCGGCCAGAAGCCCGCCAATCCCGTACAAGAACAATGCCGGTATAATAACCACCTTGCGTGAGAACCTGTCAGATAAATAGCCGAGCACCGGAATCGCGAATGCGGCTACCAAGGAGAACATCGTGATCGTCAGGCTGACCTGCAATGATGTGAGATGAAGCTCTGACTTCATCTTCGGCAGCACCGGAATGATCATCGAGTTTCCAAGTGTCATAATAAGAGGAATCGATCCGATCGCTACGATCGTTTTAGTGGAAGTACGCTGTTCACCCATACTGCTGCAAGTCCCCTTCCTTCGTCAAACATGCGCTTAGAATGTCCTGCCAGGTTACCCTTTATTCCAGATGCAGCATTTGTTTCGTTGCAGAAATCATGTTAGTATCCAAAGCGAGATCGAGAACATGATGGCGAGGTTGTTATATGTCAACAATATTAATTGTGGAAGATGAAGTCATCCTGCGGGAAGTGATGAAGGATTATTTGCTGGAGGACGGTTATCAGGTGCTGGAGGCCGGCGATGGCAAAAAAGCGCTGGAGCTTGTAAAAGAGACCGGCGTGGATCTGATCATTCTGGACATTATGCTGCCGGAGATGGACGGATGGTCGGTGTGCAAACGAATCCGCAAGGAATCGGACGTTCCGATCATCATGCTGACAGCCCGCTCCGATGAAGACGATACGCTGATGGGCTTTGAGCTGGGGGCAGACGATTATGTTACCAAGCCGTACAGCCCGCCGATCCTGCTGGCCCGAGTCAAGCGGCTACTACAGACCCGGCAGCTCCGTGTACAAGCGTACACTTCCCTCACCTGCGGCAGCATCACCATTCATTTTCCGTCCCGAACGGTTACGGTGGATGGGGCTCCTTGCAGCTTGACGCATACCGAATTTGAGATGCTCGCTTATTTGATGAAGAACAGAGGCATCATCATAACCAGGGAACAGTTAATTACCAAGATCTGGGGGTATGACTATATTGGCGATGACCGGACGATCAACAGCCATATCCGCAATCTGCGGGCCAAGCTGGGAGAACACGCCGGGCATATTGTCACCGTTGTACGATCAGGCTATAAATTCGAGGAGCATCCATGAAGAGCATTGTACTCAAGCTGTTTCTGCTGACCACGATGGTCTGCCTGCTCACAGTCGCCATTATATTTGTTGGACAGACCGTGTTCTTCAAGCAATTCTATGCTCATCAGAAAATACAGGACGTCCAATCGGCCATTCAAGCCTATGTCGAAGATGAACGCAAGGCTGGTGACAACCCTCAAGCGCTCGCAGAGCTGGAACAGGATTTCTATCGACAGCATAACACTTGGATTGCCACCCTAGACGCGCAAGGGCGCTTGAAGTTTACAGACGATTTTCTGATGGAAATCAGACTGGATCAAGCCGAGGGCTTCGATCTTGCTGATGCCGTACTAACCATTCCTTTGTACAGTGTGATGAATGCGGAGGATTTCTACAGCGATCGTCCGTTCCCTCAGCCCTGGGTACAAGAGGGAGAAGAGATCACAATCGAAGGCATCATGATCCACGGGCAGCCTATTCCCCAGCGCATGGGAAGGGACGTCTCCAATCTGCGTTCAGAGAATCGCCTGGAGAACAGCCAGATGGTAAACAAGGAGTTCGAGATTCTCCATAACCGCTATCATAGCAACGGGACCAAGTATCGTGAGGCCTACCCCGGATTTCTGGTCCAAGGCACAATTACACAGCTTCGAACTCCTGAAGGGGCAGCGGCCGCGCGCTATGCCAACCGCTTATTTATGGATCGCATCCTGGCGTTTCAAGCGGACCTGCTGTACGGTGACTTCGATCCCTCCCCGGGTCCCCATCCCGTTATGGATTTCTCGGAAAATCAGGTGAATTACAAAATCTTCGTCGAGCGCAGCCAAGACGGCGACGGAAATGCTGAATATGTGTTTGCGATGACGTCGCTGCAGCCGGTGAATGAAGCGGTGGGGATGCTCGAACAATACTACGTGTATGTGATTATCGCCACGATCCTGCTGGTGATGCTCGTTTCCTTTTATTATTCCCGGCGGATATCCCGTCCTCTGCTGCGCATGAATCGTGTCACCCGGCAAATGGCAGGCCTGGATTTCTCGGAGGATCTTCCGATTACAAGCAAGGACGAGATCGGCAGCTTGTCGCGCAGCATCAATGAGCTGTCCGGACGGCTTCATGCCCATATCCTCCGCTTGGAGGAGGACATCGAGAAGGAGAAACAGCTGGAGCGTACGCGTAAAGAATTCATTTCCAGCGTTTCGCATGAGCTCAAGACGCCGCTGAGCGTTATTCAGAGCTGCCTTGCCATTCTGAAGGACGGCATCGCCCCTCATAAACGGGACTATTATTTTCAAGCGATGGAAGATGAGGTCCGCCGCATGGATATGCTGATTGCCGATATGCTGGAGCTGGCCAAGTATGAATCCGGAACGTATAAAATGAACATGGACTCCTTTTCTATCGATGCCGTCATCGAGCGGACCTGCGTTAAATTGGCGGATGAACTCGCGGCTAAACAGCTTCATTTATACACTTCCCTGCCGCCTGTAGAGGTCATGGGCAACGAGCTTCGGATTGAACAGGTCATCGTCAATTTCCTGACCAATGCAATTCGTTATACGCCGGAGCAGCAGGCCATTCACATTACGATCTCCGAGGAGACGGATAGCGCCCGGATCTCCATCGAGAATAAAGGGGCTCGCATTCCCGATGAGCAGCTGGAGAGAATCTGGGACCGCTTCTACCGCGGCGAGCAATCACGCGGCCGCGCGACGGGCGGAACCGGACTTGGCCTTGCGATATCCAAGAAAATTCTGGAGATGCACGGCGTGCCTTATGGCGCGGTTAACACAGACGATGGGGTTTTGTTTTATTTTCATTTACGCACAAAAACGTAGAGCGAAAGGCTCTGCGTTTTTTTATTTGAGCTTGATCTCATCTGCACTTCATCTTGATCTCGGCTGGCTACACTCGTTCTCGAAGCTTCAGGTGTACAGACACCGACTTGCAGAAGCTCTTACACCAACGAAGGAGAAGATGAGCCATGAAAAAGATTATGATGATATTCCTTACGGGAAGCCTGGCGATTGCCTTGACTGCTTGCGGACAGGATGCACCCGTCATCCCTGAATCGGAGGGACAAGTTTCTCAATCCCCCGAGACGCCCGAGTCGCGGGGAACCAGCTCAACCGGATCAATGAACACCGATGCTCAACTGTGGTTTGAAGACAGTGTATTTTTCGGAGATTCCATTACGGAAGGGTTATCCTACCACGATGTGCTTAAGGAAGAGAATGTTCTGGCAGGCGCGGGAAAAACGTCGGAATTCGCACTTAAGGATGTTGAAGAGCTGGCCAAGCGAAACCCGAAGCGAATCTATATCCAGCTCGGCTCGGACGATATTCTGTGGCCTACGGACGATCCGATAGCGTACTCCATGAACAACTACGCCAAGCTGATTGAGGATATGAAGCAGCAGCTGCCGCAAGCAAGGATTACGCTTCTGTCCGTCACGCCGGTAACAGAGGCAGCAGAGGACAAGGAGCCGCGTTACAGCCGGATCGCAGATTACAATCACAGCCTCAAACAGCTCGCGGAGCGGGAGAACGTTCATTTTATCGATATCTCTCCGATATTTGCTGACAGCCCGGATCTGTATGATACCGACGGGATTCACTTCAAGCCCGAATATTATCCGATACTGTTGGAGTTTCTGAAGGATCAGGTGGAGTAGGCCGCTGCAGGCTGCCATCCGGAGGTGACAATACTTGGTCTTTAGCAGTCTCAACTTTCTGTTTCTTTTTCTCCCGCTGGCGCTGCTGGTCTATTATCTGTCGCCGAGGAAGCTGCGAAATGCTGTGCTGCTGGCGGCAAGCCTGATCTTCTATGCGTGGGGAGAGCCGCTGTACATTCTCCTGATGATCGGATCAACGGTATTCGATTATATGAACGGACGGCTGATCGAAAAGTACAGGCACCGGAAGGCAGTCCAAAGCACGGTGTTTATCGCATCGATGACAGGCAGTCTGGCGGTTCTCGGACTGTTCAAATATGCCGGTTTTGTCGTGGACAATATCAATCAGCTGTTTCACCTGAATATCGAGGCGGCTGATCTGCCGCTGCCCGTGGGGATTTCCTTCTACACATTTCAGACGATGTCCTACGTGATTGACGTCTACCGCGGCAAAGTGCCGGCGCAGCGGAATATCATCTCTTTCGGCGCCTACGTGGCCATGTTCCCGCAGCTTGTTGCCGGCCCGATCGTGAAGTACAGCCACATTGCCGCCCAGCTTGAATCCCGCAAAGTGACGCTGGAGCGCTTCGGGGAAGGCGCAGAGCTGTTCATGAGAGGCCTTGCCAAAAAAGTGCTGCTGGCCAACAATATCGGGCTGCTATGGGCCCATATCAAAGCGGAGCCGATCGAGCAGCTGAGCGTACTGTCCGCATGGCTGGGCATAGTGGCATTTACGCTGCAAATTTATTTTGATTTCAGCGGATATTCCGACATGGCGCGCGGGCTTGGCAAGATGTTCGGGTTCGATTTCATGGAGAACTTCCGTTACCCCTATATCTCCAGAAGCGTGACGGAGTTCTGGCGGAGATGGCATATTTCGCTGGGCTCCTGGTTCCGCGAGTATGTGTATATCCCGCTTGGGGGCAATCGATCAGGGCTGGTGAAGCAGCTTCGCAATTTGGGGATCGTCTGGTTTCTGACCGGCTTCTGGCATGGGGCCAGCTGGAACTTTATCATCTGGGGATTGTATTTCGGCGTCCTTGTGATGACCGAGAAGCTGGTCTTGCTGCGCTGGCTTGAACGCAGCCCTGCCGTTGTCAGCCATGTCTACACACTGCTGGCGGTAATGGTAGGCTGGGTCTTGTTCGACCTGGAGCATATAGCTTCCGCCTGGCATTTCATCGGCGTGATGTTCGGCAGCGGCGCACATGCTGCAGTAGACCAGAAGGCGCTCTATGATCTGTCGACGTATGCGGTCCTGCTTGTTCTGTCAGCTATCTGTGCAACCCCGCTGCCTGGGGCGATACTCACCTTAATCAAGCAAACATGGAGAACGGCCGGGATCGTGCTCATCCCATTGATTTATGCGCTGCTCCTGGTGCTGTCTACCGCCTATTTGGTCAATGAAAGCTATAATCCATTTTTATATTTTCGATTCTAAAAAAGGGGGGACGGACATGGAACGGAATGTTACCCTCATTCGCAAAGCGCTGGCTGTTCTGCTGCCGCTGTTCATTGCTGTATTTGCCGTCCTCCATGTCGCGATGCCAGATCGGTCATTCTCGGAAGCGGAGAACCGGGTGCTTCTGCAGCTGCCTCGCTTTTCCCTGAAAGCATTGATGTCCGGACAATTCACTGCCGACTTCGACCAATACGTATCCGATCAATTTGTGTTCAGGGATGCCTGGATCGGGGTGAAAACCGATGTGGACCGTGCGCTGGGAAAGAAGGAAAACGGCGGTGTCTTTCTGGCGGGGGACGGATATCTTATCCAAACATTCAATCCCCCTTCTGAGGCGGATGTGGAGAAGAGAGCCGAGGCCATCCTAGCCTTTGACCGCGCGACGCCGGAGCTGCGGAAATATGTCATGCTGGTGCCGACCGCAGCAACCGTGCTGCAGGATAAACTGCCTCCATTCGCTTCAGCCGGGGATGAGCTCCAGTATCTGGACCGGATGCGCAGCAGATTTCGGGGCACGGTTCATGATATTGATGTATATCCGGCACTGGATGCTATGCGGGAGAAGCCGATTTTTTATCAAACCGACCATCACTGGACCACCTTGGGAGCTTACACCGCTTACGTTGAGCTATGCAAACACCTGGGACTGAACCCGCTGCGCCAGGATGAATTTGATATTCGGCAGGCCACTGACCACTTCTACGGATCGCTGTATTCCACAAGCGGATTTCGCCATCTCCGGCCCGACCGGATTGAGCTGTATTGGCCGAAGGACCCGGTGAAATATACGGTAACCTACGTCGATGAAGGGCTCACTACAGATTCGCTGTATGCCGTGGACCAGCTTGAAGCCAAGGACAAATACGCGGTGTTCCTGAACGGAAATCATGGACTCGTCGAGATCAAGACCGCCCATCCCAGCAGGAAGAAGCTGCTCTTGGTCAAGGACTCGTATGCCAACAGCTTGATTCCGTTTCTGTTACCGCATTTCAGCGAGATTGATGTCGTTGACTTGAGATACTACGAGGAGGATTTAGCCTCGTTTGCGAAGGCGCGAGATTTTGATGATATGCTGCTGCTGTACAATGCCAACACGTTTTTTGAGGATTCGTCTATATTAACCTTGCATGAATCGGAGTGATCTAATGAGACAAACACGATTACGTATATGGAGCTTCCCCCTCGTCCTGCTTGCCCTTGCCGTTGCCTTCGGCATATTATCCGGCTGCTCCGGCAGCGGTACGAACGCTGAAGAACCAGCCTCGGCAGCTGAAATCGGGCAGGCTATCGAGCAGGCGGTACGATTGGATCATATGAATAAGGGCGATCTGGATAAAATTCAGAAAATATATCGGATCGACAAGGATGACATTGCAGACTTTGTGCTCTATACGTCGGCATCCAATGTGAAAGCTGATGAACTTGCTGTGATTCAACTCAAGGACCCGGGCCGGATTGCGAGTGTTAAGGAGAACATCGAGCTGCACATCGAGCGCCAGAAAGCCAAATTTAAAGACTATCGGCCTGACGAATATTATCTGGTTGAACGGCATGTTATGAAATCAAAGGGTTCCTATGTCTTATTCGCCGTATCCGACCAGGCTGATCAAATGGAACGCGTATTTGATGACGCATTCTAAACACAACAGCAAGCGACCGTCCTCCGACTTTATCACGGGAACGGTCGCTCTTCTATTCCTTGGAATCCTATTGATGCCTGCTTATTTCAGTCCGCGTCCTTCGTTCGCCACATAAGGCCCGGTGCCTGGCATAGAATGCTGATGCATCGCTGCCGGCTTAAGCTCAGGGGCACCGCCGCGTGCTTGCGGATTCTCTACGTATTCGAAATTGCCGGTTCCGTCCGGAAGCGGCCCGGATGCCCAAGGCCCTTGTCTGCTCTCTTCTCCGACGGAGAAATTAATGAATTGACGCGTTGCCTCTCTGACGGTACGCTCTCTCGGGAAGGAAGCCGGTGCCACTGGCCCGTCGATCGCTTCCAGTTCTTCAATGGCAGCCAGCCACTGATTCTGGTGCAAAATATCACGGGAGATCATAAAGGACAGCATGTCGCGCACCCCTGCGTCTGTCGTCTGCTCGTACAGCCGTACGACCTGCAGCAGACCTTGCGTCTCTGCATTCAGATTGGCGCGGAAGTCGGCCAGCAGGTGGCCGCTGGATACGATGTAGCGGCTGTTCCATGGGAAGCCGTTGCTGTCCGTCGGGGTCGCGCCAAGACCGGACACAATCGCATGCTGCGGATTCATGCCGCCAAGCGCAGCCGCAATGAGCGGATCCTGAGCCGCTTTATCCACTTCATCAGCCGGTGCGCCGTCCAGAAGCTGGGCAATCATCGTGCACAGCATCTCCACGTGACCGATTTCCTCGGTGCCGATGTCCAGCAGCATATCCCGGTATTTTTGCTCAGCCCGGCAGTTGAAGCCCTGGAACAAATACTGCATCATGACCGACATCTCACCAAATTGTCCTCCAAGCACCTCCTGCAGCTTGCGCGCAAACACCGGGTCCGGTCTTTCCGGTTTCGCCCGGTACTGCAGCTCTTTCATGTGGATAAACATACGATCATCCTCCTTCATCATGCTGTTTGTTTGTATATGAAATTAACGGGGTCGATTATCATATACCCGCCCTGAGAGCGGCTAATCAGCTCGAGATGACGCTAGCCTGCTGGCAACCGCCTATAAACAGCGCGGATCACGCTGCCTCGGACTGGCTATTCTAAACGCCAAGTGCCCAGAACGAAGAAATCCCGCAAACCTCTCGTTTGAGGCTTGCGGGATATTCTGCATGCTATTGCCGGGTAAATTCCGCCCGATCGAAGTTGCCGATGTATCGATGCGTGGAATTGACAGAGCCCGTCAGTACAAGGTATACATCGTGAACACCTGTCAGCGATTCGGTCAACTGTCCTTCGGCGACGGCGTAATTCCCCCACCCGTTCCCCGTAGGAGGCACCGGAATCGTCCCAACCAGCGTTCCGTTTACGCCGCCAAGCCGAACTTCCACGGCAGAATCTGCTGCGCAATTCGCACTGTTGCTGGCATACTCAATGGACAGATGGTTGACGCCCGAGGTGCCGAAGTCCATCCCTTTATATGCCAGCCATGCGCGGTCAAACGTATTGGCCACCTGCCGCCCGCTTTTGCCTGGCTCGGTCTTCAGCGGCCCCTGGTTAAAGGTATTGACAGCGGTAGACCACTCGTCAGAGGTTTCCAGCTCCAGATTCGCATAGTCACTGCGAGTCTTCTGATAACCCCACGTGAAAAAGTCGAAATTTCCGATATAAGGCTTCGAGCTGGTGGTGCTGCCTTTCATGACGATATACAACGTTTGCTTGCCTGTGAGCGTCCGGTTCAGCAGCGCCTCGGCTGTAGCGTAATTGTTCCAACCGCTTCCTGTATTGTTCAGCGCAGCGGTGCCGAGAAGCTCGCCGCTTTCACTTCCAAGACGGAATTCAAGCGCCGCGTCGGCCGGTGTTCTGTCGGATGGAGCCGTGTACTCAACCGCGATCCGGTTCGCGCCTTCAGCTCCGAAGTCGAGATCGGCATACGCCAGCCATGCGCCGTCAAATGTGTTGGCAACCACCGTTCCTCCATTGCCGGACTCGGTCTTGAGCGGATTGCCGTTAAAGGTATTCACCCCGGTCGACCAGCTCGTTCTGCCCTCAAACTGGATCGTTCGGACGTCCGTCACTGGCGGAGCAGGTTCCACCGGGTCATCCGGCAGCTCCGGCTCCGGTTTAGGAACCGGTAACGGCTCCGGCTTCGGCTCTGGCTGCTCCGGCTGCCCCGGTTGTTCCGGCTCTGGCACAGGCACTGGCTCCGGCTGCGATACAATTGGATCCGCCAGCCACAGCGAGTTATAGATGTTGCCGTCATACTGATCTACCAGATAGATATTGACCTGATATCTGCCTGCATTGACGTTAAACGTCTGGGAGATGTCGAAGCTTCCCGTCTCCACCGGGATCGCGCTCGACACCAGCGCCTGATCATGCCCGCTCATCAGCTGAATGACGGCGACAGCCGAATCGACATAAGCCCCCTTCAAGGTTCCAGCCACTTCAACCTGCATATTGCCTGTGCGCTTTACCTCTGCCTCCAAATCGAATACATCCCATTTGATGTCCGAAGTATAGGCTTGGTCTGATACGAGCGCTTCCCCGGCAGCCCGGTTCAAGTTCTCATCCGCCTTGACCCGGACCTGCACCTGCCCTGCTTCATACGCAGCTGGCCCTACGATCTGCGGATTGGCAGTTACAGGCTGCCAGCTTCTGCCGCCGTCCGTGCTGAATTGATAATCTGCCGGATTGTCGTAGCCTGGGACATAGGTCCAGCCGAATGTATTGGCCTTGTCGTCTACAACCGGATTCGTCGGCGCTTCCGGCTTCTCCAGACGCTTCACCGCATTCAGACTGAATTCGAAGGCGACATCCGAGCTTGTTGCATTCACCTGATGAACCTCCGCTGCGAGCACGTTCGTGCCCGCCACGAGATAAGACGGGTCAATGCGGTATAGATTGCGATCCCGCTCGTTATTGACGGTCGCATTCGCATAGGTGTCATAGGATATTGGGCCTTGCGGCATATTCGTGCGAATGATTTCCTTGCCATTCAGATAGACAACCGCGCCGTCATCGCGGATGAGACTAGCCTCAAGCTCCAGGATGTCATTCACATCACTCACGTCAAACGTCTTGCGGAAGTAAGTGGTCGGGTGCTTCCGATTCGCGTCCGGGCCATAGCTGACCACGGTTTTCACATACCCGATGTTATCATAGCCAAGCGGAGCCTCACCTGCGCTCCAGCCAGTGTCGTCATACGCCGCATCTGTCCAGCCATTGCCCGCATAACGTCCCTGGTCGAAATACTTCCATTCCTCTCCCTCGGCAATGATTGTTTGGCGGGACAGATGGTTATCCACATCGGTACCGTAATCATGCATTGGCGGAGCTGCCTCCGGCGATGCGCCCCAATCCGTATTCGGCTCAGGTCCCATCTCAAACGCCAGCACGCCGCCGTTCATCACATCCACATAGCTAATCCATGCCTGATCGAATTGGCGACCATTCAGGGAAGCCGATTGAATGAACCGGTTCTGGCTGGATACGCCATCAGCCTTGATTGTAAACGTCTTGCCGCCGTCCAGGTGAAGCTTCACTTCCGAGAAGATCGGCGAGCCGATCAGGAAGTTCGCGTCTCCCGGATTGCCAGGGAACAAGCCCATTGCACTGTACACATACCAGGAGGACATGCCGCCGGCATCGTCATCCATAGACGGCAGGTAGCCTTCCGGATCGTCGCGATAAACGCGGGATTTGATCGGATGGGCATACAGGCCATGGTTGTGGTATTTTTGCGTAACAACTTCGGTTGTGTACTGTCTGACATAATATTGCGTCAAGTAAGGCATGCCCAGGTAATTGAACAGATAAGGAGCTTCCAGGTCCGGTTCGTTAATAGCCACGTATTCGTCTCTGGCAAAGAAATCCTGAAGCTGTTTAGCCATCTCTCTTTTGCCGCCCATCAGCTCAGCCAGCCCGTTAATATCCTGGGAAGCCGACCAGCGGTACGTCCACAGATTCCCTTGGTATGCATAACGGCCTACCGCTGTAATATCTCCAGGGCCGACGTTCCTTCCGTTCGGCGTGAAGAAGCCGTACTTGTCGCCGTTCTCGTCAACCTGGTCCGGATTCCACAATGACTTGTAGGAGAGCGCAACCTGCTTGTATTTGTCATACATGTCGCGGTCTCCGATCATCTCGGCCAGCTTCATCGGGAAGTAGGCGCTTCTTGCCTTCTCCAGCTTCCCTGAGATTTCCCCATCGTTCACGGAGAAGTTATCCGCATCAACGGCCATCCCTTGAAGCGCAGCATAGACATCGTAATCTCGGAAGCCCTTGGAATAGGCATCCAGGATGACCGCACCGTTGAACTCATTTCTAACCGTCGGGCTAGGCCAGTAGCCTTCTCCCCACTGTGTGTAAGCGCCTCTCGTCTTGTACAGGTCCACTAGGGATTTCACCATGTTGTTGTATTTGTGCGGCTCCAGTACAGAGAAGAGCGCATACTTCCGGAAATCATCCCATGTCGTCCAGCCGTTATAGTATTCGAAGTCCGGTCCGATCTCGTCGGTGTTTCGGATCGTGTTCTCGTCTCTGCCCGCCTTGAAGGTGCCTAATGAACTGCTCACCTTATTCGGATGCAGGAACATATGATAGAGCTGCGTGTAAAAAACTCGTTTGTTCTGCTCATCATGATCAGTAATCTCGATTTTTCCCAGGAGCTCGCTCCACGTGTTTCTCACTTTGGCATGCTGCGCGTCAAAATCCCAGTTCGCGACGTCATGGTCGCGCTCATATTTCGCTTGTTCCGTGCTCACCGGAGACAGGCCCACCTTCGCTTGTACCACTTGGTTTGCAGTTGTATCGAAGGTAACCCATACGCCGCTGCTGGCTCCTGTGCGCACAGGCACGCTGCCTGTGTCATCGCCCTGCCAGGACGTGTACGATTGAAAATCCTGATCGAACGCAATGGAGAAGTACATTGTATAGTAGCCATGACCGCATACGTTCTTGGACTGAATCATCCCTGAAATTTCCCGGTTGTTCTCGACCTGCAGGCTGGCGTTCACCATTCCCGCATAAGAGTTGGAGAGATCGACCAGCACCGAGCCTTCGCTGGCCGAAGCCGGGAAGGTATAGCGGTGAAAGCCGACATTGTCCGATGCCGTCAGCTCCACGCCGACACCGGAGTCCAGATGGACCGCATAATAGCCCGGCGAGGCTTGCTCGCTGCTTTTAACATATTTCTGTTTGTAGTCATTGCTGTTCTTGGTAAAAGCGCCGGTCTGCGGCATCAGCAGAATATTTCCGCCCCCGCCGCTGCAGCCTACGCCGCTGAATCTTAGATGCGAGAAGCCCTTCAGATGCTTGTCCTCGTAATAGTAGCCGCTGAATGCCCCGCCATCACTGTCAGGACCGAGTGAGACAAGGCCAAAAGGCGTCGTCGGCCCCGGATTTGTCTGTCCGTTGTCCCCGAGCGTATTGATGAACGGATCGACATAATCGATCGGAGCGAGATTCACAGGCGGGTATGCCGGGACTTCACCGGCATCCACGCCGTACAATTCAAGCTCATACAGCCGAACGGTGTTCGAGTCGTAAGCGCCTTGGCTTATATAAAATCTGAAATACTGAGCCGTCACCGGCTCCGATAAATACCGGTTCACAATGGTCTGCGCGTTGTTCTGAACGACATCCACATCGGTCCAGACGGTGCCGTCGTTACTTTTTTGCAGACGGAAATTTTTGGTGTTCCAGAATGGGCTGTTGTTTTTTTCAGAAATGGCAGCATTCTGAACAACCCATTGGTTAATCGTATATTCCTTGCCCAAATCGAGCTTTAACCATTTGATCGAAGCACTGGTATTGTCGCACCACTTCGTATCCGCTTTGCCATCCACGGCGAACTCAGGACGCTCATTGCTGTTGCATTGTCCCGAAGCGGTCACCTGGGCCCCGAGCGCTACGTTTCTCGTCTCTATGCCTGGCGCTGATCCAGACGCTGCCCAGGCGAAGCCTGCGGGTAACGCTGGCTCTATCAAGCTGTACAGCAGCAGCACCGTCATGATCATGGATAAGATTCTTTTCCCCATTGTGCTTGGTTCCCCTCGCTTTCAGTTATAAAGAGCGGTCTGTAATGAGCCGATGAATCATGATCGCGACTTCCGCCCGATTGACGGAATGCTTCGGATTGAAGCGGGTGCCGTCGCCTTGAATCAGTCCGAGCGACCAGGCTTCGTTCACCGCTTCAGCAGCCCAAGCGGAAATGGACTTCGCATCAGCAAAGGCCGGTTCACCCTGCTTGGATGCTGTCAGGCCCGATTGCTCGGCTGCCCGCACAAGAGCTACTACCGCTTCCTCCCGTGTAATCGGGTCATTCGGTCTGAATGCTCCCCCATACCCGGACATCAAACCGATCGTTGCCGCCTGCTTGACATGCTCTGAATAATAGCGTCCGGCAGGCACATCCCGAAACGCCTGAGCCGGGCTCGCCGCTGCATCCGCACGAATTCCTTCATGATTCAAAGCGCGCATCAACAGCGTGGCGAATTCCGCACGGGTAATGCTCCGATTCGGTTCATAACGGCGCTCGTCCACTCCAGTCACCAGATGTTTCGCTGCCAGCGCTTTAACAGCCTCCTCGGCCCAATGACCGGCCAGATCGGTAAATGTTTTGTTATATTCAAGAATCGCATAGTAGGAGAAATGACCCGCTGTAAAAGTAAATCGGCCATCCTTGAGCGTGCCAGGGACATATTCAAGGCTTCTGCCGTTCACATAATAGACGCCGGCCAAATTGGAAGCGATGCTGCGCTCCTGCGCCTCGGTCAATTCCAGGCTCACCACCGCAGGCCGGTTCAATTGATGGATTTCCGTCATGCTGTTCCCGGAAATGATCTCGATCACCACGGAGAGTACAATGTCTGTCGATGCATAGTCCGAGTTAGACCCTATCGAGCGTTGAACCAGAGCACGGGCTTCCTCGGTATAAGCAGACTTAAGCACAATGCGTACCCGTGCCTGCAAATCCTCCTGCACCGGAATAGAGCCAGCCGGGAAACGTACTGTACGGTCGCCTGTAGTCACAATGAGTTCCAGGCTCCGCTGCTGGAGAGTTCGCAGCGATTCAGACGGGAACTCAACCGGAGCTCCGGACTGACCGGCTTCGGCTGGCAGCTGAATCGTTACCGAATCCTGCGCTTGATCAGCGGCTTCGGTGATCGTGCCTGCCCCGACAATGTATCGCCCGTCTGATGTCAGCTCCGGACGGATGACCGAACCGGAAGCCGATCCTACGCCGGCTGGAATACTTCCGGTAAGAGACCCGGACCCGTCCGGCTGAGGTGTTGGGCTGCTTCCACCGCCACTGGACCCAGGAGAGCCTGGAGCGGGAGCGGGATTCTCCCCGCCTCCGCCGCCCGGAGGATTCACCACAGGTGCTCCAGGCACGATGAATGTCTTCGTTTGCGACGCAGTGCCCATACCAGCGGCTACCGTATAGATGCCGGACGGGGCTAAATCTTCATCCGCCGGAATCTGGACGCTCGCTTCATAACGGCTGTTTGCCGCTTCAACCACATCGATGTAGAGCACCGTCTGACGCGGCGTAACCACCTTGATCACGACAGTTCCCGACTCGACCGGCACGGTTCCGGAAATCGTCAGCTTCTCGCCGCGTTTGACTTCTCCTGCGCTTAGCGCAAGGGAGAAAGCATCCGCTGCGAAGACGGAAGCTGGCGAGAGCACGAACAACAATATCAGTATGAGTGCTACATTTTTTTTCACCATATTCAGTCCTCTCTTATTCGTCCGTTACCGTAGCTCAATCGGTTTCGCCAAATGAATCGGCACCTCAGGGTCGCTGTTGAATTCATCAAACACGAATACCTTGACGCTATACTGGCTTCCGTTCACATTAAAATATTGCGAAACTTCAAGTACGTCCTGCCGAATAGGAATTGCATTAATCAAGAGCGGCGTATTCCCGTCCATAAGCTCGAATACTACGTATGGATCGCCACTGTACTCTGCTGCCCGCGCTACCTTCACATCGACCTTGAGCTGCCCATCTCTCGTCACTTCCCCGGACAACTGGAAGGTTTCATGGAGGCTGTTCTCCGTAAACGGCTTGTCGGATGCAAGAGGCAGGCCAGCCTGTCTTCCACTGGCTGCGTCTGCCTGTACGCGTACCATAACTTCGCCTGCAGGATAATTCCCGTCTCCAACCGGCTGTGGATTCGCGGTCACAGGCTGCCAGCTTGTTCCGCCGTCAACGCTGAATTCGTAATCGGAAGGCTGCTCATAACCCGGCACATGGGTCCAGCCGAACGTATTATGGCCATCATCCACCACCGGAGCCGTTGGCGCCGCCGGAACGTTCCCCGAGACAGCTACCTTGACCGCTGCCGAATTGTCCCGCTTATCAACGGTTGTGACAGCAAATTCATAGGCTTCATTCGGCGTAGTCCCCGGCACCTCATATTGATAGCTGGTTTTGCCTGCCTCTACAGGGATATAGGCGCTCCAGTTCGGGCCGAGCTGTCCGTTCACTTCATGAATCCTAAACCCGCGGATCGGATCCTCGGCATCCACCGTTTGTGGCATACTCCAGGAGAGCACTGCCCTTCCATTACCGGATTTGCCCGCCGACAGGCCTTCAACGGCATCGGGGCGTCCATCATTACGCACGATGGTATACTCATCCATCGGAGCGGACTCACCGGTGATATAGGTCTGCAGCGTCAAGGAATCCTCTGTTACCTTAATGCCGGTGTACATAGGCTTGTAAGGCTGGCTGTACTTGGCTGCGTAATATTTGTCCACATCGCCTCTGACGCCATAATATTTGCGCCCGGCCGCGTTATTGATCAGATACAGCGTCCCGTCCGGATCAATGACATTGCCGTTGCTGTCAGTCACTACGTTCTGAACCGGCTTGTCACCATACATCTGGAAAGATCGCATAAAGGTATGGTCATGCCCTTGTAGAACCAGATCGATGCCAAGCTCATCCATAATCGGATACAAGGTTTCACGGAGCTCCAGAATATCGCGGTCCAAGGCATGCCCGCCTACCGAATATATCGCTTTATGGAAGGCGACAACCTTCCACTTCTTGTCAGTTTGAGCAACTTCTTTTCTTAGCCACTCGATCTGCTTCTCGAACGATGACTTCTGGGCGTTGTCCCACGGAATATCACCGGTGTTAAGCACCATGAAATGCGCCGGGCCATAATCGAACGAGTAGACCGCGCCCGCCGGATTGGAATCCGTGAACGAGTTGTCAGGCAGATTGAAATGATAATAGAAGTTGTTATTGTACGGCCCTTCATGGTTGCCGATCGTGGTCATCAGCGGCAGATTCATAAGTTCATCTTGAGGCTGGGTGAAATAATCATGCCACTGCTCCTCGAGATCACCGACATCCACCATGTCGCCAGGCATCAACAGAAATTTGGAATCCGGGAAATTCTGCACACCCGCGCGAACAGTATCCGCCCATGCTTTATAATCGTCGGTGTTCCCTCCCTGGGAGTCCGTCATATACAGGAAGGAGAACTCATTCTCTTCTTCCCTCTCGGTCGTAAATTGTCCATGCTTACTCCAATACCCGCCGCTTCCCAGCCGATATTGATACGTCGTTCCAGGTTCCAGACCCTCAACCACGACTTTATGTGACAAGTAGTTCGCATTGGTGGACCGGGTTACCCGTACATGAATCTCTTCACTCGTGCCGCGGAAAGACTTCATCGTCGGTGAATCGAAGCTCTCCCCTGCACGCACCACCTGCACCTCGCTGTCCCGGATACCTGCCGGGGCGGTTGCCGGATTTGGATATTGGGAATACCAGGCGAAACTGCGTCTTGTTTTTGCATCCCCATGCAGGGACATTGCGATATCAAATGGCGTGTAATCCACGACCTCAGATTGGTTGATCGCAGTGAAGGCAAAGCTGCCCACATTCGTGCCATCAGCCAGCTGCAGACCGGCTAACCCATCATAAGCAATGTTTACCCGCCTAATTGGCGTGATCGCTTCAGCCACTTGGACCGTCATCAAGGAAGGATCACGATCCTGCAGCACATCCAGCAGCGTCAGCTGTGTATCGTCTGCTGTAACCGTAATATGATCCTGCAGCGCTCCCGGAAGAGCTCCCAGATCGGACAACATCTCAAGCGAGATGTTCAGGCCATCAGCCATAACCGTTGCTGCAACCGGGCCATTGTAATCCTCTGGCAAATAGAAGACATGATCAGGCACAATTTCTTTTGCCATGGAAGGTGTAGACCAGCGCAGATAGAGATTGGAGCCGCCATAATCCTCAAAGTACTCGATCTTAATCTTGTACTTCTGTCCGCCATTCAGGTGAATAGGCGTACTGGTCTGCTCGATATCCCAGTCATTCACCCAATGATCGATGATCAACTGATCGTCGATCCACAACCGGAAGCCGTTATCGCCAATCATATAGAAGGTGTAATCATCCGTTTGCGGCGGCATGATCTGTCCGGTCCAGCGCACATTGGCGTTATCTGCCTGACCGGTTAATGATTGCAGGATGGGATCCAGGTTTCTAAATTCGATCCGGGAGTCGATCGCCGTTCCCTTATGATCACCGAAATCAAAATTGCTTCTGCCCGTATAATACTCCCCGAGCAATCCGTTATCCTTGCCGACTACCGGCGGTGCACTATCCGAACCCTTCAGTTCAAGGGAAAAGAACAGGTCCGAACTGGCTCCCCGGTCCTGATGCACGGAGGCAGCCATGACATTCGTGCCGTCGACCAGCAAGGCAGGGTCGATCTCAAACACATATGCGTTTCTTTCGTCTCCAACCGCAGTAGATGCCGTTGTTCTATACGTAATCTCGCCGCTCGGCATGTTGGTGCGGTATACTTCCTGCCCATTCAGGTAGATGACCGCTCCGTCGTCCCGAATCAAGGAAGCTTCCAGCTGTTTAATTGCAGCTGCATCGGTTACTTGGAACTCCTGACGGAAATACGTTGTTAAATGTTTGTTCCCTGCATCCGAGCCATACCCGATCCAGGTGTTCAAGTCTTGGCCTTTGCCGCTGCCTGCATACCCAAGCGGGGCAGGGGCCTTCTTCCAGCTGCTGTCATCGAAATTCGGCTCCTTCCAGGCCGTGCCTTGATCCGAGCCGTCATCCAAATAAGTCCACTGACTATCCTTCTCGATAAAATGGAGTCCAGCCGCAAGGATGGCGGCGCCTGCTGCTCCAACGTTGATGACCGCAGCGGCTTGATGAGCCCCGTCCTCTGTTGTCACTGTAACAACCGTGCTGCCTTCGGATACGCCGGTAACGAGACCATTCGCATCGACCCCAGCCACGGCAGGGTTATCTGATGACCAGATCAGATTTGGCGTAGCGGCTCCTGGCGGTGAGAGGATGGCCGACAGCTGCTCTGTTTCACCTTCCAACAGATCCAGATTCGGCTTGTCGATGCGAATGCCATCCGGCTGCACCGCCGATGCACCAACCATCGAACCCCAAGCCTGGAACTCGTAAATATTCGCTGCATACCCTCCCGTCGCAGCATCCGCCGCGCCAGGATCCGTAATGTTCAGTTTAAAATATCTTGCCTGAACAGGGACGCTCAGCGTATGTGCAGTCTCTTGATATGTATTGCCTGTCACCGTTACTGCCGGCGTCCAGTTCACATCATCGGTGCTCACTTCAATCGAATAGTCCCGGGTATTGTAGCTGTCCGGTTCACCGGCTGCTCCTGCATGAAACAGCACGAATTGGCGCACGAGAGCCTCAGCGCCAACGTCTACCTTAATCCAATACGGGTTCGCTGGATCCGGCAGGCTTGAACCTCCTGCATAGCTCCATTTCCCGCTGTTCTTGCTGCCGTCGATTGCTTTAGACGGAGCGAAGTCATCCGATATGTATCCGTTCGCCGTTGCCGTGACTCCTGCTCCGGCGAATACATTCGTATCTGTGGCTGCCACGCCAGCCATCTGCGCCGGACTGTACCCTGCTGGCAGCAGAGAGGTCAATAACATAACTATGGCAAGCACACGGCTTGTCAGCGTGATCCTCTTCTTCACTTTCTCTGTTCCCTCCTAAAACATTATAATGTTCGTACATAAGGGTACGTGCTTCTCTCCAGACATTCAATCCATGCATTGTAAAGTGACGAACAATTCTGTGTAAATATTTGAATATGCATATGCGCATTTCGAGATGGAAGGAATTTCCTTATTATGTTCGATCACAATAAACACGCTTACATTTCCAGTTGGTTGTTAGATACTATGAGAGACTTACTTATTATAGAAGGAAAAAAATAAACAGGATTAGGGGGGAGTTCGTGGGAAGGGGAACAGACGACAAACAACTATCTGACCAAATAAAAAAGCAGCGACCTTCGCTGCACGTTAATATGATTTCAATTCGTCAAAACGATTCTATGTCATATTCAATTCCGACCGATCATACTTAATGCCTGCGATAATGGTAGAGGACCGTTCGATAGATTTGACCGGAAAAGATTCGGAACCCGAATGCGCGGCCCGACCACTTCCGCAAAATTCCGCAAAATTGCTTCCACTCGGCGGGGTAAGCATTCAGACCCGTGATCCGTTTCCGTTGATCGCCCCATTCAATCTCCAGGCTCCAATGGGTTCCTTCACTGGCCCCAAGGTCCACATAATGATCATGCCAGTTAAAGATCCGGCAGTTTCGAAGGTCCTCTACGAGAGCAAGCTTGCTCTCCATTCCTGTCAGGGGCCGCGGGCTGATCTCGGCAACAATGCCTTGTTCCGATAGCTCCCAATAGATTTCTCCTGCTGCGAAATCAATCACGATGGTGCATCCGGGACCCAAGGAGCCTCGGATTGTAGCCATCATTCTCGTTAATTGCCTGTACTGATCCATCCATAGTCCCCTTCCTGATGTCATGATTCCGAGGCAGAACCCTCTCATTCTTCAAGTGAGCGATCTCCGTCGAATACCCTTGTCTATCCGAATCCGCTCAGGAATTAAACGTCTTATTTACGCAATGGGTTTCACATTTTTACGGTACGTTGATCGATAATATCGGTTGAGAAGCTCGTCCAGTTCCATAGATTGCTTAAGGACCCTCGGATGCCGCAAACCATACTGCTGCTCCATCTGATACAGCAGTTGTCTAGCATCTTCTATTCGCTGCAGCATCACGTCAGTATACATCATCGCTCGCACCTCCTCGTGTAATATTTTAGAATATAATGTAAAAATAATGTTTTTAGTTTGTAATGCATTGTTTCTGTTTATACACTAGAGTGTACCAGTGATGGTTGTCACATCCATTCTTACCGAGTCGAACGGAAGCGAATGGTTAATGTCATGTAAAGTCAATGGGGCGGGATGTAAAAAAACAAGCCCCGATATCTATCGATATCGAAGCTTGTCTATCTATCTCGTCTACATATTCAGCTATAATGCCTGATTGCTTGATCCTGATTATACGAGCATCCCATTGCGGCGGCGGTAGGCCCAATGGTTGGTTGGACCATGACCGTGGCCGATTCCCAGCTCATCCTCAATCGCTGCCTGGATGAAGGCTTTGGCATCCAGAATCGCCTGCGATGGAGAGATGCCCTTCGCCAGACCGGCCGTAATTGCAGCTGAGAAAGTACAGCCTGTTCCGTGTGTATGCGTGGTCTTTACCCTTTTGCCTATCAGCTCGGTGAAGGATGAGCCGTCATAGAACAGGTCCAGCACCTGGCTGCTCCCGCCCTCTTCATCATGGCCACCCTTGATGACAATCATCTTCGGCCCGGACTGATGAATACGTCTCGCAGCCTCTCGGCGGTCCTCCATCGTCCGAATCTTCATATCCGCCAGCGCCTCCGCTTCCGGAATATTCGGCGTAACGACCATCGCTAGCGGCAGCAGCTCCTCCTTCAGCGCCTGGATCGCTTCCATCTGAAGCAGCTCCGCTCCTCCCTTGGCAATCATCACCGGATCAACGACCACCTTCTCCCAGCCAAAGGCTCTTATTTGCTCCGCTACCAGCCGTATAATCTCGGCACTGAACAGCATCCCGGTCTTCAGCGCATCGACCCCGATATCGGTGCCGACCGCATGAATTTGCTCTGCAGATGCTTCCGCCGGCAGCGGATAGACCCCTTGGACGCCGAGCGTATTCTGTACCGTAATGGCCGTGATGGCCGACATGCCATAGGCTCCCAGCTCCTGAAAAGTCTTAAGATCCGCCTGGATACCGGCACCGCCTCCGCTGTCGGAGCCCGCAATCGTCAGCGCTTTATATACCCTGTGCTCATTCATCATGATGTTATTCCCCCCGTTGCCGCATAATCCTGCACCGTCGCATGCCCGGTCAGCGAGTCCGGTGCAAGCCGGTCCAGTTCATCCAGGAAGGCTGTCTGGAAGCTGCCCGGCCCCAGATCTGTCGTGCGTGCCCCCGCTCGGAAAGCCGCTGCCCCGTAGAAGGCCAGCCCAGCTGTACCGGCAAGCAGCACGTCCGGCTCCACCGCGGCAAAGGCGCCAAGCACCGAGGTCAATAGACAGCCTGCTCCCGTTATCTTAGTCAGTCTGGCATCTCCGCCACGAACCACCCGTAACGTGTCCCCATCTGTAATGACATCCTCCGCTCCGGTAATGGCCACGACGGTGTCCAGCTTGCGTGAAGCCCGAACTGCAAGCTCGGAATGGCCGCTGCTCGATTCGTCATCCCCTGCATCCACGCCGCGAATGCTCCGGCTCTCTCCGATCAGATGGGCGATTTCAGCCGCATTGCCTCTGACCAGCGCAACGTTGACCTCTTGCATAATTCGAAGCGACGACTCCGTACGGAAAGGGGTTGCCCCGGCGCCAACCGGGTCCAGCAAG
Source organism: Paenibacillus sp. FSL M8-0334 (assembly GCF_038000405.1). Classification (NCBI taxonomy): domain Bacteria; kingdom Bacillati; phylum Bacillota; class Bacilli; order Caryophanales; family Paenibacillaceae; genus Paenibacillus; species Paenibacillus sp. FSL M8-0334. Next base: position 1,213,022 of record NZ_JBBOCH010000001.1, read on the forward strand.
ACCGGTACGCCGTGAGCATTGGCGGATTGCCCAGCAATAATCATTGCATCGACCTGTTCACGGCTGAGCGTCCCAATGTTCAGCACGAGGGCACCGGCGATCTTGGCCATATCGGCCACTTCCTCCGGAGCATAAGCCATTACAGGCGAAGCGCCCAGCGCATAAAGGCCATTTGCCGTAAAATTCGTAACAACGACGTTGGTCATGTTATGAACGAGCGGCTTCTCATTTCGCACCTTAGTGAGAAGTCCAGAAAGCTTTTGTTCCAACAGACTCATATCATCCTGCCTCCTACATACTCAGATCGGCTGTACAGGCCGGGAGATCGCTTCCGGCATCGGCACCGGCCACGCCTCCAGCTTATAAGCCATATCCCAGAACATATACTCCAGCTGGCAGCTGAGCATAAAATGCTCCTTCATCCGTCTGCGCTCATCCGCCGTTGCCGTTTCCGCCCAGGCATCCACCCTTTGACGAAATTTATCCGTGGCACCTCCCGCCCGGCTGCCGTAGAACTGAATCCATTCCTGGAACGGATGATTCTCATCCGGGTTCACTTCCTCCATCAGCCTGCGGCCGATTTCCAGGTACGTCCATGGGCATGGCAGCAGCACCGCCATAATCTCGCCCAAACTGCCCTCGTGCGCCACCGTCAGCATGTGACGGATATAGTGATGTGCGGAAGGCGCCAGCGGGTAACCCTGCAATTCCTCGTAACTGACGCCAGCGACCGTACAAAAATTATGATGCGGGTGAATCTCACTGTTCAGGATAAACGAGATCTGCTCGTTAAATGCCGCGATGTCCTCCCGGTTCGCACATTTGGAAATCGCGATGCCATAAATCCGCATATAGGCATTTAAATACTCGAAATCCTGCTTGACGTAATGGGTCAGCTGCTCCTTGCCCAGCTGTCCTTCGGCAATACCTCTGACAAAGGGATGTTGAAAAATAGCCTCAAAAATACCGTCCGCCTCGCGGCGAAGCTCCTCTGAAAAACGCATGTATACCCCACCTCCTGAAAAATAAAGAGCAGGGAGTCCCGTGATCACCGATTTTCGTGGACAACCAAAAAAGCCGCCCCGAAAACTGGAGCGGCTTCATCGCATAGGACCGACAACGTCAAGTGACGCTGCCATCCTGTATTATGAAGGCTCCACTTTCCTACGCTAGTACGAACTAGATCAGGTTCAAAGGGTCCAGGATATGCTCCTGTCTCAGCCGCTGACGGCTCCCCTAGTGGACTTCCTATTCTTTTGACTAATACTGTACAATAGGTTTTCTTCTGCTGTCAAACTTTCATTTGATGGCTACTGGTTAACCATTTGCCGACGCGGACTGACCGATTTCTTTTGCGACGACGAAGAATACCGAGCGGGTTCTTCTCCTTCTGTCTTTCTTCATACAGCTGCCGGACCCCGCGCATCAGCAGTTTGTATCTCATATCATCATTGTGGCTGAACTTTCTCATTTCTTCGAAATACTCTTTTGTCATGGACATCACCCTAATTACATAAGTCTATAGACCTAGGTTATAGGATGCTGCTATACAATTTCTTTACATGGGTGCCGATTCGTGTCCAAATGCAGGTCAAAGTGACGTCCGTCACAATTTTGTCATAAAGATACTCTTTACAAATAAAGGTTTTGACAATTAAAAAATGGAATATATATCATGTGCTTTATCCCAGAAGTTCGCATATCACAGCGGCGAATCGTGAGCAAGGTGCCGCACAGAAAGGAGATCGTCATGTTGAATAGCAATGAGGTCCACCCGCCGGAGTTGTTCACCGCAGCCTTTACACACAATCCTTATCCCGATTATAAAAAGCTGCGCCATGCGTTTCCGATCTACAAGGTTGTGTTCCCGAGCGGAGAGCCCGGATGGATCATCAGCAAGTACAACCATGCGGTTGAAGTGCTGAAGGATTCGCGCTTTAGCAAGGATATGGTCAAACGGTACGGGCCCGAGAGCCGCAGCGTGTTCACGAACAACATGCTGTTCTCCGATCCGCCGGACCACCGCCGTCTGCGGGGGCTTGTGCAGAAAGCTTTTACTCCGAAAATGATTGCCGGCATGCGCAGCCACATCGAGGATATTGCCAACGATCTTCTGGACCAGGTGTCCGGACGCGAGCAGATGAACTTGATCGACGACTACGCCTTCCCGCTGCCGATTATTGTGATTAGCGAAATACTCGGGGTGCCGCTCGAGGACCGGGACAAATTCCGTACATGGTCCAACACCATCATCGGCTCCGGCAATGAAGACGCCGCGACTTTTCAGCAGCATGCCAAGGAATTTATCGACTATTTGCGCGATTGGTTCGCCCAGGTGCGGCAAAATCCCGGGAAGGATCTGATCAGCGAACTGCTGATGGCGGAAGAGGCCGGGGATCAGTTAACCGAGGAGGAGCTATATGGCGTGGTCACCCTGCTGATCATTGCGGGGCATGAAACGACCGTCAACCTGATCGGCAACGGCATGCTTGCTCTCATGGAGCATCCGGAGCAGAAGGAACTGCTTCTTCAACATCCGGAATACATTCATAACGCGATTGAGGAAATGCTCAGATACAATGGTCCTGTGGAATTCAGCACCTCCCGCTGGGCCAGCGAGGATATCGACTTTCATGGCCATTCGATAGCCAAAGGCGATCTCGTTATCGTCGCCCTCGACTCAGCCAATCGGGATGAGGAGCAGTTCGGCGATGCGGATGTGTTTGATATCACCAAGGAGAAGAGCCCGCATCTTGCCTTTGGCACCGGCATCCATCTGTGCTTGGGGGCGCCGCTGGCCCGCCTGGAAGGAGAGATTGCGATCCAGACTCTGCTCAGGCGGTACCCGCATATCGCGCTCGCCGCAAAGCCGGAAGAACTGGAATGGAGGCCTGGCATGATCGTGCGCGGCGTCAAGGAAATTCCGGTCACGCTCCGCTGACCGCTCGTCGCGGCAGCAATGCGACTGCTCCAGGGCGTGGTGACGCAAAGCGGTCGCTGATCCGCACTTATGGCACAGCGCAAGGGCCCGACCGCCAATGAGGCAGTCTGACGCGCCCCGAGTCGAACCATATAGCCATCCGCCCACTCTTCCACCTGTGAAGGGATGGGCGGATTTTTTTGCATGCAACGACAAAAAAGCACACCCGCCCCGCCTGCTCCGGCAGAAAGGATGGGACGTGCTTCCATGCTTCGCCACATGAAGATTTGTACGATTGATCGTACAAATCCTATGCTAAATCCAGGGATGACAAGCCATTTGTACGATTGATCGTACAAATCACCTTAGCATCCCTATCCAACCTCCGATTTTGTGTGAGAAATCGTACAAAACGGTCCATTTTATCGCATAAATGCATCCCTTTGTATGACAAATGATACAAAAAACGCGAGGTTGTATGAGCAACCTCGAGACGAATACGAACTCCCACAAAATTTAATTCCTATACTGCCCTGCGACATTGTGAAATTGAATGCGAGAGCGTGAAAAAGCCGCCCCTGTCGGAGCGGCCGCCAGAATAACAGGACCCCCAAAATTACAACATCATATGTACGGATAACCGCTTTCGTTCGCGGGACATCTTGTCCATCATATTCAGAAAGTAAGCTCTTATGAAAGTCCCTGTCTATTCTAGTTGCCGGAGCCTTCGTTTCCCTGGCCAGCCGGCGCACCATCCGATGCCGCTACACCGTCCATGAATTCGGAAATCTGGCTGCTGTAGCGATTCAATGTTGCCGGAGATACTTCATGCTTCTTCGCCAGCTCGGATTTCGTTACCGGCAGCTCAAGCAGCGAGGTTGCCAAATGCTCGAGTGCAGCCGCGTATCCCCCTGGCTTGCGATAGCTTGGATTCACTTCCTTCGAGAAGTTGTTCCAGATCAGAAGCAGGCTGAACACCTTGAACAGCGTGTCCTCATCCTTGAGCTTGTAATCGCGGCAGATCTGCGGGAATACGCTTTCCGCAAGCTCGCGATGCTCATCAGCTTTCCAATCCAGCCATACCAGCTTATCATTCAGCATTTGCCATAGACGCTCAGCCTCTGGCTTCATGGCACTAGCCGGTTTCGAACCCGGGAACTGGATCACTTTACCGCGAACGGTATGGCGTTCCCTATGCTGATCCTTCTCCAGACAACATTTCTTGTACTTCTTCCCGCTTCCGCAGTGACATAAATCGTTTCTTCCTAGCTTTTTCATTTCCAGGCTCCTAATTAAAAGATGCTTTCCCTATTATAATAGAATTAATATGAAAATTGCACCACTCCGGGATATTGTTAAAATGTAATTTCCATCCAATTTAATGCTAGAATCTCGTTTTCGGCGGCGCAGACACCCAAAATAGTAACACAAAAACCCCATCCCCACAAACTGTAAAAGTTTCCCCCTTGTACCGCCACCCTCCCGTTAGCGGCAGTTCCGCTGTCTGTACCTGGAACCGAACGGGTACTTAAGTCCTTGAAAACGCGGCAGCTTTCTGGATTCTAGGCCTTTCGGGATACCGCCCCCCAACCCTCACGTCCTGTCCTCTTCCTGGACTTCTGTCCCTTCTTAGGCCTTAATGAATTCTACGCCTTTCTGGATTCCAGGCCTTTCTGGATACTGCGCCCCCCCCTCACGTCCTGTATCTTCCTGGGCTTCTGTCACCTTCGCTGCAGTCGAGAATACACTGGCCATATACCTACAGCCCGAGGAGGGATCGTGAGCATGCCTGTGTTAGACCAGAAGCTTGGCGATGTGAATGGAGACCGGATTCTCGATCTTGTCTATCTGACCGGGGACTCTCAAGCAGACAGCCCTTTTTATGAAAATATTACGTTACACATCCGCGACGGACGGACTGGCCGGATTAGCACCATCCCGCTAAAACAAAATTCAGGATACAATCCGACGATCCAGTTGGCCGATTATACCGGAGATGGTGCCAGCGACATCCTTATCGTTATCGATTCCGGCGGCTCAGGCGGCTTCATCTATGCTTACGTCTTCTCGTATCTTAACAACCAGCCCCGCTTGCTGTTCGACTATGAATTATACAATCAAGCCCATGCTTACAGCATCAACTACGAGGACGGCTACAAGGTCAGAGCCACCAGCGCTACCCCCGCTTCCACGTACATCATCGACTTAACTTATAAAGGCGAGGCTTATTTATCTGAAATCTACACCCCGGACGGAAAGCTCAAGGAGCCGATTCAGGGCGATGTGAATCCGCTTGGCGGCCTGTACCCCGTTGATTTTGACCGGGACGGACGCTATGAGCTGATGGCGCTGCAGCGAATAACGGGGCGGTATAACGCCGACGGACTCGGCTATTTCATGAACGAGCTCAACTGGAATGGTTCTCACTTCTATCCCAGCCAGCAATGGGTATGGATTACTGGCTCAGACACAGGCACAAGCAACGCCTAACATGCCGATGCGCTCCCGGGAACGCGCACGTGATGAACGGACGGCAGTACGCTGATCTGGCGACGCCCATTCCGTGCCCCGGGAGCTTCGGCTGAGTGACCCCCTATAGACATCCCCCGGTGACATCACCCGGTCCGCCGCTCGAAAGCGCCTGACAGGCGCAGAACAAGCCTAATCGCTTCGACCCGACCTACGGCCGCTACGCTATCACCAGACGCACATAGGCGAACACGGGCGAGCATAAACCTACAGGAATGTCCGCCGGTCTTTTCCTAGAAAGGAATCTAATATTTAACTGAGGCCTCAAATCCGGTATACTATCAAAAAATGCCAGGAAAGGGGACAAGTTATGCTGGAACAAATTCTATACAATGAAATTCCGGTTCGCCATATCGAAAAGTCGGCGGCCTGGTTTCAAGAGGTGCTCGGCCTCAAGCTTGCGTGGCACATGCCGGAGGAAGCATTGGCCCAGCTTAATCTACCATCCGGACAGATGCTGTTTTTGGTAGAGACCGCTGACGACACTCAGGCCAACTTCACCAAGAACGGCGAGACACATAATGTGATCGGCTTTCAGACGCGGGATATCGAGAAGCTGTATGCTCATCTGAAGGAACACAACGTTACGGTGGAGAGCATCGTTGACGACGGCGTAGGCAACAAGTTCTTGAACTTCTTCGACCCGGACGGCAACAAATTCAACGTGCAGTGTGATGCCTGATAGGTTCCTTCTCCCTGCTAGCGATCCGTACTTATCCACATGAAAATTCACACCACCTTCAACATCTCGGTCCATACATAACAAGCCCGCTCCCGCTTGAAGTGCTCAAGCAGGAGCGGGCTCTTGTCTTATCTTGCATGGGGTCGACCGACCCCAACCATGCGGCGAAACAGCGTGCGCTGGAGAGCTGCCGCACGGGGCGAATATGTGTCTAAGGAAGCTTCACCAGCACTTCGTACTGCTGACCAGCCTCTACACCGGTGATGACGCTGCCTTCGATCAGGCTTCCGTTCACATAAACCTCCACATCGCTTACGCCAGCCTCACGCTTGAAATTCACCTTCAGCTCCGCACCGCGGAACAGGCGCGTGACGCTTGCCTCATGCCACGCCTCTGGAAGCTGCGGACGAACGCGCAATCCTTCCGGAGTGCCCTGCAGCCCGAACAGGCCGTCGATCAGGCAGCGATACACCCATGGCACGGTTCCGGTGTTGAACAGATGGCTCGACCGTCCGGCTGTGCGCGGAAACTGTCTGTACGCACCGCGATAATAGTTCGGGATAAACACCGGCAGCTGGCCGCGCTGCATAATATCATCCAGGTCCGGACCCGGAATCATTTTGCGCAGCAGACGATACGCATTCTCACGCTCGCCGACCAGATACAGCGCATAAATATAAAATGCCGCCGCATGGTTGTAGACCGCCCCGTTCTCCGCACTGCCCGGATGCTTCTGCGTGACCCGCCCAACGTCCTCGCGCATGGCGGTGAAGGAAGGCGCCAGCTTCTCCACACCATAAGGACTTTCGAGCTGCTCGTGTACCGCCTGAATCAGCTTCTTGCGCTTGTCTTCGTCAGCGGCTCCGCTCATCAGCGCCCAGCCCTGCGGATTGATGTAAATGCGGCCTTCCTTGTCTGTGCTGATGCCGAACACAACATTGTCATCCGTAATTCCGCGCGCATACCAATTCCCATCCCACAGATAGCGGTTCGCGGTCTCATTCGTTTCATCCGCCGCTTGTCTGAACTCCCGGGCTGCCTGCAGATGTCCGCTCTGCTCGCATATGTCGGCCCATACCTTGAAGGCATACGCGGTCGCAATCGTGAGCCAGCCTGATACCCCTTTACCCTTATAGCCAACCATATTCATCGGGTCACACCAGTCCCCCTGATTAATATAGTTGAGCCCGCGGTCATCCCGGTCGCGGATCAGCCAGTGCATGGCCAGGGTAATATGCTCAAATACCGTCGCCAGCTCCTCGCTGTCCTTAAACGGCACTTTCTCTTCCAAAATGCTGTAATCATTCGTTTCGTCCAGATAAGTGCTCAGGCATACCGGCAGCCATACGCAGTGGTCGGTATGCGGAACCTGATTGATATATTTCAGCTCCGCATCCGGATGCAGAATGATGCCGTCCGGCATCGCGCCGCTTGCTTCCTGCTGCGACAGCGCCGTCAGAAAAGCGCCTCGGGCAATCGTCGGCTTGATATAGCTCATGCCCATGTTATCCTGCAGGTAATTTCGCGTCTGCGGGTCAGTCGTCAGCCGGTTCGTCACGCCGTGATAATACATCTGTCTTGGCAGCCAGTGGTTCACAAAATTGTCCAGCCAGCTGTCCGGAGTGCGAATCTGAATGCTGCCTTGGCCCTCGCCCACGTAGGCGGCGTATTCCGGCCCTGCCGCTTCGAAGCCGTCCAGACCATCGGCGTTCTGCTCTAGGAAATACGCCTTGCGTATCCCTTCAATCTCGGCCTCATTCCGGGCCGGGCCGAACAGGAAGCGGTACTGCTGCTGCTCGCCAGCAGCCATCTCCAGCCTGTACTGCATGGCGCATACCGGCGTTTCGTAGCGCGCATCTCCGCAAGGCAGCGTCTCTGCCGCAAGCGCAGACGGGGCGTGCAAGCCTCCTTCGCCCTCAAACGCCTCCTGATTCACCTCCCAGGAGACAGGCGGACGATCCGCGAGCAGATAGGTTTTGTCGCTGAAATTTTTGATTTTGTCATAGTCCTGATACTTCTGATAAGGCGTTACGGAGGAGCAGACGATGCCCTGCAGCTCCTTCACGTACTCCCCGGACTGATTCATCCAGGACATATAGCCTACGGTAAAGTAAGGATACAGGCTGAGCTTGCGCGGCTTGGAGGACAAGTTGGTCACCTTGATCTTCCACAGCTCGATCACATCGGACTTCGGCAGGCTGAGCGTCATCTCCACCGCAATATCGTCGCTGATCACCTTCCACCGAATATCATGCTTGCCCACCGCAAAGGTGTAGCTGTCCAGCTGCTTGCGGACCGGCTCATAAGGCGCAGAGAAGATGTTACCGCTTACTTCATCCTTGATATAAAGGAACCTCCCTGGATGATGCGCGTAATACGGCTGCTCCGGCTGCATGAAGGTCTTTGCCTCCAGATTGGGCGCATGCGAGTACTTCGCTGGCTCCGGCTGCATAAACTGGGCGACCGCATAGCCGCGGCAGTTCATATGTATCATCATGTTCTCATTCCATAGAAATCCCGATGCCTTCGGCATGCTGACAGGGCTGGTCAATTCATAATATTGCTGGTCTTCCGTTGCTCTGATCATCGCTTAACCTCGCTTTCAAAAGATAAAATTCCAACTTGTATACAACTAAACAAGTATACAAGTTTATCCTACCACATCTGATTTCAGAATTCATCTCTTCCTTTGCGAGAGACAGGCATAAGGCCCGCTCCCATCGGAACGGGCCCACGACAAATAGCGGGCTGCCCGGCATCACTGGCAGCCCGCTCCCTGATCTTATTTTTTTACTGTAACGACTATCCTCTTGTTCACGCAGGGGGTGGCTATGTATAAAAGTGACCCGGCGGATGCCAATCCTGCGCGCGCCTTGCCGCACTCCTCAATGCTCAATAGGAGGAATCGGACCTGAAGAGGTTTGCGAAATATGCAGTTCAAGGTTGTCATCGATGGAAGCGTAGAAGATGTCTTCCTTCTGAATCCCTTTCGCTTGCAGCTGATCTTCCAGCCAAGCCTCGTCTTTATGGAGGTAGGACAATACTTTCTCCGAGACAGCCCCCTCAAGAATCAACGGGTAGGCTATGCCCTTCGGAGGCTCCGGCAGCCCCATATCCGCCAAGGTTACCGTCGCTTTCAGCGGCTTCTTGTATACCGACAATTTGCCGTTGGCTTCCAGTATGGCAAGCTCGACGTCATTCAGGTGGAAGATATCCTTCTCACGCAGCATCTGAAGGATGTTGTCTGTCGAATACCGAACTTTGCGCATGTTTTTCACAAGCAGGGTTCCGTCGGAAACAACCACGGTCGGCTCGAAGGTAATCCATTTGCCAAAGGTTCTGCTTTTGATGGCCCATACTGAGACCACTCGCTGCAGCAGCCCAATAAGGATGATGGCGACAGCCGTATGGATATGCTCAATCTTGGGATCGGCGATATCTGCGCCCACGACCGCACCCAAGGCGATGACAACCAGAAAATCAAACACCGGCAATTCACCAACCGACCGTTTGCCCATGAACAGCGCGATGGCCAGCAGCAAGGGGAAGATGGTTACAATTCGTCCTGAGACCAGAAGAAGCTCCTTCAATAATTCCAACACCACTCAACCTGCCTTCTCGGATAATACACAATCTGATACTACTCACTATTTCCAGTCGGGTTGCCGGATAAACTCCGAATAGCTGCTGCCGGGGGACCGCGGGCGGTGCTTCCAATCATCGGTTTCATCTGGTAGCCGAAAAGCGCTCTGGCCTGCCTGATGTCCTCTAGACGCATGGGAGCGACCTTCCACGCCGTTGGCCGAAACGAGAACAAGGAAGGCACTCTTCACGAGCGCCTTCCTTCATCTTGTCTGCCCATCACGACGCGCTCGCTGTCCGCAAACGGAACCGTTATCGAGCATTAGCGGGCTTTATGCTTTATGCATTAATTGATTCACGGCGCTAAACAGCGCTTTTACCGACGAGGTCATAATGTCTACGTCAATGCCGCAGCCCCAGTACCGGGTGCCGTCCGGAGCGGTGATGCCGATGTAGGAGACAGCCTGCGACTTCGAACCTGTTTCCAGGGCATGCTCGCTATAGATCAGATCGCTGTATTCAACGCCAAGGCCGTCTTGCAGCGCATGGCTGATCGCATCCAGTCTTCCGTTGCCGGCGCCTTCGATTTCCTTCACCTCATCACCGGTCCGAATCGTGACAATGGTATGAAAATCATCCTGCTCGGCAGAGCGGTATTTGACAAACTCGACAGGAGCGCTGATGTTCACATATTCCCTGACGAAAATGTCGTAAATTTCATCCGGCATCAGCTCCTTTTGCTGCCGGTCCGATACGTTCTTCACGAAATAGCCGAAGCTTTCCCGCATCTTCGCCGGAAGATCCAGCCCGTACTTCAGCTGCAGCACATAGCCGATTCCGCCCTTGCCGGACTGACTGTTAATGCGGATAATATCGCCTTCATACTCCCTGCCGATGTCCTTCGGATCAATCAGCAGATAAGGAACCGACCAATGCTGCGGCTGCTGCTCCTCGCGCCATTTCATGCCCTTGGCGATGGCATCCTGGTGCGAACCGGAGAAGGCGGTGAAGACCAGCTCGCCTCCGTAAGGATGGCGTTCGCTTACCCGCATTTTGGTCAGGCGCTCATACACGGAGATGATCTTCGGGATGTTCTCGAAGTTCAGCTTCGGATCCACCCCGTGAGAGTACATGTTCAGCGCCAGCGTCACAATGTCAACATTCCCGGTTCTTTCCCCGTTCCCGAACAGCGTGCCTTCCACGCGCTGCGCGCCGGCCAGCATTCCGAGCTCCGCGTCCGCCACGCCTGTTCCTCTATCGTTATGCGGATGCAGCGACAGAATGACATGCTCCCGGAATTTCAGATGCTCGCTCATATACTCGATCTGGCTGGCGTAGACGTGAGGCATGGACATGGATACCGTCGCCGGAAGATTGATAATAACCGGATTGTCTGCTGTCGGCTGCCATACTTCCAGCACGCGGTTGCAGATTTCCAGTGCAAACTCAATTTCAGTGCCTGTAAAGCTCTCCGGCGAATACTGGAACTGGAAGTTCCCTTCCGTCTCCTCTGCGCACTGCTGCAGCAGCTTCGCACCATTCACGGCGATGTCGATGATTTCTTGCTTGGATTTGCGGAATACCTGCTCCCGCTGGGCCACAGAAGTCGAATTGTACAGATGGACTACCGCCTTCTTCGCCCCTTTCAGGGATTCAAAGGTTTTGCGAATAATATGCTCTCTGGACTGGGTAAGCACCTGAATCGTCACATCGTCCGGAATCAGTTGCTGCTCGATCAGCGTCCGCAGAAAGGCAAACTCCGTTTCCGATGCTGCGGGAAAGCCAACCTCGATCTCCTTGAAACCAATATCCACAAGCAACTGGAAGTATTCCAGCTTCTCCTCCAAGTTCATCGGAACGATCAAAGCCTGGTTGCCATCGCGCAGGTCGACGCTGCACCAAACCGGAGCCTCGGTAATATACTCCTTCTGGGTCCAGTTCAAGCTGGTTTTCGGCGGCATAAAATATCCTCTTGCGTACTTTTCAACATTGTTCATGGTTATCCTCCTCTTCATCGACTTGATGCGCTGATCCTCTAAAGACCAGACATGTAAAAAAAGCCTTCCATCTCCTGCAACAGAGACGAAAGACTTTGATATCTTACGCGGTACCACTCCGAATTCATGCCAAGCGGCATGCACTCTACGGATACGGGGCTGTCAACATCGACAAACCAGGCATCCTCCTGATGATAACGGTCAGGCTCCGGCTCCGCCTACTTGAACAAGGGGTCCAGAAGTACGGGATATCCGACTTATTGAACGCTTGCTTCTACGGTTCAGCGGGCAACTCCAAGGCGAGTTCCGATTCTCTCCACGGCTGTTTCGCACCATCCAACAGCTCTCTGATCGTTTGAAAAATCGTACTATTCCTTCTCAACGTATTTTCACTATTTGAAGCAATGTTATATTAGTAACACGTCTGTGTCAATCCTATTCTGAATTTTATTATTTCCGTCCCGCAATGAAAGCAAGTCTCCGGCTCCCATAGCCTCTACCCTTTAAACATCAGCCGGATCGCCACAAGGAACAGGCATACCGACAAGATCCGGACAATGATGAGCCCCGGGATCCTGGAGGCGAGCCTCGCCCCGATTTGTCCCCCTGCCAGCGCGCCAACCGCAAGCCAGATGAACGTGCCCCATAACACATGATCCAGCACGACATGGGAGATGGTGCCCACCAGCGAGGAGAGCAGGATTGAGAACATGGATGTTGCGGTCGCGATATGCGGCGGAAACGCCAGAAACAGAATCATGGTAGGCACCATCACCGAGCCGCCGCCAATGCCGAACAGGCTGGAGATAAAGCCGACAAAAAACGCCACCCCCGAGCCGAACCACAGATTGAACGCATAGCGATGCTCCAGGCCCGAGGCATCGATGAAGCTTCTGGTCACCGTCGGCCGGAGAAATCCACCCCGGCTCTCAGTAGGCTTAAAGTTGATCACGATGGCCATCAGCATGAGGAACAGCCCCAGCGCGATAAAAAAGACGCGGCTGTCCACAATACTCGTCGTCCAGGCTCCCAGCACGGAGCCCGGGATCATCGCCACCGAGAACGCCAGGCCACTCCGGTAATCAATTCGCTTTTGTCTGGCATATGCCCATGTGCTGGAGATCGCGCTGACGAACAGAACCGCCATCGACGTGCCCGAAATCTGGGACACCGGCATCGTATACATAAGCGCCAGCACCGGCACGATGATAAATCCGCCGCCAAGGCCGGCAATCGCCCCGCTCACCGCGGCCAGCATGCCGACCAGCACCAGCAATACTTGTTCCATATGTATGTCATCCCTTCCTTACAAACGATCTGTTATGATATAGCCCTCATCAAGACCGGCCTCCCGGAAGCCGGCCATATGCCGCTCCTGATACCTAATCGGGTGCGCAGCCCCGATGAGAATGATGTTTTGCATATCGGTGCGGCGATCCGACAGAAAAAAAGCCTTCGTATAAGCAAACACCGTTTGCAGCGTCGTATGGATTGCACGGATATAAGGATCCTTCGTCCCGCGTCCAATCAGGTTCATGATGACAGCCCCCTGATCATGCAGCTTCTCCGACGCCATCTTGAAAAACTCTGCCGAAACCAGATGCCGCGGTGTCCCTTCCTTCGTAAAAGCATCCACGATCATATAATCGAGCGTATCCGCCGCCTCCCACTCCAGCAGCTCGCGCCCGTCGCCTATCCTCACAGATTCAGCTTCACTTCCAAAATAGGTGCAGGCCAGCTCCGCCACGCGCGGGTCCACCTCGGCTGCCGTCATCCGGCGGCCGGCATAATGGCGGACAATCGTCCCGATGCCGTGCCCGATCAGGAATGCAGCCTCAAAATCCGGATGGTTCGCATCCATCAGATGAATGATCGCCCTTGGATACTCAAGAACGATCCGCGCCGGATCATCCAGATCCATCGCCCCCTGCACCGCCTGATCGGAGAACTCCAGCACACGGTACCGCCCCTTGACCCCATACAACTCCGCTGTATCATAGACCTTCAGTTCACGAACATCACTTATATCGTGTAACAAAATGCGCACTTTCGTTAATCCCCTTCAATTATCGCTCACTTACGCAGGAATGATTCTCCCAGCGGGACCGTTTGCTGTGGCCGGTCCACCCCATGCGGCCTTGCCGTTTGTTAATGCAGTAATCATATTGTACACCATTCCCGGGCCCGGGCATCGCCAAACCAACAAATTCATCCCGGCTGAACCGATAACAGCACCAGAAGGACCCCACTCCCGCACATCGCAGGAGCCGAGGTCCTTCCCGTTTGCCACTCAACATCCTCCAGGTATCTCACCTGGCACCGCTGAATCAGCCACTACAGCCGACTTCGATGAAACCTGCCGCCGCAATTGATCTCGGTTGAAGCAGCCGAGGGCGAGCCTTCCCGGCTTAAATCACTTCCAGCCCATCGTTGTCCGGCAGCGGCGGATGAGGCGCATGCGGCTCCGACTGATACCAGAAGCTGACGGACGCAATGTCATCCTGCAGCGGCAAGTACCGTCCGCCCGAGCGCCAGCCAAGCGCCTGGATGCTCACGCGCAGATCGGTCTCGAAGCGAATCGGGTCCATCACATGCCAGCGATACATGCCAAAGCGCTGCTGGCTACGGTACAAGCCGTCCGGCTTGATCAGCTGATGAAAGCCCAGATAGGCGGTGGAGTATGTGGCATACTCGCCCCTTGGCTGCTCGAAATTCCAGGCCCCGCCGAAATAATCCTCTGTGCCCGTACCACAGATTGTCGGAAACTCCCGGTCTCCATCCATGTAAAATTTAATCTCCCCTTCACCCCACCAGCCGCTGTTGTTCACCTGCCAGGCCAGATAAGTGCCGACATAATGTCCCTTGCCCCGGACGCCATCCAGCAGCACATGTACATCCTTGTAGCGAAGCGGGTTGCTTCTTCTCCACTGGGCATGAAAATAAGCTGCATCCTCGGGCACCGAGGTCAGCGTATAATCGATCTGATAATACAGCACGACCTCTCCAGGCATCCGGTTCTCCAACGTGATCAGCGCCTTTCGGCGAAACGGCATCACCCAGTAGCTGTTCATACCGCCAGCCGGGTTCACCGCCACTGGCAAGGAGTCCACATTGCTGCGCTCACACCAGCCGTTACAGAAGAAATCCCCCAGCGGCGTCTCCACGCTCGGCTCGCTCTCCCCGTCCCAATACATCCGCACAATCAGATGCCGCCAGCACTCCGGCGCGCAGGTCAGCCAGATATGCTGAATGGCCCCGGGACCATCGATCTCCGCCATCGTGAACACCTCGCCCGCCGGGATCATGACCGATGGCGACACCTTCCAGCCTTGGCCCAGATCGCGCGCAGGTCCCGCACCTGTTCCTTCCGTGGCCATGCCGCCCTGCCCTTTCGCTCCCGTAAAATTTTCCGCGCTGATGGATCTTGTCTTGGCTGCTGACAGTCGATACAAATTGCCCAAGCCGACATCCAGTCCGTTAAATTCGCTCATGCTCATCGCTCTCCCTTGTGTTCATATCATGGTATTCGTCCTGCTTCATCTTCAGCGTTCCGTTTATTCACCAACGTGTACACCTTGGATTGTAGCGAAGACAGACGCCCCTATTCGATGTTAGGACTTGTGATTTGTTGTCCATTCTTGCTATTGTGGGATCATGAAACAAGCGACGGATTGAGTCTGTGACGGAATAATTGCATCCGATCTTGCGAATCAGGAGGAAACGATGAACCATCTGCCGATGCCGCCGACGATTCAGCGCCTGATGCGAAGCCTGTCCCCGAACGTTCGCAGAGCCTGGAACCACCGGGTAGACAGGATGCGCCTCGCGCCGAGAATCATTTTTGACTATGAGCTGCTGTACGTGGAGCGAGGGGAGCTTACGATCCGCGTGGAGAATGAGACATTCCTTGCCGAGCCGGGCGATATTCTGCTCTTCAAGCCGGGGCTGGAGCATGAATTTGTCATGTCCCGGGGGGAGTGCTGGATGCCCCATATTCATTTTGACGTGCTGGATTATGCGGATTACGAAGCGGTGCCGATTCATTTCAAAAGGCGCAGTGAGTGCAGCGAGGAGGAATTGGCCTGGCTCCGCCCGGACATTCTCGGCTCCGCCCTCGGCTGGCCGAATGTGATCCGCATTCCGAATCATGCCGAGGTGTTTCACACCCTGATGCAGATCATCCACGCCTACGAGCGGCGCGATCCCGATTATCCGCTGCTGCAGAAATCGCTGGTGCTCCGCATCCTCTATCTGATTCTGAAGGGGCTTCGGGCCGCCGACAACGCTCACCTGACGATGCACCAGCGGGCGATGGAGCGGGCGGTTACGTATATTATGGAGCATTATAACGCCACCATTCCGCTGGAAACCTTGTCCAAAATGGCCGTGTTGAGCGTGTTCCATTTCTCCCGCCTGTTCAAGCAGACATTCGGTGTAAGCCCGCATCGGTTTCAGATACGCTATCGTATGGAGAAAGCCAAAGAACTGATGATGTTTCATCACCATCTGTCCTTGTCTACGATCGCCGAGAAGGTTGGCTACAGCAATGTGCATTCGTTCAGCAAAGCCTTCAAGCAGGCCGAGGGCATGTCCCCTCGGCAATTTCTGAAGACGCACACCAGCCCTACGTGATCGCGATCGGACCAGGCTGGACAGATTACGACGGCATCGGATCACGCACGATGAGCGAGATCAAGAAAGAGGACACCCTGCGCAGCTTGCTGTGCCTGGTGTCCTCTTCTCCTCTTCGGGCTGGGGCCGCTCAAGAGCCCTTGTTCTTCCCTCTGCGCCCCGACATTCGCGGCGTCCCCTGCTGTATGTTCACAATTTGCTCCGCTGTGGCTTCATCCGTAATCAGCATGTTGATGTAACCGCCCTTCAGCGCCGCTATAATACAATCGATTTTATGAAGTCCGAATGCCATGCCTACCACCGTCTTCGTCTGCTTCAACTGCTCCAGCGGCAGGCCGATCACCTTCCGGTTGATCGGATGGCTGCTCACCTCGCCGCTGCGGGTGATGAACCGGGAATTGATGTCGGCAACCACCTCCAACGACTTCAGCTCGGCCAGCACCTGCTCGTTGAGGTAGCCGGATCTTTCCATCGTTGACATCGAATACGGGTTGCCGATCCCGACAAGCGCCACGTCGATATGCTCTCCCTCCTGCAATACCGAGGAGATGTTGGGCAGCTGAATGATCTGTTCCTTCAGCTCCTCTGTCTCCACGACGGCAGGCGCATACAGCGTTTCGCAGCTGACGCCGAGCTTCTTGGACAGCTCATACGCGATCTGGTTGGAGTGCATCTCATTGCGGGCATTCCCGGTGCCGCCGACAAGCGGAATGACCTTCACATTCTCCTTCTTCTCCAGCGGAAACTCCCGGACCATATGATAAAGCGTATTCCCCCATGACACCCCGACGCGGTCCCCGTTGCGGATCAGCTTCAGCACGAACTGGGCCGCTGCTTTTCCGACGGCGCTCGAGATCAGCTCCTTGTTCAGGTCCTTCGTCGGCACCACCAGCACTTGCGTCAGGCCGAAGAGCTGCTCCAGCTCCTTCTCCAGCTTGGATACCTCATGGTCATCATCGTGAATGACAATCTCCACAATCCCTTCGTCCCGAGCCCTTTGCAGCATCTTGGAAATGACGGGTCTGGACACGCCCAGCTGCGCAGCAATCTTCTCCTGCGTCCAGGATTCGTAATAGTACAGCCTGCATACCCTTACCATGTTTTTGCGTTCTTCTAGGTTCACAAGTCGTCCGCCCTTTTACATTCTTTGGTACAACTTCAAGTCGTTTTGCAATTACAACCCCCACTATAAAATGGCACTCCGGGCATAGTCAAGCGACGGGACTCCCCGCGTTCAGGCGTTTACACAAAATTGACAATAGCTTGACACAGCAATAACAGAGCCTGCTTACAATTGTAACCGTGCAGAACAAATGTAACAACATTGGGTCATGAACAAGAGGTGTGAGGCATGAATGTAAAAATTTTAGGCTATTGGGGAGGATACCCGTCGGCTGGAGGTGCCACCGCCGGCTATCTGGTTACGACGGAGGAAGGACAGATCCTGCTGGATTGCGGAAGCGGCGTGATGAGCAGGCTTCCGTATGAAACGAAGGTTGAACATTTGTCCGGTGTCATTTTATCGCATTTGCACTATGATCACATGGCGGATCTCGGCGTGCTTCAATACGCGGCAGCCGGCGCGATTCGCAACGGCCGAATGAACCACCGGCTGAAGCTGTACGCGCCAAGCGAGCCCGTCGATATGCACAGCAGGCTCTACGGCGAGCATACGGAGGTGCATACGATTGATCCGGCGACCACCATCAGGCTGGCCGGAGCCGAGATCGAATTCGTTCCGGTGCAGCACACGATTATGTGCTATGCCATCCGCATCACCTACCGGGGGAAGGTGCTGGTCTACTCCGGCGATACCTCCTACTGCGAATCCTTGATCGAGCTGGCCAGAGATGCGGATATTTTTCTGTGCGAGGCGACGATCTGCGAAGGAAGTGTGCATACATCAGGTCAAGGTCATATGGATGCCCAGCAGGCTGGGATGATCGCCGGCAAGGCGAATGTGAAACAGCTTGTCCTCGTTCACCTTCCGGGTGACGGCAACCTTGAATATATGCGCCAGGAGGCGAGCCGGGTGTTCCACGGTCCGGTAGCCATTCCCGAGCCGCTCAGCATGTACACCATTTAAGTGAATGTTAACGGAGGATTGATCGATGTATAAATTGCTTGCGCTGGATATGGACGGCACGCTGCTCAACCCGGACAAGATGATTACACCGCAGACGATGGCAGCGATCCGGCAGCTGATGCGGGCGGGCGTGAATGTCACCATTGCCTCCGGACGCTTCCCGGCCTCCGTCTGGCTGCACGCCCGGGAGGTCGGCATGAATTTCCCGCTGGTCGCGCTGAACGGAGCGGTGACGATTGATGCTGATACCGGTCACTTGCTGGAAGGCACTCCGCTTCTGCCAGAGGATGCGCTGACGCTGCTGGACCTGACGGAAACCGCCGGAGCCTACATTCATTTCTACGGCTTCAATGTGCTGTATGTGCGGGAGCTTAATGACATGAACCGGCGCTGGCCGCTCCACAATGTTGTCGTCAGGGCCAACCGGGAGCTGAACGAAGTGAATTACCGGGATCAGACGATGCTCATCCGCGTGGAGGACGTGGGCGGAGATTACCGGAAATTTATCTGCAGCACCGGTGATCCGATCTATAAAGCAGCGGTCATCTGCCGCGACCAAACGGCCCGTGAACAGCTGTACCAGGCGCTGGAGCAGCAGGGACGCTATCAGCTGTCCAGGACAGGCAGCCTGCGGTTTGATGTGAACGCGGCCGGGGTCACCAAGCGCGGCGCGCTGGAACGGCTATGTGCCGCCCATGACATTCCCGCGAGGGAGGTTGCCGCTGCTGGCGATTATGACAACGATCTCGACATGCTGCAGTGGGCCGGACTCGGCATTGCCATGGGCAATGCGGAGCCCCATGTGAAAGAACGGGCTGCGGTCGTCACCGGCAGCAACCGGGAAGACGGCGTAGCCGAGGCCATTCATCGCCATCTGCTGCTGAAAGCCACAAGCTGATGCCATGATTCATTTTTACACCTTATATACAAAAACGAACGAACCAAAGGAGAGATCATCTGTGAAACCATTAACGAAAAAAGCCATACTTCCCCTTCTGGCGGGCATGCTCTTATTCAGCGGCTGCGGCAATCCCCAGCCTGCTGCCACAACCGGACAAGACAGCGCCGAAACACCACCGGCCGCAACAACTGAAATTTCGGGCAATCTGTCGTTCTATACTTCACAGCCGGAAGAGGATGCAAGCAAGCTGGCTGCCGCATTCAATAAGCACTACCCGGATGTGAAGATTGATATTTTCCGCTCCGGTACCGAGGAGGTAACGGCGAAGATCCAGGCTGAGCGCCAAGCGGGCAAGGTTCAGGCCGATGTGCTGCTGCTTGCCGATGCGGTTACGTTTGAAGCGCTGAAGAAGGAAGACATGCTGCTCTCGTATAAATCGCCCGAGCTGAGCCACATTCCGGCTGAGCTGGTAGATCCGGACGGCATGTATGCCGGCACCAAGGTGATGGCTACCGTCCTGGCTACCAATACCCAGAAGGTATCGAGCACGCCGGATTCCTGGCAGGTGCTGACTGCGCCGGAAAGCAAAGACGCCAGCATTATGCCAAGCCCGCTGTACTCGGGCGCAGCCGCCTATAACATCGGCGTATTCAGCCGTACCGATGGCTATGGCTGGGATTTCCTGCAGCAGATGAAGGACAACGGCATGGCTGTCATTAAAGGAAACGGCGCTGTCATGCAGGCTGTTGCCAGCGGCGAGAAATCTTACGGGCTTGTTGTGGACTACATGGTTGCCCGCGAGAAAGCGAAGGGATCGCCGGTAGAATTAACGTACCCTAGCGAAGGCGTTCCGGTCATCACCGAGCCGATCGGCATCATGAAGGATGCTGCGAATGTGCCGGCCGCCCAGGCGTTTGTCGATTTCGTATTGTCCGAAGAAGGACAGAAGCTGGCCGCAGAGATTGGCTATTCCCCGATTCGGGAAGGCATCGCGCCGCCGGAAGGACTTAAGGGAATCGCGGACATGAAGATTCTCTCTGCCGATCTGGCGCAGCTGACAGACGAGCGTGAAGCGGACAAGCAGCAGTTCATCCAGGTGTTTGGTGAGTAACAACATGGAACCGGCATGGATGGAAAATACAAACGCTAGCACGATCGCACTCCCAAAGACCGGAAAAGGGCGCAAGTCCCTTTCCGGTCTGCGGAAGCTTCTGAACCTGAGGCTGCTCGCCAGACTGCTGGGCGCAGCGGCGGTACTGATCTTCTTTGTATATCCGATCCTGAAGCTGATTCTTCTCAGCTTCCAGGGAGAGCATGGCCTGACACTGGACCATTACGCCAACTTGCTGCAGCAGGACCGCTTCTGGTCCACCCTGCGGAACACGGCGGTGATCGTCATCGGCTCCACCGTCTTCTCCCTTGTGCTTGGCACCGCATTCGCCTGGATTGTCGCTTATACCGACATCCGCTACAAGGGGCTGCTGCATATGGCGGTATTGCTCTGCTTTATTCTTCCGTCCTATGTTCTGACCTTGTCCTGGTCCTCCTTCATGGGCGCACAGGGCTGGGTTGCCCAAGGGCTTCGGATGATTCATGCTGACCTAACGCCATGGAGCATGTACAGCATGGGCGGCATCATATTTGTGATGGGCATTCATCATTTTCCGCTGGTATATCTGTTCACACTGGACGTATTCCGCAAAATTCCGCGGGACCTGGAATGGGCCGCCCGCGCCGGGGGGGCCGGCAGGCTGAAAACGATCCGGCAAATTACGCTCCCGCTGGCGCTGCCGGGGCTTACCGCCGGAGGGCTGCTCGTCTTCCTGGCTTCCCTGGACAACTTCGGCATTCCGGCTTTCCTCGGATCGCCGGTGAACATCTCGGTGCTCAGCACCTTGATCTATGAGGAGATTATCGGCTTCGGGCCATCGGCCTTTGCCCGCGGCGCTTCCCTGTCCGTCATGCTCGGCGTGGCGGCGGTGATCGGCAGTCTGATCCAATGGATTCTGCTGCGCAAAAGCCACGCCTCCGACACGATCCAGCCAGACCATGCGCCCCGCTATGCGCTAGGCAAGATGCGCAAGCCGCTGTCGGCGGTGCTGTGGGGCTTCCTGCTGCTGGTCACGGTCGTGCCGCTGGCCTCGATGGTGTCCATGTCCCTCAAGCGGGCCTACGGGCTTGGCCTGACGCCTGCCAACTTCACGCTGGATAACTATCGCTACATTCTGTTCGAGAATGAGCGGGTATGGCAGGCGATCCAGAACAGCCTCGTGCTGTCTGGCGTGACGATGCTGGTCTGCCTCGTGCTCGGCTGCGGATTCGCCTATATGCGGGTGCGCAAGCCGACCCGCTTCAATAAAGCGGCAGAGCTAGCAACGGCCGTCCCTTACACCCTGCCTGGCATCGTGTTTGCCCTGTCCATGATTCTCGTCTGGATGGAGCCGATTCCGGGCTGGAATCCCGGCATTTACGGATCGATGACGATTCTGTTCATCGCCTATATATGCCGCTTCCTGATTCTGCAGATTCGTTCCGGCATCACCTCCTTCATGCAGCTCGACGCTTCGATGGAGGAAGCTGCCCGGGTCTCCGGCGCAGGCGCGTGGCGCAAATGGACCGCCATCCTGCTTCCGCTGCTGCTGCCCGGCATTCTGACCGGCGGCCTGCTGGTCTTCTTGACCGCGCTGACCGAGCTGACGGTATCGGCGCTGCTGTATGCCTCCGGCTCGCAGACGATTGGCGTCACCATATTCAGCTTCGAGCAGGCCGGCAACACGCTTTACTCGACCGCCTTGTCCAGCCTGATCGTCCTGCTGATTGGCATAGGCGGAGCGGGGCTGCTGCTCGTTCAGCGCTGGGCCGCGCGCAAGGGCTTTAAAGCTTAATGAACAATGAAGTGAACGGAGGGTGTCATCGATGAGTATAGAGATCAAGCATGTGAGTAAATCCTTCGGCAGCTTCGAGGCGTTGAAGGATATTCAATTAACGATTCAGGACGGGGAGTTTGTGGCCATACTCGGCCCGTCCGGCTGTGGCAAAACAACGCTGCTGCGCATTCTGGCCGGATTCGAGCAGCCCACCAGCGGCGAGGTTCGGATGGAGGGCCGTGTCGTGGCGGGCGAGCATACGCTGCTGCCGCCGGAGAAGCGGCGGATCGGGATGGTGTTCCAATCGTTCGCGCTCTGGCCGCATATGAATGTGACCGAGCACATCCGCTTCCCGATCCGGACCCATAAAGCCACCCCTGCCCATATTAAAAGTCAGGAAGAGGATCGCATCCGGCAGATTCTGGAGCTGACCGGACTGTCCCATCTGGCTGCGCGGATGCCGCACGAGCTGTCCGGCGGTCAGAAGCAGCGGGTCGCGATTGCCCGGGCTTTGGCTCCCGAGCCTTCCCTGCTGCTGATGGATGAGCCGCTCAGCAGCCTCGACGCGATGCTGCGCATGGATATGCGCCGCGAAATCCAGCAGGTCCACCGCCGGACCCGTTCGGCCATCGTCTACGTCACCCATGATCAGGGGGAGGCGCTGGCCATGGCTGACCGGATCGTGGTCATGAAGGACGGCCGCATCGAACAGGCCGGAACGCCGCAGGACATTTATTTGCGGCCGGAGACCGAATTCGTCGCCAAGTTTGTATCCAAGTCCAATCTGGTGCAGGGCAGCTGGAGCGGCAACCTGTTCACGCCGGAAGGCAGCAACACCGCCTGGAACGGTGACGGCATTGCCGATTATTTCAAAGCGCGCGGTCTATATCCTGTGCGCCCCGATCAATTTCTGCTCCAGCCAGACGGCACGGAAGGCATTCCCGGTGAAGTCGTCAACGTCCAGTTCCAGGGCAAGGAGTTCCATTACGATATCCGCAGTGATGAACGGAATTGGGAGGTCATCTCCCCGGTGGCGCTGCGTCTGCATGAGAAGGTCCGGCTGAATCTGGCGGACAGCGCCGAGCCGCTGGGAGCGTGAATCTTGTGAAGAAACCGCAAGGAAAACTGGTCCTGTTCGACATCGACGGCACGCTGCTGGACCGACATAATCGGATTCCGGCCTCCGCCAAGCGCGCCATCTTCACCCTGAAGGAAGCCGGGCACACTGTGGCGCTTGCTTCCGGACGCTCCCCGTTCATGCTGGAGCATCTGCGGCGGGAGCTGGGGCTGCATTCCTACGTCAGCTTTAACGGGCAATATGTCGTGCACGAACACCGGCTGATCTACAGCAACCCGATCGGGCCGGAGCTCGTTGCGCAGCTGGCCGCCTTCGCGGCAGAGCGGGA
Organism: Paenibacillus sp. FSL M8-0334; assembly: GCF_038000405.1. Classification (NCBI taxonomy): domain Bacteria; kingdom Bacillati; phylum Bacillota; class Bacilli; order Caryophanales; family Paenibacillaceae; genus Paenibacillus; species Paenibacillus sp. FSL M8-0334. The sequence continues at coordinate 1,236,624 of NZ_JBBOCH010000001.1, forward strand.
GCATCCGCTGGTGTACCTCGATGCGGAAGGGATGCGCTGCAATCAGCAGCATCACCCCTATGTCGAGCAGTGCATGCGCTCGCTGGATGTCCTCCATCCAGAATGCGATCCTCGGTACTACGAAGGCAGGCACATTTACCAGACGATGCTGTTCTGCACGGAGGAACATGAGGCGATGTTCCGACTGGCATTTCCGGACCTGCATTTTGTCCGCTGGCATCCCTGCTCGATGGATGTGCTACCTGCGGGCGGATCGAAAGCGGCCGGCATTGAAAGGCTGATCGCCGAAACTGGGTTCAGGCCGGAGGATATTTACGCTTTTGGCGACAACTATAACGATATGGAGATGTTCCGGTTCGTCGGGTGCAGCATCGCGATGGGCAATGCACCGAAGGCTGTCAAGAAGCTGGCCGCCTTCGTCACCTCCGAGGCGGAGCAGGACGGCATCTGGCATGGACTGCGATGGGCGGGACTCCTCTAGGCGTTCATGCCGTTATCTCCCCGTGCCACGTGCCGCCCGCCGCACTGGACCGGAAACAACCGGTTGATCACAGGCTGCACCATAGCTGTCCCCCAAGCGCTGGCTGCCACCATAAGCCGCAATATAAAAAAAGGACTTCATTCCCACCTGTACCGTGGAATTGAAGTCCTTTGTATATTCTACAGGAGCATCCAGCCGACGAGCCCGGCCAATATGCCGATCGCCACAACCGAGGATGCGGTGAATGCCAGCACCTTACCCGGAAAATGCTTCGCCAGCATCAGCAGCGAAGGCAGACTGATCGCCGGCAGTGTCATCAGCAGCGCCGCTGCAGGGCCAACGCCCATCCCCATGTCCATGAAGGACTGGATAATCGGAATTTCGGCAGCGGTCGGGATGACAAACAGCATGCCTGCAATGGCAAAGCCGATAATGGCCAGCAGACTGTTCGAGCCCGCCCCGTCCATCGCCGGGAACAGCCACGCGCGGAATGCGCCGAGCATCAGGACGACCAGCACATACGCCGGAATGACCGATATGAACATGCTCCACATCGCCTTGCCCCAGCGCACATACATCGGCTGCTCCGGCTCGTTGTCCTCCGGAAGCGCAGCCTGCACCTGCTGCGGCACGAGTTCATTCGGCGCAAAGCGGTTCGCCAGATAGCTGACCCCGAACGTAAGCAAGAGGCCAAACACCAGGCGCAGCAGCGTGAATTCCCAGGACAGCACAAATGTCATGAAGATCAGTGTTGCCGGGTTAATCGTCGGGTTGCCAATCCAGAAGGCCAGGCTTGCCCCTATCGACGCCTTCTTCTTGCGCAGCCCGACAGCGAGCGGAGCGGCGCAGCAGGAGCACATCATCCCGGGCAGGGAGGCCAGACCGCCGATAGCGGTGCTCTTGAAATTGGCTTTGCCGAGCATATCCAAAAGCCACTTGGAAGGCAGCAGCACCTGCACGAGCGAGCCGAGCAGTATACCGAGCACAGCCGCTTTCCAAACGGCTTTAAAATAAGCCGCCGCATATTCCCAGGCGGCGCTCCATGAAGGCGCCGGAATCGTATCGCCGGCATCGGTTAGTATCGACGAGCCGATCGAATGCGTGGTCGCAGACGTGATGGCTTTGCCATAATACGGCCACCATTTTACATACAACAAGCCAGCCGCAGTGATCACGATAAAGAGCAATGCAAACAGCAATGTCTTTCGATTGAAGTGACCGGACGGCTTGGTGGTTTCCACACTATGCATTTCCTTTCCCTCCGGTAAGAACAGTAATAGATTGATAAGAACGGATAGTATTATATCACAAGCAAACGAGGTTTTTACTATTATTTATTGGAGGAGTATAATAGTGACTTGGGTAAGTGTATGCCCAGTTCCTATTGAAAGGAAGTTGTGATGATGTCACTTCAAAATCATATAAACAACGTCAAATTGACGTCTCTATCCTCCAAAGGCGGCTGCGGCTGCAAGATCGGGCCTGCCGACCTGGCGCAGGTCATCCGGAGCCTTCCGCCTGCCGAGCCGAATCCGAACCTTCTGGTCGGCCTGGACACCAGCGATGACGCTGGGGTATACAAGCTCAACGATGAGATGGCTATGGTGCAGACGGTCGATTTCTTCACGCCAATCGTCGATGATCCGTATGCGTTCGGCCAGGTTGCTGCCGCCAATGCCATCAGCGATATCTATGCGATGGGAGGCACGCCGCTGACCGCACTCAACATTGTGGCCTTCCCAATCCATACGCTGGACAAAAGCATTCTGTCCGACATATTGCGAGGCGCGGGCGACAAGCTGAAGGAAGCTGGCGTCACGCTAGTTGGCGGGCATTCGATTGACGACAAGGAGCCGAAATTCGGCCTGGCTGTGACCGGGCTCGTGCATCCGGACAAAGTGCGGACCAACGCCGGCGCCAAGCCGGGAGATCAGCTGATTCTGACCAAACCGATCGGGGTCGGCATTCTGACCACCTCCATCAAGAAGGATCAGCTCAGCGAGGAAGAGATTCAGCGCGTTACCACCGTCATGTCCACGCTGAACAAAACGGCGGCCGAGACGATGGCGTCCTATGACGTGCATGCCTGCACGGACGTTACGGGCTTCGGCCTGCTTGGGCACGCCTCGGAGATGGCCAAGGGCAGCGGCAACGGCGTTGTCATTGAGCAGGCGCTCGTCCCTCTGCTGCCGCGTGTTCGCGAGCTGGCCGAGGCCGGATTTGTGCCGGGAGGAACGAAGAACAATTTCGCCCATCTCGAGGGATCGGTGACGTTCCCGGCTGATATGGATCCGCTGGATCAGTATATTTTGTGTGATGCCGTGACATCCGGGGGCCTGCTGATTGCCGTGGACGGCAGCCAGGCCGAAGCGCTGCTTGCCGATCTGCTGGCAGCGGGCGTCGAAGCGGCGCGCATCGGGGAAATTACAGCAGCGCATCCAGGGCACATCGTCGTCCGTTAAGGACTATTATAGAGGGAGCGATAACACTTGATTCACGACATCTCTGTTGAAGAACTGCTACAACTTCAGAAAGACAATAATCTGCTTCCGATTGACGTCAGATCGCCGTCCGAATATGCTGCTGCAACGATTCCGGGCAGCATCAACATCCCGATCTTCAACGACGAGGAGCGTGCCGAAATCGGCACCTTGTACAAGCAGGTGAACGTACAGGCGGCCAAGGAGCGCGGGCTTGAGATCGTGTCGGCCAAGCTGCCGGCATTTATCCGCGAGTTCGCGGCCATTCCGCAGCAGAAGGCGGTCTTCTGCTGGCGGGGAGGCATGCGCAGCAGAACGTCGGCCACCGTCCTCTCGTTAATGGGCATCAAGGCCTATCGGCTGACGGGCGGAATTCGGGCGTACCGCAAATGGGTCGTTGATCAGCTGGCCAGCTATGAGCTCGAGGCCCCTGCTATCGTCCTGAATGGCCATACCGGATCAGGCAAGACGGAAATCCTGCGCCAGCTTCAGCAGGAGGGCTACCCTGTGCTTGATCTCGAAGGCATGGCGGGCCACCGCGGATCGGTGTTTGGTCACATTGGCTACGCGGCCCGTAACCAGAAGACATTCGATGCCCTGCTGCTGCAGGAGCTGCTTCAGCATCAGCAGGCACCCTACATGCTGTTTGAAGCCGAAAGCCAGCGCATCGGGAAAGTGGCCTTGCCTGAATTTTTGTTGACCAAAAAAGAACAAGGCACTCATCTGTGGATCGACCTTCCGATGGAAGCGCGCATCCGTCACATCATCGAGGATTATAAGCCCGAGCAGCATGCTGAAGCGTGCATGGAGGCATTTCTGCGCATCAAGGAGCGGATTCATACCCCGATCGCGGCGGAGATCCAGCGTCATCTCGAGAGCAGCCAATATGAGGATGCCGTGGGCCTGCTGCTGCAGTATTACTATGATCCCCGCTATGAGCATACCGCGAGCCACTATGACGGTGACAAGCGCATCATGATCCAGGCGAACTCGGTCATGGAAGCCGCTGAGCGGGTCAAGGAATATCTTGCCGCACAACAGAACAGGTAAACAAGAAAGGCATGATCGCCAGCCTCCCCGAAGGGATGGCGGCGATCATGCCTTTTCTCACTTTTCTGCCTTTGCTCTATTCGTTACGGAAAATGAATGCTCCCGGTGTTATACCACAACGCATCATTCATCCCCGATTTGTGCAGATCGACAAGCAGGTTGGTCGCTGCGTTATAATCGACGCTCGGGCGGGACGACACGCCGGAATCCCACACATAGTTGTGAATCCAGCGAATGTTCGGCCACTCCAGCTCCCCGATGTTGTACCAGATCAGGCCCGTATTTTCGCTCGTATGCAGCTCGATGATCTTGTCTGTGCCAATAAAGGCAACCGCCGGATCCTTGCCATCCTGACCGCCCATGCTGCCGCTTGCGTTCCAGGTGATATTCCCGTTCTGGCCCCATGTGCCTGTCGTATAGTTCAGTCGTCCGCCGTCCCGATACACGACAACGATTCTGCCGTCCTGGAAGGCGACATCCGGACGCTCGCCATTCTGATTGTTGATCGTTCCACTGTTGCTCCACGTTATGCTGTAGTTCGACGTGTTGATGCGCCCGGTGTGATAGTGAAGCTTGCCGCCATTCAGGTACACAAGCACTGCCCGATCGCCGTCGATGGCGATGTGCGGCCAATCTCCCGACGTATGCGAGCCGCCGATGGCAATCCGCTCGTTGGTGATCCAGGTGATGGTCGAGTTCGGCTCCAGTCTGCCGATGTTGGCCCACAGCCCGGAACCGGTGCCGTCGGTTTTATTGACCTGGACCACGATCTGCTGGCCGCCCACATTCGTGACATCACTGTGAGGCTGAACGCCGTTTTTATTCTGACCGCCAGGATTGATGCGTTCGTTCGTCACCCACTGAATGTACCCGTCATCACGTACGGACCCGACGGAATACCACAGATTGTTGTTGAACAGTCCTTCGGCCTTGTGCACCTCTACGACGCGCCGGTCATCCGTTATGGACACCGATACGTCTACCCCATTCTGCGTGCCGCCCGGTTTCTCAACCCGGTGGTTGTAATCCCGGAGCGGAACGAGAAAGTGATTGAACAACTTCGTCATGGACTGGTAGGAATCGGTCGATACGAAATGGCGCGTACCGAGCTTGTGGTTCATGTAAGCGAACTGGGTCCAGCGCTGTGCCGCGTCCCCGTCGCCGTTCGGGAATTTGTAATGCCATGCGCCTTCATTGCCGTTCAGGCTGTAGAAGCGGAGCGTGTACCCTTTTTGCTCGGCCATGTACATCATGTCCTTCAAGCGCTGCTCTTCCTCTTGCGACCAGTTGCCCGGCATCAGCGTGTCAAAGCCGCTCTCGATATGCTTCCAGTGAACCGCATAGAACCGGTGATAGATGTCCGCAGCGTTCGGGAAATAATCAGCGACATTGCCATATCTGCTATGCGTTATGCTGTATACCTCGTCTTTAAAGGCCAGCAGCTTGCCCGTCTGTCCGGAAATGTAGTTGAAATACGCATTCTTCAGCGCGTCAGTGCCAGACAAGCACACGGTGATCGCACGCTCGGTGAAGCTGTTCGCACTGCCGATGTAGCCATGGCTCATATAAGACTCATAATGGGTGAAAATCGCCTGCAGCGAGTCAGCCACATCCTCGTAGTTCGGGCTGTTGGCCGTCTTCATGTCCAGGTTGACGATGATGCTTCTTCCGTCGCCGTGAATGCTGCCGCCTCGGGCAGCAATCTGCGCGGCCATATCTTCAAAGTATTGATACAGATGCCTCGTATTGGGCCAGGCAGCCGCATCATGCTTCACGTACAGCTTCACCTTGCCCTGCAAATAGTCAGGATACTGCGGCCCTTCGTAACGGGTGCGATTCGTGTCCACCATGATGTCCAGCTCAACGTTGTAGAACTTCATATCGAGCGCATCGCGGAATTTGCGGTCCGGATCGCTTTCATCATACGTATCGTGAAACGCTTTGTACGGATTGGCGTCAATGAATACCGAGCTTGCCGACGCGCTAGTTGCGATAAAAGGCAGCACTGCTGCTGCGCTTAATACCACCTTCAACAGTTTGCTTGTCCATGAATGCCGCGTGCCCATCATAACCACTCCTTAACCGGTATAAGATGATTATTTTCGTTCCCGGCGAATCCAGAAATTGAACACATCATTACGCAAGTAATCAAGCGAATACAGCACTTCCTTGTTCTGCTCGTCATAATGCAGCTGTTTCATCAAGATGACGGGCGTTTCTTCCTCTTTATCAATTTGCAGACGCTGCACGTACTTGTCTTTCTTCAAAGGAACTAGCAGCTCGGTGTCCGCCCTGGCAATCTGAATTTTGCACTTGTCCTCCAGGAAGCCGAACAGCGACCCGGAGAAATCAATCCGCTCAAAGGCGTCGCCCACCAGCTCCTTCGGCATAATATTGATCGAGTAAGCAACGGCATCGCCGTCCGCATAGCGAATGCGCTCCAGCTTGACTACCCCGCAGCCCTCTTCAATGTTCAGCGCCTCGGCCCACTCGGGGCTGCACTCCACTTCCCCGATCATCTCCTTGTTCTCCTCTTCCGTCAAACCTGCCAGCTTGATCATCGTCCCGATGCTCTGGAGAAATTCAAGCCGGCTCGGAATCATCGGAAGCGGCTTGATGACAAAGGTGCCCACGCCGTGCTTCACCAGCAGCTTGCCCTCCTGCTCAAGCAGCTTGATCGCCGTCCGTAGCGTCTCGCGGCTGACGCCGAAATATTTAGCCAGCTCATATTCCGAAGGAAGCTTCTGGCCGACCTTCCACAGCTTGCTGTCGATCATCTTTCCGATTTCCTGTTTGATATGTTGATAGGTGCCCAATGCTACAGCCTCCCGGTTCTGTTAGTATTCTTCCTGCTCAAGCAAGCCGGCTTGCAGCACATCGAAGATGCGAGGATTGCAACAGATTAATAGCCTGTGATTGTCCATATCCTTGTTCAGTACTATGGCCCCTGCTTCCTTCGCAATTAAAGCCCCTGCGCACATATCCCAATCGCTTAAATCGAATTCCCAATAGCCATCCAGGAACGAGGCAGCGACAAAGCACAGGTCCAATGCGGCACTGCCGGTGCGCCGGATTCCCGACACCTTCCTGATCATCCGGTTGAAATAAGCGAGGTTCACGGTCGACTGGCTGTCTCCGGCAGGAAATCCGGTGGCCAGCAAGCTGTGCCTCAGCTCACATGTCTGTGACACCGCGATGCGTTCCCCATTCAGATAGGCGCCCCGTTCCCGAATCGCACTGAACTTCATCGCCATCCACGGCGCATAGACGATTCCGGCCTGCGTGATCCCTTTATATTGCAAAGCGACCGAGATAGAGGACATCGGAAAACCATGAATAAAATTGGTGGTCCCGTCAATCGGATCGATCACCCACAAATAGTCGCTCTGCTTGTCGATTAACCCACGCTCCTCGGTCAGGATGCTGTGATCGGGATATTTCTCACTGATGCGCTGGACCAGCATATCCTCAGACTTCAGATCCACATTGGTCACAAAGTCCATCTCATGCCCTTTGGTCGACACCTTCAGTTGCTGTTCTCGTTCCGTTTCTCGCTGGAAGGCGGCCACTTGCTCGCCCCATTCCTCCATGTCCTTCATCCATTGCTCCACATTCATGCCATCACATGTCCTCATTTGATTAATTACAATTCCCACTCCCCTGCTGCCAGCCGTCATACGGTCGCTTCGCCAAACCCGACCATCCCAGAATCAACGATGCCCATCTTGCTCGCTGCCTCCGATGGACCGTTTAATATAGAACACGGTGAAAGCCAGGACCAGCGCAACCATGATAACGGATGCAGCCGCGCCGTAGCCTACCTGCAGATTAAACACGCCATGCCTGTAGATATACTGGGTCACGGTCATCGTTGAATTGGCCGGCCCCCCGCCAGTCAGAATGTTCACTTTATCGAACAGGCGGAACGTGTCAATCGTGCGAAGCAGGATCACCAGCAGCAGCGTCGGTATAATATTCGGAAGCGTAATATGCGTAAAAATATTCAGTTTGCCGGCGCCATCCACTCTGGCTGCCTCGTATTGCGACCGTGGTACGGCCTGGAGCGCAGCATACAGCAGCAGGAAAGCAAACGGCGTCCATTGCCAGATGTCAATGAACAGAATCGTTCGGAAAGCTAGATTCACGTCCATCAAAAAATTGAAAGGCCCTGCGCCGAACCAGCCGAGCAGATGATTAATAATGCCATTATGGTTGCTCAGCATCATCTGCCAGATCAGCGCCACCGTAACCGGCGGCAGCAGCGACGGGATCAGCAGCGATACGCGCAGCACTTTCGTGCCCCGTCTCATGCTCTCGACCAGCAGTGCAATCGCAAGTCCCAAGGCGGTTTCAATCGAAACCGCCAGTAGCATGAACTTGACAGTATTCCAGATAGCCTGAAGAAATAACTGATCCTGCAGGAGGCGCTTGTAGTTGGCAATCCCGATAAACTGTTTGGAATCACCCGCCAAGTAGTAGTGGTCGGTAAAGCTGCTTGAGACGGTATAGATGAACGGAAAGACCGTCAATCCGATTAACAACAAGATTACGGGAGCCAGCATGGCCCATTGAAACCGCCGCCTGCTATACAAATTCATTCCGCTCCTTTATCGTCAAACCGCTATTATTGCATGATTTGATTAATCGCATGGTTAGCACTAGCAAGCGCGTCCTCGATCGATTTCGTTCCAGCAATAGCCGCTGACAGTTCAGCACCCAGTGCTTCTTCAACCAAAGACCATTTCGTCGTTCTCGGTCTGGCTACCGAGTTCTGCAGCGCTTCGAGCTGTACAGGGAAATGCTCAAACTTCGCGGACAATTCGCTGTCCAGATACACGCTCTTCCGTGTCGGCACACCGCCGTGCTGAGCCATTACCTTCTGGCTCTCGCTGCTTGTAATGAAGGTCAGGAATTTCGCTGCAAGCTCCTTGTTCTCGGAGTTGGCTGCTACGCCCATCATCCAGTTGCCAATCATACCGGTCGAAGCTTCTGCATCGCTCGCGGACGCCTTGGACGGAATTGGCGCGTAATTCGCGCTAGCCTTTCCTTCGCTAATGAACCATGACGGCCAGCCCAAAGCCATCGCTGCGCGTCCCTCGGATACCGAGCTTACAATATCGGTCTGCTCATAGTTCACGCCGGCTGCCAGCAGATTGATATACGTGTCCAGCGCTTTGCGCCCGGCCTCGGAGTCTAGCTGCGCATTCCAATTGTCGTCAAACACTTGTCCGCCATGTGCCCAGAAGATCGGCAGGAAATCGGAAACGATCGGGTTCCCCTGCTGTCCGCGGATGACATAGCCTGCTCCATCCCCCGAAGCATGAATGGTGTTCGCTGCATTCACCACTTCTTCCCAGGTTTGCGGAACGCTGAGGCTATGTTTGTCGAGCAGCTCTTTATTGTAGAAGAACAGCTGTACATTGCCTGCAAAAGGAAGAGCATACAGATCGCCGGTCTCATAAGGATGCTTGCCCAGCGCCAGCGAGGATTCCTCGAAATCTGCGTCAGCCTCTACACCCAGCTCGGACAGATTCGCAAAAATGCCTGCTTCGCCAAACTCCGGCATCCACGGGTCGTCAGCCATGATCAGATCATAAGCACCGTTCTTGCTTGTTGAATCCAGGGACACCTTCTGCTTCAGGTCCGCTGCTTCCAGACCGAGAATTTCGATTTGCGCATTATGTTCTTGTTCAAACGTTTCTTTCACCGCTTCCATCGCTGTTACGTGCGTCCCGCCCCTAGCGGCGATCACCAGCTTGGTCGGTTCATTGGCCGATGTGGAAGAGGATGACTGGCATCCTGCCATAATGCTAACTGCCGTCACTATGCTTACTAATGCAACCATACGTTTTTTCATTTCTCTCTTATCCTCCTATTCTTTCACTGCACCGGCCGTCAGGCCGTTCATTAAATGCTTCTGCATAAAAATCGCCGCCAGCAGCACCGGCATCATGGATATCAGCCCGCCGCCAGCAACCTTGCCCCACTCCGTCAATTCCTGCTCACTGTTGAGCGTCGCCAGCTTCAACGGGATCGTGAAGTCGCTGGGACGCTGAATGAAGATAACACTGTACAAATACTCATTCCATGAAGCCATAAAGGACAGAATCGAAATGGCGGCGATGCCCGGCACCACGAGCGGCAGCACCACCCGATAGTAGATCGTAAATTCGGATGCACCGTCCATCCTTGCGCTTTCCTCGATTTCCTCCGGAACATGGTAGAAGAACGCAATCATAAACCAGATGACAAAAGGCAAGTTCACCAGAATATGTGCCAGCACAATCGGCATTTTGGTGCTCAGAAGCCCCACATCGTTCATTAAGATGTATAAAGGCAGTGCAAATGTAATCTGTGGCAGCACTCTGACCAGCAAAATCCAGATCAACAGCGTTTTTTTGAGCGGTACCCGAAAGGATCGCCGTGCCAAGACATATGCGCAGGACAAGCCAAATGCGAGTACGATCAGCAAGGAGATGGCTGTAACGGTAAAGCTGTTGATTAACGCCCCTAAGTAATTTTCTTCTGTAAAAACACTGATCACATGCTCCCACGTAACAGAACGGGGGAATAGCGACACATCCGCAAACAAATCGGTCTGTGTGGCCACGATCACCATCCAGTAGATCGGAAACAAGGTCCAGATGAGAACTGTAATCAGTAGTCCGTATTTGGGACTGGCCTGCAACCTGTTCAAGTTATTCTCCTTTCACCGAAATTGTCTAGACGTCTATACCTCTACTGTAATTTTCAATTGTAATCTGGATGTTATCCGCATTTTAGGAGTTGGTTAATTTTATGAATAGATTCTGAGGAAACAGCGGGGATTTGTTAACAAATGAAAAAAGCCCTCCTGGGATCAGGAGAGCTTTAGGGGCAGAGGAAACGGTCGCGTGTGGGAGATAAGTAGCGATGGAGAGGGAGGAGGTGATCTAACAGAAATGGGATAGATCGGTTCGTTAAATCCATGCACTTGTCGCACTCGCATAGAGTGCGACGTGGTCCTGACCCTGGTTGTACTTGTACATCATATTTCGAGCCACGCACTCACGTAGAGTGCGACGCCGGACCATGCCAGCCCAGAATTCTGGGGCGGCGAATTTCAATCCACGCACTCACACAGAGTGCGACCCATATTTGGATAGGCTTTGTCTAACCTCCCAATATTTCAATCCACGCACTCACACAGAGTGCGACAAAGCAAAACAGATCCAGGGTACATACGTAGATGAATTTCAATCCACGCACTCACACAGAGTGCGACATCGAGCAGCGTCAGCGTAGTGGGGACGGCAGTATTTCAATCCACGCACTCACACAGAGTGCGACTGACGATGAGCGCACGGAATTAAGGACACCAAGAATTTCAATCCACGCACTCACACAGAGTGCGACCTGCTCATGTTTCGCAAATTGATCCACCATCGGATTTCAATCCACGCACTCACACAGAGTGCGACCTTATTGACGTTGGATACCGGCATCCGCCCGTCATTTCAATCCACGCACTCACACAGAGTGCGACGTGATATTGCGCCTCTTCCAGCGCAGAGGTCAAGCATTTCAATCCACGCACTCACACAGAGTGCGACACCTGTTCAAAATTTTCTGAGTTTTGAGGTACCCCATTATTTCAATCCACGCACTCACACAGAGTGCGACTTATGTAGGGGCATTAGATATGCCCGCCCGGATCATTTCAATCCACGCACTCACACAGAGTGCGACTTGTCTGTACCTGTATCTAGGCCGATAGATTTTGATTTCAATCCACGCACTCACACAGAGTGCGACTGTTCATTCACAAAAAATTCTTTAAATAGGAGAATATTTCAATCCACGCACTCACACAGAGTGCGACTATCTTTACCTAGTGGACAGACTAGGTCTAGATTGTATATTTCAATCCACGCACTCACACAGAGTGCGACTTATACGTTCAGACATTCAAATTCACCGTCCCAAGCATTTCAATCCACGCACTCACACAGAGTGCGACAATCTTCGCATCTCGGACAAAGGCAGCTATTTCGTTATTTCAATCCACGCACTCACACAGAGTGCGACAGCCCGCCTGACAAGGCCTTGTGATTCATGGGTTTGGCGGGTCAAAAGTGCGAACCTCATTTCTAGATTACTATAAACACCCTGAATTTACCATGTAAATCGCGTTATCCCTTGTCTGACGCGGGGTGCGAACCTCCCTGGGATTTTATGTTCGCTTGGGGTTCGCACCAGAGAGCTCCCTTGAACTAAAAAAGGTTATCCTCTTTAAACCGTGTTTCCACCGCCAAAAGGATAACCATCTTATTCAACCATCGGATGTTACTGTTCCTGGCTAAGAATCTTGCGTCCGCCAGTCTATCGCCTTGTTATGAAATGTCCGTTTATCGCAACCCGACAATACTCAAATTCTGATTCTTGAGGTAGGTGATAATTTCCGGAAGCGAATCTACCACTGCTTGAGACTCATGCAGAATAACGATCGAGCCCGAGGCTTTCATCTGCTTGATGTAATCCACAATTTTGTCCTGATCACGTGTCAGCCAGTCCTCCGGATCTCGATTCCACATTACAATTTTCTTGCCAAGCTGTCCGCTAACGGATTCCGTCCGTTCATCTAACGCCCCGTAGGGAGGTCGAAACAGAATCGACGATTCGCCAATAATGTCCTCTAAGAACCTATCTGGTCCGGTCATCTCCTCCTTCAGCATCGCAAGACCCAGCCCTGGCAACTTGGCGTGCGTCATCGAGTGGCTGCCAATGGAGTAGCCGCTTTCATGAATGGTGCGGACATAATCGGGATGTTTCTTCACATTCGTGCCGACGAAGAAGAAGGTCCCTCCCACCCCATACTCTTTCAAAATACTCATAATTTCAACCGAGTATTGAGATGGCCCATCATCAAAGGTCAAGGCTACGTAGCCTTCAGGAAGGCCGTAGGTAACCCCTTCCTCCAGTTCGACATAAGGCATCTGAGATACCGGCTCCTTGCTCGGCTTGCTGACGCTTGTGTTGAGAAGGGATTTTCCGTTCTCAGCCGGATTCCCCGCAGAGCTTACAGCGGCTTCTACTGTCACATCCGGTGTCAACACGGTCGTCTCGGCGAAGGCCGGATCCGTTGGAGCTGCCTGGTTCAGCACGTCTGCGCTTGAATCCGTGAAATTATGCGAATAATTAAAGGAGCTTAGCACCGTGACCAGAAAGATACTGACAACAGACATGCTGACCAGCTTGAGGGACTGTCTCAAACGGCGGGTACGCCGGAATTGACGTGGTCCGTTCCTTTCGCTGGAGACGTTCTCCTCCTTGTGCGGTTCCGAGTCGGTATGAACTCTGGACAAGAAGGATAGCGCGAGCAGCTCCTGAGGATGCTGTACTCTTTTTACCTCGTCCAGATTGCTCTTGAAGCCCGGCGAACAGCTGAATGGATAACGCGTGCTCTCTTCGCGATACGTTCTCGTAACTTGTGCAATATCAGTCTCGTTCATTACGTCCCGTACGGTATGGCAGGAGAGGCGGTATTTATGCAGCCCATCCATGACCAGGACGGCCTTTAAACTCTGAACGGTCTCACGGTCGGCTTCCCATAGCCACTCCACCGTATCCGTGGAGAATTTGACTCGCAGATAGCCGGACTCCCCGCTATCGCTTTCCTCGACCGCCAGAAGCTCTATGACTTTTCCGTAGGAGTCTGACAAGACGGCGCCCCCTTTCTCTAGTTGTATCTGGAACCCGGGGTGGTGTGCCCGCCCCGTTCAATGCCGGATGCTTTCCGGCACCGCGCCCGGTCTTTAATCCTAAGCCGGAAATGTCTTATTCATCGCTTGATTTCGGGGAGGTTGCCCCTTTTGGCGTGAAGGAGAAGGACATTTTCTCGGTAAAATCGGTAATGGTCTGCATGAGCTTAGCCTTCTCATCCACGATGTTCCGGTACTGCTCCGCATACTTCTGGTTCTCAATTTCCAGCGCTCTGATTTTGTCTTCGAGAGCATTGATTTTGAGCATGTTCTGATATTGGGTGTTCGTTGTCTCCTCTTGGAGCTTGTTGTACTTGGCAATTTCGGTCTCCAGTTGGCTGGACAGCTTCTCATAAGCCAGGTTAGAGGTAAGCTGATATTCCTTGTAATCCTCGAGAAGCTGATCATAGCTCATCTGCTTGTTGGTCAGGACATTTTCCAATTCGCGAATTTCCTTGCTCTTCTCCTGGATCAGCTGGTCTTTCTTGATCTGCTCGTGCTTGTAGCGGCTAATCGCTTCATTGGCAGCGGCCAGCTGCTCCTCCAGGCCCTTGTTCTTGTAAGTCAGCAGCTGCCGATCCTTGAGAATGTTCTCAATGGATACGATGACATCCAGGCTGATCTTGTCCTGATGGTCTTTGGAAAACACGCCGTTCCCCCCTTCGTCGGGAGTGTGCCCGGATTCAGCTGAAAGAGCAGGCTCTGCCTGGGTCTCCTCCGCCGCGGTGCCCTCCTGGATAACCTCATCCTGCTTCTCAGGCTTCGAGAGAGCGTTCTTAAACCACACCATGCCTCGTTTATCCGTATCCCTGGCCAAAAATATCAACTCCTATATATTCCCATTAATTTAAGTATGTAATAGGCAAAAAAGACCCCTAACTATTATCATCGGTCAAAAGACCTCCAAAACTTTACCCCATTTGGCCCAGGAATTAAAAAAATCAGGAAATATTCGATATTTTTTTACGTTTTTCTTGTCATCATCCTGGAATCGTTGAATATCTCAACTATGAAATTAGTCCTGTATATGTTCTCAAAGACACATTCGACTCTCCGAGTGCTCCACAATCTGTACCACAATGCGTATACTTCAAGAAGGAATGATGATCTATGACGGAGAACACCACTTTAGGCAAGAGCTTACTGTGAATTTACAACAGAACTAGGAGGGAAGCATTTGGATTGTTTTGATTTTAGAAGACTTCATGACTACTATCCCATTACGCCAGTTATTGAGATTAAGGAAATAAGCACAGGGAATACCTCCAATGCAAGATTGGTGGTTACTATGGATAACAAATATATTGTGAGAAAGCTGAGAGATACGGAGCAAGCCATCACTGAATTCCGGATATCCACAGCGCTACAAGAGCACGCCATATCCCCCACGATCCTGTTAAGTAATGACAACCAGCCTTACATTAAAGATCAGGAAGCTGTATATAACCTGCAATTCTACGTCGAGCATCATAAGGTAAATAACAGCGATATCCATTTCTATAATCTAGGTAAAACAATCGCTCTATTTCATTCTGCAACCCAGAGCATTCCGGGCATCTATGAACAGAATGACCGGTTTGCTTTAGAACACATGTGGACGGAGCTCATCCAACTGGATGAATTCGATAACATGGAATACAAACCGCAATTGTTAGCCTTGTTTCAGCAGTGTACAACATACAATCATGATAACAACTGCTATATCCATGGAGACTTAGGAATATGGAATCTGCTATTTAATCATAACAAAATGTATATTATCGACTTTGGTGAAGTCAGAAAAGGGAACCATCATTTTGACATCAGTGCCGCGATTTCATCCGCTCTGGACTGGAATCAGGAGGATAAGATCATGGCTTCCTTAACTGATTTCAGAAACGGTTATAGCTCTATTTTTGAGCCATTTCATTGGAACGTTCTTAAAGAGAATTTCAACTTATGGTTTACAAGAGGTATGATGGCTCTATTGATCCATCACGGGATGAACGAGCGCACCCTTCAGTATGTAAATTTAACGTTGTCTAGAAAAAATCAACTGGATAGCATCATCGATGCTCATTTCCTTCAACAGCCGTAATTTTTTTGAAAAAAGAAAGCAGCTTTAGCCGGTAAGGTTACCGTACTAAAGCTGCCCAGCTTCTCAGATCACTGTCCACTCATCTGTGTAGATGGACACCATTTATAGCTTGAATTGTTCAACAAGCTGTTGCATCTCCTCCGCCATCTCGGTCAGTGAGCTCGCCGATCCTTTAATTTCCTCCAGCGAAGCCAGCTGCTCCTCCGTCGAGGCAGAAACGGTCTGTGCTGCACCTGCTGTGGAATCGGCAACCTCGGCCACGTTCTGGAAAGTTAGCACAAACTGCTCTGTTCCGGCAGATATATCTGCGATTTTTCCGGTAATTTCGTTGATCTGGTCCGTAATGGAATGAACATAGCCCGTAATGTTTTTAAACGATTCCCCGGCATGGTTCACGACCTCAATTCCTTTATCTACTTCTGCTGTTCCGGCATTCATCGAATCAACAGCTTTCGTCGTCACCGACTGGATCGTCGTGATCATGTCGCGAATTTGTTCGGCAGATCGCGTGGATTGCTCCGCCAGCTTGCGCACTTCACTGGCCACCACCGCAAAGCCTTTGCCGCCTTCGCCTGCTCGTGCCGCCTCAATTGACGCATTCAATGCTAACAGATTGGTCTGACCTGCGATATCTGTGATCACATCGACAATCTGACTGATCTCTTGGGAGAACCTTCCCAGCCCCTGAATACTTTCGGAGAGATCAGACACCGTATTCTTAATATCATGCATCTGCTCCACGGTGGTCGCAATCGCCTCGTTGCCTTCCTGAATCACGGTAACGGCACGGGCAGCTGTGGAAGAAGCTTCGGCTGCGCTAGAGGAAATGTGGCCAATCGACGCTGACATTTCACCAGCCATTCTGGAGCTTTCTTCTATACGGTGTGCCTGTCCTTCGATTTCAGCCGTCATCTCCTGAATGGATGCCGACACATGCTCACTCGCCAGCGTGTTCTGCTCCGTACTTGCCGTTAATTGCTCGGATGAAGCCGCGAGTGTCAGTGACTTGTCCCGAATCTGCAAGATCAGATGGCTCAAGTTCTTTCGCATATGATTAAAAGCCAGCGCCAGCGTGCCTAGCTCATCCCCGCGTTTCAGATCAATAGGATGGCTCAGGTCTCCCTGGCTCATTTTCTCAGCTGCCTGTACAAGGGCATGAATCGGTTTGGTCATGCTTCGAATCATGAAAACAATCAGCAGGCCGCCTCCGGCAATCGCAACGAGAATAACAATTCCCATCGTGAACATAATCGGGTTGACTTCATTCGTCACCTCGGATTGCGCCATGCTGGCAACGATCTTCCACCCTGTCGTTCCATTCGTATGGAAGGCATATTTCAGCTCTTCCCCGTCAGCCTTATAGTTGAATCCGCCGGAGGTCGAGCGATTGATCTCCTCAAGAAACTCGCCGCTCAGTGGCTCACCTGCTTGCACCGTCGGGTGGCTGATGATGTGGTTGTTCTGATCCAACAGGAAAATGTAACCCTTCTCTCCAATCTTAATATTTCCGATCAGTTCGGTTAAACTCTCCAGTTTAAGATTGACAGCTACAACGCCGCGCTCATCAGCTGTTGCCTTGGCGACAGTAACTACCACCTGCCCGGAAGATTGGGAGATGTAAGGGTCTGTGATGATGATCTGCCCCTGATTCTCCATAGCAGATTGATACCAAGGTCGCTGGCGCGGATCGTAATCCGGCGGGTTCTGGAATGTGGTTGGCGAGTTCATGAAATCGCCGGTACTCGTCCCTACATAGGTCTGCTCCACATCCTCTTTCGAGGATTGAATCCGGTCAAGCAGCTGTCTGATGTCGGGATCATGGTCGTCTTTAATGCGGCCAGCTGCGATCGCCTGAGATAAAAAGTCGATGTTCTCCATCTGTGCAGACATAAACTGGTCAATCGATTCCTCCGCCATCTGAACATTGTTCTGAGCCGTGTCGAGCAAGCGTGTGTCTATCATTCCTTTAACGCTTGTGTAGGTAGTGAAGGCGATCACCGAGCTTGGCACTAACAGAATGACTAAAAAAGACAGTATGAGCTTGTTGCCGTATCGGTTCCATTCCTTAAAAGAAAATTTTGTCCATTTCTTGTTGCGCAATCTAACCCCTCCGAAATTCATTTGTTGTTTTTTGCTACTCACTTGAGTTTTATCGGCAAAAACCGATCAATGGATTATAGATGATTGTTGCATAATGAAACAATTTTGGTGGCGGGGGAATTCCATTAACAGATGAGAAGTGGAAGTGTATGAATTCGGGAAGACAAAAAGCCCTCCGCTTGCTCTGGAGCGGAGGGACATTAGAAAAATCAATCGGCCCTGGGCAGGAGCCGATTGTTGTAATGGTGTGCGCCTCAGGAGATGGAAGGAGCGGAGTATGAATCCACGCATTCATAGGGAATCCGCACGCATCATGGTTATCTCCGCGGATACACTAGTGGAATTTCAATTGACGCACTCATAGAGTGCGTCAAGCACTGGCACAGTGGACACAATACGGATATATCTTTTCAATCCACGCACTCACATAGAGTGCGACTTTGGAAGCGACATTTACGCCTCCGACTTGGTGCAATTTCAATCCACGCACTCACATAGAGTGCGACATCAAACGCCGAAAAACAATTGGGCGCAGCGCAGATTTCAATCCACGCACTCACATAGAGTGCGACAGCGGGCGCTCCTGGTAGGGTTCCAGGCGCATCGGCAGATTTCAATCCACGCACTCACATAGAGTGCGACAGTTGTCATATGGGATTCATCCTCCTGATATGGGTATTTCAATCCACGCACTCACATAGAGTGCGACACCTCCAATTAGTATTTTGGGATTGGTGGACGATGGACATTTCAATCCACGCACTCACATAGAGTGCGACGCAAAGGATTATAAAGCTGCCGCACAAGCGTTGTGGATTTCAATCCACGCACTCACATAGAGTGCGACTATCGAAGCGGGCGACCGACCAAAGGTACTCAAGGACGATTTCAATCCACGCACTCACATAGAGTGCGACGAGGTTATTTTCGCGTTAAAGGAGACGACGTAATATTTCAATCCACGCACTCACATAGAGTGCGACGTAAATTTAACCAAGTATCAAAAAGGAGATCATTCGATTTCAATCCACGCACTCACATAGAGTGCGACCAACAATCATCCGAGCAAGTAGATAATACGGGCGTTATTTCAATCCACGCACTCACATAGAGTGCGACGTGATGCTATACTTCGTTGCATTTAATATTTTTCAATTTCAATCCACGCACTCACATAGAGTGCGACGCACGAGGGAGACGGCTCCTGCTTCGGATGGTGGAAATTTCAATCCACGCACTCACATAGAGTGCGACTTTGATCTTCAAACGATGATGGGGGTCCTACCTTATTTCAATCCACGCACTCACATAGAGTGCGACCGCAACAAATTGGCATGGCGCAATAGACACTTCGATTTCAATCCACGCACTCACATAGAGTGCGACTTGAGATGACACGGCTTTTATTTCTTGTGTTAAGTTGTGGAGTGCTACGATAAAAATGCAGTCGAAAAACACCCTCGTATGAAATAAAATGAAAGCTAATGAGGGGATGAGCGAGAATGAATCGGTACGACAAAACATTCAAAGAAGAAGCGGTAAGGTTAAGCGATGAGATCGGGCCCAAGAAAGCCGCCGAGCAGTTGGGCGTAGCCTACCACACCTTGCAGGACTGGAGGAAACGAAGAACCCTGCACGGTGATGGAGCGCATATCGGAAGTGGACGCGCTTATGCATCTACCAATAAGACTGCGCGTGAAATCGAATTAGAAAGAGAAAACAGCGAGTTGCGTCGTGCGAATGAAATTCTCAAGGATGCACTTGGTTTTTTCGCAAAAGACCGGAAGCGGTAAAAGCATGCCAGCTCTATGGTTACATCCGTGAACGACGGGATCGATGGACCGTCAAGGAGATGTGCAAAGTACTTGCTGTCAGCGAATCAGGCTATTACCGCAGCTTGAAGCCCACACCCAAACGAGAGCGGCAAGAACGCCTTCTGGTCAAAATCAAAGAAATCATCGAAGAATATGAAGACAACAGTAATTACGGCGCCCAGCGGATTAGGCTGGCTCTAGCGCAAAAAGAGATCGTGACCAGCTATAGCACCGTCTATCGCATCATGAAGAAGCACGGTCTGCTGAAGAAAGTGAGGCGTCATCCAAACGGCATTACACGTGAGGATGCGACAGCTCAAAAGAGCGAGAACCTGATTCAGAGAGACTTCAGCGCCTCAGCGCCCAACCAGAAGTGGTTATCGGATATCACAGAAGTGCCTTGTTTAGACGGTAAGGTGTATGTGTCCGCCGTATTGGACTGTTTCAATGGAGAGATCGTGGGTCTGGCCATGGATGACAACATGCGCAAGGAACTCTGCATCCAAGCTTTTGAGAACGCCTGCAAGGCCAGAAATGCTCGTGGAATGATTTATCACAGCGACCGAGGCAGCCAGTTCACGAGCCATGCATTCCGAGCGTGTCTGGCTAAACGAGATGTCGTTCAAAGCATGAGCGGCACAGGGCGCTGCTATGACAACGCAAGAATGGAAAGCTTCTTTGCTACGCTAAAGAAAGAAAAGCTATATAAGATCAAAACCGAGCAATACCCGATGGCCTATATGAAATCGATTATCTTCCGATACATCATGGTCTATTACAACAGACAGAGGGTGTACACCTCTAATCCAGGGGGCTGGCCCCCAGCTATTTATCGCGAAAGAATGCTGTCACAGGCAGCTTAATCATGGGGTTCTCATGAGTGTGTTTTCAAACTGCACTTTTTTTGACAACTCCATTGTATTTCAATCCACGCACTCACATAGAGTGCGACGTCGTAGCGATAGCGGCCATAGAACCTATAGTGAGATTTCAATCCACGCACTCACATAGAGTGCGACAAAATTGAAGGACCGGGGTGAATATTGAATCTATATTTCAATCCACGCACTCACATAGAGTGCGACATCCGCATAGGCCACCACCACAAACGCAAAGATATTTCAATCCACGCACTCACATAGAGTGCGACCTGAAGCCTGTGTGGAGCTATTGCAGTATATCGAATTTCAATCCACGCACTCACATAGAGTGCGACAAGGAAGAGCGCCGGATGGAGGAAAACGCCAGCTCCATTTCAATCCACGCACTCACATAGAGTGCGACGGTCATCAATTTCACCAGGGAGCAACACTTTATATTTCAATCCACGCACTCACATAGAGTGCGACTATAATGTATAACATGGATCATTGAGGTGGGAAAATTTCAATCCACGCACTCACATAGAGTGCGACAGCCCACCTTATAACCCCTTATGCAGTAACGCTTCTTAAGAGCAATAGTGCGAACCTCTTTTTAAAGTACTATAAAATGAGCATATTTTCCACTTAAATCGCCGGGAGTCCTTGTGGGACGCGAGGTGCGAACCTCCCAGGGATTTCATGTTCGCTTGGGGTTCGCACCAGGCCTGCCGTTCATCTGTATTATGGTATAAACTGCTGTAATCTCATTCGATTTCATTTTATTTTACATCAATGACATCCATAATGAATTTCCCGGTTTGCTTTCTCGCCACATGCCCTTAATCCTTATAAGGATCGAATTCATCCGCTCCGGCCATGCACACACCGATTGGCTTCAATACATGCAGGACTTCGATGGTCTCTGCATGTGCATCCAGCACGTCCTGAAGCTTTCGATATACGTAAGGGCTCTCGTCTGTCCCCGCACCACGCAGTTCAACACCGAAATCCCGAACAGCCTTGTGCATTTGTTCTGTCGTAATTTGACCGCCGCTGCGCTTGCGAGTCTTCCAGTTCATTCGGCCTGCCGCCTGGGTGCGGCTCATGATCCGGCCAGCCCCATGAACGGTGCTGTAATAAGCCTCCCGGTTCTCTTCGCTATCCTTGCCTCTAACGATCACGGAGATATCCCCCATACTGCCGCCGATAAAACCAACCTGCCCCGGTGCAGACGGCGTTGCTCCCTTGCGGACGACCACCACTTCTTTGCCGCTGTGCTGCTCAATCCAGGCGAAGTTGTGATGATTATGCACTTCAAGATTCGCGTCCGTTCCCAGAATGTCCAGCACCTGCTGGATCACATAATCCCTGCCCGCATACGCGTAGCGTCCGGCCAGCTTCATCGCCCGGTAATACATGTCGCCCAGCTCGCTGCTCAGATCCAGCAGTACCGGCGGCTGATCCATCTTCTCGCCGGGAGCGTTCGCAAGAAACGGCCTGCCGGCGGCAAGGTTGATGAAGCCGCTCGCTGTCTTATGTCCGAATCCCCGGCTGCCAAAATGATTCGACACCCAGACGCGGCCTGTCCCGACTTCTTCGAATATATCGACAAAATGGTTTCCGCTCCCCACCGTGCCAAGCTGGCTCTGTGCCAGGGCTTTCAGCTTGTCGTGTTCCTGCGTACCTATCGCCTTATAAACCGCCCAATCCGGATCATCGAAGAGCTCATGATCCACCCGTTCATGATTCACGCGGCCGATCCCGAAAGAGACCCTGCGGGATATCTCATCCATGATTATGTTCAACTTAGGCATGATCTCATCGGCCAGCAGGCCGGTACGGACTGCCTTATTCCCGCATGCAATATCATAGCCTACCCCGGAGGGCGAGATCTGCCCGTCATACGCTATCACCCCTCCGATCGGCTGGCTGTAGCCTTTATGATGATCCGCCATCAGCAACGTCTGCACGACATTGCCGGTCTTCGCACACCTCTTGGCTTGGGCAAGCGCCCCTTCGTCAGGCGTCCCCCAGACACGGACACCGTCTATCTGTTGATATGCCATGTATCTTTCAGCTCCTACTCCTGCTCATCTTCTCTCATCCCCTGGCTAAAAAGGGGCCACATCCTTTTATATATCATATTGCAGCGTCATCCGAACATAACGCAATAACAGACCGCCTCCATCCTGCCTCACGGCTCGAATGGAAAGCGGCCTGTTTCCATGAAATCCCAACGGAATTGCTTCACCAGATATCCTTCTTCACGAATTAAGATTTCAGGCTTGCCGGAAGCGGAACATAGTACAGTTTGCCGCCGGTCTGGATCAGCAGCTCGTCACGAATCGTGCGCGTGGTCTCAAGGAAATCTCCTGAACCAAGCTTGTAGGTGGCGACATCCTTGCCGGTTCTGATGTCCTTCAGCACCAGACGTCCATCCGCAAGCCCGATGACAACGACGTTCTCCAGAATATCAAAACGGCTTATTTTCGAAGGATATGACGTTACCTTATCTTTGCCGGTCTTCACATTCTTCAGAACTATTCGGCCATCAGCCAGACTCATCACGATCGTGCTGTCTTTGCTGTCTGAGAGTTCCATCTGGGTGATGACAGCATCATATTGGTAAGTCTTCACAGCGGATGAATAGTTCGGTGCCTGATGCGGTACGACCGCCAGCTGCCCCCCGTTGTCCTGCGTATTCTGAGTAAAGAAGTAATGATCAAACGCGGACGCCACCTTTTTTGCAGATTCCATTTCTACAAACGGCACCGGCTGGTACTCCAGCGTGTTTAACATTTTGCCAGTGGAATATTCAAGCACATCAATCGTGAGGGCATATCCATTATCAATGCCGTTATTATATCTCAGGATATGAAGCTCCGGACCCGTCTGCAGCAGGTCCTGGAAGTTGCCGTTGTAAGTCCATTTGATCTGCCCCGTATACGCGCTAATGGCGTGCAATTGGGTTGTCGTGATCGCGCCGCTAACGGTGGAGCTGGCCAACAGCAGGCCGTTCATCATTTCGATGTTATAGCTGGAATTTCCTTTGCGCTCGGTTTTCCATTTCAACTTGCCGGTCTTGGTGTCATAAGCGGTCAAGCCATAAGCATCGCTAAGGATCAGCATACCGCTATAGTAGTCGATGCTACTCGGTTCATATCCCTTTCCGCTCTTTGGCGCGGCATATGCTTTTTTAACCCATGCGCTCTTGCCGGTCTTCGCGTTTACCTTATGGATGCGGCCTGACGTGTCCGTGAAATAGACATACCCCAAATTTGTTATAGGTGCAGATGATGGGGTGGATTTGTAGCTCCACTTCGTCTTGCCTGTCTTCAAATTCGCCGCAGATAGCGAAGTGCCGGCATTATAATAGACAACACCTTTATCGAATGTATAGCCCATTTGAGGCTGGTCCAGACTTCCCAGATTTTTTTGCCATACCGGCTTCAGCGTCTTGGCACTGCTCTTCTGATGGGCCGCAGGCGCGGAAGTTTTGGCGTGGACTTCACTGTAAGGTATCGAAGTGGCAGACAACACTACGGCAGCCGCCAGAAGCACTGGGACCATTTTATTTCGATTTAATCGTTGTTTCATGAATGGTTAACCTCCTACATTGTGGAAATCTTCTTGCTCTCTCCTGTAAAAACGATCAGACACTGGAAAAGGTTGCAGGGCTACTATGAAAATAATTCCATAGTTCTATCCCTCTTGTCCATACGTAATCCCCTCTTGTGCCAGGTATCCCTAAGGCCGGAAAGCCAAACAACCCCTGCAGGCCGAGGCTGCAAGGGTATCTTCTGCTTCATCGTTGCTAGTCCGATGTTCCTATATCTTCACCCAGTTCAGGTAATTAGTTCTTCGGCAAAAGCGCTCAGCGTCTTTCGGCAGGCTGGGCCGGATTGCAGCTCAATGCTAATCTGTGGTTCCGCGTTCCTGTCTGCTGCCATATTACGCACAACCCACATCCCTTCATCCGCCGGTAGAAGGAACAGAATATTCTCGATCGCCATCTCGTTCCCTCTGCCCAATCTCAGGATGCTTACATTGTCCATTGTCCCGCCATTTGCCTGAAAATCCTGCTGCCACTTATCAATCAACTGCTCCTGATCGGGTGTAAGCGCGTCAGGTAACGAAGAGGCAGAGACTTTCCCGGATGTGAGCCCGTTCCATATCGCCTCAGTGACCACCGCCTTGGATTCGGGTAAGTTAGTGCCCGCAGCTGCCGGGTCTGCTCCATATAAGCGCACCAGCTCCTCTCCCCAATCCGCAGGCTCCGTCCAGGAGAGAAAATGCAGGACGTTGTTATCCGACAAGTGATATAAATACTTCTGACGAAGCTCATGAATCGTTAACGTTTGGCTTGTTTTGCGTTCCTTAACACCTCTGAGCATATAACTGCTGTGCAGCAAATGTTGAATCATCTGCTCGATTTCAGGCGTGAATTTCACTTCTCCTTGCTCTTCATCCAGCTGCTCGATAAATCCTTTGGCCATCAAGCTATGCGTAGCAGCCTGGAACAGCAGCTCCCAGCTCTCCTCCGGCAAATCGCCATAATACGCCTTCATCAGTCCTGCCGCCGCTTCCTCCCCTTGATGAACGGCCAAAGCGTACCCGAGCTCTTCCAATGAGAATATATAGGTATGCTCGCTCATGTAAGCAATCCTCCAATTAAGATCTATTTCGTATCTTTTCCGTTGCGGCTAATAAGTCCGCGCAGCTGCTTCATGACGGACTGAATTTCCGAATCGGTGATCAAGTAATACGTGTTTACTTTCCAGGTGTCTCTATTGGTCAAATGAAAAATCAGCTCAGGAAACTGCGGAACCAGCCATTTGCGAATGGAGGGCCCTTTATAGCTGACTCTTGATATTTCTGTCCATGCCACGGTGCGCGTACCATCTGAAATGGAGTGATCATCGTAGGTCAGCACAGCCGTGCTGGAGCTCAGCGCTCTGGGGAGGCAGGCCACGAAATAACCTCCAAAGAACGGAATCCCGATGATGGCCGACGTGATGCAAAAAAACTTGCGAATCATGGAAGTATCCATAAAAAAAGCCGCGTACAGCAAAAACAGACATGCCAGCACAAACAGCAAGCTGCCAAGCGCCTTGCCCCAAGCTACCGACTTCCGATAAGAGATTGTGTTCATCATCTAGCGCCTTCCTGATTTTATTTAAACAGCCCGCTAACCCAGCGGACACCCTTCTCCGCAAATCCAGCTACAGCATCACCGGCAAAGGCCCCCAATGTGCCGCCTATATAGGAACCGACAGCAGCGCCAACCGGACCTGCAATCGCCGCACCGGCAGCCCCGCCGAGAACAGCTCCGCCATAGGTCACCGCTGTTTTCACCACGACGTTGGATGCGGCCACAGCAACCTCTTCGCCGTTAAGCTTGCCGTCACGGTGCTTGCTGACCAGCCCGGAGGCCTCGCCGATCACATTAAAGGTGGCATTAATCGGGAATATTTTCTTGGCGATCATGCCTGGGATTTTACTCGTTTTGATCCCGTATCTGCCCTTCTCTACCCCCGCGATGACCTGCCTTGTCCATTGCGGAAAGTTCTTGGCCTGGCTAAAGCCTAACCCAAAATTAAGGCCGAGCTTGCTGGCTACCGCATCAAAGCCCTTCACGCCCTTCATGATCAGACCCGGGTTCACAATCTGCCGGTTAATGCTCCTGGCCAGATTTTTCAGGAATCTATTGTTTCCCTTTCCTTTGACCCACGGCGCATTATGGATCTTCGCCCGAGTCGGATCCCTCGGATCCACTCTGAATCGAACTGTATTGGACAGAACCAGAGAAGCTCCCACCGAGCTGTAGAGGAGCGTGCCCCACTTTTCCAGATTATCTCTCGTTCGAAGCGAGGTGTCTAACACGTTATGGGCTTGATCAAATGGATCGTCAGCCGCCCTGGCCTGCAAAGAAGCCTGCGTGGAATCCGCCTCTGTAAAACGATGCACAATATTAGTTAATTCCTTGCTGACTGAACCCACTGCAGCCGTAAAATTATCCATTTGCTGGCGAGCCAGCTGGAAATTCTGATAAAATCGTTGTCTTGTCGTACCTTCCCATCCGCTTTCAAGGATTTGAATCTGTTGGGTAAGGTGACTGCAAATCTGCACCCCGATCTCCCTGGCCTGCGCGAATTGTTGGGATATTTCCATAAGTCTTTCCGGGGGGACCAATATTCTGCCCATGGCATTCACCTCAACAATATACAAATTAATGTAACTATTGTAGTTAAGGTTTTCATTGTTCACAAAAGGAACAAGTAGCAGAATACTCAAAAAATTTTATGGGCCCGTGGCACTACCTATCTTCTCCTAATGACGGAAAAACAAGGACGTTCTGCTGCCTCGATACGAAAGGAACACTCCCTGAACGACAAATCCCTCCAAAGCAGTGGCTTGGGAGGGTGTAGTGCTTCTATATTATAGAAGCGAAAAGCGAACGACTCCGTTCAGACCGGCGTAGGATATAGCTCCTCTCAAATCGTTCTTTTGTCGTTTTATAGGTGAGTTTTCATTTCATTTTCACAATTTCATTTATGCTAATGTCGGGACAGTTCATCACGGACAACAACTCATCTAAATCTGTCATTTCAAAAGGACAAACCACTCCCTGCACGTCTTTATGCAGCGCAATCTTGGCTAACGAGGCGGTCACTATAGCTGTTGTATGATAGTCAGAAAACGTAGATAAAGCTAAAGTTCTAACCCGCTCCTGGTTGCGGTTGCGATCCTTCCCCTTAACCTCAACCGTAAGATAAGCATCCTCACGTTCTTTAGGGTTATGCTGGACTGCCTTAGATAGCCATTTATGATTGATTTTATGTATTTTCTGAATCACACCCATCCTTTTCAGCATCGAGATCAGTTTATTGAAGCCGCTCCCATTCCAAGAGGTGTAATAATTTATAAGGGAGGCTGTTAATCGATTTCGGATTAGATTTTTCTCTGAGTGCTCGATGAGTCTTACCTCTTGTTCCTTGTTGTAATTTAAGAAATACATGGTTCTTTTTTGGGTAAAACCGGGTACGACCTTATTAGGATAAACTACAGGTTGAGCAATGATTCTTAACATATCCAGAACGCCGGATATCCCGGCTTTGGCATTTTTATTTTGCAATAGGGCAACGTTAATCTCTTGAACCTCTTGAAAATCCGAAATCGCCTTTTGTATCATTAAGCCTGATAACCCGGGGAAGAAGCCAGACATCACAACCGAACCCACCTTGTGGTCTACCGCACTATGATGTAGCTCAATCACTTGCTGTACAAAGTCATAAAATGGAGTTGCGTCAATGCACAGGATTTTATTATGAATGCACACTTTTTGGATATAAGGGGTTTTCTGCTTCAGTACAACCACCGCCACATCCACGTTTCTAAGGACTCGCTCCACGCGATCCTCATCGTTCACATCTAAATATTGAAACTGAACATCGCCATGAAAGGAATCTGCCAGCCTTGTTCCTCTATCCGTCTTATAATCCGTAACGATGAGCTTGATTTGGTTGTTAAAAATTCTTAGCAATTCACCACATACCAATTTACCAAGAGCACCGGATGCTCCAACCACCATGATTGTTGTCATGATGACCCCTCCCTCCCAGATCCCTTGCTATCGCGCAATACACTCATTCAAACAACCGCTTATGTTTATCGAAAAATCGATAGAAGAATCGCACATTGTCCAGCTCAAACCATGCTGCTGTTTGCAAGGGCGTGGTATCCAGATTGTAAATTTTGGCGTTTAATGTACCTAGAACAAAGGGAGAATGCGTGGCAATAATGAATTGACTGTCAAAATAGCGTGCCAACTCATTGATCTGCTCGGCAAGCTTGATTTGGTTAGCAGGAGAAAGCGAGGTTTCCGGTTCATCCAATAAATACAATTGTCCGGGCAGCAGGTACTCCTCAAAAAACTGCATCGAGGTCTCCCCATTTGAGTATTTTTCCTGGGAAAATTGAATGTCGTCCAGCTTCTTGGCAAACGCATAGGATGCTTCATATTCTTCAACCTGATCCTGGGATTTTCCTTTACTCCGCTGCTCATGCAACAACGCCTCCCGCAGCACGGAGGATTGCTGTATTTTCTTAATCTCATACATAATATCTTCTGACTTCAGATAGCGGCTTCCATCAGGAAGCTGCCTGATTTCTTGCTCCCGTTCATCCTGCCCGAACTGGCAGCTGCTCATCTCAAGAAACCGCTGAACATAGATACTGTGCCCATGACTGGTCATCTTCTCAGCACCCTTAATATTCAACTTATTGGCTATGACATTGAGCAAAGTCGATTTGCCGCTGCCATTATTGCCGTACAGCACCGTAATTCGATCAAACCAGAGCACCTCGCCAGCGATATGCCTAAACACATGATCCGGATATATGTTGGGATTTCGATCTGTATAACTGGAAATCTTAAAACTCCTTAAATAAATCATACTCTCTCCTCCCCTGCCCAATAACTTGCATTCTATTGTACCAAAAAAGACATGGCATTCTTAGAGCCGCACTAAGCATGAAAAAAAGAACAACGCAAAACTCGCGTCATTCTTCATTCACACATGTTTATTTGATTGCCTGTTAGCCTCGGGACCGGAGCACAATTTCAATACGCTCACATGGAGTACGCCGTAAAGCGAGTGGGCAGCTTGCCTGGGCGCCTATTTCAATCCACGCACTCCATAGAGTGCGACTGGCAAATTAAAACTCAGCACCACAGGTATTATAATTTCAATCCACGCACTCACATAGAGTGCGACGGCAACACCATAGATAGGTTTATCGAGGACTTTTTGCTGATTTCAATCCACGCACTCACATAGAGTGCGACAGCCCGCCTAATACAGCCTTATGCAGCAAGGCTTCAGAAAGCCCAAAGTCGAACCTCTTTTTAAAGTACTATAAATTGAGCATATTTTCCACTCAAATCGCCGAAAACCCTTGCAGGACGCCAGGTGCGAACCTCCCAGAGATTTTATGTGCGCTTGGGGTTCGCACTCAAGGCCCTTTTATTTGATCTTCCTGTTTCCATGGAAGTCCGTCACAAGCCCACCGCACCCCTTCACTGCGCTCCGGCACTGCTAATCTCGCAATCCCTTACCAGCCCAGGGGTAGCTGGACAAAGATCGCATCTGCAAGAAGACCCTCCCTCTATTTCCTTTATTGACTTCTATTACAAACATATAGAAAAATCACTGACAGCTACATCAGTGATTTTCAAGGCGGATCATTTATATACAAAACAGCGGCCCCCGAACGTCTCGTTCGAAGGCCGCCCAGGGTCCACTTCAGTGCTGCTACTCCCGCAGCAGCACTGTCTTTGTATCCGCATGCCAGTTCACCGTCGCACCCAGCCCCTCGGCGATAAACCGGACCGGGACATAGATACGGCCGTCCTTGATATACGGCGCAACGTCCATCTGAAGCGCTGTCTGATCATCCTGGGTCAGGTGAGCTTCGATGGAGCCGACCGACAAGGTGACAGCATCGCCACGAGGTCCGGACAAGGTTACCGTGTCCTGATCCACGAATTTCAGGCTATACTCCAGCGCCTCGGCAATCGCGCGCACCGGCAGCATGATTCGCCCCTTGTGCATCTCCGGAGCCGTGTCAAACACAATCTCCTTCTGATTATGGAGCACGCGAATATCCCCGCTGCCGGCCTCCCAGCCACTTGGCAGCTCATAGAACGATACCTTGCGGATCTTATTGTTCAACGTATCGGCAATATAGAGATTGCCATCCCGATCTAGCGCAATGTCTGATGGCCTATATAATGCAGCCTGCTTTTCATATCCATTCGCACTCCCGTATTCCCCCGCGCTGCCAACGGCGGTG
Source organism: Paenibacillus sp. FSL M8-0334 (assembly GCF_038000405.1). Lineage (NCBI taxonomy): Bacteria > Bacillati > Bacillota > Bacilli > Caryophanales > Paenibacillaceae > Paenibacillus > Paenibacillus sp. FSL M8-0334. The sequence goes on from NZ_JBBOCH010000001.1 coordinate 1,267,084, forward strand.
GTTACAAGCCCGTCCTTCAAATAGCGGATGGCGTGGTTCAGACTGTCTGCAATATAGAGTCCTCCGCCTTCATCAACTGCAAGACCGTACGGACTGAAGAACCTTGCTTCTTCCGCCGCGCCGTCGCGATATGCGCCTGAAACGTACATTTGTCCGGCCAGCAGCTCTCCGCCGCCTGCCACGGTAGTCACGATGTCCGTATGAAAATCGATGTATCGAATGCGTTGGTTGCCCGTATCACTCACATACAGATTGCCCTTGCTGTCGAGCGCCAGCCCGGAAGGCTCGTTAAACAGCGCCTCGGCAAGCGGGCCATCCCGATAATCTCCTGTCGCTTCGACAACGCCGTCGAACACTTCAACGATCCGCTCTGATAACGCATTGAGTGTCGTGACATTCCCGGCAGGGTCAACCTTACGGATGGCATGGTTCAGGGTATCGGCAACATAGACATTGCCCGCGGCATCAACCGCCACGTCGGACGGCGTGTGAAAAGAGGCCTCGCTCCCCTTCCCGTCCGCATCTCCCAGAACACCATTGCCCGCAATCGTTGTCACGTTGCCGTCAGGCGAAATTTTTCGAACAGCATGATTTCCCTGATCAGCAACATACACATTGCCCTTCCTATCAGATGCGAGGCCTATAGGACTTGAGAAGTAGCTTACCCCCGCCGCACCATCAGCATAAGCGCCCATCGGAAGGCGGTCTTCACCGGTCAGAACGGAGACCTCTGTTCCGGCATAAACGGCTGTATGGCCGTTCCGAACCGCACGAATCCGATGATTCTCTGTATCGGACACCAATAACGATCCGTCTGCCAGCACCAGAATCGCGCCGGGATGGCGGAACGCGGCTTCCGCCGCATTCCCGCTCCATTCGTTGTACTCCCCGCTGCCTGCAACATCCATCGTTTCAATCAGTGGTCTGCCCTCCGAATAAATCGCTCCATGAGCAGGAACAACCATTCCCAGGAACATAGCCGTCGTCAGCCCCCACATACTAATCGACTTCATCAATTTCATAATGAACTCCTTATTTATCATGGATTAAGTTCGTCCTCTTCGTTCGTCAGCATAACCTCGATTCCGTATCCGTTCTGCTTGAAGAAGCTCAAGCGGAAGATGTTAAGGATCGTGCTGGCCGACGGATCTACAATGGTGAACGGGATGATGACGAATCTGTCCTCAGCATGGAACGCAGCCCCTTGACTTGCTTCGAATATATACTCCATGAAGTCCACATCCTGGTAATAAATTCCCTCATGGATGTACACGGATTCTGTTACCGTTGCCGGATCGAACTTATGAGGATTGTAGTAGCGTACGTTATCGCCGATCAGCGGCTTTAGGCCACGGCCGTATTCGAATTCGAGCTCAGCCCTGTAAAACTCGGAATCTCCGGTGAACCGGTCAAGCGCGATGACCGCATTGAATTGTGTAGGAGAGACCTGCTCGATGAAGAAATACGCATAGCCGGGCAGTTCATGGAACGAAGACACCTCGATTACTTTGACACCCTCGCTTCCAGCTTGCTTCTCTGTGCCTTCGAAAACCGCCGTATACTTATGTGTGAAATCTGAGATCGGCTCCTCGATCAGCACATGAAAGACAACGCTCCCGTCCGCATTCAGCTCCTTGACTTCAAGCTCCCTATCCCCCTCATACAGTGTAACCGTCCCCACAGCCGGGACTTGACCGTGCTTCGGAGATACTTGAACGGTAAACGGGATCGTCTCGCCAACGAGCGCTACTCGATGCGGTGCCGAAATGTCCAGGGTCGTTTCATCCTGCATGACGGTAATGGCAACAGGGAATGAAGTGTTCGACTGCGTCCGTGATGTCGCAGCTGTTACCGCTTCGATTTGACGGGCACCCACATTTAGCGTGAAGCTCTGCTCCGGTGTAATGACAGCCGAAGCTTCGCCATTCATTGTGGTCGCCGTGGCTAATACCTGTTTGGAACTCCGGTCCTGAAAAACAATATTCGTGCCATCTGGAACCGGCATGTTGGTTGACGTAATCACCGCATGGGCACTCACGACGAAGGATTGACCCGCATAAATCTCATGCGTATCAACATCCATCGTTGTGGACGTTGCAAGTGGAGGCGGAACGGAAGGGCCCTGGCCAGGTGCGCCCCCGCTCCCCGGTCCTGCAGGTGCTGACGGTGCGGGCGTTACCGGTGGCGGCGATACTGGCGGTGTCGGTGTCTGTCGTGACACACGTTCTTCCTGCTGCCGCTTTTGCTGCTCAGCCTGCTGGACTCTCTGTTCCAGGCTGGCTCTTTGCTGCTCGCTTAACGTGGCCAAATATTTCTCCTGCGCCTCTTTCGCTTTTTGTTCTTGGGCCTCCTGATTGCGTCTGTTGATTTCTTCCTGCTTCTGCTTGATTTGCTCAAGGATCTGCTGCTGTTGCGCAATCTGCTGTTCGCGCAGACTCTCCTGAGCAGCGGCTTTCTCCTGTTGCCTTGCCTTCACTTCGTCCAGTTGTCTCTGGCGTTCCGCTACGCGATCTGAATCCAGCCCCACGGATGGATCGATAGGCGGAACAGGCCTATACACTTCGAAGTCAGAAAGAGAAGATGAATTTCTCAGAATATCTTCAATCTGCTGCTGGGATACTTTCCCCAGATCCTGAGCATTATTAATGATCCCTTGAATCAGGCGATCAAGGTTATCCCTAAATCGTTCCAGATCCGGGTCAAAGTCGGTCCCGTTCCCCACGTCTGAAGGGTTCTGCGCACCCTCTGTTATTGACTCCAGCATTTGTCTGTTTTCTTCTTGAATTTTGCTTAGTGAGGCAAGTATCTCCTCAACCACCTTACTGGGAACAGAACTCATATACAAACCTAAGTCCACCGGGGTATAACCCGGAAGCGAACTAGCCATTTGTTCGACCTGCTGTGCAGGATACAGGACAATCCCGCCTAGATCGGGCGTTATTGGACTACCAGGAGCCCGGGAAGGCGGCGTGACGGCAACTCGTCCCGACAGAACAGCTACGTTGGAAATCCCTGTAATCGGATCAATGAAGACGGTGAAATTCGTTCCCCGCACGTTCATGTCCGATGTTGGCGTCTCCACCTGATAGGAGCTTCCTTCTCGATCCAGCGTCTGAACGCTGTTGAATATAGATCCCGACCATGTATGTATAGCGGTTTCCATATCGCCAGCTTCGCTTACTCTTAACTTGGACAACGTTCCATTCCAATGCTCACCAAGCGTAATTTCATCCTCACGCCCCGCAACATTCAGCGTCAGGCTCGCGCCACCCTCAACACGAATCCGGTCCCCTTCATGAAAGGTCATTCCCTGATATACGCGAATCTCTTTGCTGCCCCCGGCCTTCTTTACATACACAGCCCCGACAACATCCTTAGCCAGTGCGTAGTGGCCGGAGGCACCGAAAGCTGTTCCTGCGAAATGGCCTAGCATAATGGTCAATATCATCAATAATGACAATCCGGATAACGCCAGTTGCTTCAATGCTTTCAATTTCATCTCCTCCTTTATCCTGAATCTCAACACCCCACCCCCTCACAAGAACTGCTTCGCTTATGGCCTTATAGGATGGATCCCTTGCAGCGCGATAATGTAATTCACCGTAACAAAAGGCTGTCTATTCTCATGAGGGGCATTGCCTCCATTTGGAGAAACCGCCTGCGGGCTCATAGATACCAGATTGGCGTCCGGATCCGCATAAGCCTCCGTTTGTCCCCGTGGAACGGATGCCCACACCGCCCCCTCAGGAGAGATCGTGCTTCCCAATGCAGCGACTTGAACAGCATGCTCATGCCTAGGCATTTGCTCTGGAAGCAAAGTAACCGTACTGGTCCCGCTCATCTCTCCCAAGATCCGCGGGGTAAGCCCCGGTCCGGCACCCGCATGCATCGCTGCTCTTCCTTGCAGATTAGGCAAGGCGAAGGTGTTCAAACCATCGCCACCGTATCGTGTACCCAGGATAGTGTACAGGGCGCGATGCTGAGCTACAGACAACAATTGTCCATTACAGAAAGCCCATCCCTTGGGCTCAAACCTCCCTGCAAAAATTCTAATCTCCCCAATAAACGGATCCATGTATCTTCTTCCTCCTTTTCCTCTCCCTGTCGTGACAACATCAGCTTCCTAGTCTCTTGATGGAAATATACCTTGTACGGCTATGCAATAATTTAGCGCGGTATAAGGCTGCATATTGGAATGAGCCTGCCCTTGACCTGCATTTGCAATCGCCTCAGTACTCATCTGTGTATTATTCGCGGATCCATATAGATGCTGCGTTTCATTGGCAGCCCATATCCTCCCATCCGCCTGCCTGTTATTTGCCCAGCTTGAAGAGGCCCTGACCGCATGATGATGCTGCGGCATTTCAGCCACAGTCAGAGCATGAGCTTCTACTCCGCCCGTAACCCCCACAGCTCCCTGGCCGCCATGAACGGCTACTCTCCCTTGCAGATTAGGAAGAGCAAAGTTGGTCATCCCATTCCCTCCATAAGAAGGACCTATAAGGGCATACAAAGCTTGATATTGGTGAACCTGTAACAGCTGTCCATTACATGGAAGCCAGCCGTTCGGCACTTTACCGAAAGCAAATAATCTGATCTCCCCAATAAAAGGTTCCGCCATGATTTCTTCCTCCTCTTGTGTGGTTATTTCAACCATTCGCTCATTTCTAGTCTAGTTATGGATATATCCCCTCTGTCGCAATCATAAAGTGAACAGCCAGTGTAGGCATCATATTATTGTGAGGCTGGTTTCCTCCAGCCGACTCAAGCGCTCCTTGAACCATCGTCCCGCTAACCTCACCTTGAGCATATTGAGGGATACCCGCGGCCCACACATGCCCGGTTGGACTTGCTTCTGTTCCTGGTGTGGAGGCTGCATTCACGATATGGGTATGTGGAGGCAAATGATTAACCGTTAAGCTCGCAACTTCGCTGCCCCCTTTTTGTCCTAAAGCATAGTGGGTGCCCGCACTAGAAGTCCCGTAATGAATAGGCACTCTCCCTCTTAGGTCCGGCAATCCAAAAGTCGTCAGGCCATCCCCGCAGTATGTCGTGCCCAGCAGCGAAAAAAGCAGTTCGTAATCTTGAATATGCAAAAGCCGCCCGTCACATAATTCCCACCCCACCGGAGCAAAATCCCCTGCAAACATACGTATTTCTCCTATATATTGATCCATATGTATCCCCCCATTACGATTTGGATTTCACCTGGATTGACGGTACCCAGTGCATGCTGATATAGGCTTCATGCTCTAATACCTTCTCAAAACCGAGTTTCACATACCACTTGTAAGCCCTCATATTGTGTGATTGAACACTCAGGCCGAGCGGCATTCTTCTCACCCTGGCTTCATGCTGTAATTTGACAACGACACTCGTCCCAATTCCGAGCCCTTGGAAATCCGGATGAATGATAAGATCGATCAACCGCAGTTCCCTGTCACCGCATACCGTTACCAGTTTGCCAACCGGCTGGCCTCTATAGTGGATCATTCTCCCTACCAGATTCGGATATTGCCACTGATAGGAGCGGCATTGAAAATCATACTGCATTCTCAGAAAGGTCTTCTTCTCCTGCTCCGTCCAGTTCCATAACGCCATCTCCGGCTCCCTGGATTTCTCATACAATAGATAGAAGAATTCTTCCTGCTCCAACCTGGCATGAACCGGCTTTAATGATACCCATCTGTGGATCGTTGTCTCCATATAGCCCTCCTTGCATAAAAAGAGTGTCGAACAGCTTAAAGACTTGCTGTCATAAAAACGTTCGACACTCTGTCTCTGACTTTACCAGGCAATGGTCATGCGAAGCCGGTCAAACATGACTGCAAGGTGAGCTCGGGTCAGAGATTCACCCGGCGGAATCTGAAAAGGCTCCCCTTCCATCCATCCCAGCTTCAGACCCAGAGCCAGTGCATTGCGAGACCATAACTTAACCTCCGATGCATAGGAATAATCCTGCAGTATGCGCTCCACTTCCTGTTCAGACAAGTCAACATCGCTTCCCGCAATAGACAAGGCGCGTGCGAGAATAACGCTGGCCTCCGCCAGGCTGATGTCCTGCCGGGGCTTAAACGTATGGTCCCCGTAACCCTGGACCAGTCCAAGCTCGGACGCAGCCTGCAGTGCAGACGCATACCATACGTTATCCGCCACATCGTCATACACGGTTTCCTGACGGTCCGTCCATAACCCCAATCCTCTTGCCAGAATGGCCGTGTATTCCGCTCGATTCACAGGATCGTCCGGAGCAAAATGTTTATCATCTCTCCCGTTCAGAATGAGCTGCGAAGCCAGCCGCTCCACTGCCTCCTGTGCCCAGTGTCCATCCATATCCTGGAATGACACTCCAGCCGTCTGAATAATGGCTATGTTGCCAGGCCGCATGCTCGTCACACGAAGATAGCGTCCATCCCCATTCTCCATTACCTTGGTAGGGAGCGGCAGCAGAGAACCATCCTCCAGAATGAGAACCGCCACAGCGGAACCATCCCCCGTGTAAGGAACAGAAATGAGCCCCGGAACATGCCCGGAAAATCGGTTGATCGAATATGTCTGCTCATCGTGAACCAGGTACATCTGCAGGTTCAGGACAGGGTTCACAATAGTCGCGCCTGTCTGACGAGCAGCATTCTGTACCCTTCTTTGCGCCTCTGCAGAGCCCTGCTCGACTTTCAGTACCAGCTTGACCTCCTGCTCTTGCAGCCCGTGCAGCTTCTTCACTTCGTTCAGATCAAGAGACTGAACAGGCAACCGATACACTGCTCCTGCGGTGACAACCTCCAGATCCAGCTTGTTGCTGCTTAACTGATTAAAGTGCATCTCCGGCAGCTCCGTCTGCAGCGTATCAGCCTGACCCGTAAGGACCAGCCGCAACGCATTCTCCAGCTTATCCAGCCCTTCCAGCGGAAGACGGTCTTCGAAAGTGACCCGGGTAACTTGCTGTCCGTTGATCACTACGTTCTGCGCCTGAACTGCTTCTGTCACCACGCCCTCGACATGCACCCGCACCCCTTCCTCATGCTGTCCGGGAGGAGGAGAAGGATTAGGCGATGGTCCTGGTGAAGGAGCCGGTGTAGGCCCGGGATTCGGTCCAGGGTTTGGCCCTGGGTTTGGCCCTGGGTTCGGTCCAGGATTCGGTCCTGGGTTCGGCCCGGGATTCGGTCCTGGACCTGGCCCTGGGTTCGGCTCCGGCACATACGGAGCAATATGAATCTCTACCGTCGCCTCTTCAGAGTACAGTTCACCGTCATACGCCCGGTATGTAAAAGTAACTGTACCGTGCTCCCCGCTGTCAGAGACATATTCAAAGCTGCCCGTCTGCGAATCAAAGCTTCTGATCTCGCCTTGATCTGGCTGCTTCACGATCTCAAAGCTCAGGTCATCCTGATCATTATCCACATCCGTCGCCCGCAGTTGACCTTCAAGGACACGGCCTGCGACCGTGTTTAAGCTCATCTTCTCGGCTACAGGTGCGTCATTGACCGGATCGACCTGGATGCTGATCGTCGCGAAAGTTCCGGCGTCTTCGTACTCGTTACCTGCCGTCCATGTCAGAGCGGCTGCTCCGTACCAGTCGGCGTCCGGCTCGAATACCAATCCTTTCGATTCGATCTCCGTCCACAGAATGCGATCACCTGCTGTTACACGCTGATGATCGAACCATAGCTCGCCGTTATCCGGCAGCGTACGGATATGAATCACGTATGGCTCGGTCCGATCCTCATTCTGATGTGCAAAATCCGCCCTGCTGAATGACAGCGGTGCATCTTCCATGCCGGATACGGTGCTGGACAAAGGCACGGGCACGGATTGGTAGATGAGACTGTCCGAAATCACCTGTGTATTCTCGTTCCCTGCCTCATCCTTGATTTGAATATAGATCATCTTCTGCTGATTTCCATCGTTCGGAAACGTCCATGGCTTCACGATCTCAACCGGTCCTGTGCCGACCGGATATTCGGACCATTCATTGTCTGGACTGTCCCAAGAAGCCAGGTCGTCGCTCAATCGTACAGACAGCTTGGAGGAGCCTCCGGTGTCCTCCGCCTGAATGGTAACAGACACCGCCAACAACGCAGAATATGCCGCTCCATCATTTAGGGTCACAACAGCTGTCGGCGCTGTTTTGTCGATCGTAAACCGGACCGTTGTCACATTGCCCGCACGGTCTGTCACCGTCAGCTCATGGCTGCCTTCGCCGCTCACCGTCGATCCGCTTGTGAATGCAGCCCCGTCCAGCCACGCCTCGACGGCATCGGATACGTCATACGTAATCACTTTATCCGCGTTATATAAGAAGCCGTCGCTGACGCCTTGCACCCATGGCGCTGTAGTGTCGATCGTGAACTGCAACCTCGTTTCGTTGCCCGCCTGATCCTTCACAATCAGCTCATAACTGCCTTCGCTGCTGACTGCCGTTCCGCTAGCGATCCGGCTCCCGTTCAAGGTCGCTTCGACCGCATCGGCCTCGTCATACGTAATGATCTTATCCGCGTTGTAATAGTAACCGTCCTCTACGCCCTTTACCCAAGGGGCTGTTTTGTCGATCCCAAAGTGCAGTCTTGTTTCATTGCCCGCACGGTCGGTTACGATCAACTCGTGATCGCCTTCATCACTCACCGTCGCGCCGCTGGCGAAAGACCGGCCATTCAACGTCGCTTCTGCCGCGTCAGCCGTGTCATACGTAATGACCCGATCGGTATTGTACAAGCCCCCGTCATCCACTCCGCTTACCCATGGCGCTGTTTTGTCGATGACAAAACGCACCGTTGTTTCATTGCCTGCATCGTCCCGAACGACCAGCTCGTAGCTGTCTTCGTCCCGTACGACGGTGCCGCTTGCAAAGGCGCGACCGTTTAACACGGCGGTTCCTTTGTCAAACGTGATCGTGACATCCGTGTTGGAATGACTCCCGTCGGTTATGCCCGTGACGACCGGCAAGGTGCGGTCCAGCTCAACGCTTGCGCTAAGGTCGGTCTCGTTATGCAAGCCGTCCCGCAGCTTGAGATACACGGTCTTCGGTCCATCCGTATCCTCGGCAAGCCTCCACACCCTGGACGCTGAGAAAGGCTCCCACGCATTCGCTGCCCATGTATTCGCATCGTTTGAGAGCTGCATTTCCATATTGCCAATACCAGCGCCATCATCGGCTGTTAATGTAAGCAATACCTGCGGGTCGTTGGTGTGCGTCCCCCCGCTGTTAATTGTGATGCTGCCGGTAGGCGCTGTCTGATCCAGCGCAATGCTGCTGTTGATCACGCGCTCATGACCCAGCTGATCCTTCAGCTTCATATACACCGTCTTGGCGCCATCGCCGGATGGCAGTGTCCAGGATGCCGTAGAGGAGAATGGCTCCGCTGCGCTCCAGGTCTGGCCATCATTAGACAGCTGCATCTCAATCCCGCCGATCCCGGCGCCATCATCGGCCGACAGCGTTAAGGTGACGGCTACGTCGCTCGTATAGCGCGCGCCCCCGTTAATGACGACGCTTCCCGTAGGCGCCGTACGATCGACCACCACCGTATTGCTGGTGATTGTATCACTGAGATTGCCCGCTTTATCTTTCAGCCACATGTACACTTGCTGATCGCCATCCGCCGGATCGAATGTCCAGCTGGCTGTATTGGAGAATGGCACCCATGCTCCGCTTGCACAGGTAGTGTCCGAATGTGAGAAGCACATCTGATCGAGATGGTCATCAATTCCCGTAACAGCCAGGCTCACCGTGGAAGCACCGACATAATCGGTTCCTCCGATCGTCCTTCCCGGCGTGATGCGCACATCTCCCGTCGGGTTAGTCGTATCCAGAATGACCTCTGCGGAATATATCCCCGATAATGCGCCGTGGCTATCCCGGTACTGAACCATGATCCTCTTCACGCCATCTCCGCCCGGAACACTCCAGCGCTTCGTCTCCTGGAATAGCTCCCATTGATCCAGGTTCTGGCCCTCGTTGTATACATTCATCTCAATCGGGTCCTGTTCCGGGTCCGAAGCGGACAATCTTAAATCCACTTCCGCTGCATGGGTATACCCATTGCCTTCGACTGACAGCGAACCCGTAGGAGGCGCGTTGACACCGTAGGTGATGACTAATTGCGGGCGATTCTCCGGCGTTCCATCTAGTTTAGAATAAAAGTACACTCTTCTTTCATGACTTGGAGCTGAACCCGGCTCAGGCCCTTCCGCCCCTCGGATCATAAAAGTCGCGGCCGGAGCTCCTCCGGACTGCAAACGATCCTGCACATAACTTGAAACATCAAAGTCGTAAACAACACGTGCCTGGCTTGTAACCGGGAAATGCCCAGTAATGGTTACATCCTGGCTCGGTATAGTTGGCGGACTGCTCCATCCGCTTTCGTTCGAGCCATAAATCTCGAAATAAGGATTATTAACCGGAGAGCTGGCACTTTCCTGAGTCAACCTCAGTTCGATCTTCTCAATCGTTCTGCGAGCATCGATACCGCTCAGATCGAATTGAAGCACGCTTAGCGAAACAATGGGGTCCCCACCCTCATACTCGTACCCTGCGATATTGATCGATTTGCCTAGGACCGTTCCCATATCCGGCTCATAGAATGATGGGTTTGGGTTCACACCCCAGTATTCGATCGTCCTGCTTTGCGCGACAACGATGCTTTGCGTCCTATTGGGGTTGGCGTCAGCTGTCCTTTCATATGCCGGGTATACCAGCATACAGGTCAATAGAAAAACTAGCGCAACCGATATATATCGCCTCATACTCTAACCTCCTTGATCCGGACTCATGCCGGCGCATATCGCAATCATTACCCTTCATCCTCGTTCAAAAGCCCCCACTTATCGCATTTATCAGCCAATTCCCTGCTTGATCGGCTCCAGTTGAATTTCTTCAAAATGCGACCCACATGCTTTTTGACGGCGGCCAGGCTGACCTGCAATTGTTCTGCGATTTGCAGCTGCGTCTTGCCTTCGACCATCAGGCTCAGCAGTTCGCGGTCCCCTTTATTGAGCAAGCTTCTCTTCTTCTCATATACAAGCTTCCTTAACCGGCTGCCGTATTTCGAAGTCGGATTGCTCATCGCCTCGTAGATCGTCTCGGGCAGCTTCTCGAAGTCGTATTTATACAAATAGTCGTAGGCCCCGTTCATGAACGCTTCGTTAAAAATCTCATCATTATCATCCAATGTGCTAAGCATGATCACCTTCACATCAGGGTACTGAATAGTAATATCCAGCGTGGCGTCCACGCCGGTCAACTCGGTATCATCTAGAAGGATATCCATCACCACAACATCGGCAGGCTGATCCTGGAGCACGGAGAAACAAGCCTCAATTGAAGCCGCACAGGCATATAAATCGATTCGCTCATGCGCCTGAAAAAAGTGGCTGATTCCTTCCCTCCACTCAGGATCATCTTCCACATACAGAACTCGAATTTTACTCATTGTTTTCGCTACCCTTTTTATATTGGAATGTTAGCATAACGGTGGTTCCCGCGTTCGGAGCACTCTTAACCTCTGCTTTGCCTCGATGGGCTCCCATGACCTTCTTCACCTGATACATGCCCAGCCCGAAATGCTTGCCGCTCCGATGCTTGGTCGAGTAGAACGGTTCAAATATGTTCTGCAGCTGCAAGCTGTTCATCCCCTGACCCGTGTCACGGATGATCACCTTGGCTTTATTCCGCCCGACTTCAAGCCCGACTTGAAGCGTCCCTCTCTCCTTCATCGCCTCAACCGCGTTGTTGCATATGTTCTGAAGACATTCCATCACGAGCATTCGGTCGATGAACAGCGTGATTGGCGCATAATGCTTGACAACTTGGATATCCTGATAAGCACCCAGCGGCTCCAGCACTTCATCAAGAATGTCCGCGAGATTGGCATATTCCTTCCTCGGTTCAATCTTGCTGCTCACAACATGGGAGATGGTTGACATCGTGGCAATCATCGCTTCGTGCGTTTTTAACAGATTATCAACATGGGTGTCGATCTGGGCATAGTCTCCGTTCTGTACATTTTTGCGAATGTTCAGCGCATTCAGCTTGATTTTGCCGATAGCGTTTTTCAGAGAATGATGAATCAGTCCGGTGCCCACATGCACGGTGTGCATGGACTTTCTTGTAACCCCGAGAAATGCGTCGCGAAAATACAAGAACGCTACGGCCAGCAAGCCTGCAATCGAGACATAGGGAATCATCGACAGAAGTTGGTCGCTAAAAGGGGCAACAGAAAAGTGGTACATATTCAAGATGGCGACTGGAATAAGGAAGATAAGCGCAATGGAAGTATGAATGAGTCGTTGTTTGTCATCCTGTTCCCGGACAATGAATCGCACGGCCAGGTAGACGGTCACCACCAAGTAAACCAGCCCCCACAATGCGACAAAACCGGTGTTCACTCGGTTCTCCAGCAGATCGGTTTGGAAGATTAACGTTACCCATATAGGTAGGCTAAGGGAGAGGAAGAGCCATCGTTGCTGTTGCACCACGCCATTGTACAGGAAGTAGAATACCGCGATGACGTAATAGGGAATGGTATTGACAGCAAGATTCAGCAGAGAGGTAAGCAGCAGCGAAGGTATAATGATAATCGAACTCATCTGCTGTTCGACCACGTATGGCAGCCACCCTTTCTCCAACACGACCTGAAGTCCTACAAGACCTCCGCACATCATAAGCACAGATGCCCATAAGACAAGACGATTGGCTTTGTATTTCAACATAAAATAGGCGCCAACCGACGTTAAACTGAAGAAGAGAAGCAGGAATTCAGCATAAAAGAACATGTAGACCCACCTTTGATCTAAATCGATGTTAAGCCAAGTATACATGTTCTAGTCCTTTCTTAGTAGACACATTCCTAAAGATGAACAACGGTGAGACCAAGTGCATAACGTGAGAATATCATGGATGCTCGGGACCCGGTAAGTGGACACTTTTATGTCTACCTATACCTGTATACTTTGGTCTGTTGCGGCTTATTCCTTATCGTATCTCAAGCTTTGTGCTTGCTTCGAGCGATTGGAGCAGGCGGGCCCGTCCGCTCTACCTCGGAAAGTGAGTCGACGATCCGTTCAACAGCTTCCCGATCCTTGAGTTGATCCTCAAGCAGCATCAATTTCATCACTCCGCACGCTCACTCCCCTTTCCTCCAATCCTCTTCTTATATCTACAGCCCAAATCCCATTGTACAAAGCGCCAATGAAAGATGAATGAAAGATATCGATCTGGTCATAGAAAAAAAACCGTGCGACACTGGGTCTCACGGCGAGGATGTAACCTATGATGTTCCTGCATTAATTCGACAGCAGCAGCTCCGCATACAGCGCTTTAAGTTCTTGCGAAGGATCGATGTTCAGCTCCTGGCGCAGCACCTTCTCGTACGACCGGTACAGCCTCTCGCACGATGACAGCTCCTTCTTGGCTGCATAGGCGCCCATCAGCAGGATGACGGTCTCCTCATCCAATTCATTGCGTGCATGCTGCTTGGCCAGCAATCCGATGGCCAAGTCTTCTTTGCGCTGCTCGATCAGCGCGCTGGCCAGCTTTTTGACCAATGCGGCATGCAGGGCGGACAGGCGTGAAGCATCGTTCAGCGCCCAGATATACCCCTTGTCGCCGAACAAATCGCCAACATACAGCTTCTCCGTCTCCAGACACCATTCCATATTGACGTTATCCATCGTGTCGATCTGTTTGAGACGCGCTTCAAATTCAACATAATCAATTATCGCATCATGCAGATCCAGCCCATACCCGTCGGCATTCGACTGAATGACCGATTTGATGCCATGGGGCTCCAGCGCTTTGCGAAGCTGGTAAATCGACGTATTGAGATAGGTCTCCGCATTCTTCGATGGCATTTCCCCGAACACCTCAGCAACTAGCCGGGCCCGGGATACCATCCGGCCTCGCAGCATCAGGAGATAGGCAAACAGTTCCGCGCTTTTTCGAGATTTCCATTTTACGCTCCCGGCCGCTGTTCGCACCTCAAATCCGCCCAAAGCAAAAATATGAACCGGTGGAGGAGTGGACGCCGCCGAAGCCGTCTCATGGAAATGATAGATGGCCTTCGCCCGCTTGATCGACTTCTCGACGCGTTCCAGCGACACCGGCTTCACGATATAATCAAGTGCCGACAGTTCGAATGCATCCAGCGCATAGCCCTTATGCGAAGTGACAAAAATGACATGCAGGTCAGGCCGCTGTGCAGCCATCCGTTCAGCAAACTGCATTCCGCTCTCCTGCGGCATGCTGATATCCACGAAAGCGACATGCACCTCATGTTCCTGGATGTACCGCGATGCAGAAGCCGTATCTGCAAAGCAACCTGCAAGCTCGATGCCCGGGAGCTTGCGCAGCATTTTGCCCATAATGAGATGCATGGCCTTCTCGTCATCTATGACGATCACTCTCATCCACCGTCCGCCTCTCTCCATGATCTGTATTGCATCTTCGGGGCTCCCGCCGTCGGAAGGGTGAAAAAGAAGGTGCTGCCTTCCCCCTGGCTGGACGTATAGCCAATCTCTCCCCCATTAAGTCGAACGAACTTCTCGCACAGGTAGAGACCGATGCCCGTGCCTTGCTCCCCGTCTGTACCGGGAGAAGAACTCTGCTGAATTTCCCTGAACAAGGATTGGACCACTCCCTCATTAACACCGATGCCGGAATCCTTCACGGACAAGGTGATCTGATCCATCTGGCGAGTCGCCTCGATTCGGATATGACCTCCGGTTCTGCTGTACTTGATGGCATTGAACATTAAGTTTCGCAGAATCAGCTCAACCATCTCCTTGTCAGCATACACAGAAGTACCCGCTTGAACCGATACCGTCATTCCGATCTGCTTGGCTTCCAGCCGATGCTTCATCGTCTTGACCGCCGCATGCACCATCGGTCCCAGCTCCCATGCAAGCGGGCGGAAATGAATCTTCCCCCCCTGACTGCGAACCCAGTCCAATAAGTTCCCTACCAACAGATGGGTATCTCTCACCTGGCTGCTGATCTCTCTGAAGATTTCCGATTCCTCACTCTCCGGATCGATGAAGTCCTCTTCAATAATTTCGGTTAAACTGACCAGCAAAGCAAGAGGATCACGGATATCATGCGTAACCACCGCAAACAATCTGTCCTTGAACGCATGCAGCTCCTCCAGCTGATTCCGGTTGGCCAGCAGCTGCTCCTGATACAGGACGGATTGTGTCACGTCGCTGAACACCATTAATTTGCCGAGGAATATCCCCCCCTGATCATAGATGACCGAAATCTTGACCTGATAATAGTGCGGCGCGCCATCCCGGTCCATGGAAATTCGGAGTTCCCTATAAGCGGAGGACGAGCTCATGGCCAGCAGATCGGGGTGGGATTCGAACAATTCCGCGATCGCGAGGGGCTCGCCCTTCCAGGACCTCAGCTTGGTGAAAAGACAACGCGCCGATTCGTTCACATGAGACAGATTGTGATCATAGTCCAGAACGATGACGCCATCCTGTATCGTTTCGAACACCTGTTGGTAAGCGACAGGAACAAGCCGCAGAAGATGAAAGCGATAGACACCATAGATGAAGACGATCCCCGTGGTCGCAAAACCGAACGGCGTGAGGTCAATCTTCACCACGTCATATGCGAATATGTAGGCAATATTGAACAGCCACGGCGCCACAGCGCCAAAAATCATCATGACCACTTGCCTGCGGACGATCGGCATCGCCCTGGAATACATCCGCACAAACAAGGTGATGCCGACCGCTCCTTGAGTATACAGGTAGGCCACATTCAGCCAGTAAAGTGGCCCCTTCTCAAGAAGGATAGGCGACATATACGAGCTATCAGGATCAAACTGAACATCACGGTAATACAGATGATGGTAGTCATTCGTAAATTGAAAAATGAAAACCATCACCGGAATGACAAACAGGAGCAGCACGCTCCATCTCTTGAGGAAGGCCTGATGCCCGGTGAAGATGATCGCCAGGATGAGCCAGAAGGTGGTGATGAAAGGAATGCCCAGATGCTGGACCTTCAGCCACAGCTTCCCCTGCTCCAGGCTTGTGCTTATAATTTCGAACGCATAGCCGAAAGAATAGCATGCTGCGGCAAGCATAGCCCAAGCGCAATACCGGGCCGCAGCTTGCACTCTTTTGCGATAAGCAAGATACGAAGCCGCGAGTTTAAGTGCCGTTGCAGCTAGCAGGATCCAAAAAACACTCGTGTCCAGACTCAGCCTGTCCACCCCCAGCGATCATTATAGAATCATGTGTCTACAAAAATAACCCGCCCAGGCATCAAGCGAGGTAACGGGTTATTGTGTCCTAAAGCCTTCTAGTTATTGCCGTTCTCTCAGCAAACGCCATATGAAAGCCGCTCCCTCGGCTCTCGTAGCCGATTGCTGAGGCCTGAAGCTGCCGTCCGGATAACCTATCAGCAGCCCATGCGAGGCAGCGGCTTCCACCGCATCGGTCGCCCAGCTCGCGATATCATCGCGGTCGGTATAATGTGGTACCGCACCTGTTCCAGCCAGTGGAGCGACATTCGTTATGATTCTGGCGATTTGCTCCCGGGTAATCGGATCATCCGCGCCAAACGTCTTCTCATCATAGCCGTGAATGATGCCGGATGCATAAGCTGTGCTGATGCTTGCTCTTGCCCAGTGGCTCGCTGTATCCTCAAATACTTTTCCCGTTGTTTCCATTATACCGAATGCTTGGACAAATATGGTCACAAATTCGGCTCTCGTCATCATGCGCTCCGGCTTGAACCCCCCGTCCGGATAACCGCTGATGACATGAAGACGGGTCAACTCATTCACACTCGCTTCCGCCCAGTGCCCCTTCATATCGGCGAATATCTTCTCCTGCGGCTGAACTTGTTCCTCGGTCTCGTCAACCGTGGCCAGCACCGCAAACTTGGTGAAATGATCCACCTCGCCGGTGACCGTCCCCGCTTGCCAATCCACCTGAACGTTGTCCAGTTCGATCCACTCGCCAGACTGTTCGTTTAGCCAGAACAGGCTGATACGAGAGTTCGCTTCATCCACGAGGGAGGAATGGAACGGCAAGGTGATCTGAATCGGGAAAAGAAAAGGGGTTGCCGTATTTTTGCTAATTTCAAACACATCGCTCATGACTCTTTGGAAATCGGGGAGCTTGTCGATCATTTGCACAAGCTCGACGTGGAGCCGGGTCAACTCACTTACTGCGTTTCTTGGAATTTGAATCGTTGCCCCCTGCAGGGTCACAGATCCTCCCGCAGAGGAAATCGTATTCCCCGTTCCGGGCATCGACGGAGCAGGGATGGGGCCTGCTCCATCGCCGCTGCTCCCGGATTCGCCAGCACCGCCGCCCCCTGAACCGCCAGATCCGCCAGATTCGCCAGATTCGCCCCCGCCGGAAGCCGCCGGGGTAACTTCAACGATGCGAGTCACCTGGTCTGCTGCATTGCCAGCGCTGTCAGTCACGTCATAGTAAAGTGTATATTGTCCCGCTCGGGATGTATCCACAGCGCCGGTAACAACAATCGAACCGGAGAGATCCCCGTCTTGATTATCGAAAGCGGAGGCTCCCGGATCAATGAAGGCTGCGCCCTGCACAATCGAGGTCCTCTCATCACCTGTGAGCGTAATGATCGGCTTCTCTCTGTCGATGTTGTCGATTTCAATGGTGGCCACTGTCTCGTTCCCTGCCATATCACGGGCATAGACGGTATAAACACCGTTCTCGCTTGCTTCAAATGTACCGTTCAAGCTTGCACCTGATTGCCCGAAGTAAGAGACCGGCTGATCTCCGGCAGCCCATTTCTGCGTATCTATTCCGCTTGCCAGGTCGTATACATCGGCTGTTACCGTCACGTTGCTGCCCGTCCATGCCGTGTCATCCACGCGTAGCGCAATCGACGGAGATGTCTGATCAATCCGGATTTCCGCCTCTCTGACCCCGCTTCCCGCTACTGACATCCGGGTCTCCAAGATGTAGCGGCCTTCCGTCGCAAATTCAATGGGAGCTGAATCGTCCTGCCAAGCGCCCCATTGACCATCCGAGGTCTGGATTCGGTACTGCACGTCACCCGTCCCATTGTAGCAAGAGCCGCCGTGCAGGGCGACCGAGACGTGCTGATTCCACTTTCCGTTGGCATCCGCAGGTGTCATCGTCAGATCCGGAGGCGTACAGGACACCACCTCTCCTTCGTATACATACAAATCCGTGTTCAAATAGATCACCGGTGCGATGCCTTGAGGCTCCCCTGTTGAAGCAGATACCGGAGAAATAAAGCCATTCGCATCATAATCCCGTATATTCATCAGATTCATGGCGAAATCCGTAGCGGGTGTCAAGGTGTAGTAATTTCTCACAGGATTCAAATGCTGCAGGAGGACGCTTCTGTTTAATTCCGCCTCGTCCATGCTGATAAGCCCAATCTTCGCAGAAACTGAACCTCTGTACCACGAGCCTGTCTGGATCCAGTCCGAATTCGATAGTCGGGAGATAAATTCCGTATTCAGCCAATAAGCGACACTCAGAGGATCCGATAAGTTAAAGTTCACATCTACATCGTATGGACTGCCAGAATTATAGTAATACCTGACATTAACACTATCGTTTGCTATGAATAAACCATCCGGCTGGCTTGCCAGATTCGCCAAATAGACCCATTCTTGCCCACTATAGTAAACCGTGTCACCTGCATTGAGATCGCTTATTTTCTTCGTTTGGGCCATTACTTCTGCAGGAATATGTAACCCGACAAGGAGAAATAGAATGACGATTCCATACCTCAAACGCTTCATTATCACAGCTCCTAAACATCTTTTTATACTTTTATCGTAAGAAATACGACTACCGTTACCCTCCACACGGCCTTCCGTCGATGCATAACCTTGACGGTTAAAAACTGTGGAAAGCTGTGATCTTTCTCATTGTAATCGACACATTTTGATAAGGTAAGTGGACATTTTTCTGTCTACCTATGCCGGGAAACGTAAGGGGCGAAGAGCTTAACCGTCTGACTAGAAAATGACGATGTTCTGCCCTTGTTATAAAAAAAGCTCCCTATCTCCCATGAGATAGGGGGCGGCTAATAGTCGAATCGGTATCACTTGAAAGCTTATGTATTGGCTTGTTTGTCAGAGCACTCGTCTGCTGCCGCAGCGTTCATATACCGCAGCTGCGCGTGTTCCGCTCACACCCTGAGCGAGCCGCGGAAGCCTCGGGCCCCATAATACGACTCTGCTCCGTTATGGTACACGAAGACCGTATCATAACGGCGATCGCAGAAGAGCGCCCCGCCAAGCTTCCGAATACGCTCCGGTGTCTGAACCCAGCTCGATGTTTTCATATCATAGTTCCCGAGCTTCTGAAGCTCCCGGTATTGTGCCTCGGTCAGCAGCTCAATCCCCATCTCGGCCGCCATCTCAACGGCGCTATGCTCCGGCTTGTGTTGTTTCCTTGATTCCAGGGCTTCGCGGTCATAACAAATACTTCTGCGCCCTTTCGGGCTTTCGGCTGAGCAATCGTAGAACATATACTCGCCCGTCTCGCTGTCTTGGCCAATGACATCCGGCTCGCCCCCCGTTCTCTCCATTTCATAGAGCGAGCGCAATTTATCCGGAAGAGCCTCAAGCTTCGCTTGTACATCCGCCCATACCAGCCCTTCATGCCGGATCATGTTCTTCTCAAAACGGGCCTTCAACGTTGCAAGCAGCTCTTCACGCTGGTCTGGCGTCAGCGCCTCCTGGCTGCCGCTTTCCTTGTTAGGCATTGGATTACTCCTTTCTTAGTCTCTGATTCCCTCGGTTCTTCATTCCTTCATTATATATAATTTGCGATAGCAATGCTTGCTCCCCTCAGCCCTAACAAAATAAGTTGCCGCCAGCAACGCAAACAAGCCCCTGCATCCGGTAAGGAACGCAGGAGCTTGGGTTCGCTGAAGGAGAGGGAAGGGGGAAGGAAATCCCTATCTCTGCGGGTCCATACGCAGCATGGGGCTACGCTTATATTGATGAGGCGAATGAAGGCTTCGCCGTCATCAAGTCGTTTTCCGCATAATGATAAAATCCGAGGAGGACTGGTCTCTATACCGCTGAGGCACAATCGCTTCGATGGAGAAATCCGGAAATTTTCTGAGATGGCCAAAAATATCCCGGTCCTTGATCGTATCCACGACATGCGCTTCCTTCCCGGTGGTCAGTCTGGTGTACAGGACAACCAGATCGGAGGACGAGTCGAAGATGTGCCGCAGGGTTGCCTCAAAATCCTCGTCGTCCGTAATATGATACAGGACGTCCAGACAGACGACCATGTCGAATTTCGACAGCTTCCCGTCAGCAAAGGTGCGGGGATCGTACTGCATGAATCTTTTTCCAGGATCGTCCTTGAACCTTTCCGTACACAATTGCACGGCAGATGCAGCCACATCCAGGCCCAGGTATTCGGGATACTTCATCAAGCTCAATTGATTGCCATCGCCACAGCCGAACTCTATGACGGTCCGGACACCGTTTCGCTCCACCAGTTCATTCACAACCTCTGCCTTGAAGTCCGCCAGTTCCCCGTAAGAGCCTCTCCCCGATGTACCGCCATTCGAATAGTTGTCGTCCCAATATTCAATATAATTGAACCTCACTTGCACACCTCCGCATACTCCAGATGCTCCATTGTATTGCGGTAAGTGTGAAAATAGTTCAACAAAGTGATCCCGCCCGCGGATTTATCGCATTAACGAAAATGCTCCAGAACGACTTTTCCCACCATGCTTCCCGACTCAAGCATCGCATGCGCCTTGCGCAGGTTGGCGGCGTTAATCGGCCCGAGCTTCTCATTCACCGTCGTGCGGAGGATGCCCTGGTCGACAAGCCCGGCCACTTCATTCAGCAGCTTGTGCTGCTCAGTCATGTCCGCTGTCCCGTACATCGGACGAGTGAACATCAGTTCCCACACAAAAGTCACGCTTTTGTTCTTCAGCAGCGTCAAATCAAGCAGTTCGTCCGTCTCGACAATCGAGCAGATCTTCCCTTGCGGGGCGATGGCCTCCGCCATGTTCCTCCAATGCTTCTCGGTACTGTTCAGGCAGAAGATATAGTCCACGAGCTCGAAGCCTATCGCCTGAAGCTGAGGGACGAAGTCCTCGAAATGGTTAATGACATGATCAGCTCCCAGCCCCTTCACCCATTCCGCCGATTCCGGCCTTGAAGCCGTGCCGATCACCGTAAGCCCTGCATACTTGGCCAGCTGGGTTGCGATCGAACCGACACCGCCGGCCGCGCCGATGATGAGGATCGTTCGGCCTGCATTGCTGCCTGGCTCGGATGAAATCCCCAATCGGTCGAATAGCCCCTCCCATGCTGTAATCGATGTCAGCGGCAATGCGGCGGCTTGGGCAAAATCCAGTGTGGCAGGCTTGACACCGACGATCCGCTCATCGACAAGATGAAATTCGCTGTTGCCCCCGGCCCGGACAATACTGCCGGCATAATAGACCTCATCACCAGGTTTAAATAACGTGCAATCCGGTCCCGTTTCTTCCACCACACCTGCTACGTCCCAGCCGATCACTCTTGGCTGCGCTTCCGTCCGGTCCTTCGGCGCTCGCACCTTAACATCAACCGGATTGACCGAAACGGCTTTGACCTGGACCAGCAAATCACGGCCGGTTGGTACAGGCTTCTCTATCACAACGTCGATCAGGCTTTCCGGATGATCGATAGGCAAGTATCGGGTTAAACCAACCGCTTTCATCGTGGTATTCGTCATATTGCGTCTCCTCCTAAGGAATGAAATGAATGATGGTTGTAAGTATAGTGGATATCATCTAGAATTGTTAGTACGCACATGAATGTGATATAGTATCCTTTTTTATACTGTTATTAGTGAAGGAGTGGAACGCATGCGCGACCGCAAGAGCGGCTACGGGCATTGCCCGAATGATGAAGGCTGTCCGGTGGAGTATACGCTGGACGTCATCGGCGGCAAATGGAAGGGTGTACTGTTATACCATCTCGTGGAAGGGCCGAAACGGTTTAACGAATTCCGCCGCATCTGCCCGGCCATTACGCAGCGGATGCTGACGCTGCAGCTGCGTGAGCTGGAGAAGGACGGCATCGTCCACCGCGAAGTGTATCACCAGGTTCCGCCGAAGGTGGAGTATTCCCTTACGGAATTCGGTCAGACTCTGGTACCCATCATTATGCAGATGAAAATATGGGGCGAGACATACAAAAACAAACCGACGCCGCCTACGCTGGCCGAAGGGTAAGCCATAGCACAACAGACGCTGCTCTATTCCCCACCTGCTATCGTTCTCCCGCACTTGGGCTTTAAAGAGCAGCTTGTGAATACCGTTTCGGGTAAGCCGGTTCTTGTTATCTGTACGATAATCAAAGACAGCAAGAAACCCAGGTCATGGTGACCTGGGTTTCTTTCACGGAATGTTCCCAGTGCGCTTTCTTTCCCCGATATTCCGGTATGGTATACTGTGGATACTGATAGGTGCTGGTCCAAGATCCTGAATTAAAGGAAGTGTAATGATGGTCGGTTATTCATCGAAGGAAGAGCATGTCCATGCTGTATTTGAGAAGGTCTATGAAAACTATGATTCCATGAACTCCGTCATTTCCCTGCGTTTACATAAACGATGGCGCAAAGATGTCATGAAACAAATGAATGTGAAGCCGGGCGACACGGCGCTGGATGTATGCTGCGGCACCGGTGACTGGTCTCTAGCCCTCGCGGAGGCGGTTGGCGAGGAGGGGGAGGTTATCGGGCTGGATTTTAGCGAGAATATGCTCTCTGTAGCCAGGGAGAAAGCCCACAAAGCCCAGCTCAACACAATCGAGTGGGTGCATGGCAATGCGATGAAGCTTCCTTATGAGGATCATCGGTTTGACTATGTGACGATTGGCTTCGGGCTCCGAAACGTTCCGGACTATATGACCGTGTTAAAGGAAATGCATCGGGTCGTGAAGCCTGGCGGAAAAGTCATATGCCTGGAAACCTCCCAGCCTACCCTGATCGGATACAGACAGCTGTATTATTTCTATTTCCGGTATATTATGCCGCTGCTCGGCAAGTTGCTCGTCAAGCGCTACAAGGAGTATTCCTGGCTGCAGCAATCCGCTCAGGATTTCCCGGGAAAACATCAATTGAAGCATATGTTTCTGGAGGCCGGCTTCAAGCATGTCGATGTCAAGAGTTATGCCGGTGGCAGCGTTGCCATGCACATGGGGCATAAATCTACTTGAGTTCTCTGCACTCAAGTTCAACAGCCCAGCATGATGGGGAGATCGGGCAGGAGACGGTGACGCTCCTGCTCGTCCCATACGCATCGTTGTCCGGGAACTAGAATTCCTCACGTCTCAACGCTGAAATCCCCCTGCTCAGACTTCATAGATTGGCTTCCGCTGCAAGCCCACGGATGTCACGGTCCTGATCATCACAACCACGATCTATTCCATCCTCTGCCACATGAACCTCCCTAACCACTTCGAGAAAAGACAATATGATTGGTGATAGCCACTTGTCTTTATGCCACAGCATCTGGGTGTACACATGCAAATTCGGAATATGCCATGGCAGTGCTACCAGCTCGCCGCGTTCAACTTCGGCTTCCGTTACCACTTCAGGAAGAAAGGCAATTCCGATGCCTGTTATCGCGCATTGTTTAATGGCTTCGGCACTCTGAAACTCCAAATACGTAATCGTATCGATGCCCTCCTGCTCAAATCCCCGGTCAAACATCGTCCGATAGGGACATCCCTTCTCATTCGTCAGGAACACTTCGCCGTGAAAATCCTCCAGCTGCAGCTCCATTCGTTGCGCCAGTGGATGGTCCGGAGCCGCGAACAGGCGGAACGTTTCTTCCTGCAACGGCTCTACCGCAAGTCCGCTTGAACGAAGAGGCTCGTCCAACATAAAGACAACATCTGCCGATCCCTCAAAAAGCGATTGTTTAAGCTCTTGATTAGGTACGGAGCGGAAGATGAGACGCACATCCGGATAGCGGGAGCGAAATCGGTGAAAAACAACCGGAAGCCGATAGGCGCACAATACCTCGTTGGCACTGATCGTTATCGTACCTGTCAGGTTATCCTCGTCATGAACGACGCTTCGCGCCTCGTCTAATCTGTGCAATACTTCCTCCACATGCTTTAAAAAGCGTTCCCCCGCCGTTGTAAGCACCAGCTGCTTGCCTAACCGGTCAAAGAGACGAACACCCAACTCTTCCTCCAATGCTTTCACTTGCATGGTGACATTAGAAGGGACATATCCCATCGCCTCCGCAGCCCGACTGAAATTCAAGGTTGAGGCAACCGTGCGAAACATATTCAATTGACGCAATTCCATCGCGCAATCCCCCTACTGCTTTCAATAATATTGAATACTATATTAAAATCCATTCACTTTTGTTGAGAGTATCACGGAACTATACTAACAACAAGCACCACATTTATAAATATTCAATTGGATGGAAGGGAGCAGACGATACGATGGATTATGAAATTTTTGATTTGGGGGACGTTGCCCTGCAATCCGGCGGGACGTTACCGGGCGCGTTTCTTGCCTATAAGACTTATGGGAAATTAAACGAGAAGAAGGATAATGTGATTGTTTACCCCACGGCTTTCGGAGACCAGCATACTCAGAATGAATGGTTGATTGGCGAGGGCATGGCCCTGGATCCGGCGAAGTATTTCATTATCGTTCCAAACCTGCTCGGCAACGGATTATCTTCGTCTCCGAGCAACACGCCTCCGCCGTTTGACCGGGCTCATTTCCCACAAATCACCATCTATGATAACGTTCGGTTCCAGCATCGGCTCGTGACGGAGAAATTCGGCATTCATCAGCTCGCGCTCGTCGTTGGATGGTCCATGGGAGGCATTCAAGCCTTCCAGTGGGGAGCAAGCTATCCGGACATGGTGGAACGCATCGCACCGTTCGCGGGTGTGGCCAAGACTTGGCCACATACGCATGTCGTCCTGGACGGAATGAGAGCCGCGCTTATGGCTTCGGTTCACTTCGATTCAAGCAGGCTGGACCAATTGACTTCTGCAGACATGCGCGCCGTAGGCCGCGTCTATGCGGGATGGGGGGTATCGCAGGCCTTTTATCGAGAGGAAGTATATCGTGAGCTGGGGATTGATTCATTGGCAGACTTTATAGAGAACGTCTGGGAAGACAGCTTCATGCAGATGGACCCGCACAATGTGCTGGCCATGCTATGGACAGGGCAAAACGCAGATATTAGCGCAAATCCCGCCTATAACGGAGATTTCGACAAGGCGCTCAGCAGCATTCAAGCACTCGCCTGCATCATGCCAGGGAGCACGGATCTCTTCTGCACCGCGGAGGACAACGAATATGAGGCTAAACTTATGCCGCATGCTGTACTCCATCCGATCCCGTCCAACTGGGGCCATTTTGCGGGGCGCGGGATCAACGGCGCCGATAACAAATTCATCGATGACAACCTAAAACAATTGTTGGCGATGACTCCAGCGAAGGCATAACCGCGAACCGATGGTGCCTGACTGTGATCCTCAAGCCATGATTGTACACCATAACGCAAACAGCTATCTAAACGTTTGATCTGAGCCACACTTGATGCGATATGATCCACCTGTTGCTAAGGAAGGGGAACAATGCCCTTCCTTTCTTAATGCGTATGCTGCCTTCTTGAGATTCGCTTCGTGATGCCCATAGCCATTGCCAAAGCGAGCAAGGATATGACCAAATGGGGAATCAGGCTTGTGCTGCCGAACTCCACCTGAGACGTTAGCGTCGAGGTCATGCTCACCGATACGCTGGGCGTGTAAAGCATGGTCAGCAGTATTCCTGATACGATTTGGAGTACGATATAAGAAATGCTGAACATCCCCGCAAACAGTAAGTATTTTTTCAAGTGTCATCCCTCCTTCTTGCTAGAACCTACGGATTAGGCATTGATTCGATTTCAGAATGCTGTATTTATCACAATTTGACTCCAGGGAGCAGTAATTCATAAAATGCTATGCCCTATCTTTCGGAAGTACAAATCCAACGGCAGATCATAGTTATTTGTGTCTATTTTGTAAAATATTATATTTATAACATCCTTTTACTGTAAAACAATAGATTTATATGGGATATTTTGGTATGTTATAGATGAGGGCAACGTTTCCTCCCTTTTGTACAGTCAGCGCATCCTCCATTTTGCTCTTGAAAGTGAGGTGAACCGGCTGTTTTTTTTCAAAGTCTACTTCATGGGTTTCATTAAAAGCATTCCGAAAGGAGCTGAAGAGAACGGTGATTCGCAAATGGAAATGGATGAGGAGCAAATGGTCGAAAAAAAGCGGAATATTGTTATTCAGCATTGTGTTAGCGCTTACAACTATGTTAGGGTCAATGACCCATTCTCCTGTCGCCAATGCGGCCGCCTCCGATTACAATTATGCCGAGGCGCTGCAAAAGTCGATTTATTTCTACGAGGCCCAGCGTTCCGGACCGCTGCCAGACAACAACCGGGTAGAGTGGCGCGGTGACTCCGGGCTGCAGGACGGTGCGGATGTCGGCCATGATTTGACGGGAGGATGGTACGACGCCGGGGATCATGTCAAATTTGGGTTTCCGATGGCAGCGACCGCCACGATGCTAGCATGGTCCGTATACGAATACCGGGAAGGGTACGAACAGGCAGGACAGCTTGATGAAATTCTGGATAATATCCGCTGGGCGACGGACTATTTCATGAAAGCGCATACTGCACCTAACGAGCTGTGGGGCCAAGTGGGCAACGGGACGGCAGACCACAACTGGTGGGGACCGGCCGAAGTGATGCCGATGGAGCGTCCGGCCTATAAAATCGATGCCAACAATCCCGGCTCCGATCTCGCCGGAGAAACGGCGGCGGCGCTTGCTGCAAGCTCGATCATTTTCCGGGACAGCGACCCGGCTTATGCGGACAAGCTGCTCCGGCACGCCAAGGAGCTGTACGACTTTGCCGACCAGTATCGCGGCAAGTATTCCGACAGCATTACCGATGCCAGACAGTTCTACAACTCCTGGAGCGGATACGCCGATGAGCTAAGCTGGGGCGGTGTGTGGCTGTACTTGGCCACTGAGGACGAAGCTTATCTCGATAAGGCTATCGCTGCCAGTGAGCTGTGGGGTACCAACCAGCAGGGCGAATGGGATTACAAATGGACCCATGCCTGGGACGACAAACATTACGGCGCCCAATTGCTGCTGGCCCGGATCACCGAGGATCCGAAGTTCATTCGTTCGGTGGAAAAGAACATCGAATTCTGGACGACCGGCGTTCAGGGAACGGGCGAACGCGTCACCTATACGCCGGGAGGGCTCGCACATCTTGACCAGTGGGGCGTTCTCCGCTATGCGGCTAACCAGGCGTTTCTCGCATTCGTGTATTCCGACTGGGTCGACGATCCCGCCAAGCAGTTAAACGCACGTTCATTCGCCGAACGGCAAATTCTGTACATGCTGGGCGACAATCCGCGCAACAGCAGCTATGTCGTCGGCTTCGGCAACAACCCGCCGCAGCGCCCGCATCACCGCACCTCGCACGGTTCCTGGGCGGACAGCCAGAATGTTCCTGATGACCACCGCCATATTCTGTACGGTGCATTGGTCGGCGGTCCGACCGCAACCGATAGCTATACCGATTCCATTAGCGATTATGTGTCCAACGAAGTTGCGATCGATTATAACGCTGGCTTCACCGGCGCTCTGGCAAGAATGATGATCCTTCACGGACAGGGACAGCAGCCGCTCCCTTCCTTCCCTGCTCCGGAGGAGCGCGAGGATGAAATGTTCGTTGAAGCCTCGGTCAACGCCAGCGGCAGCAACTTTGTGGAAATCCGCGGCCTGCTGAACAACCGCTCAGGCTGGCCGGCCCGCGCAAGCGAAGAGATGTCCTTCCGCTACTACGTCGATCTTAGCGAAGCGGTAGAGGCCGGGTACGGTCCGGAGGACATCACGGTCACGGCGGGAGGATACAATCAGGGGGCAGCGGTATCCCAGCTGCAGCCGCATGATACGGCCCGTCACATATACTACACGACGGTTGATTTTACCGGAACGCGCATCTATCCGGGCGGCCAATCCGCTTACCGCAAAGAAGTGCAGTTCCGCATCACCGCCCCGCTGAACACGAGTTTCTGGGATAACACGAATGACTTTTCGTTCCAGGGTCTGGCCCCTCAGGGAGCGTCTCCGATCAAAACCCCGTATATCCCGGTGTTTGACGCAGGTCAGCACGTGTTCGGCGAGCTGCCCCAAGGAGGCGGAAATCCGGGCGAGCCTGTGGCTCCCGCCGCACCGCGAAACGTAACGGCTGTTCCGGGTGATTCGCTTGTCCGGCTGACCTGGAATGCCGTAAGCGGTGCTCATGACTATGCGGTCAGAAGATCGCTTGTAAGCGGCGGCCCTTACGAAACGATCGGAACGACGACGGAGCCGGCATATATCGATACCGAAGTTGTCAACGATACGGCCTATTACTATGTCATTACCGCCAGAAATGCAGCTGGCGAGAGCCTCCCCTCCACCCAGGTCAACGCCAAACCGCGCGTTGCCCCGGTGCCTGTGGAAGGCGATTTGAAAGTCCAGTACCGCAACGGTGACGGAAGCTCCGCCGATAATCAGATCCGACCGCATTTCCGCATTGTAAACACCAGCGAAGAGACGGTTCCCCTCAGCGAGATTACCCTGCGATATTACTACACGATTGACGGAGATGTGCCCCAGCAGTTCCACTGCGACTATGCCGTGATCGGCAGCGGCAACGTAAACGGCCGGTTCGTCAAGCTGGACAGTGCGCAGACCGGCAGCGACTACTACCTGGAAATTTCCTTCGCTCCCGGTGCGGGCAGCCTGGCGCCCGGCGCGGACAGCGGGGAAATTCAGGCCCGCTTCAATAAGAGCAATTGGTCGAATTATAACGAGACGGATGATTATTCTTACAACGGTACGCAGCAAACGTTTGCCGACTGGGATAAGGTTACGTTGTACCGGAACGGCACATTGATTTGGGGAGTTGAGCCCTGAGCTTTACAGGGGTGAAGTTCAAGGAAACAACCATTTATTAATGGAAAGGATGATGTAAGGATGATGCATTGGCCCAAATGCAAGAGACCTGCTTCCGTCCTGATGAGCGCGGTGTTATTTCTCACTTTGATTACGACCGGGCTGTTCGGTTCCGGGACAGCCCAGGCCGCGTCCGCTTCTCCCGAGGCGGAACGTTTCCTTCAGCTGTATAATCAGCTGAAAGACCCGGGCAACGGCTATTTCTCCCCGGAGGGCATTCCCTATCACTCCATCGAAACCTTGATTAGCGAAGCGCCTGACTATGGGCATATGACAACCTCGGAGGCGTACAGCTATTGGCTGTGGCTCGAAGTACTGTACGGGTATTACACCGGAGACTGGAGCCAGCTTGAAGCAGCCTGGGACAATATGGAGAAATACATTATCCCGGTCAACGAAGGCGACGGCAACGAAGAGCAGCCGACGATGAGCTACTACAATCCGAACAGTCCAGCGACCTACGCGGCGGAATATCCGCAGCCGGATCAATATCCAAGCGAGCTTTCCGGCCAGTACGCGGCTGGCAGAGACCCGCTGGACGCCGAGCTAAAGGCAACCTATGGAGACAACCAGACCTACCTGATGCATTGGCTGCTTGATGTTGACAACTGGTACGGCTACGGGAATCTGCTGAATCCCGGGCATATCGCTACCTATGTGAACACGTTCCAGCGTGGTGAGCAGGAGTCCGTCTGGGAGGCGATTCCGCATCCTTCGCAGGATGACAAGTCCTTCGGCAAAGCCGGCGAAGGCTTCATGAGCCTGTTCACGAAAGAGAACCAGGCTCCGGCGCCGCAATGGCGCTACACGAATGCGACCGACGCCGACGCCCGGGCCATCCAGGCCATGTATTGGGCGAAGCAGCTTGGTTATGACAATGAGGTCTATTTTGACAAAGCGAAAAAAATGGGCGATTATCTTCGTTACGGCATGTACGATAAGTACTTCCAGCAAATCGGCAGCGCGGCAGATGGGAGCCCGGCCGCCGGAACGGGCAAAGACGCCAGCCATTACCTGATGGCCTGGTACACGTCCTGGGGCGGCGGCCTGGGACAAACGGGCAACTGGGCTTGGCGGATCGGAGCCAGCCACATGCATCAGGGTTACCAGAACGTTATGGCCGCCCATGCGCTCTCGGATCCGGACAGCGGCCTGATTCCGGACTCCCCGACCGCCGGGCAGGACTGGACCACTTCGCTGAAGCGCCAGCTGGAATTCTACACCTGGCTGCAATCGGCTGAAGGGGCAATCGCCGGCGGTGCAACCAACAGCTGGGGCGGCTCTTATCAGGCGTATCCGGCTGGAACGAGCACGTTCTACGGCATGGCTTACGACGATGCCCCGGTATACCATGATCCGCCGTCCAACAACTGGTTCGGCATGCAGGCTTGGCCGGTGGAACGGATCGCAGAATACTACTACATTCTCGCTTCGAACGGGGATACGTCGTCCGAGAATTTCCAGATGGCCAAACAGGTCGTTACCAATTGGATCGACTGGTCGATGGATTATGTATTTGTGGACAGCAAGCCGGTTACCGATGCCGACGGCTACTATCTGGACCCGCAAGGCAACCGGGTGCTTGGCGGACAGAATCCGCAAATCGCGACCACGCCGGCGCCAGGCGATTTCTGGATTCCGAGCGATCTGGAATGGCGGGGCCAACCGGATACCTGGAACGGATTCGGCAGCTTCACGGGCAATCCGGAGCTTCGCGTCGTGACCAAAAATCCTGGCCAGGACGTTGGTGTACTGGGCAGCTACATTAAAGCGCTGACCTTCTTTGCCGCTGCTACAGAGGCGGAAAGCGGCAGCTACACCGCACTTGGACAGCAAGCAGAGCAGTTAGCCAAGGCGCTGCTCGATACCGCTTGGAATTACAATGACGGTATCGGCATTGTCAAACCGGAGGCACGCGGCGATTACTACCGCTACTTCACCAAGGAAATTTACTTCCCGGCCGGCTGGAGCGGCACGTTCGGACAAGGCAATACAATCCCAGGGACAAACGCCGTTCCTTCCGATCCGGCTAAAGGCGGCAACGGCGTGTATATCAGTTACTCTGATCTCCGTCCGGACATCAAGAACGACCCTTCCTGGTCCTACCTGGAAGACAAATACACTACATCCTGGAATCCGCAAACTGGGCAGTGGGAAAACGGCGCACCAGAGTTTACCTATCACCGCTTCTGGTCTCAGGTTGATATGGCTACAGCTTATGCGGAATACGACCGTTTGATCAATGGCGGCGGAAGCGGCCCTGTTGAACCTGTGGCTCCACAGGCACCTCGGAACTTGAAAGCAGACGCCGGGGACGCTCAAGTGTCGTTGTCCTGGAGCAGAACGAGCGGCGCGGACAGCTACACCGTGAAACGGGCCGAAACGAGCGGCGGTCCTTATACGGAGATCGCAACCGTCTCTGAAACGAGCTATGTTGATCTGGACGTCGTCAACGACCGTACGTACTATTATGTGGTTAGCGCTGCCAATGCAGCGGGCGCTAGTCCGAACTCGGTCGAAGCCAGCGCGACGCCAACAGCCGCTCCCGTACCGGCGGAAGGTGACCTGAAGCTGCTCTATCGCACGAACAACACCAATTCCACCGACAATCAGATCCGTGCCCAATTCCGGATTACCAACACCGGCGATGAGAGCATTGATCTAAGCGATGTCAAGCTGCGCTACTACTTTACCGTCGATGGGGACAGGCCGCAGGAGTTCCACTGCGACTATGCGGTCATCGGCAGCGGTAACGTGAGGGGCACCTTCGTCAAGCTGGATGAAGCTTCGTCCGGCGCCGACTATTATTTGGAGGTTTCCTTCGCGCCCGGCGCGGGAACGCTTGCGCCTGGCGCAGACAGCGGCGAAATCCAGATTCGCTTCAACAAGAACGACTGGTCGAATTACAACCAAGCGAACGACTTCTCCTATGACCCAACCAAAACCTCGTACACCGAATGGGAGCGCGTTCCGCTCTATGTGGGCGGGCAACTTGTATGGGGGCTCGAACCATAATGCGAACTGGCAAATAACTCGAGCTCCAAACTGAAAAAGACCCGGCAGAGATAACCCCTGCCGGGTCTTGCCGTTGTCAGTGTCTTTGGGACACTTTCGCGTTCTTGCTCCGAATGATTGTGCCTGCCCTGAACATAAAGGCAGCTCAAGCTACTCCATTTCGATGTGAAAGCTTTGGTTCCCGATCTGCACGTAGAACCGATCCTCGGTACGCTGTGGCGGCACCGCAAATACAAAGCGTTCGACCTTGCCGTCAGTGTAAGTCAGGATGATTGTATTTTTCTGGATTTTATACGTCCCTTTGACCGAATCGCGGACGGATGACGCGTCGGTGCGTGCATTACCGGTATCAAGCGAAGCTAGCGAGGATTGATCACTAGTAAACGAACCGTCCGGATAAAAGGTCATGTAATTCGTCCAGGATGTTGCGTATGGCGTAATACCGACCAGACCCGTATAGCCCTGGGAGATAAATTCTCCGCCGAGCTTTGTGCCGTCTGGCAAAGGCACCACTTTGCGCATAGCTACGTCGTTAATTTCCAATTCCCCATCTTTGTTAATGGCAATCGGCAGCGGCTCTTCACCGCTGATTTGCAGCATGCCGTCCTTGATCGAGTATGACCGGCAGGTGTCCTTACTGCAGTCAATCGTTTCCGGTCCGCCTCCCTTCGGCTCGCCAACGACCACCTTTTGATCAGGCAGGAACGTGTAGAACAGCCAGCATACACCGCCGCAGCGATAGCCGGCATAGTCATACTCTCCTCCGAAATACATGCCCCGCAGCTGATTTAGTTGCACCGGGCCTCCGTTGTCTTGAACGACAGGCGGGAGTACGATGGACGGTTTAGCTTTCTCAGCTTCCTTGGCGGCTGCATGTTCGGCGTTCACTTTCGCTTGCGCTTCTTTTAACAGTTTCTCAACCTCCTCCATCGTCAAATCGAAGGAAGTCACATATTCATAGGTATATACGATAATTTCCCGATGCACGCCGTTCCAGTGAACCAAGGCGCCGGTCGATTCGCTCACGAATCGAAGCGGAACCAGCGTATGTCCCTTGACCGTCGTTGCCGGACGGTCCAGTTTCACCGACTGCCCGTTCACCTTCGCGGTTGTGCTGTTCAGTGGCAGAAGGATGGTGACTCCTTCTTTGACCGCAGATACCGTTTGATCTTTCTGGCTCCAAGTCACTTCCATGCCCAGCGCTTCAAAGAACGGGCGCATCTGGACAATGGTTGTTCCCCCTTTGATGTCCGGGTCGATGCTGAATGCAACTTGCTCGTCATTGACGAACACATCGATCGGCTTTAGGGCAGCATGGGACGTCTTCACATTCACAAAGCTAAGCAGGATCATTCCGAGCATCAACAAGCCGGCTGTGATCCACCATCTGGCTCGGGCGCTCCGGGATAATGAAAGATGCATGAGTTCACTCCTTTTCCATACATATCCACTCGATGTTAGCACAGAAGTGATCGCTGCGTAATCGCCCCAAAGTCGCGACTTCCCAAAGCCTGTTTATCCCTCCAAGGTCAGGTGTAGCCTAAGCCGAAATCACGAAACAATAGCTGCATAGCCATGCTTAAACCCGGACTAAAGTCGCTGCCTTTCTATTCGCGTTTCCCCCTGTCACTCAGTCCATACTTGGTGAATGCAGGGGAGCCGACTTCATTGAACGTTACATTTACATTTTCCAGATCCGGTAGAGAACCATCGCTGCTTCAGCACGGGTCAATGGTTCTGCTGGTGCAATCTTGCCATTCTTGCCGTTGACAATTCCGCTTCCTACAAGGGAGGCTACACTCTCCTTGGCGTAAGTGGAGATGCTTGCAGCATCGGAATAAGGAACTAGATTTCCGTTGCTGGCAGTAGGCTTACCAGCTGCCTTCAGGGCTTTCGCCGTCAGAACCATCATATCTTGGCGGGAAATGCTGCTATCAGGTTTGAATGTGTTATCTTCGAATCCGGATGCGATACCGAGCTCTTTGGCAATAGCCACGGCCTGTGCATAGTGAGCGGTTGGCTGTACATCGCTGAAGGCTGCCGTGCTCGTGCCCGATCCTTTCAATTCAAGTGCTCTGACAAGCAAGACGATAAAGTCTGCTCTCGTGATGGAAGCCGCAGGAGCGAAGCTGTCTTCCGTGATTCCTTTAATAATATCGCGTGCAGCCATCGCTTCGACTGCTTGTTTTGCCCACTGCACATGTTGCACATCGGCAAAAGACTTGGTTACATAGGCAACAGCATAGGTGCTGAATTGCGTTGTTATGAACACAACCGAGCCGGACTTGGCATCATATCGTCCGTTTGGTATCGCTGTTGCCTGTCCTTGATTGTCAATATTAAGAACCACGATTTGATCTGTATTGACAAGCTCCTGTGCAGCCGGGTCGTATGGAACCGATACCGTTACAGGCGCCGCAGGGTTGTTCCAGGCCAGAACACGCTCTCCGGCTTTTACGCTTAGATCGATCACCGGACGGCTGCCCACTTTAGCGCGAACATCTGCACTCAAGCGATCTGCCGGGACTTTGTTAATCTGAATAGAGACTTGGTCTGCTAGTTCCGTGATATTAGACAGCATGTTGGACGGAATGTGAAGTGCTGCATGTTCTGTCTTAAGCATAAACTCCACCTTATCGCTGCTCTGCAGGCTTGAGGCCGGGAACTGCACAACATAGGATTGTACATTTGTTTGCTTCGGCACTTCGATGGCTATCTGTTTCCTGCCATTGGCATCCGGGGAAGCTTGTGCAATAGCCTTATTCAGGCTCTCGCTCGAAATGGTTGCTGTGGCTGTCCCCTCTTCGACTTTAATATCCGGCACAATCACGGAGTCGTTTCCTGGAAGCTGTGGTTGAGGCTGAGGCGTAGTCCCTGAGCCCGATCCGCCACTGCCGCCGCCATGGTTACCTCCATTGTTGTTGCCTCCGCCGTTGTTGCCGCCGGAAGAAGGTTTGCCAGTCAGCGTCAATTCACCGAATACGGAAGTATCCTGGTAGCCTTGACCGGATGGATCGTTCCATGCGTTCACACTGATTCTGTTGCCGTCTTTGGCATCATTAATCTGTGCATCAAAACCGATGATGACATTGTTCGCAGGCTTCACCTTTTTGAACGGAATTTTCATCTCTACCGTGTAGTTGGTACCGGCCACGGAGACTTTGGATTCAAATCCTGCGGCGATATGCTCCGGATTAAAGGAAGCCTCGTTCTCGAAGTTCACTCTGTATTGCCCATCATCGTCTTGGAAGCTCGCCGTTTTTCCGTTATTTTCATCGACGAATACTTCAACGGAGTCTTGCTCCCACGGATTCGGGTTGGTTTTGTTCAGTTGATCGTCTCTGACTTGAACGAGCACATACAGATTGTCGTCATCCCACAGTGCTCTTGCTGTTCCTGTGGCACCTGACCACGCCATTTGCTTCGTATCCAGTTTCAATTCAGGAGCTTTGCTCCATATGCTGTCTACAGCACCATCAATGGACGGTGTCCCATAGTGCGCGCTTGATTTCTTGTATTCAAGCTCTTCGGGCGGATTTTCCCTCAGGTACTTTTCAGGATCAGCGACCCCGTAGAATGCTTCTTTGGCTTGAAAATCCTTATCGAACAAGGTTGGATTCTGCTCGGCTCTCCAGCTGGTGCCATCAC
Source organism: Paenibacillus sp. FSL M8-0334 (assembly GCF_038000405.1). NCBI lineage: Bacteria > Bacillati > Bacillota > Bacilli > Caryophanales > Paenibacillaceae > Paenibacillus > Paenibacillus sp. FSL M8-0334. The sequence goes on from NZ_JBBOCH010000001.1 coordinate 1,302,805, forward strand.
TTAACCCCCAGAAGGTAACACGCGGAATATGCTCGCTGTTCTTCTTGTAGAGATCCATCAACTGGGCATACAAGTAGGCCTGCTGCTTCGCTTCTTTTTCAGTGATGACAGAGTTGGTGCCTGCCATGATATCCAATTCGGTCACGCTGACTTCCACACCCAAGGAAATGAAACGTTCGAGCGACATCCTGACATTGTCCAATCTCGTGCCCAGATTGTAGTGGGCCTGCATGCCGATGCCGTCAATCAGTTTCTCGCCAGGATGTTTTGCGGCGTACTTCTCATTGATCTCCTTCACCATGCTGTAGATGGCTGTAGATTTATTCTGGTTGTCATCGTTGTAGTCATTGTAGTATAGCTTGATATCCCAGCCGTTATCGTCGATGACTTCTTTGGCCGCAAGGAATGCCTCTTCAATAAATTCAGGGCCGATGGCTTGCAACCAGCCTGAATTACGCAAGGCATTTTTCCAGTCCTCCGGATTAGGCGGGTTATCGTTCATGGCTTCGTTAACAACGTCCCAGGAAATGACTTGGTCACCAAAGTGCTCAACGACCGTTTTCACATGCGTTCTCAGATTGGCCAGTGCTTCATCACGGCTCAATGGTTGACCGTTCGCTGCAGTATGAAGCCAGGTAGGTGACTGCGCATGCCATACAAGCACGTGACCGTGCAAATCAAAGCCTGCATCTTGCACTTTCTGGACAAGGGCATCTTCTGCCGTGAAATCAAATTGTCTGTCTGTGCCATAGGCATAATCCGGCTTCATGTCATTCTCAAACGTAACGACATTGTAGTGCTTCTTCAGAAGCTTGAGCCTTGTCTCGTCAAAGGAAGACGGATTAACAATGTTGCCGATCAGGAAATCATCCTTGTAAACATCCTTGAGGTTAGGCAAATTTTCTTGAATCGGAGGCCCGGAAGCTACAGGGCCCAAATATTTCAGGACAAAGTCATCCAAGAAGAAGGTCCGGTTTCCGCCGTCGTTGTTTGCCGTTTCAATGTAAGCGTTGAGTACGCTTGGAGTTGTCGTGAGTGTATACTTACCTGTCAGGTGTACCCATTCTTGATCTGTAACAGTTGCATTTTGTGACACGTTTGCAAAGCCGCTATCCGCATATTGAACACTGATACGAAGCGTGGTAGGCGCTTGGCCAGGTGCCATTTTCACCCAAGCGGACAGCTCATATTCGTGATTCTTTGCCATTTTTCCAGCTGCATCAACCAAAGCTCCATCATATTGTGCCGTAGTTGTCACAAGCAAGCTTTGTGTGCCGCCAGGTGTATGATTATCGTCTTGGGAAAGGACTACCGTTTCACGGCCGTTCCGTGCTTTGAATCCATCCAGACCATTCTCAAAGTCTGCAGATATGCCCGTTTGATCAACAATCTCCGGTTCCGTTTGTCCAGGTGTCACATCGGTGATGATGACTTCATCAATGTAAATATCTGAGGTTAACACATTGCCCGACGGTTCAACATAAATGATGAACTCATTCGTTCTAGAAGGAACTTCATAGCCCTTGGTTTCAAACAGCGTCCAGTCGGAAGCGGTTACAAGCCTGTTGCCTATAAGCCAAGGGTACTTCTGGTCATCGGCTAATATTTCAGAGTCCACCTTGGAAGCCAGATGGAACTCGCCTTCACCCGAACCGAGTCTCACCTTGAGCGAAATATCATACTTCCGGTCGGATTTCATCTTGTCCGTAAGCACGAGAGCTGGAACTGCCTTCTCATCCGCACGGTTAAAGAACTTCAGAGATTTCGTACCCTCGGAGGCTACATCGTCAACGACCGCAGTATCCCCGTTCGAACCCCAAGACAGCTTGCTCCAGCCTCCGGTATTTCCGTCTTCAAAGCTTTGGTTAAGGACTACAGTGGGCTCGACAGGTGTTTCTACTTGGGTGATCGTGATATCCCCGATATAGAAGTCGACCTCCTTCCCAGCATCATCAGACTTGATTCGCAGAGCTGTATTGACGACACTGGTAACGGTGAGATCTGCAGACAGTAAAATACCTTCTCCTGCTTTAAAGTCTGAAGAGCCGATCCCTCGGTATGCCTCCGAGCCAGCGATTCCCTTGTTAGTTACAATTTCAAGGACAGCTTTCCCTGCTGCAGGGGCGTCAGGATCTTCGTCAACATAAACGGAAGCGGTTACATTGTATTCTTTGTCCAACTCCAAACCAAGGTCATCGAAGGCAAAGTCCACGCCGTCCCAGTTATTGGACCGGTTACTAACTCTTAAAGCAGCTCCATCATCATTGCCGCCAAATGGCTTGCCTGTTACTGCGTCCAGCTGGGCACCGCCTGATTGCGTTGCCTTGCCCTGGCCATTCTGGAATGTTTCTTGATATACGATTTGTGAGTTAGATCCCACTGGATCTACAGCGTTGATTGCCGGAGCAATCCAACCGACCGGAAGAAGCAGAGCCGCTGCGAGCACCCCCGAAACGACCCGCTTAAATGATTTCCTCATTCGAAGCATTCACCCCACACTAATTTTTTAGAAGTCATGTAAAAGCGCTTACATAATTTACTGTAACCAGCCTCCTTTCCCCCCAGATAATACCACTTCATGAAAGAGAAATCTTACTCCAAACTAAAGGTGAAGCCTAGTTTTTTACAGAACTATTCCAAGTCTGATACGCGGGCGGACATGCTCTCCGTCCCCCTGATCAGGCCGCGGCAGATAAATCAATTCGGAAATCCTTATCGAATAAGAAGCAGACTGCAAAAAAGACGCTGGGTTCATTCTTTCCCAGCGTCTTTCATTTCTTCGAACGTGTTACTGTTCTTTGCGTACAACCTTGCAGACGTTTACTCTTTTTTAGTGCTTTGCTTTATTCCCTTACCAACAACGCCACACTCTCTACGTGTGTTGAGTAGACAGTGACCACAAACATGTACGTGTCTAAAGGAATGTGTTTTGGATAAAGATTCCCACTCCCTAAATTCGTTGTTGAAACTATGATTATTTTTATGAAATTTTCTTAGTATTAGGATTAAGCTGGGATAATGATTATCGTGATAAACTTCTCTTATTAGTTTTCGTAAAGATTAAATGAGTTACCATCAACATATCCAATATAAGTGTAGGATATAACTGATACTCCTACACCTGAGAAACTATCAGCAAAGTTAAGCGAAACATAGTTAGAGTCATTTTCGTGTTTAGGATAAGTCTTTTCAAAGATTTTACCGAATCCATCAGTACCTATGGCACCATAAGCAGTAATCCTTGCTTCCACTCCAAGACTTTTACGTTTACTGAGGTCAGAAGTCTGGACATTAATAAAACCCTCAAAAGATCCTCCAAAAAAACCTATGTCACCTTTATAGTAACCAAATCCTTCTGCGTTACCCATTGAACCACTAAAGGTTACATGACTACGTCCCATAGGCTGCGCACTATTTTCAGAAGGTGAACCAATATGCTCCTTTACAAACCTCGCATCTTCCTCACTGAACTCTTCCCTGACCTCATAACGAGCATTAATTTCATCCAATTTTTCTCGAATTTGAATATCAGATAATCCTTCTTCTGGTGCTGCAAATGTCATACCTAATCCGCTAATAGTAAGCCCTAAAACAAGTAATGGTGTCAAAACTAGTCTCACGATTTTCTTTAACATCGTAAATCCTCCCTTGTATTAATTGTGGTTCTATTAATATAAACAATCAATAAATTGAAAAGTTATACAAAATATCAAAAAAGTTCTCTAAATGAACCAAACTTTATTTGATACCAATGTGTTTTTATATGTAGGGACTCAGAAAATCTTAATTGGGAGGAGAAGCAATGCAAGAAAAAAGCAAATCAATTATTCTAATTGGAATCTTAATTTGTCTTATAATGATCGCTCTTAAGCCAGGCCCCTCATTTAATAATAATGCTCCTGATTCTCCATCATACGCCAGCAAGTTAGTTGTCCAGTTAGCCGAGAACAGAATAGCTATAGTTGAAACAGAACCTAATTCTGGACTGAGTGGAGAAGTAATTGTTTTGGAGTTCAATGAGAATAGAAAGACCTTTGATCCTATTGGAAGATATAATTATCTTGACTTTTTTAGAAATCCTGAAAAATACAATTTCTGAAAAAAATGAATCTTTAAAAGACGGGACTGACCCCTGTTTGTGAGACAGGGATCAAAACACCTTTCAAGTTCTAAGCAGCCAGTTGCCGGAAATGAACCGGCGACTGGTTATTTAGTTTTGTTTGAATGCGAATTGAGTTATAGTAAGTAATGTAGTCTTGAACGGTTTGTTCGACGATTGCCGTCGTCGTACAAGTTAAACCTTCGAGATAGAACGTTTCAGACTTTAGCGTGGAATGAAACGATTCGATGGGGGCATTATCAGCGGGTGTACCCTTGCGGGACATGCTCATGGTAATGCCTTTTCCCTTTACAGCTTCTTGATACGCCACGCTGCCCTGGTCGCTATGGAGCACCGTGCCTGGCAGATCGGGTAACTGGCCCAGTGTGTCCAGCACGAATGCCGTGTCTTGCTGTCAGCTATACTGTAGGCCACAATCTCTCCATTAAACAAGTCCAAAATACTCGACAGGTATAACGTTTTTCCGCCAAACGGCAAATACGTAATATCTGTAGTTTTTGCATGGGGGCATCGGCCTCGAATTGACGCTTTAACAGGTGTTCTGCGATGTAGGCTGGTTGCCCCGTAGGTTTGCGTTTCTTCACTTTAACACGGCATTGCAGCCCCTCGTTCTGCATAATCCGCTGTACACGTTTGTGGTTAATCCTGTGCTCTCTCCGAAGCATTCCATGATCTTTCGAGTTCACGAATTTTCTCCACCATGTGATCTTTGTAGCTACTCCATAGGCGGCTTTCCAGCGACAGTAAGTGGCACGAGGAATTCCGATCCATGCACACGCTTGGCTCACACTGACGTCCCCTCGAATGGACTCCACCCACTCTACTACAATCTTCGGGCACACCTCCTTTCCATTTCCCTGTACTTTTTTAGCAGATCTAATTGTTGCTTCAAAAACCGATTCTCAGCCTTTACTTTCTCCATTTCTGAAGTATATTCAGGCCCTTTGCCCGTAGCCATACTGTTTACCCACAGGCTGCTCTAACCGATTCCATTCTCCCTTACGGTACCATCTCATCCAGGTTTCCACTTGTGTCTTATTTCGTATATTCAGTTGTTCCATGACTTCTTTTACGGGAATGCCAGCTAATCTCATTTCGATGGCTTTCATCTTCACTTCTATCGGGTAGCTTACTCTAGTTGCCAACGCAAAAACACCTCCAAGGTTGCCTCCATATCTTACGACATGGCTGCATTCTCTTGAAGGTGTTTTAATTTGTCTCACGCTATGGGGTCAGTCCCCAACGACTTTTTTAACTAATGCGTTTATTGTTATTTAATCTTTTAATTTTATGAAACCTTGAGAGCCTACTCCTCCAACTACTTCAATGCTGCCTTGTTCTTCAAGCCTTCTCAAAAGTGCTTTTAATTCTCTCATCGATATATCAAGCTTTTGGTTGTATATAGCTTCCCACAGTACTTGTATATGCACGACTCTTTTTTTAGATTGCAATGACTTAATAGTACTTAATAATGCATTTGGACCTAAAACTGTAATCGAGCTGAAAAAATTGTTTTTACTCTTAATTTTCTCCAATTCTTGTATTGTCTTATCTTTAGCATCAACAATTCTTTGAGGGGCTTCTGGTCCATCCCCCTGGTTCCCCTTAATTTTGAATTCGAGGTCATTTATGGCCTTTTGAACATCATGTTTTATCTCATCCACTTCTCTTAATTTCTCATCATTGTATTTTTCCAAAGTTTCGCTAACCTTCTGCAAGCTATTTATGTTATGAATCAATTCATTAATCTTACCAGTCAAATCTGCCGTTTGGTTAGAGTTGTCTGAAGACTGAAAGAAAAGAGTATAGCTATAATAGCTAGTGCAATGGAAGAAAGTGTTGAAGCAAAAGATAGTTTAGAATTAGCCAATGACGGATTGTCTGTATAGAGGGTGATTAAAAAGATAATCGAGAATATTAACATCAAAATCCAATAAGTAAGATCTTTTCTGTCCGGAAACTGTTTCCTTTTCAAATTAATGTTAACCCCCACTTTTTAATCTTTTCTTCATTTTGCCATAATTCAAGCTACCCTACAAGAAATAAACTACTTGCTTTGTTGTCTGCAATTTTCTTTTCTGATCTTTCTAGCATCGTCTGAACTGCGCTTTTGGTAATACCCATCTCAAGAGCCACCTGCCGCAAACTGAAGCAAAGACCAAAATGTAGAATGTAAGCTTGCTTCTCTCTCGCTTAATGTAGAAAGTGCATCCTCAATCTGAAACCGTTCAAACTCTGACAATGTTGTAGGGCTTCCGCAAGCTGCTGGCTGGGCGTATGATTGCATTCGCAGTGGATCGAAAGAAATTTCTCCTTATCTTCCTGATCGTCGGTGTATACCCCGTTTAGGGCCCGGATTACGACCTTTTTAATCCAATCAATTGCAAACTGAACATCGGATAACATACTGTTCAGCAGTTTCATTTCTACTTCATCAGTCACTTTGCTTTTTACGCTCATAAGTGTGGCTCTTGTTTTCTTATATTCCAGCAATAAATATCATTCAAAGCTTTCACCCCTCCAGACAATTTTTCTATCAGGCTTGCTTTGGAAACAATTCAGTTATTCTCATTCTTCGCTGAACTAATCTTCTTCGTTCCTTATTTTCATATAATTGGCTACACAATTTGTTGTACTTCGACATCGCCAATTCATATTTCTGATGGGCAGGGCCGATCTGCTCAAGGTACTCAGCGCCTTTGATTATATTTTCTCGCAATCGATTCTCATGATATTGAACAAGTTCATTGAATAATCCCTCGAAATGATCGTATATTTCTCCCCTCGTATTAGCTTCACAAACCCTGCTTAAAAAGTTCAAATAAGTATCAGGCTCCATTTCGCCTTTTTGATAAGCTGCCTCAACTTGCCGAATCAGCATATCTTGATATCGCGCTATAAGTTGTTCATTATCCTCGGCGTAATTCAGTGATACGCTGTGTGGTTCGGTCATAATGCAATTCCACCTTTCCGCATTTTCCGTTACGCTGCTTGGTAAAATTGACTTCCAGAATGTTTTGTTTCTCACTATTCGGATCGTAATATCCCGGTACAGAAGGGCTATAACATCGGCGTTCGTTTCTATACCTGTACTCCCCGATAAGTCTGCATTACCAGGACGTTTATCTTTGCGATCCTCTACGCCACGCACCACTTGGGACAACCCCATCACATGACAATCACATTCCTTTGCTGCTGCCCGAAGTTTCCGGCATACCCTCGCCAGTGCGCTGCCACCGTTATCGTTGATCTCGCCTTGTTCTTTAACATCCTGCAAGTAGTCCACTACTACGAAATCAAGCCCCTGTGTTCGTTTAAGTCTTCGCATTTCGTCCGCGATATAGTCTGCGGAAACCGCCCTCGTAGCGTCTATATAGAGCTTCTTTAGCTCGTCTTTGTACTTTTGCATGTTCTGGTAATGATTCGGAGCCAACCTTCCCGTTCTAAACAGTTCGAAATTAACCTGCATCAAATTGGACATCATCCGAAAGTATAACTGTTGTTTGGACATTTCGAGGGAGAACATAGCGCACTTATAACCGTTGCTTAGGCGTAGAAACATTTCAATTACGAACACAGTCTTCCCCATACTAGTCCGTGCTCCTACTACTGAAAAATCCTTCCTGTGCCAGCCCGTTGTCATTCCATCAATCGTGCTCATGCCGGTTAATAGTCCGAATGCTAAGGCGGGATCCTGGGCAACCTTTCATTACGTAGTCAACCCACTCTTCTACATCGCGTTCAGGGTCGCTGCTATCCTTACTTCCACTAGTGTTCAACTCAAAAACGGACTTTTGCAAACTCCGTAACATTTCGTCGGGGTCTTCACCCATAACGGCTGTGTCTACCACCTTCCGTGATATTTCCAGAAGCTTTTGTCGCAACAGATTCTTCTTCATCAAAGAACCCAAGACTAAAAATTCTAAACGCAAAGTTGCGCTGCCGGCTTCTGTTCTTGAGGAACTGAGGGAATATTACGCCTATAGAGTTAAAGAAAGAGACAAGCTTGGTGATGCATGGAATGGAAGAGATATTGAAGGCAGGGAATGGAACTTCGTCTTCTCACATCCGGACGGAACACCGTTTCACCATGAGCGTCCATATCTTTGGTTTAGACAGTTCATAATGAAAAATGGATTACGATATATTCGCTTCCACGATTTACGCCATACATCGGCTACGTTGCTGATTAATCAAGGAGTTCATGCTAAGATTATTTCAGAACGGCTAGGACATGGAAATATAACGACAACTATGAACATACACGGCCATGCTTTACGATCCGCTGACCAAGCAGCGGCCGATAAATTGGATTCACTGTTTTCCACACGTAAAGAAAAGAATAGCAAAAAGACACTCGGTTAATTTTGCTGAGTGTCTATTTTTGTGTAGAAATTATCACTATTTATTGGAGATTAACATGAAGTTTCACATCAAATTTCACATCATTTGCTTATACCCTCACCTGTTATATTCAGAACCAACAATCGGTTACACATCTAAAACCCTTGATATAAAAGGGGTTTTCGATCTGTATTATTCTCGAACGAGTAACGCAACACTCTCCACATGCACCGTATGTGGGAACATATCCACCGGCTGCACCTCGACGGTGCGGTAGCCGCCGTCTTCCAGAATCCGCAAATCGCGGGCCAGCGTTGAAGGGTTGCAGCTTACATACACGACCCGCTCCGGCTTCATCTGCAGGATCGTGTCCAGCAGGCGAGGGTCGCAGCCCTTGCGCGGGGGATCGACGACGATGACGTCGGCCTCGATGCCCTGCTCTTTCCACTTCGGAATGACATCCTCAGAGGCGCCGACCGCAAACTCGACATGATCCATCCCGTTCAATCTCGCATTGGCGCGGGCGTCCTCGATGGCTTCTTTTACAATTTCAACGCCATATACCTTCTTGGCATGCTGGGCCAGGAACAGCGAGATCGTGCCAATGCCGCAGTAGGCATCGATGACCGTCTCGTTGCCGGTCAGTCCGGCGTACTCCACCGTTTTGCTGTACAGGACCTCCGTCTGAACCGGATTCACTTGGTAGAAAGATCGGGCCGAAATCGCAAACTTCACATCCCCAATATAGTCATGAATGACTTCGCTTCCCCATAATACACGGGTAACATCGCCGAAGATGACATTCGTCTTGCGCGTATTCACATTCTGGCAGATGCTGACGACAGCAGGAAGCTCCTTGCGGATAGCTGTGATCCATTCATCCACATGCGGAATCCGGTCCCCGTTCGTCACAAGGACAATCATCATCTCCTGTGTGGCAAATCCGATCTTCACCACCACATGGCGCAGCAGCCCCTGCCCGGTCTCCTCATCATATGCGGTAATGCCAAGACGTCGGCCCAGCTCCTTAATGCGGCTCACCACTTCGTCATTGTGCTCATGCTGAATGAGGCAGGCTTCCATATCGATAATGCGATGACTGCCTCTGGCATAGAAACCGCCGACAAGGCCGCCCTCCGTTACACCGATCGGAACCTGCGACTTATTGCGATAGCGCCACGGGTTGCTCATGCCAAGCGTCGGAAGAACCCGAATGCCGTCCCTTGGATCTTCTGTGGATTGAGCCCCGGCTGTCAAACTTCCTGTGGCATTCTCTCCTGCGGAGAGTTTCCCTGTGGCTTGACTCCCGGTCACTGATCCCTCTGCCGATTGGCCTACGCCTACCACTGCCTGATCCAAGCTAGCGGAATCGCCCCGTCCAGCAGCTTCCCCTGCCAAGAGTTCTGCCTGTTCCCCCCCTTCTGCCTCACCTGATACCTGCGGCTCCCGAAGCACCGTCAGCTTCCCGACCCGCTCCAGGTTGTCCACCACCAGCTGGCGCTTCCAGTCAAGCTGTGCGGTGTAGTCCATATGCTGCAGCTGGCATCCGCCGCATTGGTCATAGATCGGGCATGGGGCAGCGATCCGGCTTGGGCTCGTTTCGACCAGCTCCAGCAGTTTCGCGTAACCATACTGTTTCTTGGTCTTGAGTACTTTGACACGGACCTTCTCTCCCGGCAGTGCTCCCTGCACGAACAAGGTATAGCCGTCGGCGCGGCCCACGCCTTCTCCGTCATGATTCATTCCGATAATATCGATGACCACTTCATCGTTCTTCGCAACCGGCAGTCCGGCAAGCGCTGCCGATGCTGCTGATGGGCTGCCGGGGCGCGCTTTGCGTCCACTGCGGTTTTTGTTCATAATGGATTGTCACTTCTTTCATTTAACTTGTTCATATGTTGCCTATTCATCACGGCATGATATATGATCGCCCGAACGCGCGGGCTGTCGCTTATTCTATCGATACACTTGTTCTATCAGTACACTTGTTCTATCAGTACCGTTATTCTATCGAACGGCCTCATATGGCCGCTGCTTTCCACTCTCACAACTGACACCCATGAACCTGGCCTTCCGGTTACACTCTCACACCATATAACCAGCATAGCCAGATCCCGTCAAAATAAAAAGCTCCCTCAAGGGAGCCTTGCCACTACACTACTCTCCGTCCATCATTATACGGGAGCGGTGTTCCATATTCAATCCATTGCGGGCGGTCCGGATTACCCTTGCCGCCAGTGCAATTTTCAACCTACCGCTCATACTGCCGTCCGCCATCGCAATCTTCCACGACTGAACGTCCACCATGCATGCGGCAACTTCCAAGTTCACCCTCACGTATCATCATGCAAAAATACGCAGATGCTGCGGCAGAATGCGGAACGTGCCGGGCAGCACACCGCCAAACTCGCCGTCCAGGTTCAGCTGAACCTGTCCCGGAGAGACCACCTCCATATAGTCGGTGCGGAAGTGAACCACCTTCTTGTCATGCACATGCTCACCGCGCAGGGCGAGTGTAGCCACGCGGACGAACTCGGCCAAATTGCATTTGCGCAGCGCGATGACATCGAACAAGCCATCGTCGATGCTGGCTCCCGGAGCCAGCTTCTCGAAGCCGCCGACCGAGTTGCTGTTGGCGATGAGAAACAGCATGAATTCATCATGAATCGGCATATGGCCGTTGGCCTGAATCATGAGCTCCTGCGGCGCCAGGCTGACCATTTTCTCGATTCCCTTCAAATAATAAGCCAGCTGTCCGATCATCGTCTTCAGCCTGCTTGGAACCTCATAGGTCAGCTCGGTCAGCGTGCCGCCTCCGGCAATATTGATAAAATAGCGATCATTGGCCTTCCCGACATCAATCGCCCGCGTCTGGTTTCGGATCACCAGGTCACAGTATTCCTCCCAGTTCTTCGAAATGCCAAGCGCACGTGCAAAGTCGTTGGTCGTTCCTACAGGGAAGATCCCGAGCGGAGGCAAGTTATCCTTGCCCGCCATCCCGTTGATGACCTCGTTCAGCGTCCCGTCACCGCCCGCAGCGATGACAAGATCATAGCCTCGCTCTACCGCCTCGGCTGCCTCGCGCGTCGCGTCGCCCTCCCCCGTTGTTGCATGGCAGGAGGCCTCGATACCCGCACCATCCAGCCGATCCAGAATGTCGGCCAGCCTACGCTTCATTTCCTCCCGCCCGGAGGTCGGGTTATATATCAATCTTGCATTTCTCATCAAGGATACGCCACCTATTTACAAATTCAAGGATTGCAGAAGATGGACCGCCTGAGACTCCATCCACTGCGTAAGCAGCGGGTGAGGAAGCAGCGTGTGACCCGAATAGCGGCAATTAAGACCCGCGAGCCGCTCCGGTATCACCTTCTCCGTAAAGTACCCCTCACTTAAAAAAAGCGGAGCCACGATGACATCGCAGCCGCGCTCCTTCCAAAGAATGGCCTTATCCCGGACATCGCCGGGACTTAGCAGAGCATAATCCGCGTTGGTACCACTTATTTCGCTAACACGCCGGCCGAGCGAGGACATGCCCTGTTCCCAGCGTCGGCGAAAACTGTCATGCCTGCTGCCGTGACCGATAAGGAGCACAACCTCCTTCTCCGGCTGAACCGACAGCGCTTTAACTTTATCCCATACCATCAGGGCAACGTCCGGATCATCGTCCATCGGTGTGCCAAAATGAACACGAGCCTGAACCTGAAACAGGTCAAGCTCCGTCTCCAGCTCGGGAACGTCCTTCGCGCCGATCGCGTAGGCTATTTCATCCACATGTGTGCTTCCTGCCGATACAAACAGCGGAATGACCAGCAGATCGGTAACGCCCTTAGACTCCAGCGCGGTAATGCCATCTTGAATCAGTCGCCCTTCCACCAGCTCAAGATAGGAGGAATAGACCGGCATATCGAGCCGGGCTGCCAGCTTCCCGACAGCTTCGTCCACCAGCGACACCCACTTCGGCTCACGCGAGCCGTGACTGATAACCAGTACCCCCGGCTTGATGGTGCTCATTAGCGGCCTAGACGCTCCAACGTCATTTTATACCCGTCGTTCCCGTAGTTCAAACAGCGCTTCACACGCGAAATGGTGGCCGTGCTGGCTCCGGTTTCTGCTTCAATCTGGTTGTATGTGCAACCCTTGCCCAGCATCCGCGCCACCTCTAACCGCTGGGACAGGGACTGGATTTCGTTAACGGTGCAGAGATCATCGAAAAATATGTAGCATTCCTCGATATTTTTCAGCGTCAAAATCGCCTCGAATAATTGATCAATACTTTTATCATTTAACTTCTTCAACTGCACTGGATGATCATCCCCTATTGTTACTGTGTATAACACTCGCATACTCATTGTACCCGAGCGGATACAGTCTTTTCAAGCATTAACGATTTCACGCACTGCAGGACTCCACCCGGCCAGGCAACCGCATCTCGAATCCGGCCGCCAAGGCGCATCCTGCTTCTGCCTTCATCCCCCGCAGTCCCTATAGGCGCTCGCCCGATTCAGCTCCTATCCCGCCAATTCGGGCATACGCCTAAACCCATTGTAGGCATTCATCATACAGTATAGTATCAATCAAAAAAGGAAAGTGATATCATGTCTGGTCATTCGCACTATTATCACCGACGGTCTGCTTCCACACGATCGCTCAATGAATCACTGCCATCCGAAACACCGCCATCGACGCCTTACCCGGGCATCTCTCCATACAGCGAATATCCCGAAGTAGGAGCCTCCTCGGTGTATCCTTACACCGATATTCCGGCGAGTGCCTCACCGGTTCCGGGAGCGGATACAGCCATGAACACAGCGGCTTTGGCTCCCGACAGCAGCTCGGGTGGACTGTCCAGCCTGTTCGGGGGAGGCAGCGGCAGCGGTGGCAGCGGCGGGCTGCTGTCCGGTCTTGGCATCAACAACATGAATGATGTCAAAGGCCTCATCGACCGGATGGGCGGCATTGACGGCATCATGGCTAATATCGGCAAAGTTCAGAAAATCATGCAGGGTGTGCAGCAAATGGCCCCCATGATCTCCCTGCTGACCGGTGCCCTGGGCAAAAAGAAAGCCGCAACCCCGCCTGTCGCCCATACCGATCACGACGATGATGCTATCGAGTACACGGTCCGCAGACGCCGCCGCAGATCCGGCACGAAGCGAACCGGCAGCGCTGGCAAATCCTCGGGTGCAGCAAGACGCAAACGCCGGGGATAAACGGGCCTGCCAAAAAAAGCGAAGCACGTAGCTCCTCCCATTCCCGGCAGAGAGCAGCTTCCATGTTTCCACAATGCCCGCCCTTGGCAGATGCTATACCTGCTAGGGCGGGTTTCTACCTACATACCGATTACCGGCTCCAGTTCGCGGCATCCTCTGCCGCTTCCTTGTCATCGCGGTCAATCGCTTTCAGGCGGAACCAGTACGAGCCCCGAATGCCAGACCTCAGGAGCATCGAGATGCTTCCTAATAAATACAGCACCTGCGGGATCGGCCTCGTACCCGGATAAAATAAGCATATGCTCCCGGCTACAAATAACATGCCCGTGAACAGCTCGCTGATCATCATCCCGGCCTCGTACCGATTGGTCACGGTCAGCCTGCGCTTGCGTCGTAAAGACTGCCGAATCCGGCGCAGCGCCCGCAAGCGAGGCGGCGCCTCATCATATTCGTTCCTCTGATGGCTATCCGTCTGTTTGCATGATTCTTGCTTCATCAGGCTCCCCCCTCTGGGGCCTTTACCCTTTTGCCGCCTATTTAAACCAGCCTCTGCGGACAAACAGCAGCACCATGCTGCCTGCGAGCGACAGCATCAGAAGCAGCACAAACAGGTACCCGTACCGCCACCCCAGCTCCGGCATCACCTCAAAGTTCATCCCGTAAATGCCTGCAATGAGCGTTAGCGGCATGAAGATGGTCGTAATCACGGTCAACGTTTTCATAATATTGTTCATCCGGTTGGAGTTCAGTGAGATGTAGCTGTCCCTGAGATCGGAGGTCATCTCCCGGTCAGCCTCGATCATATCAGTCAGCTTCAGCAGATGATCATAGATATCGGAAAAATAAGCATGGTGCGCGTGCTTCTCCAAATGCTGTGAGTTCACAATCCGGTACAGCAGATCGCGCATCGGCACCACCGTTCGCCGCAGCCGGAGCAGCCTCGATCTGAGGGCAAACACCTGGTTCATCATATCCTCAATCGAATCCCGTTCTTCCCCCTGGCTCTCCAGCTCACCCAGCTCGTCCTCAATCGCAAATAAGGCCGGAAAATACTGATCCACCAGCTTGTCCATAATCGTGTACGCCGTAAAACTGGGGCCAAAACGCGCCAAACTGCCGCCTCGCGCAATCGCCGTTACACGCTCCCAGGCATCGTCCATCTCCTGCAGATGATCCTGATGGAAGGATACAATGCAGGATGGGCTGAGGAAAATATCCACCTCAACCGCTTCAAGCGTATCCGGATGCAGCGCATGCAGCACAAAAAACTGCGTCTCATCATAATAGTCCAGCTTCGGCCGCTGCAAAGTATGCAGGCAATCCTCCACCGCCAGCGGATGAAAGTGGAAGTAGGCATCCAGCAAATTCGCTTCCTCCGGTGTCGGCCCGCTGAAATCGGCCCAAATCCATTCATACTCGTTCCGATCCATTTGGTCCAGCGGCAGTCCTGTGACGACTTCATGATTTTTGGTGACAGCCAGTGTACGAATCACAGTGTACGGTCTCCTTTCGGCATCGATTACACTTCATCATATCGCCAAGCAAAGAAAAAAGCCAATTCGTTCCATCGAATGGCTTTGGGGCATGTACCTCTATATAGTTCATCATTCTATATGGTCATGTAAACCTAAAAAAGAAGCTTAAATATAAGGCCTGCAAGCACCGCCGTAATCGGAATCGTAATGAACCAGGTTACCACGATACGCCCGGCAAGCGACCATTTCACCGCCGAGAACCGCTTCGCGGACCCTACGCCGAGAATCGCTGACGTGATGGCATGTGTCGTGCTGATCGGCAGATGCAGCAGCGTGGCTGTAAAAATAACCGACGCCGCCGAAAAATCGGCTGCAAACCCGTTGATGGGCTCGATTTTGAAAATTTTCGTTCCCATTGTCTTAATAATCTTCCATCCGCCAACCGATGTACCAAGCGCCATCGCGGTTGCCGCGGATATTTTAACCCACAGCGGTACTTCCATCTCCTGCAGCTTGCCTGAGGTTACAAGCGCGAAGGTGATGATGCCCATCGCTTTCTGTGCATCATTCGTGCCGTGCGTAAAGGACTGCAGCGCCGCCGTGAAGATCTGCATCGTCCGAAAGCCTTTGTTGACCGTATGCGGGCTCCGTCTGGCAAAGATCAGTTTCAGCAGCTGCATGACGCTGTAACCTACAACAAAAGCGATAATCGGCGACAGGATAAGCGCCAGCACGATGTCCGTAAATCCGGAATAGTTCAGCTTGTCATTGCCCGCCCCAACGAATACGGCACCGGCCAAGGCGCCAATCAGCGCATGCGAGGAGGAGGACGGCAGTCCGAACCACCAGGTGACAAGATTCCATATAATCGCCGACAGCAGCGTCGCTATAACGACCTGGATTCCGTTGTCCAGATCGGCCGGATCTGCGATACTGCCGCCAATCGTTTTGGCAACACCGGTAAACATCATCGCTCCGATAAAGTTCATCGAAGCGGCAAGCAGAATCGCTGTTCTGGGCTTCAGTGCCCGGGTCGATACAGAAGTGGCAATCGCATTGGCCGTGTCATGGAATCCATTAATGAAATCGAACGCCAAAGCGAGAAAAATAACGATACCTAATACAAGCATTGTTGTTTCCATGAATTCAGGACTCCCTTACGAATTACGCATGATAATCGATTCAAGCATATTGGCTACGTCTTCGCAGGTGTCCGTCGTCGTCTCAAGGCGCTCATAAATTTCCTTGCGCTTGATCAGCTCAATCGGATCAGATACGGAGGCGAACAGGTCTTTCGTGCAGATGCGGAGCAGTTCATCCCCCTGGTTCTCCAGATCGTTCAGGCGGATCGTGTACTCCCGTATGGCCAGCAGCTTTTTCTCCGACAGAAGATGAATCGCCTTCTGAATCTCATAAGCAGACTGACGCAAAATTTCTGCAAATTGAATCATGTAATTATCCGGCTGACCCAGTTGATACATATAGAACCGGGATGCCGTCGCCTCTAGTCCGTCCATTACATCATCCATGCTGGTTGCCAGATCCATAATATCGTCGCGTTCGATCGGTGTGATAAATGTTTTGTTGAGTTCAGTGATGATCGTATGTGTGAACGAATCACACTTCGATTCATACTTCTTCATCTCATTCGCAAATTCAAGGACATCATCAAGCTTGGTCACATGCTGTGAGAAATAATCGGCGGCTTGTACGATCGTATCGGCCATATTTTCCAGTGTTTGAAAGAATATATCTTTCTTCTTTAGTCTCATGTGCTTTTTAACCCCTTTTGTGGATAATCGCCGCGAACGCAAACGGTAAGATGTCTAGACAACCTTGATTATCTTATCACATCCGATGGAAGCTGTGTATAGAAAAGAAATTTTCAGAAATCTCATTCATTATCATTCATGACATAAACAGGGTGTTAAAACAAGTGTAATTTCTGTCATAATGTGCCCGATTTGCCGCGTTTCATCCTTACGCTCCCTTACGGATTCGTAATCGTAAGATGGCTCTCAAAAGGAGGATCATTCGGAACAATATTCAAATAGGTTGTGCCTGGAACGAACGGCACCTCCTGCCCGTCCTTCACAAAACGAATGACATCGCCCGCAGCCCGGACCCATTGCCCCTTGATCACCCGGCCATTCTGGAACAGCATCGCTTCGCCCCCGCGTTCGAGGTCGATGGCCAAACGACCGACATCATCCAGCACTTTATGATCGGCGCCAAGCACCATCACATTCGATGCCTTGAGCTGCTCATTATCATTCAGGTCAATATGAGGGTTGCCGTTGATCGTGCGCTTGTACACGTTGGCTTCCGGGTCATATTCGTAACCGACCACATAATTTTTCAGTAAAAAGGTAAGCTCCACCTTGGCTGCTGCTTCTCCGCCTTCCGCTCCCGAAACAGCCACCGCATCCCCGGATTCCGCATTCTCCGATGGATAGAACGTGTATTCAGGAATTGGAACCTCGCTGCTGTAACCAAGCTTGTCCGCGCCTTCACGCAGCTTCTCGTCACTGGCATAGAGATTATGCGGCGCCTTCCGGGAGCTGTCCCGCCAGAAGTAGGCACCTGCGTTTCCGATTTCATCCAGGTCTGCCTTGCCCTGCTGTTGAATGATCGCATAGGCCTCCGGGCTTCCGCCGGCATGGACCAACAATCCGCCATAGCTCTCGCCCAGCTCGATCAAATACGGGCGGATGCTGCGAATCGGACCGATGGTATCGATGCCGCTCTGGCTCTGATAGATGCCGACCAGTCGCGTAATTCCGCCTTCTGCCAGCACCTCGACCACGATATCCGCTTGTCCCAGACCGGACTGCGGTCTGGCCGCCGGCGCGTTGTTGATCATGACTGCAAGCGGCCGCTGCGTAACCGGCTCCTCCAATGGCATGCCTGTCAGCGGAGCTGTATAAGGTGCCTCGCCCTCTGCCGTTGCCGGCTCCTCAACCGGTGTCTCCACCGCGACCGGGATTTCCGGCTGCGACTCTTCCTTCGGATTGCTGTTGCAGGCAGACAGCAGCATAACTGCTGCGGCGGATAACAGCGCTATTTTCCAGACTGACCTTAACTTCGTTCGTGTATTGGCATTGTGACTCATCGTTCTCCCCCTAGCTTCGCACTCCCATGCGTAAGTTCAGACCCTTACTTAAACTTCAACATTCATTTAATCATAAATGACGGGCTTTGTCTGTATTGTCATAAGAAAAACCAGCGAAATTGGCTATAGTCCAAAAATAAACAATTAAAATTTTGAGTATAATGTGATTTAAATCACATATATTGTGATTTTTTTCACTTATAATGAAGGTGTAAGGAAGAGATGATCATCTGATAAACAAACAGCGCCTCACCTTTTCAAGTCCAGCGGCGCTAATCCAAAACAAAAATAAATATCAAACCAAGGAGTGGTTCATATGTTTAACAATTGGCTGAGAAACAACAAAGTTGCAATGTGGCTCTTGACGGTCCTTCGGATCTACATCGGGTATGAGTGGTTAACCGCTGGCTGGGGCAAACTAACCGGCAACTTCGATGCAGGAGGCTTCCTGCAAGGCGCCATCGCCAAGGCAGCCGGTGACCATCCGGCGGTGCAAGGCTGGTGGGCCGCCTTCCTCGAGCATGCTGCCCTCCCGGGCGTGAAGTTCTTCAACTTCCTCATCCCGGTCGGTGAAGTCCTCGTCGGTCTCGGACTGATTCTCGGTACCTTCACCACCTTCGCCGCACTGATGGGACTTGTGATGAACGCTGCGTTCCTCCTGTCGGGCACAGTGAGCACCAACGTGCAGCTGCTGCTGATTGAAGTCCTCATCATCGTCGCTGCTGCCAACGCCGGCAAAATCGGCTTCGACCGCTGGGTGCTCCCTTTCCTTCGCGGACTGTGGACCAAATGGACCCGCAAGGGCTATGACGGACATACACCGGCAGCCCGCATGAAAAAACAAACGGCTTAACACGGGATTGGAGGATGGGTGCATCCTCCTTCCTGACTCACATACAGCTGGGATGAAAATCCCAGGCAATCCCCTAAAGGTGATCGAGCATGTCTCGGTCGCCTTTTGTCTATTGAGTTTCAGAAGGCGCATGATCACTTGTATTGCATGGCTTCATGTTGTCCATAGTCCCCTTTTCACACAATTGCAGATGCAGCTTCCAATCGGCTCACTGCTCCGGCAGTTTGGCAAAAACAACAATCAGAAAGGTCGCTAACGGACCGAGCAATAACGAGATGAAGAACCAGTTAAGGCCGCTGCGATTTTTCCCTTGGGCGAGCCCCGCATTGATCAATGCCAAGGTTCCCCAACCCACAAAGTAATTTTCCATCCTCATCGCCTCCGTGTACATAGATACGTATTATTACGCCCCCATGATCAGATGGTTTCTAATCTTGAGACATGTTTGTTGTCTCGCACCACGCTTGCATCATGATCCCTTTGATTCAGGAAGCTGCCTGATCAAACGGGATCATGATGCTAACCCCCACCCCAACAGGGAGTCTGCACTCTCCAAAAAATAAGCAATTAAAATTTTGAGTATAATGTGATTTAAATCACATATATTGTGATTTTTTTCACTTATAATGAAGATGTAAGGAAGAGATGATCATCTGATAAACAAACAGCGCCTCACCTTAATCAAGTCCAGCGGCGCTGATCCAAAACAAAAATAAATATCAAACCAAGGAGTGGTTCATATGTTTAACAATTGGCTGAGAAACAACAAAGTTGCAATGTGGCTCTTGACAGTGCTGCGGATCTACATCGGGTATGAGTGGTTAACCGCTGGCTGGGGCAAACTAACCGGCAGCTTCGATGCCGGAGGCTTCCTGCAAGGCGCCATCGCCAAGGCAGCCGGTGACCATCCGGCAGTGCAAGGCTGGTGGGCCGCCTTCCTCGAACATGCTGCTCTCCCGGGCGTGAAGTTCTTCAACTTCCTCATCCCGGTCGGTGAAGTCCTCGTCGGTCTCGGACTGATTCTCGGTACCTTCACCACCTTCGCCGCACTGATGGGACTCGTGATGAACGCTGCGTTCCTCCTGTCGGGCACAGTGAGCACCAACGTGCAGCTGCTGCTGATTGAAGTCCTTATCATCGTCGCTGCTGCCAACGCCGGCAAAATCGGCTTCGACCGCTGGGTGCTTCCTTTCCTTCGCGGACTGTGGACCAAATGGACCCGCAAGGGCTATGACAGACATACACCGGCAGCCCGCATGAAAAAACAAACGGCTTAACGCCTGGATGAGGAGCTTGATCATCCTCGACCCAGGTCAGCATAAAGTGTAACTCCCAATCTTATACTCCCCCGAAGGTGATCGAGACAACTTCTCGATCACCTTTTATATTAGGGTGGGCTACCATCATCACCAACCGAATGCCTATTAATCGGAAGTCGAGCCGCCTTCGCAGTGCTGAACACGCATTGTTCCGTAAATTACCCAGTTCGGCCAACTCCCGCTCCTTACGCGCACAACAAAAGCCGAGCTTGGATAACCAAGCCCGGCGCCTTATCATCTCTTATTCAAATGACCAGCAGTTCAAGCTCAAACTGCCATATTGGTAAGATTGGAACAATCGCTTTGCCTTGCGGCCATTATCGGCAGCTCCCATCGCATAGAACAGAGGAACAAAATGCTCCATTCCGTAAGAAGGCACGGCGTGGCGGGCATGGGGCGCTTTTTTGTCATAATTAAACAGTGAAGGGAGATTCCAGCTAGCCAGCTGCTCCGCAATCCACTCATCAAATTCCACTGCCCAGTTATCCGGCTCCTCGCTCTCATGGATCATTCGCAAATTATGAACCAGGCCGCCGCTCCCGATAATCAGGATGCCTTCCTGCCGCAATTCGGACAGCATTGCGCCAATATCATATTGCTCCTTCGGAGAACGCTTGGAATCCACCGATAAGGCGATAACCGGGATGTCGGCCGCCGGGTACATCTTCTTCAGAACCACCCAAGCGCCATGATCCAGTCCCCTGCCGGTTACGGTCTTGGCATGCAGATTGCCTGCCTCGAAACAGGCGCTGATGCGAGCCGTCAGTTCCGCGCTTCCTGGAGCTGGATACGTCAGTTGGTACATCTCCTCCGGAAAGCCGTAAAAATCATGCATGGTCTGATGCTGCTGGTCTCCGGTCATTCGTTGATCCGCATCATCCCAGTGGGCCGAGAAGACGGCAATTCCTTTTGGAGTCGGCAGCTCTTGGCCCAGACGTTCCAGAAAACGGGTATATTCGTTGTTCTCAAGCGCCATCATCGGCGAGCCGTGGGCAATAAATAAAGCGGATAACGTCATCGATGCCACCTCCAGCTTCATAATCAAGGGACAACTCTATTGTAACCGTTAACCGCCCGCCATGCCAAATACGTTTATATCATCCAGTGCTGCCATTCCTGCTGGGCCGACTCAAGCCCGTTCAGCCACGCTGTCGTGCGGTTGAGAAGCTGCTCCCGCTGCGGGCCCGCCGAGAATGTATGGTCGCCCTGGAAGATGATCTCTTTATCGCACCGGCCCTCCTGCCGCATCCAGAATACCTTCTGGTACAGAAATGCGTAGTCGACCGGAATGATTTCATCCGACGTCCCGTGAATGACCAGCACATTCCCCGCGAATCGCACCGCTTCCTGGAACGGCTGCACCGTTGCCAGCGATTCGAAGAATACCGGCGTCAGCTCATAGCCAAGGTAATCCGCTTTGCCTTCCTTCACGGACGTGTCGTAGACGTCGCGTCCCGTGATTTTCACAATATCGTTAAACGGATAGCCTACCGCCGCCCAGAGCACCAGATTTTTAACCCGGCGGTCTCTGACCGCTGTGTGAATCGCCACCGCACCGCCAAGACTGTGTCCGATCAGTGTCACGCGGGTCGGATCGACATCGGCGCAGCTCACCCCGTAATCAAGAACGCTTCGCGTCTGGGCAATCATCGACTCCAGTCCTTCGCTGCCATAGCAGCCCGAGCTCTCGCCACAGCCGATGTAATCGAAGCGGATCACCATATACCCCTCCGCGGACAGCTGGCGTGCCGTCTTGACGAACAGCCGATCCACCCCGATGCGGCTCCCGACGAAGCCATGGCAGATGACAACCAGCGGAATGCGGCTGCATCTGCCTGTCTTCTCACTTCCCCCCGCAGCGGGATAATGTATCGTTGCTGTCATTTCCTCCTGATTGTGCCGGATTGTAATTTGCCGCTCCATGCCGAATCCTCCCCACGATCAACTTCAATTTCCAATTAAACAAATTCCGATAAGTTTAATAAGATTAATATTTGAACTTATCTTAGCATTGGGATCGCGGGATTGTCAATGCGGAGGGTTATGCCTGATGAAACGACGGCCTCTGCTTATTCATAGCTTTGACGGAACATGGCGTGTGTCTCTTCGCGCCCGTTCCATTGTCTCATCCAGCTTTCGTCATTCTCTCCGGCGTTGTCTTCCCCCCACAGCGTTTCTTTGGCGAATTCCGTGTCTTCGATCTGCTCGACATCGCCCTCCACCGGCCGGCCAACCTTCCAGTCGCCGGTATTGCTGCGCCGTGCATCCGCCGAGCTGCCAGCCTGCAAAGTGTTCAAACCTTGCCCGGTATCCTCTCTGCCTGGAAAACGCTCCTGGTGATTGTGAAACTGATCGTTGTCATTGTCAGCCATGTTAATCCTCCTTTACCGCCCTGTAACTTAGGGCTTTATCATGATTCCGAATAGTTATTATTGTGAAGTAGGAATGTCGGAATTATACTCCGTTCACAAAAGTGACACCCTCCCCGCCTTCGGTCCTCGCCTACCATCTTGCATGGCAGGACCCGATCCCATTATGCTATTACAGGTCGCTTCAAACGCCCTGACGAAAAAAGGAAACGCGTCGCCCCGGCCATTCCAGGAACGCTGGGGAACGCTTAAAACAAGGATAAAACTCATTTTACACCGTGGAGGACAACAGCCATGAACATAAGACAGATGATACAAGAAAACAACAAGCTTCAGGAAGCCATGACGCCCTCCAACCTGGCGTACTATACAGATATGGTCGTATACATCCGCACCACAAGAGGGCAGGAAGCAAGGGGCGAGGCGCTTCTGCTGGACATCGCCAAGCAGCTGCTTGAAGCACAGGCTGAAGGCAAAACAGCTGAAGAAGTGTTCGGGGAACATCCGGAGGCCTATTGCCGCAAGCTCGCCCAGCAGCTCCCGGAGAGAAAGAGCATGTCCCGGCTTCAATACCAGCTCATGATTCCCTGGATCGCATTGACGTGGTTTTTTCTCATTCATGCCTTGATCGGCTTTGTGACGTTATGGATCGGCGGTCCGCTTGAGCGAGCGCGCCAAATTCCGATTTCGACCCTGATCCTGCTGGCAGCGGGCGCTTCCGTGCTGATCAATCTCGTGATGAATGGACTTACAAAAAGCAGTGCTCAGACCGACCCCAAAACCAAGCCGACGGTCCATGTGCGCGGAATCGCCATCTATGCCGTTATCGCAATCGTCATTATTGCCATAGGCTTCTGGCTCGATCAATGGCTCCCGGTACTGAGCCTTCATCCCGGAACCAGTCTGCTCCTCTTCCTGATCGGACTTCTGGGCACGAGACTGCTGTTCAGAAGAACCTGACCGGTGGCATGACTGCATCCGACAGAATGACAAAAAGTTCAACTTTTGTCACCCACATTGTCATCTTCTTAAGCTAAGATAATGTTAAGATAGGGGAAATGTGGAAAATAGGGAGTGTTCCATGATGAAATCAAAAATGTCAGCAGCAGCCATGATTGTTGTACTCGCCTTATCTTTTCAGACTTTCGCTGTTTCCGGTGCTGCAATAGCCGCATCCGCCACAGATCAGACGACATCGTCGTCAAGCAAAGCAGCAGCTTATGCCAAGGCCGTATATAACAAAGCGGTCAAGCTGCTGAAGGAGAAGGACATTCCTTACGCCAAAGCGTATATTACGAAGCATATTCGAAGTGTCAGCCAGTACCAGGCTACCCTGCTTGTGCTGAGGCTTGAGAATGCCATGAATGCAAAGCTTGGCGCATATACCGACAGGATGTTCACCCCCGGCACCCAGGAAACGATTATGAAAGTGTACAAGTACGGGGAACCGATCAATACAACCATCAGCAAAATCAAGGACACGAACCTCCGCAGCCTGCTAGCGGATTTGAGGGATAGCGGCTATCGGCTTCATACCGCCGAGGGGGTTGTGTTCCCGATTATCGACTACAAAACCTTGCTGCCCTACAAGCCTTATATCAGCAAGGATATTCAGGATTACATCGACATCATGGTGGTGGAATCCGAGAAGGTCGCCGTGAGTGATGCAGCGCTGGTCATCCCATGGTCGGAGGTCATTGAGCGCGCGCTTGCGCAGGAGGTGTTCCTGAAGAACCATCCGAACTCCAACCGTGCCAAAGACGTGAGACAGATGCTGAAATTCAACGAGATCAGCCTGTTCTACGGCTATAACAACACCCCGCTGTTCCAGTACACCTCCAACACCGTCAATCCGGAAGCGCTGGAAGCGATCCGCAAGGCGGTCAGCGGCGATCTATCCGGCAGCAGCTTCCTGACCAAGCTGAAGGGCTGGTATGATATCCTGAAGGACAATGACGGAAAGCTGACCCAAGAGGTATGGAAGTATCGGGCCGATCTGGTACCGAACAGCTAAGCGGCAAACCAACTCATACGTAAAAAGCGATCTATCGCGCCGGAAACACCCGGGGGCGATGGATCGCTCTTTTTTCGTTCAAGAAATCCCTTGAATCCGCATCGGAGACACCGCGTCTCAGATGAGCAGATTGAACAGATTCATATTCTTGTTCAGTTCCGTATATTGAATGCCCTTGCGCTGCATGCGCTCGATCAGCGGCTCGTAATCCTCCGGCCGAAGCAGCTCGATGCCGACAAGGGCCGGGCCGTTCTCCTTGTTGTGCTTCTTCGTATATTCGAAGCGGGCGATGTCATCATCAGGCCCAAGCACTTCCTCCAGAAACTCGCGGAGTGCCCCCGCACGCTGCGGAAAGTTGATCATGAAGTAATGCTTCAATCCTTCATAGATCAGGGAGCGCTCCTTGATCTCCTGCATCCGGTCGATATCGTTGTTGCCGCCGCTGATAATGCAGACGACCTTCTTCCCTCGAATCAGCTCCCGGTTCAGGTCAAGCGCCGCCACCGCCAGCGAGCCGGCCGGTTCCACAACGATGGCATTTTCGTTATACAGCTCCAGAATGGTTGTGCACGCCTTACCTTCCGGGACCGTCACGATATCGTCCAGCAGCCCGCTGCAGATGTCATAGGTCAGCTGGCCGACACGCTTGACGGCGGCGCCATCGACGAACTTGTCGATTTCGTCCATCGTCACCACTTCCCCCTGCTTGAGCGCCTCCATCATGGAAGCCGCACCGGACGGCTCGACGCCGATCAGCTTCGTTGAGGGACTGACTGTTTTCACATACGTAGCGACTCCAGCCGCAAGCCCGCCTCCGCCAATCGTCACAAACATATAATCCGCCGGCGTGTCCATATCTTCCATGATTTCCATGCCAATGGTGCCGTTGCCCGCAATGATCTTCGCTTCATCAAACGGATGAATGAAGGTCATCCCGTGTTCATTGCACGCTTTCATCGCTTCATGGTAGGCATCATCAAACGTGTCCCCGATCAGAATGACCTCGACATAACCGCCGCCAAAACGCTTGACCATCTTCACCTTCTGGTTCGGGGTTGTGCTCGGCATGTAGATTTTGCCCTTGATCTCCAGCGCATTGCAGGAAAAGGCCACGCCTTGGGCATGATTCCCCGCACTGGCACACACGATGCCCGCCTCCCGCTCCTGCTCGGACAAGCTGCGGATCATATTGTAGGCCCCTCGAATCTTGAAGGAGCGAACAACCTGCAAATCCTCGCGCTTCAAATATACGTCACAATCATACTTGGCCGACAGCACGGCATCTCTCTGAAGCGGCGTCCGCACAATCACTTCGCGAAGGACGTGATGGGCGCGCACGATGTCTTCCATGCTGACTAGCCTTCTTGATGTATAGGTTTCTTCCATTTCTCCTGATCACACTCCACTTCGCCGCCATGTATGCATGAAGCCATGTTGCAGCCTTGAATCGTTCTTTCCTACCATTGTAACACTTTTCATGAAAATTTCTCGCCCTTTCTGGCATATTCCCGCCAGATCATTGCCGGATAGCCTAAGAGTACCCCACCACGATACACAGAACAGCGCACACCTCGAGGTGCGCGCTGGTTCTTAGCGTCCTTATGATAGAAGAGCGGAACCCTTAATTCCGGATGTCCACCTTCAGCGGAACCGACTTCTTGCCTTTGTCCGGTTTGAATTCAAAATGCAGCACATGATTGCCGTTCTTCAGGCTGTCCAGGAAGCTCCGGGTCAGATCAATCCGCACATTGTTCACCGTGTAGTCTACCCCTTCCCGGAGATCGGCGCCCTTGTATTTAATGCCTGCAAATTCATTCCCGTTCTTCTCCAGGAACACCTTCGTGGACGTATTCCGGTCCAGGGCGCTCTTGGAATATTCCAGCTTCGTGATATCGAGGCGCGGCGCCATCGGCGTCCGGTCATACAGCTCCACCTCGTTGAACGGAAGCGAGCCCCGAGCGCGGGCCGACGTCACGTTCAGGCGGAAGTACCGTCCCTTCACATTGTCGAAGTCAAGCACATAATCCCGGATATTCACGAGCGTCCCGGTTCTCACCGTTGTCCACGCATTGCCGTCTGCGGAATACTGCAGCTCATAATCGCCAATTCGCGGCTCCTGCTGGCGAATCACGAAGCGGCCAAACGTCTGAGGCGAGCCTAAATCGAAGGTGATCGAGGTCGGCGACTCGACCGTCGGCACCCGGTCTGACGTCTGCCATCTCGTGTCCAGATCCCCGTCAATCAGTAACTTTTTGTCCTGCCCAGGCGCCTCATGCGACACCGACACATCCTCCGCATTCAGGCTTAACAGCAGATTGTCCGGCCGGGCATAGCTGAGCTGCGGCTGATAATCATACACGACCCGGTCTTCCGGAGCCGCGTAGCTGCCGATCTGCACCTCATGAATCCCGATATCGATGCCGCCATCGCGATAGTTCGGATTACCGTAATAATCGACCGTCCCCACCTGCGGAACATACCGCCCTTGATTGATAAGCGGGGACGTTTCCTTCAGCTTGAAGCTCTGCGTACCCTCGTACAAGCCCGTGCCATATTGGGTCGGATCACCCACGAATTGCGGATCAACCGTGATTTTGTACAGATCCACCGGCTCATGCTCCCCGCGAAGGCCGCTCGCTTCATAGATCGCATTGTTCTGGAAGATCATGTTCTGCGTGCCCGGGATGCCGCCGGAAACTCTGCGCGCCCAGGTGGTCGGCGTCTCCGTATTGTAGTTATAGAAGATGTTGTTATAGAAATACATCGGCGATTTGATCTCTTCATCATGCACTTCCGCAATCGCCCCGTCATACACAAACACGTTATTCACAAAATAAGCCGGGGTCCAGTTCACATGCAGCTGATTCTTGATCAGCACCCCGTTATCGTTGACACTCAGGTTGTATCTGGCGACATTGCCGGCCGCCCGTCCCATGTAGGCCATCCAGCCAGCCGGATTGTCATGGGTGTAATTGTATTGGTACACCACGTTGCGGCTCGTGAACTCGAAGTCAAACGCCGTCCCGTCATAGAATGCCGAGGTGCCGCCGTACACTTCGTTGAACTGATGCACGACATCCTGGCTGCACCAGGCGTACAGGCCAGCTGATATCGAGTCATACCGCTGCAGAAATCCGTTCACGACGTTGTATTCCACCGTCATGTTCTTGGTGTTGGCGAGCTGGATCGCCCCTTGGCCGATACTTTCCGCATAGTTGTGCCCGATGTAGACGTCGCGGCTGTACATGTTTTTGCTCCAGATCCAGTCCTGCTCCCAATTGCCAAGGTCATCGAACCAGTTGAAGGCGAACTGAATGGCATGCAGCTCTGTTTTGTAGAAATGGTTATTCTCGATTCTCACATCCTGAAAATAGTACGCATCATCCTCATACGCTGTGTAGGGCTTGGACCCGAACACCTGAAAGTTGATCCCGCCATAATGCATGCGCTGCCAGGTCGTCACCCCGTCAATATCATGGATGTAGTTATCCGAGATCCGAAAATAGTTCATCACCTTGTCGTCCCCGTCTTTCAGCAAGTCCGCATGGATGGAAATGCTGATCCCGTCCCGCACCACCTGCCGCTCCGTTCCCGGCACGTTAATATCATGCTCGAAATCATCATCATTGGAAATTTCCAGATTGCGAATTTCGTAATACTGCTGATTCATCAGCACGACGGCTCCCGTGCGTCCCACCTTGTCATAATCCTTCTTCCAGGTGGTGCCCTCCAGGTAGACCGGTGTCGGCACGTTGCCGTTGATCGCAATGTACGGCTTGCCAAGCTCCGGATCGCCGTACATATCAATGATAATCGGCGCGCCTTCCGCTCCGCTGCCCTTCGGCCACAGCTGCTGATTCTCCCACACCTCGCCGGCCTTCAGCAGGATGCGGTCTCCCGGCCCAAACGTCTTGGCATTGACCGGCTCGAACGAGCGCCATGCCCGCGCCGGAGATGTTCCGTCATGACTGTCGTCCCCGCCGGTGGCGTCCACATAATAATCGGTACCGATCGTGTTCACTTCATCCTTCACCGCAGACGGACCCTCCTCCGCATAGGTGGCCCCCACCGGGGCGAAGGCGGCGGTGGACGTAGACACAAGGGTGATCATTAAGATATAACAGAGCCATTTTCTCAATCGTCTCATTCTCCCTTCCATGCGTTTTCATAGCGTTCATCCCGAATTTCAACCATTGCCGTGTGCATGAGTTCCTCTACGTAAGCTTCATACTTCTCATCAATAACGCTCCTTCGGACAGAATCAAGCCTGCGCTGGTGGTCATCCCCCCCTTCACTGCTTCTGTCGGTCAACTGCACAATGTTCCAGCTGCCGCCGCTTTCCACCGGCTCCGGGCTGTATTGCCCCCGATCCAGCCCCTGGGCGGCGGTCAGCAGGTTATAGGAAGCCCGAATATCCTCCTTGTAGGTATCCGGGGTGAAACGCCGGGTCAATATCTCGCCTTCGCGGTTGTATTTGCGCGATACTTCCTCGAAGCTGATCCCCTGCTCCAGCTCCTCTGCCGCGCTAAGCGCTGTCTCGTAGGACGACGCCCGCTCCTCTGCCGTATGGTACGGCACCGAAATGATGCGGATCGTTATCGACTCGGACGTGGCATCCCACTGCGCCTGATGGGAGAGGTAGCTCGCCTCCGCTTCGCCATCAGTTACATAGAGCGGATCGTCCGGCGATTTGCTCATCTCCGATTTCAGCCGGATGCGCACATTGCTGATCAAGTAATTGGCATACTCGATTTCGCTATAGGTTACCGGGCCGTAGATAACCTCCCCGCGCGCCACCGCCTCCTTGCGGCGTTCGTTCTCCTGCTGGTGGGCCTGCTGCAGCTCCGCATAGGTCGTGAAGCCGATCAGCCCATATTGTTTCGCCAGCACCGTCTCCAGCTTCCGGCGGACCGCCTCCTCCATCGCCCGCGCCCGCAGCACCTGGATCGGCTGCTCCCCGCGATGCTCCTGCTCCCAGAACGCCGCCGAATCCACCTTCAGCCCCTGCCGGCTGAAGTAATTCCGCACCTCCGGCTTCAGCCGCTCCATCAGGGCTTCCACCTCGCCCTCGGCAATCGGCTCGCCGTTCACCGTGGCCACTGTCCGGTGTTCATCCCGGGACGCCGACAAGGTCAGGCTGAGCCCGGCCGAAGCCGCGAGAACGATCAGCAGCAGGGCGCCCCATAAAGCGCCCTTGCCCAAGATCGGCCTTCGGTCCCGAATCGGAGTGCCGCTATGAAGCGGTGTGCGGTCCCGAATCGGGGGGCGGCCGTGGACCGGGGTGCGGCCCTGCAGCGGCCTCCACCCCCGAGCCCGCGCGGACAGCCCCGTCCCCGCCTTCGTTCCGTCCGTGCGCTTCCGGGCAAGCCTCTTGCCCTCGGCGCGTCCGGAATCGCTTCCGGCAGTCCCGGCCCGAGCCGCTTCGGTGCGTCCGGCCTGAGCCCGGCCTTCGGTCTCCATCCTGCCCCCGGCCGGCCCGCTGCTCGGCGCACCGCTGTGCTTCCTCGTCTGTTTCGCACGCGACATAAGCGATCTCTCCCTTCTGCGATTAGATGATCAAGTCTTCCTCACCCTTTCAGTCCGCCCATATTGAGTCCGGCGGTGATGCGGTTTTGCAGCAGCGCGTAGATGAGCAGCGTAGGAACCATGACCAGCACCAGCCCGGCGAACAGCGCGCCCCAATCGGTCGCGTAGCGCTGCACCTCCATCAGATAAGCCAGCCCCAGCGTCAGGGTGCGCTTGCCCTCCGAGGAGATGAAGGACAGGGCGTAAATATATTCGTTCCAGAAGCCCATCACATTAAAAATCGTAATCGTAATGATCCCCGGCTTCGCCATCGGCGCAATGATCCGGATCAGTACGCCGAACAGCGAGCAGCCGTCGATGGTGGCCGACTCCTCATAGTCCTTCGGAATGCTGGCCAGAAAGCCGGACAGCAGATAAATCGTGAACGGAATCGCACTGACCGCGTATACGATGCTGAGCCCGGCGCTCGAATCGAGCAGATGCATCTGGTTCAGCAGCATAAACAGCGGCACAATGCTGAATGCGGCCGGGAAGAACAGGCCGGCGATATAGAATCTTTTGATCACGGCGAGAAAGCGGAACCGATACCTTGTCATCACATAAGCTGCGGCGAATCCCGCCGCATTGCACAGGATAAGCGCCAGCACAGTCACCACAACCGAATTGACAAAATACTCCGCCATCCGCGACCGCGCCAGCGCGTTCACATAATTGTCCAGACTCAGACCCTGCGGCAAAGCGAAGGGACTGGCATAGAACTCCTCTGTCGTTTTGAAGGACGAATATACCGTCCACACGAGCGGATACACGACGACAATGGTATACAGCGCCAGCAGCAGCGTGGTGAGAATACGCCAGCCTTTGGCTGCAATCGCGTTCGTTGTCATATCAATCACCTAGTATTCAACGGAATCCCTTTCCGTAAGTTTTTCGCTGATCAGGGCCAGGCCGACCGTAATCAGCAGCATAAATACGCCGATGGCCATCGCATATCCGAAATTGCCGTTGTTGAAAGCCTGGGAATACATATACGTCATCAGCACCTCCGACCCGTGGTTCGGTCCGGCATTGGTCATCACCTTGATAAAGGCAAAGCTCCCGTTAAACACGCCAATGAGGAAAAATACAATCGTCACCCGCACCACATTCCAGATCAGCGGAAATGTCAGGCTGCGAAATTGCCGAAACGCCGACGCCCCGTCGATGCTGGCCGCCTCATACATATCGGTCGGCACGCCCTCGATGGCGGCGATGTAGATGATCATGTAATAGCCGATCGACTGCCAGATCATCGGGAACGCGATTGCCCACAGCACCGTGCTGCTGTCGCCGAGCCAGGCCCTCGTCCAGCTCTCCAGCCCGATCAGCTCCAGAAAGGAATTCAGGATGCCGAAGGTCGGGTGGTACACAAAGGACCACAGTACGGAAATGACAACAATCGACAGCACGTTCGGAAAGAAAAACACGGTGCGGTACAGCTTCTTCCCCTTGATCTTCCGCTGTGTCAGCAAAGCCGCAAAGAGCATCGAGGCCCCCATGGTCAGCACCGGAACAACCAGCAGCAAGAACAGATTGTTCACCAGCGCCTTCCAGACGATATCGTCCTGCCACAGCGTCTTGAAATTGTTCAGTCCGATATAACGGGCATGCTCGCTAAGGCCGCTCCAGTCATAAAAAGCCATCACAAACGCTTTGCCAAACGGGTACAAGGCGAATACGGCAAACAGGATCAAGGCCGGCAGCGTACAGGCCGTAATGAATAGATTGCGCTCGCGGTGCTTCATCACTCCACTCCTAACCGGGCGGCTCGCGATGCAGAAGGGGTGCAACCAGGCGCCAGAGCTGCCGCCCTGACCGTCCGTTGCCGCCCTTCCAATCTCTCAAACGCCCTCAATCTGACCCTTGTACACTTACGACTGATTCAGCAGGTTTCTCAGCTTGGCGGAAGCCTGCTCCACTTTATCTGCCCACTGGTCTGCCGTCATTTTTTTGTTCATCACATCGCCCAGCGGATTAAACAGCTCGTCATTGATGATGACCTCGGACTTCGGCGTCTGCTTCCACTGCACCATCATCGGCAGCGCCCCCTCGTCATACACCTTGAAGGCTTCATAGGCGGAGGCCGGGATATAGTCCTTGGCCAGCTCCACCGCGCCCTTGACCGCCATCACGCCATTCGATTTCTCCGCATTCAGTTGCACGATGTCGTCATTGTACTGGTAGCGCAGAAACTCCTTGGCCAGCTCGGGATTTTTCGCTTTGTTCGGGATATACATCGCCTCGAAGCTGCTGAGCACATAGGCCTGGTCACCCTCGCTGAACACCGGCACCCCGAGGAATCCGAACTCGAATCCTTCCTCTCTTGGCGCATCCGCCATCTCGCTCTCGAACCAGCTGCCGTTCGGAATGAACAGCGCGCCGCCTTTCAGGAACTCCGTTTGCGCCTGAGTATGATTGAGCGCCACCGTGCCTTTCATCACGTCATCGTTCTGAGCCATGCGTTCGAACACACCCATCACCTGCTTCACCGCGTCCTGCGTGAAGCCGCCTTCTTCGTAAGACAGCGCTTTGTTCATCGCCTCCAGTCCTCCAGCCGAAGCGACCGCCGGCCAGAAAACGCTCTCATTATAGCTTGGGTAAATCCCCTGATAGGTGTAGAGCGCTCTTCCTTCCGCCTTAGCCACCTCTCCCAAGGCGAAGAAATCCTCCCAAGTGACCGGCACTTCCCATCCCTTTGTTTCAAACAGATGCTTGTTGTACCACATGCCGAGCACGGACATGTAGTTCGGCGCGTAATAGATGTTGCCGTCTCCGTTCGGCTGCATATACGCCATCAGGCCGTCGGTCAGTTTGTCCTTCAGCGGACGGTCCGAATCCAGCGCAGGGCCATCAAATACGTCATTCAGCTCCATCAACGCCCCTTCTTTCACCAGCGCCTTGATCGTTCCGGTGTTCTCGTCGGGGCTGACATAGATGAAATCCGGCGGGTTGCCCGCGACAAGCTGAGGCTTGATAATGTCCATAATTTTAGGATTGGAGGTCATGTTCACCTTCACACCGGGATAATCCGCTTCGAATCTTTCGATGACCGCCTTCCAGTATTCGCTGCCGTATCCGCCCTCGAACACGGCGATGTTCAGCTCCTTATTCTCAAACGTTGTACCGCCGGAGGCCGATTCCTCGTTCGGGGCAGAGCCCGCCTCTCCTCCGGATGCCGCAGGCGTTCTGCCGCTCCCTGAACTGCACGCCGTCAGCATGACGGTACAGATCAGCACCCAGGCCAATTGCCTGAACCCCCATTTGCTCAAGCCAACACGACTCCTACGCATACGCAAAGCCACCTCATTTCTTATATTTGGACTTATCCACAATTATAGGGGGCCCCTATTCCGGCTGAAATGAACTCCATTTACTTTTTCATATCTTTTATTGATAACTTTGCAGGGGGCGGGCATTCGAGGGAGGGCATTTTGCTATACTGGGGTCAAAAACAAAGGAAGGGGCCCGCCATATCAGATGAGCCGACATTGGAATGCGCTTGGCAAGTGGATTCGACGTATCAAAATCAGGTCCAGACTGCTGTACTCCTTTCTCATCCTGTCACTGTTTCCGCTGATCACCATCGGTTTCTTCTCGATCTCCAAATCCAGTGACGCCATCTTCACCAAAATGAACACCTCCTCCTATCAGATCATGAGCCTGCTCAAGGACAAGGTGCGCGCCGAGAATCAGAAGTTCGTGCTGCTGTCCGAGCAGCTTACGCTGAACCCGGTCATCCAGTCGGCCATGCAGCATTACTTGAGCTATGACGATACCGCCAAGCGGGATATTGCCGTGAAGATCGACGCCATCCTTCGGGATAAATACGAAATGCTTAGCAGCATCAAGAATGTGATCGTTACAACAACGGCGGGCGACACCGTGTTTGATCTCGGCTACGATGCGGTGGATGTCCGCTATCTGACCGCCCAGAACGAGATTATCGACGCGAGCGGCAATGGCGGCTATGTGCTTGGACATGCCATGACCAAAAGAGGCGTGCCCTGCATCCTGCTGTCCCGCCCGGTCAATTCCACCTCCAATTGGTCGCAGCGGCTGGGCTATGTCCATATTCTGATCGACGAAGCCTTCTACTCGCAGAAGCTGTACCATGAGCTGGATATGGGCGAAGGCTCCATGACCTTTATCACCGACAGCGAGGGCCAGATTCTGTCGAGCCGCAGCTCCGCGCTGCCGGTCGGATACGGGATTGTAGACGATGGCCTGCTCGAGCCCATCATCCGCAGCGCCATGGACACCGAGCAGATGCATTCGGTGGAGTTCATGTCCGGAAAATATCTGGTGTCCGCATCGTTTGATATTTTTGCCGATTGGTATCTCGTCAGTCTCATTCCTTACGATTACTTGAACAGCGAGACCTATGCGATTCGGCTGGACATCGCCGTCGTCTGCCTGATCGTGCTTGTGCTGGCCTGCGGCTGCTCCTACTACCTCTCCTCCACGATACTCCGGCCTCTGGCGCGGCTCGTTTCCTCCATGAGAAGAATCCAGGACGGAGAATTGTACGTGAAGGCCAAGGACGACAGCCGTGATGAGGTGGGCACGATCCATCAGATTTTTAACGACATGGTGCTGACAATCCAGCGGCTTCTGGCGCAGACCGAGGCAGAGGAGAAGGCCAAGCGGGAGACGGAGCTGCAAATGCTGCAGGCCCAGATCAACCCGCACTTTCTGTTCAACACGTTGAATTCGCTCAAATGGGCGGCCATGATCAGTCAGACCGGAGGCGGTGTTGCAGATGGTCTTGGCGCGCTGGCCCAATTGCTGCGCAATACGATTGTGGACAAAGCGGAGTTTGTTACCCTTGAGGAGGAACTCGACAATATCAAGAACTACATCATCATCCAGAAGATTAAATACGGCTCCTTCGAGGTTCATTATGAGGTGGACCCGGATCTTCGGCATTATCGCGTGCTGAAGTTTCTGCTTCAGCCGATTGTGGAGAACAGCATTATTCACGGACTAAGCGAAGCGGAGGGCGGCGGTGAAATTCGCATCATTTGCCGCAGCCGGGGCGGCTGTGCGGAGATCGTCATTATGGACAACGGTGCAGGCATGAATGAGATGCAGCTGTCCAGGCTGCGCCGGGAGCAGCGCGGGCATGGAGAGCGGCTTGCGAATATCGGCATCCATAATGTGGAGGAGCGGATCAAGCTCTATTTTGGCAAGGAATATGGATTACACATCGAGAGCGAGGCGGGACGGGGAACAACCACAACGCTGACGCTGCCCCTGAACCCGGACATGGGCAGGCCGGTGCAATACGGCACGTCATGATGCACTTGACTGCACTTGGCTTGGATGCACGTTAGCGGGCATCGGGATATACGCAGCAACCTACCGCAACCTCCCCTTAGCAAGCGCGGCATATCATCCCGCCACGGCCGCCGGGGCATGGCAGGACGAGCTGCCAGATGACTGCACCTGGCTTAGCTGTGGCTGCCTCGGTATTGGTTGGGGCTTTGCCCCACTCTTTTTTTGAACAGGCGGCTGAAGTAGAAGGGATTGTCAATGCCTACCCGTGCCGCGACCTCCTTCACGGACAGCGCCGTGGAGCGGAACAGCCGCTTGGCCTCCTCGATCCGAAGGTCGCTTAAATACTGGAAGAGGTTGTGTCCGGTCTCCTGCTTGAAGAGGCGGCAGAGATAGCTCTCATTCAGCGCCGCCACCCTGGCGATGTCCTCGAGCGTAACTTTGTCCTGCAGGTGGGATTCCATGTACAGGATGACATTGCGGATTTCCTGACGGTACTGTCCCCGGAACTGCTCTTTCCTCATCGCAAGCAGCTGTTGAACCGCATCCTGCCAGTGCTGCTCCAGCTCCTGGACAGTGCGGGCTGCCTCGAGGGACTGCTGCACCGATTTGAGCCATGCGCCGTCAGGTTCCGAAGCACCGAGCATCAGCTCCCTGGCCGCTGTCACCGCATTGACGGCACACTGCTTTAGCTGCCTGATCTCGGTCCGCTCCGCCGCCGCCAACGCACCTATTTGGCTTATCACTGTCTGGAAACGTTCTGGCTCGGACGATTGCAGCATCTCCAGCAGCTCCTTAACAAGCTTGTTGAAATCGCTTTCGCGGAAGGATTCGGCGCTAACCGCCGGCTCCACAAATCCGTATCCCTTGTAAAAGGTGACCCGCACCGCTTCCCGGCACTGACGAAACACCTGCCTGAGCTGATCCAGGCCTTCGGTGGAAACGCCGACGACCGCGCACGGGTTCAGCCCGGTATATAAGCGGGCCGTGTCGACAAGCGACCTGGCCATCTTCATGCCTTGGGCATGGGAATCAACGCCCATTGGCACCACGGCGAGCCACTGCTCAGGCCCAAGTTCAACCAGCTCCGTCCCGCTTCGGCCCGCGAACACCTCATCCGCAATGTTGCGGATGACCAGCGACAGCAGCTTGCGCTCGGCATACTTCCCTGATACGAGCACCGGATCCTGACTGTCCAGCTCCAGATAGATGACGGATACCGGCCGTTCTGCCAAGACGATGCCCAGCTCGGCCGCCTCCTGCTCCGCAGATGCCGCCGAAGTCTCGGGACGCAGCAGAAATGTTCTAAAAAACATGTTCTTCATAATGGCCTGACGTTCTCTTTGCGTCATTTCCTGCCGGATGTCCTCTTCGATCTGTCTGCGCTCATCAGACAGCTTTGTCATCATTTTGTTCAGGACGACCAGCAGGTCATCCGGATTCAAGGCAACCTTCAGCAGGTAATCGGAAGCTCCAAGCACCATCGCTTCCCGGATCAGCTCGTATTCGGCATAATTGGTGAGCGCGACAATCTTGCCTCTGTAACGTCGCCGCTTCAGCTGGCGAATCAGCTCCAGACCGTCCATCTGCGGCATTTTCAGATCGGTGAACACGATGTCCGGGCTATACTGCTCGACCATATCGAGCGCATTCGCCCCATTCTTGGCCGTCCCGACCAGCTCGAAACCATGCTGGTACCAGTTGATCATCGATTTGAAACCGATCCGTACAATCCTTTCGTCATCCACAATGAGCACCTTGTTCATTGGAAGTTCCCTCCCTTATCTTGGGCTAGCCTGTTCGTCTGCCTATAGAAGAGAAATCAGTGACCTGTCTCGCTAAATTGCGGTTATTATATCATAATTGTCTTCGAAAATACGTAGGCTTGACGCACTATCCATCGAAAAAAATCCAGGCTTAGCAGCCGTTCACAGATGGGTCCTGGCATCATGAGCGAAGATGTGAACAGCAAAAAACGGAGGCGAATTTCTCGCCTCCGTCTTCGCCATCCATGTGATCGGCCCATCTCTCACAATCGCTTGTCAGCTCGTGAATGAATAGGGGCCCCTGTCAGAAATCCGTTGTTCCATTTCCAGCAAAGTATGCCGCTGCGCGGAATGAAGGGTCCCTACGATCACTTCAACAAAGCATGGGTTGAGCCAACATGATTATGCTTCAAACTTCTCCTGAAACCATTGTGCTGCCGCCTCCACTTCGGTTCGGGTCAGCTGATGTCCGCCATTCACCCAGTACAGCTTCACATCCGCGCCTGCGCCCGCCAGCAGCTCGTTCAGATCCTCCGACTCCTGCGGAGGGCAGATCGGATCCCGCTTCCCGGCCGCGATGAACACCGGCACGCCGCCAAGCTCCGGCAGCTCCTTGTCTCTCAGCGGCACCATCGGATGATGCAAAATCGCGCCCATCAGCGCATCCCCTTGATGAAACAGCAGGCTGGCCGCAATGTTCGCCCCGTTGGAATAACCGACAGCGACGACACGACGGCGATCAAATCCATATTCCTCCGCAGCCGAATCGAGAAATGCACTCAAATCCCATGTCCGTTTAACAAGATCCTCGATATCGAAGACCCCCTCAGCGAGCCGCCGGAAAAACCGGGGCATGCCGTTCTCAAGCACATTGCCGCGTACCCCAAGCACGTTCGAGCCGGGTGAAATCATCTCCGCCAGCGGCAGCAAGTCCCGCTCGTTCCCTCCGGTCCCGTGCAGCAGCAGCAGTGTAGGGGCATCGGGGGATGACCCCTTTTGGTAAATATGTTGATGTTCCATCTGTATGATCTCCTTTCATCGATCAGGCATATTGATCAAGCCCAAGCCCAATCCATCCTTAACACCAGATTCCTTCTTCTCATTCCCGTTACGGCACTTCTTATACCACTCGACATATTTATCTTAATTTCGAGATATTTAACAACATGTTACCACAACGGTTCCCGAAAAAGCAAATTGCGAACAAACGAAAGCAAGGGAGCTTCTGAGCAGAAGACTCCCTTGCTTGCTGTTCTCTATATAGTCCGTACGTGTTCCCCCGTAACAACACTCATTATACCAAAAGACCTATAGGTTGTCAGCGGATCATTTGTTATTTTTCACAATTTTTTTCGATGTTTTTAGTCAATCCTCCAGTTTTAGCAGCATTCTGGCAGCTGAACGGGCATGACGTTCATATTGTGGTGTGGTTGAACTTAGATGATTGATGTAACTTTGCGGTTCATATGACGTCAGAAGAGTATTACCCCTGAATGATATGGAGGAACAATTATGAGCCGAAAAAGGATCTGGATAGTGCTATGGGGAGTTATCCTGACGTTAGTCGTTTCTTGTGGCAACGCATCAGACACGACAAAGCCGACTTCAGAAGAACCGGTCATACCTGAGTTCAACGTCCCATTACAAGATGTAGCTGCTGTAATCATCTTAGGTGCTGAAGGAAACGAGACAGAAATGACCAATCCGGATGACTTACAGACGTTCATTAACTTCATAAACACGGCATACCATGCAGAGAGTCCGGGCGCGGTAACGGAAGTAGGTTATCGAAATGTCATCATTAAATTGAAGGATGGGACCGCGAAAACTCTTATTTTTGGCGGGTATGGAAGCTACTTTGTCGTATCAGATACGAATTTTTCCTATTTTCTTCAACCTGGGCAATCCGCTGATGCCCTGAGAGACCTGATAGATCGAATTGAGGCAAAGGAGTGAGGAGTGGGAAAATAAATTACCCCCCATTGGCTAATAATAAGCCAAAAATTAAGGGGAGTACGATTATCCATGAAAATTACAGCGGCAATCACACCGGATCAAGGTAAAGATTTTGTATTAGATGAGATCGAGCTTGCAGAGCCCAAGGCCAATGAGGTATTGGTCAAAATCGTTGCTTCCGGCGTATGCCATACTGATGCCGTGGCACGTGATGCGGCCATTGCCCCGCTTCCAGCCGTATTAGGCCACGAAGGAGCAGGCATCGTGGAGAGGATCGGTGACAATGTTACCCAATTCAAACCAGGAGACCACGTCGTTCTCTCCTTTGCACATTGTGGTCATTGCCGCAACTGCCTTACCGGACACCCAACGGTCTGCGAAACCTTTAATGATCTTAATTTTGGCGGCGTGCATGATGATCATACCCATCGGTTGTCGCAGGATGGACGGTCGTTATCGACATTCTTCGGCCAATCGTCATTTGCTACCTTTGCCATATCACACGAGCGCAACATCGTGAAGGTTGACGAAGATGTGGATTTAGCCCTCTTAGGACCGCTTGGGTGCGGGATCCAAACCGGTGCGGGAACGGTATTAAACAAACTTCAGCCTCCATTTGGATCATCGATCGCGATTTATGGTACGGGCGCTGTCGGATTAAGTGCCATCATGGCTGCTAAAATTGTGGGCTGCAAAAACATCATCGCTGTGGATGTGCACGAGAATCGGCTTGAATTGGCTAAGGAGCTCGGTGCCACCCATTCGCTTAATGGCAAAGAAGTTGATGTCGTCAAGGAAATCAAAGCCATCACGCATGGAGGAACCGAATTTGCCATCGATACAACCGGGGTTCCGCCTGTCGTTCGTCAGTCCTTGCAAGCACTCCGACCGCTAGGAATTTCAGCCATTGTTGGCGTTACGCCCGAAATGACGATCGATGTGCATAACGATATCATGGCCGAAGGAAAAACCATGCTGGGGGTCATTGAAGGCGATGCCATTCCTCAAATCTTCATCCCTCAGCTCGTCGATTACTATAAAAGAGGGCTGTTTCCTTTTGATAAGCTCGTGAAGTTCTTTGATTTCAATGAGATTAATGAAGCATTCTCGGCTTCCAAATCCGGTGAGGTCATCAAACCGATTTTAAGGATTCAGTAAAGCCCATCCTCTAATCTGAATTAGCAAAGCACCCCTTCCACACCGTTTCAAGTCTTTGCACTTGAAGTCCGTTTGCTGTGCTGGAAGGGGCCGCTTTGCCTGTACTCTCTATTTCATTGAACCGCCGTAACTATCCACGAGTCACTTGAAGTCTGCGAAAGCAGCCTTACCCCTTGCTCGCTCCCGCCGTCATGCCGTCTACAAGCAGTCGCTGCAGGAAGACAAACAGAAGTGTGATCGGCAGCGCAATCAGCACCGATGCTGCCGCGAACAAGGTGAAGTTGCTGTCCTGCATCGAATTGACCAAATCCCACAGTCCGACCGCCAGCGTCCAATTCTCTTTCGTGCGCAGCACGAGCCGGGCAAAAATAAAGTCAACCCAAGGCCCGACAAACAGCGTAAGCGACATATACGTGATCATCGGCTTTGACAGGGGCAGAATGATCTGGCGGAAAATCTGAAAGTTCGTCGCCCCATCCATCTTCGCCGCTTCATCCAGACTTCGCGGGATCGTGTCCAGGAAGCCCTTCATAATCAGCGTGCCGCCAAGCGGCGCCCCCGCGGAATATACGATGATCAGCGCCATATGCGTGTTCAGCAGATCCAGGGAATGCAGCAAAATATACAAAGCGATCATGCTCATGAATCCTGGAAACATCCCGAGCACCAGAATGATGGACAGCGCGTTCTGCCGTCCCTTGAACCGGAAACGGGAGACGGCATAGCTTGTAAGCAGCACCAGAATCGTCCCGATCACCATCGAGAAAAAGGCGATTTTTAGCGTGTTCATATACCAGGTCCCGAACAGGAACGACTGCGAGGTGAACAGTTCCCTGTAATGATTCAGCGTGAACGTCTCGGGAATCAACGTCGGGCTGTACAACGATTTTCCCGGACGGAGTGAGGACAGCACGATCCACAACGCCGGGTAAATGCAGCCGATCGCCAAGATAACCAATGCAATATAGCTCAACGTCAATCGAATGGCATTTCTCATTTTCATTCCCATTATTGAATCATATCCTCCTCTTTAAAGGATCGGGTTCGACGATAATTGTAGATCGAGAAGGTGGCAATAATCAGGAAAATAATGATCCCGATCGCCGAAGCCATATTGTATCTCTGCTGATCCAGCGTCAGCTTATAGAGCCAGGTTACGAGCAAGTCGGTCGCCCCCGCGTACTGATAATCGCCTACCGCCGGATTGCCGTTGGTCAGCAGGAAGATCAGGTTGAAGTTATTGATATTCCCGGCGAACTGCGCGATCAGAATCGGAGCTGTGGAGAACAGAATCATCGGCAAGGTAATAATCCGGAACTTCTGGAAGCCGGTCGCTCCATCCACCTCCGCCGCCTCATACAGATCCTTCGGAATCGTAGTCAGCACACTCATCACCAGCAGCATGGATACCGGAATGCCGACCCACATGTTGACAAGGATGACCGTCACTTTCGCCCAGAACGGATCGGTCAGCCACGGCAGCCCGCCAAGACCAAAGTAACCCAAATATTGATTGATCGGGCCGAATTGACCATTGAACATATTCCGCATCACGAGCAGCGAGATGAGCTGCGGGATCGCATACGGGATAATGAGGATGACGCGCCATACGCTTTTGAAGCGGATGCCCTTTTGCTGAATTAGCAGTGCAACGAGAACCCCGCCAAAATACGTCGTCACCGTTGCCAGTACCGCCCAGATGAGCGTCCAGGTTAATACGCCGAAGAAGGTATGGCTCCATGATTTCAATGCCACCAGATTTCTGAAGGTTTCAAATCCGACCCAATCCACCAGCTTGGCCGGCGGCAAATTGTTCGGTGCCGAATAGTTAGTGAAGGCAAGCAAAATCATGAAGATAATTGGCATGATCGTGAAGAACAGAATGCCCGTGGCCGGAAGCGTCAGAAAAGACTGGGCAAACTTCTGTTCAAAAATATAATTCAGCGTCTGTCTGAAATTGTTCGGCGCGATTCCTTCTTCTCTCTTTCTGCCGGTATTATACGCATTTCGAATATTGGCATAATGTCCGATCAGGAAAATAGCAAGCGCCATTAAGGTGATCAACCCTTCAATCAGCAGATTGATCGAATGGTCTCCCGGGACCATCTGGGTCAATCCGTTCACCTTTTCCAGCCGGCTGCCGTGCTCCCCAAGCGTAATCATTCCCCGGATCGCCGGCCCAAGGTTGTTGGCAAAATAATACGTTGCGTATCCACCGACCAGGACCATCATAAGGCCCTTGATCCATTGACGATTGTACAGCTGGCCCAGCCCCATGCAGAAAGCCGATAAGACAGCTGCTATTGTTCGATGCTGACGCATGCTCCCTCCATTCTCCTTCCCATCCATCGAGGAATCACCCGCCTGTTCCAGGCGGGCGCGATTCTTCCTATTCATTATTGGCGAATGGTCTGTTATTTGGCGGCTCCGCCGCTATTCAGATCCTTGATCTGGGATACCGCTTTATCGAGCGTTTCCTTAATATCCTTGTTGTTGTCCCAGATTTCAGCCAAAGCCGCGCCTACAGGCGACCAGACGTTGGCCATTTCCGGGATAGACGGCATCGGCACAGAGGAACGGAACTGCTCCGTAAAGGCCGAGATATACTCGTCATTCTTGATCTGGTCATCTTCCTGCGCCTCATTGTTCGTTGGCACCGATCCGACCAGCGCACTCAGCTTCAGCTGGGCTTCCTTCGAGATGGCAAAGTCGGCGAACAAACGGGCCGCTTGCGGATATTGGCTGTATGAGTTGACATACCAGGCTTTAATTCCGGATAGGGATACGGCCGGCTGCCCGCCAATGCTCGGGATTGGAGCAACACCCAGATTGTCGCCGAGCGCATCCTTGTAGCCGCCAAGCTCCCACGGACCGTTGATATCCATCGCCAGATCACCGGATGTGAACAGACCGCGTTTAATGTCCGGCGTGATGTCGCCTGACTTCACCGGCAGAATCTCCCGCAGGCTGGCGTAGACCTCCATGCTTTGCAGGGTCTGTTCGGAGTTAATGCCGATGTCGTTAATGTCCGTGCCACCGTTTCCATAAATGTAGCCGCCAGTGGAAGCAAGGAACGGATAA
This sequence comes from Paenibacillus sp. FSL M8-0334, assembly GCF_038000405.1. Taxonomy (NCBI): domain Bacteria; kingdom Bacillati; phylum Bacillota; class Bacilli; order Caryophanales; family Paenibacillaceae; genus Paenibacillus; species Paenibacillus sp. FSL M8-0334. The sequence goes on from NZ_JBBOCH010000001.1 coordinate 1,346,424, forward strand.
GCAAAGTACAGGTTGCCGGTTTCGAACATGAAGCCGTACCGGTTTTTGGACTTATCGGTAAACGTCTTGCTGAACTCAATGACTTCTTCCATCGACGTTGGCGGTTCACTCACCAGCTCCTTGTTGTAGTACAACAGGTATGTCTCTGCCGCGCGAGGATAGCCATACAGCACACCGTCATAGGATACGCCCTGAATAGCCGCCTCGGTGTTGTTGTTTCTTGTCTTCTCCTCAAAAAAATCATTAGGCATAACCAGATTAGAGGTAACCGCCTTACCTAGGCTATCATGTGGAAATACGACCACATCAGCAGCCAGTCCCGCTGGTCCGTCCTGTCCCAGCTTGGTCAATTGGTCGGTAGGGTTAACTTCCTCAACCAACACCTCAACGCCATATTTCTCCGTGAATTCCTTGGCCACAGCGTCCGTGTAGGCGCGTTCATCGCGACTCTCCCACACGACCAGCTTGGCTCCTTCTTCCGGCAGAAGCTCAGGTACTGCCGTCTCGCCCTGCGATTCCTGAGCAGGGGGAGTCTCCGTATTCCCAGGTGATTCCGGCTGTGCTGCTCCTCCGCCACCACCGCATGCCGTAACCAATGCCAGCGTAAACGTTGAGATCAGCGCCAATATCTTTTTCATCTTCATTCCCCGATACCCCTCTCAATAAATATGAATAAGTTCGAATTCAGCGCAAACGATTTCACAAAAAGCCAGACGTATTCTGTCAATATCGCTTCAATGTGGATAACAGCCGAAAAAGCCGATCAAGAAAGCGCTTCATTCACTGAAATTATCATACAACATTCCTTTCAGTTGTAAAAACGTTTGCATAAGGCAGAAGTGCTTGGTTATCTGCTGTTATCTTCCGTTTTCTTTTAATATCTGGCTTTTTCGTATACTACTTTAAAAATACCGCGTTTGCACAAGAAATATTGCATTCGGCTTGGACTCCTATGTTTCCTCATTGCTTATGGTTTGCACAACATAACGGCATAACCCCGGCGCATCGTCGCACCGGGGCTTATTACGGCAATATATTCAGACTATAACCAGTCTCTTCGCTCAAAAAAACGCTGGCCCAGCCACAGATACAGGCCTCCTGTGAAGAATACAATCGCCCACAGGCTGTACGGTTCAACTCTTGGTGCATAAATGGCCTCTTGCGGCATCATTACATAATAGGGAATCGTGAACGGTAGCCAGGCACCGATGGTGGAGTGAAAGCCTGTGAATACAATATTGGGAACAACATAACCAATCGCCAAGGCCAGCGAGGCTCCGAAATTCCGCACCTTGATCGACACGATCAGCTGCAAGGCAGCAAGCGGCAGAATACCCAGCCATCCTCCGAACCCCGTGTAGGCCAGCGTGCCCCAAGGAATGCTGCCTGGCGCATGAGCGAGCTTCCCGGCTGCCAGATAACCCAGCATAAACACCAGCTGCACCACCGCCAATATGCCGATCAACACCAGGTATTTGGCATAAAATATGTGATATCTCGGGCCAGGAAAGGCCAATGCGATCTTCCACCCCCCGTCCCTATGCTCGTACATACACAGCAATGAGGCGATTATGCCGCAATAGAGTGGATAGAAAAACATCGCGTGAAGATTGACGCTGTGGATATACAGACTCATCCAGCTTGGCGGGAAGAATTCTTTTAAGCTATCCAGCTGCTCCATCCCCATCAATGCGTTAATCAGCGTATCCAGCAGAATGAGCAGTATGACGACTCTCCATTGCGTTTTCATCGTTTCTGCACGTAACAGCATGTTCATGGATCCCGCCTCCCCTATTCAAACTCTCTTCTGGTAAACATCAGCGTTCCCAGAATCGATAGCATGAGTCCTACACCAAGCGAAATCCCGATCCACTGCATATGGCCAGGGATGAGCGGGCTCGATAACGCGGGATAGGACCAAGGAAGAAGATGAATGACCGGTGAACTGCTGCGGGCCAGAAACAGACTGGAGACGGAGCCGAATATTCCCAGAGCGAGCGGCAGCGCCTGATTGGCAAACACAGTGGACAGCCACAACTGGATCGCCATCATCGGCACGGACGACAAGCTGACGAACAGCGGCTGCAATATCATGATTTTCCACGGGATCGGTTCATTGGTATACAGCACCCAGATGACACACATGCCCACAACCGTGATCACCACGGTACATAGCTGCAACAGAAAGATCCACACCAATTTTGCTAAGTATATTGATCCCTTAGGAACAGGCATAGCGAGCAGCTGCTTCCACGCTCTCGTTTCATGCTCCGTGCCTGCCATAATGCTGGCAAGCAGCGTAATGCCTAGTAAAAAGACAAACGACAAAAACATATACATCACCGCAAAGCCTGCATAGACTCCCCCGGGTCCTTGACGGAAATACAGATACCACTCCAGCGCCGTCATGCTGATGAGAATGATGCCCTGAATAAGCGGTATAAGACGGCATAATCGCTTCAGCTTGAGACCTTCCGCATGCAATAACGTAAGCTTCATAAGCTGTTCTCCTGACCGGTTAATTCCAGGAAAATCTCCTCCAGCGTCTTCTTCTTCTCCGTTACCCGGTAAACATCGTAATGCTGCTGGACTAGAAATCGAATCATTTCGGCCGATTCCTTCCGGTAGGTCACGGAGGTTCGAAGCTGGCCTCCTGCTTCATCCGGCTCCGCATCCCATCCTTGACCGTTTAACGCAGCAGCGGCCTCCCTTGGTCGGTCCGTTTCCACCCATACATAAGGCTTGCTACGTTCCGTTAACTGCTGGAGCGGTCCTTGAAAGATCAGCTCCCCCTGATTAATAATCCCTACGTAGGTGGCCACCTGTTCAATCTCGCTTAAAAGATGGCTGGAGAGCAAAACCGTAATATCAAAGTCACGCGGCAGCCGCATGATCAACTCGCGAATTTCCTGAATACCGGACGGGTCCAATCCGTTCGTCGGCTCGTCCAGAATCAGCAGCTTAGGGTTCGTAATAAGCGCCATCGCGATGCCGAGTCGCTGCTTCATACCAAGCGAGTAGCTCTTTACCGGACGGTGTGCCGCCTGCTCGAGCCGAACCCATGCTAACACCTCGTTGATTCTGGACTCCGGCATTCCGTGCATCAGTGTAACGATTTTCAGATTTTTATAGCCGGATAGATGTCCGTAATAAGATGGTGACTCGACCAGAGAGCCAACATCCTTCAGAATCTCCATACGATTCTCGTTCAGATCCTTGCCCAGAATGCGGATATTCCCTGATGAAGCTCGAATCAGCCCGAGAAGCATCCGAATGGTCGTGGTTTTCCCAGCGCCGTTCGGTCCTAGAAATCCATAGACCTCCCGCTTCGGAACCTTCAAGTTGATCCGCCTGACCGTCTCTCGTTGTCCAAACTTGCGTGTTAGCTGATGTGTATCGATCGCATATTCTTCTGTCATCCCTTATTATTCCTCCCTCAAGAAGTAGCATCGTCGACACCTCAAGTGTAGCAACGCAAGGTAAATAACAGGTAAATAAGGAATAAACATCAGCATAATTCAGACCTACGTCAATACCAACCCTAATTGGCATGCCTACTTCGCAGTCCTACATGAGTTCAACAACGCAGTCCAACATCGGCAATGTGATTTCCACCCTCGTACCGCCGCCGTCCGATTTGACGATATTCATATGACCGGAGTGCGCTTCAATAAAGGCTCTGGCAATCGCAATTCCTTTACCGGAATGATATAAAGCCCGCTTCAGCGCCTGCTCATCGATCCCCACTCCATCGTCTTCGACAACAAGGAGGCAGCTGTTCTCTCGAAAGCCCAGATCACATGTCACCTGGGTTCCTGGCGGATTGTGAATCGCAGCGTTCATCAGCACATTTTGAACCGCTCTGCCGAACAGCTTGCTGTCAAACTCCATCATATGCACAGGCTCGGAAGCCGTAAATGTGAACAGCGTATGCTCGGCCATAGGATGGTTCGCAATATCTATGACCGTATCACGAACAAAGTCCACGATATTATCCTCCTGCAGGTTCATTGGAAAGTTCACACTGCTCGCAGCACCTGGCGTTCGCTTCTTAGCTTCCTGAAGGCTGTCGGTCTCCCCCCGCTCCTGCTGCACCTGCCACCGGCTCGTCTGGTTCAATTCCTGGATCAGCTGCTTCATCTCCGCGGTCTTGCTGCTGATCTGTCTGCTGAAATCCAGCTTCTCCTCATCGCTCCAGTGATACTCGGCTGCCGTCAGCATGTGGGCGTAGCCTTCGATATACGACAACGGCGTCTTCAGATCATGACTGATGGAAGCAATCCATTCCTGCTTTTTAGCCTCCAGATTCAGCCGCTCCGCTTCGCTCTTATACAGCTGCTCCGTCAATCGGCTCATTTGCTCCAACAATTCCTTATATAAGACAAATGGGTAACGGTAGACAGGTTTTTCGGTCAGGTCGTCATGTTCTTTATCATGTTCTTTATGATCATGTTTTTTACGGTAGTGTTTTATACGGTAGTGCTCTCCCGGCTCGGTGTAGTTCCCCTTGGACAGCCTGTTAATCCAGCGGATGAAATAGATGAGCGGCTTGCCTACGAGCCAGCCGTAAGCACAAACAAATGCAATTGTTAGGATAAATCCTAGGGACAGCAATAAAGTTCGCGGCGAAACCGGGTTCAGCCAATCCAGATGCTCTTGAATATATAACAATCCAACCGCACATATAATAAAACTAATGACTAAAGCCGTTACAAACAGAAGGGTAAGGCGTAGAAAGCGAAACGCCATTTTCACCATAGAATTCATGTCGGCTCCTTCCTCGGAACCATCATCTTGTACCCCAGACCACGAACATTAACAAGAAACTGCGGCTTGCTCGGATCAGGCTCAACCTTCTTTCTAAGCCGGGAGATATGTATAACAACCGTCTTCTCATCCCCTAGATACGGCTCCTTCCACACGGCTTCATATAATTGACGTGTGCTGAAAATTCGATTGGGATGGCTGCACATATAAACCAGCAGCTCCCATTCACGCGCCGGACATTCCACATGCGCTCCATCTACAATGAGCTCCCCCGATTCCAGCTCAACCCTGAAGTAACCAAAATCCATCGGCGCCAAGCGGGCAATCTCCGGCTTTTCCCGCTGCATTTTATATTTCACGCGGGCTTTAATCCGGGCAACCACCTCCAGCGGATTAAAGGGCTTGGTAACATAGTCGTCCCCACCAATGCCAAATCCCATCAGCTTGTCCAAATCGGTATCTCTGGCTGTCAAAAAAAGGACGGGCACCTCGGTGATTTTTCGTATTTTCCGGCACACCTCGAATCCGTCCTCGTCCGGAAGCATCACATCCAGCACGATTACATCAATATCCGACTCTATCACTGCTTCCAGCGCCTCACGTCCGGTTCCCGCAGTCCGAATATGCCGAAAGCCTTCCTTCTTCAGCACAGCGGCAAGCATTTCACACAACCCCTGCTCGTCATCTACCAGCAAAACGGAAATATGGTCCATGTCCTCTGCTCCAATACATCTTATAATACATGTATTATATAACAGATCAGGGAGAATGAAACAATTTATCAACCTCTGTTCACTTTTGAAAATAAAAAGAGCTCATGCTTGGAAATCTATCCATCATGAGCTGCTTCTATTATATTCTATTCAGCCGAGGTTCTTACTAATGGCGATAAATACTCACTTTCCTCCAGAGATTCGGAATCATCCGTTGAGAGATAGGAGGATGCTTGAATTTCAAACATTTCATTATAAGCACCATTCAATCTCATCAGACGATCATGGGTGCCCGCTTCGATAATACGGCCGTTTTCCAGCAAAATGATTTTATCCGCCGTTCTGGCAGTAGAGAGTCGGTGAGAAATAAAAATCCCGATTTTATCCTCTGTGAGCTGCTCGAACTTCCCGAAAACCTCCTTCTCCGAATGAGGATCCAAATAAGAGCTCGGCTCATCCAAAATATATACATCAGCATTACGCATAAAGGCTCTGGCAATGGCAACACGCTGCCATTGACCTCCGGATAATTGCTGTCCCTCCTCAAACCATTTGCCCAACACGGTATTCAGTTTATTAGGCAGGTTGTGAATCAATTCGGTAATCCCCGATTGTTCAACAGCTTTCCATACGAGTTGATCATTGTCTTTTCCCTTCACATCCCCAAAACCAACATTGTCTTTAACTGTCATTTCATATTGTACAAAATCCTGGAATACGACTCCCATTTTCTCTCGGAAGCTATCTTTATTTAGCTCCCGTATCGATTGGCCGTTAATTAATATATCTCCTTCAAAATCCGAGTACAATTGTGTAATCAGCTTCACAATCGTCGATTTGCCAGATCCATTCTTGCCTACAATAGCTAGCTTCTCGTTTTTATTCAGTGTAAAACTAATATTCGAAATGGCGTATCTATCGGTATTCGGATATTTAAAGGATACGTTACGAAATTCCAAGCTCTGTATACCGGAAATACGTTGCCCCATTCCTTGCACCTCTTCTTCCTCCGGCAAATCCAGAAAATCAAACAGCTGTTTGACGTACAGATTATTCTGACACAGACTCAGAATGCCTTGGACGATATTTTGTGAGGTAGATTGGGTTAGGCCAATTGCTTGAATAAAGCTTATAAGATTCCCGAGCATAATTTGCCCCATATAAGCGGCATGAACAGCAAGAAATATTACGATTCCGCATGCCCCTTGATTGATTGTCTGAAAAAATAACGAAGTATACGATCTGCGGGCAGCAAGAAATTTATCTTCCTTATAAAACTCCTTAAGAATATCTAAATATCTCCCGCGCAGATAATGTCCCAGTTGAAAAATTTTGATCTCTTTAAAGCTGTTATCCCGTGTCACCAAGAACGAAAGGTACCAGGACTCCCGCTGCTTCGCCGCTCTCCGATAATAAGTATTGAATTCTCGTTGTCCAATCTGCAAAAAAGAATAGAAGGACAGACATGGAATTAGGAAGATTACAAATATAACCCACCACTTCCAGGCAACAAGAATTGCGCAAGCAGAAAACAACGTTACGACACTGCTAATGATAGCCAGCATCTGCACAAATATTTCGAATGGTCGATAATTCGCTTCGGCTTGCGCACGTTGAAGCTTATTTTGAACATCTGCGTCTTCAAAAGATTGCAGCGTCATTAGATGCGCCTTCTCAATAATCTTTAAGTTCACCCGGTTGGACAGAAGACTCTGAAACATTTTCCGGAAGTATCCGTCAACGATATTAAACAGATCCGATAAAATGTTAAGGAAGATCAGAAAACCGAAAGCAAGCAAGACAGGTCTAAAGTCTCCTGCAGTTACTCCCCCGATTACAGAATTAATTAATTCTCTTGTTGCAATAAGGACGACAGCCGGTAGAATGCCCTTAAGCAAGCTTACGATTAGAATACCGATCAAATACGCAGCGTGGGTCTCCCATAACAGCTTAAATATTCGCGGCCAAAACAGAAATGTCCGCAATATATTTTTAGAGGAAAACGACACGTAATCATCCTTCATAGTAGTATCAGGAGATAGCATTTAGAGCTCCTTTCGCATGATAAAAATGAGCTGCTGCAAATTTAGCCAATGCCATGCATTTCATTTCAAGCTCGCGATCTATACCAAGCAAACGATTGATATGCATATGCACCAAGCTGGCCAGAATATCGCTCGGGTCATTGGTTAATCCTGAGCGCCTAGCGTTCTCTTTATTAATAAATTCAGAATATGTTCTAATCAGCGACTGTCTCTCATATAATGCCTCAAGGAGAGGATTCGGAGCTTCAGCCTTAAACAATTGCCCCGAGTCTTTGGCCTCCATAGCTTTGATGATGTCCGATTTCAATTCCCGGTAGGCTTTCATATGCTCTTTACCATCAATTCGCTGTTCTAGCCAATTCATCTGCTCTTCCATGTTCAGACCAAAGCTGGAAAGGATGTCCAAAATATTGATGACTGCTGACACTTCATCAGCTAGTTGTATTTGCTTTTTTCGGACTTCCCCCAGATACAGACTTACGAATTTGCTATCTGCAGCAAAAACAGACTCTGCCATTTCCATACACTCCATACCGCCATACCTTTCGATTTCCGGAACGTAGGTGTCAATAATCATTCGATTTAGAAGGCCTTCATCTCGTAATTTCTTGCTCCATTGATTCAAATCTCGAATCCCTTTTGACCACAACTCTTGCGAATCTCCGTAAAACCTTAACCTGATATGATGTTCCTGATCCTTATAGCGAACAAAATAAAACTTTTGCCCCCACTTCTCCAATGCCATTCGCCCCCACAGATCCGCCAAATGCAAACCTATCAGGTCGTTCTCCCTTTCATAAGTACCGTACAATTTTATATAAAGCCACTCTTCGCCTGGGAACACCCCTCTGGCTACGAATGGTGAACAAGCTTTCTTATCTGTTGACCTTCCTGCTTCATCACGGTTAGGAGAAGGCTTTACATCCACCTTACTTTGGAGCAGAGGAAAAACAAATTCCCCGATATATTTTTCGCTGTTAGAGGTTATAGGCGTAGAGCTTGGATGCGATATACACTCTGTTAGAAGAAGCTCCTGGCCGTTCTTAAGCTTCCCGAATTCCCGTCGCAATTCTTTGACGCATAGAGGATTGTTTAAATCAAGAAGCAGCCGGTTATCCCCCATCGTCAAATATACATACCGTGGGACTCTCCATCTGTTCTTCCATACGTTAAATTTAGCGTCCCATTCCGACTCTTCTCCTGAGTGTGACCAATCAAGAGTGATGTTAGAAAGCCTCCACTGCGCAGTGCTAATAATAATATTTTTGTATCTGAGCCGCGGTAAAAAGGGGGATTGCTCAACCGGACCCCAATTAAAATAAGACCACGTTCCTGTCGATGTTCTGGATACATCACTAAGGAACCGAAAAATAAAAGGAGAAATTCGATGATTAAACATATGTGTTTGCATCGGAATAATCTCTTTACCTAACCTTTTGGATTTAATATAAAAGCGGTCATATGTAGCTCCGACCAGCAAGTCGTCAATATGCAGGGTGTGCTCCTCATCCTTAGAGGATGTTGTGCCTGATACGATTTCGTATTCCATCACATTTCTACCCATCATAATGTTTGCTACCCTGCCATTGGCGGGCATAAACACCATTTCAGCCATCACAGCATCCGGATGACATCGTTGATGATGCGTATGGGCATGCTTTAATTTTTCTATAAACGTCGGATCCAGCATATCCAGAAAGCGTCCCATCGTTTTCCCCGCCCCGCTTGACCCTGCACTTGCACCCAGTACCAGCATATAATCCCCCTGATCGACATGCTGAGCTGAATCTGCTAGCAAAGTGTAATAAATCTCTAGCGATTCCGGAGCTTTATCGGGACTGTCAACAGCCGTTAGCTGCTGAATGTGTTCATCTGTAAGCTGAATTTCAACAGCCCCCTGACATATAGCCTCAGTTGCCAGCTGGAATAATACCGAGTTACGTGCATATAAGTTCTGCTGCGGTTCAGGACGCATTCCGGATTGATAGGCCTCAGGAATTCCTAGCCCCCAATCTGGATCAAACAGTTCTTGAATCGGAACTTCCTGATATACTCCATACTTCTCGAGAAATCGGTTTAAGTACTCTGTTAATCCGGTACCTTCATCAACGAACATCTTACACATAAGTTCAGCTCCTAGCACAACATCATCCGCTACGGATCGAGGAAGCATCACATTCTTTTTGAGCTTAACATCCACTTGAACCAAATTATCCGTCTTTACAACATCTTTCATAGTTTTTGTGAGTTGACGATATATAAGCTCGCCTTCTCCGATAGGACATTCCTCATAATGAGAGAGCAAGCCTTTAATATCACTTAAAAGCTTAACCCACTGCTCAGAACCGTTCTTCCCGGACAGCACACCTTGTATATGTTCCAGCGGAGAAATATCCATGAAGGGCGGACGAAGCTCACTTAAGAGAAACTCCTGCTCTAACAACTGGGACAAAAAATGGTGAACAATGTCCGTTGTGGCTTCCGGGAAAGCTTTTAGAATAGCATGCTTTAGCGTCCCCACCTCTATTGGCTCCTCAGCAGTTTGAAGTGTAAAGTCAACGACCTCGGATAATCCAATGGATGTTGTACCGGCAGGAGATGTTTCAAGGTTCAACATCCCATACTGGGGACGAACAGGCAATTTGACTCGATTTCCTTTGAACATCATTGTTTTATTGCGGCAAACCATTATTTCATCAACAATAGCAGGATCAGACTCGATGAGTTTGATTATATGAAAAATCCATTCCATATCAGGTCTAGCTCTTTTTCGATTATTCCATACAAAACCAATATCCAGATCGCTGCGATCTCCGAAGTACCCCTGACCCACTCTTGAGAATAATCCGTAAGGCGTCGTCCGGGTCGTCATTCTAATAAAATATCGAAGAAAACTAATCAGTGTCTTCTCATATTTCTGCAGGGTTTTTCGGTCAGCTTCATCTGTTCTCGTATTCAAGCAGTCTAAAAAAGACCTCAAGGATGGAGATGCAACCGCTATAGCCTCTTGAATGATAGAGCTGGCCGCTTCCTCTATTATTCGTTCCTCCGTCTTTCGGGCTGCCTCGGATTGACAATCCTGTCGCGACAGAACCTCCAGGTAGGCATTCAGAGAAAGCAAGGGAATTCTCACTAAAAAGAAATCACACGACTTAAACCATCTCTCCGATTTCAAATGATTTATACTGGAAAGCTCCTTCATAACTAGCCTACCTCCAAATTATTGTTTACGACATTCAATCGATACCCTAGCCCATGGCAAGTTACCAGTATTTTCGGATTACTGGGATCTTCCTCAATTTTTTCTCTCAGCTTCCGAATATGAACATATACAGTGTTAGATGAAGTAAAAGTATCTACACCCCACACTTTATTGATGATGTGATCAATATCGGAAACCCATTCACCGCATTCCAGGAAATATTCCAGCAATCTGTATTCCATCAGTGTAAGCATTTGCCCCTCGCCCTGCTTCCAAATCATTTTGACATTGGGATCAAAAATGACCTCTGGCGATAAATAAATCAGATCTCTTTCCTTCTTTACCTGTTTATAATCACATTGTGAGGAAAGGGAAAGAAGTTGATGCAGAATATCGAGTTCTAGCTGCTCGTTATTGCCTGGTGTGAGAAATACAAATGGAATACTGCTTTTTTCTCTTAGACTTGACCAGATTGATAATTCCTTCAGCGATAGGTCCAACTGACATACAATGACGCCAATACATCGATGATCAACCGCATGTTCAATTTCGTGAAAGAAGTCATAAAACATAATTTGAATACTATTGGATTTATTCATTCGGCTAAAAAACGTCTGGATCGGACTATCGGGTGCAACAACAATTATTGTTTTTTTCATATAATCCCCCTATTTAAATAGCCCTGTTTGCTTTGCTAGAATGGTTCTGCTGCATGTTATGCAATAAAAAATAGTTCTCTCCATTTACCCGAATACTGAGGATCATCCCGCCTTCCATACTCAAGTAAGCTTAACGCAATCCCGACAGCGCCCTGAAGCAAACCTGGGCTATCGAGCAAGACGCGATCTTCCATGTCTTGATAACCGAAAGGAACCGATTCGTCATATCTGTTGACCAGCTTATCAGCCACGATGTCAGAAAACAGCGCAGCGTCTTTACTTCCACATAGTGCATAAATAGAATTTGAGAGTTGTAATAAACCAGCCAACCCATGACAGAATGAAGATGTCATACTATTCAACTCGTAATCACCCAGCTTGAACACGGAGCCCGCAGCTTCCTGTGCAATCGCTTTCCAATGATCATTGTCGCAAATTAATCCTGTTCTTAATAATGTTACCGCGATCCCTAAGGTGCCGTGACACCAGCCCTCAATTTCCCTCGACTCTTCCTCACCATCGTTTAAGGAAAAATGACGCTCAGAAGAAATAGGCCAGTACAATCCGAATCGATCTCTCCGAACGTGCTTGGCCAGATAGTCAGCGATATTGTGAATGACTGCCTGTAAGCCATCCACTTCAAAGCCTTTGTGTAGAGCTGTAGTGAATAGAGCAAGAATTCCTGCTAGACCATGAGCAACCCCAAGCTGAACCACTTCTGTCCGGCTACAGGATATATCCTCCATACATGAGCTGGCTTCTGCAATTAGCATGGAAAAAAAAAGATCGGCAATATCGCGAATACCCTCATCTTGACTGCATTCTAATATATATCTGCCGGCTCCGCTTAAACCATTGACGACCTCCAGAGCATTCCATTGAGATGCTTCTAATATAGTTGTGGCCAGATGTCTTACTATATAATGATTAAGATTTGTCATGGCCTGTCTATAATGAGTTCGATTATCCGATGCTAACAACAGCCCGTAGGATAATCCCGTTATTCCTGCAAAAAGCGAAAGATTAGGAGTGCTGAACGTTAAGTCTTTTGTTAAGGACAGAACATGTTGGTGAATCAGCATCCTCCACTCTTTTTCTGGTTCAAGATGATCCCACTCCGCAAATAACACCCATATTCCAGGAATTCCATCTGCTAGGGAAGCCGGATTCCATGGGGCATCTCCTCTGGAAGGGGACATATTTTCAGGTTTCTTAACTATGCTTTCTATATATGATAGGTTAGCGACTCTTTCCGCTATAGATCGGCTAATCCGGACAGATTGCTCCTTCAAGTGAGTCATCACATTCCCAATGTCTCCTTTTCGTCTAACTGTAATGTGAGAAAAAGACACGGTTTGAATAACCGTGTCTTTTGTTGCGTGTCTGCCTTAACTTAGCAAGTTCTGCAGAATGTCAAGCTGACTTTGCAGTTAAGTGTTCCGGTTAAACAAGATGGAGTACAGATTAGGCCGCTAGCAGGTTGTACTTCCTTAGGAGCAACCTCATCTTTCGCTACTTGCAAATCCAGATCGAATTGGTTCTTCATGGAATATCACCTCCTTCATATTTACAACTCAATAATATAAACCCATTTATTAAATGGTCTTTATTTATTCCTTAATTAATCCTTAAATAAAAAGTCATTATTAAAAGCTTATTAATTAACAATTAATTACATTTTAAAGACAAGAATGGTATTTCGTAACATAATGAAGTATAGAGCAATTAAGGAGGTTACCCGCGTGAATGACTATATATCGATTGTCAAAGAACAAAAGTCTGTTTCCTTACATAATAAAGCAGTAGAAATTAGTAGAGAAATCGCCGTTCGTCTAAGCGATCCCAAATTCGTAATAGAAGCTGTCCATTCTAAAGACAACGTTTTGAGCGGTTCCGATGTATTCCCATGGGGTGACATTTCCCTATCTCATGGCTATCCAGGTAATATTCATCTGCTATCATTATGGAGGGAAATAGACAATACGTTTAATTGGAACGAAGCAATACACTCGAATTTGATAGCGATTCAATCCTATCTTGCTGAATATGGAACACGAGATATATCACTATTTAGCGGCTGGACCGGTATTGCATCATCCGTAGTGGCCGCATCAAATCATGGTGAATTTTATACACAATTTCTAGATAAAATCCATCGCTGGATGGCCCCCTTAATTGAAGAATGGCTGCAGGCCTGTTCGGAGTTAGCAAAACAAAAAAACGGAGTGCCTGTACAAACGTTTGATACGATCTCAGGCGCGAGCGGTCTCGGCAGATATCTGTTAAAAAATTGTGCCGCCCCCCACCTAGCTCCGTTAATAGAACCTCTTCTTCAATTTCTGATCACTCTTACCCAACCGATACAGGTGCATGGCAAGACTGTTCCAGGCTGGTTTACACCTAGCGAGCTTCACTTGACGGACAGAGACAAGCAGATTTTTTCTATGGGCAGCTTTAATTGTGGGATGGCGCACGGTATCCCCGGGCCCCTCGCTTTATTATCCATTGCTTATAACAGCGGAATTGAAATTCCCGGACAGCATAACGCAATTGAATATATGACAGAATGGCTGCTTAGTTCACAAGAGGAAGACGAATTGGGTTCCTACTGGCCCCACATTATTCCTTTTGAATATGATAAAAAGACAGTCGGACATACATTACAACGCCAAAGAGAGGCTTGGTGCTACGGCACACCTGGGGTGACATCCGCTTTATATACAGCCTCACTGAGTTTAAAGAATCCAAGCCTAAAACAGCATGCACTTCAGACCTTTATCCAATCCGTCACCTATGAATGTGAAAAGAATGAAATGAGCTCCCCTTCAATATGCCATGGCTTGTCGGGACTCCTGCTGATGTGTCAGCGTATGTGGAGTAACAGCAAAGCTCCGGAACTTGAACCTTTAATCCAACGAATAACTACCGAATTGCTCCAACGCTTCAATCCCAACCATCCACTATGTTTTAAGGATGCGGAACCGGAATCGGCAGAGAGCACGCGTTGGCTAACAAAAGCTGGGCTTCTGGAGGGAGCTGCTGGAATTGGTTCGGTTCTGCTCAGCGTAGCAGAACAACAGAGTAATGACTGGGATTATCTCCTAATGCTCTCCTAGCCGTACTTCCATTAAACAATATATTTTAGGATAATAAGGTAATTAAATTATTATTTATAAATAAATTCTATCTAGGAAAAATAAATTCTAGATAAACAACCAATAAATAGAAAGCAAATTAATATAATAGTCTAATATAAAGGAGCTCCCATTAATGAGAGCTCCTCTTTTTTATCATTTTCTATTACTGCCAATAATTATACCAACGCTTTCAGCGCAATATCCGACCGGCAGTGCTTCCCTTCAAATTGGATCTGCTCCGCACGCTGATAGGCAATCGCACGCGCAGCCTCAATGTCCGGACCGAGGCCGACGACACCCAATACCCTTCCGCCGTTCGTTCTCCACGTGCCATCCTCATCCCGGGAGGTTCCTGCATGGAAGACAAGGGTATGCTCCGTCTCCTGCTCTAGGCCGGTAATCGGCAGCCCCTTAGGATACGAAGCCGGATAACCGCCGGATGCGAGAATGACACAGACGGCCGCTTCATCGCTCCATTCCAGCTCCAGCTCATCCAGTCTGCCTTCCACTGCTGCAAGGAATACCTCCAGCAGATCGGTCTTGAGACGCGGGAGCACGACCTGCGTCTCCGGATCGCCGAATCGGGCATTGAACTCAATCGTCTTCGGCTTGCCGTCCGGCGTAATCATCAGTCCGGCGAACAGGACGCCGCGGAACGGACGACCTTCCGCAACCATCGCCTTCGCGGTCGGCTTAATAATCGTCTCAACCGCTTCCTCAATGATGCTCGGATCGATATGAGGCAGCGGGGAGTAGGTTCCCATACCGCCCGTGTTCGGCCCCTTATCCCCGTCATATACCGGCTTATGATCCTGGGCCGCAGACATCGGCTTCACTGTCTCTCCGTCAACGAAGGCCAGAATCGACATCTCCTGCCCTTCCAGGAATTCCTCGATGACAACCCGGCTGCCGGCTTCACCGAACACTTTCGACTGCATCATATTATGGAGCGCCTCCTCGGCCTCCTCCATCGTACGAGCAACGGTAACCCCTTTGCCAGCCGCCAGACCGTCGGCCTTAATGACAATAGGCGCTTTCTGCAGCCTTAGATAAGCCAGCGCATCGTCATAGTTGTCAAACTTCTGATAAGCTGCCGTCGGGATGCTGTATTTCTGCAGCAGATCCTTCATGAAGGTTTTGCTGCCTTCAATCTCAGCGGCATTTTTCCGGGGGCCGAAGACAGGAATGCCTGTTGCGTCAAACGCATCAACGATGCCGTCAGCAAGCGGATCATCCGGTCCGACTACGACCAGTCCCACCTGCTTCTCCGCTGCAAAAGCCGTAAGCTTGTCAAACTCCGAGACGGCAATCGGCACGCACTGTGCCAACTGGGCAATCCCCGCATTGCCTGGTGCGCAATAGATCGTTCCCGCTTTCGGGCTTTTGGACAGCGCCCATACGATGGCATGCTCGCGTCCTCCGCCTCCGATAACCAAAATGTCCATGCTCTACCTCCGGTTCATATTAAGATCTTCGGATCGGATCGATCCATCAGCCGCATCGCATCATTCACGGGCTGAATGATTCATGTATTAAAAGGAACTCCCACGGTTCATATGGGCGATGTGTGCTCATTAGTGTTTGAAATGACGCACGCCCGTGAACACCATAGCAATGCCATGCTCATTGGCGGCCTTGATGGATTCCTCGTCCTTGATGGAACCGCCAGGCTGAATGATGGCCGTAATGCCGGCTTTCGCCGCAAGCTCAACCGTATCTCCCATCGGGAAGAACGCATCGGATGCCAGCACAGCTCCCTTGGATTTCTCACCGGCTTGCTCGATAGCGATACGGGCAGCGCCGACGCGGTTCATCTGTCCTGCGCCCACGCCAATCGTCATATTATCGGCCGCAAGCACAATGGCGTTCGATTTCACGTGTTTTACAACCTTCCAGCCGAACAGCAGCTGTTTCAGCTCCGCCTCCGTAGGCTCGCGATCGGTAACCACTTTCAGATCCGCCGGATCGAGGGAATGCACATCGCTCTCCTGCACAATCATGCCGCCTTCGATGGTTGTAACCGCCAGCGTGCTTTTCCGTTCTTTAGCCGAGGCGAATTCACCCATCTTGAGCAGACGGATATTCTTCTTCTTGGTCAGAATTTCAAGCGCTTCCGGGGTGAAATCCGGCGCAAGAATAATCTCAAGGAAAATCTCCTTCAGCAGTTCGGCCGTCGGTGCATCAATCGTACGGTTGGCAGCCACAATCCCGCCAAAGATCGATACCGGATCAGCGTCATAAGCTTTCTGGTATGCCTCCAGCACATGGTTACCGATACCGACTCCGCATGGATTCATATGCTTCACGGCAACGACAGCGGGCTCGTCAAATTCTTTGACAATTTGCAGCGCGGCATTCGCATCATTGATGTTGTTGTAGGACAGCTCTTTGCCATGAAGCTGCTCAGCGGTTGTCAGCGTGCCGGCCGGAGCAAGCGGCTTCTTGTAAAAGGCCGCCTTTTGATGCGGATTCTCCCCGTAGCGAAGATCCTGGATCTTCTCATAAGTAACGCTGAAACGCTCAGGCAGCGGATCGCCGGTCACATTCGACAAATATTCGGAAATGAGCGTGTCATACGCGCCTGTGTGACGGAACACTTTGGCCGCAAGCCGCTTGCGCGTTTCAAGCGTCGTGTCTCCGGCACTGCGAATTTCCTCAATGACCGTGCCATAATCCGCCGCATCGACAACAACACTGACAAATGCGTGGTTTTTTGCAGCCGAACGCAGCATCGTCGGGCCGCCAATGTCGATATTCTCAATCGCATCCTCGTAGGCCACGTCAGGCTTGGCAATCGTCTCCTGGAACGGGTACAGATTCACCACCACAAGGTCGATATAATCCAGGCCCAGCTCCTGCATTTGCCGCTGATGCTCTTCACTGTCACGGATCGCCAGCAAGCCGCTATGAACGGCAGGATGCAATGTTTTCACCCGGCCATCCAAAATCTCCGGGAACCCAGTTACGTCCGAAATCCCGATTACCGGCACCCCTTCTTTGGCTAAGAGGCTCTTGGTGCCTCCTGTCGAAATAATCTCCACCCCTAGTGCAGACAGTTCCCGGCAAAATTCCACGATCCCTGTTTTATCCGAAACGCTGACCAATGCTCGTTTGATTCCCACGTCTATACCTCCTATATGGAATGAAAAATCCGTTGTTTTGCAATCTCATGCCGTTCATGCTCACAGATGCTGTCGATAAACCGAACGGTTAAAAATATTTCCCGAGAAATATCGAACATGTCGATTATTCCACAATCGTCACCTTACGCCCATCAAGCGATACCCGGCCTCCGGTAAACCAGGACACGACCTCAGGATATAGCTTGTGCTCCACCGTATGAATTCGCTGGGCCAAAGTTTCAGCATCATCACCAGCCAGCACTTCGACCGCCCGCTGCGCGATCACCGGCCCCGTATCCATACCGCCATCCACAAAGTGAACGGTAACGCCGGTCACTTTCACACCGTATTGCAGCGCTTGTCCGATCGCATCCTTGCCTGGAAATGCCGGAAGCAGCGAGGGGTGAATATTGATGATCTTACCGCTGTAGGCTTCGACAAGCACAGGGCTCAGCAGCCGCATATAACCAGCCAGCACAATCAATTGAACGCCTTTTCGCGCAAGCTCCGCAGCGACCCCGCGTTCATAGTCCTCCTTCGAGGCGTAATCCTTCGGCTGAAACACATAGGTGTCCACCCCCGCAGCCTGCGCCAGTCCGACGACCGGCGCTTGCGGTTTGTCACAGACCAGAACACAGATGTCGCCGCCGAGAACACCAGCTCGCTGCGCGTCCACCAAAGCCTGAAAATTGCTGCCTCTGCCGGAAGCGAACACCGCGATCCGATACGCGCTCATTATACTTCAGCCCCCGTAAAGGTAACCTTCTGATCTCCGGATGTCACACGCCCGATCACATACGCTTCTTCCCCTGCAGCACGCAGAGATTGAAGCGCAGTCTCGGCATCCTGCTCCTTAACGACAAGCACCATCCCGATCCCCATATTAAATGTCGTAAACATATCGCGGTTCGAGATGCTGCCCTTCTCCTGCATCAGCTGGAAAATCGGCAGAATCGGCCAGGAGCCGTAATCGATGTCGACATTGACGTTCTCTGGCAGCATGCGCGGAATATTCTCAATAAATCCGCCTCCTGTAATATGCGCCATGCCTTTGACCTCGATCTCCTTCATTAAACCGAGCAGCGGTTTCACATAGATTCTCGTTGGCGCCAGCAGCACATCACCCAGCCGACCGCCAAGCTCTGGAAGCTCCTGCTCCAGCGAATAGCCGCTTTGCTCCAGCAGCAGCTTGCGCACAAGCGAGAAGCCATTGCTGTGCACGCCGCTGGATGCCAGTCCGATGACCGTGTCGCCTGCCGCAATGCTTGATCCGTTGATCATATTCTTACGGTCCACAATACCAACGGTAAAGCCGGCGATATCATACTCGCCTTCACTGTACATGCCCGGCATTTCAGCGGTTTCGCCGCCGATCAGCGAGCAGCCAGCCTGATTGCATCCGTCCGCAATGCCTTTGACAATCGCTTCGATTTTGGCTGGGATGACTTTGTCACAGGCCAAATAATCGAGAAAAAAGAGCGGCTCTGCCCCCTGCACGACAACGTCGTTGACACACATCGCCACCGCATCGATGCCGATCGTGTCATGCCGGTCCATTGCAAAAGCAAGCTTCAGCTTGGTACCAACCCCGTCCGTGCCGGAAACAAGCACCGGCTCTTCATATAAATCCTTATTCAGCTTGAACAGCGCGCCAAACCCGCCCAGATCGGTCATGACCTCCGGCCTGAACGTCGTTTTGACATGCTTCTTCATCCGCTCTACGGCTTCATTGCCCGCTGCGATATCCACGCCTGCGTTTTTATAAGTATCCGACACGAGCTCAACACTCCTTTAGCTTATTGAGAACATCGGTGATCGAAATCGTCCAACATCCTGATATATTTCATCTGATGAATCAGCAATTTGCTTAACTCTTCGTCTATATAGCGCCCCAGGCGCTTGAGATACTCGATAACTTGCCGCTTAGGGTCACTGTGCTTTGTACACTGTATATTTCACGGGCTTAACCTTTCACCGGGCTCCGTAAACTCACGGGGTCATGCGCTGCATTCATCCAATCCTTCACCCGCTTAACATCTAAATCAAGCATTGTGCCTGGGTTTGTACGATGATTCGCACAAACCGCGCACAAACCTTTAATCCGCAGGCCACACACGACCCGGGTGGCACTACAGGAGGATCAGCAGCTGCAGCTCATCTTCTCATCGCCGCCGAAATCAACCGGGGTCGGGTAATCATTGTCAAAGCAGGCCAGGCACAGTCCACCTTTGAAACTGGCCTCATCATAGCCTCCGATCGCTGCAATCAGCCCTTCAGGACTCAGGAAGGAGAGCGAATCGGCATTTATTTCCCGGCAAATCTCTTCCACCGTTTTGGAGGAAGCGATCAGCTCCTTGCGATCCGGCGTATCGATACCGTAGAAGCAAGGATTCTTGAACGGAGGCGACGTAATGCGCACATGCACCTCGGTCGCTCCCGCCTCCCTCAGCAGATTGACGATCCGGCGGGAGGTCGTGCCCCGCACGATGGAGTCATCGATCATGACCACGCGTTTGCCTTCGACCACCCGGCGCACGGCGCTCAGCTTCATCTTGACGCCCTGTTCGCGCAGCTCCTGGCTTGGCTGGATGAAGGTCCGGCCGGTATATTTATTTTTGATCAGGCCAAGCTCGTACGGAATGCCCGTCTGCTCAGCATAGCCGATGGCCGCCGAGATGCTGGAATCCGGCACGCCAGTCACCACATCCGCATCGACAAAGGATTCAATCGCCATCCGGCTGCCCATCCGTTTGCGAGCCGAGTGCAGATTGGAGCCGTTCAGATCGCTGTCAGGCCGGGAGAAGTAAATGTACTCCATCGCACAGAGCGCCTTGCGCCCCGGAGAGGTGTAACGCTCTTCGCGCAAGCCATCCTTGTCGAGAATCAGCAGTTCTCCTGGGGCAATATCCCGAACGGTCTCCGCCCCGATCACTTCAAACGCACAGGTCTCGGATGCGAATACATATGCATCCCCCAAGCGTCCCATCGTCAGCGGACGAAGTCCGTTCGGATCGGAAGCGACGAGAAGCCTGTCATTCGTCATGAGCAGAAAAGCAAATCCGCCCACCAAACGCTGCAGCGCATCCTTGGCCGCCTCGACAAAATCCTTCGGCGAGCGCGCAATCAAATGCGCAATCACCTCGGTATCGCTCGTCGTCTGAAAGATCGAGCCCTGCTGCTCCAGCTCCCGCCGCAGCTTAGGCTCATTCACGATATTGCCGTTGGTCGCAATCGCCAGATTGCCTTCCCGATATTTGAATACGAGCGGCTGGGCGTTCGCAAGCCGGCTGTCTCCGCTGGTGGAATAACGAACATGCCCAATCGACATGCTCCCCTTCAGCGACTCCAGCTTGTCCCGGTCAAACACTTCCTTGACCAGTCCCATGCCGCGATGATAATTGAAATCCTCGCCTTCCCCATCCGACACGCAGATTCCTGCGCTCTCCTCACCGCGGTGCTGAAGCGCGTGAAGGCCGTAATAGGAAAGGGAGGCGGCGTCAGGGTGTCCAAACACCCCGAAAACGCCGCACTCTTCTTTTAACGTATCAAAAATGTCGCTTCGACCTGTTCCCTCATTGTAGTAATCCCCTGTCCACAGTGCATCGGGTATCAGTTCATGAGACATGGAATGGCATCCTCCCAGACGGATTTCAAAGCCTCCACGGATTCTTCCAGCGCAGAAGCACCGTTAATCGTAATGCTAAGCTTGTTTCCTCCGACCAGACCTACTGGGGTAAATGGCACACCCGCTTCCTGCACCAGCTGTTCAAACGAATTTTTGTGATCCGGCGAAATGGATAGCACGATGCGGGACTGGCTTTCGCTGAAGAGCATAATATCACTCCGCAGCTCACTTGCCAGCGCAATCGATGCGCCGACATTGCCGCTGATGCAGCTCTCGGCAAGCGCAGCCGCAAGCCCGCCTTCGGACACGTCATGTGCGGATTGCACCAATCCGGACTGAATCGCCTTCAGCACAGCGGAAAGCAGTTTCTTCTCGGTAGCAAGATCAAGCTGAGGCGGTCTGCCTTCGGACACGCCGTGCACAACAGCCTGGAACTCACTGCCGCCAAGCTCTGCATAAGTCTCACCGAGCACATACACAAGATCGCCTTCGGCTTTAAAGCCTTGGGTTGTAATATGATCCGTATCGTGGATCAAGCCGACCATGCCAACCACCGGTGTCGGGTAGATCGCGCCTTTGGCATTCTCGTTGTACAGGCTGACATTGCCGCCGATAACCGGCGTCTCCAGCTCGCGGCAGGCTTCCGCCATGCCGTCCACCGCTTGTTCCATCTGCCAGAAAATATCCGGCTTCTCCGGACTGCCGAAGTTCAGGTTGTCCGTAATCGCCAGCGGCTCGGCGCCTGAGCATACAATGTTGCGCGCTGCTTCGCTGACTGCAATTTTGCCGCCCAGCTCCGGATCCAGGTATACATAACGCCCGTTGCAATCCGTTGTCATCGCCAGCGCCTTGCGCGTGCCTTCAACGGTCACTACCGCTGCGTCCGAACCCGGACGAACGGCCGTGCTTGTGCGAACCATATAGTCATATTGGTTATAGACCCAGGCTTTGCTTGCCAGGCTCGGGGAACCGAGCACCTTCTTGAGGGCACCGCCCAGATCCTTCACTTCCTCATAACGCAGCGTGTCGACAGAAGCCTGCTCCTTGTAATAGGCAGGAACCTCAGACGGCTTGTTGTAGATCGGGCACTCGTCCACCAGCGCTTTGACCGGCATGTCGCCAACCACTTCGCCGTGATGGAACAGCTTCAGACGTCCATCGTCGGTTACTTTGCCGACTTTGGCGCAGATGACGCCCCAGCGCTCGAAAATTTCGCGCGCCTGCGCCTCATGCCGCGGCTCTACGACAAACAGCATGCGCTCCTGGGACTCGGACAGCATCATTTCATAAGGCGTCATGCCTTCCTCGCGCTGCGGCACCTGATCCAGGTACAGCTCAAGCCCGTTGCCGGCCTTGCTCGCCATCTCGGCGCTGGAGCAGGTTAAGCCTGCGGCGCCCATATCCTGAATCCCAAGCACGATGCCAGAATTGATCAATTCCAGACATGCTTCCATGACCAGCTTCTCCATGAACGGATCGCCAACCTGAACCGCTGTCCGGTTTGCTTCCGATTCCTCGGTCAGCTCGACGGAGGCAAAGGTCGCTCCGTGAATGCCGTCCCGGCCCGTAGGAGGACCTACGTAGAAGACTGGATTGCCGACCCCTTTGGCCACGCCGCGCTGAATTTTGTCATGCTCGATAATGCCGACACACATCGCGTTGACCAGCGGGTTGCCTTCATAACTCTCGTCAAACACCACTTCCCCGCCGACAGTCGGAATGCCGATACAGTTCCCGTAACCGGCGATGCCGGATACGACATGCTCGAACAAATATTTCACCCGGTCGCTCTCCAGCTTGCCGAAGCGAAGCGAGTTGAGGATCGCCACCGGTCTTGCACCCATCGAGAAGATGTCGCGGATGATGCCGCCAACACCTGTCGCTGCGCCTTGGTATGGCTCGACTGCCGAAGGGTGGTTATGGCTCTCAATTTTAAATACAACGGCCTGATTGTCGCCGATATCTACAATCCCTGCGCCTTCACCGGGTCCCATCAGGACGCGCGGACCGCTTGTCGGAAAGCGGCGGAGCAGCGGCTTGGAATTTTTATAAGCGCAATGCTCGGACCACATGACACTGAACACGCCGATTTCCGTGTAATTCGGCTTGCGTCCCATGAAGGAACAGATCAGCTCATACTCGCTGTCCGAAACTCCCATCTGCTTGTAAATCTGATGTTCTGCGATCTGCTCTGCGGTCGGTTCCTTAGCGGACGTTTGCTGCGCCATGAGTATCCCTCCAAGCTTGTAATATGGATGTGAACATTGCCTTGCCGTCGACCGATCCGAGCAGACTGCTCACGGCCCGCTCCGGATGCGGCATCATGCCGATCACATTGCCGCGCTCGTTGCAGATGCCTGCAATATCCGCCACCGAGCCGTTCGGATTATCCTTGTACGTAAATACGATTTGCCGGTTGTCCCGGAGCTGCTTCAGCGTTGCTTCATCACAGTAATAGTTGCCCTCGCCATGTGCAATCGGGATCACAATCTCCTGTCCCTCTGCATAATCACGTGTAAATGGCGTCGTATTGTTGACTACCTTAAGCACACTGTCATGACAACGGAACTTCATCGATTCATTGCGGCGGAGCGCTCCCGGAAGAAGTCCTGCCTCCGTCAAAATCTGGAATCCGTTGCAGATGCCAAGTACATATTTGCCTTCTTCAGCCGCTTTGGCCACTTCGTTCATCACCGGGGCGAACCGGGAAATCGCACCACACCGCAGGTAATCCCCATAAGAGAACCCGCCAGGTACCAAAATGCAGTCGTAAGGGGAGAGATCCGTCGCCGTATGCCACACATAATCCACCGGCTGGCCGATCGTCTCTTCCACCGCCTTGTAGCAGTCAATGTCACAGTTGGAGCCGGGAAATACCAGCACTGCAAATCTCATTCGTTTAGCCCTCCAATTCGTACCGGTAGTTCTCGACCACCGTATTCGCCAGAAGCTTCTCACACATTTCCTTGACGCGGCGCTCCGCCTCTTCGCGGTTGTCCGTGTTCAGCTCAAGCTCCATATATTTACCGATGCGCAAGCTTTCCACTTCCTTATAGCCTATCGAATGAAGCGCTCCCTGCACCGCTACCCCTTGAGGGTCCAATACGCTCTGCTTAATCGTGACGTAAACCTTTGCTTTCAACATCTTATCCAGTTCCTCCTCGGTATATATGAATGATGGCAAGCTTCAGATTCTTACAGACTGGCCGCCGTAAGACGGCGGTAAATATCGGTGTAGCGGCGCGTCGTTTCCTCCACTACATGCGGCGGGAGCGGGTCGGGCTCGCTGTTCTTATCCCAGCCGGAGGAAGCAAGGTAGGTGCGCACAGGCTCCTTGTCCATGCTGTCAATTTCAATGTCCAGCGCGTAATTCGCCTCGTCCCAGAAGCGGGAAGAGTCCGGCGTGAAGATCTCGTCGATCAGGATGAGCTCTCCGTCCAGCAGACCGAATTCAAACTTGCAATCTGCCAAAATGATGCCGTGCCGGCTGCAGTACTCACGAGCGAACGTGTACAGTTCCAGGCTTTTCGCCTGAAGCTGCTCTGCGAGCTCTTCGCCGACAAGCTCCTTCATGCGTTCAAACGAAATGTCCTCGTCATGGCCGACATCATTTTTGGCTGCCGGTGTGAAGATCGGCTCCGGAAAAGCCGCATTCTTGCGCATGCCCTCCGGCAGCTGAATGCCGTTCACCTCACCGGAGGTCTGGTACTGCCGCCAGCCGCCGCCGGTGATGTAGCCGCGCACCACACATTCAATGTCAATGCGCTCCGCTCTGCGGCACACCATGATGCGCCCGTCCAGCAGCGCCTTGTCCTTGACGATGTCCCCCAGCAGATTCACATCCGTGTGCACGACATGGTTCGGAATCAGATGCCGGGTCTGCTCAAACCAGAAAGCGCTCAGCTTGTTCAGCACCGTGCCCTTCGCAGGCACCGGCGGTTCCAGCACGTAATCAAAAGCAGAGATGCGGTCCGTTACTACAATGAGAACATGTTCACCCAGATCATACAGCTCGCGAACCTTGCCTTTATACAGCAGCGGCGCCTGGATCAGATGGACTGCGGTCGATAAAGCCGGTAATGTCATGTGCTCCTCCCCCTGGGGCGGCTGCGCCTCTAAGCTGGCATCAGCCGCCCGCCAATTCTTCAGTTGAACGATGGCGTATCGGAATTGCTGCGTAAGCCGAAATTGGTCATCTATCTGTTCCATACAGCTTAATTGCGGTGGTATCTATCGGTTTCCCTTGGTTTTATTCCAGACCCAGCTTGGCAAAAATCGTATCCACATGCTTCAGATGCCAGCTAGGATTAAAGGCATCCTCGATGTCTTCAGGGCTGAGCACCTCGGTAATCTCAGGCGTCGCCTCGACGATCTCGCGGAACTGACGCTGCTCCTCCCAAGCCTGCATCGCGCGCGGCTGCACGGTATCGTAGGCCTGCTCGCGGCTGAAGCCCTTGTCGATCAGCTTGGTCATGATGCGGCCGGAGAATGGCACCCCGAACGTGCGGGTCATGTTGCGCTTCATGTTCTCAGGGAAGACGGTCAGATTCTGAACGATATTGCCAAAACGGTTCAGCATATAGTTCAGCAGCATGGTTGCGTCCGGCAGAATGATGCGCTCTACCGACGAGTGGGAAATGTCGCGTTCATGCCAGAGCGGCACATTCTCGTAAGCCGATACCATGTGGCCGCGAATGACGCGGGCCAGACCCGAGATGTTCTCGGAGCCGATCGGGTTGCGCTTGTGCGGCATCGCAGACGAGCCCTTCTGCCCTTTGGCGAACGCCTCTTCCACCTCGCGAACCTCGCTCTTCTGGAGCGCGCGGATCTCGGTTGCAAATTTCTCCAGCGATGTCGCGATCAGGGCCAGCGTAGCCATATACTCGGCATGGCGGTCACGCTGCAGCGTTTGGGTCGAGATTGGAGCCGGCTTGGTGCCAAGCTTGCGGCATACAAACTCTTCCACGAACGGATCGATGTTGGCATAGGTTCCGACCGCGCCGGAAATTTTGCCGTACTGAACGCCGTCAGCCGCGTGGCGGAAGCGCTCCAGATTGCGGATCATCTCTTCATGCCACAGGGCCATTTTCAATCCGAAGGTTGTCGGCTCCGCATGCACCCCATGCGTTCTTCCCATCATCGGCGTATGTTTGTACGCAATGGCCTTATCCTTCAGAATCCCGATAAAACGCAGAATGTCCTGCTCCAGAATGTCATTCGCCTGCTTCAGCAGGTAGCCGTTCGCGGTGTCCACCACGTCCGTCGAGGTCAGCCCGTAATGCACCCATTTCCGTTCCTCGCCCAGCGTTTCGGATACCGCACGCGTGAAGGCAATGACATCATGGCGCGTCTCCTGCTCGATCTCATATATGCGATCTATGTTGAAGCTTGCGTTCTGGCGGAGCTTGACCGTATCCTCCTTCGGGATCACACCGAGTTCTGCCCACGCTTCACATGCGCACAGCTCCACTTCAAGCCATGCCCGAAACTTGTTCTCTTCCGTCCATATCGCTCGCATTTCCGGTCTGCTGTATCGTTCAATCATCGTTTAATCCTGCCTCCAAATCTTTGTTTTCTCTACCCAATCCAGCCCGCTCTGCACATCAGCGCACAGCAGGTTGATATGTCCCATCTTGCGGTTTACCTTCGCTTCGCTCTTCCCGTACAGATGCAGCTTCGGCACGATGCCCAGATCTTCGGCAAGTTCATCGGGCTGGCCGAAGCGGCCGATGACTTCCTCCAGATGCTGGCCAAGCACATTGACCATGACGACAGGCGTGAGTAGTGTTGTCTCCCCGAGCGGCAGGTCGCAGATCGCTCTGACATGCTGCTCGAACTGGGATGTCGTGCAGGCCTCCATCGTGTAATGACCCGAGTTATGCGGTCTTGGAGCCAGCTCATTCACATACAGTTCGCCTTCCTCGGTTACAAACATCTCCACGGCCAGCAGCCCCACCGCGTTCAGCCCGGCGGCTACCCGCTCTGCCAGCTCTGTTGCCCGTTTCAGCACCTCGTCCGGCACCCGGGCAGGCACGATCGACAGATGCAATATATTGTTTACATGCACATTTTCTGCCGGCGGGAAGCTTTTGATACGACCGCTTGGCGTCCGGGCTGCAATGACGGAAATCTCACACGCGAACTTCACGAATTTCTCCAGCACCAGCTCGGCGCCGGTCGAAGCCAGCGTGTCATAAGCGGCGGCCAATTCCTCTTCCCTGCGAATGACGGCCTGGCCTTTCCCGTCGTAGCCTCCTGTAGCGGTCTTCAGCACACACGGCAGGCCCAGCTCCGCCGCCGCCGAGGTCAGCTCTTCCAGACTGCGGATCTGGCGATAAGGTGCCACCGGCACACCGGCAGCTTCAATCGCCGCTTTCTCCCGCAGCCGGTGCTGGGTCGTGTACAGCAGCCTGCTGCCCTGCGGCACATAAGACTGCTCCTCCAGCAGAGCGGCTACGTTCGCATCCACATTCTCAAATTCATACGTAATGACATCCGCCTTCTCCGCCAGCTGTCGGGCAGCCTCGACATCGTCATAGGCCGCCGTAATCTGCTCTGCGATCTGGCCAAGTGGAGACTGGGGCGCCGGATCCAGTGTAACGAAGGAGTAGCCCATGCGCACGCCTTCCAGCGCAATCATCCGTCCCAGCTGTCCGCCGCCCAGAACACCGATCGTTGTCCCCGGCAGAAGCGGCTTGGCGGCTGCCGTCTGCTCATTCTGATATGGCTGTCTCATAGGTTATCACTGCCCTCCAGCACTTCGTCGCGAATACGATCCCGCCGCGCCTGTACTCTGGCGCGAACCTGCGGATCCGCGGCGCCCAGAATCTGTGCAGCCAGCAGCCCGGCATTCACGGCCCCGGCTTTGCCGATCGCCACGGTGGCGACCGGAATGCCGCCTGGCATCTGGACAATCGACAGCAGCGAATCGAGGCCATTCAGCGACTTGGACTGTACCGGCACACCGATGACCGGTAGCGGCGTCTTGGCAGCCACCATTCCCGGCAGATGCGCTGCACCGCCCGCACCGGCAATGATAACCCGAAGGCCGCGGCCTTCGGCTTCCTCCGCATATCGGAACATGAGATCCGGGGTCCGATGCGCGGATACCACCTTTTTCTCATATGGAATTTCAAGCTCCTCCAGGATCTGACACGCATGGGACATCGTTTCCCAATCGGATTGGCTTCCCATAATAACG
This sequence comes from Paenibacillus sp. FSL M8-0334, assembly GCF_038000405.1. Taxonomy (NCBI): domain Bacteria; kingdom Bacillati; phylum Bacillota; class Bacilli; order Caryophanales; family Paenibacillaceae; genus Paenibacillus; species Paenibacillus sp. FSL M8-0334. The sequence goes on from NZ_JBBOCH010000001.1 coordinate 1,374,895, forward strand.
CCTACCTGTACTGTCATGTTCTAATCCTCGCTTTCGACTCAATGATTTGTCCATATACTCAAGAAAAAAGTCCGATCCCACAGGCAGCATCCATCAGCTCAGGTCTCGGACAATCCGGGAATGAAAGCGTCTTTACTTAAACAGCCCGCAGGCAATATAAAAACAGGAAGATCCGTGCATCCGCCGTAACGATGCGGATTGAAGCCAGACCTCGTTCCTGCCTTACCGCTTTCATTCCCTCGTAGTCCGAAAATTTACGGTTTTCGGGTAGAGACTTCCGGGCCGTATTCCCGGCTTTATACGAGTCATATTTAAATGTGATCATTCCGATTTCATTGGTTCTTTTCTGTCGCAACATCCTCAGTTTATCAATTTCTGACACCAAGTGTCAACCAAAACACGAACATTTGATTAACTCAAAATAGCAATGTTCGTGTCTGGCGAAAATCCAGATTATCTCTTCTTATATGAAGGAAACGTATAGGACCAGCATATATGGAAAATGTTAACGATAAATAAAACCGTAGGGGCACTGCATGCGCGAGGCGGCGGAAACGAGGCCCTATGGGAGCCCGTACCGGCTACCGCCATCGTAAAATGCCCATAAAAAAGGGCCAACCAGAAATAACTGGTTAACCTGATAATACGAAAAGAGACGCTAAATCGCGCCTCTCGTTATTTAACAACCAATACAGGGATGGTGGCATGCTGGACGACATTGTGACTGACACTGCCCAGGACAAACTCGCGAATGCCGCCAAGCCCCCGGCTGCCGACCACGATCAGGTCCGAGCCGTTCTGCTTCGCATACTCCAGAATAACCTCCGCCGGGCCTCCCTGAATCATCTCGACGTTCGCATGAATCCCGGCATGCTGCACTTGCTTCTTGGCTTCTTCCACCGTCTGCACCGCGATGTCATACACATCCTTGTTCAGCGTCGCGGGAATCGGAGCCAGCGCCTCCCCGATAAAGAATCGAGGATAATCATACGCATGCACGACATCCAGAACAGCATCCGGCGATGCTTGAGCAAGCTCGATCGCGCGTCCCAGCGCTTTACTTGCGGCTTCCGAACCGTCATATGCCAGCAATATCTTCGTAAACAGCATGACAGCCACCTCTTTTTCACTTCGGGGTTATCTAATCCTTAAGGACAACAGCTTTCTTATCATTTAAACTTCGGCCACGCGATTGAAACCCGCTGCGCCTATCCCCAGAAGTATCCGTATAAAACAGCATTCAAAAATAGCAGCAATGGCACACCGATCTTGAAGGACAGGTGCCTTGTCTTGTGGCGCTTGCGATACATCGCAATCCAGGTGCCTAACGCGCCGCCGATGGCCGCAAGCAAAAACAGCGTGCGCTCCGGCATCCGCTCCCTGCCCATTCTGGCCCGCCGCTTGTCCTCGGACATGACCAGATAGGTGACCGTATTAATGAATATAAACCAGACGATTAGCGCCGTCTGCATCAGTCCCCGCCCCCTGTTCCTCCTGCCGCCTGCGACAGGCAGCCGATTCACGATTACTTTCATTATAGAGCCGCAGAACCGGCAAAACAATGGCAGCTCGTTTCGTCGGGGGCCAGGGAGCAAGGAACACCCAGCTAACACCCAGCTAACTCCCTGTTTGTATGACGGCGGTCGGTCATCACCTACTGACATCCACCTTATGATGCCCTAGCGTGCGGTCTTACAGCACAGGTTCAGCTGGGCTATCCGATCTTATCTCATCAGGACTCGTTCTTCGGAATCTCGTTCAGGCTTGGCACATAATCACCGGCCTTTTTCGGTTTCAGTGTTTTGCTTTCTTCCATAATGCTCGATTTGTTCTGTTGATTCTCGGTCTTGCGCGGTTTATGATGCGGCATGCACAATCACCTCCTGTTCGTAGAATGGGCTTTAAGCCCGGAGGTTATGCCGTTCTGGCACAAAAAGATTGCACTTATAAGGAAAGCCCGGCAATGTGCGTCCATTGCCGGGCTCTTCCTCTTATAGCAAACCGCGTGCTGTGCGGTTTACGAAGCCTAGTATTCAATAACGAGCTGGTGTCTATCGCACCTATGGCCGCCTCGAGCGCCGCTATTCCTTCTTCTGCTCGAGCGCTGCCTTCAGCAGCTCGCCCAGGTTAGAGCCGATCGACTCTTGCTTGCTGTATTGCTGCACGAGCTTCCGTTCCTCGCGCTTGTTGACATGCTTGGCATCCTTTTTCAGCGTCTCCGTAATGCCGCAGCCAAGACACTGCACGAACATGCCGGCCTTACCTTCCTTCAGCTCCATCTTCTTGTGACACTGCGGGCAGCGGCGGTTCGACAGCCGCTTCTCCCCCGAACGCTTGTAGCCGCAATCCTCGCTCGGACAGACCAGCAGCTTGCCGCGCTTCGTCTTCTTCTCAAGGAGCCGCGTGCCGCAATCCGGACAGTGGCTGTGAGACAGATTATGCGGCTTGTATTCGGCATCGCTGCCCTTCACTTCCGTAACCAGCTTGACCGTCATCTCGCGGATGCCCTTCAAGAAGGGCTCCGGTTTGCCTTGCCCCTTCGCGATTTTCTCCAGCTCCGCTTCCCACCGGGCCGTCAGCTGCGGCGTGCGCAGCTCGGGCGCAACGAGCTCGATCAGCTGCTTGCCTTTGCCGGTCGGGTGCAGGGACGATCCCTGGCGCTCAATCGTATCCGAGCTGACCAGCTTCTCGATAATATCGGCGCGTGTCGCCGGTGTGCCGAGTCCGTGCTTCTCCATCTGGGCGAGCAGGGCTGCCTCCGTATAGCGCTTCGGAGGCTGGGTCCGGCCCTGTCTAAGCACACAGCGGGCCACCTTGACCTTCTCGCCCTCGCTCAGCTCAGGCAGCAGCTTGCCGGACGCACTCGCGTGAGGATCGTCGTTCTCCTCGTCCGACTCATCCTCATAATCCCCGCCGTACACTTCACGCCAGCCGCTGTCCTTGACCGTCGTCCCTTTCGCATAGAAGCGCTCGCCTTCAATCTCAACCGTCACCGCCACGTTGTCATAGCGGGCCGGCGGATAGAACAAGCTGATGAAGCGGCGCACGATCAGGTCATACAGCTTGCGTTCATCGGCGGACAGCTGATTGAGCAGCACCGTCTGCTCGGTGGGAATGATGGCATGGTGATCGGTCACCTTGCTGTCATCGACGACCCGCTTGCCAGGATTCAGATTCTTGCGCAGCAATGGACGCGCAAGCGAAGCGTACGGCCCGACGGCGATGCTCGCGAGCCGTTCTTTCAACGTGCTCGTCATGTCCGAGGTCAGATAACGGCTATCCGTGCGTGGATAGGTGACCAGCTTGTGCTGCTCATACAGGCGCTGCAGCACATTCGACGTCTGCTTCGCCGAGAAGCCAAACCGCCGGTTGGCATCCCGCTGCAGTTCGGTCAAATCGTAAGCGAGCGGATGCGGCTCGGTTTTCTCACTCTTTTTCACACTGATGATCGTCCCGGAGCGTCCGTCCAGCTTCTGCTTCAGCTTGGCTGCCTGCTCCTTGTCGAAGATGCGCGCGTCCCCGCCCGCAGCCCGCCAAGAGGCCTCAAAGCTTCCCAGGTCAACCTGCAGCGTCTCGTATTCCTGGGAGCGGAAGCTCGTGATCTCTTTCTCCCGGTCCATGATCATGCCCAGCGTTGGCGTCTGCACCCGTCCGGCCGACAGCTGGGCGTTAAACTTGCACGTAAGCGCACGCGTCACGTTCAGCCCGACCATCCAGTCCGCCTCCGCCCGGCAGCGGGCCGATTCATACAGCCGATCGAACTGATTTCCCGGCTTGAGCGACGCGAAGCCTTCCTTAATCGCCCGGTCGGTCTGGGACGAGATCCACAGCCGCTTGAACGGCTTGTTCCATTTGACCATTTTCAGAATCCAGCGGGCCAGCAGTTCCCCTTCCCGAGCCGCATCCGTGGCGATGATCATCTCCCCGATGTCCTGGCGTTTCATCAGATGCTGCACCGCTTTGAATTGATGGCTCGTTTCGCGCAGCACCTTCAGCCTGGTGTTGTCCGGGAGAATCGGCAGATCCTCCAGCGCCCAGGTCTGATATTTTTTATCATAGTCCTCCGGCTCCGCCAGTCCGACCAGATGGCCCAGCGCCCAGGTTACAACATATTTCGGTCCTTCATAATGGCTCTTATGCTTGTCGCGGCTGCCCATCACTCGCGCAATTTCCTTCGCGACCGAGGGCTTCTCCGCCAGTACCAATACTTTCATGCTTCCTCCCCTTCCTCTGCTGCTTCTATTATAACCTCCCTTCGTTTGTTTCCACAAAACCGTACGTCTGGCAATATCGGTTTCATGAGGGAATGAGGATATCACAGCATGGGAGGCATGACAGTTGGGGGCATGGGGAGTTATGGGGGGGGCATAACAGCGATACTTGAGCAGCCTAACAGCCCCCTTTCCAGCAACCCGGCAGATCCACGCACTCCCCGTCCATGCACGCCAAAGAGGCGGGCACGCGGCCCGCCTCCTCACTCTTCCTTCTGGCTGCTCATTACTCTTCCTTCTGGCTCCGCAGATCCCGGCGCACGTACCGGCCGTGCTCCGGCACCGCCAGCTCGTTGAAATCCCTGGCCAGCCGCTGCAGGGAATCGGTCAGCTCCTGCCCGGCCATCGATACTCCGTGGCCCGTCAGCACGAGCTGCGGGTTCAGATCCGCAAGCCGCCGCACCGAACTGCGAGCTTCATCCCAATCGGGCGTAAAATACATCGGCGGCCCGTGCAGCTCCTTCTCCTGACGGATGACGGCCAGCGCCGATTCCTGCTGCACCGTAATGATCGCATCTCCGGCGATCAGCGCCCGATCCCGCTCGCGGAACAGGGACACATGCCCCGGACTGTGCCCCGGGGTCGGAATCCAGCGCCACTCCGGCAGACCCGGCACACTTCCGTCTGGTGGCAGCGGCAGCACTCGCTCGCCCAGATCGATCGCCTTGTTAGGATAGACCGGAGCGACTCTGGCCATCATGCCGCCCCCGACAGTAGGATCACCGGGAGGGTAATCCTTCAGTCCTGTCACATAGGGCAGCTCGGTCTGATGAATATAAATGTTGACGCCCCAGCGATCCGCCAGCTCCTTCGCATTGCCGACATGATCAAAATGACCGTGTGTCAGCACGATACACACCGGTGGACGGCTGAATCTGCGCTCCGCCTCCTCTGCAATCGACCCCTCGAATTTGCCGATCCCGGTATCCACGAGCACCCAATCGCCCGAACCCGGTGTCCCGACCATCACCACATTGACCATCATGGTGCGCAGGGAGAGAAGATCCTGAGCAGGCTCCTCCGTCTCTACGGCACCTGTCTTTAATATGCTGTGTTCATTCATTGCCGTTTAGCGCCTCCATTCCTCCATTAGCATGCTATGGTAATAACATACCCGTTTTGGCGAAATTCAACATGCGATGGAGGAACAAGCCGCCTTCTATTTCATTGAATGATGTGATACATGCGGTTCAGGTAGCGCCAGCGTGTGACCAGGAAGTACACAATCTGCAGCCCGAGGAAAAAGATAAATATGTTCACGGAATGACCTACGATTGAAAAATCGACCAGCTGCTGCAATCCAACAAAGGCTACCACGGTGTGAATCAAGGCGACCAGCATCGGTAGAAAGAACATCATCACCAGCTGACGGGTAACGATCGTTCGAAGCTCCCGCCGGCTGAGCCCCACCTTGGCGATCATCCTGTACTGCTGCTCGTCTCTTGCCAGGTCGGTATACAGTCTGAAATATACGAAGCTCGCTGCAAACGTAAAGAACACAATCCCGACCAGACCGCTGACGATCAGCAAAATTCCGTTTTGCTGCAGCGCACCTTTCCACTGCAAATATAATGATTTAAGGTAATAGCTGTATTCCCCGCTCTCATTCATCCTGTTCATGATCGTACGGGTAACCTCGCCGGTGTCTTTCCAATCCGGCACAAAAAACGTGTGGTAGGTACTAGAGCTGTATTCCTCCGATGCTGCCACCCAGTCGTACAAACTGTCGGACACCACCAGCATAACGCCATAGGAATCAGGAACGGCGATAAAAGTCTCCGCTTTGATCACATCCACGGCTACCTTCTCATTTCCAGCATCGATTTCCATCTCGCTGAACATCAACCCATTGATTCTGTAATTGTTTTTTTCCGTCACGGTTCCTGGCGTTAATATCCCCTCATCTTCTCCCAGCGTCTCTGCCGGGTAACCTTGGGACTCGACCAGCATGTTGTATTCGCTGAGCTTGATCACCTTGATTCCATTATCCGAGTAAGCGGGGGTAACGCTCCCTTCGCGATAAGCGAATCCGGCCTTATCCAGCTCCTGTCTGACAATCTCCAGATCCTTCTTTCCTCTGTCTGCTTCCTCTTCATAATAACTGTAGGTATACGCATACGGATTCTCCATGGCCGACAAGCCGGGATCCCCAATCGCTAGCGTCGTTCCGATGCCGGTAAAAGCCGATGCCGAGATGACCGACACCAGGAAGAACATCACCGCATTATCCTTCATCCGGTATATAAGCTCAGATATCGTCAGCAGGTTCGTCCGCCGGAAAAAGAATGGCTTTTTGTTCTGCAGATAGCGCATAAGATACACACTGAACTGCGTGAACAGAAAATAAGTCCCGCCAATAACGAGCACCACACCGCCCAGCAGAAGCAGGAATGAGAAGATTTGCAGCACCGAAAATACCATCACCATCCCGTAGCCGGTAACGATCAGCAGCAGGGCCAGCAGCGCCAGCCATGGAGACGCCTTCGGCTGCGGCTTCGGTGCATCCTCCGCTTTCACCAGCGCCAGCAGCGTTCCCTTGCGAAGCATAACCGAGGAAAATCCCGCAATAAGCAAAAATAATATGCTGTAAGACACCGCCGTAATCACAAGCGCTTTAAGGGGGAAATAGAACGGCAGCCCGTTATCTACAGCCATCACCTTGGCGCTGATCAGCAGGATCAGTTTGGCAAACAATAGGCCGGTGCCTAATCCAACTACGATGGCGGCCATCCCGATCAGCATGTTCTCTATGAAGAGCATCCGGTTCAGCTGCTTGCGTGACATGCCGAGAATGAGCAGAATGCCGAATTCTTTTTTTCGGATTTTGATAAAAGCGCCAACCGAGTACAGCAGGAAGAAAAACGAAAATATATAGACGATGTATTGAGCGACGTTCATCCCCATCGTGCCAAGCATGCTTAGCGTGCCGCTAGAGGCGCCGATGCCATCTTCAATCTGCGGGTGGAAGGCGAGCAGCCCGTACACAAAGAAAATCATGACGGAGAAGGCGCTGCTCAGAAAATGGGCAATATAGGTCCTTTTACTGCGGAGGACGTTGTTAACGGCGAATTGGCGAAAATTCATGTCCTTCTCCTCCCAGCAGCGATAACACATTGATAATCTTTTGATAGAAAGCCGGCTGGCTATCACCCCGGGTGATTTCGTTGTACAGCTGGCCGTCCTTGATGAAGATGACCCGGTTGCAGTAGCTTGCTGCCACTGCATCATGGGTGACGAGCAGCATCGTCGCCTGGTCTTCCTTGTTTCGCCGATCCATCATTTCCATGACGTCTCTTGCCGATTTCGAATCCAGATTGCCGGTTGGTTCATCGGCCAGAATCAGCTTCGGACCATGAATCATCGCCCTGGCCACGGCGGTTCGCTGAGCCTGCCCCCCGGATATTTCATAGGTCCGCTTATTCAGAATGGAGACGATGTCCAGCTTCTCTGCCAGTGACTGTACCCTGCGCTCCATCTCGTCCAGTGCGATCCCGTCCAGGGCCAAGGGAAGCAGGATATTCTCCTTCACGGTGAGCGTGTTCAGCAGGTTGAACGATTGGAACACAAACCCAAGCTCCCGCCGCCGGAACATCGCCAGTTGCTCCTCCGAGAGACGGAACGGGTCCTGCTCGCCAATCCGGATCTCGCCAGAGGTCGGACGGTCGATGGTGGAGATCATGTTGAGCAGCGTCGTTTTGCCGCTCCCGGAAGGGCCCATAATCCCGACGAAATCCCCCTCTTGTATACTCAAATTAATATTGCTTAGCGCTTCATGGGATACCGCGCCTTTATAGATTTTGCCTAGATTGCGAACAGACAGCACTTCCATAACGCATACCTCACTTCCTTCATCTTCAACTTCATATGGGTTATGGTCAGTGTACAGCAGACCTGATAGAACTCCTATCGATCACTCTTTCGCGAATCTTACATCGATGTAAGATTACAACAAAAACCGCTCGGCTCCCAACCGAAGGCTGCGATCACAAGCGGCAAGTGCTTCTATCATCTTTTAATTTTCCCACAATTTTATATTCCCATGTATATCCTGCAGGATCAGAACAGCAGCCTCACCGTCGTTCCCGCTCCAGGTTCAGACTCCAGCTCGATGCGGTGATTCATCTTGCGAACAACCTCTGCCACGAGATACAGTCCCATCCCGGTGGATTCCTTCAGCTGTCTGCCGTTTTCCCCGGTGTAGAACGGATCGAACACTCTGTTCATATCTGACTTGGGAATCCCGATTCCCTGGTCGGCAACCTCCAGCATCACATGCCGGCCATCCTCGGTCCGGCTTGCGGCGATCCTTACTTTTCCCCCGCTGCCCGCTGAATACTTGATGGCATTGGACAGCAGCTGGAGCATGACAAAATAAAGCCACTTCGCATCACTCTCCACGGTCAATTCAGAATCGATCCGCAGTTCAGGATACACATGACTATGGATAAAATAACGCTTGTTCTCGTTGACCGCATCCACAACAAGCCGATACAGCTCAACCTGCTCCACGCTGAAATCCTGTTCAAATGTCTCCAGCCGGGACATATAGAGCACCATATCCAGCCCGCGCCGAATCCGGTCGGATTCCTCCGAAATGCTCCTGAAGGCCTCGTTGTCGTCCTCCTGCGTGATCATCTCAATCACGGACAGCGGGGTCTTCATCTGGTGCACCCACCGGTTCATGAAAATGAGATGCTCCCTCCTCTGGCGCTCCCAATCCTCCAGCATATTGCGGTACTGCCGATACTGCTCCTCCATCCGTTCACCCAGCGCCCCCGGCAGCGGCGAGGATTCATGACGCTTGATCGACTCCTCCAGCGAATGGATCGGCTGAGACAACCGCTCATAGAACGCCCGGTGACTGTAGAACCTGTAAGCCAAATATCCGCCGAATACCGATAATCCCAGCAGGACAGCGTAAGCAGCCGTAACAGGATCATCATAGCCGTCATACCAGAACACAAGCAGAACGACCAGGAGCTGAACCAGCGTAAATAGAATCAGAGGCACATGCTCTCGCCAGAACAGCTTGTTCATCGCGCTGGCCCCCATCCTTTGTTCAGCCGGTATCCGGAGCCTCGCACCGTCTCCAGCGCACCCTCGATCCCAAGCTCGGCCAGCCTTTTACGCACCCGGTTAATGTTCACGCTCAGCGTGTTGTCATCCACGAACGCATCGTCCCACAGCTTCTCCAGAATCGTCTCCCGGCTTACAATCCGCGGACTGCGGCTAAGCAGCGTCTCCAGCAATATGGTCTCTTTCTTGGTCAGGGCTATGGTACGGTCATCGAGCGAAAGCTCCATCCGCTCCGGGTATAGCACCAGCCCGTCCAGCTCCACCGTCCGCTCCCCGGACGTGGCGGCATAATCGCCGTACACTCTTCGGAGCTGGCTGTGGATTTTGGCAATCACCAGGTCATAATGAAACGGCTTCGTAATATAATCATCAGCCCCGTTCTCCAGTGCCCGAAGCTGATCCGGAGCGCCGCTGCGCGCCGAGATGAAAATGATCGGACAGGTCGATACAAGCCGGATTTGGCGGCACCAGTAATAACCGTCGAAGCTGGGCAGATTGACATCGAGCAGCACGAGATGCGGCATCAGCTCCTGAAACTGCTCCAGCACCTGTTCATAATCCTGAACCACAATGCCTTCATTCCCGTATCGCTCAATATGCGATTTGAGCAATGAGGCCAGCTTGGGGTCATCCTCGACGATCATAATTTTGTACATCCGGCTCCCTCCATTTCTGCTCAGGCATATACATGATCTGTCTTGTCTAGCTCTGGCATCCACCTGCCAAAGCCGCCAGCGTTCATGCGCCGTTACAAATTCATAACGATGGCCGCTTCAAAATAGTTTTCCCCTTCCGGCGAGTTCCCCTTGAAATAGATCGTCCCCGCTTCAACCCCAGAGCGCTCGATGTGCAGCACATCGTTCATCTTGGCCTCGTGATGGTACGTGATCCTGAATCCTGTAACGTCTCCCTGCTCAAGCTCCCCGGGCTGCAGGGCGTCAAAGCATAAATCGGCGTAACGGGCGTTATTAAGATGTCCATTGCTGTCGATTCCACTGTAGCGAACCGTGTGCGTGTACGCTTCTTCCAAGACGGCCTCGTCAGGCACGATCTTCTTATCCGGCGGAGGGCCAGCCGACTCGGCATGTACGGGAACCTCATATGGAAAAGCGGACGGACGCAAAATTTTGCGCTTGCGAATATCCACCAAAGCCCACACCGAACGGGCACTCCCGATTTCATCCCCGCGCTCGTTCAGCCATCTGTAATCGCGCTGCCACAGCGCGCTCTTGGCCCCGCGGCTCCAGGTTGCCACCTGCAGCGTCTCTCCATATTGCGGGATGACATCCATCCCGGCATCCATCGTGATCAGCATCCAGCCCATGTCCTGTGCCAGCATCTGCTCACGGCTGACCCCAAGCGCCTCCACATGGGCATCGGCTGCTTGCTGCATCAGACTTAGCAGAGAAGACCACCTGCACTTTGAGCGATAATCCACATCGTCCGAGGTAATATTGAATGTTCCAATCCAGCGTTCGATATTCATCCCTTCATCTCCTTATCAGCAGTAATTCTATCTTATCAAACGCCTTGTCCGTTCCAAAGCGCCGGGCTCTCCGGTCGCTACGACCGGCATTTCCCCTGTACCTGAATACACGCTATAATTAAAATATTACCCGGCCTGAAAGGTGAGGACAATCATGCAGCTTAGCATTATGGACGAGCTTCAGCTTCAATATCGAAACCTTTCCCAGAAGGAAAAGGAAATCGCGGATTATGTCATCCTTCATAAGAACTCTATTCAAAATATTAACATTCGCGAGCTGGCCGAGCTTACCCGTTCCTCGACGGCAACCGTGACCCGTTTCTGCCGGAAGATCAACTGCGAAAGCTTCGTTGATTTTAAAATCCGGCTGGGCCGAGAAATTGAAAAACCGGTCGATGATAGCAGCAGCTTCTCCAAAGTCCGCAACCTGTATAACGATATCGTTAACTCGACCGCGGATCTGATCCAGCAGGAGAGCATTGAGCAGATTGCCGCCCTTATTAAAGGCGCTCATCGCGTTCAGGTATATGGACTCGGCAGTTCCGGCCTGTCAGCGCTGGAATTCAAGTATCGTCTTATGCGCATGAACATCTCGATTGATGCCATCACCGACTCACACCTGATGATTATGAGCGCTTCTCTGCTTAGCGAGAACGATCTGATCATCGGCTTGTCCAATTCCGGACGAACCCAGGAAGTCATTGATGCGATGGCCGTAGGGAAGAAGAACGGCGCCAGGACGGTCAGCATTACGAACTATGACCACACGCCGCTAACGGATATATCCGATGTGTCGCTGTTTACGCCCAGCCGCAACCGCGCTGGCGACGAGCACTTCATCAACAGTCAATTGGCCATCATTTATGTGCTTGATGTCATTACGATGCTGCTGCTGGATGATCCCGAGCTGCTGCATAACCGCGAGAACACCCTCCAGGCGTTGTACCGGAAGGGCAAATATGAGGGCCTGTCCAAAGATACATAGCATAGCTGAAACGTGGCAGCGTCCGTATGACAGGCTCAGCCTCGAAGTCTTGCTTATGTTTAGTGCAGGCGTCATCTGTATAAGAAAGAGGGTGCGCCTCTCCATCACCCTCGTGATTTCGAAGTCACACCCTGCTGGATCAAGTATTCAGATGCTCTACGAACCGTGCCGTAATCTGCTGCGGCCGCGTGATGGCTCCGCCCACAACGACGCTGTAGGCGCCGAGCTCAAGACAGCGCTTGGCCATGTCCGGCGTCAGTATGTTGCCTTCCGCGATGACGGGGAGCTGAACAGCCTGCAGCATATTTTTCATAATTTCAAAATCATGATCGTATACCTTCTGACCCTGGCTTGCAGCCGTATAGCCAACAAGCGTTGTGCCCACCATATCAAAGCCCAGCTTCTCGGCCTCCTCCGCTTCCTCGACTGTAGATACATCAGCCATCAGCAGCTGGTCAGGATACTTGGCCCGGATCTGCTGCATCAGCTCACCCAGCGTCAGCCCGCCAGGCCGCAGACTAGAAGTGGCATCGAGTGCAATAATCTCCGCCTTCGCTTCCACAAGCTCCTCAATTTCCTTCATGGTAGGTGTAATGTACACTTCGGAATCCGGATAATCCCGTTTCACAATGCCGATGACCGGCAGCTGCACCTGCGACTTGATCTCTATAATATCCGCCGCCGTGTTGGCCCGGATGCCGGACGCCCCTCCCTGGAGCGCCGCCAGTGCCATTCTCCCCATAATAAAGGAGCTGTGCAGCGGCTCGTTCTCTAGCGCCTGACATGAGACAATGAGTTTATGCTTAATCCCCAGCTGTTCCAATCTGTCAGTTCTGTCTGTTCTGTCTGTGTTCCCCATGTTTTATGACTCTCCCATATATTCTTCGATTTCATTCTTAATGATGGTAACCTGTGGGCCATATATAATCTGGACGCCGTTGCCTTTGACGATGACCGCTTTGGCACCGGTGCTCTTCAGCTGATCCTCCTGCACGCCGTCCACCTGAAACACCGAGACACGAAGGCGTGTCGCGCAGCAGTCCAGATCCTTGATATTGTCCTTTCCGCCTAGGCCGGCAAGGACCGCCGCTGCTCTCTGCTCCCCTTCGGATGCTTCGCTGGCGCCTGCGCTTCCCGCTCCGGAATTTCCGCCAGCTTCCGTCTCATCCTCACGGCCCGGTGTTTTCAGCTTGAATTTCACAATGATGAAGCGGAAGGTGAAATAGTACAGGCAGAACCATACGGCACCGATAACCGGAACGATCATCCAGTTCGTTTTGTCCTGACCTTGAAGCACCCCGAACAGAATGAAGTCAATGAGACCGCCCGAGAACGTCTGGCCAATCGTAATTTCAAAGATGTGGGCCAGCATAAAGGCCAGGCCGTCGAAGAATGCGTGAATGACATACAGAAACGGCGCGATGAACAGGAACGAAAATTCAAGCGGCTCGGTGATCCCTGTAAGGAAGGATGTCAGTGCCGCTGACAGCATCAGACCGAACACCTTCTTCTTGTTCTCCGGCTTGGCTGTATGATAGATCGCAAGCGCTGCCCCGATCAGCCCGAACATCATCGTAATGAAGCGGCCGGACATGAAGCGCGAGGTTCCGCTAAAGAACTGCTGCGTGCTCGGATCTGCGAGCTGGGCGAAAAAGATCTTCTGCGTTCCTTCCACCAGCTGACCGGATACTTCCATCGATCCGCCAAGTCCTGTCGTCCAGAATGGCATGTAGAAAATATGATGCAGCCCCAGCGGGCCGAGCAGGCGCAGAATAAAGCCGTATAGCAATGTTCCGATATACCCGGTAGCTTCAACCAGCCCGCCTGCCTGGAAAATGACCGATTGAATCGGCGGCCAGATGAAGTACATCGCCACGCCGACGAAGATCGCTGCAAATGACGTCACAATCGGAATGAAGCGTGACCCGCCAAAAAATCCGAGGAACTGCGGCAGTTGTATTTTGTTATAGCGATTATGAAATATCGAAGTGACCAAACCGATGACCACACCGCCGAATACACCGGTTTCAAGCGTTTGTATGCCGAGAATCATCCCCTGGCCGACAGATGACAGATCATCCGCAGCGAGATTGCCTGTGATGACCAGCATCGCATTGACTGTGGCATTCATGACCAGATAGGCAAGACCTGCAGCCAGACCGGCAGTCCCCTTGTCGGCTCTCGCAAGGCCAACGGCTACCCCGATGGCAAACAGCAGGGCCAGGTTGGCAAACACGATATTGCCGGCGCTGCTCATAATGGTGAATACGTTTTGGAGCCAAGGCACATCCAAGAACGGATACGTGCTTACCGTATTGGGATTCGACAGCGCTCCGCCAATCCCAAGCAGCAATCCGGCTGCCGGAAGAACAGCAATCGGGAGCATAAATGACTTGCCGAATCGCTGCGCTTTTTCAAAGAAGTTATTCATGATTTTGCGCCCCTTTCTCCTTTAAGAAAACTATTTTCATACAAATATATATTATGAAATCTATTTTCGTCAATGCTTATGTTATGTATTATTTTTACTATCTTTTGGACCTTGATATGTTCAAGATTCCATATTGATCCTTACGAAATCAACACTTTAGGTAACTGTTCTGTTTAAAAGTTGGTGCTTTGGTTAATAGTAAGGCACAAACAACTATAACTTATACGAGGTGATAAACATGGGTTTTCTTTGGTCATTAATTGTCGGCGGGATTATCGGTTGGCTTGCGGGATTGATTATGGGAAGAGACATCCCGGGAGGAATTATCGGCAACATTATTGCTGGATTTATCGGGGCATGGCTGGGTAGCCTGCTGCTTGGCACATGGGGGCCGGTCATCGGAGATTTCTACATTATTCCGGCGTTGATCGGTGCGGTCGTTCTGGTCTTTATCGTCAGCCTGGTGATGGGCTCGATGAGACGTGGCCGATCCTAAAGCGGATCACATGACAGCTGGACAGCAAGAAGCTTAGCGTCGTTTGGCCGGACTCCGACGAGGTTCATGTCATCCGTACCTGGTCCGGGTATAGCGGATGTCCGGTTGGGCGATGCAGGAAACCGCCGTGGGACCGGCGTCTCATACCGCAAGGCTCAGCCGAGTCCGGTGTGGACACGCTTGCCATCACATGCGGTCAGATGAAGCATACAGGGTGTCAGAAGCCAGATCTTGGCTTCTGACACCCTGTTTTGCTAGCCTTTCTTGCACCGCGCGCAGCTCCTGACGCGCAATGTTTCGCTGTATGGGCGGCGGCGACTGAACCGCATGCCCGAAGGTGTTCGTCCATCCCTCTTCATGCATTGCCAGCATCGCGCTGGTCAGTTTAGAGGCAATCTGTTCTTCTTGGCATATTGGCCCCAGTGTGGGTGCCGTCCATCGATGTCACGAATGCCGTATTCCACGGACAAGTCCCAGCTTGTCAGCGCTTGCCCGCTCTTCTCGGCTACCTTCGGGTCTGCGGCCAGCGCAGCCACTGCCTGTGCCACAAAATACGGCGTCTCTGACTCTATGAAATGAGCTTCCTTGGCTACCGCATCGCGCCAGTTGTCCTCTTTGACGCCGAAATAATCAAGCATCTGCTCCGATCTCAGGAAGCCCGGCGTTACCGCCACGGCGGTCACGCCATAAGGGCGAAGCTCCGCGGCCATCGCTTCAGCCAAATGAATCGCCGAAATTTTGGCCAAGCTGTAATAAAGATTGCCCCGGTAATTATAGGTGGAGCCGTCCGTCATTTCGATGACCAAACCGCTTCCCCGCTCTACCATGAGCGGAACCCCGTAATAACTTGTAATCATATGCGCGTGCACGGCTCTCTTCTGCATAAGCAGGCCATCGGATAGAAACTGCTCCCAGAACGGAATATTCCAATGGGTCAGATGCTCGCCGCCCCATATGTCATTCACAAGGATATCCAGCTGCCCGTTCTGCTCGGCCTTGACACGCTCAAACAGTGCCTGAACCTGCTCCTCGTCCGTATGATCACATTGAACCGGAATGCCAATGCCTCCGCGCTCGGACACCTGTTCGGCTGTCTCCTCAATCGTCTCCGGACGCTTCAGGTCCGATTGCTGTCCGCGTATGCTGCGGCCGGTGCAATACACCGTTGCGCCCGCAGCGCCAAGCATGACGGCAATCGCCCTTCCCGCTCCCCGTGTCGAGCCGGCTACGACAGCGACTTTGCCGGCCAGCGGTTGCGCTGATGCAGCGCTACCGCCAGATCTCTCGTGATTCGGCTGGTCTTTATTCATAATTTCGTCCTCCATGTGCTCAAAATTTTATATGATCGAACTCCATCTTATCCGGTATATATGACATCTGCTGTCTTATATAAATGCTACAATAACTAGTATTCAGTTAATATGAGCTAGTATCCACTAGTATTCGGAATTCGAGGTGACCTTATGAGAGCAGACCGGCTGTTATCGATCCTGTTCATGCTGCAAAACGGCGGAAAGAAAACAACAAAATATCTGGCCGAGCAGCTGGAAGTATCTGAACGAACGATCATTCGGGATATGGAAAGTTTAAGCATGGCGGGGATCCCCGTATATGCCGAAAGAGGCGCCGCCGGAGGCTGGCTCCTTGAGGAAAGCTACCGCACCAATCTGACCGGCATGACTCCTGAGGAATTGTTGACCTTGCTTCTGTCCGGGCAAAGCCAGCTTATGGAGGAGCTCGGGATTGGCAAACAGCTGGATGCGGCATACCAGAAGCTGCTGGCTGCATCGCCCCGTTCCGTTCGTCAGGATGCCGAGATGATCCGGCAGAAGGTTCATATTGACGGAGCGGGCTGGCACAGCGTCCATGAGCCACTGCCCTGTCTCCCTGTCGTTCAGGAGGCGGTGTGGGCAGACCGGCAGCTGTCCTTTCGGTATCATAAAGGAGAAGATCTGGTAGAGCGGCATGTGTCGCCTCTGGGGCTGGTCGCCAAGCGCAGCACGTGGTATTTGGTGGCCGAATCGGCAGGAGAGCTCCGAACGTACCGGATATCCAGAATGGTCGATGCGTCGATCTCGGACGAGCTGTGTACACGGCCTCCCGGTTTCGATCTTGCCGCGTATTGGGAGCACTCCGTGCAGCAGTTCAAGCAGCAGCTCCCCCGTTATCCGGCCATGGTCAGGTTGACCACTGGACAGCTGAGCCGCCTGCAGCGGGAACGTTATATCCATACCATCCGCCATGACAGCTCTGGCGAGATGCCAGGCTGGACTGTCGCTCATATGGAATTCAACACGCTGGAATCGGCGGTGTTCATTGTGCTCGGCTGCGGTCCAGAAGCCGAGGTGCTCCAGCCGCCGGAGCTGCGGGAACAGGTCAGCGCAACCGCCAAAGCCATATGGCAGGTATATGCCCCATCGCCATCGCATCACAATGCAGAAGAAATCTGAACATCGAGCGGATATGCCGATACAGACAAACGGCCTCGAAGTCTGCTTGACTGCAGACTTCGAGGCCGGTGCTTCGTTGAGACCATCCCGATTATGAAATGACGTATTCCTCCGTGCGGACCGGAGTTACAATGAGGTATCCAGCGGTCTCAGCTGCGCTTCAATCTCTTCCCGCTTCGGTTCCAGGAAAGGCGGAAGTGCCAGCGACTCGCCCAGGTGCTCCAGCGGCTCGTCCGTGTCGAAGCCGGGCCCGTCTGTCGCCAGTTCGAACAAAATCCCGTTGGGCTCCCGGAAATAGAGGGAACGGAAGTAGAAGCGGTCCACATAGCCTGAATGGGCAAAGCCCGCCGCTGTAATCTGCTGAATCCACTGGCGCAGCTCCTCTTCATCCTCGGTGCGAAACGCAACATGATGCACACCGCCCCGGCCGAGACGTTCCTGTGGCAGGTCGGTCCGCTCCTCGATATGAACCTCGGCGCCGGTCCCGCCTTCTCCGGTCTCATACACGACGATATCCGGCTGGCCCTCAACCTGTGAAGGATACTGGCCTGCATGCCGGAAGCCCATCAGCTCGGTCAGCACACGCACGGTCTGCTTCGCATTCGGTACCGTCAGCTGGACAGGTCCCAGCCCGATGATGCTGTATTCGGCAGGAACCGGACTCTTATCCCACGGCACACCGCCGGCGACGCCGCTATTGTGCTCATCCGATACGAGTATGATCCGCTGTCCCTCGAAATCCCGGAATGCCAGCGTCCACCGCCCTGCACGCTCCAAGATCTCTTCACGCTCCACACCGTATTCGTCCAGCCGTTCCTTCCAATATTCCAGAGCACGGTCGCTTGGCACGCGAAGCGAGGTCGCCGAGATGCTATTGTTCCCTTCCCGCGTGCGTCCGGCCATCGGAAGCTCGAAGAAGGTGAACTCGGTCCCCGGACTGCCCAGCTCATCGCCGTAAAACAAATGATACACGGAAGGATCATCCTGATTCACCGTCTTCTTGACCAGACGAAGTCCTAATATTCGGGTATAAAAATCAACGTTGCGGCGAGCATCTGCCGTAATCGCGGATACGTGGTGAATGCCTTTAAATTGCATGATGTTATTCCTCCACCTTCTATAGACTGGCGGCGATTTCAGGCTGCCACTGTTTCCTGCCTGGATCGCCAATGCCGAATTTGCCGTACGGATGACCATGATCAGCCATACATCATCAGCTTGCCCTTCTTGAGCGTTCTTGATGGGTGCAGCGTGGCTGGAAATGCGATGAATCTGTCGTATGACGGTAAAGCCGCAGCTTCACACCATGATCGTCTATCTAGTCCGACGCTTCGTTCATGTTTCACCCTCAGTTTAAACTCGTTTCGTTCGAGCGTCAAGTCTTAATATTAAGATTCTTAATATATAAAAAAGAGTCCCCCGTCCATCGGACAAAGAACTCCGTATCCTCGTGACCCTCTCTATATCCACCAGCGGCCCACCGGCCCCGCCTTGCTGTACTATACCGCTTCCTCTCGAAATTCCGAAGGTGTCTTTCCGGTTATTTTCTTGAATACTTGTGTAAAATATTTCGGGTCCTGATAGCCTACCATCGGGGCCACCTGGTACACTTTGACATCCGAATGAAGCAGAATCGTCTTCGCTTTCTCAATTCGGCATTCCGTTAAATACTCCAGAAACGTATACCCTGTCGTCTGCTTGAACAGCGTGCAGAAATGGCTGATGCTCAGGTCGGCGAGCTCGGCGACCTCTTCCATGCTGAGATCCTTGTAATAATGCTCTTCCATGTATGCTTTGGCCTTGTCGATGACAAATTGGACTTTGTCTTTCGGCTGGCCTGCTCGGCTGGCTGACATCCAGCTCCCGAATTTATCCTTGATGACCTCGATGGATGCTGCTAAAGTTCCCGAAGCATGCAGATCCTGCAAAAGTCCCTCCAGCGACCACTCAAACGGGACCTGCATGAACTCGAACTGGCGATACAGCACCACACTCATCTCAACCAGAAGCCGCTCCGCGCTTTCCTTGCTGTATGCAGACTGCTCGATGTAAGCCCTGGTCTCATCAAAAAGCGCCAGCAGACGTTCCTTCTGCAATGTCCGGACGCTCTCCACCATCTGCTCCTCCAGATGCTTCGGATACCGGGCCTCCCCGCCCAGCTGCGCATCGGGTTCGGCCAGTACCGTGAACACGCCGCCCTCCCCTGAATAAAAGCGGCGATAAAGCGCGCGGACCGCTTGCTCATACGCGGTGCCGAGGCGATCAATGCCCTTCATAGCCGGGCTGAAGCCGACGGAGCACGACAGCTTCGTATGCTGCCGGATCACCTGCACAAGCTGCTGCCCTACCTCCTCTTGCCGTTCAGCCGGAATGTCCGGGAACAGCAGCACCCATTCCCCGCTGCGAAACGGAAACACCGTCAGCACATCATGAACAAGCGACCATTCCTCCACAATGTTGCGGACGGCAAACAGCCACAGCCGCTTCTCATCCATCGTCCACTGCTCGTTCAGCTTCAAATAGTGATCCAGCTGCACCACCGCCATCGTATAAGCATTGGCCAGCTCGCTGCTCTCCAGCCACTGCATATGCTGCAGCGGACTGCCGCTCCCTTCGATGAACTCGGTGAACATCCGCTCGCGAGCCAGCAGCGACAGCACCTTGATGGAATGATGCATCTTGTCGTCTTGTGCCTGCTGATCCAGCGTTTTCACCGCCTTCATGATCGTCTCGGTCAGCTCGTCATGATCAATCGGTTTGAGCAGATAATCAAACGCGCCTTCCCGAAGCGCTTCCCTTGCATATTCAAATTCACCGTAACCGCTGATGAAAATAATGAGCCGCCGCCGGTCATCCGCCATCAATTCCTTCATGAGCGTGATGCCGTCCTTTCCCGGCATGCGGATATCGCTGATGATGATATGCGGCGACATCGCCCGCGCCACCTGCAGCGCCTCGTCGCCGTTCCGGGCTTCCCCCGCGACCTCCAGGTCAAGCTCCTCCCAAGGAATGGCCGCCCGTAAACTGCGCAGAATGATCGGCTCGTCATCCACCAGCATCACCCTGTATTTTCCGTTCGGTTCTCCCATGCCATAGCCCTCCCTATTCCCCCGCAGCCGAGCTGCGTCTCAGCTCCCAGTACTGCAGCGATGTCTGCTGAATCTGCTCCAGCGCCGATCCGGCCGTAAGCCGCCCGCCTAGCAGGTCCTCCACCACTTTCAAGAACGTTTTCTTCACTTCCGGCGACAAAATGTTATCGTACGGAACAAAGCTGTCCGGCGTGCTCTCCATCAGCTCAATCACCTGTGCAAACACCGGTCCCGTCCGATCCGGGTCGAACTCAACCTTCATCGAAGGGATGCGCATCGCTTCATAGACGAGCCGGCTTTGCACCTCCGTTGTATAGACCATCTTCAGCAGCTCATAGGCCGCCTCCCGCTTGGCCTCGTCGAGGTCGGAAGATAAGCCGATGCCAATCGTATAGCCGCCAGCGACGGAGGCGGGACGGTTCGCGCTCATGGCCGGAAACGGAATGACCCCAACCTCATTCTGAAATTCAGGATAATGTTCACTGCGGAATAAACCAATGTCCCAGTTTCCGTTCACATACATCGCCGCTTGCCCTGAAGTGAACAATTGAATGGCCTCCTCCGTGGACAGATCGTTCGAATTCGGACTGAAGGCCTCTTCCTCGATCCATCTCTCCAGATGACGGAAGGCCTGCTCGTAAGACCTGTTCTGAAAGCTAACGTCCGCTCGTCCCTGAATTAATGCCTCGATCATCTCCGGTCCCGCATAGCGATCCATCAAATAATGGGCAAAAATCCCGCCAGGCCACCGGTCCTCGTTCCCAAGCGCAAACGGAATGTAGCCCCGATCCTTAAGGATGCGGACAGTCTGGTTCAGCTCCTCCAGCGTTCCGGGAGGCGTCAGGCCAAGCCGGCGAAAAATCGTTCTATTATAATAGATCGGCTCGGCGTTCCCTTCAAAAGGCAGCCCATAGACCCGATTATCAAACGTCCACAGATGCAAATCCCTGAACTTCTCCCCCATCCCGCTTGCCGCCAGAAACGACGTTAAATCCATCAGCCGGTTCGATCGAACATAAGGCTCGATCTCCGCGCCCCCGAACAATACAAACATATCCGGAGGCGTGCCGGTCACCATCTCGCTCTTAAGCTTCTGTTCCCGGTGAATCGTCTGGTCCATTCCTTCAAAGCTGATTTTGACATTCGGATGCGCAGCCTGATAGTCCTCTACGATATCTTCAAAAATGTCCAGGACCTGCTTATCATGTTCCTTGTTCCAGAAGTGCCGGAAGGTCAGCGTAATTTTCTCCTCCTGCACCGCTTCGAGCGGCTCCTGGTTCTGTATCGTGACCCACAGGACGGAGAGCGCGAGCAGAGCGGCATAACCTAATACCCATCCCCAATTCCAGAACCCTCTCATGTTCACGCCCCCCTTCTAGGTCAGCAATTTCGGCAAGCGAAGCCGGATCGTCGAGCCGCATCCGCTTGCCGAGCAGATCATAATGCCATAACGGCTGCCAAAGCGGATTTTCAGCCGTTCGTGCACATTTTTAAGACCGACGCCGTTCTCGCGATATTTCTTCATCTGCGACGGTTCCTTGTCCCATAGCATAAGCAGCGTTTCCTGACTGAAGCCCGGGCCGTTGTCGGTAATGTCAACAACGATATCCGTCTCCTCCTCCATCACCTTGATGGAGATAAAGCCGGTACGGTCCATCGGCTCAATACCGTGGTATAAAGCGTTTTCAACGACGGGCTGGACAATCAGCTTCTGCGTGACATAATGCCTGAGATGCTCCGGCAGTTCAATCGCATAGTCGAATTTGTCCTCGAACCGGAACTTCTGGATGCGCATATAGTGACGCACATGCTCCAGCTCCATGCTGAGCGGAATCAGCTCATGATTCTCACTGATGCTGATCCGCAGCAGCTTGCCGAGGGAAACGACCATTCTGCTAATATCCTTGTTTCCCTGAAGTACGGCCATGGAGTTGATCGATTCGAGTGAATTGTATATAAAATGCGGATTGATCTGCGCCACCAGCGCCTGCAGCTCCGCCTCCTTCTTCCGGGCCTGCTCGGTCTGCACCTGTCCGATCAGCTCCTGAATCTGCGAGCTCATCCGGTTGAAGCCATCGATCAGCAGATCCGTCTCATCGTCTGCCGGACGGTGGGAGGAAATCGGGGAGAAGATGCCCTGCTTCACCCGCTTCATCCCATTCACCGCGCTGATGATGCTACGCACCATCCGGCGCACGAAGAAGCGGTCGAACAGAAAGGCCGACCCGAGCGAAACCGCACCGAGCAGAAGCGCAATGTTGCGAATCGGCGCCGATTCCGAGGAAATGAGCCGGCTCGGCGTAATCGCCACCAGGAACCAATCCTTATGATGGGAGGGCAGATAGGTGATCAGCGATTTTTCGTTCAAATAATTGTCGACGTAATATCCCTTTCCATTGTCCTGCTCCTGGGTCAGAAAAGGAAACGCCGCCCGATTCCCAATATGCTCCCCCGACTTGTTGAATACAACCTTCCCCTGCTTGTTCACCAGCAGGATGTCCCCCTGCTTCAAGGTCTGGGCCTCCCAGAACACCTGATCCAGCAGATCGGGCTTCACATAGATGACCACGGTCCCGATATCCTCCAGCGAGTCATAATCTTTAATGATCCGCGCCTGAACCAGTGCCATCGTCCCCGTCTCGGCCGAGCCGTTCTCCCCCGGGCCGACCCATACCGGTCTGCCTTCGGCCTCCCGCACCTTCCCATACCAGTCCTGCTCCCGCAGCTCCTGCATGCCAAGCGCATCATCGGTGTGGTATACAAGCCGCTCGTTCGAATAAAAGGCAAATGAAGCAATCATCGGATGATTGATCAGATTGTTGATCTCCTGCCTGCGATCATAGGTGATCGCATATTCCGGCTGCTTCAGCATCTGCTGCACCGATTGCTGCGTAATCGCCGAATTGGAGATCGTCGTAATTTCGCTTAGCGCAAACTTCAGCTTCCGGTCCGTCTCAAGCAGCGAGACCCAGTAGAAATGGCTCGATTTTTTCTCTATCGTATCCGAGAAGCTGTAGTAGGACACGCCCCCCATGACAATGACCGGAATGAAGACGAGAAGAATAATAGCAAGCAAAATTTTTCGGCGGAGTTTCATCGTGGTTCCCCCTTCGCTTCCTATAACTATTATTCTTCGCGTTTCCTCTATTCTCCTAGCATCTGGCCGCAGATGCCGCTAACTTTTTATCGCTCCCGAGGTCAGGCCGGCAATGACCCAGCGGCTGAACAGCAGAAACACAATCAGCAGCGGCAGCGTCGCGGTGAAGGTGGCTGACATGATCATCCCGTAATCGAGCCCATCCTTGTTCGTGAACAGCTGCTGCAGCGCGATCTGGATCGTGTAGTTCTCCCGGTTCTTCAGCACCACGAGCGGCCAGAAGAAGTCGTTCCATACATTCATGAAATTGAGGATGCCCAGCGTAGCCATCGCCGGCGTCACGACCGGAATCGCGATATTCCAGAAAATCCGAAAATGCCCGCCGCCGTCAATGCGCCCCGCTTCAATCAGCTCGGAATGCACCGCGGAGGCGATGTACTGCCTCATCCAGAAGATGCCGAAGGCGTTCACCATCGCCGGAACGATCAGCGCCTTGTAGCTGTCGATCCACTGCAGCTTGGCCATAATGACATACTGCGGCAGCACCCCCAGCTGAACAGGGACGAGCATCGTAGCAATAACAAACACAAACAGCGTCTTCTTCAAAGGGAATTCATACTTCGCAAACGCATAGCCCGCGAGCGTGCACAGGAATACAACCGACAGCGTCACCGAGGTGGACACCACCACCGAGTTCAGCAGCGCCCGGAAGAAGTCGGTCCGCTCCAGCACCCGTGCAAAGTTGTTGAAGAACTCCAGCCCCGGGGTCAGCAGCGGCGGAATTTGAAACGCGGCATCCTTGCCATTGGTCGCCACCACGAACATCCAATAGAACGGAAAGATCGAAATCAGGGCTCCGAGGACCAGGAAAAAATAAAACAGAATTCTGGAAATGATGCCCGGTTCATCCGGTTTTTTTCGACGTAATGCTAGTGAGCTCATGCTTTACCCCTTCCTGTCTCTCCGCCCATCCGGCTGGACAGCATCATGTTCAGGACGGAGAAGATGATCGTCGCGATAAACAGCAGCACTGCCGTGGCGGCTGCGGTGCCGAAGAAACCGTTCTTGAACGCTTCGTTATACAGATAGGTCACCATCGTAACCCCTTCCTGCCGCGTGGAGCCTGTGCCCGACTGGCCGAGGAAGACGTACGGCTCGGTGAACAATTGAAGCGCCCCGATCGTGGACACCAGCGTCACGAACAGAATGAACGGCCGCAGGAGCGGCAGCGTGATGTAGATCAGCTGCTGACGGCGGCTGGCCCCGTCGATTTTGGCCGCTTCATAGATATCGGTCGGGATGCTCTGCAGCCCGGACAGAAAAATAATCGCGTTATATCCCATCCATCTCCACATGACCATGGTGGAAATGGCGATTTTGACACCCCACCAGCCGGAATTGAACGGGACACTTTCCATGCCGAAGCTGTTCAGCATCCAGTTCACCATGCCGTTGTTGCCGAACATCGTGCTGAACACCAGGGTGACCGCTACAATCGAGGTGATATTCGGCATGAAATAAAGGATGCGGAACGTATTCTTGAATTTGTTCAGCGCCGAGTGAAGCATCACGGCAACAAACAGCGCCACGATGAGCTGCGGCACGGTTCCCATGAGCGCCATGAGCAGCGTGTTGCCAAAGGCAATCCAGAAGGTCGGATCACCAGTCACAAGCTCATAGTTTCGGAAGCCGACGTACTGCATCGGCCCGAGCGCGTCCCATTTGAAGAAGGACAGATAGATCGTGAACACGATCGGGTATAACCCGAATATGGCAAACAAAAGAAAAAACGGGGAAATAAACGTATACGCCGTAAGGCGGCTTCGCCTTGTCTCGGTCATGAAGCGGCGTTTCCCCGGCGCGGGCTCGGACCGCTTGGCTGTAGCTGTCTCAGCCATGGATGCACCTCCAGGTTCAAGAGTAAATCCGAACCCGGACCGAGAGCGCCAACACCTGGCACCCCCTGTCCCGGATTCGGACCATATGGCAAACGTAATTTAATGGATAGATCAAGCAATGGGAACGCGATCTCCCGGCCGGACCTGAACCTGCGGTTCTGACCGGATTCGAGGCTCACGATGGATCACCGAAGCCGGGTCAGCGCGATTCATGGACAGAGCGCGAAGTTCTTATCCTGTCCAGGGCCAGGTACCGCTCCGCTGAGTAGCACATGCGCTATGGGTGTTCTTGGGCTGTGGCCCAGTTCTCCTCAGGCAATCAGCCTAGCTGCGTTCTACCAGCGTCTTGATCTGCTGAATGGCGCTCTCCCATTCTTTTTGCGGATCGGCTTTTTTCTCAAGCACGTTTTTGAGCGCATTCTTGATGATTGTATCCGTCTGGTCATGCAGCGGCCCATAGTAGACCGGTTTGACCCGCTCGGCGGATTTCGCATAAGCTTCGGAGATGACCTGCCCGCCGAAGAACTCATCCTGATCCTCCTTGAAGGCCGGCTCGCTGTACACCGCTGGAATCGACGGGAACAGACCGCTTTCTTTAAAGGATTTCAGCTGATTCTCCTGACTGACCAGCCAGGCGATAAAGTCGTACGCCTCTTGCGGATGTTTGCCTTCCTTCGGCAATGTCAGGAAGGAGCCACCCCAGTTGCCTGCACCTTCCGGAAGCTGGGCGATCTTCCACTTGCCTGCGCTGTCCTCGGCATTTCGGATCGTGCCTGCAATCCAGGCCGGGCCGAGCATGACGCCGAACTCACCGTCATTGATCGCTTTCTGCCATTCCGGAGACCACAGCGTCCAGTTGCCGATCCAGCCTTCCTGGATGCCTTTGACCGTAAAGTCGTACGCCTTTCTGACCTGCGGGTTCGTGTCCCCGACAAAGCTGCCGTCTTCCTTGCTGAAATAAATCTGGTCTGCCGACTGGTCCCGCACACCGTTGTACACCAGGTCTGTCAGATCAGCAAACGGCTTGCCTGTCTTGCCCTTGAAATCGTTCGCTACCGCGGCGAATTTATCCCAAGTATCAATCGCGGCGCTAAATGCGTCAGGATCGGTTGGCAATCCCGCCTGCTCCGCCAGGTCGGTGCGGTAATACACGACGGTCGGGCCGATGTCTGTCGGCAAACCGAGCTGGAACGCACCATCCACCGAGGTCGCCTGCTGCCATTTCCAGTCGAGGTAGTTGCCCTCGATGTCCTTGGCGCCAAGATCGTACAGGTTATGGAATTTGTCCTGGTTGTTGATAAAGCGCTCCATGAATGCGATTTCAAGCATAAAGATATCCGGTGCACCCGAGCCGGCGGACAACGCTGTGGTCAGATTGTTGTGGTGTGCTGTCTGGTCGGATGTATTCTGGAACTTAATCGTGATGTTGGGATGCTCTTTCGTATATTCCTTCGCCAGCTCCTCATAGTTGGTCGTACCGAGTGACCAGAAGGAGAGCTCTATCTTTTTCCCGGCATCGGCTCCGCCGTTGCTGCTGTTCGAATCGGTACCCGGTGAATCCCCTTCTCCCGTACTTGTTCCCCCTCCGCCGCTGCAGGCAGCCAGCGAGGCGATCATCAGGATGCTGATCAGCATGATGCTCCACGCTTTGAATCTGTTCATGCTTATACCCCTTTCGAAATTGTCATTTTTCACCTTTAAGTCTAAAGAAAGTGACATCCGATGTTGAGGAGGCAATCTTCCGATTTATGGTTGAATTTATTATGATTACCGATTGGATCTGTCTGTTCTCGCCTGGCAGATTTGATGGAATGCCATAGTCTCACAGGCTCATGCTTGGCTGAATCTCTAACGGAGCCCGCTCCGTTTTGAAGAGGCTCGGTCTTTTCATTTTTTTAACAAAAAAGTTCGGAATTGGGCGTCAGAAACGGAATACATCCATCGTTGTATATAGTTGAAGCGCTGAAGAGCTACATCGACACCGGAATTTCAGGGGCGCCGGAAGTAGTACTCTCCATGGAAAATGCACGAAAAATCCAAAGCGAAAGGAGGCAGGAAACGCACACAAGGGACAAATGGTAAAACCAAGGGATTGATGGGACCGGTACATTTTTTTCATACGGACAAGCAGGAGCGTGAAACATTTGCCATTCATAACCGTCTGTAAGAATGAAGGTTATGCAATAATTTCCAGAAGCACCATACGACATCCGCTCCAAACGATACTGTCCAAAGGATTAAACGTTTGCTCCATAATACGGATCTAGTGGGAGGGAAATGTTGTGACAGGATGGAAAACGAAGGT
Source organism: Paenibacillus sp. FSL M8-0334 (assembly GCF_038000405.1). Classification (NCBI taxonomy): domain Bacteria; kingdom Bacillati; phylum Bacillota; class Bacilli; order Caryophanales; family Paenibacillaceae; genus Paenibacillus; species Paenibacillus sp. FSL M8-0334. Next base: position 1,402,479 of record NZ_JBBOCH010000001.1, read on the forward strand.
TAGCCCGTATCAAAAAATAATCACTTCTGTTCTCTTGACCATCATGGTAGTGGCCATGATCATGCCAGCCAGCAGTGCGCATGCGGCAAGCAAATACTTAAGCGTTACGGCCACGGACCAGGAAAAAAGTCAGTGGTGCTGGGTAACAGCCCCACAGATCATCATTAAGTTCCACTTGGGATCTGCGCCGTCCCAATGCACATTAGTCAAGCGCGGCAAGAACATTAAGGATTGCCCGAACAAGCCCGGCACGTTGAGTGAATCCAAAAGAGCGATGACCCAATCCGGAATATCCAGTGGTGGTACGACTTCAGGAACGGTGAACTTCAGCACCATCAAAAGCGACATCAACAATAATAGGCCTATGATTTTGAGAAAAGAATGGAAGGATGGAAAAGGCAAAAAGACAGGGGTCGGTCACCTCAGCGTGATTTATGGATTCAATGATAATTCCGGCAACTACGTAAGCCTGGTGAAGATCAGAAATTCCAACTCCTTCAAATCATCAACTTCCTATTCGAAACTGACGAACAACTCGGACTTTGCCTGGACGCATACCGTGCACAATATTAAAAAGTAGGGGGGATTTAAATGTCTTTCATCCAGCGATGTACAGCGATGTTGGCGCTGCTGTCTCTATTAATCGGAGTCTCTCTGATCGGAGGGGCAGCTGCTGATGCTAGCGTTAGTCAACCGCCGGAAGGCGCGGTGGAATTTGCCAAGCACCATTTCCAGCAAATTGTCGAGGACGTTGTTTTCTCGGATGTTCCGGCTGACTGGGGCTTCAAAGAGGAGCCGGGAAACATCACATTTAGCGATCTGTATCCCATCTACAGCTTGAACGCAGACTTTGCCCTCGGACAATCGGACAGCCTCATCACGGAAAATCGGCAGCCGAAATGGGTTGCGGTCATTTTCCAAGACGGGCAGCCGGTCAATGCCATCGGGACAGAACTAACGGCAGACGGACATTGGGAATTGGCCGAGATTGGGTATCCTCGCGAGCTTCCAGGAGGACTGCTGAATCTCAAGGAGAACGAATTGCTCGTACATGACTTCCCGGCCGAGGAGTACTACGTGTATTCGGAGCCAACCAATTCCGTCATGAAACTGGAGCCGACGGAAGGGAAATACAGCCTCAGCAGCTCGCAGAGCAAGGAACAATTTCAAAGCCTGTTAATGGAACGTTACCATGATATAGACGCTTGGGCAGAGGATGCCTCCGGCGGATTCATGGATGCGGAGCCGAGTCAATCCGGGTTCCGTTCATCGAATGCACTGTACGCGGGGATCTCCATTCTGGCTGTGGGTGGCACCTGGCTGTATTTAACAAAACGCAACCATTCAGGAGAATAAAATAGACGGCTAACAACACCATGCCTTGCCTTCAGACCAGCGCACGGTCAGTGATCAAGCAAACAGCATAGGGCTGCCCCCTGAGGGACAGCCCCTTAATGCTTTCTATATGGAGTTCACCTATCACCAGGCCAAAGGCTGCTGAAAGCGTTGGAAACCCTGTATCCTACCGTTAAATGGTCCAGCGAAGCAGGGAACCGGCATAGGTCATGCCGCCGCCAAAACCGTACAGCAGCACCACATCGCCTGCCTTCAACCGGCCATCATCCACTGCCAGCTGAAGTGCCAGTGGAATCGAAGCAGCGGACGTGTTGCCGCGATACTCCACACTGGTCAGCGTCCGCTCCAGCGGGACCAGCCCCCGTTCGCAAATCGCTTCGATCATCCGCAGATTGGCGCTGTGCGGCACGAACCAATCCACCTGCTCAGCTGAAAGCTCCGCTTTGTCCAGCAGCTGCCGCACGCCTTCCGGAATGTTGCGAACCGCCCATTTGTACACTTCCCTGCCGTTCTGCACAAGGCTGCCGGGTTTCAGCTCGACACCTTCCATCTGCTCGGACAGCGATGTTTTGTATAGATGAATGCCGCCCTCGCCATACGTGCCCGAGATGGACGCCATGAACTCCCCGGCGCTGTCATCCCGCTCCACCAATACGGCTCCTGCCCCGTCCCCGAACAGCACACATGTCGTTCGGTCGGTGTAATCTGTCACTTTGGACAAAGTCTCGGCTCCAATCACGACAATCTTGTTATACATTCCGCCGGTGACTAAACCGTCAGCCATCTGAAGCGCATAGACAAAGCCCGCGCAGGCCGCATTGATATCAAGTGCGCCCGTGCTTGCAATGCCGAGCTTCGCCTGAACCCTGGAGGCCGTGCTGGGGAAAGCATAATCCGGTGTGCTGGTCGCAACCAGAATCATGTCCGCATCCTGGACGTTGACACCGTAACGGTCGACCATATCCCGGACCGCCTTAATGGCCAGATCCGATACATACTCATCCGGTGCCGCAATCCGCCGCTCGCGCATGCCTGTGCGCTGAACAATCCATTCGTCGCTCGTATCGACCATTCTTTCCAAATCCGCATTGCTCAGCACGCGCTCCGGAACGTAGGTGCCGATCGCTGTAATCTTCGATTTTGACTGGCCCAATCTACTAGCCTCCTGTCGCTGGAATCCATATTTTAGAGAAACTGTACTTTAGAATCTGTATTTTCAAATTTGAAGTTATAACTATTATAACACCTGGTATTAGTACTTGCTACTAATTTATAGTTGGAACAACATGAGGAAGCTTAATGTGGCCCCACACGGGCGCCACGATATTAAGCCAGATACTTCATCATATTATGTAAAATAACCGCATAGCCGCTGGGGAACATGTGAATACCATCAATCGCATATTCCTTCTTCAAATTCCCTTCCTCATCGGTCAGCCCCTCATTCACATCGATATAGGCATACCCATGACGAGCCGCCAACTGCTCCAGCGCCTGGTTCGCCTCCCGGATCGCCTCATTCGTCCTTCTCTGAAAGATTTCCTCCATCTGAGCCTTGGACACAAAGGGAAAGTCATCCTTCGCATTCACGGGATAATACGCCATCACATACACCCGGCAATCCGGCAGTCTTGATGCAATTCGGGTCAATATTTCATCATAGCCTGCAATCAGCTTCTCCAGCGTGTAATCCGGCGCACTGATATCATTGGTACCGATGTTAATAAAGATGGTCGAGGGCTCCAGTTCATAAATGCATGTCTCCATCGACGCGAGCAGCTCCTCCGTCACGTACCCCGCGATCCCGCGATTATAAATGCAATACCGCTGTCCTAGCGACTGCTGCAGCTCATGAATCGGAAAAAACTCCATCAGCGACGAGCCGACCAGCACCGTCTGCCCTTTCTTGGCCAAACGATTGAGCAACTTATAATGGTACAGCTTTAGCTTTTTCTCATCGTATCCTTCCGGTGCCATGTCCGGCTCGGTCCACGGTTCACCTTCTCCTGCCGCTCCCGTGCCTTTAGGGTTGTCCGATGAAACCATTTGCATCCCTCCTGCTTCAAGATTCTTCCTAATTCTACATCAAAGATTCCAATCCATGTGAGAATTCTGCACGATTCGCAACAAAAAAATCGGACCAGGAAGGCTTCTGCCATCCCCGGTCCGATCGATTAAAACCATAATTCTTCACTGGCCGACATCGAATGAATCTGCACTTGATCATGCGCGGCCTCCACCTCTTCCAGCAGCCGGCTGCGAAGCCGGTCTGTTTCTTCCTTGACGGCATGTACCAGCACGTTATGCCTTGCCGGCATGGCTGACATCATGCGCCGCACATCCTCGCAGCCTTGATGCACCTTGTATTTGAGCTTCTTCACCGCACAGACGCCGTATGCGCTCGGCTGCCGCAGCAGCCGCTCGGCAAAGGTGCCCTTGGAAGCGTGGCCCGTCAGCAATACAAGATGCCTTGGATCATCGCGCAGCTGTTCATAATACCACCGGGCCAGCTCGGACTGCATCATGCCGTCGGTAATAAACCATATCGAGGCTCCCAGCGTGTCGAGCAGCCGGATTCGGTCATCCTCATGCCCCGGTACAAGCAGATCTTCGCGTCTGAGAAACCGCTCGACCTGAGCTTTCATGTCCCGGCCTGTATAGCCATCACGCTCACGCAGCCATTCCGGGCTGCTGAGCAGCCGCTCCATGCCGTTTAGCAGTCCGCGCTCGATCACAATCGGCGTGTCCCGGTAGGTCCGGTAAGCCCACAGCAGCATCTCCTGGCCCCGGCCTGTTGCCGGTACGGGAAGCAGGACTTTGCCCCCCTGATCCAGCGTACCCCGGATCGTCTTCTCCAGCAGTTCCAGCTTGTCGTTCTGTGACTCGGCATCCGTACCGTAGGCTGCGTCAATGATCGCCAGGTCCGCATAGATCGCTTCCTTCCGGACACCCCGCGGGCTGTCATCCTCCAGCAGCATGGACTCGGCCGTATAGTCTCCGGAATAGAAGATTTCCTTGCCCTCGGCCCGGATCAGCAGCCATACCGAGCCAGCCATATGCCCGCTGCGCCCCCACATGGCCTCAACGCCCGGAACCACTTCGAACCAGGTCAGCCTCGCGGCAGCCTCGTCAAGGAAACGATATCGGATCGCTTTATAGTCCGCCTCCTCGTAGGGCAGCGGCCCCCCGGAGCGCTCCGTAAACGCTCGCCAGCTCTCGAAATAGGATTCCACTTGAGCCGCTGTCTCCCGGGTCGTCCACACTTCACCCTGATAGCCCAGCCGATACAGCATCGGAATCGCCACGGAATGATCCTCATGGGCATGGGAGAGAAACACGGCGTTCAGCTTGAGCACCAGTTCCGGCTCAATCAGGGGATACTCCCCGGCGCCTTCTCTTTTGACGCCGCAGTCCAGCAGCAGATGAATATCGCTGCCGCTCAGTACATAAGCGGAGCGGCCATGTTCGCCAGCGCCGCCCCAAACTTTGAGCTTCATCATGATGCATTCCACTTTCTGTTAGATTTAAGCGCCTCAACCACGAGCAGCAGCGCCACGGTCATCCCGACAGATACGACAGCCATGGCCATGCCGAGCGATACTTGCCCCTGTTCAAACTGGGCGAAGATATACGTGGCTGACGTCTGCATCGAAGGAGGCAGAATCAGCAAGGAACCGACCAGCTCCCGCACCGAGATGGTGAACGTCATGATCCACCCTGCCAGCATTCCCGGCACAATCAGCGGAAGCAGAATCCGCCGCATAATCAGCAGCGGGCCGCCTCCGAATACTTGCCCGGCCTGGAATAGGCTCCCGTCAATTTGCGTGAAATTGGCTTTGACATACTGCACCGTGTACGGCAGGAAGAGCACCACATAGGTGAGCACCACCATGCCGTAGGTGTTATACAGCGTCGCTGGCAGCCATGGCGAGTTCCAGAACAGAATCAATCCGACAACCGTGACGATGCCCGGCACGGTGTTGGGCAGCAGGCTGAACAGGTCAATGACCCGCTGTGTCCGCTTCTGCGATTTCCCGACGGCCAGGGCGAATCCGGTACCAAGCACCACCGCAATCGTGGAAGCAGCGAGCGACAAGCCCAGACTGTTCCCCAGCGCCTTCATGCTGACAGAGCCCCAGGTCAGCAGATCCCTGTAATGGTCCAACGTCAGGTTATCCCATGCCAGACCGGCTCCACGCAGCTTCATCAAGGAAGCGACGATGACCGAGAAGTAAGGAATGCCTATCGAGAAGATCAGCAGCAACGCCAGATACACCACGCTGGCTGCACCCGTCAGGCCGCGCAGCGCGTATCGCTTCGAGCGCTGTCCCTTGCCGCCGACGAGCCGGTAAGTGAACCTCCGGCTAATGGTGGACTGCATATACCACATCACAAGACAGACCGACAGCAGAATCGAGGCCAGCGATGTTGCCTTGCCGAAATCGATCGGCCAGCTGGAAATGTACTTGTGAATTTCCGAGGTCATGACATAATAGCCGATACGGCGCCCGAACGTGGCCGGGGTGCCGAATTCCGCAATCGTTTTGACAAAGACCAGCATCGCCCCCATGCCGTACGAAGACAATAGCAGCGGCAGCATAATTCTGCGGAAGCGATATCCGCTGCTGGCCCCGTGCACCGCTCCGGCCTCCTCCAGATTGCCGCCGATGCGAATGATCGCGTCGCGCAGCAGCAAATAGAGGAAAGGGAACAAGTGCAGACACATGATCAGCACCATCCCCCCGAAGCTGAAGAAGGAGTCGCTTAGTGCGGCGCTGCCCGGCAGCCATTGCTGCAGGTAGCCTCCTTTTTGCATGAACAAAATCCAACCCATGGAGCCGATATAAGGAGGTGTCATGAACGGAATCATGAGCACCACATCAATCCATCGATGCTGTCCGAGCCTCGTCTTTGACATGATCCAGGCCAGGGGCAGCGCGAGCAGCGTGGTTCCCGCCACTACACATACCCCGAGCCATATCGTCTGAAAGAGTACGCTGGACAGATCATGTCCGGCAATCGTTCGTATCGGTGCCAGCAGATCCAAACCCTGCCCTGTCGATACACTCTGCCAGAAAATCAGCAGCAGTGGTATGACGATACCTATTACGAGTAGAAATAAAGCAAGTATAATTCCGATATTCCGAAAGAAGCTAGGGCTGTCCTTGAAAACAGGTTTCACTGCTGCTCACCTCACATACATTGCCTTCCTATGCTTCTTAATGCTTACTTGAACACCTCGGAGAAACGGGCTGCCGTCTCATCCCCATGATCGTTCATCCATGCCCAGTCTACAGGCAGAAGCGGGATATCCTTCAGGTTCGTGCGTCCTTCCGCTTCCACGTCCTCGCGACCTGGAATCAGGTATGCTTCAGCGACAAGCTTCTGTGCTTCATCAGACAGCAGGTAGTCAATAAATGCCTTCGCGTTGTCGACGTTCTGGCTGGAGTTCAGAATGGCTGCCGGTCTAGGGCTCACGACCGTTCCTTCTGCCGGGTATACGATGTCTACCGGCTCGCCTTTGACTTTGGCAGAGTAAGTCATGTAATCCACACCTGCGGCAACGATGCTTTTCGCACCGGTAATGACGGGATCAAGCGCCTCCTGGTTTGCGCCGGCCATAGCTACACCATTCGCTTTGTAGTTCTCGAACAGCGACCATCCTCCTTCACCCTTTACGCTCAGATAGCCTGTAATAAAGTCAAGGGCAGAACCGGACAGCGTTGGGTCAGGGATGTTCACGGAATCCTTCCACTCCGGAAGCTCCAGATCGCTCCAGCTTTGAGGCGGATTCGATACCAGGTTCGTGTTGTAGACAATGCCGAGCGCCGATGCGCTAGTGCTGAAATAGTGACCGTCCGCATCCGACCATTCTGTGTTCAGCTTGTCGCTGTTCACGGCATCCGGATAGGCCATTGTAAGTCCTTCCGCTTTCAGCGATTGGGCCGAAGGAAGGGAAGCCAGGATGACAACGTCCGCTACCGGATTTCCTTTCTCTGCTTCCAGGCGAGCCAGGATTTTGCCTGTGGTCCCTTGGAACATTTCAACTTTCACGCCCGTTTGAGCTTCAAAACCGCTGATCAGGTTGTCCGCCAGCTTCTGTGGACCGGCACTGTACAGCACCAGTTTGCCGCCCAACGCATTTCCGGTTTCCTGAGGTGCTTCTTGAGTTGCCGTTTCCTCCGGCGCCGCTTGTCCGGTGTTCGCCGGCTCGATCGTTTGGCTGTTGCTTGTTGCGTTGCCGCAGCCGAACAGGCTGATGCTCATGACGGATGCCAGCAGCAATAACGTTCCTTTTTTACGAAAAGCCATCTTTTTCATTTAGACCATCTCCCTTTATTAGTTAACCTAAAGCTAAAGGCTCCAGGTTTGGTTGTTGTTGCACTGCTGAAGAAATATCTGCTCCCTGCATCCAGCATATGGATTCCGGGGAAACATACAGCTCCACACGCTCCTGAACGGTTGCTCGCTTCGACGAGTAAACCGTCCATTCATCCAGCCCGTCCACCTGAAGCCGGATCTCATACCGCTCACCAACATAACTGACATGACGTACGGTTGCCGCATAACTTCTGTCATCATCTGAGGTTCGGCTCCACTTCACCTGCTCCGGACGAACCATCGCCCGCTCCGGCTCCAGCCAGTTCGACTTGCCGATGAACGAAGCGACAAAAGGATGACTCGGCGCTTTATATATCGATTCCGGAGTCCCTCGCTGCAGCACTTCCCCCTTGCGCATCACGACGATTTCATCGGACATGGACATCGCCTCGATCTGATCATGGGTAACATACAGCGCCGTTAAGCCCATGTCCTTCACCAGCGACATCATCTCCACCCGCATTTCCTCCCGCAGCACCGCATCAAGCGCGCTGAGCGGTTCATCAAACAGCACCAGCGCCGGGCGAATTGCGACCGCTCTGGCAAATGCGACCCGCTGCTGCTGTCCGCCGGACAGCTGATGGGGATAGCGGTCTTCCATTCCCTGCAGCCGGACCATGGCCAGCGCTTCGGTCACTTTCTCCTTGAGGCCGCTGTGCTGCTTTGCGGCTTTCAGGCCGAAGGCGACATTCTCGAAGACGGTCATATGCGGCCACAGTGCAAAATCCTGGAACACCATCCCGAATTGCCGCTTATGTGCAGGCACATCCGTTCGCTTGCTCGCGGAGTAAATGCACTTGCCGGCGGAATAAATCTCTCCGCCATCGGGCTGCTCCAGCCCTGCAATCATGCGCAGGAGGGTGGTCTTGCCGCAGCCGGAAGGCCCCAGCAAGGTTGTGAATTCGCCCTGCCGCAGTTTCAGATCTGTCGGCAGCAGCGCAGGCGTGCCTGCAAACGATTTATGGATCCCTTTGATTTCGATCTCCATTTTGATCCCCTGCCTGTTCTTTTTAAGCTGATTTCAGTGTAACGGTTCCGTTCAAGTATTGTATTAGACTTATGTAAACGCGGAATTAACTTTTTGTTTGAATTCTGTTGATATTCATAGAGTAAATCTATAGTGAGACATCTATTTAAGTTGAACAAAATGAATACCTGGTACTCCTGTCCAATTCGGCTTGCTCAACTACATATCTAGAACATGGGGAGAGTGGAAAGATGAATCTGATGAAACTGAAGATTGTGGAGCTGATCGACCGCCATCATAATATGACCAGTGTTGCGGACATTCTAGGGATTAAGCAGCCGACGGTGACATTTCATATGAAATCGCTCGAGGAGGAAATGCAGGTGAAGCTGTTCGAATCCCGTAATGGCAAAACCTTTCTGACCGAGGCGGGACAAGCTTTGCTGCATTATGCTGTCAAAATGAACGCCCTTGCCAAAGAATCCAAGCGTGTCGTCCGGGAATATGACAGCCTGTACCGCGGCACGCTGAACATCGGGGCCAGCTATGTGCCGGCGACCTACTTGCTTCCGCGTATCCTGAACGCTTTTTCCCAGGAGTTCCCCGGCATTCGCATCTCCTTGTCCGTCAAGCCCTCGCCCGTAATCCGCGATATGCTGATCCGCCATCAGATTGATCTGGGCATTATCTCGTCGGAACCCTTTACGGGTCAGAGCCTGCTGGCCGAATCGCTATGTTCCGATGATCTGGTGCTCGTCTGTGCGGCCGATCATCCATTAGCCAAAGCGGAAGCGCTGGAACCTGATCAGATTGCCCGCACCCCGTTCGCACTTCATGGAACGGAATCAAGCACCCGGCAGCTGACAGATCAATGGGTGGAGCGCCACGGCGTTCGGCTGCGCAGCACGGTTGAGCTCGATTCCCTGGAGGCCATTAAGCAGCTGGTGCTGTTAGGCCACCATATTTCCTTCATGTCAAGGATGGCCGTGCGGCGGGAAGAAGAACAAGGCTGGATGCATATCCTGCCGATCCCGGGGCATCAGGCGTTCCGGCATATCTACAGCGTGTATAATGCGGATCGGCTGCCTTCCGTACAGATGAGCCGTTTCCGCGAGGTGTTGAGAGAGGCAGGAGCGCAGGCAGAGCAGGGAATGCTGTAGCGAGAGGGGACAAGTCTACGGGGAGATGCCCATACGCTCTGAGCTTCCTGAAGTTCCCGAACTTCCCGGACTCCCCGAGCTCCCCGGACTTCCGGCAGCATCTTGGGCACCATTCCTGCCAAGTCCGAGATTAACAATAATTGGAGTATGCCATTCAAAAATTCTATGGAAATTTGATGCATTTCCCCCTTCCTTTTAACAGCGGTCTTGTACTTCACCTTTACAGTGAACATGTATTCAATAATTCAAAGGAGTGGTGGATAATGATGAAAACATGGAAACGCATGACGCTGGCAGCGATCGTTGGTGTCACGGCATGGGGAAGCGTGCTCGCAGGTACAGGACTCGAGTCTGTATCAGCCGCACCGAATGCGGTGCCTTCGTATGAGGTGAAATTCAGCGCAAGACCAGAAGCGGTATTAACCCCGGACCGGCAGGTTCGCCCGGAAGTCATTCAACAGCTGGGCGTCTCTTCAACGCCACTGGCAATTGGTGTTGCCTATTTCGATACCGATGATCTTGCCCTGAATGAACAAGGCTGGAATGTTCGTTTCCGCAAGAAAGCAGATAAGAACAACTACGAATTGACTTTCAAAAAGCGGTATCCGATCATCAACGGAGACATTGATGCTGCGCTGACTTTGGCGAACAAAGAGGGCTTTGATTCCTCCGATGACAATTACGAGGCTGAAATCGACTGGGGCTACAGCCGGCAAACTCTCAGCTTCTCCAACGAGAAGAAAGTCAGCGTCAATATGGCGGGTCCTCAGCTGCCATCCGAACAAGTGATGCTCTCCCATCTGTTGGACAAGCTGCCTGGCAAGCTCAATAAATGGTCTGCTCCAAACTGGGGCAAGCAAATGCTGTCTCAGTCCCGCTCTTATGGACCGGTGGTATTCGACCGTTACGAGGGGCAATGGCAAGGGGTGAAGATGACTCTCGAAGTATGGCCGATTCGCAACAGCAGCGGTACAGGTACCGAGGATTTCATCGAGGTTTCCTTTAAAACTGCTGATCGCAATGTAGCAACCCGTCTTCGTGCCGAGTTGCTGGAGCTGCTCGAGTCTAACGGCTGGCTGCTGCCTGGCGACGACTTGAAGACCCAACTGATCCTCGAGCGGTATTAATGATCGGCGAGGAATACTGACTTCGCGGTCATGTCTGCATGCAGTAAATCATAGAGGCTGTCCCTTAGCGGACAGCCTCTATATCATTTTGACAGAATTCATTTTTCAGTTGACATACATGGCCGCCAAAGGGAGTGAACACAGGCTGAACTTGCTTCATAGCAGCACGTTTTTTTGCCCCTCACTTGGATGCCTATCTTACACTCGTTCTAGCGGCCGAAATGGTTCAGGCGGGAGCTCAACTCGGATGGGATCCCCTGCTCGTATTTCTCCCCCAACTAGCACGATAGCCATGACGCCAGCCTTTCGAACAAGCTTCCCATCCGCGTCTTTATCTAAAACGGCACTCAACAGTCCTGGCTGAAAGTTGTCGATCTGAGCACAAGGATTGCGCAGTCCTGTGATTTCAATAACCGCGGATTCGCCAATATACAGCTTTGACCCTGTTGGCAAATCAAGCAAATGAATCCCGCGGGTCGTTATGTTCTCACCCATTTGCCCGGGCTCAACGTGAAAACCAGCCCTCCCTACTTCGTCGAATAACTCCGAATGAATTAAGTGCACTTGCCGCAGGTTCGGTTGATCCGGGTTTTGCGCCACTCGTGAACGATGCTTCACAGTCCCTCCCATGTGGGCATCACCTTCCACTCCCAGACCAGCAAGTAAGTGGATCGTCGTTACTACCTCTTTGCTAAAAGTATGTGTTGCACTTCGACTGACTGACATCACTTCTCCGACTTGAGAAACAAGGCTTGTCATCATGATATTGCACCTCCATTCCATGAAAAAGCACGTCCACCACTACAACCAAAGTCTTCTTTAACTCCATTATATGTGGATTCATAACAACCTTGCAGTCCCCGGCGTATATCTATGGTTGGACACTAAGTGCCCTTACCCGCAGCGGTGCTGCCATCAGCAAAAAAGGGGCTGTCCAATAAGTCCCTAAAGTAAAAAGGTTGGACGAGAAGAGAACCATTTCTCCGTCCAACCTTTTTACGTCCCTGCGTTTGAAAGAATGTAGCGAGGCGAATGCCTGCTACTTTCAGTAGATTGTGGGCCAAGGCCACAATCCCAAACTCTGTATGAACTTTTTCTAGACCCCGCAAGGAAAATCTGCGGAACGACCGATTGCCCTTGATGTGACCGAATACACTCTCAACCTCGACTTTACGTCGAGCATAGATCGCGGATTTCTCGTCATCCTCAAGGGCTGTTTTTGCCTTTGCCTTTAATTCTTCCCATACCGTGTTCCAGTGTACTTGACGATTTCCCTTTGCTTTCGTACATGCTGCCTTTAATGGGCAATCGCTACAATCCTCACATTCGTAAATCTTAAAGCTTTGCTCTAGGCCGGAGCGTGTCTTCTTCGTCTGGTACTTCTTAAACGAAACGTATCGACCATTCGGGCAAATAAAGCGATCGTCTAACTCTTCATACGTCCAATTGCTTGCATGCTTCATGTTCTTTTTGTAGCGTCTGGTTTGTTCGTGCATATAGCTGCCATATGGAATAAGAAAATCAAATCGCGTCTCTTTTTCTTCGCCTAACGCGTACAAATAGTTTTCCTCACTACCATAACCAGCGTCAGCAATCACGGTTTTAGGCATGGGTAAAGAAGACGCAGCAAGTTGCTCCATATGCGGAATGAAGCAGCGTGTGTCCGTTGGTCGTTGGTGAAGACTATAAAACAAAATAAATTGGTTTTCCGTTGCCATCTGTACATTGTAACCTGGTTTAAGTTGACCATTTTTCATGTGATCTTCTTTCATTCGCATAAACGTAGCGTCTGGATCGGTCTTGGAGTAGCTATTGCGATCACCAAAGCAAGCTTTCTGCTGATCATACTTGGCCAGACGTGGAAGAAAGTCTTGACGAATCTTTTTCAGAGGCTGTTTCCAGGCACTACGCTCTTTTCGTAAGGCTTTTCTCGCTTCACTGTCATTGGTTTGAGCGATCTGTTCAGTTAAGCGCTCTACTTGTTCTTCTAGAATAACAGCTGTTTCTTCAAGCTGTACAGGAAGCTCATCTGGATCGGTAGCTACCATTTCACTAGCTTCTTGCTGCGTGAGCGTATGAATATGCGCAAGGGTTGCCTGCACCTTTTCTTTGAGTTTCTCTTCAAAGCGTAACGTAGATTTTTTCCACACAAAAGAATACTTGTTGGCATTAGCTTCAATCTTTGTGCCATCCAAGAAGTAGTTCTCCATGGTAATAAAATTGTCGTTGATGAGCTTTTTAATCATCGTTTGAAAGAGCTCATCCATAAGGCTCTTCATTCGCACACCACGGAAGTCATTCAGGGTGCGGAAGTCCGGCTGTTGCATCGCAGCTAGCCACATCGCCGGTAGGTTTTCTTGTAATAGTTTTTCAATGCCACGGCAGGAATAGACTTTTTGAGAGTAGCCATAAAGAATCACTTTGAGCATCATTTTAGGATGGTAGGAACTACGGCCACCGCCAACATAATGAGCAAACAACAGCTCGTCAGGAATAGATTCAATCATTTCATCAATGATACGAGCGACATGGTGGGAAGGGATTAGTGATTCTAGATCCAAGATCATATGCATCTGCTTGTTATCATAAGCTTTAAAAGCAGGTGTGAGCTTTCGTTTAGAATCTATGTTTCCTTCTATATTTTCTAGAGGAAATGTGAGTTGCATGTTATAATGTTTAGTAGTAGTCATTTGATTACGCATAAAAACCGTCCCTTTCTGAAATGGTTGTGTGGTAACTTTCATTTTACAGGAAAAGACGGTTTTTTTGCGCATATTTTTAGCGTTTTACAAAAAAAGAGGCTGCCAGTAGTCAGGTTTCACTGACTTTCTGGACAGCCTCCTTGTTCTGCGTTGAGTTAAGCTAAACCCCTTGCCCACCCTCAACAATTTATAGCCAACACACGGTAGTTACATTTAAGAATACACTGTACTTACATGCTGAATCGCAATCTTGTTACAGTACCGGGCTAACTTTAATAGTGTCAGACATGGCCCTGCGTCCAACGATTCGGAGGTCCAATTTTCCCTATTGGTAGGGTTGTGTTCACCTCTATAAATTGTTTACCAGCTTAACTATTCAACCAGATTAACGGTCCAGTTCTTTTCCTGGATTTTAAAATCCAGCTCCCGGTATTCCTTCGATAAACGATCAATCTCGCTTTGGATTTTTGGAATGTCTACGGTGGCCTGGTACCTTACCTCAGAGCGGCTGTATCGATCCTGGCGGATGGACGCATGCTCCAGTAATTCATCGAGGATCTTTCGCTTTTGCATCACACTGTCCCGTTCCGCTAAGACGTCTGCAATGGTTCTGTTTTCATCAAATGGGGTGAGCGAATTTGTTTTGTTGATGGACATAATTAATACCGTTAATTGATTTATCGTCTCATTCAGCTCTTGAAGCAGCAATTCAGGCTTCTCGGCAGGCTCATCCCCTTCTTGGACTTTGACAACACGTGAAAGCCGCTCTCTCAGCTGCGAAATTTTCCGCTGACAATCCACACGCAACACTAAAGCTTCTGCAAGTTTCATCGAACTGTACCTCCTTAGGTATACCGATACTGATAACGAATAAGTTTAGGCGCCTCTCCCACGTCATGTTCACAGGCGCCGCTGCCGATTTCCCTGAAGCCTATTTTTTCAAACATTCGTCTGGATCTTATGTTCGTTTTCCGGAACTCGCCCACTGCTTCCTTACAAAAACCTTCATCGCTCCATCCGCCGCCCCTTCGCTCGTCTGTACACCCTAGAGCTAACCACTACCAGCACGAGCGCTGCCACATTACAAACGACCGTAACCATGCTCAAGCTCCCGATCTCAAAATAGCGAATCACATTGCTGATCAGAAACACGAGAAAAAGAAAGCTTGAGAGTATGAGCGTCAGCTTTTTATCTTGTTTATCCCTCATAGCTCCCCTTCCCTGCATCCGTCTATAATATGTACTTCTCCTTAATATACTTCATATGCTCTTCAAATTCCTGCCAAAATTGTCCATACTGTCCTTCAAACAGCTCCATGCCGCCCGCGTCCACATCCTTGCCGATATAAAAATCAGATGCCTGCTCGGCAAACGCATACACGATGGTGGCATATTCAGCGAGTGGCAGTGTAACGGCAAGATCTCTGTAATCCACATGATCATTTTTAACAAAGTGGCTCAACGTCACTTCATCCCCGTTCAGCGTCACATTCCACTTGATGTACGAAGAGCAGAAGAGCATGTACGCACCGCAGCAATTAATCAATGTTTCCTCTTTGATTCCTTCCGGATAGTACCTCGGCGGGGCCGCTAGAGGATTGGGGAATCCGTACCTTACCGTCCGCATTAGAGCAAGGGCGGCTTCATTAATGACCCAGTCACCGTCGTCCTCGCTTGAGATCATCACATCATTCACCTTTAAGTAAATCGGACCGTGGGAGCAGGGCTCCTCAAGTTCTTGAGTCAGGAAATGCTGATGCACAATTTTCAATTCAAAGTGGCCCATATCCATCTCCTTTGCTCATATCAACCCGGTCTCCTGTAAAGGTAAAGGGGCCCAGCCAAAGGGACCCAGCCGCAAGCTGTGATGCACCCTAACGCGCAATAAATTGGGACAACTATGAATTGGATAGATTTATCTCCGGTTCCTGTTGTCTTCTCTTATAAGAGTATAACGAACCGCGATGGATGAAAAGTGTAAAATAACACGTCTTCACTTCGGGAGTGACCGCGGCCTATATTGCTGCTTATTCCTTGCCGTTTCGTAAGTTGGAACAGCCCCACCTGATCAAGGTTGGGGCTGCTTGAGATCCAGGGCGGGGCGGGTTGAGCCGGATTCAGGTCAACCGCTCCTCTATTCACCACCGTCTATCGCTTGGCGATCGATTTTGTACTTGCGCCTGGCTTGGCACGGATTCACTTTACGTTTGCCCCGCTTCATCTTCAGCTTGCGTCTGGCTTTGCATATACTGCGCTTGCGCCGGACCCGGTACCGCTTACGTTTCCTTCTCCGCCGCAGGCGCCTCTGTAGCTCCGAATGTGCTGGCGGGCTAGCCGGAACTCCGGTTTCGGGTGATCGTGCTTCACCCGGACCTGGAATTTCGGGAGATTCCGGCGGTCCCGCGGGTCCAGGCGGGCCGGGAGGAGTCACTGGCGGAGCGCCCGGCGGTCCTGGGGGAACAGGCGGGGCTGGGGGAACGGGCGGAAATATGCTGCATGTTTCGGGGATATACACAGATGCCGGCGGAAAGGATTGACTCATGACCAGTCCTGTCTCCGTCCAGATGGCAGCCGCATTCAGATTCGTCCTCATATCTGGAATCCCTATCCTATTATTCGAAATGACACCCTGGTTTGCCGCGAGTTGAAATTGCAGGATGCTTCTGTAGTATCTGCCTTCCCCCGCTGCCGCTGCTTCCGCTGACCACAGGTCCCCCACGACAAAAGAATGTCATAGCTGTTGGGTTGAAATGATACGGATACAACATCGCTGCTGTTAATATCGACAGGCTGATAGATGACCGGACTGGCGGGCGTTTGGACATAAGCGACCCGGAACGAGGTTAGATCCAGCTCGAAAGTCCCGTCATTTTGAATCGTGTATGGTGATGAACGACGAGGAACACGATCGGTGATGACTACATTTTCAGTAATGGTGTATATTTGTCTGGCGGACGCCACCATTTCATCGCGCAACGCAACCTGCGCGTTGCTAATATCACGCGGAACGATGTAAGCCTGGCCAGAGGAAGCCGTTTGGTCCAAATATTCGGGCAGCCGGACTGCCCCGCCGATCCCAATCGTATTGATCACAATGCCATTCGCACGTGCGGCATCCGCCGCAGCAATCATGAAGCGCTTCGCAGCATTGCTTGCGTACACGTTGCGGCTGGTTAACTCGTAATAATCGATCTGGCGGGTCTGAGGAATTTTTTGATCCGTAGCAAAAATCATAAGTTCGGTCTCAGAGTTATCATACGTCACGGTATCCAGCGACTGGCCCACAATGCTCTGCGGAAAAAATGGATCCGTATATACAGGCTCAAGCGGCACCCCCGAGGCCGACTGGGAATACTGCCATATTCCGTTGACCTTGGCGAAAAAGGGGCTCTGCTCGTAGTAATAATAATTCGCAGCGAACCCGATCCGCCCGTTGGACCAGTAATACCCATTCAGCGTCACATCATCCAGCATATTGGGAACGGCAGGCACACGTGTGATATTGTCCGCATTTCTTCCGTCAAAGTTATGCCATTCCCCGGCAAAAGGATTGACCGTTAACTGGCCTGCAGTCGCCTCGAAAAATTCCACACTTCTGCTCAAGGCACGCAATTTCAGTCTGACGATTTGCAGCGGTGTAAATGTGGCAGGATCATAATTGTCCGGGTCGATCCCCTCCCGAACCAGGTCTTCACTCGTCACAAGCGCCTGAATCCCGTTATACACAGCGTACAAAAGCGCCCCTTCCTGAACAAGCGAAGCGGCATGGATGTGAGCCGGGATATTCGCTTCATTGTAATAAGCATAGAAAGTAGAAGATGCCGCGCTTTCCCCATCCGTGATGAAGATGATCAGCTTATGGGCATGCTCCGGAACACCCTCCAGCAGCTCGTTTGCGAGCAGCAGCCCCGATTGTGCATTGGTATTGCTGTAGCGGCTGATGTTGTTGACCATGGAAAGAATATCATTCTCATCCTGATAGAAAAATTCCGTTTTATCCGCCACGCTCTGGAAATTGGCGAGTGCGGTTGCTGCTTGTGAAGGGCTGTATGCATTGGCGCCGATATAATAATCCTCGACGGGCGCACCGCCGCCGGCCGGCAGCGTCGAAGGAGCGGGGTTGACCAAGCCGCTGAATTGGCCTTGGCCATCGGCTTGGGTGACATGCACACGGGCTCCGTTGCCGAAGGTGACGAGCGCGATATTTTTCTCAATGGCCGCATACTCCTCCGAGAATATGATATCCAGAAATCCTTGTATCGCTTGTGCCGTCACCTGAAAACGAGTGGCCGTGTTGTTGTTAATATCCTGTGTCCCCATGGAAGAGGTAGCATCGACGACAAACACGAGATAAAGAGGTATTCCGGTCAGGATCGAGCTGCCCTCAGCCGACAGCGTTACGGTAAAGGTACAGGGATTATTGGGATTGCTACTCGCTGTTTTTTCAATATTTAGCACGGCATGCAGTCCTCCTTTCTCTGATATTGTCCTTATTTGCCGGTCATTAGGCCTTATAATAGGCATCTTATGTAATAAGACATCTTCACGAGTTGGGTTACCTGCTCATTTTTACCATAAATATACACCCGCCTATGAAACACTCGAAAGAACGCCATCCGAACATGTATCAATTCTACACGGTTAACAAAAAAAAACCGCCCTTAACGGGCGGCTTATGCGCAATCTTCAAGTCATAACCACTTTCTCAATCTTGCCGCCACCAATCTGCATCCGGTCGATGCAGAGCTGGCGGTGACCCGGCTCGGTGTCGCCGATGATCCGGCGATGGTAGACGATCAGCCATTCGTCGGTATCCGGCAAATGCAAATAACCGTGGTGGCCAGGGCCATCGGCAAGCGGCTCCTGTCTTTCCAGAATCGTGCCTTTATTCTCGAATGGGCCGAGGGGATTGTCACTTACGCCATAGGCTACACGATATGTTCCGTTCGTCCATCCGCCCATCGACCACATTAAGTAATACAAATCGTCCTTCTTAATCATACAAGGGCCTTCGACATACCCTTCCGGCGTGATCGACCGGAACACCTCATCGCTGTCCTCCGTAAGCGGAACAAATCCCGTCATATCCTCGTTCATGCGGGCGACATTGCAGTGCCCCCACCCTCCGTAGTACAGAAAGATCGTTCCGTCCTCGTCCTTGAACAAATGCGCGTCGATCGGCTGCGCCTTGTGAATGAATCTATCCACCAGCGGTTTGCCCAGATAGCCTTTGTACGGCCCTTCCGGACGGTCCGCCACCGCGATCTCCAGCCCGCCGATTTCATCATCGGACTGAATGTCGTTCGACGCAAAGACGAGATAATATTTACCGTTATGCTCGATGTGGGTCGGAGCCCATACAGCCCGCCATATCCACGGAAAATCCGCCATATCGATAATGCCTTCATGCTTCTCCCAGTGAATAAGATCATCTGAGCTGAACGCATCCAGATTCATCTGCTGCGTGTATTCCGTGTATGAGCGGGTCGCATAAATCCAATGCTTCCCCTCATACGTCCGGGCCTCAGGATCTGCATACCAGCCAGGTATGATCGGGTTCTTAATATTCAACTACACGTCCCCTTCCTTTCTTATCCCTTCAGCCCGGTCAACGTAATGCCTTCCAGGAAGTAGCGCTGCCCGACCAGAAATACGATCACGCAAGGAATCACCACCATCGCCGAAGCAGCCATCAGAAGATCCCACTGGGCCGTATACGTGCCCTGGAACATCTGCAGGCCCAGGGCCAGCGTGAACAGCCTGTCGCTCTTCAAATAAATGAGCGGTCCCATGAAATCATTCCAGGAACCCAGGAAGCTGAACAGTGCAACGACAATCAGCGCCGACCGGCTAAGAGGAAAAATAATTTTGCTGTAAATCTGGAAATAGGAAGCACCGTCCACAAAAGCCGCCTCGTCGAAATCTCTCGGAATCGTTAAATAGAACTGCCGCAGCAGGAAAATATTAAAGATGCCGCCGCCAAAATAGGCGGGCACTATCAGCGGATAGAACGTATCGTAGAAACCGAGCATTTGCCATCCGAGAAAGCTTGGAATCATCGTCACAGCAAATGGCAGCATCATGCTCGTCATCAAAATGGCGAACACCGTGTCCCGCCCCTTCCAGGAAATCCGCGAAAATCCGAAGGCGGCAATGCTGCTCGTGATGACCGTCCCCACGAGAACGCTTACGACGATGATCATCGTATTGGTGAAAAAGACGTCAAAAGGCAGCGCGGTCAGAGCTCTGTGAAAATTCCCCCACTGAAATGGCTTCGGAATCCATTCGGGCGGCATCGTAAAGATCTGCGATAAATCCATCAGCGAGCTGCGCACCAGCCATACAAAAGGAATAATAAACATAGCCGAAATGACGATAAGAGCCGCGTACCCTCCGGCAAGCGCTAGCTTCGATTGTCTCACGGGCGCTCCCCTCCTTCATAATACACCCAAGACTTGGAGGTTTTAAAGACGATATAAGTAAATATCATAATAATCACGAACAATACCCACGCCAGAGCGGATGCATACCCCATCTCGGTGTCCCTGAACCCGGTTCTCCACAGATAGAATACATAGAACAAGCTTTGGTTATTAGGCCCTCCCTGGGTTAAAATATAAGCCTCATTAAAGACCTGGAATGAGTTGATCAACGTCATGATCGCATTAAAGAACAGCGTTGGCGTAATCATCGGTATCGTAATTTGGCGCAGCTTGCTGAACCAACCTCCGCCGTCCACTTCAATCGCTTCATAGTACGACTGAGGAATGCCGGCAAGACCCGCCAGAAAAATAATAACCGTGCTTCCGATCCCCCACAGCGTTGTCAATACGACCGAAGGAATAACGCTGCCCTCCGAGTACAGCCAGTTGCTCGTTGGCAGATTCAGCCACTCCAGCATCGAATTCAGCAGCCCCAGATCCGGGTTCATGAGCCACATCCAGATCATCGCTGACGCGACGGCCGGCACAATGCTCGGAAGGTATATAATCGTACGGAAGACCGCTCTTCCCTTCACGTTCATGTTGAGCAATAGCGCGACGGCGAACGAAATGATGATGACCGCCGGCACACGCAGAAGCACAAAATAGAACGTAACTCCTAAAGATTTATAGAACAGATCATCTTCTCCGGAGAACAGCTTTGCATAGTTGGCAAAGCCGACAAACGAAGTTTGATCTTTAAATACATTGTAGTCCGTTAAACTGAGCACTAGGCTGGCAACCATCGGCCCCAAGGTGAATATCAGAAAACCGAGTATGGCCGGTGCCGTGAACAGCAATCCGTACCAGAGTCCCTTGCGCATCTATGCCTCCTATCCCGAATGAGAAGAGGACGGTCTGTGAACAGAATGCCGTCCCCCCCTAATCGTAACTCCCTAAGTCTCTTGGCTGCTTGCCTTACTTGCCTTACTTGACGTCCCGGCGTCCCTGCACTTGCTCCTGCGCTTTGGCGGCGATAGAATCCATCGCTTCCTGCGCCGTTTGCTGTCCAAGCCATACTTTATCCAAGGCAGGGTTCACGATATCCATAATCTTGTTGAAGTTCTTCACGTAGCCGGTAGGCGTCTGATGGCCATGGGTCAAAATCACGTCAACGACAGCATCTTTATACCCCGATGGCCGCGCATCCAGATTCTCTGTCCATCTGGCCAACAGTTCCGGCTCAGTGTACCAATCTTTATAAGACGGCATCCAGGTGCCGCTCGTAATCATCTCTAGCGAGGCTTCCGGATCGATCAGCGCTTTCATCAGCTCCCACGCCTCTTGCGGATGCTCGGTGGACTCGAATATCGAGAACATCGCACATACAACCGTGGTCACCGGTTCTTCCAGAACAGGCATCACCCCGACGTTAAAGTTGAATTTGGACTGTGCCAGCCCTGCGCTTGCCCATTGGCCGTCAATGACCATTGCAACCTTCTTCGTTTGCAGCGCTACGTTCGTAGCCGGAATGTTCTTGGCTTGCACCGGCGACGGCGCGACATGATGCACGTTCATCAGATCCGACATTTTCTGAAGCGCATCTACTGCAGCGGGTTCGTTCAGCGTGAAGCGCGTGCCGTCCTCAGACACAAAGTCCCCGCCGTTGGAGTAAATAAAGTTGCTGTATACGCCCCACCAGGTGGAGACACTTACGCCATATTGCTTGATATTCTTCGGATCGAAGTCCGGATCATTAGCTGTCCGGCCTTTCGTATCAATCGTCAGCTTCTTGGCCACTTCTACAAATTCATCCCATGTCCAGGCTTCCGATACCTTGGTTGGCGGAGGGGCAACGCCCGCTTCCTTGAAGATGTCCTCGTTATAGAACAGAACGAAGGACTCCGGCCCTGGCCCGATACCGATCACGTTGCCCGGTTCAAGCGAATACGTAATGTTCGGGACGAAGCTGTCCACGTTGATATCCGGATCATTATCCAGGAACTGTTGCAGATTCAGAAACTTGCCCTGCTCAGCAAGCGGATAGGCAATACTGCCTGATTCCATCATGGCGATATCAGGAACGTCGTTACCAGCAACCATCGTCGTCAGCTTGGTGTCATAGTCAGCGGCGATGTGCTGCAATTCGACCTTTATATGCGGATGTTTCTCTTCAAAACGCTGGATTCCGAACTTGTATGCGTCCACTTCTTCCGGTGCACCCCATACGGTCATGCGCAGCGTAATCTTATCTTTGGAACCGCTTCCGTCCGAATTCGAAGAAGACTGGCTGCTGCCTGAATCGGATCTCACGCAGGCTGACAATACGCTGACAAGCATAAGCATCATAGCGAAGAGAACCACGATCGATTTGTTGGACCTTTTCATTTTGCCGAACCCCTCTCGATTGCTTCTTTTTAGTTCATAGCTGCAGTCTATGATATAGTTTGATTATAGATGGTGGGTAGCGCTTACATAACCCGAAACTCTTTGGAATGGTGGACTAATATTAGGAATGCAGCGGCAGCTTGATCAGGACGCTCGTCCCCTTGCCGGGCATGGAACGGATCGTAATCCCGTACTCCTCGCCATACATGAGCCGGATACGATCAATCGTATTTTTGATCCCCACGGAGGAAGATTCGCTATACATAATCGCGTTGACTGTCTCAGGACTCATTCCCCGGCCATTGTCGGCAATCTCGTAATACCGTAAATCCCCTTCGATCCAGCCGCGAATGCTGATCAGCCCGCCAGTTTCGGTCTGGTCAAAGCCGTGCAGTATAGCATTTTCAACAAAGGGCTGAAACAGCAGGCGAGGCACTTTATAATCGTATAACCGCGGGTCGATCTCATATCTGACGGTGAAACGGTCTTCAAAACGAACAGCCATAATGTAAAAATAGTTGCTCATCCATTCGGTTTCCTCCGACAGCGACACGGCTCCCCAGTGCTTGCGCGACGTGTAGTGCAGCATGTTGGATAGACAAGCAAGCATTCGGCTCAGCTCATCTTGCCTGCTCTCGATGGCCATCCAGTTCATCACGTTCAAGGTGTTGTAGAGGAAGTGGGGATTGATCTGCATCGTAAGCGCCTGAATTTCCGCCTCCTGCTCCTTCAGCTTGATTTCATAATTCTCCGTGACAAGATAGCGGATTTGTTCATTCATGCGATTGAAGCGCTGCAGCAATATGCCGAACTCATCATTCGTGCGCATCGTAATCTGGGTCTGAAAGTCACCCTCCCCTACCGATCGCATGGCGCTCAGCAGCTTCTTCATCGGTTTCGTGATTCGATCCGCGATAAAATAAGCAAACACCATGGCCATAATGCCCATGATGACCGCAATCAGCAGGCTTGACGTCTGGATTACAGGCACGAGGCTGCTGACCAGCGCCGACTCCGGTATCCACACGACCGACAACCAGCCAGTGACGGCAGAACGGTCAAAACAGACAATAACGGCCTCTCCGTTCAGATTGATCCGCAGCGTTCCGCTGTTCTCCAGCTGCAGCTCCTCCAGCCAATCCTGTCTGTACACCGTCGTTACCAGATCCGGATTGCTGCCGGCTACCACTCGATAATGCTCGTCTACAACCAGATAGCTTGAGCTATCAGGAAAGCTCTCTTCATACAAGGCGTTCAGCGCATCCGACTTGAAGCTGATCGTAAGCACCGGGCGCTCCACATCCGCATCCATTTTCTCAAGCGTGGTATCATTCAGATGGGAGAAATCCAGCAGCCGCGTCGCCGAGAATAAATGACGAAACTCCAGCCGGCCATCCTGCAGATAAGGCTGATTGAACATGTCCACGAAATCATAGGTGGGATACCACACAATTTTGCCGCCGGCCTCCTGCGCCTTGCGGTATATGTCCGACTGCGTAGGGTCGCCTTGCGGCAGCCTTTGTCCAAAATTGAAATAGGATGTCCAGAGCTGGTAAGCATAGACATCCTCATTTAAAGAGAAATATTTTCTAAGGACTGACGAGACCTGACGATCCGCTTCGAAAATATCCGCTTGGTTCTTCGGGTCCAATTGATTGAATATTTGAAATAAATCCTTATCCACGAACAGCGCCATGCTGTTCTGCTCGATCATGCCGAGCTTCATGTCCATAATCGCATTGTTCTTCTTCACGATCTCATACACATTCCGCTGCGCTTGCTCCGTAACAACCTGCAGACTTGTTCGGTAATACAAGAGCCCCAGCACAACTAGCGGAATAGCAACCAGGAAAATATAACTTGCCAAAATTCGAGAGCGAAACGTTGTCATCGCTTGCTGTTCCTTTCCGGTAGAGATGTATGCTTATACGCTTCTGGCGATATGCCGTAATATTTCTTGAATACTCGGCAGAAGTATTTCGTATCCTGGTAGCCGCACTCCGCGGAGATATCGTAGATTCGAAGACGGTGGTCAGCAAGCAGCTCCTTGGCGCGCCTCATCCGGACGGCCGTGACATGCTCGGAGAAGGTGCGTCCCGTCTTATTTTTAATGAAGGTGCTGAAATACGACGGATTAAAGAAAAAATGCGCAGCCGCCCGCTCAAGCGTCAGCTCCTCCTTCATGTTGTCTTCTATCCATCGCAAGCAGTTGGCCACAACAATTTCGTGTTTGTCCTGCTGGGTCTGCGCAAGCGTGCTATGCGCTTCCTGGAGGCTCGCTTCGAGCAGCTCAAGCAGCTTCGCATACGAATCGCACTCCTGCACGAGCACGGCTGCCCCTTGCGCAAGCTGGCCGCTCACCTGCCGCTCACCCAGCTCGCGGAGGGTGCTTTTCATGCTCATCAGCAGCAGCAAGGCTTGCTCCTTCATTAGCGCCGGTGCGGCGTATCCATCATCGGCCAGCTGCTCGAAAGCGCTTTTACATTGATCCACCACAATCTGGATCTCTTGGCTCAGCAGCGCCTGAACGAGCTTATCCGTGTCGATCGGTACAGGGCGATGGGAAGAGCGGAGTTCATCATAAAAAAACACCCCCTCCCAGCGTTCGAAGAAGTTTTGCTCGTTGGCCTTTTGAGCTGCCCGATATGCCTGCGGGGCCCCGATAGCCAGCTGCTCGCAATATGGGCCAATCCCGTGTACAAGCCGGCCCGCCGCCGACATTTCCCTGGAAAGGGAATCGGCTAGCTGGCATATCTGTTGCTTCGCCTCCCGTGTAACCGGAGCCGTACTTACGACCGTTATCGCATGCATCCGGCGGTCCTGAATCCCGTTGTGGAGAACCGTCATCGCTTCCCCAAGCCGGGACCAGCTTTGCTCCAGACATTGGGCGAAGGCCAACCCGCTTGTTGTCTCTACATCCTTCCCTTCGTTGTTCAGTTCGGAATAAATAATGAGCCCCCCGCCCTGCAGCCACGCCTCCTTATCCATCTCTGCTTGCTCGGAGGGAGTCAGACTCCCGTTCAGCCAGGACAGGTACAGGCGGCTTCGGTATGCGGAAGAGGCGCGCACGAGCTGGTGCTTCATCTCTTCCTTTACCTTGCGCTGATGCGATTCACTGTTCAATTGAAGCTCAATCCGGTCTAGCAAATGCTTGACGTTCTCGATCCCGACCGGCTTCAGTAAATAATCGTAAGCGCCATGGCGAACCGCCGTCTGCGCATATTCGAACAGATTGTAAGCGGATACCATAATGACTTTGGTTGAAATGCCCTCTTCTTTCAGCTGCTCCAGGAATGCTAAACCGTCCATGCGGGGCATCCGGATATCCGTCAGCACCGCATCCGGGCAATCTGCCCGGATCTGCTCCAGCGCAGCGATCCCGTCCTTCGCGGCCATAACCTGGGCATTCGGTCGTAATTCACGAATCAGCCCAACCATACCCCGAAGATGTCTTGGCTCATCATCGACTACTATTATTTTCACTCGCCCACCCCCTGTTCACTTCTGCCTAACCACGACGAGGATTGTCCAGAGCCAATGGCCCATTTGACTTTCATTATATTATACGATTCCCGCTGATCAACAGGGCGCTTGTTTTGGATAGGTGGACTATTTTTAGATTTCATAAATCAAAAACCGAACCCGGCAAGAGGAGGCCTCCGCCGGGTCCGGCTATGATGGGAAAGATGTGGATTGCTTTTATCTGACAACAGGTGGTTTACCCACTGTTACCTGAATTATCGTACAAATGTATTTTTGACTCGGACTGACTTCAGGAAATATGGAATCCAGATCAAGCTGGTAAATCCCGCTCTGATTAAAGCTTGAACAGTACTTCCATCTTCCATTTCTCTGGCTAATGGGATCTGCATGACGAGAATATAGTCAAAGATGCCCAATAACAGGCTTCCTCCATAGAAAATGATCATGAGCTTGGGCACGATCGCTTTTCTGGCATAAAAGTCTATGAGAATAAAAACGCAAAAGGCACTGAGAATGATGCCATATGCTGTTTCATAAACGATAACAGGCCCCCACAAGTAATGATAATACTCGGATTCCTTGGAGGTAATCATATTCCATGTTTCAGGGCTGAATACGGGCATAGTCACCACCAATTCATATAATGCGATTATCAGTGTGGCATAGAGCCCGATCTGGACTAGAATAAGCCAGCCCCCGAGTCCTGATACCCCTGACCTTCCAGTCCCCGGTTGATTTCCTTGAAGCTTTGTTTCCAACAGGCAGCACTCCTTAAACGTCAATTTGTTCGATTTATACCACTTTCAGTTATGTACTCATTTCTTATTTCGGTTGCTGCGCCCATTTTCGTTATCTTTCTCTAACTCTTCTTCTATTTCTTGGTTGGTGTTAGACATCCATTCTGAATCCTGATGTAACCTTCGATACGCTTGGATCCCTAGATCGGTCCTTTCCTCTTCACTCAGCAGTCCCAGCTTGCCTTTGATTTGCTTGATATCCTCACTCATTTGCCTGGTTTTTAGATATGTGCTAAAGACCAGTCCGAATAAAATAATGAAAAAGACAGGGATACTATAAGGCATTAAAAAAAAGGACAGTACAACAATCAATGTAGCGATTAACATCCCGGCGATCATTTGATTCTCTCCCTTGTCATTTCTGTTCATGTCATCACGCAAGCAGCGGATAACGTCAATATAGGCCTGATGCTGGAGAGCCTTCTCCCTCCCGCATACACGACGTGGCCCAGCCTCAGATCGTTCTGATCTGCCACCCCCTATCCTCAAACGCCAATTAATTTCAAATCTGAAATCATATCACCATGCGCTGATAATTTCCCAGAGACATGAATATGAAGTTATGTACAGCATGACCGCAAATGAACCGATCAATGTCATGAAGGCGATAAACACATCTTCCAGTCCGCGGTGGCTACTTCGCCGATTTCAAACAAATCGTTCGTCAGGCTGGACAGTAAATGCCCTGTCTTATGGATGATGATAATCAGATCATTATCATATAGCAATAGGATATTTGCCATCCACACCACAAATGACTCCTGACTTCCTTCGACATTTGCTGAATTGTGTTCGTCTACTTGCCAATTCGGTTTCAGCAAATGCCCCTAATCTTCCGGTCTGATCAAGAAGAAAGACCGCGTCAATGGTATTCGATAACGACAATAATTCTTCTAGTTGACATTGGAGTTAACTCCAATGTTATTGTGAATGTATGGAAAAACAATATTCAATAACTGAGGTTTCACGGATGCTTGGTATTCCGAAGGATACGCTCCGGTATTATGACCGTATTGGAGTCGTATCGCCGTCCCGGGGACACAATTCTTATCGCAGGTATTCTAGGGACGACATCGTCGATTTGATGAATATTCAAATCATGCAGTATGCGGACTTTTCTCTCGAAGAAATCAAGGGGAAGTTTCAGTTTCACAGAATGCAGAGTGTTGATCCTGCTTATTTCCAGGAGGTCGCTGAATTCCTTGATGCCAAGAAAGCAGAAACACGCAAGAAAATCACACATCTTGAAAAGGTCAGTCAGTTGCTCGACGTAGCAGTTAAAACGCTAAGGGACTTTAATCCTGAAAGTGACCAGCGGCTGGCAATGTTCGCTCGGGAGATTTACCGGGATCTTCACAAGAAGGAGCCTGAAATAACTAAGGAGGATTGTGATGGACATCAGATTTAAGAATTATTACTGTTTGATTGCCGGCATTCTTGCAATACTTTTTGCTGTTACGCACGCATGGAACGGGCATTCCGCTGTATTGCCAACGCTCCTAGTGAAGGATATCGCCTTGGATACACGGATAACATTTACGTATGTCTGGCACATTATCACCGCTGAGAATCTGGTTTTCGGCATAGTATTCATTATCCTGTCATTTCAAAGCGAGAAATCTAAGATCCGGTTTGCTGCGTGGATGATCGTGTCACTTCTGCTCATTCGTCTAGTGGTCATTCTCGGTGTAACCGCATTTTATGATGTGTCGGCACTTACGAATACGTTAATCGATTCGATTGCCATCTTAATCTATTCCGTGTTCATTATACTTGGCACAAGAATAAAGAAAGAGAGTAAGGAGGTCAATCTAACGGGATACTAGTTCAGAAAAAACCGCCTAATGTGGCGGTTTTTCCTTTAGTTGCAAATCAACAATCAAGTCGTGCATCTAGCACGATCTCAACCAGCCGCACGGTGTGGGATGAATGGATGTTTCCCGGCAATCATTTCTTCGACTTTTCCTCCGGGACCGAAGCGGTTTGTCCGCCGATCCGTGAACACATTGTTAGCTGGTGTCGACCTTTCCTTCGAACGATCATGCTTACTTATCCTGAATTTCATTCACCTATATTCCTTAAGGAGCTGACGGAGTGCGCTCTTCACATCTCCTTGAAATAGTCCCCCATGATAACAAACAATTCGCGCAATATCATAAGTTAACAATCGTTGAACAGATCTAACTGCTTCATCTAGATCCCATGCATATTGGGGATTAGCAATATTCAGTTTTCCATCTTCGATTACGATGGCATCTCCAGCAATAAGTGTTTTGTTAGCAGGTAGATACAAAGATATATGCCCTTCTGTATGACCTGGCGTATGTATAACCTTAATGCCTCCACACCAAGGTAAATATTCATTAGTATGTAACTTTCGATCAACATGAACGGGTTCGACTGACCGGAGAAAGTGAATAAAATGTTCAGCATTTCGTTTTTCTTCTCCTGTCATTTCGTGAAGACTTGACTCTGCTTGTACTAACCTCAACGGTTTTTTAGTGCCGTTAATGTACTGAATTTCCGCGTCAAATGCACTAATCTCAATGTGTGGGTATTTTCTTATTAGTGCTGCAGCCGAACCGACATGATCCACATCATGATGTGTCAGAATCAATTTGGTAATCGTATCAAATGTGATATTATTCTGTGTAACAGCTTCTTCAAGAAAATGCAAAAAGTCAGGATACCCGCAATCAACAAGAATTACGTCCGATTCATCATGAATAATGATAGGCCACAATGTTTGTTCTTGACCATTAAATTTAAATTGAATATCTAGTAGACGATAATTATACATATGTTCTCTCCTCTATCACATACATCGAGTGCGTTGTGTCTGCCAGTCTTATTCTATCTTTACTCTCCCTTTAACGCTGCTGGTAATTGAAAAAGTCCATTCGCTAGTGGCTTGAAATCATACGTATTTATTACTGCCTCTAAATTGAGGACTCCATAGATGTGAGGATAAAGCTCATTCAAGTTATAAAGATCTTCCCATATCACTTTTGCGTTCACCTTATCTTCATCAATCAGAAGGAGCAGCAAATTGCCTTGTCCTTGATATAAGTTGTTTGCCACCTTTAATACCTGTTCCGGTGAAGAACAGTGAATAAACCCTTCACTGGCTATACTGTCATAATCATAATGCCCTTTGTCTTTTGCTTCTTTCCATTTCTCTTGTGTTGTGATATGCAGTATTTTCATATGGTTTTCCCCTTTACCAATGATAATCCGTGTCTTTAGCCCAAAGGCAGCCTGACTGTAAAAATTGAACCTCGATGAAGCTCGCTTTCTACCTCAATCGATCCTTCACACAAATCGACGATGCGCTTTACAAGCGTTAATCCGAGACCGTTCCCCGCCGTTGTCTCAACGTGCCAAGTGACTCGCCCATGCGAACCTTCTTGCCCGGAATCAAATCTCCGCGAAGAGTAAATGTGTGATCCTCGGTGAGAAGCACCACGGTGGAGCCGAATTCGAAATAAGCCAGTTCCTGGCCTTTCTCGACATCCTTATTCAGCGGCTCCACGTATTTGATGCTGCTGACGTTCATAGCGCCTACCTTGATGACGGCGATCTCGCCGCCGGAATGGCGGATATAGGTTGTCAGTCGCTCATTGCGGCTCAGCACCCGCTTCGCGTGTCGAAGACCAAACTCGTTCACCGGGTAAACCTTGCCTTGGATGTGCACACGCTCGACGATCGTGCCGTCGACAGGGATATGAATCCGGTGATAGTCAGTCGGACTCAAA
Source organism: Paenibacillus sp. FSL M8-0334 (assembly GCF_038000405.1). Taxonomy (NCBI): domain Bacteria; kingdom Bacillati; phylum Bacillota; class Bacilli; order Caryophanales; family Paenibacillaceae; genus Paenibacillus; species Paenibacillus sp. FSL M8-0334. Next base: position 1,433,017 of record NZ_JBBOCH010000001.1, read on the forward strand.
TAAAGAACGAGATAGAAGCCCCCGGTATATTGGGCTGCCCGGGGAGAACAGCCCAGCAATTCTTCGATGGCGTAGTCCTGCCCCTTGATGTTAAATATCATGCCTGATTTCACCGGGCCCGCGCCCATAATCAGTGCGTCTACGGGACTGACAAGCGCAGCGGGATCGTTGTCGATAAGGCGCGCTCCGGGCTTTAGCCGCCGCGTAAAAAAATCGTTCAGGGAGCGGTATTCGTCAATCGGCTTCTCCGCTTCCTGAATCTGGATTCCATATATTCGAGCGAATGAAGGTATAAACCCCCGACTGATCCTAGACTGAGCCAGCTTCCCCGTTATACGGGAAATCCATTTGCGCGAACCGAGCTCGGTCATGGATCGCATCAGCCATCTCATCATAAAGGTTGCTCCCCGTCCTTCCTGCATTGATTCCACCCGCTGATAAGCAGTTTGGCAGCAACAGCTGAGCGTTTGGAGATCTGATCCTTTGTCAAATTCAACTGAGAGAAATAACCTTGATAAAACATATCTGCGAATCCCTGAACGAGAGCGAGCAGCGCTTCCATAAGCTCGAGCAATTCATTCCATGTTGCTTCAGGTGCGGCTTCCTGCGTTATTGTAAAAAGAAAATTGATCATCTCGCGACTTTGTTCATGGAATGCGGGTAGCCGAGATTCTCTGGCTGCAGAAAACAATTGAAAACTGACATTATGGTCAAGTGCATATTGGACATAGGCGCCAGCTACAGAAGCCACACGCTCAATTGGATCATTACCTGCTTCGGTTGCGGCAGTCCGCATTCTCGACGTGAGTTCCGTAAGAAAAACGATGCCGGTTTCCGCAAGCAAACTTTCTCGATTGGGAAAATGACGATAGGGAGCGCTGATCGCAACTCCTGCTTTTTTGGCGACCTTGGCCACGGAAAAACCTTGAATGCCGTGTTCAGCAATCATTTCAAGGGAGGTTCGAATTAGCGTTTCCTTTAAGTTTCCATGATGATAATTTCGCTTGTCACTCTGCATGTTTACATCCCCTTTTTTCATCATTATATCACAACAACAAATAATGTGATAGACGTATCACATTCGTTGTGTTATTATGTGATAGGTATATCACATTAAAGACGAGGAGTTGGTTGAATTGACAGTTACATTAATTACAGGTGGAAACAAAGGTCTGGGCTTCGAAACCGCGCGACGATTGATCGCATATGGTCACATTGTGTATATTGGTGCTCGCAGTGTAGAACGCGGCAAAGAATCGGCTGACAAGCTTGGCGCAAAGTTTGTACGGCTTGATGTGACCGATCATGCATCTATACATGAAGCAGTTGCCGAAATTAAACAAAATGAAGGACACTTGGATGTCCTTATCAATAATGCGGGAATAACAAGGGGACTCCTAGGCGCTGATGATGTGACTGCAGATGACTTCCGCACCGTTTATGACACCAATGTCTTCGGTATTGTTCGTGTGACACAAGCCTTTCTTCCTCTGCTGCACAAGTCGACGATGCCTGTTATCGTTAATGTCAGCAGTGGATTAGGTTCCTTTGCTCGTGTAACGAATCCTGAAAAGATTGAATCCCGAGTAAACGATTTGATTTACTCTTCATCCAAAGCGGCAGTCACGATGCTGACTGTGCAATATGCCAAGGCTTTGCCCGAATTTCGTATTAATGCCGCAGATCCCGGCCCGACAGCAACCGACCTTAATGGACATCGCGGCTTCCAAACCGTCAGTGAGGGTACAGATGTCATTGTGAAGCTTGCAACTCTTGACGACAATGGACCTACGGGTACTTTTATGGATCGGAGTGGGATAGTTCCTTGGTAAATCATCATCCGATATGTATAGAAAAGGTGCCATGTATTTCGTATTAGGAGAGGAGACTATGTTGTGAGTAGCTTTATTGCGGCAATGCTCCTGATGCTCTTTATCCCGGCGTTCGGTAGAAGGCCGGACAGAGAAACGCAATTACGCATAAAAGGATCTGTTCATTATAAGAATAACAAGTTTGTGAATGATATCCCTACTTCAACCAGAATGTCTATGCTCAACCAACTATCTGTGCTTTGGGATTTTGCTCGCGGAAAGCCTGCCGATGGCAGGCCTTCCGCGCCAATTGAGCTGGTTATGACGGATATCGAGAATACGAAACCATTGTCTGATTTCAATCAGGCCATCTGGTTCGGTCATTCCAGTGTACTCATTGATTTAGACGGCGAACGCTTACTATTCGACCCGATGTTTGGACGGTCTCCATTCCCTTTTCCTAAGCTGGGAAGCAAACGGTTTAACGACAACCTGCCGATTGATGTTAAAAATATGCCTGCCATTGATGCAGTATTTCTTTCCCATGATCACTATGATCACCTGGATTATTATTCAATACAACATTTAAAAGATAAGGTTGGTCATTTTTTTGTCCCGCTGGGAGTTGCGGGCCATCTTGAACGCTGGGGTGTCCCTCGCTCAAATATCACCCAGATGGACTGGTGGGAGGAACTAGAGTGGGAAGGGTTGAAGATCGTCTGCACGCCTGCACGTCACGTGTCGGGGCGAAGCTTCTTGCATAAAAATCGAACCTTGTGGTGTTCATGGTCAATCATCGGGTTATCGGGAAGCGTGTTTTTTAGCGGGGACAGCGGGTATGGCCCTCACTTTCGTCAAATCGGGGAAAAATACGGACCCTTTCAACTTACTCTTGTGGAGTGTGGACAATATGACGAACGTTGGCCGGACCTCCATATGTATCCAGAAGAATCAGTACAAGCCCATATGGACTTAAGAGGTGAATTAATGCTTCCGATTCATTGGGCTGCCTTTCAATTAGCACCCCACGGGTGGCTTGATCCAATCCATCGTGTAATGATTGCGGCTAAAAAACAATCGATCACAATTACAGTTCCCCGTATGGGGGAATCTGTATCGCTACAAGGAGACAACTATCCCGTTAATGAATGGTGGAGTCAATAAATACGTATCACGGCTTAAAACGGACTGGAAAGAGGTGAATGACTCATCACTAAAATCATACCGAGCCTACTTACTCTTGGTAATCTGAGCTTAGGCGTCATTTCTATCGTGCTAGCATTTAACAATAATACGGGCATGGCTACGCTTCTAGTTTTTGTTGCGATATTACTTGATGGCGCAGATGGATGGGCGGCACGTAAATTGCATGTACAGAGTGAGTTTGGAAAGGTTTTGGATTCCTTGTCGGACATGATTACGTTCGGTGCAGCACCAGCCTTTATTCTATATGAGGCAGCATTTCATGAGCTAAGTCCAGCGTTAGGCTTGGGGATCACGATCCTGTTTCCTGTTTGCGGTGCTTTGCGCCTGGCAAGATTCAATGTTGAGAACGGAATTAAACAATACTTTGTTGGATTGCCGATTCCTACTGCGGGCGGGTTGCTGGCTTTACTGTCTTTTTTCAAAGATGATATTCCCGTCATTGTATTATTGGCCGCCTCACTTCTGTTATCACTGCTAATGGTCAGTTCAATTCGTTACCCAGGCTTTAGAAATTTTCATCCCTCCCGCAGAACGATTTGGGTTGTTCTTCTTATCCTGTTGATACTAGCGGGGGGAGGATTTTTATTCGAAAAACAATTATATGAACTCTTGTTTGCTCCACTTTTTTTGTATGTGGCGTATGGCTTTATGACTTATATGGTGCACGGGTTTTCTGATAATAGGAAAAATAAATAGATCAATCGGTAAAAGACGTGGAATGCCGGCTTGCTAAAGTCAAGCCGGCACTTTACTGAAAGCTTATGTTAATTTTCGATGTTTACCAGCCAAAAATATAACCGCCCTGTTAAGGGCGGTGTCGGAACCGAGGGCGAATGGCCCGATGCGTGAATACTTTGTTATATGATGTCAGCGCCCATCGAAATTCTGATAACTCTTGTTATATTGAATCTTTGTTTGATTCTAATCGATTTATTCAAATGCAGAAATATATGCCTTGTCACAGGCATTGGTATTAATCCAGCTATTGTCTTATTTCCCCAATATTCAAGCAACCAAGCAGCCTCTTTCTTAACTGCATTTTGCTCTCTAAGAATATTAATCCTTCTTGCATCTACTTTGTTCCTAAATTCTCCTGGTAATAAATGAGCTACCATTTCTCGAGTTTTCCGTCACTTAGCATGTTGAATGTATCGATTGAATAAACTTCTTGGAAATCCTTCTTAGCGATCAAGGGCGATTGCCCACTGTAGGAATGCTGTGTTATCGAAATATTCTTATTCACTGCTTCTCATTATTCCAATTTTTTTAATATTAATGATTATCGATAAAATACAATTGATAGCAGTAAGACCCATCCACATATATACTGAATATGACATCCATACCCCTATCATTACATAGTTATAGTTTAATAGATAAGGCCAGATCATGACCAACACCAAAAGCATAATGCTTAAGATTAGTGCGATCCTACTTCCTGTCATTTTTTTGAATCTTGTCTTTTCTTCTTCAATGTTTAGTTGTATTCCTCTAAAAAGTTTAATTACTTGGACACATAAGATCGCGACGGCTATAATTACCAAGAATGAAAATACCAAATCAATTAATAGATACACGTCAGCATAATTATATTTATGCATGTGATTTCCATTCATATTCTCATATAGGTTATTAGCAATTAGCGATGGTGCAGATGAATTCAAGTTAGCCAGAACAAATATGGCCTGCTGCTTCTCTAAATTAATCATAACGTGCGAGGAATAATTAGGATTACTTCCACTATGACTAACAACCCTATTGTTCGTATCAATACTCCATCCGAAGGAATCGTATTGATTTTCATCTTCGTATCCCGCCGTTTTGATGTCGACTTGATGAGATCGTTGTATCGCTTTCCATAAATGATCTGGTATGTCGCCTATCCCCATTTGAGCATTAATCCAGCGTTCTAAATCTTTTGAATTCGTTACCAAATATCCTGCAGCGATATTACCATAATATCTAGGGGCATCATATTCTATGCTTCTTCCAAAAAACACACGATAACCTTTGGTAAGCTTATCAGATTCCTTCTCCTGACCTGTTGAAAAATAACTGTCCGTCATTTTTAATGGAACGAGTATATTTTCAGTTACATAATCCTGATAACTATCACCTGTAACTTGTTCAATAATCATCGCTAAAACATCATAATTCACGGTTGCATAAGTATGCTCAGTCCCAGGGTATGTATCTAATGCTATGTTTGAAATATTAAGTATGGTCTTTTCAAGCATATCCTCTGTTGTGCCTTCTGGAATTAACCGAATACTCCATGACGGAATTCCACTTGTATGTGCTAACAACTGATGAATCGTAATATTAACTTTCTCACCCTTAAAGGTTGGCTCAAACCAAGGAATATAATCTGAAACATTATCTGAGTAAGATAAGTACCCCTCATCTGCTAACAAAATGATGGCCAAAGCCGTAAACGCCTTAGTAGTCGATCCCAATTCAAACAATGAATCTTCAGTAACCATCTTATGATTATTAACATTTGCATATCCGTAAACTTTATATTGGGTCTCGCCCTGCTCTGATACTACTATAGCCACTCCTGGAGTCGCTGATTTGGCCATTATGGTTTCCACCATATGATCCTCATCATCATAATTTCCCGCTTTAAGCAAAGTTCCGAGTGCATTCCAACACGCTATAGTACTAATGATTGCGATAAGTAGGATGACACATACTGTTAATGTGCCTGTTGTACTCAGTATTTTCTTCAATGTGGTTCTCCCTAATTGTAATCTTTCCACTCATCAGATTTCATGCCATAAATCATTCTATCCAGATATTTACCATTGATATATTCATAATCCCTAAGGGTACCTTCATGTTTGAATCCTAGTTTCTCTGGAATGACCGAGGAGTGTATGCGACGACGCGTTTTACGATTCTTTTTTTATCATTTTTTCAACATTTTCACTTGTGATGTACAACCACCTAACTCCACTCATTCTATCCCTCCCTGTTTCTTCGAGAATTATCTTGTGCTGATTTCCGATAACGTTATTGTATTCACGAAACGATCCAGCCTTTAATAGATCTTATCTTAGGCTGGATCGTTTGTTGTCCTGAGCTTCTTCCATGATTATAGACCTGACAACCGAGGGGCATAGCCCAGATGCGTGAATACGGTGTTATACGAACCGGAAGGAGGTGACGCACACCCTCCGAAATGCCGATAAACCCTTATGTATCAAGGGATTATGGCGTTTGTAAAACAATCCCAATCAACTGCAAATATCCCGGTTTTTCGTGAAAGTTATACGAAACCGTATATCCCGTAGTTATACGAAACCCTCCCTCCTACTTCGTATATCCGTTTTGGTTCGCATAACTTCATAAGGAGGATATGCGAAGTGCAAAACCAAGATCACTTCATTATGAACGTCAATTGGAACGATGCTGTGCAGTTCTTTCTTCAGGATTGCAAATCTCGAAACTTAACCAAGGAGAGTATTCGTCGTTACCGCAACGGTTTGGAAAAGTTCCACCAGCATCTGGTTACTCAAAAATTGCAATGGTCTGATCTGGCACCCACAATCCTTACCCATTACATCATACCGAGCATGCTGGAAGAAGGTCTTTCGCTTCGGACAGTCAATTGCAATCTATGCATTTACAAGGAGTTTTTCAAGTTTCTCTACGAAGAAGGACTGGCAAAGGCCAATATTGGAATGGGGTTAAAGCCGTTTAAGCTTGAACCTTCTATGGCTCATACCTTTACGGATAAGCATTTGCATCGATTGCTTTCCCAACCGGATCGGGCTACCTTTACCGGCTTTCGCAATTATGTCATGATGCTGACGCTGCTTGACACCGGAATCCGACTGAAAGAATTGGCTGGTCTTCAAATCACGGATTTTTTACCGGAAGAAGGCGTACTCCGAGTCCAGCAAGCCAAAGGCAGGAAAGCTCGACTGGTCCCGATTCAACGTGTTGCCGCCGATGCCCTGCAACGCTATTTACTTGAGCGAGGGGCATTGAGTCACAATTATATTTGGGTCACCTTGGAGAATGAACCTTTTCGAGCTGGCGGCATCCGAATCATGATTTCCCGCTATTGCGATACGGCCAAGATTAAAGGCATTCAATGTTCTTGTCATACGTTCCGACATACGTTCGCCAAAAAATACATCTTGAATGGCGGCGACATGTTCACGCTAAAAAGCATCTTGGGGCACGAACGAATCGAAACCACTGAAATGTATGTGGAACTGTTTGCGCGTGACTTGAACATCCAGCACGAGAAGTTTAGCCCGATCGAACATTTGACCGATGAACTCTCCTTTTATATGGAGGAAAGCGAGGTGCAAGTTTAATGAGCACCAGGCGTCGGCAAAATATTCTCATAAGTGTTGAACATCCAAGTGCCGTAAAGCAGCAATTAAGCTTCGACGATTTACTTCAATCATTTATTCTCGACTGCAAGGCCAAAAACCTTTCGCCATTGACACTTCGTTTTTACCAGGACAGTGTCCGTCAAATGAAAGAAGCTTTTCAGGAGCAACAAGTCCCATTAGATATGTATACGATATCGGTCCGCGACATTAAGAATTATTTTATTGCTTACCTCTTCGATCAGGGGAAATCGGACAATACGGTGAACGGACGAATTAAAGCGGTGAAGCAGTTTTTGAAGTATTTGCACGAGGAAGGCTGGCTCAACCAAAACATCGCCGAAGAGCTTCATGTGGTCAAAGCGGAAAAACTTATGCTGCAAACCTTTACCAAAGAGCAAGTCGCCGCTTTGCTGGAACAACCGGATCGAAAAACGTTTACCGGCTACCGCGATTTTACGATGATGACGGTACTTCTGGAAACGGGTATGCGCATCAGTGAGCTTTGCCATTTAAAAATAAGTGATATTTTCTTCAGAGAAAAGGAAATTCGGATTACGAGAGGAAAGGGCGGCAGAGCGCGGAGAGTACCCTTTCAACAAACATGCGCCAAAATCATTCGCCGTTATTTGGACATCAGGGGCGATCTGGAGACGGACGCCTTGTTCGTCAACATCAATGATGAGTCGATCAGTACTCGCGCATTGCAAGATAAAATGAAAGCTTACGGTCACGCCGCAAACATTTCGGGAGTCAGGGTTTCCCCTCACACGTTCCGGCACACGATGGCGAAGTTTTACATTCTGAACGGGGGTGACCCGTTCACCCTGCGGCGCATTTTAGGACATGCCACACTCGATATGGTCGATTACTATGTCGAATTATTCAGCAGCGATATCAAACAGCAGCATAAAAAATATAGCCCGGTGGAAAACATGAAACGCATCATCTAAAAATGGCAAGGAGAAGACACTTATACAAATCGTGTCTTCTCCTTCTTGATTACAACAATCTTCCCTTGTACAAATGCCGCATAGGAGAAGATTTCGTATGCTTGGACCGCATTTTTCTGGCCGCCACAGATTGACATAGCGTTTTACCATATCTTGCGACGTGTGGCCAAGTATGTCCTGTAAGCTATAAGGATCGCCGTCATTTAAAATATACATTTTGGCAAACGTATGCCTAAGCGTATGCGGACTCACGCGTACGCCCGTAATGCCAGCGTCTTCACCATATTTACGTAGTGAAGACTGAAACGCACGTACGCCCAGCGAACGCCCGTCCAATGTAACAAAGAAATACTGTGAGGACAAATCCCCTCTTGCTTTGATATATCGGATTAGCAACTTACGAACGTCATCGCAAAAAGGAATATCTCTCGGCTTTTTGCTTTTACCGATGACCCCGAGGAGCTGGCTCTCCTTGATGTCTACCTGATTGATTTTCAGCTTGGTCAGTTCCCCGACACGCAAGCCACAATCCAAAATGAGGGATAACATAACGAAATCTCGAAATCCCGTAAACGTGCTTTGATCTGGTTGCTTAAGCAATGCCACCACCTGCTCCTCAGTAAATGATGGTATAGTAGGTCGGTGGCCTTTTCGCAATTTTAAGTATTCCGCCGGATTATAAGGAATCCAACCTTCATCGAACAAAAACTGATAAAATCGCTTAATCGCTTTAATTCGGTTATTGATGGTGTTAAGTTTATAGCCTTTTTCCTCTACCATAACCATGATAAAATGATTCCGTAAAAAATCCGGCGTCACATCATAAATTTCTGCTTCAACTTCCTGCTCCTGCAAAATTCGCTGATAGCTTCTCAGACTGCTTTGCTCGAATTTGATGGTATCGTCACTTGATGTTTCCGCTCTACGAGCCTGAAGGAAAAGCTTGACCGCCTCTTCCCAAGTTAACCGGTAGCCAGAACTTGAGAATGACGCTACGTCATATAGCTCATTGCTGCGCCTCGTATTTCCAGAATCACTTTTGCGAAAAAGGCTGACAACATTTCCATTCATCCGTATCCCCTCCAATCTTGTATGGGTCAGCTTCCTAAAAAATGAACGAAGACAAAACACCCGTCTATTATCTATTTCATTTACAATAAAAAATCGGACCCTTTTGGGCGGAATACGGCTCCCCTTCGTCTTATTATCACGATCAGTGTAATAAGAGTTAAGCAGACCAACAATTGTGCGAATCAAGAAGTCAGGTCTGAAACGACATCCTATTCCTTCATGGTTTTGCTTTTGATAAGAGTAAACTCTTTTTCCGTAATCAGTGACCGAGCTAATTCGACTCATCATAAGCCCCCGTTTGGTTCATTACAACTAAAATAGAGATGCGACAAAGACCGATCACCTTATACGCATCTCTGTTCTTCCTTGTTTTGGTTGTATCGCATAAATCCAATTCCAACGGTCGGTGGTTAACGGCCTCATAGGTATACTCTCCCAGGATCGCTGCAAGCCGCCCTCATTGCGTGATCTGCCTAAAAGCAGAGCTGTGACAGGACGGAAGTATCATTATCCCCCCCGCATGGGTCATCGCCTTAAATGGAACCACCAATTATTATTGCACGGACAAACACTGCTCTTACCCTGCTACTTCAAACACAGATCGAAAGAACAAGCAGAGTGGTCTTGGCGTACCTGCAATTTGACTTTCCTAGACATGCGGGGAACGTACTGGAATGGATGATCTTTAATTTTCAAGGTACGGAAAAACAGCAGGGGACATACCCCTCTATCATCCGTTTCATTTTGAGGTCAAGATCGGCCTTACTGCGAAAAAATAAATAGGAGAGGATAGAAAGCTCTTGGTACAGAGATTAGTAATCTCCGGCAGCGTGAGCAATAATGATGGCGTGGTGATTACATTATGAAAAGAAATGGTCCAAACAAGAGAGGTGCTGAGCTTTGTCAGAAAGCTTGAAAAAATGATGAATCAATTTGAGGGAAAAGATCGTGAAGTATTTCGAGATATCATCATTCGCATACGCCGAAAGTTAATCTCGGTTACAGAAAAGATGGGATGTATCTGTTGCCGAAAAAAATCAAAAATAACCGCCCTTCTAGAGAGCAAATGCCATTCCTTCAATTAAAGACTTTACTCCCTATCTCCTCAAACATGTGGAGGTGACAGTTGAGTCTTGTATAAATCAAGAGAATCGCCGAAAAGCGAACGTGTACTGTTGAACAAAGGAAGTAAGGAACCTTCCTAATTTGGCATATGTGCTAGGATTCTGTTATGATCGCTATCTAGGCCTTGATTTATTTGTCCATGTACAGAAGCATTAAAACCAGTCTTGATTAACTTATAAATAAAAATACATCAATCACGATTAAAATACCGCTTACCATTATAATCATTGCAGAATAAAAATACATCTAGTTTGAATGGAAACCAGGCTCCACTTTCACATCTTACATCATCCTCTTCAAAATTAATAACCTGTTCGATCGTTCGTTGTGTTAAATACAAGTGCAGTATTATGAGCAAGCATTATTGATAGGTTGTATCGTCCTCTTTCCAACGAATAATCGTCTGCCGTGAAACGCAAAGGAGGTAAAGGGCATGCGGTATAGAAATTGATCGGAAGGCCCAATCCCCGATGATGGCGTGTTTCAGGGTCATTTAACGTTCTGACTGATGTATAATTTCGTGTTGTCGTCACTGCCGAGGGGCCGCCGGAGAGCAGCCCTTTTTCGCAGTAAATAATTAAAGTGACATCACGAATGAAGGTATCAGACATATCGAGATGTGTAAAACCTCTGCAGTCCTCTATTTATTTAACCCAGGAGACACCCTGCTGATTAAACTTTCCGTTTCTGAAATGAGCTCATGTAAGATATCAAGGGCTTGACTTGTACTGTCTTTCTTTGTCGAAAGGAATGAAAAAACTCGGTCTACTCTTTCCTTATATTTTGAAGGTTTCACACCAAAGCCATCAATCATGCGAACCGCCTTTTTTTCGTTAATACAATATTGTTTATTCACTGCAAACAATACCTGATTAAGACATGAAATCGTGCGAAAGACGTGACCCGCAACATAGGAAATGTCATCTTTATCTGCATTATCCTTCGCAAACATATAAGAAAAGGATGCTTCAAACATGAAAAAACGGGTCAAGGCATTTTGTAATGATTTCGGATAAGGCACCGTTTTTGCTTTAAGTTTAGCAATTTGATTTGTTGGATCAAACAATGGTCTACAAATGGATATTTCCCCCATATACATAACATTAAGGTAAGCGTGTGGATGCCCCGTATGATAATGAGACGAAATTTTACCTACTAAACAATCATCAATGACTTGTGAAACTCTTCTTATATCGCGATAAATTAAATCTACATGGAATCCTTGAACAACAATCCACCCACCACCATTGATCCAAGAACCCCAATCACCCAGGGCTGTAACCAAATTCTCTCTGTGGTCATCGTCCAATTTTGTTGCAGCTTTGTTAATTGCTGCGATATCCAGACTGGCAGCATCCTCATAATAGATCCCAATATCGATATCTGAATGAGAATGGTGGGTTCCCCTTGCTCTCGAACCGCCCAAAACGACTCCGACTATACCGTTTATCCCTTCGAGTTCTTGGCAGATTTGGTCAATAACGACTTGGACATTCATCAACATTCCCAACCCCTTTGTTAACTTTCTTCCTCCAAACTTCCATAAATCATTTCGTTATCGCTGTGTTGGATCATGTAACAAGTCCACAGTAAGAAATGAGCGCATGTCCGTAGCCGGAACAAATGAAATTAAAGCGTCACAGAGTCTATTATGAATAGGAACCTCATGGGACAACTGCAACATGATCCCAATGATTTCAATCCTATCTTGACCAACCTTTTAAGCAAATCCTTGCTCTGCCGCATAATTCCCCCAGTGAGGCTGGCTGCCATCCCGATCGGTGAAACCGTACTCTTCGGACAACGACCAGGTACTGAGTGCCTGTCCGGATTTTTGCGCCACCTGCGGATCTGAAGCCAAAGCCACAACCGCTCTGCCTATATATGTCGGAGTTTCGGACATGAGAAAATGTGGATCTTGCTTCCCGGCTTCCCTCCAATTGTTTTCGGTTACGCCGAAATGATCCAGCATAGCCTCCGAGCGCAGGAATCCTGGAGTTAGAGCCAATGCCGTCACGTTATGGGGACGCAGCTCAGCCGACATCGACTGGGCAAGATGGATGACCGAGCTTTTGGCCAGGCTGTAGTACAGATTGCCCCGATACCGGTAATCGGTCCCATCGGTTATCTCGATAAGCAAACCTTGTTTTCTTGCAACCATTAACGGCACTCCATAATAGCTTGTAATCATGTGGGAATGTACCGCTCGCCGCTGCATAAGCAAACCATTATCCAGTGAATGCTCCCAAAATGACGTGTTCCACTCGGTTAAAGGGTCTCCGCCCCATATATCATTGACCAGAATATCAAGTTGTCCATCCTGCTCACTCCGGATCCGTTCGAATAGCGCTTTGACCTCTTTCTCCACGGTGTGGTCAACCCGCACTGCTATCCCGTTGCCTCCCGCTTCGGTTACCAGTTCCGCCGTTTCATCGATCGTTTCCTTACGGTTCATGTTGGATAGTTGTCCTCTAGTACTGCGTCCTGTACAATAGACCGTTGCCCCTGCTTCTCCTAGTGAAACAGCAATGCCACGCCCGGCTCCCCGGGTTGCTCCAGCCACAACGGCCACTTTTCCCTGCAATGGTTTCAAAGAAATCAGCTCCTTACTATAGAGTCTCTCCAACTGTCTTCTGTTCTACTTAATCGTAACAAATTAATATGACATCTACTGTCATAATACTGAAGAGAAATCCTCTTTAACTTCCGCTCTTGCTCTTTCAAAGATCAAACGTAACCACTATCGATTTAAGCAACGTTCATTATGTTTGAAGCCCCAATCACACATGAACGATAACACAGTGCCCAAAGTTCGTCCGTAGTCTGTTAATGAATACTCAACCTTAGGAGGGATCTCTTGATAAATGACCCTTTTAATTAGGCCATCCCGTTCAAGCTCGCGCAATTGATTGGTCAGCATTCCCTGACTGACATCTTGAATCGTTCTCTTCAGTTCTCCGAATCGCATCGTTCCTTCATGAAACAATATAAACAAGATAAGGGGCTTCCACTTACCACCAATGACCTTTAAGGTTGTAACGATTCCCGTAATGTCTACCGGCAAATTATTCATACAGATAGGTCCACCTCCACTTCTACTTCATTATAATTATAAAAAGAAGTCTAGTGGAAAGTTTTTTCCTGTACCTGTTCATTCGCAATTTGCCGAGCATTCTGTTCCGGATTTCCCTCGATCATTTTTAATCCGACCATTCCTGCAAAAATTAAAGCTAAAAAGATAAACTTCTGCAAGGAAGGCTTCTCACCAAGAGCTATGATTCCCACTATCGCCACTCCGAGCGTACCTGTCCCGACCCATATCGCATACGCTGTGCCGACAGGTAACGATCTTAGTGCTAGAGTCAGCAAATAAAGACTGATACCTGCAGTCGAAATGCCAATGATACTGGGCCATAGTCTCGTGAGGCCAGATGATTGTTTTAATGCAATCGCCCATACGATTTCCAATAAGCCGGCGATAATCAGTAGTATCCAAGCCGTCATACTGCGTATCCACCATCAACGGCAAATGCCGAGCCTGTAATAAACCTCCCGGTTTGTCCGGCTAAATGCAGTGCCATGGAAGCAATATCGTCTGTGGTGCCGTAATGCCCTAGAGCAGTGAGACTTTTCTCTCCTTCCGAACCTTCGCCGTCCGCCGGATTCATATCCGTGTCAATCGGTCCCGGATGTATGACATTCACCGTAATGCCAAGCGGACCGAGGTCTCTTGCAAGGCCTTTCGTTAATCCGGTAAGAGCGGATTTGCTCATGGAGTAAAGACTAAATCCGGGACCTGGGACTCGATCCGCCAGACAGCTTCCAATACTGATGATACGCCCCCCAACACTCATATACGGAACAGCAGTCTGAATGGCGACAAACACCGCTTTGGCATGAATCGCCATCGTTCGATCGAATTCGTCTGCAGATACATGTTCAATGGGTCCAAAAGGAAATATGCCCGCATTATTTACCAAGATATCGAGCTTTCCGAATGTTTCAGCAACACGTTTCACGGCCTGCTCCACATCAGCAGATATTGCGCTGTCTGCTTGGATGGCAAGGCCGCGTCGACCGACTGACTCCATGTCCGCTAATACCTCGTCTGCCTTTGTCCGAGAATTTACGTAGGTTATGGCCACATCCGCCCCTGCCCTGACCAGCTTTCTGGCAATCGCTGCTCCAATTCCACGGCTGCCTCCCGTAACGAGTGCCACTTTACCAGCTAATGAGTTCATCATCCCTTACCCCTCCAAAAAATATGATGTAAATCTTGATTACGATTATCGTTGGTCTTTGCAATTTTGAAAAGTACGCTCTTTTTTCGTACTAGGTACGGTTTTTCGTACAATTAGGTGTTATAAGTGAGAGGAACGTGATTGTGAAATTTATTTCAATTACTTTTGGCAATTAGAGTCTGATTTTACCAAACGCTGTGTCACGACGTGTTCTTTGATCATAGCTAAATAACCATACCGCCAACAACAGGGCGGCCAATGCCATGAGTAGGCTGGACCAGCCTAGATCATCTACAGAGGAGCTATTAATTACCCATCCTCCAATTCCGGAGCCGAGCGCGAAGCCAAATTGAATAAACGACGTATTGATGCTGAGTGCAATATCCGGCGATTGTTTCACCTGGGTAACCAAATATAATTGCTGGGCCGGGGAAGTCATCCATGTTGCCGCCATCCATACCATGATCAAGGGGATGACAACATAGATCAAGCTATTGGTCCAGGCCAGCAGTAGCAGCGTTCCAGCCTGAAAGGAAAGTCCGGCATAGATGGTGAACTTGGGCCCCCTCCTATCCGCTACACCCCCTCCGAATCTTGAACCGATAAAACTGCAAATTCCTGCCAATAACAGAATGGTGGACAGCCCCGTCGCCGAGAGATCGAAATTTGATTGCAGGAATGGTGTTATATACGTAAATAGTGCGGAGTAACCACCGATATAAAAAAGCGTTATAAAAACCGCCAAAACAATCTTTTTATCCTTCAAAACAGACAGCTGCATGCCGAGCGTCACGGCTCGTTGCTCTGCAATGGTAGGAACTCTGGTGTAGACAGCAATCATAGGGATCGCAGCTAGCAGGCCAACGATGATGAATAGGCTTCTCCATCCTAGCGCTTCGCTTAAAAACGTGCCAACAGGTACGCCGAGAACGAGTGAACTGCTAAGTCCCATCAAGATCGTGCCAATCGCTCGCCCTCGATTCCGCTCATCGACCAGACGCGTAGCGACAGCCATGGCGATAACAGTGGCTGCACCTCCACTAAGCCCTTGGATCACCCGTGTCAACAGCATCAGCTCAATCGAAGGACTAAAATATACCAGGATACTGCTAAAAATAAAAATTCCGAGCATGACAATAAGCATTTTCTTACGGTCCACTCGGATCGTTGCTGCGATCAAGATGGGGGAACCGACCGCAGCTGAGAGGGCGAATGCCGTGACGAGCATCCCAGCAGCAGAAGTTGTAATTCCGAGATCACTCGCTACTAAGGGAAGAATGCCGCTGATGATGTATTCAACAGTACCGATAAGAAACACCGCCAGCGCAAGCAAATTAACGATCCACTTATTGCTCATGAGAGACCCTCTTGATCTACTATCGGAATTTGGATTTCGATCAGTTTAACCCCAGATTCCCCTGCCAAAGGTACATAGGTTTCTCTGCCAGGCAGATCGCCGCGAATAGTGCAGCCCCGCCGCTCAATCCATTCAGCAAGATATACACATGCCGTCTCCAAGTATACGGCATCAGAACGGAATAACAACGTGGTCAACGTCACCGGTGACAGGAAACGAAATTGTAGATGCTCAGGCAGCTTTAATGTTTCCGATCTCACGGCATATCCCACCTCGAGCTCAAACTCATGTGCCGCGCCACCGGATGCGTTCCACAACACTGTCTGCGGACCGGATAGAGCGGAACGGGTCCGGCTATCCAGCAGACGATCGAAAATCCCGAAAAGGTTTGGAATTTCGTCAACAGTTCCTACAGATGCGTAAGTGACCATTTGCATAGACTCAACCCGCTTCACAACGACCTCCAATTCTTTATCCATCTTCCCTTTATGTTCCAAAAGCTGCATACGCTCTTTGATCCGTGCAAGCCTAGATTGTTCCGTACTAAGCCGCTGCTCGATTTCGCTTTCTTTGAGCCTCAGCATACCACGAATCTGTTCAGCCGAAACGTCTTCTTGCAAAAGCTGTGCGATTTGCTGCAAACTAAATCCTAAATCCTTAAGAATGACGATTCGATTGACTCTTAATAATTGTTCCGCGTTGTAATACCGATACCCTGTCACCTCGTCCGTTGCGGCCGGCTTTAAAATGCCAATCTGATCGTAATAGCGCAGCGTTTGTAACGGTATACGACTCAGGTTGGAAAATTCGCTAATTTTAAACACTGTCCCACCTTCTTTCTTATTGATGAGTTAGAGTATACACCCTCAAGTCAGGTATAAAGTCAACGGTTTATCTGTTCCGAAGTGATGCGAATATGAAAGATTTCAGGATTACTTGACTGTGGAATGCTGTTGAAAAAGGTTCGAGCATTTATAAAAAATTCTCGGACTACCGTCTGCTTCAATCTTCAATACGATTCATTGAACTCGTTTTTTGGCATGTCTTCCGTCAAAGTGGATCGACCCCGATGTATGTGTAAACAAGCCTAGAGTAGTGTAAGGGAAGGTTTAACAGCCACGAATCGGTGCTGACTGGGGCATATTAGCATCTGCATGTTACTCCTGTTCCTGATCCTTATAAATATATCGAGACTGGTTTGATCAGAACAAAAGACAAGTATTTGAGCTATGCATATAAAGCTTTTGCAGAGTTAGTGAAATCAGTCGGTTCAAGCTCGCTGCAGGAAATTCAACTTTCAATCTGAAGATTCTAATCCAGTAGCCCAAGCTGTTCAATATAATGATAAAAACAAAGGTGACCCTCAAGGGAGTCAGATTTGAAGTATCCATCTTGCGGGTTATAGTCGGGTATTTTTCTAATGACAACACGGACGATTACCCATTGCCAACCTCTATACCGAATACAGTAATAAAGAAATCGCATCGACCTTCATGCTTTCCTTTGTTTTTAAGACTTATTCAAAACATGGCTGGCTACAGCAAGAAAAGCTTTTACGGCAGGAGAGGAAGCGGCAATCGAGGGGCAAGCAAGGGCGACAGTTCGCCAATGCTCCACATCCAAACGCCTGATTTGAAGGTTGGGTTGTGTCTTCAAAAACAGAGCAGGACCAATGGTAATACCAAGCCCTTCTTGTACCATATTGGCGATGGTATTGCAGTCCTTCACTTCGAAACGGATACAAGGCGCCACCTTCGCTTGCTGAAATATCTCTTGAACATGGGACTGGTACATTCCCGTCGGCATAATAAACGGTTCATCCTGCAAAGACCGAACCGGGACGACATCATCCTGGTTAAATTTATGTCCCTTGGAAAAAGCAACAACCATCTCGTCTTTCGCCAGCGGAATCCATTCGACGGCTGATTTCGCGTCTGGCTGTACGACGAACCCGATATCGATCACACCAGTAGATAACCATTCTATTATCTCTTCATACGTTCCCTCAAAAAAGCGAAACTCGATTTTAGGATGCTGCTTCTGAAAATTAGCCAGGATTTTGGGCAGCAAGCAGGCCGAAGCACTGGCAAACGTACCGATGCGGATCGTTCCAACCTCTAATTTCGCGGCTCGTGCGATCTCCTGCTGGATAATTTCCATTCGGTTTAGTATTTCCCTTATGTGAACAATCGTTCTTTGTCCTACCTCCGTAAGCAATAGTCCATTCTTCCTATCCCGAATCAGCAACGTTGTAGACCATTCGGACTCCAAGTTAGCGATCGCATGGCTGACAGCTGATTGCGTCATATTCAATTGATCCGCGGCTTTTGTGAAACTCCCCAATTCAACCACTTTGGAAAACACTTCGAAACGGGCAATAGTCATGATCTTTTGCTCATCTCCTATATGAACAACATTAATTTTACTAATCTTAACACACTGTTTAAAATAAGGGCAGGATCATGAGAAGGGAAGAGAGATAATGAATCGATTCGCAATTTTTTTACTTGCATTAGGCGCGTTTGTAACGGGTACGGCCGAATTTGTCGTTTCCGGCATTTTAGAATTGATCGCGGAGGATCTGGATGTATCGATCGCCGCTGCCGGTCAATTAGTTACGTTTTTTTCGCTTTCTTATGCTTTCGGGGCTCTTTTTCTAGTCATGCTGACAGCCAAGTTTGAACGTAAACGAGTGTTACTATTCGCCATGCTTACATTTATAGCGGGCAACCTGATCGCATTCTTTAGCAGTTATTTCGGCCTCCTGATGTTTTCACGTATTGTCTTAGCGATGAGCGGCGGGCTGTATATCGTCATTGCCACACATTATGCAGCCAGGCTTGCACAACCGGATAAACGTGGTAACGCAATCGCCATCGTGATGACGGGCTTTTCGGTATCTTTGGTGCTCGGGGTGCCGTTCGGAACGCTGATGGCTGCCTATATGGACTGGCGATACATTTATTTAACGATTGCGGTCATAACGCTGGTCACCTTCCTTTTGCTTTATCGATTCATTCCGAAGCTGGATGGAACTGAACCTACGCCATGGAGACAGCAATTGCATTTGCTGCGAAGCAAACCTTTGATTACGGGTTTGTTGATCACTGTGTTCTGGATTCTCGGTTACACGATGATATTTGCCTATATTGGTCCATTTCTGGCCCGTTTGGCTGGCTTTTCTATCGAAGGGATCAGTACGGCGTTGTTCGTTCTAGGTGTGTTTGCCTTTATCGGGGCGCGGTTCGGCGGGTATGCCGTGGATAAGTGGGGGCCCGTTCGCACGATATTTATAAGTCTGCTGTTACATGCGGCAGCCTTGATTGCACTTTCGGTGATGCAGGGGACATCGCTCGGTGTCTTCGTGATCTTGATGATCTGGGGAGCAGCGGCATGGACGACCACGCCTGCCAGCCAGTTTTATTTGATCTCATTAAGGCCGCAAGCCTCGGAAACCGTCTTAAGCTTTAATACGGCATTGATGAATATCGGGATGACAGCAGGTGCCGCTCTGGGAGGTGTAGTGATTGACAACGTATCCGTGCTGCATCTGGGTTGGCTAAGCGGAATGGTTGTCCTCATTGCGTTAGCTACAGCGATATATTCATTTACTTCGCGTGAGAAACAGCCCTGCAACTATGATGACACGCTTACCCAGATAGCTTGCGATAAATGAGCGATTGACGTTATCGGTTCCATCGCTCATTTATTTAACGTTGCCACTGGTTAAGAAGATCTTACCTTGATAGTATTCGAAGCTTGAAGCAACACGCACCGCTTCTTTGATGTCCATTAGATTAAAGTGAGATGCGGGTTTCATAAGTGTCAGTTTTTTATCAGCGATCAACGAAATGAGATGCGATAATGTTTCTTGCCACGTCTGTACGGATACTTGTTGGTTCCAATGTCGCAAATGAAACATCTTAACGTTGACTTTGGCTTTACTTGTAATGTCTGCCCAGTTGACTTGCGCGCCTGATAAAAGTCCAATGCTTAAACAAATTCCGTTGGGCCGCACGCAAAAAGCCAGCTCTGTGCCCGATGACCCGCCGACGGAATCAATTGCAGCAGTTGCGCCAACCCCTTTCGTCAACTCCATCACAGTTTCATGCAAGGACATGACGGCTGTATTGATCACAAAAGAAGCGCCGAGCCGCAGCAATTCCTCGGTATAAATGCCGCTCCTCGTAACGGCAATCAGCTGAAAACCGATGATCTTGGACAGCTGTGCGAATATGCGGCCAATGGAGGATCCGCAGGCGTTGACTATCACCACATCATCCGGTTTTAACGCTAATATTTCTTGGCAGGCAAGCCACGCAGTTAATGGATTGATATATGACTGAGCCGCTAAGTGAATCTCCATCGAATCGGGTATTGGAACAGCAAACGCTGCCGGTGTCTTCACATATTCCTGCCAAGTACCTTCCCCTCGCAGCGCCAGAACACGCTGGCCAACAAGTTGTCTACTGACGAACGGACCTACCTCCACGATTAAACCCACCCCTTCATAACCGGGGATCATTGGCAACGAGGTTCGGTGAGCATATGCCCCGCTAATAGGGATCAAGTCTGATGGATTAATCGGACGGGTGATCATGCGCACCAAGACTTCTCCGTCCCTTGGATCTTCAATGGTTTTGTTCTCGACTTTCAGGACATCTTGAGGAATTCCAAACTTACAGAATTTAATACATTTTGCTTTCATACATCCTCCTGGTCCTTGTTTATTTGAAATTTTTCTCGTCAAATAGTACCGATGTAAAAAATTTGCAGCGGTATACGGTTTTGTCGTTTCGATAAGTCCTGTATGCATAGTGAACAATGGGAACGTGAGGGGGATTTAGCTTTGGAGCTGTCGGTTGTTTTCAACCTCTAGCCAATAAGAAAGCAGATGGCTTAATTTTGCTTCGGTTTCTTTCAATTTTTTGATTTGTTCCTGCGTGTTTCTTAATTTTTCACTATACATCGATATTGCTTTCGGTGCGCATTGAGCGGGTGCCATCTCAAATATCTCGGTCGGCGAAGGTGAATCCGATGAACAGTTTAATATCGGACTAATTTCGTCTGTGCTGAAGCCGATATCCAGTAACAGCTGAATAGTCTTCACCCGTTCGATGTCCGATTGTTGATATTCGCGATATCCATTTTCCAAACGTTGCGGTTTTATGAGTTCTTTTTCTTCGTAATAGCGTAACGATCGAATGCTCACTTCCGTTTTCTCCGATAACTCTCCGATTCTCATCGTCTTCAATTCCTTTCTTATCCTGCTCTTTCTCCAAAAGAATTGGTATCTTCATTAGATGGTAAAGCATGACATTACGTCAGGGTCAAGATTCTGCTTTCGGGGATTGACCCTAACACGGTGTCATGTTTTAAGGTGAGTTTATCACAATTTCGTAAAGGGATGAAGACGATGAACAACTTGAATAGGAACACGGACCGAGCGGGGATACGAGAGTGGATGGGGCTTGCAGTGCTCACGCTGCCCGTTTTGATTCTCGCCATGGACATGACCGTTCTGTATATGGCGCTTCCGCATATCACCCAGGATTTGAATCCGAGCAGTATCCAGTCGTTATGGATTGTCGATATTTATGGGTTTATGGTAGCCGGTTTTTTAATGATGATGGGAAATTTGTGCGACCGCGTTGGACATCGAAAAATGCTCGTATTTGGGGCAATTTCGTTTTGTATCGCTTCACTGCTTGCAGCCTATTCCAATAGCACGGAAATGCTGATTGCAACTCGTGCTTTTTTGGGAGTCGCCGGTGCAGCCCTCATGCCTTCCACCCTTTCTTTAATAGGACATATGTTCAAACTAGAGAGGCAAAGAGGCATTGCGATAGGTATATGGATGAGTTCTTTTGCAGTGGGGACTATCATTGGTCCGATGGCAGGCGGGATCATGCTTGAATTCTTCTGGTGGGGATCGGTATTTCTGTTAGCAGTTCCTGTTACCATACTGCTGCTGGTATCCGCTCCGTTCTTACTTCCTGAATATCGGGGGGCGCTGACGGTTCGGCTAGATCTACCTAGTGTGATCCTATCATTGGCTTTTATTATGGCGCTCATCTTCGGAATCAAAAACATAGCCCAATCCGGATTGAATGCGCTCCCTCTGGTTTCGATTGTGGTCGGATTGCTGCTCGGTCTGATATTCGTACTTCGACAGAGGCGTTTGCCGAATCCGTTGATGGATTTGCAGTTGTTCCGACAGCGGCCGTTCAGTACTGCATTAGCCGTTTTGTTATTATGCAATTTGGCTATAGGCGGGGTTTATCTCTTTGCCACACAGTTTCTGCAGTTGGTGTTGGAATTATCACCCCTACAAGCCGGCTTATGGCTTCTCCCTTCTGCATTCGCTGTTATTTGCGGCTCGATGCTCGCCCCGAATCTCGCTCAGAAAATGAATCCGGGTTTCGTAGTCGGATCCGGATTGCTGGTCTCCGTGGTCGGATTTCTGTTCTTAAACGGGGTTAAAACGGAAGCCGGGTTGCCGTTGCTCATCACAAGTCTGGTCATTTCGTTCTTAGGAGTAGGTATGGTTCAGTCGCTCGGTGTAAATCTGGTTGTCGGGTCGGCACCGGCTGAAAAATCGGGTACAGCCTCTGCCTTATCTGAAATGAGTACGGAGCTTGGAATGGCACTTGGAGTTGCGGTATTAGGAAGTGTGGGCTCTGCTGTCATGGGAAGCACCAACATGTTAAACGCAACCCATGATTCCTTTACTTTCGGACTGCACGTAGTCGGTGCGACCAGCGCAGCAATTACATTTGGAATAGCTGTTATCACCTTTGCCGTTTTTCGGTATAAACATTGACCAGGGCAGACTCACCAAAGATCATTCATCCGCTTGAATGGCTTGGCTCATTTATACTATAATTTAATGAAACCGCTGTGCGATTAGGGGAGCATGTGCATATGAAACGCGCAAACATGCCGGAGTTAATCAGCTGGCGGCGACTTTCGCCGCCAGATACATCCCCCCCTCCCGTGCATCGTGTCCGTCTCCAAGCAAGCGAGTATTACTGTATTCTGTTCGGTGGAACAGTGGGAAGAAGTTTCCCTGACTTAAATTCCGATCAAAGCACCGCATTAAATGCTGCATTGAAAATAAGCCCTAAACGAAAGGAGTAATAAATATGCCCCCAATTATTAAGTTTTTCGTCTTACTTGCTTGTGCAGGTTTTGTGTTATTTATCATGTATGCCAATCGAAATATGCGTTCAAAAAACTTAAATGGCGATGTTGGTCCGGTCGGCAGCAGTTCAGTTGGTGAAAAAAATCATACAGATCCTGGGGCCGACAGCGGTTCTGATGGTGGTGGCGGAGACTGATTAAATAGGCTTCTTCTGTAAACATTCCCCTGCAAGGCCCCCACGCTTTTGTGCTCCATCCAATATTTCAAACATGAGTCAGCTAACAGACTCTAAAATCTAAATCATTTCCGTCACCTGTATTTTTCGACCACAGCTTAAGTTCCTTGGCGCCATATTGTACAGCATGATAGCGAATTTTTGAAATGCAGAACCTTGATCCCTTTAATAGAATACATCATTTGTTAACGCTTATCGTTGACATACGCAAGCAATGTAACTAAAATGGTTTTATTGGGAGGGATTTCAATGGCAGTCGCTAGCAGATTTACGGTTGCACTTCATGCATTGACCTGGATTGCTGAAATGAGTAAAGAGAATACGGAGCATGTTCCTTCTGATCGGATAGCGGAGAGTGTGGGCACCAGTCCCGTATTTATCCGTCGAATTTTGGGAATGCTTGGCAGGGCGCATCTTGTCTCCGTAAAACACGGGGGGAAAGATACTGGGTGGAAGCTGGCAAGACGTCCAGAAGATATTACATTGTTACAGGTATATGAAGCGGTGGAGCAAAAGCCGTTGTTCGAGCTACATCACAGCACCCCGAGCAATACCTGTCTCATCGCCAAGGGAATACGTCCGGCATTAAATACGATTTATGGAAAAACAGAGAATGCAATGAAGAATCAGTTGTCTGAATATTCGATAGCCGATTTATTAAAAGAAACGCTTACGCAAGCCTCATTATAGTGTGCGTGTTCAACGTGTTCAAAACGTAATGAATTTTCAATGCGATAAAGGATGGTTTGCTGTCGTTATGATCAAGCAGCCACCTTTTGAACACGTCTTTTTTTAATAAAAAAATGATTAGACAAAAAATTTTGACCATCAATGTAACTGGTTTAGTTGTATTGATAAAATGCGAAAGGGAGTTTTATAATGAATCGTTTGATTATTTTACTTTTGACCATCGGGGCTTTCCTGGCAGGAACGGCTGAATATATAATTGCAGGCGTAGTTGATATGGTAGCGTATGATCTCCAGGTTAGTATCGCGCTAGCCGGACAGTTAGTGACAGCCTACGCTCTGGCTTACGCCATTGGCGCACCATTAGTCGTTATGCTGACTGCGCGTATGGAACGAAAAAAAGTAATGGTTGCGGCTATAGGTCTATTTATTATCGGTAACCTGATTGCTTGGTGGAGTCCAAATTTTATCATGTTGTTCGTTTCGCGCTTATTATTAGGCGTAAGCGGTGGAGTGTACACCGTTGTTGCCATGAGCACGGTCTTCAAACTCGTCTCCCCGGAGAAGCTGGGCAATGCGATCGGCACACTGACAATGGGAATCAGCGGATCGCTTGTATTTGGCGTGCCGCTTGGAGTAGCGCTTAGCGGCTGGATCGGTTGGCAAGGTTCGTTTGCTGTATTGGCCACTGCAAGCTTTATAGTCATGCTTGGCATCGTACGCTTGATTCCTGCCATAGCCGGTGGTGAAGCCATACCTTTCAAGCAACAATTCGCGGTATTTAAGAACCGTAAGATTGTGAGTGGTTACTTTATCACGTTATTCTGGATTGCCGGTTATGCGATAACGTATACGTTTTTGATTCCTTTTCTTCGGGAAACAGTGAACATGGATACCGCTGCCGTAAGTCTTACGTTGTTCATACTAGGTATTTTCGCGATGGCAGGCTCACGCTTGGGAGGCTATGGTGCAGATCGGTGGGGTCTTGTCAAAACGGTTGTGATCAGTATGTCCATTCATGCGCTTGCTTTGCTGCTCCTTCCCATTATGAACATAGCGATGCTGTCCACAATCACAATTGTCGCGGTCTGGGTTGGCTCTGCTTGGATGACCTCCCCTACATTACAGACGTATTTCATACAACAAACACCAGCGTCTCCTGATTTGGCTTTAAGCTTAAATACTTCGGTGCTGCAGTTTGGCATTGCCGTGGGGGCCGGTTTTGGAGGAGTTGCTGTAAATGCCGCAGGCTCGGTAGCCGTCACCCCCTGGATTGGAGGGGGGCTGGTTATTCTAGGCATGATTGCCGCGTGGATTTCCTTTTCTATGCAACACACACCATCTGCTGGGCAGCATGAGAATAGGGAAACCGTTTAATTAGATTTCACGGATAGGTCCGGTGAGAGTCAGCTAGCCAGCGTCACTGCCATACCCTCCCTTATGAGTCTTGATCGCATTAACGGTGAGTGCAGGAGTATCACGATCGGTGTCTTCGTTATCTTATAAAAGTGTGAAGTCGTGGCACGGACGAACATGCCCGCCTATCAGCCCTTATTTGATCTATTTGATTGACATCGTATCCGTGCCCATCGGGCTTGATTAGTGAAAGGGTTGTTTTTAATTGCAGAACATTAAAGATGCTCTGAGCTGCACTTTGCAATCGGTAAAAGTATTGAGAAAACAAAACGCCCATCGTTGTGCTCGAATGCAATATATCCTCCATGCTGCTCAACGATATTCTGGACAATGGAAAGACCTAAGCCCGAACCTGCAGGAAGTTTTGGATCAAGATGACGACTGACTTGATAAAAACGATTAAACAGCTGTTGCTCGTCCTCTTTTGTAATCGGGGTTCCAAAGTTTTCAACCTCTAGAACAGCATAACCATCTTCGACCATGTACAATCTAATGTTGATGGTCCCGGGCCTATGTGAAAACTTCAATGCATTCAAAAGCAAATTGTCTATTGCTCTGACCAATTTTTCTGCATCAATGGACACAATCACGTTTTTCTTTTCCCATTTGGTTGTAACCGCTAACCCTTTTTCATTTGCCAGCGGCTCAAACTCATGCACGATTTGCTCGGCCAAGTGCTGAAAATCTAACGCCTGCAAGGAAAGGCGAAGATTCGGATTCATTAATCGGGTGTTCTCAAACAAATGATCAACAATTTTGTTTAACTGTTCAAGCTTGCGGCAAGCATGATCTACAAACCGCTGATATTCCTGCCGGTTTTTAAAAGATTCTGTCCGAATCAGATCGAGGTATGCATTAATACTTGTTAATGGTGTCCTGACATCGTGAGATAGACCTGTAATCAGTTCCATTTTGATCTGCTCCTGAAGGCGTTCCCGTTCAATTGTTTGTTGAAGCTGTTGCGCCATACGGTTCATTGCCAAGGCTACCTCGCCTAGCTCATCCTTTCTTGTGACCGGTATCCGGTAATCCAGTTTGGCATCGCCTATCTTTTTTAGTCCATCCGTTATTTCATGAAAATACATTCGAATCCGATAGGTGAACAAGGAAAAGCAGAGAAAAAAGGTGCCCAGAAAAGCGAATATCGGGACGTAAAAAAAAGTGAATCCATACGGCGTCGCATTCAGCAAGCTGCCAATCACTGACATGACTAGTAAAGCTAAAGCGGCACTGCCCAGAGCTGCCGCTAAAATTTGATAGCTGAGATTCTCCCTGAGGTTTAATTTGTGAAACCATTTATTGTTCAATTTTATATCCAACTCCCCAAACCGTCTTAATATACATCGGCTTTCTCGGGTCCTTCTCAATTTTTTCCCGCAAGTTGCGAATATGCGCCATGACCGTATTTTCGGTATATGACAAGGATGGGTCCTTCCAAACGCGTTCATATATTTTATCCGTATTGAAAACAATGTTGGGGTTTGAAGCCAGTAACTCCAAAATGGCAAATTCAGTCGGCGTCAGTTTAACGTCCCTTCCGTCAACCGTTACCTTGTGTCGGTCGGGATCAATGACGAGGCCCCCAATTTGAATGTTATCTTCTTCCTGTGCCGATTTCACATACATGCTATTTCTTCGCAGTTGTGCTTTCACTCGTGCCACTAATTCCAAAGGATTAAAAGGCTTCGTCATATAATCATCGGCTCCACTCGACAATCCTGTAATTTTATCCAAATCCTCTGTTCTGGCCGAAAGCATGATAATGGGCACGTTCGATTGTTGCCGGATATTCAAGCACGCTTGCACTCCATCCAAGTTTGGCATCATGATGTCCATAATAATGACATCAAATGCTTGTCGCTTCAAACATTCAACAGCCTCATGACCGTTTTCTGCCTCAATTACATCGTATCCTTCATTTCGCAGATATATATGAATGACATCCCGTATTTCCGGATCATCATCAACAACGAGTATATACGTGCTCATGCGGATTTACCTCCTTTCGACTCTTCCTTCAACATCAGTTGAATTTCTTTCTGCACACATACAAAAATGCTGGCGGTATATTTAAAGGGATAAACTTAATCTGCTGCAGATTGAACTTTTCACTTAACTCTTTTTTCATCTGAAGCGAGTACTGAAAAGCAACAAACCAGCCGCCGGGTTTAAGACAAGTTGAAATTTGCTCTAAAAGCGTCTCTCGGACGGATTTGGAAAAATTAAAAAAGGGAAGTCCGCTCCATATGCAATCCAATGCACCGATCCCTGACTGCTGAAGCATTGCCTTCATTTGAAGCGCATTGGGATAGCATCTGAAATCCGGATACGCTTTAGCCAAATTGTCTCGAAGCCGCTCGTCCTGTTCAAATAAGACCAGTTCCCGCAGTTGGATTTGCGAAAGATACTTCGTAATCGCACCGGTACCCGCACCCAGCTCTGCAGCATAATGAATTTCCTTCCACGGAACGCTATTCGCCATCTTTTGCCCTAAAAAGCTTGAACTTGGCACAATGCTTCCTATTAATTTGGGAGATTGCACAAATGTCTGAACAAATAACAATGCTTCTTTATATTCCATCGAAATCCCTCCTTGTCTTTAAGGATGATCATAGCGAATACACTTAAAGAAATATTAAGGGATTTTCTGAATAAATTCTGAAGGTAAGAAAGCACTTCGTCAATAACATTCCCACCCCTGTCGAGAGGTGTTCATTAATGCTGTTTAATGGTCAAGTTCTAGAATACTTCACACCATGTCTTCTTCACTTTACTTAAAAAATTCATTCAATCTTAGGGTTTATTATATGATTGACACAACGAAAGAGCTTTAAAATCAAAGCTTAAAACAATCGGATCAGCATACTACAAATGTCATTTTCATACTCAATATGATCACATCAGGACAGACCATTCCCTTATTTTCCTTGAAAAGATTATCTTTATTCAGTTGGAGAAAAAATCATATAGATCATGATACCGACAGCAGATCTGATGGCGGTGGCGGAGACTGATTCAGGAAAGGCTACTTCTGTCCATATCCCACTACTAATACCTCCAATTTTCATACGCTTGTAATGAATAACGGCAACAATGCTCAAAAATTATGTACTATGTAATTGTAGCAGGTAAATGTAGGTTGATCTGGTTGTTTGAATCATGGAATCACACTTGTTCCTCGGTAAGCGAGGATATTGCGGGCTGATGACCTCTACGCAGACTCAAGTGTTTCGAGAGATTGTTAGGAATCCAACTTGCATAATCGAACAGGTGTATCGTTAACTGAAAACAAGAGCATTCTGTAAAATTTGTATGTTACAATAAACGCTGCAGCCTGTGAACTGCAGCGCCGATAAGATGTTATCAAACGGGCCAAGTTTCAAATAGATTGTCCGCTCTCGGGTATAGTAGTCATCGCTCTGTAATTTAAAGCTAAAACAAAACAGGTAATTCTTCTAGACCACGCATCAGCATTCCAGGTTTCCACTTCAAATTCTCTACTTCTGTAGCTAGCCGTATTTCTGGCATTCGTTTCAACAATGCTGTAATGGCAATTTCTCCTTCTAATCTCGCTAAAGGAGCCCCAAGACAGTAGTGAATGCCTTTACCGAATGCAAGATGTTTATTTTGTCCACGAGTGATATCAAAAACTTCGGGATCTTGAAATTGCTCAGGATCATGATTCGCAGAATTTAAAGCAACAAGGACTTGATCTCCTTCATGAATTGTTTTATCTCCTAATCTAATTGTTTCAGTAGCCCATCGGTTTGTGCTGAATTGAACAGGCCCATTATAGCGTAGAATTTCCTCAAGGGCTGACTTTATTAAATTTGGTTCATTTTGCAACCTTACCTTTTGATCGGGATGTGTTAATAAAGCATAGACTCCATTAGTGATCAGATTAACGGTCGTTTCATGTCCTGCGATAATTAAAAGCGAGACAATTCCATACAGCTCTTCTTCTTTTAGACGATCACCATCTTCCTCAGCTTGAATTAGTTTACTAATTAAATCATTCTGAGGGTTTTCCCGACATTGCTCAAACCACTGCTGCAAGTATGCAACGAATTCCTCCAAATGAGTTTGTAATTCTTCTATTCGTTCTGGTTCTTGGGGTGGATCAACAAGTGTATTAGACCATTTACGAAATTCATTTCGATCTTTGCTTGGTACACCAAGCAGTTCACATATAACAATAATGGGCAATGGAAATGCAAAGTCATTGATTAAATTCATGTAACCTTTATTTTGAACTGCATCGAGTAACTCATGTGTGATTTCCTCAATACGCCCCCGTAAACTTTCAATCATACGCGGTGTAAAAGCCTGATGGACCAAGCCGCGTAGACGCGTATGATCGGGAGGATCAGAAAATAACATATTTTGTACTAAAAGATTTGCTGACCCCTTGTCCTGCTTGTCTTCAGTAGCGAAATAATTGAAGTTCTTTGTAAAACGAGGATCCTTTAATATTGCTACTGCATCTTCATACTTGGTAACAACCCATGTGTATTGACCATTATTCATCTTAGCGAGGTGAATAGGCTCATTTTCACGTAGGTTTTTAAATGTTGGGTAGGGATCTTGGCTAAACTCAAAAGAAAATAAATCTTTATTTCTGGAACTCAAAATACTCAATCCTTTCCTAATGTTTTTTTGGATACATCATTCAGTTCTGGCGGATACGTTACGCAGCAGAAAAACGGTTAACCCAGCCACTAGTAAAGCAAGCACGGCACTAGTGGCAGCAATCGTATTCAAGCCCACTGTGAATGCCTCGCGCGCCAATCCGACTACCTCTGCTGCCAGCTCTGCGGGCAAGGCTGCGCTCGCCTCCACAGCGCTTGGGAGAGAGTCCTTTACAGCCTGTACTGCGGAAACGGGAAGTTCCTCGGGCAGCGAACGGCTTATTTGGCGATCATAAACCGCTGTTGCAATACTTCCCATTATGGTAATTCCTAATGCTGCTCCCAATTCGGCACTTGTTTCCGATATCGCGGAGGCAGATCCGGCTTTTTCCGGCGGGGCTGCTCCGATAATGAGGTCGGTCCCCAGCACCGTTAACGGCGCTATGCCTATCGAAAAGACCACACTGCCAACAACCAGGACAGACAAAGCTGAAGCAGCCTCTACCTGGGTAATGGCAGCCAAGCCTGTACAGGAGATGAATAGACCCGTCCCGATCACATAAGCTGGGGGAAAGCGACGGACAAACCACGGGGCTGCCACTGAGCCCATAATAATTCCCCCTGCTGACGGGATCAGCCAAAGCCCTGCCATAAACGGGGACAGATGCTGCACAAGCTGCAAATATTGGGCAATATAAAAATTAAGGCCGCTTATGGTAAGCAAGCCAAGCAGCATCATGCACAGCGCGCCGCTAAAAACAGGAAGGCGAAACAGCCTAATATCCACTAAAGGATCCTTCACATCATTTTGTCGATACACAAACCCCCACCCAATGAGCAAACCGGCGGCTATGATCAAGATGGACAACACATCGAGCCCTTCTTTGGCCATACTCTTAATACCATAAACCACGCACAGGATGGCTGCCAGGGACATGATCGCGCTAAGCAAATCCAGACGTTCGTTTGTCGGCTCCCGATATTCAGGCAGCAAGGACGGAGCAGTAACAAGCAGCAACAGCATCACGGGTACGCCCAGTAGAAAAACAGAGCCCCACCAGAACCATTCCAGCATCAATCCCCCGACGACCGGACCAAGCACACTCCCCGCCACTAGGCACATCATCCATACGCCAATCGCACTACTGCGCTGCTGAGGGTCCAGGAACATATTTCTTAATAAGGATAATGTGGAAGGCATCAAGGTTGCACCTGCGATGCCCAGCAGTGCACGGGTTGCGATCAGCATTTCCGCACTGCTCGAATAGGCAACAAGCACGGAAGCCACACCGAATGTAGCTGCACCGATCATAAGCAGCTTTCTGCGTCCAATGCGGTCAGCCAGTTTTCCCATGATAATGAGGAAGCCAGCCAGTGTGAAGCCATAGATATCCACCATCCACAGCATTTGCGTGCTGCTCGGAGCAAGATCTGCCGCCAAATGCGGAAGCGCCAGATAAAGTACGCTAATATCCATAGACATGAGCAAGGTTGGCAGCGCAAGTACGCCTAATCCGAGCCACTCCCTGGCCCCGGCTTTAGCCGGAGCTTCTATAGCCGCAGCCTCCCCCGTCCTTTTCTGTTCACCTGTCGTTCTGTTTTCAATTTTGTCCATAGCGTTCCCCTCCTCTATAATTACTTTAAGTCACTTTTAACCAAAAAAAACTATTATTGTTTTTATAGTTTCGACAAAAAAAGAAAGGCGTGGAAGTACCCTTCTTTATTTTTCCTTGGAGATCAGCCCGAACAAGATAATATCCGTAATTTGCATGACAGCTTCTGTAGTGGAAATATTGTTTTGCATGTAGAATCTTTGATCATGCACGGATTGGATCGCTTCTCTTATCAACTTTACAATTAATGTGGCATTTTTGTTAATGATGACTCCTTCGTGTATCCCTTGCTCGATTAAGGCTTGCAGTTCGTTCCAGTCCTCCGTAAAAACTTTTGAGACCTTGCTCCACTGTTCTGGATAAGATCGCTTGATTTGCTCTAATAGGACTCGATCGTAAAGCTCTTTATGCGTTGGCAAGGCATTTATAACGCCTTTGATCTTCTCGACAAGCGTTAAATTAGAATTATTCAATATTTGCTCCGTTATATTGTCCACTTCGGAAAAGGTCTCTTCAATTAATGCATCTAATATCTCCGCCTTGGATGAAAAATGCTCGTAGAGCGTCCTTTTACTAATTCCTAGTCTGCGGGCCAAATCATCCATGGTTAACTTTATGCCACTTTCCTTCAATTCTTCAGCGAATGCCTCAATAATACGATGTTTGATTGTTACGCCTCCTTCGATACTAAAGAGCCAATAATGGTTTTATCAGTTTCGATTTATTATATAGTCTTGTATTATATTTTTGCAATGCAGCCACCGCCTCCTGATCCATCAAACATGAAATTTTAGCTTAATTTCTTCGCGAAAGCTGTTATCTGCGAGTAGCAGCATGCCGCCAAATGTTATCAACGAATGCAAGGCGGCCGCAACGGCAGTCCACAAAACTTGTGACAATTCTAATAAATATAACAGCAACGGAACAAAACTTAGGAAATGCAGGTTCAGTAAGCAACCTATAAGCCCTCGCCATTTTGACCTTCCCGTACAACAAATGAGAGTAACAAGCAGTGTTGCCGCTATCAGTACAAATGGAATCACATACTCTGTCGACCAGTAATGCGAACCCCCCACCACATCGATCCACAACAGCATAATCGACAGCCCAAACAACTGGACTAGGATTTTACGGCCGAGATGGGCGGACCCTACAATGGTATGCCTAATGGAAAGCCATATATACAGCAAACAAGGTAATAGATACAAACTCCACATGTTCTCCCTAGAACTCAGTATGTTAACAATAAGAAGAACGCTAATGACGGATACCACGATAAAAGAGAGCCACTTGGATATGTTCTCGCTAGACTTCTTATGTTGCCTATCCGACATCAAATAGAATGGGTACAATTGATTAGTTAAAGTAGAGATTCCAGCAGTCTCTCTGCCAAATTTCCTTCGACACAATGGGCATGTAGCATGCGAAGGATCTACGATAACGCCACAGCTTTCACACTTCATGTTTCCATCCCCCAATCATTGCTGACAATCTTCAACTCCAGTCCGCTTAGACCGCTAAGCAGTCGAAAAAAATGCATTATAACATCACTTTCTAAAATATTGCGTGCAAAGGTTATTGTGAGTGTTTCATTGACTGAGCACACGGCACAATTTATTGGAGTTTTAGAGGTTGGATACATCGTCGTCTCCATCGCTTCAACATATTGTGTCATACTGGACGGAATACTGATTCTGCCTAAATTCGTAAGCGTCATCGTCTTGACAGCCTCACTGTACCTATCAAAACCATACCGCATGGCTAGGTTTTTTAACTTGAGTGGTACAAACCTAGACAACCAGTTTTTCTCATATTTCATACTGTTTGCTATCGTCTCATATAAATACGGTTTCTTTGTTTTTTTCTTCATTTGCTCACTTACCGCTTCAAGCACTTGTTCAAATGTCAGTTCTTGCTTCATATATATTTCAATGTTGATTACAGTAAAAAAATTTCGCAAACTGATTGAAGGGAATAATTTCCTCAAATTGACGGGTAGGCTGATTACAATTGACTGTTGGCTCTCGCTGTTAATA
Organism: Paenibacillus sp. FSL M8-0334; assembly: GCF_038000405.1. NCBI lineage: Bacteria > Bacillati > Bacillota > Bacilli > Caryophanales > Paenibacillaceae > Paenibacillus > Paenibacillus sp. FSL M8-0334. Next base: position 1,466,889 of record NZ_JBBOCH010000001.1, read on the forward strand.
GTCATAGTAGCGGCATGAACCGCCATGATCAGAATGGCCGTCAGGTAAGCTGTAACAGTTACTCCTTGTATCTTTGCTGCTGCATTTAACTGGTTAGCGTGAATAAAACCGTGCACGACATTATGTCCGTAAGGCATGAAGCGTGTGCCCGGAATTTTCAGTGCATTTGATACCTCGTCTTTCAAGTGTGATTGACTATTCGTGTAGTAAGCTCTAAAGCTATCCTGCGCTTCAGCATAGCGAGCAAATGAATCAGGAGGAAGAATTACCCCTTCCCTGTCATCTATCTGAACACCACTTGTATATAAATACTGGAATACTAATGTTTTGAGAAATTCAAGTGCCCCCCCACCATCCGTTATAGCATGAAAAACTTCAATGCTGATCTTGTTTTTGTAATACAGCACCCGTACTAAGCTTCCATATTGTTCTGACAGATCCACTGGCGCACAAGGATAGTTCGTTTCTTGCTCGACTATGAGCCGCGATTCTTTCTGGCGAAGAAATTTCCAGAACAAACCGTTTTGAAGTTCTACATTCAAATTCGGAAATCTAGAAATCACTTTGTCCAAGGCCTTTTGCAGTAGCTCAGGGTCGATCGGGCTAGTAAGAATCATCGACAATCGATAGGTAGAAGAATTTTCTTTCCCGGCTACTGCTGGAAACACCTTACCTGCGTGATCAAGTTTACTCCAATCCTCCATTAATCTGTCTCCTTATACGCGACTTGAATTTGAAAACTAAAAAAACCTTAATAGTTTCCTCGTTTTAAATTATTATAAAGCGGCATACTTTTATTTGCAAGCTCAATATTTTTTCGAACCGATTTGACCAGAATTAAGGCTCAAAAAAATCTGTGACCATTGAATCAAATGTCGTTGATGCAACCTCTTCATACTCCACTTTGTCCCTCACTGAATTCGCTACAACGTTGGGAAAAAGACTGATCGATTTGCTGAATTCGATATGCTTTTTCGATGTCATTTTGTGAAAAGAAGCGAGACGGTACATAATCATTGTGAACCAAATCAAATGAATTCGGATAAGCGCCCGACTGCCTTTCCTTGCACCGATACTCGGTTAATTATAGAACTTTATGTCAAAGCTACGCCTTAATCACATTTAACATTTGGCGAAGAGTCCGAGATGGTATGCTGAATGGGCCAAAGTAGCTACTGCTGTGACAGATTGTTCATTCCAATCAATAGCGTCAATAGATTCCAAAAGTGTTAAGTATTCATTTTTCAATCCTTCTTGAATTCGGTTCCATTGCTGTTCATCTACTGAATGAATATCCCAATTCTTTCATTTGAAACGGCCGCCCATACAGCACCTGCTGATCGGCGTCAAACAAATTCCGGTAGACCACTTGTCCGCGAGTGGATGAAGCATCGACGACTTTGCCGTTTCCGGCATAGATGCCAACATGGGTAATGTCCATAAACCGACCATTGCTGGCATAGCTCCAAAAGACCAAATCGCCGGGAGCCAAATCTTCAAAACGGATTGTCCACCCGTTATCGACGCAATGTCTGGCTTGTTCAGCCGCCGTCCGCGGCAACTGAATGCTCAACTGCCGGTACACCCATTGAACAAGATAACTGCAATCTGTATAGCGGTCTTGCCCGGCCAAAACTTGACTGTATGGATCGCCCAAGCGAGTCAATGCCAAGCGGACAGCTTCACCGCCCCATTCCCCTTCCGGCAGATCGTGATAAACGATTTCAAGCTGCTCAGGCGTTAACCCAACATTCGTATCTTTACCGAGAAGTGCGAACATAAGCGGTCGGAACTCCGCCGACAACATTTCATGCATGATCTCTCTTTGTTCAATTGTAAAGTCGTAGATGTCGGCCTGCTGCTCAGCAGTGTGACTGGCAACTGTAATGTGCAATATAGACTCATACCAGGTAATCGTTTCCTCACTCGTGCTCCCATCTTCATGTTCTACCGTAATCGTTTCCCTGTGTTCAATCGTTTCCACGTAAGAGTCTAGTTGATTCATGTCCCAAAATACGGAACGAATCACCCCCACCCGAGTGGCGTCCAGAGTGGCAACATCCATGCCGGTTTCGCTGTCCATTACGGTACGAACCGCAAAGACCGCAATGACATCCATCCAGTTATCGACGCGAGTATTATCAGCGCTGCCGAGATAATGGGTTTCTACACGATCCACTGTGCCTGCATCCCGACGTAAATCCTCCAGTCGGGCAGCAAATTCGTTGTCCATGTCCTGTACAATGTCAGAGAGCGGCAATACATCGCTATCTGTATTTTCATGGGAGACAAAGATACCAAAAGGGGACGATACGACCGCCGCTACAGCCATCATGATGCATAGCAAGATGATCACCGTACTGCTAACACCTAAAAGAGCCATCATGCCTTTGGCGAGTACCGCAATCATTTTGACCGCTACACGAATCATGCGAATGTTCCATCTGGCAATCGCTTGCAGCCGTTGCTTTGAACGACGCGTGGTCATCAATCGAAAGGCTGCTCTTTGCGCTTCCCTGGCTTTATGTTTCATCCTCTCTGTTGGATTATGGACCTGTCCTTTTTCTTGGCTAGGCTGATGAATTGGCTTTACTGAATGGGAAAGCACCTTGATGACTTTGCCGCCCGTTTTGACACGCCTGGATACACCTGCATGCGGCTTCACCAGCTTATGAGCGGAAGAACGAACGGGGGCGGGATTTCGTTTCCCCCCGATTGTCATTTCGCCGGGTTGTAGACTCGAACGCTTGTCACGAGAACGCACGGTAGTCTTGAATAGGGTGTTCGTGGTCGTGACACGCTTTTCGACAGGTTTTGGCATCTGGTTTAACTGTGTTTCACTTTTATCTTGAGCTTGGGGTTGTTGAGCTTGTTTCCGACTGACAATCCTGGCACGCACCATTTGATGAATATGCCGTAGATGCTTCTTCCCTTGGCACTCGTTTCCGCCGCGCGGATGGAAAGCGGAATTTCGGTGTTGAACACGCGTAGCTTGTCCCCATAGTCGCGCCGAAGAACCAACGCAATATCCTTGGCAAAGTTGGTGCGGTTGTCGACCATCGTGAGCAACACGCCATCCAATACCAGCTTCGGATTGATCTGCCTGCGTACGCGGGCAATGGTCTGCAGCAGTTGAGTCATGCCCTTCGCCGGCAAATAATGCGCCTGTACGGGAATTACAACACTATCCGCTGCTGCCAATGCATTGATGGTCAGCATGCCTAGGCTGGGCATGCAGTCAATGAGGACGTAATCGTAGTCCGCTTTAACGGCATCAATATAGGAACGCAAAATCGTTTCCCTGCTCATCGTGTTGACGAGAGAAACCTCGACAGCTGACAGTTCAATATTACCCGGCATCAGGTCAACGCCTTCGTGATGGCGCAAAATGCCTTCCCGCGCGTTATACGGTTCTTCCAGCATCGCTTTCCCCAGTAATGTAGCCAGCGTTACCGGCAGGTTGTCCGGTTCGTGAAACCCTAACGAATCCGTCAGGTTTCCTTGCGCGTCCGCATCGACCAGCAAAACCTTCTTCCCTTCAGCAGCCAAACCGATTCCCAAATTGACCGCAGTTGTCGTCTTGCCCACGCCGCCTTTCTGATTGGCGAGGGCGATCACCTTGGACATCCATTCATTCTCCTTTCACGCAAAAAGCCGGTTGCGCTGAACATGTTGTCAGGCAACCGGCTTTTTGAAGAGTATCTATATAAAAAGAGAGCGTCGTCGAAGACGGTCTCTTGAATTGGCATAGGTTATCTGGAACCAAAGTCAAACGCTCTTCACAGACTATAATCAGTTTTTCCGTAGTGAATCTACATTATAATAACTAGAATTAAATTTGTACCGTTCAATGAAATTGAGTTTAATTGACCTTCTCCGGCGAACGGCGGCTGACCGTTCTCATAGGCTTTTGTTGCCTCTTCCAGGATCGCTGCAAGCCGCCCCCATTGCGATAACTGTGGCTGGACGGAAGTATCATTATCCCTCCGCATGTTTCATCGCCTAAATGATGCCATCATCTATTTTCTGCATGGGTCGTAATCGCTCGCATCCATTCGGATGGTCGTGGCGTAACTGCATAACGGCTTTCCCTTTCGGGCTATGCGGGGAACGTACCGGATAAGGTGAATATTCGGTTTTCAAGGCGCACGAAGGAAACATCCCTCTACCTCCCAGTTCATTTTTTGGGTGAAATCGGACCGCCACAAAAAAATTATTGATAAAAAAAGCGGTAGCACAGAACCCACGCAGAGTTCTGTGCTACCGTTGTAAAAAAAATCATAAACTTGAAGGTTGTTCAGATATGCTCTAGCTATCAGCTTCGAATATCAAGTAAAAATCAGGTGCGTATATCCTGGCTGTTAAAATAATGCTATGCATAGAAGAAGCGAGAAAAGAAAAGTAAGGAATGGGAAAGGCCCCAGCAGCACGAGAGCTGAGGGTGTTTTGAGGATTTAAAGAACATTAGCATAATGCATTGTTTACTGATGTACTTGCATACCTGAGTCTACCTACAATGAACTTAATATATCTCCATCAACTTCAATTTTTGATTTAATAAAGTCCTCATAGATTCCCGTATATGAATCAAGCAATTTCTTTACTGATGGTCTATTATTACGATCATGCTCTAACATAGAGACGATTACTTCTAACCCTTTTACCATATCGACCCTTTATATCTTTAATCGGTTTAAGCTTAATAGGCTCAAATATACTTTCTGAAAATTCCAGTGGATTCTCCCCTGTGAACATTTCAGCAATTACTAGGCCCAATTGATATATATCTGTTCGTAAATCCAATCCTCTTTCACCGTTTGCATATTGTATCAAATCCGGGGTTCTGTAATATCTTGGCATAGCCACATAACCAATAAATTCAGGTAATACCCCTGATGCTCCTTGAACAAACAATTCCCTGTCATCCTCGTCAATTACACCATCTGCATCTTTAATTTCTTTTATAAGGCCAAAATCACCTAATATAGCCATTGAACCATCGATGAATATATTTTGAGGTTTAATATCTCTATGAATTATTTTGCTTTCGCTCAAAAATTTTAGCGCAGATAAGAGTTGCATTGAATAGATAAGACCCTTTTGAAATGAAATTCCATTCTTTATTTCATCCTCTAATGTTAATGGCATGTACTTCGTAACAACGAAAGGATAGTTGTAAGTGTCCGGAAGAAAGCTTCCGTCATCTATATGCCCCAATATTGACGGGTGATTCTGCTTTTGAAGAAACTTTACTTCTTCTGTAAATCTCTTTCTCCTTTCGATAGATGAGATTCTATAAAAAACCTTTAATGCAAAATGTTGACCTCTATATATTCCCCCTGTGCATAATACATAAAAGGTGATTCCATTCCCTCCCTTTCCTATCATTTGAATGTTCTTGTACCAAGCACTGTTATTTGAAAAGATTGATTTAAATGGTTCGAGGAAAAAAACCGTCTTTTGGCTTTAATTCAGGGGTAAATCTAACTTGGGAACTCGGCAAAAATTTCGTATTCATGACTGATCTCCTTTTCGTATTTTGCAAGGGTTTCAGCTAACACCACATTTAAGCACTTCAATACGGAGTGTTATCGGCTACTACTCTTCCGACAACAACAAACTAACTATTAAATCAAAATCTATTAGTCCAGAAAACTCAAAAGTCCCTTGGTCAGGAGATTCTACTAATGCATTGAATGTAATCCCGTCTACGCTGAATACCGCATTTGTAATTCTGACCCTGCACGCCTCATCCCCTACAGCTTGCCTACAAGCAGGTTCAATATGGGATTCGAATAAATCATCTGCTGCGTACTGAGCGTTTTTACCGATCATCTTTGGATCAATTTCGTTGCTCCAATGCCAAGGAATCATCTTCCGTCCTTTACGCCACCTCTCCACAAGGTGTACATTCTCCAGTCCGTCTACAACGCTCTGACCTGCATGTTCACTTACAATTACCTGCAAATTTCCATTTGTTCTTTTAATTCCAGATGAAAGTGCCTGAAAGACTTTATTAACTGCCTGTAATTCTTCATTTTCTGACTCCTCTTCGGTATCATCAGGAAAGTGAGTTTGACTCGGCTGATCAATAACCAATAGCCTTGGAACGTAGGGGATCTCTTGGCTAATGAAGAGTTCATGTAATGCTAGTAATGTAGTTACATGATATCCCAACCAGTTAGCTCCACTGCCAATTTCACGCATCCATGCACTACGACCCTTCTCGTCAATGACTCGGATGGTCAACTTATTAGTATCTAATTGAATAAGATCATCACCAGTTTCAAGTTCCAAGATCTCACCGTAGTGACCGGCAAAGCGTGAGAACTTAAACAACGCTGTTTCTTTCCTTTGAGCAAAAGCTTCAAAATCAACTTCCTTTAGTAATCGTGCTTCCTCATCCTTTAGCGCGGCGATTTCTTCCGCAAATACCCCTTCGTCAGTAAGCGACTCGTGAAGATTGATGAACTCTGCAGTTCTACCAACGAACATTGCCCTTTGTTCTCGGGTAGCCTGCATCTCTTCAGTTTCTTCTTGAATATATTCACGTTCCGCCCTTACCTGACGAAGTTCAGATTCCTTAAGCGATATCTGCTTTTGAAGGTCTACTTCTTCTGCATCTAACATAGGTGGAACGAGTTCAACGGCTTTCCACTGACCTTCAACTTTTTGAGTAGTCTCGACCAGTTTTTTAAGCTCTTTGGTAGGAGAGTCACTGTTATTTCCACAAAGGGGACAAGTATGATCAGTACTTAATCGCTCGACGAGCCATGAAGTTGAAGAGAGTCTGTCCCTTTTTCGCGAGATGTTTATCTCTGATGTTGCCCTTGCAAGCGAAAGCTCCTTTAGTTGGGTTAGCCTTACTCTCAATGTTGTGATTTCTGAATATAATGCTGCTTCCCGCTCGCGTAACCATGAAAGCCTTTCAGTATTAATATGATGTCCATCAGAATCCCAGTAGGTCGGATCTTTCTTCCATGATGCAACGATATCCTTAAGTCGCTCAAATAAAACCTGCGTACTTGTTTCATCTATCCGTAGACTAGGCACCAAACCATGTTGTGCCGCGGCTATGTATCTGCCTCTTACTTCGCCTGAGAAGTTCTCAATGTTTATTTTCAGTGCCTCGAGTTGCCGTTGTTTCCGTTCTATTAACCGTCTAACTTCTTGTAAACGGTGCTGTTTTATCAAAGTCTCCGCATCGACTACCCCTAACACTAATGGAAAAATCTCACGTATCTTTCTTGCATGTTCTTCAACATCTGCTTCAAAGAACATTGTCTCATTGTTCGCAACGATCCGTTGTGGTTGAAACATAAAGGCAGTCATATCAGAAATAGACGCTCTTCCCTTAAAACCACTACCTGTTTCATTAAAGTCCGAGTTTGCTTGAGGTATTTTTGCCAACCTTTCCAAGATGCCTTTAGCATTGTCGCGGTTCCCGTTCTTTTCGGGAACATCCGGAACTGAAACTTTCACCCCTTCGACAATCATGTAATCGTCGGTGGAATTTTGGTCACCTGGATCTCTGCGTACAAATAGTTTTTCTCCCTCTACCGTTTTGAACAATAACCCATACCAAGATGAGGTACGTCTAATTGGACCAATCTTGGGAATGGAGCAACCTCCCGATCCAAGACAATAATCGATTATTTCGATAATTGCGGATTTCCCGCTTCTGCTTGAACCTGTTATGTAATTTATCGCCCCTGGTTTAAAATCAAGTATGCGAGGAGCCTTATCAAGTTTTTTTGACCAGATGATGATTTTCAAAATAGCAAAGTTCATTTTAACGGCTCCACTCCTAAAATCGTTAGATATTCGAACGAGGACATTTTCCCAGCCCATACCCCGAGCTTATTCGCTGCCTTTAATATATCTTTTGATTCACCCGAAACCTTCTTTGGGAGCTTGTAGGAAACTGTGGATGTAAAATATCCATCTTCAAGGATAATAAGATTACATGCAATGGCTACATTCAGTGATCGAAAAGTTCTGTTCTCCATTGCCTTTAACCGGCTATCAAAATTAAAAATGACCTCGTTCTGAGCTACTGAATTTACTGTATCGCGGTCAAGAATCGAACGTAAACCTGATGACTCTCTTCTCTTTAGAATCATTTTTCTACTCGTATCATGAAACACCAAAGGAAGAACAGTCACTAAATGCCATAAGGTTAATTGCTGCAGTTCCTCCGTTGGTCGGGCTAGAAAGCCCTGGGTAAACGCCCAAAGTGCATTTGCACCAAGAGCAGGGTTTTGCATTATTTCGTACTCACGTAGGAGCGCACCGCTCATGGCTTTGTACTTCCTTTCGATAAAGATTTGAAGCGTGGATGCCAGCCAATGACTGGCTCCTGCTCATAGGTGAAGTGAGCCAGGGCGTGAAAATTCCCACAAGAGATTGACTTCGGCATAATCTCATTATGGATGAACGTGTTCTGCTCCAAGGTCAGGTCTAAGCATTCCTGTCCTTTAAGCTCTTCTGTGGGGAAGGGTTGCCTGTAAGCTCGTCTACTTGCAGTTTCCCAACATTTTTTCAAGTCCTTCTCGTATTGAAGTAGTGTTGTCTCGGAGACTGCATTATTATCTGACCATTTTATCCGTGTGTCCTGCGCGTGCAAAAAATTTAAAATAGCTTCCCTCATTACATCCTCATCCACGTTAATCCAGTCAAGCTGTTTGACAAAGCCATGAGATTCGTATTCGCTTATATCGACATCCATATCGAAAGGTTCAATGATCGCCGACAACCGAGCGACTGTCACTTTTCTGAATAATCCTTGCAACTCTTTATCAAAATCAGCTCGGGTAATTCGAGGTTGTTTTCTACTCTCAACCTGTTCCCTAATTTTACGTTTTACCCAGCTACTCATTTGATCGAATAGCCCAACTTTCATACCTGGCTCGAATACACGTAGAGCCTGAAGTTCGTCAATATTACCCCCAAATTTGGAACTCATCTTATCAAAGACGGTGATTTTTACGATCAAATTACTTAACTGTTCGTCACTCAGTTTACTGATCGTTTTCCCGTAAGGAACTAAGTCATCCCTTAAAGTCGGGATGATGCCCTTTATTTCATCACGAACAACTACTGCGGTTTTTGCATCAGCTGCTCCATTAATCCGACGCGCTAGGCAATTCGCTGAAAGTGACCCGTTTGTAACAAGATGAAATTCAGTGGTGTCAATGACAGATGGTGAACCGAGAATCGTCTCTGCCCAAATGTGAAGGGTCTTCCATAGTGCGACACTTCTGTCGGACAGTGGTGAACCAGAGTTGATCGTAGACTTATCCTGTTCCCGGATCTCGTTGCCATTATCGAGATGGACGCTTACATCATCTATATCTTCGACCCCTATTTCGAGAACATCTACCCCAGACTGGAAAAGTCTATATGTGGCACGATCAAACTGATATACATATCCTAAAGCTTGACCTGACGCAGAATGATCTGTACTCATTGATTACCTCCAACTGAGAAGTTCGAAAGTCCTACATACTAAATACGACAATTTACTTATTTTTTCCTCCCTAGTCATTGGAACTTTTGAGTCATTATTGTTACTGCCAATGCATTGTTAAAAGGATGACAGCCTAACTTGTCCGAGTGTAGACGGTAATGATGCCCGAGACAGTTTGTTCTACATTAGCCACTCAACATTTACTCCATGCATTTTCTCTATGCATTTGACTGATTTATTACAACAAGTTATACTCTGCTCATCAGCTTCGTATATCACGTAAAAATCAGGTGCGTATATCTTTTTCTGCGTATAACCCATAAGCACCTGGGTTCGTATATCTTGGCTGACAAAATTAAAGTTATGCGAATACGAAGCGAGAAAAGCGAAGTTTTGGGATGGCGAAAAGCCTTATGGGACAAGGGATTCCGGCTTTTTTGACGGGTCGAAAAATGGTTCGCATAATATGGTGTTAGACGAGGTTAACACAAACGATTTGATAGTCTTTCAATATGCTTCTATTACGCCTTTCATACGCCTTTTAATACGATTTGCTATTCCAGTTTTTTATCGCCTTTACTATGCTTTTTAATATTTTTTAAATGCTTTTCCAGTTCACTTCTTTTTCCAATTGTGTTATCATACTTTGTAAAGAAGCCGAGTGCGGCTAACACTCGGCTTAACAATTGGCTTGGATGGGGTATCCCTTCTTAGTCGAATGGATAGAAAAACCCACCTTCGGCGGTCAACCTTGGGGTGGGTTTTTATTTTCTCTTGTTGTTAGAGTTAATGTATGTTAAAAGTGCCAGGATAAACGATCCGAATAAAAACATGATCGTGATTGCATCCTTAACTTCCATGGCTTCACCTCCTTTCGAAGGGAAACCATGCCCACCCAAGATTCAATTGTCTCCCCTATTGTACCATCATCTACCAATAAGATGAAGAACAATTGTTCGATGTTTTAATCATTCTTGTACCCGTTAATTTCATCTAACTCCATATCTACGAACTTCGCTAATACCACCATCATATGACTATTACCGTATTTCGTAAACACCTATATACTTGTGGAGTTAACGAAGCCCAATGCTTGGTTTGAAATTTGGAGTGGCTTGTCGTTACCAAATCCTAGTCCTGCCTCTCCTACAAATCCAGGGGACTTCGTATTCTCCGTGCATCTTTTAGAGTCACGTGAGTGTATCGTTCTGTCGTGCGACTGCTTTCGTGGCCTAGCAACTCCTGAATGTAACGTAAGTCCGTTCCTGCTTCCAGCAAATGTGTTGCAAACGAATGACGTAGTGTGTGCAGGCTAGCTTTTTTTGCAAGTTGGATTTCAGTAGTGCTTGTTCAAACACCTTTTGTACCGTTCTTTCCGTGATGTGCTTGTCTGAGGCTTGGCCGGGAAACAACCATTTCTCGGGAGGGTGTTGTTCTACGTATTCCCGAAGAACATCAAGTGCGGATTGCGAAAGAATCGTATAACGATCCTTTCTTCCTTTTGCCTGCCTGACCTTGACTAAATAATGTTCCACATCGATGTCTTCTAGTCGTAAACGAACCACCTCACTTACCCGTAGGCCGGAGGAATACGTCAGATACAATATGGCCTTATGTTTCAGGTTATGTAACATGTTCCAACACCCGCCTCACTTCCTCTAAAGTTAGCCGTTCGGTAATTTCCCCTCCTTTTTTGGTCTTATATATGCGTCAAATGCCAAGAATTCGTCTAAGACATGTTTTGTATAGAATTTCAATGCGCTCACAGCCTGATCACATACGCATGCGAATAATGATAACCAAGCAGAGACAGCAGATATTGTTGAATACGTATTGCATTTCCCATAGACGTCCCATTATCCTGTGTAAATTGAACATAGCGACGAACATGCCCCAAATAGGTTTTGATGGTTCGCCTGCTGTAGCCTTTCAATATTAATACATCCTTCATTCTCCGTTGTTCTTTCGAATCCCACCGTACATGCTGGTTCTCACTTTGCGGTTCGGCTTCGGATCGAATCCTATTCCCAATCACCGTTTCATTTGCATGGCTGGCCGTCACTCCTTTCTCGTATAACTCCTGAATATCTGTGAGGTCCGGATCGATCGAAAATTGGCCTTCAGGATATCTTGTAAACAACGAGTGGACCACCTCTTTACGGTCAGGAATCTTCCACGCCTTCTCATCAGGCAACCATCTTCTGCCCGGAATACTTTTGATGAATGCAATATCTTCTGCAATAAAACCTTTTAGCGATACCGCCAAGTGTCGATCATCCCATCGGGTTATGACCACTTCCATTCTGATCTCCTCCTTCATAATCTCCTCAAATCCACTCCTACACAAAAAGACCCACAGTCCGTCATATCCATGACCGGGCTGCAGGTCCTCCGTGCTTCGAAGCCTATTGTTACGCTGGAATCCTATCGCATGATGTTTGTTTCCATTACTATACTGGTTTCTTAGCTTCAAAGGTAATCATCTGCTCAGCTCTATCGGGTTCAATCATAAATTTGTAATCTGCTGATGTTATGATCTCTTTATATCCTATTCTCTCAAGAATTAATTCGAATTCATATTTCCCATACCAACTAATAGGAAATCTTTGGAGCTCTGTTTGGGTTAGTCTTCCGTCTTTCCATTTTTCATATTTCAATAGGGATACGGTTTTCTGTTCAAGTAGGTTAAGTTCGATTCGTTTGTCCTCTACAATAATCACTTCATTGTTGGGGGTATTCCATGTCCTTGTTGTGCTTAGATTCGTATTTAAATCCGTCGGAATAAACAAATCGATCATTAGCCTACCATTAGGCTTCATATAAGAATTTAAATGTTCTAAGGTTGCAATGGCTTGACTTCGTCCTTCTATTAACTGAAATGATCCAGCAGGAATAATAATGGCATCATATTTGCACGGTTTTGAAAAATTATGCATTTCACCTTTATAGAGATCGGGACTAAGGTCTAATTCTTTACACCTTCTCCTACAAGAGTCAAGCATCGCTTCGGAATAATCCAATCCATCAATATCTATGCCTGCTTGCAGTAATGGGATCAAAACCCTGCCTGATCCACATCCCACTTCGAGTACTTTTCCCTTTATGTTTGAAAGACGTTCTAAGTAAAACTCTACATCTCCAAACGAGAAACCAAGTGGTTTACTAAGGTCATAAACTTCAGTACAAAGTTCTCCGTACGAACTATACATAGGGTTGATCACTCCGATTCTGAATTTAGCTCAAAGAGCCGGCTGCTCCTGGTCGGCAGGTTAAGTGGGTAGGATAAGTCTGGCGAATCTGCCACACAGAAATGCCCCTTGCGGATCAAGGGGCTAGCTTGTCTCGGGCTTCGGCGTTGACTACGAAGTTAGACGGTGGACATGCCTTTTTGAATCTTCCTTCTGATTATTTTGTGTTTGTGTCTTTATGTAAGAATATGATTCTGTCAATCACAGCAAATCCATTCTTCTCATAAAACAACTCTGCAGGTGTCCCTCGATCTGTTAAGCATACGATATTCTTGATCCCGCTTAGTTCTAACTGAGCCTCTAAATATTTCAATAGACCTGTTCCAATACCCATGTGTTGTTTCTCTGTGCTAACACACAATTCATGTACAAAAAATTCATCACCGCTCCACCACCGCTTACGAACACCAAAGACAAACCCCATGATCTCTTCCTCATCTTCTGCTACAATCCCTAAAAATCCTGGAGTATTCACAAAGTCATTTAAGTATTGATACGCCTTTACCTTTGTCCATTCATCATTCCATGGCGGTTGGTTAAAAACATGAACAAATACATTCGTACACTGCTCGAGGTCGCTTTCAGTAAATAATTTCAGGTTCATATCCCTTCACATCTCTCTTCCGTAATTTCACTTAAGTAGCTCTTTTATTATACTCCAGCATGAATATTCGTTAGAGGATGGTAAAGGCTTTCTGCGAATTTTTATATCCCCTGACTCCACTTTCTAGCTTTCGCTAGTATCTGTTGGATGATTTCTGCCTTCTCATCTGAATATTGTAATAGTGTTGTACCACCCGAATGAACAATTTCTTGCTTCACTTCTGAATACTTGAACACATCTTCAGGATGGCTTCTCAGGTAGTCCCTGAATAGAATATTATGAACCCAAATGCTCGAGCCTTGTATTGTTACCTGTAAATTAATATAGGGATTTGTTCGTTTTCGGTAATATAACCGCCCTGGAACTCCTGCTTCCCCGAATCCTTCGTATCCCAATCCCTTTAATTGTTCCTCTATCATCGTGTCGATTTCTAAAGAATTTAAGCCGATCATAATATCAATGATTGGTTTAGCTACCATTCCTTCGATTGAGGTGCTTCCAATATGTTCATAACGCTCATCATTTCCCTGGAATACCGCCGAGAGTACGCGCTTCTCTTGAAAATAAATTTCTTTCCACTCAGCTTGATATGTACTTAGGCTAATCGTCTCGTCCAGCATTCTTGATTCATCCCCAGTACCGTTTCACTACTTTTTGGGTTTGCCCCCGCCAAAGACAATGACATATCCGTCTAAATCCCTGACACCAAATTCCAGCCAATCCTGGTTCCCCATATCTTCAGGCACCGGATCATAGGCAATGATTGCGCCTTTCGCCTTGTATTCCTCATAAATGTTAGCGACTCCATCATAATCGGTATAACAGTAAGTGTCCCACCCCGTAGGCGGACCTGCCCAGTCAGCACTGCTGTAATAAGATCTCTGATTGGGCTGCACATCTTCAGGTTTACATGTCTGTTGTAATAAGAACCCCACTTGATCCCGTTCTGCATGTCCCCACCCGTCAACAGTAAATCCTAGCACATTCGCGTAATACTCCCTGGCCTTCTGTAGGTCTGAAACCAGCCTCACTTGCCTTGACTTCTTTAACTGCACACTCATTTATGATCAGCCCCTCAATCATCCTTGTTCTATATGTCTTTAATGAACGCAACGATCCGATTCACTTCTCTATATCCGATCTTTTTATGAAATGCCTGACTTCCGTCATTATGCAATTCTGCATCTGAGGCCACCTGAACACATCCTAACGACTTTGACCATTGTTCCCCTGCTTCAACTAGCTGTCTGGAAATGCCCTTATTCCTGTATTCTTCTTCTACATATATTCCTTCAATATACCCTACGGGACTTGATTTGGAACCTTCCACATAATCATATCGCAACGACATATGGATGAACCCCACAACCTTATCTCCAATTACCGCTAGATAGAAAATGTCCCTTTCTGAACACAATAATTCTTCATATTCCGCTCTTAAATGTTCCATCGTATTGTCCGGCCATAATTTCAAGGCTAAGGATACTAATGCTATGAGTTCCGATTCACTCGCCTTTACAATTAACATGAGCTTCACCACACTTCTATCATTTTCCGTAACGTTGGCAGGATAGACTTAACACACATCCATGGCTCTCATACGCTTCATATACTCATAAACATCATCCATGGGTGCTATCCCTAGTCTTGTGCCTAATAAATCTGAGATAAAGTCCAGCTCTTCTTTACGGGATTCAATCCCTTGCTTATAGTGCTTTTCAATATCCATCTTCATGTCTTCCCTCGTCTTGTACCCATCCATACGCTCCAGGATATAAAATTCTCTGAGTGTAAGAAAGATGGATAACAGATCTCGAATATTATGGGACACTCTTTTCACAGGATTGCTAAACATCATCGGCTGTATAAATAGTACAGGGGCTTCATCAAGGTCGGTTATTAATCCCCTATGGGTGTTAAACGCGAAATGGTCGCCCCCCGTCCCCGTGTGTGCGAAGACGAGGGCATCTTCCGGCGTGCATTCATAGGGAAGTCCGGCCTCACCATAGATGTAGATGCCAATATATTCATCGAGCGGTTTCCCTTTCTCCTCCATCAGTTCTTTGTTGATCGAAAGTAAGGTATGCAGTACGGAACTATTCAATCGGCTAGAATTCATGTGCTACCTCCGACACTCACTTCATATCTCGGTGCTTGATTGGCTCTTGTCCGTTCTGGATCAATTTTTTGTTCTATTAAATCACGCTTGTTATACGAATTATATAGGAGTGGCTTATAAATATTAGGAACTTATGTACTCTTGTCTTCTATACTTGTCCTGAACTTTCGGGAGTAAACTAACGATTTGTATAGCTAATCCAAGCGCGATATACATGAAATGTATCATTGAAAACGAATGAATGATATAGGCTTGAATGGCGATCCACATAATCAGTACAAAACCTGAATATAAAGAAAAGGTCCATGACCAATGCCAATCTTGAAATACATTCAGTCTTTCTGCTAACGCCGATCTCGTTTTCTTGGCTAAGCCAACGGATATAATAACGGGAACAACGCCTAACATCATAAATAATATCAGCCCTGGAACAAAATAATTCGTAAACCACGAATTTTCGATTAAGGAAAGAGGCAGACCGATGGCTTCCCCGCTTGGATCCATCATCAAGGCCGCCCCACCAACGATCGTCCCAATCCCCAACAACAGTTCAAGTAATATTAATACAATTGATTTGCCGGATGTGTTATTCCTATTGTTCATGTAGTTCGCCCTCTTTCATGAATTTTCCTCCATGCCTTTAGATCATTGGCGCGATTCACAAACGCTCGAAGAGGTTCATACAGTCAGTCCCAGCTTCCTCGAACCTGACCAACCATTATTCGGCCCTCTCACACCTGGGATCAGAATACGAAGATGATGAGCGCAAAGGCCATGATCCAAATGGAAGGAACGAGATTGATCGCTACGATAGAAAGAGGACGCATCTTCTTCACATAGATCCAAGATAATAAGGAGCATACCGCAACCGCTATTGGATATAATGTGACCATGATCATAATGCCTACTCCCCAAAGCGAATAACCGCTATCAAACACCATGAACGATACGCCCCACACGATAAACCAAGGCACTAACATCAACGCGTAGATGGACTGACTGATAAACAGAAATAATTTCATGACCTGGGCTCTGGCTTAACAAAAATAAAATGGTCGTAAGGATTCCAGACATGCAGATGATCAGCGCGATATCCTCTTAGCCACAACGCATCATTCATCCGCCGAAGGTAGAAGCCTTTCGGGAAATCATCATCATCCGTCAGCCTCCTCGAGGCTAACGTAATGGAGCCCGATGGCGCTTGATTTCGCTGTACACCGTCTCCTGAATCCCCTTCTGGCTGGTCGGCGTACTGCAATCTTATATATGGGCCCAGCTCAAGCGGGCATAATGCCAGGCCGAATTCGGCTGCTCTTTGGTATATCTGATCCGTCGTCGCTCCATCGCGAAAACCAAGATCGCCAACCGTGACTTCAACGGTTTGCAGGCTGTATCTAGTATCTGAGGTGGTAAATCGATCATCCGTTAATAATCGCTCGGCGTACTCATTCATCCTAATATCACTTTGTTTCAGCTTCTGAATGAGCTGTGCTTTCGTAAGCCCACCTATTTCTACTGTTCTTGTAGTTACTAGACGATTCGGGTACACTTCTTCGTTGTCGACATGCATTCCTCTTCCTCCTGTCAGGTGTCTATTAGATAGGCTAAAGCATATTCTTGCTCAGCCTGCAAATTTGGGATTTCATCCGGATTTGAAGCGTACATGATGCACATTCCATAATTCACTTAGAAAAAGCATCTCCGAAAGGATCTCTTCTTTACTTAATTCGTCCGAGTGGATGCGAAGCAAATAGATATCGCTGGAATCGGTTTCGATTTTATAAGTAATCGTGTCCGAAACTTGAATAAATTGAATACAGCTCCAATCCAGATCATAATATTGAAGCGCAGTTAGTGCGACTTTCCTTGCACGGGACAGCAAGTCTTTCCTTCCTTCGTCCGTGTCATAGTGAAAGAAAGATTTCATAGTGGGTTCTCCTTTATGGGAGTAACTTTGATGATGGGCCGCCTGTCCATTTCCCGGACTTATGCTGTCAACACCACGGAGCGCATGGAGCGAGATTTATGCTGTGCTACGTTGTGTTTCCACTTCTTCGCATACTCCCGACCCACATATCGCCTGTTTTCATAAAATAGGATCGTTCAATCCTTCCATCCACCTCGGTTTCAAAGGTTTTGAAGGCTTTATTCTGTATTTCATTCACTTCTTGAGCAGTTTCTAAATCACTTTCCCACACAACGTATCCATTCACACATCTTTTCCAGACAAAACGATCCATTAACGGGTGGTGAATCCTCAATGGAAAGTCCTTATGTTCTTCGTGATCCATAAAGATATGGTTGTAATAATCAATTTCATCGTTAATAGCCGCGACAATCTGAGAGTCCATGAATTCCGGATCGCCTAACCATATTTTTAAATAATAGGGTTGATTCAGCTGTTCAAGCTGTTCTTGCCAAGCTACATAGATTTCAATCAATTGATAGAAAATTTGTCTTCTGAATTTATACGGGGGATTTTTCCTTCCTATGAGGTTGGGGTTTATTTGATATAAGTTATAGAATGGGCTAATCCACAGCTTTACATATTCCTTATTATATTGAAGTAAAGAATCAACGTGGAGTTGTTTATGATAATCGGCCCAGGTTTCAAGCTTCCTCGCTTTCTTCCTCATACCGCGTATCTTTTTATGTATGGATGTTAATTTCATCGATGTACTCCTTCAAGTAGTTCGGCAAATTCACCTAATGTCCTGGTATTTTCATACACCCGGGCTTCGGCTGCCGGCATCTTCAAATACTCACATGACGATCTCATTTACGCTTTACTAATGTCATGGCTTGACTGGCAGCGGATTCATATACGGCATCCATGACCAATTGTACGCGATGACCGTCTGCAAAGGTAGGTACGTTTAAATCCACCTTCTGATTAACGATGGAATGATAAATCTGATCGACCATCGGATATAATCCTCTATAATATTGATTCGCTGGAGCTGGCAAATGACTTGGAAGGCTTTGATCTTCTATTTGCAAATTATGAAATTCTCCTCCTGAACTTATCATTAAATCCCTATCATTGTTCATGACCAGCGTTCCCTTAGTCCCGAAAATCTCCAATTTCCATCCATTTCCTCGTACTGCAGGATAGAATACATCTACCATAAAGGGCGTCCCATTCTCAAAATGTCCCATTATAGTAAAAGCATCGTCAGAGTCTCTCTGCTCAATCCCAGCGGATCCATGAAATACTGGAACTAACGTTTTTAATTCTGCATATACATCCGAAATGGGCTGATCCATCCACCACATCAATGAATCCAGCATATGTGATCCCACCGCAGATAAAAACCCACCTCCATCCTGTCTTCTTCCCTCCCAGCCTCTGTACTGTGATAATAAGTTGTTATAACCCGAGAAACTTCCTATATATTTAATGTATTGAATCTCCCCTAATTCGTTATTGCTAACCATTTCTTTGATTTTCATTCTCTCTGGAGTAAGTCTCCATTGAAAATTAACAAACCCCATCACATTGGAGTTTTGTTGTGCTTCGAGCATGCTCGAAGTTTGACATGCGCTTATTCCTAAAGGCTTCTCGCATAACACATGAACATTTTTGTTTATCGATTCCATGGTCATCTCATAGTGGTGACTGGGAACGGAGCATATGGTTATGAGGTCCAGTTCTTCTTTATCCAGCATCTCTTTCCAGTTGGTATAAATATGATTGACTTCAATTTCTTTGAACGCGTCATTGGATCTCCCTCTATAGACACTGGCAATAGCCTTAACTTCAAACCCCTCATGTAGTCCCAAGATAGGAGCATGAACCGTAGCACCGAATCCAGTGCCAATGATTCCAACTTGAATTTTCTTCATAGACAAATTCGCCCCTTAATATTTATAGTTTCGACCAGCTGGTTCGTAATAACGCTCCTGTATTCCCGCGTGCACCCGATTTTATACGATATCGACGGTATTCTCGAATAATTAAATGCATAGTTACTATCCTCTACGTAAATCCTTCATACGATTTCTACAGATTGACTGTTCCCTTGGGTGCTGGTTTACAATATTCTCGAGGTGATCATGATGCGGATTCAAGAAGTATGCGCAGCGCTAGGATTAACCAAAAAAGCGGTAGAATACTACATCCAGCAGGAGCTGCTCTCGCCTAAGGCGCTTGATAACGGCTATCGCCAATTTAGCAAACAGGATATAGAACGGTTGCGGAAAATTAGTGTTTTACGCAAGCTTGGATTAACAATAAAGGAGATTAAGCAGACGCTTGCCGATCATGGGGATGCCATGCTTCAACAGAAACTAATGCATAACGAACAGCGCTTGATGCATGAGCATATGAGGCATTCGCTGCTGGCTGAATTAAGCGCGGACGGCGATTGGCTGAAAATCGAAAGCAAACTGCGTGCCCTGGAGCAGCAGGAAACGTTAAGCAGTAAGCTGCTTAACGCCTTTCCAGGAGAATATGGCCGCTTTATCGCTGTCCATTTCGCTCATTTTCTTCCGGATGCAATAGAAAGTTCAGACCAGCAAGAAGCATTCGAGGAAATCATCAGCTTTCTGGATGATACAGCCACCTTGTCATATCCGGCGCAGGGGCAGTCAACGCTGGACGATCAGGAGGCCGGTCTGGAGGATGACCAGCAAGCGATGCTAACGCTATCGCACTGGCATCAGCTATCGGCAGACATGATTGAGCATGTGCGCCAGGCGGAGCATTTTCTAGAGGAGCATGAGGAGAGCATCAAGGCATATCTGGCCTTCAAACAATCTGAACAGTATTTGACTTCCCCTGCCTTTCAGCTGCACAAGCGGCTGCGTGAATTTCAGCAAGCCAGCGGCTATTACGAACGCTTTATTCCTGCAATGAAGCGACTAAGTCCGGCTTATCGCGAATACACCGAGAAGCTTGAACAAGCTTCCGATGCGCTGCGTGCCAAATATGGTGATCGGCGTTAAGCCAGCCACTACCCGTTATTGGGCTGAGAACGCTTGATTACCCCATCATAAGTAATACTCCATAGCCAATAGAATATGTTTCTTATAATTGACCGTGTAACCGTCTAACTTATGGTCACTAAGAACCTGATGCATGGATACACACAAGCTTGCCGTATTGGCATAACCCAATCATAATAGCATTTTGTGATTCAAGCAATTCACAGTAGGGTTTCCGCTGTAAGGAATGGCAATCTATTCGTCAGCCTGTATGATGTGCCCAACCGCTTTCAATCCCATAGCTGCTATTTAAGATGACTATGGCTCGGATCCTCAGTCTCGTATATCTCGTCATGATAATCAGGTGTAAATAGCATGCAGGAAAAGGCCTTGCAGCGCCCTTCGTTACGTTATGCGTTGACAGTTTACCTTGTCAATTTTATAATGAATAATAATTCATTCATTAAAAGGAGTAACTAAATTGCCCCGTACACCTGAACAATACGAAGCTATGCGCCTTGCAACCCGCACCAAAATCCAGACAGCGGCGATGCGGCTGTTCGTTCGTCAAGGATACGGCTCCACCAATGTGCAGCATATTGCCGATCAGGCTGGCATTAGCACCGGTCTGCTGTACCGCCATTACAATACTAAGGAGCAGCTATTCGAGGAATTGGTGCAGTTCGCCATGACCGGACTTGAGGAACTGATCACCAAATTTCAGACCAGCGATGAGCCCGTTGAGGACCTGGCACGGTTCGCTAACGAAGTGTATCACGATCTGTCCGCCGGCGATGACTTTGGGCACCTCTTACTGCTGATGACGCAATCCTTCTTCTCCACGGAGACGGACGATCGGAAAGAGGCTCTCAGGCAGCTCAATACCAATCTCCTCCAAGCGACTGCAGCGCTCATCCACCAAGGGCAGCGGCAAGGCAAGCTCCGGGAAGGGAACGCTTTTGAGATGGCGCAATATTTCTTTGCCTCCATTCAGGGACTGGCGATGATGAAGGTGATGCTCGAGGATGAATTTTCCATGCCATCGAGATCGCTCTTGACCATAATATTCGATAAGGAAGGTGAAACGTAGTGAAGCACTCAGGCTCATTTAAGGTTGTCCGGGCAGATCGCGCGGGTGTAGAGGTCAGAAACCAGATGGCGGAGATTTTCGCCGACGGCTTCTCGCAGTGGCTCATGTATTTCTCTAAGGACCGGGATATCACCGCGAAGGCATTCGCGCATATGTTCGTTCTGGACCAATTTTATGTGGCGCTCGCTGGTGATCGCGTGGCGGCCTTTGGCGCATGCACGGACTGTCAGAGATTCTCCACGGAGCTTCAAAGCGCACCGCTTCGCCGGCATCTGGGCTGGTTCAAGGGCACGATGGCAGCGCTCATTCTGAAGAAGGAGTCCAAAAGCCGTTTATCAACCCGCCAGCCGAAACGGGCTCCATCGAGTTTATTGGTACTGCCTTATCTTTCCGCGGCCAAGGAGCAGCCTCGGCAGTTATACAACATATGCTGGATCATTTGCCGTACCGTAACTATCTTATCGAAGAGGTCGCTGATACCAATGCCCCGGCCATGCGCTTATATGAGAAGCTGGGGTTCACCGAATACAGACGCAAGCCCCTATCGTCAATGCAGGCCCGAAGATCTGGCATCAATCACATGGTCTCGCTGCGTTTGGAGAAGTCCTGAACCACAACAAAGCCTGCCCGGTACTCGGGCAGGCTTCCAGATCAGCTCTTCTTTGAACAACTTGAGGCAATAACATTTATAAGATTTGCATATCTCTCATAACTTTCATCTACATCAAGATCAATATGACTTTTCCGTCCACAAAAGAAACGACATTAAAATTGGAATATCCCCAAGTTTCAATGGTTTTTCCGCCTCCGGAGGTAATGTCCTTAGCAGCTGGATCCCCCCATGACAGCTGTACCTGCTCCTTCGTCATGCCTAGAGAAACCTGTCCCGCCTTAATCTGTTTCCAGATGGAGGCGGACCATTTGTATTTTTGATAAGGGTCGTACGTTAATAACGAAGACCGGTCTGCAAACAGCTGCGTCACTTCCGAAGAGCGCATAGAGTAACTTTTCACCGTTTTCCCTGATGCCGTTTTGAAAATCACGTTGAATTGACCCTTGTCGTCAGGCACAATGTCAGTTACCGTCAATTTCGAGAAGCGTTCCAGGTTCTCGAAATCATTCACCCAATACGTCCGGCCGATAAACTTAACCAAATTGCCTTGCATCGCTTTTTTGATCAATCCAGCCGTTTCGGTGGAGACCACAGTCATGGTCGCATCCGTGCCGAGGGAGATATGCGCTTGCTTCCACTTGGCATCCCAGCTGGTTGTAGCCCCTAATGCATCAGATAATAGAGAGGCCGGAATGAGCATTTCGCCCTTATCGTTCATTGGCGCAGCCTTGAGACGGATGGAGCGTTCATTCAGCTTGGCTTGGTTACTGCCTGCTTTGAACCAGAGCACACTCTGTCCGAATTTCGCCTCCACGCCTCCGTTTTTAGCCGAATAGGTACCTCCCAGTGCTTGGATAACGGACTTCGCCGGAACCATGACATTGCCTTTGACCTGTTTGGCGTATTTCAAATTGTTGCGCAGGCTGGACGATACCGTTACCGATTTGGATTGTCCGCCCGATGTCACCGTCATTTGCGTCTTTCCGACACCCGTAGATTTCAACGTGCCGTTCTTCTGGACAGTCAATAAATAAGGTTTTTCGATCTCGATGCTTGCATCTTTAACGGGCACCTTGATCTTGGCTCCGTTCGTGTAGTTCTCCTGGATACTCACTTCCAAGGAATCTCCTACATAAGGCGTCGTATTGGATATCGCAACGGATAAGCTTTTAACTACCGGGACATCCACATTCTTGTTCTGTCCATCCTTGTGATGTATCCAGCTTCCGTCACCTCGCTGCGCATAGAAGCCCTCCGACAAATCCTTTGCATTCCCGTAAATGGATGTCCTTACAATCCCGCTAAGTCCCGTGATCTGCTCCTTGAGCTTCCAGCGGTCTTTGTACGTTCCGGTTGTCCACACGGTTCCGTCCTGGAGTGTCACGATCAGAAGATCCGTCGGCTCATTGGATACATAAACGATATGAGCTGCATGTTGAGCCACGGTAACCGGGATGATCCGCCCGTTATCGTCGAAGTTCGACGTCTCGTACACTACCACGTCGCCGTTATCATGCAGCAGAGCGACGCGTCCACTGTGTACCGTCATGGATTTGACAGATGCCGGACTGTCCACGATCCCGAGCTTTTTAAACTGTCCCTTCTTGTAGTTATCCTCCAGTAGCAGTTCTCCGCTTGAGGACAATGCAGCGAATTCCTGATCCGCATTGGCAATCAGCAGAATGCCGCTGAGATTGTTTACTTTTACATTGCCGCTCCATACGGTACCATCCGACTTCAGCCAGTAGTAACCCGAAATCTGCTTCACGCCGCTTGTGCCCGGAACAACCTCGGGGCCCTTGCCAACGCCCCACTCCACTAAGCGGCCCTCCTGCGTCATCCCGATGCCCCTGTACTCATAACCACTAATGGCTACGAGGTTGCCTGGGGTTCGAATGCTATGGCGTCCGTCAATCAAGGACCACATGGAGCCGTCGCTCATCAGATAGGTATTCTTTCCCGCAATGTCCCGGATCTTGAGCTCGGCCCCTTCGGCAGAAGTACTGTCGGGGCTGCCCCCCGCCAAACCGAGTCCCACCAGCATGCTAAACAAAACGAGAACATACAACGATCTTTTCACTTATGACCTCTCCTCATCGTCCAAGTAGGAATATTTTTCTAACAGCCTCGATTGATTTCGACAAGATAGGCTGTATTTCCTGCATATGTAGTGAGACGCTGATCAATAAGGAACTAAAGAGCACTCACCGATGGATAACAATCTTCTACACTCAGTTCTTGTTGATAAACGGTGTCCCCCATAACCACAAAAAAGCCTATTGATCAGTAATTGATCAATAGGCTTTTATTATTGCCTGGCAACGTCCTACTCTCCCGGGACCCTTCGGTCCAAGTACCATCGGCGCTGGAGGGCTTAACGGTCGTGTTCGGTATGGGTACGCGTGGAACCCCTCCGCTATCGCCACCAGACATGATTTTTCGAAGCTTCCGCTTCTCAAAATCGCTGCGAGAAAATATCAATCCTTATAAAGGACATGCAGCTTGATTTCAGATGTTTTGATCACCTGAAAACTAGATACGAAACGATTTGCGTTATATTATCCGTAGCATACCCCAATGTTGTATCGGGGTTAGCATATGCTTCCGTAGCGAGCTTTACTTCGTAAAGCTTGTAGGATAAGCCCTCGACCGATTAGTATTGGTCAGCTCCATGCATTGCTGCACTTCCACCTCCAACCTATCTACCTCGTCGTCTTCAAGGGGTCTTACGAATTGGGAAATCTCATCTTGAGGGGGGCTTCACGCTTAGATGCTTTCAGCGCTTATCCCTTCCGTACGTAGCTACCCAGCCGTGCTCCTGGCGGAACAACTGGTGCACCAGCGGTACGTCCATCCCGGTCCTCTCGTACTAAGGACAGCTCCTCTCAAATTTCCTACGCCCACGACAGATAGGGACCGAACTGTCTCACGACGTTCTGAACCCAGCTCGCGTACCGCTTTAATGGGCGAACAGCCCAACCCTTGGGACCTACTTCAGCCCCAGGATGCGATGAGCCGACATCGAGGTGCCAAACCTCCCCGTCGATGTGGACTCTTGGGGGAGATAAGCCTGTTATCCCCAGGGTAGCTTTTATCCGTTGAGCGATGGCCCTTCCATGCGGTACCACCGGATCACTAAGCCCGACTTTCGTCCCTGCTCGACTTGTTGGTCTCGCAGTCAAGCTCCCTTATGCCTTTGCACTCTTCGAATGATTTCCAACCATTCTGAGGGAACCTTGGGGCGCCTCCGTTACTCTTTAGGAGGCGACCGCCCCAGTCAAACTGCCCACCTGACACGGTCCCTGTACCCGATAAGGGCACCAGGTTAGAACCTAGATACGATCAGGGTGGTATCCCAACGGCGCCTCCACCCAAGCTGGCGCTCAGGTTTCCTAGGCTCCCACCTATCCTGTACAGATCGTACCCAAATTCAATATCAAGCTGCAGTAAAGCTCCATGGGGTCTTTCCGTCTTGTCGCGGGTAACCTGCATCTTCACAGGTATTAAAATTTCACCGGATCTCTCGTTGAGACAGCGCCCAAGTCGTTACGCCATTCGTGCGGGTCAGAATTTACCTGACAAGGAATTTCGCTACCTTAGGACCGTTATAGTTACGGCCGCCGTTTACTGGGGCTTCGGTTCACAGCTTCGGATTGCTCCTAACCGCTCCCCTTAACCTTCCAGCACCGGGCAGGCGTCAGCCCGTATACTTCGCCTTACGGCTTCGCACAGACCTGTGTTTTTGCTAAACAGTCGCTTGGGCCTTTTCACTGCGGCCCCCTCGGGCTATTCACCCTACCGAGGCACCCCTTCTCCCGAAGTTACGGGGTCATTTTGCCGAGTTCCTTAACGAGAGTTCTTCCGCGCGCCTTAGAATTCTCTTCTCGCCTACCTGTGTCGGTTTGCGGTACGGGCACCTTCACCTGACTAGAGGCTTTTCTTGGCAGTGTGAGATCATGACCTTCGCTACTGTAATTTTCACTCCCCATCACAGCCCAGCCTTAACGATGTGCGGATTTGCCTACACATCAGCCTCACTGCTTGGACGGACATCCATCAGTCCGCGTCACTACCCTCCTGCGTCCCCCCATCGTTCATAACGGTTTATGGTGGTACAGGAATTTCAACCTGTTGTCCTTCGACTACGCCTTTCGGCCTCGCCTTAGGTCCCGACTTACCCTGAGCGGACGAGCCTTCCTCAGGAAACCTTGGGCTTTCGGCGGATCAGATTCTCACTGATCTTTTCGTTACTCATACCGGCATTCTCACTTGTATACGCTCCAGCGCTCCTTACGGTACACCTTCAATGCTGTATACAACGCTCCCCTACCCCTGAATCGACTTCACTCCGCCTTCGAAGTGATGTGTTTATCCCCGAGAAGCATTTGGTCATCCTTGATTTCATCGCAAGTCTGACAAAAATGTTCATCCTGGGTCTTCACAACCTCAAAGAAGCAGTGAAGTCGATTCAAGCCATAGCTTCGGTGGTGTGTTTAGCCCCGTTACATTTTCGGCGCAGAGTCACTCGACCAGTGAGCTATTACGCACTCTTTAAATGGTGGCTGCTTCTAAGCCAACATCCTGGTTGTCTGTGCAACTCCACATCCTTTCCCACTTAACACACACTTGGGGACCTTAGCTGATGGTCTGGGCTGTTTCCCTTTTGACAATGGATCTTAGCACTCACTGTCTGACTCCCGGACATAAGTCGATGGCATTCGGAGTTTGACTGAGCTTGGTAACCCTTGCGGGCCCCGCACCCAATCAGTGCTCTACCTCCATGACTCTTTATTCCGAGGCTAGCCCTAAAGCTATTTCGGGGAGAACCAGCTATCTCCGAGTTCGATTGGAATTTCTCCGCTACCCCCACCTCATCCCCGCACTTTTCAACGTACGTGGGTTCGGGCCTCCAGTGCGTGTTACCGCACCTTCACCCTGGACAGGGGTAGATCACACGGTTTCGGGTCTACGCCCACATACTAATATCGCCCTATTCAGACTCGCTTTCGCTGCGGCTACGGCTTCTCGCCTTAACCTTGCATGGGAACGTAACTCGCCGGTTCATTCTACAAAAGGCACGCCATCACCCATTGAACGGGCTCTGACTTCTTGTAAGCACACGGTTTCAGGTTCTATTTCACTCCCCTCCCGGGGTGCTTTTCACCTTTCCCTCACGGTACTGCTTCACTATCGGTCGCTAGGGAGTATTTAGCCTTACCAGATGGTCCTGGCAGATTCATACGGGGTTTCACGTGCCCCGCACTACTCGGGATCCGTCTCGGAGGGTTCACATTTTCGACTACAGGGCTTTTACCTTCTATGGCCGGCCTTTCCAGACCTGTTCAACTAATCTAAACCTTTGTAACTCCATGTGAGACGTCCCACAACCCCGAAGAGCAAGCTCTTCGGTTTAGGCTGTTCCGCGTTCGCTCGCCGCTACTGACGGAATCACTCTTGTTTTCTCTTCCTCCAGGTACTTAGATGTTTCAGTTCCCTGGGTATGCCTCTTCACAGCCTATGTATTCAGCTGTGAGTGACTGGTTATTACACCAGCCGGGTTTCCCCATTCGGACATCCCCGGATCAAAGCTTGCTTACAGCTCCCCGAGGCCATTTCGTCGTTCGCCACGTCCTTCATCGGCTCCTAGCGCCTAGGCATCCTCCGTGTGCTCTTAGTAGCTTAACCATTTGCTCCGGTTTTGCGCTCCTCGCTCTGTTGTCCGTTTGTTTCCCTGATTGGATAAAACCGCTCAGTGGTGGAAACAAACTTCCAAAGGATCGATGATCTCAAAACCTTCGCGTGCTACTTTTATTGAAACTTGTTGTGACACAAGTTCAGCTAAAAGGATATTTCTAAAACGCAAATTCGTTTCGTTATCTAGTTTTCAAGGATCAACGCAGTTACAATGCAACTGCTGTTTGAGAGTTGAACTCTCAAAACTGATCAACGAGTGGGTGGCGACTTTACGATGTAAAGTCGATCCGGCAGCTTGCGCTGACCGTGTATTTGAATGCTCTCGTCTCAGAGAGCGATTCTCCATAGAAAGGAGGTGATCCAGCCGCACCTTCCGATACGGCTACCTTGTTACGACTTCACCCCAATCATCTACCCCACCTTCGGCGGCTGGCTCCTTGCGGTTACCCCACCGACTTCGGGTGTTGTAAACTCTCGTGGTGTGACGGGCGGTGTGTACAAGACCCGGGAACGTATTCACCGCGGCATGCTGATCCGCGATTACTAGCAATTCCGACTTCATGCAGGCGAGTTGCAGCCTGCAATCCGAACTGAGACTGGCTTTTTAGGATTGGCTCCACCTCGCGGCTTCGCTTCCCGTTGTACCAGCCATTGTAGTACGTGTGTAGCCCAGGTCATAAGGGGCATGATGATTTGACGTCATCCCCACCTTCCTCCGGTTTGTCACCGGCAGTCACCTTAGAGTGCCCACCATTACGTGCTGGCAACTAAGATCAAGGGTTGCGCTCGTTGCGGGACTTAACCCAACATCTCACGACACGAGCTGACGACAACCATGCACCACCTGTCTCCTCTGTCCCGAAGGAAACCTCTATCTCTAGAGGGGTCAAAGGGATGTCAAGACCTGGTAAGGTTCTTCGCGTTGCTTCGAATTAAACCACATACTCCACTGCTTGTGCGGGTCCCCGTCAATTCCTTTGAGTTTCAGTCTTGCGACCGTACTCCCCAGGCGGAATGCTTAATGTGTTAACTTCGGCACCAAGGGTATCGAAACCCCTAACACCTAGCATTCATCGTTTACGGCGTGGACTACCAGGGTATCTAATCCTGTTTGCTCCCCACGCTTTCGCGCCTCAGCGTCAGTTACAGCCCAGAGAGTCGCCTTCGCCACTGGTGTTCCTCCACATATCTACGCATTTCACCGCTACACGTGGAATTCCACTCTCCTCTTCTGCACTCAAGTTCCCCAGTTTCCAGTGCGTCCCGAAGTTAAGCTCCGGGTTTAAACACCAGACTTAAAGAACCGCCTGCGCGCGCTTTACGCCCAATAATTCCGGACAACGCTTGCCCCCTACGTATTACCGCGGCTGCTGGCACGTAGTTAGCCGGGGCTTTCTTCTCAGGTACCGTCACCCAAAGAGCAGTTACTCTCTCTGGCGTTCTTCCCTGGCAACAGAGCTTTACGATCCGAAAACCTTCATCACTCACGCGGCGTTGCTCCGTCAGACTTTCGTCCATTGCGGAAGATTCCCTACTGCTGCCTCCCGTAGGAGTCTGGGCCGTGTCTCAGTCCCAGTGTGGCCGTTCACCCTCTCAGGTCGGCTACGCATCGTCGCCTTGGTAGGCCATTACCCCACCAACTAGCTAATGCGCCGCAGGCCCATCCTCAAGTGACAGATTGCTCCGCCTTTCCATATTCGGCCATGCAGCCAAATATCCTATCCGGTATTAGCTACCGTTTCCGGTAGTTATCCCAGTCTTGAGGGCAGGTTGCCTACGTGTTACTCACCCGTCCGCCGCTAAATCTCAGGAGTGCAAGCACTCCATCGATTCCGCTCGACTTGCATGTATTAGGCACGCCGCCAGCGTTCGTCCTGAGCCAGGATCAAACTCTCCAATAAAGATCGAACATCTCTGGATTGCTCCAAGAAATCATCCAACCGATGAGTTTGTAGCTCATTTCAAAACTGACGAGAATTTGTTCAATTCTCTATTCATAACTCCCCGCCGAAGCGGTTCGTTTTACCCACTCGTTGTTCAGTTTTCAAAGATCAACTGCTTCGTTTGTCACCAACACGTTATCGCGTTAGCAACTTTTATAATATATCACATTCTGTCGAACTATGCAAGTTTTTTATCAAAACCATTTTTTTCTTCAATCGCTTGCTTTGTTCATTCGATATGTCCGCCTTTTTATCGGCCGGAATTAGAATATAACACATATGTTGTTCTATATGCAAGACATTTATTAAAAATAATTTCTGCGAATGCCTCGAGCCTTCATAAACTCCTCATCGACGATAACATCCACATCTCTGACGTGCTTTTTCCTTCATATATAAGAGCCAAAGTGTCCGCCTCATTTCCGTACAATGCCCACAGCAGCCTCCCTCCGCTTCAACGTACTTCACGATTTAAAGGACAGCAATAGCCCTGCAAGACAGCGTACGAACGAATCTCGAACCTCTACAACAAGAAGAAATCCGCCAGCGTAAACACGACAATAATCATGCTGATCACCTGATTCAGATTATAGGACGCCAGCTTCATCCGCTTCCGGCTGGATGGCTTCACAATCTGATGCTCGGCAGCAAGAAGCACCGCAGCTAATACGATCCCGATCACATACAGCCAGCCCAATCCTTCAATATAATACAGCAGCATGAGCAGCAGCACCATGATCCCATGCAGTCCCTTCGCCCAGCGCAATGCCCGCTCCACCCCATATATACTGGGAACACTCCACAGCCTCGCCTTTCGATCGAACTCCACATCCTGTGTCGCATAGATGATATCGAAGCCCGCAATCCATAACATCACTACCGTGCCGAGCACGAATGGCGTGAACGCGACCGTACCTGTAACCGCAAACCAGGCTCCGACCGGCGCCGAAGCAATTGTAAACCCAAGAAACAGATGGCACAGCCACGTAAACCGTTTGGTATAGGAATAAGAGCAGACCAGCAATATTGCCACCGGCGATAGCGCAAGACATAACGGATTCAGCATTCCGGCAGCGATAATGAACAGTACAAAATTCCCGATCACAAACCCATACACCTCGCGAGGGAGAAGGAGTTTTCTTGGCATGTGCCGCTCCGCGGTTCTCGGATTGGCCGCATCATACGGCAGATCCACGATCCGATTAAACGCATTGGCCCCGTTTCGGGCGGCCACGAGCGCAATGAGTGACCATAACATCACCCGCCCGGACGGGATGCCGCCAGCAGCCCAGATTAGCGAAATCAACGCAAAGGGCAATGAAAATAACGTATGCGAGAACATCACCAGCTCCCCGAACAACCGAACCTTGGCCACCACCCGCTGAATTGATTGCACATATACCTGCATAGCCACTCCATCCCCTTTTGAAGTCTTTCATCGTTCTCTCGGTCATTCCATCGTAAATCCATTCCTTGAGGTCCAACCTGCATCAGTCCGAACCTCTCTAGCGCTCACGAAACCTTCTGAATCGCCAAAAACAAAAACAGCTCATAAAAAATACAGCCCCTATCCCACATTACAGGGACTGGTAAGATTCAGCCGATACGTCAGCCAGTACACCATCAAGCGCTCCCAGCATGCCATCAATATCGTCCGCAGAAATGATCATCGCTGGTTGAAAAGCAAGCACATTCCGCTTCACGCCATTTTTGCCGATAATATAGCCGCGGTCCTTCATCCGTTCCAACACGGTATCCGTCATCTCCGCGTCTGTTCGTTCGCCGCATCCCTTCAGCTCAGCGCCAACCATCAGCCCTTTGCCCCGCACCTCAGCCACGATGTCTGGGTATTTCTTCTGCACAATGCACAGTCCGTTCATTAGCCGTTCCCCCAACACCATCGCCTGATCCACCAGCCCATGCCGCTCAATATAGTCCAGTACAGCCAGGGCCGTAGCAGAGGACACCGGATTGCCTCCAAACGTCGAAGCCGAAGGCCGGTTATAACTGGCCGCAATCTCATCCGTCATCGAAAAAGCGCCTATCGGCACCCCATTGCCAAGCGCCTTTGCCATCGATATGATATCGGGCGTCACCTCATAATGCTCCATCGCAAACATCCGCCCAGTGCGCCCCATCCCGGTCTGGATTTCATCGGCAATGAGCAGAATGCCATGCTCCTCGAGCATCTTCTTCAGCTCCCGGTAATACCAGTCAGGCGGCGTGATGATGCCCCCATTGCCCTGAATCGGCTCCACGATCATCGCGGCGAATGTCTCCCCCTTGTCCGCCAGCACAGCGGCCAGCGCTTCAAGCGAGCGCCGGGCAGCCGCATTCGGCTCGAGCCCGTCGCACCACGGGCGGGGGATAAAGGTCGCCGTATCAGAATCAAACCAGTCGTCAGCACGCCACATCGGAATGCCGGTTACGTTCATCGTCAGAAACGTGCGCCCATGCAGGCCGTACTCCAACGCCAGGAAATTTCGCCGTCCGGTATGCAGCCTTGCCGCCAGGAGCGCCCCTTCATTCGCCTCCGATCCGCTGTTGCAGAAGAATGTCCGACGCACTGCCCCGGGCAGAACATCCGCAAGCCGTTCGGCAAGCTCAACCATTGGCTGGGTCAAATAAATCGTAGACGTATGCTGCAGCCTCCGCAGCTGTTCGACCGTTCGCTCCGTAATCGCCTCATTGCAGTGACCGCAGGCCACAACCGATACCCCGGTGAAAAAATCAACATACCTGCGTCCCTCCTGATCGTACAAATACTGCATGCTGCCCCGAACAATATGCGGAGGATTGCTGTAGAAATGGGCGGTGCAAGGCAGCCCATACTTCTTCCGCCGCTCCACAATCGCCTCTGGTCCCATCATGGCTCCTGTAGGATCAAGCATGGCTTTCATCTCCTTTTTTTCTCTATGTTGATCCATCTCTTCAACCATCCAACAATCACCCGGATCCCTACCATTTCATCATTCCGTCTGCTGGCGCCGGGCTTACCCGAACTGAAGCGCCCCCAGCGTATATCCGGCATACACCGGCTTCATCACCGCAAACTTGTCACCACACAGCTCCAGCTGCTCCAGTGCCTCACGGTACGTCCGCACCAATTCCCTCAGCTGATCTGTTGTATACGACTTGCCCTCAATTCGGAAATGACGCACACCTGCTTCATACAGTTCCTTCAAGAACGGCATGCCGCACAGCTCCTTCGACAACGCCAGATGATTGCGCCCGTCCTGATCACGGTATACCGGGTTTTCGCCCTTGTCGGTCATCAGAACGAGGTGCTTGTTGTCGACATATCTGTTGTCTTCCTGACCGATCGGCTCCATATACTCTGCGTTGGCATACAGGTCCAGGTCCAAATACATCACAATCGGGGAGCCATGAACAATCGCCTCGACCGGCAGCGGAGCGTGTTGAATCAGCTTGGCATAATCCTGCAGCGGCAGCTCCAGCGACGGCGTCATCCGAACAGCACCAAATTGCTTTTGATATAACGAAGCCGCCATATAATTGTAGATATTCAGATTAAAGTCGGCGATCATCGGCAGTCCCAAATACCGCAGCCGCCGAAACGCGCCCAGATTCGATACCAGCAGACCATCGATGCCGTAGAAGCCGGATACCTTCCCCATCTCGAGAAAATGCTGATATCGGTCCAGCTGCAGCTCATTCATCATGCGAGGCATGCCGAGCACCAGTTCCGCATCACCTTTGATGGCCGCAAGCTCCTCAATCTCTTCTCTGCCAAAAGGCTGATCCGGCTGGAACACATCCCCCGCCAGATACACCACCTTCGCCCCTTCCTCCATAGCGGCACGCGCCTGCTGCACATTGTTCACATGAACCGTAAGGGCTGGAGATATTCCGGCCACGCCAGAATCCCGCTTGACCTGTCGCAGCGCTTCCTTCACTTCCTCCACTCTGTCGGCCTTGATCTCCCGTTCCGCTGTCGGCGTGCTGAACACCTTGCCTGTGCTGTAGAACTTCCCGGTTCCTTCATAACGGCGATTGACGAAATCAAGCCCCGGATTGCCAAACGCATAGGCCGTTGAGAAATCCCGCTTCCGGTTCTGGTGCAGCAGCTCCGCATCCTTGCGGCGGTCGAACCCAAGCGGATCGGCGATATAACGATCAATCGCATCCCCATAGCTGTTCACCAGCATCAGCAGAAAATCTTTGTCGCGCATGCGCCCTTCGATTTTGAAAGAGGTGATGCCCGCCTGAATCAGCTCGGGAATATGCTCGTACATATACATATCTTTAGCGGCCAGAGGGTATTCCGTCGGATAGACCTCTCCATCCTTCTTCACCCGATAGTCCCAGCGGCATGGCTTCATGCAGCGTCCGCGGCTCGAGCTGTTTCCGAACAGCAGCGCGCTGTAATAACAGTTGGCCCCATGAACCGTACACATATCACCATGGATAAAATATTCAAATTCCATCCCGCTCTTCGCCTGCAGCACCTCGCATGTTTTCAGATCCATCTCCCGCGAAGCCACGATCCGGCTGACGCCCATATCCCGAACCGCCTTGATCATATCCAGATTGTGAACGTTCATCATGACCGAGGAATGCACCGGGATCTTGGCATCATTCAACTGCTGAATCAGCGGAAACACGGCCATGTCCTGTGCGATGATCGCATCGGGCTGAACCTCGTTCAGAAAGGCAAAATACCGTTTCGCCTCGTCCAGATCCTCCTCGTTCAGTAGATTGTTAACGGTGATGTAAGCCCGCTTTCCCCGATCATGCGCCATCTGAACCGCCCTCGCGACCTCCTCATAAGTGAGATTGTAGCCTTTTCGCATCATGCGCATATTCAAGGACGGTCCGCCAAAATACACCGCATCACAATTGGCATCAATCACCTCGGTAAAAATGTCATAGGTGCCAGCAGGAGCCAACAATTCAACCTCTTTGCCGTTAAAATATCTCGCCATACGCCAATCCCCCTGTACTTATGCGTGAATTTGTTAATGATTGCCGACATCTCTTTGATTGTGAAATTAATCACATTAAAGTGGGTATGATTGCACTTGTGCCAGTCCATGCTCATCTGGCTGTCTCTACCGGTTCATACCACGGTTAACGCAACGCTCCTTGACGGCTTTACGATGGCGTCCCTTGCACCGTTCGTTTGCCTCTCGTTCCCTCTCGTTCGCCACCCACTACGCTTGCGTCATATTTCGACATGCTTCCGCTAAATCCGTCAGCAATCCTCCCTCACGTCTACTCTACCAAATCTGCGCGGCTTCAAATGCAATATTCATCACACCCAGCCTGGCCCTCGACCCTGAATGTAGTTACCACACCCTCGTTCATAACCCGTTTCTTCTATAATAAGAAGTACGCCAATAAGAAAGATCTGCACGCTCCCGCTCACACGGGAAATAGAAAAGCCCGCTGCAGTCTGTGCCGCCCTATTCGGCGAACAGCAATTGCAGCGGGCTTTGCTTTGTGAACCCTTAATAATAAACCCTTAATAACTCCATACTCGGAGGGCGCAAACGCGAGTTTTGTGTATGTTACTCTGCGCCCATGAAGGCATACCGTATGAGGATAATTACGAATAATATCCACATCAGCCAATGCACCTTCGCATTGATGCGTCCAGTCGCCTTACCGATTGCCGCCAGAATGACAAAGGAGATAATCCCTGCCGAGATCCCGTTCGCAATGCCGCCGGTGAACGGCATCAGCACGATTGTCAGGAATGCCGGGAACGCCTGGAAGAAATCGTCCCAATCGATTTTGCGAACCTGATTCATCATCAGCACGCCCACAACGACCAGCGCCGGAGCAGTCGCCGCCGATGGAACCACCAGCGCGATCGGAGCCAGGAACAGCGCCAGAATGAACAGTATACCGGTCGTTACTGCCGTCAGACCTGTGCGTCCGCCTTCAGCGACGCCCGCAGTACTTTCAACATAAGCTGTGATCGTACTTGTACCAAGGAATGCACCGGCGCTGACGCCGCCTGCATCAACGAGCATCGCTTTTCCAAGCTTCTTCTCGCCTTCTTCCTTGTTCTTCAGCAGCCCTGCGCGTCCCGCCGTTCCGACGAGCGTGCCAAATGTATCAAACAGCTCTACAAACGTAAAGATAAAGATCACTTCAAGAAGTCCAATGCCAATGGCACCCTTCAGATCCATCTGACCTACAGCCAGGTTCTCAAAAGAAGGGAACCAGCTTGCACCGTTCAGGCTGGACAGATCCGTAACGCCCATCGGAATCCCGATCAGCGTAGTCAGTACGATACCGATCAGCAAAGCGCCTTTCAGCTTCAGCACCATCATGACCGCAATCAAGAGCAGACCGATCAGGGCCAGCAGCGTATCCTTATGATCGATAAAATTGCCCATCCCCAGATTGAAAGCTCCGCCCGCAACAGGCTGGCTCACATCTGTCCCCGGATTGATCGAGACCGTCACCAGATTACCGAGCTTCAAACCGATGATCGTAATGAACAGACCAATACCGACCGTAATTGCAATTTTCAGGTTGTCCGGCACGGCTGTTAACAAGATCTGACGAATCTTCGTAACGGTCAGAATCAGGAATACGATACCGGATAGAAATACCGCACCAAGTGCAGCCTGCCACGTAATCGCCCCGTTCGAGCTTAGAACCACCGTCATGAAGTATGCGTTCAGACCCATACCAGGAGCCAGCGCGACCGGAATGTTAACAAACAGACCCATCACAATCGTCACCAGACCTGCGCCGACAGCGGTGGCGAAGAATACGCCTTCTGCCGGAATTCCTGCGCCATCAGGGCCGAGGAACAGGTTGTTGACCAAGAGGATGTAGGCCATCGTCATGAAAGTCGTCAAGCCTGCAATCATCTCGGTTCTGACATTGGTCCCGTGTTCCTTTAACTTAAAGAAACGTTCCATTGTAGAGATATCCCCCTTAAAAGTATGTACGAATGAACACGATGTGAACGACAAACAACCCGGGTATATCCTAATTCCCCGGGTCCTCGCTGTAAGCACGGAAAAGGTACAGGTCGCCTGAACAAGATTGCTCTTCTCCAAAGCACAACCCTCTATCCTCATCCCTCTTCGTAGCCAGATCATTTACGGTGACCTCGTAGAAACTTCCGGGCCAATTCCCGGAATTATACGAATTGCTATTCCTATTGTCAGGCGTTCCCGCCATCATGTTCCATCAGTTTCACAAATCATATTGTAGGCATGTCCGTTCAGGTTGTCAATGAAAAAAACGAATATTAAATCTATTTTTACATTTTAACGTTCGTGATTTTTACAAAAGCTATTACTTCCAGTATTTCCAGCCTCCTGAGGAATATAAGCAGCCAACGCAAAAAGTGCGGCAGCGAAGGACTCGCTGCCGCACTACATCGGATTCAGATCAAACGTTCAAACCTTCGTTTTTCGTGGTCTTATTCCCACTCAATCGTTGCTGGTGGCTTGGACGTCACGTCATACACGATCCGGTTGACGTTCTCCACTTCGTTGACGATACGCACCGAAATCTTCTCCAGCACGTCCCACGGAATACGCGCCCAGTCGGCGGTCATGCCGTCGATGGAGGTTACGGCGCGGATGCCGACGGTGTAGGAATAGGTACGGGCATCCCCCATAACACCAACACTCTTCATGTTCGGCAGGGCGGTGAAGTACTGCCAGATCTCACGGTCAAGGCCAGCCTTTGCAATCTCTTCACGCAGGATGTAATCGGAGTCGCGCACAATTTGCAGCTTCTCCTCGGTAACCTCGCCCAGCACCCGAATCGCCAGACCCGGACCCGGGAATGGCTGACGGTGTACGATTTCGTCCGGCAAGCCCAGTTCGGCACCGACCTTGCGAACCTCATCCTTAAAGAGAGCCTTCAGCGGCTCGATCAGCTTAAACTTCATGTCCTCCGGCAGTCCGCCGACATTATGATGCGACTTGATCGTATGTGCCGTGTCCGTGCCGCTCTCCACAATGTCGGTGTACAGCGTGCCTTGTGCAAGGAAAGCAAAATCATCGAACTTGCTGGATTCCTCGTCAAACACATAAATGAACTCGTTGCCGATGATTTTCCGTTTTTTCTCCGGATCCTCCACGCCCTTAAGCTTGGACATAAAACGATCGCGCGCATCGATCTTAACGACCTTCATGTCGAACTTGCCGACAAAAGTGTCCATGACGCTCTCCGCCTCGCCTTTGCGGAGCAAACCGTGGTCGATAAACATACAGGTGAGCTGATCGCCAATCGCTTTATGAATCAGCATCGCCACGACGGAAGAATCGACACCGCCGCTAAGCGCACACAGCACCTTTTGCTCCCCGACCACTTCACGGATCTCGCGGACCTGGTCCTCGATGAAGGTTTCCATGCTCCAGTTGCCTTCGCATTGACACACTTCATACAGGAAGTTCTTGATCATCTCGTTACCTTGAACGGAATGGCGTACTTCCGGATGGAATTGCACCGCGTACATCTTCTTCTCTTCATTGCTCATCGCCGCGATTGGAGCAGATTCCGTACCGGCATCCAGCTTGAACCCTGTTGGCAGCGTGACGACATGGTCGCCGTGGCTCATCCATACTGTCTGCTTCAGCTCCAGCCCTTTGATCAGCGTTGTATCCGGCTTGAACTCCAGCTCGGCCTTGCCGTACTCGCGCTTGGACGCGCGCTCTACCTTGCCGTCCAGCTGCTGGGCCATCAGCTGCATACCATAGCAAATGCCGAAGATCGGCACGCCCAGATCATAGATCGCAGGATCGACATGCGGAGCATTCTCCGAATATACGCTGGATGGTCCGCCAGAGAATACGATTCCGCGAGGCGACATCGCCTTAATCTTCTCGACAGGCGTATTATATGGCAGCAGTTCGCTATATACGCCCAGATCACGAATGCGTCGTGCTATAAGTTGGTTGTACTGTCCACCGAAGTCCATAACTACGATGATTTCATTAGGCTTGTTCATTACCGGGCCTCCCTTGATTAATGAAATTAATTATACGCAACCTGAATTCATACCGTCAAGAAAGAGGCCCCGACGTTTTCATACCAGTTTTTTGACAATCCGGATACATTGCCGCAAAAAGGCTGTCTTTTCCGTGCGCGACCACCGCAAATCCACATAGGCCGCCCGCTCCCAGCGGGATGCAAACAGCGCGATCTCCGCTTTCAGCTCATCGTCAGCAATCGGCAAGGCATCCATATATTGACGCATGGTCTGTCCCTTTCCAAGCGGGCCGAAGGACTTCTGCAGCCTGTCCAGCACCAGCTGGGCGGCAGACAGCAAGCCATCCCGTCCGGTGACAGCCATATGCCGGGCAAGCCGCGCAAACGCCAGCGCCAATCTGAGCTTCGGCAGCAGCATAACTGCGGCAGCGGCCGCCGGAATGACCAGCAGCAGAACAACCGCGAGCAGCAAGGGACGCACCCCGGTTAACCACAACTGCACAGCCAGAGCCGTCTTCCGCGCGAAGCCGATCAGGCTCTCCATCATATCAGGAGTTGTCTCCACAACAGGCTGTTCCGCCTCTGTGACAGGCACCTGTCCCGGTTCAAAGCCAGGCGTAGGATCGAACGCTACCCAGCCATGCTCGGGAAAATAAACCTCCACCCAAGCATGGGCATCCTTATATGCAATCTGATAGAATCCGCTCTTTCCCTGAACCGGCTCTCCCGGGGCAAAACCTGTCACATACCGCGCAGGAATGCCCTCGCTTCGGAGCAGCACCGTCATCGCCGTAGCAAAATGAGAGCAGTACCCCTTCCTCGATTCAAACAGGAAATCATCGACAAAATCACTGCCCGCCGGAGGCACACTGGTGTCCAGCGAATAGGCGTAGTTCCGCTCCAGATAGGCTTCGACCGCTGAGACCCTCTCATACCGTCCCTCGGCTTCTGACGTTATTTCTGCAGCAAGCTCCCTGACCCGCTCCGGAATATGCGCAGGCAGCTGCAAATACAAGTCTTGAATCGCCGCAGGGTCTCCCCCTGCTGACCGGCGCAGCTCCTGCTCCTTCGGGCGGTTCAGCTCGGCCTTGACCGTATAGCCGCTGATCGGGATCGCCGCTCCGCCCTGGATAGCTATCGTCTGTGCCATACGGTCCACGGACAGCCTCTCCACCTCGCGCCGGACAGTTTCCAGCTCGGTTACCTCCACGATGCTGCCGCCGGACAGCAGCGTGCTTAGACCCGTTTCCGCCTTGGCAAACGTAATCCCCTGAACGACAGTCTCCCGGCCCGCTCCCCCCCAATCCGGCAGGACCGATCTCAGATCAACGCCGGTCTTCACCGAGGACAAAGCAGGCCGGTGCGGCAGCCACTTCCGCCCGTCATATCGGCTGTACACATCACCGCGCCAATACGTCGGCACCGGTGTGGACGCCGTGAACAGCAGCGCATCGTTCATTTCAAGCGGCCCGCCCAATTCCGCATCGGAAGCATCATAGCCAGTCATGGTTACGGTTGGCACCAGCTCGATCTCATGGCGCAGGCTGGCAGCCCAATCCGCGACCGTCATTGCCATTTGCTGCGGAGTCACTCCGGTCCCGGCAGCGGGCTCCGCGATGCCTCCGGCTAAATGACCCGCGCCCAGCATAATGGCAACGGCCACCGGCACAACCGTACACCAGCGCAGCAGCGGGACTCGCCCCGGCTGATGCCGGATGGCGCGGCCGCCCCCAGCACGCACCACAGGGCGAGCGGGATCCAGCCAGAACCTCTGCTCCTGCCCCTGTTGCGAACCCTCGCTCCGTTGCTCGCGCAGCTCTGCCTCCTGCCCCTGTCTTAGTCGGAGCAGCTGCATCATTCCCTGCGCCAGCAGCATAAGCCCTAGCGTATAGGCGATATAGCGATAAGCGCTCTCAATGACAAACAGCTCCAGCAGCAGCAAATACACCAGCGTCGAGACCGAAAACAACCATATCGTCCGGCGATACACCGCCATCATCTGGACTGCCGATACGAGAATGGCCCAGCCTGTAAGCAGGATCAGCGTCCTGCTCTCCCTGCTCAGCTCCGTAAACCGAAGCGTTTGCCTGAATTGCCCGACATCCGTTGGCACGATATCAGCAGCATAGGATACTACCCAGTCTAAAGCCGGCCCGCTCCCGGACAACTGGCCACACAACAGGATAAGGATCACAAGGTTGAGCGGCAGCCAGACACATCCGCTTACCGTGAACACCCCTTGGATGATCAGCACCGCCGCCCATAAGGCAAGCGTGTCAACGACCCGTCCGCTGTCACCGCCCAGTTCCAGCAGCGGCAGCAGCCACTGGGAGAGCAGCCCTGCTACAGGCAGCGTAATCAATATACGATAGATCAGCGGCCCCGGGGACATGCGCAAGAATAGGCTGCTGTGAGGCGGCTCATTTCCTGCAGCAGAATCGTAGGACCACGAAGAATTCCTTGAAGCTTCAGGCTCCTTGGGCAACACCATTCCCCCAGGCATAACACTGCCGACAGGAGCCGCCTGATCAATAGGCAAACTTTTGCCGCTTGTCTGCATCCTGATCACCTCCATAGTCGGGACCCAGGCGAACCGCAGCGGCCCGCTCGAATCGTCCCTCCGCAACGTTCAGCACGAACAGCCTGCCGCCGAGCGCAAGGAACCGCTGGATCCATTCCTCACTCCCTTCGTCACGGTGCGGCTCCGCTGCAGAAGCGCCAGATTCCATGCAGCCTGTGCAACAGATCGTAACGCTTCGTCCGGCTGACTGGATGGCGTGCGCCATCTGCGCCAGCGATCTGCTGACCGTACCGGTAACAATGATCCACGAGGAACGGTCATGCCCCGGTCCTGCATAAGCCGACTTGTAAACCGAACCCGCATGAACCTCTCCAGCGGCAAATAGGCCAGCATCAGCCTGGTTAGCAGCTGACCGCCCAGCGGTATATTGAGCTGCGTCCGAGTGGTTTACAGCAGTTCCTCCAGCGTTATATGAAGCTGCGTTTGACTGGTTTACAGCAGATCGTCCAGCAGCATATCGGGATGCGTCTGACTCGTGTGCAGCAGCTCCTCCGGCGCCATGCTGGCTAACGTCATATTGGTTTGCATCGAGATGACCAGCCGCAGACTGAGCGTCATATCCCAGCTCCGTCTCCCCCTTCTTCCCTGCTGCACCCGTTGCCGCCGCAGGTTCATAGAGTCGGGCGCCGGCCAGCATCTTCAGTGCATGAGCATAGCGCTGCTTCCCGGTCTGCACGCGGCTTGGTTCAAGGGGGGGTTCCTGCGAGCGGCTTGCCCGCATCTGGCTCATCTCTCCATCTATCCGCGCAGGGATCGTCTGTGCATGATAGGTTGTCTGTGTATGGCTTGTCTGCGTATGGCTCGTCCGTGTGTGGCTCGTCTGTGTATGACTTGTCTGCATGCTTGGCCGCGTGTGGCCGTCCGGCACATCCCTTAAACTCTTGCTGCCTAAGTTCATAGGAGCGATTGGATAGGCTGGACCCTTCGTACCCTGGGTAGCAGCAGTGCTTAACGTATACATGATGCCAATGGACTCCAGGTACTCGGCCAGACCCGCCGCGGCCGAAACCGCCAATTCATATGCCGCCTGCTGCTCGGAAGCTGTAAGAGCGGGATAACCGTCGCTGCCGCTGTATAGCCAAATGTTTGTATTCGAACTCCACCCGCTGCTCGGAAGCATCGTTTGCAATTTTCCGGAGCGTGCGGAATTTTTCCAATGGATGCGGTTCAGCGGATCACCGGGCATATAATTCCGAACCCCGCCCCCTGGATATTCGGCTCTCCTCACAGATGCGGCCATCTCGGCCTCCAGGCGCACATCACCGCCATGACCTGCATAATCCGGTATCGTCACACGCATAGGCCGGGGGTGAACCGTCAATGCCGACTGACCCGGCAGACGGCGCCGGACCCTATACCAACCGAACAGGTCCCCCCATAGGATTTCACTGTCGATATCGGTCCATTCCCCGCGCGGAATATCTGTCAGAATGCAGGTAAAGCTTGCTTTTTGCCGCCAGCCGGGAAACAGCACCTTCGTTGCTCTCTGCTCCCCCACCCGATGCACCACGATCATCCACGGAATCGGAAGCCAGCTTCTCCAGCTCAACTCCACCTGCAGTTCAGCCCGATCCCCGGCCTGTACAACAGAGGGAGTGAACATGCGGCGGACCTGGATTCGGGAAATGCCGAACAGCCGAAGCAATACGCCATAGGCCAGCATAATGGTACTGATGTACCATATCATCCTCAGGGAAGCTCCCCCAAGCCATAGATAAGCCCCTAGCGAAAGACCCCATAGACCAACGGCACGCAGAAGCTCCAGTCCGCCCTTGCCAAGCCAGTTCATGCTCGACCACCCCGGCGGCTGCGCTGTCGCGGCAGTTCAAATTGGGTCAGCAGCGACGCTATCATTTGGCCTTGAGCCCCGGCCACGGACCTCACGCCGCGATGCAGTTGAATCCGGTGAGCCAGCACCGGCACAGCCGTCCGCAAGCAATCGTCCGGTATAACATACATGCGTCCGTCCAGAAAGGCTGCCGCCTGGGAAGCTCTCATCCATGCCAGCGTCCCTCTCGGGCTTATGCCCAGCGCCACATCCTCCTGGCTTCTCGACGCATCAGCTACCGTAGCCATATAACGCTTAATGCTCTCATCCACATAAACGCGCCGCACCGCCTGCTGCATCGATACCATCTCCGTTCCCGTGAGCATCGGCTTCACCTGCTGGCTTAAGCGAGCGCCGTCGAGCCCCCTCTCCAGCAGCACCATCTCCTCCTCAATCCCCGGATACCCAAGGGATAAGCGCATTATGAACCGGTCGACCTGCGCTTCGGGCAGCGGGCTCGTTCCCTCGAACTCATACGGGTTCTGTGTCGCCATAATGAAGAAAGGCGCCGGCAGCGGATGCGTGTTGCCATCCACTGTCACATGTCCCTCCTCCATCGCCTCGAGCAGCGCTGATTGGGCCCTTGGCATCGCCCGGTTAATTTCATCGGCCAGCACGATGTTGGACATCACAGGGCCCGGCCGAAACACAAACTCCCCTGTATGCGGATAGTAGACCGAAGTTCCGGTAATGTCCCCCGGCATCAGGTCATAGGTAAACTGAATTCTGTTGAAATCACAGCCCAGACAAGCCGCAATCGTCTTTACCATCATCGTCTTTCCGACACCGGGCACATCCTCCAGCAGCACATGTCCGCCAGCCAGCATCGATATGAACACGAGCGATATTTGCTCCCGATGGCCAACCACGACA
The DNA here is from genome assembly GCF_038000405.1 of Paenibacillus sp. FSL M8-0334. NCBI lineage: Bacteria > Bacillati > Bacillota > Bacilli > Caryophanales > Paenibacillaceae > Paenibacillus > Paenibacillus sp. FSL M8-0334. The sequence goes on from NZ_JBBOCH010000001.1 coordinate 1,510,808, forward strand.
CCTCCCACCCGCTGAATAACCCGGTTCAGCAGTTCAGGCGCCCAATCCGGCACATTCGGTTCTTCTGAATAAACGGACGAGCCTAACAATAACATCCCCTCCATACCTCGAATAACGTCACAAGATCCGTCATAATATTAAATCTATGAATAGGTTTTCCAAGAATTGAGAGAGTTAGACCTTCAAGAAGAGAAAAGAGGGAATGAAAGCAGAAGGGAACGTGAAAGAGGCGCAGGATCAGGATAAAGATAAGGATCAGATCAGAAACAGAAACAGAAGCAGGAATAGGAATGGTAACAGGGAAGAAGAGCAGAAAAGCAAAAGGGATCCGAAGCCATTATGAGATTCCGGCGGTCGAGCGGGTGTTTGTTTCCGCTGGGAAGGTCGTTCCGCAAGTTCATTCGATTTGTAAATTCATTGGTTCCGCAGATTTGAATGCCGTCATACTGTCCGCCCTAAATCCAATCGTAAGCGACAATAACGCCGAGAAATGGGCTTGCAAAATAAAAAAACGGACCCGGCCGGATAACTCCAACCAGATCCGTGTTTATAAAGTCAAGGGCAGGCTGTCCCTGTGCTGTGAAACAACTGCGTGTGGACAGCCTCTGTCCCCTGCATATCAAGCGGCTGACGCCGGTCTTAGTATGCCAGAGTGAACAGACCGTTGATGTGGGACAGGTAGCGCCAGTTGCTCGCTTCCTTCATCAAGGTTGCAGGCAGACCCTTCAGCTGGGTTTTGTTGGCGCCGATCGTACCGATCGCGTCCTTGCGGCCCAGACTTCCAAGCGTACCGGAGAATACCGGCGTGAACTCGGCTTGCGCACCGCCGTTCAGGTAGGCGAACATGTTGTAGCCGATCAGCTCGCCCATCTGCCAAGCCAGCTGAGCTGTTGGCGGGTATGGACGTCCTTCAGGACCCATAACGACTGCGCTGTCACCAGCAACATAGACGTCAGGATGGGAAGTCGATTGCAGGAATTCGTTAACCACGGCGCGTCCGCGGTTCACTTCGATGCCGCAGTTGGCAACAACGGAGTTGCCTTGTACGCCGCCCGTCCATACGAGCGTGCTTGTCTCGATGGTGCTGCCGTCTTTCAGTTCTACTGTCGAACCTTCCATCTTCGTGATCGGAAGACCGGTCAGGAAGTTAACGCCGCGTTTTTGCAGGCTTGTCGTTGCACGGTCAACCAGCTCCGCAGGGAAGCCCGGCAGAATCGAAGGTGCTGCTTCCACACAGTACAGCGTGATCTCTTCCGGATCAATGCCGTACTTGCGAGCAAGCTCGGTTTTCATGTCCGCATACTCGCCGACAAGCTCGACGCCAGTCAGGCCGCCGCCGCCGACAACGATCGTAGCGTCCTTTTTGTTTTTCGTTTTGCTGTATTCCGCAATGCGGCTTTCCACATGCTCGCGAAGACGGTTGGCGTCGCTCACGGATTTCAGGATGAAGCTGTTCTCCTGAAGTCCAGGAATGCCGAAAAATGCTGTCTCACTGCCCAGGGCAACAACCAGCACATCGTAAGTAAATTTACCGCCATCATCCAGAGATACCGAACGCTCGTCAGGTTTGATCTCCTTCACATTGCCGATGCGAAGATCCACATTGGCGTTGCGCAGCAGCTTATCCAATGGAAGAGCAACCGCCTTCTCGGCGATATTGCCTGCAGCCAGACGATGAAGCTCTGTAATAATCTGATGGGTCGGGAAACGGTTGACCAGGGTGATTTTTGCGCCATCGACGCCAAAATGCTCGCGCGCAGAAAGTGCGCTCAGCAGGCCGCCATAGCCACCGCCCAAAATTAAAATATGTTTAGACATGACCATCCTCCGTTCTTCTAGTGGTTAGTGGAATTAACGTTTGCCTTGCTTCTCACGTTCGTTCAATACATCCATGAATGCTTGCGTGAAACGAAGCGCCTTTTGAACCTGCGGGTCCTTCAGCATCTTCATCAAACCGAACAGGCCGATCTGACCTTGGTCGCCTTGCTCATGAATGCGGTCACCTGCTTCAATGGCTGCGGATGCAACATTTTTCACTTTGTCGGTTACAGGTTTGGTAAACCCGGTCAGGGAAGCCATCGTGTCTTCTGCAAGCACAGGGTCAGTCGCAACGGATTTGCCAAAATCATAAGCTTTCGTCATGAATGTCAGCATTTCAGTCAGCTTAGGAAGGTTATCCACAAGGACGGTCAGCGACTCCTGAACCTCCGGCTTCAGCAATTGTTCAAGCACGTCAAGACGGCCCGCCGACGCTCCCTGATTTCCGGCAAGGTTCTCCGGCGTTTCGGACGGTTGCGGGGAAGATGTTTCAGTCATAAAGAATTGCCTCCTTTTCTCTAAGTAGGTTCCCAAGATGAACTTGGCGACGATCGAACCGGTTAGCTATAATTTTCGGTTAACCGGTATCTATTATTCATCCCTTGCCGAAGGGATGCACAGGTGATCTCACTCGCGCCAAAATAAAGCAGGGGGAAGTCTCCCCCTCCTTTACGGAACACACATTCTTTGGGATTGTGATATTTATCTCTAAGTACAGTCTATAACTTGTTCCGTATAATTACAAACACAAATTACAATTTTCGACTAAAAACTTATGCTAAAAAATGGATGCTCCAAACGCGATCACGCGCAGCTCCGTATCCGACGCGGTCAGCGACCTTACCGGATGGCTCGAGAAGGCCAGCGCGTCCCGCAGCGGCACCCACACTGCACCTCCCCGAAGATGAACGCCCGAGGGGACCGGCGGCTCGCCCGGTTTGCTCAACAGGCCGTTTAGCGGGTCTGCCTGCCACGCTGCGCCTCCGAGGCGCACCTGTACCGTTTTGCTATGCTGATTCCAGGCCACTTCCCCTCCGAGCCGCTCCACCAGCGCCCGCAGCGGAACATACAGGCTGCCGTTTACATTATCGTATTCCCCCGGTTCGAACGCGGTTTCCATCCCGCCGAATTCAATCGCCAGCGTTTTGCCCGGTGCGAACAACGCGGCATTGCCCGCAATATGATCCTTAATCCACTGCTGCGATGGCGCAGGACGATCCGGCAGTTTGCCACTGACCCTGAACTGTACCGGGGCGGTCTCCGGTTCAAGCGCCTTGAAGCGATAGCCGTGCTGCTTGTAATACGCAATAATGTGCGGCAGAGCCTGAACCGTCTCTTCATGTCCGATCCCGTCGTGCAGCAGCACGATCGCTTCATTGCCGGCTACGGGCGTCGTTGCCCCTTGGACAATTTCACTTGCCGGCACCCCTCTTCGCCTGGAATCGCCGCTGTCCACATTCCAATCGAACACCCGATAGCCCGCCTGGTGAAGCAAGCGGAAATACATTTCGTCGAAATGACCAGCCGTTCCGCCCGGCGCACGGACAAGCTGCGGCCTTTCGCCCGTAATGAGCCGAATGATTTCCTCCGTCTGCTTGATCTGCTTCCAGAAATCCTGGAAGTTCCCGTATAACTTGTCATAACGGTGATCATACGTATGATTTCCAATCGCGTGGCCTTCATCATAAATGCGGTTTATCACCTCTGGACGCTGCTCCGCATACTGTCCCAACACGAAGAAGGTAGCGGGCACCTCATGCTCCCTCAATATCGCCAGCACCTCATCCGTCAGGTCGGACGGTCCGTCATCAAAAGTCAGGTACACCGTCCTGCCAGATTGTTCCGTCCCGGCCTCAGACTCCGGTACCGCTGCTGCGGCCTCGACGGACGCCGTTTTCTTCACAAGCTGCTTATATGATAAAGCCGGTGAGGTGAGAGCTGATGAACTGGACACCTGTACATCCTGATCGGGCGCTCTTGTCACCCGCCCCTCCAATACCGGCGCTTCGCCGGACATTGTCGATTCAGATTCTGCGTTCATCCCAGCCATCACCCCTCTCCATCCTTCCGTCCCTGCCATCAACAATAACGCCAACATGCTAAAAAAGATAAGCGCTGCGCACGCATGACCCGCTCTTCTCATCACAAAACTCTACCTCCACCGTTTCTATGAGTTCGGCTTTCTGGTAGATTATATGGAGATGCTTCTAAAAAAAGACTAGGCGCTGATGATGTTTTACGAAAATATCCGGGTCAGCTGCCAGCGAACCCGGCACACGATTGCCGCTAGGGAAGGCACAGCCAAAGGCATAAACAAAGGCATAGACAAAAGGCCCGCCCTGCATGCAGGCATGCGGACGGACCTTATCATCATATAGCTATGACATCACGGCATCCAATACGGACTGCACATGACCCTTCACCTTAACTTTGCGCCATTCCCGAACGAGCACACCCTCTTCGTCAATCAGGAAGGTGGATCGGACGATGCCCATGTACTGGCGGCCAAACATCGATTTCTGCTGCCAGACGCCAAACATTTCGCTTACCTTGTGCTCCTCATCAGCAAGCAGTGTATAGGGTAAACTATGCTTGTCGATGAATTTGGCATGGGACGTGAGCGGATCGGGACTGATTCCAAGCACGACGGCACCGGCTTCCTTCAATGCCGAATAATGATCGCGGAAGTCGCAAGCCTCCTGCGTACATGTCGGGGTCATATCTTTCGGATAAAAAAACAGCACGACCTTCCGTCCGCGAAAATCGCTCAAGGAAACATGGTTTCCGCCTGAGGACGGTAGGGTGAAATCCGGAACCGTGCTGCCGGTCGTAATGGGTGATGATGGTTCCATGGATAGCTTCAACTCCCTGCTACACGGGCGTTTATGCCCGCAAAATTGATTGTATTGCCAAAAAAAATTATAATAGAGTGAATGTCGAATGTTCAAATCTTCTATCGAAATTATTCATCAGCGTTATCCGAAAGGAAAGAACCCAATGACTAAAAAAACGAAGAAAACCTTAATATGGAGCGTGTGCATCTTTTTTGCAGCAATCCTCGGGTATGGCACTTATTACGGAGTCTCCTTTTACGATGGATTGCAAAGTCTCCAAAAGGAAGGCGAAGCTTCCCCTTTCAAGGATCTTGAAAAGGTGGATGCGAAAGTTCCCGGCCCGCCGGAATGGGAGGGCACCGAGCCTGTCAACATTCTGATGATGGGCGTTGACGCTCGCGGCTTTGAGGAAGGCGAGATTCCTCGCTCGGACAGCATGATGGTTGCCTCCATTGATCCTGTCAACAAGAACATGTATCTGTTCTCTATTCTGCGCGATACATACACCGATATACCAGGACATGGAAAAAATCGGATCAACACCGCCATTACCCACGGCCCGAATACGGCGATGAAAGCGGTCAGCGATCTGCTAGGCATTCCGATCCAGTATTATGTGTATACGGACTTCCAGGGCTTCATCAAGCTGGTTGACTCCGTTGGCGGCGTCGACTTCTATGTGGAGAAGGACATGTCCTATTCCAGTATTGCCGACAAGAACGAATATGACATCGACCTGAAGGAAGGCATGCAGCATCTCGATGGCGATGCAGCGCTCCAGTACGTTCGCTTCCGCTATGACAAGATGGGTGACTACACCCGGACCGAGCGGCAGCGCGAGCTGATCAAGGCGGTAGCCAAGAAAATGCAAACCACCACTTCCATCATGAAGCTGCCTGATATTCTGAAATCGGTCAGCCCATACATCGATACCAACATGGATGTTGAGGACATGTGGAAGCTTGCCAACGTCGCATACAAGAGCAATATGAGCGGCAGCGAACAGGTTCCTCCGATGAAGCTGCTGCGAGAGGAAACGATTGGCGGCGCGGCCGTATTGACCGTTCCGAACGAGGATAACCTGAAAGCGTACATCCAGGAAGTGATGAATCCGCAGGCTGAAGAAGAACCGGCCGAGGGGGACTCTTCAACAGACGATGGTCAAGACTCCTCTGGAGACAGTCCGGATTCCAAATCCAATTCAGCTTCGCTATCCGCCGGAGCAGATAACTAACTTGATTCCATACAACAGTCAGGACAGGCCGCGTTCAAGCAGCCTGTCCTGCTTCATTGAAGAAAGGATGTTTAAAATTTATGACAAAATCCAGACCACGTTCAGAAGCTTTGTATCAGGAAGCCCTTCAGCATATCGTCGGCGGGGTCAACAGTCCCTCCCGCTCGTTCAAGGCAGTAGGAGGCGGCGCTCCCGTATTCATGAAACGGGCGAGCGGCGCCTATTTCTGGGATGAAGACGGAAACCGTTACATCGATTATCTCGCGGCATACGGACCGATTATTACCGGTCATGCCCATCCGCATATTGCCAAGGCCATCAGCACGGCCGCCCAGAACGGCACGCTGTATGGAACCCCGACCGAGCTTGAGATTACACTGGCCAAAATGCTGAAAGCCGCTATTCCGTCTATGGACAAGGTCCGCTTCGTCAATTCCGGCACCGAAGCGGTCATGACGACGATCCGCGTCGCTCGCGCTTATACTAAGCGGAATAAAATCGTCAAGTTCGCCGGCTGCTACCACGGCCACTCCGATCTCGTGCTCGTTGCCGCCGGCTCCGGCCCGTCCACGCTTGGCATTCCGGACAGCGCCGGCATTCCGGGCAGCATCGCCCAGGAGGTCATTACCGTGCCGTTTAATGACCTGGACGGTCTGCGCGCTGCCCTGGAGCGCTGGGGCGATGACGTTGCCGCCGTGATGGTCGAGCCGATCGTGGGCAACTTCGGCATGGTGATGCCGAAGCCGGGATTCCTGGAGGGCCTGTGCCAAATGGCGCATGACAACGGCTCCCTCGTCATCTATGACGAGGTGATCAGCGCCTTCCGCTTCCACTATGGCTCTGCCCAGACGTATCCCGGCCTTGAGAACCACGAGGCTATTCAACCGGACTTGACCGCGCTTGGCAAAATTATCGGCGGCGGTCTTCCAATCGGAGCCTACGGCGGCCGCAAGCATATTATGGAGCAGGTCGCCCCGCTCGGCCCTGCATATCAGGCCGGCACGATGGCAGGCAATCCCGCTTCCATCGCAGCGGGGATCGCCTGCCTTGAAGTTCTGCAGGGCGAAGGCGTATACGAAGAGATGGAGCGGCTGACGATCAAGCTGACCGAAGGGCTGCAAGCATCAGCCGAACGCTGGGATGTCCCGCTGACCATCAACCGCATCCGCGGCTCCTTCTCCACTCATTTCTGCGATCATCCGGTTACGAATTATGACGAAGCGCAGGATACCGATGGGGAAGCGTTCGCTGCCTTCTTCCGCCATATGCTGGATCGCGGCATCAATCTCGCGCCGTCCAAGTATGAAGCCTGGTTCTTAACGACCGCCCATACCGAAGCGGATATTGAGACAACCATTAAGGCCGCGGAGGAATCCTTTAAGGCCATGAAGAATGAATAACATGAACGATTCCATAACGACCATCACAAGTTCACTTAAAGCAAGTTTCTGAGGGATTTCTGAACGAAAGGAGATGCCGTTGAATGAAAAAGCTGCTCGATAAATTATAACGCTCGTGCCTCTCGGCCTGGCTGCCCTCCCATGCTCTATGTCCATCCGGAGGATCGACCGCAATTCGAGCATGCCATTGCCAGGGATTTCTCCGGTCCCGTCCGGTTACGGGAGGCCTGCAGCCTGCTCGCATACGGGCCCCTCCTGGCACCTATTCGCTTCATGCCGCTTACGTCCAAACCAATAATGGAGGGATTTCGCCATGATGAGAAGTGAAGAACAGATGATGGAACTGGTGCTGGAGGTTGCAAGACGGGATGAACGGGTGCGTGCGGTGACACTCGAAGGCTCGCGGACGAACCCGAACGTGCCGAGGGATATTTTTCAGGATTACGATATCAGCTACCATGTCACCGAGATGGACAGCTTTCTGAAGGATCCCGGCTGGGTCGATGTGTTCGGCGAGCGGGTGATCATGCAGACTCCTGAGGATATGGCTATGTTTCCTCCCGAGCTTGGAAACCGGTTCTCGTATCTGATGCTGTTTACAGATGGCAACCGGATTGACATGACCCTGATTCCGATTGAAGAGAAAGAAGCCTATTGCCAGGAAGACAAGCTGCTCAAGGTTCTGCTCGACAAGGACGGCACCTTTCCTGTTATCTCCCCACCGACAGATGTGGATTATTGGGTCAAGCGCCCCTCGGCGGCCTACTATGCCGATTGCTGCAATGAGTTTTGGTGGGTATCCACCTATGTGGCCAAAGGGCTGTGGAGACAGGAAATCTTGTACGCCCAGGAGCATCTCAACAACTATGTCCGGGCGATGCTCATGAAAATGCTGGAATGGGAGGTCGGCACCCGGACCGACTTCTCGCTCAGTGTCGGCAAATGCAGCAAATATATAAAGAACCATTTGCCGGAAGACAGGTGGCAGCTGCTTATGGATACCTATGCCGGGGGATCATACGAAGCGGTGTGGAATGCACTATTCGCAAGCGGACGTCTATTCCGTCTAACAGCCAAGGATGTGGCAGCCCGTCTCGGCTATACGTATCCACTCGAAGAGGATCAGCGGGTGACGGACTATCTGGAGCGCGTCCGACAGCTTCCGAAGGGAGCAACGCAGTTTAGATAACAAGAGCGGCCGCTCGCACAGACAGAGATTCTGTCGGTGCGGGGCCGCTTTTTTTCATACGGGGCGGAACATGACAATCCATTACTTACTGAAGTGAATTACAGATTAATAAAGGCGGTCCGCAGTTTGGCGACATATTGAACGTCAAGGCCTAGCCCTGTTGCAATCGCCGCTAGCGGAACATAGGTTTTGTCTTCTTTACCTACCTTGTGCAGGAACGCCGGGGCTTCAATCGGAACGTCCGCACCGTTCACCTTGATCGTGTTAGCGCCGATCTTGACCACAACCGTCTGATCTCCGTACGTGATGGTCGCGCTGGAGGTTTTGTTGTCCCACTTCGTCGCGGCTCCAATCGCGTTCACGATATCCTGGATAGCCACATAATTTCGATTGCTCCGCATAATCGGCTGGTACGGTGTGATCAAGTCCTCGCCTTTGACCACAATCCGCATCGGCTGCCCGGATTCCGGGACCGGTGACAGCTTGTAGCTTCCCCATATCGTTCGGGCGAATGCCTTGGCAATCGTTTCATACCCGTACTGGTTCGGATGAATGTCCTCTTTCAGAATATGGGTCATCGTCAGCTCGGAGCCGACGAACTCCTGTGCCACATGCGCCACCTTGATCTTAACGCCCCGCTCGCCGAATTCCGCAGCCATCTCGTCAATCATGCGGGTGAACTCCCGCGTAGCTTCAACAAGCTGAACATAGGTCGCTTCGCCGGCAATTTTCGGAACCGGATTATACTGGTCGGCCAGTACGATAAGCGCATCCGGGTTGAGGGCATGAAGCTGGGTAAGCACAGCGGTTACGTTCTCTCTGTACAGCCGGAACATCTCCTGCAGGCGCGCTGTCAGCTCTGCCTCGCTAAGATCGCTGGCGGTATGAACAAGCTCGATCAGGTCATTGCCGCCAATCGTTACGGTGATCAGATCCGCTTGAACCAATACCGGCTTCAGTTGGGCTGCCCCTGCGCCAATCTGCTGGGCGCGTGGATCAATCTGGGCCAGTCCAGGCTGAATCTCTTCCGCCCGAATAGTGCGGCCTTCGGATATCGCCCGGACGTAGTTTCTCAGTCCGCCGGTTTTCAATCCGCCGATGCCCAAGTTGACGACCTCGGTCCGTCCATGGTAGAGCGCCTGCTCATGCACTCGCTCCACGAAGCCGTAAGGTCTGCTGCCTGGCTGCATGCCGGGCTCATACCCTACGGTCAGCGAATCGCCAAGCGCGATGATCCGGTATGTATGCTGCTGTGCCAGCTGCGTATTCGCGGATACCGATGCCGCCCCGGGACCGAGCCAGGTTGCTGCGAGCAGCATTGCGCCTGCGGCGACAGCAACGCATTTTTTCCAAACTTTTCGCATATCCTCACTCCCATAACGATAAAATCTATGAACATCCTTATTTTACCACTCCCATTGATAGAAAGTACATTGCCAGCTTGATCGCTTTTGTCTGTAAAAGCATAAAAAATGGACAGCCCGTTGCTCGCTGCCCATTCCTGAATAAAACCGATAACTTCACTAACCATCAAACATTGTCTTTGTCATCCTTCGGCTTCGCTTGATCCTTATGGCCCGCCTGCTTCATGTACTTGTCATACCGACCGTCCACTTCCTTGGCCATGCTGCGGAATTTAAGCGTTTCTTCCACAATCGGATCAAGCTGGGTTTGAATCCGGATTTCATATTTCGGGGAGACGAGACGACGCTGCTCCTTTTCCCGGTCCTTGTCCTGCATCTCGCCTTCCGTCAACATCTCACTAAGCTGGCGCTCCAAATCTTGTTCCGATGAATCATGCATCGTGTAGAAACCCTCCTTTTGCCTTAGTGTTCCGGCTGGATGGCGACATTATCCGCTGTTGATCCCAGTTTTCGACTCTATTTCCGGCTTCAGCTCCCGGTGCTTGCTTCCTTCAGTACATCCAGGATCGCATTGTGAATGCGCCCATTGGTTGCGACGACATTGCGCACGGATAGCTCGTACGGACGGCCATTCAGATCAGTTACCGTGCCGCCGGATTCCTGAATGAGCAAGGAGCCTGCCGCAATATCCCATGCATTCAGGCCGACCTCCCAGAATCCGCTCAGACGCCCTGCGGCGACATAGGCCATATGAAGGGCTGCCGATCCTCCGGCTCTGACATTGCGAACCTTCGGCACCAGCGCCTGAAGCGCGGCCATATTTTGCGGCAGGAGCGTTGACGTTTCCACCGGAAAGCCTGTGGCAATCAAGCTGCTTGACAGCTTCTCTTCCTTCGATACCTCGGTCGGATTGCCATGAACATAAGCGCCCTTGCCCTTCTCCGCCACGAACAGCTCATCCCGGGAAGGATCATAGATGACACCGACGATCACTTCACCCCGATGCACAAGCGCAATGGATACGGAGAAGAACGGAAAGCCGTGCACGAAATTCGTCGTTCCGTCCACCGGGTCAATGATCCATAAATACTCTTCCTGACGGGCGGCCTCCAGCGCTTGGGCCGAAGCCTCCGGCCCCGGCTCTACCCCTTCCTCTCCCAGGATCGCATGATCAGGGAAATGGGTCAGGATCAGTTTACGGATCATCTGCTCTGCGCCCTTATCGACCTCTGTCACCAAATCTTGAGCGGATGTCTTGGTGCTGAGCTGCGCAACCGTGCCAAGTCTGCTTTTGATCCACTCGCCCGCCTTCGCGGCGCAATTGATCGCCACAGCCGTGTAACTCTTGCTGCTGACTACATAAGGTACTTTATCCTTCTCGTTCAAATGGCTCACTCTACTTTCTATATCAATCTATGATATTACATCGTATTCACTTCATCCCCCGTAGGTAAGGGCTACATTCTATTCGGATACAAAATGGTAGATAGACCGTCAGGCCTTTACACAAACGTACCTTAATTTCCATAATTTTGCAACCTATAGTTTTACTTGACTAGACCTAATCCAGCGCTCACGGTTCAATCCGAACCGAAGCCCCATTTACGATTTCAACGCCCTCTTCGCGATAGCCTGCCAGATCCTCCATCAGCTTAAACAGCGCTCCGTCCTTCCTCTTGGCCTCTATCATGACATCCAGCCTGGAGGTTGTTCCGGCGATGCTCCGAAGGAAGCCCAGAAGCGGTGCCACCTCCACCTCATCCGCATGACTGCGGGGATCTGACGGACTTTTGGGACTGGACACGTGAATCTTGGGCGGAAGCGGGTGGTCAGGCTGTGAGCCCGCCTGAGCAAGCGGGGTGGTCCATGTCTGCACAATGTGCGGCCACAGATCCGCCGGCGACTCCCCATCATGATTTACCCATTGGTGATGAAGGTCCAACACCATCGGCAATCCGGTTGCTTCACATACCGCCAGCGTCTCCTTGGCCGTGAAGGTTTTATCATCATTTTCGAGCGTCAGGCGCTCCTTGATCTCCTGGTCAAGTTCGTGAAAATGCTCCACAAATCTCGCCGCAGCGGAAGGCTTGTCTCCATACGCGCCACCGATATGTATATTATTCTTCATGTCGGCGTCAAGCCCCATCGCCTTCAGCATGCGTACATGCTGCTTCAAGTCGCCGATTGAATTCCGCAACACTTCGGGTCTAGGGGTGCTGAGCACCGTGAAATGATCCGGATGAAAGGACACCCGCATCTTCTGTCGCTTAACGTAGCTGCCTATCTCCAAGAATCCTGCCGACAGGGCCGGGAACGGATCCCAATCCTGCATGTCCTGATGTGTCGCCAGTGGAATCAGCTTGGAGGAAAAGCGGTAGACCTTGATGTCATGGGCCTCGTTATGCTTGAGCAGACGGAGCGTATTGTGGAGGTTCTCATTCGCGATCCGTTCAAGCTTTCGCAGGCCTGCCTCCCTGTCCTCAAGCTTTGAGAAACTTTTCATGGTCATCGTCCTGGAAGGCGATGCATTCTCAATAACGGTTGACATAGCCACATAGCCGAAGCGGACAATCACGCATGGTCTCCGAAGAACATTTCATGGGCGAGCGCGGTCTGCATCTTGGACTCTTCTTCCGTCAGCCTGCGCACAAGCTGCAGCTCCACCGACGTCACTTCCTGTCCCTGAAAATTAATCTCGGCAACACATGCCGTAATCCGCACGATCGCCACCGCAACATTGTCCGGAGAGTAAGCGATCACTTTCTGTCCGGTTGGAAACACCCGAAGGCCCTGCTTCAGCATCTTCCCCCGTCCATACTCCAACAGCTCGTACAGCTCCTGCTCATTCTTGAACTTGCAAACGGAATTGAACTCGGTTTGAAATCCCATGTGCCAGCTTCCTTTCGTTATAAATTTATACTCAAAGGGAGCCGCTGCAATAGACGGACTCCCCCCGGCGTTATCTATATTGTTATTCCTTGTACACCATGATAAACCTTCTTCGGCTTGACTGCACATGTACAAATTCCATAGATTGCGGAACAAACCAGCTGGACTTCGGATCGCTCCTGGATCCAGATTTCTTCACTTATCGCCTTGGCGGTGGAACTTGAAAGGGGACATAGGCGAGCGCCTTGCTTCTTCAGCCCCTCTTCGCCTTCGCTTCCGGCCGTTATGCTGTCCAGCACGGATGAATGGGCTTTATTCAACTTCTATTAGAATTGATTCTCATATACCAGGGACTGCTTGCTGTTGTAGCGCTCAAGGCCTAGCTCAATCATTCGGTCGAGCAACTCCCGGTAGGAGACACCTGTCTCTCTCCACAGCAGCGGATACATACTGAACGGTGTAAAGCCAGGCATCGTATTGACTTCATTGATCATAATCGCGCCGTCCGAGCGACGGATGAAGAAATCGGCGCGGGTAATGCCGCTGCCTTCAATCGCCTTGAATGCCTGGATCGCCAGCTCGCGCAGCCGATCGGCCGTATCCGGATCAATGCTCGCCGGAATCTGCATCTGCGATTGTCCGTCGGTGTACTTGGCAGCATAGTCATAGTATTCGCTGGAAGAGACGATTTCACCCGGCACGGATGCCATCGGCTCATCATTGCCAAGCACGCTGACCTCCACTTCACGGGCATCCACAAATTGCTCGACGATAATCTTGTTATCGAATTTCAGCGCCGTTTCGATCGCGCTGGTCAGCTGCTCCCGGTCTTTCGCCTTGGATATGCCGACGCTCGACCCCAGATTCGCCGGCTTGACAAAGCAGGGGTACCCCAGCTTATCCTCAATGCTCTGAAGCACATCATGCTGGCTGCGATTCCACTGGGTGCGATTGAAATAGTCGTAATCGCATTGCGGCAGTCCGGCGATCTCGAACAGCTTTTTCATCACTACTTTGTCCATGCCTGCTGCCGATGCCAGCACGCCGGTTCCGACATAAGGAATGTCCGCCATTTCGAACAGTCCTTGAATCGTGCCGTCCTCGCCAAACGTTCCGTGCAAAAGCGGGAACATGATGTCGACCTTCGGCTGCTCGCTGCCATAGAGCCGGCTGAATACGGCATTCAGCGCCGCCTCAGTTCCTTCCCCTTGCGAAAGCTTCAGCTCTTCCTGCTCCGAGAAAGGAGCGGACATGACTGCGCCTACCTTCCACGTTCCCTGCTTCGTAATATAAAAAGGGAGGATCTCGTACTTCTCATAATCAAACGCGTTCATCACGGCAAATGCCGTCGAGAGCGAAACCTCGTGCTCCCCCGATTTCCCGCCGTATACCAAACCAACCGTCAATTTGTTCTGTCCCATGTCAACCTCTCTCTTGTCCGTAATGCAGCTTGTTCATGCTGTCTCCCATGCGTAAACGGCTTTCATCCTTTTACAGCGGAGCTAATGATCTATCCTTAAAATTCATCAGGGATATGGTAAAAACGATACTGCGTCCGATCGTTCCATGCATAAGAATCCCGGTAATCCCAGTAGCGGTGCCGGCTGCTGACCGTATGTGCGTTCACCAGAGGCATCCCCTCTGCATCGAACGCGGTCACGATGGTGCTGTGCTGATAAGCCCCGTCTCCGTTCCAGTCATACAGAATTACATCGCCAAGCATGAGCTGCTCGGGCCGCTCCACGAGCTCGCCCCGAAGCCCGGATGCACTGGTGCCTAAATAAATGGCCAGGCTGTTGGATACCGCCCAGCTATAGCTCCACCACTCGCGCTTATTGATATAGCCTTTATACCACCAACCCGTTTCTCTTTTACCAGTATAGTGGATTGGGGCTTTGCCTGCAAAGAGGCATTGCGAGACATAATTCGTGCAATTCACATCGAATACGGCAAACTCCGGATTGCCGGAATCCCACCAGCGGTCCGCATAAGCAGCCGCGGCTTCGCGGTCATATCGCCCCGATCTGGGATGACTGCCTCCGGCATATACGCGGTTATTCAGCAGCGGAATTGAAGGGAGCGGTTCCCCGCCGCTAGCCTCTGTCTTGGCCTCCAGATTCCAAGCGGGATGGCGTTCGTCCGACAAGCGCTCGATACCGACGATAAGCCAGGAATCCCCGTCCCGCACAAGCGTAAGCCGCTCCAACTGAATGGTGTCCTCCCGGTGGGTCACCCCTCTTTTATCATAATAAAACAGGCTGTGAAGCCTTACGTCCACGGTAACGCTATCCTCGGTTTCATGCACGACGCGCTGCAGCTTCGCCCGAGTCTCGCTCTTCAGCGGCAATACGCCTCTTTCCTCAAACCACGCCGCCAGACGAGACTGGCGCTCTCCGCGTTCCATTAAATAATCCAGGTCTGTGACGATCTGCTCTTTCAGCCCTGAGGAGTAATCAATCCGGTTCTGATTATACTGATTGACATAGGTATATAATGCGTTTTTCCACGGCTGTTCCGCTTCCGTTACGCTGCTCATTGCCATTCCCTCCTTCAACATCAGCCCTATTCCCTATCACAACTATATGAAGTAATCCGCTCTGCTATGAACCTCCTTCCGAATAGGCTTCACTACCGCTTCCTTTCCTCTATCTTCCCCGCGTCCCCGAAGCCTTGAAATACGCCCTGAATCAGGCAGTATGTCTACAAAATCGGGCTTCTCGATCTCTCAAAAAAAACTTTACGTACAGGGGTGAAAACGTTATACTTAAAGTATGTTGAATTTTGAAATTGAGTTTCATCTGGTGGAACTACAGCCAGATTGACAGCACACAAGGAGGATCATGTATGCCAGTAAAGGATCAGTTCTCTATCTCCCGTAATCTTACGGTAGGGGGCAAGGAATACCGCTATTTCAGCCTGCAGGCCCTCGAAGAGCAAGGACTTGGCCAAATCTCCAAGCTGCCTTTCTCTATCCGGGTACTGCTTGAAGCAGCTGTCCGCCAATTTGACGGACGGGCAATTACCGAAGATCATGTCAAACTGCTGACCAAATGGAATGAAGGTCTAGGCAGCAATAAGGAAATCCCATTCATTCCAGCTCGTATCGTTCTCCAGGACTTCACCGGCGTACCGGTCGTTGTTGACCTGGCGGCTATGCGTGACACCGTTAAGAAAGCCGGCGGAGATCCGAAGCAGATCAACCCGCTCGTTCCGGTTGACCTTGTCATCGACCACTCCGTCATGGTTGACGCGTTCGGTACCGATCAGGCACTGGAATACAATATGAAGGTTGAATTTGAGCGTAACGAAGAGCGCTATCGCTTCCTGCGCTGGGCTCAAACCGCATTCAACAACTTCCGTGCGGTGCCGCCGGGAACAGGGATCGTTCACCAGGTTAACCTGGAGTATCTCGCATCGGTTGCCGCCACGAAGACTGTTGACGGCGAAACGCTGGTCTTCCCTGACTCCCTCGTAGGTACGGACTCCCATACGACCATGATCAACGGTCTTGGCGTTGTCGGCTGGGGCGTTGGCGGTATCGAGGCTGAAGCCGGCATGCTCGGTCAGCCGCTCTATTTTGTAACCCCTGAGGTTATCGGCTTCAAACTGACAGGCAGCCTTGCGGAAGGCGCAACGGCAACTGACCTTGCCCTGACTGTAACGGAACTGCTCCGCAAAAAGGGCGTTGTCGGCAAATTCGTGGAGTTCTACGGCCCTGGCCTTGCGAACATCAGCCTGGCTGACCGTGCAACGGTTGCTAACATGGCTCCGGAATACGGCGCTACGATCGGCTTCTTCCCTGTCGATGACGAGACGTTGGCTTACCTTCGCAACACCGGCCGTACCGATGAGCAGGTAGCGCTCGTTGAGAATTATTACAAAGCGCAGAACATGTTCCGCACAGCGGATACGCCGGATCCGGAGTTTACCGATGTGATCGAGCTGGATCTGGCTTCGGTTGTACCAAGCTTGGCTGGTCCGAAGCGTCCTCAGGACCGCATCGAGCTGACCCAAATGAAAGAGAACTTCAACAACATCATCCGCACCCCGATCGAGAAGGGCGGCTATGGTCTGAGCGATGAGAAAATCGAGCAGAAGGTTGAAGTTACCCATAAAGACGGAAGCAAGAGCACTATGGGTACAGGCGCCGTAGTTATCGCGGCAATTACAAGCTGCACGAACACTTCAAACCCTAGCGTTATGCTCGGTGCCGGTCTCCTTGCGAAAAAAGCGGTGGAGCGCGGCCTGACGAAGCCAGGTTACGTGAAGAGCAGCTTGACTCCGGGTTCCCTCGTCGTTACCGACTACCTGGAGAAAGCCGGATTGCTCCAGTACCTTGAAGCACTCGGTTTCTATGTAGCTGGTTATGGCTGCGCAACATGTATCGGTAACTCCGGTCCGCTTCCGGACGAAGTAAGCGAAGCGATCGCTGACAACGACATGACGGTAGCTGCCGTGCTGTCCGGTAACCGGAACTTCGAAGGCCGCGTGCATGCACAGGTGAAGGCGAACTATCTGGCTTCTCCTCCGCTCGTAGTTGCTTACGCACTGGCAGGTACGGTCAATATCGACCTCCAGAACGATCCGATCGGCTACGATCCGAACAACCAGCCTGTATATCTGAAGGATATCTGGCCTACAAGCGCGGAAATTCGCGAAGCGATCGGACTGTCCGTCAGCGCAGACGCATTCCGCAAGAAGTACGAAAATGTATTTACTGCCAACGAGCGCTGGAACCAGATCCCTGTTCCGGAAGGCGAACTGTATGAGTGGGACGACAAGTCCACTTACATTCAGAACCCGCCGTTCTTCGAAGGACTGGGCAACGGGCTGTCTGACATTCAGGACATCAAGCAGGCTCGCGTACTCGCCCTTCTCGGCGATTCCGTAACGACCGACCACATTTCGCCAGCAGGCAACATTGCGGTGAACAGCCCGGCAGGCAAATACTTGACCGAGCACGGTGTGGAACGCAAGGACTTCAACTCCTACGGCTCCCGCCGCGGTAACCATGAGGTCATGATGCGCGGTACATTCGCGAACATCCGGATCCGCAACCAGGTTGCGCCTGGAACCGAGGGTGGTGTGACAACATACCTGCCTACCGAGGAAGTGATGTCGATCTATGATGCTTCGATGAACTACCAGGCTGGCGGACAGAACCTGATCGTTATCGCCGGTAAAGAGTACGGTACCGGAAGCTCCCGTGACTGGGCTGCCAAAGGAACCTTCCTCCTCGGCGTCAAGGCGGTTCTGGCTGAAAGCTTCGAACGGATTCACCGTTCCAACCTCGTCGGCATGGGCGTGCTTCCGCTCCAGTTCCAGGATGGCCAGAGCTGGAAGAGCCTTGGGCTGACCGGACGTGAAACCTTTGATATCGAAGGGCTGAGCAATGACGTCAAGCCAGGGCAAGAGCTGAAGGTGGTCGCTACCCGCGAGGACGGCACGAAGTTCGAATTCCCTGTAACCGCTCGTCTTGACAGCATGGTTGATGTGGATTACTACCATAACGGCGGCATCCTGCAAACGGTGCTCCGTCAAATGATCGCTTCGAACCAATAAGCAGGTCATTCGTACTCCTAACATCCAAACACAGGCTCTAGGCATATATCCCCAGCATCCATGACCGGATGCCGGGGATTTTGTTTATTCCGTAATGCGATCTTCCTGAATTTCAGACAAGGGGTTTCGCTGCGGGCCATGCGGGTTATATCCTTGTAAAGGCCGTTTATATCCCTGGCGGCTATGGGAGGACTACCGCTATGATCAAAATCCATCATCTTATGCCTTATCACTATCAATATCCTAGACCGTACTATATATCCGCAAGCAAAAAGGCCAATGACGCTAAACCGACCTTTCAGGAAATACTGAATCAGAAAATGAAGGAATCGCAGGCAAAGCGCAAGCCATAATACACGTTAAGGAATGCCCGATCATAAATCGGGCATTCCTTTTTTATAGTTTCATCTATATATTTTTTGTTCCATCTGTTATACTATAAATATAACAGTTAGAACTATACCACGAACGGGACGGTGAGCATCTTGTGATTATTGAGCTGGATCTCCAGTCGGACACTCCGATCTACACCCAATTGATGAACCAGATTATCGAAGGCATAGCCAGCGGCCGTCTCCAGCCGGGCGAGCCGCTCCCCTCTGTTCGCAGCCTGGCCGCTGATATCGGCATTAACCTGCACACGGTGAATAAAGCATACACGCTGTTGAAACAGGAGGGCTTCATTCAGATTCACCGGCAAAAAGGCGTTGTCGTTCAGCCTGACGCACTGCCTGGCATGACTAGCGATTACGCACATCGGCGCGATGCCCAGCTGCGGCCGATTATCGCGGAAGCGATCTGCCGCGGCATGAATGAGCAGCAGCTGCTGGCCGTCGTCCATGACCTATACAGCCACATTACAACCAATGAAAGGAAGGATGCCCCATGAATTTCGCAGCCGCTTTAGTATTGACTTGTCTACTTGTTCCCATAGCGCTAACGCTGGCTTTTATGCCTCTATTCACCAGGGAAACCATCAGCTTCGGCGTCTCTGTCAGTGAGGAGATGAACCGCAGCGAGCCGCTGAACCGTCTGCGCAGAAGGTTCATCCGGATCAGCTGCATCGGCTACGCGCTGATATTCGCAGCTTCCCTGACCGGCATGATACGCCTGGACATGAACGGGCAAGGATGGCTCCTGACTGTCTGCATTACTGCCATGCTTGTATTTCATACGTTCCTGTACCTGCGCTTTCACTTCATGGCCAAAACGATCAAGGAGACGCTCCCTCAGTCCTCCCCGCAGCGTCAGATCGTCGCGGTAGATACCAGCTTCCGCAATACGAAGCTGGTGCTGAGCAACCTGTGGTTTCTCATCCACGCCGCCATCGCCGGGATTAGCGCCGTCTGGACGCTGACATATTACGACCGGATCCCGGATACGCTGGCGATGAAATTCGATTTTGCCGGCAATGTCACGCAGACAGCCGCCAAGTCTTACCTGAATGTGTTCCTTCCGAACATTCTGCAGGTCATTATGATCTTGGTATTCCTGATGATCAACTGGTCTATCGGGAACAGCAAGCAGCAGCTTGACCCGAATCGCCCGGAGCAGTCCAAAGCGCGAAACACCATCTTCCGCAGAAGATGGTCCCTGTTCAGCATCATGTCCGGCCTGTTGATTGTGCTGCTCTTCTCCTGTATTCAGGTGAACATGGTGCTTCAGCTGGATCCGAATCTGCTCACGGTTGTCAGCCTGATCATCCCTGTCGTCATTGTCGTTGCCGCGTTAGGGCTGACGATCACAACCGGCCAAGGCGGAAGCCGGATCGGAAGAACGCCGGATGCTTCGCCTTCGACATATCATCCGAATGACGATAGACACTGGAAGCTCGGTCTCTTCTACTTCAACCGCCAGGACCCTTCCCTGTTCGTGGAGAAAAGAATGGGCGTCGGCTGGACGATCAATCACGCCCATCCGCTGGGCTGGCTGATCCTTCTGGCCCCGATTGTCCTGATTGTGCTAGTGACGCTGTTAGCCAGATAAAACGATACTCAAAGCCCTCACCAAGCCCCGGGGCGGTACAAGCACCTAAAGGCCAGCCAGAAGTATCTGGCCGGCCCAATAATACGAAGGGCCTCAGCTTCCACTGTAGCATGGAAGACTGAGGCCCTATTCATTATTCATGTTCTAAATCATCATTCCCATCTCATGCGCTGCTTCTTTCAAGATCGGGGCATATTCGCGCAGCTTCTCCGCCGACAGCCGGGTCACCGGCCCGGACATAGACAGCGCGGCAGCCACCTTCCCGTTCCGATCAAAGATCGGCACCGCAACAGCCGCTGCACCCGGCTCGCGCTCCTCCATGCTGATGGCATAGCCATCCTGAATGATATCCACCAGCTGCTTCCGATACGCGTCCCGATCTACCGATTCAGGCCAATCCGGGGCGTTTAACAGCTCCTCCTGATCCGCCGGCGCAGCAAAGGCGACCAGCACCTTGCTCGAAGCCCCAACGGAAAGCGGCAGCCTGGCCCCGACCTGGGCGACCCGGCGAATGGCCTGGTTGCTCTGCACTGCCTGAATACGTATCCGCTCTGCGCCATCCCTTAAATATAGGCTGACCGTCTCTCCGAGCCGGTCGCGCAGCGATTCCATGGCAGGCAGCAGCCTCGCTGCCGGATCGTCGCTCTGTGACATATGCACAGACAACTCCCATATTTTCAAGCCAAGGCGGTACTTCTCCGTCTCGCTGTTGCGAACGACAAATCCTTTATCCTCCAGCGTAGCCATCAGCCGGTGTACCGTGCTTTTATGAAGTCCGATCAACGATGCAATCTCTGTTAGCGCCAGCTCCTTGCTCTTCGTGAAACACAGCAATATATCCAATGCCCGTTCAACGGCACGCACAGTCAATTTGCGGTCCTCCATACCGACCTGCTCCTCTCGCGTTTCATTACATGAAACCTGGTTACAAGAATTATATGAAAAAATGGCCCAGAAGTAAACCGCATTCATAGACATTACAGTTGTCTAACAATCTATGGATATCGATTGACTTTCATTACTGCCCGGCATACGATGATACAAACAGCCTTTTTCATGTTAAGGAATTTATATATGGTAAGGAGGGGCCAGACATGAGCATGATTACTGGTAGAAACGCCCCACTCTCCCAAACGAACAATCCAACCGAGCTGTCACCCAGCCTGGTTCGATTCAAGCATATCGCACTCGCTCTTGTTCTTTCGGTCGTCTTTTTCCTTATCTTCTGCTTTATTGCGCTCCATGCCTATATCGCCTGGGTGTTGTCTAACCCGACGGTCGCTCCGCTCTATTCCAATCCGAAGCTAGCCAAGGATATGAATTATGAGAACATCACCTTTCATTCCATCGATGGGAAGCGCGAATTGGACGGCTGGTATATCCCTGCCAAGGATTCCACAAGAACGATTGTGCTGAGCCACGGCTATGGGGCCAACCGGGAAGAGACCTGGGTTCCGATGTACGATATTGCCCATTACGCCCACAACATGAATTTTAACGTCCTCATGTTTGATTACGGATTTGCCTCCCAGACCAGCCGCGCAGCGGCGACAGGCGGCAAGGAAGAGCGCAGGCAGCTTCTGGGCGCGATCGAGCAAGCGAAGCAGCGCGGTGCGAAGCAGATTGTCGTATGGGGCTTCTCGATGGGGGCCGGAACCGCGCTTCAGGCAGGCCTTGACACCAAGGATGTGGACGCCATGATTCTGGACAGCACATTCCTGCTTGAGCCGGACACACTGTACCATAATATCCAAAATCACATTAATCTGCCGAGACATCCATCACTTGAAATATTGGAGCTGCTGTTCCCGGTACTGAACGGCACCAGTCTCGACCAGATTCCATATAGCGAAGTGAGACGCCATGATTATCCGTTCCCGATCCTGTTCATCCACGGCACGCTCGACGACAAAGCCCCTTATCCGATCGCCGAGAAAATTGCCGCCAATCAGAGCCATGAGGATTCGGATGTGTGGATCGTGGAGGATGCTCATCACGAGCTGATCTACCGGGCGCATACACGCGAATATTTACGGCGTGTATCTACCTTTCTCGACAAACTGCCGGTTCCTGAAGGCACTTAATGAAGCCCAATTCCCTTCCCCGCTGTCATGCATTCGACAGCGGGGTTATTTATTGAATCCTGTCTCATAGTACAAGCCTGCCTGCGAATACAGTATTTATAGTGAGCACAGGAACAGGAGGGAAGGAAGAATGTTATATATTTACGGAACCAAACTCCCCGCACGGATCCTGGAAGAGATCCGCTTCTGGAAACAGCAAGAGATGGAGCATACAGACGTCATTCAGGCGATTGTGCCGACACTGGAACAGCCTTACGTCAAGCTCCTCAATGAATGGCATGTCGTCTTTGCGGAGACGGAAAGAGCCGCCGACGGACTTCTCCGCCAGGTCCTGCATCACAGCGCTTCGATCCCTGCTCCGCTGATCAGCCAGGTGGAACAGCTGCTCAGGGTATCCTTTGACCAATCCCAGCATTTCATCCGCCAGCTGCATGACTTGCGAAATGCCAGCTCGGCTGTACAACAGGTGCCGCTGGCTGACAAGGTGCTGCTGCACATTATTCGCGAATCCGAGTATTTCCTGCGCGTGCTCGAGCCCTTGAATGCTCCTGGAGCGCTTGAACGATGGATGGCGAGCGCCAAGTCGGAGCAGACGCTCCACCCGCCTCGGGCCGAAATCCAAGTTCCCCAGGCTGCCCAGGACGCCGCGCCGCATCCATCGGACACCCTAGAGGCGGGGATCACCTCTGCCCCTGAGGGGACGGGCAGCAACGCCCCGGCTGCGGCGATATCGGCAGCCACGGAGCCCGCCAAGGCAGCTGCCACGGCGGATGCCCGGGCCGAGGGGGAAGCCGAGGCCGAGGCCCGGGCCGCCTCGGATCATGCGCCCGGCGGTAACGGTCCTGGCTCGGTCTATGGCCCGGCGGGCAGCAAGCCTGTTCCGATAGGCGGGCACAAGCTGCCGCCGCTTCCGTACCCGTACAATGCGCTGGAGCCCCATATTGATGAGGCTACCATGCGCCTGCATCATGATGCCCATCACCAAAGCTATGTAGACGGGCTCAACAACGCGGAGAACAAACTTGAGGAAGCGCGCAAAACCGGCAACTTCGAGCTGGTGAAGCACTGGGAACGCGAGCTGGCATTCCATGGAGCCGGTCATTATCTGCACACGATCTTCTGGAGCATTATGAACCCGAAAGGCGGAGGTGCGCCGACAGGGGAACTCGCTCAGCAGATCAATCAAGACTTCGGAAGCTTCGAGCGTTTCAAGAAGCACTTCACCGAAGCTGCCGACAAAGTCGAAGGCTCCGGCTGGGCCATCCTCGTCTGGAGCCCGCGCAGCCATCGCCTGGAAATTCTTCAGGCCGAGAAGCATCAGAATTTATCCCAGTGGGATGTCGTCCCGCTCCTCGCGCTGGATGTATGGGAGCATGCCTATTATTTGAAATATCAGAACAAGCGCGCCGACTATATTCGGAGCTGGTGGAATATCGTGTACTGGCCTGAGGTGGCCGAGCGCTTCCGCCACGCCCGTACTCTGAAGTGGCCGCCATTCTGATAAGGAAATTCCAGTAGTCTTGCATAACCGATGCTTCAAACTTCGCATAACGGGGTATTAAGCAGAGTACAGCCTGCCCTTCTCGCTAGCGGTAAGCGTGGGGCGGGCTTCCTTCTCCTCATGAACTATGCCGAGGCTCGTCTCTCCGAGAAGCCGCAACATCCAGGTCCAGGGACACAATCCAATCTTAGGCCTAATTCACCAAATTTCTGGTTAATTCTCCCGTTGAATGGACCTGAATACTGGATTATGATACCGGTAAGCCAATCGATGAATATCAAGGGGATGATAGGGTTATGCCGAGCCGCACTCGCTCCGGATTCCGGATGCTGCTTGCGATAGGGATGTTATTTACGATCGTATTAGGAGGTTGCCAAAGCATGAACGCCCATGAATCCCCGAATAATGGGGGCCAGGTAACACCTGCAACAGAGGAGGAAGCCTTGCTTGAACAAGCCAAGGAAACGGTGATCAAGCACTTCCGGGAGGAGTACGGCCTCGAGGTCCAGATTACCGGTGCCAAGAAGGTCCCTTCCTATGTTGCGGATGAAATTGATGTTGAAGGCTATGTACAAGGGCATGAGGACCAGACCTTCAATCTGTCCGTCAATTTCAACACACAGGAGACCAAGAATTTTGTCATGAGCCCGCAATTGAAAGAAGCGCTTGAGGCTCAAGGCTCGAAATAATGTATTCATTCGGAGGACCGCAAGATGGTAGATGATGAAACATATCAGAAGTTATCCAGACTCGCGTACAAGGATCTGAAGGAAGGTGAACAGATCGGGGATCTTCCAGGCTGGGAAGTTCTCGAGGATACGAAAAGCTATCGGGTATCCGGCTTCGATGCCGTCACCTTCGTCAACCGCAACTCCGGTGAAGCGGTCATCGCTTACCGCGGCACCGAGGGCAGCGAGGGGCTGAGCGCATCCGTTCCCGATTACATCACCGATGCCGGCATCGGCATCAACGAGATCAAGCGAAAAACCGAGGTCAAGCGCCCGTTTGATGAACATCTAACGAAGATCGAGGATACGGTTGGCCTTACCACGGTCAAGGACTGGTTCGGCGAACAATCGCGCAAGTGGGACAAGACCACTGATTTTATTGGCAAAAACCAGCTGTACCAGGCTGAGGATTATGCCAAGGACATGCAGAAGAAATACAAAAATTTCGATTTCTCGATGACCGGACACTCGCTGGGAGGCGCGAACGCGCAGTACGCAGCAGCCTATACCGGCATACCGGCCGTCACCTTCAGTGCTCCCTCCGTCATCGGAAGCTTGTCTCCCGAATACCGAAGAAGAGCCGAGAACGGCGAATTTAACGACCTGATCGTGAACTATGCCCACCCGGGCGACATTATCGCCAGCGGAGCGTTCGGTGGGTATGAGGGGCATGTCGGCTCCACCTACTACATAGATTCCAGTTATAGAGAGGCTAACGACGGCTTGAGCATCAAGGACAAAATCGCCAATACCCTCGGCGGACCGAACTATCATCAGCTGGACCGCTACCAGTTCGAGAACGGGTATATCTCCAACCCGCTGTACGATGGAGCAACCGATAAACGGGTTGACTTCTCAAGAGCGCCATGGGCGAGCGGCTACCCTGCCTTGAGCCTGTTTGGCCAAGCGATGCCTTGGTCTTTAACCGGCGGTCTGGCAGGCCTCTCAGCCGGGACGATTCAGGTGACGCCAGCCGAGCTAAGAAATGTGGCCGAACGGTGGAGAGCCCACGCCCAGCACAGTCACAACGAGCTGCAGGGCATTCGCCAGCGTCTTGCCCGATACTTGAACTCCAGCCACAGCCGGCGGCTGCAGCCGATCGTACAGCAGCTGGATGCCTCGATTGTGTCGATGAGCCAGTGGCATTTGCAGCACACGACCGATATCGTGAACTACATCAGTTATAAAGCCGATCTGTTCGAGCGAACGGATCGCAGCAGCTAACAACCTTCAACTAACCCCTGGGGAGGGATTATATGAACCGGGAAATATTACTCGAGCTGGACGATTTGCTGCAGGCCGAGCGCGAGCTGACCGGGCTTTTGGCAGCGATACAGGCCGATGAGCGGGAGGCGCGCATGCTGTACGCCCGTCTGCAGGACTGGAAAGGACAATCGGCTCTGCTGCTGCGCGATGAGATCGAGGTGTTCTTCACCGAAATCGCTCGCCGCATCCAGGACATTGAACAGCAAAAAAGAGTGCTGGTGCAGTACGTGCAGGAGATGAAGCGTGTGGATGGCGCCTCTTGAAGCAGGACCTACCCAGGGCACCGCTGCGGATGCCTCTGCGTCTTCCATGTCAAAACATATACTGGGGATTCGCTCCCTGACATTCTAGCTTTCGCATCCAGCTGCACACACCAAAAAGGGCTTTGCCATCACAGGCAAAGCCCTTCCTTATGAATATATGACCCACTCAGTCCTTGATCAAGGACAGAAACTCGGCACGCTGCGCAGCATCGCTCTGGAACGTTCCGCGAACGGCAGAGGTCACGGTTTTGCTTCCAGGCTTCTTCACGCCCCGTGCACACATGCACAGATGCTCCCCTTCCACAACAACCATCACGCCATTAGGCTGCAGCGCTTCAACCATAATATCCGCAATCTGCGCTGTAATCCGCTCCTGTACCTGCAGGCGGCGGGTAACGGCCTCCACCAGACGGGCCAGCTTGCTCAACCCGGCAATTTTACCGCTCGGTACATAGCCGATATGAACCTTGCCGAAGAACGGCGCCATATGGTGCTCACACTGGCTGTAATACACAATATCCTTCACGATCACCAGCTCTTCATGGTTCTCGTCAAAGGTAACACCCAGAACGTCTTTCGGGTCCACTTCATACCCTGCAAAAATTTCCTCGTACATTCGGGTCACTCTTGCAGGGGTTTCGAGCAGTCCTTCCCGACTTGGATCTTCACCGATCAGCTTCAGTATCTGCTCTACATGATATTCAATCTGCTCACGATGCTGACCCACTTTATGATTAACGTAGTCTTTAACGCCTGACACGGTACATCCTCCTTCCGTTTCCGAATACAACGGGCAACATTTCCGCTGTTAGCGGTATTTATAAAGAGAAGCGGCCACCACCGCCCCATGCTTCAAGCGGGATTGACGCTTCTGTCATGATTATTTACGTTTGCGACCTTGCCCTTTGCCAGGAAGCGGTTGATTCTTCATCATTTGCTGTGCGCGCTGCATCTGTTTGCTGTTCATATTATAGCCCATTTGCTTCGCCATCTTCTGCAGCATTTCCGGATCACTCTGCATTTTCTCCAATTGCTTCCGCAAATAAAACGCACCGATGAAAAATCCGGCCACCAAACCCACAATTAACGTGATAATCGGAATGACAATATGCATCACTTGACCACCTTTAGACACTAATATTCTCCACTCGTTGTCGCATATACGACGAACCTATCATAGCATGTCCTCTAAAAGACGGCAAATAAGAAATATGCCGCTAGGCATATTTCAGTAAAGACAAGCCGTGTTCCCTTCTACCGATCGGCAATAGCTCCTTCAAGCACCAGCAGTGTTCGCTTAAGCTCCACCCCGCCGCCGTAACCGATCAGAGAGTTGTCCGCCCCGAGCACGCGGTGACATGGTACCACAATCGGAATCGGGTTCTTGTTGTTTGCGCCGCCGACCGCCCGCACCGCCTTCGGACGTCCAATCGACTCCGCAATGTCTTTATATGAGCGCACCGAACCGTAAGGAATGGCCTTGAGCGCCTCCCATACCTGGAGCTGGAAGGAGGTGCCCCGCATATCAAGCGGCAGATCAAACGCCTTCAATTCACCGGCAAAATACTGCTTAAGCTGCTGCGCTGCCGGAGCAAGCCGCTCCGGATCCCGCTTGTACCCGCCGTTGCCGGCCCAGGTCCGGGACCATTGCTGAATGACGGCTTCCTTTACATAAAAGCTGCCGAATTCAATCAAGCACAGGCCTTTGTCGGTTGCGCACAGCGTCAATGGCCCGACGGGCGATTGGATCTCATCATAATAGATCATCTCCGGACCGCCTTCCGGGACGGCCATCGGCTCGGCTCCCTGAACAGGCGCATCAGCCGGGCCGCTGCCTTGCTGTGCTCCCCCTTGTCCGGAAGCGCCGTGCGCTTCCGCATTGTCAGTCTGCGATCCCGCCTGCTCATGTTCCGCAGCCGGTGTATCGGTATTCGATGCCGATTTCAATTTGGATAAGGCTTGCTGCAGCATGTTCCGAACCTGACTGTCTTGTTCGGAAGCCATGCCTTTCTCTAAGTTGTTCATTGCTTCTTCGCCTCCAATTCGGCCCAGAGCCCACGCAGCGGTACCGCGCAGCTCCGGGCGCGGATCTTTCAGCAGCACCTCGCTAAGCTTCGGTACTGCCGAAGCGTCTCTAAAGTTGCCAAGCGCAATTACAGCGTTGCGCTGGATCGGCTTTCTGCCTCGCCAGGCCGCCGCCGTATCCCCGTAAGTTTCCTTGAATTCGCGGTTGCTCAGATCCAGAATCGGCAGCAAGAGCGGCTTCGCCTTCTCCGGATCAGGCTGAAGCGCCGGATGATGGTCCCAGTTCTTCCCCCGGTTCTTCGGGCAGACGATTTGGCAAGTGTCGCAGCCATACAGCCGGTTGCCGATCTTGCGCATAACCTCCTCGTCCAGGAATCCCTTCGTCTGGGTAAGGAAGGATATGCAGCGCTGGCTATTAAGCTGCCCGGGTCCGACGAGCGCGCCAGTCGGGCAGGCATCAATGCATTTCGTGCATTCGCCGCAGTCCTCGGTAACCGGCGTATCCGGCGGAAACGGGATATTCGTCACCATCTCGCCCAAGTAAATCCATGATCCATACTTCGGGGAGATGATCGCACAGTTTTTGGCGCTAAAGCCGATGCCCGCCCGCTGCGCTACAGCGCGATCGACCAGCGCGCCTGTATCCACCATGCTCTCGAGCACCGCATCAGGCACTCGCTCACGAATAAAAGCTTCCAGACGGCTCATCGCCTCCCGAAGCACATGATGGTAATCCCGCCCCCACGCTGACCGGGCCATAATGCCCCGATATTTGCCGGGCTCCGACTTCGGCGGATTGGCCATCTTCGACGGATAAGCCACCGCAATCGCAATAAGTGACGCCGGCTCGGTCCCCGGGAGCATAGGCGTCACCCGCTTGTGCAGGTCCGGCTCTTCAAAGCCGGACTCATAGCCTTTATCACGATGCTGCTGCAGGATGGACTTCAGCGACACGAACGGTTCCGCTGAAGCGAATCCGATATCATCAATGCCGAGCTCCGGCGCAGCCTGCTTCAGCTCCGCTTTCAATTCCTCCCAAACCGAAGGCGGAGGAGCGTAAGAGCCTAGTCTGTCTGTCATTCTCCAGCGCCTCCTTTCACCGTTTGAGAAACAGCGTTATAATTTTTTAATTTCCGAAATCGGCCAGAAGATGAACTCCGCCCGGCCAACAATGTCGGATTCCTTCACACTTCCGAACATGCGGCTGTCCTTGCTCTTTCCAAGATGGCGGTTATCCCCCATTACAAAGTAGTGGCCTTCCTCCAGCGTAACCGGCTGGAAACCGGGATCTTCAATCGGAACATCCGTATACGATTCCACCTGGGCTTCACCATTGACATACAGCTTCTGGTTCTTCACTTCAATGGTATCCCCCGGAACGCCAACAATACGCTTCACCAGAAATTCCTTCTTGTCCGGCCCTTGGCTCGGATCTTTCAGCACAACAACATCTCCTCGCGCAGGCTTGGAGAAATGATACACCACTTTATTAATGAACAGTCGCTCCGATGCCACCAGCGTAGGCTGCATCGACTCCCCTTTTACCATGGACAGATTGAAAACATACATATTAAGAAGCACCATGATAACAAATGCAATAGCAATCGTCTTGATCCAGTCCCACAGCTCCGTAGCCCATCCATTACTGCCGGTCTTAGGATTCTCAGGACCGTTACCCTCTCCGCGATTGGGAGATTCCGGTGGAATTACTTGTTCCATAATACACCTTCCTTGTGTCTTTTTCACCTGGGAAGCACCGGAAGACGATGCCTTCACCCAAATACAGGTACATTAATAGAAAAGCATATCTCCCACCCATTTGCAACGGCTGAAAGATATGCTCATATTGTTTAACGGTCCATTCATGTCTCTATGGAAGCCTGCAGGCCTGCTGTTCTAGGGGCTTATTTTCGCGATATGTACCTATTGTTGGCTCACGATGCTAAGCTTCTGGAACGACTTCAGGATTTGGTTAGCTCCGTAACCCAGAGCCTCATAAAATGGCATAGCGGCAGCATTGTGCTCATCACCCGCAACGAGGATCCGGCTGACCTTGCGCGATTGAAAGCGTTGCTCCATAGCCGAAACAAGCGCTTTGCCAATTCCCTTTCTGCGATGATCAGGATGAATGGCTATGCGGTAATAGCAACCATGATTGCGCTCAATCGTGCCGATCAAGGCACCGACGATTTCCCCGTCTTCTTCCGCTACCATAATCAGGTCCGAGTCCCAAGCGAGTTGTCTTGAGAAGGGCTTCATCGTATTCTCGTAGCATTCTTCCGACAAAGCGATTCGCAGAAGTTCTGTTACCGGGTTACAATCACTCAACTGAAAGGAACGAACATGCATCTCCCAATCTCCCTTTTCGTTAACATGATGCGGTTTACAATTTTATCGTCTTGCGTTTATGCAAACCTAACATTTTTCAATACTACAAAAATGGCCATAATCCTTTTCCCTTGTCCATTAAACCACAATTTCCGCAGAAATTCACGAGTTTTCTTCTGAAAGCGCTTCATATTAAGCGTTTACATTTTTAGGGAAACATTTATTTCCATATTACACAGCGAAAATATTTGATAAAACCGGGGTATTTATTAGCTGAACGTTAAATGATAAGATCCAACATTTCCCGCGCTTTTTCGATCTCTTTCTTGCATCCTTATATAAAAAGCGCCCTTCCGGTGTGCCCGGAAAGACGCATGGTATACTGTTATGATTTATTGTAGGACAACCGTGTCCCCCGGCTGTAGCCCGGATAATACCTCTATCTTGTCCAGTGTCTGCATCCCGGTCTGGATATCCTGCCGCTCGATATGTCCGTCGCCCTTATCCACCATAACGTAGGTGGTTTCGCCTTCAGTCAGTACCGCCAGCTTCGGAACAACAACAGCCTTCTCCTTGCGCTCGGTTACGATGTCCCCGGTCAAGGTCAGTCCGCCGATCAAGCGATCATTTTCAGGTAGAGAGATGATGACCTTGAACTGAGGTGCCTGGGAGGTCTGTTTCTCCTGGGAGATCGTCTCCGCGAATTTGGCTACCTCCTTCACCTCCCCCTTCAGTCGGATATCTTTCAGAGACGAATGCTTCACCTCGACTTCCATGCCCGGCTTAATGCTGAACACCTCATTTTCCCCGGCATAGGCCACAAACTGAAGCGAATTCAGATCCACAATTTTGCCTATATATTGGTTCGCTGTAAGGGATTGCGGCTGCTGCTCTGAGTTGCCGAACAGAAAAATACCTGCTGTAGGCGATGTGTAGGTCGATTTCTTCAGCCGATCGTTCAAATCGGTGATCGTCTGTTCTTCGATCAGCTCGTTCACAGAATCCAGCTCGCCGCTAAGACGCGCGCTCTCTTGGTCAGCCAGCATCTTCAAGCGCTCTGCCTCCGTCGCTCCCATCGGCGCGTTGTCGAGCTCCTGATTGAGGGTGAATTCCTTCAATTCCTGCTCCATCTCCCTCTTTTCCTGCTCCAGCTTCCGCTTTTTCCGTTCGGCTTCCTTCTGCTGCAGTTGCTGGCGGATGGGCTTTTGGTCCAGCTTAAACATGACATCGCCCTTCTTGACCTGCTGACCGTTCGTGACGTTCCAAGCCTCCACTGTACCTTCAAAAGGGGCATACACCATCGTTTCATGTCCATACTCCGAGGCCCCCTTAACCTGTACAGTCGATACGACGGTCTCTTCGGTCACTGGAAAAGAGATAACCTGCGGCTCCTCCATCATGAATACTTCAGGCTCCCCCGGCTTCATCTGCCCATAAATCCAATAGCCGGCCACAGCCAGCACCGATACAATGACCAACCATTTAATGACCTTTTTCATACCGTTTTAGCATCCTTTCCGATGTCTCTCATATCCTAATCCCGCTTAATCGCCAGCAGCGCGTTGGTCCTAGCCGCACTGATCGCCGGGTAAATCCCCGATAGAATTCCCGTCATAACTGCGAATGCGATTCCGATAGGCAATGTATCCAGGGTCACGGCAATTTGCAGCCCGGCTATCCCTGCCGATGCCGTAATAAACGAGTTCAACCCGTTAATAATCAAAAAAGCGAAGACGATCCCAAGCAAGCCACCAAGAAAACCGAGCACACTGGCCTCCACAATAAACATGATCCGAATCTGACCCATATGCGCTCCGAGAACCTTCATAATACCGATTTGGCGACGGCGCTGATGCGTGGACATCGTCATAGCCACAATAATCGAGATTGAGGCCAGCAGCAAAATGAAAATACCGATACCCAGTGCAATTGCCTTGAACGTATTCAGCTGAGAAGCAATTTGGTCCCGCGCCGCCAGATTGTCGGTGGCATTCAGGGCCAGCTTGGATATCAGCTCTTCAAGCGGCCTGATGTTCTGAAGATCATCTACCTTTACCGTCAAGGTATCGAAGGTCCGCCGCTTTGTGGAAGAGTTGTCTTCAGGGTTTAGATAGTCGCTCAACCACTCCGCCGTTTCAAAGGAGATATAAGCCCGGCGGTCATACATGGCATACATCGGGTTTTGACCTTTCTCTACCTCCAGAATGCCTCCGATATAAAGCTGCGGGCCGAGCACCATCTTCTCCCCAATCATCTGCTCCGGCTGAAGGCTCTTGCCCATCATATCTGTGATGTTTCTTTCATACATTTCATATTCTTCCCACAGCATCGGGTTATTGCCGTCGCTATTGATCATCTCCATTAATCTTTTGGCTGTCTCCGAATCCTTCCAGCCTGTTGTGGCTCCGTAATTAAGCACAACGGCACCTACCTGATCGAGCGGACCGCCCTGCTGGAACTGATTCCCCTGCTCCCTCAGTTTCGACAGATCCACAGCCATGACATTGATCCCATCATGGACCAGATTGTCGGAAGAGACAAAGCGAAGATATCCAAGCTGCTTGGATGGAATGACAGATTTTACGTGGCGGAAACCCTCAATGACTTGAAGCTTGTCCTCGGTCAGCAGTCCCCGCTCCAGTCCATCCTGCTCCTCGCCACCTCTATTTCCTCCCATGCTCTGGGGGGTTACCGTTATTTCATCTAATTTCAAACCGCCTATGATTTCCTTATCCAAATAACTTTGAGCGGCATTGCCTATGCTGATCGCTACAATGATCGCCGCGCAGCCAATCGATATACCTGTCATACACAAGGCTGTAACGACTTTACGGCGCTTGATCTGCCCCCACGCGAGCCGCATACTGTCTGTTAGTTTCAGCTGACGTCACCTGCCTTCTCCGCGCTCTCCGAATCATCTTGCATGTCAGATTCATCAGCAGAAGCCTGCAGATCGCCTCCAGGAAGCGATGGAGCATGAGCCAGCATCGGCTGCTTCTCATCCGGACGGACCAAATAACCGTCTCGAAGCATGATTGTTTTTTTCATCTGGGCGGCAACTTCCATTTCATGCGTGACGACGACAAATGTCGTATTCATCGATTCGTTAAGATTCATCATGATCCGAATAATCTCTTCTTCCGTACGGGTGTCCAGATTACCCGTTGGCTCGTCAGCAAAAATGACCGAGGGCTCCGTAATCAGCGAACGGGCAATGCTAACCCGCTGCTGCTGGCCTCCCGAAAGCTGGGAAGGATAAAGGCGGGCCTTGTCTGCGATTCCCGTCATTTCCAAGAGCTCCAGTGCTTTTTTCCGGCGTTTTGATCCAGAAACCGATTGGAAGACTAGCGGAAGCTCCACATTTTCCAATATCGTCAGCGTAGGAATCAGTTCATAAGCCTGAAATATAAATCCGATATGCTTGCGCCGAAAGACGGCGAGCTTGTTTTCACTGAATTTGACGATATCCTGGCCGGCGATATAAATATGGCCCTCCGTCGGCTTCATCAGCCCCGCCATCAAGTTAAGCAATGTGGACTTCCCCGAGCCCGAGCTGCCAAGCAAAGCTATCATCTCGCCTTCCTTCACCTCGAACTCGATATGGTGAAGCACCTTCAGCACTTCACTGCCGTTCTTGAAGCTGTGCGATACATTTTCCAAACGTAACATGTTCGCTCGATTCCTTTCCTTTGCTCATCGTTACCACTCCGAATCCGGCACCGAATTCGGATAGAAGGTCAGGTTAACGGTTTGGCTTCCCATAATAATCCGTTCATTCTGGAACTCATCCGACAACGTCAGGCTAAGCCATCCACCCCGAAGCCTCTTATACTGCTCGTCCGTTAATTCAAGCGAAACCGTCCGGGTTCCCGGCACCTGGATATCGGTTCCCGGGGTAAGCACCCGCTCCTGTGTCTGACCCAGGCTGTCCTTGATCGTTAAGATCAGCTTATGCCCGGCATCGGCTGCGGTGATGCTGTCAGTCCGTTTAACATCAAACGTTAGATTCAGCGAAATGGTCGGGCTTCCCTCCTGCAGAGACCCTGCTAATTTCGTAACCGAAATGTTGTAAGGATACCAGTCCAGCTGAGTCAGACTTCTGCTTGTGGCCGGTCGAATCGGATTCAGCGTCAG
Organism: Paenibacillus sp. FSL M8-0334; assembly: GCF_038000405.1. NCBI lineage: Bacteria > Bacillati > Bacillota > Bacilli > Caryophanales > Paenibacillaceae > Paenibacillus > Paenibacillus sp. FSL M8-0334. Next base: position 1,545,413 of record NZ_JBBOCH010000001.1, read on the forward strand.
CTTCTTCACGCTCATTATGCCGGTTGCTTCTGTCCCCGACTCTGCCAGTTTGTTCCCCGTCATCGCTGTACCCAGAGCCAGCTGCAAATCGTTTCCGGCCCCTTTCGGCACTCTCGCCCAGAAGGTAACCAACTGCTTGGCTCCGGGTTGAAGCGGCGTTTCCGGCTGTACCGTTTCGGCCTCGTAGATCTGTCCGCTGGTCCCCTGGAAATACCCTTTCATTAATGGAGCCTGGATCCGGCGCTGCTCACTGCTGGCCAAGGTAAATTCAGAATAAATGATGTCCGAGTCTGTTCCTTCATAGATGATCGTTCGCCGCTCCTGCAATTCCGACCTCTTGCCGGCGGTCTTGATTGAATAAGGCTTTCCTTGTTCCAGACGCTCCACGGATTGGGCGTGACCCGAAGCGGTCCATGTCAGGAAAGGACTTTTGGCGCTATCCTGCTGCGTAGACAATCGGAAGCGCAGGGTTTGAATATCATTTGTATATGGAATCTTTGCCATGACATACACTTCTGTCGCAGCTCCTGGTGCGATCCGTGATCCTTGTTCCTCGGCAATCACTTCTGGAGCCGACAGCAAGACCTTTTCATCCGCTATCACCTCCGCCGTCAGTTCAGGCAGCAGAATCGAATTCGTCTCATGGGGATTACGCAAACGAAGCTTCGCCACCACAAGATCCGTATCCTGCCATGGAAGCCGCTGGATGGATTCCAGTGTATAGGCGAATCCTTGCGGGCTTTGTGGAGGATACTCCACGCCGATCGAGGATCTGCGCTCGGTTTGATAAGGGATGCTGAAATAGGCCAAAGGCAGGTTAATATGAGCCATTTCCGTAGGAGCAACAGGGCTGCCTGATTCCTGATCTGCGGACTTACCGATTGTCCCGTACTCCCCGGATGGTGCGATCATACGGAGTCTCAGCCGTTCCTGATCCAATTGAGCCGGCAGCGCCATATCGAGTGTGATTGCGCGCTCCTCCCCCGGGCTGAGCTTGATGGTCAGCGCGCCCCGATCCTCTGCCTCATAAGGATACAGAGAGCCCTCCGAGGCTTTGATGGCATAATCATAGGCAGGAATCGTCACCGATTTCTTCCCGTTGTTCTTGAAGGCCACCTCGATATTCCATATTGCCTGATCGCCTGAAACCCGCAGCAATGCCTGGCGGACGCTGGCTCTTACCGGCTGTCCGGATATCGTCAAGGCCTTGGCCTCTCCCTCAGGCACATCCCACTGGGGCGTTATGGCCTTAGGCAGCTTGAAAGAGGCCACCGGGAGATCCAGTTTCAGCGTATCGTCAGTTTCCGTCCACAAAAAACGAAGATCGGTTGTTTTAAGGTAGGAAGGGATTTCTGTTATGTAGTAAACCTTTTTCCGTTCTTTGGGCTGCACAGGGACTCCTTCCGTTCCCGCTTCCCGCTGAAGCTGGAACGCACTCCCGCTGCCTGTCGCCAAATACGGATTCAGTGCATTGTCCGTCCAGACGCGGCTTCCGTGATTCGTCAGCGACATGCCGACCTTGGCATATACCTTGCCGTCATACTTGATCACCTCCAGCGATTCAGCCTTGACCGTAACCGGGGTTCCCCCTAAACTGAGCTTCCGGGCTGCCCCGGAAGCAACCGCAGCCGAGTATGTAGCCGGTATTCTATAAGACCCGACGCGCTCCAAGTATCCTTTTACCTTCGGGTTCCACACGTCCATAACCAGCTTCATCCCGGAAATGGATGCCTGCTCCGTTTTTACATAGTAGGTCACACTCAGGCTCTGGCCCGGCTCGACCTTCTTCTTCGCCAGATCCTTCGTAATCGGATTGGCAGCTTTGACGTCCCCCCCGGGAAGTACCGCCTTAGGAAAATAAGTTACTAGTCGTGCAGGGCTCTTGCCTCCGTTCCTGTAGCGGAGAGTAAAGACAGCCACATTGCCGCTATCCTGATTCCATACGTCCGCTTGTTCCAGGGATGCGGTTACCCCGTTGCCCAGCTTTACGTTCCAGTTAAGGGACGTGTTAGCAGCCGGCGCCGTCTCCCTCGAACTTGTAGTCCCATTGTTAGATGCACTAGCCGTCGGAGAGACGGCCATGGCAGCAGCCAGCAGGATGACTGCTGCTTTGAAGTTTTTACTGTTGATAGGCATACTAGGATGCTCCTCCTTCCTTCCCACCATCCCTGATTTTTCTACGGGTGGATGGGCTATACTACAATAACGACAGATTTCCATAATAAGTTTCAAAAACATCTTCATCCCCTCTTCATGGACTTTTCAAACATAAATGTTGATTTAATCCCCTCAAAAGGTTTAATATATGTAGTGTAGTCAACATTACATATGGGCTGGCTTCGGATGATAAAGACTTCCTCCACTTTATAATGAAGGAAGTGCTTTGATCATAACCAAAAACTATATAATATCAGGAGGTATTTCATTATGGCATTCCAATTACCACCGCTTCCTTACGCAAATGACGCGCTCGAGCCACACATCGACGCACAAACGATGGAGATCCACCATGATCGCCACCATAACACCTATGTAACGAACCTGAACGCAGCTCTGGAAAGCGCTCCTGAACTGCAAAACAAAAGCTTGGAAGAGCTGATTGGCAACCTTGACGCTGTACCTGAGAGCATCCGCACTGCGGTTCGCAACAATGGTGGCGGACATGCCAACCACTCCCTGTTCTGGGAAATCATCGGGCCAAACGGCGGCGGACAACCTACCGGCGCACTGGCTGATGCGATCAACAACGAGCTTGGCGGCTTCGACAAATTCAAAGAAGATTTTGCGAAAGCAGCTACAACTCGCTTCGGCAGCGGCTGGGCATGGCTGGTTGTAAAAGACGGCAAGCTTGCAATCACCAGCACGCCTAACCAGGACAGCCCAATCATGGAAGGGCAAACGCCTCTCCTTGGTCTGGACGTATGGGAGCATGCTTACTACCTGAAATACCAAAACAAACGCCCTGACTACATCGCTGCTTTCTGGAACGTTGTAAACTGGGAAGAAGTTGGCAAGCGCTACGAGAACGCGAAGTAAGTTACGGTCTATATAAGAACAGGCTGCCTGTAGATGATTTCTACATTGGCAGCCTGTTTTTATATGCATATTCATAACCACACATCATTCATCCTGCACCCGCCCGTCTATCAACCGGGGGCTACGTTGCCGCACTTCTGTTAGATGCCGGAGGCTCATAATGATGCGCCCTGGAAGGCGCATATACCGCCACAAGCACAGCCACCGATACGGCAACGGCCGCGCCGGCGCCGATCAGACAAACCACCTGCAATGACCACAGGTCTGCGGCAAAGCCGAGCAAGAGCGTCAGCACAATTTGCAGCATTCCTTCCGCCAGCCGGGTTACACTGCTAAAGCGTCCCATTAGCTCAATCGGCACCTGATTCTGAAAGAACGTGGTAAAGCCCGCATTGGCATAGGAAGAGAAGAATCCGAACAGAATGAACCCCGCCGCAGCAACCATCGGGCCGGACGACGCATAGAACAATAAATAACCGAGACTCGACAGCAAAGTGCCCGCACTGATGAACATCCGCAGGGACAAGAGCTTCACGGAAAAGGACGCTGCCGCTGAACCGGCCAAGTAGCCTGCACCCGCCACGCTCACCAGCAAGCCGTAGCCCTCATCGCCAAGCAGCAGCACCTGCTTGATAAAGGTGGCCTCCTGCGAATCCAGCGCGAACCCGAGCAGCATCGCCGTCTGGAATAAAATATACACCGTCACGAAATACTTCGCCGCCTGACCGAACCGGATGACGGACCTCCAGTCCTGAAGCCAGACCTGCAGCGTCAGCCGCTGCTTCGGCTCGCCCTCGGCAGCCTTCTCCTGATCCACATCAGGCAGGAGACGGATCACCCATGCGCAGAGAAGAAAGGATATCGCATTGATGAAAATACATACCCGAATATCCGTGTAGGCGATAAGCAGGCCGGATATGCTCGGTCCGAGCAGCACGGCTCCCGATGTTGTAAAGCTGGACCAGGCATTGAATCGCTTGCGGTCTTCGGGTGCAATCAACTTGGTTACGTAAGTCATCGAAGTCGGGCCAAAGAATGCGCCAGCCACACTGACAAGAAACATCACCGCATAAATCGCCCATACCGACGACAGGAAAGGGATGACTGCGATAAGTATCCCACGGATCACATCGGTCATGATCATCAGCCTTCGCTGATTCATCCGGTCGATCAGGCTTCCGGCCCATGAGTTGGTCAGCAGTACGGCCAGCGGACGAATGATGAACAAGCCGGCCACCGCCGCCGGAGACCCCGTCATATGCAATATGAGCAGGTTAATCGCAACCAGATAAATCCAGTTTCCCAAATTGGAGATGCCAATCCCGACAATGTACAGCAGTGCCTGCCTCCAGCTCTGCAATGCTTATTCCCCCTATGTCCCTCTAAGTCCAAACAGACGAGTGCACCTTGGCTCTCGGTCCGTCTAGGATGCAAAATATGCGCCTAAAATGCGGATAAATACATTAGGAAACGCATAGCGCTCCATGTCCTGTGCATCGATCCATTGATATTGCGCTTCTGGTGCCTCATAAGCGGCTGCCGTCTCGGCTACCCAAGCTTCAGCGGAGGGCAGCTCCTGATATTGGCAGCGGTACACCCGCATATGCCAGCGGATATGGCTAAAGACATGCTCTGCATCCATGAAATAGCTGGCCGCAGTGGCAGGAATGCCCTCTTCCCGCAGCGCGCCTGTCAGGCGTTCCATAGCGGCCTCCTCCGGCAATGACGCCAGATTCGCGCTGCCATCAGCCGATACCGTCACATGCGGCAGCTCCCACATCCCGGCCAGAAGGCCGGTTGCAGGACGCCTGCGGACCAGGATCTTGCCCTGATGCTGGCCGCTCCCTTCGACAATCGCCGTCAACCGATACTCTGGTCTTGGCGGCTTCGCCTTCGTCTTGATCGGCAGCTGTTCTTCCTTCCCCTCGAATCTGGCCGCACAGTGATGCATGACCGGACACGTCAGGCATTTAGGCGACTTCGGTGTGCACACCAGCGCACCCAGCTCCATCAGCGCCTGACTGAAATCAGAGGCCCGGCCCTCCGGAATGAGCGTCATGACCAGCTCCTCCATATGCGTCCGGGTCCGAACCTTCATAATATCCTCTTCGATCAGAAAGTATCGGGACAGTACCCGCATGACGTTTCCATCGACCGCAGGGGCCGGAATATTGAAGGCAATGCTGCGGATCGCACCCGCTGTATACGGACCAACTCCTTTGAGGCCGGCCACCTCATCCTTGCCGCTTGGCATCATGCCGCCATACTGCTCCTTGACCTGACGGGCAGCCTGCTGCAAATTGCGGGCACGCGAATAATAGCCGAGCCCCTCCCAGCATTTGAGCACCTCATCCTCGGGGGCATCAGCCAGCGCTTCAATCGTCGGGAAGCGCTCAATAAAACGCTGGAAATATGGAATGACCGTATCCACCCGGGTCTGCTGCAGCATAATCTCCGACACCCATATATAGTAGGGGTCCCGGTGGCGTCTCCAAGGCAAATCACGTTTGTTTCTGTCGTACCAGTCAAGCAGCTCATGGCTGAAATATCGTTTATGTTCTGTATTGTACATATTTAATAGCGGTTCTCCTTCATTGAACTATCCCACATTCTTTTCGACAACGGCAAAAGCGGAGGCCAGCTCGGGCTGATGGGAGATGCTCAGATGAATCGTGTAGCCCTGGGGAGAGCCCAAGCCGAGCCTCGCCCATGCATCCGGCGACAAAGTAACCACCGGTTTACCGCAGGCATCCGGCAATATTTCCATATCGAGAAAGCCGATCAGCTTGCCGATACCGCAGCCGAACGACTTGGATATCGCTTCCTTTGCCGCGAAGCGCCCGGCCACGAATTCCGTACGCTTGGCGCCCTTCCTCTCTGCGATCACCCGCTCCGCCTCGGTAAGCACACGCTCTATAAATTTTTGACCGTGCGGTCCGGTCAGCAAAATCTCCATTCGCCCGATTTCCAGGACGTCATGGCCGATTCCGTATATCACGAGATCTACTCCCCTTCTTCTCCAATATGCCAATATGTCGTTTGGGAAAATAAAAAACATCTTCTCTATTGTATCAGTCCAAGCCCGCTTAACGCGAGCCTGGGCAGCAAAAAAGGCATCTCTTAAGCCTATAATGAGACTTAAAAGATGCCTGTCGTTCCTGTTTATGTAACGGATCGGGATTAAATCCCGGGGATCTGGTTCCGTTTGTGAGCCGTCTTCACATACATGCGCTCCAGTTTCTCCTGAACCTCTGGACGGATCGTTTTGCCTTCAAGATAATCGCTGTTGTCATCATAGCTGATGCCCAGCTCCTTCTCGTCGGTCTGCCCTTCCCAGAGCCCTGCCGAAGGGGCTTTGTCCAGGATCGATTGAGGCACGCCCAAATAAGAGGCCAGCTGCCGCACCTGGCGCTTGTTCAGCGATGTGAGAGGAGTAATGTCCACTGCGCCGTCGCCCCACTTGGTATAGAAGCCCGTGATCGCTTCGGAGGCATGGTCTGTACCGACAACGAGCAGATTCTGCTCAAATGCCAAGGCATACTGCATCACCATGCGCACACGAGCCTTGACATTGCCTTTGCCAGGGATGCTGATATGCTGATTCACACCGATGTTCTTGAGACTATGCTCAACCTCAAGCGCGATCTCATTCACCGCTTCCTCGATATTCGTCTCCACGGTGTACTTCAGATCGAATGCTTTGGCCACCGCATAGCTGTCTGCAATATCGGCCTGTTCGCCATACGGCTGGAATACGCCAAGCGTCTTGTACTCCTGATTGCCCTCCTGAGTAAGCTCGTCCGTTGCACGCTTGCACAGACCCGCTGTAACCGCGCTATCGATCCCGCCGCTGATCGCGATCAGCAGACCGGATGCTCCGGCATTCTTCACATAAGATTTCAGAAAATCTACCCGCTTGCGGACCTCTTCCTCCACGTTAATAGCGGGCTTGACACCCAGCTCAGCGATGATTTGTTCTTGTAGGCTCATCCCTCACGACTCCCTTCGAGAATAAATGAGAAAGCCCCGCAGGCATCGGATATGCCGAATGCATCGGGGCCTTGCAAAATGCTGCCGAATTACTGGCAATAACGCTCGAACGCGTCCACAAGATCCGCCGCAATCTCTTCTGCCGAGCGGTTCTCAACCTGATGGCGCTCGATAAAATGTACCAGCTCCCCATCCTTCAAAAGCGCAATTGAAGGAGAAGATGGCGGATATGGAGCGAAATATTCACGGGCTTTCGCCGTTGCTTCCTTGTCCTGTCCGGCAAATACGGTATATAGGTGATCCGGCTTCACCGTGCTCTCCAGCGCAAGAGCGACTCCCGGACGCGCTTGACCTGCTGCACATCCGCATACGGAATTGACCACGACAAGCGCCGTGCCTTTAGCATTCGGAAGCGATTGTTCCACCTCTTCAGGTGTGGTCAGCTCCTGGATCCCCAGACGGGTCAGTTCATCCCTCATCGGTTGAACCATATCGCGCATATATCGATCAAAAGACATACCCATAACTGCTTTCACTCCTTATATAAACAAGATTGTTCAATGTATAACAGCTGTTCGCTATCTATATTATACAATCACACAATATGAAAGCAAGGAATAACAAGCCGGGAAGGAGCGCCTTTTGACCGGGGCAGGCCTGGCAATGCGTACTTGGGGCCATGATGAATGTTTCATAAAGCCGAAAACAAGGAGGACTCTAGTGCCCCTTGGCCTACGGAATAGACCCGGCTGCCCGCCTCCATCGACATTATAAAAAAGCGAGCGGTATCTGCTCCGTCGCAATACCGCTCGCCCGTCATCCCGGAGTCTAGGTAGCCGGATAGTTCACGCCGTCCTTCTTCTTGTCGGCGATCGGTTCGCCGCGACGCTGTGTATTGTCCCGCTTTTGCTGCTCCTGCTGCTTGGAATCGTTTTTGCTCATCCGATAGTGGCCTCCTTTTCAAGTAAAACTCCACTATATTATGTCTTCTCCAGAAGCAGCTTATTCGGCGGAAGCAGCCGATGCAGCACTTGCAGACGGAAGAACAGACTGGGCATAGGCGCGAAGCGGCAGTCTGATCTTGAAGACCGTCCCCTTCCCTTCCTCCGAATCTACGGCAATCGTGCCGTTATGCCGCTGTACAATGCTAAGGCATAGTGCCAGACCGAGACCGGTCCCTTTGCTCTTGGTCGTGAAGAAGGGCTCAAACAATCGCCCGCGCTCTTCTTCCGGGATGCCGATTCCCGTATCGATAATGTACAGTTCCACGTCATCCTCGGAACGCTTCGTTTCAATCGTGAGCACACCTTTTTCCTTCATCGCTTCCATGCCGTTGCGGCACAGATTCAAGATCAGCTGCTTGATTTCCTTCGGATTGAGCTGCATGTTTGGCACCGCTGTCGCCAGCTTCAGCTCAATGCTCTGTCCGCGCAAGTTCGCATCGGCCCACAGCAGCGGGCTAAGCTCTTGAATAATGTCATGGAGATGACAATCCTCTTTCTCCTGATCACGGTTCTGGGCCAGGGACAGAAAGTCGTTAATGATGCCGTTGGCCCGGTCAAGCTCCTCCATGACGATCCGGTAATAATGATCCAGCTCATCCGGACTCTTCTCCTTCATCAGCTGCAGGAAACCGCGGACAACGGCCATCGGATTGCGGATTTCATGCGTGATGCTGGCCGCCATCTGCCCGACCAGGCTGAGCCGCTCGGCATTGCTGAACTCTGTCCGCATGCGTTCGAGCTCCGTCATGTCGTGAAGGATGCCAACCACTTCGGTGACCTCCTCCTGATATAATCGGCGAAGCGGGAACACACTGACGGAATATACTCTGGAGCCGCAGCGAACGATCTCTCCATTCGTTTCTTCCCCGAGGAGAGCGTTATGAAATTTGGAATGTATGTATTCTTTTTCATGCGTTTGCTCCAGCACGTCAATCAGCGGCTCCGCTGCAAGATCACGGGATGTCAGATGCGGGAAGATCGACTTCAGGTTAGCCATGAACAGCTGGTTGGACGCAATGACGCCACCCTGGCGATCCACCGTAACCATCCCCAGCGGCACCATCTCCAATAATTTTTGCAGTCCATCGCGCGATTGCTGCATCGTATAATAACGGGTGTATATCAGCCGTTCTTGCGTAGTCTCAATCCCATACACGATAAATCCGGCGAGAAAAATACCGGTCAAAACATAAAGAATCATAACCAGCAGCTCATCGGGGTCCAGATGATAGTTGTTGATCTTGCCATCCATCACACGGGAAGCAATAATAATCAGCATGGCCGGTATGAGTCCGCTCCATAACCAGCCGACCTTCTCCATCTTGGAGCCTTTGCTGAAATGTGCTGAGTACCATGGGAGGAAGGGATAAGCGATCCAGACCGCAAGCAGCGGGATCAGAATGTACGAGAATTCGCCGATCCATGCCAGAAGCATAATATAGGTGGCAGCAAGCACAATTCCATCCCTTCTGCTGCCGTATAAAATACCGATAAACAAAGGAACGATCCCCAAATTCAGAGGCACGTAAAACTCATTCATCGAGGAAATCAGAATGCATAGCAGCATGCTGACTCCGCATGTGATGACAAAATGCTTGCGATAACGGAAGAAATCCATATCCTTCTCTTTATGCCTGTTCAGACTTTTCCATTGTCTGTCTAGGAGGAGCGGGACCTGAAAGATCAAAATGGCGGATAGCAGAACTTGCAGCATAATATCTTTCAACAGACCTAGCACAATGCGTCATCACCTCAATTGGTCAATGCCCTCAGTTATTTTTGATTAAAACACAGGCGACATGAGAATACAATATGTTCCAGAGGTGTAGGCAAGTATATCGAAACGCTGTCGTGGGCCATCCTTGTCCGAAGGTAGGAATGTTATACGCATGTGGATATAATAGAGTTACAATAGATGAACATATATACCCTTAAAGGAGCTACTATCAAACATGCCTGATTATGATGTAATTGTTGTCGGCGGCGGTCCCTCCGGGCTGATGGCCTGTGTCGCTGCGGCGGAAAGAGGCGCTTCTGTGCTTCTTGTAGATAAAGGGGACAAGCTGGGGAGAAAGCTCGGCATTTCAGGCGGCGGAAGATGCAACGTCACCAACGCCAAGAACGAGGATGAGCTGATTGCGAATATTCCGGGCAACGGAAGATTTTTATATAGCGCTTTTCAGAACTGGAATAACCGGGACATCATGGTCTTCTTCGAAGGACTCGGCATTCCGCTCAAGGAGGAAGACAACGGAAGAATGTTTCCGGTGACCGACAAGGCTTCAAGCGTCGTGAACGCCCTGATCGGCAAAGTGAAAGAGCTCGGAACCGCCATTCGCACCCTCAGCCCGGTCAACCGGGTGCTGTATGAGCATGGCCGCGCGGCAGGAATTGAGCTGAAATCCGGCGAAGTGCTGTCCTCCGCGTGCGTCATTGTCGCCACAGGCGGACAATCCGTTCCGCAGACCGGCTCTACCGGTGACGGTTATCCGTGGGCGCAAGCGGCCGGGCATACCATTACCGAGCTGTACCCAACAGAGGTCCCGATCGTATCCACAGAGCCTTGGATTGCTTCGAAGGAGCTTCAAGGGCTGTCCTTGCGCAATGTTGAACTGTCGGTATGGAACCCGAAAGGAAAAAAGGTGATCGCCCATCAAGGGGATATGCTGTTTACGCATTTTGGCGTATCGGGCCCCATCGCCCTGCGCTGCAGCCAGTTCATACGCCAGGTCCAGCGGAAATTTGATACGGTGAATGTCGATATGGCCATCGACTTGTTCCCTGAACAATCGCAGGCCGAGGTAGAGACAGAGCTCAGAGAGCGTCTGGAAGAAGAGCCGAGAAAGAGCCTTAAAAACATGCTGAAAGGATGGCTTCCGGAGCGCTTGATCCCCCTGATCCTGTCCAAAGCCTCCGTCGATGCGGAGCTCGTATGCAGCCACGTGTCCAAAGCCTCAATAACCACACTGGCTGCCACGGTAAAAAAATTAATGTTTCGCGCCTCGGGCACGCGCTCTTTAAAGGAAGCTTTTGTGACTGGCGGCGGGGTCAGCTTGAAAGAGATCCAGCCGAGAACGATGGAATCCAAGCTGATGCCGGGACTATTCTTCTGTGGGGAGATTATGGATATTCACGGGTACACCGGTGGTTATAACATTACAGCTGCATTCTCCACCGGCTACACCGCCGGCAAATTCGCGGCTGAAGCGGCGGTGGGCAGTCGCTGATACAGCAGGTCAAGCCGCTTCAGGGCAGCCGAACGCTAATCATTAGCTTCGGCTGCCCTTTTGTTTACTGATTGGATTCCCCGCTCCTCCTTATACAGCGGCCAAGCGGTCAGACTCGGAACGACCCACACCGACAAGGCGGCAAGAACAAGTCCAGCCAGCAGTCCCAGAAGCGGAGAGAACATCGTCATGCCCGCTGTAACCCCATACACTGCAGCAGGAATTGCCAGGAGAGTGCCTGCTGCCAGTTTGCCAGCGCTCCGGAACTGGTCATTGCTGAATGGCAGCACCGCCACGAAGTCCGATTTGGCAAAACGCGCCCAGCTCGTATTCAGCCAATACGACATCATCAGCAGCAGGGCAGCAAGCACGATTAGCTTAATGATAGGCGGAGGCAGCCAGATAGCCGGAATGCCAAGCGCCGTAATCTGAATATACATGAGCAGACTTTCCGGATTTCGCAGCAAAGCCTTGATCCCTGCACTGGCCAGCCGCTTATCCGCGCCTCTGCTATACAGTCTGCCTGACTTTCGGAACAGCCATGGCTTGCTGCGTATACTCGGCGGTTTTCCGACCGCCTGGGTCAGCAGCTTTTCGGTCAGCTGCACCCGCACCTTGGCATCTTCACGGACATCCGTCAGGAAGGTGGCGCGAAGCCTTACCCGCATCCGGACGAGCAGGAGCAGAACGGGCACCAATATCGCAATCGCCCCCCACATCAGCCCTGGCCGGTCGCTGCCCCACGTCGCGACCAGAATATATCCCCACAGCGAGACGATCCGGGTGATGCCAGCCCACAGGCGGTGCCTCCAGCCCTTATAGCTGACGGCAATCATCCGGAACGCAACATTGGTGCACCAGGAACAGACGGCCGCAAGCGCCAGCAAAGAAATCAACGTCCCGATGCTCAGTCCGTAGGCTGCCATCAATACGGGAAGAATAAGCGCCGTCAGCAGCATTCCCCTTAAAGTGGACACCAGCTGGCTGTAGATGATCCCCCGAATCATCAAGCCTTTCATCCATGCAGGGTGTTGACGCAGAAACAGGACATCAGCTTCTTCCATAAACAGCAGCAGCCGTCCGGAGAACAGCAGCAGCAGGACCGCTGCCGCCCCCTGGAACGGAATAAGCTCTATCCAAGCAGGAAGAGGCCTCGTCAGAAAGTCACGATAAAGCCTGATCCCGAGCAGCAGCCCGGGAATGAGTATGTACAGCATGATGACCCAATCCACAACAGCGCCGATATTGGAGCGCTGGTAAGACCAGTGGGATACAAGCCGGCGCCGGAAGATCGCGTTCGGGCTGGCAATCCTCTTGTTCGTAGTCATACGCTTCTCCCCCCGTCCGTCATGTCAGCACATCGAAGCAGTCAAACAATGATCCCTGCGGCAGGCCGGCTGCCTCACGGATGTGCTCCAGTGATCCACGGGATGCAATCTGACCGCCTGATATGAGGATGAAGGAATCGCATATTTTCTCCGCTGTGTCCAGCACATGGGTGGACATCAGCACCCCTGCGCCCCGGCGGCGTTCATCATCCAGCAGGCGCAGAAAATCCCGGGTCGCTCTCGGGTCGAGCCCGATAAACGGCTCGTCCACGATATAGACATCGGGCTTGGCCAAAAAACCGATCATCAGCATCATCTTCTGCCTCATGCCTTTGGAGAACCCGTTCGGAAGGTCATGCTTCACCTTCTCCATATCGAATTGCCGCAGAAGGGCTGTCGCCTGCTCCTCAAAATCCTGATCGCCCATGCCAAATGCAGCGGCAGCCAAATCAAGATGCTCCCATAACGTTAAATCCTCGTAGAAGACCGGATGCTCAGGGACATAAGCGTATCTTGGCGGGTCGCCTGCGATGCTGACCTCGGCCTTGCAGTTTTTCAGCAGGCCCAGAAGCGCCTTGATCGTGGTGCTCTTCCCGGCCCCGTTAGGCCCGATCAGCCCCAGCAGCTGACCGCGAACGACATCAAAAGAAATATGATGGATGCGAGGCTTGCCAGGCTCATAGCCAGCCTCATCGATATGTACCTTCAGAACCGTTTCAGCAGACATGCTTGCTGCAAGTCCATCATGCATATATAGAAACCTCCCGGATGATCGATTGTGAGAGTGATGCTTCTTCTTATTTACGTTCGCTGTGCCGAATGGTTGCATTATGGACACCCGTTGGTACGCTTGCAGGTCATATAGAAGCCCCGGTTTTTAATTTTCAGGATTTTCGTAAATTCGTCCGCTGAATGTGACAAATCACATGTTGCCGCCCGGCCCTTCTGTCGTAAGGTTAAAGTAAATTATCATTCAGGGCGATAAGTCCGGAAAAAAGGCGGGAGAACGCATGAGTGTGTCACATGAAAGAGAGACGCAGTTTTCTTTACACCTGTATCGGGTGTTTGCCAAATCATTCAAAAGTGTCAGCACACATGTGGCAAACGGAGCTAGAATTGACGGTCTGAATCCGACAGCCTTTGCGGTGATGGAGGTTCTGTACAGCCAGGGTCCACAGCCCATCCAGCAGGTCGGAGCACAGCTGCTGCTGCAGAGCGGCAACGTAACCTATGTGGTGGATAAGCTTGAAGCTAAAGGGTATGTACGGCGCAGGCCATGCCGTGATGACCGGAGAGTGATCTTTGCCGACCTGACCAAAGCAGGAAGAGCGCTGATGGATCAATTGTTCCCTCATTATACGGAACAGATCCATACAGCGCTCAGCGGATTAAATGAAGCGGAGAAGTCAGAGCTGCTGACTCTGCTGAATAAGCTGGGGGATAGGGCTGAAGCGGTATCGCATCCATTGTGAGCGCTTTAGCTGCGACCCGTGATTCGATTAATCCCTGAATCCCTCCAGCGCCATTGTGGGTCTGCCGTCAGATTGCCAGGCCCCTTTGTTATATCCTCCATTATACCCGGGCACGGCTTGCGGCTCCCAATAGAACACACCCAGCCCCGTGCCTCCGGGTAATTCGCGAACCTTGGTTTTGATGCTGCTGATGAAGCTTTTTGCGGCAGCAGCCTGATCGTAATCCATCCCGATCTCGGTTATCATGATGCTTCTGCCATAATTCGAAGCCAGTTCCTTCGCGTTGGCAATCGTCTGATCCACCTTGGTTGCCCAGTCCCCAGCTTCCGGATACAAGGACATTCCGATCAGATCGAAATGGGCTCCGTGATTGATCAGTCCGCCGATATTCCAGTGATACAATTCGCGATCATAGCCGTTGGACAGATGGACAATGGTCCGTGTTTCCGGGTTTACAGCTTTCACCGCATTGTGCCCCGTATTAACCAGCCAGGCATAATTTCTCATATTTCTCGAAGCTCTTCCATCCTCCCAGAGCATGCCGTCATTCGTTTCATTTCCGATCTGCACCCACGCCGGAGTCACGCCATGCTGCTGCATCGTATTCATGACATACACGGTGTGGGCGTAAACCGCATCCATCAGCTGCTGAAAATTAAAGCTGCGCCAGGCGTACGGTTTGTTCTGCTGTCCCGGGTCCGCCCAGGAGTCGCTGTAATGCAGAGTGAGCATGATTCTCATGCCTTTATCCTGAGCCCGGCGGGCAAGCCGCGCCGCCTGTTCTGCATTCATGTATCCGTTCATATAGTCGTTCATGTTCGGATTCACCCAGACCCGAATGCGGGCTGCGTTGATCTGATAGTCCTGTCTCAGAATGTCCAGAATATCCCGCCTAACCCCGTTCTTGTCCCGCCAGCTGTAGCCCTGGGCTTCCATTCCGGCTACCCAGCTGATGTCCGCGCCCTTCACAAATGCATCCGCTGCGTTCAGCCGTTCACCATCCATGAACCCGAAGGATGAGGCCAGCATACCCAAACATAACACCATCTTAAGCCATACCCCTTTCTGCAGCCTGATTACCATTACCCTACCTCCTGAATGAATACAATTTTCCGGCCGGTAATTGTATTGTAAGCGCCGTCCATGCAGATCTACATGGCATTATGTTAACAAACAGGCTGTTTTCCCAATAAAAGTAACCCGTGGGACGCGCCTCCCGCCTTTGCATCCCCGGCATGAAGCTGAGCCTTATTCTTTCACAGATCCGAGCGTCATCCCTTTCACAAAAAATCGCTGCAAAAAAGGATACACAAGCAAAATCGGTGCTGCCCCGATAAAGATCTGTGCCGCATTGACCGTTGTTTGCGACAGCAGCTCCATCTCTTTCGGGCTCATGCTCATCGTGCTCATATCCTGCTGGATGATCACCGTCTGCAGGAAAGTCGCCAGCGGAAAGTCGCGGGAATTGTTTAAATACAGCAGCCCGTCAAACCAGGAATTCCAGTGAAACACCATGCTGAACAGCGCAATTGTGGCGATCGAGGGGAGCGACACCGGCAAATAGATGCGAAACAGCGTCTTGAAATGCCCCGCTCCGTCAATATATGCCGCCTCCTCCAGCTCCTTCGGAATCCCTCTGAAAAAGTTCAGCATCAGGATCACCAGAAACGTATTCACCGCACCTGGCAGTACAAGCACCCAGAACGAATTGATCAGCCCCAGCTTCTGGATCACGATATAGAAAGGGACCAGCCCCCCATTAAACACCATGCTGAACACAAACAGCCAGGAGTACACACTGCGGCTGGCGAACACGCGCCGTTCTTTGGACAGCGGGTACGCCGCCAGGAAAGTTATGGCCAGCGTAAGCGCGGTTCCAAGCACGGTTCGGGCCACCGATATCCAGATGGAGCGCAAGAAGGCCGGGTTGTTCATCGTTTTCTTATAAGCTTCAAGCGAGAAATCAACCGGCCACAATCCGATGAGGCCAGCATCCGCTGCCGCTTTGGAACTGAATGAAATGGCCAGCACATGAATCAGCGGAATGATGCAGAGCACGGCCAATAAGACCAGCAAACCGATATTGAACACGTTAAAGATGCGATAGGGTATCGTTTTGTGATACACCTGCGGACCCTCCTCTCAGCGGACTAGAATATACGGTAGCCTGCCCATTTGTAAGCCATCCGGTAAGAAATCAGAATCAGGATCATGCTGATTACAGATTTGAACAATCCGATGGCTGTTCCGAATCCCATCTCCCCGTTCAAGATAGCTGTACGATAGACAAACGTGTCGATAATGTCTCCTTTTTCATACACAAGCGGATTATACAGGTTAAAAATCTGATCAAACCCGGCGTTTAAGATGTTGCCCAGCGCCAGCGTGCCGACAACGACCGTAATCGGGAGCAGCGACGGCATCGTGATGTGCAGCGTCTGTTTCCACCTGCCAGCACCGTCGATTTCGGCCGCCTCATACAGCGTCGGATTCACCCCGGCGAGCGCGGCCAGAAACACAATCGTGTTGTACCCGAATTCCTTCCATACATCCGATACAATGACCGTAAACCGGAACCAGTCGTTATCCCCCAGGAAGAAGATCGGCTGAACGCCCACTGAGGCAAGCACCCGATTCACAAATCCGTCCACGGCCAGCATTTCGATCAGAATTCCGCCCAGAATGACCCAGGACAGAAAATGCGGCAAATACACCATCGTCTGAATCGTCCGCTGCAGAGCCCGCTTTCTTATTTCATTGAGCAGAATCGCAAAGCTGAACGGTACGAGAAGATTAAACACAATTTTGAGGACCGCGATAACCAGGGTGTTCCAGATCACCTGGAGGCTGTCCTCCCTCTCAAACAGATAGCGGAAGTTGTCCAACCCCACCCAGGCTGAGCCCTGAATGCCCTCCCATGGCTTGTAATCCTGAAATGCCATAATGATCCCCGTCATCGGCAGGTAACTGAACAGCGCCAGGCAGATCAGCGCCGGCAGCAGCATGAGGTGAAACGGCCACGTTTTTCGTAAATTTTTCATGCGGTTCCTCCCGTTAAATCGATCTACAACCTCATTATAGGGGCCCCTCCTGCCGCGCAGTAGCTCACAAAACCAACATTCATGGCACGATCCCAATCAAAATTGCCGGGGCCTCGGAAACACCCCGATTCCGAGCATGTCGTGCAGATGCAGCGTGATGCAGTCACCACCTCGCCGAAGGCAGATAGCGTTACAGTCATAAGGCGGTTCACGTTCCGTTTAAGGGCGGTTGGCGATAAAATAAGGGCGTTAGCAATACCAGCCCCAGGCGGTCGGCATGACAGCCAAAGGCAGAACAGGGCCTATAACGCCCGCATCGCTGCGGAACGCTAAGGCCCTGCTACCGTTATTTCACGCTCTGATACCACTCGTTCACCTCTTGGGTGATTTGATCCCCGCCTCCGCCTTTCCACGACTTGACGAAGGCGTCAAAGGAATCCAGCGGCTGCTTTCCGTATATGATCTCATTCAGCGCCTGATTCTCGATTTTGTTCAGATAATCCCATTTCGATTTCATCGTTGTTGTGACAGGCCCTGTGAACATGTCCTTCTTGGAGATGTCCTCCTGGGTCAAGAGAACCTGTGCCGCGGCCGGCGTATCCTTGCCGTAGTTGACGGCGACATCTCTCTCCAGGCGCGTCTCAGGCGTGCCGCCATCCGCCAGCTTCATCAGCGCCTGCATCTGCTGGTCAGGAATGCGCGCGCCGTCCCGGACCAGCAAGTAACGGACGACATTGACGTAACCGCCCTCGATCTGATCATTAGGCACCATTTCACCGTTCCCATCCAGCTCGTAATCATAGCCTTCAAACATGCCGTATTCGAATTCCCCGCCCGGCTTGGAGACAGCGAAGTTGTCAAACAGATAGTTCTGATAGGTGAAAAAGGCTTCCGGATGCTTCATATCCTTATGAATCAGCGTGACTCCGTTCGTGTAGTGCGTGCCGTGCCGCATCGCCGTTCCATCCGGACCGGTCGGAATCGGAATTGGCTTCCATACCGCCCCCGGAGCATTCTTGACCGTGTCCTGCAGCGGCCATCCGCTCATCCAGTACGGACCTGGAATGATGCCTGCTGTTCCTGCCACAGCCGGTTCGGCCGTCTTGTTCTCATCCCACAGCGCCGCTTCCTTCGGAATGTAGCCGCTATCCATCCATGATTTGAGCTTCTTGAGCCCCTCCTTCATCCCCGGATGAACGGAGCCGTACTCCAATGTGCCATCCTCGGATTCATTCCACTGCTGCGGCAGCGTGCCGTATGCGCCGAATACCCAGGACGGGTCTCCCATCCAGGTGTTCATGGACGTCTTGAATCCGATGCTCAGCGGAATGACCTTGTCCGGGGCAAGCCCATCCGGATTCCGGTTCTTGAATGCATCCATCAACTGCTCCAGCTCATCCAGCGTCTTCGGCTCGCTCAGACCGAGCTTATCGAGCCAGTCCTGGCGAATCCACAAAATATAGTCATGGTTATAGGCAAAGTCCAGTACCGGAATTCCCATCCTCTTTCCATCGCGCGTATAAGGATTCCAGACATTCGGATCCTGGTTCATCGCATCCTTCCAAGTCTGTGAGGCATACTGGTCAAACAGCGTGCCGACTTCCGCAAACATCCCCGAATCGATCAGATCCTGGGCAAGCTGGTTGTTCTCCGTGCCGAGCGTAACCACCTCCGGCATCTCCTGACCCGAAGACATGGCCAGCCGGAGCTTGGTCGCAAAGGCGCCGTTGGTATCCGTGATCGACCACAGCGACTTGATATTAATGCCGAATTTCTCTTTGGCCCAGCGTGTGGCTACATTGTTCTCAATCGTCTCTCCGTTCTTGAATTTCAATGTAGGATCAACGCCCCACACGGTGGTGATCGTAACTTCCGGCTCGTATTTCTCTTTGTAGGCGTTTACAGGTTGGTTCTCCTCAGGCGCTGCTCCCTCTTCACCGCCGCTGCCGCTGCCTCCGCCTGCGCATCCGGCCAGGCTTCCTGCCAGCAGAATCGACACCGCCAGCAGCTGCAGCCAGCCCTTTCTTACCCACATATCTACTCCCCCTTTGGCTCACGACTTTATAATTTCATTATAGAGGGACGCGGCCCGCACAGCCTATGTCACGAATCGAACATTTCTGCACCTTTGGCAACATCATTGCTCCCTGTACTCATGGGGTGTCATTCCATACAGCTTGCGGAACATTTTGCTGAAGTACTGCGGGTTCTGGTAGCCAAGCTCAGCTGTAATTTCGTATATTCGTTTGTTCGTATGCTTGAGCAGATAAAGCGCCCGTTCCATGCGCTTCCGGATAATATAATCGCCCAGCCCTTCGCCGGTCTCGCTTTTGTAGATCTTAGATAAATAGACGGGATGCAGATAGACTCTGTCTGCAATCGTTTTGACGGAGAGCTCATGACCGTTCTCGGCTGCCACCATGTCCTGTACCTGACGCACGATGCGGCTCTTGTGGCGCTGGTCCTGACCCGAGTCAATCTGGACCAGCTTGTCCAGCATGTCCAGGGACCATGCCCGAAGTTTACTCACCGATTGAATAAGCTGCTGAATATACAGCGGGTCCCAGCCGGCCTGGTCAAGCTGGTGAATTAAATATCCCTGCTTGTGTGCGATATACATATAAGCATTGCTTATGTGCAGAAACACCCCGTACAGCTGCGCTTGTCCGATGCAGGCCTGCTCCAGCACGGCAAAAACAGCTTCCAGCTTGCCGCGGGCATCCTCCCATTGCCTCGTCTCCAGCAGCTGATACAGGGCTGGCGGCTGGTCCAATTCCGCCACGGCTTGGATCAGCACTTCGCTTGAAGCTGCCGCTTCATTCATAAACCGGATTTCGCCGCGGTCGCTCTGGTCCAGCACATACAGCGATGACAGTGCCGAGCGATAAGTATCGGCCACGCCGCCGGGGAAGCGGAACATCGGCGTAACGAGCACCGAAATCTCCCCTTTCAAATAGCTGCTCACATGGTGCTGCAGCTGCTCGGCATACCCTTGCAGCAGCACCTCGGCCGGCTGTGTTCCGCTGCCGGCTGCCAGCCCCTGGCCATCCTGCCTCATCTGAGCCAGAAGAATCATGCAGTGATGAGGCGCCTTGCCGCACCATATGTGGAAGCGGTCCTTAAATACCTCTTCCGCCATATTCACGAGGGCATATTCCATCAAACCGGCCGAATGCTCATCCAGCCCCGTAAATCTGCTGCCTAGCTGAATGAGCAGCATCGCTGTATCCCGGTTCATATCGAAAGCGATTTCATATTCATTAAGCTTGGTTGTTAACATGGGAACAGAGAGCTCCCTGCCGAGTGCCAAGTCCTGCAGCAGCCGCGTCCTCAAGTGGCCAAGATCCGACTTCCAGCTGTGCAGCAGCTTGTAATAGCGTTCAAGCTCCATCCGCTCCTCCTGAATGGACCGGATCGCAGCCGCAATGCTATGGATGAACTCCCGGTCATCCACCGGCTTCAGAATATAGGCCGAAGCCTGCAGCTGGACGGCTTGCTTCGCATATTCAAAGTCCGAGTAGCCTGTCAGCAAAATGCAGCGGATATGCGGCCAGCGCTCCGTAATCGTCCCGATCAGCTCCAGGCCCGACATCTCCGGCATTCGGACATCCGTCACCACGATGTCAATATCCAGCTCCTCCAGCCTGTCAATTGCCATGAAGGCCGAGGAGGCTTGATACACCGCCTGAATGCCGATTTCATCCCAGGGAATCGTCTCCCTCAAGCTTTCGGTGACATAGCTCTCATCATCAACCAGCAATATATTCATCCGCTTCCTAACCTCCTCTGCTCCCGCTGTGCTTCAGCGGGCTGATGGTCCATCGCAACCGGCCAGTACAGCTCTGCCCTTGTTCCTCCCAGCGGAGAATTGCTGAAGCGCAGGCCGGCCTGTTCTCCATACCTGAGCCGCATTCGCTGATGGACGTTCCAGACACCACAGCCCATATTCTCATCCATAGGCCTGTTCATGCGGGCCTCAAGCTCCGCAAGCTGCCCGTCACGCATGCCGACCCCGTTGTCATCCACGATGACAACCGCCCTGCCGTCTTCCACCCGAAAGGAAACCTCGATTTCTCCCGGGCCTGCCTGAGGCTCGATTCCGTGCAGGACCGCGTTCTCGACAAGAGGCTGGATCACCAGCGGCGGAATCTCTATCGCCTGCTCCAGCGCATGCGATGCAATGCGATAGGTGAGACGATTCATCCGCAGCGTCTGAATGTTCAAATAATGAGAGACAAACTCCAGCTCGTCCGCAATCGGCACAAGCTCCCTCTCCTGCCGGGTCGTATAACGGAAATAGCGCGACAGACTATGGGACATGGCGACGACCGCCTCGTATTTTTTCAGCTTGGCCATGCTCGTAATGAACGAGAAGCAGTTATAGAAGAAATGCGGATTGATTTGCGACTGGAGCTGCTTCAGCTTCGCTTCCCGGACATGGATTTTCTCCAGGTACACTCGCTCGAACAGCTCTTGAATCTGCTCGACCATGGAGTTAAAACGGGCGGCCAGAAAGCTGAATTCATTCTTCCCCTTCACCTGCATCCGTACTGAATAGTCCCCGATCTGAAGCCTGCGAAACACATGAACCAGCTGTTTGACCGGCACCTGCACCTGGGAGTAGAGCAAGTAAGCGGTCACACAACCCATCATAAGCAAGGCTGCAATCGAGAGGTAAAACCGTTTGTTGGAGGTCATAATCGGCTGCATAATATCGGACAAGGGCAAATAATCGATCAGGTACCAGCCTGTCGCCTCCGACATCACGAGACTGACCGAATACGTTTTACCGTCCACCTTCTTGACACGGTTCTCCACCTTGTGCAGCGGCTCGCTGCTCAGCTCTGACAGAATGCTGCTGATCCGGTCCCGGTCAGCGGTCCGATTATAGATGACGCCGGTGCCCGGCTTGTAGTAAAACGGATCCCCTCTTCCGTCGCTTTTGAATCGATCCAGCATATCCTGAATGTTCGTGCTGTCGAATTGAACCTTCGTCACGGTGTTGTACCGGCCTGACATCGAGGAATACGGAGCGGCGGCATACCAGGAAAAAAGAAAGCGCTGCTCGCTTCCTTCCATATAAGAGGACACCTGCCAGCCCGGGGTCAAATGGCTCTCCAGCTCCGTATGGGAATAATAGCCGGCATCATTCTCTGTCACCACCCTGCCAAGAGACGGCGAATACACCGCCAGATGGCTGCGCCAATTCGAGGAGCTCTGCTGAAGACTCAGCTTCGTCTGAATCTGCTTGACCAGATTGATCGCGTCGAGGTTCAGATCATCGTCCTCCAGGTAAATTTCCCGGAAGCTTGAAATATCGGGATCATGCAGCAGCAGATTGGGCCATGAAGCCAGAATGTCGATGTCCGTGTTCACCTGATTTTGAAAAAAGACGAGCTGGTTCGTATTCGAAGCGCTCAATTCCCTGCTCAGCACCGTGGTTGTTGTTTTGTTGGAGTATAGATACAATCCCATAATCGGAATCAGCATCAGAAAAATAAACAGCACCATTTTGCGATACAAATTAAATCCGGACATTCAAAACATCCCCTGTTCCCCTATGGATGCGGACAGCATGCCAAATACGTTTATTATAATGGAGCAAGTCCTGGCGGCATACGGCATGATGACAAGGTTTTATGATGTTTTTGCAGCCAATTGACTTGAATTCATGAAAAAAGGTCTGTGATCAACCTGGAAGCTAGAAGCCCCGAACACAAATGCTTCATCCACGCAGCACGGCCTGCCAGCATTCATCACCCATCGGGTCATGGCGTGGCAGGCCGTGCGTTGACAATCGGCGCGCTAATGGCAATTACCGCTTCCGCTTCGGATCGGAAGTAGAAGTCTGAACTTCCGTTTCCGTCTCCCAGCCCTCCTCCGGTGCAGGCGGCCGGTTGCGGAAGGCCGCAACAATGAACAGCGTGAGCACGGCCATGCCTGCCATCACCATAAAGAGCGAGTGCAGGCTTCCCTCCAGCACCTGGCTCAATACACCGCCCGCGCCCTCAGGTAGCTCCGCCGCCTCGTGAGGAGACAGCAGCTTGTTGATATCCTCACTCGTAATGGCTGCAGCTTCCGGGCTGGCAGCAATCCCCTTGGCGATTTCGGCGTTGATCCACAGCCCGAACACAGCTACCCCCACCGTCTGGCCAAAGGTGCGGATGAAGGAATTCAGCGCGGTCGAGGCCCCGCGAACCTGATAACCGACCGAGGACTGGGCGATAATCTGGAACAAGGTGGAGATATACCCGAACCCCACGCCATATATGAATGTATAGACGAACAGCAGCCCCATCGGGGTGTCTTTTTGCGTGCTTACCAGCCCGGCAGCCCCGATGATCAGAGCGATCGTGCCGATGATGGCCGTCACGCGGGAACCGATTCGCGGAATGATCCGGCCGCTGATAATGGAGCCGATCAGCCAGCCGATCGACATCGGCGCCAGAGCCAGACCGGACTGAGTCGCATTTCCTCCTCGGACCCCTTGTATCCAGAGCGGCAGGTAGGTGCTGAGCCCGATAATGAGCGCGCTGACAAAGAGATTGGCAGCTGTGGACACCGCGATGTCCCGGATTTTGAACAGCCCGAGCGGCAGCATCGGCTCCTGCACCCGGCTCTCTACATATAGAAATGCCCCCAGCAGCGCGATCGAAGCGAACAGCAGTGCCAGCATGAAGGGCGAGGTCCAGGCATAGGTCTCTCCGCCGACCGCAAGGGCAAACAGCAGCGCCGTCGTTCCTACCGCGAACAACCCAGCTCCCGCATAGTCAATCGAAACTGAGCGCGGGCTGCGCTCTTCCAGAAAGTATTTATAGATCAGCCAGATCGACAATAATGCAAAAGGCACGTTAAACACAAAAATCCAGTGCCAGGATAAATAGTCCACAAAATAGCCGCCCAGAAGCGGACCGATCAACGAGGAGATGCCCCATACCGAGCTGATCATCCCCTGTACCTTGCCGCGCTCCTCCAGGTTATAGATGTCCCCGATAATCGTGAACGTCACCGGAATGACAGCACCCGCACCGATCCCCTGGATGGCGCGAAACACGATCAGCTGGGTCATGGACTGCGACAAGCCGCACAGGAGAGAGCCAATCAGAAATACCAGCGAGCCATAGAGGAATACCGGCTTGCGGCCATACAGATCGCTGACCTTTCCGAAGATCGGGGTGGTTACGGTCATCGTAAGCAGATACGCGGTAAAAATCCAGCTCATCAGGCTGACGCTGCCAAAGCTGCTGATAATGGCCGGACCGGCAGGCCCGACAACCGTTCCTTCAATGGCAGCCATAAACGTGGACAACAATAACCCTGCCAATATATAGCCGCGCTTGTCATGTTTTACTGTACTCAAGTCCATATACGCCCCTTTATTCTGTACGAGCCGCGGCTGCATCCCTATGTAAGTTCCGCCCCGCAAAAGGATTGACGACGAAGCTCTCGCTCCACCGGGACACAAATGCGGCCTACAGCATAAGAAGCCCTCCTGTACAGGAGCGCTTCCAACTTGTGTAATATTTCTATTATACTGTTTGCCCTGCCGGATGGGGAGTCTTGACTTTTCCGTCCTCCAGATGGAGGATACGCGCGGACGCTTCCTGCACCCAGCCGGGATCATGTGTGATCATGAGCACGGCGGCGCCTTCCCCGATTACAAATCGGCACAGATGGTTCACGCGGTCTATCGCCGCATAATCCATGCCCGAGGTCGGTTCATCCAGAATATACAGCGGCTTGGGGATGACAAGCTGGCTGATCAGGCTGAGCAGCCGCTTCTCACTCTGGCTCAGCAGATAGGGGGATATCTGCTCGCGCCCAACAAGGCCGGCCGCTTCCAGCAGAAAGCTTGCCCGCTCCAGCTGATCGCCGGCAAGCCCGGTTCTGTCCCGGCTATGCGCTCCCGCATGGAGCGCATAGACCAGCTCATCCCATACGGTCCAGGCGGTAAAGGTATGCTCCGGCTGCTGAAATACGTAGCCGATATGCTCTGCTCTCCGGTAAACCGGCAGCGCGGCCATATCCGCTCCCTGCCAGTACAAGCTGCCGGAATGTGCAGGCAGCAAGCCCATGATGAGGCGGCTGAGCGTGGTTTTGCCCGAACCGTTCTCCCCGGTGAGGAGCACCCATTCGCCGGGATATAGGCGAGCGTTTACGCAGTCAAGCGCCCTTCGGCCGCCGGGATACGCGAAGCTCAGCTCGCGTATGTCCAGCAGTGCCGAAGATGCGCCAGCGGCGGGCGATGCGGCGCCCGGCCCGCCCTTGGCCGAGGTGGCCGGGGCGTGTAATGCCCCGGCGCCGGAGGCCAGCGGCGGAGCGGCCGCTGGCGAAGCTGCCGCTTCCAGCGCGGCAGCTCGCGCCCCGGCGGCAGGCGGGGCGGCCATCGGCCCGCCCGCCGGGCCCGCGCCCCGGGAGCCTGCGGCCCGGGGCAGCACGCCCAGCTGCGCCAGCTGCTCACCGCAGCGGCGCAGCAGCTCCTCCGGCGGCGCGTCCAGCACCGCGCGGCCGCCGTCCAGGACGATGACGCGCTGCGCTGCGCGCGCGACATCGTCAAAGCGGCCGGACGCGGTGATGAGCGTCCGGCCCTCGGCCTGCAGCGTGCGGCACAGCTGCAGGAAATCCGCCTGCGCCGCAGCGTCCAGGCTGGCGCAGGCGTCGTCAAAGACGAGCAGCCGCGGCTTAAGCGCCAGCACCGCGGCGATCGCCGTCCGCTGCCGCTGTCCTCCGGACAGGCTGCGGACGGGGTCTGCGCGGCGGTCCAGCAGCCGGACCGCCTGCAGCGCTTCCTGGACCCGCCGCTCGATTTGCTCCGGCGGGACCCTCATGTTCTCAGGGCCGAACGCCACCTCGTCCTCGACAATGCCTTGGACGAGCTGGGCATCCGGGTCCTGAAACAGCACCCCCGCCGCCTCCGTTACCGCCGAGAGCGGCGCATCCTTCGGGTCGATTCCGTCCAGCTGTACCTGACCCGCCCGAACTCCGCCCCCGCTTCGGGGCAGAAGCCCGTTAAGCAGCTGGCACAGCGTTGATTTTCCGCTGCCGCTGGGGCCGACAATAGCCACCCATTCTCCTGAGCGGATGGCCATCGTTACGCCTTCCAGGGCTGGCCGCTCTTCTCCGTCATATGTAAATCCGAGCTCGGTACAGATGACCTCCGTGCCTTTCATACCGGGTTAACTCCGCGCCCCGGCCGCAAACCGCCGCAACAGCCCCGATTTGACGAGCGCGTCGCCAAGCACCTTCGTCAGCAGGCCGCACACCACAATGCCGCTGGCAATCCGGACAACAAGCGCAGCGCCAAGCACGCCAATCGGCCAAGCGGTATAACCGAACATGATCGAAGCAAACAGGAACCACAGCGGCACCATCGCGCCTCCTGTCAGCATCATTACGCCCGCACTCCAATTCCTGTAACGGAAGATGGCAAAGATCGCCTCTGCCACTACCATATAACAACCAGCGGCTACAAAGCATGATGCGATGCCGTAAACCGTTCCCGTTAAGGCCTGAATGGTTCCTCCTATGGCAAATGTCAGCACGGCCGTACCCGGCTTGCGGATGATGTAATAGGCCAGCAGACCGTAAACCATATAAATTCCGGTCGTTGTCGAGGTTGCAATCGGCCCCCCGAGGCTGGTGAGCAGCTTGTTAACCGGACCGATGTACACTGTGATCACCGCATTGACCGCAGCCAGCATCGCCATCAGGATAATCTCCTGGGTTGTAAACGAGAACCATTTATGATGGGTAGAAGCGGATGAAGACACTTGAACTCCTCCTTGAACTGCACTTCCCTTGCTTCTTCGGAAGTGTTTCACTGAATTTTGTTACTCTAGTATTTTGCCTTCTCCGATCCGAAACGTCAACCTATTTTATTAATTTAAGGTTAACAATTTAGACAATCCAGCACACAAGCAAGGTCAATAGCACGCCAGCTGCAGCCGACCACGGGCTCCACCAAGGAATCGTAACCGCTTTGCGAAACGTCCGATCCGGGAAAGCGCCGAAGCCTTTGCTTTCCATCGCTCCGGCCGTCTGCTGGACCCGCCGCAACGCATTCAGCAGCACCGCGGTGACAAACCGCCCCCACCAGCGGATGCGCCCCGTTATCCCTTTCGGCGGACGATGCCCCCGCACCTGATGGGCGGCCAGGATCTGGGTGCCCTCTGCCTCAAGCAGCGGAATGAACGTCAGGGCGGCCGAGATGCCAAAGGCGAACCGGTACGGCAAACGAAGCCTCACCACCATTTCTGTCACAAGCGCTCTTGGATCGGTGGTCACGATGTACACCAGCGACGACAGGAACAGCACAATCATGCGCAGCGACATTGCAGCGGCGGCATTCAGCGCCTCGGCGGTGAATGCAAGCGGCCCCCATGCGAGCACAACCGTCTCGCCCGATGCCGTAAGGCTCGTAAGTACAAAATACGGAACAGCCACAATCGCAATCAACCGGATGCCCCTGGCAATCCGCATCCATGACAGACCTGCAAGGCCGCGGGCTGCCGCGATGCACAATAGCAGCAGCCCGGCCTGATGCGAGAAATGATCCAGCACCATGGCCATCACCGCCACGCAGAACAGCACCGTCATTTTGCTAAGAGGATCCATTCTGTGCAGCAGCGTATTTCCGGTTTCAAATTGAATCAACACATCCAACAACTCCTAGCATCTAAGCCTTGGTCTGCGGCGGAAGAGCATTCCACTCCCTGCGCAGTATGGACAGGACCACCGCATCCACAGCGCCTCTGTCCGAGTAACGATATTCCCGCAGCGTCCCTTCAAGGACGAAACCCATTTTGTGAAAAAAAGCGGTCGCTCGCCCATTATCCCGGTCACAGTATGCCTCGATCCGGTTCAATTCCATCTGCGAGAAACCATAATCGATACATAGAGACAGCGCTTCTTGCATATAGCCTTGGCCCCAGTAGGCGCTGGCGAGCTCACAGCCGATCTCCCCGCGATACACCCCCTGCAGCTGCCACAAATTGTAGCCGCAGCTGCCGATCAGCGTTCCCGTCTGTCGCAGCTCAATGCCCCAGCGCAGCGCTTCATCCTCTTCAGCCAGCTTGTTCAGCGAAGCGATTAAAGCGGCGGCGGCCTCCGCCCCATTGATCGCCGGGATCTCCAGGAATCGAGCTGTTTGCGCATCCGCCCAGCACGCATACATCGCTCGTCCATCCGAAGGCTCCATCCTTCGGAGTCTGATTCGCTCCCCTGTCAGCTCGGGAATATCGCCTTGACAGCGGTACACAGGCATCTCTCCTTTTTCGGCTCATCAGAATCCGTGTTTGGCTTCCAGCAAGGCATGCGCTGCGGGGAATGAGGGAACTGGCCATTTACACGGAAGTTGGGCCTCTCAATTTTTGATCATCAGGAGTGGCAAACCTTATTTTCGGTGATACTACCCGTTGTCAGCTATTCGCAGCATGCGATTCCAGCCGCTTCCGGGTACAATATAGAGGAGTATAGGCAGCGTTCGTATCGATGAACAGCCTGCTATTCGATTAATCCTAGAACCCTCGTTGTGGAAAACAACCTTACAGCTATATTGATTCATCCGAAGCACTCCCGTCAATACTGCATCCACGCATGCATAACCGAAACAAGGAGGCCAAGTGTAAAGATGTACATTACTATCTCCATTCTGCTGGTTATTGTGATTCTTGCTGCCGCGATTACACAACTCGGATATTTGCAAATTACGAGAATGAGAGTAAGAAATGATCACCTTCTGTTCTCCATTCTGGAAAAAGCCGGGTTATACAGCAGGGAGCGTTATGAGGCGCTTGAGAAACAAGAGGTCGTGATCACCAGCTTCGACGGCCTGAGGCTGTGCGGAGACGCTGTGGAGCGTCATCCCGGCTCCAAGCGCTGGGTTATCGTCGTTCACGGCTACACTGGATCAAGGGCGTTTTCTACTCAATTTATCGATATGTTCGTGGAGGAAGGCTGCAATGTCCTGCTGATTGACCAGCGCAGGCACGGCAGAAGCGAGGGGCGCTTTACCACTTACGGATATTACGAAAAATATGATGTGCAGGCATGGGTTCGCTGGCTTACCCGGGAATACGGAGCGGATATCAGCATCGGACTGCACGGTCAATCACTGGGCGGCGGAACAGTGCTTGAATACTTGGCGATCGCCGACCCTCAAGTCAAATTTGTCGTTGCCGACTGCCCTTATTCCGATCTGACCGAGCTGCTAAGGCATCAGTTGACCACGCTGAACAAAATCCCTTCCATTCCGTTTCTGTCCTGGGTGGCCTCCCGCATCCGGCGCAAAGCAGGCTTCAGCGTAGAGCAGGTGAGCCCGATCCGCGCCGTGCGGGACAGCCGCATCCCGGTTCTCTTCATCCATGGCACGGACGACAACTACGTTCCGACCCGGATGAGTATGGAGATGTACGAGCAGAAGCCCGAACCGAAACGACTGCTGCTCATTAACGGAGCCATTCATGCCAACGCCTATCATGTCGATCCGGCACTGTATCGGTCCGAGGTGCAATCGTTCACCCGGACTTATATCGGATCGCCGGATCATGTTCGTTCCGCTGTCCCATCATCGGAATCCGAACCGTCCGGCTCAGGTTCAGGCACATCGGTTGAGAACCGCATTGCCCCGGCCTGAATCGCAACAGACAACACAACAGCCCTCCCTGACGGTAACTGCCAATGCAGCTTCCTTCCGCCAGGGAGGGCTGCTATTCTGTTCACATCTTAGCGTCTTAGACCGCCGAATCGGCCTTCTTCATCTTGACCGGCTTCAGCACGAGATCGACGAGTTCACCCAGCTTGCGCTGGATCTCCTTGAATTCCTCAATGCCTGCTCCGGTTATGCTGTAGCTATCGCCGTGGGCGGTCAGGAAATTGTCCTGTGTCAGCCGCTCAAGCTCCAGCTTGACCTCTCGGTCTGCCACCTTGTATCCTTCCCGTTCCAGCTCCTCCTGCATGCCGCTGATCGTAAGATCCTGCTCATGGGCACGGTATAGCATGTAGATGCCGATTAACAAGTTTTGCACGTCTGCCCGCATGTTTGCTTCTCTCCCTTCCGGTTCAGTGTAGCGAACGACCATTCAATGTTCATTACCCTTCCACCTGCAACCGGAATCACGGCCAGCCCTCCTTGCTTGGCTCCGTACGTTAGAGCCATGCTTGACGAACCCGTCACCATGTACTATCTTGGAGCATGGATACATCTGATATCATCAGCCATACTATACGGAAAGGCGGGATTTCGCCGTGTTTCAAAATATACCTTACGAGGGCACCCGAAGCGAGCAGCAGGCTCAGGTGCTTGGTCAATTAAAAGCTCTTATCCACGACGAACCAAGCGCCATTGCCAACCTGGCCAATGCGTCGGCGCTGCTTGGACATTTTCTATCCGATATTAACTGGGTCGGCTTCTATCTGTACGATGGCAAAGAGCTGGTGCTCGGCCCGTTCCAGGGACTTCCAGCCTGCATCCGGATTCCGCTGAACCGCGGCGTATGCGGAGCAGCCGCCTCACAGCGATCAACCGTGGTCGTCGAAGACGTCCATGCCTTCCCCGGCCATATCGCCTGTGATGCTGCTTCCAACAGCGAAATCGTTGTCCCGATGATCGTGAACGGCGAGCTGTACGGTGTGCTTGACATCGACAGCCCGCTTAAAGGACGCTTTGATGAAGAGGACCAGGCCTTCCTGGAACAATTTGTGCGCCTGCTCGAAGATCAGCTTTCGGTCCAGAATTAACAAACCCTGCATGTTTTTGTGTATTCCTCCACACACTAATCTGGGCCTGACCCAACATCACTTAGGAGGAATACACATGTATCAGAATCAATCGCAAATCGCCAGCCAGATCCGCCAATGTGAACAAATGATCCAGCAGCTGTCCCAGCAAACGCAGCAAGCGACCCAAATGTATCAGCAGCTTCTGCATCAGGAGCAGCAGAACGCCATGCGTCTGGAGGAGCTGGCTCAACGTGAGCGGCAGGCGGTTCAGATTATCCAGACCGCGCTTCAAGGTCATCAGCAGGCGATGCAGCAGTATCAGCAAATGTCCCAGATCGTCAGACAAGTAGAAAGCTCTGCCGCAACGCAGAACATCTCGCACATTCAGCCGAACTTCGGGCAAACCTCGCCAAATTCACATCAGCCATTCCCGGGTTCGTCCAACGGCGGATTTCAATAAACGATACTGAGGAACGGCAGCATCACAAAAAGAGCGATTATCGCAGCAAAACCCTGCGAATGATCGCTCTTCTTTCTATCGATTCGGGCTTCTCTCTGCGAGCTTGCCTCACTTCACAACGAACTCGATTTCCGTTGTCAGCTTGTATACATCGGGCGCTTCGGCTTCCCCTTCTATCTCCGGTGCCTGAACGAGAAAATCGGCAGACCCGTATACGACATAACGCCCTTCCGGAAATCCGTTGTCGAGCGACTTAATAAATTGCTTGTACGCATCGCTATCCTCGCCATTATAACCATACGCGCCCTTGTAATATTCGCGTAACGGCTCGCCCTTCTTGAGCGTCGTATGAAGCAAAGGCTCATTCATCCCGTAGGAAATGTCATATTCCCGGGTCAGTTCACGGATCGGAAACCAGAATGGAGATGCGGCATGCGATATCGTGATTTCGTCCTCTTCCCCTGTATATTCCAGCTCAGCATACAATTGCACCTGTTCCCCTGCAGCATATTCTCCTTGTTCACTGACCAACCGGTAGACAAAATCTCCTTCGACCCTCTCCGAGCGGCTCTCGCGAGCGGGCTCCTCCGTGTCCGGGACAGACGACGGCACCTCGTGCGCGACCTGGCCTGTGCAGCCTGCAAGGACTAACAGAAGCATCCATATGGACCATAGTGACTTTTTCATATTCATCACCTCACCTACCAGACGAGTGAACGAGAGGCAAGGTTGCAGCTATTCCGTTCGCTCAGACAAGCAAAAAGCTGCCCCCGGCGGCCAGCGCCGCTCCGGGGACAGCTTGTGTACATAATACATGCAGCTTGCGTATGTGAATAACCGTTCTTTCACGAATTCTGTCTATGTTACAGCACACTTCCGCCAAACAGGAAACGATGCTGCCACGAAGAACTGAAATCTCCAACCAGAACGCCTCCGGATTGCTTGGAGTAAGTATGCAGAAGCTTGCCGTCGCCAAGGTAAATGGCCACATGAGTAATCCGCTGCTTGGACTTGTCCACTCCAGCGTATGCGGATGCCGAAGAGCCTCTGTAGCTCATGAAGAATACAAGATCCCCTCGCTTCAATTCACTCAGCCTGTACACATCCGTTCCTTTATCCTTGATCCAGGCACCTTGGGTGCGGGAATTGCTCGGCAGTGTAATGCCTGCCCCTTCAATGAATGCACGGCGCACGAAATCCGAGCAGTCAAACGTTCTGGTGGAGCTGCGGTTAGAGCCGAACTCGTAAGGCGTGCCCAAATATTTCATCCCGGCATTGATCACTCTCTCAACCGCTGCGTTGGTGGCCGGAGCCTTGCTGCCGGAACTGCCGGAACCGGAAGATGTTCTTTGAGCCGTAATATATTTCGCCGAAGCATAGCCCTGATTGCCTTTCGAATCGACAATTCTATACCAGCTGGAATTGCTGGCCAGAATCCGAACATTGTCACCCTTGTACACTCTGGCTACAACCTTGCCCGAAGTCGAAGGCTGACTTCTCATATACACATTGGAGTTCGCAACTCCTGTAGTTACAGACTGCGTGGAAGCGGCTTGGACCGGACTTGTGAATCCAGGGCCGTAAGAACCTACAACAACTGCCGACAGTAGCGTCCCAGCCAACAACTTTTTGAAACCTTTTTTCGTAAGAATGGTTGATCTCCCCCATCTGGCATGATTAGAATTACGAACCCATCTCGTAATCCCGCACTCATTATAGCCAGCCTGTCCACCGGGACGCATGCTACTATATGCACAAATGGGTATGCCAACTATTGCCAAGAAGGAGGACTTTTGTCGCTTTTCCAACATAAATTTAGTATAAATAGATTAATTTGTATTCAAAATTTGGGGGATACTTCCAGGTGATTGAAAAATGGGAATGACAAATCCAGAGCCTTCGGAGAATGATAGGTCCTTCGTTGGGGGATTATGGTTAAACAACGGGGAAATCCATAAAAAAAGTCTGCCCTCTAATAATACCGAGGTACAGACTAAAGTCTAGCGCACGTTGCGCCCGGACTTCCACTACAATATTGTCATATTTTCAGGGGCGTTTGGCGTAGAGCGGGTAGCCCGGATCACGAGGAACGTCGATCAGAATCATCCGGATATCGTCTGAAGCCAGCAGGCTCCAGCCTTCCGGCCCCTCTGAGCCATGCTCGATCACCATAAAATCACGATGGAGAAATGGCAGCATGCTCCCATCATTTTCCGAATCCCTATACCAGACACCGCCGCCTCTTACAGCAAGGGCCGCCAGCATCCGTCCCGGCTTGAGCTCATAAGCAGCCTTATGTCCGGCCAGCACTTGCAGATCGATCATATGTACATCCACCGAGACGTCTACCGGCGATCCGTCACCGATAATTATTTTGCGGGAACCCCCGTCGAACGGAAGGACCGGC
The DNA here is from genome assembly GCF_038000405.1 of Paenibacillus sp. FSL M8-0334. NCBI lineage: Bacteria > Bacillati > Bacillota > Bacilli > Caryophanales > Paenibacillaceae > Paenibacillus > Paenibacillus sp. FSL M8-0334. The sequence goes on from NZ_JBBOCH010000001.1 coordinate 1,579,097, forward strand.
AGCTGGTCGGAGATATATTGGCGGCAGGCCGGATTCTGCTTCAGCGCATTGCGAAGATGCGGCTCCAGCCAGATCTGAAAGCCTTCGGCGTCCGGGCCCGTATACCATTCTTCATGCTGTATTCCCGAGCCTGAACGCATAAGCAGCAGATCGCCTGCCACCGCTTCCTTATGCCCGCTGTACTCATCCTGATGAACGGTCTTCCCCTGGATCATATAAGTCACGACTTCAAAACCTTGGTGGCGGTGCATCGGGGCATGCCCTTCCAGCGGCACCCCGAGCCAGGACCAGTAAAAAAGCGGGCCTACCCGCGTCACCGCTCCTCCCTCGCCGGAGAGTGCAATCGGCCTCAGCTCTATTATTCTCCCGTCATCCATCACACTTCTCCCCTGCTTGTCAGGTGTATATACTTCCCCCCTCATATTCCGCCTCCTTCGGTTGGACATCCATTTGTGACTATTCTGTGAATCCTCTCTCATCTTATCTCTAACTTAAGACGATATCAACGTTTCATAATTATCGTCTCTGCAATCGCTTCTCCATACACTGCATCAGCCGCTGAAGGCGAGGGATGATGCGTCCCGGGAAAGACGCGCCCCGTATTTCCGTTTAACGCTCTCGTTCTGCAATTTGGTACAATACAATCGGTACTGAATGTATATAAAGAAGGGATTTTACAATATGTTCAAAATCTTGATCGTTGAGGATGACGCCGCACTTGTCAGTCTGCTGACAGAGCATCTGCACAGATTCGGATATGACACGCTAGCCATCGATGATTTCGAAACCGTGCGTGCACAGTTCGAGGCCTATGAGCCGCATCTTGTTCTCCTGGATGTCAACCTGCCGAAGTATGACGGCTACTACTGGTGCCGCCAGTTCCGCAGCCTCTCCACTTGTCCGATTATTTTCATTTCTGGCCGGGACGGCAAGATGGATCAGGTGATGGCAATCGAGAACGGCGCGGACGATTATATGACGAAGCCTTTTGACTACGAGATCGTTATGGCCAAAATCAAAAGCCAGCTCCGGCGCGCCTATGGCTCCTATGCAGCCGGACAGAACGAACGGACGCTGTCAGTCGCCGGCCTCCTTCTCGACATAGAACGCCTGACCCTGTCATGGAAGGATAACCGGGTCGAGATCAGCCATACCGAAGCGATCATCCTGGATGAACTGATGAAAAAAAGCGAGCAGGTGGTTAGCCGTGACCGGCTTCTGGAGAAAATATGGGATGATCAGGCTTTTGTGGATGACAACACGCTCAATGTATATGTGACCCGGGTCCGCAAGAAACTCGCCGCGCTCGGCATCCATGACGGTCTGCAAACGGTGCGCGGACGCGGATACCGGCTGGTGCCGAACTGGGGGGATACACCATGAAGCTATTCCTGCAGGATCAGCGTCCGCTGATCCTTGTATATATAGGTCAACTGCTTGTCGTGACGCTCATCTATCGCCTGGGTGGATTCCAGAATACGTCGGTTAGCTTGTATGCCGTGCTGATCAGCATCCTGCTGCTCGCAGGTTATCTGATCTTCCGGTATGTAGCCAATCGCTCCTTCTATAAGCGTCTGGAGCAGGCGCATCGGCCCGATGGGCCGCTGACCGGCGAATCTCGCCCGGAGACTTCGCATACGCCGATGGCCGAGGCGCTGCATCTGCTCCTGAGAAGCCAGTTCCGTTATTATGCGACTGAGCTGGACAGCTACAAGGTTCGAATCGAGAACCATATCCGCTTCATTAACCAATGGGCGCATCAGATGAAAACACCGCTGGCTGTCATCCATCTCATCATTCAGGACGAGGATGATCACCGTTTTGCAGCGATCGCAGATGAGCTGGACCGGCTCAAGAAAGGGCTGGAAACGGTGCTCTACACCGCGCGTCTGGATACCTTCGAGCGAGATTTTTATGTGGAGAGCCTGCCCCTGGAGAGCATCGTCCGTTCGGTCACCTCCGAGCAGAAACGGCTGTTTATCCGCAGACGCATCTATCCGTCGATTCGTATAGACGCTGATCTGAAGGTGACCACCGATGAGAAGTGGCTTTCTTTTGTTCTTACCCAGCTCGTCACGAACGCAATCCGCTATACCCCTCATGATCAGGGAACCATTTATTTTGAAGGCTTTCGGCGGGAGCATCAGACCGTGCTGGAGGTGCGGGATGAAGGCATCGGCATCCCTCCGAGCGATTTGCCCCGCATATTCGAGCCCTATTTCACCGGGGAGAACGGACGCCGTTATCAGGAATCCACCGGCATGGGGCTGTACCTTGTCAAAGAAATATTGACCAAGCTGGGGCATGACTTTCAGGTGGAGTCCCAGGTGAACGAAGGCACCACATTCCGGATTCTATTCGCGGAGGACACTTGATTCCCTTTATAGAAACCTTACAAGGTTGTAATGCAACTGTAAGTTAGCAACATGGCCCGAGGGGAAAGGGCTGATCTACAATATAAGCATCGGACGTGAGGAGTGAAGAGCGATGCCGATTCTGGATGTCAGGCATTTATCAAAAATCTACGAGGGCAAAGTCGCTCATCAAGCGCTGCATAATATCCGATTCACGGTGGAGCAAGGCGAATTTGTCGGCATTATGGGGCCTTCAGGCAGCGGCAAAACGACGCTGCTCAATCTGATCGCCACGATGGACCAGCCTACCGCCGGGGAAGTGATGATCAACGGGCGCAATCCCCATCTGCTGAGCAGAAACGAAGCCGCCTTGTTCCGGCGCCGGGAGCTGGGCTTTGTGTTTCAGCATTTCAATCTGCTGGACACCTTGACGGTGGAGGAGAACATTGTGCTGCCATTAATGCTGGAGAGCGCTCCGCTGAACATGATGGAGGACAAGGTGAAGCACATCGCAGCGCAGCTTGGGATCGAGTCGATTTTGCCTAAACGGACCTACGAAATATCAGGCGGACAAATGCAGCTTGCGGCCATTGCCCGAGCGCTCATCCAGGAGCCCTCTCTTATATTGGCCGATGAACCGACCGGCAACCTCGATTCCAAAGCCTCCAGGGAAGTGATGAGCACGCTGTCTGCATCAAGCCGGGAGGCTTCCGCCACCATCCTCATGGTTACACATGACCCGGTAGCTGCCAGCTACTGCGACCGGGTGCTGTTCATTAAGGATGGGCAGCTGTATAACGAGCTGTACTGCGGCGATCATCGCCAGGCGTTCTTCCAGCGGATCATCGATATGCTTGCGCTGCTGGGAGGGAAGAGTCATGACCTTTCGACAATTCGCTTCTAGCAATGTGCTGCGGAACAAGCGCACGTATGCCGCTTATTTTCTGTGCAGCGCGTTTTCGGTCATGATTTTTTTCATATGCACGTTGTTTATATACCATCCGGAGCTTCGGCAGCAGATTTTCTATCCGGTCGTGGTGCAGGCGATGGCGGGAGCGGCGCTGATCATGTATGTGTTCTCGTTTTTCTTTGTGCTGTATTCGGTTGGCGCCTTTATGAACACACGGAAACGCGAGTTCGGCATTCTGCTCATGCACGGCATGACAGATCGTCAGCTTGGCAATATGCTGTTTCTCGAAAATATGATTATCGGCGTCAGCGCCATCGCAACCGGGATCGTGTCCGGCATCATTACAGGAAAGCTGTTTCTGATGGCCGGGTCGGCCTTTCTCGGCATCTCGCCGCTGCCGTTCCGTCTGCCAGCCGGCGCGCTCGGCCTGACCGCCGCCAGCTACGCCGTCTTGTTCATCATCATTTCATTGTGCATTCCATGGCTGCTCCGGTCGAAGAAGCTGATCGATCTCGTTCAGTCCGGACAGCCGCTTCGCCCGGAGCCCGGTGCTTCCCGGGGCTTGTCGGTCCTCGCCGTCGTTCTGCTTCTGCTAGGTTATGGTCTTGCAGCGACATCAACTGCTCCCACACTGACATACCGCATGGTTCCCGTGACATTGATAACCATTGCCGGCACCTATCTGTTTTACACCCAGCTGGGGGTGAAGCTCGTCGGACGGATCGCCCGCAGCCGCCCTTTTGCCTGGAAGCAAACGAACCTGATCTCGCTGGCAGGCCTCCATTACCGGCTCCGGGATCATGCCCAGCTGTTCTCGATCGTAACGGTCGTGCTGGCGATCTCCTTCTGCTCCGTCGGGGTCTTCGTCTCTATTCCGGTGCTTAGCAAGCAGTTCGAAGAGGACTTTCCCGCCGCGGTCGGTTATATGTCCAAGGAGGGAAACTCGCTGGATGCTGCGCATCTGTCCGAGATCAGCCAGGAGCTTGGGAGTCGAAGCATTCCATTTGAAGCGCTGACGCTTCCGATCAAGTATGTGCAGGCGCAGCCCTCAAGGGCTGACAGCCAGCCCGGCCATCTGCTCACCTTGATGTCATACTCCGACTACAAGCAGGCGGTGCTCATGTCCGGTCAGCCTCTGATCGACGAGCCCCCCGCCCGGGAGGAAGCGCTTGTGCTGGTGGCCTCACAGAACGACAGAACCTACCTGCGGGGAAGGAAGCTGACTTCGCATGTGCTCACATCCGGTCTGACGCTTCAAGAAACCCGGTACACGAAGCATGTGGCGGTTCCGGAATATTTGCTGCCGGACCTGGAGGACGAGCATATTAGCGGTCTGGTCGTTCATGACGAAGTGTTTGCGGAGCTGTCTCACACGCTGCAAACCGATCTCTATACCGGATTTTATGTGGAGGATTACAGGCAGACCGAGGCGCTCGTGCCCGAGCTGGCACCCGGCGGAAGCGTCCGTTACACTGAAGGGCTGCCTTACGCACTGACCGTCAGCGGAACCCTCTATTCCATGAGGGACAGCCTGTACAGCATTCTGCTGTTTGCAGCACTGCTCGTCGGCACCGTATTCTTCATTGCCGCCGGGAGCTTTCTCTATTTCCGCCTATATGCCAATCTGGATGCGGATCAGCGGCATTACGCAACGTTATCGAGGCTGGGTATTACGGACAGCGAATTCAGCCGGATTGTGACCGGTCAGCTCGGACTGCTCTTTTTTGTCCCGATCGGGCTTGCGATTGTACACAGCATCTTTGCATTTATCGCCCTCCAGAGCTACTTTTACTTATCGATAGCGGCCGAAATGGGCGTGGTGCTTGTCAGTTTTCTGATGATGCAGGTTGTTTATTTCTTTTTTATACGGAGCCAATATTTGCGAAAGCTGAGAAAGTCGATGGTATAATCGTCGAGTTTCCGATCGCTTAAATCGCTAAGCTTATCTAATTGAGGTGTTATCGTTGGAGAATTGGATTACAGATATCATGGAGCAGTTTGGCTATATCGGTGTTTTTCTCATGATTGCACTCGAAAATATTTTTCCGCCGATCCCCTCTGAAATCATACTGACCTTTGGCGGATTTATGACCACCTACACATCCATGACCGTGCCCGGCGTGGTCGCTGCGGCAACGCTCGGATCGGTAGTCGGCGCCGTCATCCTGTACGGAATCGGCCGATTGCTCGATGTTGAGCGGCTGGAGAAGATTGTCGAGCGCTGGGGACATATCCTCAGAGTGAAAAAAGAAGACATCCGCAAGGCGGACGCCTGGTTTGATAAATACGGGTACTGGACGGTGCTGTTTGGACGGATGGTGCCGCTCATTCGCAGCCTGATCTCCATCCCTGCCGGGATGTCCAATATGAAATTTGGCATGTTCCTGCTCTTCACGACGATCGGAACCTTGATCTGGAATGTTATTCTCGTCACCGTAGGCGCCATGTTGGGCGAATCCTGGGAGGATATTGTCGCCTTTATGGATGTGTACTCCCATCTTACGTATGCGGTTATTGCCGTGGCTCTCGTCGTGCTGCTGTTCCTGTTCTTCCGCAAGCGGAAGAAATCGGCATAGCCTTTCGTTTACGCCGCTTTTCGCGCTCACTTGAATTTATGAATGAAGGAGTATGTCGGCTATGGATTTTCTAACGATTCTGAAGGCGATTATTCTCGGCATTGTCGAAGGCCTGACTGAATTCGCCCCGGTCTCCTCAACCGGCCATATGATCATTGTGGATGACATGTGGCTGCAATCGGAGGAATTTCTGACCAAGTATGTGGCTAACACATTCAAGGTCGTCATTCAGCTCGGCTCCATTCTGGCTGTGCTGGTTGTATTTAAGGACCGCTTTCTCGATCTGCTCGGGCTAAAGCGCTTGAAGCAGGAGCAAGGGCAGCCCGTGCAGGGCAGCAGGCTCAAGCTGACTCAGGTTATCGTCGGCCTCATTCCGGCCGGGGTGCTCGGCCTGCTGTTCGAGGACTATATTGACGAGTATCTTTTCTCCACCGGAACGGTGCTGATCGGGCTTGTGCTCGGTGCCATTTTCATGATCATTGCCGACCTCCTCAGCAGAAAGAAGCCGCAGGTGTCCTCGGTTGACCAGATTACGTACCGGCAGGCTTTTATGGTAGGACTGATTCAGTGTCTGTCACTGTGGCCCGGCTTCTCCCGCTCCGGCTCGACGATATCCGGCGGGGTACTGCTCGGGATGAGCCACCGCGTGGCGGCCGATTTCACGTTTATTATGGCGGTGCCGATCATGTTCGGGGCAAGCTTCCTGTCTCTGCTGAAGAACTGGGAGTATTTCACGCTGGAGGCTCTGCCGTTCTTCATCGCCGGCTTTGTGGCCGCCTTTGTGTTTGCCCTCATCTCGATCCGGTTCTTCCTGAAGCTTATTAACCGGATCAAGCTGGTGCCATTCGCTATCTATCGGATCGTGCTGGCGGCCGTCATTTTTATAGTGATCTATCTGTAAACGATGGACACTTCAACAATAACGGAACTGGAAGACGTTATTCCCGGGATCGACAGGATGAATTTCGACCCGGAAATCAGCGCATCCAGTTCCGCTTCCTCATGATCAGCTTAACGCCACCACGACCTTGGTCAATCCACGCTCTGTTTACTTCACAGCCCCCTGCGTAATCCCGTTAATAATCCATTTCTGGGCAAACAGATAGATGATAATCATCGGCAGCATCGCCATCAAATAAGAGGCAAACGCCAGGTTGAAGTCGGTATTGAATTGCCCCTGGAAAATATACTGCACCAAAGGCAGTGTATAGGAGTCGGTGTCGCTAATGATGATGAGCGGAAGCAGAAAATCATTATAGGTCGACAGGCAGATCAGGATGCCGATCGTGGCGTTAATCGGAGCCATCATCGGGAAGATGATGCGCCAGAATGTGCCCCAGGTCGAGCCTCCGTCCACCCGCGCCGCTTCCTCCAGCGCCACCGGTATGGATTTGATATAACCTACATACACAAATACGTTGAACGCCAAGGCATATACCGTATGCAGAATGGTCAGTCCGACCAGATTGGTCATATTTAGTCCCGCCGCCAGCTTAACCAAGGGCAGCATAATAATCGGAAACGGAATGAACATCGCACTAATAAAATAAAAATACAGGCCTTTAAAAAACTTGCGATCCATATTGCGCGCGATGGCGTAAGCCACCATCGAATTCGTGAGCAGGGTCAGAATCACTGTGGCGGTTGTCACAGCCGCGCTGTTGCCCAGGGCATTGAAGAAGTTGGTCATTCTGACCGCATTGGCAAAGTTCTCAAACCGAAGCTCTGTTGGCAGGCCGAAGACGGAAACCAGCATGTCCTCCGGCGATTTCAGAGCGATGGTCATAGTCATGTATAGCGGAAACAGAATGAAAATGGTGCCGAGTGCAATCAGAAGCATAACGATCCAGTTCGTTTTGGTTCGCATTACATCTCCGCCTCCCTTCTCTGCAGAAACCGGATTTGAAGGATTGAAATGCCCGCGATCAGAACGAAGTAAAGCACCGAGTTCGCAGACTGGTAGGCAAATTCTCCTCCTTCAAAGCCACCGGTATAGATCAAATGCGATATCGATTGAGTCGCCCGGCCTGGACCGCCATTAGTCAAAGCCACGATCTGATCGAACACCATCAGCGAGTTTTTCATCGCCAGCACCATGTTGATCGTAAAGAACGGTGCAATCAAAGGAAACGTAATTCTCCAAAATTCCTGCCATCGGTTAGCCCCGTCGAGGTTCGAGGCCTCGTACAACGTCTGGTTGATCGTCTGCAGCCCGGCCAGATACAGAATCGTGTTATACGCGATGCCCTGCCATACCGCCACGATGACAATCCCGATCCAGGCATGCTGCTCGCTCCCGAGAATATTGGTGGAGAGCCAGCCGATACCGAGATTTTGCCCCCAGATTGTGAATACGTTCGAAAACAGATAATTGAATATGTACCCGACAATCAGCACACTGAGAATATTGGGCAGGAAATATATGCCCCGAAAGAAATTTCTCGCTTTGATCTTGGCATTCAGCCCCATCGCAATCAGCAGACTGAAAAAATTAATGAGAATCGTTACCACAACCGCAAACTTGAACGTGAACCAGTAAGCGTTGCCAACGTTATTGTCTTTAAACAGGTTGACATAGTTTTTGATCCCGATGAAATCAAAGCGGTCGCCAAAGCCGTTCCAGTTCGTGAAGGAGTAATACACCCCTTGCAGCGCCGGCAGCGTGAGAAAGACAAAGAACAGCACGACCGCCGGTATCGTCATGAGATAAAATGTCGTGAGCCGTTTGTTCATGGGAACCTCCTAAAAGTTTTCGAGGGTAACTACTATGAAATTACTGCGAGAAAACTCGCTTCGGAAGCGCAAACCGTGTTTTCTCCCATCCGTCAACGCCTGTCAGCCACCTTGTCCCATTCGGTGTCCAGCCTTCTCAAATAGGCGTCAATATCTCCGTTCTGCAAAAAGGATTGGACAATTGAGCTTAGCTGAACGGCTGCGGGAATATAGTGATCCGCAAAATCCACAACCCGTCCCTGTTCAAGGTACGGCTGGAGCTCCGCTACCGCCGGGTCATCCTGCTTGACCCCCTTCACGGTGGAGAACAATGTCTGCTCCGTAATGTACTGCTCACTATTTTCCGGCTCAAGCAGAAACTCGATGAACCGCAGCGCTTCTTCTTGATGAGGCGAATCCTCCGCTACTGCCAGCAATGTGTCAACACCTGAGATCAGTTTGTTCTGCTGTGGGTCATTGCCGGTCGGAAACGGGAAGAACCCAATCTCGATATCCGGATTCGACTTCCTGATCTCCGGAATCGCCCAGGTGCCCTGGATGTACATCACCGACTCTCCTCTGGCGAAGTCCCGGTTTCCATCGGCATAGCTTTTCCCAAAGTTATCTCCATGGCCGTAATCCATCAGCGCCAGCTGCTTCTCGGCCACCTCGCGATAGCGGTCTGCAAAGGTCACCTGATCTTCACGCCGCTGCAAATAAAACTCGATCCCCTCCAGATTCGAAGCCAGCGCATTAAAGGGAAGCACGGTCTGCCAGTCATCCTTGTACGTAAAATAAAACGGGATCTTCCCCTCATCCTTTACCTTTTGGGCAACGGCGAGAAGTTCATCCCATGTCTCCGGGACCGTCAGCCCCATCTCTTCAAATAATTGTCTGTTATACATAATGCCGTTTGCATTCGTAGAGAACGGGATTCCCGTGACCTCCTCCATGCCTGACACATCCTTGAGCATTTGTACATAGGTGGCGTCAACCTGTTCCAGAAGCGGGCTATTCGTCACATCCATAAAAATGCCGCTTTGCGCCAGCAGCGAATATGTATCCGTAGCTCCCATGCCAATAATGTCTGGAATATCATTCTTGACAACCCTCGTTTTCAGTACAGTTTCCGCATCCGGCGGATTAACCTGAATGACGGTAATGTCGGACTGGGACTGATTAAATTTATCCACCAGCGCATCGAACGTCCCCTTCGCTTCCGGCTTGTTCTGAAAAAATTCAATCTGCACCCGGCCGGTGTCCGCCTGACTGCTGCAGGCAGTCAGTGCGATGAGCAGCAGCAAGCCGCTTATGATCCTTACTCCGAGTCTCATCAGCAAAACCTCCGTTTCATGTCTAAGTTCGGCAAATGCTGACGCCTGTAGTATGTAATACCCTGTACGCTTGGTTGGTAAACGCCCGAGATCACGGCACCCGATCAGCAAGCCGCACGGGCAGGCATTAAAAAAAGCAGACCAGGCGTTATCTCCTGATCTGCTTCGGCTCTTGCTATAGGTGAGTAAGCTTACGGCCTACTCAAGCCATTTTTTCTCGATTTCTGCAAATCTGCCTTGCAGCTTCATTTCGTCCATCCACATTTCCAGGAAACTCGCATAGGCGAAGTCTCCACGAGGAATCATGTAGCCTTTCTCGTTGTTGGTGAACGGTGCGTCTGTCAATGCAGCATACAGTCTGGAATCAGCTTTGGCATACGTGATCGCCTCGATTGTATCGGTGATCATCACATCGTATGTACCGTCAGCTACCAGATGCGGAATGTCCAGGTTGTTCGGAACGACTGTTACGTTAGCTTTGGTCAGGTGCTGGCGAACGAAGACTTCGTTCGTTCCGCCCGGATTCACACCGATGCGAACGGTCGGCTTGTTAATATCTTCAATGGTCAAATACTTGTCTTTGTCTTCTTGACGGATCAATGGAGCTTTACCGAAGGACATGTAGCCTTGAGATACATAAGCTGTTTTTTGTCTGTCCGTGTTACGGGTAACTCCACCCACCGCGATGTCGAATTTGTCATCCAGCAAATCCTTCATCATTGTAGACCAGGAAGTCTGCACGAATTGAACCTCCACACCCAGATCCTTACCAAGCTCCAGCATAGCGTCTACATCATAGCCTTCATATTCATTCGTTTCAGGATTCAGGTATGTAAATGGCTTGTAGTCGCCGGTCATACCTACGCGAATGTAACCTCTTTTGATGATTTCATCAAGCTGAGATTGTTCCTGCTGTTGCTTCTTTACTTGACCCGGTGCATGGGATGCTGCAGATTTTGCACTTACGTCTGGCGTTCTCAGAACCTCATTTGCAGCAAATCCTGTTGCTACCAGAGACAAACTCAAAACCCCAGCAATAAGTCCTTTTTTCCAATTTTTAGCCATTTAGAATTCCTCCCGTATTTCATGTTGTAAATCCGAAGCTTCCTAACGCCGCCTTGAGCTGGTCCATGTCAGACCTCACTCTTACACCTCTTGATGTTCCGATGGGAGCCGTAACCCGCGACGGGGAATCCCCCCTGATGAACAGTGCATTCGAAGCATGGACAACAAGAAGTGGCAGCGTTATCGTATTCTCCTTGTTACATGCTCAGGATGAACCATGCGTCATCGTGCTGATTACAGCTCCGGCTTTCTCTCCTGGTGGCATCCCCCCTCTCCAGTTGCGATGAATCAGGCTCGCTTGCAGGCGAGACGATCAACGTATAGAGGGTGATTACAGCTTGAATTTGGCAAGCTCTTTGCGAAGCTCGCTCACAACCGATTCCAGCTGACTTACAGAACCGGAGATTTGCTGGATCGTTGCTACCTGTTCCTCGGCAGCCTCGGCCACGTTCTTCGCATCGTTCGAGGTCAGATTCGCAATCGACTTCAACTCCTCGACAGAGGCAGTGACCTGCTCGGAACCGGCTGACATCTCTTCAGATGCCGCGGAAACCTCAAGGATATGATCCGCTACATTGCGGGTAGCCTGGAGAATATTCGCGAATTTCTCCCGTACATCCTCGATAAGGGCCACACCTTCGCGCACGTCCTGACGGCTGACATCCATCACTTCCACCGCATTGAGTGTGTCTTGACGGATCTCCGTGATCAGCTGTGCGATTTGGTCGGTAGAGCTCTCCGATTGACCTGCCAGCTTCTTCACTTCCTCTGCAACAACCGCAAAGCCGCGTCCATGCTCGCCCGCTCTCGCCGCTTCAATCGACGCGTTCAGCGACAGAAGACGGATTCTGGATGTAATTTCGGTAATGAAATTCAATATTTCTTCAATCTGCATCGACCGCTCATTCAAACGCTCGATCGCCGATCCCACTTTCTCGGTGCCTTCCCCGATGCTGCCGATCTGCTTCACGGCCTGTTCCACAACGACAGACCCCGTCTCTGCATGGCTTGCCGCTTCCTGAGCAGCCTCAGATACCATGGAAGAGGTTTCGGCAATTTTAACGATGCCGCTTGCCATATCGCTCATCGAGGTTGCAATCTCGTTGGAGCTCGAGGCATGCGCATTCGCGCCTTCTGCAATCTGCTTAATGGAAGAACCAATCCGGTCCACGCTGTCCTTCGCCGTTTCCACGCCGCTGGCTACAACGCCGGTGACCTTCATGACTTCACTTGAGGAGCTGTTCACACCCTCTACCAGATGTTTCAAGTGAGATACGGTCTGGTTAAAGTCGCTAGAAAGCACGGCGATTTCATCCTTGCCGTCTACCTTGATCGTTTTCGTCAGATCCCCTGCCGCTACGTCCTTCACTGCCTCATTCAGTTGACGGATCGGCTTCAGCACTGTCGCCGTCAGCCAGGAGGCTGCCAAGATGGACAATACGAGAGCTGCTGCTGAAATCAGTGTCAGCGTGATCGTAAGCTCATTGATCGGAGCGTGGAGCTCCTTCGTTGGGGCTGTTACGAACACACCCCAATTCAGGTTCGAGGTCGCGTGGGCGGCGGTATATTGATTTCCGTCCATAACATAATCGAAATAGCCGGTTTCACCCGTTTTAACTTTCTCAAAAGCATTGGAGATCTCTGCGTTATCCAGATCCGAGACATTCTGTTCAAGGCCGAGCTCTTCATTCGGATGCCACATAATGGTTCCGGCAGCACTGAGCAAGAATGCAAATCCGGAATCTCCGAAGGTCAGGTCAGACACTTTCTGCTGAACCTCGTTAATCGGAAGTGTGGATCCCATATATCCATACTGCTTGCCGTCTTTCATAAGCGGAAGAATCATCGTTACGATGTTGTTACCTGTACGCTTGGACAATACCGGATCGGAAACTACAATCTTTCCTTCCCCTTTGCCTGCTTCCTGGTAGTGAACCCGGTCGGATACGTCCGTCACTTCTCCCAGAAAGTTAATGACATTCTTGCCTGTTAAATCATGTGAGAAGAAGAAGGTCTCGAATTCAGGATGCTGTTCCTGTGCTTTCTTAATAATGGCCAGGTCCTCATCCTTGTTTCCTGTAAGGAATTTACCTACGGCGTCCAGTTTGGCGATTTCCGATTCCATGAAATCGTTAATCGAACTCGCGAGGTTCTCTGCACTGAGCATCGCTTCCTTATTCAGGCTATTCTTCAGCAGATCCGACGATTCGCTGTAGCTAACCAAGAATACGGAGCCAAGGCTTAGCAGCAGCACAAGGCAAATCATGAAAATCATTTTCAGCTTAAGACTTTTTAGCATGCCGTAATTCCTCCCCGAAGATGGTCCTAGGGTCCTATCCGCTTTTCCTGCCTCTCTCTTTTTCAGGTCTCTTTTTTTCTGTAAGAGTCTGGATACTTACATCAAAAAACAAACAAAATTTTGAAAAATGTTGGCTATTTCAGGTCGGTAAGGCTCCCTCTTACATTATCGGCAGCATAGTTATAGTTTTTGAGTAGCAAATTCGATATTTTTCGCCATTGATTTACATAGTCTTTTATACATAGAGATTTCCTGAATAAATAGTCTTTAAGGCATGCTATGAAATGTTTTACACACTACCTTTAGTCCTGTTTTACTATATATTCCTTTAAAGATATCATGATCCACTACATACAGAAACGGACAGCATAAAAAACCGACAGCCCGAGGGCTGCCGGTTCGTTCTTCTATTCTCGTCGTTATGGAATCTGCATCCACACATAAGCGCTGCCTGGTGTTTCGCCAAGCGTCCACCATCTGGCTTCATAATTCAGGCCGTTATAGGTGACGCGGTCGCCGCCCCAGTAAGTGGTTGTCGCGCTCCATGCCGGATAGGTTGTTGAGCTGCCGGTCGTGGATACCGTTAACGGTGCCGAAGCCGCTGATTTGCTGCCTGCGCTGTTGACCGCCACCACGGTATAGGTGTAAGATGTGCCCGCTGCCAGGCCGCTGTCCGTATAGGAAGTCGATGTGGACGTTCCTACGAGCGAACCGCCGCGATAAACTTCATATCTGGCTGCTCCGGACGAAGCATTCCACGCCAGGGAGATGCTGGAATTCGTTCTGGCAGTCGAAGTGAGTCCTGTCGGCGCTTGCAGACCCGGATCCGGATTGCCGCCGCCGCCAACAAAGTTAACATCAATCACGTTGTAGAAGGCGTTCGCGGTATCTGCGACTTCCCATACGGCAAGGATCACATGATAGCCAGTTTTGGCCGGTACATTACAAGTCGAAGCATAGTTTGCCGGTGGTCTTACACCGCCGTAATCAATGGAGCAGAACGGCGTCAGATCGAATGAAGCTCTGCTCAGCGGTGCATTCGGATTCCATCCGTCTTTCGTAATATAGTATTTCCAGCTGGCCGTTGCATGTGCAGCAGTCAGTCTCCATTGGAAGGTTGTCGTGCCCGGGGTGATATTCACTTTAGCCCAGCGTGTCGAGGACTGCTCGTCAAGTTTCGGGAACAAGCCGCCTGCGCTCGCAATTTGTCCGTCAGCAGGGCCTGCATTCGGCCAGCCCTTCGGGGCTTCCAGGCTCTGCGGCTCATATATGATGTTTCCACAATCCGAGTTCTGCCCTTCCTTACACAGATATGCACGGCTCGCTGGCGATTCAACATATCCGTGGGCGGACACTTTGTCCGCAAAAATGACCATGATTACACCCATCAGAATCGTCATCAAACCTACGGCCACAAGTTTCTTCATCCAAGCTTGATTCGGCAACCTTAACGTCATATAATACTCTCCTCCTTTTGGATATGGGTTGTGACAAAAACCAAGACGGCTCGAGCTTCATTCGTCCCGTTTCCCACCTCCCTTCCTTGCAGACCCGGAAAGCAGATATTCATGATCGTCTCGCCCTACAGAGGTCCAGCTCTGCATTCCACCCATTCACATAAAAACCAATCACCCAGAACTGGACCTAACATTTACCAGTTCTATCATTATTGTATAAGATCATTCTCACAGTTCCCATAATACAAAACAACGATTTATTTCACATTTCAATGACGTTCAAAAAATATATAACATAATCCGTAATTAATAGATTCATATAATGATATTAATTCTAACAAACAAGCTTGATACTACATAAAAAAGCCCCCTGCAAGTTAACCGCCTAACAATCACGTGCGGCCTTCTGCAGTGAGGCTTCAAATCTCGAAATAATATTAACACCTGATGGATAAGGAACATGACCTGACGCTATTCAACGCCATCCTTGAAGTGCTTGCTGTAATGCTTATCCCCTTTATGCTCCAAATCCTCGACGGTCAGCTCCAGCGTCCGGACAACCTCTTCCTTGGCTTTCGCTAAGGTATCGTAAAACACACTTTCTTCCTGTCCGATGATCCGAACACCGCTGAGTGCCTGCATAGCTTGATATACCCGATGATGCTCGGCAAGATCATCAATGGCTTTCAGAGTATGCTTCATTTGAAGAAATAAATCCCTGTGCTGCTGTGTGGCCAGCCGCTTCTCCAGCGCCTCGATTCTGGCATTCATGTATCATCATCCCTTCACCTTGTAATCAACATCAATTATACCCACTGCCATTAAGTTTAACCATCGTGGGAAAAGCCTTTATTTTTTTGAATGAAACAGGAAAATGAACTGCCTGCCTAGAACAATGTTACACGGGCACGCTTAAATCTCTTGGCTATATCCACATAAACCATTTTTCGGAGGTACCTCATGGAGAAAAACAGTAGTCTTGGAAATGGGCTCGGGGGCAAAAGCATCATTCTGCGACTGGAGATGAACACCAAGGAAATCAAATTTGGGCAAGTGGCATCGGCCATCTTCGAGGCTGGCGGGGACATGGTCGCCATTGACGTCATTCAAGCCAGCGGCGATGTGACGGTTCGCGATATTACGATCACCGTAACAGACAGCGTCGATGTGCAGAACGTGACTTCCCGCATTCGCAGTCTGAAAGGGGTTCGTCTGGTCAACGTCTCGGATCGTACTTTCCTGATGCACCTGGGCGGCAAAATCGAAATTCAGCCGAAGGTGCCGATTCATAACCGCGATGACCTGTCACGGGTATATACACCTGACGTGGCCCGGGTGTGTGCAGCCATTCAGGAAGATCCCAAGAAAGCCTATACCCTGACCATAAAGAGAAATACGGTCGCCGTCATCTCCGACGGCAGCGCAGTGCTCGGGCTTGGGAATATCGGTCCTTACGCGGCCATGCCGGTCATGGAGGGCAAATCGATGCTGTTCAAGGAACTGGCCGGGGTAGACTCCTTCCCGATCTGCTTGGACACGCAGGATACGGAAGAGATCATCGCCTGCATCAAAGCGTTAGCTCCAGCCTTTGGCGGCATTAATCTGGAGGATATCGCCTCCCCTCGCTGCTTCGAAATCGAAGCCCGATTACGCGATGAGCTCGACATTCCCGTATTTCATGACGATCAGCACGGCACCGCTGTCGTACTGTACGCCGCATTGATCAATGCCTTGAAAATCGTCGGCAAATCGCTGGACAGCATCAAGGTTGTCGTCTGCGGAATCGGAGCTGCCGGGGTCGCTTGCAGCAAAATTCTGCTGGCCGCGGGCGTGAAGAACATCGTCGGTGTTGACCGAGAGGGAGCGCTTGTTGCGGGCAATTCTTATGCCAACTCCATGTGGGAGTGGTATGCAGAGCATACGAATCCGGAAAGGCTGCAAGGATCCCTGAAGGATGTAATTCAGGGAGCAGATGTGTTCATCGGCTTGTCCGCCGGCGGGATTCTGAGCCGCGAGGATGTGCAAAGCATGGCTGACCAGCCGATCGTATTCGCCATGGCGAACCCGGTTCCGGAGATCAAGCCTGAAGAGGTTGAGGATATTGTCGCGGTGATGGCTACTGGGCGTTCGGACTATCCGAACCAGATCAACAACGTCCTGTGCTTTCCTGGCATCTTCCGCGCCGCATTGGACTGCAGAGCGACAACAATCAATGAAGAGATGAAGCTTGCCGCAGCGGAAGCAATCGCCTCGGCCGTGTCGGATGAAGAGCGGAATCCGTCCTATATTATTCCGAGTGTATTTAATCAGAATGTAGTGAAAGCCATTCGCGAGCTTGTTGTCAAAGCTGCGATCGATTCCGGCGTAGCCAGAAAAATCCCTCGCGAATAGCCAAGCTATAGACGCCGTTCTGGTCGCTTGGGTTTCGCATCGTTTGAAAGCGCATACTCGCCTAATATGCCAATGCCTCCCGGCAGACATCATTCGTCGCCGGGAGGCATTGTTCGTTTACGCCTTATCGGTCTGTGTGTAGATCACGATAGCATCTCGCAGGAAGCGGGCAGTTCCCGGCTGCTCCTGATCATAGTAAGCAGTGAACCGCTCATCATCCACGTACATTTGGGCCAGCCCCGCATGGGCTTCCTTGCTGTAATCGTTCCAGAAATAAGTCAGCCATTGCTTATGCAACTCGGCCGCCTTCTGAGCCAGTTCGCTCCCGGGATCGCCTTCGACAAAAGCCTGCGCCAATGTGCGCTGAAGCTCCTCCGACAATCGGGTCACCTCGTCATGCTGCTCCTGCGTCATGTTCTTTACCAGCTCGTTCGAACGATTTATTGTCTCATCCCCATATTTCGCACGAACTTCAGCCCCGTATTGCTGTTCGTTATCCGCAATCAGCTTCTGCTTGAAACCTTCAAATTTCTCTTGATCGGTCATCGTCATTCTCCCTTCAGCGGAGGCGATCGTCTTCTCGACATTCGCGATCAGCGCCTCCAGTTGTTGTCGGCGGTCAAGGAGCTGCGAATGGTGCTGTTTAAGCGCATGAACCCGGTCATAGGATGGCGAAGACATGATTTCCTTGATGTGCTCGAGCTGCAGGCCAAGCTCCCGGTAGAACAAAATTTGCTGAAGCTGATCCACCTGCTGCTGGCTGTATATCCGATAGCCTGACGAGTTGACTCTGGCCGGCTTCAGAAGGCCAATCTCGTCATAATATCGCAGCGTGCGAGTACTGATCCCTGCCAGACGTCCAAGCTTCTGCACCGTATATTCCATTCCTTTCACCTCCTGACAAACTCACTGTACACCTTGACGCAACGTTAAGGTCAACAGCTTTCAAACAAATCATTCGAATTCTACAAAAAAACTGCCCGATCGGGCAGTTCATCTACGCTCTTCACGCACAAGGCAATCATGCTCGGCGAGCAGCGAGCGAGTGATGCCTCCCTTCTTGCACCGAACAGCATGACAAGGCTGAGCGGCCTGTCTCAATCGCCCCGCATCTCGTGAATCGCCCGGTCAGCCAGATTGTTAAGCACGATGTCATCCATCGGCGGGTTATGCAGCCCGGCCCGAACATCTCTGTACATTCGCTCCAGCGGAAGCTTACGGGACAGACTGAGGCCGCCCACGATCCGCATCGCCTGATCTACGATGCGGATTGCCGCATTGGTGGCCATATATTTCGCCAGGCCAAGCTCCGGCTTGAGGGCCGCGCGCTGCCCGACCTCCCGATCCCATCGGTCAGCCACCTGGTACAGATAACTTCGAGCCGTAATCCAATCGACCTCCATCTGGGCAATTTGCCGTTTGACGTTCGGTAATTCCGCAATTGGGACCGTTGTGGAATTCGGCTGGTGACGGCAGGCAAAATCAATAGCAAAGCTTCGGGCAGCATAGGCGATGCCGAGATAACAAGCCGGTATGTGAAGCAGCGCCGCTTCGGTAGGAACAGGCGCGCTCTTCTCAGCAGCATCCGCCCCCCGAATCACCTCGTCATCCGGTACAAATACGTGATCAAGAATGACGTCATGGCTCCCCGTTGCCCGCATCCCGAGTGTGTTCCACGTCTCCTCTATGCGAACCCCGGGTCCGCGGCGGATGAGAAACAGCCCGGGTCTGTCGCAGCCCTCAATCGCTGCTGTGACCGTGAATATTTTCAAAATAGGGCTTAATGTGCTGAAGGTTTTACGGCCTTGAATGATCCAGCCCCCTTCCGCCCGGGTCGCGGTCGTCTGCGGTCTCCCTCCCCGGCTGGGGCTCCCGGTTGCCGGCTCACTCGCCAGCTCATTCATGACGACACCTTGCTCAACGATGTCTCTGCACAGCTGCTCAAACAACGGCTTCGGCCAGGCATCGGACAGACGAAGCTGAAGCAGCATTCCGATATGCCAGCCGACCGCCAGCGCCGTGGAACCATCTCCCCTCGCCAGCCGCTCCTGAGCCAACACCATCTCATATACGGAGGCTTCATCCCCTCCATAAGCCTTGGGTACGGTCAGCTTCAAATAACCGGCTGCGCTCAAGTCATCGAAGTTCTCAAACGGAAACGAGCCCTCTGCATCATGCAAGGGGGCTCTGTCTGCAAACACGGAAGCCAGCTTGTCGGCCATTGCTGCAATGCTTGCTTCGCGTTCATTCCGGATAAACGGATCTATGATTCCAGACTGATCCAAGTCCGACTCCCCCTTCTTCATCAATCACCTGTATTCCGATCATGTTTTAACCGATTGTAGCAGCGATCATTCGGCGTGTCAATGAAGGGGAAGGCCCTGGGGCGTTCCCGGGCAACGTTCGCCGGCTGCCTCCTCATGGCGCTTCTCCGCGATCAAGGTTACGACTGCAGCATCAGATGCCCGCCATACCGGGGGGACACCTGGCTAAGCATTGCTTCATCCAGCTTTCCGGATGCCATAAGCTCTTGGGCGGACTTTTCCAGATAGACCGTATTCCACACGATAACGGCATTCACGATAAAACTGTTCGCCAGCGCGAACAGGGTATATTCCTCGGCGCTTCTGCCATTATAATTCCATTCCTCCTGCGGTATCAGCTGCTTGTTCAGCGCATTCATCTCCTGCCAGCGGAGCGAATCCCGCTCGATCCCTGCATGCAGCTCATTGGACCGAAGGAACTCGATGAAGAACAATGATTTCTCAATGCGGCCAATATCGCGCAACGCCTCATCCGCATCCTGCTGTGAACGAAGCTTTTCATATAATAGACTGGGCGGAACGCCGCCCGCTCTGACGGCATCCCTCGCCTGCCGGAGCGCCGTACTCGCTTCACGGATTACACGCGTGTTGATAAGCCCGGTTCTCATAAAAGGCAGCATCTTCTTCTTGTCAATTTGATATAACCGGGTGCTCTGGAAACGGTCCAGTCGAGGGATGAGCGGAATGCCAAGCAGATGGGAAAATCCAAACAGCCGATCCACATATCCGGAATAATGGCAGTAATGCCGCGCATAAGAGGAATCCTGACCCGTCGTTCCTTCAAGCAGGAACCCTGGCTGCGCATAATGGGTTATGCGGGTGGAGACAATCATCGATTGTTCGTTCATACAACGGTACAAATAGTATCGATCCGTCGTGTCAGCCCCCTGAAAGGCGCCTTCCGAAGACCGGGTGACCGGTACGCGAAGCAGATCGGAGGAGGTTCCGTAGGCTTCCGCCCAGATAGCTGCAAGCGGCAAACGCTTCTGAAACGCTATCATTTCCCGCTGCGCCTGCGCGATCGCCTCTTCGTTCACCCGCCATTGAAGCGTATTCATATATTGGCGGTACGTTCCGGAGGGTAGCTGGGCGATAGGCTTCACGCCGGTCATCGTACCGAGTCCGACCAGAAGGGACAATATCCGGTCCTTCTCCTCTTGCTCCGGCTCCCGCCGGGTCGTTACATGCACGAATTGATCCGTAAACCCAATCCAGCTATCCACTTCCTTGAGCAAATCCAACAAACAAATAGCCGGAAGACGGCTGTGAAGATAGGGATTCAAACGCCCGGACTGACCCGGGTGCCGGGAACGCAGCGGCATGGACCGGATCACGTAACCATGCGGGATACCGGTGCTGTGGGAGACCAGCGGCAGGCTTTCCGTCAACAGCCGTTGACGGTCTTGCAAATATGTATTCATTCGGTTGCCTTCGGGACAATCCGTTGAACCCCTTCCGGAATCGGGAAGCAGGTATGCCGTGTAAGGCTTGTGCAGCACGCTGCCATCCACCCATACATGGCCGGAACGAAGCTGGTTGCGAAGCTCCACCAGCACCGCCAGTTCATAGATGTATCCGTATACCCCGCCGCGATCATTCAGCAGCAGCCTCCGTCTTTTTCTCGGTACAAAATTGAGCATCGCTTCGGTAGGATCAAGGTGACGCTGCCCGTTCTCATGCATCTGGCGCAGCATCCGCACTGCTTCCAGCAGCGGCGCGGCGGAGTCGCTCCCTTGAAAATCCAGCAGCTCTAGCAGCACCGGCGCGTACTTGCGCAAACGGAAGAAGCGCTTCTTGAAGAGTGCACGGAACGCTGGAGTCAGGGCGGCATCCTCAGCCGGCGTCCTCTCTTTCTCCTTCTTGCGGTGCTGTCTCATGTCGGCGATAAATCGGGTAATCAAGCCGTCATGGATACGAATGGCCTCATCGATATAAGCCGATCGCAGCATCTGAAGATGAAGGGCAAGCAGCCCATACTTTTTCTCGGGGCGAAGTTTTTTGTATAGATGGGAGTCATACGAGCTGGCCATGCGGGTCACTTTCTGCAAACGTTTCGCAGGGATGCTCTCTGTATCTACACGGAGACCGAACTCGCTGAGGCAACGTATACGTTCTGCCACCTTCAGAAATCCTTCTGGCGAGCAGACTCCCGCCCCATCCCTCAACCAGCTAAGCGATTTGCGCATCTTTCCTTCCATAATGCCGTCAAGCAAGCTCTTCTGCTCTTCTGTAACAGCGGCACCCAGCATGGCATACATATGATGCTCTGCCCGGTGCATCGCCTCCCATATCATGCCCTCGATCGTAGAGATCGCCGGGAATATGAGCTTGTGCTCGCGAAGCCAGCCAACCGCTGCCGTCATCAGCACAACCGGATTGTCATCTTCCCATGCACGGTGATACAGCATGTCTGCAAGCGTGCGTTGATGCTGCTTCGCGAATCTCGCATAGCCATACGTTCTGCGGATCTCCTCCAGATGCTCCCTTCGGGTCGGCTCTCGTTTAGCATAATCGGAAAATACATCGGGCGATACGTGAATTTGCGAGGCTATATAGGCAAGGGTGGACTGCGGAATCGTTTCGTAGTGTAGAAGCGGCCAGCCTGGATAGGTGACCAGGGCCAGCTGCACAGCGAACCCTAAGCGATTATGATCTCGCCTATGATGTAGAATATGGTCCAGCTGTTCCTGAGTGAACGTGTAGTATTGCACAGCCTTCGGATCGTTTGCTTCGGGTATGCTTTTAAATCGTCTTCGCTGCTCCTGGGTTAACACTTCCTTAGCGTTCATGTATCCCACTCTCCTGTCCGCAGGCGGGCCTCTCCCCTGATGCAGCTGACAACAAATCAACAAGGCCGCTAAACCATAATTTTAAGATGGTAAAAATGTAAAAATTCCCCTCGTGATATTGTAAAACCAGTTGCTAAACCTGTCAAATGACTACAGGATATTACAGCGGCGCCGATGCTGGCACAATATACAAATCAACAGGTGACCATCCGTGTCCATCGGCCAGCCTAGACGCAAAAAAGAGCCGGTACCGGCTCTTTATAAGTTGCTTTCGATGATCTCGCGCCCCTGTTGTTGGATCATGCCGGAGTTAGCTCCGCAGTATGCGTGCTGCATTCAGCACGGCCAGCAGTGTGACGCCCACATCCGAGAAGACCGCCTCCCACATCGTGGCGATATCGAATGCGCCCAGCACAAGGAATATGGCTTTCACTCCTAGTGCAAACACGATATTCTGCCATACGATGCGTCTTGTCCGCTTGGCCACCTGAATGGCTGCCGGGATCTTGGACGGCTCATCGGTCATGATGACAATATCCGCAGCTTCAATGGCCGCATCCGATCCGAGTCCGCCCATCGCCATGCCGACATCGGCCCGCGCCAGCACCGGCGTATCGTTGATGCCGTCACCGACGAAGATGA
The DNA here is from genome assembly GCF_038000405.1 of Paenibacillus sp. FSL M8-0334. Taxonomy (NCBI): domain Bacteria; kingdom Bacillati; phylum Bacillota; class Bacilli; order Caryophanales; family Paenibacillaceae; genus Paenibacillus; species Paenibacillus sp. FSL M8-0334. Next base: position 1,601,950 of record NZ_JBBOCH010000001.1, read on the forward strand.
TTTTCTCCTTCGGTGATTTCTGCTGATCCAGCTTCTCGATCTCCTCGACTTTATGCTGCGGCAGCAGCTCGGCGTGCACCTGATCGATTCCGAGCTGGCGTCCAACCGCTTCGCCCACGGTCTTTGAGTCTCCCGTCAACATGACGGTCTGCTTGATCCCGAGCTCCTTGAGCGCACGGATCGTCTCCGCAGCATCCTCTTTCACTTCATCTGCGATCACGATATATCCGGCATACGCCCGGTTGATGCTAATGTGAACGATCGTTCCCGGATCTGTCGGCTGTTCAAACGGAATACGTTCACGGTTCATCAGCTTCGCATTGCCTGCCAGCACTTCGGTTCCTTTCACGTTCACCTGAATGCCGTGCCCGGATATTTCGTTATAATCCGATAGCAACGCTTCGTCGATCTCCTTGCCGTAGGCCGCCCGGATCGACTCGGCAATCGGATGGGTGGAATGCAGCTCTGCATAAGCCGCAGCTTCAAGCAGCTCCTCCTCCGAAACCGCACCTGCCGGCTGAATTCGGGTAACCGTAAATGCGCCTTTCGTCAGCGTTCCGGTCTTGTCAAAGACAACATATTTCACGTCGTTCAGCGCTTCAAGATAATTGCTGCCCTTCACCAGCACACCCCGCTTGGATGCAGCACCGATGCCGCCGAAAAATCCGAGCGGAATCGAGACAACCAACGCACAAGGACAGGAAATGACGAGAAATACAAGTGCGCGGTAACCCCAGTCCGCGAACGTCGCACCACTGATGAAGAGTGGGGGAACGAGTGCTAACAGTGCCGCAGCAATGACGACAACCGGCGTATAATAGCGGGCGAATTTCGTAATGAAATTTTCGGTTGGCGCTTTTTTGCTGCTTGCATTCTGTACCAGATCCAAAATTTTCGATACGGTGGACTCGCCAAATTCCTTGGCAACCTCGACGGTAAGTACACCATTCTTGTTAATAAAACCGCTCAGCACATCCTGCCCCGGCCCCACTTCCCTTGGCACCGATTCGCCAGTAAGCGCCGAAGTGTCCATGGCAGAGTAGCCATCTATAACTTTGCCATCCAGGGGCACCTTCTCACCCGGCTTGATCAGAATAAGATCGCCAACTGCCACTTCCTCGGGCGTTACCCGTCTCGTCTCATGGCCCACCTTAAGGTTCGCATAATCGGGCCGGATATCCATCAGCGAGCTAATGGACTTACGAGAACGATTAACGGCGATGCTCTGGAACATTTCCCCGACCTGGTAGAACAGCATGACTGCTACCCCTTCGGGATATTCGCCAATGATGAACGCCCCGAGCGTGGCGATGGTCATCAGAAAATGCTCGTCAAACACCTTGCCGCGAATGATATTCCGAGCTGCCCGCAGCACAATGTCTCCACCTATGATCAGGTATGCAATGAGAAAGAGTGCCAGTTCAATATATGCATAATCATAGTATATCGACGTTAGAATGGCGGCAGCGCCGATGCCGATCCCGAGCAGCAGCCGGGTCAGCAACCGTTTCGTACTGCCGGCGCCATGGTCATGCCCATGAGCATGGTCGTGGTCATGATGGGACTCGTGCTGATTATGAGTTTCCCCGTGGTTATCCTGCTGATGAGCCACCTTCGATCTGGAGCTTCCTTTTTCCAGGACGCGAATGTGCGGCTCCAGTTGCTTCACCTTCTGCTTGGCCTTTGTTACAATGTCCGTATCTCGATCCGGGTCGGTTTCCATCGTCAGCGTTTTGGTTACAAAATTAACGGAGCATGAAGCAACACCTTCAATTTTACTAACGCCGTTCTCAATTTTCATGGCACAGTTCGCACAATCGAGCCCTTCCAGGATAAGCTCTTTCTTCACTTTCTGCCGTGCTTGCATATCCAGCTCTCCTTCCCCATAACCATCGCATCAACATATGAGCAATTGTTCATATATTATCTACATCCATTATATGCACGTACCAAGATTGTTGTCAATCATGAAATATAAGTATTCCATCGCGCGCATGGACATTGAAATCAACTGGATGCCAAAAAAATAAAAACACCTACAGCGCGAGCTGCGGTGCTTTCATATTATTCACCATGCATCGTATGTTGAAGCGTCTGGGTAAAAATTTGCTCGATATGGGCATCATCCAACGAATAATAGACGGTTTTGCCGACTTTGCGCCGCTTTACAATCCTCATATTGCGAAGATACCGCAGTTGATGGGAGATCGCGGATTGCCCCATGCCCAGCAGCTCTGACAGATCGTGAACGCACAGCTCGCGCTGCAGAAGCGCATGAATCAGCTTTACCCGGGTAGGATCGCTAAATGCCTTGAACCAGTCGGCCACCTGCACAGCCGCATGTTCATCAATCAGCGCCGCCTTCACCGGCTTCAGATCCGTTTCTGTGCCCGCGCATGATGTATCACAATCTTCAGTCAACGGTCCTTTCTGCTCCATTCCGTAATCACCATCCTATTTTTACGCAATTACTATTTATTGTATAGCAATCGCACCAAAAACGAAAGGATTACGATTAAGGAGAGGGCCATGAAAATTCTTTCTCTAGTCATCACTCATGATTAGTTTCGTGTGAAGATATCCTTTGGACGTTTTAATGAGTAGAAGTAGTTTGTTGGAGGTATCTGTTATTTCGTGTATCCCATCTCCGGGTTTGAATAAAAATTCAGCATCCTGATTTTCAACACCAACATCTCCATCTTCTTTAACCATCGAATCAATGCCTTTGATTTCTCCGATTTGTTTTCCGATTCTATTCTTAAATACCTCTTCGTCCACTACCTCTGAACTTATTCCATAAAGCCTGCCATTAAAGTATAAAAATTCACTGTATTCCGACGACGGATTTGCTGTGGCAAAGTTCAATTTTTCAATATACTTATCGTTCTCATGGTTACATGCCATCAGAAGAAAAATTGCACAAATGCCGCAAAGCAGCATGAGGGATCGACATCGCGTATACATGGTTCATTCTCCCCCTATAATATTCGTTTTTTTCAAGCTTCTCTTCTTCAGGGCCAAATCCATCTTGTTGGCTGATTTACTACAAACAAAAAAGGGCAGAATAATCTGCCCTCATATGGTTAACGCTTGTAAGTGCCAAAACGTTTCCTATTTAATTCTAAACCTTACTTCCTTACCACTGTATATCCTTTATCCTCAAGCAGCTTAATGATGCCATAGTCGCCAAGGTAGTGAGCAGCGCCGACAACGATGAAATATTCTTCGTTGTTGCCGTTTTTCAGGTAGCCGTCGATTTTCTCGGCCATCTCAATGTTTCTGTCCACCAGCATCGCCTGATGATATTCAGGCTCCTCTTCCATGCTGCCAGTCAGCTCCAGCAGCTGCTCCTCATTGCCTGTCTTCCACATTTCGGCCATCTGATGAATCTCCTGATCCAGAAGCTCGAAGTGTTCCAGAATGGTATTCAGGTTCTTCTCCTGCAGCTCAAGCGAGAACCCGCTGAGCATTCCCAACTGGGATTCGTAGGACTCCAGCTCCAGAATTGGAATGTTTCGCTCGATCGCCTTTTGAGAGAAATACAGGTCGATGCCTGCCGTCGCATCATATCCGGACACCGTCATTTGCAGGTTGCTGATCATGACCTCCGCTACCCAAGGCTTGAATATATCCAGTGCATTGGGCTCCAGACCGAATTTCTCCAACGCTTCGCCAAGCTTGGCATAGGTGTCAGCCGAGATATGATCCTTCAAAGTCGTACCGTCCGTGTACATGCCCTTCTCCAGCATCAATCTCTGCTGCTGCTCATCCTCAGCTTTGGTCAGATCAATTTCCACGCCCAGATAATCCGCTTCGGCAAACGCCTCTTCAAATTCTGCACGCAGCGGGTAGAAGCTGTCATCAGCCACATGCATCGAGCCTACGAGATATACCGTATTCCCGTCATGCTCCACTTGCCAGAGGAAACCGCGCGCGCCTGTCTCCGCCGCTTCCTTGGAGAACAGAACTACCGTACGGGATGAAGCGTCCCAGCGAACCTCATAGCCTGCTGCGTCCCCAACAACCCGGATTGGCGCATAGGTCACGCCATTGATAACTTTCAGACTGCTTTTCAGCGTGATGGTCTGCCCGTTGACAACAGCCTGAATGATGCCGTCTTTCGCGCTTGTCAGCTGCCCATCCAGCGCCTGCAGCGTGCTTCTCAGCGGAACATAGGTTGTGCCTTTCTCAATGAGCGGAGCGCCTCCAGCATATTCAACCTGCTGATCATTGACCTTGATGTCCGGCTGGGCTGGACCAGCCATCACTGGCGTAGCCGTAGCCAGCAGCCCTGCGGAAATCATTACAGATAGCAGTGCCCGTGTCCATTTTTTCATGTTCATATCTCCTTTGGTATATAGAATAATGATGAATTGCTGCGTCTAAGAAAAAGCTAACCGGGATGTCTGTCTTGTTGTCTGTTGTCTTGCCGTCATTTACATCTTGTATGCCTTCATCGCCTTCATCAGTTCCTTGAAGGATGGACGCTTGCCGTACAGCAGAACGCCAGTCCGGTAAATCTTGGCCGAGAGCCAGCCAAAGGCTAGAATTGATACGATCAAAATGACCAACGATGCCGCTACTTCCCACATCGGTACATCGCCAAGTCCTACCCGCACCAGTATCGTTGTCGGCGAGGTAAATGGAATGAAGGAGGACACCTTAAGCAAGGTGGAGTTCGGTGTCGACAAGCTGAAGATCGCAATATAGAACGCAACCAGCGAGACCATCGTCAGCGGCATGATTGCTTGCCCGAGATCCTCCGTACGGCTAATAATTGAGCCGACGGCTGCATACAGTACCGCATACAGGAAGTAACCCAGGATGTAGAACACGAGCCCCAGAATCAAGAGCGCTGGATCGATCGCCGAGATATCCAGATTCAGGTCCTTCAGCACCTCAATATTATGCGGCAGCATCAGGTTAATCGCCACGACCACACCGAAGGACAAGATTTGAAACAATCCGAGCAGCAGCATGCCGATGACCTTGCCGAACATCTGGCTGAGCGGCGATACGCTGGTAATGAGAATCTCCATAATCCGGGAGCTCTTCTCCGTCGTTACCTCGGAAGCAATCATATTCCCTGTACTCATCAGCGTGAAGAAGAACAGAATCACCAGTGCGTATACCAGCACATAATCCATCGCTTCAGCGGAAGAGCCCGGGATTGCACCTTCTCCCTCGGCATCGCCAGCATTGCCTGCATCGAGACTCCGCGATTCGATCTGTACCGGGGTATTAATCTCGGTAATTTGCGCCTCCGTCAAGTTTAACCCTTGCGCGATGCTGCGCGTTTTAATAATCTGGAGCGCGGCCTGAAGATTGGATTGAAGCTCCAGCTCCATTCTGTCTTCGCCTGCTGTGTAGACAACCGCCGGGAACAGTCCGCCCTCCTGCTCCTCGAACTTCAGATACCCCTCAATAAGGCCATTGTCCATATCCTGGCTCAGAAGCTGCTGATCCTCTGTCTCATAAGGGATAAGCTCATAATTGGTAGTCAGCTGGCCCCAGGAAGACTCCAGCTCGGTCGCGAGCTCCTGCTGTTGACCATATACGAGTCCGATCCGCTCAGCTGACTTGCTTCCCGAATCCCCGTCTCCTGTGAACAGTTGGATCAGGTATGGAAGATTGATGCCGACGGAGAGAAGTATGGCAAATATCAGGGTGGTGACAAGAAAGGACTTCGTCTTGACCTTGTTCATGAATGTAAATCGGATTACGGTCCATGTATTATTCATTGGATTCACCTACCGCTTTAATAAAGATTTGGTTCAATGTCGGTTCCTTCACTTCAAACTTATGAATGACGCTTTGGGACATCGCTGTATTCAGAATGCTCTGGGCCGCTTCCAGCTCGCTGATGCGGATCAAATATCCTCCCTCGGTGCGCGTCACTTCCGTGACGCCTGACAGCTTGTCAAGGCCCTGCACTTCCCCTTCCGTGCCGAGCACAACCTCCTCACGCGGATAACGGGACTTGATCTCCTTCAGGTTCCCTTTCACCACGGTGTTGGAACGATGCAGAATCGTAATGTTCCGGCACAGCTCTTCCACATGCTCCATCCGGTGAGTCGAGAATAGAATGCTGGCTCCGTTATCCCGCAGCTCCTTCACCGTGGACTTCAGCAGCTCGACATTGACCGGATCAAGACCGCTGAAGGCTTCGTCCAGAATCAGAATTTGCGGGTTGTGAATGACCGCGGCAATAAAGCCCATCTTCTGCTGATTCCCTTTGGACAGCTCCTCGATTTTCTTGTCATAGTAATCCGGTACTTCGAACTTCTCGAGCCAATATTTGAGACTCTTGTCCGCTTCCTTGGCCGACATTCCCCGCAGCTGACCCAGATACGTGATCTGCTCGCTTACCTTCACCTTCGGGTACAGTCCGCGTTCTTCCGGGAGATATCCCATCAGACGGCGAAGCTCCTTGTTGTACGGCTTGCCATTGTACAGAATCTTTCCTTCGTCAGGGTAGATCAGGCCGAGAACCATGCGCATCGTTGTGGTCTTACCCGCACCATTGGCCCCCAGCAAGCCGTAGATCTCCCCTTCCTCCACTTCAAGCGAAATCCGGTTGACCGCGGTTTTGTCAGCATAAATCTTCACTACATCTTCCAATTGCAATCGCAGCATACGTCAATCTCCTCTCTTATTTCCTCATACCGGCAGGACTATAGCCATCAATCCACAATCCGAGCACTTCATCCAGTTCGAGCGACCGGGTCTGAATAAATCCGATCCCGGCGGAATGCAGAATTCGTTCCACTTCCAAGCATTCGGTCGTTATGAACGAGATCGTGCCTGCAGACTCCTGTCTGCTGCTTACGATGCCTGGCAAATCTTGCAGGATTGCTGCATCCTGAGCGACCCAGCATTCCTTCCAGTTATCCAGCAAGGAATCCTTCTCGACCATACCCAGCTGTTTTCCGTGATGCATCAGCACCACATAATCCGCCAAGCGCCGAATCTCATCCACAATATGGGTGGACAGCAGGATGCTCGTATCCGCTGTTCGCATGCATTTGTGGAGCTGCTCGATCATCAATTTCCAGGCAAAGGGATCAAGCCCCGACGACGGTTCATCAAGTATGAGCAGCTTCGGCCTCGGGGCCATTGCAGCAGCAATTTCAAACTTGCGCCGCTCGCCCTTCGACATTTTGGTCAGCCGGACTCCCCTCGGAACATCGAAGCGTGACAGCAGCTCATCGAATAAATACCCGTCCCAATTGTCATACCAGATCGATCGAAAGGCCGCTGCCTCATCTACCGTCAAATTCTTCTCTTCCAGGCTCAACTGTTCAGGAACAAAGCCGATCTGCTGTCTGACCGACACCGGCAGTCCATCCGGATAGGCTTGACCGAACCAGCTGATTTCTCCCTCGTCAGGAAACACCGTTTGCATAATCATATTAAGCAGCGTGCTCTTACCCGATCCGTTAGGCCCAACCAAAGCCACGATGTATCCTGATGGAATCGACATATCGATAGGACCGATGGTTTTGGTTCGCCGTCGCTTATGAATATTACGGAATGAAATCACATCCGGTTCCATAATCATACATCCCCCTTCGGTTGATATTTCTTTCGCACAATCTCGTTAAACAACTGAATCAGCTCGTGTTGTTCAAGCTTGACGGCCAGTCCCTTCTCAATAGCGGCTGTCAGCGCCTCAACAACCTCTTTCTTCTTGTATTGCTCTCTTTCCTCTGCTCCGACACCGGCGACAAATGTGCCGGTTCCTTGCCTTGTGCGAAGCAGCCCCTCATTCTCTAGATCCTGATACACTCTGCGAACCGTGATGACGCTGCAGTTCAGATTTCCGGCGAATTCTCTAATCGATGGCAAAAGTGTCCCCTCCTCGATCTGACCGCTAATAATGAGCGAACGCAGCTGTGTCTCAATCTGGTGATACAAGGGCTCTGCACTGTTTTCATTAATTTGAATAGGAATTCGCACCTCTATCACCTCACTTATTCAGAAACGATCCGATGGGAACCTCTCTCATTCCCCAAACTTCCAGATTCGTTCATGCCAAATCTCGCTTGTTCTTCAGCATATGCAGCGTCCGTCTCCCTAACAGCAGGAAAGTCCCCAACCCGATAATCAGCGATCCCCACATCACTGGCGATAACAGCTTCCAGCGCATGGCAGATTCGGCCGAGAATTTGAAAAGGCTAAATCCCATCATGCTCATCGATACGACTGCAATCGAGGTTATCAGAATGAGCAGTAACGCCCTGTGGAAATATGCCTTGCCGCTAACCATGAACTCCCAGTAAATGTAGAAGCCTGAGACGAGAAATCCTATCCCCTGCCATATCCCTACAAATGCAAGGTAACTCGGAATGTCCATAATCGCTCTCGTGGCGGGCGAAATCAGATAGATGCTGCCATAGTAGATCAACCCGTTAAAGAGAAATGCCATCAGCCCCATGATGAGACGGCTATACACAATGACGGGCACCGGAATCGGAAGTGTCCGATAATAATACAGCATCTGGGTGTATGAATCCTCGTTAAGATAACGGAATGAACGTCTGGAGAACCAGAGGCTCATCATCGGTACATAGAAAAACAATATAAAGTCCACGAAAGGAAAAACGTTGCCCAAATCCTCAAACTGCTGCCCGATTGTAATGCCGGTGACGAGAACCATATACAGCGTGAATAGGAGCGTCCACAATACTTGAAACTTATCACTGCGAAAGTCCTTCTCAATGATGTTCATCGCCATTCGAATGTTATGCAAGCTACTCACCTTCCCTGGTCGTTAACGTTATCTAATCGAAGTTGTTGCATATAAGAAACACTGTGCTTAGTGTGATTACTGTGCTCACTGTGTATATCTTTATACACAGTATATAGTGTGCTTCTTCCACTGTCAATTCCCCTCCGAAAATTTTCCGCTGCAAGAAAAAAAAGCACCTGTCAGATTCCTCTGACAAGTGCTTGTGTTACTTATATCCCGAATATGACTTCCCATACCGGCTTCGTATGTCCGCCAGGGTACAGCACATACAGCAGTGTGTATACCGCGACCCCTGTAATGGCAGTGAAGAACCAGATGACCGATGTCACTCGGCCCCATTTCCGGTGCTTCGCATATTTCTCCTTGAACCCAAGGACAAGCGTTGTAATCCCGAACACAGCTGCCACTGTAGCCAATATAATGTGGAACACAAGGAAAATCTGATAATAAAGCTTCAGATCATCCGGCCCGCCCCACGTCGTGTTCCCTACGAATATCGTACGGGACGAATAAATAATAAAGAAAATAATCGCTGCGATTGCCGCCCATATCATCACTTTCTTATGAGCCTCGCGCTTTCCCTGAATAATCAGTCTCCAGCCAATCGCCACCAGCACAGCGCTGATGACGATAAATGCTGTACTAATCGTGGGAAAGATCGTATAAATATCCATGCCTGTCCTCCTTCAGTAACCCGCTTACGCTTGATTCAAATTTCCAGGCGGGATGTCTCCCGGCAATGGATCATCTTCCTTGTTCTCTCGCTTATACCAATGGAAGAACACATAAGCCAGCATCGAAGCGAAAATGATCTCCTGGAAAAACTTCATAATAATACCTCCTACCCGCTGATCAATGAGCGGATCCAGATATCCGAAATCCTGCGGACCGCTGAAGCTTGTCAGAAGTGTAGAAGTATCCGAAACACAGTACCCCATCGCTTTCGCCCATACAGCCGGATCGCTGAAAGTCGCATACATCGGATGGCTTGAGAAAATAATAAGCGCACAGGCTGGCGTTAACAGCACCATGTTCAGAAAGATGTACGCCATTTTCATCAGGCCCGACGACTTGTCCTTTTCCGGGATCGGATTCAGAATCGCCCACCACATGAGCATTGAGGTGATGAACAGAATTAGGAAATATATTCTGTGCACCGTGAAATTGAGCATGACAAAGTCATGTACAACCGGAATATGGTAGAACGAGAACAAGCCGTTGAACACCACAGCCGACACAATCGGCCGCGCCAGGAACCCGAGCTTCCTGAACGGATTCACCCGGTCAAAGGCCCGCCACAACCATACCGGAATACCCAAAATGATCAGCGGTACCGCTACCAGATAGGACAAGGCCATGCTGATCATATGAAAAGAGAACATCATGTGCCCCAGCAGTTCAATCGGTCCGCCTTGGGCCAAGTAATAAGCAGCCATGCCGCTGACAAACAGCACCTTGCGGCCCGCCGATACCGGAGCGCTGCCTTCAAAGCGGCTGCTGAGCGGTCCAACAATCAGGAAGTAGACCGCCGTCAGAACCAGCATGAAAGCCAGGAACAGCGGACTCCATTTATCTGCGAAAGTAAAATATTCTAAGCCCAGCATTCGAAAACCTCCCCGAAACGGGTTAAATTCTGTCGATATTGTGACATATGTCCACGATTTAAAAAAAGAGGGGGCTTATTAGCCTCCTCTTTTTCATTTTACCACCAAACCCAGAACAACGCCATGACAATCGCCGTACTCGCTACGAAAAAGCCGCCGATCATAAACAGGATCGGCATCAGATGCCCCTTATCCTTCAAGTGCATCCAGTATCCCATCTGCACGAACACCTGCAGAACTGCCATCACGAGCAGCAGAATTACAGCAAACGTGGCATTTACTCCGCCAGCCATCACCGCCGCAAATGCGATTGCAGTCAGAATGATCGAGAAGATGAACACCAAAATGTGCTTTTCCGGGCCTTCCGGACGATGACGATGCTTCACAGTAACTTCATTAGATTGTTGATTTGCAGTCATTTCTTAGGCCACCTTTCCAAGAAGGTATACGACCGAGAAGATGAACACCCACACAACGTCGATAAAGTGCCAGTACATCGCAGACACATATACCTTCGGCGCTGTAACAACGTTCAATCCTTTTCTATACAGCTGGCCGATCAAAATTCCAATCCAGGCGACACCGAATGCTACGTGAGCGCCGTGAAATCCGACAAGGGTATAGAATGCGGACGAGAAAGCACTTGTCTTCATATCAAAGGATTCATGAACGATGTACTCGTAAAACTCATAAATTTCAAGACCCAGGAACGCGAGGCCGAGACCAACGGTTACGATCAGCCAGTTGATCAACGATTTCACATTATGGCGATGCATCGCCTGAATCGCGAACACCGAGGTCAAACTGCTGACAAGCAGGATCAGCGTTGCAACGGCTGTAATCGGCAGCGAGAACAGTTCACCCGCCGTCGGCCCTTCGTTATTCTGGTTGCGAAGCGCCAGAAACGTTGCGAACAGTGTTCCGAAGAGCACGGCTTCACCGCCAAGGAAGAGCCAGAAGCCCAGGACCTTATTACGGCCCTCCAGCGTTGCTTTTTCGGGCTCATGAGGAAGTTCGCCGTTTACATGTTCAGCGTGTGATGTCATGCTTTCCCCTCCTCTTCCAGTTCTTCAACTTCAATATGATAGCCGTGATCATCGTACAGGGAACGTGCAACCATAGCCGCAAAGGTGATTACAAGTCCGACAATCATAACGATGTATTTATTGAAGATCAGGCTCATGAATGCGTTGGAGAAGTCCTCCGTACTGAACATGAAGCCAAGACCCGCGATGAACAGCCCCACCGACATCACAAATGGTAGGATGCTCGGAGACGGCATATGAATCGGTCCTACCGGTTCAGCAGGCGTCATGCCTTTGTTGCCAGCCATCTTCTCTTTCCAGAATGCGTCGATACCGCGCACGAGCGGAATCTGCTTGAAGTTATATTCCGGCGGAGGAGATGGAATGCTCCATTCCAGGGTACGACCGTCTTCCCAAGGGTCGTTCGCAACACCGGCTGGCTTCTTCGTTGTCAGCACCACGTTCACCAGGAACAGAATGACACCGACACCCATCAGGAATGCGCCGATCGTACTGATCAAGTTGAGCGTATCAAAGTGCTGATTCGGCAAGTAGGATACAATCCGCCGCTGCATACCCAGAAGACCAAGGAAATGCTGTACAAAGAATGTCAGATGGAAGCCGATTGCAAACGTCCAGAACGTCCATTTACCAAGTCTTTCATCCAGAATGCGTCCGAACATCTTCGGCCACCAGTAATGCAGACCCGAGAACAGGCCGAACACCAGACCACCTACGATAACGTAGTGGAAGTGAGCAACAACGAAATACGTATCATGGAACTGGAAGTCAGCCGGAGCCGAAGCAAGCATAACCCCGGTTACACCACCCATGACGAATGTTGGGACAAATCCGATCGCGAACAAGTTCGCGCTTGTGAAACGAATCTGACCGCCCCACATCGTAAACAGCCAGTTGAAGATCTTGATCCCTGTCGGAACGGCAATCAGCATCGTTGCGATGGAGAAGAGCGCATTCGCAACAGGTCCGAGACCAGTTGTGAACATATGGTGAGCCCATACCATGAAGCCGAGGAAGGCGATCAGGATGGTTGCAAACACCATGGAGCTGTATCCGAACAGACGCTTGCGCGAGAAGGTCGGAATAACCTCTGAAATAATACCGAAGGCCGGCAAAATCAGAATGTATACCTCAGGATGGCCGAAAATCCAGAAAATATGCTGCCACAATACGGGGTTACCGCCAGATGCGACATCGAAGAAATTCGCGCCAAGCAAACGATCAAAGCTGAGAAGTACAAGTCCTACCGTAATTGCAGGGAAAGCAAACAAAATCATCGCCGATGTAATGAACGCCGTCCAAGTGAACATCGGCATTCTCATGAAGGACATTCCCGGTGCGCGCATCGTAATGATGGTCACGAGGAAGTTGATACCGCCGATCAGGGTGCCGAGACCGGCAATCTGCAAGCCGATCGTATAGAAGTCGACCCCTCGTGTCGTCGAATACTCCGTGGAGGAGAGCGGCGTGTACGCCGTCCAGCCCGCATCCGGTGCACCGCCCATAATCCAGCTCAGGTTAAGCAGAAGTCCGCCGAACAAGAATGTCCAGAAGCCGAGCGAGTTCAGGAACGGAAACGCAACGTCCCGCGCGCCGATCTGAAGCGGTATGATCGCATTCATCAATGCAAAGATGATCGGCATGACGCCCAGGAAGATCATCGTTGTTCCGTGCATCGTAATCAATTCATTGAATACCTGTGCGGAGACGAAATCGTTCATCGGCTTGATCAGCTGGATCCGGATCAGAATTGCCTCGATACCGCCGATGCCAAAAAAGAAAGCTCCCGCAAGCAGGTACAGTATTCCGATTTTCTTATGGTCGACGGTCGTAATCCAGTCCATCAACCCCGTGTAGCGTTTTACGCTATGGCCGTGAGCATGAGCATGAGCCAAGGTGTGTACCCCCTTTAAAAGTTCTTGCTGTATTAATAATCCAACTTATAATTGGCCAGGTATTCAGCAATCTGCTCGATTTCCTCGTCGCTGAATCCGAGATCCTTAGGATCAGGCATCGTGTTGCCAGGTTTAACAGCCTGTGGGTCCATCAGCCATTCCACCAGGTTGTCTTTTACCGGCTTGCTGCCCTCTGCGCCGCTTATATCGTTCAGCAAGATACTTGCTATGGTCTCACGCGATCCGATGCCGGTCAGGCTCGGTCCAATCGGACCACCTTGGTCGCCCACAGCGTGGCAGGAAAGACAGTTGGTTCTGAATTTCTCAGCAAGCTCCGTATCTGCAGGAAGCACGGCCGGCTGTTTGAATGCATTAACCCATGCATCAAACGTAGCATCATCAACCGCTTTCACCCGGAATTCCATATAAGCGTGAGACGCACCGCACAGCTCCGCACACTTGCCAATGTATGTATTCTCGTTATCGGCAATCAGCGTCAGGTAGTTCACTGTGCCCTCCGTATTCGTGTCTCTCTTACCGCCAAGAGATGGAACCCAGAAGGAATGAAGCACATCGTTTGTTTTCAATTGAAATGCAATTTTCTTGCCTACAGGAATAACAAGCTCCTGCGCTGTTCTGATATCATGGTCAGGATAATAGAATTCCCACCAGAACTGGTGTCCTGTAACCTCTACCTTCACGGCCTCCGGATCGTTCCAATCAATCTGGTCGTATGCAAATACCTTTTGAATGGTAGGAACTGCAAGGATAAGCACGAGAAGCAGCGGAATCGCCGTCCAAATCACTTCCAGTTTGAAGTTCCCTTCAACCTGTTCAGGTACTTCGTCTTGTCCCTTTTTTCTGCGGAATTTTACAAGTACGTAAGCAGCAATTGCAAATACCACAACCATAACGACAACCATGATCGAAATGGAGAGCTTAATTAAATCCAGCTGGCCCTGCGCTACCGGGCCTTGTGGTCTCAAGACCGACAGATCCTCGCGACCGCAGCCGGATAACACCAAAGCAAACATGGCTAACAAGGGAAGAAGACGCTTTACTGCCTGCCACCGTTTCATCATTGATCTACCCCACTTTTCGATTTTCGTAGACTACCATCCGGCGCAAACAGCGGTAATCTACCTGCACAATCACGGATGAAGTAATCCTGTCAATTAAAACAATCACTTATTAAATATAAGTTCATGGGTAACTTTTGTCAATCATTCACAGGGAATTCACAAATTGTTCGAAAAGTCGTCAAAGTCGCGCCAGACGCGGGTTTGCAATCGCTTCCACCCTCGATCCAACCCCCTTTTCGCCTTTTTTCGACATTCGTTTCTTCCTTTGATTGCCCTTTCACTGTTTACCCGAACTTTCGCTCCAGCAATCATAGAGCAAGGAGGGTCTTCTCGCCCCATAATCGGCACTGAAGATCCTCCTATTCATTATGCTATATTTTTCATCATCTTATAATCCCGTTAAGATGATGGGGCCATTTCTCGTCACGGCGACGGTATGCTCATATTGAACGCCGACGCTTCCGTCCGCGGACGTGATCGTCCAGCCATCATCGCCCCAGTATACAGCTCCTGTCGGACCGAGCGTAAATACGGGCTCCACGGTGATGACCATCCCCTCTTTCAGCATGAGCCCCTTCCCCGGTGTTCCAAAGCTCGGCACATCCGGCGGCTCATGCAGGCTTCGACCGATGCCGTGTCCGACCAGCGCTTTAACGATACCGTAGCCTTCCTCTTCTGCCACGGTCTCCATTGCATGACCGACATCACCCAGCGGAACGCCGTGGCGCACCTTCTCGATACCTTTGTACATCGCTTCCTTGGTCCGGTTCATCAGCCGCTTAACCTCCGGTGCCACCTGTCCAACCTCATAGGTCCAGCCCGAATCGGCCAGCCAGCCGTTCTTGTTCACCACAATATCTATCGTTACGACATCCCCGTCCGCCAGCGGGCGATCATCCGGAAAACCGTGGCACACCACTTCATTGACCGATGCGCAGGTCGCGAAGCGATACCCTTTATATCCCTTCTGCTCCGGATAAGCCCCTTCACGCTCCAGGTACTGCTCCACCAGCCGGTCGATTTCCAGTGTTGTCACCCCCGGCTTGATTCGCTTGGCGATCATCTGATGGCATGCCGCCAGTAAGGAACCTGCCTGCCGTATATAGCCGATCTCCTCCGCACTCTTCAGCGTTACTTTTCCCATGTTGACTTGCTTCCCCTCGCCTTCTGAATTGACTTCTAACCAATATATGCAAGGAAAAAGCAAAAAAACCGTTTCCAGGGCATTCACCCCAAAAACGGTTAACCATATTCAAGACCAAATGGTTCAAACCATAAAATCAATGTCTACATGATGCTTTCAGCGATGCTTATCCAGGTGCAATCAATATTACGAAACAGAGGAATTTAATTTACCCAACTCGTTCTCCACGACGAGAGTGAGCTCTTCTTCGTACCCTCCCATAATATGATATTTCCGGACGTACTCCTTTACAAATTTTTTCGGATCTTTAGGCCGGAAAATTCGTGTCATTTCCCGCAGACTTTCCTTTACCTCATTGTGACCTTTCGTTGCCATGATGGATCCCTCCCAAAACGTGGAAATAAACTGCTCCGTTTAGAGAATGCCGAAAAGATCTACCTTAAATTGAGTTGTGAAGCCTTACTGCAGTTCTTGTGGTGAACGATTAGGTTGATATTCAGCAACTTACCAATGCACCTGACACTACAATAACCTGAAAGCAAACAGCTGAATCATTAATTTATTGTATCATATTCTTCGGATTGTTTCATCTTTCCCAAAAAATGTTTTTCCAGGCTGATTTTTTTAGATCGGCATCCTATGCAAGCATTCAGCCGTCTTCTGGTTAAGATATGGCTAAGAATTGCCCAAGCCTGCAATCGGAAAGGAGGTTCATCATGGATGCTCCCAGCCCTTTATTCATCTGCCCTCCGGAGGCCGTCCCCTCTATTTCGTGTGCGGATCCAGAGGAATGCGCTGTCGATCGCCGCATGCTGGACAAGACCGATGCGCTCATCCATGAGCGTTATCCCCGTATGCGCAGCTTCCTGCTCATCCGCCACCGCAAGCTGATTTATGAGCGCTATTATGGCGGTCATGCGCTCGCTTCCCTGAATGATCTCCGATCAGCGACCAAAAGCGTGACATCCCTGCTTGCCGGTATTGCAAATGCACGCGGAGAGCTTCCGCCACTGGAGAAATCCGTCTCTTCCGTACTATCAAGGTTTGTGCCGCCGCACGCCTCGCCCATGCTCGGCCGGATTACGATCCGCCACCTGCTGACCATGACCTCCGGCTTCGCCTGGCAGACGGGCACCAAACTCGGCGAGCCGCTCATCCGCCGCTTTCACCGCTCCCGGAACTGGACAGCCTTCGCTCTGTCCCTCCCGATCCAGGAAGCGGAGATCGGCCAGTTCCAGTACCGCAGCATCGACTCCTATCTGCTGTCCGTTGTCATTAGCGAGAGCACAGGCATTCCCGCACACGCCTATGCGACCCGGCATCTGTTCAGCCCCCTCGGCATTCGCCACGCCGTCTGGTCCCCGAGCCCGGAAGGGCACTCGATGGGTCATGTTGGCCTGTATCTGACTTCAAGAGATATGGCCAAAATCGGTGTATGCTGCCTGGAGGGCGGTCGCTGGAATCAGCAGGCCGTCATCCCCTCCGACTGGCTCGAGGAAGCCCTTGCGCCTCAAACCAAAGGGTACGGCGCTTTCGGCGATTACGGGTATCAATGGTGGAACGGACAGCTCTCAGGGTTCAGATATGCCCTGGCCCACGGGCATGGCGGTCAGCAAATGTATCTCTTTCCGGAGCTGGACGCTGTTGTTGTTTTCACAGCCGACAGCAGGGTCAGCCGCTGGAGAAATCCGAGAATGCTGCTGGAGCGGTATATTTTGAAAGCCATGCAGCCTGATTGAGCTCCGGCATGGCTTTGAGCGGATATTAATGCTCCATTATGGTTACTTTATGCCATATATGATTTCTTTACTTTATAAATGAATGAGAGGAGTTTGATAACATGTCCGGTAAAGATAAAGATCTGCCCCCGATTTCACGAGATGAGGTTGAAGTTGACGGCACCTACACGAATGAGTGGGGCCGGGAACAATATTTGAAGCGCGGGGAGAGATTCCCGTTTGATCCACAGGGAGGGTCAACCGCTTGGCATCTGACCGAATACGATTTTGAGAACCACCATGAAGGAAGAACCGACGAACGTCTGGTCCGCAAAGAAAAAGGACCGGATACGCAAGTCAACGCAGAATCTCCAATGCGTCATGTTGAAGTGGACTAGCTCTTCTCGATCAAGGAACAGCAGAGCGTTCACACGATACGCATAAGCCTGCTTACAAAGGATGATCCGATATGAGAAAATCCAGATGGCTGTGGCTTATCGTCCCGGTACTGGCTATAGGCGCAGTCTGGCTCACTCTTTATCTGCTGGAACCTGAATATTCCTACACCCCTCCTATCGGCAAGCTGGAGAACAAGCCTGAGCTTCGCTCATCGCAGCATGGCCCGGTTAGGCAATTCGATGTCTGGGGCAAGTCGGTCAAGCTTCACGCGAACTCCCGGCAGCCCTCTCCTTCCTCACTGTCTCCCGACGATGGCGCCGTTGAAATCACCCCCGATATGCTTGAGCTTGGCCGAAAGACACTGTACGAGCAAACATTCGGCAATGAGATCTTTCTCTCCGATGTGCTTGGCATCGTCAGCGGTCCGTTAACGATCAAGAGCATCTCGAAGGCGATTGCCAAGCTGAAGGGGGCGGGAACGAGCAACCTGGAGGTAGCGCTGGAAGAAGATATTACAGTTGGAGGCCTTTCCTTTAAAAAAGGAGATATCATCAAGACCGGATTCGATGTGGCAAAAGGCTCCTATATGCCGGTCGGCCTGACCGTAAAGTATCAGGAAGGCCGCGTCAAGGTCGGCGTCACCTGCATGGCTTGTCATGCGACGGTGAACGACGAGACAGGGCGCTTGGTCGAAGGCGCCCCCAACGCCGATCTGAATCTGGGGCTCGTTCTTGCACTGGCACCGAATAGCGCCGCTTTTTTCACGCATACCGATGTTGACAATCTGGTCCAGTATGTAAAGGACTCCAGCCCTTTAATTCCCAACTCCAAAGGCGGGAAGGAAGCGCTGCCGGATGCCCAGCTGCTGGAGAAGGCCGTTGACGACAATCTCGTGAAATGGGCGCCGGGTTACTTTGACACAACGGTGGATTTGATCAGCGATATTACGCAAATTCCCGATATGTTCACCAAGGGCGACTATCCGTACAGTTGGAGCGGATTTGCCGCGATCGGCCCGTTCAAGGGGCTCAGCTCGTTCACGAACAATGTGCATGCCCAGAACACCGATTCGCTAAGCCAGATGGATGTCAGCGACAGCTTTTTTGGCATAGATAAAGAGGTCTATGTGGGCACGATTCTGCAGAATGCCGCCAATCCGAAATACCGATACGATCCGAAAAGCGGTATGAAGCCTTCGGTGTTTTTTGATACGCTTGACCCCAACCCGGGCACCGCCGGGGCCAATGAAGTCATCAAAATTCCGAATTACCCGAAAGTATCGGCGTTTGCCCCCAATGGTCTGTACGTCAACACGCCCGGCTACAAGGTCGGCGAGCAGGTGAACGCTATGTCCGCCTACCAGAACGTCATCAGACCTCCTGTGCCGAAACAAACACCCAAGCCTGAGACGCTGGCGCTTGGCAAGGAAATTTTCCGGAAAGCGCAGTGCATCACCTGCCACGCAGGAGACGCCTTCAACAACCACCGGATATTGCCGGTCAAGGAAATCGGCACGGAACCCGCCCGTGCGCGGGCATTCTTTCCGACAGAGAACGATTTCGGCAAGTCCCTGTTCTATCCTCCGGACACACCGGTGCCCCTGCCAAAGGATGCCAAAGTGGTTGAGGTGCCATCCGGGGATGTCGAACCGGACCAGCTGACGCTGGGGCTCGGACACAAGAACACCGGCGGTGGCTATAAAGTCAAGGGCCTGATCGGACTGCGTTGGTCCGCACCCTATCTTCATGACGGAGGCGTAGCGGTCGGTCCGGAATTGACGCAGGTGGGGGTTTCCGCAACCCTGATGAAAGGAATCTCCCCCGATCCCTACAACAGCCTCAAAGCGATGGTGGACAGAAACCTGCGCGAGCTCGTAGTGAAAGCCAACCGTGAGGATCAACGGCTGAAGGATACGAGTGTCACCGGGCAGGGGCATGAATATTGGGTGGATGAAACCACGGGGTACACGAAGGAGCAGCAGGATGCGCTCATTCAATACCTGCTCAACCTGAAGCTCAAGTAGAACTCGGAGCATAGGCCTTCAGCATATCATCATACTTTGTCCGACACGCTCATATGGTTAAGGTATAAGACTTGCCCTATGAAGTGTTCTAAAGACAAGGAGCTGGTATGAATGTCACCCTTTAAATCGTCCACAGGGCTTCCCGAAAACCTGGCGGCTGCACTATGCTATCTGTTCCCGATGGTCGGAGGGATACTGTTTCTTTCCCTTGAAAAAAGAAGCCGCTACGTCATGTTCCATGCCCTGCAATCCCTGTTCGCCTACGGCATACTGGGCATGGCCCACGTACTGGCCGGCGCCGTGCCGATTATCGGCCTGCTGGCCTCGGCGCTGCTCGCCCTGCTTGGCGTATTAATGTGGCTCATCCTTATCTTCAATGCGCTCCAGGGCAAATGGTTCAAGCTGCCCTGGATCGGCCCCTTCGCCGAGCAGCAGATCCAGCGGTTATAGCAGCCGCATGCCCAGGATGCGGCGATGGACAAACAGCACTTTCTTCTTCCCTCTTCAGGGTGAACGCACCCGGGTGAACACAGAGAAGCCGGCAGAACGAATTCTGCCGGCTTCTGGCCGTTCTCCGGTTAGGCAGGATTCGCCGAACCGGTATGTCTTACAGCGCCTGCTCGTGCCTTCAGGCTACTTTCCCCTCCAGCGCTTCCTCATCTTCCTTGCGGACAGGCGGCGTTGATTTGAGGCCGTTAAAGAGCAGGTTCAGCACGATCGCTGTGACCGTTCCTGCCACAATTCCGTTATCAGCCAGAATGCGAATCCAATCCGGCAGTTTGGCGAACAGTTCCGGCACGGTGGTCACACCCAGGCCGACGCCGACGGAACAAGCGATAATGAACAGATTCTCATGACGGTTCAGGTCCACCTGATCGCCCAGCATGCGGATTCCGGAGGACACGACCATCCCGAAGAGGGCAACCATCGCGCCGCCCAGAACCGAAGATGGAACCAGGTGCGTCAGCGCAGCAATTTTCGGGATAAGTCCGATCAGCACCAGCACGCCGCCGGCCACCACGATGACGTCGCGCGTTTTTACGCGGCTCATCTGTACAAGCCCGACATTTTGCGAATAGGTGGTGTACGGGAACGAGTTGAACAAGCCGCCCACCACAATGGCAATCCCTTCGGCGCGATAGCCGCGGGTCAGATCCTTCGAATTGATGTCGCGACCGACGATTTTGCCAAGCGCCATAAATACGCCTGTCGACTCTGCCACGCTGACAATCGCCACGAGAATCATGGTCACGATCGGCATCAGCTCAAATGTCGGCGTTCCGAAGTAGAACGGCTGCGGAGCGCGGAACCATCCGGCTTCCTTCAGCGGAGCAAGATCCAGCCCCCCGAACACAGCAGCCGCGAGCGTCCCCAGAATCAGTCCGATCAGGACGGAGATCGAGCGCAGGAACCCTTTAGCAAAACGATTCATAAGGATGATAAACAGCAGCACGCCAAAGCCGAGGGACAGATTCAAGGCGCTCCCGAACTCATCGCCGGCATTCTGGCTGCCCCCAAGATCCGTCAAGGCCACCGGAATGAGCGTCAAACCGATGATCGTCACGACCGATCCGGTCACGACCGGCGGGAACACCTTAATCAGCTTCCCGAACAAGCCGGAGAATAACACCACAAACAATCCGGATGCGATAATCGCGCCATAAATCGCCGACATTCCGTACTGCGTGCCGATGATAATCATCGGACCGACCGCCTGGAATGCACAGCCGAGCATCACGGGAAGCCCGATGCCAAAATATTTGTTCCCAAACACCTGCAGCAGGGTCGCTACCCCGCAGGCAAGCAGGTCAATCGCGATCAGGTAGGTCAGCTGCTCGGTCGTCAGTCCGAGGGCATTGCCTACAATCATCGGAACGATAATCGCTCCGGCATACATGGCCAGCACGTGCTGGATCCCGAGGGAAATGGTTTTGCCCGGTGCACGATTCTTATCAAAAATCGGTTCTGTCACCGCTTGCTTCGCTTCTTCCATGATTTCTTAACTCCTTCTGAATGAAATGGTTGGATTATGCAAATGTCACTTTCCCATCCTCAAGCGATGCAATACGGACCAGGGACTCGACACGATAACCGGCTTCGCTCAAGAGACGTCCGCCCGGCTGAAATGCTTTTTCGATGACAATCCCGATGCCCACAACCTCTGCGCCCGCCTGCTCCACGATCCGGGCCAGACCGAAAGCTGCCTCGCCGTTGGCAAGAAAGTCATCCACGATCAGCACCTTGTCGCCGGGATTGATGAATTTCTTGGAGACGGTAATTTCGTTGCTCTCCTGCTTGGTGAATGAGTACACCTTCTCGACATATATATCTTCACGGAGCGTCAGCGACTTCTGCTTGCGCGCAAAGATCAGAGGCACGTTCAGCTCAAGCGCGGTCATGATGCCCGGTGCAATACCCGAGGACTCAATGGTCAATACCCGCGTGACGTTGTGCTCCTTGAAGCGCTGTGTAAACTCTTTGCCCACCTCCCGCATCAACACCGGATCCATCTGGTGATTCAGGAACGAATCGACCTTCAGAACCTGATTGCTAAGCACAATACCTTCCTCTTTAACTTTGTTTTGCAGTAATTGCATGATGCTCCCCCTTCATCCTTGTCCACATTCCCAAAAGCAAAAAAGCCCATCTTCATCCTCTCCGTCTCCGAAAAAAGGAATCCATGGGCTAAAGCAGACACAACGGCTGATCCACACGAAGCCCGAAATACAAGGCTGCCGCTAATCGCCGCGCTGCAATATCCCGTAGTCCAATCATTTCCGGTGATCGGGTAGAAACATGCAGGCCAATCCCTGCACATATACGAGAAGATGTACTATTATGATAGAGCTTTAGATTACAACCTTGCTCTCATCGCTTAAAGTAACAGAACGTGTTATATCCGAATGAAAGAAGTATACCGCTTCTCTATGAATAAATAAAGTGAAAATTTGCGAAAACCATCTTTCCAAACTATTCCACACAAAAAAAGAAACCGCTTCTTAAGCCATAAAGGAGCACAGCCCCTAGGCCAAAGAAACGATTTCTTATCTTCCCGATAAACAATCGGTCCGTTCTATACATCAACGCTATCCTTCAAACGCAACCTGGATCATGACAATCTCCGATTGCGAACCGAGCCGAATCGGCGGCCCCCAGAAGCCGTATCCCGAAGTGACAATCGAATGAAACGATCCCTGCTGCATATAGCCGTAATCGTTCTCGAACAAGGCTCGGGTAATCAGATGAGCCGGGAAGACCTGGCCGCGATGCGTATGGCCGGAAACGATCAGATCGGCGCCCTGCTCTCTGGCCTCCTGCAGCGCATTCGGCTGATGGTCGAGCACAATCACCGGTTTCGACAGGTCCACATCCTGCATCAGCGTCGCCATATTAGACCGGTTACGATCCGAGTAGTCCTTGCGTCCGACCAGCGTCAATTGATCTTCCACCACAAGCGATTCATCATAGAGCACCGTCATCCCGCTGCGTTCCAAAGTGTCAATCAACGCTTGCATTCCAATCGGATCACGGTCGTGATTGCCTAGAGAAGCATACACGCCGTACCGGGCCTCAAGACCCGTCAGAACCTCGTCAATGCCCTGGCGCAAATACGCGTCCAGATCATCGTCGATAATGTCCCCGGGGAACAGGATGAGATCCGGCTGAAGGGCGTTGATTTCCTTCACCATCCGCTCTGCATGGCTTTTGCCCGAGAGCAGGCCAAAGTGCATGTCCGAAGCAAGGACAACGTTCAGATTGTCCAGCCCCCCTGCATTCTTCTCAATCTTCACTTCATATGTACGCACGACCGGGCTGTAGGCATTGTAGGATCCGTAGCTGATCAGGCCGATCAGCAGCACCAGCACGGCGTAGCCTGCGGCCTTCTGCACCGTATGTCTTGGCAGCGTGGTCAGCTTGAGCAGCAGCAGCACAATATGCATAACCGGTATCAGAATGATCAGCAAATAGAACACCGCCATCCAGTACGAGCCGATCATGCTTAGAAGCGGTACGCTCCCGATAAAGCGGCCTGTAATAAACGAGGTCGCCACCACGGTCAGAACCACCGCATAAATGATCTTCAACACCAGGGATGGACGCGGGTTCACCCACTTCCATACGCTTCGACCAACATAATAGACAAGCAGACCGTAAACAGCAAGCATTGCAATCGCTATAAATATAAACATCTCCATCTCCTTCCGCCAATAAATATTATATCAAAGAAGGCGGAGGAGATCATCTTTACAATCCTCTCTGCTTGGGCAGCAGATTATTCAATATCGCTTTGAGATTGCGGTCTTCCGTGTATTTCTCCTGACCCATATCCAGCTCGTTCACCCGAATCGAATGGTAGGTCTCATTCGAATTCACAGGCTTGAACAACAGCTCGTCCTGCTCATCGGGCACGACCTCATATTCCAAATCACGAAACATATCCAGCAGCTGGTCCGTGCTCGGCGCTTTTCCCTCATCAACGAAAATAAGTCCGCGCAGCTTCTTCGGCCCTTCTGCATGGTTCACTGTAAAACGGACGATGCATTCCATGTTGTATAACAGCTCCCTTCCTCTTCCAGTGTCCATCCCTATTCATGATCTCCTGCCGGCGCAGCGTTCATTCAGGGAACATGGGGCGAATCCCGCACAATTCCAGGACCGGTTCCCAGCTATATTCCCCTATACCCAGCATACGCTATAAAAAAGCAACTGGAAGTGACAAAAGTCACTTCCACGCTTCATTCCTCAGATTCTGTTTCTGCCGGTTTATCAGATCGCTGATCGATACCGCGGTCCTCCACAAAACCGGACGAGATATACTCGCGCTGGATGTTTTCAAAATTCGGGCCGTAGCGCTCTTCCAGCTCTTCTCCCATATCCTGCTCCAGATGGAACAGCACCATCTGTTGCGTGAAGTGATGCAGGAGCAGCTCCGCCATGACCGGATGCTCGGTAATGACCGCGCCGGTCTCCTGTTCTCCGCCGCGCATGCCGAGCATGCACCAGCTGCGGTCCACAACGAACGAGAACTTTCGCCCGCCGCGGCTCCGCGCACCCAGGTCATCCCAGCCGGACCAAGCCAGCGTCCGGGCCAGTCCGTGGTCCGGACCGTCGCAGGCCCAAACCACCCTAACCCCCCGGGATTCCGCCTCGGCAAGCGGTTCGCGAAGCAGCTCCGCTTCCTCCCGCCATACGTCCACGATAATTTCCCGCTTGGCACGTCCAATCTCGCGGGACAAAATATCGAGCACCGCCTTGTCCCCTTCCATGCTCAGAAACGGCGCTCCGGCTCCCCGGGGCAGGCTCTTCTCCACGAATGCGAGCGACGCTTCCACCCGCATCGAGATCGTCCGGGTCAGCTCCTCGGGCTTGAGCGCCCGGTAACGAAGCGGTTCCCCGGACATGCGCTCCAGCGCTCCCTGACGCTCCAGACGCTGCATGGCCGCATATACATTCGAGCGGGAAGCGCCAAGACGCTTGGCTACCTCGTAGCCTCCGGCCGGTCCATGCTCAGCCAGATCGACCATAATTTTCGACTCAATTTCGGTAAAACCCAGATTGCGCAAATGATGCAGTAGTTGTTCCATTAACCCAGTCCCCCCAAAGATGCTTGAACGCCAACTTCACCCGCACACACCGCTCGTGCTAGCTGCGCAATATGGCTGTCCCCGTTACCGCTCAGATCTGTTCCGCCCCGCAGCGCGGACACCATTTGGAGCCTTTGGCCAGATCAACGCTGCAAATCTGGCATTTCACCGTATCGCGCGCACTCTCCTCGTCCGGCTTCTGGTCCTGAAACTGATTGTTCTCCTGCCAGAAACGGATGCGGCGATCCAATTCCAGCTGCCGCTCCCGCTCCCGCTCAAGCTCCTCAAGGTGACGGCGTTCCCGTTCGCGTTCTTCCTCTTCTCTGAAGAGCTGCTCCGGATCGACCTCAACCTCCGGATCGATCTCGGCTTCCGGCTCTGCCGGCCCTGACACCGGACGGTATTCAAATCGCTCCTGCACCGCATGTTCTTCCTCATGCTCATGCTCATCCTCAAACGGAAGCACCCGCTCCCGTTCCCTCTGCACCGGCTGCGCCTCAGGCTTAGGCTCGTTTCTCGTCAGCTTCTCGAGCTTGTTCCCGCAGTATGGGCAGAAGTTGGCATCCAGTCCAACGACACGCCCGCACTCGCACAGCCGCTCGTTTTTCATAATGGCAATCCGGTTGCGCAGCGTGTGAATCTGCTCCTGCAAACCGTCACAGACCTGTGCCAGTTCAACCATTTCTTTCTCGGCGACCGACATATCCTGGGATCGGTAGCCCTCATAAAACACTTTGCCCATCTCTTGAAAATAAGCGTTCTTCTGTTGCTCTATTTCAGCGATCTGACTGTTCATTTTGTTGATTTCCACCACATGCTGCGCTTTCTCCGTCGCTTTATTGGCTCCATCCTTCAGTCTTTGCAAAATTTTCATCCGTCTCATCCCTTTCTATCGCTAGTCCGTTTCTCCAATATTCTCCGATATATGTTCGGTCTTATTTACATATTCCAGGCAATCACTTCAATTTCGATTCGGGCCGCTTCAGGCCAGATCAGACAGACGTACTGAATCGCCTCGCCTATCGCTGCCGATGGGAAGCCCACTGGTCATCATCCGTCATTTTTCCCGTAAAAATGCCAGACCCGAAGCTGCGGGGCTTTTCCGTGTACCTATCATACCAAATTTGCTTCCCGTTTGGAAAAAGGGAGGGATTCCCAGGCAAGCCGACAAGCATCCCCGTGCCACTTTCGCTGATTCAGCCCTGCGCGATTGCGTGTAAACATATACAAACCCATCGACAGATGCGGAAATGGAGGGATTTGATATGAATTACGAGAAAACGACCTATTATGTTTCGGTCAAACATAACTTAATCCAAGAAACTCCGCATGAATCCGTTGAATTTGTCGTCCGATTGAGCGAGGATGAGCTGACCAGGCTTCGCGATCTGCTGAACGATGTGGCAAAAAGCGACAAATACGCCTTTCGGCGCACCTTTGTCCCCTATAAGTCCGCAGATCATGATGATGCGGCCAAGCAGTTCGACGACCGGACGATCGAGCTGTACAGCTTCCTCTATGAGCATGGCGATGAGAACAGCCGCAAACTGATTAATGATATGAACATCATCGACAAAATGAACGATACCGGCTATGACCATCCCGGCTACGCCGGCTCACCGACGAACAAACCGCCGGAGAATTGAAAAAATCCCGGAGCGGATGCTCCGGGATTTATGACAGTTCAACACGTTCATATGCCCGAACCTTGCGGATTCCAATTCAACATTAGCGATTGAACAAGAAGACCGCAAGTACATAAAGTCCCTGATAAGGGTAGACTTCAGTCCCTTTTTCCATACAGTTCTTCGGACCTGGAATTACAGTTTGATATTCGACTCGTCGAAATACTCCTCCAGCGTCAATCCGCTGTCGGCAATATCTGGCGCAAGATCCTTTCCGACATATCGTATATGCCAAGGCTCGTACACGTAGCCGGTAATGCCTTCCTTGCCTTCCGGATAACGAATAATGAATCCGAATGCCGCCGCATGCTCGGCGAGCCACCGGCCCTCCGCTGAACGTCCGAATACTTCTTCCAGCGCATTGCCGACACTCGGGCTGGATACATCAATGGCAAGTCCCGTCTGATGCTCGCTCGTCCCCGGAACTGCACTTACGCGCGACGCCTCTTCCTCACCCTTGGTCCGCACATTGTTCTCATATATCACCTTCTGGCGCTCATAGGAGCGATAGCCGGACACGGCGCGAAGTTCAATGCCGTCGGCCTGGGCAGCTGCAAACAGCTCCTCCAGCGCCTCAGCCGCTTCCCGGCGCATGTGGCGCTTCTCATGCGCTTCGTCAAAGGAGAATGGCACATTCGGCTCTACCAGATCGCTCGGCGCATAGCCGTCCGGCAGGCTCCGCTGCTTGTTCACCACAACCGGGATCGCTTCAGCGTTGATAACGACCTGCTTGCCGCCTTCTTCCTTCACGGTAGCCTGGAGCGCATTCTCGGTCCGCTTCGCCATCACCGGATCGGACGGCACATCGTCCGCTCCTGCCTCACCCTCAGGGATCGTATTCTCCTGCTGCTCCCCGGCAGGCGACTGAAGCTCCTGTCCCTGCTCCTGCCCTGACCCGGCATCCTTCGACTGACAGCCAGCCAGCACCATTCCCGCTACCAGCAGCGATGACAGCAGCAGGGTTGTCCAACTTGTTCTTCTTGCGCTCATCTGCCGCTCTTCCCTTCAAAATGAATTGTTTCCTCTCCCCATTGTACCTCATATCGAAATGTGAGGACAAACCATCATTTCATGTCATTGATGGGCTCTAGCGGGCTGGGGAGAGGCGGGGGGCACGCGGGCCGCGTTGCCAGCGCATGGGCGCCGGGCACACCTGCGGCATGGGCGCCGAGTGCACATGGGCCGCGTTGCCGAGGCCGTTCAGCCCCGGGCGTACCTGCGGCATGGGACCGCGTTGCCAGCGCATGGGCGCGGGCACTCCTGCGGCATGGGCGCCGAGTGCACGTGGGCCGCGTTGCCGAGGCCGTTCAGCCCCAGGCGTACCTGCGGCATGGGACCGCGTTGCCGGCGCATGGGCGCCGGGCACTCCTGCGGCATGGGCGCCGCTCCCGGCCCTCGCGGCGCGGACCGCGAAACGGCGGTCAGTCGCCGTTTCGCGGCAGCTGGCGGCGCAGCTGCTCGGCCCGGGCCGCCGTCTGGCGGACCACCAGGCCGAGCGCCTTGGAGGCGCCGCGCACGCCCGGCAGCAGCCCGGCCCAGTCCCCGGCCGGGCGCAGCTCCTCCGGTGGAGGCGGCGGCGAAAGCCGCACCTCCACCTCATCCAGCTGCGGGCCGGGCCGGTGCAGCCGGCCCTCGGCCGCCGCCTCGGCCAGCCACTCGCCTGGAGAAGGGAGCGGCGCTCCCTTCTCCTTGGCCCGTGCGGCCGCCTCGTCGGCGGAGCCGCCTGCCGCGTTCCCGGCCGTCTGGCCCCAGGCGTCGTAGACGCCGGCCAGCAGCGCCTCACGCGGCAGCCCCAGCAGCGCCAGCCGCTGGAGCGGCTCCGCTGCCAGCCGCTGCCGTGCGGCATCCAGCACGGCGGCGGCATGGCTGCAGGCAGCGCGCCCGCAGGAGCAGCGCGCGGCCGATCCATCGCCTTCAAGCGAAGGCGATGGAAGCCCGGCGTCCGCCTCGGCGGCCGGACGCCCGGCAAGCAGGCGGTACAGCGTCAGCGGCCGAAGGCCGAGACGCTCCACCAGCGCCTGCTTGGCTTCCGGTGTCAGCACGTCCACCGGAACCTCCACCAGCGCCGATTCGGTTTCATCATCCGCGCGCTGAACTGCCCCTTTGATCAGACCTGGGGTGAAATCCAGCTTCACCTGTCCCCGCTCAGGGGCTTCCTGCTGCTCCATGGTGGCACAACCTCCTCTTAAGCTTCCAGGCACTCCTCTCGGGGCCTGGGTTCTACCGCTGCCAGAAGGCTCTTGCCTTCACTTGCAGCTACAGCCAATCCTGACTTTGCAGCTCGATCAATTCGCGCAGTTCACGGTCCGACATCTCGGTCAGCCAGGTTTCGCCTGACCCGACCACCTGCTCAGACAGCGCCTTCTTCTGCTCAATCAGCTCATCAATTCTTTCCTCCAGCGTTCCCTGGGCAATCAGCTTGTGCACCTGCACATCACGATGCTGCCCGATCCGGAACACGCGGTCCGTCGCCTGATTCTCCACCGCCGGATTCCACCAGCGGTCATAGTGAAGCACATGGTTGGCCCGGGTCAGGTTGAGCCCGACGCCGCCGGCCTTCAGGGACAACACGAAGAACTCGGAGCCCTCGCCCGCCTGAAAGGCCCGAACCATCTCGTCGCGGTCCCGCTTGGCTACGCCGCCGTGCAGGAAATGCGGCCGCTTCCCGTACCTCCGGGTGAGCACGCTGACCAGCAGTTCTCCCATCGCAACATACTGGGTGAATATAAGCGCCGATTCGCCTACATCGGCAATGCTGTCCAGAATCTCCAGCATCCGCTCCAGCTTGCCCGACTGCTCGATGCGTACAGTGCGGCTGTCCTCCCCGCGAATGAGCTGCGGGTGATTGCAGATCTGCTTCAGCTTGGTCAGCGAGGACAGCACCAGCCCCTTCCTCGCCAGACCTGTCCGATTCTCGATCTGCCCCAGCATTTCGTCGACGACCGCCTGATACATCGCCCCCTGCATCTCGCTCAGCCTGCAGTAGGACTTTACCTCCAGCTTCTCCGGCAGATCCTTGCGGATGTCCGGATCACTCTTCAATCTGCGCAGCATGAAGGGCGAGATCAGCCTGTGCAGTTCCCGCAGCCGCTCCTGCTGCCCGTCGCCTGCGGCGTAACGCTGCCGGAATCCGTTGAAGGAGCCGAGATAACCGGGGTTGAGAAAATGAAAAATCGACCACAGCTCGGCCAGCCGGTTCTCCACCGGCGTACCGGTCATGGCGATCCGGTGAGGCGCTGACAGCTTCATGACACTCTGCGCCTGCTTGGTCCGGTAATTCTTAATGTACTGCGCTTCATCCAGCACGATGCTCGACCAGGATACGGCTGCCAGATCACTACCGTCCCGCCCTGCCAAATGATAGGTCGTCAGCACAACGTCGTACTCCCGGACCTCCTCCTGGAACACCTCCCCCTTCAGGCGGCGGGTCCCATGATGGATATACAGCGACAAATCCGGGCCGAAACGTTGAAACTCCCGCTGCCAGTTGCCAAGCAGCGAAGTCGGACATACGATGAGCGCCGGTCCCCGGCCTGCAGCAGTCCTTGTACTGTCCAGCAGACAGGTAATAACCTGAACCGTCTTTCCAAGTCCCATATCATCTGCCAGGCAGACCCCGAATCCCATATCGCGCATCAGGCTGAGCCACTGAAAGCCGCGTTCCTGATAAGGCCTTAGCTCCCCGTGCAAGGAAGCCGGAACAGGTCGTTCCGGAAGCTCGCGCAAGCCATCGCCGGCCAGCAGCGAAGACAGCAGTCCTGTCGTCTCCAGCTCCTCGATCAGCAGCCCCTTCCAGATTCGCTCCCCGTCCTGTTCGGCGGCGAGATGGACCCATTCGGCCAGCTCCATTTCCCCCTGCTCATGACGCTTCATGAACCGGAGGACCTGGTTGATCTCCTTCAGGTCCACCTCAATCCATTCTCCCCGGAACTGCACGTACGGCAGGTTTTGCTGCACCAGCGCTTGCAGCTCTTCCCGGGTGATGGGCTGCCCGCCCATTGAGGCCGAGATCTGGAATTCCACGAGATGCTTCATTCCGAGCACCGGCCTTGCGCCTTCCTCCCCGGTCAGCCTCGCATCCGGCTGCATCTTCAGGGACAGTCCGACGCGGCGGCGGCCTTCTCTGGTCCACCTGGAAGGCATCTGGATCTTCACTCCCCCGGCCGTCAGCTGCGGAACTGATTCCTTCATGAAAGACGCAAGCCGGCCAAGCGGAATAACGACACCTTCGGGTGCCGGTCCGAATAGGCCCTCCGCGAGATCCGGGGCCTGCTCTGCCGCCTCGCCAAGCCTCATTAAATACTGGTCGCGCACGCTGCGGTACACCCGTCCCCGAATCATCCGATCCGGCTCCTTCCCGCCCCATATGCTTCGGGCAGGCAGCCAGACGCCTTCATCCTCCACGCTGCCAGCCCAGAACGAGATCCGCCACTCCTCGGCCCCAGGTTCAAGCGGAGGCTCCAGCCTCAGACCAAGCCGGAGGGTTCCGTCCTCAGGAGGCAATTCCTCTCCCTCCATATAAGGCATGCCCGCCTGGCTTACTTCCTCCACGCTGCTGACCAGCCCGCCGATCTCTTCCGGCGTTCCCTGAACGGGAATTTCCCGGCTGACCGTAAGCAGACTGTTCCACCACAGCTCGACCAGCGGGGATTGTCCCCGCCTGTAGGCAGCGAGATGAGCGGACAGCTTGCTCTCCAGCTCCTGCACCGATTGCCTGGATTCACTGTCGATGATCGCGCTCAGGAAAGAATGCAGCACGATGGCCCCCGCTTCTTCCCGGCTCGCCGGCTCGTGACCCGCAAAGGCCGCCGGGGCCCCCAAGCATATCGGCGGCATATTGGCTGCAAGCTGCAGGAACCGCTCCCGATCCTCCCCATCAAGCTGCGGTCTCCATACCGCCCGAATGCTCTCGGTTGATGTTCGGCGCCGGCCGGTAGGGCGCACCTCCGCCGAGGATGGCGCCAATTTGCCGCGCAGCAGCAGCTCCATCGCAAATTGGCTCGCCTTGACCCAAAATCGCATCTCCTCCCCCGTCTCCAGGCCCTGGCTTCTATAGTAATCGCTGTCCAAGAACAGCAGCATCCGGAATGCATCGGCAGGCGAAAGCGCCAGTCCTTCCAGCATGCGTCCGCCCAGCAGCTTACGTTCCGGCCGCCTTCCGTTTTTGGCCTCCATGGTCTGCAGCGGGTACCTCAGCTCGGCCAGCCGGAGAACAGCGCCTGTATAAGGACGGCTTCCGTCCTGAAGGCGAAGGGCCTTCACCACCCGGCTCCATGCATCGACCCGCGGCTCTGACACCTCGCCCGAAAAACAAAAGAATACGTCACCTAACCATACGCCATAAAGCGGTTGATTCATGATAGTCTCCCGTCTTTTCCTGCTTTTTAGATATTATTACTATCTTATACGATCACCGCCTATTTTCAAAACATTCCAGGACATTCTGCCGATAAAAAGATGATAAAGACCGTCTTCCGCAGCAACAAAGGCGCCGTGCTGTTCGGTTACAAATGCAACCTGATGTGGGATGATACGTATCCTTTTACAGATATGAACGAGAGGATTAGGGGGGGATGTAACATGGCGGTTATGTTTAGCTTGGGATTATTGATTATTCCTTTATTATTTCTTCTTCACATTGCCATTTGTATTTGGGGTTATAACGATGCACGCCGGATGGGACGGAGCCCGGAGTTCGCTCTTCTGGTCGTTCTCGGCATGCTGTTTTTCCCTGTCGTCGGCCCGATTATCTATCTGCTGATTCGCAACAGCTAGCGTCAGGATATGGCATGCAGGAGAATCGCCCGTCAGGCACAAAAAAGAAGCTCTCCGCGCGGCTATAAGCCTAACGCCAAGAGCTTCTTGATCATGCGTGTGATCATTACTTCTTAACGGCAATTACCTCAATCTCCACGAGTCCATCCTTCGGCAGACGGGCCACTTCCACGGCACTGCGCGCCGGATACGGCTCGGAGAAAAAGCTTCCGTACACTTCATTCACCGCTGCAAAATCGTTCATATCCTTCAAAAACACCGTCGTTTTGACCACTTGGTCCAGGCTTGCTCCGGCCGCTTCGAGAATGGCCTTCACATTTTGCAGCGACAGCTTGGTCTGCTCCTGCACATCGGCTCCAAATTCGCCCGTCTCCGGATTCAGGCCAAGCTGACCGGATGTGTAGACGAACCCGTTGATTTCCACCGCCTGGCTGTAAGGCCCGATAGCGCCTGGTGCACTTGAGGTCGAGATTATATTTTTGCTCATCCGTATTCCCCTTCCCTATTCAACAACTTGTACGTATTCTCATTGTAATCCCATCGGCATACCTTGGCAAACGACTTTGAACATTTAGCCTTCCGAACCGAGCACATGCAGCACTTCGTTCGTATATACATGGCTGCCGGATACATTCGACAGACCGATCACCACCATCGACCGGGCAACCTTGCTTGCAGGGATCGCCCGATAAGGCGCCAGCCTCGGCGTTCGAAAGACGACATCCAGCGACGTCATCAGCACAGCTGCCAGTCGCTCACCGAATCGTGTATCTGTCCTCTCCCCCAGAAGCAGCGACGGCCGAAACAGATGCAGCCCGCTAAATCCGATGCTGGCGAGCCCCTCTTCCATCTCGCCCTTCGTGCGAAGATAGAAATTGCGGACCTTCGGGCTTGCGCCCGCCGAACTGACCGCCATAAATTGACGCACCCCGCTTCGTTTGGCAAGCTGCGCCGTCTTCAGGACATAGTCCAGATCCACCTTGCGGAACTGCTCCTGAGAACCCGCTTGCTTAATCGTCGTTCCGAGGCAGCAGTACACACTATGAACATCCGCAAAAAACGCAGTATACATCTCGAGCCGATCCCAGTCGATCTGCATCACCTTCAGCTTGGGATGCGTCATCTCAAACGGCCTGCGAACCAGAGCGCGAACCTCCACAATTTCCTCCTGCTGCAAGAGCTCCTTCACAACAAGTCCGCCGACAAGTCCTGTCGCTCCCACCACAAGTGCAATTTGCCCCATAGCGCCTAGCATCCCCCTTTCCCCAATCGTTCCGAACACGGTCACCACCGCCAAGCAGGCCCTATGTATCATCAGCACGGAATCAGCATGGCCTGCATCTTGCTCTCCGACTCATTCTACACCGCATCCCCTGCTACAACAAACATGACCTGGCATGTCAGGCTACGCCAAGTCATCTGTCTACCCATCCGCTATTCATTGCCCATCCCATACTATTCGCCTTAACCCGGAAGATCACCTGCCGGGAAGAGGGGGGTCGCGATAAACTAATGGCAGGCAAGTCATCATTACCTCACGCCTGTCATTGCAATGAATAATTGTGGATGATTTTAAAAATTAAGGTCGTTTTTGGTTTTATAACATGTTAACTTACAGAGGAACGTTAACTTACTGGGGAAAAGGGGATAGAAAATCATGGAGATTCGATTCGAAAGATGGCCTTCCTGGCGCATAGCCTACATTCGGCGCAGGGGCCCTTATGGCGCTGGAAATATCCAGACCATGGAGGCGTTAAAAGGGTGGGCCCGAGCGCACAAACTGCTTCATCATTCGACTGCGATACTTGGAATCGCGCAGGACAATCCGGACATCACTCCACCGGAACATTGCCGCTATGATGCAGGGATAATTCTTCCGGACGCAGATTCAGACGAAGGCCGTCTTCTTTCAAAGGAAATTCCGATGCCGTGGGATGATCACATTCACCAAGGAAAGCTGGCGGAAGGAGAATATCTGGTGTGCAAAATCAAACATACGGCCGAACACATCGAACAGGCCTGGAAGCGGATCTTTCAAGCCGTGGAGCATCATGGTTACCGTATGGATCATAAACCAGTTATTGAACGTTATTCCGAGGATCTCGTGAGCGAAGGCTACTGTGAGCTATGCGTCCCGGTTACCGGATAAAAACAGCCGGGCTGAGGGGCATCTCTGCACCTCAGCCCGGCCACATCAACCGGTTAATCGCGATAGCGATCGGTCCATTCCATATATTCACGCTCTGCCGCATCCTTGGAGCGGCCGTAGCGCTCCTGGATTTTGCCTACGAGCTTTTCTCTCTCACCGTCGATGACATCAAGGTCATCATCCGTCAGCTTGCCCCACTGTTTCTTGGCTTCACCCTTCATCTGTTTCCATTTCCCTTTGAACACGTTGTTATCCATGATCATCAGTCCTCCTTGTAGAAGATGGTGTACCTCTCATCAGAGATCTCTTGTGCGCCTCCGGGGAAGTCTGCATGTCTATGCCCCGATTCATGACCATCCCTGATGGTCCATGTTCGTTATGGGCAACATCGATGCCTATGCTGTTTTTGTGCTGATCAGCGTCTACTCGTCTTTACCCGCATCTCCCCGTTCTGAATCGACATCGAACAGGCAGAACAGGCGCAGGCGGCCCGGGGAGCTTCCCCTGACCGCCTGCGCCTTTCAAACATTACCCTTTCAACTTAAGGACCGACGACTCGCCCTCATTCTCCTTCTCCTGCTCCTTATCATCGCCCACCAGTTCCCTGGCCGAGGACTTGAACTCCGACAGGGTGCGCCCCACCGCTCTTCCCAGCTCCGGGAGCTTGGAAGGACCGAACAGAATGAGCACGACCACCAAGATCATCATGATGCCGACGAAGCCAACATTTTGAAACATCGCTATCCTCTCCTTTCACCATTTCCGAAACATCTGATCCACACATCATGCGACAGCCTGCCTGCACAGCTAAAGTGAGGTTCTCTCTTATTTACTCGGATACACCGCAACCGCCTCGATCTCGATCAGCCAATCTGAATTAACCAGGCTTGCCACGCCCACCGTAGAGCGCGCAGGCTTCACCGGGTTCTGTTCATTGTTGAAGAACTGGGCATAAGCCTCAAACCAACCATTGTAATCAAAAGCACCATCCATCGCAGCATCAGGCGTTAGATAGGCCCGCAAATACACCACATCCTTCATGGACAGCCCCTGCTCCTTGAGCTGCCGCTCAATCGCCTTCAACGTCCCGATGGCCTGTGTCTTCGTATCGCCATACCGCCCGTACACCGTCTTCCCATTCCTGTTAATGACAGGCGGAACGGTGCCGCTCGTGTATAGATAGGCTGCGCCTTCAGGAACGATCACACCACTTGCGATAGATGAGGTCGGGCTGCCATAAAATATCGGCGGCGAACCTGCCGCAATCGACGGCTTCTCCGCCACATCGGAAGGCGAATCAGCATAAGCGACCATGCTGACAGCGCTGAACATCAAGGTCAGAAGGGCTATAGATCTCCATTTACGTTTCATTATAAAAAAACACTCCTCTCTTCATTAAACCAGGGTAGGATGCCCGCCGCCATGCGCCGCCTCTGCACCGATTTGTCCGGTCCAGTAACGACAGCCTGCTGTTAAGCCTGCATGACGCGTTGATGAATATCGCTCACCACCACCCTTGCCGACTCCATGGCTCCCGCCTGCCACGCAGTAATGTAGCTGATATGCTCGCCTGCCAGATAAATCCGGTTGTCCGGCTTGCACAGCGTCTTGTAGAAGGTCTGGCGATCGTCTGCGGAGTAGGACACCCATCCGCCTTCTTGGTACGGCACTCGCTTCCAGTCAATTGAAAAGGAAGCGTCAAACTCCTTCATATACTGCGGATGAATCTTCGCTCCTTGGGTCAGCGCAAGCTTCTCGCGCTCTTGATAGGACATCCCGCCAAGCTTATCTGCAATGCCGCCGTAAGCGTAATAACCGAGCAGAATTCCCTTTTTGCTGAAATAATCGTTGGACGGATAATAGATTTGCGTAATGTCCATATTGGTCAGGCTGCTGCCGCCGTACAGATGCTCATCCTCCTCCCAGAACCGGCGTTTGAACTGCAACCCGATCTTGCCTGCAGAGGCATAACGTGTACTGTTAATGGCCTTGGCCATGTCCGGGGAGAAATCAGCGGGGATTTTTTTGAGGACAGATAACGGGATGGTGCAAATGCAGTAGTCACCGGCAATCTCATGCTCCTGCTTGGTCGCCAGATCCTTGTATACGACGCGCACGCCGGATGCAGACTGGCGAATCTCCTGCACCTCGGTCCGGTATTTGATCCGGTCCCCGACATGCTTCTCGAAGGCTTTAACAATCGCATCCATGCCGCCAACGGGATGGAACATGAGCATCTGCTGATCGTAGCTGTATTCGTTGCTGAAATAGTTACCGAAGCCTGAATTCACAATGGACTTCAGATCGAACGGGTCACGACGCACACCGGCATCGAGCCGGCTGGCCGGCTCGGTCTTGTAGCCGCCGCGGGATGACCCCTTGTAGAACAGGTCCGGGCTCAGATCTCCCTCCGCCCGCAAATACTCCACCAGCTTTGCCTTTTCCTCGGGTCCAAGCGGCAGATCCAGCGCTTTCTGATCGACCGCCTTGGCGAGCATCTCCGCGACATACCCGCGCATATCCGCCTTGGCTGCACGCTTGGGCACACGCTGGCCGGACAGAGGCCCTGCATTCTCGTTATAGTAATAGCCGCTCTCATTCACATTGTTGAACGGCTCGATGGCCACCCCTAAAGTGCGGCAGTATTCCATCGTGACATGAAACTGCGGAATCCGCATCGGCCCGGCATTGAAATACAGTCCCGGGTCATTGTCGAAGCGGGCGATCTGAAGACCCGTGCCGATCTCACTGGCGGCCGTTCCCTTACGGATGGTCCAGCATCGTCCGCCGGCATGACCTTTCGCTTCCAGCAGCGTGCAGTCGTAACCAGCCAGTCCCAGCTCATAGGCGGCGGTCAAGCCTGCAATGCCTGCCCCGAGTATGATGATTTTCTGGCCGGTGCGTCCGCTTAGCTGAAGATCATTTCGACCGGGAGGCGTAAATTCAGCCGCCTTCAACGTTTGGGGAGTGAGAAGGCCCATCGTGCCCATCAGGCTGAAGACAGCGACGGAGCCGCCCAGCTTGCCCACGGTGTTCAAAAACTGTCTGCGGGTCATCTCTTTTGACTGTTCCTTTGTTGCCATCGCGATCACTCCTCGGCTATGTAGTCAGGTTATGAGCCGATATTAACAAAGAAAATGGGTTTTGACTTAAATATTGTCAGGATTTCTTACACAATTTTTATTTTTTGAAAAACAATTGCTTTTTTTAACCGTTTTTCATAAAATCAATGTCATAAAATCTTCCGCTAACAAGCGTTGACATCCACATCCTTATCAACCAGCTTTCAATTCGGTGTACTCCCCAAGCATTACGCTTCCGTTTGGGTTAATAATAGTTACACAGGAGGTAATATGAATGGAAAGTAAGGTCATGAGCATCGGGGTAGTGTGTGAGTTAACCGGGCTGTCGGAAAGGCAAATTCGTTACTACGAGGAGCGAAAGCTGGTATTTCCAGCCCGCACGAAAGGAGGGAATCGGCGCTATTCCTTTGAGGATGTGCAAAAATTGCAGGAAATCCACCAAAAGATGCAGGAGGGATTTAATACATTTGAACTGAAAGAAATAATCTCGCCAAAAACCAAGCGCTGTGCGCCGGCGTACCGCTGAAAACTGAAAATGATAAAGGAGGGAGAGCCTGATGGAGCACAACAAAACGATGACGATCCTGGAGCACATCGCCGAGCTTAGAAAGCGGATCCTGCTAATCCTGCTGGTGTTCGTGCTGTCGATGGGCATCGGGCTGGCTGCCGCGCCGCATCTTCTAAGCTTTCTCAAGCTGCACTCGCCCGCCTTTCAGGTGAATTGGAATGCCTTCTCCCCCTGGGACGGCCTTCGAATCTATATGAGCATTGCAATGGTGCTCTCGCTGGCCCCGACCCTGCCGTTTGCATTCTACCAGACCTGGCGGTTTGTACAGGAGGGCTTGAGCAGGCAGGAGAAGTCCGCAACACTGCGCTTTGTTCCGTTTTCGGCTGTGTGCTTCGTGGCCGGGATTTCTTTTGCTTACTTTGTCGTTTTCCCGATGAGTCTTGCCTTCACGGGCAGCATCAACGCCCAGCTGAACCTAGCTGAAACGTACGGGGTGTCCCAGTACTTCGGCTTCATGATCAGCATTGTGATTCCGCTGTCCCTTGCGTTTGAGCTGCCGGTCGTCGTGCTGTTCCTCACCCGGATCGGTCTGCTTCAGCCCGCGCTTCTCAGAACGATGCGCCGTTACGCCTACCTGGTCCTTGTCATCATCGCCGCGCTCATCTCGCCACCGGACCTGGTATCTCATCTGCTCGTCGCCATACCGCTAATCGCCCTGTACGAGCTGAGCGCCTGGCTGGCACACAGAATGCACCGCAGGCAGATCGCACGGGAGCAGTTGCAGCTGCAGCCGGATCCGGCCGATCATGCGGGTCAAACCGCATAGATTCAGCGGAGCATAAGACCCCGATTTGCTTTTTGAGCAGAGTATAGTGTATAATAAGTAATTGTTATCCGAAGTTTAACCCCGTAAGTTCCTCAACAAGGTTAATTCTATAACTATCACGAAGTGTAAAATTCCTATTTAATAACCCAACAAGTATGAGTTTTATTGGAACGTTTTCTGATTCACACTGGAGCGGTCATCGGAGCCGCAAGGACGAAAGAGAGGCAGGGCTTTTGTTGTTTTGGAAGCTGTCTTCCTGATATGAACTTCTAACACGGAACCGTCTGAACACCCGTCATGGGAGGGGCAGGGGTTAAATTTCATAGCGCATGGATAAGCGCAACATGCTGGACCCGGCGAATTCGCCGGGTCCTTTCATTTTATAAGTGGAAAATTATGAATATATGCGAGTTCCTCACGGTGACAGCGGCCCACTAGCGTGCATATGATACCGAAGATAACCGTATTTTCGAAAAGGAGCGAGCAGCCTTGAAAAAAAGAAAAAAGCAGAAGCCCTCTTCGGCCTCAACGCCAGATAAACGATATATCGTCGATGCCAATACAAGGGAGTTGGATTTTCTGGGCAATGGAATGACACCGGTCCATAGACAGGAGAAGCCTGCAAAGATTATGGGAGCGGCCGTAGCCGAAGAGCAGGTTGTCGAGCATGAACATTTCGACAATGAATCGGGTATTGGGTTCGATGTAAGTATACTAGACAGAGACCGGAGCGAATCCAAATCAGTTCTGAACCAGGAGGCGGAATCCGCGGTAGAAGGAGAGAAGCCGGTCCAAAAGATACTGGCTGAGAAACAAATGCCAGAGCTGAAGGAAGCTTTCATATTCACCGAGGATATCGGCGAGTTTGCCGTCACCGAGAGCCGAATCGCTCCCCATGCAATTTCTGCGTCAAAATTAGCGCCCGGGGCCATTGGCTCAGAAGCAATCCAAGATTATGCGATCACCAGCGTTCATTTAGCCGAAGGCACGATAACATCCGGGAAAATCGCTCCTTTGTCCATTTCGGGTGAACATATCGTTGACGGATCCCTATCCACTCGCAAACTTCGGGACAACTCGATTAACACAAGTAAAATAAAGGATAGCAGCATCACCTCTCAGAAGCTGGCAGACCGCGCCGTCACGGGGGACAAAATCGCTGACGGCAGCATTACCGCCCGTCATATCAGCCAATTGCTTATTACAAGCGAAATTCTGGATGATCAAGCCGTAACCAACGACAAAATCGCTTCGAGCGCAGTGGAGACACGCCATCTGGCAAACGGGGCGGTCCATAACTCCAAGCTCGCAGAACAGGCGGTAACGACCTCCAAAATTCGCGACTTCGCCGTAACCGGGGACAAAATCGAACCGGGAGCTATCGGCAGCAGCCATATTACGGCTCAATCCATCCATGGAGACCATCTTGGGCATGGCGCCGTGAACCGCGAGCACCTGGCTCCCGAATGCATCGGTCCGGCGCAAATAGCCGAGGAAGCCGTGCAATCCCCTCACATCCAGAACGGAGCCATTCAATCCGTCCACCTGGCCAAAGGATCCATCGGACCTGAACAAATTCAGAAGGGCTCGGTCGGTTCGGAGCAAATCAGCAACGAGGCCATACTCAGCAGTCATCTCGGAAATGCCAGCGTGACGAGTCCGAAGCTGGCGGATCAGTCCGTCGGAACCATTAAGTTGGTGGAGCATGCGGTAACAGCTTCGAAAATTGCCGACCAGAGCATTCTGCCGCAGAAAATTGCTAACGAAGCGGTTCAAGCCCGACATCTGGCCAAAGGATCGGTCGAGGCCGCCCATATAGCGCCGCAATCGATTCAGACTCAGCACTTGACAGTAAACGCAATCGGCTCTGCCCATATCGCCGAGGGAAGCCTTCTTCCGGCCCACTTCGGAAATAATAGCGTCAATAGGAACGCCATTCAGCCAAAGGCGATTGAAGAGCGCCACATCGCGGATGCAGCTATAGCCGACCAGCACCTTAAACAAGGGGCCGTCAGCGAAGATAAGCTCGCCTCGGGAAGTGTGACCGCCAGCAAGCTGGCTTTCGGATCCGTCGGTGGAACTAATATCGCTCCAGAAGGCGTCACCTCAGAGCACATCACTAAGCAATCCATCAAGGAACATCATCTGAACATCGGCAGTGTCGGCTCGGGTTCGATTCAGGAGCAGGCTGTGCAAGGGTGGCATATCGCAGACGAGACCATTGAAAGCCGGCATATGCAGCAGGGGAGCGTGAAGACCAGTGCGCTTGCCGACGGCTCGATCACCTCAGAGAAGATTTCGCTTGGCGCGGTTACGGAATCCCTGATTGGGGAGGGTGCTG
The DNA here is from genome assembly GCF_038000405.1 of Paenibacillus sp. FSL M8-0334. Classification (NCBI taxonomy): domain Bacteria; kingdom Bacillati; phylum Bacillota; class Bacilli; order Caryophanales; family Paenibacillaceae; genus Paenibacillus; species Paenibacillus sp. FSL M8-0334. Next base: position 1,643,565 of record NZ_JBBOCH010000001.1, read on the forward strand.
TATTTCCGCGTCACCTAACAGATTATGCAGTCACTTCCTTGAAGCTGTCCCCGGAAAGCGTATCAACCGACAAGCTTGCCGATCTGGCCGTTACGTCCTCCAAGCTGGCAGAAGGCAGCATTACTAAAGACAAAATAGCCGCCCATGCGATCGAAGGCACTCACCTGTCTGCGGAATCTGTCGCTGGAGAAGCGATTCGGAACGGTGCAATCAGCTCGGATAAAATCGCTCCTCAAGCCGTGAACGGCAGCCATATCGAAAGGGAAGCCATCAGCGGAGCGCATATTGCACAGAACTCCATCAGCGGCCCCCACTTACAGAAGCAAGCCATCACCTTGGAGCACCTTGCCGATGAGCTTCGTTCTCCAGAGCATTATGCCGATGCCAGCATACAAGGAACTAAGCTTGCACCTCAGTCGATCTCGAACATCCACCTTTCCCTTGGATCTGTGGCTGAAGACAATCTGCAGGACCATGCTGTCAGCAGCGGCAAGATCCGTCCGGGCTCGATAGCCTCAGAGCATCTGCAAGCAGGCAGTGTGTTCTCCCCGCATATTGGAGACCAATCCATTATGGCTCAGCATGTGCAAGACGGGGAGATTAAGGATAACCATATTGCAGCCGGGGCGATCCAAGCCCATCACATGACAACAGGTACCGTTACGTCGCAGCATATATCCGAGGGAGCTGTCGACAGCAAGCATCTGGCAGAAGGTGCTGTATCCGGCCAGCATCTGAACAAGGGTATCGTTTCCTTCGAACACCTAACCTTCCCTCCTATCCGCAGTACAGCTGGGGGGCAGGCAAAGCTCCAGCAGTTCGGCATTACACCGTTTGTTCTGACTGGAACAGAAACTCAGATCAACGTAAACGTGAATTTTGATGAGCCTTTTGCAGACATCAATTATGTTATCGTTGGGATGAGCAATAGTCTTGGCTTCCAGTTCTCTATCAAATCTCAACACAAGCACACCGCAGAACTGGAGGTTGTACGGCAGCCGGACTGCAATCTATCCTATGGGTTTATCTCCTGGATCGCTGTCGGTCCCTGCTCATGACATCCTAAAGTAACAGGCATGCTTCCTTTTTTGGAAGCATGCCTGTTACTTTTATATCTAGGATTCAGCAATCGCTAGCAAGCTCACGTATCGAACCTCTTCCGTTCGTCTCTTTCGTCATGAAGTTGAATGAGGGTAGATCATCACCTTCACACTGCTGTCCTTCTGGGTTCTGGCAAGCTCGATCGCTTCCTTGATCTCGTTCAGCGAAAATTGATGTGTAATGATATCTCGAATCCGGTGACTACCGCCTTCCAGCATCCGGATCGCAGCAGGGTATGTGTTCACATAACGAAACACGCCGTGCACGTCCAGTTCGGCATCGACCAGCGCGCCGATATCCACGGGAATGGCATCCCGGGTCGGCAAGCCGACCAGCACGATCCGGCCTCCGCGATTGACATAACCGATCGAGCCTGCAATCGCTCCCGCATTGCCCGATGTCTCGATAACCAGGTCGATGCCCCCGCCGCCGGTTACTTCCTGGATCCGTTCGCTCACATCGTCTTGCTGCGGATCGATGACGCCGGCCGCTCCCATCTGCAGCGCCAGCTTCCGGCGGAATTCCACCACATCGCTGCCGTACACGGCCGATGCGCCAGCCATCCGGGCAGCCTGTATGGCAAGCAGGCCGATCGGGCCTAGGCCGAGCACCAACACCCGATCCTCAGGGCGTATGCGGCCCCGCCGCACCGCATGGATGCCTACCGAGAGCGGCTCCAGCAACGCCCCTTCCTCAAAGCTCATCTCATCCGGCAAGCGGAACAGGAAATCGCTTCGTACCGCAACATATTCCGCCCACGCCCCATCTACAGGCGGGGTAGCCATAAAGACAACGTCGGGGCACAGGTTATATCTTCCGCTTTTGCAATATGAGCATCTCCCGCAAGTAACACCTGGCTCTACGGCTACCCGGTCTCCAGGCGCAACGTTCGTCACGTTCTCCCCTGTCCGAACAACGACCCCGGCCAGCTCATGCCCTAGAATAAGCGGTTCCTTCACTTCATATCTTCCAATTCGTCCATGCTCATAATAATGGACATCCGAGCCGCAGATGCCAATACAATGGACCCGTATCAGCGCCTCGTCAGGCTTTGGCTCAGGAACAGGCACCTGCTTGACTTCGATCGACAACGGACGGTCAAGCACCGCCGCAGACATCATTGGTTGCTGTGACATACATTCCCCCACCTTTCGGTAAAGTAATCGCTTTCTTCTCCATTCTACACGATCCGGATTCACTTCGTCAGACTTGCGGCTTGCCTTGCGAAATCACGCCCCGGCATCGGAACGTTCTATCCTATCCTTGCAGCTGAAGCCACTCCTCCCGCAAAATCCCCATCCGGATCGAGTCATAGTAATGTCCGTTGTAATAACGGACTTTGCGAATTCTGGCCTCCATCTGCATGCCCAGCTTGTCTCCAACCCGCATCATTCGCTCATTGCCTGACCAGGTGGTAATGCCAACCCGAACCAGCGGCAATGTCCGGAACAAATGAGCCATCCATAACTTTAACGCCCGGGTTCCCAGTCCTCTTACCCATGATTCATTCTCATAGAGTACAATGCCCATCTCCAGCCAGCGGGAGGGCTCGTGCTCCCAATAATAAGAGACGGTCCCCCTGACTGCGCCGTCCACTTCAATAACCCAGAAATCGTCGGCCTGTACCCATTTGTCGGCAGAGGTCAGAAATTCTTCATAGCTCATCGTCTTATGCGGGTAATAGGGAGCATCCCATTTCTTCCACTCCGGCTGTTCTTCCTTATAGATTAAGGTCCATAGATGATATAAATCCGGCTCGCCGATCGGGCGGATAGTCAATTCTTGATCTGTATACATGAACTCTCCTTTAGATATACTATTCTCTCAACTCATGTATTTCATTATATCAGACAACGTTTGCCTTTGGTCTCTTCCATCCGTTACAATAACGGAAAATCACCATTATGTTGAGTTATTACAGGAGCGTAATTATGAGTAAAAAAATCGTGGCCATCGACATGGACGATACGATCTGCCACCTCATCCCGAAAGCGATCAGCTATCACAATGCCCAGTACGATCAGCCTCAGCTGGCCATGGAACACATTACAAGCTTCAACCTGCATGGCATCTGGCATCCGCAGTGCACCGAGGATGTGTTTTTCGGCAGACCCGGACTGTATGAGGAGCTCGACATATTTGATGAGCATACCGTAGAGGAAATTCGGAAGATGATGACCGACTATGATGTGATCGTCATCACCGCCGCGCGCCCGTCCTCGGTTCCCGAGAAGTGGAAATGGATGCAGCAGCACCTGCCATTTATTCCGTATGACAATTTTTTTGTAGCCAAACGCAAATATTTAGTTGATTTCGATCTTCTCATTGACGACGGTCCTCATAATGTGATCGCCGCCAGAGAGGCCGGCAAGCAGACTATCCTGATTCCGAGGCCGTGGAATGCGCATATCCAGAAGGATTATGTGCTCAAAGACTCGTGGGACGGCATGTATGAGCTGGTCGGGGAATTGCTGTCCGAGAAGCCGGACGGGAGGGAGTAAGCGATGACTATAGAGCGCAATGGCCAATACCTCTCGCAGGATATTCACTTTTTTACCGCCGCGCTGTCGGAGACGCTCGTTACGGTCTGGGAGGAAGACCCCGCAGGTGTATATATCGAAATCGAACGCGGCTTTATCGAAGGCTATTCCTCCGAAGTCGTGCATGTACGAAATGTGGCATCCGGCTCCCGAACAAGCTATAACCGTGACACCGTCATGTTTCAGCGCATCTAGCCCCTGTCCAAAAAGCGCGCAGATCCCTGCAGGATCGCGCGCTTTTTGTGCTTGCCGGTGCTATTTTCTTAGTCGGGTGATCGCTTCCGCCGTCTGCTTCACCGCCTGATGACCAAACACCGCAAAAGCCCCCGCAAGAATGCCTTGTATAACGCTCTCCACGCTCCAGCCGATCAGTTCGACTGTAAGCAGAATCGATACGATGATCACCACATAAACGATGCTCCAATTCGGAACTCTCGGTGTCTGCTTCAGCACATAACCGATAACCCAACAGGCGGCAACCACCATGAACAGCCGAGGATCAATCAATTGAAAGATAATGCCCCATTCCATCGGTATCCCTGCCCTTCTATGCCTTGAGTCTCTTCATATTCTATGCGGCAAAACTATCGTTTGTCCGAATAGATATCAGACTATTAGTAGAGTATGCGGAACCTTGGCGGGATTATTCCGAATTTTGATAGAAACAGGACGCTGGACCGGCCATCAATCCGTTTCCTCATGGTCGCCACCCGGCGAACATACAGTCCGAATACAACATAACCGGCTGCCTTATTACAGCTTATCCTGCTTCAGAGGTCACGTTCTCTTTGACTTGTTCATGGGTGCTGCGAAGCATCAGTTCCTCTGCATAATGGCATGCTGCCAGATGCCCTGGGGCAATCTCCCGCAGCTTCGGCTGCTCCAGCGCACAGCGCTCGGTCCGGTAGCTGCAGCGCGGATGGAACGAACAGCCGGACGGGGGAGCGGCCGGATTGGGCACTTCCCCGTCAAGCAGAATCCGCTCGCGCTTGCCGTCTGGGTCCGGAATCGGCACCGCCGACAGCAGCGCCTCGGTATAAGGATGTCGGGGTCTTGTGAACAGCTCCGATTTCGGGGCCAGCTCCACAATCCGTCCGAGATACATCACCGCAACACGGTCGGACAGATGCTCTACAACCGACAGATCATGCGAGATGAACAGGTAGGTCATCTGAAGCTGCTCCTGCAGATCCTTGAGCAGATTCATAATCTGAGCCTGGATCGAGACGTCCAGCGCCGATACCGCTTCATCACACACGACCAGCTTCGGATTGGTCACGAGCGCCCGGGCGATGCCGATGCGCTGCCGTTGACCGCCGGAGAAGGCGTGCGGGTACCGCTGCAAGTAGGACGGATTCAAGCCGGTCTTCTCGGCGATGGAGGCGACCCGCTCCTCCAGCTCGCGGCGGCTCAGCTTGAAATTGGCCCGCAAGGGCTCGCTAATAATATCAAAGACGGTCATTCGCGGGTTAAGCGAAGAGTACGGGTCCTGAAAAATCAGCTGGATGTCCTTGCGCACCCGTTTGAATTCCCGATGACCTGCAGACACAATATCGACAGGCGCGCCCTCCTCCGGATAATACATGCAGCGACCCTCGCTCGCCTTCAGCCCGCGGACCAGACAGCGGCCAAGCGTTGTTTTGCCGCAGCCGGACTCTCCGACGAGGCTGATGACCTCCCCTCGTCTAATATCGAAGGATACGTCCGATACCGCCCGAATCCATTCGGATCTGCGCTGTCCCCGGTACTGTTTCGTCAGCCCTTCCACTTGAAGCATCCTATCATTCATGCGGATTGTCCCCTTTCTTCTCCGGTTCGCTGTACAGGAAACAACGGACCTTATGTCCAGGGCCGGCATCACTCTCCGGCACATCCTGCCGGTTGCAGACCCCCTCGATGCGCTCGGAGCAGCGCTCATAGAAGCCGCACATCGGCGGGCGATTGAGCGGAAGCGGCACCGTGCCCTCAATCGAGGCGAGCCGGCCTCCGACGCCGCCGATGCGAGGAATGGAACGCATCAGCCCTTTCGTATACGGGTGCTTCGGATTGCGGAACAGCTCTCGCACCGGAGCGCGTTCCACAATCCGTCCCAAGTACATGACAGCCACTTCATCCGCCGTTTCCGCCACAACGCCAAGATCATGCGTAATGAACAGAATCGCCATGCCGAGCTCATGCTGAAGCTGCTTCATCAGCTCCAGCACCTGCGCCTGGATCGTCACATCCAGCGCCGTGGTTGGCTCGTCGGCAATCAGCAGCGCCGGCTGACAGGACAGCGCCATCGCAATCATCGCCCGCTGGCGCATCCCGCCCGAGAATTCATGCGGGTACTGATCAAGCCGCCGCTGGGCATTGCCGATGCCGACCCGCTCCATCATTTCCAGGGCAATGCTCCGCGCTTCCTTGCGGTTCTTCGTGCGATGCAGGAGAATATTCTCCATGATCTGGTCTCCAATCGTATGCAGCGGGGACAGCGCCGTCATCGGCTCCTGAAAGATCATCGAGATCAAGCCTCCGCGCACGTGGCGCATCTCCTTGCCGCCAGGCTTGAATTGGAGCAGGTTGAAGGAGCCGTTCTCGCTGCTGGCACGCAGCCTTCTATCCAGCTGTGCTTCTTGCCGTCCCGGCGTCAGCCAGATCTCTCCCGACACCTCGGCATGCTTCGGCTGCAATGCCATCAGTGCCCGCCCTGTCACGCTTTTGCCGCAGCCCGATTCCCCTACCAGCGCCAGCGTACGCCCGCGCTCGATCTCCAGATCAATGCCGCCGACAGCCTGAACCATGCCCTCCTCCGTAGGAAAGCCCACCCGGAGGTTTCTTACTTCCAGCGCCTTCCTTGCTCCAGGCAGGGGCGATGCTGCCCGCATTAGGCTGCCTGATTGTTGTGCTTCCGTTTGAACCATCTGCGCTTCTCCTTTCCCTTGACGGATGCCGGCCTATGACTGTGGCTGTGCGGGTCGGCCGCATCGCGCAGCCCATCCCCGAGGAAGTTGAACGCCAGCACCGTCATAATTACGAACAGCAGCGGAATCAGCTTCCACGGATACAGGGCCACATTTTCAATCTGCTGTGCCTCCTGCATCAGCACCCCCCAGCTCGTAGCCGGAGAACGAATGCCCAGGCCGAGAAAGCTCATTGCCGTCTCCCCGATAATCATGCCGGGAATGGCCAGCGTAGCCGCTACGACCAGATAGCTGATAAAGCCTGGAATCAGATGCACAAAAATGATTTTAATATCGCTGACACCCGCAATTTTCGCTGCGGCCACATAGTCCTCACCCCGGAGCGCGATGAATTTGCTTCGCACGACCCTCGCAAGCCCCGTCCATTCAATAAAGGCCATAATGATGGTGATATAGAAGAACATCTCCACCACCCCAACGCCGGGCGGAATCGCCGCAGCCAGCGCCATCCACAGCGGCAACGTCGGGAAAGAGCGCACGATGTCAATGAAACGCTGAATGACCGCATCCACGCGCCCACCCGCATAGCCCGATATGCCCCCGATCAACAGACCGAGTATAAAACTGATGCTGACGCCAACGAGCGGCACCGTCAGCGAGACCTGACTGCCGAGCACAACCCGGGAGAAGAGATCGCGGCCCATGCCGTCTGTACCGAACAGAAAGATTCTTCCCGGTTCTTCCACGCCGAACAGATGGATATCTGTCCGGAACAGGCCGAGGAAGGAATAGCTTTCCCCTCTGCTGAACAGCTTGATCTTGTACTTCTCGGATGTGTCCTCAACGAACCGCTTGCGAAGCGTCTCCGGATCACGCTCGGATTTCAGGCCGTACACAAAAGGCTGCCAATGAAATTTGCCTTGCTCATCCACAAACCGGACCTTGGTCGGCGGGCTGTTCATATACTCGCTGTTGTAGCTCTCCAGTCCCTGCGGTGCGATAAATGCGCCGAACAGCGCCACGGTATAGAGCGCAGCCAGCACGATCAGACTGATGCGGGCCAGCTTGTGGCGTTTGAGCTCGCGCAGCATGAGCCTCCAGTGGGACGCGTTGCCCAGTTCTTCGCCCGGCTTTCCGTTCAAGCCGTCTTGTCCGGTCTTGCGGTGATGTCTGCCCTGCCAGCGTTGTATCAACTTCAACTGTGCCACCGTTATGCCTCCTTCCGATCCAGCCGGATTCGTGGGTCCAGCCAGGCCAGCAGTATATCCGACAACAGGGTGCCAATCAGGGTGAATATCGCCATCAACAGCAGCCAGCTTCCCGCCAGATACATATCCTGACTGAGCAGCGCCCGGTGCATGACTGGCCCTTGGGTCGGCAGATTCAGCACAATAGCCGTAATCGTCGAGCCTGTAAAGATCGTTGTAAGCGACCACCCGATCGTGCTGATCACCGGATTCACCGCTGCACGCATCGAATATTTGAGCAGGATCTTCCACTCGGGAAGCCCCTTGGCACGCGCGGTCACGATATGCGGCTTGGACATCTCATCCAGCATCTGCCCCCGCATGACCCGAATCAGCTCGCATGTGTTGGACGTTCCGATCACGATGACTGGAATGATCATATGTTTCAGCAAATCCATCCATTTCGCGGCCGTCCACGGCGCATCGGCAAATTCGGGAGAGAACAGTCCCAGCATCGGATCGCCCCACCATTGAAAGGATAGGAACATCAGAATGATCGCAAACAAAAAGTTTGGCGTCGCCATGCCCAGGAATCCGACCCCGGTTGCGAAATAATCAAAAAAGGAATACTTCTTAACAGCACTTAGAATGCCGATCGGAATAGCAACCACGTACGTAAAAATCATCGTTGCCAAAGAAATAATAACGGTGATGCCCATGTACTGGCCGATAATCTCCGACACCGGACGGTTATAGCTCAGGGAGTATCCAAAGTCACCGCTGGTCAGAATCCCCCATATCCAGGAAAAATATTGCGTATACCACGGCCGATCCAGCCCATAGTTTTCACGGAGCTTCGCGAGCGCCTGCGCGTCCATCACTTCTCCGCTAGCCGACATTTTCGCTGCATAACCGCTGATAAAGTCTCCCGGAGGGAGCTGAATGATGAAGAAAACAATCATGGAAACTGCAAGTGACACAGGGATCATCACCAGCGTGCGCTTGGCAATATACCGAATCATAGGGGGCTATGCCGCTCCTTTCCTTACATCTCGTATTTCAAAAAAATCAGCCAGGGAGAAGAACATGCAGCCGCCTAAGCTGTAGCTCTCCCTGGCTTGTAGTTATTCGGTTAGACGAAACGAATTACTTCAGGAAGAACTGGGCCGGATGCGCATGGCCGATGCCGCGGAATTCATCCGAGAACACAAGCGAAGGCACGTTTCTCAGGTTGTTCTTAGCCACGACGAGCACCGGTGTAGGGCCGCTGTAGCCGATGACCCACTGGTTCTTCTGATGCAGCTTGACGATTTCGTCAGTCCACTCCTGAACTTCTTCTCTCGTCTTGGAGCCCTTGACCTTATCCCACAGTTCCAGAATCTTCGCAACATCGCCTTCAGGCTTAACCCCTTCCTTGCCTCCGGAAGACGTGAACAGTCCGTAATGACCGAACCAAGGCGTAATGACGCGAAGCGGAACCAGCTCGTCCGGACGGTAAGCCAGGCTTACAATGTTGACCGACTTGACGGATACCGGAATTTTATTGGCATATTTCAGATCAAAATAACTTCCCTGATCCACAATTTTGACATCTGTGCGAATTCCAACCGCCTGATAGTACTTGCGCAGCAGTTCGATAAACCGCGGATCATCTGCCGTATCTTCCTGATAGATGGTTAACGTCAGGTTCGATCCGTCCGCGAATGTGCGGAATTTGCGCTCCGCATCCCATTTCAATCCGATGTCATCCAGCAGCTGCTCTGCACGCGCCGTGTCGTATTCCGCCCACTGCTGCGCCCATCCTGCCTGCTCGTTCGGCAGCCCTTCCGACACCGAAGCCTGGATCGGCTCACCGAGACCGTTAGTGATCATCTCCGAAATTTCCCTGCGGTCCACCGCTACCGACAGCGCCTCACGGAAACGGATGTCCTGGAACAGCTCGCGCAGTTTCGGATCTTCTGTCGTCTGATTCAATTGCACGCCCGTGCTGGACCAGCTTGAGGTGGTCCATTGAATGACCCGATAGTCGCCTTTTTGCTCATTTTCTTTAAGCACCGTGAAATCCGTAAAGCCAAATGTTGTAATCTCTATCTTGCCGGCCATCGTCTCAAGCAGCTTATGGCTCGGATCTTGCATTTTCGTCAGGACAATGCGATCCATATACGGCAGTTGATTGCCTGCGGCATCCACTTTGAAGAAATACGGGTTGCGCTCCATAATAAACCGGTCGCTGTTCATATCGTTTTTGGCTACCCATGCGCGAAGGGTTGGACGCTGCGGGTAGAGCCAGTAGTAGTAGCCTGTCCACATGCCCAGGGTGTTCAGGTCCTCAAACCCGTATTCCTTGGCCACTTCCAGCGCCTTCTGCTCCCCGATGAACTCAGGAAGAACGGTTTTGTAATAATGCGCCGGAGCAAAGAACCATTTGTTATCAATTGCCAGGCGCTCCAGGAACATGACATTCGGATGCTTGAACGTCACTTTGACCGTGTAATCGTCCACTTTAGTTACGTCAGCGCGCGCTTTCTCGCCCGTCACCGGATCCACCGAATAGTAGCAGTCATACAGCGCTTTACTGAACGTCTCAGGAATCAGCATATGCTCCCAGTAGAACACGACATCATCGGCCGTAAACGGCACGCCGTCGGACCATCTCATGCCTTCGCGAAGATAGATCGTGAACTCGGTTGAATCCGCATTGACATCATAGCCTTTCGCTACGTTCGGCTCCACGCCGCTGCCGTCCTCCGTAAAGCGGAACATCGCTTCCTCGGTGGCCATGCCGATTCCCCACTTGTCATCCGGCCCGTTCCATGGGAAGTTCCACTCTCCGCCGTACTTTCCGATTTCCTCGTATACCGGCTCGATCATAATGTCCTCTTTAACCGGCATCCGTGCCTCAACCGGCTCCAAAGTACCGGCCTGGACCAGCTCGGCCAGCATTGGAGCTTCCTGGAAGCTTGTCAGCTCCGCCGCGCTCTTAATGTCCGGAATTTGAGCTGTGGCAGCTTCCGCCGTAGCGGTTGTATTATCAGTCTGCTGGCTTTCCACCGTGCTGTTGTTGCCTGCCGTTCCGCTGTCTCCGCCCATACAGGCAGTCAATGTGGAAAGCATCAGCAGTACAACCAAACCGATTAAGCTTAACTTTTGACGCAATTGAATCTCCCTCCCAATATGCATTGATTGAACTTATCTATTTTCACGTCGAGCTGCTCCACCAGGGCAGGGTAAGTCAGACGGGAAAACCTTGCTTAATCGGGCCGCAGGACGCCCGGAGCACGAGCCTGCTCTGAATGGTTACCTGCTTCACCAGCTTGTTCTTGGCCACCAGCTGCTCAATCAGCAGCTTGGCTGCCTCCTGCCCCAAAATCTCGCCATTGAGCTCCACGCTCGTTAATGGGGGATGGAATTCGCCAGGATATACGGTATCGTTGTTAAACGCAATCACCGACAGGTCATCCGGTATGCTTAGGCCCAGTTCCATCGCCGCCCGGTATACGCCAAGGGCAATCTGGTCTGTGTCCGCAATCACCGCCGTAATATCCGGGAACTTCTCCATCCATTTCATCACCGTGCGGTATCCGAATTCCGCCGAGCTTACAGCATCATCGCGATACACGATCAGTTCCTCATCCGGCGACAAGCCGCGCTTGCTGTATGACAGCATGAATCCGGCTTTGCGGTCCTGGCTCACGGTATGCTTCTTCACGGCATTAATCATCAGGATGTTCCGATGCCCCAGCTCCAGCAGATAGGATGTTGCCGTTTCCGCTGCCTGAACATTGTCGTTGTTCACATAAGGAAGCGCGGCTTCGTATTTACGCGGCGGTTTCCCGATGATCGTCATCAGCCGTCCGGACTTCACCCGCTCCTCCACACGCTCGTCCACCGTAAGCGGGTCCAGAATGATCTCCCCGTCTACCGGCTCCGAAGTCATCTGCGTCACCTTGTTGCGGAACGAGCTGGGGAGTGTATCGATCAACAGTCTGTAGCCCTGCGAGCTGCATTCCCGGAGCACGCCGTTGATGAACGACAAGTTGTACTGGTTAAACTTGACCTTTCGGCTGTCCATGACCAGCCCGATAATTCGCGTTTCCTTCGTCACCATGCTTCTCGCAAAGTAATTGGGCCTGTAATTCAGCCGATTGGCCGATTCAAGCACCCGCTGTCTCACCGCCTCACTGATCGAACGTTTCCCGCTAAACACATTGGATACGGTGCTCTTCGATACACCGGCATCTTTTGCTACGTCACTCATGTTTGCCATAACATTATTTTCCTCCACTTCGCTTTCCATATTAAACTGGTTTTGTAAATCCCGTGTTTTCAGAATGTTTATCTAGTTCAATTCACCGTAAAATTTGCAGCATAACTATTGCTTCATTTTGTAAACTAGTTTCATTGAGAAAAGCATGGTCTCAGGTGGAATCGTTGCTGTAACAAAGGTTTGTCCAGATGCTGCCATGACGGAAACAAACGTAAACGCCGTGCTTCCCGCAAACGACAAAAACCGCCAGGGAATATCCCTGACGGTGGGGTTGGTATGATCACCGGTACCGGTTCACGTTTCATTTAAGCCGATGCTTAATACGGATCAGCTTCCTTGCCTTTCTCATGCGACAGATCGACACCCTGCTGCGGGTCGATCTGGCCGCTTTCGATATCGCCCACGTTCTCCAGGCCTTCCTTTACACGGCGTCCGTATTCCGGATCGGCCTGGGTAAAGTAGGAAATCATCCGCTCGCGAATATCCTGCTTGCACTGGCTGAGCGCATCCACCAGGTTCGCAATCAGCTCATCCTGCTCCCATGGCTCGAAGGAGCGATACGTCTCACCCGCCTGACCGAAGTTGTTCTGACGGTCAATCGGCTCACGCACAAGTCTGGCGTTATATTCCGGCTCATGGTCTTTGCCTGGCTTAGGCGCCTCCTGAAGCCCGCCCATAGAAGACGGCTCATAGTTGACATGCGGGTTCTGGCCTGGCGCGCGATCGACCTTATACTGCATCTGTCCACCGCTTTGGTTCGTGGCCACATGCGTCTTCGGCGCATTGATCGGCAGCTGCAAATAGTTGGCGCCTACCCGGTAACGCTGTGTATCCGAGTAGGAGAATGTGCGGCCCTGCAGCATTTTGTCATCCGAGAAGTCCAGACCGTCCACCAATACGCCCGTACCGAACGCAGACTGTTCCACCTCCGTGAAGTAGTCCTCGGGGTTGCGGTTGAGCGTCATCTTGCCGACTGGCAGGAACGGAAACTTGTCCGTTGGCCACAGCTTCGTGTCATCCAGCGGGTCAAAATCCAGCTCCGGATGCTCTCCGTCCTCCATAATCTGAACGCACAGCTCCCATTCCGGATAGTCGCCGCGCTCAATCGCTTCATAAAGATCAAGCGTAGCATGATTGAAGCTCTTCGCCTGAATCTCATTCGCCTCGGCCTGGGTCAGGTTTTTGATGCCCTGCTTGAGCGGCTCCCAGTGGTATTTCACCAGCACGGCCTTGCCTTCCGCATTGACCCATTTGTAAGTGTTGACGCCGGAACCCTGCATCTGCCGATAGTTGGCTGGAATTCCCCATGGCGAGAACAGGAAGGTAATCATATGGGTCGCTTCCGGGCTCATTGAAACAAAATCGAAGAAGCGCTGCATATCCTGAACATTCGTAATCGGGTCCGGTTTAAAGGCATGCACCATATCCGGAAATTTGAGCGGATCACGGATAAAGAAAATCTTCAGGTTGTTGCCAACCAGATCCCAGTTTCCGTCCTCCGTATAAAATTTGGTAGCAAATCCGCGAGGATCACGCAGTGTTTCCGGGGAATGCCCCCCATGAATAACGGTCGAAAAACGCACAAAAACAGGCGTTTCCTTGCCCGCCTCCTGGAACAGCTTTGCACGTGTGTATTTGGAGACCGGTTCGTCTCCTACCTTGCCATAGGCGGTAAACACGCCATGAGCACCCGCACCCCGCGCATGGACCACCCGCTCTGGAATACGCTCGCGATCAAAGTGCGACATCTTCTCCAGAAAGTGATAGTTCTCCAGCGTGCTTGGGCCCCGATTGCCAACGGTCCGGATATTTTGATTATCCCGTACCGGATGGCCCTGTCTCGTGGTTAATGTCAGATTGTCCTCATCCTGCTTTGGTTTGTTACCATCCACGTGAAAATGCTCCTCTCATTTGGGATTCGATTGTTAGATTATGTTTATTAGCATCTATACTACAAGTAGTACACTAATTGTCCGAAATTTAAACCTTCCCATGACAATCGTTGATGGCAGCCCATAAACACGAAGGACAGGGAGGCTTGGATCAACCACCAGCAGCTAAAAAAGCCCCGACCCTTTCTGCCTAAGCAGGAGTGATCGGGGGCTATCTCGAGGCGGAAGAGAACGCCCTTCCGAACCGGTATACTTCTGACTTGGATTATCACCTCCTGTCATATCTAAAAAGCGGCCTTCCCCCGGGCTCGGGGAAAGGCCGCTAGATCCGTCATATACTGATGATGATAGGATATGGTGCCGTTCATATTTCACATAATGATTCACTTAGCTATTCACTTTCACCTTGCCTGGATCTTGCGCGTCCGGGACACCAGGCGTGCTTTCACCGGACGTCTTCTCGTCCGACAGCTCGCCGTCCCACAGCAGCCGCATCTCCTCGCTTGAGGCAAGGAGCTCATTCAGGCTGCCTTCCGCTTCGATCCGGCCGTCCTTCAGGACGATGATATGATCCGCCTTGGACAATGCCGCCCGGCGGTGGGATACGGCAATACAGGTGACGTCCTGCTCCCGAAACAGCCCTTCCCACACCTGCTGCTCTGTCTCCACATCCAGCGCGCTGGACAGATCATCGAAAATGTACAAGTCTGCGCCTGTCATCAGCATCCGCGCTGTCGCCGACCGCTGGATCTGTCCGCCTGACAGCATAACGCCCCTCGGCCCGACAAACGTCTCAAGCCCCCGGTCCAGATCGCGAATATCCTTATCCATGACGGACAGGCGGATCGAGCGTGCAAGCTCCGCTTCTGCATCGCCCTGTTTCCCTTGCACAATGTTCTCTCTGAGCGTATCGCTGAATAGACGCGGAACCTGCGGAGTATAAGCCGCTCTCGGCGGCATCAGGAACCTCGCCGGATCCACCTCATGTCCGTTCCAGCGAATGGAGCCCTCCTGCTTCGGCAGCAAGCCGAGTAAGGTCCGCACGAGCGTCGACTTGCCTGAGCCGATGCGCCCGGTTACTACGAGGAACTTGCCCCGCTCCAGCTGGAAGCTGATATCGGTAATCCCGTTATCCGATCCCGGGTAGCGGTAGGACAGTCCGCTGACCTCCAGACTTTGCAGCCGGTCCTGTGGCTCCCTGACGGAAACCGCAGGCTGCGGCGGCTCCTTGGACAGATAGGTCTCCCTGAATTCCATGATCATGTCCTCTTCGCCAGGCCGGAACAGCTTCCGCATCCGGTCAAACGACACCTTGAGCCGCTTGTGCTGAAACACCATGTAACCGAACAGCGAGATACTGAATCCGATGTTGGCCAGATAGGTCGTGAACAGTGCGAAATCCCCGACACTAAACCGCCCGGCCTGCATTTCGGATGCGCACATCAGCAGGATAAGTCCCGTAGAGATCGCAATCACATGCTGATTGAGTGACCTCATCCACTGCTTGAACAGATTGTCCTTGAGGGCCGCCTGCCGCCGGTCTTCGTTCAGCTTGGCAAAACGGTCATGTACCCGATCCTCCGCCTGACCCAGCTTCAGCGCCTGTACCGCACCGAATGTTTCCGCGATGAAGCTGGTGATCCGCCCCGTCGCTTCCCGGTTCATCTGCCCATAACGCCGCGCCCGGTTGCCGGACAGATTGTTCAGCATTGTAACAATGACGAGCGGCAGAACGGATACGAGCATAATCTGCCAGTTAATATTAGCCATAATGATCACGGACACGACCGCAAACACGAACCGCCCCCAGAAATCCACCCATGATTCTACATACTCTACCACTTCCTCGACATCATCGCGGAACCGACTCATCGCTTCCCCCGGCGAAGCCGGCAGGTTGCGTCCCGGCCAGCGCATAATGCCGGCCAGCATATTCGTTCTCAGAATGGCCTGGATATGATAGATATAGGTCACCCATTCATAGAACGCCGCAAAAAACGCACCGACCCGTACAAGCCTCACAGCAGCGATCATAATCAGCGGCACAGCCAGCCACATGTATGGCGTCGTATCTGTGCTCGCCGCGACTCGGTCGAAAAACCACTGCATCCCGAGGCCGATCGCCAGCGGCAGGGAATGGAATATGCACCACAGCACGCCGTTGATCAGAAACAACAGCGGCCGAAACCGAAATAAACGGCCGATAAAACCGGCAACCGTCATGCAAGCTCCTCCTCTCTTCCACTGGCCAGCAATCTGGCATAATGTGAATCCGGGTTATTCGCAAGCGCCTTGCGGTCACCGAATTCGAGAATCCGCCCATCGCCAAGCACCATAATTTTGTCCACTTGCTCCAGTGTCGCAAGACGGTGGGCAATCACGATCCCTGTGCACTGGCTCATCAATCGCTCTACCGCTTCCTGAAGCACGCTTTCCGTAGCTGCATCCAGCCGGGATGACGGCTCATCCAGAATGACCAGACTCGGCTGGGTCAGAAAGACCCGGGTCAAGGCGAACAGCTGCGCTTCCCCGGCAGACAGCGAGGCGCCGCCCGCCGCCAGATGAGTATCCAAGCCCTCGGGCTGTTCGTCAATCCAGTGACGCAGGCCAAGCTGCTCCGTCGTTTCCAATATATACGCATCCGGAATGTCGCTGTTAAACAGCGTCAGATTGTCGCGCAGCGTCCCATCAAACAGCTGCACGTCCTGCGTCACCATCCCCACCCGTTTATACAGGGCAGGAAGTTTCAGCTTCGTGATATCCGTTCCGCCGACCCGAATGACTCCGCGGTCGATGTTATACAGACGAAGCAGCACCCGGCTGAGGCTTGACTTGCCGCTGCCTGTGCGCCCGATAATGCCCAGGCGCTCACCCGGCTTCACAGTGAACGTAACGTCCTGCAGAACCGGTTTATCCTCGTTATAACGGAAGTGAACTCCTTCAAACTCCAGGCCAAGTGGACCCTCCGGCAGCTCATCCAGCTCCCCGTCCACAATCTCGCTCCGATTCGCCAGCAGCTCTCTGGAACGAAGCATGCCCGACTTCGCCTTCTGGAACTCCTGAACCTGATCGCCAAGCATCTCAATCGGATCATTCAGCATCTGGGTGTATTGGTAGATCAGAAACAAGGTGCCCAGCGTGAGTTCTCCAATAATGTAGTTGTGCACCCCGAGCAGTAGCACGGCCGTCACCGACAGCGCAAACAGCACGACGGTTGTATTCCACGGCACCACACGCAGCATCCACGCTTTGCGCCCTCGCAGAAATACCGTACGCATCAGGCGATGAAATCGATTCATCACATACGGCACATGGCCGTTGGCCTGAACATCCTCAATTCCGGCAATGCGCTCCTCGATCAGCCCGAAGAGTGAAGCGCTCGCCTCGCGCTCCGACTTCGAGGACTGCACTCCCAGATTGCGGATAAACATCATGAACAGCACCGCCGCAAGTGTGAATACCGTCATCACCAGGGCGATCGGCACATTAACGGTAAACATGAAGCCTAGGATGCCTGCAAGCAGCACAAAGCTTCCGATGACCTGAACAATAAACATCGCAAAAAAGTTCGAAATATTCGTAACATCTCCGTCAACCCGTTCAATCATTTCCCCTGGCGTTTTCACGTTGTGAAACCGCATATCCAGCTTCAGGCAGTGCCTGAGCAAATCACCGCGAAGCCGGTTCGTTGCCCGCCACGATACGTCGTTGCCGAGATAGCTGACCGCTACCGTGATCAGCTGGTTCACCACCGCCACTATCAAGAACAGGCCCGCAAGACGAAGCAGGATGGGCATCCCATCCCCGCCGACAGCCGAATCGATAAAGCGTTGAATAATCTGCGGATGAATCAGCTGAAGTCCGGTGGAGGACAGCAGCAGAATGAGCAGGATCGTCAGCCTGCCCTTAACCGGCTTTAAATACCGAAGCAGCCATGACATCGACAGCTTCTCTTGTTTGGGCATATCGCCCACCCCCATATGTATGCAAAATAGTGCCGGCTCTCCTTGTTGTCATAAAGCCGAAATTATGATCAGTCTACACGATAGCCGGTAACATTGAATAGGTAAAAAATAATTATGAACATTTTCTCCGATCGATGCTCCAGCTAAAGCGAGACTGTTGAAGCCTTTACCGAGCGGAGGGCATACCGCCCCCCAGTGGTTTCCATTCATTATAGCACATACGTTCGGTTTTGTAGAAGTGATCTTGCTATGTGACTTTGCCGTGTTCATTTGATAGAATGAGACTCAAATCATATTCCCAGGAGACTAAAGATGAACCTTTCAAGTTTCTTTCCTTATCGCAACGATGCTCGTAAAGTGCTTATTCCTTATTTGCAGCTGCTCAGCGAGGACCAATGGTATGCGGTGCATCGCGACCATCCGAACTCCATTGCATGGATCATCGAACATATCGCTCGCAGCGAGGACGATTGGATTCATGTCATTGGGCTGCAAGGGGAGTTAACGCTACCCGGAAAACTGGACACCCCCGAGCAGCTGCTTCAAGCCTATATCGATATCCGGCATCGAACCGATCGTGTGCTTGACTCACTCAAGTTCAGCGAATCCGATCCCGTCCTCCCCCTGCCGACTTACTCAGATGGATGGCAGCCGCCATCCCCGCCAACGATGCGCTGGATCTTCCATCATATCTATGACCATGAGACGTATCACATCGGTCAAATCGGCCTCATCGCCCGGTTAAATGGCTTTGGCGGTCCACTGTTCTAGCTGTATAGCAGTGCTGTAAGTCGTAAACATTTCTTCAGGCTGGGTGAGGACGAAGCGGTCTTTTTTCCGCCACCTTCTATTTGAATCTACGTATGGATATGAATAGAATAATGTCAATCTTCTACGAACCTGCTGCATCCAATTCAAAGCAAGGGGATGAGATGATGAAGTGGAACTGGAGAAAGTTTAACAGAGCGTGGGTGGAACGATGGGGCGATTACACCACCATCATTTTAGAAGCGGTAACCTATATACCGCGGTGGATTATGAAGCTGCTGAAATGAGGCATCAGCAAAAAAAGTGATCGCGCTAAAGCTCTGTAGCTGTAGCGGTCACTTTTTTTACTGTCATGCTCAGAGTAATGTCGCACCCTGCTATATCCCTGTGGTTACTCCCAGTAGCGTTTCATAATTTCGGTAGCCCAGTCCGGCTGTCTAATGTCGCCCTTCGGAAGAAACTCCTTCATCACAGGCTTGATGTCCACAACCGGGGTGCCGTCAATCGCGTCAAGCCCCTTCACGAACACCGAGCGCCCTTCTCTTCTGACCACTTCCACCATCGTTGCCCCCAGCTTGTTAGGACGGTTCTTGCCACGTTGTGCGAAGATGCCCACCTTGGGGAAGCTTTCGTTATTCCTCGGATGTCTGGCCGTGTATTGAATGCTTTCGTCTTTCACAAGATGAAACCTATAGAAAATTTCCAAATGGCTAAAGCTTTCAATGCCATCCAGACAGCTTTCCTCCCAATGATCATCAAGTTTGATCTCGGAAATGATATTTCCCCAGTGATCATCCTCTACCGCTTTTCTTTCATTGTAGACCGTTCCAATCGGCTGCATTTCAAACATCACGCGTCCTCCTTCAGTCACTTAGCATTTACTATCATGATACATGGAAAAAGAATCGGGGATCCGACTCTTCCAGATTATAACATGAATTGAGGTTCTGTTTGGGGTGGTTACGATTGGTAAATATAATCACATACAATAATTACTCGCAGCACTCGCAGCATATATGTAGAAGCTTCTCAGTATTTTGTGTTAGGTTCGTTCTAGGGTAAACACACTCGCAAGCAGGCTTATATTTTCGTCATCCGAGAAAAAGAAAAAGCACCCGAAGGTGCTTAATGAGAATCAGTGTGAACTGAAAGGATGTCCTAATAATCACAGAATGTCTTAGCGTGTGATGCGTAGCGTTTGATAGTACCATTAGCTATGTGACCATTTAGGCAGAATTGAGCCGAATCATATTCAAAAGTTCCCCAATACATGTAATCGACCGTCTTTTAGCAGATTTTACTCCGCATATTTAAACGTACACGCTGCGTGATGATACCGTAGTCTCCCATCCCATGCTATTCTCCGTAGAATTCACATTTCTGATATTACAGTGGGAGTTGTATAAAGATGCCGTTAAGAAATCCTATAAACTTGGCAGAGGATTCTCCGTCTCGCACAGTGAACAGTTTAGATAATGGCTATATTTTACTATACTTCCTCTGAGCATAAAACGAAAAAGAACCCTTCACGCGGGTCTGTCCCCATAATAAAAAACCTTCTACGTTATTCGTAGAAGGCTCCGTATTTTGACGCAAATTAGCACCGACGTTCGTCCGTTTTATGGCGGGGAGTGCGTAGCCCTACCGACAACCCTAACAGTACATTCAACGCTGACTTTGCGCGGTATTAACGTACAATGCTGGTGAAGGGAATTGAACCCCCGACCTACGCATTACGAGTGCGTTGCTCTACCCCTGAGCTACACCAGCAGGCGTTGCTTCTCGCCGAAACAACAAAAATTATTATAATACTTTGGTGCGAAAATGCAATACCTTTTCCGTGAAGAAAAATAGACCGGATAAACCCCGGGTTTAGCTTGATCAGCCGCCCAGTTTCTCCTGCACCGACTGCAGCTTCTGCTTGCTGGACGAGGCCCGGTCCCGGCGGTCATCGATTTTGACCGAAGTGGATACCCGCTTCGCCCCGGACAGAAAAGGCGCCTCATGCAAAGCCTCAATCGCCCGCCATACAAATGTCAGCTCTCCTTCAATAATGGTGCTCATCGAGGTGAGCTCGTAGGTAATGCCGTCCTGCTGCTCCAGGACACGCTGCATTTCAGCAACGTATGAACTCAAGCTCGTTGATGCGGTTCCGATCGGTATCACCGTTACCTCCGCGATTGCCATCACCACAACCTCCTTTATTGCATTACTTGTATTATTATTTCAATTTTCTGTATTTTACAACATTCAATCTTTATCCGATTCCTATTATAGACGAGCTCATTCCCATATTGGATGTCCTGGTCCACTACCCTTTATATAAAAACAATCCCATCGACTCATCTTTTGCAATGAGTTTATACGCAAATACACCGGTGCTTGCACCATGACTTTGGCATCATTTTTTGCAGGTTTGGTCAAATGATAATATAGGCGGAATCAGCGAAGAAATCGTCGCATTTGCTCACAATTGGGGGAATGTTACAGCCATTTACCGAATCAAATAGTGGCGTGATTGGGGCTCGTTTGCTATAATTCTCAATGCGTCTAATTTTAAGTTGGTTGTTTACAAACACAATATATTGGGTTACATTATAGAAGCGGTAACCAAATATAGTGTATACAGGTGCTAAGGCAGCCTACCAGTCGATCTAGCCCAAGTAAGGTAGATAGGGAGAATCGACCGCGAAGCGCCACTGTGTAGGCTTGCGGCTGCTCAAGGAAGCGGCCAAGCAGCTGGGCAACCTGCTGTGTTAGCTGACGAGATCCACGCTCGGAAGACACCAATCTTGCATAACCCAAGTCAGGAGACTTGCCTGTATACCCGACACCGATTCCTACTGGTTCATCTGGGAAAGTGTCCGTATACTTGCGCGCCTGTACATACCAGACTGCCAACCTCTTTTTGGCTTTCTCCGCTTGAGAATCGCAGCGTATGGACATTTTCAAGCCACTTTTGGCTTTCGAAAATGTTTTTTTCATCTTATTTCATCTTTATTTTTTATAACTTCCCCCCAGAAAGTGAGGAATTATTTATGCCACAACTGGTAGTTAAACCGAACAACCGTCAACTTGCCTTTGATGAAATCCGCTTGTCTGTCTATGCCGACCGGATTCTGAAGGACCTGGAGGCGCTCGATAAAGAACGTCTTCTTCGTGGTGTTAAGGCAAAATTGCGTGGTGATCAGGTGACCGGCGAGGAAATCAGCAGCGCCTTTACGATGTCCGCCCTGGAGCTCGTATCCAAGGAGGAACCGAACTGGAAGTTTGCAGCCGCACGTTCATTCCTTACTTCTTTATATAAAAAAGCAGCATACAACCGCCGCTACAAAGCTTACCCGGAAGAGCCGTACGGGGCCTTCTATCCGCTCATTAACGAGCTGGTTCAAAAAGGAATATACCGTGAGGAGCTTCTCACGTGCTATACAAAAGAAGAAATTGATGAGCTCGGTGAGTTCATCGATCCTAGCTGTGACCTGCTGTTTGACTATATCGGCCTGTTGACGCTGGCTGAGCGTTACCTTGCAACCGACTTCGACGGCCGTGTCATGGAGCTTCCGCAGGAACGCTACATGGTCATTGCCATGTATCTGATGCATAACGAGCCAGCAGACAAGCGTGTGGAGCTGGTTAAAGAAGCGTACTGGGCAATGAGCAACCTGTACATGACAGCTGCTACGCCAACGATGTCCAATGCAGGCAAAAAAGTGGCAGGCCAGCTCTCCAGCTGCTTTATCGACACCGTGGACGACTCGCTTGAAGGTATTTTCGACTCCAACACGGACGTTGCTCGTCTCAGCAAAATGGGCGGCGGCATCGGAGTCTACCTCGGCAAAGTGCGTGCGCGCGGCTCCGATATCCGCGGTCACAAGAACACCAGCTCCGGCGTCATCCCTTGGATCCGCCAGCTGAACAACACTGCGGTGAGCGTAGACCAGCTTGGCACTCGCAAAGGCGCGATTGCAGTATATCTTGATGTATTCCATAAAGATATTTTGTCGTTCCTGGATCTGAAGCTGAACAACGGTGACGAGCGCATGAGAGCGCATGACGTGTTCCACGGCGTATGCTTGCCTGACCTGTTCATGGAAGCTGTTGAGAACCGCGATGAGTGGAGTCTCTTCTGCCCGCATGAAGTGAAGAAAATTATGGGCTGGAAAGACGAGAACGGCCGTCCGCTCGGGCTGGAGGATTTCTACGACGAAGAGAAAGGCAAAGGCTCCTTCCGTGAGAAATATGCCGAAGCCGTCGCGAACCCGGATCTGCCGCGGATTACCGTTCAGGCGATTGACATCATGAAGCGGATTATGAAATCCCAGCTGGAAACCGGAACACCGTACATGTTCTATCGTGATACGGTTAACCGGGCGAACCCGAACTCGGCTCACGGCATGATTTTCTCGTCCAACCTGTGCACGGAAATTATGCAAAACCAGTCTCCGACTGTCGTAGAACAGGAAGAGCTGGTGACAAAAGACGGCCAGACCCGTATCGTCATCTCGAAAATTCCTGGCGATTTCGTTGTGTGCAACCTGAATTCCATTCACCTGGCTCGCGCAGTACCAGCTGGTGTGCTGGAGCGTCTCGTACCTATCCAGGTTCGCATGCTGGACAACGTGATCGACATTAACAACATTGAGGTTCTGCAAGCTCAATATACGAACAGCCAGTACCGCGCGGTCGGTCTCGGAACCTTCGGCCTGCACCATCTGCTGGCCCTGGAAGGCATTCGCTGGGAGTCCGACGAGGCGGTTGAATATAACGACAATCTGTACGAGCACATTAACTATCTGCTCATCAAATCCAGCATGGAGCTGGCTCAGGAGAAGGGCCATTATCCGAAGTTCAAAGGCTCTGACTGGGAGTCCGGCAAATACTTTGAGTTCCGCGGCTACACTGATGGCGAGCATGAAGGCAAGTTCGTGACGGCCGAGCAGTGGCGCGAGCTTCAGAAGCAGGTGCAAGAGAACGGTATCCGTAATGCATGGCTGTTTGCTATCGCACCGAACGGCTCCACCTCGATTATCGCGGGCTCCACGGCGAGCATCGATCCGCTGTACGAGCTTCTGTCCTACGAAGAGAAAACGACTTACAAGGTAGCGAACCCGGCTCCGGATCTGAACGAGAAAACGATCTGGTACTACAAAACGGCGTTCCTGATCGATCAGCATTGGTCCATTAAAATGGCGGCTGCCCGTCAGCGTCACGTTGACCAAGCGCAAAGCTTTAACCTGTATGTTCGTCCGGACATCAAGGCGTCTGAATTCCTGGAGCTGCATCTGCACGCTTGGAAGGCCGGTCTCAAGTCGACTTACTATGTACGCAGCCGTGCGCTGACGATTGAAGAATGCGAGTCGTGTGCCAGCTAAGATCGAACCCACCCAAACCCTCCCTTCCAAGGGAGGGCCCCAAGGGCTCTGCCCTTTGGATACCCGGAAATGGGGCAAAAGTGAGGTTGAGGGGCGCGTCTGAGTGACTAGCGGTGGTCGGAGCGCTGTCTCCCTTCGGGAACGCTGGAATGTGGCGTGGTGACGGAAGAGTTGGAGAGTGCCTCGTCCTGCTACTGATGCGGAGGGCCCGCTCTCCCTTCGGGATTCGCTTTACGTTTGTGCATAGACGGGGGCGCTACGGAGAGGGTTATCTTCTACTTCCTGCTTGGAGCGCTCTCCCTTCGGGATTCGCTTTACGTTTGTGCATGGACGGGGGCGCTACGGAGGGGGGATCTTCTACTTCCTGCTTGGAGCGCTCTCCCTTCGGGATTCGCTTTACGTTTGTGCATGGACCGGGGCGCTACGGAGGGGGGATCTTCCACTTCCTGCTTGGGGGCTCCAAGCAGGGCATGAAACAACTCACTAAAAAAGACTACAAGGGTAAGGGTATCCGGGCGGAAGACGCCTTTGGGAGCCCTTTGCCACCCTTTTATATAAATCAAGCAAAGGGCGGACAACAGCGGCTGGAGAACGGATACCCGCCCTACTATAAATGCAAGGAGAGAATGGGAATGCAATTGCAAAAAATATTCAACACCGAGGCGCCGAACCGGTCCACTCGGATCATTGAAGGTGAATGCTCAGGGATTCTGAACTGGAACGACATTCGGATGCCTCATATGTATAAGCTGTACAAGGTGTTGCTGCTGAACCACTGGATCGCGGATGAAATCCCGATGTCCAAAGATGCACAGCAGTTTCCGCTTCTGGATCCGGAAGAACAGCGTACCTTCAAAATCAACATCTCCCTGCTTGCTGTTCTCGACTCCATGCAGACGATGTTTGTCGGCGATGTGAAGCGTTATTTCACCGACTCGTCTCTCGAAGCGATCTCCGCGATCATCGGTCAGCAGGAGGTTGTGCATAACCAATCTTACTCTTACGTTCTGTCCTCCATCGTTTCCGAGCAGGAACAGAAGGAGATTTTTGAATACTGGAAGCATGATCCGGTGCTGCTGGAGCGCAATCAGTTCATCTCCAACATCTATCAAGGATTCCGCGACAATCCGACGCCGCAGACGTTCTTTGAATCGATGGTGGCTGACCTGATTCTGGAAGGGGTTTTCTTCTACAGTACGTTTGCGTTCTTCTACAACCTGGCTCGCGATCAGAAGATGATGGCCACCAGCCAGATGATTTCATACATCCAGCGGGACGAGAACCAGCACTGCTACTTCTTCGCGGAAGTGTTCAAGCAGCTGCTGAAGGACTTCCCGGAACTGAACACCAAGGAGAACATCGATTACGTATACCGTACGATCGATCGTGCGGTAGAGCTCGAAACGAACTGGGCGCATTATACGCTCAGCAAGGTTCGCGGCATCGATCTTGGCGAGCTGTCCGATTATATCAAATACATCGCCAACCGCCGCATTACGATGATGGGTCTGGAAAAAGCGTACGAAGGCGTGGACGTCAACTGCATGCCTTGGATCAAGCCTTTCTCCGACGAGGCGCTTAACGCGACCAAGACTGACTTCTTCGAAGCGAAGTCCCGTAACTATGGTAAAGTTGGGGACGATAACGGCTTTGATGATCTGTAAGTCGGTAAACGGTAAGATGCATAAGGTGTGTTGATTTGTAGAATCCTTAAGCTTTCGCAATATATAGAATAGAGCGATCATTCATCGGGGAATACACCGTGAATGATCGCTCTATTTGTTATGAATGCATCACGTAAAGCGGGCAGGCTCTTGTTTCCTCTGGGCGCTTCAATCGTCATCAGACAGCAGCTCCCGCAGCATAGCCTCGCGGTTATTAATAAACTCTTTCGTAATCATATAATGATCGGTTTCCTCCAGCTGACAGGTCTCAATGCCCTCCGGGGTCAGCTTGTAGATACAGGCGTCCGGATAGGCCATAATAATCGGCGAGTGGGTAGCGATAATGAACTGGGAATGTTCGTGAACCAGATCATGAATGCGCCGGAGCAGCGCCATTTGGCGGAACGGGGATAATGCCGCTTCCGGCTCGTCCATAATGTACAGCCCATGTCCGCTGAACCGGTTCATAAAGGTAGCGAAAAAGGATTCGCCGTGCGATTGATCATGCAGAGATTTGCCCCCGTACGATCCAAACGCCTGCAGGGCATCGACCTCGGTCGCCACGTTGTAGTAACTCTCCGCCCGGAAGAAGAAGCCATCCTTCGGCTTGCGCACGCCGCGCACGGTCCGAAGGTACTGGTACAGCTCGGAATGTGACTCCCTGGTGGCAAAATTAAAGTTTCGGGTGCCGCCCTCCGGGTTGAACCCCAGCGCCGCCGCGATGGCTTCCAGCACCGTTGATTTCCCCATGCCATTCTCCCCTACGATGTAGGTCACCTTCGGATGAAACTCAAGCTCATCGAGGGCAGACACGGCAGGCAGATTAAACGGATATTCCGAAAATGCCGGAACCCGCTCCTTCAGCAAAGTCACCGATCGCAAATAGGAATGCAATTTGGAAATATCGATTGTCCCATCCTCCTTCCATACGAAATCCACTTGTGACAGAACGTCACTTTCCTCCTTCTACTATAGCTTATTTTCCAGGCCGGCCCAACTTCACGATGCTTACGCCCAGAGCGGCAGTGCCTGAAGCTGGACGCGGCTCTCCGCTATGGATCTCGGCTATGGATCTGGCTATAGATCTGGCTATGGATCTCAGCTCCAGATCTGAGCAGCGAATCTAGCCTCCCAGATTCGCTGCATCCTCCATTGGATACATAAAAGGTATAAACGATATGGCGAAGGAGATATTCGGATGAGAGATACGTTACCGCAGGATCATAGCCTGGATAGCAGTCTTGATCTCATGACCGAGGGATACTCGTTCATTATGAACCGGGTCAAGCGCTATAATACTAACCTGTTTGAAGGCCGTCTGCTCGGGGAGCGTGTAATCTACATGCACGGGCACGATGCCGCCAGACTATTCTACGATACGGATAAATTCCAGCGAAAAGGAGCTGCTCCCAAGCGCATTCAGAAGTCCCTGTTCGGTGTCAATGCGATTCAAACGATGGACGGCGGGTCACATCTTCATCGCAAGCTCCTGTTCATGTCTTTGTTGACGCCCAGCCACCAGCACAGGCTGGCTGAGCTTGTATCCGAGCAGTGGCTTGCGTCGGCGACGCAGTGGGAACGGGAAGACAGCATCATGCTGTTTGAGGAAGCCAAGGCGCTGTTATGCCGGGTGGCGTGCGGCTGGGCCGGTGTTCCGCTGCCGGAAGAGGAGGTTCGGGCGCGCGCAGAGGACTTCTATGATATGGTCGATGCCTTCGGCGCTGTCGGCCCCCGGCACTGGAAAGGAAGACGTGCACGAACGAAGACCGAAGCATGGATCCGGAAGATGATCGAGGACGTGCGGGCCGGGCATCTCCAGGTGGATCGCGAGTCGGCCCTGGGGCGCATCGCGTATTATCGGGATGAGCACGATCAGCCGCTGGATGACCATATGGCCGCGATCGAGCTGATCAACATCCTGCGTCCAATCGTGGCCATCGCCACCTTCATCACCTTCTCTGCCCTGGCTTTGTATGAATATCCTGTCTGGAGAGACAAGCTCGCGTCCGGCGGCCCTGAGGAACGTGAGATGTTTGCTCAGGAGGTGCGGCGCTATTATCCCTTTGCCCCTTTCCTCGGGGCCAGGGTGAAGCAGGATTTCGTCTGGAAGGACGTGGCGTTCGAGGAAGGACGGCTCGTGCTCCTTGATATCTACGGCATGCATCATGACCCGGATATTTGGGAACAACCGGATGTATTTGATCCGGAACGGTTTCGGAACGGGAATGAAGACCCTTACCGCCTGATTCCTCAAGGCGGAGGCGATCCGGCCCAAGGGCATCGCTGTCCCGGCGAAGGGGTCACGGTTGAAGTGATGAAAGCCAGCCTGGATTTTCTGGTAAACCGGATCGAGTATGACTTGCCTGAGCAGGATTTGAGCTATCCGTTAAACCGGATGCCAACGTTCCCGGGCAGCGGATTCATCATGAACAACATCCGGCTTCGCCGCCCCGGCTAACCTGCCTTACGGATCGTCGGCTGATGTACAGGTTCCAGGTGGATGCGGAAGGCTGCTTGGTTTGCCGTACCCCAGGCGCAGGCAGGGCCGGGCTGGGAGGATTACGGACAATAGACCGGCATAGAACTAGAACCAGCTGCCTATGGCTCTGCGCAGTGGAGAGCCATTTCTGCACCGTGCGCAGAGTGTCTCTGTGGGCACGTGCCAGGTCGGCAGGTCGGGCATGCCTAGATGCTTGCAGGGCCGGACCCGATGCCGCGCGCTGAAAGCACGCGGGCCGAAGGGATGAGCTGTAACCAAAAAAGAGCGCTCATGGTGCCGAAAACTCGCGGTGTGCACCCATGAACGCTCTTTTATTGTATCCGGATAACAAAATCCGTTCCTTACAAGTCCCCAAACGTTTCCCGGGAAATGCCTACTCAGCTGCAATGAACTGATACAGCTCCTCCACCTTCTCCTCCGTCAAGGAGCCGCTATTGTCGAATACCTTGATCGCCGACTCGGGAATGTCCCAGTTAATCTCAGGCACAAAATCGACCCGTTTCTTGAAATCATCCCAATGGTCCAGCTTCCACTGGTCACGCTCGGTCTGACGGTCAATGATCCGCTCCTTCTGCAGGTCCATATCCTTCAGCGTCACGACGATGACTTTGACATCCACTTCGTTCTTGGTCAGGCCGGCGGATGTGATGACCTCTTCGATCCAGGCGCGGTTTTTGAGCTCGGCCGTAAACGGCGAGATCATGAACACATTCTGTCCGGCATTCAAATTCTCGATGCAAATGTCTTTGGTCGTATCGTACTCCAGATCGCGCAGATGCTCCTTGTAAAAGGAGGAGTCGCGGTCATTCGGGTCAAGCCCGTTGCTCTCCAGAAACTTCTCCACGAAACGTCCGCCTACCGTATCCCGATCCAGAAAGGCCGCTGGAATTCGGGCCGCCAGTTTTTTGGCTACCGTCGTTTTGCCTGTACCTGCCACTCCTACAAAAAATACCAGCTTCTGCAATGTAGTATCCCTCCGTTTTCTCAATGCCATGCTTCGTCAAACTTCACCAATTCACAAGCTCATGCTTCGCTTCCAAGGAAATCAGCTGTTGCGCTCAGCCCGGTACCGCGTTTCCAGCACCAGCTCGTCCAGCGCGGCATTCAGCCGCTCCACAAGCACCTCATCCATATCGAAACCTCCCTGCTCCGTGCGGGCTACCTGTGCGTCTACCGCATACACACCGCCCAGTATGTGCCGGGCTCCCATCGACGAAAGCACCGGCTTCAGGGAATAGTCAATGGACAAGAGATGTGCGAGGCTGCCGCCGATAAACAGGGGAAGCACGATTTTGCCGGCCAATCCCTTCTGCGGGATCAGATCAAGGAACGTCTTGAGCACGCCGGTGAACGAGGCTTTATATACCGGACTGGCCACAATGACCGCATCGGCTTCGGCTACGAGACCGTTCGCTTTCACAATCGACTCGCTCTCAAATTTGGTATGTATCAAGTCTTCAGCCGGCAGGCTGGATACGTCGATCCGTTCCACCTCGAAACCGGCATTCGTCAGCATCTGCTCACTGTGCGCCATCACCGCCGTTAAACGTGAACCGGGTGTGGGACTTCCGTTAATGATGACCGCTTTTGCCATCTTCATCACCTCTGTTTTCATAAGAATTCTAGAAAAAAAGACCTTACATTCACCCTGCAAAGTCCCTGTATCCGCGTCTAACAACATGGTTAATTCATAGA
The DNA here is from genome assembly GCF_038000405.1 of Paenibacillus sp. FSL M8-0334. Lineage (NCBI taxonomy): Bacteria > Bacillati > Bacillota > Bacilli > Caryophanales > Paenibacillaceae > Paenibacillus > Paenibacillus sp. FSL M8-0334. The sequence goes on from NZ_JBBOCH010000001.1 coordinate 1,673,419, forward strand.
AATCTTGTCAGATTTATTTCATCGTATCAATCTGCCGCGGCAATTGTCAATACAAACCGGGCGCCTGCGCGCCCCTTCCTTACGGACATATCCGGCTGTGCGCTGTTCTTAGAGTCCCCTGTCCCCTTGCCGATGAACAGGCAGTCAGCCCTCCGCATCTACCCAGTTTCTCCACGGGAGAAGCGGCACCCTCTGCTGGGCGAATGCATAGAGATAAAGCATCACCAGGAACGTTCACCGTCCTAGATCATCAAGGAGGAATTATGAAAAATCCGATCCCTTATTACGGCAGCAAAACGGTCTGTGAAGAGCAGCCGATCGCTTTTCCGCCCCAGCATCAGGATTGTCAGCCTGGGCTAGAAAGCCTGATGACCCCGCGTCCCCTCTACGAGGACCCGAATTATTACGGCAGCTGCAAGCTCGAAGGGAAGGTCGCGATTGTCACCGGGGGCGACAGCGGCATCGGACGGGCAACGGCCATCGCATTTGCCAAGGAGGGCGCCGATCTGGTCATCCCGTATCTGTACGAGACTTCGGACGCGGAGGAAACGAAGCGCCGCATTGAACAGCTCGGCAGACGCTGCCTGATCATCAAGACCGATCTGCGCTACAAAAAAAACTGCTTCGAGGTAGTGCAGCTGACGCTGCGAGAGTTCGGCCGGCTGAACGTGCTCGTGAACAATCATGCCGTACAGTACGTCCAGAACAGCATTCTGGACATTACGGAGGAGCAGCTGCATCATACGTACCAGACGAATATTTTTCCGTTCTTCTTCATGATTCAAGCGGCGCTGCCGCATATGAAATCCGGGGATTCGATCATTAACGTCTCATCCATCACCGCCTATGAAGGCCATGAGAGATTGATCGATTATGCCTCCACGAAAGGCGCGATCGTTACGCTCACTCGCTCGCTTGCCCACTCGCTTGCCGGACAGGGCATTCGCGTGAACACCGTAGCGCCAGGACCGATCTGGACGCCGCTTATTCCCGCCAGCTTTCCGGCGGAGGACGTGGCCGTGTTCGGTACGGAGACCCCGATGAAGCGGGCGGGGCAGCCTTATGAGCTGGCTCCGGCTTTCGTTTACCTGGCGTCAGCGATCGATTCCTCCTACGTCACCGGCCAGACCTTGCATGTGAATGGAGGCAATATGGTCACCTCCTGATGACGCCAATAGGAGAGCTGACCGCTCAGCAAAAGCAGAGGGTGAAGGACTTATGAACTTCGAACATCAACGACGGCCACAACGCGCCAGCCGGATGGATGTCGGCGCCTATGCGTTAAGCAAGCTTGCAGGGGCAGGTGCCCTCCTCATGCTGCTCACCGCATTTTTCTGGCTGCTGCCGCTAGGAAAGAACGAACTGCTCGCCGCGCTCGGCGTATCCGGCATTCCGCTTGAGCATATAGTGTACGGTTATGCCATGACGGCCTCCCTCGTCGCAGACGCGATCACCTCCCTGCTCCGCATCCGAAGCCGAGCCGCCCAGGCAGCGCTGTACGCAGCATGCGGCCTGCTGTTCTTCGGCGGCTTCATGGCAGGCAGTTCGCCGGAGCTATGGCTGCGGGCTGCGACAGGAGCCCTGCTGCTGCTCGGCATGCGGTGGGGGAAGGAGCTGTTCTCGAAGCCAACGCTGTGGGTTCCTTTCTTTGCGCTGATTGTGCCGCTGGTTTGCGTGGTCTTGTATTAAAGCTTGTCGCGAGGCCTTCTTCGGGGGGCAGGGACACGAGGCACACGAGGCATATGAGGTATATGAGACACATAAGACACACGAAGCACACGAGGCATATGAGGCATATGAGACACATAAGACACAAGAAGCACATGGGCACAGCAAATAAGCCCCGCCTGCCATACTTCAAGCATAGCGCCGGGGCAATTCTCGAGATTTGAGTTGTCGCGGGTTCTCTTCGTTCGCAACCGATTCGCATCAGATTCTTGTCAGCCACCTCCGTTTAAACGACCGATCATGCAGTGTGCTGCAGGCAGCCGGGACCGGCTGCCGGGCAGCTCCTTAAGGACACGAACGCCGATCATGCCTTGCTAACAGGATCAATGGATCATAAAAATAACACAGACCGCGGATAAAAAGGATAGTGTGGACGCTCTGCTCAGTAACCTGGCATGCTGCGGAACGTTCTTCCGAAGATTCACGTTCACGATGCTATGCAGATAGAAGAACAGGGAAGCACCCACCACCCAAACGAGCAGGCTAAAGGCCCCTCCGTCCCCTAAGTGGATCATATGAAAGAGCAGGGCTGAGAAGTAGTACCACAGAAAGGCAAAACCAATGCCGAAGGCCAAGGCGACGGTAAATTTGCACTTCATCATATCCCCTCCCACGAATTCCATTTATATACACATCATACGATCTCATGAACTCAATATCAAACAGGCAAACGATCTACCGGCAAAATGATTCATACTGTCCCTGAGATAAGCTCAGGGAACAGGCATATGCGTCTACACCTGGCTTCATGCCGTGAGCAGCCCTGCCACTAATGCTTCGGCCAACGCCTATAGCATGCGCTATGCGTGTGCCACGGACATGCACCCCCTAGACATGCGCTATGGGCGTGTCTCGTGGACAGGTCCCCTTGGACATGCGCTATGGGCGTGTGCCATGGACATGCGCTCCTAGACACGCGCTATGAGCGTGTGCCTGCATCATGGACCAGGGCGGCCACTGTATGAAGTGCCACAGCTGCCAGCAGACGGCAAAGAGCCGTAAGCGGCCAAAGCCGCCTACAGCTCGTCAATGATGTCGCTGGCGATGACGGCGGCAGGATGCCCCCGGCGGAGCCCGGCGCGCTCTCCGGCCAGGCCGTGGAGCCATACGCCGAGCGCTGCCGCTGCCCCCGCGCTATACCCCTGGGCCAGCAGCCCGGCGATAATGCCGGTAAGCACATCACCGGAGCCGCCGGTGGCCATGCCGGGATGACCTGTGGTATTGATGTAGGCCGAGCCGTCCGGCAGGGCAACCACGGTGCGGGCCCCCTTGAGGACCAGCGTCACTCCTTGCGCAGCCGCATACCGCGTCGCACAGGCGATGCGATCCCGCTGCACTTCGGCTGTAGACAAGCCGGCCAGCCGCGCCATCTCACCCGGATGCGGCGTCAGGATCGTGTCCGCCGCGCGCCGGGGCCAGGCATGCGCATCCTCGGCTGCAGCCAGCATGTTGAGCGCATCCGCGTCGATGACAAGCGGGCCCTGCCACTCTTCCCATATGCGGCGCAGCCAGCGTGTATCGCCATCAAAGCGTCCCATCCCGGGGCCGACCGCCAGCACATCCCTGCTGCCCGCGAGCTCGAGAATCCGGTCTGCAGCGGATTCATTCCAGTATCCGCCGTCGGCGTTCGCATCGGCCTCGTCCGTGCCCGGCGCCAGCATCAGCTCGGGCGAGGCTCCTGCCAGCGGCAGCACCAGGGCCCCAGGCACCGCCCAGGTCACAAGCCCGCTGCCTGCGCGCAGCGCCGCCCGGGCGCATAGAAGGCCCGCGCCGCTCATCGTGCGGCTCCCGGCCACCGCAAGCACATGCCCGTAGGTGCCTTTATGGCCCTCGGGCTGGCGCGGGCGCGCCGGGTCGGCCCCGAGTTCGCTCCGCAGCACCTCCGGCGTCAGCAGATGCGTGCTGACGCCCTGCTCGCGGCCGAGCGAACGGGGGATGCCGATGGCGCGCAGGACGACCCGGCCGGCGGCCTCCGCGCCGGGGCACTGCACGAGGCCTCGCTTCAGAAACGCGAGGCATACCGTCACCGCCGCCCGGATGCAGGGCTCGTGCAGCGCGCCGGTATCGGCGTCCAGTCCGCTCGGAATGTCCGCGGACACAATCGGCAGGCCGCTATCATTCGCGGCCTGAATGAGCGCGGCGTAAGCGCCGCGGGGCGCGCCAGCCGCGCCCGTGCCCAGCAGCGCGTCCACGATGCCGGTGAACGCGCCCATGTCCACGGCGTCCGCGCCGTGGACCCGAGCCGGGATGCCGAGCGCTGCCGCGGCATCCCGCTGGAGCGCCGCCGCCCCCGCCAATGCGGATGGCTCGGCGGCGAACAGCAGCGTGACGCGCACGCCGGCGTCACGCAGGTGCCGGGCGGCGACCAGACCGTCGCCGCCGTTGTTGCCCTTGCCGACCAGGATGAGCCAATGCTCATCCTCGGCCAGCGCGGGGTCAAGAAGCGCATCGTCCTCCACCGGAAAGCCCGTCCGATACTGCGCTTCGTATGTATCCCTCTGTAGGCGTAGGCGTGCCTGCGCCTCGCTGTACGCGGAGGAATGCGCAGCTTCCTGCGGAGGGGGCCAGCCCGGACGCGCAGCGGTTGGAACAGGCGCTGGCTGATCCGTGCGCGCATCCGCTGCGAATGCACTCGCTCCATTCACGAGGGCGCGGCGGACACTGGCTCCGCCGCACCGCATCTCGCGGCACAGCTTCAGCACCTCCTCGGCAATCGCTTTTCCCGCGCTCTCCATTAATGCCACCGCAGGGATGCCCAATCGGTCGATGGTATAGGCATCCAGTGCTCTCATCTCTTCTGACGTCACTACATACATGAAGGCCCTCTCCTTTCCTTCATTCCATTCAAGCTCCAGCGAGCCCCTGACTAGTATGCCACTGTGAACCGTGCCCGGATAAACTGCGGATCCTCCAGCTCATCCAGCATCGCTACCGCGTAGTCTTCCGCCGAAATCCGGCTCTCTCCGCTCTCATCGGTCACCAGGCGATCCATGCCAATCCGGAAGAAACCCGTGCGCTTTCCAGGCTCGATAATCGCAGCCGGGCTGAGATAGGTCCAGTCCAGATCCGCTTCCTTATAGATATTGTAAGCATCGGCATGCGCTCTGGCGAGCGTCCGAATCTCCTCCGGAAAACCGGCGGTCTCCATCAGCGGAACGCCCTCATCGGTCAGCAGGCTTCCTGCGCCTCCCACGATCAGCAGACGGTTCACTCCGCCGCGGCGGGTACCTTCCACAATCGTGCGGGCAGCGGCCACCAGCTCCTCCTCCCTTCCGAACAGGGGCCCGAACGCGCTGATCACGGCATCATGCCCCTGGATCGCCTGCTCCAATGAAGCCGGGTCCATCACATCCGCCTGATGTGTGTTCAGCTTGTCATGCTCAAATTCCAGCTGCTCCGGATTCCGGGATATCGCCGTCACTTCATGCCCGCGCCGCAGCGCTTCCTGGGCAATCCGGGTTCCAATCGTTCCTGTCGCTCCAATCAATGCAATCTTCATATAGTTAAGCTCCTTTTCATCTCTGAATATAAAACCTGAAACCAGACCATTACTATACCATTTTCGATGCTATGAGGTTATTTTCTTTTTGCCACAAAAATCAGGCTCATATCGGAAATCCATGTATGACTTCCAGCAGTGCATGACTCCGAAGTATGCCTCTCGGGAATTGGAGCAGACTTTCGATCGCTCTTGCCCCCAGATTTCTTCTGTCCTTCATTCACCACCTCATCGGTTGAAATCAGGGACAAAGGCGCGGGCTTTACTTCGTTTTGCTCCATTTTGCTCCATCAACTCCCTGTCCTCTATTCGCTTCAAATCCGTTGGTAATATCAAGCACTGCTCATTAGTGTAATCCAAACATGATCCTTCTTATTACTTATCCCACTCACGCATAATAAAAACCTGCTATGATTCTCATTTTTAGAAATAACAGGTACTACAGACCCATGCCAAAACCATCCAATTCCTTCATTATTATATATAGACAAGTGCTTATTCGCGAAAAACACAACGTCATACCCTTGTATCAAGTCGTAATTATGTCGAATCAAGTCACCTCACGTCAAAAAATAGGTCCTCGCCCTTAGCCCGGCTGCACTATGCCTGGTCCAGTTTTTTATCGTGTGTATGACTCCACTTATTATAACGGTTAAAGGAGATCACCAAGTCAATGCTAAGCAGCACATTCCGCATCGTTGCTCTCTGTCTTATGAACTGTCTTTATTTGGTCAGCAGCCCGGTTCAGACGTTCATGCACGCGCCCGCCGAAACCATGACTACTGTAAAATCAGTCGATACCGAGTCCTACACCAGGGCCACCTGGCTGTGGAACACTGACATCATCCGGGAACAGAGGGAAGAGATCTTGTCCTTCGCGGCAAGTCAGCAGATCCATGTGATCTACTTGCAGATGAACCCGGACATCCGCCGGGAATACTATCACCAGTTTATCCGCGAAGCCGGCAAGCATGGCATCGAGGTGCACGTCCTGAATGGCGCGCCCGCCTGGGCATTAACCTCCGAGCGTCCGAAGCTTTCATATTTTATGGACTGGGTTGCCGATTATCAGGTGACAGCCGCGCCGGAGGAGCGATTTACCGGTATCCATGTCGATATTGAACCCCATGTATTGAAGGAATGGACAACCAGCTACGATTCGCTGATCAAACAGTGGCAATCCAACGTGCAGTATTTGGTGGACCGCGCCGGCAAGCTGGATTTGCCGATCACGGCCGACATCCCGTTCTGGCTGCATAAATATAGCGTGCCCGGTGAATCCGTCACCGTCAGCCGATGGATGATGGACAAGTTCGACGAAGTAGCGATCATGGCCTACCGCGATCAGGCCGACAACATATACAGCGTCGCTGCCCCCGAGCTGAAGGAAGCCGACGCTGCCGGTGTCCGGGCCATCGTTGCCATTGAGACCAAGGAAAGCTCCGAAGGCGCCTTCATTACCTTCCACGAGGAAGGCATCGAGTATATGGAAGAGCAGCTGGAGATTGTGGAGTCGCTTGCCAGCCAGCATCCATCGTATACCGGCATCGCCATTCACGAATACCGCTCGCTTAAGCAGCTTGCGGAGCGATAACGATCTCAGCACAGACCGCATCCCCTCAGGCTGCCAACAGAAGCAGAAGCACATACACAGCCGTTAGCAGCAGCCTGTGGGTCGGTGCGCTTTTCAAGTGGAATTCCATCCTTCCCTCATCCTTTCCTGAGCCTTGAATTGCCTGCATCTTGAATTTTTCCCTTAATCAACATTATTTCCCTTAAGCAAAAATGGTGACAGCGCTCAGCACGGTTGCAAGCCCATTTTTCCCTGTCGCTTGAAATCCCTTCCTTCTTGTGCAATAGTTGAAGATAGAACACTGAAGGAGGGATTCCGCTTGTCCCTTACGGATTGGATAGCGCGTACGTTCGGTTCCATGGAAGGGCTGGTGGCTGTTCTTCTGGCTGCCGCCATCTTCATCGGCTTATACATATACAGCGCCTCCCGGCTCCATCAGGCACGCCTGGAGGCGATTGATCGCATTCGGCAATCCCTGAGCCTGTACACAAGGCTCGCCGGAGCCCTTGACGACCGCATGAATGGCGGGAGCTCAGGACCGCTTGTGAACGAAAGTCTGACTGCTCTCGTGCAGGAGTGTAAGGCTGCTGACCGGCTCACCATCGATTTGCAGGAGCATCTGGATACCTTCCTGCGCGACCAGGATGAATCCCGGCTCGGGATGCTGCACCGCGCGCTTGAGCGGGAGATGAACCGGCTGATCGAGGAGCGCACTGAAATCATCCGCCGGGTAGAAAGCCCCGGCTGGGGAATGGGGCTGTGGCTGCTGCTGAAGCCGGCTGTTCCTGCCATCGCCCTGGGGGCTGCCATCGTCTGGACAGCCGAAATGGTCATTCGGCTGCGCGAGCCTTCGGCATGGCTGATGCCCGAGGTATGGAGTCTGTGGCTCACGAGCATGATCGCCACGGTGTCCTTCTACCGGCTGCTGATGGACGGCAAGCGCAAATCAAGTGGCATCATCATCCATATGCTTCATCTGCTCATTGCAGCCGCTGCCCTGCCGGGCTGGATCTGGCTGGAGGCCGCGCCTTACGTCCTGATCCTCCAGCTGCTCCTGTATCTGGCCGGCTTCCGGTTTACCGCGAAACGCCGGCGGCGCGAGCGTCCTTATGCCGGCCATCCGGACATGATGAAGCAGCTTCCGGCCGCTCCGGAGGCTATGGCCATGGATGAAGCGGCTTCCCCCGAGCCAGGTCCGAACACCCGCAGCTGACATACGGGCTGCTTCGCGCCGCCTGCCTGGACAGCTTATGGAACGAACACAGCGAAATTCACATCAAAAAGAAGCACTTCCCGGGTTGATGAGATCATTCCATCGCCTATCTAGGGAAGTGCTTCTATGTCGTTCTCTGTGCAGTCACCGCAATATTCGTCTATCTTGATCCCGCTCTTCGCTGCTGTTGCTGAGCTGCTCGGGACCCGCCTTGGTTTTTCCCTGTACCAGAGGCTGTATTCTCAAAACGTTTGCGTTCTGTACGCTCCATCTGCACGATCTGACCCTCATGCACGACAATCTGCAGCGAACCGAATTCCATGTCATTCAGAAGACCTGCAATGCGTTCCAGCCACGTGTCATCCACCTTCAAAGGTTTAGCCATGGATACCGCCTCCTCACCGGGCATAGGTAGGCCCATATGTTCTTATCTGTTCCGGGAGAATTGGCTCCTCCCGTCTATTCACCCTTTTCCAACCAGTATAGTATGAATTAACATTAGCATGGAATAAAAAGCACTGTCAATGTGCATTTTTTCGCGTCAGCAAATTTTTAATGAGCAGCGTGGCCAGCGCTAATAACAGAAGCAGCGAAGCGACTGCAAACGATGCCGAAAACTGATATTCATTATATAAAATCTCCACATGCAGCGGCAGTGTATTGGTCTCTCCGCGAATATGGCCCGAGACGACGGAGACCGCCCCGAACTCGCCCATCGCCCTGGCATTACACAATATAATGCCGTACAGCAAGCCCCAGCGAATGCTTGGCAGCGTCACTTTCCAGAACACCTGCCAGCCGCTCGCCCCAAGCGTGACGGCCGCTTCCTCATCCTGGGTGCCCTGCTCCTCCATTAACGGAATCAGCTCCTTGGCTACAAACGGGAAGGTGACAAACAGCGTGGCCAGCACGATGCCCGGAACTGCAAAGATGATCTTGATATCATGCGCCTCCAGCCAGGGGCCAAACCAGCCCTGACGCCCGAATACGAGCACGAAGATCAGGCCGCCGATCACCGGAGAGATTGCAAACGGAAGATCGATCAGCGTAGTGAGCAGCTTCTTGCCCTTGAATTGGAATTTGGTAATCGTCCACGCTGCCATGACGCCAAACACCGTGTTCAGCGGCACGGTTATTGCCGCAACCAGCAGTGTTAGACGAAGGGCGGCACGGGCATCCGGATCGCTTAACGCCGCCCAGTAGACATCGATGCCTCTCTTCAACGCTTCGGACAGCACCGTAACCAATGGAAGCACGATCAGCCACAGCAGCACGAGGCCTGCCAAGCCGACCAGGCTCCATTTGACCCACGGCTTCTCCACCGCTGCCGGTGAGGCCGGCGCCACAACCGACGAAGTGGCTCTGCCAGGTACAGTTCCAGCCATGTTCCTCCTCCTCTCCTTCGGCTACCGGGCGGTCTTACGCGCCCAATGTTGAAGTATGTTAATGCCGAGCAGCAGCAGAAAGGAGATGAGCAGCAAGAGCAGCGCCACCGCGGTAGCTCCGGCATAGTCAAACTGCTCCAGCTTGGACATGATCAATAGCGGTGCGATCTCGGTCTTCATCGGCATATTGCCGGAGATGAAGACAACCGAGCCGTACTCCCCGATCCCGCGGGCAAAAGCAAGCGCAAACCCGGTCAGCAGCGAAGGCACCAGCGTCGGCAGAATGACAGCGCGGAACGTGCGCCAGCGGCCGGCACCGAGCGTAGCCGCTGCCTCTTCGACATCCCGCTCCGCGTCCTGCAGCACCGGCTGCACCGTGCGCACCACGAACGGAATGCCGATGAACATCAGGGCGATCGTGATCCCCAGAGGCGTAAATGCCGCCTTGATGCCAAGCGGGGCAAGCAGCGAACCGATCCACCCGTTCGCAGAGTATATCGCGGTGAGCGCGACCCCGGCCACGGCGGTCGGGAGCGCAAACGGCAAATCAATGAGCGCGTCCCACAGCCGCTTGCCCGGAAAATCGTACCGCACAAGCACCCAGGCCAGAAGAAGGCCGAGCACGGTGTTCACCCCTGCGGCAATCGCAGCAGTGCCCAGGCTGATCCGATACGACGCCAGCACCCGGGGATCTGTAGCCACGCTCCAGAACTTATCCCAAGTCAGCCCTGTTTTATTCAGCAGCAGCGCCGATAGCGGGACCAGCACCACCAGACTCATATAAAAAACCGTGAACCCCATCCCCATTCCAAATCCGGGCAGCACCCGCCGTGCCGCCCTGTTGTTCTGCTTGTTGGCTACCGCCATCATTCTTCATCCTCCCTGCCTTCGGAGTGCCCCTCCGATCAGCTGCCCGGCACGTAAATCTGGTCGAAAATACCGCCATCATTAAAATGCTTGTTCTGGGTTTCCTCCCATGTGCCAAAAACATCTCTCAGCGTAAACAGCTCAATCGCCGGGAACTGCTCCTGGTATTTCTCGCTTACGCTGTCCAGCGTCGGGCGGTAATAGTTATCGGCTGCAATCGTCTGCCCTTCCTCGCTGTACAAATAGTTCAGATAGGCTTCCGCGACTTCCCTCGTGCCGCGCTTATCCACCACTTTATCTACAATCGCCACCGGCGGCTCCGCCAAAATGCTGACCGACGGATTCACAATCTCGAATTTATCGGGGCCAAGCTCGTGAATGGACAGGTACGCCTCATTCTCCCAAGCCAGCAGCACATCGCCGATCTCCCGCTCGACAAACGTCGTTGTCGCCCCGCGTGCACCGCTATCCAGCACCGGCACATGGGTGAACAGTTCCTTGACAAACTCCTGCGCTTTCGCCTCGTCATTGCCGTTGGCCTTGAGCGCATACCCCCATGCCGCCAGGTAGTTCCAGCGCGCGCCGCCGGATGTCTTCGGATTCGGCGTAATGACTTCGACCCCATCCTGAACCAGGTCGGGCCAATCCTGAATGTTCTTCGGATTGCCTTTGCGCACCAGGAATACGATGGTGGACGTGTATGGAGAACTGTTATGCTCAAATTCCTCTTCCCAGCCTTCCTCAATCAATCCAGCCTCGCGGATGGCGTCGATATCATAACCGAGCGCGAGTGTCACCACATCCGCTTCGAGGCCATCAATGACCGAGCGGCTTTGTTTACCCGACCCGCCATGAGACTGCTTGAAGGTCACCTTCTGTCCTTGGGTCTGCTCCCAATAAGCGGCAAAGGCCTTATTGTACTGATCATATAGCTCCCGGGTCGGATCATAGGAAACATTGAGCAGCTCTACGCTCTCCTTGCTCTCCTTGCTCTCCGAATCGGCGGGAGAAGCGCTGCCCGATGGACTTGCGGACGAACCCGTTGTCTGTGATCCGCAAGCGACCAGCGTCAGTGCCATCACCGCAGCCAGACCTGTCAGAACCCCTGTTTTTTATCCTCTTTTTCATATCCATATCCCTTCCCCACTTGTTCTTCTGGTCTTCACTAAACAGGCAGGAGTACGAAAAAAAGACAGAGAAAGCCCGGAGAATGAGGTCAAACCGGACGCATCCGTGCCTGCTTCATCCTTCGAGCGTTCCTCCGTCTGTACGGTTAGAACGAATCTTATAATTCCTACCTGTTTAGTAAGTTATATAGGCTATTGTAAAAGAGGTTGTTGCTGCTGTCAAACCTTTTTTTCAAAATAAAGGCAGCCGGTCCCAAGGTGCTTCCAGGGAACCATTTTATAGCTGAAACCCAAGGCTGCGTATGGATTTCCATATCCTGATGGTTGTACACCACTGTTTCCATCTTTATAATTCAACCCGAAAGGAGAGGATCAACATACGCAGTTTGAATGGGACAACGTTGTTGAAGCAGACTTGTACACGAACATTCATCACTTCTTTAGTGGTCATCATGCTGGCATTCCTTCCTGGGTTTGCCCAGAAGGCGGAGGCAGCTCCTTTGCTCAAGTCTGGCAGCACTGGCGGTGATGTATGGGACTTGCAGTATCGCTTGAGAACGCTCGATTTCTACACGCAGCCTCTGGATGGACAATACGGCCCGAATACGGCAGCTGCCGTCGCCCGTTTCCAGAAGGAGTATGGGCTCAGCCCTGACGGAGTTGCCGGACCGCTGACCTGGAGGCAGCTGAAAAAATATACGCTCAATCAACCGGAAATGGACATTATGGCCCGCGTCATCTACAGCGAAGCGCGCGGAGAGCCTTACACCGGCCAAGTCGCCGTCGGCGCGGTGGTCATGAACCGCATTCAGTCAAGCGAGTTCCCGAACAACATCCGGGACGTAGTGTTCCAGCCGCGGGCTTTCACAGCGGTGGACGACGGCCAATACTGGCTGACGCCCAACGAGACAGCCTACCGCGCCGCCCTGGAAGCGGTGAAGGGCTGGGACCCGACCTACGAATCCTTGTATTACTTCAATCCGGATACGGCCACCAGCGCATGGATATGGACCAGACCGCAGGTAGTCAAGATCGGCAAGCATATTTTCGCCCATTAACGGATGACGTCCATCGAGACTCAGCTTCTCCTGAATGTAGACGCGCCAAATGAGATGCAGGAGATCCCCAAGGATCTCCTCGTCCGTTGAAGCATCGCCTGTCTTCGTATTCGATTCCATGTTACGGATCGATGGACGCCGGATTGGCCCGAACGGTTAATGAATAGAGCAAAAAGCATCCGCAGCTTAAAGCCGCAGATGCTTTTTTTTAATATGTGGATAAGGTGTGGATTTCTCTTGCTTAGGCCTTTTCAATAGGACAGATGCAGACCGGACGCTTCACCTCCAGCGTGAAGCCGGTGGCAACCAGATTGCCTGTATCCGGGTCTATGCGGTAGCTGGCAATCACATCGCTGTCCTGATTGGCCGAGAGCAGAAAGCCGCCCGGCAGGATTTGAAAGTGACGCGGTGTTTTGCCGCCGGAAGATACCCAGTTCACCGGGCGCAGCTGACCGCTCGCTTCATCGATGACATACTGAACGATGCTGTCATGCCCCCGGTTTGAAGCATACACATAGCGTCCGCATGGGGATACCACAATATGGGAGGACGTATTGTCATCCACGGACGCATCCGCCGGAAGCGTCGCGCTATGCTGAAGCAGTTTCAAATCTCCGAACGTGCTGTCATACGCATAAGCGGCGACCGTGCTGTTCAACTCATTCGTGCCGTACATCCATTGTCCCGACGGATGAAAGGCTGTATGCCGCGGACCTGATCCAGGCGGCAGACTGATCTTCTTATGCGTAACCAGCTTGCCTTCCTCGAGCCGGTACAGATTGATTTCATCCATCCCGAGGTCGCTGACGAGCACATACTGGCGGTCCGGCGTCTCGTGCGACGAATGCGGATGCGCCTCGGACTGGCGGTCATCCCGAAGGCTGCGCCCGACATGGCGAACTTTCGAGACCACCTCTCCGACCCTGCCGTCATCCTCGATTGATAGCGCTGCAATATGCCCGTCGGTATATCCCGTCACGAACATCCGCTTGCCATCCCTCGAACGCGAGACATGACAGGCCCCCGACACACCTGCCGGAGTGCGGTTCAGCTCAGTCAGTTCACCGGTCTCCGGATTTACAGAGTAAGCCACCGCTTCGCTGACACCGATCTCGCTGATGGCATACAACACGGAGGACGCCTCATTGAAATCAAGAAATGTGGCGTTTTCAATGTCTGCCGTGCCGCCCAGCAGCCGAAGTTCGCCGGTGTTTCGGTCCATCGCTCCCCAATGTATTCCGTTTTCGTCCCTGGAACCGTAGGTTCCTATGTAGAAAATAACTTCGTCCCGCATATCCACCCGCTCCTTTTATTGTGAATCTTAACTTAACTTCATGCGCCCTCAGGTATCTTTTACCCGGTCCGCTCCCTTCATTAAACATAGGCCTTGCATCGGAGCCCCATCCTATCGCAGACTCCGATTGGAAGTTTTTCTCTATTCTACATCGGATTCGACGAGAATCACAGGGGTCGCCATCGAATGGTGAAAGCTTGTTCCCTTGCCAGGTCTACTTTCCGCTTGTACCACATACATCATAGTAGCACCCCTAGGAAGGAGGCTTTCGATTGGGCATTCAATTGATCAAAATTGCAGCGGTATATTTTTTCATCGGCATTCTGCTCGGGATGTACATGTCCATCAACCATACTTACAATTACTCTTCTATTCACGCGCATGTGAATCTGCTCGGCTGGGCGTCGCTCGGGCTTGCGGGCGTCATCTACCATCTGTTTCCGGCTGCGGGCGAGTCGATCTTTGGCAAGGTCCACTTTTGGCTGCACAATATCGGTCTGCCGCTGATGATGACAGGATTGTTCCTGCTCGTACACGGCTATGAAGCCGTGGAGCCGGTCATCGCCGCCGGCGGCATTCTGGTCACATTGGGTGTGCTGTCGTTCCTGTACACCGTGTTCACCAATATCGGGACGCGGCACGATAAGTAATTCACCGAACCGGCATGAAACGGGGCCTGACCTCATCATCCTGGATTGAACAAGAACGTCAGGTCCCATGTACGCGGGTAATGGGCCGAGGCTGCGGACTGACCGTTTGCCGCCGATAGCTCCCCGCAATGATCATAACAGGGAGCGACTTTGTCCCGATTCCTTCTTATTGCAGGGGAATTTCAATAGCCTTCACAATCGCTCCGGGATAGCTGCTCAGCTCAAATGTCAGCGGCTGCGGATAAGCCTGCGGCTTCAGGTAGATGTATTGGCGGATGATCTTGGCCCCCGCGTCCATGGAGGAGGTTGTCCGGGACCCGGCCTCTTCCCTTGGCGTATGCCGCCGCCCCTCTCCATCTACAAACTCAGGCTCGAAGGACACGCTGCCGAAAAGTCTCTCGTCCTCCTCACGATACTCCAGCACCAGCACATGATCCTCGTAGCTGCCAAACTGCATGCCACCGTCGGGCGAATGAATGACCTCTCCCTTCTCCGTATCCACAACAACTTGCATGGTCGAGGGATCCACAGCCAGCAGTCCCCCTGCTTTCAAAGTAAGGGATTCCGGCTGATCCAGTATGTTGCTGTCAAAAAAGTATGTCATTTGGCCGTCTTCCCCTGGTAAAAAGGCTCCCCGACTGGCAAGCCGTACCACCTCTCCGTCTATAACCGATTCTACATAAGGCTCCACCAATCCGGTTACCTTCATCGTATTGCTGTTAGGCACATTGGCTTTCACCACAATGCCCGCAGGGGATAATATCGCTTGCTCCACATCATATCGTTGCCCCTCTATCTCCAGCATCTGGTTTAGCGGGGTGACGGTCGTAAATTGACTTGAAATGCCCAGATCCAAGGAAATATCGACGTCAAGGCGTATTTCATTCTCGGCTTCCGTGGCATGGGCAATGTTCGTTGAATATGGGGCCACGGCGAAGGAAACGGTAATTTCATCCGCCAGCTGGCTTGCATTCTCCAGACGGATATCCAGCCATGAGCGGTGCACGCTCTGATCTGGCTCCGCGTAGAGGGACATTACGGAAAAAGACTCCAGCGGGATGTCCGATCCCGTGCGCTCAATATCCGTCCGCAGAAGCTTCATAGGCTGACCCGAGTGGTTCTCCAGCGTATAAAATATGACCAATTGCTGAGAGCCGACTAACACGCCGTTGATATTAGCCGTATAATCACCCTCGGATACGGACTGATGGACCGGCTGAATCAGCCCATGTGCGTTCGCAGCGTTCAGCGTAACATCCTCGCCAAAATCAAACCCTGTAAGCGGCGGGTACGGCCCTTGGATAGACTGCGCACGCTGCGGGACCAGGCTCTCCCAGCTCCATCCCATCATGAGCAGGACCAATGCGCAGGCGCCTGCCAGGGCAAAAAGACCTTGACGGCGTCGTTTCGTGCGCTGACGGCCTTGGCGAATACCGCTTCGGATGGCCGTATCCAAGGCGTCATCCGGGGTGGTCTCTGCTTGCGCTTTGTCAGCTGCATCCCTGCCCATCTCCCTCAGCCATCGTTCCTCGCGCTCAAACATCGAACAGCACCCCTTTCGATTCGATTTTTTGCCTCAGCAGCTTGAGCCCCTGATGCAGTCTTGTTTTGACTGTCCCTTCCGGGCAGTCCAATATTTTAGAAATTTCAGGCACCGTCATATCCTCATAATATTTAAGAATCAGGACATGGCGATATTTCGGCTTCATCCGGCGGAGGGCCTGCTCCAGATCCAGCTTGCTGTCGCTTACCATTTCTGCCGCCCCTTCCCTGCGGCTGATGTCCTCAACCGGAATCATTCGTTTCCTTCGCTTCTGCTCATCGACACAGCAGTTGATCAGAATACGAATCAGCCACGGTACGAACGCCTCCGGCGCTTTAAGCTTTCCGCGCTTCATCCACGCCCGGCAGACCGTCTCCTGCAGCACGTCCAGCGCATCGCTTTCATTGTGCAAATAGCTCCAGGCTATGGTATACAAGCGCCGCCTGTGAAGCGATACCAGGGCATAGAATGCCTCCTCGTCCCCTTTGCACGCCGCATGAGCCAGCTCGATTTCCTCCATTCCAGCTTTCCTTCCCCTCATTCATTTCTGCCTAGAAGATAACGCAACACTACCATTAAAGACGGGGGAGAGCCACCAATCGTTTTTTTTATTTTTTCGGCTCAAGGTCCGATATCATCAGCCGCTTGCCTCGAGCCAATAAAAAAAACGCCCACCCCAGCGGGGTGAGCGTGACGCATGACGATCAACTTACGGTTGCTTCGCACAGCACCGGTTCGAAGCAGCGGGCTTGCCACATCCAATCAGGCATCAGCCTCTCTTCTTGCGAGCACGATAAAAGTAATGATGACCTATATAAGCAATACCGCACAGAAGGAGCAGCAATGCCGATATCCAAATGACAGGAAGCAGATAGGGAGCATGGTCGCTGGCCACAAAAAGCAAAAAGCCCGACGCTGCATACATCACCAGCAGCATTGCGATGCGTCTGTACAACTGCATTGGACTCGCCCTTTCTCACAGTATAAATATGGATATTTACCCATTTTTCCGTATGGTTACTATGTTAACCGATAATGCAGTAATTTGCACTCAAATTATGGAAAAAATATTAATTTTTTATTCATCCTCCGCATTTCTGAGATTCATGTCCGATTGCCCTGACCGCGATCTGCGTGTCGCCGCCGCTCGCCTCTCAGCACTGGGATAACGCCTATCCTGAACTTGGGCTTGCACAAACTAATAATATTAGTTAATATACTAATATGGTTAGTTTATTAACTAATGACGCTGCGATTGCCACACTTGCTGGCGCTCATGTTGTAAATTCCGAAAGACAGGAAGGAGAAGCCTTATGCTTGCAACCACAGTGGATCAAGTAACCCAGCTTTCATTCATGCCTCGATTGTTTCCGGTCAATGTGTATTTGGTGGAGGAAGAGGATGGTCTTACCCTCATCGATACCGGCATGCCCTTCTCTATCAAGGGCACCCTTGCCGCGGCCTCATCCGCAGGCAAACCGATCCGCCGCATCGTGCTGACTCACGCCCATGGCGATCATGTCGGCGGGTTGGACGGACTGAAGCAGGCATTGCCTGAGGCAAAGGTATATATATCGAAGCGGGACGCGAAGCTTCTGCGGGGCGACGTGAGCCTGGAGTCCGGAGAACCGCAAACGCCCATTCGCGGCAGCGTCCCGAAGACCATCCATACTACGCCGGACATTCTGCTCCGGCACGGAGATTTCATCGGCTCGCTGAAAGCCATCGCCACACCGGGGCACACGCCGGGGCATATGGCGTTTCTTGATCAGCGCAGCGGCATTCTGATCGCCGGGGATGCGCTCCAGACCCGCGGCGGATTGGCGGTATCCGGCAAGGTCAACCCCTGGTTTCCTTTCCCGGCATGGGCCACCTGGAACAAGCCCGCCGCAATCGAAAGCGCCAAGGCGCTCACAGAGCTGGAGCCAGCCCTGCTCGCCGTCGGGCACGGGCCGATGCTGGCGTCGCCTCGGACCCGCATGCAAGAGGCGATTGCCGCGGCGGAAGCCCGACTGGGGAGGGAGACGCCATGAGCCCAAGACCCGGATTAGACCAGACGGCTGTCGTTCAAGCTGCCGCCAGGCTTGCCGACCGGGACGGATTCCATGCCGTCACGCTGGCATCGCTGGCAGCCGAGCTCGGGGTGCGCTCCCCTTCCCTGTACAATCATATTAACGGTCTTCCCGGCCTGCACGCGGCCCTTACCCTTCATGGCCTTCGCACCCTCCTTCAAGGGCTGATGAAGGCGGTTGTCGGGAAGTCCGGCGAGGATGCGTTGCGCCAGGCCTGTCTGGCGTATGTTGAATTTGCCCGAACACACCCCGGACTGTATGAGGCGGCCCTGCAGCCCATCGCCCCCGAGCAGACCGAGGTGATCCAGGCCGGAGACAGCGTGGTGGAGCTGCTGCTGCAAATTTTGACACCCTACAAGCTCACCACCGACGATGCGCTCCATACCGTGCGGTGCATTCGCAGCTTCTGTCACGGCTTCTGTTCGCTGGAGCGTTCCGGCCAATTCGCCATGAATCTTAATCGGGACGATAGCCTGGCCTTTATGATTGATGTGTTCATCCAGGGGATGAACCTGAAAGCCGGCGAAGTCTGAATCGCCGCAGCTTCGTCTGATTTTGCCAGAGCGCGGATTATGCTATAATCGAAGGACAATACTTAATATGTGCTATTTTTTATAGAAAGAGGTCCTGAATTGTGGTAGATCTGAATTCCCCAATTCTTCAAATAGGCTCTACGATTGCCATGCTGGTGATGGCGGTAACGGTCATCATCATTCGCATGAAGGCCAGTCACCGTCCGGTCACGGTCAGGAAGATCATCATTCCTCCCATCGCGATGAGCACCGGTTTTATCATGTTTGTGGAGCCGCAGGTTCATATTCCGCTGTGGTGGGGGGCGGTCGCCTTTTGCGTGGGATGGTTTATATTCTCGTACCCGCTCATCCGCAGCACCAAGTTTGAGAAAGTGGAGGGGCAGGTATTCGTGCAGCGTTCCCGCAGCTTCGTGTATATTCTGATCGGCATTCTTGCCGTCCGGCTGCTCCTGCACGGCTACATCGAACAGCATATTTCCATTCCGCAGACCGCTGCGTTGTTCTTCCTCCTCGCCTACGGCATGATCGTCCATTGGCGGATCTCGATGTATCGTCAGTATCAGAAGATTACAGGTCCGGAAGTGGTGGCCTGAATCCCGATGCTGGTCCTGTTTCGACAGGATCTCCCGGCTTCGGACAATCCCCCAAGCTCCAATCTTCATGAAAGAGTGAATAGCAAGCACACAACCTGGAAGCCGTATTCATACGGCGAAAGCTTAAGCTGTCCGGTTCCTTATCTCCATCCGAAGGATATCCGCCAGCTTCACGTGTGTGCTGATGCTTTCACTCTTTTTTTTGTGCAACCAAACGCTCGTCCAGTTATTTAATTTGCATTAATTTACAGAATATTTGTAATATTACGCATACTACGATACGATAGAAGTGATTGCAAAAAAAGCAGATGAAGGAGGTCTTCAATGCACGACATAATGTTCGAGGTTGGCACCGCCTTAATTTTGGTTGCCATCGCCTCCGTAATTGCCGGAAAGCTTAAGTTTTCCATCATCCCTTTTTTGATTGTGCTTGGTATGTTGGTTGGGCCCCACGCGCCAACGATCGGTATCTTTGACTTCAAGTTTATTGACAGTCAAGGCATCATTGATTTTCTAGGGCAAATCGGTATCTTATTTCTGCTCTTCTATCTGGGGCTGGAGTTTTCCGTGCAGAAATTAATCAAATCCGGGCGAAATATCGTTGTAGGCGGGACGGTATACGTGACGCTAAACTTTGCGCTGGGGCTGGCTTACGGCTTTATCGTCCAAATGCCGCTTTACGAAACGCTCATTATTGCCGGTATGCTCTCCGTCTCTTCCAGCGCAATTGTCGCCAAAGTGCTCGTCGATTTACGACGAACCGGGAACTCCGAAACCGAGCTGATTCTGGGCATGATTTTGTTCGACGATATTTTTCTTGCCGTGTTTCTATCAATCATGTCCGGCTTGCTGCTCGGTGGCGCTACCTCCATCGGGGCCACGCTGCTGTCGGTATGCATTTCCATCGGCTACATGCTGCTGTTCTTTGTCATTGCCCGCAAGGGCCCGCCGCTATTGAACAAATGGCTGCGAATTACGTCTAACGAGATCTTCATCATCGTTGTATTCTCCGTCATGTTTTTTATTGCTGGCTTCTCGGAGAAATTGCACGTGGCCGAGGCAATCGGCGCGCTTCTCTTTGGCCTGGCGCTCTCCGAAACGGAGCATGGCGAACGCATCGAGCAGCTGGTCGTGCCATTCCGCGATTTCTTCGGCGCTGTCTTCTTCTTCAGCTTCGGGCTGAGCATTGATCCGACCACGCTTGGCGATGCCTTCTGGCTGGCGATCGGCGCTGTGGTACTTACGATTATCGGCAATTTGGTTGCAGGTATGATCGCTGGTCGCAGGGCCGGACTATCGCATAAATCATCCCTTAACATTGGACTGACGATCATGGCGCGCGGAGAGTTCACCATCATCGTGGCCAATCTTGGCGTCGCCGGCGGCCTATCGGCCATGATCAAGCCATTCTCGGCGCTTTACGTATTGATATTGGCCATACTTGGGCCACTGTTGACCAAGGAGTCGAAGCATATTTACCGCGGCATTAACCGGATCTTCCGCTGGAGCTCTCCTGAAGAGAAGGTTAAGAGGCGGCAATCAGAATAGCCACTCGCAAGCTGATGTTCATTGTATGAGAGGAGGAACTTATATGAGTTTTATTCGCGAGTCCGAATTACCGGGTATCGGTAAAAAATTTCTTATTCAGACCCGATCGGGAGACAGGCTCGTTGTGATCATCCACAATGATGGCCGAAGAGAGATGTACCATTTTAACGACGATGATCCTGAAGAAACGATATCGCAAATCTCATTGGATGATGATGAAGCCAGACAAATTGCCGCGATTGTCGGCGGCATGGTCTACAAGCCTCAAGCGCTGGAATCCATCGAGGTGTCGGTGGAAGATTTGATCATCGAATGGATCCGCGTGGAGGCCCATTATGACGGTGCTGGCAAGTCGATTGCCGAACTGGAGATTCGCAAGCGGACGGGAGCCAGCGTCCTTGCGATCGTTGGGCGGCAGAACCGTGTCATTAATCCGGGACCCGAGCACATCTTTGCTGCTGGCGCAACCATTGTACTGGCCGGGGAACGGCAGCAGATCCGGAATTTCAAAGAGCTTCTGATCGGCAAACCGTCTAAAGCGACCGAGGACTAGATATTCGATTTAAATATCCTTCGGGCACGCTTGTGGAAGGGCCGCGAGTCTGTTATATTTTTAGTGAACAGATTTTCCAATCCATAATTTAAAGGCAATGTTATCTTGTTGAAGGTACAACCTCGGCGATTTCAAACCGGGTTGTGCCTTTTTTATTTGCCCGCAGCGGCATTAAGGAGGATTGATCTTATGTTTCTGGAAGCTGTGTATCACCGTCCGCGCAAAAACTGGTCCTATGCGTACAACGGCACCACCGTTCATCTTCGGATCCGCACCAAGAAAGACGACATGACCGCCGTCTATGCTCTCGCCGGTGACAAGTACATGTGGGACCACACGATGGAGTATGTCCCGATGACCAAGCTGGCGACAGACGAGCTGTTCGACTACTGGGAATGCGAGGTGACCCCGCCGTACCGAAGAGTGAAATACGGGTTTCTGCTGCAGCAGGGTCATGAGAAGCGCTGGATGACCGAGTATGATTTTCTGACCGAGCCGCCGGCCAATCCCGACCGACTGTTCGAGTACCCGTTCATCAACCCTGTCGATGTGTTCCAGCCGCCGGCATGGGTGAAGGATGCCATCTTCTATCAAATTTTCCCTGAACGGTTTGCCAACGGGGATACCCGCAATGATCCCGAAGGCACGCTGCCATGGGGGAGTGCCGATCCGACGCCAAGCTGCTTCTTTGGCGGTGATCTGCAAGGCGTCATCGACCACCTCGATCATCTGAGCAAGCTGGGCGTGAACGCCGTATACTTCACCCCGCTCTTTAAGGCAACCACCAACCATAAGTACGATACGGAGGATTATTTTCAGATTGACCCGCAGTTCGGGGACAAGGATACGCTGAAGAAGCTCGTAGATCTGTGCCATGAGCGCGGAATTCGCGTCCTGCTGGACGCCGTGTTCAACCATTCCGGCCGAACCTTCCCTCCCTTCGTTGATGTCCTCAAGAACGGGGAGAAGTCCAAATACAAGGACTGGTTCCATATCCGCTCCCTGCCGCTTGAGGTGGTGGACGGCATTCCGACGTATGATACCTTTGCCTTTGAACCGCTGATGCCCAAGCTCAATACCGAGCATCCGGAAGTGAAGGAATACTTGCTGAAGGCCGCGGAATACTGGATTCGCGAAACGGGGATCGACGGCTGGCGGCTCGATGTTGCCAATGAGGTGAGCCACCAGTTCTGGCGCGAGTTTCGCCGGGTGGTGAAGCAAGCGAACCCCGATGCCTATATTCTGGGCGAGGTATGGCATGAATCGTCCATCTGGCTCGAGGGCGACCAGTTCGATGCGGTGATGAACTATCCGTTCACCAACGCCGTCCTTGATTTCTTCATTCATCAAATCGCCGATGCCGAGAAGTTCTCCTTCATGCTCGGCAAGCAGCTTGCCGGGTATCCGCGCCAGGCCAGCGAAGTCATGTTCAACCTGCTGGACAGCCATGACACCGCCAGATTGCTGACCCAAGCGGATGGCGACAAGCGGAAGATGAAGCTGGCGGTGCTGTTCCAGTTCACCTACTTCGGCACCCCGTGCATCTATTATGGGGACGAGGTCGGCCTTGATGGCGGGCATGACCCGGGATGCCGCAAATGTATGGAATGGGACGAGACGAAGCATGACAAGGATCTGTTCGCGTTCTACCAGACGGTCATCCGGCTCCGCCAAGCTCATGCTGCTCTGCGCACCGGCACCTTCAAGTTCCTCACGGCCGAGAAGAACAGCCGGCAGATTGCTTACCTGCGTGAGGACGACCAAGATACGATCTTGGTCGTCATGAACAACGACAAGGCGGGCCACACGCTTACGCTGCCTGTCCGGCATGCACAGTGGACCCATCTGTGGAACGACGATGTCCTGACCGCTGCTCACGGACAGTTGACCGTGAAGCTCCCGGCTTACGGCTTTGCCGTGCTGAAGGCCTCATCCGATTGATCATCATGAGGGCGCCCTCCGTTCACTGCGATACACGCAGCCGAGCAGCGGGCGCCTCTTTTTGTCGCTCCCCCTCCTTCCCTTGACATGATGACATTGACTTGACCCGGTATGAACGTTATAATGCTCATGAGTTCAGTTATTTAGTAAATTAGTAAATTATAAATTTAGTGAACAATTGAGCTGCATGTCATTGAAATCATGAGAACTGGAAGGTGATCCGCTTGAAAATACCGACAACGTTAAAGCATAAACCTGTCATCGTGTCCGAGAACTATGAGAACATCGATGGCCGATACGCCTATGATTCAGATGCGAAGGGGCTCTCTCTGGGGCTTGCGCAGTGGAACGACCGGGGAAAAGTGGATATTTCCGCGAAAGTATGGAGACATACGGGCGGCAAATGGTCCAGGCAATCCGAGGAGCTTCCTCTCCACCGGGTGATTGACCTTGCGATTTTGATTTGCAGAGCCAAGCTCCATTTTCAAGAGGCCTACCGATATGATCATTTATATGATCCCGACAATCCCGTCATAGACCGGGTAGGGCTGCAAGGGGATGCCATGACGGTATCCGTATCCACCGATAACGAGCATATCCATGAAGATATCAAGCTGTTCAATCAGGCGCTGAGCGAGGATGGCGAACTGATTGGCGAAAGATTGCGCACACTGTCCCGGATGTTGAAGGAGATGGGGTATTAACACTTAGCGTTACCATCCCCGCGGCTAAACTGTTCATGCTTCTATTGATTCATGCCCTGAATCCGTTATGCTATGAATAATAGACCATGTGAACGCTTATAGGAGGATGACGTCATGACCCTTCACTGGATCAAGCAGGACATCGCCGAGTGCACGCGCAGGGGGATCGTATATTTCACATCCGAGCTGGAAATGATGAGCGGCCTTCCCTGCAAAATGTACCGGATCAACGAGGATTACGGGAGCATGTCGGATCATATGCACGACTATTTTCAAATCTGGTACGTTCGCCGCGGCGAGTTTGATCACACGATGGGCGGGCGTAAATACAGCGTCGTTCAGGGCGATATTGTGGTCGTTCCTCCCTACTGCATCCACCGGGTCGAAATGCTTCCCGGCCGGGAGCTTGAGGTGATCGGGTGTGAGTTCACGCCCGGATTCATCAATGAGCAGCTTGCCAGCCCCGAAGAGGGATCCAGGCTGTTTGACCAAGCCTTTATCGAGGCTTTTGTCGCTCCAGAGCATGAGATTCCGCCGAAAATCCCCCTGTCCGGCAGCAGTGATCTGGCCGCGCAGGAGCTGTTGAATGAAATGCTCGGCGAGTACAGCAGGCGTAGCCCCTGCTTCGAAATGCTGCTGAAGGCCAATCTGCTGAAGCTGATGATGATTGTGAACCGGGAACATGACGCCGCCTCCGCTCACGCCAGACCTGCGGGCGGCCAGTACCATGAGCAGATGCTTGGAGCGATTCAGTTCATCCATCAGCATTACGATCAGCCGCTAAGGCTGGAGGAGCTGTGCAGCATGACGATGATGTCGCGCACGAACTTCTGCCGCCACTTCAAGGAGATCACCGGCCGCACCTTCAGCCAATACGTAGCCAGCTATCGCATTCGCATGGCGATGAAGCTGCTGACCGAGCCGGAGCTGACCGTAACGGAGGTATGTTATAAAGTCGGGTTTAACGAGCTGCCCTACTTCTGCCGCATCTTCAAGAAATATACCGGAACGACCCCGGCCTATTACAAGAAAAATAGCGACCGGAGCAGTCGCTAGCATAACGGAACCATCATCGGGAATCGTCTTCACCCAGATTCGACATAGCAGTGGAAAAAATTCGTCACAGAATGAAACTCAGGCAGAGAGCTGGTATTGACTCCTCTGCCTGATTATATACATGGGCTTAGTAGGAAATTAGCCTAAAGCGACATCTCTATCCCTTCTGATTCAAGGTCAGACTTGAGCCATACCGCCATCTACGAACAATTCGACGCCGTTGAACGTCATCACGCATTCGTTATTTGACTTCCCCATTCGCCCTTCGGCTCTAACCAGCTGACGCTTCTATCCACAATTAAATCGCCCAGTATTCTTTCGTAATTCTTACGGTAGGGTTTAATAAACTCTTCCGCAAGCCAGCTATCTCTGGTGCCCTGCCATGTTTCATAAATGATCAAGTCATCCGGCTGATCCAGATCGTCTGAAACAATGGCGCTAATGAATGCCTTCTCGGATGACATCTCTTCAATAAGGGAATATAGCTCCTTGCGGAATTCCTCTTTCTTCCCTGGTTTAGCTTTGAATCGAATATTCAGTTGAACCTGTTGATTGGACATGGCTACTCCTCCTATAAGTTTCATATTTGCAGGGTTTCCGCTGCGGCATTTATCATAACGCTAGATGAATAATTCGTCAGTAATTTAGATTACGTTGAAAAGCATGCAATCGAAAGGAGATTCATACGGATCATGAATCAAGACAGCTCTTGCATCGCTTTTTCGATATGAATCATGACCATTCTACGGCTGGTCACGATAATACCTTCATTGGATAGCTCCTGTAAGGTAAGCGATACCGCTTCTCTTGTGGCGCCGATCATATTGGCCAATTCTTGATGAGTCAGGGGAATATCGATTTTCTGGTATCCATTTTCTTCTATTCCGAACTTCTTAGATAGTCGGTTGAGAAAGTAGAGCACTTTGCCACGCAAATCTCGAAAAACCAATTTCTCCACCAATTCATCCTGATCTCGCAGGCGTTTGCTTAGCTCCGATAGAAATCGTAAAGACAATTCAGAATACTTGACTAAAAGCGGTTCAAATTGTTCAGCCGGAATCGAAAAAACAATCGAGTCTTCCATCGTCTCCACATAAGTCCCTCTTGTGCTCAAGGAAAACGTTTCAACTTCGCCAAACATACCGCCCTCACTTAGGATGCAAACTGTATGTTGTTTGCCGGCCGAATTGGTTTTGTATAACCGAAGTTTACCGGCGATGACGAAAAACAAGCCATTCTTTTCATTACCGGGCGACTGAAGAATTGTGTCATTTGAAAGTTTATACGTATTTGATCTTGTTACCAATTGTTCGATTTCACGGATAATTTCTGCCGGAAGCGATTCAAATATTTTTATTTGTGGCAAAAATGAGGTTACTCTTTCCATTGTCTCATTCATCGTCTCATCGTGTAACATGGTGCTCCTCCTTTCCATGCTGCGAACGACAATCACTCGACTCGCTGCAATCATTAGTCCTCATATAACATAATCTATAGCCGGAATGTTACATTCATCATAAACCACCCTTATTTCCTCTTCTGTAACCCAGATTACAAAAGCTTCTGACATAGAACCCTAAGAAAAACAAGAACCTATACCCCTACAAATACTTACGACAACTTATGCTTTAAATTAGCCACTCCCCCGCCCACCTCTGTACGATAATCCAATAAAAAAACACGATAGTGAAATCGAGACCTATCCGCACCATGATATACTCTTGGCAAAACATAAGCTATATGCATTTTCGAAAGGTATCGTATGTTTTCAACTCTACGTGATGATGGAGGGAATATAATGAACAAAATTACAATCGCTGTCATCGGCTGCGGCACCATCGCCAACAGCGCACACATTCCGGCGTACATCGCCAATCCGGATGCCGAGATCAAGTACTTCTGCGACGTTCAGCTGGACCGGGCGGAGCAAGCTGTTACGAAATATGAGTGCGGACAAGCGATCGCTGACTACCGTGTCATTCTGGAGGACCCGGAAGTAGACGCGGTGTCGATCTGCACGCCGAATGATGTGCATGCCTCGATTACCATCGCTTGTCTTCGCGCCGGCAAGCATGTCCTCTGTGAAAAGCCCGCCGCAAGAACCTACGCCGAAGCGCTCGAAATGCAGAAGATCCAGCATGAAACCGGCAAGATTCTTAACATCGGTGTCGTGAACCGTTACAACGAAAGCGTGAACCGGATTAAGAAAATGATCGAAAACGGCGATCTGGGCGAGCTGTATCATGTGTATGCCAGCTTCCGCGCTCACCGCTCCATCCCAGGACTTGGTGGAGCTTTCACCACCAAAGCGATCGCCGGCGGCGGCGCTCTGATCGACTGGGGTGTGCATTTCCTGGATGTGGTCATGTACTGTACCGGCGACCCGCGCCCTATAACCGTATCCGGTCAGGCATACTCCAAGCTCGGCAAGGATATGGAGAACTATACGTATCTAAAAATGTGGGCCGGCCCGCCGAAGGTTGACGGCACCTATGATGTGGATGACTTTGTTACCGCCCTCATTCGGACCGAAGGGCCGACCATCTCGCTTAACGGTGCCTGGGCCCAGAATATCGGGGTCGAGGAAATGTTCATCGACTTCCTTGGCGACAAAGGCGGCATCCGCCTGAAATACGGGGCGGAATTCACGTTCTACACCGCCCAGGACGGCGCTTTGATTGAAACGACGCCGAAGTTCAACCTCGGCAGCATGTTCCAGAACGAAATCGACGGTTTCATCCGCTCGATCCAGACAGGAGAGAAGCAGCCATCACACATCGACACGGTTATCCTCTCATCGCAAATCATCCAGGCTATCTACGACTCCTCCGACAAAGGAGCGGAAATGTCCCTCCTGTCGGCAACAGCCGAGACCAATCGCTAAGCCAGCTCAAATCGCCAGGGAGGCTATCAGATATGAAGACCATCGGATTTATCGATCTCCATCTTGACCAGTTTCACGCGAACAAGTATCCGGGCTGGATTGAACAGGCCAGCGGCGGGAGCATGAAGGTGGCCTACGCCTATGCCAAGCAGGACAAGGAAGGCGGCAAGACTAACGAAGCCTGGTGCCGGGAATACGGCGTGCAGCAGCTATCCTCCATCGCCGAGGTGGTGGACAGAAGCGACTACCTGATCGTCCTGTCCCCGGACAATCCGGAGTATCATGAGGAGCTGTCCCAGCTTCCGCTCGCTTCCGGCAAGCCAACGTATATTGATAAGACGTTTGCGCCTGACCGGGACGCCGCCCTTCGCTTGTTTGATCTGGCGGCAAAGCATGGCACGCCGATGTATTCCACATCCGCCCTCCGCTTTGCCAGCGAGTACGCAGAGCTGAAGGCGGGGGACATCCAGACCATTAGCAGCTGGGGCCCCGGGACTTTCTCCAATTATTCGATTCATCAAATCGAGCCGATTGTTCACCTGATGGGCCCAAGCCCGAAACGGGTCATGTTCACCGGCACGCCGGAGTCCCCGTCCCTGTTGATTGATTTCGGAGAAGGGCGGCAGGCGAATGTGAATCATTTAGGCGACAACTGCCCGTTCACCCTTGGAGTGAGGTACACCACCGGGGATTTCAAGCAAGCTTCAGCGCAGTCCAATTTCTTCACTGCCTTCATCGACAATCTCGTTCACTTCTTCCATACTAGCGAGCCTGCCGTTGATCCGGCAGAGACCGTGGCTATCGTCACGATCATTGAGTACGGTTTAAAGGCTGCTGACACACCGTATCGCTGGGTGGAGCTGCCCGTATAACAGACATTGGACAGCTTTAAGGTCGAAGCACCTTCTATCATGATCAGGGTTCACAGCAAAAGAGCCGCTCTCCCTGGGACGATCCGTCCCGGGACAGCGGCCTTTGCTATTTCAAGGGGCATGTGGCGAATGAACAGGCAGGATCACACACACTGTTGTCCCCTATATCTCCTTGCGCTGAAAATATAGAAGCCCCGCCATAAAGAACAGTAGGAATCCGCCGACCACGACCAGCATAAGACTCTCAAACGGCAGGTTGAAGGCTCCGAAATCGGCGCCTCCGGTCGGCATCATAGCCAGCAGCGGCTGGGCCCACGGATAATAAGGCGCATACGTCGCCGAATTGGCAACCAGCATATTCGGAATCGTGAAGACCACATTCAGCGCAAGCGGTGCCGCAAAGCTGCTCCAGGCCGTCGATACGGCAAGCTGAAGAGCTGCCAGCGGCAGGCAGGCGATCCAGCCGCCAGCAAGGCACTGCAGCAGCATCCCCCACGGAATTGGCTCTGCATAGCGATTCACCACGCCAACCAGCAGCAATCCACCTAGGAACAGCAGCTGAATCACCGCCAGCAGAATGCATACGACAGAGAACTTGGACAGATACACCGCCCCCCGGGAGACCGGAAGCACGAGCAGCTGCTTCCATCCGCCGCCGGCATGCTCATATCTGCATACCATCGCACTGAAGACCCCCGTCATAATCGGCAGAAACAGCATCGCGTGGAGAATGCTCATCGTGGTTAAGGTTCTTTCCCAACGAAACGCCCCCACCTCCCTTCCATCAAGGATGCCGAGCAAGGTGGATGCTGCGATGCAGAGCAGGATTTGCAGCCATAGTCTGGACCTGGCCAGCTTCAGCCATTCGGCTGACAAGGCTCGGGTATAGGATGACATATCAGTTCACGTCCCTTCGGTTAAAATGAATCAGGCCCATCAGCGAAATGACGAGACCCAGACACAGACCGGCTCCGACCACCTTCACTTCGCCCGGACCAACATAAGCAAGTACTGGCCATTTCAGCGGCATCCAGTTGGGGAACTGGTACGTGAAGACAGACACAACCGATGCCGTAATCCCTATCCCGACAGGCATCCCCTGGTTTTTGAGCGTCATCGACATCCAGAGCTGAATTGCCAGCAACGGGATCGCGGCAAGCATCGGCGCGAAGCCAACTCGCGCCAGATCGACATAGGGTATCTCCTGCGGGGACATGCCGAGCAGAAGTCCAAGGACTGCCGTTCCTGCGGAGAGCAGAATGCAGGATACGGTCAGGAGCAGGAACGCCTGCACGAACTTGGCGCTGAATACCGCCGTTCGGGAAATCGGCAGTGCCAGCAGCTGCTTCCATGAACTGAGCTGGTGCTCTACATTCGCCATCAGCGAGCTGATCAGCGTGATGCCGAGAAACAGCGCAATCGGTACAAAATTCGCAATATTATGAAGCAGCCCGTCCCACGGGTCATCCGCATATTGATTCATCAGGTAATCATACCGCAGGCCAAAATTCAAGCCCTGCATCGCCACCAGCCCGATGGGGCCTAGCGCAGTCAGAAACCAGATCCCTTTGCCGCGGATTTTCATCCAGTCTGCAGACAGTGCGCGGAGCATCATATCCGGTTCCCCTCCCCGACAATCTGCATGAAAATATCCTCCAGCGATCTGCGCTTCTCCTCCACCCGATAAACCGCATGCTGATGCTCGACCAGCCGCTTGACAAGCAGCGCCACCTTCGCATCGCTCATGGCCCCAAGCTCCATCATTCCGCGATTCAGCACGCCGGAGCAGCCGAGCTCAAGCGCGTGCATCAGCGCCGCTTCCGGCTCAGAGACCGACAGGCGGAAGCCGCTCGACGCGGCAGCGGTCAGATTGGTGATCGTATCCTGATACACCAGCCGCCCCTCGCGAATGATGCCTACCTTGTCGGCCATCAGTTCCACCTCGCTGAGCAGGTGGCTGGATACCAGCACTGTGATGCCGAATTGACGCGGCATCTGTTTAATGAGCTCGCGGATTTCCTGAATCCCCGAAGGGTCCAGTCCGTTGGTCGGCTCATCCAGAATGAGCAGCTCTGGATGATTCAGCAGCGCTGCAGCAATGCCGAGCCGCTGCTTCATGCCGAGGGAGTAGCCCTTGACCGGCCGCTTGGCTTCCTTGGTCAGCGAGACGATGTCCAGCACCTCAGCGATGCGAGCTTTGGGCCCGCCCGTAATGCGGCGGATCGTCTCCAAATTTTCAATCGCGGTTAAATGCCCGTAATAGGACGGGTATTCGACCAGCGAGCCTGTCCGCCGCAGAATGTCCATCTTCTCCTTTTTCAAATCCTTGCCGAACAGATGGATGGAGCCGCGCGTTGGCTGAATCAGCCCGAGCAGCATGCGGATTGTCGTTGTTTTGCCCGCTCCGTTCGGTCCGAGAAACCCGTAAATGTCGCCGCGCGCGATTTCCAGGTTGAGATCCTCCACCGCTGCGCGTTTTTTGTACAATTTATACAATCCTTTTGTCTGTATGACCATGTCCGTCACATCAATCACCTCGAGAACTATCCTACCTGCCCCAGGTTAAATGACGGTCGCCCCGAAGTTTAAATTTGATTTAAACAAATAGCTTTCCAAGTCGGTTCACCCCTTCGGGCGCACAAAAAAGGCGATCTATCCCCGGCCCTACCGGGAACAAATCGCCGTATAATGCCCCGCACCGCTGTCCTCATGACGTGTTCGAGGACCTCGTGACAGGCTGTTCACTGTGTCTTGATCAGTTACAAGGAAGTGTCATCAGACGCAGCATTCGTCAGAAGGGGATTCGACTTCCGCCACACCCTTACCGCCGAGCCCGCAGCCGAGCTGACGATCTCATAGTCCAGCCCCATCTCTCTGGCAAGATGTTCAACGATGGCCAGGCCGATGCCTGTACCCTTGTGCTCGGAGTCCGCATTCATCCCAGGCCCTCTGTCCGAGATGACCAGCATCCGCTCACCGTCCTCACGCCCGGCCATTCGAATGCCGATATAACCTCCCGCTTTAGCGTGACGCACAACATTTTGGAACAGATTATCCACGATGCGCCGGAACCACAGTTCATCTACATCCCACACGACCGGCTCTCCTTCAAGGTCAATGTCAGGCTCAATCCCCGACTTCTCCCATACCGGATACCAGGCTGCCGCGCTCTCCCTCACCAGCCGCAATATATCCACCGGCGAAAGCTTCAGCTCAATCCGGCCGCTGGTCAGCAGATTATAGGACAACAGATTGTCAATCAGCTCCCCCAGATCCCCGATCTTCGATTCCATCAGCGCCAGTGACTCCTGCCCTTTCTCGCTCAGCTGCTCCTTCCCAATCGAAAAAATATGGCTTCGTATCACAGTGAGCGGCGTCCGCAAATCATGGGACAAATTGGCGATGAGCGCTTTGCGCAGCTCCTCTTCCTCACGCTGGCGGCGCAGGCCAATCTTCAGCTGCTGCACCATATCGTTATACCCTTCCTCCAGCTGGCCGATCTCGTCCCGCTTCGTGAGTTGAACCGGCTGCGGGATGCCCGTCTCAGAGTGCGGCGATGTCATCGCCTTGCGCAAGCGGATCAGCCTCCTCCGGATGCCAACGAAGAACAGCCAGGAGACAAGAATGAACAATAGCGACAATCCGGCCATGAAGGCGGCATAGATGGTCGTCTCACTGGCAAAAGGCTGCTGAACGCTAATATATTGTCTCGGAATCCGCATCACCATGAACCCCTGGCCGCTGCCCTCGTCGCCCCCGATAAAAGCCACCACCGTGAACGGATCGTTGCCCACGGCGGTCTTCATGAACTGCACCGTATACTCGGCACTCCATGTATCAGGGATATCCGGCTGTTCCGGGAGCTCGACCCTTACTTCATTCCGGGCGTCAACCCAGAGGATGGACAACTCCGGATATTCCTCTCGAAGTTCACCAAGCCTCTGACCGATGTGCTCCGCGGACGCGCCGCCGAGCTTCGCCGCTTCGGCATGCCACATCTTGACCAGCGGCTCACCGCTCGTATACTTCGCAGTTGGCACATAGACCGTTCTGGAGAAGGTGTCATTCACGAACCAGTAGAATACGGAGGCCAGCGGCATCACGATCGGCATAAACATCATCGCAGCCATAATCAGCAGCAAATACCGGGAAGTCAGCGAGTTGCGAAATCTCCCCTTGGTTTTCCGCCACTTCATGCTCTCACCCGGTACCCGAGCCCGCGGACGGTCTCAATAATGGCCGGAGCTGCCGGATCTCGCTCCAGCTTCTCGCGGAGGTAGCGAATATGCACCATCAGCGTTTTGTCTCCTTCGATGTAGGACTCGTTCCAGACCGCCTCATAGATCTGCTCCTTCGTCATGACCCGCCCCCGGTGCTGCAGCAAATACATGAAGATATGATACTGCTTCCCTGTCAGCACAATATCCTCTCCCGAGTCCATATTCACTATCCGGTTCTCCTTTACATAGATGCGGAGATGTTCGATCTCGACCGCTTCCTCGACGTGGGCCGCCGAACGGCGCAGCAGCACCTCGACCCGCGCTGCCAGCTCGTCAGGATGAAACGGCTTCGTCAAGTAATCGTCGGCGAATTCGAGTCCTTGAAGCTTGTCATCAATCGACGTACGTGCAGACAGCATCAGAATCGGCAGAACCGGACAAGCCTTCTTGATTCGCTGCCCCACCGTGAAGCCGTCAAGCCCCGGCAGCATCACGTCCAGGATGACAACGGCACAGTTATCCGCTTCCTCCACAGCACGTTCCCCGCTGGTAAGCCACGTGACGCTGTACCCCTTTTCCTTCAGAAACTCACTCACCCATTCGCCTATTTCACGGTCATCCTCAATATATAAAATGCTTGCGCTCAAGTAATCTCTCCCCTTCATCCCAAGCTTGTCCGCCGGGCGTCCCTCCGGCTCCTGTTGGCATTCATTGTATCATGAGCAGACCCGCCCTTAAAACGGGTGCTTCGTTTCGCCATTACGTTGTAACCTTGTCACCCAGCCTTTTCACTCAGCTATTCCCTCCAGCTACTTTCTCAAGCCATTTTCTTCGGACTACTTTCTTCGGACTACTTTCTCAGGCTACTTCCTTAAGCTGCATCCTTAGCCATTCCTCAACCCCCTCTCTTACGCCACTCTTTTCCGCCGCTCTCTCTGCTAATTCCCCCCTAATATTGTGCAAACGTTTGACTTCAATCGGGATTTTTGGAGAAAAAGAACCCCCTGATCGTGGATCGTCCCGCCTTCCTGCTGTTGCACAGTATATTTACAAGCACACCGTTTAACGTTAATATAGCAGTTGTAACCGTTTAACTCTATCTGTGCCAAAGGATTGGTTAAACCTTTAACACTATGGATCCGGACCGTATTAAATGGAGCCTGCTTCACGATTTTCTTCCATTTAATCAAGCAAACGGTTCCACAGGAGGTCCTTGTTATGAATGTAACGATTAAAGATGTTGCCAAACGGGCGGGAGTATCCCCCTCCACGGTCTCACGCGTGCTCTCCAATCACCCGAGAATCAGCCGCGAAACATCGCAGAAGGTTCGAGACATTATGGAGGAGATGGGCTATCACCCGAATATGATGGCCAAGAGCCTGGTGTCCAAAACGACGGAAACGATATGTGTCATTCTGCCCAAGCCCGCCGAGGAACTGTTTCTGAATCTGTTCTTCATGGAGCTTATCCGCGGCATCGTCACCCAGGCCAACCGTTCCGGCTATGATGTGCTGATCAGCTCGGGCGGCAGTGAGAAGGAAGAAGTTGAAGCGGTGTCCCGCTTGCTCAATGGCCGCCGTGTGGACGGAGCTATCCTTCTGTATTCCAGGCAGGACGACGCGGTCGTTGACTACCTGAAGGCGAATGAATATCCGTTCGTGCTTATCGGGCGCAGCGAGAAGTATCCGGATCTGCTGTCTGTCGACACGGATAATGTACAGGCCGCTTATGATGCGACCAAACACCTGATTACCTTCGGCCATGAGCGGATCGGCTTTGTCAGCGGGCCACCGAATCTGATGGTGTCCCAGGACCGCCTGAAGGGGTATGGCCAGGCATTGGCAGATGCCGGGCTGACCATGCGCAAGGAGTGGATCGTGGAAGGCGAGTTTCTGCAGGAAAGCGGCTATCGTGCGATGTCCTTTTTTATGAATTTGCCGGAGCGTCCAACAGCGCTTGTTATCGTGGATGACATCGTTGCCTTCGGGGTACTGCGGGGATTAAACGAGCTTGGGTATAAGGTGCCCCAGGATGTATCCATCATCAGCTTCAACAATATTTCGTTGTCCGAATTGTCCAATCCGCCGCTCAGCAGCGTGGACATCGGCATCTATAACCTCGGCTACACCGCTTCCCAGGCATTGATCCAGAGCATTCGCAATCCTAACGAGAAGGGCCGCCCAAGCCGCTATATTATCCCGCACCGGCTCATGATTCGCGAATCTTCGATGCACTCTGCCCCGAAGTAGTGGTGCATCGCTTTATTCAATCGTTTGCACATAAGCCGGTTGCTGCTGGATGCGACCTCTTATACCACCCTGCTGCAAGCTCAGGAGAAGTGCTTCCCTGGGCTTGCTCCCTATAAAGCTTTCAATCACACAACTATCCTGATAAATAAAAACGAAGGGAAGTTTCCTCCCCCTCGATCATTTTCCATATCATATGAATGTTGAATCCCTTAACATAGCATCAGTTGCGACTGGGGTCCCTTGAGCGGTCTTTCCGCCGGTTTCCCAAATAAATAGCCCTGGGCTAGTTCGATGCCGATCTGCCGGCAGTATTGGAACTCCTCACGGCGTTCTATTCCTTCTGCAAGCACCTTGGCCCCGAATTCATGGGCCGTTCGTGTAATCATCTGAAGCTGTTGTTGTTTCACACTGTTCTGCTCGCAATGGTCAATCAGGCTGCGGTCGATTTTGACATAATCGGGCTTCAGCAGCACCATCTGCTCCAATGTGGAGTATCCGGCGCCCACGTCATCCATGGCTAAGGAAATGCCGTGTTTACGATAGGTATCAAAAATCGCCTGGAGATGCTGAATATCATCAATTCTTTCCGTCTCAACAACCTCGAACACGAAATCGCACGGGTCCAGATGATGGCTCTCCAGCACGCGAAACGTCTGCACCAGCGATTTCTTCGGGTCCGAAATCGAGGAAGGCAGAAAGTTGATAAACCGCTTTACACCACTCGGCAGCCACTTGGCGCTGGCCTCAATGGCCGCATTGCGGGCTTCACGGTCCAGAAAATAATGCAGACCTGCACGTCGTGCTGTATCAAAGAGCCTCTGGGGAGGGAATGGCCTGCCGTTCTTAGCCGGACGCAGCAAAAATTCATAAGCCACAATCTGCTCGCAGCGGTCTACAATAGGCTGCATATGGCTCGTAAATTGTTGATCCAGGATAATATTCAGCATATCGCATTGATCATTCTCCGGCCCGAGCTGCTCGGCCATCGTCCACGGATGGTGCTGCTGTGGAGTCGCTCCGTCCATGATGCGGAAGCTGATCTCTTCCCTTGATCCATTCGGAAGTCCCCGAAGCAGCCGGATTAGCGATACCAGCTCATCCCGCCCCTGATAGCTGACAGCACACCCTTCGCGGGTATTGCGCACGGTGCCGCCCCACCCGTCAAGCAGATGAAGAAGCTCTGCGTAAGCTGGTCTGATCTGAACAATTCCCTGGTCCTCAAACGGTTCAAAGGTGCTGCGGTTGTCGCACAACATGTTCATCCCCCTCGGCAAGCTTTCACTAAGCTTCTTATCGGCATTTGGATATGAATTCTTTGTATAATATGCTTTTTTGTAATGAATATGTAAAACAAAACAATCAAAGTTAATCATTTGCATTATGTCTGACAAGCGTTGAAGCAATAAAGAAGAAGGGGAACGCGGCCCGCCCACTTTCGTGATCCCATGATTTATGTAAACCTTGCTGGTGCAAAAGGATTAAAAATCCATCTATAAATCATGATACTTTTCACCCATTAAAATGTAAAGAAAAGTTAAGCGAGAACATATATACCCACTTGACAGGTAGGAATTATATGTTAAGATGTGATTCAAATTGGACGAACAGGAAAGGATGTGGCCAGTATGCCATCTCATAAACGGCTCGATCATGTCGGAGTTATGGTGCGGGATCTTGAGGCGACCATCGACTTCTACACGAAGGTTGTCGGTCTTGAATTGAAGGATCGTGTCAAGCATACGAACGGGGTGATCGAACTTGCCTTCCTCGGCTTTAACGGCAGCGATGAGACCGAAGTGGAGCTTATACAAGGATACAACGACAGCCTTCCGGCTGAAGGAGCGGTACATCACTTTGCAGTGAGCACAGACCAGATCGAGGCGGAGTACGCCCGGGTTCAGAAGCTCGGCGTGCCGCATCTTGATGAGGAAATTGTGACGCTGCCAAACGGCTACCGTTATTTCTTCCTTCATGGGCCAAACGGAGAATGGATTGAATTTTTCCAGCGCTAAAAATGATTCCCCCGCGCGATCACGACGAGGCGAGGCTTTAGTATACGAGTCTCGTCTTTTTCGTATTGCTTCATCGATGCGATATTCAGCGCCCATGCCCATCGAGTCTGGCGAATGCAGCTGTTTGGGGGCTGGATATGATCAAAGACGAGCATCCCGCCTGGAAATAGTCCGGCTCTCTCTCATCCCGCACAAGCTGGACAGCTCCAGCCATTAGGTCTATAATAACGGTTAGTTAAGCCTATAACTTCATCATACTTACAGGGGAGCTGGAATCGGCCGGCTGAGAGTGTATCCCATCAAGATACTGACCCTTACACCTGATCTGGGTAATGCCAGCGTAGGAATCCTGACACTGCGGCTCGATATGGATGCCGTGGAATACTTACGCCGTCATGCGCCCCGAGATCCTCGGGGCGTTTCTTATTATTGTGAAGTCACAGGCAGCTAGAATGAAGATGAGGGAGAGAGAAGAACATGATTAAACCGAAATGGACCGCGTTATTGCTCGCATGCATGCTGCTTCTTGTCGCGGCCGGCTGCGGCACAGACAATCAGAAGAGCGGCAGTACGCCGAATCCGAATGATGCTGGCAACAGCGGGGAGACCGCGGAGGCGCCGCGCGATATCCAGCTGATGCTGGATTGGTCGGCCAATACCAATCATACGGGACTGTACGTCGCCAAGGAGCTCGGCTATTACGAAGAAGAAGGACTCAACGTAAGCATTGTGCAGCCGGGCGCCGGCGGCACGGATACGCTGGTCGCCTCGGGGAACGTGCCATTTGGCATCAGCTATCAGGAGGGCGTGACACTTGCACGGACGCAAGGGCTTCCGCTCGTGTCGATTGCGGCAGTCATTCAGCATAACACCTCCGGATTTGCCGCTCCGGTCGACCGGAATATCAAGACCGCAGCTGACTTTGAAGGCAAGGCCTACGGCGGCTGGGGCTCGCCGGTGGAAGAAGCCGTCATGAAATCCATAATGGATATCGACGGCGCTGACGTCAGCAAGGTGAACATCGTCAATATCGGGGATGCCGATTATTTTACGGCGGTTAAACGCGACATCGATTTCGCCTGGATCTTCTATGCCTGGACCGGGATCGAGGCAGAGCTTCGGGGAGAGCCGCTGGACATGATCTATGTGAAAGACTACTCGGACAAGCTGGACTACTACACCCCAGTGATTGTAACCAACGAAACGCTGATTCAGGAAGATCCGGAGCTGGTTAAAGCGTTCATGCGCGCCACGGCAAAAGGATATGAATATGCGATCAACCACCCGGAGGAGGCTGCCGATCTGCTGATCAAGGCCGTTCCGGAGCTGGATGCAGAGCTGGTGCTCGCCAGTCAGAAATGGCTGAGTCCGCGCTATCAGGACGATGCCCCTCGCTGGGGAGAGCAGAAGGCCGAGGTATGGTCCGGCTATGCCGAATGGATGTTTGAACGCGGCCTGCTGGACCAGGAGCTGGATGCGGACAGCGCGTTTACGAATGAATTTTTGCCGGATACCCCTTAATTAACGAAAGGAAGATTGCTCATGGCCAACACACTGTTAAGCATTCAAGTCATCCCGAAGACACCGGACGGCGGGGACAGCATCCCCTATGTCGACGAGGCGATCAAGGTCATCCAGGAATCGGGCGTCAAATATGAGGTGCACCCGCTGGAGACGACGATGGAGGGCGAGCTGTCCGAACTGCTGCAAATTGTCGAACGGATGCATGAAGCGCTCGTCAAGGCAGGCAGCCCAGGCATTATATCTCAAGTCAAAATCGCACACTATCCAGACGGCATCAGTATGGACAAGCTAACGGAGAAATACCGTCCATGAGAAGCTGGTGGAGCTTGATATGGCCGCCCGTGGGGGCGGTCCTATTCTTTTTGGTGCTGTGGCAGGGCGCCGTGTGGCTGTGGGATATTGAACCGTATATTCTACCTGCCCCTTCATCCATCGGGCTTGAGATGGTATCCGGCTCACCAGTGCTGCTGAATCATACGCTGGCCACCCTGCGGCTGACCCTGATCGGCTTCCTGATCGGAACAGGCACCGGCATTGTCATTTCCCTGGCGCTGCATCTTATTCCAATGCTTCGAAAGGCACTGTATCCGCTGCTTATTCTCAGTCAGAATGTGCCTACCATCGCGCTGGCCCCGCTGCTCATGATCTGGTTCGGGTTCGGGATGCTGCCCAAAATCATTGTCATCACCCTCGTCTGCTTCTTCCCCCTAGCGGTGGCTGCCCTGGACGGGCTGGCCCGGACAGACCGGACGATGTTGAATTATATGAAGATGACCGGGGCGGGCACCTGGCAAATCTTCACCAAGCTGGAGCTGCCTCACGCCCTCCCTTCGATCTTCTCGGGGCTACGGATCGCCGCCACCTATTCGGTCATGGGCGCGGTCATTGGCGAGTGGATCGGAGCTGACCGGGGCATCGGCTACTATATGATGCTGCAGAGAGCCGGCTACCGCACCGACCGGGTCTTCGTTGCCATTCTGATCATCGTGCTGCTCAGCCTGCTGATGGTGGCGCTGATCGCCCTGTTGGAAAAACGGCTCATTCGCTGGAGCCGCAAGTCATGAAGCCGGCGGGAAGCCCAGTCACTTACATGTCTATAGAAAGGAGATCCACCGCATGCGTGTGAACAACATGAACGACACCCCTTCTAGCTCCCCGGAGTTATCCGGGACATCCACCCCGGCACGGTCTGACTCTACGGATAATCCCGCACTTGAGGTCCGTCATATTCGCAAGGCGTTTCGTCAGCGGCGCGGGGAGATGCAGGTGCTGGACGATCTGTCGCTCGCTGTACAGCCAGGAGAATTCGTCTCCATTATCGGTCCCTCCGGCAGCGGAAAAAGCACGTTGTTCCACATCATCGGCGGGCTGATGCCTCCGGGTGCCGGTTCTGTTCATATGGACGGCCGGGACGTAACGGGCCAGAAGGGCCTCATCGCCTACATGCCCCAGCAGCCTGCACTGTTTCCGTGGCGTACGGTCGAAGACAACGTCATGCTGCCCGAGGAGCTTCGCGGCGTATCCAAAACGCAGGCGCGGGCGAATGCGCGCCAATGGATCGAGCGGGCCGGGCTCGGCGGCTTCGAGAAGGCCTACCCGCATACGCTCTCCGGGGGCATGCAGCAGCGGGCCTCCTTCCTGCGCGCCCTGATGAGCCCGCAGGAGGTCATGTGCCTTGACGAGCCGTTCAGCGCCCTGGATGCGCTGACCCGGAGCGAGATGCAGCACTGGCTGCTGGACATCTGGGAGGATACGAGGCGCTCTGTGCTGATGATCACGCACCATATCGAAGAAGCGCTGCTGCTCTCCGACAGCATTTATATATTGTCAGCCCGGCCGGGCACCGTGCTCCAGAAGATCGAGGTGCCGTTCCCCCGCCCAAGGCGGGAGGATATCTTAACCGATCCTGCGTTCCTGGCGCTTAAGTCTGACATCTCGTCCATCATGCGACAGGAACAGCAGAAGAGGCAGCAGGTCTCGACGTGACGGGTCTCTTCAGAAATAGAAGCCGAAGGGAATGAGAATATGAGTTCAATCGTGAACCACAAGGGTGGCGGCCCCCTCGCTCCATTGATCGACACGCATATACATCTGGACAGC
This sequence comes from Paenibacillus sp. FSL M8-0334, assembly GCF_038000405.1. Lineage (NCBI taxonomy): Bacteria > Bacillati > Bacillota > Bacilli > Caryophanales > Paenibacillaceae > Paenibacillus > Paenibacillus sp. FSL M8-0334. The sequence continues at coordinate 1,714,218 of NZ_JBBOCH010000001.1, forward strand.
TACCCGGAAGATATCGGCCTTGCCATTGCGGCCGACCTGGCGAACAGCGAGGTGCAGTCCGTCATCAGCGTGTCGATGAACCTGCCTTCCTGCAAGCGGAATCTGGAGCTGGCTCGCCTGTATAACGGCGGGATCAGACCCGCATTCGGCTATCACCCTGAGCAGCCGCTCCCGTCTGCGACAGAGATTCAGGAACTGCTGCAATGGATGGAGGTCCATAGCGAGGAGATGGTCGCCGTAGGAGAGGTCGGGCTTCCCTACTACACCAGGCTTGAAGCAGCTACCCGAGGCGAAGCATGGGATGATCAGCCCTATGTGGAGTTGCTGGAGACGTTTATTGCGTTTGCCGCAAAGCACAAAAAGCCCGTCATCCTCCATGCGGTCTACGAGGATGCGGAGATGGCCTGCGATCTGCTTGAGCGATACAGCCACCCGCTTGCCCATTTCCACTGGTTCAAGGGAGCGGAGAAGTCGCTGCAGCGTATGGCCGAACAAGGCTACTATATCTCCTTCACCCCCGACATTGTATATGAGGAGGAGATCCGCCGCATTGCGCTTAGGTATCCGGAGCATCTGGTCATGTCGGAAACAGACGGCCCCTGGCCGTTCGAAGGCCCCTTCACCGGGCAAACGACCCATCCGCGCATGACGTCGAGCGTGGCCAGCGCCTGGGCCGAGCTGCGCGGTATACCGCTTCTACAGGCCCGCAAGCAGCTGTATGACAATGCCGCCAGGCTATACGGCATATAAGCATGTTCAGAGCAGTTTAGGGCTTACTTGGCAGCAGAGCTTGTGCTCTTCAAGCTTATGAAATATTGATTGATCAGTTCATCAAGCAGCACGGACTGCCGCAGCACGACCGGATGGTTGAAATCCCGGTAATGTCGTTTCATCTGATGCAGTTTGCTTCTTTCTTGCTCAATGGTATATTGAATCCTCGCCGTGTTCATTATGAATAGCCTCCTTATACAAGGGATTTTATACTTTAATGTAAAATTATAGAATAATAGAGTTATGGCATCAGGAACTAAGACAAAAAAAGGGGCGTCTCCGAATAACGGAGACGCCTGAAGTGGTTGGTTATTTATGTATCTATATTCTCCCCGAACCCATGACCTAGAGGTTGTACAACTACCGGATTAGAATCAGTTGGAAGAGTAGGTATGAAACTTATGAGAGCCATAGAAATTGAGAAAGCGACTAAAAATAGTTTTTTCATCATTGGATGTTTCGAACCTCCCTTATTAATTCCTGATATTGAATTATGTCAGTTTCATCCGCTTTGTCCCGATATTGCTCGAATAGTGCCACACTTTTAATTATATTCCTTTTATTGTTTATCTCAATAGAAAACTCCAAAGATTGTAAGAGAATTTTTATTCCTTCGGTTTTTCCTCGACTCAAGTGGTACACAGCCATCTCACTTAAATAACGGGCATACTCGTCAGCATGAATCTGTTCATTATATTTACCGAACATTTCCTTAAACTTTTCATAAGAGACAAACAAGGAGAACTGATCCAAGTACTTGTCTACATTCCAGTTATGATGATTGGCAGCTTCAAGAATGTAGAAAATTGCCCTTAGTGTGAATACATCATCGTTTTGGGCTGATACATACTCTACATATTCAGGTAAACTATCATACTCCCCTGACATCAATTGACATAAGAGAGAGTTCGCTATGGCCCACTCCTGAAATTGAGTAATGGTGGCTCGTGCCTCTGGAGTGTCTTCCAGAATCCAATCTCCATTAGAATACCGGTTTATATAGTATTTCATTCCTTTGTAGTCTCGATTATGCTCGCATACAGTGGATCGAACCAAGTAAGAATACAAGATATAATAATATAAAGGTTTCTCCAGTATACTATTCTCTTCTTGTTGTTGAAGAAAAGATTTTTGCTTGTATAAGAGAGTTCCAATTCTATGCATCTCCTGAGCCATCAAATCCACTTTATCCCAGCGATGCAAAGATCCATAAACATGCGCCAGATGGCGATAAGCATCCAATTGATATGATGGGTCCAATCGCTCTACATAACCTTCAAACAGCGTTGCCGCTCTCAGATTCGCATCCTGATCGTTCCCAATCGAAATCAAGAACAGTCTGTACTGGCATATGGCCAGCCGTTCGGAATGCTGATATTTCTCGCTTGTGCTCACATGCTTGTACAATATGGCAGCGGCCGCCTTTTTTCCTTGGTGGAACAGTTCTTCTGCTGTCTCAAACAGCATCGGTGTGTAGGCAAGATTGTCAAGCAACGTAGTAACCACACGTTCAATACAATCCAGGCGATCCGTGTCGGCACAGCGAAACAGAAACGGTCTTAATCTTCTCCAGGTTGGTGTCCCGTTAAAGAAACATTCCTCGATGTACATCTCATAGAAATGATCCGTAGGAAGGTTCAGACCGGATGTAATTCGCTCAAGCTGCCCCATAGAGATCGGCTGCTTCTGACTAAGAATTCTGCTGAGTGTTCCGGAGTTCACACCGGATATATTCGCAAATCGGTTGATGTTCATCCCGTTCTGCTCAATGTAATCTTCTATGTGATCTCGAATCGTCGTTTTTTGCGCCATATTTCCACACCCTCTTCCATATACCAATAAATAGGAAAATATTATAATCTATTCTAAGTTATAATATTACAGCGGTCAATAAAGACGAAAAACTAGAATCCGCCCCTGCCCCCGGGATAAATCTAGAAGTATTAAAACACTTCCCCTAAGAAAAGAACAGTCAGCGATTGTCAAAATCAAAAACCGGACCCTAGGGTAACTATCCCTGCGAATCCGGTTTACTGTTCCAATGGAATATAGAGGCCTATGTCTTTCTTCGCTCCGGTCTCAGCTTCCGCGCTCCCATTCGGGTTTCGGTTAAATAGTATTTGGTCAGCTCGCTCAAGAACTCCTGAGATCCGCAAACTCATCTACACCACAAATATGATTGAGAAACGCTCTATCTGGCCACGATAGATGTGACACGCAAATGGACAGGCCTCGTCCAAAACTGGGGACAGATGCTGCTCCAGCTTTCGGTCTTCTTTCCGGATCGGGTCAGCAACTACTTACGTTGAATGCAATCGACAGCGCCTTAAGAAGTAACTTTTTCAACCTTTAATTTTTAGTTTGAGCCCTTTTTAAATTAAAAAATTTTACTAGCAGAGCAACAAAAAAAATAAAAGTTATCATCGCAAAATATGAACTCAGACCATTCAACCATGTATATTTTTCAATTAAGAAAAACAATTCTGTTATATTCTCTTTAGAGGACACTGAGAGTTTACTTGATAAATTTTCAATTTTGAAGATGCTCCAAATTGCAATTGATGCTAACAAAAGATCTGTCAACAAAATAACAATAATGGAAATTTTAATATTTCGTTTGTTCGAAATAAACTCATTTATATGTTCTGAATATATCCAGAAAGCAATAATAAAAAGCATAACTAAAAGAAATTTAACTAAAGAAGGGAAACTCGTTATGTAAATTATACTGATCACAAAAAAAGAAAAAACAATAAGCAATATTCCATTTTTCACATTAATCACCATACTTTTTGCTCATCATTCTAAATGAATCTGAAATAATTGCAAGAGTAATTTAATTATTTCCATGTTCATCTCTCTCCATTAATTCAATAAAAAAATCATACGTTTCTTTTGAAAGATCCATATCATAATATTTCAATGTAGAATCGTTGCTCGTTCTTCTATTTTACGGAGAGAGAAAAGTGTGTCTCTTTAACATTTAAAGGTCAATTTAACAAGCGATACTGGCATAAAGCCAGCCGCTCGGAGTGCTGATACTTCTCACTCTCGCTAACCAGTTCATACAGCAGAGCTGCTGCCGATTTACTGCCGCGATGATACAAAGCCTCGGCAACCTCGAACAGCTTTGGAACATAACTTAGATTGTCCAAGAGATATCGTGCTGCCTAATCGATGCAATCCAGCCGGCCAAGCTCTGCGCAGCGGAGCAGAAACGGGTGCAGCCTCCTCCAAGAAGAAGCGGAATAATAGAGACATTCGTCAATGTATAAATGAAAGAAATAGTCTTCAGGCAGATTCATGCCAGATGTAATTCGCTCCAGTTGCCCCATCGATATGGACTGCTTATGGTTGATAATTCTGCTAATAGTTCCTGAATTCAAACCTGTCCTGTTAGCAAACTGATTGATCGTCATCCCATTGCACTGCAAGTACTGTGCCAAATGATCGCGAATTGTAGCTGCTGCCTCCATAGGCCGCACCTCCTGACATTACATACAACTTGCTTTCATAGTAAGTAAATATATGGAATCGATCAATAGAAATCTACTTTCTTCCAAAGCTCAGGTTGTCAAAGCATGCGAAAAGAGCTAACTTATTGATAAGGAGTGAGCATCCATATTGAATATAAAGCCGATTCCGTGGTTCATATCGCTTCTCATGATCGGATGAGCTCCAAAAGCGACAGTATTATTAATTTAATGGATAAGGAGATATACGATGACACAACAGGCACTGCTCGTCATTGATGTTCAAAACGGAATGTTCCAGGAAGGAAATGCCGTATACAACGGAGATCAGCTGCTGCACCATGTGAATGAGCTATTAGCTAAAGCGCGTTCCAAGAACATTCCTGTCATCTACGTCCAGCATCAAGAGGCAGCCGGAGAACCTCTGGAATACGGAACCAGGGACTGGGAAATCCACCCTGATATCGCGCCTGCCCCGGATGACATCATCATTCATAAGAAAACGCCGGACTCTTTCCTTCATACTCCACTGGATGAGGAACTCAAGAAGCTTGGCATTGAGCATGTCATTCTCACGGGAATCCAGAGCGATCTCTGTGTGGATACCACCTGCAGAAGAGCATTCAGCATGGGATACAAAGTGACTTTAGCCTCGGATGCGCACAGTACGTGGGGCCATGAAGATATGACGGCAGCTCAAATTATCAGGCATCACAATGAAGTGCTGCGCTGGTTTGCCCGGGTCTGCCCAAGCGAGGAAATTGTGTTCTGATTCCACAATAAAACCGGACGGCAAGGAGGCCACCTCCTTGAATCCGTCCGGTTTCTTTCGTTCACATAAAGCAAGCTTCTCTTGCTCAGCCTCAGCGGCGGCGAAAGGCCTGCTGCCCATCCATCCGCCCGTTTACCTTGCTTCATCCCACATTACCGCTTCATAAACCCTTTCTGCTTCAGAAAATCCTGCATATGCAGTCTGACAGGCTCTGCGAGCCGCTTGGCCATCAACTGGGACCACGGCGCGGTGTTCGCACCATTCGTGCGCTCGGCCAAATAGGCCGAGGAGATCTCGTCATACGTCTTCACTTCCGCAAGCGCCCCCGGATCATAGCGATCCCGATGGAGCACCGCTGGCTGAGGAAGCCGCGGACGAAGTCCCGGTTCCTGGTCCGGATAGCCGAGGCACATGCCGAACACCGGGTAGACAAGCTCCGGCAGCTCCAGCAGCTCCGAGGCTTCGGCAATCGCATTGCGAATTCCGCCGATGTACACGATTCCCATGCCGAGCGACTCGGCGGCAACTGCTGCATTCTGCGCAGCCAGGGCGGCGTCCACCGTCGCCACAATGAAGTTCTCCGTCGAATCTTCATATGTCGGGCTGTCCCCCAGATGCGGCTCCGCACTCTTTTTCAACCGATACAGGTCCGCGCACCATACTAGGAATACCGGGCATTCCACGATATAGGCCTGATTTCCAGCCAGTCTGGACAGCGCCTGCTTCTTATCCGAATCCGTCACCGCAATCACGGTATAGGCCTGCACGTTGCTGGAGGTGGATGCCATTTGCCCCGCGGCCACAACAGCAGCCAGCTGCTCCTCGCTCACCGGCTTGTCCGAATATTTGCGGATCGACCGATGATTCATCAGTAATGCCAGCGTCTCATTCATCGCCAAACTTCCTCCTTCACCATATCACATTTCATATTGTAACAAGGGACACCTGCCGCGCAGGTGATTGTATCTTGCTCTTTGACTTACTCATTTATTATGAAACGCGGGCCCCGCTAGTGCAACTTCCCGCATCTGTCGGAAAGGGCTTTCATATTTCCTGCGCGCCCGGACCTATAGAACCAGGAACGCTGAGCTACCCATCCCTCCCCGCCTCGTTCCGGAGAACAAAAGCCCCCAACCGCCATAGTCCCCCATGACGCCTTGTTCGTTCCGGGCAAGCTCAAAATAAAATATACTCTGCACTCCCCTGCCCAGCAGAAAGGATCGGAGCTTAAAAAAACGGTGCAAAAAAACCGGCTGGCTGGATCAGCCACGGCCGGTTCATATGTCGAAAATTGGAGTTGTTGATAAATGTCGAAATATCAGGAAACGACGTCGTAGCCTTGTTCTTCGATAGCTTCCTTGAGCGAATCCAGACTCAGCTTCGACTCGTCGTACTCTACGGTTACCGTCCCCGCTGCCAGATCGACCTTGCCGGTTGCCCCCGCTTCCTTCAATGCGCCTTCAACGGAAGCTACGCAGTGATTACAAGACATCCCTTCCACAGTCAATGTCACCTGTTGCATGATGGTTTCCTCCTTGTTTCAAAGATTTAAGCTACTCCCACTGTACTATACCCCCCATAGGTATGTCAAAAGAAACAAGGACTATAGACTGCCTGTTTCTGAATTCTAAAAACACGAAAAAAGTAGGAAGATTTATCCTTTGTCCATGATATAATGATACATAAATCGCTAGATTTCTTGCTGATTATCCATTTTTTATAATTTTACCCTATCGAAATCCATCTCTATAATCGGATGCTGCTGCAGGAATTGCAAACCCGTTGTCGAACCTTCTATAACGAACACATGAAAGTTGAAAGTAGGAATCGATTATGGTCTTTGACGGCATTATTCTTGGATTATTTGTCGGATTGATCCGAGGCGGCCTCCGCCACGGCTTGCAGCAATTCAGCAGAATTCGCCTTAAGGGCGGCTTCATCTTCCCGATCCTTCTGATCGTACAGCTGCTGATCTTCCGATTCCAAGACAATTACGACTGGCTTGCATTAGCTAGTGGCTATGTTTTTATGCTGATTTACATTTTTGGCATGCTGTTTCTCTGGCTGAACAGAGAGCAGAAAGGCTTCTCCAGCATTCTGGCTGGTGTATTTCTGAATTTTCTGGTTATGGCTGTCAATGGTGGCAGAATGCCCGTATCCATCCAAGCCGTCGAAGCGGTCCTTGATCCGTATTATGTGGAAATCTTGCGCAACGGCTCGACCGTTACCAAGCACTATTTAATGGATGCTTCTACACGCCTGGCCTTTCTTGGTGACATTATCCCTCTGGCTCCGCCCTATCCAAGAAGACAGGTGATCAGCATCGGGGACATCATTATGAATATCGGCATCTTTATCTACTTCGTGAACCTGATGACATCCGGCAAGAATGCCGCTGCAAAGACGCTGAGCCGAACCCCTGATCGCTCTGAACATGCTGAACCACAAAATTTATAATACATCATACCAAGTTGAAGGGAGGGAAATACGAATGAAAAAACTTGACCAGATTAAATATTCCCGCATTGTCATCAATGCGATCATCGTGGCTTCCGTAGTCATCGCACTGACTTCCGGTTACAGATTGGGAGGCGCTATGTGATCCAGGAAGAAACAGGCTGGTCTCTCAGCCTGTTTTTTTACGTCTTTAGCGTTGTCTTGCCGCCCAATATACCTTAAAATGTGGAGAAAAACCATTGCACTTTTTGAGGAGAAATCATTTATGTCCATTCTGAAGCGTCCACAAATCGCAGGACAATTGTACTTCGTTTTTATTTCTCTAATGGGCTGTCTGATATTTGTATTCATGCATCGAGGAGAATTTCTCCACTATACCCCATCTCAGTGGGTCTGGGTATATGCAATGCTGGGCGCTGCCATGATTCTGAACTATTTTACGTTTCAGCTCCCTCCCGAAGGGAATTTGCAGTCCATGGATTCTTCGATCTATCTGGCCTGCATCTTTATATATGGTGCCCCTTTTGCCCTGACCATCATTCTGTTTAATACGGTGGCAATGGCGTTATATGACCGGAAAATTCCCGTTTGGAAGCATTTCGTAAATTTTTCGATATACACGCTCATGATTGCCGGCTCTGCGCTGATCTTTCAGGCTGCAGGCGGAATCACCGGGCCTATGGTCAACGACAAGTTCGGCGCTTATCTCGCAGCGCTGCTCGTATATTTCCTTATTAACGTATTCCTCATCGGATTTTACTACTACTTGCTGTACCGTGGATCTTTATATGACATTCTTAAAAATTTCATGAAAGATACCCTGCTTGTCTATTTGAGCACCCTGATTCTCTCACTTGTATTATCCGTGCTTATTGTGCACAACGGCATCTTCGGGCTTGCGCTGTTCATCGGGCTGAGCGTGATGCTCTCCTATTCCTTCAAGCAGCTGTTCAGCATGTACAACGAAGCCCAGGAAAAAGCCATCAAGGATCAGCGCACGGGCTTATACAACCACAGCTATTTCGAAAGCCTGCTGGATGCGGAGATCAAGAAAGCGACCGCTTCGAATACTGCACTATCGCTGGCTATGATCGATATCGATGACTTCAAAAAATACAACGACCAGTTCGGGCATCTGAAAGGCGACATGCTGCTCGGTTTCCTTGGCAGTTTTCTGAAAAAAGAATGCAAGGTTGCGGAAGTGGTCGCTTCCCGCTTCGGCGGCGAGGAATTTACGATTCTGATGCCGGGATACGATGAGAAGCATGCGGGCTTGTTCATCAATCGGCTGCGCAAAAAGCTCAATGACACTTATTTTGACGGTGTAGAGATTTTTCCTTCGGGATGCCTCTCCTTCTCGGCTGGTGTCGCCACGTATCAGGTCGATATTCATGACAAGTCCCAGTTCGTTGATCTGGCGGACCAAGCGCTCTATTATGCCAAGAAGCAGGGGAAGAACATCGTCCATGTTTACGGCAGCGCCTCCAAAAAGGAGTCCGAAATCGACTTCACCGAAGATGTGCGGGACATTGAACAACAGCTGAAGCTGTTCCTGTATAAAGACGTTGACACATTCAAGCATTCGAAAAGGGTGTTCCGCTATGCCATGGATATGAGCGAGGTTCTCGGGCTAACGAATACGGAACGGCGCAATTTTGTGCTTGGCGCTCTGATCCATGATATCGGCAAATTGGAGATCCCTTGGGGGATTCTGAATAAAAAGGACAAGCTCACGCCGGCGGAATGGGAAACGGTCAAGCGTCATGTAAGCTGGGGCAAACGCATTGCGGAAACCAACGACAGATTTAAAGAACTGGTGCCGTTTATCGAGCTTCATCACGAGCGTTATGATGGCCATGGATACCCGCATGGCTTCAAGGGCAAACAGATTCCGAAGCTGTGCCGGATGCTGACCATTATCGATTCCTTCGACGCCATGACCACCGAGAGACCGTACCAGAAAACGAAGACGTTCGAGGAAGGCATTGCCGAGCTGCGCCTCTGTGCAGGCACCCAGTTCGATCCCGAGCTCGTCGAGCTGTTCATCGCTTATATCGAGCAGCGCAGTTTGGAGCGTCAGGAGCCTGCTGCCGGTGCGGAAGTGTAATCATCTGCTTCCCCCATGTTTGAGCCGCCTCAAAAAAAGGTATAAAGGTAGTATCAACGGTAAATGAGGTGAGATCATGGCTGAGCATAAGAAGGATCTTCCACTGGATAACGGGCCGGGCAACCGGGACCATCCGGAACAGTACCCGACTGAGAAGGAAAGCCTGTTTGACAAATTCGAGAGCGAGCAGCACGTCGATCCGATCCCGATGGAGGATGTCATGCTGGAAATGGAAGAAGAACAGCAGCGCGATGGCACTTCCAAGAACCGTTCTTCCAGTCCTGCCAAGTACAACCGCGGCTTTTGAGGATACACAGCCGACCGTGAAAGCGAATCATTCGGGACTCCGTGTAATGCGGAGTCTTTTTATTTTCTTCATTTTTCATTAATATAGAAGAGCGTAATACCATCAGTTCCATAATCGAAATGTCTTCACGATAAAAATAAAGAGTGGAGTGGAGCAACTTTGTTTTCCATATGGACGCTAAACCGAATGCAGCGAAAAATGCTGTTTTCGCTGATTGCTATTGTCCTTTGCATGTCTTTCCTGCTCGTCCTGACCGGCAGAAACAGCAGCTCCTACGATGTCAGCCGGGTCATGGAACAACGCTATATCGACAGCGCGGCATTGATCAGCCATTCCCATAGCAGCGATATCGATCTTGCGACAAGCGTCATGCCCGGTGTGCCTCTCATCATCGCGGGGCTTACCGCCCTCATTGGCAGCACCAGCAAAGCCCTGGTCGCGTACCAGCTGCTGCAGTGTCTGCTGCACGCACTGTCGGTGTACCTGGTCTTTGTACTGTCCAGGTATATGTTCAATCCGAGAATCGCCTTTCTGGCCTGCCTGATCTATGCGCTATACTGGCCTGCCTATGGAGCCGTCCGGCTGATCTTGCCTGACATTACGATGCAGGCGCTGATGCTGCTGCTCGTCTGCGCAGTCATCGGCGCACTTGAGCTGAAACAGGCGGGCTGGTATGTCGTCGCCGGAGCGCTGACTGCATTCATGGCCTGCTACAACCTGCAGGCGCTGCTCTATCCGGTCCTGTTCGTCGCCTTCTGGATCAGATACAGAAGTCCGCTCAAGGTGGTCGCCGGAGGCACGCTGCTGATTCTCGCCGGGTATGTCATCATCATGTCCCCCTGGCTATTGAACATCCCGCTATTGAATAAGTTGAAGGTTCTTCCAGGTCCGTGGAACCTCGCGCCGCTGTGGGTGGAGGCCCGCTATCTCGGCGAGCACACATTCACCCATCTGTACCGCAGCATCTTCGGAGGCCACACGACCCGCTACGCCAGCTCATTCGGGGATGAAGAAGCCCGCCGCGTCATGCAATCGGCGCTCGATGCCGTACGGCTGCTGCTGCTCTATATCGGCGTGGGCGGCATCGTCTGGACCCTTTGGATGTACCGGCTCAAGCGCCAGCTGCCGGTGCTGCTAACGCTGCTGTATTTTCTGGCAGCCGAGTGGATGGTCCCTAGTCTGGACGGAACCGGCTTTCCGTATGCGGTCTTCCTGCTTCTCTATACCGCTTATTTGGCAGACAAGGCCATTCTGTATGCTCATAAGTCCAGGCTGCTGCGCAGCTGACCGATCCCGGTAGAGAATATTTCTCGCACCGGGATTTCTATGTTATGGTATATTATGGATTCCTTATATTCTGAAATAGATGGAGGTTGGTATTGTGAAGAAAAAATGGACGACCGTTCCTAGCTTTGTGCTAGGTGCCGTGGTCGGAACGGCATTAACGGCAGGAACAGCCGTTGGAGCAGCCTATTATTTGAAAGCGGTTCCGTCAGAAATCGCTGTAGTCGTTGACAACGAAGAGGTCAAGCTGTCTGTACCGCCGGTTGTCATTGATAACAAGCTGTATGTACCGGTTCGTGAGTATTCGAATGCGCTCGGTTATCGGGTCAGTTCCGTCCAGTCCGATCAGATCGGCATAGTGAAAGAGGAGGGCCCAGAGAGCTCTGTTTCAGCCCCAGCATCCGATTCCCCGCCGCCTTCCTCTTCATCCTCGTATTCCCCTTCCGCGCCAAGCAGCCTTTTTGAAAGACAAATCGTGAGTGATTTAGGAGACCGGTTGAAGGTTAACGGTGAAATCATCATCGAGAAGATCTTTCTGATGGTTGCTGCCGGGGAAATTACGCTCGTGTCCAAGGACGAAGCGACAGGCAACGGCCTGCTGCATTACATCATCATGAGTGAGAACGAATCTCTCTACGAACCTGTCGTGAACCTCGACGGACAGGCTGGCAATCTGGATTATAACCTGCGCAATCTGGAGGGGCAGACGCCGCTTCATATGGCCGTTATCCATCAGAGCGACTTCTATCTGGATAAACTGCTGAACGTGCACCAGGTCGATGCCACCATCAAGGATGCGCACGGCAAGACGCCGCTTGATTACGCCGACAAAGGGAGCGCGATCTACGAGAAGCTAGAGAAATATCTCACCTCCCGCTAAGTTCTTCCCTTCCGGCGCATAATCCGTTACACTGGGTAAGCATGTCTTTGAACAGGCCTGTACTCTCGATTTACATATCACTTTTGATTGGTGAGTTTCATGACATCTAACCCTTTTTATAAACGCCCATACGGCAGTATTAGCAGAAGTATCCCTTTTGCGAAGCTGGCTTCGAGCGAAACGAGCAGAACCATCCTTCGCGATGACGAGCCGGACGCTTCTTTCTTCCGCGGTCTGGAGTCGGCGGGCCTGCACCTGAACCGAGCGCAGCTGCAGGCCGTTCGGCATCTGAACGGTCCGCTGCTGACCCTGGCCGGAGCCGGATCTGGCAAAACCTCCGTTCTGGTCAGCCGAACGGGCTATTTAATTGCATGCGGGAACGTGGACCCCGCCTCTATTCTGCTCGTGACCTTCTCCTCCAAGGCAGCTGCCGAGATGAAGGAACGGATTCTGTCCCTGCCCGGGCTGAATTCATCCGACGCCAGCAAGGTGACGGCCAGAACTTTTCATTCCTTCTTCCTGTATTTACTGCGTACACGCGGCTACAGGCAGAAAATACTCAGCAGTTCGCGCCATCAGCAATTCATCATCAAGATGATATTGCGGGAGATGGGGCTGCAGGACAGCTATGATGCCGAAACGCTGCTCTCCCTATGGTCCGCTTATCGCATGAATATGGTCGGTCTGGATGAACTGACTGTGAAGACGCCGGCAGAGGTGGAGCAGAAACAGATTTTTGCCCGCTATGAGGCCTGGAAGCAGGAGCATGAGCACATGGATTTTGACGATATTCTGGTCTGGTCCTACCAGCTGCTGTCCACGGACGATCGGCTTCTCTCTTCCTTGCAGCGGCGTTTCCGGTATGTGATGGTGGATGAGTTCCAGGACACGGGGCTGCTGCCTTATGAGCTGCTCAAACGAATCGTAGCCCAGCACCGCAACCTGATGGTGGTCGGGGACGATGATCAGACGATCTACAGCTTCAACGGGGCACGCAACGAGTTCATTCTCGAGTTTGACCAAACCTTCCCGGGCGCCAGAATCGTCACGCTGGATACCAACTACCGTTCTCTCTCCTCGATTGTCGGGCTCGGCAACGAGCTGATCCGGTTCAATCAGAAGCGCCGTCCGAAACAGCTGCGCTCCACCCGCAAAAGCAGCAGCGTGCCGTTATATGTGCGTCCGGAGGACCCGGACCGGGAAGCCGAGTTGCTGCTGGCCCATATTACAGACCAGGTCAAGGAGCATGGCCGGTCCTTCCGGGATTTCGCCGTGCTGTACCGGACGGGCAATGACAGCCGCGCCTTCTTCGAGCAGCTGGTGATGCGCGAAATTCCGTTCATTCATTACGAGCACACCGAGCTGTTCTACGAGCAGTGGATCGTCAAGCCGGTGATGGATCATCTGCGCCTGTCGCTTCATCGGCGCAATTTCACCGCGATGGAGGGCCTCATCCATACATTGTACATCAACCGCGATGCCGGGATGTCGTTCATTCGCGAGAAGGACGCGCCAAGGCCGAAGAAAGGGCCGCTCGCCCATCTGCTCTCTTATCCGGGGTTGAAGCCCTATCAGATCGAGTCGATCCGGGCAAGATTGAAGCTCATTCGCACGCTCCATGCTCTCGCTCCGGTGGATGCGATCAAGGAGATCCGACTGCGATTTTACAACAAGTTTCTGGAGGCGGACGAGCGGCAGGAAGCTACGCTGCATAAAGAATTTATTCAGGAGAGTCTGGACGAGCTGGAGGCATCTGCCAAACGATTTGAGCGTGTGGAGGACTTTGTGGAGTTTGTTGACCGCCTGATCGTGGTGCACCGGGAGATGGCAGCCATGAAACGGGATGAAGACGCCGACGCCATCAAGCTGATGACGATTCATAAGTCCAAGGGGCTCGAGTTCCCGTCCGTCTGTCTGATCGGCGCGTCAGAAGGCATACTCCCCCATTCATCGGCGCTCCATGCCGAGAAGCTGGACGATCATCACCCGCTGGCCAGCAAGGAGGAGAAGGCCGCAGCGGCGCTGGAAGAGGAGCGGCGGCTGGCCTATGTGGCGGTCACCCGGGCCAAGGATGAGCTGATCATCAGCTCCCCGGCTTACTGCCGGGGACGCAAGACTGAGGTATCCCGCTTCTTCCGGGATGTCTTCGCCCGGGATGAGCAGCGTGAAGAATCAGCCGCTGCCGTCCGGCAAACGGCTGCTTCCTCCTCGAAAGCCACACTTTCCACCTGACATAGGAAGAGGAAGACCAATAAGCCCAACAGCGATTGCTGTTGGGCTTATTGATTTCATCCCCGGTATAGGTTGATTAACCAAGGGGGCGAACCATCTAGTGGTGAATGAGGCGCCGGGAGAGCTTCGAGGTCGAGGAAGGACCATCAAACTCTAACGGCTGCGGCCCTGCGGCAGCTACAGCACTTTGGTCATAAACACACTGTTCGGGTCCGCTTCATAGTCTGCAAACGGGTCACAATAGGAAAAGCCGAAGCTTTCATACAATCTGCGCGCCGCGTCAAAAGCCTCCATCGAGCCTGTCTCCAGGCTCACCTGACGGTATCCGCGCTGCCGCGCTTCTTCCAGCAGATGGGCGAGCATATGGCGGGCGACACCTTGTCTGCGATGTGCGTGAGCCGTACGCATCGATTTGACCTCGCCATGCTCGCGACCCAGTTCCTTGAGCGCGCCGCAGCCAGCCAGCTCCCCCTCGATCCAGAGGCTCCAGAACGTGACGTCCGGTTTCTTCAGCCCTTCCAGATCAAGGGCATGCACGCTTTCCGGCGGAGAGGTCTCAAACATATGATGCAGGTGCTCGCTAATAAGGGCCCTGATTTCCGACCCGCTTAAATCATCCCGTCTGATTTCCATGTCATGTTGGCTCCATTCTATTTCATGTCAGGCTGGGCGCCTGCTGTCTTTCCACCACCCTTAGCACCATTATCCCTTTGGTTCAGGGAGAAGCCTGATCAAACGGCATCATCATCATGCTAAGGCTGAGTCTCCGGACGCGAGTCCGCGTTCCCGCGCCCTTACTTCGGCTGAATGTAACCTTCCGCCTTCAGCAGCTCGGCAATCAATACCGCACCGCCTGCGGCGCCGCGCAGCGTATTGTGCGACAGCCCGACGAATTTGTAATCATACAGCGTATCTTCGCGCAGACGGCCTACCGAGACGCCCATGCCGCGCTCAATGTCGCGGTCCAGCTTCGTCTGCGGTCTGTTCTCTTCCTCGAAATAGGTGATGAACTGCTTCGGTGCGCTTGGCAGCTCCAGCTCCTGCGGTCTTCCTTTAAACTGGCGCCAGCGATCGATAATCTCATCCTTCGTCGGCTTGTTGTCAAACGAGACAAACACGGTCGCCAGATGGCCATCGGTAACCGGAACCCGAATGCATTGGGTCGTGATAATTGGCGAGCTCGCTTTCACAATCTGGCCGTTGTCAATGCTGCCCCAGATGCGCAGCGGCTCCTGCTCACTCTTCTCTTCCTCGCCGCCGATGTACGGAATTACGTTGTCCAGCATTTCAGGCCAGTCGTTGAAGTTCTTCCCGGCCCCGGAAATCGCCTGGTACGTAGAAGCCACCACATTCACCGGCTGATACTCCCGCAGCGCGTGCAGCGCAGGCACATAGCTTTGAATGGAGCAGTTCGGCTTCACCGCAATGAATCCGGTTTTCGTCCCCAGACGCTTGCGCTGCGCTTCAATGACCTCGATATGGCCGGGGTTGATCTCAGGAACGACCATTGGCACGTCCGGCGTCCAGCGGTGAGCCGAGTTGTTGGAGATCACCGGCGTGCCTGTTTTGGCATAAGCCTCTTCCAGCGCTTGAATCTCATTCTTCTTCATATCGACCGCGCAGAAAATAAAGTCAACGCCTTCAGCGACCTCTTCCACCTTGGAAGCATCCTGAACAACGATCGATTTCACGTTCTCCGGAATCGGTGTATCCAGTTTCCATCTGCCTTGAACAGATTCCTCATACGTTTTGCCCGCCGAGCTGCTGCTGGCAGCAATCGCGGTCACTTCAAACCAAGGGTGGCCGTCCAGCAGCTGGACAAACCGCTGCCCCACCATTCCTGTTCCGCCGACAATTCCGGCTTTTAGCTTTTGAGACATATCAGTTCATTCCTTTCCTCTATGTGTATTTCATGATTCGCCTGTTCCTTCAGCTGTTGTTCGTCTGATCCGACTTCGCACGATTCCTTCTACTAGAACACTATTCCGACGGCAAGCCTGCGGTGTGTGTTCTCTCCTGAAGTGTGCTGCATTTTTCCATTTCATGATCCAAATAAAAAAATCCCACCCCCAAGACCGCGGTCTTAGGGACGAGATCGGATCCTCGTGGTACCACCCCAGATTTGCCAATATGTCACCATATTGACCTCATCGAGTACGGCATTTCTTCAGCAATGCATAATACTCTAGCTCTGTAACAGGAGCTCCTGTCACACCATCCCTGCTCACAGTTCCGATGTGCTGCTCAGAGGCTTTATTCAATAATGAGTTCTTTACTCCTTCCCAGCTGACCGGAGCTCTCTGCAAAAGAAAATCATTATCTACTCATCTCGTCATCGCATTTATTACAATTATAATATACAAGAAAGCCGTCCGGGGCAAACATTTATTTCTGGATATTGCAAAAATATCGGACCGAACCGCTTCCCGCACAGCCGATCAACAGCGCGCATAAAACACCCTATCTTGCTCCATATTCCCCGCCAGGATACAGTGTGGAGTGGGACAGCCGCTTCGGCTGCGGCAGCGGTGTGCCTGACGGCGGGGCTGCCGGATCGATGGGGCTGCTCGCGTAAATGGCCGCGACCGCATCGGTATAGACAATGACCTGCTCTGTCTCCAGCCCAAAGATCGGACCATGAACGACATATCCATCCAGCGGAAACTCGGCCACCACGTTCATAAACCCGTCATACAGCGAGGGATGGACCCCGCCGCCGCGCCGGTAGGCCAGGATGTAATCCGGTGCATCCGCGCTCCAGCGGCTGAGCGTCTCGGCGATGGTGAGCCAGCCGCTCGTCGATCTCGCTTCCTTCCACAGTTCCCGTCCCTGCTCATCCAGCAGGAAGAGCGCATCCTTGCCCTTCAGCCCTTTGCCGTCATCCTCGCGGGTGATCCGGTCGAGCCCGACAATCTGCAAGCCAGGCAGGTCGGTGCGGAACTTACCAAGCGCAATATGCTGGGATTCCACCGAGCCCTCGTACCGCCACAGCTCGCTGCCGTTTCGGTCGTACATCACCGTCACACTGCCGCCGATCACCAGCTCCGGCTCGCCGTCCCCATTGACGTCGCCAACCCAGATGCAATCCGCATGGTCGTCCAGGTTCCGGCAGGACCAGCGCAGCCTGCCGGTGTGATCCAGCAAATCGTAGCCCGCCATAACCTCGTCGTATCCGTCGCCATCCAGATCGTACACCCAGGGGTAGTGGCCGACATTTCCCTTATGTGTCCACAGCACCTCTCCGTCGCGATTCAGCGCCCACATGCGCTCATAACGGTCCTTCAGCAACAGATCCGAGGCATGCGCTTCGCCAGAAAGATTGGCAACGATAATGCAATCATGGGCGTGCGGATCCGGAAGCAGAAATGACGATTTCACACGCCCGGTGGCGCCATCGAGCATTTGCAGTCGGCCATCCATGACGCAGAGCACCTCCAGCGCGCCGTCTCCGTCAATGTCGTAGATTTGCGCCGGGTAATCCGAGCCCGGGCTGCCGGCCGTTTCGCTCGGCGTCCCGTGCTGCCACAGCAGGCGGCCGCTCAAGTCATAAGCCGTTAGGCACTGCACCTGATGCGGAATATACCGCACATCCTGCCGGTCGTCCGGCTGGACCAGCAGCATCTCCATCCGCCCGTCTCCGTTCAGGTCTCCCAGCAGCATTTTGCATCTGGGCCCGGCGGCGGATATATCCACCTTGGCAATCTCGTAGACTTCCTTCACCTAGCTCATCCTCCTTCATTCGTTGGAATTCGTTGTATGAATCGCATGTGTGTTCGTGGGACCAGAAGTTATGCCTCTCAAGCACCCGCACCGCAGTACTTAAACCGTTGAACGCTCAAATACGCCAAGTTCCCCTTACCCTATGCCTCTATGTCACCTCATAGACTGTCAGATTGGCGTATTCCGCTATGAGCGGGGCCATCTGGCGGAACCCGACTCTCCCTCCCGCCAGCGGCGGGCCATAACGGGCCCCGTCATCCATCCAGGAGAACACCTGCAGTCCGTTGACAGAGAACGTCACCTGTGCGCCTTGCTTGAGCGCCAGCAGCCGGTACGGCCCTGCGGCATCGGCCGTGCCCGGGATCGGGTCGGCCCCCTGGGCAACGAGGTGAAAGCCGTAACTTTTGCGGAAATTGCATGTATGAAAGCTTCGCTCCTCCGGCCACCGCCGCCGAAAATAGGAAATATGCAGCGCATGCATCTCTCCATGATGATACTGCTCATACACTCCCGTTCTTGGCGCCAGTACAGGATCGAACAGATCCCGCCCCCCGGCGCCTACAGCCGCCAGAAACATGATAGCAAGCCCGGGCTCGCGGATCGGCCAAAACTCCCATGTAATAGCAATATCAGGCGGGAACTCCTCCGGGCACCAATACACAAAGTTGGCCTTCTGGCCTTCCTCCGCCTGACGGACACTTTCCAGGCGCATCCGCCCCAGCGGAAAAGTGACCGCCCCCGCCCCCTCCATCCGGAAGCCAGCAATGCAATCCGGCGAATGGAGCGGGTTATGATACAGGAGCTTCCAATTGTCAGGCACCGTTTGGTGTGCCTGAGATGATGAATGATCCGTTTCATATGGGGTATCCATGCAGCTCCGCCTCCCTTAATACACAAGTTGAAACGACCGGCGATACGCATGCGGTGCGATCGGTGATACACCATGCTGGTGTGACCGGCAGCACACATGCGATGCGACCGGCTGCGTTTATGCCCGGCTAAGCTGATCCGCCAAAGCCGCCGCTTCCTCCAGCTTCTCCGGCAGCGAATTGCCGATCAGCTCCAGGCTGATGATCGTGTTCAGCGACCACTGCGAGGCTTCGTTCGTATTCATCCAGTCAATTTCCCGCAGCTCCCGTACATGGGTTACCAGCTGCTCCTTCTCTTTCAGATCGGTCTGGCCGAACGGATTGCCAAGCAGAATCGACCAGCAGCGCGCCGCCGTTGCGGCATGGTTGCGGTAATAGGCTCCGTAAGCGGCGATGGCCACGCTCAGCACCGGGTGCTCGAACCGCAGCGGCTCGCCGGTGATCACGCCATTGGTCAGGGCTGATTTCTCCTCGGATGGCAGGTTGTAGAATACGCCGAACTCAGCCAGCATATCCTCCCATTCCGGGTCCTCCAGCATTTCGGCCAGCTCGAACCACACCTGCGGTCCGCCCATGCAGATCGCCAGATGGCGGCCCCAGTTGTCATCGCCCATGCCCGTCAGCACTCCCGTCTTCGGATCGTAACCATACGTCGGGCCTGACAGCAGCCGGAAATTCGCCTGCTTAATGCTGTTGATGCCAGTTATGATTTTGTCCCTGTATGCCGTGTCGCCATGCCGCTCCCACCAGGTCATCCAGTTCGAGCTGAACGCTGCCCAATCCGGCCCCACCCGAATGTGCGTCGGGAATTCATCCTTGGGAAAATAAGCGCGCATCGGGTCCAGCGTGACCGTAGCGTAATCCGCGTCTCTGACTTCGTCCATGATATCGCCGATCCGCTCGTCGGCCGTCAGGTAGTAGTAATAACGGTGCAGGCCTGCCATAGCAATTCTCGCTTCCTTGCAGCCACAGCCCCAGTGCACCACATTATGCCTGGAGCCAAGCCCGGCGTATTCTCCAAAATGGTACACGTCCACCTCGCTCGTATGCCGCGTCATCGCCTCTGCCAGCCGGAACACGTCTTCCCTTCCGGAGCGGAGGAACATGTACCAGAGCCACATATTCGGCGCAAGCTCCGTGTTCTGCCAGGCACAGCCCCCTAAATCGTAATTCCACACATGCCGGACCGGGTCATAGCTGTGCATGAAATCGCCATAATCCCAGAAGCCGTACCATCTGCGCTGCTCCGCCTCACGCTGGTAGTACGCGATAATGCCATCCAGCCGGTCCTCCAGATAAGCCTTTACCGGCGTGCTGCGATCCGGCAGGCTCCACGGCCCAAAAGCCCGGGTATCGTGATAATGCTCCGGGGTGCATACCAGCTGCGGCGGACGCGCTGCCGCTTCGGCCAACCGCCGCAGCTCGTCCTCCCCGGGTGTATCGGCCGTGCACCACAGTATTAGCTCGTGGGTATTCGCAATCCCGTACGGCGTGGCACGCAGCTCCTCTGCCCCTTCATAGGCGGATTCCACATGCGTCTTCGTATCGTAATGTCGCAGATCCATGCGCGGCGCTTCCGGCGACCAGAACCAGGCGGTGAAGCGGGCGCTGCCACCCGCCGGAACCGTTGCTGCTTCCACTTCCAGCCCGGCCGGATGCTTCTGCCAGAAATCCTTCATCCCGACCGATAGCCCCCCGCCTTCGCCGCCCAGATACCCGATGCCGCATGCCCGCCTTCCTTCCGCTGCCTTCACCGCACTGCAGCCTGCTTGCGTCCGTTTCGAGATTCGGTAATGATCGGCGGAGGCTTGCACTAGGCTGAAGCTGTCCCACTGCGCCGAATCATCCAGCAGCCCGAGGAAGTAGGCATCGTCCTCCGGCGTGAAGCTCACGATGCGCCCTGCCGTCTGATCCCGATACAACGCCAGATAACGGCCTTTGGTACGGCGGGTATGGAGCGACTTCGGTGACTCGCTGAATATCCCCGTATCGCCGCCGAACCGGATATGCCGATTGTACAGTTCACCTCGCATCGGGACGCTAAACACCATCCCGAGCCCCCGAATATAATCCTCCGCCGGGTTGCCGTCATAGTGAAAGGTATGGACCATCCGGATCGAGTCCAGCCCAGCATAGAAATACAGCCGCAGCGAATACGGCAGCCAGGCGCGAGATCCGCTCCGGGAGCGATGCCTTCCCTCCAGCTTGATCACCGCCCGTACGGGCCCTGCCTGCTCCAGCTTCGCCCGCAGCGTCTCCCCTTCAAAGCGCTCCTGCTGCAGCGTCGTAAGCCCGGTGACGCCGCTCTCCTTCTCCCGGATCGCGACAAGCCGCCCGCCGCTGCAGATGTCGCGGCCTTCCCGGACGATCCGGTCGATGATCCCCGGCCCCTGCTTAGGCACGCGGCAGGTGATCACCCCGGTATCGACGATGTATGCCTCCGGCGTATCGCGCACCAGCACGCCCCGGCGGCCGGCCTCGGGCTTATCCAAGGCCCCTTCCGGCGCTGAAGCCAAGGCCAGCCTGTAGCCGGAGGGAGCCGGGCGCTGGCATACCGCTGCATGCGCCGACCATTTGATGCTGCCGTCAGGCCAGAAGGCAGCCGGCCAGCTCTGCACCTGATGCCGCTCGGGCTCGCCGGACGCCTCCTCCAGCTGCAGGAGTGCAAGCTGCTGCTTAGACAACTCCCCTTTTTTCCATGGAACTCCCCATGTTACACCGGTCGCCACCTCCGGCTGTGTCAGCCAACGCAGATCGATGGATACTGGCGAAACCATTCGTGCCTTCATCCCTATCATCTCCCGTCTCAGAGTCGTACCCCCAGTGTAGAAGGCCCCGGGCTTGCAGGCAATTGGACTTTCTTGCGCATACCGCCGTGCGCTGCGGCCCTTTGCTTGCACATTTTTATCCGCTTTGGACATTATTGTCCGGTGGATTTCGGGATCGTTCAGCCTGACTCCGGACAAAAAAATAACCGGCGCTATGTGCCGGCCATCGCTGCAATCTATGGAGAGGACATACCGTCATACTGGCTCAGCTCCCGGTATTGGGTCGGGGTGATGCCCTCTTGTTTTTTGAATATCCGGTTAAAATAGCTGTGCTGATACCCCACCTGCCCGGCCACGTCGCATATGCGCATCCCCGTGTCCCGAAGCAGCTCCTTCGCTTTGTCCATCCGCAGTCCGGTCAAATAATCGATGAAGTTCTTGCCGGTTACCTGCTTGAAGGCTTTGCTCAGGAAGAACGGGTTCGTCCCGATATGATCGGCACAGCTGTCCAGCGAAATATCCTGCATATAGTGCTGCTGCATGTAAATCATCGCCTGTTCGATGAGCATCTTGACGCCGCCGTCTGCCCGGTCGGCCAGCTCCTGCATATACGGAGACACCACCTTCTCCCGGAACCAGCTTCCGATCAGCTCGGGCTCCCGGATTTCCGACAGCGCCTCGTACATGTTGACGCCCTTGAACAGTCTGCCCGGCTGAATCCCGGACACCATCATCGCATGCTGAACGCTGCCCAGTAGATGCAGCATGCCCTGCTGCACCTCCATCGCTTTCGCACCGCCCGCTCCAAGAACGGCCAGAAATTCGTCCAGAATCCGGAAGGCCTCCTCCCGCTGCCCTGTCCGCAGCGCCTGGATCAGCTCCCGCTCCAGCGTGAAGGAATACCGCGGCTCGGTATCGTAAACCCCGTCCCGGTCCAGCTCGCTCATGTCGATCAGCTGATTGTCGCTCCCGAACAGCCGATGGCTTGCCGCCTGCTGCGCGGCCTCGAATACGAGCGGAATCTCGCTGACCCGGGTCACGGGCGGGCTAAAGGCGGCGGTAACTCTCAGCCTCAGTATGCGGTTGATCGTATCCGTCAGCTCCCCGCCGAAGCGAAGCACCTTCTCCCGGATGGGCGGGCCGCTCGGAAGAATGAGCAATAGACCGGCTGTAAGGTCATGAAAGTTGATCACGTCCGATTGGCCGAACTGCTGCTCTGCCAGCTCGCGGACGATATTCGCGGATGCGTAGGAGACGAGCCCCTCGTCTCCGGTCTGGAACTTGCCGTCCAGCCGGGTCATTCCGGACAGCTGTATATACATCACCACCAGACAGTGGTCATCCAGCGTCCATTTGAAATGCGCCATCCGGCTGCGCAGCTCCTGCTCCGAATAGGCGGACAGATATCCGAGCAGCAGCTGGTGCAAGAAGCTCTCCTTCACATGCGGCAGCTGTTCGGTCAGCTTCCGCTGCAGGTCATGGCTCTCCCAGTGCAGATGCTGCCACTGCCGCTCGATCAGCGTGAATTCGTCGTCCCGGCCGCCGGCGTTCATCTGCTCAGGCAGCAGCTGCTGCAGCAGTCTTCTTACCGGGGAGTACATTTTGCGGGAAGCCAGCCAGGACAGAATGCCGGCCACGATCAGGGCGCTGGCGCTGACGGCGAAGATCAGCTTCGATATGAACACAACCGGCATCGTAATGCTGCTGATCGGCGCGGCCGACACATAGTTCCAGTCCGCCGCAATCCGGGAGAACGAGCCGTAGGTTACCGTATACGTCGCGCCGTCCCAGTTCATGAAGAAGGATGTCCTGCTCCCCGCCTCCCGCGCCGCGATGCTGCTTCGCAGCGCCGTCACCAGCGCCCCATCGCTGCCGCTGCCGCTGGCCGAGGCGAACAGCTCGCCCCCGGTCTCCACCAGGAACGTCTCGCCGTCATTGTACGGCGTCATCGTCCGCAGCATGGCTGCAACCTTCTGCGGGTCCATGCGTATCAGCAGCGCGCCGAACGGCTGCTGGCTTCCGCCGGGGATATGATGGACCAGCGTCAGCTCCTTCACCGCCGGACGCTTCGGGTCAAATACCCACTCGGTCCAGTACATGCTCTGCTCACTCTCCAGCAGCCTGCCGTATTGGCGACTAAGCTCGCCCAAGGCGATCTCCCCGTACTCGGGATTGAACAGAATCGGCTGCTCCTCGGCCAGATACAGCTCCACCTGCTTCACCATCGTATTGGAGCCCTGCATGACCAGCAGCGTCTTCGTAATGTCCCGCGACCGTTCGAAGGCCAGCTTGAAATCAAGACCGCTGAGGCTGTAATCAAACTTGGGATCAAACGCCCAGTGCGCCAGCATCAGCTCCAGATTCGAGAGCTGTTCGTTAATGTTGGCCGCCCGCTGTTCAATCTGGTCATGATGCATCTTGAGCAGCTCCGCTTCGAGGCGCCCTCCCGCCATCCAATACAGCAGCCCGGCCGTAATCAGCCCCGGGATGGCAGAGACCACGAGCATCATGATCAGGCTGCTGCGATAATATTTTCCCCCGCGATGGAACAGCCGACGGGGCTTCAACTGCTGCAGGCTCAGGATTCGCATGATCTCACCAACCGAAATGATTTTTTGAGGACTTCTATCATCCTAACCAATAATCACCGACTTTTCCTTCTATTGCATAATTAGAATGTAAACGCATTCAATTTGAAATACAAGGTTTTTTCCGCTTCTTTTTTTGTTTGATCGGAGATTTGTCCGGAGATTTAATCAGGGATTTGTTCAGGGAACCGAGAAATGACGGTACAGAAAGAAGGCTCTTCCGTACCGTCATGATTCAGCGATATCGATGGCTCAGGCTGCAACAGGGAAAGGCCCCTGCGCCTGGCTGGCTGCGAGGCAGACCAGCTGCCTGATGCAGCTATGAATGGGTGGACATTTACGAATGTTGGTTAAGGCGCGGCCTGACTGTACAGCTCGTTCATCTCCTCAATCAGCTCGCTTCCGCCGGTGTTGCGCCATACTTGGAATGCCGATTGCAGCCCGGCCTCATCGATCTGTCCGACGATATACTTGATCCGGGCATCATTGATGATGTTATCAAGCTGCGCGCCCTTCTGCGTGTATACGGTGGAGATGAACGGCTCGGCCGGATTACTGACAATGAACTCCTCGTTAGCCTTCTGCACTTCCTCCTGCTTGATCCGAAGCGGTGTCTGCTTCACCTTCCTCCCCTGGTCCATCGGTATAAAGGTCAGCATCTGGTTCAGCCCCTCCACCTCCGATTCCAGCAGCACCGTATCCTTAACCGGCACAACATGCTCGCCCTCCAGCGTGTAGTGCGTCCCTTCCAGGCCGAAGCCGAGCAAGGTCTGCAGCTCCGGCTCATTCAGCTGGTCCAGGAAGGCCAGCACCCGCTTGAACTCCTCCTCGCTCTTGACCGTCGATTTCGGGATGGCCAGCATGCCGGCGAACCCGGAGGTTGGCAGTGTGCGCAGCTGTCCGTCGCTTCCGGCAACAGCGCCCACTACATCCATGTAGTGCTCGCCTTCGGGAAGCTCCTTTCCTTCTTGGGCAGCCGCGGCCTTGATTCGGTCATCAATCCGGGCCGCAGTATCCACGACGTCGACAATGACCCCGGCCGTGCCGTTTACAATCGGGTCATTCCACTTAGCGCTGTCCATCACGGCAAAATCCGCATTTATCAGCTTCTCGTCATACAGTTTCTTCATGAATTGAAGCGCTTCCACATACTCTGGGAATTCATGCTCTGGCATAAGTTTGCCGTCCTGAAGGCCCCATTTGTTCGGGACACCGAACCACAGCTTCATAATATCGAAGCCGCTGGCCCATTGACCGGTCCATTTGACCAGCACCATGCCGTACGTGTCGTCCTTGCCATTTCCGTCAGGGTCTTGTTCCTTAAAAGCCTTCAGCACATTATAGAAGTCATCGATCGTCTGCGGCGGCTCAAGTCCGACATTCTCCAGCCAGTCCTTGCGGAACACCACCCCGTTACGGCCCAGCACGCGGCCGCGGTAGATGCCGTAATTCTTCCCTTCAATCGAGGAATTTCGGAGAATGACTTCATTGGCCTGGCTCAGGTTCGGGTAATCCTTCAGATAAGGCCCCACTTCCCAGAAGGCTCCGGATTTGGCCGCGCTGACAAAGCTGGATGCCTTAGCATCCGGAACGTACATAATGGTCGGCAGCTTGCCTGAGGCCAGCGTAATATTAAACTTGTCAGTATAGGATGCATTCGGCACCCATTCCAGATGAATGCGGGTGTTGGTCCGCTGTTCAAGCTCTGCTACGACCGGGCTTCCGTCCTTGGGATAATTCGTCTTGAAGATCGGAAGCATGATCGTCAGGTTCAGCGGTTCCTCCGTCTGCTCACCTTCATTCGGCGTAGGCTCGTTCCCGGAGCCCGGGGTTTCGGTCGCCGCAGGCGCTGATCCGCCGCATCCGGCCACCAGCAGCAGGACCATGGCCAGCAGCATGGCCAGCCAGCTTCTTCTGTTCCATCGTTGCTTCACTTGTCCTTGATACCTCCTTCTTATTTCGGAAAAAGTTGGATATAGTTACACCGACAGCTGTTCCAGCACTCGCAGCCATAAGGCCAGGGCAGGGCACGGACAGGACCGGTGCAGTTCCCTCAAGCTGAATTGATGAAGACGCTGAGCTGCAATACGCTAGCCCTTGATCGACCCGAGCAGCACCCCTTTGGCAAAATGCTTCTGCAAGAACGGATACACGCACAGGATCGGCAGCGTACCAACCACGATGACCGCCATCTTGACCGACTGCTCCGGCGGCGGCACAAAGCTCGGGTCCATCGACGTGATGTCCCCGGCCGACTGGGACAGCATGACAATCTGGCGAAGCATGACCTGCAGCGGCCATTTCTCCGGATCATTGATATAGAGCAGCGCCGAGAAGAAGTTGTTCCAGTGGCCCACCGCGTAAAACAGCGTAAAGGTCGCAAGCACGGGCTTCGAGAGCGGAAGCACGATTCTCCACAGCAGCCCCAGCTCGTTGCAGCCGTCAATGCGGGCGGCCTCCTCCAGCCCCGGCGGAAGCTCCTGGAAGAAATTTTTGACAATGATCAGGTTAAAGGCACTGATGGCGCCCGGAATAATCAAGGCGTTCAAGGAGTCGAGCAGATTCAAGTCCCGAATGACCAGATACGTCGGTATCATTCCGCCGCCAAACAGCATCGTGAAGATGACCAGGTTGAGAATGAGATTGCGGCCCATCAAACCTCGCCGGGCGAGCGGATAAGCCATCGTCACCGTAAAGATCAGGTTGACGATCGTGCCCACCACCGTGACATATACCGACACCCCGATGCTGCGCAGGATCGTGTCTGTGGAGAAGATGAATCGATACGCATCCATGGAGAAGGTGGAGGGAATCAGGAACACGGCTCTTTTGGTAATTTCGGCATCAGTGGCAAAGGAGCCGGACAGGACAAAAATAAACGGGAGTACCGCCAGCAGGCCGAACAAGCCGAGGAAGACGTAGTTAAGCAGATCGAAGACGGTGCCGCCCGCGGTTCTGTAATGCTTCGTCACCGCATTCCCTCCTTTCTAATAGAGTCCAGACTCGCCGAATTTTTTGGCCAGCCAGTTGGTGCCGACCACGAGAATGACGCCGATCACCGATTTAAACAGGCCGACCGCCGTACTGTAGCTGAACGCCCCCTGCGTGATGCCAAGCGTGTACACATAGGTGTCAAACACTTCAGCGACCTCACGGTTGAGCGCATTCATCATCAGGAAGATCTGTTCAAACCCGTTATCGAGAATGGAGCCCATCCGCAAAATGAGCAAAATGACAATCGTGCTTCGGATCGCCGGCAGCGTAATATGCCATATCTGCCTCCAGCGGTTCGCTCCATCCACAATCGCCGCTTCGTACTGCTCCATATCGACGCCCGCCAGCGCCGCCAGGAAGATGATCGTTCCCCATCCGCTCTCTTTCCAGATGGTCTGGATAATGATCAGCGGCCGGAACCAGTCCGGATCGGACAGAAATTCGATCTTTCGCCCTGTAAACGCATACAACAATTCGTTGATGACGCCGCCTTCGGTGGTCAGCAGCACATAGGTGAGGCTCGCGACGATAACCATCGAGATAAAATGCGGAACATACAGCATCGTCTGGATCGCTCTTTTGTAAAAGGAACGACGGATTTCGTTCAGAAGAATCGCCAGGATGATCGGGGCAGGAAAGAAAAACACAAGATTGTACAAGGACAGGATCAGCGTGTTGCGCAGCAGCATATAGAAGTCCGGATTTTGAAAGAACACCCGGAAATGCTCAAAGCCTACCCAAGGGCTGTTCCAGAACCCGACAAAGGGCTGATAATCCTTGAAGGCCAGCAGCACGCCCCACATCGGCACATATTTGAATATCAGGAAGTACAGCAGGCCGGGAATTAGCAAAATGTACAGCCATTTATCCCTTCTCAGCCGTCGTAGCTTCACCCCCCGGGGCGTGCCCGGCCCCTTGCTTGTCTTAAAGCGCTCCCCGTTCACAGCGGCCTTCGGCGCTGCGGCTTGATTCACCTCATTCACCTCCGTATTCTAAAAGCGCTGGTTGTTGTTCTGATGTAGATTTTATTATGGGTCAGCAGGCATTTTCCGGCAATTGGACTTTCTTGCTATTCGCAGAAAATGCCGCCGCGCAGGGTCCGCTCAAAAAAGTGCAAACCGGCCAAAACAATGCTAACGGCGAGCAACCTCCAGGGATTGACGTTGTCACTAGAGGCGGTTGTCAAAATGTATTGGAAGCGGATACAGTTAAAGGTACAATAGGAAGCAGGGATATGCCGATGATGGTGTAAACAGCCCTAGCGTTTACCTTTGGGAGGGGATATAGGATGAAGATCAAGCAAATTGCGCACCTGGCCTTTGATGTGGCCGATATGGAGCAGTCGCTGCATTTTTACTGTGATGTGCTGGGGTTCACCCGGGCCTTCGATATTCGGGATGATCAAGGCAATCCATGGATTGAGTATATTAAGGTGACGGAAGGACAGTTTGTGGAGCTGTTTTACGGCGGACGCGACAAACCAGCCGCCCCTCCTCGCCCGGTCGGTTTCTCGCACTTGTGCCTGGAGGTGGAGGATATCCATGAGACGGCAGAACACCTGCGGCGCCATGGCGTGAAGCTGGATGTGGAGCCGGTGAAGGGAAAGGATCACAATTGGCAATGCTGGGCCAAGGACCCGGACGGCAACCGGATCGAATTTATGCAGCTTGATCCCAGCTCACCGCAGATGAACTGCTGAGCAGTAGTTAAACGCCAACTGATCGCACATAGACTGCTGGGCAAGCATTCAAGATCAACGGTTGGCTGAAAGTGGTCAGCACCGGACGCCAGAGATGAACTGCTGAATAGCAGCTCTTACACCGGACGTAGATAAACTGACGAATAGCAGCTCTATCAACGGTCGCTGATGGGCTGCTGATTAGCAGCTCTAACATCGGTCGCTGATGGACTGCTGAATAGCAGCTCTAACATCGGTGCAGATGGACTGCCGAATGTTGGCGGGTTGACGACTGCCACCATGCGGGGTGCCCCCCGTGCCCGCTCCCGCGCCTTGAAGAGCGCGTTGAGGGGGCACATTGTCAACCGCCCGTACTAGGAAGTCAATGCAAGAATCCGCTCCTTCGGCTGCGGGTTCTTTTTTACTTCTACGACGGCCTCCCGCCTCCAGCTGCTTGCTGTGCTGCCCTTCGGAACCCACCTTGCCAACATCTGTTAATCGAACTACAATATAAACATCGTGACGTTATGTACGTTTTGAAATATACAACCCTGAGACATTAAAGGAGCATCCATTACATGAATGCACAGCAAAGCAATATTAAGCTTGTCGTTGCCGGGCTATTGCTTGGTATTTTTATGGCCGCCATCGACAATACCATCGTCGCGACGGCCATGCCCACCATCGTTCGGGATCTGCAAGGTTTTGAACAGTTCGTCTGGGTGACATCTGTGTATATGGTAGCCGTGATGGCAGGAACGCCGATCTTCGGCAAGCTATCCGACATGTACGGTCGGAAGCGATTCTTTATATTCGGGCTGATCGTGTTTCTGATCGGTTCGGCGCTGTGCGGAATGGCCGGGAGTATGACACAGCTCATTATATTCCGCGCCATCCAGGGCATCGGGGGCGGAGCGCTCATGCCGATTGCCTTCACGATTGTATTCGACCTGTTTCCGCCAGAGAAGCGCGGAAAGATGACCGGCCTGCTCGGCGCCGTCTTCGGCACCTCCAGCATTATGGGGCCGCTGCTCGGCGCGTTTATTACCGACAGCATTGGCTGGGAGTGGATTTTTTACGTCAATGTGCCGATCGGGATCATCTCTTTCATCCTGATTCTGACCGCATACAAGGAGACGGTCTCGACTCGGAAGCTGCGCATTGACTGGACTGGGGCTACCACGCTTGTCGGCGCTGTCGTCTGCCTGATGTTCGGGCTGGAGCTCGGCGGCCACACGTTTGCATGGGATTCTCCGCAAATTATAGGCCTGTTCGCCGGGTTCGTGCTCCTGTTCCTTGTGTTTCTGTTTGCCGAGACCCGCGCCAGCGAACCGATCATTTCCTTCGAGATGTTCCGCAAGCGGCTGTTCGCTTCCAGCAACCTGGTCGCCTTATGTTACGGTGCAGCCTTTATCGTGGCTACCATCTACATCCCGATCTTCGTCTCCGGCGTCTATGGCGGCTCAGCCACCAATGCCGGACTCATCCTGATGCCGATGATGCTGGGCAGCGTGGCCGGAAGCCAGGGAGGCGGCCTGCTGGCCACCCGAATCCCGTTCCGGAGCATTATGCTCCTGTCGGTGGCCTGCTTTATTGCCGGCATATTCTGCCTCAGCACCATCGGACCGGAAACGCCGAGACTGCTGCTCACCGCCTATATGGTGCTGACCGGCTTCGGCGTCGGCTTCTCGTTCTCTGTCCTGAGCATGGCCGCCATCCATAACTTCGATGCCCGGCAGCGCGGTGCAGCCACATCGGCGAACTCGTTCCTGCGCTCGCTTGGGATGACGGTTGGCATCACCGTCTTCGGCATCATTCAGCGCAACATTCTGAGCGGGACAATGGCCGATGCAGCCGCCGCTGGCAGCTGGCCGGAAGGGCTTAACGTCAGCGCCGATGACGTGCTTACGCCGGAAGTGATGGCGACGATTCCGCCGGACATCCGCCAGCAAATTGTCACCTCGCTCGCCGGCTCGATTGCGGATACGTTTATGTGGGCCCTAGTACCGGCAGTTCTGGCGCTCGTCTTCATTCTGATGATGGGCGGCGAGCGGGTCACGGTGCAGCGTAAAGCCAAGCAGGCCCCGAATTAAACCGAGGGGCTGGCAAAGCCGCATCCCCTGATCAATGTAGAACGGTGCACGTCCCTTATAATAGAAAAGCGAGCGTGACCTGACATCAGGTTGCGCTCGCTTTTTTCTATACATCGATGGTCTTCAATTAGAACAGGAATTCGCTCGGATTCGGACCAAAGCGCTTGTTCTCGTTCAGGCTGTCAATTCGGGCCATATCTTCTGCGGACAGTTCAAAATCGAAAATGTCAGCATTTTCCCGAATCCGATGCTCTTTGATCGACTTCGGAATGACGATGATGCCGTTCTGAATGTCCCAGCGCAGGATGACCTGAGCGATGGTCTTGTTGTACTTCTGGGCGATCTCAGCCAGCACCGGCTGATCCAGGTTGCCCTGCATGAGCGGGCTCCACGCCTCAAGCACAATGTTGTTCTCCTTGGCATACTGCAGCAGTTCCTTCTGGGAAAGCAGCGGATGCAGTTCCACCTGGTTCACCACCGGAACGACGCCGGAATCTTCAATAATATCTTGCAGGTGATGAACATGGAAGTTGCTGACGCCGATAGAACGGACGTAGCCTTCTTGTTGCAGGTGGATCAGCGCCTTCCATGTTTCCTTATATTTATCCTTGCCAGGCCAGTGAATGAGGTACAGATCAATCACATCCAGCCCCAGCTTCTTGCGGCTGGTCTCGAAGGCCTTCAGCGTCTTGTCGTAACCCTGGTCTTCGTTCCACACCTTCGTGGTGATGAACAGCTCATCCCGGGAAACACCGGATTCCCGAATGGCTTGTCCTACGCCTTCTTCATTTCCGTAGATGGCAGCTGTATCGATACTGCGGTATCCGGCAGCAATTGCCGATTTGACGGCATGGATTACCTCTTCTCCCTCTTTGGTTTTCCATACGCCAAGACCCAGCCATGGCATAGCCACCCCGTCATTCAGCGTAGGTCCGGCAGTAAATGGTTGATTGGCCATTCTGAAAATCCCTCCTGGTTTATGTAAATCTCAAGAAAGGCGGCACGAAAGCCGCCTCCTCAAGTATATCAAATTCCTATTATTCCGCTCAAGTTGACATGATATACATTCCAAACCGATACAAGCAAGCCAACACGGCTCCCTGCAGGCTACAGTCTGCGTCTGAATATCCCAAAAGTCAAAAGCCCGCACGCCACCATAAACAGGTACGGTCCTGCCCCGGCTCCCCTGACGGTCTCTCCGAAGAAATCAACCGTCTTGGAATTAACAAACATGGCCGTGAAGATGACGGCTAGAAGGGCAAGTATATATCCGACCAGTTTATTTAATGGCTTGTCACGCAGCACCTGCACAAGCGGATAGATAAAGCACAGAAAAAAGAACACGCCTCCTTGAGCAAAGCCGTTCTCCGTCGCGATCCCAATGTCCAGCCAATTAAAGAACAAGGAAATCAGCGCTATGCCGGACGCAATAAATATGAACTTGCCCCCGAGGTCCCACTCGTTGAATCGAAGCTTCACAAACTACACTCCCCTTGGTATGTCTGTTGCCAACAAGGCGGATGCCTTCCGGCAAAACTTAGGGTTTATTATACCGAAAAGCAGCCGATAAGGATAGACGGATTACAGATCCGCCGTGCTGTTCAGCCACACCGTTTTGCTGGCGGCGCTTTGTCTGCGCCCCGGCTTCGGCTCCATGTCGGGATAGCCAAGGTAGAGGAAGCCCAGCATCTTGTCATCCGGCTGCAGCCCGAATGCCTTGTTCATCAGCTCATGGAAGCAAGGCTCCCCTGTTCTCCATACCGCTGCGAGTCCAAGTGCATGGATTTCAAGCAGCATGTTCTGGATAGCGGCAAACACCGCGCCATATTCCTCCAGCTCAATCACCTTCGGATCCTTCGACGGCTGGACTGCCACACCGATGACAACCGGTGCCCGGTAAGCCTTAATGCGTCCCGACTCCCTAGCGGCCGCGATCGCTGCTTCGCTTGTGTCGCCGGCATTCGCGGCCTGAATATCGCCGAGTGCATTGCCCAGAATATCGCGTCCTTCCCCTTGCATGACATAAAACTTCCAAGGCTCCGTAAGCTTGTGGTTCGGTGCCCATGTTCCGGCTTCCACAATTTGTTCTATCATCTCTTGAGGCACTTGGTCGGGCTTGACTTTACCAATACTCCGACGCGTGCGGATCGCTTCACTAACGTTCATCTTCCGATTCCTCCTCTATGATCATGGTTCCATTGTACTCCTAATTGAGAGTCTATCTCAATTATAACAAATAGATGGAACGACTGCGCTCTCTCGGAGAAAATAACAGACCCTGATTCGATGCCCGCACCGTAAGATTAGATCTTTGTAATAATTGACCCCTTGATAATTAATCTGCTGAATTTCTTACAGCCTAAATTCTGATATCCCGTAATATGTAAGCATGATGATAGACATAATGAACAAGCGATCGTTTACCCCTGCACTTTTCTCTGGATTTTCGTACCATAATCTAGCATAATGAGATTTAACCTTAACCAAGATTAGGAGGAACCCTTATGACTGCGAAACGACTGATCACCCCAGAAGACTTGTATCGGATGCACTGGGTTAACGACCCCGTCGTCTCTCCCGCTAGTGGAGCGATTGCTTATGTACATAAATCGGTCAAGAAGGAGATTGACGGCTATACCTCCCATATTCGCCTGCTTCACCCGGATAACCATAAGGATACTCCTTTCACTTCCGGCGAGAATGACTCCTCGCCTGCCTGGTCCCCAGACGGATCTCAGCTTGCCTTCCTGCGGAAGAAAGGCGACAAGCCACAAGTATGGACGATCCCTGCTGACGGCGGGGAAGCGCGCCCTGTAACCGATCTGAAATACGGCGTCAGCGCTTTTAAATGGTCGCCGGATGGAACGCAGCTGCTCGTCCGAAGCGAGGTATCCGAATCGGATGGCACCGACCAGGACCAGAACACAAGCAACGCGAATAACAGTAACGACAACAACGGAAATAACGGAAACAACGGGAGCAAGAAGCTGCCTGAAGAGGCGATCTACGACCGGATTAAATATAAAGGCGACGGCATCGGCCTGTGGAATGGCCGCCGCGCTCATCTATTTCTTATTAACCTGGCAACGGAAGAAAGCAAGCAGATCACTTCCGGCGAGTTCCAGGTGGGCAGCTTTGACTGGTCGCTTGATGGCTCCAGCGTCGCTTACACTGCCAGTATTTCGTCCGAGCAATATCCGGACCCGGATCTGCGCCTGACGAACGATGCGTTCATCCTGAATGTCCAGGACGGCTCCGTACGCCAGCTGACCGAAGGCACGCATTCCATCTACACGGTTGCTTATACGCCGGACGGACAGTCGCTGCTTATGCTTGCCAGCGATCTCTCCTGCGGATTCGCCACCTTGGCGCGCATTCATCTCATTGCCCTCGCAGACGGACAAGACCAGGTGCTGTACACCGATATGGATGTGCAGCTCGGACATGCTGCGGTCAGTGATATGAGAGCCAGTGCAGGCACGCCTCCACTGTTCAGCAAGGATGGCACATCGGTATACCTCCAGCTTAACCAGGATGGCGGTGTCCACATCGGCCGGTTCGCTCTGGATGGCTCCTCGTATGAGCTTGTGCTCGGCGGCGAACGTGAAATCTATCAGTTCGCCTTGACGCCGGAGGAGAATATTGTGTTTGCGGCGGCTGACCCGCTGCAGCCAGGCGACTTGTTCGCATATAGTGCATCCCTTAAGCAGGAGCAGCGGCTGACCAACTGCAACGAGGAACTGTGGAACGAGCTGAATTTAAGCGAGCCGGAGGTGTTCACGTTCCAGACCGGGGACGGCTGGACGATCCAAGGCTGGATGATGAAACCGACCGAGTTCACGGAGGGCAGCAAGGTGCCGGCCGTACTGGAGATCCACGGCGGTCCTCAAGCGATGTATGCCCATACATTCATGCATGAATTTCAGCTGCTTGCGGCTGCAGGCTATGCGGTAATCTACACCAACCCGCGCGGCGGGCACGGCTATGGGCAGGTTCATGTCAATACCGTACGCGGCGACTACGGTGGCCGGGATTACCATGATCTGATGGAAGCCGTCGATTATGTACTGAACACCTACTCCTTCGTGGACGCTTCACGCCTTGGCGTAACCGGCGGCAGCTACGGCGGCTTCATGACGAACTGGATCGTAGGCCATACCGATCGCTTCAAAGCTGCAGTAACTCAGCGCTCGATCTCGAACTGGATTTCCTTCTATGGGGTCAGCGACATCGGCTACAACTTTACCGAAGACCAAATTTGGGGCAACCCTTGGGACGATCTGGAGAAGTTGTGGAAGCATTCTCCGCTCGCCTACGTCAAGGAAATCAAGACCCCGCTGCTCATCCTGCACGGGGAGCAAGACCTGCGCTGTCCGATCGAGCAG
The DNA here is from genome assembly GCF_038000405.1 of Paenibacillus sp. FSL M8-0334. Taxonomy (NCBI): domain Bacteria; kingdom Bacillati; phylum Bacillota; class Bacilli; order Caryophanales; family Paenibacillaceae; genus Paenibacillus; species Paenibacillus sp. FSL M8-0334. The sequence continues at coordinate 1,749,596 of NZ_JBBOCH010000001.1, forward strand.
GCCGAGCAGCTATTCACAGCCCTGAAGCGTCTGGGCAAGGACACCCAGCTGATCCGCTTCCCGGGAGCGGACCACAATCTGTCCCGAAGCGGTCATCCATACCTGCGCGTCAGACGTCTCAGCCATATCGTGCGCTGGTTTGTCGAGCATATTGAAAGATAAATAAGGAACTCATGATTTCATATCTATGATTAAAAGCGCCCCTGCCGAAATGTTCACTGGATGCGAGTTACTTGTCCAATGAGCGCGGCAGGGGCTTTGTCTGTTAGATACTTGCCAACTACTTGTCAACTACTTACCAACCTCAAGCCTTGCACCATTATCCCGTTTGATCAGGGAACGCAAAAAAGACAAAACAGAAGGTAAATACGCTGCCCGACCTATTCACTCGAAAGCTAATCTACAATTCAATACATCTCTCCTATTACAGGTTTGCTGTCGGTAGGATTGTTTGTGGATTTTCGCCGGTACCTTGGCATGCTGCTGTGAGGAAGAGGAAGAACAAAAACAAAAACGAATATACCGTAACTTCTACTTCAATCCAATGTCAAACCATCCAACCCTGTCAACACTTGCACTGTTTAACGCGGAAGTATGCGAATAATGTTCCACGAGCGAAATCCGACAGTCATATTCATCCTCCGCCCCCTCTCGTCAAACTATCCTCTCGCTTCCACCCTCTCGCATCCAGCCTTCGCTCAGGCTGCGGCTAAGGCGTTCTCTAAGGGCCGATCCGGCTGACGGGCGATCAGCTGGCAGTAGGAGAGGCCAGGGATCGCGATGCACATCTGCAGCAACTTCTGCCTCATCGACTCCGCCGTTCCGGACACGCGAAGCCAGCGGCGTCCTGTGAATTCATTCAGATACGCCTGCAGATGCTTCCTCCCCAACGCACCATATGTATTCTTCAGCGATACCCACGCCTCTCTTACCACGCTCCGCAAAGGGGCGTACAATCGAAAAGCTTGCGTGGACAACTGGACTTCGGATGCAAGGCGATCCACGTGCTCATCGATGAATGCGGTTAGATCGCGGCGAGAGGCCCTAGTATCGGTTCCTCGGCTCTGCGGCAACAGGCGGATCTTGACCTGCTGCGGTTCACCGGCCTCATCGATCGTACAGCCAGCGACAATTGCTGAGGCATGCGGATGCGAAACCGCACATCGGGAGGGATTGCGGCCGTACTGATCGCTGTTCACCTTCACGTCGCCGTAGAGCAGCTCCTGCGCATCGAAGTGAAGGGCAGCATGGCGAATTTTGTGCAGCATTAACCAGGCGGTCTTGTAAGTGACGTCAATCACTTGACTGAGCCGCAGCGCCGAGATGCCGTCCGGGAGCAAGAACAGATCCAGAGCCATGAACCACTTGAGCAAGGGCAGCCGGGTTCCTTCGAAAATCGTGCCCACCAAAGCCGATGTCTGATGCTTGCACCGTCCGCACTCGAACAATGGAACACGCCGGGAGTTCAGACGACTGCACCCGGTATGGTCACAGCGAGGGCAAACGAAACCGTCTGGCCACTTCATCGCGATCAACGCCTCCATGCAGGCTTCCTCGCTGTGGTAACGGCTGTGGAATGGTTGAAGCACTGTCTCCTCACGAAACTCCATATCTGCTCATCCTCCCGAACTCGAAATTCACGTACATATGTTCGTTTTCTCCTATATTATACCAAACATACGTTCTGTTTTCAACGAAAACCGCCAATTTGTTATCTATTATTTTCCTGCAATCCTTTATATCAATCTGTCCTTACTTGCTCCCTTACTTGCTCCCTTAAATGCCCCTGTTCTCTAGGCTCCTCACGCCCTCTCGTCCTCTTCGCATCCCCCCCTTAACCCTGAACAAAAGGGATAATCATGAAAAGATGTCACAACAGAGTATAGGGCAAGAGTAACGAACAACGAGTGATGAGCCACAGATAGTTGGGACAGGTGATTGGAACGGGCGAACAGCAACGAACAACGGGTACTGGGCAAAGAGCAATTGCAACGAACGGCGGTTAACGGGCGATGGGTAATGGACAACCGGTAATGACAATAAGTAATGACGATAGGCAATGGGCAAGAAAAAAAGACCGCCAGGGCAGCCCTGGCGGCAACAATATATAGGAATAAGAGGAAGGAACTACAATTAGATCATTAAGCAAGTATCCACAACCAATGTATGAATCAAACTTCCGGTGTCCCGTAAGTTTCAAACCAACCTTTGATGGTATCGAAATCCTTAGTGAAGGAAAGCGAGAGCAGAAGCAGTACCCGTGCCTGCTGAGGGCTCAGATTATCACCAGAGATAATCCCTTCACCGCTGCTGTACACACTGCCCGATCCGGTGCGCGTCGTCGATACGAAGATAACGCCCTTCTCAATGGCTTCCCTGCGGGCTGCACTCATGTCTCGCGAGATGCCGCCTGCACCGGTTCCAGCGGTTACGATACCTTGTGCTCCGTCAGCTACAAAGCCTCGAATCGCGCCGCCGCCAGCTTCCTGATAGGAAACGGCGATCTCCACCTTGGCCAGATCCTCTTTGGAGATTTTCGACAAGTCGAAGACCGGTTTACCTTCTCCCTCAGGGAGTGTCACACGTTTTGGAGCGCGATAGATGCGGATGGTCTTCTCATCAACATATCCGATAGCACCCAGCATTGGAGTCTGGAAAGTGTCCATACGGTTAGCATCGGTTTTCGTCACACCGCGAGCAGGATGAATCGTGTCATTCAGCATGAGCACCGTTCCGAACGATTCTGTCCGTCCGCTGGCAGCCAGCTTGATCGCGTTGTACAGATTGGCCTGGGCATCGGAGCCCACCACCGTCCATGGTCTCATGGCGCCTGTAATAACTACCGGTTTGTCGCTCTGAACGGTGAGATCCAGGAAATACGCGATCTCCTCCATCGTGTCCGTGCCTGTCGTGACCACTACGCTGTCATACACTTCGAGCGCTTTGTCAACCGTCAACGATAAGTCGTACAGGTCATTAAACGTATAGGAGCCTGATCCAGCGTTGCCGAATTGGAGCGTGCTGACGTCCGCCATTTTATCCTTGTCCGGAAGCTCATTCACCATGTCTTCAATCGCCAGCGTACCCGCCCTGTAGGTCTGGAAACTGGTAGCATCCGTCGATTGCCCCGCAATCGTTCCGCCGGTGCCAATGACGAGCACGTTTGGACGCTGGGACTGCTTGAAGGCATCCAATAGCGGAGGAATGGTCGTATTCCGAACCGGGCCTGCTGGTGCCGGAGGCGCTACTACGGTTGCTGTTCCCTTCACTTCCGTTACGGTTGCGGCCTGTGCCGTGTAAGCCCCAACAGGGGACACCGAGATCATCAATGCCGCCAAGGCTGCCGTGCTCCATACGGCCAGAGGATGTTTTGTGCTTTTCTTCATGTACGCTCACTCCTTGATGTTATGTAAGTTTTTATTACGCGAAAACCGGTATGAATGTAAATTCATTGTATTTAACGTCAGTTATTATGACAAACTTGACATCAATAAGGGAATCCGCTTTCAAATTAAGAATATTAGAGATATCCCATTATTTTCATTCGTTTTTGAGTATATATAAGAAAAAGTTGGCAATGTCATTCCCAGTAATCTTAGTTTATCTACCGAACCATTATGTTATAAAACATTACATAAATGCGGAGGGCGCTATGGGGATCGCGAGCTTGAGACACACACAAGCCACCTCATGTTACAAAAACACCACCGGGAGCACCCAGTTTCACAAATGAGTGGCACTCTCCGGTGGTGTACGTTATGTTCTTCGATCGTCATAATATGGGAAGGACCCCGACTTGCATCCCGCTATCTCGGGAAGCGTGCTCCAATATCTGTCCCTGCCGGCGTTCCTGCACCTTTCAGGCTGCTGCTGCCGGTCAGCTGCAGGAAGCCGCCAATGACGGGAGCGCCGTTAGCATCGCGGCTGACCGTTGGGATCAGGCTGATAAAATCCGATGCGGTTACCTTCAGGTTTTTGGCATTCTGACTGCCTTTCGTATTGTGCCACCACAGGTTGGAACCGTCGATATCCGTGCTGCTCGCGTACTTGTCGCTTGACGAGGCTTCGAACGATAGGTTATTCGCGAACAGATGCGTGCCTCTGTCAAAAGCGAAATTGCTGCCTGATCGGGTCCCGTTATTCCAGCTCGTATTGTTGGTCATCGTAATCGAACCCGGGTTGCTGTTGTAGGTGAATCCATGCTTCTTGTTGCCAAACGCCATATTGTTCTCGACAATATGGTTGACTGGAATATTCGAGCCGCCCAGCTTGAACCCGTTACCGTCGCTGTTGGAGGTGGAATGGCCGCCTTCGGTCGAACCGTTGTTGTATGCGATGCTGTTGCGGATAATGACAGGGTAGATGGCACCGGTGTCACTCTTGGTGTAAAGGTCCCAACCGTCATCGACATTATAGGCGGCAATGCACCCGTCGAACACGTTGCCTGGACCGGATGTCAGCTTGGCCGCAAAACCGTCGGCGTCCTCTCCGTCGTCCGGGTCATAGTTGTTATGGGAGTAAACATTAATAATTTCGTTGTAACTAGGCCACTCGTCGCGTGTGGCGGAAGAAGAATAGCGGGAAATTTGCAGACCGGTGTCTTTGTTATGATGGGTTTCCACATTTTCGATTCGATTGTAATTGCCACCGATAAATATGCCGTTATCCCCGGCCTCCTTAACCTCAATTCCTTGAACATGCCAATAGTGGCCGTTAATCTGGAGACCGCGGTTCATCGGATCGAACGCTTGGGCTGAGAAGTCCAGAACAGGCTTTTCACCGTTGTAGCCTACAATGCGTTTACGCGCTCCTTCCAGTCCGTTGTTGCCACGCTCGATCAACACCGTCTCGCTGAAGGCATAGGTGCCGCCGCGCATATAGATGGTCCGTCCGGGCTGAATGCGCGTAATGGCGGATGTCAGCGTGGTCGGTTGATTCAGGGTGCCGGGGTTACCCTCCTGTCCGTTCGGTGCCACAATAAGATCGCCTTCTGCAGGCTCTGGTGCCGGACCGGGATCCTGTGGATGACCCGGGTTAGGATTCGTGCCCGGATCAGGACTGCCAGGGTCTGGGTCTGGGTCTGGACCTGTACCTGGATCTGTTCCCGGATCGGGGGTGCCTGGGCTTGGTCCCGGCCCCGGATCTGTGCCTGGATTGCTGCCGCTATACACGTACAGATTATCGATGTATTGACCGATTGTCGGACTGTTCTGGGAATAGATCTTCAGGCGCTGCACCTGAGCTGCGGAGGTCGAAGCAAAGTTAGCCTGTTCCAGCTTCAGCTCACCGTTAACGTACGTATCAACCTTTTTAGTATCGGTATTCATCACGATATTGAAGCGGTACCATGTGTCCGGGGCAAAGTCGGTAACAAGCAGATGATGTGTACCGTTAACGGTTTGGGCTAGATGCCGTCCGCCGTCACGGGTCTGAATTTCGACGATCGTAGTTGAAGAGGACTCGGAAGCAGAGGAGAAAATCTTCATCGGACGAAGCGAGCTAGCACGCGCGTTTCCTTCGTGGTACCAATCAAATTGTACGGTTACCATGCCTGTGAGCGGCTGTTCCAGTTGGCGAATGAGCTGAGTTTGAGCAGAAGAAGAGCGATCCTCGATGTAAAGCGCGTGACCGCTGCGCTGGGGAGCAGCTGCTACCGTCACTTGATTGTGGGCGGTGGAAGGGCTTGGAGAGACGATATAGCCGCTTGGCGGCTGTCCGACAGGTTCGGAATCGAAATCGTCCTGCACTGCGTAGAGAATGTCAGCGCTTACATAATTCGTCGAGCCAAAGGCAGTCCAGGATCCCGTCTGAATTAGCAACAACAAACACAATAGCAGGGACAGCATCGTCACTTTCGGCCTTTTCCTTGTTCTTGGACAAGGGGGGTTACCTTCTGTCTTTAGCATCAGCATACCATCATCATCCTCCCGAACTTATAATATTGCACGCTCACCTCTTCCTACCGAGTATCATTACTTCATGTTATCGATGAAAGCGCCCCTTAAATTTACATAAATACCAGGATAACCACAATAATCATTATCTTAGATATTCTAAATTTTAAGCCGTTCAGGAACTGTGAGCAGCAACTTTACGTCCCAAATCCCCTTCTGCGCTTCGTCTACCGAGCTGGTCCAAAGAGGTATGGAATCTTTTCGGTGAGGCTTAGCGAAATAAAAAAAAGGGGCGGTTAATCCGCCCCGGCTGGGTACTCCATTGCATTCTCTTCGGTCTTCCAGTAGGTCATGATCTGGTCTTCGACGACATGATGCACATAAAACTCCTTGGCCACATCCCCGTCGAGCATGACCATGAGCTGAGCCCGCATCTGTCCGCTCGTCAGGCCCTCGATATCTACAGCGTTCACCTCGGAATCAAACCGGTACCCTTCCTCCGCAAAGTCATATCTCCATGCTGTGAAGCCCGGAAGCTTCTCAACAGCCGACGGTTCACCGAACATCGCTTGAATTTCAGCTGCTGGCTTGCCCAGAATCGGCTGCTCCTTCAGCGAATCGGCTGTGTACATGCCGGCATCATCATTTGAATTCTCCGGCACAGGTGTCCCGGCGTCCTCCGTTCCCGCTGTTTCCTTATCGCTTCCTTCCGAGTTGCCTTCCTTTGCTGGACCGTTATCGTCAGCTCCGTCCTCCGGCTCCGCCACTGCCGGATCATCGACTTCCCCACGCTCCGACTCTGGCAGCGTGATATCGATTCCCTGCTCGCCTCCTGGACCTCCAACCTCTTCAGCAGGCGCTTTGCCTTCCCCGCTGCAGCCACCCAATACCAATGCGCCGATCATGGCGATCACAATCCCAATTCCAATTCGTCTGTTCATATGGTTATGCTCCCTTCCATTCACCTTGTTTTATCGTAACACGTTCCCTGTCAATGTTCACTCATTTACTCTGATACTCTCCGACATTTACCTTGGTTACTGTGGCGGCGCTGAACCCGTAATATAAAACTCCTTCATCATATGATAAAATCTCGCTCCGTAACCTTCCGAAGCTTCAAGGAAATAATGCTGCTTCACGATGAAGCTGCCTCCCTGCTCGTTATCAAACACATAGTAACGGATCACCGGATCATCCCATTCCTGTCCGCCGCTGCCGCCAATGGCGCGCACTTCCCATCCCTGGACAGGCTCTTCAATCGATTGAGCCTCCAGTTTAGGATAATCCTTGAGCTCAGCCTGAAGCTGCTCAGCCACAGCTTGAGGGGCTTCATTCCGCTGGCTGATCTCCATGTACACTTCCGGATAGCGATCATCCTCCGGCTTCTCCTTCGGCTCGATCCGGTCTATCCCGTCTCCATGAATCATCTGGAACCAGCTTTCGTCAATGTAGACGACATAGTCACTGTTTGCCCCTTCATACAGCGAATTCTCGCTGCTCTCCGGCATTCCTTCTATTTCCTGCTGCACCTCCTTCTGAGGAGCGAACCACGCCTTCACCTGATCGAACCACGCCTGGACCGGCGCGCTCTGAAAATTCAGACCGACCCATATGGACGCCGCCACCGCCGTCGTCAGCAGAAGGAGTCCTGCACGTTTGCCAGCACGGGAGCGTCCGCGGCCCCTCCGTGTTCCGCGTGCTCTGAATGTTGGCTCCTTCGAGCCGGGAACGGCCGACTCCTTGCTATTCGCCTGACCATCCATCCGCTCTTCTTCAATGCGTCCCTTGATCGCTGTCCAAATTTCCTCTTTGTAGCGAAGGGCATCCTCTGTCCCTTTTTCCAAATCGTCTTTCAGCTGCTTGTCAATGTGTTCACGAGCCATGAAACTCCCCTCCTCTATTCAATACCCATTCCTTCAGCTTCTTCCTCGCCTGAAACAGCCTTGACTTCACCGTGTTCACATTCAGATCCATCAGCTCGGCGATATCCTTCTCCGCCAGGTCATTCAAGTATTTCAGGATGACGGGAATGCGATGCTTGTCATCCAGCTGCTGAACCATTTCATACACCTCGCCGTGGCGATCAAACTCGTAAGTGTCCGTCTCCGAAGGAAGATCCTTTTCCTCCGAAATTTCCGAGGGCACCATTCTGGCCTGCTTCTTTAAATAACGATTGCACTCATTATAGAGAATCCGATAAAACCAAGGCTCAAACGGTCTGTCCAGATCATAGGAGCCCAAATTGCGGTATACCCGGATAAACGTCTCCTGCACAACATCCGCGGCACTCGCCGCACTGCCGGTAATCGCTGCTGCCGTACGGATCGCACGATCCGCATACAGCCGGTATAGCTGTTCAAACAACTCATCACTGTATTCCTGTTGTAATCGTACGATAAGGTCGTGTTCCAACCGTGCTGCCTCCTTTCCAATTGGCCAATCACTTACAATACCCGGCATGGAAACGAAAAGTTTTAATTTATTTTATTTTCTCATATTGTGGGGGCCATGCAAAAATTGGCTGGTGAAAAGCAGCCCCCGCGATCTAGCAGCACGAGCTCCTTGTCATGTGCCCCCTGCCTGCAGCAGCGCGGAACGGCTGCCAACAACAAAAAGGCGCCTTCTCCCGGGTGGTAGACCCGGCGAAGACGCCTTGCACATGCTTGCTCATAGGCTATTTCACGCTTGTTATTTCGACTCTGTCTTTACTTCATCCATCATTTTATCGTTAAAGCCGAACATCCAGGTAAGGACAAAGGCCACCGCCATCGCGGTCAGATTGCATAGGATGTAAATCGGCAGCTGGCTGTTCAGATACAGCAGTGTGCCTGGAATCACCGTAATCGCCATGCCGGTCGCCGCCAGGTTGAAGATCGAGGCCATGAAGCCCCCGATGCCTCCGCCGATGAGACCCATAATGAACGGCTTCACATAGCGCAGATTCACCCCGAATATCGCAGGCTCCGATATGCCGAGAAATGCGGAGAACGAGGATGGCAGTGATAATGCTTTCAGCTTCTTGTTTCTCGTTTTCATGCCGACAGCCAGACAAGCTGCGCCCTGTGCCGCCATAGCACTGGTGACAATGGCATTAAACGGATTGCGCCCTGTCTGCTCCAGCAGCTGGATTTCCAGGAAATTAAAGATATGATGAACTCCCGTTACAACAATGATCTGATTAAAGAAGCCGATCAACAGTCCCGCGATACCAAACGGAAGATCAAGGAGGTAGATGATCGCACTCAGAATGACATCTTCAAGCGAATGGAAGATCGGACCGATCGCGAACAGACCGAGCAGGATCATGACCAGTAATGTGACAAACGGAGTAACAATCAAATCGATCGCATCAGGAATGCGCTTTCTTAGGAAGCGTTCGAACTTCGCTCCGAGCAGCCCCATGAAGAACGCGGGCAACACCGACCCCTGATAGCCAACCACCGGGATAAAACCAAACATGATCAGTGCTTCTTCAGACCCGTTGGCTACGTTGTAGGCATTGGGCAAGGCCGGATTGACAAGCATCAGGCCAAGCACGATGCCCAGCACCGGGCTGCCCCCGAACACTCTGAAAGTTGACCAGGCCACCAGGGCAGGCAAAAACGCAAATGCCGTGTCCGTCAGCACCTGGGTGAACATGAGAAAGTTGGCCGAAATATCGTCCGGCGCCATCCCGAACCAGTCGAGCACCGTCTCCTGGGTCAGCAGCCCTCGAAGTCCCATGAACAGTCCCGTCGCCACCAATACCGGAATGATCGGGACGAACACGTCACCAAACGTGCGGATCGCGCGCTGAAACACGTTGCCTGATTTTTTGGCCTCGGATTTCAGCGCTTCGGTACTGGTGCTCTCCAGCCCGAGTTTCTCCACAGCTTCAAAGATTTGATTGACGGTACCGGTACCGAAGATGATCTGATACTGACCGGCGTTGAAAAAAGCCCCTTTTACCTTGTCGATATTCTCAACCTTCTTCTGGTCGATCTTCTGCTGATCGTGAACCATAATACGAAGCCGGGTTGCACAATGCGCGAAAGAGGCGATATTCTCCCTGCCGCCGATGGCTTCAATGACCTGTTTAGCAATCTCCTGGTTGCTTGCTGCCATGCTCATTCATTCCCTTCCATATCATTTACGGCCTGCGCCACGTCCCATTGGACGACCTTCAGACGGGCACTGCCGTTATTGGCAAAAAAGCGAATTTCTGTACTGTCCGGATGTGGAAAGATCCGGCTTGTAAACACCTCTTCCCCATCATTCACAAACAGTTCCACCGAGGAGGTGTCCACAAACAGATGGAGCTTGAGGCGCTTCGCCTCCAGCCTGCATGAGCGGGTCGAGCCGTGCGTGCTGTCAATCATCGCCCCGGCCTCCGAACGGTCAAGCGTTAACGTTCGCCGGACCGTGTCATAATGAATGACGGTCCGCTCCGCCCCCGCCGCCCGGAATTCGATTCCTACTGCTTCCGCATCGATCTCATCGAACTCGCCTATAAGCTCAAATGCAGTGCCGCTGACACCTGCATAAGACTTTTTCTCATTGGTTATAGTGTCCTGAACCTCACGCTGCTCTCTTCTCAGCTTACCCAGCTCCTCAACCGGCTGCTGCACCAGCTTGCCGCCTCGAAGCTCCAGCGTTCTCGGAATGGTCAGGCAATGTGCCCAGCCATGCGCATCCGTCGGATAACCGATCTCCGCCTGCCCCAACCAGCCGACGAGAATGCGGCGTCCTCGTTCATCCACCATGGTCTGCGGCGCATAGAAATCAAAGCCCCTGTCCAACTCCTGAAAGGCGCCATGCTCAAACGCCAGCGTCTCCCGGTCCAGCGGCTGACCTGTCAGGTAGCCGGATTGATAAATATTTCTGAACTGTTCTCCTTCTGGCGCAATGCCCTGCGGACAGAACAGCAGGACTCCCTGACCATCCAGTTCAAAATAATCCGGACATTCCCACATGTAGCCAAAATGCTTCAGCTTCGTCTGGATCTCCCCGACGAACTGCCATTCCAGAAGATCCAGAGACTCATACATTACGGCAGTTCCCGTAGCGTCCACCCGCTGAGCACCGATCACGCACCGATACCTATCCTTATCCTTCCACACCTTCGGATCGCGAAAGTGCTCGGTGTACCCCTCCGGCACATGGTCAATGAGCGGCTCGGCCAGCTTGGTCACTGTCCCATTCGCATCCATCACAGCCATGCACTGATAGGAGCGCCTGTTCCAGTTCCGGTCCCTGGCATTGCCCGTGTACATCAGATACAGCTGGTCATCCTTTACGATGCCGCTTCCTGAATAAGCCCCATACTGATCATACGGCTCCTTCGGCTCGATGGCGATGCCGGCATTGCGCCAGAAGACCAGGTCCTTCGATGCCGTGTGGTACCAATATTTAAGCCCGTGGTAGGCGCCCAGCGGGAACCATTGATAGAACAGGTGATACTCACCTGCGTAATAAGCAAATCCGTTCGGGTCGTTCAATAGGCCGGTAATCGGCTGAATGTGATACGTCTGCCTCCAGACGCTATCCCTCACCTTCTTCCTCAAGTCCGATATTTCTTCGGGAGAAGCCTGTTCCAGGCGGCGGTATTTCTGTTCTCTGTTCATATCCTTCTCCTTACTGAATGAGTTGTGGCGGCACGAAACACCAACGATGAAACAGCTAAAACAACACCTTGGTTGGAACCGGTTCCAGTGAATAGTAAAAATAATGAACACAGTTCCAAAGAGGCGTTTCACCATATTGGAACCGGTTCCGTTTGATTAGAGTATAAAGGATGTTATTTCCGATTGTCAACGCTTTCCCGCTCCATAAATTCATAGGACAATACGGTAAGCGGATCAACATGCTCCTCCTGGACCAGCTTGATGACATGCCGGGCCGCCAGACGGCCCGCCGCTGCATAGCCATATTTGATGGTGGTCAGACCGGGATGAATGACTTCGGTCACATCGTAACCCCCGAAGCCTGTAACCGAGATATCCTCCGGAATCCGGATTCCCCGCATATGGGCTGCCTTCATCACCCCAAGGGCAATGTTGTCGGTTGCGCATACGATCGCTGAAGGCTGCCGGTCACGGCTGCCCAGAATGTCAGAGGCCGCTTCGACCGCTGCCGACATTCGAAACCCGCTCTCATAAAAGTCGGCCGAAGCCCCCCCATGCTCCTTGAGCGCCTGTTGAAATCCAAGCTTGCGCTGGACTCCTACGGCCACGTCCTTCTCGGTTACTCCTAAATATGCGATATCCCGGTGCCCTTTGGCTAAAATATACCGGCCAATATCATATCCCGCCGCGAAATCATCATAAATAATGCTGTGGACATCCTGATGCTGTTGACCGAGTAGAATAACGGGGATTCCGATTTCCTCAATCGCCGTCAGGTGAGACGTTGTGATCTGTGTAGCAAATAAGACGATCCCTGATATTTTCTGCCTGGCGAGGTCATATAATGCCTCGATCTCCCGTGACAGATCCTGGCTCGTGTTGATAATAAGCAGCTGGTAGCCGCTCTCCCGCAGCGCTTCGTCCATGCCGGTCACCGTCTGGGATGAAGCGAAGGAATCAAGCCGGGGCACCACCGCACCAATCATGCTGGTCTTCTTCGCTTTCAAGCTCTGGGCAAAGGAGTTCGGGATATATCCCGTTTCCTTGATGACATGCTCGATTTTCCGCCGGGTTGCCTCGCTGACCGAACCGCCGTTCAAGTAGCGCGACACCGTGCTTTTGGCCACACCCGCGATTTTTGCAATATCTGAAATGGTATTCTTCATATTATCCTCCGTGAACCTTATCCAAGGCCTGTCCTGCCTGAAGGACGGGACATCTTATCTGCAAGGCAGCACACTCATCCGATCCTCACTTGCATTCTAAATATAACATGCAGGCAGGTTAGCAGGAAACCAAGGACCTGATCCGTCCGTACCGGACCAGGTCCCATCGCTTAATAGGTTACACACCCGCAGCTGCAACCGGTTCTCCCGGCTTCTTCACGGCATCTGCCGGAACAGCTCCGTCCGGATTCTCTGCCTTCCGCAAGTACTTCTGACCGCGCCAACGAAGATATGACAGCGCGCCACGCAAGTATTCGTCAGCAATCATACAGGAGTAGATGCCGATCAGTCCCCAGCCCAGCCGGATGCCCAGCACATAGGACAGGACCGTCGCCACAATCCACATCGAGCCGAGCGAGATATACATCGTGAACCGGGTGTCGCCCACTGCGTTCAGCGAGTTGCCAAGCGCCATGTTGATCATTTTGCCCGGCTGCAGAATCAGATTCATCCCGAGCAGGGATGCGCCAAGCGCAATAATCGCCGGGTCACTCGAGAACAGACCGAGCAGCTGTTTGCCGAACACATACAGAATGAACGCGTTCACGACGACATAGATTAGCCCGAACCCCAGCGCCCGGTAAGCACTCCGGTATGCTTCGCGGATGCGGCCTTCCCCGTACAGATGCGCAATCTGAATCTGGGCAGCCATAGCAATCGAGGAGCCAAGCAGGAAGCAGAACGACTCCAGCGTGTTCATATAGGTTCTTGCCGCCAGCTCCGTCGCTCCAAGAGTCGCGATGAAGGCGTAAATGATCAGCTGCGAGAACACCCAGCAGGACAGATTGACGCCAAGCGGCCAGCCAATTCTCAGAATTTCGCCGAACAGCGGGCGATCAAAGACTTTGAATTCACGCCATTTGATCCGGTATTCAAACGACCGCAGGAACATGTATATCAGCAGCAGCACCGCCAGCAAACGGCTGGCCACCGTAGAGATCGCCACACCCGCCAGTCCCCACTCCGGGAACCCGAACGCACCAAAAATAAACCCGTAGTTCATAATCACATGAATGATGTTCATGCCAATCGCCACATACATCGGCCCGCGCGTATTGCCCGTGTTGCGAATGACCGTGCTCAGCGTGGACATCATGGCAACCAGTACCATGCCCCCGCCGACGATGGAAATATACGTTCCTGCCAGCGGCAGCAGATGCTCCGGCATTTGCAGGACCGAAGCAATCGATTCGGGCATGACATGCAAAACGACGCTGCATGCAATCCCGATGATCGTTGTCGAGCTAACCGCCATAATCGCGATGATTCGTGCATCGCCAGACTTGCGGGAGCCGAGCTTCTGGGCGATCAGGATGCCCGCACCGCTGGCCACCGTCACGAACAGGGTCGTCATCGCCTGAAACAGCTGGTTGGAGAATCCGACCACGGCCACCGCATCATCCGATATCCGGCTGACCATCAATGTATCAACTGCCCCCAGCAGAAACTGCAGGAACAGCTCAATAAATATGGGCCATGCGAGTACCCATAACGTGAATTTTTTAGTATCTTTATCCAACATTCCAACCTCCAGTGAAGTATAGAGCAATTCTGTCTGACTTGGGCCAAACCGCGTTTAGCCTTAACACATTATAGATGGTATACTGGAGATAAAATATCAGTTTACGAACGTAAATTTTAAATATTCAAACCTCGAATTTACGAAAGGGCTTTCTTTTTATGACACTGCTGAACTTCCGGGTTCCCCCGCTTCCGGAATACATTCATAGCGGGATGACCCATGCTCCCATCGGAGCCGGACATCCGAATCGCATCAATATCGGCATCTTCGATCTTCTTGTTGTGAGAAGAGGACAGCTGGACGTCACCGAGAATGGCCGTCCGTATGAGATCAAGCCGGGCATGTTCCTTATTTTGCGGCCGGATACCCACCATTACGGGACCCGAGGATGTGTGGTGGATACCGATTATTACTGGCTCCACTTTCAAACTTCAGGCGAGTGGAGCGCGGACGAGTCCGGCACACTCCTAAGGAAGGAAGAGATTACGGAGCTCAAGGCAATGACGCCTAACTATTTCACGATCAAAATCCCGCTGTTCGGCACCCTGCCCCAGCCTGCGAAAGCGCTGGAACTGCTGGCCGCACTGTCCTCGCTCGCCCAGCATGGCCATCAGCCGAAGTCGCTGTGGCGGCAGCAGGTCGTTTTTCAGGAGCTGATCGAGCAGCTGGCCGCGGCGCTTGACACGCCCGCCGCCTCTCCTTCATCGGCCTGCGCGGAGAAGGCTGCCGCTTATTTGCGCCAGCATTACCGGGAGGACTTCAAAGCTCAGAGGCTCGGGGACAGCATCAATTTTCACCCGGTCTATATCGCCAGATGCATGCAGAAGGAATTCGGCTGCTCCCCTGTCGAATATTTGCAGCGCTACCGGATCGAACAGGCGAAAATGCTGCTGCTGCAAACCGACATGAGCATCAGCCGTGTTGCGGAAGAGGTCGGCTTCAATCACGCGGCCTACTTTACATCCTCTTTTGCCAAGATCGAAGGGATTTCCCCGCGCCAGTATCGACAGCGTTTCTTTATGAAATAATGCGTTCGGCTAAATAATCCTACAAAAAAACTTGCATTTGACCGGGAAGTCGTTATAATGAAGGTAGTTATATGATAATGATTATCATTACCGGACAAGTGAGAAAGCACTGAGAACGTGCCCCCTTGACTGCGAGTTTATATAAAAGGAGAGCCGGATGCCCGATGAAAACCACTTTTAAGCGTAGTTCTCTGCAGATTGACGATTACCTGGACCTGTTGAATCTGGCGATTCAGCTTGGCGATGAGAAATGGCAGAAGGAAATCACCCGCAAAATGACGATGAACCTGTCCTGCATGGAGTCCGCCGCTACAGCTGGGCAATAAGATAGAGACTTGTCGTTTGACGAAAGATACGTTTACTCCACTATGCAGCGCGTGCCTCTCAGGCACGCGTTTTCTATTGGGCCTTAGCGTTAGCCAGCCGTGCAGTCGGTGCAGTCATGCGGTCGCTGGAGTCCATGCAGGCCATGCAGTCGTGCGGTCGACGGGGTTCATGCAGACCGTGCAGTCATGCGGTCGATGGGGTCCATGCGGGCCCCGTGCAATCGTGCGGTCGTGGCCGAAGCACGGACTCGCTTTACCGTGGGCTTAGCATCATTATCCCCTTTGATCAGGCAGCTACCTTCCTGAACAAAAGGGATAATGATGCTAGGGAGGTACGGAAAGGCAACAAACACGCATCAAGATGGCAAAAAGCAGCCCCCCAATGAAGAGAGGACTGCTTCTTCTCCATACTATTTAAGGCGTGGGTGTGTGTGCCGCAAGGCTCCTTCCTTTGCTTTCCTTCCCAGAACATCAACATGGTTCCCAAGGCCTGATAAGCTGCAGGGGAATGTCCTAGCTGCAGTCCGAATCGCTGTTCAAGCTCGCTTCGATCTGCAGCTTCAACCGGTACTCATGCGGGGAAATGCCCTCCAGCTCCTTGAACACGCGGGAGAATTGCTTGGAATTCTCGAAGCCGACCGCCTTGCCGATATCCATCGTCTTCATCGATTCTTTCTCCAGCAGCTCCTTGGCCTTAGCGATTCGCAGCTTCTTCAGGTAGACCACAAAGTTCTCCCCTGTATGATTCTTGAACGCCTCGCTGAAATACGAATAATTCAAAGATACATGATTGCTCACCATCGCCATATTGAGCGGCTTATGGTAGTTTTCCTCCATGAAGGTTATCGCCGCTTTAATCTCCGAATGCTCGCTGTGGGCGGTGCGAACGCCTTTAATGTAATCATTCACCCCCAGCAGCAGAAACTCCAGATTGCGATAGTAGTCATGGAAATGACGGAAGTTGTCCATCGTGCCGACTCTGCGGTACAGCTTGAGCACCTCGACCAGCGACTCCCCATACTTGCGGAACACCTCGTCAAATACTTGTTCATTGATCCGCCGGCTCACCCGCTCCAAATACTCGATGTCCACATTCGGCATATCCTCTATGTGAAAAATTTCCGACAGCAGAACCTTCAGATCGCGCTCTCGCTCCGTGCCCAGCAGGTTGCCCAATCTGCGTATTCCCTCTTCCGGCACCGGATAGCTGCGGCGCTGCCCCTCAATGTCCTTATGCTTCATCAGCCGGATATTCGGATAGATAAACGTATAGCTCAGCGCTGTAAACGCCTCTCTGTAACATTTCCGAATGTCCGTATACTCCCGTCCTTCCCTGCTGATCCCCAGGAACAGTCCGTCCAGCTCTCTTACTGCAAACGTCCGGGACAACTCCTCGAACATCTCCATGGAGCTGCCAACCATGACAACTCTTCCGGCTCCGTTATGAAAACAAGCATTTACCTTGCCTAGCGATCCGTCATGCAGGTTCTCCACCAACTGCTTCAATTCATCCCGATTCATAACAGTGCCATCCATATACTTGTATTTCATCACGGCGACCCAGAACGGCTTCGTAAAGGCATCGAATCCAATCGCTCCCTCACCGTTCTCCTCATTCATCTCCTGACCTTCCGGAAGCTCCAGCAGCTCTTTCAGACGCTCGATTCGAAGCTGCTGCAGATACATTTCGCTTTCCGCCACTTTCTTGGTCATATCCGCCTGTCGGCTCAGCGCTTCCTCCGACTTTCGGAGAGCGGCAAACAGCTCATCCCTCCGGATCGGCTTCAGCAAATAATCCTTGACTTGATACTGGATTGCAGCCTTCGCATACTCAAAATCATCATATCCGCTCAGAATAATCACAATCGGCCTTATCCCTCGCCCGCTTCCGCTCTCCATATCAGCCAGGGACTTAATCAGCTCGATTCCGTCCATCACAGGCATACGAATATCCGTTATGACAATATCTGCCGCATGTTCCTGGTAAATCCCCACAGCCTCTCGTCCATGAGCGGCCATACGGATATCATACATGTCCGGAAATTCTCTTTCGATCATCGTCTTCAGTCCGTACCGGATATTACGCTCGTCATCCACGATCATCAGACTTCTCATCTATTATGCCCCCTCTTGAAATTAACACCTTTGGAAACGTGATGGTGACCATGGTGTACTGCCCTTCCTCGCTGCTTACGTCAAGACCGTATTCTTTGCCATAAAAGAGCTGGATACGCTGATGAACATTTCGCAGACCTATGCCCTCTGTCCGTTGATCACTGCGGGCATATCCCGCCTGCGGCAGCTCATGAAACTCCGACATCCGGATATTCTCGTTCAGGCGGCCAAGCCGATACGGCTCAATTCCGATCCCGTTATCGGTCACATATATGGTGATCTCATCCTCCTGCCAGGCCACGACCTCGATCTTAATCTTGCGCTCTCCGTCCTCAATACCTGGCCATGCATGCTTCACTGCGTTTTCCACGATCGGTTGCAGCGACATCTTCAGCATTTCCAGCTCCATGAACTCTGATGGAATGCACAGCTCGAGCCGGATCGGCTCGTCGAAACGGATGTTCATCACATCAATATAATTGCGTATATGCTGGATCTCATCCTTCAGCTTGACGTACTCACCTGACCATTTAAAGTTATAGCGCATCATCCCTCCAAGGGAAGTCAATGCATCTGATATCGTCCGCTGACCCTCGATCTCCGCCAGCATCTTAATATTTTCTAGTGTATTATACAGAAAATGAGAGTCGATTTGGCTATGAAGCGTGCGCAGCTCCGCTTCCTTAGTCACAGCCTGCTTGCGAACGCCCTGGGCGATCAGCTCGTGAATGGTATGGATCAGCTTGTTGAAATGATGGGCCAGCTCCCCGATTTCTCCGCCGCCGCGAATATCGATTCGGGATTCCACCTCACCCCTTCTGACACGCTTCATCGTCTCCGTTAATCGACGCAGATTTTTCAGAATAAACGTATTCATGAAATACGTAATGACTGAGAGCACACCGATCAGAATGACAAATGCGGTAATAATCTGCTTCTGCGCCCCGGACACCTGATCAAGCGCCCCCTCCAAAGACACCACGTTGAGCACATCCGCCTGAAGACGTTCAAGAGACGTGGTGATCAGCAGATACGGTTCTCCCTCCACCACAAACCGGGTATGGACGATATCCTTGCGCTCCTCGTTCTCCTCGGCCTGCTCCTTCAACATGGCTAATTGTGACAATACTTCCTGCTGAAGCGCTTCATTATTCGCCATAAACGACTGGTTGCGGTCCATGAACAACCGGCCCTCCCGGTCCACAATCGCCATCTGAGAGCCCTCATCGTAGATGCCAGCGAACATTTTCGGAGCAAAATGCATCATAAGCATATCAACCTGGAGAATACCGGAGTACGCCCCGATGTCCATCTCGCGAATGAGCGATACTTTCGGCCGCTCCTCGAACACGTCGGTTGCATTCCGGCGCAGCAGATCCGGGTCCCGATGATTGAACACCCACATCTCTCGCCCATCCAGCTTCTTGGCATCGGCATACCACTGCTCCTGAATAATGCGCCGCTCCTGAAAAATCACCGGCCAGATCTCCATCACAAACGGATTGTTCGTATGCAGTCGCAAATGCAAAATATTCGGATTATTTGTCTGGATTCGCTCGATATCCTTGATCGGCCCTCGTGCCAGATCAATCAGGCCAGCCGGTTCAAGCTCGTCATCGGTCTTCAGGTATTCCTTGATGGCCGAATCTGAAACCGCTAGCAGCGCCGCCACTTCCATCGCTTCAATCTGGCTTAGCATATTGATTTTTTCCATTTCCAGCAGAAACGAATTCTGATTCAGCGCATCGCTGATATACGTGTCCTGAATCTGGGTAAAGAAGTAATTCGACACGATGATGCTAGGAATCAAAAGAATGACAATATACGTGGCCACCAGGCGGCTTTGCATCGATCTGCGCCCGAACCAATATCGAAAATCTTCAACCATTGACGCTATACGATTCATGACGGGTCACTTCCTGTTGTTTCTTGGACTTCTACCGGCAAGTAAGACCCGCCGATACGTGATAACATCACTATCATAGCTCTTCACGCGGCAAAAGGCACCCCTTATCCGATTTTATTCGGACACGAGGTACCTTGCAGCCGTTAATTTCCTATTGCATTCCCACGGGGAGAGGGATTACTGAAGGAATTCCTCCAGCTTCTGCACATTCTCTTCATACTTCTTCTGTCTATATTCTTGTACCTTGGCGTAGCCCAGGGAATCGCGCTTCGCCAGGAAGTCACCCCAGATCTTATCAAACTCAGCCTCGGATGAAGCGAGCAGCAGTTTCGGCAGCGCCTTGCCCCACTCGATCAGCACTTTATCATTGATAATTCCCTCTTCACTGCTGCCATCTGGATCAATCAGGTCGAATTGGGAGAAGCTTTGCGCTTTGCCGCGTGTCCAGTCTTCCATCTGCTTGAACGGCTCTACGGCAGGCGGAGCCCAATCTACAGTCATGTTGTTGTCCATCATCATCCAGAACGTGTGGGATGCGCCATATTCCTTGTCAAAAGTGCTGCGGTCGCTGTTCAGCAGCTCGGCAATCTCAGGCAGGAACTGATCCTTGCCGTCGATGGTATCCCAAGTTACGCCTTTTTTACCCAGGTACGTGTCACGTTGTCCTTCTTCCGAGATCAGGTAGCTCAAGAAGCGGATGGCACGTGCCTTATCCTTAACATCCTTGGAGATCAGCGTTACGGTCCAGCCGGAGATCGAAGGACCCGACAGCGTTGGTTGATCCAGGTTGGAGTTAGCCGGACCGTCTACAGCAATATATACGGAATTCGGGTCATTAGCATACAGAACGTTCTGCTGAGCTGCCATGTCGCTGCGCTGGAACAGCATAGCGAAGTAGCGGCCTTGAGCGATCTTCTCTTCCATCTGCGGACGCTTATCTACGAAAATGTCTTTGGACAGCAGTCCTTTTTCATTCGCTTGACGGAGCGTCTTCAGCCATTTCACATAATCTGGGTGAGTAATGCGATCGAACAGCTGGCCGTTCTCATCATAAGGGATGGCCAGGAAGTTTTGCAGGTAACCTTCGAGCGAGCTGTTTCCTTTATCATGGAAGTCATGCAGACCAAGCGGAATCAGCGGCTGACCGTTAACCTCTGGGAACATCTTCTTGGCATCCTCAAGCGCTTTCAAAAATCCTTCCGGTGTGCGCATATCCGGGCTGCCAATCGCCTCGTACATGTCCTTGCGGACAAGGAACGTCTGGTTGGACGTAATATTGTCGCCAAATTTCTCGTAATCCTTCGGCGAGGAGGAAGCATTCGGATAGCCGTAAATGTTGCCGTCCTCCTGCGTATACCAGGATACCTTCGCCGGATCTGTTGCTTTGAAGAAGTAAGGGTCATACTGCTCGGCCAGCTCGTTCAGTGGCAATACCAGATCCCCTTCAATCATCTTCTTAACCGCGTCCTCATACCAGCCGAGGGTAATAAAGTCAGGCAGGCTGCCGGATGCAATCATCGTATTCATCTTCTCGGCTTCATTACCAGCCGGTACGATGAAGTTAATGTTGACGCCCGTCTTCTCCGTCACGTATTGGGAAGTGATGTCCTCACCCCATTTGCTAGGGAACCAGGCGAAGTTAATATACCAGTCAAATGTAATCGGTGAAGTGTCGACTTGCCAGCCCGGCTGATCTTCAGTCAGCTGTACGTCGTTTGCCGGCGCTTCTGGCTCTTTCTCGGAAGCGGTTGTGCCGCCACCCGACGAACATGCCGTCGTAAAGGCCATCACAAGCGCAAACATCAACAACAGAAGGCTTTTTGGCTTAAGCATCTTGCTCATGTTTTTTCCCCTTTTCTTGTATTAAAATTATTATTTATATCATGTCAAGACATGCGCTGTCCACTTGCAGCATTTACTGAAGCGGACAGCCCCGGCAATCGCCGGATCCATTAGCCCTTGATTGAGCCAATCATCATGCCTTTGACAAAATATCGCTGCAGGAATGGATATACAAACACAATCGGCAGTGTGGTTACAACCATCGTAGCCAGCTTGATCGACTGCGAGGTGACCGTCTTGGCCACACCGCCCGGAACCTGAGCCATCATCTGGTTGGAGCTTGACTGGGCAACAACCTTGTACAGATAGGTCTGTATCGGCTGCAAGTCGGCATTGTTGATATAAATGACACCGGTAAAGTAATCATTCCATTGATACACGCCGTGGAACAGCGCGATCGTCGCGACAACCGGCATCGATACCGGCAGCACAACCCGGAAGAAGATCGACCAGTCGTTGGCCCCGTCAATTCTCGCTGCTTCCTCAAGACCATCGGGAATATCCCGGAAGAAGGTCATGAAGATTATGAGATCGAAGAAGCTGAACATGGCCGGAATGATATATACCATAAAGCTGTCAAGCATATTCAAATCCCGAATCAGCAGGTAGGTCGGAATCAATCCGCCGCCAAAGAAGAGCGTGACCGTCCCCATCAAAATGTAAAACTTGCCAAAGATCAGCCCTCTGCGGGAGAAGGCGTACGCGACCATCGCGGTGAACAGCACGTGCACCACAACGCCGATTACCGTCTTGGCGACAGTCACTCCCATCGCCGTCATAATGCCGGAGCTCTGGAATACAGCCTCGAAGTTCTCCAGGCTGAACACCCGGGGCCACCAATAGATGCCCCCGCGCATCGCATCCTGCCCTTCGTTAAAGGCATTCACAAGCACGTACCAGATCGGATAGATGGTGATAAAGCACACAATCAGCATGCCGAAGTTGTTAAATAGGTCAAAAACCGCTTCGCCTTTTGTTTTTCGTTTAAACATACAAGGCACTCCCCTTCCCTAGAATAGCGATGTGTCGTTCAGCTTCTTGGTGACGCGATTCGCGATCAGGAGCAGAATGATGGCAATCACCGATTTAAACAATGCGACCGCCTGCGCGTAGGAGTATCGCCCGTTCTGAAGCCCTGTGTGATATACAAAAATGTCGATAACGTTGCTCGCGCTTTCATTGAGCGGATTGCGGAGCACGAGAATCTGATCGAAGTTGGAGTTAAGCACACCGCCAATGGCGAGAATGAACAGAATCGAGATCGTCGCCTTGATGCTCGGAAGTGTAATGTACCACATCTTCTGGAAGCGGCCAGCTCCATCAATCGTCGCTGCCTCATACATCTCCGGCGACACACTCGCAATGGCCGCCAGGTAGATGATCGCCGACCAGCCGAGCTCTTTCCATATATCCGAGGCGATGACAATGCCCCAGAAATATTGCGGTTCCGCCAGATACGTGATCGGCTCGTTAATCAGGTTCAGCGTCAGCAGCAATTTATTGATCACCCCGACGTCGGACAGCCAGGTGATCAGGATCCCCCCGAGAATAACCCAGGACAGGAAGTGCGGCAGATACGATATCGTTTGAATCGTTCGCTTGTAGCGTACCGATCGGACTTCGTTCAAGAAGAGCGCAAAGATGATCGGCAGCGGAAATCCAATGAACAACTTGAGCAAGCTGATGCCCAGTGTATTCTTCATGACCACCGCAAAATCATCGTTGGAGAAAAACTCCCTGAAGTGATCCAGGCCAACCCACGGGGCTTCGCTAATGGATTTGATGATATTGAATTCTTTGAAAGCGATGATAATCCCGTACATCGGAATATAGTTGAAGACGAACATCCAAGCGACACCAAGCAGCGCCATAATCTGCAGGTGGCGCTGACTGTACAGCTTCTTGAGCCACTGCTTTCTGGCCTGCCGCTTGTCCTCCGGACTTGGCCCCGGCTTGGCCGCCGGATCGATGCTGATGTCGGGTAAAGCCCCAGCTTGTGGTGTGTTCTGCATAATTCTAACCTCCAGGTGAGCACTGTCGAATGTAAACCCTTACAATGTTGATGTGTACTTTGATTTTATACTCCCTTCACCCTTTATGTAAGGTTTCAGATTTCGTATTAGGGATCGCTTTTTCGGGTTATAGGAATTTGGTCCATATGACCGCTCTCCTGGTGCTTGTCAAAAAGCATCGTATGCTGTCCGTTGCAGCTCACTTCGGCTCGGCCCTTGCACCAACAGCCATGTCATCAGGCCTAAATTCTTCATCTGCCGAACATCCGAACGCCGAAGCGCCGTGTGCAGGTCATAAACAAACAGACGAACAAACCCCGATCAGCAGCCAGGCGATCGGGGTTTCCTATATGCACACTATCCTTATATCGGGTTAAACCGGATTATCGCTTCCGCCGCACCATGCCCAAGTAGCAGAGAACCGCCCCCAGCTCACAGGCAGCAATCACGATGCCAAGCGGCAATGCCGTCGATTTCCCGCCCAAGCCGACGAGGGGAGCAGCCATACCGCCGATAATGAACGTTAACAGTCCGAGCAGCGCAGATGCGCTGCCGGCATTATGTCCGTGGTTGCGCAGCGCCAGTGCCATACCGGAAGTGCTGACAATGCCGGCGCTTGCTATGGCCAGGAACAGCGGCGGCAGCACCAGGTACAGCTCGCCTCCAACAGCCAGCGCACCAAGCAGCAGCACCCCGCCGATGGTGGCCAGCGTCACCCCGGCCGGGAACATCTTCGCTTCATCGACTCTGCCGGCAAGCCGTCCGGTCACTTGGGCAGCAGCAATAATGCCGAACGCGTTCAAGGCAAAAATCAAACTGAACATCTGCGGTGATACGCCATAAATATCCTGCAGCACGAATGGCGAGCCTGAAATATAGGCAAACATCCCCGCCATAATGAAGCCCTGGGTCAAGGCATAGCCCATAAACACCCGATCCTTCATCAGATTGCCAAACGTCTTGAGCGTCGCCTGGATTCCGCCCGTCGAGCGGCGTTCGGGAGACAGTGTCTCCTTCAGTCCGGCAATTACACATACGAGCATCAGAAGCCCATAAACGCCCAGCACGATGAATACGATCGGCCAATCCGCAAACAGCAGCACCTGCGCGCCGAGAATCGGAGCTAGTATCGGCGCTGCTCCATTGACAAGCATGAGCATGGAGAAGAATTTGGTCAGTTCCGTCCCTTCATACATATCCCTTGCCATCGCGCGTGAGAGGACAATTCCCGCAGCGCCCGCCAGTCCCTGAATAAACCGAAGCAGCAGGAACACCCAGATGCTGCTCGTGAACACACACAGCACCGATGTTACGGTGTAGACCATCAGTCCCACGAGCAAGGGGCCCCGTCTTCCCTTCACATCGCTCAAGGGGCCTGCGAGCAGTTGGCCCAGCGCAAGTCCCAGCATGCAGGCGGTCAAACTCATCTGAGCCAGTGAAACGGTCGTATTCAGATCGTCGGCCAGCTTGGGAAGGGCCGGCAAATACATATCCAGCGACAAAGGCCCGAACGCTGACAGGCTTCCGAGCAAGAAAACGATCCACAGCTTCCTCTGCTTGGGTGCAGGGAGAGCTTCTTTATTCGTGATGATTGTTGGTTCCATGTCTTCCCCTTTCATTCAGCGGATGAGTATTTTAACAGCTTAACCTTTCGGACACAGCTCTTGCTGTACGTTCATCTCCATAGGCATCTGTCATCTCCGGTCTTTCATGCCGGCTCCCATCAAAAAAAAGCGAGCTGTCATCAATATGACAACCCGCCCGCTATGACGCGCTCCTCCAGAGCTCCGAGGTCATCCGGAACTCTGGGATCAGCGCGATTTCGTTAACGTGATTTCGTAACGCGATGTCCGCTTGTAGTACGCATTGGCGGCTATGCTATTTACGCTCGATCTGAATCCCTTTTCCAAGGGATTTCTGTTGTTTGTTCGTGTTGACAAGCAAGGGCAGAGTTCTTGTTTCCTTGATCATGGGGGATTGGCACAGGTGACACACAGGCTCCACTTCAAACGCGAAGTCATCACGCATCCATCCTTTGCAATCATCCTGTGTGCATGACCAAACCTCCGTTAATTCCTCTGGAATACTTTCCATTGAATTTTTACGTGAATACATGAGCGCTCCTCCATTCCTTGTCTGGTTAAACAATCGTCCCCAGCGTTTTTTTTGCGGATGCAAATAAAAGAAAGACTGCTCTTAATGTCGCACATTAAGAGCAGCCCAACCTCATATCATTACAGCTTTACAACGTTCTCAGCTTGTGGTCCACGGTTGCCTTCAACAATGTTGAACTCAACGCGTTGGCCTTCGTCCAGCGTTTTGAAGCCGTCGCCTTGAATCGCGCTGAAGTGAACGAATACATCGTTACCGCCTTCAACCTCGATAAAACCGAAGCCTTTCTCTGCATTGAACCATTTAACAGTTCCTGTTTGCATGGGATATGTCCTCCTTTAAACTATATTTATATGACCTTTTTTCTTCACAGACGGAATAAAAAAATTCACATATTGCACAAGGTTACCGGAAATGACAACCCTCTACAATATGTGAATTCAGGTCGATTTCGATATTCCTATATTACCACAGTTTATGTCCGATAGCAAACACTCGGCACTTCATTTTCGATATTCTTTTTTTCGAAGCCGCCTCAAGGCCGCTTCCTATAACTAAGTATATACCGATTGTCCCAATTTTATGACAAGCAAGGAGGTTCATGGGAAGGAAAAATTCCAGAGCGCTTAACGCGCCTCCTCTTCCCGCAGCTCCGCAATCGTCTCGCTCCACCGCTTGAGCACTTCGGCAGGGTCATGGAGCCGGAAGGTGACCCCGCTCAGCACCTCGGCATACTTCGCCCGGTCCTCGCGCACATGGACAACGTCGGCTGCAAAACGCTGGCGTGGATGGCGTGCCCCCTCGACGTCAGGGAGCGCCTTGACCCGGAGCCGAATGGAGTGGACCGCACCATCATGAACGGTAACCAGCGTCGCCTGCCCGGTCCGCTTCATATTGCCGGCCGTCACCGTCCCCGGCCACAAAGCCAGACGAAGGCGGCCTCTATCCAGCGCAATGACCTCGCCCGCACTGATCATCGCCGTATGCGGCCATCCATCCTCCGTCACCGTGAGCAGCACCATCGCGGTATCTGACTTGGATTCCAGATCCCGGCCGTTCAGCCACTCGCACAGTCCTTGCGGCAGCTCCTTGTTCTCGCTCATTTCCTTCCACACTCCCTTCATCATGCAGTTATCCTTGCAGCGTGCTCGTGCTGCTTCCGTCCGGAACCGGCGTCTCGGGGACTGGTGCCCCTGATCCAGGTGCATTGTCCCTGCCGCGAGGACGGGTGTTGCCAGGCAGCCGGCCGAACAGCGCCCATGTCCATCTTCCCATATGGCTCATCCCATAGACAAGCAGAGCGGAGATGCCCACCGCACTAACCAATCCTCCTGCATACCAGCCAAGCTGAATCCAGGACTGCTCCGATACCGGAGGAAATTTGCGATAGACGAACAGGACGAGCGGATGAACAAGATAAACGCCAAACGAATAAACGCCAAGCCAGCGAAGCCCTTTGCCCCACCAGGTGCTGACATCTCGCAGCCAGAGCGCTGTCTGCACCATCACAAGCGCCGTAGCCAGCGTATGCACATTCCAGAACGCGTCAAACAGCAGCGGATGATACGCCATCTCATAGAGGCGTTCCCGATATCGAAGTACAACATGGGTTATGCCTGCAGCCAGCCAGGCCATCCACAGCGCCGCCCAGCCAAGCTGCCGGAGCCACGGCCGGGCCGCATCCCGGGTATCCTGCAGCCATATTTGAATACGATCAAAGTAAATGCCAAGCCAAGCCCCGAGAAAATAGTAGGACAGAAAAGACAAGGACCAGCTGTTCCGGTTCGTCACATCCCACCATGCGTCATTGGCTGTATAGAACAGCCACTGCAGCGCTATCCCGATCCATACGCTCCATGCTGCCGCCCACCGATAGCGTCTTAGCAACAGGAGAATAACTGGAAACAGAAGGTAGAACTGTATATTAATGAAGATAAAATACAAATGCGTGTAGGCTTTGCCCGTCAGCAGTTTAGGCCAGAAGTCTTGAAGCATCGCCGCAGCCTTCCACTCCAGCCCCCTGTCTGCCCAGGTCAATATAAAAAACAGCACCGAAAACAACACATACGGCACCAGGATATACATCAGCCGATTGCGGTAAAACCGGACAAAAACCTCCTTGTCCAGCGGACGGCGGAAGTAGTTGTAGAACAGCACAAAGCTGCTCAAAAAAATAAACGTTGTGGTTCCAACTTTGGAAAAAATGTTTAAAAAGTTATATAGCCCAAAAAAGCGGTCGCCCCGCATCTGGACCGTGGCAAAAGAAGTCGCATGAACCATCATAACCCCCATAATAGCCATGCCACGAACCATATCGAGTTCATGCAGTTTCGCTCGTTTCTCCATCCTTCTCCCCTACCTTCATGACATGTATTATACATCAAACCCCTAAACTCTTGCTAAATTTATCTGAAATTGGTATGGTACAGACAGGGTTAACCATATTTGTTTAATAAGGTTAACACCTCCATATTAATGAAGCTCACACATAGGTGACGCTAAACTAACATATTTTAGGAGGCGATTCTGACTGATTGAGTTTAAGCATGTCAACAAGTATTTTGGCAGTTTTCATGTACTGAAGGAGATCAACCTGACGATTCGCCAGGGAGAAGTGGTCGTCATTGTCGGCCCCTCAGGCTCCGGCAAAAGCACGCTGCTTCGCTGCATCAACCGGCTCGAGACGATAACCGACGGAGAACTGGTTGTCAATGGCGTCCCCCTCCACAACAAGAAGATCGACATCAATCGTTTCCGCCGGGAAATCGGAATGGTGTTCCAGCACTTCAATCTGTATCCTCACAAAAAAGTCATCGATAACATCATTCTCGCCCCTGTCAAAGTGCTTGGAATGTCCAATGCAGAGGCCAGGGAGAAAGCCATGACCTACCTGAACCGGGTCGGCATTGGCGACAAGGCCGACAGCTATCCTTCCCAGCTGTCCGGCGGACAGCAGCAGAGAGTGGCGATTGCCCGCGGATTAACGATGAACCCGAAAATTATGTTGTTTGACGAGCCGACCTCCGCCCTTGATCCGGAAATGATCGGCGAGGTGCTGGATGTGATGCGCTCACTGGCCCATCAAGGGATGACGATGGTGATTGTTACGCATGAAATGGGCTTTGCCAAGGAAGCGGCCGACCGCGTCATATTCATGGATGAGGGACGGATCGTCGAGGATGCCACATCCGAAGACTTCTTCAAACAACCGAAGGAAGAGAGAGCCCGCACGTTCCTAAGTCGTTTGCTTCATCATTAATCATCCTATTTCAAGGGGGACTTATACATGAAGAACGGATTTACAAGAACATTCAAGCAGAGTGTAGCTATGCTGTCACTCATCTTCATTCTCGTGCTTGCCGCATGCGGCAACAACGCTACGGGAGGCAACGCATCCGAAGGAGGAAGCTCCTCCGAAGCCGGCGGCGCAACGCTCGCGGCGATCAAGGAACGCGATAAGCTGATTGCCGGGGTGAAATATGATACCAAGCTATTCGGCCTCCAGGATCCGGCTACCGGCAATGTTGAGGGCTTCGATATCGACATTGCCAAAGCGCTGGCCAAAAAAATTCTGGGTGATGAAACGAAGATCGAGCTGCGGGAGGTCACTTCCAAGACGCGCATCCCGCTCCTGCAAAGCGGTGAGATCGACATCATCATCGCCACGATGACCATTACGGATGAACGCAAGCAGCAGGTGGATTTCAGCGATGTCTATTTTGAAGCGGGCCAATCCTTGCTCGTCAAGGTGGACAGTCCGATCACCGGACTGGAAAGTCTGAATAAAGATACGAAGGTGCTCGCTGTTAAAGGCTCGACTTCCGCGCAGAACATCCGAGAGAAAGCGCCGGATGCCCAGGTGCTGGAATTTGAGAATTATCAGGATGCCTTTACAGCCCTGCGAGCCGGTCAAGGGGATGCGCTCACGACCGATAACGCCATTCTGCTCGGCATGCAGCAGCAAGACCCGAACTATCATCTTGTTGGCGGCAATTTCACCGATGAACCGTACGGCATGGCGATTAAGAAAGGCGAGACCGAGTTCGTTAACGTCGTGAATGAGCTGCTGAGCGAGATGAAGGAAAGCGGCGAATACGACCGACTGTATGAGCAGTGGATGGGTGTAAAACCCGAATAAACGACGGGATGGTATCACCGAATACCGATATAACACCGCAAACTTAGAGCAACAGGAGGTGAATGTGATTGGTCATATGGGATTCCAGCGTGCTGTTTGACCATTGGGACCGCTACATGCAAGGATTCGGTCAGACCGTGCTGGCAAGCCTTCTTGCCCTGATCGGAAGTCTGATCATCGGCACGATCATCGCGATTTTACGCATTTCGCCCTATCGCTGGCTGAATGTGTTCGGAGCGGCCTATGTCGAGTTTTTACGGAATATTCCACTTTTGGTTGTCGTCTTTTTCTTCTTTCTCGGCTTGCCTTCTCTAGGCATTCCGCTGGACGGATTCTCTTCCGGCACGATCGGCCTGATGGTGTATACCTCCTCGTTCATTGCGGAAGCCATTCGGGCTGGCATCCAGGCCGTGCCCAAGGGACAGACCGAGGCTGCCCGCTCCTCCGGGCTGAGTTATGTGCAGAGCATGTGGCATGTCGTCCTGCCGCAAGCAGTTAAGGTAGTGCTGCCCGCAGTAGGCAACCAGATGATTAACCTGGTGAAGAACTCTGCCATTCTCGGCGTCGTAGCAGGGCTTGACCTCATGTACTATGCCGACCTGATCAGTTCGGACACGTTCCTGCCGATCCCGGTCTATACGTTTGTCGCTCTGTTCTATCTTGTACTTACCGTACCGCTTAGCATGGCGGTTCATTATATGGAACGCCGCTTTGCCCGCAGCAATGCATGAATCAAATAGTCCATTCATGAAATGACAACAGAGGAGGTGGGGCGAGTTGGATTTTGCCGGTGCTTATTCCTGGCCCAATCTGCGCTTTCTGCTGCAGGGCTTCTGGATGACGCTGCAGGTTGCCGGGCTTGCGATTGTGTTCAGCTTTATTCTCGGCGTGGTGCTGGGCACGATACGTTATGCCCGCATTCCTGTGCTGTCGCCAGTCATCGCTTTTATCGTAGATACCATCCGCAACCTGCCGCTTTTGCTAATCATCTTTTTTATCGGGATTGTTCTTCCACAAACAGGGCTACGGCTCCCCGTATTTTGGGCCGCCGTCGTTGGGCTTAGCATATTTGAAGGCGCAATGATTGCCGAAATCGTACGCAGTGGTCTCTCATCTGTGGACAAAGGCCATGTGGAAGCGGCCCGGGCTTCTGGGTTAAGTTATATGCAGACCCTCAGGCATATCATTCTGCCGCTGGGCCTGCGCCGCATGTCGCCGCCGATGGTCAGCCAGTTTATCGCCCTGATCAAAGACACATCGCTGGCAGTGATCATCTCACTTCCGGAGCTAATGCGGAACGTGCAAGTATTGAGCGGCTCAAGCTTCGCTTACGTCATTCCAGCACTTATCTTTGCCTCATTACTATATTTTACCGTCAATTACTCGCTGTCTCTGGTCGCGAAACGGCTTGAAGCCAGACAGACCTGATCAACGGAGCATCCTACTTACAATTGAATCAGTACCAACGAATCCCCTCCCGTCTCTCCCGAGCGCGAGAGGGGGTTTTTTATTATCCGCCCGATCTGTTAGAATAGCGCTAACGCGATCATAAAAAAAAGATAAACCTTCATCGCGGGTAATACGTATTAAGGAAGAACGCACAATCCAGAAAGACAGGAGGTCTATCATGTTGCGTAAATGGATGAATGGATTATGGGTCGCATGCATCGTTGCCGTCTTATCCGGCTGTAATGTCCTGGACACGGTCAACGAATCGCTTGATTATACCAATGAGGCCGGCACTTATATCAATGAAGCATCCCAATTTGCCCAGTCCTTGCCCGATTTAGCCCGACAAGCCGCAACCGATCCACAGGCGAAGGAGGCGCTCACGCAGGAGCTGGAACAGATGAAAAACCGCATCGCCGAGTTCAATGGGCTGGAAGCCCCTGCACTCGCCCAAAGTATCCATGAGCAGCTGACCAGCTTGAATGATACACTGTTAACAGATATTAACGGCTATATGGAACAGATTCAGAACGGCGTTACCGAGTTCCAGAATTCCGGAATCATGCAGACGATCGATAAAATCAATGAAACGATGAACTTGCTGGAAAACCTGCAGCCATAAACAGAGGAGGCGCAGCCGCCAGCTGGATGTGCTGGATATAACAAGAAGAGGCCCCGAACCAGCCTTATCAGCGGATCGGAGCCTCTTTTTCATTCGGGATATGTTATTCAGCTGCTCTACCTTAACTGCGCTTTGAAAGCATCGTTCAAGAAAGGATCCAGCTCTGTTGTAAAGGCTTCTCTCACCACATAGCGAGTGGCATCGTTGTTCGGGGTCAGAATCCAGTACGTCCCGCGGTGCGCATACCGATCATCCGGATCCATTGCGGCTACAAAATGCCAGTCCGGCCCAAAACGCCCGTCATACTCTGCGGTATACTCCGCGTTCAGATGGGTGCGGGCCAGCTCCTGGATCGGAAAAGACAGGACACTGCCGAACTTGCTCATCCACTGGGTGAATTCCAGCATATCCCCTGCACGGCCGCCTGCAAAGAATCCTTCCTCCCCTCCGCATGCAGCAAAAAAAGCCTCCTCATTCCCCTCCTGCGCAGCCTGGTAGATAAGCGCTACCGTCTGTACCGGAGTGAACAACGGGGTTTTATGCTTGGATGCAAGGAATTGTCGATCATCAATCAATTTCAGGATGCTTGCCTGAACCAGCTCTTCGATAGAAGCATTCCTTCCTAACTCATAGGCCCCCGGGTAAATGGTGCTCTGGTCCACAACCTTGGCTCCGTCCGGAAATATCGTCACAATCCACACGTGCCGATCCCCTTGGCTGAGCTCCTCCAGCACAATTTCAGCCTGACTGCCATAGGTGATATCGAGCAGCTCGCGGCTCTCTTCATCCAGCTCCTGCTTGCCCAGCAGCTTAAAGCGATCAGCATGCGGCTTCCGCTTGCGAGCTTCATCAAAAAGTGCCTGTGTCTTCGCCGGAGAATGGCGCATTTCCGGAATGTCCGCCAGCTTGAGATACGCGGGCTGATTCCCTGCCTCCAGCGCCTCATACATCTGAGCCACAACGTCCACCGCCTGCTCGCTCAGCTTCGCTTGGCTGCCACCGCCACGGCCTTCCCGCACCCCCGAGCCGCCTTCGGATACCCCAAGACTAACCGCTTCCGATCCTTCCTCTTCATTCGCCAGCGCTTGTGTATTAATCGTATCTATATGCGCTGAAGGCTGTTCAGTCTGAGCTGCCAATGAGGTTTCCTGTACAGATGCATTCTCCAAATTGCCGCAGGCAGCAATGATGAGCAGCAGAAGCAGGCCTGCAACTCTGGCCAGGCAATTTCCTCTTATATGACTGATCAATCCTTCCCCCTCCTTGACCGTTACGATAACCACTGCAGCACCGGACCAACTGTCCGATCCTGTCCTCTATAATCATCATCGTCATTCAAGGCGGGATTGTTTATGAATTTGATCGATTTACGAAGAAATTGCCCTTTACCAGCGTGCAGCACCCTCTTCAGAACGCCTGTTCATGATTTACAGTGGTCTTACAACCGTCATGACAGTGCTAAATTATTGAAATTGGTTATAGCTCACAAATTCCGCAACAGGCTTGCGATATCCGCGCGGACGCGCCTTGGTGCTATTCTCCTTGCCGATGGCAATGAGCATTGCCGGAACATAAGGGTCCGGAATCTTCAGTTCCTGACGCAGAGCTTCCGGGTCAAACCCGATCATCGGGCAGGTGTCCCAGCCCTTGTCTTTAGCTGCGAGCATGAACATCATCGCCGACAGGCTTGCATTCCGGATGGCCTCTTCCTGCATAAACGTCTCGCCCCGCTCTTCATAGAAGCTTTGGATGGAAGCCACCGTCATATCGTACTCCTGCTTGTCGATGACACCGAGGCTCATCAGACCCTCGTGAATTTTGCCTGCATCCCGGTAGGCCTCCCGATTCCCGAGCACCGCGATGACGGCCGATGCGCTTTGAATTTTATACTGCTTGAAAGCTGCTTCATACACCTTGCTCTTCACCGCGGCATCTTTGACCACGATGTAATGTGCATGCTGCAAATTAAACGCGGAGGGGGCATATTTTACAACTTGAAAGATTTCTTCAAGATCCCTGTCCGGAATGTCGACACCTTCGAGAAAAAGATTCGACGATCTGCGATTTTTAATTAATGTTGTGAATTCCAACCGTGAGCGCCCCTTTCCTTAGTTAAACATGACCGCATCCAGCGAATAAGCGCCGGCACCCGTTAAAGCAATCGCAACAGCCACCGCAATAATAAGCAAATTCATCTCATAACCGTTGGCCGATCCCCAGTAACCGTTGCTCCAGTGCACCTTCGCGATCGCTCCCAGCATCGGGATAATGATCAGAATCGAGCCCAGCACGGTCAGGAAACCGAGTGTGAACAGCAAGCCGCCGAGAAGTTCCATCAGTCCGACTACAACCGCCGCGGCAACGCCCGGCTTCAGGCCGAGCGACTCCATGAAGCCGCCAGTCCCCTTCGGGCCATACCCGCCAAACCAGCCAAACAGCTTTTGCGCGCCATGCGCCATAAACGACAAACCGACGACCAACCGAAGAATCAACAAACCAAGCTCCATCATCTATAACACTCCTTTAAATTAAATATATAATTTTGTATTTATCTCGAAATAAAGATATATTTTTAAAAAAATTGACACCCCGCATCTAACGCTTCTTCAACGTCCTGACTCCTTTCCGTCAATAACTAACTTTTATCTAGTTACTAATCTTTATTCAAAGATAAAGCAAGTTAGAACTGCTGTCAACCCTGTTATGTAAAAATAAAAAAAAGGCCACCCCAACAGATTCTGGCTAACCTGAAATACGAAAAAAGCCGTCTCTCGGGTTACTGTACCTAAGAGACGGCTTCTATGCTGTACCGCAGCTTTGTAGCTTTGTAGCTTTGTCGAATGACTGACGCTTCGCTCAGCCCTCGTATGTCCACCAGTTGCCTGACATCACCATCAGCGAGAACAGCTTGATGCTCTCTTCATAATACGCTTCCGTTGATGCATTGACGGTATAGCTCCACACCGAATTCAGCCAGGCCTGATGGCTGGAAGAGATCATGGCACTGACGCCAAACGGTGCATAGAACGCCCCGCTGTTGTAGGAAACAAGCGCTCCTCCGCTCAGCAGATAGCCTGCCCTCACATTAGCCGGATTGCCATTCGTCGTTGATTTAATGAACGTGTTCAACTGGTTCAGCTGCTGCAGTGCTCTTGTATCGCCAGTCATCAGATAATCGGTTGCAATCCGCCAAGGAACCCGGGCCGAATTGTAATAGTAGTTGCCGTCGTTTGGCCCCTCCAGGAATCCGGCCCCTGCCGGCTGGTAGCTCCCCCCTGAGCGCACGACGAAATCCGGAAGCAGTCCGGTATTCGGGCTGTAGCCGTTATATATTGATTGGATGATGCTGTACGTCTGATTGATCACATTGTCCCATCTCGCATCCCCTGTGGCCTGACGAAATGCCTTCATATGATTCAGCATAAAATCGGACGGTCGCGTCGCCGTATTGTAATTGCCGCTTGTTGCCCAGTCACCGAGACGCAGTGTCCACTGCGTTTGATTGACATCATGGCTCATGATCGCATTGATGATGTTGCGGGCTGCCTGCAAATAATTGATGGAGTCGTTGCTGCCCCACTGCTTGTCCGCCAGCAGCAGAGCATAGGCGATATCCATATCGCCATCCGTCGCCGAGTTCGCGCCTTCGATATTTTGGAAGTTGCTGTTCTGCTTCCACGCCATCAAATACGGGTTATTGTTGCTCGGATGTGCCCGATAGTAGCGATACAGCCCATCAAAATAAGTCTTCGCATTCGGGTCGTCCCCTGCCATCAATACGGTAAGGATCATCCCGTAGCCATGCGCCTCGGACACCGTTTCTCCGGCAGCATTATACTGTACGTAATATTGCCCGGTTCCCGCAGGCTTGAGGAAGGAATTTTTCCAGCTGTTCCACTTGCTTCTGACCGCATCATCCATCGCCGCCTGGGTGACATGATTCGGCTTGATCGAGCCGCTCGTATACGAAGTATGCTGCGGGAAAGGCTTGTTCGCTCCAAGCGCAAAGCCTGCCGGGGTGATCATGAGGACAACACAGAGCATCGAGACACATTTGTGAAACAATGACATTCGAACATTTCGCATTCATCATCGCTCCTTTGTTTTTTCGATTCGGATCCTTCAGGCGCATGCTTCGCCCCCTGCGGTAACGCCTGGTGTACGGGCAAGCCTCCTTTCGGAGCGACTAATTCTACGCAGGATATGGAAACCGCGCCTTGCTTTACACTGCCGCCTCAGCCTGGGCTCAGCGGGTCTGCTTGCCAATGCCGAGCACGGACTGCTGCATACTAGGAAGTAAAATCACGAGCGTTAGAAGGTGGCTGCCTAGGAGGAGACAACATGACTTTATGACAGATCTTCAGGTGCGGATGCGTGAATAAGGTGGGTTAGTCCAAGTATACGTGAGCTGTATATTTTTGTAAATCGTACTTTATGCACATAAATCCAGGCTTGCCAAAAAGGCTTCCCCGATCGGGAAAGCCTCTGTTCATGCCGTATATCCAAGTCGATGTCTTATCGCTGCACACGGTTAATTCCGGATATTCGCGATCACTTCGTTCAGGGCCGCGTGGTCAAGCCGACCGCCTTCATACATCAAGCATCAAGGCTTCGCGTACCGGAAGCTGCACGCGGTGCGACAGTGTCGGTGAGACAATGTCGGTGGACCAAGGCTGCCTCCTCTACTGCTTCGCGCCCTTCTCCCTGACCCGCTTGCCGTCCTTGCCGTACAGGTCACGCAAAATCTTCTTCCCTGTCGGCGTTTGCGCCAGCCCGCCCTTGGCTGTCTCGCGATGCTTGGAAGGCATAGCCGTCCCCACCTCCAGCATCACATCAATCACTTCATCGGAAGGGATGACGCTGCGGACGCCGGCCATCGCCATATCCGAGGCAGCCAGCGCCGTCACGGCGCCGAAGCCGTTGCGGACAATGCACGGAATTTCGACCAGACCGCCCACCGGATCACAGATCAGGCCGAGCGAGTTCTTCAGCGCCAAGCCGACCGCATGCACGGCCTGCTCCGGCGTGCCCCCTCTCAGCTCCGTGAGCGCCCCGGCCGCCATGCCGATCGCAGAGCCGACTTCGGCCTGACAGCCGCCCTCGGCGCCAGAGATGAAGGAATTGTTGGCGATGACATAACCGATCGCACCGGCGCTGAACAGCCCCATCACCATGTCGTCATCGTCCCAGCCATAGCGCTGCTGCGTGCTGACGAACACTCCCGGAATAATGCCGCAAGAGCCGGCTGTCGGCGTAGCTACGATGCGTCCCATTGAGGCGTTCACCTCGGAAACGGACAAGGCGTAAGCCAAAGCGGTGCAGGCTTCTTCACCCAGTGCCGGAACGCCGCTGGTCATGAACTCGTGAACACGGACGGCATCCCCGCCGGTCAGACCGCTGCGGGATGGAACCGGTTCATGAATTCCTCTATGCACCGCTTCCTTCATGATCGCATAGTAATCCTTCATCTGCTTGAACGTTTCCTCCCGGCTCTTCCCGGTCTCTCTCACCTGCTCGCGCAACATCAGCTCGCCGATCGTCACCTGATCTGCGCTGCACATTTCGATGATCTGCTGCAGTGTAGAAAACTTCATGACTGCCCCTCCTTCGATGTCAAATCGGCGAACACGACGCGGCGCACGCTCTCCAGGCCTTCAATATGCGCGATCAGACTCGCCGGCACGACCTCATCGGACTCGACCACCGTAATGGCATCTCCGCCGCGTCCCTTACGATCCACATCCATATAGGCGATATTGACGCCCCCGCCCTCCAGGATGCGGGCGATATGCGCAACCATGCCCGGCACATCATCATGGAATACAAGCAGCACCGGATAATTCATCGTGAATTTGACATCAAATCCGTTCACCCGAAGCATCTCCACACTGCCGCCGCCGATCGAGGCTCCCGCAATCGTATCTTCACGCTGCCCGTCCTTCAGCTTCAGCATCAAGGTGTTGGGATGGAATGCAACATTTTGAGCGGTTTTAAAGGTCAATTTCATCCCTGCCGCCTCCGCCAGCTCAATGGAGCTGCGAATTCGCATATCATCTGTATCATAATCCATCAATCCCCCGACCACCGCCAGATCGGTCCCGTGCCCTCTGTACGTCTCTGCGAACGAGCCATAGAATATAATTTCGGCTTCCTCCGGAAACGCTCCGAATATACGCCGGGCCGCTCTGCCGATTCGCACCGCTCCTGCGGTATGCGAACTGGATGGTCCCACCATGCTGGGTCCGATTATGGAAAAAACATCTTTAAACCGCATACGCGATTGTCCCCGCTTTCTTTCTGTATATGCCCTCATTGTATCAGTCCGTCACCGATTGTTCCAGATGACCGCGCGAATCATCTGCTCGTCCCGCTGTTCCAAGAAGAGCCTCTGTCATATCATATTAACATTGCCTGCTGCGTTGTGAATCGCCCGGTAACAAAACGGCTTGATCTCCCTACATAGCAGTCCTCAAGGCTACTCCAGAAACGAAAATTTAAAAATTTGCCGAGGCCTGCCCCGCGGTACCTTCTCAATGCCCGAAATCTCGACCAGATCATGATCTGACCACAGCTGCAGCAGCCGGTGCGCGCTGCGGACCGTAATGCCGAGCAGATGAGCCAGCTCGTGCACCTTGTATTCATATTTCCCGAACCGGGCGCGCTGATGCAGCAGCTTGCTTAGATAGGCACTGGCCATGCCAGCTTCCTCCGCCCGCTTGATGAATGAGGCATCCGTGAAGGACAGCGCGTCTCGTTCCGGCTCAGCCATCGCCAGCGGCCCGATCAGCGTGCGATCCTCCCGGATGATGAAGCAGGCGTTGCCGCCAGCCTCCTTCGACTTGCTAAGCGCGATTCGAGCGTTCGTGCCCGCGCTGCTCGCGGAATGGCCGAATCCGATGCCGATGCTCAGCGAAATGCCATAGGTCTTATTCACAGCCTTTGCCAGCGGAATTGCTTTATAGCCCCCGGTCTCCCGCCTGAAAACGCTGCGCGTGGTGAAGAACATATACTCGTCTCCTCCCAAGTGGCTCAGGCAGCCGTCCAGCGACTCCACATAATCCAGCATCATACGATGGATATCCAGTTTCAGCTTCTGCACCTCATGCTCGTTGTTGCGCTTCAAGGCCTGGGCAGCAAAATCGTCGATGCGGATCATGCCCACCACCATCTGCCCTTCCCTGCTGCGGCGCGAGACGGCGGACAGCATGGCCTGCTCCAGCGACATCTGAATATCCTGGTCCGAAGGGAGCACACGCTCATGCGGGATGCCGCGCTTGCTCAGCTCTCTGGCTACTGACTCAATGCCGGTTAACGCAACGGAGCATGCTCCCGAGTCATACCAGGCCTGATGGAAATCCGCGATGCGCTCACCCGGGGCACTAGTCCCGGGTTCCCGTTCAGGTCCAGCGTATATCACTGCCTGAACATTCGATAGATCCAGCGCCTGCATCACCTGCCTCACCACACCCTCCGGCATCGTGTCAACCGAGATGCCGCCGGTGAGCTTCCCCTGGCGCTCGGCAGCGAACAGCGCCCTGTAGAATCCGGCCTCGTTCACCGGGACGGGATACACAGGCAGCGGCAGCCATTCGCCTGTCGCCAGCTTGCGCTGAGCGAGCGGATCGGCGAGCAGCATAGCCTCCATTTCTCCTTGCATGCGATCCGTCAGCTCAGGAGCTTCCTGCTCCTCCGAAACAACGACCGGAACCGGAGCAAAGACGGGGAAGGAAGCTATCACCTTCATAATGCGATCAACAATGGTTGAGGTGCCATAAATGCCAATACGGATCTGATGAATAGGTAACTGATGATGTTCAATCATCCTCTCCACTCCCCTTCATTCTCTTATCCGCAAGCGTGTCTGCCCACCCCCTGAGGCAGGAACGGATACCTAAAATCATACTCGCTCCCGCCATTTTCGCAACGTCACCAGCTTTGTCAGTTTTTTTCATTGCTGTATTCAGACAAAAAACGCCGCCCTCCCTCAAACAGGAACAGGCGGCGCTGAAATGCGTTGCTGAAATCATGTTATTGAAATCCCAGGAATTAAGCTTCCTCATGCTGGACGAATTGGGCGATGTTCTTGCTATGGTCCCCAATCCGCTCCAGATTGCTCAAGATATCCAGATACACCGCCCCTGAATTGCCAGAACAGAGATTCTGGTTCAAGCGTTGAATATGACTTTTGCGGAATCGAACCTCCAGCTCATCCAGCTCAAGCTCGTAGGATAATACCTCTTCCGCAGCCTTCAGGTCGTTGTGCTCCAGCGCGTAGAGCGCCCGCTCCACCGCCTTGTCGGCCAGGCTGAGCATTTCCTTCAGCTCGCGCTCGGCTTCGCTCGAAAATTCCACTTTATTGTTGATGCTGAATTCCGACAGCTCAACGACATTTTCCGCATGGTCGCCGATGCGTTCAATATCATTGACGAGCTGGAACCATCCGGTTGCCTTCTCCGACTCGGCTTCGGACAGGCCGCTCTGATGGATTTTCACCATATAGTCCGTAATCTTGCGGTTCAGTTCGTTGATCAGCTCTTCCTTCTGCAAGGCTAGCTCGCCCACCTTCGGGTCTCTCTCGAAGAAGAAGTCTGACGCGTCATTCAACGCTTCGCGAGCATATTGACCCATCCGCAGAATCTCATGCTGGGCTTGTCCGAGCGCCACGTTAGGCGTTGCCAGCAGCCGATCATCCAGATACTTGGGTTTGAACTCAAGCTCATACATATTCCCTGGAATCACCTTCGTCACAATCCACGCCAGCACAGGAATGAGCGGCAGGAAGATCAGGGTATTCAAGGAATTGAAAATGCCGTGCGCATAAGCAATCTGCATCCGGATATTCACGCCCTCGCCGATCCACATTATCAGGGAATGGACCGGATGCAGCAGCAGCGTGAAGATCACGGCTCCAATGACGTTGAATATGACGTGTACAAGAGCCGTGCGTTTCGCAGCAACTGTAGCCCCGATTGAAGCAAGTACAGCTGTGATGGTGGTACCAATATTGTCCCCGAACAGAATCGGCAGCGCTCCGATCAGACTCACCATGCCTTCATCCGCAATCGTCTGCAGAATACCGATGGTGGCACTCGAGCTTTGCACAATCGCCGTGAACACAGTACCCACGAGCAGCCCCAGCGCCGGCTGGTCCGCCAGATTAATCATGAAATCGGTAAAGGCAGGCAGTTCCCGCAGCGGCTTCATCCCGTCGCTCATGGTAGACAGACCCAGGAACAGCGTCCCGAATCCGAATATAATCTGTCCGATGTATTGATAGGTTTTCTTGTTTAAAAAGAATAAAAAGAATCCCCCCAACGCGATGATAGGCAGCGCATATTCCTCAATCTTGATCCCTACAATGAATGCGGTCATGGTTGTACCGATGTTGGCCCCCATAACCACGCCAATAGCTTGTCTAAGTGTCATCAGCCCGGCATTCACCAATCCGATGGCCATGACCGTCGTTCCGCTGGAGGACTGGATCAGAATCGTGACCCCGATGCCGACCAATACGCCAAGAACCGGATTTGACGTATATTTTGCAAGTAACCCCCGCATTTTGTCACCAGCTGATTTTTGCAGCCCGTCCGACATGTACTTGATGCCGAACAGAAAGATACCCAGACCCCCAATAAACTTAAACAATATATCCTGCCAATCCAAGCGAGAATCCTCCTTCTAGTGTGCGCCTAATATATTGGTTTAACCGAAATAACTGTGACCGGCGGAACTTCCGGCAGGCCTCTCCGTCCGATCTGTAAAAAACCCTCTAATAATTTATCATAATATGTTACTTAGAAACAGCTATTTAAATTAATACATATTCAATCTTTAGCTGGAAATGATAGACAACCTCTATGTTCAGGTGTAAAAAGCTCCCCTTCAGCCCGGGGTTAAGCCGCGTTAACCTCCATAGCCAAGGAGAGCATCGAACGAGTATATTAATGAAGCTTTTATTGGATTAATCGAATCTTCATGTCGGAGAAGTGGGTAACAGTACGCTAAGATCGCATGCTCCGTCTGGAATATATTGAATAGAGGCTAACTTCCTGGGTGCCGCCATGCTTTGTGACATTTCAGTGTCTATTATTCGTTCGCAGGATAGAGGCTATTCAACCTCGACAATAATTTCCACCTCGACCGGTGTATCGAACGGCAGTTCATTGGTCCCGATGGCCGAACGCGCGTGGCGGCCCTTATCGCCAAAAACGTCAATCAACAGATCGGAGGCGCCATTCAACACATAAGGCTGATCTTTAAACCCTTCGGCGCTTTGGATGAAGCCAAGCATTTTCACCACTTTGGTGACCCGGTTCAGATCCCCGAGATGCGCCTGCAGTGATGACAAAATGTTGATGACACAACGGCGCGCCGCTTCCTGCCCCTGTTCAATCGTGAGATCTGATCCCAGCTTGCCCGTTAGAATCAGTTCCCCGTTCTTGCGGCAATCATGGCCGGATGTATACAGCAGATTTCCCGTCTGGGTTACCGGAACGTATGAGAATTTGGGCGTGCCGACCTCTTCAAGTTCAATGTTCAATGCCTTTAATCTGTCCTGAATTGTCATTTTATATTTCTCCTCCTGATCAAAAGTCGATTATTGCAGTATGCCGATCGCCAGATTCCCGTAAATTCTCGCTGCCTGAACGATCTCGATTACCGGAACATATTCATCTTTCACATGAGCTTGCAGCAGCGACCCGGGCCCGAAAATAACCGTCGGGATCCCCAGATCCCCGCTTAGAAACGGAGCTTCGCAGAAAGCTTCGAATACGCCCACTACCGGGGTACTGCCACGCACAACCTGGACCGCATCGGCAAGTCCAAGCACCAGTGGATGATCCTCCTCGATTAAGGTGGCAGGGAGGAACAAATAATCCTCGATTTCGTAATCAAAATCGCTGCCTCCCGCCGCAGCGGTCAAAGCATCGTTCAACTGTTTCAGCACACGCTCCCGCGTCTCTCCTGGAATCAAGCGGCGATCAATTTCGATCTCACAGCTTTGCGGAATAATATTCGGAGCTGTGCCTCCCTTGATCTGGGTCACATTCAGCGCCGGGCTGCCCAGAATGGGATGAGATTGCGTTTGAAGATGGCTTCGAAGCGGCTGCAGCCCCGCGATCAGGGCGGCCATTTTCGGAATGGCGTTGTCCGGAGACTTCACCTTCCC
Organism: Paenibacillus sp. FSL M8-0334; assembly: GCF_038000405.1. Taxonomy (NCBI): domain Bacteria; kingdom Bacillati; phylum Bacillota; class Bacilli; order Caryophanales; family Paenibacillaceae; genus Paenibacillus; species Paenibacillus sp. FSL M8-0334. Next base: position 1,792,561 of record NZ_JBBOCH010000001.1, read on the forward strand.
CGCGTGAGCCGCCGCGCCAGAGGTGCGGACCCGGTACCGCCCAATCCCCTTATGCGCTATGCAGATGTCAAGCTCTGTCGGCTCGCCGATGACCGCGTAATCTGCGTGTATCGGGTGTTCCACGAAATGACGCATTCCAAGGTTAACCCTCTCCTCATCGGCATTAAAGAACAGGATCAGTTCGCCGGCGAACGGATTGCCCGACCGCTGCAGGCAAATAGCAGCATACAGCATCGCCGCTACCCCTGACTTCATATCCGCGGCCCCTCTGCCGATCAGAAAGCCATCCTTTATCGTCGCTGCAAATGGGTCTACACTCCAATCCTCTCCGGCTGGGACCACATCAAGATGCCCGTTCAGCAGCAGCCTCGGACCCGGCCGCTGTCCCGTCAGAACTGCCGTCAGATTCGCCCGTCCTGGCGCGGGCCACTGAAGCTCGGCCTGTATGCCCTCTCGCGCAAGCAGCTCCTTTATGTATCGTGCCGCCACTTCCTCATGCCCTGGGGGATTTACACTTTGGCATCGGATAAGACCGGAGGTAATGTCAAGCAGCTCCTGCTCGTCAAACACGTCCTCCCAAGAACGTTTCATTGTCAGACCACTCCTTTCCCATGTGTAGTTAGCCGTTAGCTGCTCTTGCCCCTGACTGCTCTTGCCCCCGCTCTCTTGCCCTGCTCTCTTGCGTCTAGCTACTCTTGCCCCTCGCATCGATCTTGATGCTAAGCACGACCTCGCCGTCCCGAACGCCCAGCACCTCATCGCACAAATTCGGAATCACGCAGGCATGATTGGGGATAATCGTCAGCTGCTGGCCAATCCGAACCGAAAGTTCAGGCGGATAACGCAGAAAGCCGTGCTCCTCGTTCAGCTTGAAAATCTCGATCTCCGGATGCTCGACAATATATCCGTAGCCCTTGGAGAAGGGCATTGTGTCTGTTGTCAGCGTCTTCGATCCAGCATCGATGATCGCTCTGCCGGGAGCCGGAGTGCTGACCACCGTGGTCACGACCCGCAACGCGCAATCTTCAACGCCGACCATGCCCATCGACAGCTGGCCCACATCGTGGAACAGATAGTTCCCGGCACGGACCTCCGTCACGCCGTCCAGGTCCTGGGCAAACTTCGAAGAGAGCGATGAGCCGCCGCTAACCACCGGCAGGGTCATGCCGTTTGCGCGGATCATATCGGCCGACTGCTGCAGCAGACACGCTTCCTGCTTCGCCATCTCCCGGATATCTTCTCGGGATTGTTCGGCATAGATTTGCCCCGCATACGACAGCACCCCGACAACCTCAATCCCCGGCAGATCACAAATTTGCAAGGCAAATTCGGCCGTATCCTGCCCCGGCTGACGCCCGCAGCGGCCAATCCCCCCATCCACCTCGATGTATAGCGGAATTGTGCGCTGCAGACGCTCGCCAACTTGCGATACCGAGACGGCCGCTTCCAGGCTATCAGCTACACATGTAACCTGGGTATGCTGCGCCAGGCGAAATAGCCGCTCCTGCTTGTCCGCTCCGATAATCGGAAAAGCGATGAGAATATCATCGATGCCAGCCTCGGCCATCACTTCAGCTTCGCCAAGCTTGGCGCATGTAATTCCCGCACACCCGGCCTCAAGCTGCTTGCGCGCAAAATAAACCGACTTGTGAGACTTGATATGCGGACGATGGCGGATACCGGCACTCCTAACAACGTCGGCCATTCTCCTGATATTGCGTTCGGCAATATCCAGATCAACAACGACAGCGGGCGTAGATACGTTCATCTGTTCACGATCCTTTCCGGAAGCATTCCAACCAAGAACCTGCTCCACCGCAATCCGGCCTTTTATTGGCATCCGTTCTTTCTACAAGAAAAATAATTAGATAATAAAAATATTTTTTAGATTAATCAAATTATGAAGGGTGCCCGATCAATTTGTCAATCATAAATCGAGGGGTGACAGGGGGATGTTAGGCCCCTGCTTCGAGGACGCCATTGCCGATGATCTATTCGTACGGCGGGAGCATGCGAAGCGATAGGGGCACTATAGAGGCATCTAAGGTGCCTAGCACTTTTAGGCACCTAAATACACTGGTAAGCACTTTTGAGGCACCACAGGCACTTTTTCAGAGGTACTTTTGAGGTACTATAAGGTCTTTCAGAGGCACTTAGGCCTTTCAGAGGCACTTCAGATTCAGATGCACCATAGGCAACTTCAGAAACCTCGGGACTGCGGGACTTCGGGAGTCTTTCATGTATCTGCCCTTGCCTGCGCGAGGATTAAAGCAGATTCTCCGAAGGGGTCTTGTCCTTACCGGCTCTGACTTCATCGAGGTAGTTGTACAGTGTGAACTTCGAAATGTCCAGAAACTGGCACACCTTGTCCCCTGCTTTTTTGACCAGGAACGCGCCGCGCATATCCAGGAACTGGATCGCCTTCAGCTTATCCTCCTTGTTCATGTGAGATACCGGCTTGCCGATCTCCTTCTGGCACTCCTGCAGAAGATATTCAAGCAGATCGTTCACGTCATTCACGAATACTTCCTTAACCTCTTGATCAAGGCTATGCATCGTAAGCGACCGCAGCGTATTCTCCGCCACCAGAAAATCCGAGATATCAAAATTAATGCACAGCGCACCTATTGTTTCGCCCTTGCTGTTCTTGAAGTACGTGGACGATGACCGCAGAATCTTCCCATCCTTCGTCTGGGTGATATAGTTGTACCGATCGCCTTCGGTCACAGTCCCCCGGAGCACTTCCAGCCCGAGATTGCTTCCGCAGTCCCCCACCTTTCTGCCCGTAATATGCCCGTTCTCGATCGCCACAATCGTGCTTTCATAGCCTTGGCTCAGATCGTGAAGCACCACTTCACATTGGTTGCCAAACTGGGCAGCGATACAGCGCACAACCGGCAGAAGCACATTCAATTCGTCCTTGATATTTTCCATCATTCACACACTTTCTGCTTTGATTTCGTCAATTTGGTGCAAATCACCTTGGTACAAGTGTTTTTGTACAATCTATAGAATCATGTTTGGAACTGTCACAGTTATCGCTCTTAGTGTCCTTAATGTTCAGCGCTTTGTCAAGCGAATGAGATGCGCAGTACGAGCAACGCTTTATCCCCTTTCCCTCATACATCCTCACTCTCTCCCCTACCCCTTGCATGATTATCCCTTTCGTTCAGGGAGACAGGGGGACAGAAGTATACGAGTATATGATGATGTGAGGATGTGAGGATGTGAGGATGCGAGGGTATGAGGATATGAGGGTAGAATGATGGTTGGGTATGTTGTCAGGAAGGCAGGTGAGCAGGAAAAGAAGAAGGCAGATAGGCGGAACAGGCAAAAAACTCCTGATCTAACGGGATAATCATGCAAGGCTCTCCCGGCACAAGTCCGAACTGCACAGCACAGTCCGCACTTCACCAGCAGACGCCGCACTCCACAGTCCGCACAGCATTCCACGAGTCGGACTCCACCGCATAGAAGCCCCATACCGTTAAGGTATGAGGCGATTAATGTTTACTCTCCCTTCGTTCTCTAATAGAGCATATCCCCGTACAATCTCAATAAAAGCCTTCTGCATAATCAGCAGCGCCTGCTCGTCAAAATCAAACTTCGGATGATGATGCGGATATTGGGTGGACTCATGTTCATTTCTGGCGCCGACCTTGAAGTAGGTTCCTGGCTTCTCCTTCAGAAAATAAGCAAAATCCTCCGCCCCCATGCTCGGCTCCATCTCCATCATTGCATCTTCCCCGAATGATTCGGCCAGTAGCCTTCGAGTCGCCTCCGTCGCCTCCTTATGGTTAAAGAGTGCCGGATAGCCGCGCAAATAGTCTATGCTGTACGAGGCATGCGCCCCGGACACGATGCCATCCACGATCGAGCGGATCTCCTCTTCAATCAAGTCGCGCACGCCTTCATCGAAGGAGCGTACCGTCCCTTCAAGACGAGCTGTGTCGGCGATGACATTAAAGGCCGAGCCAGCATGAAACTGGCCTACCGTGACAACACCTGCCTGAAGCGGGCTGATTCGGCGGCTGACGATCTTTTGCAGCGCCCCGACAATTTCACTGCCGATGACAATGGAATCAATCGCTTCATGCGGTCTGGCGCCGTGGCCCCCTTTTCCATGGATCACGATATCAAATTTATCCACCGCGGCCATCTGGTAGCCCGCACCGACCGCGATCTTACCGACAGGCACATCGGTTGCGAGATGAATAGCGAATACCGCATCAACCTCATCCAGAATTCCTTCCTCGATCATTGCCTTGGCGCCGCCAGGAGGAAGCTCCTCTGCAGGCTGGAATATGAAATGGATCGTTCCCTTCAGCTGATCGCGATATCGGGACAGCACCTTCGCCGTGCCGAGCAGCGCCGCCGTATGGCCGTCGTGGCCGCAGGCGTGCATTACGCCATCATACCGTGACTTGTACGGCACCTCCTTCTCGTCGGCGATCGGCAGCGCGTCAAAGTCTGCTCTGAGGGCGATTCGCTTGCCTTCCTCCCCGCCCTTCAGCACAGCCACGATCCCATAGCCGCCAATGCCGGTCCGAACCTCCAGACCAAAGCTTGTCAGCTTGTCCGTGATGAACGCCGCTGTATTCTGCTCCTGAAAAGACAGCTCCGGATGCTGGTGCAAATGCCGTCTCCATTCCACCACTGTCTGAAATCCCTCTTCAATCTCCTTGAACATCGCTTGGATATCCATCTGGTCTCCACCTCACTCGCCTACTGATTCAGCAAAAACTCCTCGCCTGCGATGCCCGGAGACGTCATATGATACGGGTCTAGAATCACATTGATCTGTTCTTCGGTCAGCAGGCCCTTCTCCAGAATGATTTCCCGAATACCCTGGCCCGTCTGCTGCGCTTCCTTCACCAATCTGGAAGCCACATCGTAGCCCAGATGCGGATTCAATGCTGTAATAATGCCGTAGCTGTTATCAACATAATACTTGCAGCTCTCTCTGTTCGCCTTCAGGTCAATCATCAGGTTTTTATAAAATACATCCATGCCGTTCTTCAAAATCTTCAGGGAATGCATCAGATTGTTGGCTGCCACCGGAACCATTACGTTCAGCTCGAACTGCCCTGCTTCGCAGGCCAGGCTGATCGTATGATCGTTGCCGATGACCTGGAATGCAATCTGGTTCATCACCTCAGCCATAACCGGGTTTACCTTGCCCGGCATGATCGACGATCCCGGCTGCCTTGGCGGCACGTTGAGCTCGCCCAGCCCTGCCCGTGGCCCTGACGCCATCAAGCGGATGTCATTACACATCTTCGATATATTGACGGCACATACTTTTAGCGCCGCTGACAATTCCATATACGCATCGGTGTTCTGTGTCGCATCGACCAGATCATCCGCTTGCCTGAGCGAGAAGCCGGTCAGCTCGTTCAAATGCTGCACGACGCCGCGCATGTAATCCGGTGTGGCATTCAGCCCGGTACCGACAGCCGTCGCCCCCATATTCACAACCAGCAGCCCTTGCGCCGCACGTTCAATACGGGCTATATCCCGCTCCAACACGTTGGCGTAAGCACCGAACTCTTGTCCGAGACGAATCGGAACCGCATCCTGTAGATGAGTGCGCCCCATCTTGATGACATCATCAAACTCTTCGGCCTTCGCCCGGATTCCTGTCACCAATGTGCGGAACACCTGAAGCAGATCCTGCGTCAGTCGAAACGAAGCGATCCGGATCGCTGTCGGGATTGCATCGTTCGTGGACTGGGACATGTTCACATGGTTGTTTGGACTGCAATGGAAATACTCCCCTTTTTGCTGGCCCATCAGCTCCAGCGCACGGTTGGCCAACACCTCATTCATGTTCATGTTGATCGAGGTGCCTGCACCTCCCTGAATCGAGTCCACGATGAATTCCGAACGAAGATTGCCTTCAATAATCTCGTCGGCTGCCTCCGAAATGGCGTTACCGATCCGCTTCGGAAGCCAGCCCAGCTCCATATTGGCGATTGCAGCCGCCTTCTTCACTTCGGCAAGCGCCGTGATCAGCTCGCTGTGGATCGGCACGCCGCTGATCGGAAAGTTCTCAACAGCCCTGACCGTGTTAATTCCGTAGTAGGCCTCCAATGGAAGCTGCTTTTCCCCCAGAAAATCCTTCTCAATCCGAAACTGTACCATGGACAACATCACCGCCGCCTTTGTCTGTATTTGTCGGGATTATGCGCCGAACGACTCCCAGTGCATCAGAACATAATCCTCTTGTAAAGTGATCCTGTTAATATCCAGCATTCCCGGATATATAACAATTCTCCTTGGACTGTCTCTTTTCCTTTTTCTTATCTTATCTCTAATGTACGTCCGACATCGCCCGGAATCGACGGATAGGTGCGCACTTTCTGTCATAAAAAGGCGATCGTCCCTCCTCGTAAGGACGACCGCTATAGTTGCGGCCTGACAGCCACCTTATTTAGCGATCAGCACCTTCATCAGCTTCACTGCCGACCGCCCGCGAGGGCGCCGCAAATATCGCTCGACATACCGGTAGTCTGTCAAAATCACCTTCGCATCTTTCATAGCATAGGCAAAATCATCATCAAACAAAAGCCGGAATTCCCATATCCGCTTGTCCCAGTTCGGAATCGATGCCTGCATCCATTCATCCTCCGCGCCTGGATGAACGTACGTCTCGCACACGCCTTCCGGCAGCTTGTACAGCCTGGCGATGATCGACTGCTTGAAGCGATCATACCTCTCCCCCTCCACAATCCGGTAAGGGTGGGACAGCAAATAATCCGGGATCGGTACGCCGAAGGCATCGGCCAGTCCGGAAGCCAGCGCCACCGGCCGCTGGATATTCGACAAGGTGCTGAGCAGCGGATCGCTCGGATCAATATAGCGGAACAGCCTGGCCGGCAGCCGCCAGCGCCTGGCTTTCCACAGCATTTGCGGAATCAGGCTACGGCCGGTCTCCACACCATACAGGCTCCCCATATGGTTATCGATATGGCTAAGCCGGATTCCGGATTTCCGGGCCAACTGATATTGGGCCTCAAGTTCCTTCATCACTGCGCCAGCAGCTGCACCAGTCTCGAACTCCTGCACAGTCCGGTATTGATGGCCAGTCTCATCATGAAGCGACGGGTGTCCCGTCAGACTGGCCCACCGAAGCGCCTCAAACTCGCTGGTCAAGGTCAGATGAAGTCCCACATTGGGCTGCTGCCTGCGGGCACACCAGGACGCAGCTTCTTCATAACCGGGCGCAACCGCCATGACTGTTGCCGACGATACCTTGCCCTCTTCCAGCAGGTGGAAGATCGCTTTGTTTGCTGCCGGGCTCTGTCCAAAATCATCACAGTTGATGATCAGTCTTCGTTCCATGTTCGAGTTCCCCTTTTAGTGTGTTGTTGAAATCCATTTTGACCATAAAAGATATGAGGAAGGCGATTCCAAGCAGTATCAGCGGAACCACACTTGTCAGGTACCGGAAGGTCGCTTCCGGATTGTTCCCCGGGTTGTCGCCACTTTCATATCCGAATATGATGCCTACGATCCAGAAGGCAATGGCCGAGATCAACCCGCTTGAACGTGTAATAAATCCACCCACAGCCGTATAGATCCCTTCCCTGCGCAGCCCGGTTCGCGCCTCATCCTCATCGATAATTCTCCCGCTGACGATCGCTGGCGTAACGAGAAAGCCAGCCAGGCCGAATCCGACCATAACGCCTGCCAGAATGCCGCTGGTCAGATCCTGACCGAACCAGAGCGGGATGACGGATAGCCCGTAAGCTGCCAGCGACAGCCGCCATGCCTTCACGCCGTCCATCGTGCGAATAATCCAGTACCACACAAACACGAGCGGGATGACAGATACAAAAACCGAAGCAAGCAGCACCGATACAAGCGCCTCCGGTATGCCAAGCACATATTTGGCGTAGAACGGAATCATCGAGCTAATTAGTCCGTTAACCGTCTGAGCAAATGAATTCGATATATGAAACACCCAAAACTTGCGGTTGTTCAATGTTTCCCGAAATGCCCGCACCAGTTTAAGCGGCTTCTGTTGAGCGTATGTCTCGTTTTCCCGTACCGATAACATGCAGAGCAGCATGAATATTCCGAACAGGAACGCATACAGGACAGCCATGCGGGAAAAGCCTATCGCGTCAAACAAAATGGGGGTCAGCGCCGTTCCGATGAGCAGCGCCACCACCTGGTAGCCCTGCTGGATAGCGGAGGCTTTGGCACGCAGCCGATCTCCTCTGAACAGCTCGGGGAATAATGCGCCGTAGTTTACCCACAGCACCGTAGCCGCTGCCTCGAACAGCAGCAGCGCGATCAAGAACCACGCGAACAATCCGCCTTGGGCAAGTCCCGACGGAGGCGAGAATACCATGATGAACGTTAGCATGAACACCGGCATCGCGCCAAACACCCACGGTCTTCGCCGTCCGAAGCGCGTCCGGGTCCGGTCGGACCAATAACCCATAAGCGGGTTGTTAACCGCATCCCAGATCAGAAAGATCATTCTTGCCAGCGTGGCCAGCCCGATGCCCAGACCTAGCTTCTCTACATAAAAGTAGCTATAAAAGGAACTGAAAGCCTGACTCGGCACCATCATCGCAAACATGCCGAGCGAGAATGAATACGGTGAATTGATCCAGCGGCGCAGGCGATGCATAGCGCTTCCCCCCATAAGGTCCATGTCCGGATGCTTTTGTTGTACAGTATTCTGCAAGGAAGAAGAATATACCTGCCCGCCCAGGAGCTGTAATAAGTTAAATCTCCATGCGAAAAGCCGGACCGCCAGGGATTATCCCCTGCACGGTCCGGCTCTTGATTGCCAATTGGCGGACAGCTCTGTTTTGTATGAAATGCAAGCCGATCAAGCTTAGGCCGCCTGATCACTAACGATAGTACTGGCATTAGCATTAGCATTAGCATTAGCATTAGCACTAGCATTAGTCTAGCCTTAGCCTCAGCCTTAACACTGGCACTAGCCTTAGCATTATTAGCATTAGCACTACCTTAGCCTAACACTAACACGAGCAACGTTAGCTGTATTTCAACGGCTTATAAACAGCGGATCCACAAAGCTCCGGCAATATTGCTCTGCAATATCCTCGGCACTATGTCCATGATCCCGAAAATACAAAATGACGTCAGCACGTGGCAGAGAAGCAAGCATGATGGACGTAAACCCCGGGTCAACCGGCATCAGTCCTTCCTGTTCGGCAGCTTCCTCCAGTAGTCCTTGGATCTCCTTTTGCAGAAAATCAAAGGGTGGGGACTCACACACATTCTTCTTGGTTTCCTCCAGCCTGTCGGCAGTCAGCATCACACGAAGCCATTCCAAATCCTCATTGAAGTGAAGAATGACCCGGGTCAGCACCGTCCGCAGCCGGACCGCCACCGGAAGTTCCCCATTTGATTCGAGGTAGGCCTTGATTTCCTTCATAAAGCGGTCGATCTTCGTTTCCATTAGCGAAAAGCAGATTTTGCTTTTGCTCGGATAGCGCCGGTACAATGTTCCCTGACCTATGCCGACGGTCTTTGCGACCTGATGCATGGAAACATCCTCAACCCCGTATTTGTCAAACAAGGCCTGTGCCGTATCCAGAATTTTTTGACTCAGCTCATCATTCTCTTTTCTTATCCGCATGCTTGTTTCCCCTTCTGAACCATGCTTGGAGTTACGCAGCAGACTTCTCCTCACTTGTAGGAGAGTACGTCCGCTTCACGAACAAGCCCAGCACCAAGGCGATCCCGGCCATAACCAGACCGACGATAAACGCATTATGCAAACCTGCAACCATCGCTTCCACAGGATTCAGATCTCCGGTTGTGACCGCATAATTTCTCGCACCAGCTGTCATGATGCTGATGAACAGCGCCATCCCGACAGCCCCGGCTACCTGCTGCAACGTATTCATAATCGCCGTCCCGTGCGGGTACAACAGACGCGGCAGCTGATTTAGCGCCGTTGTCTGAGCCGGCATCATAACCATTGAAATTCCCAGCATCATCATAACATGGATAAAGATGACGTTACCACCGGTCCAAGAAGAGTCGATACGCGAGAACAGGAACACAGCAATCACCATCAGACTGAGTCCTGGGATGACAAGCACCCGAGGTCCGAATTTGTCAAACAGCCTGCCTGTAATCGGCGCCATCAGACCGTTGACGATACTGCCCGGCATCAGGACGAGACCGGCGGCAAGTGCCGTCAATCCGAGCGCATTCTGAAGGAACAGCGGCAGCATGATCATGGTGGAGAACATGCTCATCATCAGAACTAGCATCAGCACCGTTACAAGTGCGAACATCGGATATTTAAAGGTGCGCAGATCCAGCATTGGCTCCTTCACCGTCAATTGACGCCAAACAAAGAGCCCCAAGCCAATCACACCGGCAAGAATGCACCACGTCACGAGCGGATCCGACCAAGAACCTTCACCCGCACTGCTGAAACCATATACGATACCGCCGAAGCCAATCGTCGACAGAATAATCGAGAGGTAATCCACCTTCGGTTTGGTCAGCACCGACACGTTCTTCAAATATATCGCTGCGAACACAATCGAGAAGAGCGCCAGCGGAATAACCAGATAGAACAACCAGCGCCAGTTCAGCGCCTCTACGATGAAACCGGAAAGCGTCGGGCCGATCGCCGGAGCCGTCATAATCACGAGACCGATCATTCCCATTGCCGCACCGCGGTTTTCCGGCGGATAGATACTCAGAATTGTATTCATAAGAACCGGCAGCATTAGCCCTGTTCCGACCGCCTGTAAGATCCGGCCAAACAGCAACATGCCAAATACCGGCGAAAATCCACAAACAATCGTACCGATCAAAAACAGGCTCATCGCCCCAATAAACATCTGCCTTGTCGTAAACCACAGCTGAAGCAGCGCCGTTACCGGCACCAAAATACCAACCACCAGCAGGTATGACGTTGACAGCCATTGTACCGTAGCCTCTCCGATCCCGAATTGGGTCATCAAAGCCGGAAATGCAATGTTCAGCAGCGTTTCGTTCAGTATGGATACGAACGCCCCGATAATTAACGCCGCCACGATGGGCCCTCTCTTTATCTTGCTTAAATCAATGTTGGCCTGCCCAGGCCCCACTCCCATATCCAAGACCTTAATCCTCCTTTATATCTATGTATTGCCGGACAATTGTCCGGCAACGCTGTTCTATTGTAACGGACAATTGTCCGGTCGTCAATTCCTTTAAATTTTATTATTTTCACACGCTTCGTAAGTGATAGATCACGCTATTAACAGCTTGTTATCGCCTTTGTCCTCGTGCTCTCCTGCTGTTGGTATCCCTGCCTCCTCCCCCTTTCACGATTATCCCTTTCGTTCAGGTTTAGCGGTTGAGCGCTAGGACAGCTTCCAGAATAACGGGCAAATGCAAAAAGGTCGAAGAAAGCGATAGAATGCGACTTTTCTATGCTAAAGATACATTTTTTGTGCTGAACTAATAATTTCATTTGATAACAGAACATACGTTTGGTATAATATAGGAGAAAGGGAACGTATGTGCGTGGATTTCAAGTTCGGGAGGATGAGCAGATATGGAGTTTCGTGAGGAGACAGTGCTTCAACCATTCCACAGCCGTTACCACAGCGAGGAAGCCTGCATGGAGGCGTTGATCGCGATGAAGTGGCCAGACGGTTTCGTTTGCCCTCGCTGTGACCATACCGGGTGCAGTCGTCTGAACTCCCGGCGTGTCCCGTTGTTCGAGTGCGGACGGTGCAAGCATCAGACATCGGCTTTGGTGGGCACGATTTTTGAAGGAACCCGGCTGCCCTTGCTCAAGTGGTTCATGGCTCTGGATCTGTTCCTGCTCCCGGATGGCATCTCCGCAATGCGGCTCAGTCAAGTGATTGACGTCACTTACAAGACCGCCTGGTTAATGCTGCACAAAATTCGTCATGCTGCCCTTCACTTCGATGCGCGGGAGCTGCTCTACGGCGACGTGAAGGTGAACAGCGATCAGTACGGCCGCAATCCCTCCCGATGTGCGGTTTCGCATCCGCATGCCTCAGCGGTTGTCGCTGGCTGTACGGTCGATGAGGCCGGTGAACCGCAGCAGGTCAAGATCCGCCTGTTGCGGCAGAGCCGAGGAACCGATACAAGGGCCTCTCGCCGCGATCTAACCGCATTCATCGACGAGCACGTGGATCGCCTTGCATCCGAAGTCCAGCTGTCCTCCCAAGCTTTTCGGTTGTACGCCCCTTTGCGGAGTGTGGTAAGAGAGGCGTGGGTATCGCTGAAGAATACATATGGTGCGTTGGGGAGGAAGCATCTGCAGGCGTATTTGAACGAATTCACAGGACGCCGCTGGCTTCTCCTGTCCGGAACGGCGGAGTCGATGAGGCAGAAGTTGCTGCAGATGTGCATCGCGATCCCTGGCATCTCCTACTTGGAGCTGATCGCCCGTCAGCCGGATCGGCCCTTAGAGAACGCCTTAGCCGCAGCCTGAGCAAGACACCCTGAAACGTTGGGGCTAGACGAATCCCGTTCATATTTATCCTTCATTTCTAAACCAGCCTGTATCGGTTCGCGAACCTGAGTCCTTCGTCTGCAACTGTTCACATGATATTGAATTCATTCTTCTGCCTCCACTCGAATCACTCTTCTGGCCACTTGAGCGCACTATTGCTCTACTTAAATCGCTCTATCGCTACGCCTGAAGCAGGATATTGCTCTACTTGAGTCGCTCTACCGCTACGCCTGAAGCAGGATATTGCTCTACTTGAGTCGCTCTATGGATACGCCTGGCCTGAGGCACGCTATTGCCTCCACGCCGAACTGTCGAGTATAACCACATATAGTCGGCTTTCGAATGTGTCTGCTCCTGAGTTTCTGCGCTGCCTGATCAAAAGGGATAATCATTCAAAGCACACCCGAAACAAGTATAGATCAGCGGCCACCTTTCATTTTGCAAAATTGGGATCTTATTCTTTGTGAAAAAAATATGAATTTACATACAATTTACATAAAACCCATGAAAAAACGATTCCCCGAAACCGATATAAAAGGTGTATTACAAGCTTGTATAGGATTGCGGACCCGGCTAAATCTCCGTAAATAAAGTGGAAGCCTGACACCGAGATAATCACCCTACTGCCCACTATTGGTCACGGTGTGTCATGTCCGGAGATGTTGCCTGCACTTTTTTTGCCGTTTTACGCCGCCCGCACCAATGACAACGAGAGGAGGATCTGCTTTTACACGGAACATAAAGACTTCGTTATATGGTTAGAGACCGGCCAACTCTAAGGAAGCAAGCCCAGGTTCTCCAGAAAGCTGAATCGAAACGACGAAGGCACGAAAACGCATGGCAACGACAACTTATTTAGAAATAAGGAGGAGAGCCCGGTATGGAGCGTTTGCACTTGCTTTTTGAACAGCTTGAGCGTCTGACGGGCGTAGCCGATATCGCCTACCACGAAATCAGGGAAGGCCGCCTATGTCCGGTATTGAAAACGAAGACCGACCATCTCGGCGTGGAAAAGTGGAAAAGCGTCCATGCACAGCATCCGGTCTACATTCAGCAGGATCGCCTCTTGAGGGAAATGCTGGAGCAGGAACTGCCCTCACCCACCGTTGTGCAGGACGTCAAAAATGATCCGCGCTCTGCCGATGAGTTCTTCTTATTCGGAATCGACAGCATTATGGTTGTGCCTGTCATACAACTCGAAACCGTAATCGGAATCGTTGTTGTCGCTTCAATCGGGAAGCTGCATCATTTTTCGGAAGACGAGATTTCACAGGCAGAACAGTTGGTCAAGGAATACAGCGACGCATTCCAATTCTAGTTCAAGGGGGATTCCGCACATGAATATAGCCGAAGCCATATTGAAGTATTTGAGAGAAGTTGGAGTGGATCATATATTCGGGATTCCTGCAGGAATCATCGGGCCGATATACGACGCGCTGATCGATGTAGACATGAAGCCCATCATTACTAAGAACGAAGCCGGTGCGGCGTACATGGCCGCTAGATATGCAAGCACATCCGGCAAGCTGGCTGTCTGCGCCGGCGCTGGTGCCGTCGGGGTCGGCAACATGATGAACGGAATCGCTGACGCCATGCGCGCCAAAGCGCCCCTGCTCATCATCACCGGTTATGTGAATCGCTGGCAGATCGGCAAAGGAGCCATTCAAGAGATGGACGCCCAGGACATCGTTCGGCCGATCACCAAGTACAGCAACACCGTCATGAATGAAGCGGATGTGTTAGCTGAACTGGATAAAGCGGTAAGGATCGCGCTTACGCCTCCATTTGGCCCAGTGCATATTTCGATTCCAATTGATGTGCAGCGGATGGAAGCGCCTAATGTCCTTCCGGAGGCCCCAAACCTGGCTGATCTCCAAGTCGTGCGCTCTAATCCGAAGGAGCTGGAAGACGCAGTGTCCCTCCTGAATGAGGCAGAACAAGGAATCATTATGGTCGGACGCGGCGGACGGGCTGTGGCCGAAGAAATCATGCAGCTCAGCGAACGGCTGCAGTGGCCGATCATTACGACACCTTCGGCTAAAGGCATCATTCCCGGCGATTTTCCGCTTAACTTAGGAAACTACGGGTTTTCCAGCACCGATGCGGCCATGGAATACGTCACCACCTCCCAGTCTTCCTGCATTCTGATTCTGGGTACGAGCCTTGGTGAAGCCTCTACGTGCAACTTTAACGACATGCTCGTGGAGGGACGCAAGGTGATTCATGTTGATCGTGACGCCAGGGAAATCGGCAAAGTGTTCAAGACGGACGCACCTGTCCTCGCCGATCTCAAGGATGCGCTCCCTTATTTCCTTGAGCATGCCAAGCCATCCTCGGCTTCGTATAAGAAGCCATTGCCGCTGAACGAGGCTTACGAGCGCAATCATACTGGCTTATCCCTGCGCCTCTTCCTTGAGAAGTTGAGCAAGGTGATGCCGAATGATACGCGTTATGTGTGCGATATTGGGGAGTTCACCAATTTCGTGCTGAAGTATTTGGAAATTCCAGCCGGAGGAGACTTCGAGATTAATCTGAACTACGGAGCCATGGGATCAGCGATGGCCGGAGGGCCAGGATTGTATTTGGCGGATTCCTCTCGTCCGGTTGCTGTCATTGCGGGAGACGGCTCGTTCTTCATGAATGGAACGGAAGTGCTGACTGCCAAGGAATACGAGCTGCCTGTCATTTACTTCATCATTAACAATGCCATGCTATCCTACGTTGACCGTGGGCAGAAGTTTCTGTACAACCGCACGATGCCGGATTACAAGCAGGATCGGATCTCCATCGCTGACATGATGCGCATCGCCGGAATTCCATCCATGTCTGTGAGTCATCTGGAAGATATGGACGACATTCCTGGCTTCGTCCGGGAGAGAGTTGGACCTTGCATCATTGAGGTGAACACGGACGGCAGTGAACCTGCGCCGATCCTGGATCGACTGAAGGCACTCAAACATAAATGATCCTATTTTATCTATTTCAAACGAAGCACTATATAATACCAAAACCATTTCTAGTTCATAGGAGGATAACAAAATCATGGGAAGCTTTAACATCAAAATCGATCAAGCTGCAAAAGTATTTTATGCCGAGGTGGAAGGCACCTTTTCTCCGGAAGACGGCATGGCTGCCATGGAGGGCTACAACAAAGCGATCTCAACGATTTCCGCACCGGAATATGAGATCCACATCGACTGCACGAAGCTGAACGTCTCCGCGCCGGAATCACTCCCGCTGCTGGAAGGCTGCTTCGGACTGTACAAGAAGGACGGCTTCAAGAAAGTAACACTACGGATTTCCAAAAACCCGATTCTGAAGATGCAGCTTGGTCGCGTTGCTCGTGGCGTACAGCTGGACAACTGCGAAATTATCGAACAATAAGGAGAGATGGCCATGAGAGGGGTACAAATTCGCGATATCGAAATTTACCATCCGTCCAAGGAAGTAGACAATGAATATTACATTAACTATTTTGCGGAAAGAGGCACGGATGTTACCGGGCTTGTAACCGCTCTGGGCCGTAACAAACGTTTTATTATCGATAATCAGGAAGAAAATACGTTTACGATGGCTGTCGAAGCATCCAAGCGGGCACTGGACAAAGGCGGACTATCAGCCGCAGATGTGGACCTGATCATTTTCACGTCCCAAACGCCGGAGTATTTGCTCCCCAGCAACGCGCTGAAGCTGCATCATGCGCTTGGAGGCGATCTGTTGACCGCCTGCTTCGACATCAATGCCAATTGCGCCGGCATTCTTGTAGCGGTGGAGCAAGCCGCGCGCTACATGGCTTCCAACCCTAGAATCGAACGGGCGCTTGTGGTCGGAGCTGATTACTTGTCCGTCCATAGTCCGGAACAGCCGGTCTATTATTCCAATTTTGCCGAGTCAGCGGTTGCTGTTATTTTGGAGCAGGTCGAAGGGACGCGCGGTCTGATCGACTCTATCTACCAAACCGATACGTCCGTGATCGACAATTCCCTGTTCCCTGCTCACGGATTATCGAATCTGTACCGCGAGGAATTTACATCTAAGGACGCTCAGGTTCAATTTACGCCTTTCGATGATTCGGTATGCGCTGAATCTGCAGTTAACTCGATTCGGATCCTGCTGGAACGCAACCAGATGACTACTGACGATATTAAGGGCTTTATGTTCTCCCAGTTCACCACGGGCAATATTAAGCGAGTGTCCGAAGAACTCGGCATTGATCAGGACAAAGTTCCTTACATCGGAGACAAATACGGTTACACTGCCACGACCAGCCCCTTCCTGGCCCTCTATGAGGCCATTCAGGCCGGGCAAGTGAAACGCGGTGACTACCTGGTCTTCTGGACCGTCGGCGCCGGTTGGCAAAACGTTAGTCTGCTGATGCAGTACTGATCTTTCTTCCCCGGTTGTCATCCCATTCCCACAACTCCAGAATGGGATGAGCATCTATATTAGAAAAAAAGTCCGTCTCCTCGGCCGAGGGACGGACTTTTATAATTGTCATCTATGATCTACTGCCCTGTCATCTATTCTGCTTTATCTATTCGAATAGCGGCACATTCGGGTCCTTTCCGCCGCCGTGAATCAGCATCGTGTGCAGTTGTCCACGGTGGTGATACAAGTGCGCCATAATTTCAAGCAGCCACTCATACCGCGTATACTTCACACCCCAGTAGGCGGTTACTTCACGCTGGAGCTCCTCCTCGCTCATCGCATGGAATTCCTGAAACAGGTAGGAATAGCCTGTAAGCAGCTCTGCCTGGATGTCTTTCAAATTGTCCAACGCGATACCCGAGTAGAACGCGCTCATCTCCTCCTCTGTCGCCCCTTCGGATATACGAAAATCCGCCCGACAGATGACAGCCATATGGGTTAGCAGTTCCCCTACGGAACGCTTGCCTTCCATTGACCTGATGTGCAGGTCCTCCTCCTCGAGCTTATCGATGATCGCAACGACGGACAGAATCGCTACTTCGATCTGATGCAGCGCATATCGGCAAAATGGATTCATCGCTTTCCTGCCTTCCTTATCATTCACGATATGTATATTTTATCCCCTAAAACATTATAGAACATATGTTCTCCAACATTCAACTGTAACCATCTGCAAGCCGGAAATTCCCACAAATTGGGTGGAGTGGGTGGTATACTAAGATCTAGAGGTTGCCTGAATGAGGTCATCTGACTTTATTTTTAATCATATTTAGGAGCGAACACATGATAATCCTGTATTCTCTTCTTAGTTTGGCCGCCGTCATCTTACAGTCATTCTTACAAAGGTTCATGTGTACTATGATGCGGAGGACATGAAAGACTCAGATGTCTATAGAAGATTTGTTGGCGTATCCATGCTCTTGATACTACCGGGGATCGCTACGATTTGGTTTCTGGATCTTAGCGAGCCGCAGCCGCTGCTTGCCCAACTGCTGGGACTGCCTTACTTCTATCGTGGGTATATGGAGTTTACCCACATTAAAGAATCCAACCGGCATAAAGTATCGTTTATTCTAGCTTTTTATTTCCTTGGTGCTACCATCGTGCTGGAATTACTCCGACTGTCAATGTAAAGAACCACAACAACCTTGGCCCCAGCCTAACGGCCTAAAGGGTACCAAGGTTGTACATTGGGGTAGAGCTATTTGGATAGGGCTTACTTGGATAGGGCTTACTTGGGTGGAGCTACTTGGTTACTCGGGTAGAGCTACTTGGCTAAGTTTACTTGGTTAGGCCTTGGTTCAGTAACGCATACTGCGTAGCGCTTCGTTTGGTTAGCTCTTCGTTTGGGTATCGCTTCGCATAAGGGCTTGGTTAGGCCACCCTTCGTTGCGGTAGCGCTCTGACGAATTTACAGCGATGCTCCTGCTAGCGTGTAGCCGGTTGTGTTCTCCAGCACCTCTACCTTGAACGCCACATTCGTTTCGGCATCCGCTTCGCGAACAACACGAACAGACAGATGCCCGCTGCCGATGGCAATATGCCCGGCCTTCAGTTCGTTCATCCCTTCCGGCAGGAAAGGTGACAGCGCAATTTCCTTCTTGGCGGCGTTCGGGTAAAGACCCAGCATCGCTTGAAGGAATACAATCGCTGTGCCGGCTGCCCATGCCTGAGGGGAACATGTCGTCGGATACGGCACCGGATAACCCAGCTCTGCATCGTACCCGCAGAACAGCTCCGGCAGGCGCTGGTATTCAAAATGCCCGGAAGCCTTAAGCAAGCCGGATATAACGCTTCCCGCCTCTTCCCGGAATCCCATCTTCCCGAATCCGAGCAGAATCATGCCATTGTCATGCGGCCATACACTGCCGTTATGATAGCCCATTGGATAATAACCTGCCGAGCGTGTGCTCATCGTGCGGATTCCGTAGCCGTTGAACATGTCCTTCTCCAGCATCCGGCCCGCTTGCGCCTTGGCGCGCTGCTCCGATGGCAGCCCGGTCATCAGCAGATGCCCCGGGTTAGAGGTGACGCTCCGCACCTGGCGCAGATTCTTGTCCAGCGCGATGGCATAGCAGGACTCCTCCTCCATCCAGAACGCCGATTCAAATCGCTCCTTAAGCGCTCCGGCGTCTTCCTCCAGCTTCCGGGCAAGCTCCGCATCCCCAAGCTCCGTGAAGATCGGTACCAGCGATTTCAGTGCCTGGTAGACGTATCCCTGAACCTCCGACAACGCAATCGGAGATTCGGCGAATTCACCCGATTCATGAATGATCGAATTCGCGGAGTCCTTCCAGCCCTGATTCGGGAACCCCTTCTCCGCCTCTTGCTTATAGGCCATGAAGCCCGAGCCAGCTTCAAGCTCGGCATCCATATATTCAAGGGCCCGCATGATGTTCGGCTTCAGCTCCTCGGCCAAGGAGAGATCCCCTGTCCAGCGGTAGTATTCGCCGATCAGCATAAGGAACAGCGGCGTCGAATCAATCGTTCCGTAATACGGTGCGAACGGGGATTGCTTGGTCGTAACCAGCTCACCGTAACGGATCTCATGCATGATTTTGCCCGGCTGTTCATCCCGCCACGGGTCGTACTTCTCCCCTTGATAGGCGGCAAGCGTACGCAGTGTCCCTATGGCAATCTGCGGATTCACCGGCAGCATGAACAAGGCGGTAATCAGGCTGTCCCGCCCGAACGGTGCGGCAAACCACGGCAGACCGGCCACCGTCATACTGCCGAAGCCCACATCGGTGGTCAGCATTCGAAGATCCTGCACACTGCGCTGGAACAGGCCGTTAAAGTGCGGGGAATCGGACTGGACGCGGGCGCTGCCTTCATACCACGCCTCATAAGAAGCTTCCAGACGGCGCAACCCCTCTTCATAGCTAAGTGACTGAGCTGGCTCCAGCTGCTCCGACACTGGCATTATGCAGAACGTAATCACCTGACGCTGCTGCGGTTTCATCGGCAGCGAGAACGTGACGCTTCCACTCTCGTCTGCCTTGCCTTCAGGATGATCCCAGGCGATTCGAGTCTGTCTTCGCATCTGGTCTGCCCCAACATACGAGAACGTCAGCTCGCGCTCGCCGAATTGGGTTCCCTCCATGGCGCCAACCTCACCCGTCCGATACTTCCGGACAAGGAACATGTCCTGAAAATCCGCATCAAAAGCGACAGCAAACTCGATATTAGAATCATAGGTGAAGTAATTGGTGAGCTCCATGCGTTCATACAGCACGCCGTCATAGATGAACCGCTCCCGCAGCACTTCGATGGCGCCGTCATCCTTGGCTTCCTTCATCAGCCGGATGCTGGCAATATAGCTTTTATCCCCAGCGGAAGACAGCAGCGACGGCTTCTGCCCGTCAACGAACACCTCCATCCGGCTTAAAAAGCGGGTATCCTTCGTATATAATCCATGGCCCTGCTCATTCCCTTGAGCAATGTCCCCATCAAGTCCGGTAAGAAAGAACAGATCGCCTTCTTTAATCACACGGTATTCCATCATGTATCCCCCATCTGTATGATGTATGCTTCATTCAGTGTTTCTCCATCCCGGAACAAGTATCCTTCCATCAGCTGAATATCGGTGAACATCTGTCTGTCTGAATAAATTTCTGCTGTCGAGATGAATATCAGCCTTTGACCCCTGCGCTGGAGATCCCTTCAATATACTGACGCTGGAACAGGAAGAAGAACAGAATGATCGGCAGCGTGGACAGCACAACCCCCGCCATAATAAGCGGCGTATTCTCGAAGAACATATCCTTGACACTGTTAAGACCAACTACCAGCACATACATCTCCGGTGTGTTTGCCAAAGTGCTCGGAATGAGATAGCTGTTCCAGGTGCCCGAGAATGCAAGAATGGACATCGTGATCAGCGATGAACGAGCCAGCGGATACACAATTCGCCAGAACGCCCCCATCTTGGTCAGACCGTCGATTCGAGCAGCCTCCAGAAACTCATTGGGCACGGAAATGAAAAATTGACGCAGCATAAAAATGTACAGCCCTTGATACAGAAACGGCACCGTCAGTCCCAAGAACGTATTCAGCCAGCCAAGCTGGGCGACATTCACGTACACCGGGATCAGGATCATATGGTACGGCACCATCATGGTCGCAACCACAATCCAGTAAATCACCGTTTTCCCCCGGAAATTCAGCTTCGCCAGTGCAAAGCCGGCCATCGGGTTAATGATCAGGTTGCCAACCACCACGACGCCTGTCATGATGACGGTATTCAGGAACCATCGCGGAACATCATAAGCCGGATTCGTGAAGAAGATTTTAAAGTTGTCCAGCGTCCAGTTCGCCGGTGACGTCAACGTGTTCACAAACCGCATCGGAATGATGGACGAGTACAACGTGTAGAGAAAAGGAAGGGCGAATAGGAGCCCCAGCAGAATCGTCCACAGATACATCAGCGGACGCTGAACGTTCGTACGGGTCATCATACTCTCACTCCTTCTCGTCCAGGAATTTTTTTTGCAGATACGTAATGAGCATAATAATGATAAACAACAGCACAACCGCCGCACTGCCGTAACCGATGTTCATATACCGGATGCCGTGCTGGTAGAAATACGTGACGACCGTGCTGGTCGCCCCTGCCGGCGAGCCTAATGCGCCATACCGAGAGATCGCGGCAATCTGGTCATAGATCTGAAAACCTGCGATCGTGGACACGGACACGATGAAGAACGTAATCGGCTTCAAGTACGGAACGGTGATATAACGGAATTTATTCCATTTAGAAGCCCCGTCAATTTCTCCTGCCTCGTACAGATCCTTCGGAATCTCCTGCAGACCGGACAGATACACAATCATCGTGAATCCCGCTTGCTGGAAAATAAACAGGATACAAACGAACAGCAGCGCATAGCTCGTATCTGCGAACCAGGTCACGTTGCCGAACCCGAACATCCCGAAAAACTCGGTCAGAAACGTTCCTTTCTTGAACAGCATCATAAAGACCGTCGTAATCGCAATCTGCGACGTAATATACGGCAGAAAGAACACCGTCCGGAAGATGCCCTTCCCTTTCAATTTCTGATTCACCAGGATGGCCAGCAGCAATCCGAGCAGCGTCTGGATCGGAATCGAGATGGCCACGATCTGCAAGGAGTGAAGCAGTGCGCGGAAGAACTCTTTATCCTGAAGAATCTGGATATAGTTCTGCAGTCCGATAAACTGCGCTTGATCCAGCGCCGCAAAGTTGGCATCCTGAAAGCTTCGAACAAATGACTGAATAAACGGATATAAGAACCACCAGGCCCACAAGATCAAGAAGGGCAAGGAAAACAACCAGCCCAGCGTCATATCATGATCGGCCAGCGACCGAAACCAGGACTGTCTGATCTTGTTGCCGCCTATGCCGGCTTGTTTGCTGTAATTGGACATCTGTCTCCCCCCGTCCATGCTTTTATACAAAAATCGGGCCGCTCCCTCTGTTTCAGAAGCGGGAGCGGCCTGACCCTGCGCTTTTATTGGAACTGACTTTGAATATCATCAAGAATTTGCTGCGCCGTCTTGCCGGAGCCGCCAAGAATCAAGCCCTCCAGCTCTTTCACAAGCTCATCGGTAAAACGCTTCGTGTCGGTTGGATACCCGTAATCCGTGCTGTACTCCAGCGCCGGCTCGATGGCCTTGAACTCCGGATTTAACTCGAAGTATTGAGCCGACAGCTCCGGAATCGAAGGGTTGAAGCCAAGCTCCATAAACGCGGTTTGCGTAGTGTCATTGGTCATGTAATATGCCGCCTGAAGCGCGGCTTCCTTGTTCTTCGCGTCCTTCAGCACCATGTAGGCATCAGAGCTCATCGTGCTGCCGTTCGTCGTTCCCTTCGGAACCGGAAGTGCCACATAGTTCAGGTCTGGATTTGCATCCTTCAGGTAGCCCTTGTACCAATAACCACCGGTGCTCATCGCCCCCAAATTGTTGGCAAACACTTCGCCGTCCCAGCCGAAGCCGACCGATTTCGGCGTAACTGCAATGCCTTCTTCATACATGTCGATGATCATTTCCAGGGCCTGTACGTTCTCCGGGGAATTGATCGTTTCGCCATTACCCCAGCCGCCGCCAAAGCTTTTCACATAGTTCGTAATATGGAATGCGTCGAGGTTCACGATGATCCCTTTCACATCCCCTTGATTCAGCACTTTCGCTGCTTCAATCACTTCATCCCAGGTGGTCGGATAATCGCCGAGCCCAGCATCCTGCCACATCTGCTCGTTAATAACAAACATCGCCGGCATGTCGCTGTTCGGGATGCCGTATTGCTGACCGTCCACACTCCAGATGTTCTTGGAAGCCTCCATGAACCGGTCCATGTCCACACCGGTCGTCTCAATCAGCTCGTCGAGCGGAGTGAACAAGCCCTTGTTAATATACTCGTACGCGCCTTCGTTGGACATTTTAATGAAATCCGGGGCAACGCCGGCCGCAATCTCGCCAGGCAGTGTATTCCAGAACTGCTCGCTGCTCGGATACTGCTTGATCTTGAGTTCAATATTCGGATAGGTCTCGGAAATCGCATTCGCTGCTTGCTGATAAATCTCCAAGTCCTGCGCCGACCCCCAGAAGCCAAAGTTCACCGTGATCTTCTCGTCTGCGCTGCCTGCCCCCTTGTCAGCGCTGTCACCGCTCCCGCAAGCGCTTAGGCTCACAACGAGAGCCAGGCACAGCACCAGGGTGGTATATAACTTTTTGTGCACTTTCATCATCACGTCTACCCCCATCAAAGAATGTCATCTTCTGTTTACATGCTCTATCATATCGACCCGCACAAACAAAAAAAATTAATCAAATAATGATTAATTTTTTGAAATTGACTATTTATCTAATCGTATCTATGCCGCAATTTTCCGTGTTTTATCACAGATTGCACTTTCTTTTCTTAAATCACACTTCTTCTTTCCGATATTGCTTTGGCGAGACACCGGCATACTTCTGGAACACAATCGCAAAATGCGCTTGATTATGAAATCCGACCATCTCGGCCACATCGTAAATTTTGTAGCGGTAATCCTTCAGCAGCTCCTTCGCCTTCTCAATCCGCAGCGCGTTTATATAATCGAACAGCCCCTGTCCAACCTCCTGCTTGAACAGACGGCTGACATAATTCGGACTGACATGAAACTGGTCACCGAACAATTTCAAAGACAGGCTATCCTTATAATGCTCTTCCGCATAAGCGATAATGTTGCGGGTCAGCTGGCTGTAGCCCTTGTGCGCCTTGCGTTCCCGGGAACCGAGCCGATCCTCGAAAATAAGGCGGTAATACGCAGACAGCTCGCGGAAACTCTCAATTTCCTCAACGCTGCGCATCGGTCCGTCACTGCCAACAGCCGTGCTGTCTGCGGCTCCCTCGCCCATCATAAACAGCAGACCTTCATACACCTTCTTGACATCCTGAGGGTCCATGCATGCTCCCTGCAAGAGCAGCTGCTCCCAGCGGCCAAGCAGATCCAGAAATTGGCGGCTGTCCCCGTCACGAAGCGCCGACTTCATCTGAACAACCGCTTCATCGGCCTGTCTTCGCACCTCGCTGCTCCCGACCTTCAAATGCTGGTAGTAGAACACCGCATCATCCGGACGGTAGAAATAATGAGACAGCGCCTTGGATGCCTGCTTGTAACCGCGGGCGATCTCTGTGAAATCAGCACACCAGTCGCTGATGCCAAGTATGATATCAATATTCACAAATCGCTTCAGCGCCGAGCTGATCATCTGGACGACATTGTTCACCCGGTTCAGCGAAGCGAGCAGGCTCTTCAACTCACTGTTGCTGATCAGCACGGCGTTCATCTCCCGGCTGAGCCGAAGATATTCAATTTCCTTCTCACTGGACAGCATCTCCTGAATCACATGCTGGATCGTGCTGGGCAGCACCATTTCCGAGCCCTCGGAATACCTCTTCATGACACTGTGATACTGTTTCACGCGGAACAGAACGACATAGATATTTCCTTCTTTAAGGCTTGTCCCGGACAGATCGAAGCTATGGCCATGCAGCGCATCGTACAGTGCCTTGTCCTTGCCGGATGCAGCTGCATCCGCTGCCATCCCGGGCGAAGCCGGGACATGGCTCACCCCGAACTGCTCCCGAATGCTGTTCAGCATGGCCATTAGCTCCTGTTCATTCATATCCGGTTTGTGAAAATAATCAAACGCCCCGAGCTTCATCGCTTCCTTCACATAGACCATCTCATCAAAGCTGCTGAGCACTACGATTTTCGGCGGCAGCTGCCGGTCCTTTGCCACCCGCAGCACCTCGATGCCATCCATCTTCGGCATTTTGATGTCCAGCAGCACGACATCCGGCGACAGCTCTGTCATCATCCGCAGCGCCTGCTCCCCGTCTTCGGCCTCCCCGACAATCTCGGCTCCGTGAGCCTGCCAATCAATCGCGGATTTGATCCCGATCCGGACAAGCGGTTCATCGTCTACGACCAGTATTCGCACTTGTTATCCCCCTGCCGTTATTCCTCTAGGATGATCGGAACCCGAATCGTGACGACCGTTCCGCCCTGCGCTCTTCTGTCGATATGCAGGTCGTACTCCGGCCCGAAATGAAGGCGGATTCGGTTCCGTATATTGGTAAGTCCGATGGAATTAAACCCATCGCTTGGCCCGGCGGCCGGCTTCTCCAGCTGCCCTTGCTCCGGAAAACCGCGCCCGTTATCCTCAACCTTCATGATCAGCGCCCCGTCTTCTTCATAGATGGAGACCATCAACAGCCCTTTATAGTCAATGCCTTCAAATCCGTGAAAAACCGCATTTTCCACCAAAGGCTGGAGCAAAAATTTGAGCGTCCGGTATTCCGTGACCGCCGGGTCGATATTGTATGTGACATCAAACTTGTTAAAATAACGGAAATCCAAAATTTTCGTATAGTTCTGCAGGAACTCCACCTCTTCAGCCACCGTCACCACATGTCCCTCTTTCTTCGCCGTGAACTTGATGACCGACGAGAAGGCTTGCAGCGCCTCTTCAATGCCGGCGGCTCCCTGCATTCTGGCCAACCAGCGGATGACATTCAGCGTATTGTATATAAAATGAGGCCGGATCTGCGATTGCAGCGCATTCATCTCCAAGCGGCGCTTCTCTTCCTCCTCGACATAGATCCGGCTGATCAATCCTCGGATCTCCTGCAGCATCTGATCCACCGTGCGGCTAATATCACCAATTTCTCCTTGCAGTCCCGTATCGAAGCTTACATCAAGCTGTCCTTGGGAGACAAGCTTCATTTTGTGATTTAGCACCGACAGCGGCTTCATAATCGTTCTCGCGATGCGGACAGAAGTGAAGATCAGCAGCACCAGCAGCAGGATCAGGATGAGGGCAAGCACCGACACCATGAGATACACCATGGAGAACAGATCCTTCTTCGGCACAACCGTCACCGCCTTCCAGCCCGTGAGCGCAGAGGACGAGGAAATCGTGTACACATCCCGGGACACCCGCGTGACAGCTCCGCTATCATCATCATGAACCTCCGCATCGCTGCCAAGCACGTCTGCCACATGCTGGCCGATCTCTTCCGGCTGCGCACTGTGAATAATGCGCTGGTCCTCGTCGATCAGATAAAATCTGGTTTGCTCCGAGAACGCCGTCTCGCTCCAGAGTGTCTTCAGCCTGTCCGCGGAAATGTTAAACAGGATAAAGCCGAGATCCTGCTTGGTGTACGGGTCCAGAATCGCCCGGCCGACCGACACCACCTGCTCGCCTCGGGCGGACAGCAGTTCATCCCGATGGATGCCGATGGGCACGAAATGCCCTTTGCTCTCCCTGATCGTCTGAACGAACGGCTCATCGATGAATCTCTCCTGAAAGTAAGCATAATTCATATATTCCAGATTGCTTCTTCCCACAATAAAACGGTTATTCTCATGGTAAATGGCAACCGAGTCAATGATATCGGTATACAGCATGATGCCGCTCTGAATCAATCCGTTCACTCTGTCAAAATCCTGGCCCTTCTCCAGTAGCGGATTGGATACCTCGTCATAGTTCTTGCGCATGATCTGGTACAGCGTTGCATCCTGAATCGGAAACATCGACAGCCGGAGGAGCGGCTGCAGTGAAGTATCGATGTTTTTAATAATCTGCTTGTTGTTCTCCACCGCAGCTTCGATCACCGTGCTTCGGTTCTGGTCCACATACACCCAGGAGATGATCCCTCCGATCAGGATCAGCGGCGCGATAATAAAACAGGAAAAGGCTGCGATCAGCTTTTTCTCCAAATTCCAGTTGCGTATTCTATGCTTCAGACCGTTCATGATTTCATCTGCTTTCTGTAGTATAGGATGATTCGGGACATCCTTTAGTCATGGATGCTTGTGGCCTCGTGATGCCTGAACTGCCTCGGGGTCATGCCGGTAAATTGCTTGAACACCTGCGTATAGTAGCTTTGGCTGCAAAATTTGAAGGTGAAGGCAATCTCCGAGATCGGCTGGTTCGTGTGGATGAGCAGATGCTTCGATTCCTCGACTTTCCTTCGGTTAATATAGCCGGTCAGCGACACGCCCGTTTCACGCTTGAAGCGGTCAGACAAATAGCTCGGATTAACGCCAAGCACCTCGGCGATTCGTTGCAGCGATAGCTCCTCAAAAATATGTTCACGAATATAATATATCGTCAGGTTCACAATATGGGAGTAGGAGAGATCTTCCTTTTCCCGGCGAACCATAGCCACGAACTGAACCAGCATCTCGTATTCAAAATGCATCAGCCGCTCGACGTCGGTGATTTTTTCGATTTCCAGTATGATGGTATCGCTGAGATGGAAGGCAATTTCCGGATCGACGCCCCCCCGGATGATCGCTCGGGTATAGAGCGTGCAGGAAGCAATCAGCGCATTTTTCTTCGAACGAAGCGGATATACAGCCAATACGGCAGCTTCCAGTTCGTTGATCTTCCGCAGCATATCCATCGCCCGATTCTCATCGCCTAGCCGGATCGCTTCCATCAGCTCGAACTCGTAGTCAAACGGCGGATGAATGAAGTTTTCGCGCAGATATTGCATGCGGGAGGACAAGTAATGCGGCTGCTGATTTCCGGTACGGGAAGACGCTCTCATAATTTCGCCACCACCTAAAAATATTGATAAAAAAACAAATATTTTAGTATAATCTTAGCCCTTCCCGAACTAAAATTCAAACATAACCACGCTAGGAGGAAATATAGATAATGACCTGGATGATCTCTAACCCTGAACTGACTCAGCAGGAACTGCTGAATGCGGAAAGCTTGTTCGCGCTAGGAAACGGTTACATCGGTGTGCGCGGCAATTTCGAGGAGGGCTACGGGGACGCGATGTCCACGATTCGCGGCACCTACCTGAACGCTTTTCACGATGTCATTGAAATTCCTTACGGCGAGAAGCTATTCGCCTTTCCCGATACACAGCAAAAACTTGTAAACAACATTGATGCCCAAACCATCATGATCTATCTGGGCGACGAGCAGGTGCCGTTCCGTCTCGACCAGGGCACCATTACGGCCTATGAGCGCCGTCTTCATATGGACAAAGGCTTCTCGGAGCGCGTTGTCCAGTGGAAATCGCCTGGCGGCAAGGAAGTTCGCTTCGTCTTCCGTCGCCTCGTGTCCTTCCGGCATCGGGAGCTGTTTGCGATCCATGTCCGGATCGAGCCCGTCAACTATAACGGCCCTGTGACCATCGTGTCCACCCTGAACGGGAAGGTGAAGAACTACACCAATCCGAAGGATCCCCGGGTCGGAGCAGGGCATGCCGAGCGCATGACCGTGGTGGATACCGGTGTAAAAGACAGCTACGGCTGGGTTGTTGACGAAACGATGTCTTCGCGCCTTCGCGCCTCCTGTGTGACCAGTCACCGTCTCGATACCGAGGCCGATGTCCGTCTGGATGCATCGCCGGAACAAGGATTGATTACGTACACGGCTGCATTCACGCTCACGGAAGCCGTCTCCCTTACGAAGTACAACGTGTACACAGACAGCATGCGCCACGGCGATCATATCACCGACACGGGCGCCGAGCTGCAGGAAGGCCTGGCAGGCCTGTCCTTTGACGATCTTGTTGCCGAGCAGACGAAGTATCTGAACGATTACTGGAGGTCGGCGGATGTCATCATTCGCAATGACGACAAGCTCCAGGAAGGAATCCGGTTCAATCTGTTCCAGCTGCTGCAGTCCGCCGGACGCGACAAGCACAGCAACATTGCCGCCAAAGGCCTGAGCGGCGAAGGCTATGAAGGACATTATTTCTGGGATACGGAAATTTACATGTTCCCTGTGTTCCTTATGACACAGCCGGATATCGCCCGTCAGCTGCTGCTGTACCGCTATTCGACGCTGGAGCAGGCCAGAGACAGAGCCCGCGAGATGGGACACAAGAAAGGCGCGCTGTTCCCTTGGCGGACCATTGCCGGAACTGAATGCTCGTCCTTCTTCCCTTCGGGCACAGCCCAATATCACATCAGCGCTGATATCGCCTACAGCTACATCCAGTATTATCTGGCGGAGCAGGACCAGGACTTCTTGCTGAAATACGGCGCCGAAGTGCTGATTGAAACCGCACGCCTGTGGGCGGAGATCGGGCACTACTACGGCGGTGCCTTCCACATTGATGAGGTGACCGGTCCGGACGAGTACACCTGCTGTGTGAACAACAACTACTACACCAACGTCATGGCCAAGCACAACCTGAAGTGGGCAGCCAAAAGCGTATCGATTCTGAAAGCATTCAACGAAGCTGCTGCTGCCGAGCTGCTCCAGCGCCTGGGCGTCACGGAAGAGGAGGTATCGGCCTGGGAGAAAGCCGCTGCCGCGATGCTGCTTCCATATGACGAGACCCTCGGCATCAATCCGCAGGACGATACCTTCCTGCGCAAGGCCGTGTGGGATTTTGAGAATACGCCGAAGGAGAACTACCCGCTGCTGCTGCACTACCATCCGCTGACCATTTACCGCTATCAGGTATGTAAGCAGGCGGACACGGTGCTCGCGCATTTTCTGCTGGAGGATGAGCAGGATCTGGAGACGATTCGCCGCTCCTATGATTACTATGAGGGAATTACGACGCATGACTCCTCCCTCTCGTCCTGTATCTTCAGCATTATGGCTTCGAAGATCGGCAACATGGACAAGGCATACGATTACTTCATCGAGACGGCTCGTCTTGATCTGGACAACACGCATGGCAACACCAAAGACGGCCTTCACATGGCCAATATGGGCGGAACGTGGATGTCCATCGTGTACGGATTTGCCGGCATGCGCCTGAAGGAGAGCGGCCTCTCCCTCTCGCCTGCGATTCCGAAGGATTGGGAACAGTACGCCTTCCGTCTGACCTTCCGCGGCCGCTTGATCAACGTGCGGATCAAGAATGACGGCGTGACGCTGGAACTGGTGGAAGGAGATGCGATTGAGGTCAAGCTGTACGAAGAGACCGTTGTGCTGGAGGCCGGCAAGCCGATCGAGCGTCAGCTTGCGGCAGCCTTGAGCGGTAAGTAAGACACTTCGTTCCCATCAACATATCGTCCATAGAAAAGGAGTACTGATTAACATGGTTGCGAACCAAACTTTGAAAGCTGTCATTTTTGATCTGGATGGCGTAATTACCGACACAGCCGAGTACCATTACCTGGCCTGGAAGGCGATTGCCGAGGAACTCGGCATTCCGTTCACCCGTGAATTCAACGAGAACCTGAAAGGCGTATCCCGGATGGACTCCCTGAAGCTGCTGCTCAGCCAGGCGGAAACGCCAATCGCATATTCCGATGCGGAGCTGGACCAGCTCGCAGACCGGAAGAACAAGCTGTACGTGGAGCTGATCGAGAAGATCACCCCGGCTGATCTGCTGCCGGGCGTGACCGATTTCGTGAAGGAGATCCGCAGCAGCGGTGTCAAAACCGGCATCGCCTCAGCCAGCAAAAATGCGCCAACCGTCATCCATCGGCTCGGCATTGAGGATCAATTCGATGTGATCGTGGATGTGAACACACTGAAGAACAACAAGCCTGATCCTGAAATTTTCCTGACAGCTGCCGCGGCCCTCGGCGCAGATCCGGCAGACTGCATCGGCGTCGAAGACGCCGTCTCTGGCGTGGACGCCATTAAGGCTGCCGGCATGTTCGCTGTAGCGATCGGCAATGCCGCTCACTTCCCGCATGCCGATGTCGTGCTGGACAGCACATCGCAGCTGAACTTCGGCGTGCTGAAGGCGAAGTTTGAGGGGCAATAACGCTCGCATCAACACCTTGCATCTACGGATCGTCTTAAGCGATCCTCCCTGTATTACAATCATGACCACCCGTCCAACGGGTGGTTTGCTCTTGGGGTATAACCCCTTGTTGCCAAACTGCGCCTAAAGACGCTAGCCTGACAATAAAATTGTTCAGGCTCAGTGTAATTTGTCACTTTCACTTACCCGTTAAACGGGTTTACTTCTTTTTGCTACTGTTTCTGCTAAATGGATCTTCATACTCTTTCACACTCAATTTATCTATTGCTTGGTCATGTGCTTCTTGTTCACGGATATATTTTGCGACGGTTGCCTCATTCAATCCCACTGTACTGACGTAGTATCCCTCCGCCCAAAATTTTCGATTGCCATACTTATACTTCAAGTTGGCATGCTTCTCGAATATCATAAGTGAGCTTTTTCCCTTCAGATATCCCATGAACGATGATACTGATATCTTTGGGGGAATGGCTACCAGCATATGTACATGATCTGGCATCATGTGGCCTTCTATGATCTCTACTCCCTTGTATTTACACAATCGTTTGAAAATTTCGATTAAATCTTTTCTCACTTGATTATAGATCTCTTTCCGTCTATACTTCGGGGTGAACACAATGTGGTACTTGCACATCCACTTCGTGTGAGCTAGACTATAGCTCTTGTTTGCCATCTAAGACCATTCCTTTCATTTTATTGAGCCTGAACATCTCAATTTTATCGGAATGGTCTGGATGGTCAAACCCTCGATCCCTCCACCCGCATAGCGGGTGGTTTTTTGTTTCGCACGCTTCGCGAGCTCAACTGGCTAAAGCCATAACAAGAATGTCCCTGGGCTTTTCGCAGCCAGGGACATTTCAACTGATTCGGTCAGCCAGATACGACTATGGGCTGGCCTATTCTCATATGTACGAATAACATAGAGGCCATTCGAGCAACTCCGGCCAGATCCATGAAACTTGAACGAGGCGCATTTCCCGGCTGGCGCCAATCATTATTCCCCTCGTTACCTTCTCTCCTCTCTCATCGCCTGTACCTCCGCCGATACTCCCGCGGCGAAGCGCCCACGGTTCGCTTGAACATCTTGCCGAAGTGGGAGAAGTTGCCGAAGCCCGCGCTCCATGCGATCTCGGTGACGGCAAGGTCCGTCTCGCGCAGCAGACGCTGGGCCTCCCGGATGCGGAGCAGGTTCAGATAGTCGCTGAAGGCAAAACCTGTCGTTTGTTTAAACAGACGGCTGAGGTAATACGGACTGATCCGGAACGTACCGGCCACCTCGGTCAGCGCCAGCGATTTTCTATAATTATCATTCACATAGCGCACGATCGCCTGCATACGAGGGTGAACAATCGGCGGCCCATCTTCAGCATTGCCGACCCTCCCCGCCTCCCGGTTCCGGTAAGCGTACAGCAGCAGCTCCAGCGTCCGATGCCGAAGCAGCATACCGCTTCCTTCTCCCGGATGCAGCAGCTCCCCAAATATATCATCGATCTCCCGTGCCAACACCTCGTCCTCCGGCGAAGGCAGCCGCAGAATCGGGACATCCCACCGGAACGGCTCCAGGAGCATTCCTGCCAAGTCGTCAGAGCAGGCTCCCTCGATCAGCTCCGGCTCAATATAGAACACAATCCGGTCATGATCCGGCCTTCCGCTGTCCAGCGTTCGATGCACCGTGTTCCGATCCACAAACACCAGATCGCCCGCCTTGATGCGGTATGAGCGATCCTTGATGAAATACACCCGCTCCCCGGACATCAAATAATACAGCTCATAGTGTTCATGCAAATGGGTATCCGTCATGCTGAAGTGGCCGACGCGGCGGTCATATTCGATCCCAAGCTTTCCGTCAGGATCATGGTACTCCGCTTGAAACGGCTTGGTCATGGACGCCCCTCCCTTTTCCTTGAATTATAGCAAAATAAGCGGGTTTTGAAAGCGGTTACGCATAAAATGCGGAGAAATAAATGCTCCATTGTTATAATCTGAGCCTATATCAAGGAGGCGATTAAGATGAGCACGAAGAGGAAGCGTTATGTACTCGTAGGTACAGGCGGGAGAGCAGAATTTTTCTACGGGGCGATAGCCGCGCGGTTTCGGGAGAACTCCGAGCTGGTTGCCTTTTGCGATATAAACCAGACCCGGATGAACTACGCCAACAAGCTGCTGCGGGATAAATACAGCCATCCTGAAATCGCTACGTACACTGCCGATCGGTTCGACGACATGATTGCTGCCGAGAAGCCCGATATTGTCATCGTTACCAGCGTTGACCGGACACATCATAGATACATCATCCGGGCCATGGAGCTTGGCTGCGATGTCATCACAGAGAAACCGATGACCGTGGATGCGGAGAAATGCCAGGCGATTCTGGATGCCGCCAAGGAAACCGGCAGAAACATCAGGGTGACGTTCAACTACCGCTATGCTCCTCACCATACGAAACTGCGGGAGCTCATTATGAATGACACGATTGGCAAGGTGACATCCGTTCATTTCGAATGGCTGCTGAACACTCGCCACGGCGCAGACTATTTCCGGCGCTGGCATCGGGACAAGCGCAACAGCGGCGGCCTGCTCGTTCATAAATCCACACATCATTTCGATCTGGTCAATTTCTGGATCGGGTCCCAGCCCGAGAGCGTGTTTGCCTTTGGCGATTTGATGTTCTATGGCAGAGAGAACGCGGAGGAGCGCGGCGTCACCCAGTTTTACAACCGGGCTACCGGCAATCCGCTGGCCAAGGAAGATCCGTTCGCCCTTCATCTCGATGACAATGCCCACCTGAAGGCCATGTATCTGGATGCGGAGCCGGAGGACGGCTACCAGCGCGACCAAAGCGTGTTCGGAGACGGCATCAACATTGAAGATACGATGGGCGTGCTGGTGAAATATCGCAATAAAGCGATTTTGACCTATTCCCTTGTTGCCTATCAGCCGTGGGAGGGATACCGCATTGCCATCAACGGCACCAAGGGCCGGATCGAGATGACGACGGTGGAGCAGTCCTATGTCAATTCCGGCGGGGACAAGAAGCTCGAAGGCGCGTTAAAAGGCAAAAGCCTGCAAGTTCTGCCGATGTTCGGAGCACCTTATGAGGTTCAGGTTGAGGAAAAGGAAGGCGGACACGGCGGCGGAGATCCTGTGCTGCTGAATGACCTGTTCGGCGAACCGGAGCCGGATCCGTTCGAGCGGGCCGCGGACCATATCGACGGCGCCCGGTCCATCTTGACCGGAATCGCGGCGAATCGTGCCATTGCCACCGGCCTGCCTGTCCACATCGACAGTCTCGTACGCTTCTAAGTCATGCTCCATTCTCCCGGTTTCATATAAGGCTGCGTCCATGACGCAGTCTTATTTCTGTTTCAGCTCCCGGGTAACTAACCGTCTGAGGACATCGTGGAGCTTGGCTGAGCCGTATGCTGCTGAACGCTGCGCAAATTAAACAACAGAAACAGAGCACCTGTCACCGCGACCAAGGCAGACAGTATGAAGAACAGAGCCGGGAAGCCATACTCATCAACGACCGAACTTAGCACGGTTTGCGTTCCGGCCAGCAGGAGTGTAAACAGCAAGGATTGCATGGACAGCACCGTAGCCCGTCGGTTAGAAGGGATCATGCGATTCAGCATAGTGGTAAGTGCCGGTCTTAGCGCCGAGGAACAAAACCCCATCAGTGACAACACAACAATTCCCCATATGACCGGAACGAATCCTGCAACAGCAAGGCACACCGTCATTATGACTGGCAAGAGGAGCAGAATTACAGGGTCTTTCATTCCTTTCGTAAGCCGAT
This sequence comes from Paenibacillus sp. FSL M8-0334, assembly GCF_038000405.1. Classification (NCBI taxonomy): domain Bacteria; kingdom Bacillati; phylum Bacillota; class Bacilli; order Caryophanales; family Paenibacillaceae; genus Paenibacillus; species Paenibacillus sp. FSL M8-0334. The sequence continues at coordinate 1,827,499 of NZ_JBBOCH010000001.1, forward strand.
GGGACAAGGCTGCACCGGTGATGCTGGCAAGACGAAGCAGTAGAATAACCGTTCCGACCCACCCAACACTAATGCTGCTGCTGAGCACATATGGTTGAACAAAGAAGAACAGGAGCATAAACGTAGGGAGCGAAAGGATTGTGGAGAACATAATGAAATTGCGCAGTGTATTCAACTGGACGCTAAGCTGGAGCGCATCCTTCAATTCGGCCAACATGCCCCGGCGCTCCTTGGAGGGCTGTTCCACAGGGGGTTCGCGAAATTTAAACAGCAGCAGCCCCCCGACAATGCAAGCCATTCCACTCCACATAAATGGTTGAAGCATGCTGTAATTCGCCAGGAAACTTCCGATCAGCGCAGCCGCCGCTTGCGTTCCTTGTACAATAGCTGTATAGCGGCCCATAACTTTGGAATATTCTTGTTCACGGCCGGCATGCTTCAGTCCATCATACAACATGGCAACATCCGTCCCGCTAAAAAAGGTCTGGGCCACGCTCCACATAATATGTATGACAAAGAGCAGAGGAACCCAAGATACGATCCCGTACAGAATCGTCAGGACACCAAATGCCGCCGCGCCAATGAACAAGGATACCTTTCGTCCGTATCTGTCGGCAATAGCACCTGCGGGCACTTCGGCAATCGCCGCAATGACAAATCCAACCCCTTGCATAATGCCGATCAGCCCCAGACTCATTCCCCTGACCTGCTGCAGGAAAATGATCCACATCGGAAGCCATAACAAAAAGTTAACCAAAACCGTATGGGCGTAAAACCTCCCTAATTGAAACGGAACATGGGATGCGGAACGCGTTGACGCCATTTGGAAAGAACCTCCTTCTTGTTGCAGTCTATCGATTCAGGAAGTCGTTTCATCGCAGTTTTCATAGACTGATGATGATAGATTTGAACGGAAATGACCGAGAATAATAGGGGCAGGCCCCATATACTTGGAGACACCCCAGCCCGTCCTCACTGTCTGCACGAGCGAAGCTTGGCAATATCCCCTCGTATGAAATGGAGTGACCTGCTTTCATTTCATACGAGAAGATCCCCCATCTTCTATCTTATTTTGGTTAAAACATTCACAATATGGAAATTTCATTTTATAGATCATATCATAAAATATTTCCAGTCTATTCGTCCACCCATTTTACAATCGTGCGATGAATCGATCCTTCCCGTTCGTATTCCAGCAGAACTGCCGATTTGCGCAAGGTGCTCCGCGCCAATTCCCGAACAAGCGCTTTGTGAGTTGTTACGGGACGTTGCTCAACCGATACGATCATGTCTCCTGCCCGCAATCCGGCCACATCCGCCGGACTGCCTTGAAAGCAGTGAAGAATCCGGTTCCCTTGCCCTGTTCCCGTATTTAAAATGCCAAGGCGGCGATAGCCGAATAGCGCCTGGCGCACATCAGTCCCCAGTTCAATCACACTTTTCAGGTTGAACAAAGTTCTGCCCCAGGTTTCGTCCATCAGATCCCTAACAAACAAATCATCGGGCTGCTGGCCAAATCCCCTGACTTCCACAATGACGGTTGTATAGAGCGCAGAACGCTGGAGAAAGAACGTCGTCGTGAGCGGATATTCTTGGCCGGAAATTGTGTAAGCATGCCTCCACTGCAACTCCTGGTATTTATCCAGCACGATTACTTCAACACGATTGCGGATCCCTCCGTATTCCATCACGATCTCCTTGCCCTGCTGCGTCCCGCTGTCTGCAAAAAAAGACAAATACCCTTCCAGCGTGGACACATAGCGCCAAATCTCCTCCAGGTCCCCTCTAATCTGAATCTCATTTCTGCAACTGTTTGAGCTTTCCATCAGGCTCCCTCCTTATCCTGGCTCCTCTCTCTTTTTAGTCGCTGCAATTCTTCTTTGGACTGGGCGTCCACAAATCCGGTAAAACGTTCATCATAAGACAGGTCAACCTCGGTTTCATGCACCTGCTGATCTCTGGCATAAACGACCTTGATCGGCTTCCGTTTGTTATACTGCCTGGACAGGGCAATAACCAGCTCCTTATAAGCGTTCACTTCGGTTCCATTTACAGACAGAATGACATCCCCGCTTCGGAGTCCTGCCCTGTAAGCCGGCCCTTGAGGGAAGGCTTGCATAATGTAATTCCCTTTGCCAGCAGGCATGCCTGTCTCGGCAGCATAGAGCTCCGAATGACCTGTATTGGTCACACCCAGCCGGGGATAGCCGAACAGATTAAATCGGAGATCCAGCCCCAGCTCAAGCACGCATTTCAGATTGATCAACGACCGGCGCCATCCGGTTTCCATGCACTCCCGCAGCCACATATCCTGCGGCTGATTGCCGTATCCCTCAACTTCAACCGTCAGCATAACAAAAGGCCCAATCGGTTCAATCGTGAATGTAGTCTGCAGTTTGTACTCCACCGTGTCTCCATTGGAAAGGATTGAGACATAGGAATCCGCGAGCTTGTACAGGTGTGGAAATTGCGATTCCAGACACACCGTCTCGTTCTCGATATCTCCGTAAGTAAAACGAAACTTATCCCCTGCCTTCGGCCAGTCCGGGTCTCCTGTCGTACTCCCGAAATCGCTAAGGTAGGCATTCGAGCCTGCAACCGTAGAAATCATCTTCCACACTTCCTCGGGCGTGGATTCCAGATGAATCACGTTCACTGTATGTCTTTTATCCTCACTAAGCATATTGGCTTCCTCCTCCGTTTATATTGTCATCATTTGCTTGAGCTGCTTGTATCTCTCGTCACCCAGCAGATTCACAACCTCTTCCACCTTCTCGGCCAAGTCGTAGGCAAGCCCCGGAAACGTGCATAAAGCCTGCAGCCACCTTAGTTTCTCGCTATCAATTGGCTGATCTGCCCGGCTCATCGATACTTGGGCTCCATGCATTTGCGGTCTGATCAAGGTATCACGCCCCGCCTGATAGTCCCCCATGGCGTCCGTCCAGGACATCTTTCCGGTAAAAGTATCATCCAGCGCGTTGGCCAATAGCTCGGCGCTTCTTACTGCATTGTCCATGCCTGATCCGGTGACCGGATGCACATAAGCCCCCGCATCCCCGACAAGCGCCCAACCGTCTCCGTAGGCCTCCTTGAGATACATCGGCCTTGCGCCAATGCCCCGCACCCGATCCGCCAGCTCAGCCTGCTCCATCCGCTCGTTCAAGCCCGGAATTTGGGCCACACTTTGAAGCAGCATATCTTTAGGACTTCTCATCCAGCGCTTTAACTCAGACATGGGCGGCATCACCAGCACCGTATGAAGACCCGCATCCGTCGGATTGCAGAAAATGATGTCGTTCTCGTTCCAGAACCATTCCACAGCCGGAACAGGCAGTGGTTTGACGTTTCTGAAGTAACCGTAATAAGCAGGTCTCATCAAGGGAGAAGACTCATAAGACTGGGCATTCACCGCATCAGCCACGAGGGAGTAATACCCGTCCGCGCCGATCACCACTTTAGCGTTCAACTCTTTCTGAACCACGCCCTTGCGAAGCCGGACTCCCCTTACAACCCCATCGTTGTGGATGAGTCCTGTAACCAGGCTGCCTTGTTCGACATCTACGGTCGGGAGGGCGTCCGCTGCCTGAATAAGAATGTGATCGAAATGATATCTCCGCAGCCCAATCGCCCTTGATGTCACGAGCATATCCGACTCCAGGCTGTTGCTGCCCAGATGAACATGCATTCGGCGGAGCGCAGGCGCTCCCGCAGATTCCAATTGTTCCAGCACCCCCAGCTTCTTATATATCTCGATCTCTCCGGTGACATGGGTGGACGTCGTATGGCTTGGAAATGTATCCCGATCCACCAGAGCGACCCGGTACCCCTTCTTCCCAAGGAAAATGGCAAGGGCTGCTCCTGCACACCTGGCCCCTACGATAACGGCATCATACATTTCGGATGTCTCCTTTCGAAAAATATCGACAAATCAGTCCGAAGACTGATTTGTCGACGCTTTAGAGCAGAGCGTTGAATCAAGCTGTTTGCCTTATCGGGAGATATTAGGTTACTTGAGTGCAGGCATACAGCGTGCCGGCGAATTTGCCTTCAAGCTGGTCGTACAGGGAGATCACATCTTGGGAAGAAAACTCCGTTGCTTGAGGCGGAAGGCCTTTCACAGTACCGGTCATATGAATCGGAGTTTGGTTGACCAAGGTTCCCTCCGGCGTTTCAATATTCCAGTAAAGCCAAGTCTCGCCCGGAACACCGTTTGCCACCGTTTTGCCAAGAGGGATCTGAACTTCCCCTTTCAAAGCTTTGCCTGTAGAGGCGCTTCCACCGCGAACGTATACCTTTTGTCCTGGCCACAGCACCTCGGATGTCGCAACCAAATCCACATTTTTGATATCCAGCTCCACATTGATTCCGGATTTCATCGAAAACTCGGAGTCCGATACCGTGAATTCCGTCGGTCTGACTTGAGAGAAATAGAGCTTTTCGGAACGTCCGTCAGCAAGTTCCAGCACCGTAGTACTGTTCGAGTTAGGCAGCGTCATGGTTGCTTTTTTAAGAAGTTTTGTAAGCATGTTCTTAACCTCCGTTTATAGGTTTGTTACTCCGGCCGAAGTACAATTCTATTATCCGTCACCCCGCCGGTAGCCGCTCTGCTTCATCCACTCAGATTCTCGGCTTTTATTTCCCCAAGATTGCAGGCTGCTTGGAACGTAAGCACCACCTTAGCATCCACAGTACCCGTGGCTGAGATCCGGCCGAAACTCCCCTTCTCGGATGATCCTTGAACAGTGATATCGTATCTGATAACATCTCCCGGCACGGCCGGGGTCAGAAAGCGCACCTGCATATCCCGGAGCTCTATAGCATGAGGATCAGGCGTGCGCCTGGATAGCCACAAATACAAGCTCTGCCGAATGCCTTCAATGAGCAGGACACCTGGGTACACGCTGTAATGCTGGAAATGTCCCTGCAGAAAATAATCGCTCGCACTGATCAGCTTGCAGGTGGATATTTGCGCAACAGAGACCGTATCCAGCACCCGGTCCACCAGAATCCAGGGCTTGGGTCCAGGCAAAATATGACCGGGTGTGAAAATACTCCGCACAGGCAATCAGCCCCCTTTGGTTAAAGTTTGAATTTTGGCCAGGCTCAGCTCTCCTTCTGCAACGACTTCACCAGCGGCATAGGCCGTTGCCCCTATTCTGGCCTGGGAAGCAAGCAGACGAATCGGCTTCACCTCATACCTGAGGGTTTCATGCCAGGCTACCGCCTTGGACTGACGCATGAATAACGAGCCCAGTATCGGAACCTCTCCCTCGCGAAGCGGTCCGGTCTCCAGCTGCACAAGCAGCACGGCGGACTGAGCAAGCCCTTCCATAACACATGCCTCGGGAAAAGCGGGCAAGCTCCTCATAGGTCCTCTAACAGACTGCAAGCGGATGGAGGCCAGAAGAGATTGGCCGGCTTCATACCGGTCAATCTGCTCCACGAACCGAAACGGGGGCCGTTGCGGCAGCTGCTCAATCATCCGCACATAGGCGTCACTGGGATTAGTCATCGCTGTCTTCTACAATTTCAATCGGTTCTTCAATGACAATGAAGAAGATAACGCCGGTATCGGTGCGGATATCATGAAGCTCGCCCGGGCCTGCCGTAAGGAAATCGCCCTGCTCCATTGGCTCACCGCCTGCCAGCATGCGGCCTTCGAGAACGTAAGCATACTCACGCCCGGGGTGATTATGAACCGGAATGAAGCCTCCCGGATTCAGCTTGACGATAAACGCTTCGGTCCTGCTCTTCTCGGTTCGTTCCTTCCACAGCGGCTGGTACTCCGAATTGTGAAACACGCCTTTTTTCCACTGTCGGTCCCCGATTTTGGATATAAAATGCTGTTGTTTCATCTCTTATCCCTCCTGGTTGAATTTACGAATTCTTTCACGGTTTGATGGCGGACAGCACCATCCTCGGACTGGTCAATTCCAGCGGCTTACGGTCCAGGCTCCCGTATACCCGAACATCCCTGAAACCGGCCTCTGTCAGCATGCGGGTCAACTCTGTCGCCGAATACAGCCGGACGTCCAGAACCGAGGAGTGAATATTCCGATCTCTGAACCACCGGATTTTCTCCACCCAGCGGCCGGAGGAGGGATAATAGTGTCGCTCTGACCATACTGGCACACCGTTCATATCATCCCATCGCCGCGGTGTATACCCGGCTATCTTGAAATCCCGGTTTTCCGTTTCAACAAGAAACGTTCCTCCCGTCTTCAACGCCTTGAACACACGCCTGAACGCAGCATAGTCGTCTTCCTCCTCAAGGTAGCCGATAGCGGTTCCGATATTCAGAGCAGCATCATATATCTCACTGCCGTCCAGATCCTTCATTAATCCTCTGACAAACTCAATATCTGCACCGGTTAATCCGGCCGCTTCTTCTTTCGCCCGGATCAGGGATACCTCGGAATAATCGAGTCCCGTCACACGATATCCCATCTGCGCTAAAGGGATGCTAAGACGTCCGTAACCGCAGCCCAGATCGAGAATAGAAGCGCCCTGATCAAGGCTAAGCCAGTCAAGGATATGCTGAATTTCTGCCGCCGTCCGTTCCGGTGTCATAATGGCCTGTGACAGCAGCAAGTAGTCCTCTTTAAAAAAATCTTCGAGACGATCTAGCATTGGCTGCGCCTCTCCTTTCCATTTGAATTGTCCGTATCGGATTTCATACTGTCTTCCGCTGGTGAGCCGTCCGGTAGACGGAAGGATTCATTCCTATTAGCCGCCGAAAGGTTCTGGTAAAATGGGTCAAGTCCCCGTATCCCACGGCAAGACATACCTCGGTTACCGAGGATCCTCCTTCAAGCAGGGACTTTGCCAATTGAATCCTGCGCTCCATCACATACTCGCGAAACCCTTTGCCTCCATACTTCTGAAATATTCGGGAGCAATAAGAGGTGCTGATGCACAGAAAAGAAGCAAGCATGTCCAGCGTCAATTCGTTGTTCCCCAAATGTTCCTCAATGTACAGCAGCGCTTTTCGATAAAGCTTGGCCTGCTCCGATCCGTCAGAAGAATAAACAGCATCAACACGTTCCATGACCTCGAACATGCCGATGAACGTAATCAGATCCGGCAGCGCCGTGCTTAAGATTAGGATGACAGGGGTATGCGCCATGATCTGCTCCAGCCTCCAATGGGGAGGCAGCTCACGCGCTTTGGAGATGATGAACACCATCTCGTATTCCTTCACTGCCTCAGGTGTCAATTCGAGCCCTTGCTCTGAGGAGAGGATCACCTCACTGTAGGACTCCATCTTCTCCTTGAATAAGGTGCTTTCTCTTTCCTCATACTCGTGAAGTACAACTAATCGTTCCAATGCCTACTCCTCCCTCCGGATGAATTGAAATGATAGAGGGACTGCAAACCATAGCATTGCTGATACCATCACCCCCGAATGAATAGTTGCTGACAGTTCCTTAAAGAACTGCAGCTTTTGTTCCATCGTATACGAGCTGGAAGCTTGTTACTCTGCACATTTGAACGAAAGATCGGCTTTTGTTGACGCGTTACGTTAGTGTGCAAGACATGACAATACAAAAAAGACTCTGCTTTCATATTTGAAAGCAAAGCCTTGGTTTCAATGGCTATTCATGTGCTATTCTTGGCGCAATCAGAAGCCTACACCCGCTGATGGTTTCGAATCTGGTTTTTGATGGCCAAAAGGGCGCCCATATGAAGACCCTCATGGAAGATGGTTCTCACAAGCACCTGCTCCAGGGTATGCATCCCCATATCCGTGGGCGGGAAATCCTCCTCCAGGCGATCCCGGTACTGCTGCTCTATGAAGCGAGGCTGCTCCTGAAGGAGCGAGATCAATTCTGAGAATGACGGGGTTTCATCCGTAAAATTCGAGGGGTTGGTTCCGTAACCGAACCATTGATTAAAGCTCATCGGAACCGGCATATCCTCTTTCGTAAGCACACGTATCCATAAGTACTGATCGAGGAGCACATGCCCTAGATTCCATCTGATATTGTTGTTAAAACCATCCGGTACAATCTCAGCCTCAGCTTCGGACACGTCTTCAACCACATCCAATAGCACCTTTCGGTATGTATGCAGCTGCTCAAACAACACTTCATGTCTTCTTTCCATCGAACCCCTCCTAGATATTGATATATAATATAATTATATGAAAAAATATAAAATCCTTTTATTCCACAAAAATAGGAGCGCCATACATGCGCCCCGTTAAGCCAATCGAACATATCTTTGCTCTAATTAATCACCAGACTCCTCGATTTGCAAAATTCGGTCTCCCTCTACATTTTCAAGTGTCTGGGTGCGGCCGCTCGGCCACTCAATCACAATGCTGTCCACCTTGCTATGCTGCCCCAGTCCAAAATGAATTCTCGGATCGCTCTGGGCGCCATGGCTGTTTCCTCCGTCCTTCTCCACAACGGTCTTCACGCCATTTACTTCAAAGGTTACTCTTGCCCCTACCGCATCACGATTGCTGGGAAAGGTGCCGATCAGGTCCAGCTTGATCCAGTGATGGCCATTGCTGATTTCACTCTTATATACCTTCGTCGGAGCTCCTTGATTCGCGAACACCAGGTCGTTGACACCACGGTTGAACAGATCGACGGCTGCCACGCCCCTGCTGTCTTCCGTAAAGGTGATGCCAACGTCCTTGGACACGTCGGTGAACACTTTGCCATCATTCAAGTATAAAGGTTTCGATTCGTAGCCCGACATGCTCTTGTTATGAAACGCAGGCCAACTCGCTGCATCTTCAACGATATAACCCGGTGTCGTCGCAAGCGTCCCCATGTCGAACCAGTACTCTTCGTTCTCATCAGCCGATATAAAGCCGTTTGTCACCATCAAGCTCATATTCCCGCTGTTATCCGCATCAAAGAAGCGAGCTCCCCAGGACCAACCCGATTGCTGAATGCCCATTTCCTGTGCTCGGTCGACATACTTCCCGTTCTCATCTTCATGCCATAACTGATTTCCTTCCAGCAAATATCTTTCCTTACTAATGTTTGTTACAAAATTGGCAAGTCTGCCATCATGAAATACATCAGCAAAGTCTACATTCATGCCTTTGAAGGTGTCGTCACCGATCCCTCTTTTTTGAACGACGGCTTCAAACCCTTGCCCTTCTTGGTTGATCAGGAGAGTATCCGGCCCAAAGTCGTTGGCATTGTATAGATCCGGCCACCCGTCCCCGTTCAAATCGGCAGCTCCGGAAGCTAATGTCCAGCCGGGATCATCAACATTCATTTCTTTGGAAACATCCGTAAATGTATTGTCCCCGTTGTTGCGCAGCAGCACGTTCCTTCCACCATTACGCGCCCGCTCGAAATCATTATGCATGATCTTGGTCGTGTCCAGATTCCACAAATCATGCTCCTCTCTGAAATAACAGCTTAAATAAAGATCCAAATACCCATCGCGATTGTAGTCAAGGGCAATGGCTTTGCTGACATACCCTTCATATCCTGCCCCGGACGAGTCCGTAATGTCCGTGAAGGTCCCGTCTCCGTTATTTTTATACAACCGACTTTTCCCCCATGCCCCTACAAACAGGCTCGGATGCCCGCTGTTATCCATATCAAACCACAGTGCGGTTTCCGATATTCCCTCCACATTGACGTCAGCCACACCCGCTTCCTCGGCAACTTCCGTAAATGTGCCATCTCCGTTGTTGCGGTAAAGTTTATTTTTACTGTTCTTCTGCGAATTCGTATAATAAAGATCCATATATCCGTCTCCGTCATAATCTCCTACGGCCACAGCCGCTCCGGTCGCTGACAGCCATGGCATGATATTACTGAGCTTGGGATCAAAGGTTTCCGTCAGATGCGTAAAATCAATACCGGCACTGACGCTGATTTCCTCATATCGGAAGCCGCGGTCCACAGGCGTGGCCGAGTCCCCGATGGCGCAACCGGCTAGCAGGAACAATGAAAACGGAACACACCATTTTTTTACGATCTTAAACATGTCAATCCTCCCAACACATCATAATCTTTCATCAACTGGCGGGTTTTGTCCATCCACCGGACATAATGCATCTCCGGGCTGTGCCGGCCAGCAAGTTCCCTCGCCAAATGAACGACCTGAACACCTTCCTCCATTTTGCCGCGCCATACAGCGTCAAAGGTACTTGTCATCTCGTCCCAATAGGTCTTGTTCTGGCGCTTTCTTGCCTCCCAGCCAAATGCCATCCCTTGCCGAAACGAGGCTTGGTAAAGTACGGGCATCATCCGGTAGATGCCTTGAACACGACCGGGATTGTCGAACAAACTGTAGGCAACAGCCAAGCCCACACCGCTGATTACATCCTGACGAACCTCTATCGGGGCATTTTTCAGAACGCTCAGCACCGGCGCAATTTCATACCTGCACTGAAACCATAGGCATCTGCCGTATCCTTGACATCCGATCCTCAGAGCACTGGATCCCATTCGTCCCAGATGATCAAAAAGAGAAGCGTTGATCCCGTAATCAAATAGAGCCGCTTTAAAGCCAACACCATCGTAAAGCATAGGGGCATAATAGGGATCCATGGTGCGCATCCATCGTTGATAAGGCTCGGGACGAAAACGATATATGCTGTAGAGCCACCATCCGAGCCCCACGTAGTACTGATAGATGTGTGCCGGATCCAGTCGGTACACATATCTTTCAAACGCCCGGCCGCGCCTGCCGGGACGGAGCATTGCCCTTGCTCCGAACCCCATCCCGGTTCCTTCGTAGGCAAAGCCCCGATAAAAGCTGTCAAACTCCGCTTCCAGCTTCGAGCGGATGGCCTTCATGGGCACCAGCCGATTCGCTGCGAGATTATGGCCGCGTAAGAAACCGTGCAGTATTCGACCGAAGCGGATGCCAAAAGCACTTGAATCCTCACCGGTGAAACGCTGCTTCATCAGGGGGATATTCTGCCTGATAACAATCCGGTACAGCACCGCTATGCATAAGCCGAAGCATAGAATAAGGAGAGCAGCGCCTAGCATTATTCCGCTGAATTCCATCGCCTATTCCTTTCGCTCTTCGGCAATGGCGACGATGTCTTGCAAGTGCCGGATCGCCCCCAGATCCTCCTCGGTCAGCCGGACACCGAATTCGCGCTCCAAATATACGGCCAGTTCCAGCGCCATCAAAGAGTCGATCCCAAGCTCTTCAAAAGACTGGGATAAAGCATCCTCCGTCAGCTCCCGTTGTGTCATCTCCTCCACCAGGCCTATCATTCTCGTGCGCAAAGTTTCCATAAGAATTCATCCTCCCGTTTATACAAGTCCTCCGCTTATGCCAATTACTTCTCCGGTAATATAGGCGGAATGCTCCGATAATAAGAACAATATTAAATCTGCAACCTCAGCCGATGTGCCAAACCGCCTTAAACAGGTAGATTGCGCCAGCCTTCTTCTCCGGTCTTGCGTCATCTCCTCTGTCATCGGCGTCTCGATATAACCCGGGGCAACACAATTAACTCTGACTCCGAGCGGTCCAAGCTCTTTCGCCAACGCTTTGCTGAATCCGATGATCCCCGCTTTCGATGCCGAATAATTGGCCTGCCCTGCCATGCCGATCTGACCGGAAACCGAGGTAATATTCACCATCGTCCCCCGGTTCACAGCCAGGTGCTTCACCATCGATCGGGATAACTGAAACAAGGCTCGTAAGTTAACCTGGTACACATAGTCCCATTGTTCGTCTGACATGTTGTAGAGGGAACTATCCGCCGTGACGCCGGCGTTGTTCACAATCATATCAATGGGGCAGGCCTGACGATCCGTCAATCGTTCGGTCAGGCGCTGAATATCAGCTGCCGAGGAGAAATCGCATTGCAGTTCGTTGACCGTATGCCCCTCGGAAGCCAGCTGCTCTACCAGCTGGCGTGCTGCCTCACCGGAGCGGGAATACGTAAAATGAACAACGGCTCCGGCACGGGCCAGCTTGACTACCGTCTCTCTGCCGATGCCTGTCGAGCCTCCTGTAACTAACACGTGGTCCCCCTTAAAATTCCAATGAATGGAACCCACCGACTTCCCTCCCTTCTATGTCGATTGTTCGAAAACCCCGGCGGCGAGAAAACCGCCAAACGCGGAGACAGTCTTGATTGCCGTACGTATATTGGATCGCTCCCATTGCGTGACCATGGGTATATCCAGCTTGAAATTATGACTTTCGTAATTGGCGGCCGGAGGAATGCTCCCCTGCGCCATGCTGTGCAGCAAGCATACGATTTCAACAAGGGAGTTCGCTCCCAAGGTATGGCCAAAGTATCCCTTCAAAGCTGTCATTCGCGGCAGCGGAATGTTCAATTCGCCAAACGCTCGCACGATCTCCGCCATTTCGTACGCATCCCACATCGGCATGCCTGTCCCGTGCGGCACCAACAGGTCGGGAGGGCCTTCTCCCAGAAGCCGCACAGCCCGGGTAATAACCTCCGCATAGGAATGCGAAGTCACATGGGGCAGCGAGAGATTCCAGCCGTCTTGCCGGAAGGCCCCTCCCACATACCGTCCCAGCTCCGGAGTAAACGCGTCCACAAAATCAGGGTGCCTTAGCACAACGGCTGCAGCACCATCCCCCAGCACCGACCCGTCTCTGCCCGAATCGAACGGTTTCAGCACTTTCTTGGGTGAATGAAACCCTTTGTCCCCGAGCCATAAATACTCCGTCGCATGAGCGTAATCTGCGCAAACCACGACTGCGGACTCCGCTTGTCCCTGATGAATAAGCTGTCTTCCGAGCTCCAAAGCGTACAGGCCGGAAGCGCAAGCATTGTTCGTGATATAGGAAGCGCCTTGAATATTCAGTGCTTTGGCCAGATAGAACAGATAAGGAAAGGTCTGGAGGCGAAAGAAATCCTGCTTGTACTGACTAAAGGAAACCAGAGGTTGTTCATCCTGCTGAAAGATGCGCTGTCCGGTTTGAAGGATTTTATCGATCAGGCGATTGATGCCCGGATTCTCATGGCCGATCACCAGCGCTGCTCTGCTCCGTTCATCCGGAGTGAGGCCGGCGTCTTCCATCGCCAATTGGGACGCAACCAGCAATAATAGAAAATCCGGGTCCTGATGGAGTCCCTCTTGCTCTAACCAGCGGCAGGTGGAACGTGGAAGCCAGTCCCTCATATGAATCGGAGGAATTTCATAGACAGGGAATGCAATAATCGAGCCGTCATACAATTCATAGCTGCGAACTGTGGGCATAAGCCTCGCCGTTCGCATGCCTTCCCATACCGCATTCCTGCCTATCCCGGGCGCCCCGAGCACGCTTGCCCCGGCAATGGAGACATGTGCATTCATCTGGAGTGAGCCCCCTTTAAGCCGTCAACATCGCCATTGTTAAACCGCAGCTTCAGCAAATCGCCGTTCTGGAATCTCCCCAGCATCACCTCTTGCTCCGCCAGGCGCTCCTCCTGTATCAACTTGATCAGTTCCACGTCCATTCTCGGGGTAACATCCGGCGACAGCGCCATGTACAGACCGTTTGCTTTTGTCAGTTCCCAGTCCAGGGCATACTTTCCGTGCGTGCCGACTCCTGGCCGCTCCAGCAGCAGCGCTGTAATTCTCTCCTCCTCAGGAGGGAAGGAACCCTCCTCTTCATCCTGACGTGTTGCTTTCTTCGCGGACGGAAGCAGATGAACATGGCACACCACCACCCGGTCATGTCTTCCCTTCGCTAACAGCCTTAATCCGTACAGTATCGCAGCCGGTACAGTGCTTGTGGCTCCCGACAGCGTTGTATTCGTCCCTTTTATATTGACATGTATTGCGATGTACCCTGCCAGTGCGTTATAAACCGTATTCGGAAATATGGCGGGACTGACCCGATTCGGGCCGTAGATCTCCGCTTCCCTCTGCAGCGCTTCAATCGGGCGGACGCTTGAATCATTGTTTCCTACCACAAGAGCGGTTCTTTCCGACTCTTCACTTCTCACGGCAAACGGCACGGTGAGTCCTGCTTCAAGCAGAACCTGGCTCACCACGGCACAGCAGGCCTTAGCCACATCAGGAACCCGTGGCAGTTTGGGCAGATGGATATTTTGTATGCTTTCCTCCGTTATAAACGGGGATGATGCGGCCTGATCCCGATTGGTGAGTGTCTTGAAGCCGCTAGGGGATAGCCAGGCAGATCCTTTAATATAGGCATGCATTATGATCCCGCCTTTCCAAGGACGATGGACGAATTAATGCCTCCAAAGGCATAAGCGTTGGAGAGAATATAATTCGTCTTTTTACGAAGGGGCTGTCGAGCAATCACGCGCACACGACATTCCGGGTCCAACTGTTCCAGGTTCAGCGTATGGGGAAGCCAGCCGTACCGCAGCATGTTGACACTGGCTACAGCCTCAATCGCACTCGCAGCCCCCAAGGTGTGGCCTATGTGCCCTTTGATCGAACTGGTCAGCATATGCTCACCGAACAGATCGGCTAACGCCTTGGCTTCCGTCCGGTCGTTGGCTGGTGTTCCTGTTCCGTGCGCGCTTACATAACCAATATCCTCCAGTGTCAATTCAGCCATCCTTAACGCCTCCAGCATGGCGCGCATGGCGCCTACAGCTGCCGGATCAGGCTGGGTAATGTGGTAAGCGTCACAGGTCAGACCATAGCCCAGCAAATAAGCTAACGGGATCGCCCCCCGGGCTCTCGCGTCTCGCTCTCTTTCTAATATGAGCACCCCTGCGCCTTCGCCGAGCATAAGCCCTTTCCGATTAACGTCAAAGGGGCGGCACCAGTCATCAGACATTGCCCTCAAACTGCCGAATCCCGTAAATGCCGTCCAGGACAATGCGTCCACCCCGCCTGCAATCATACAATCTGAGTTGCCGCTTCGAAGCTCGTCCATCGCCTGGGCGATTGCAAAATTCCCCGCCGCGCAGGCATTGGTCATCGTCCATCTCGGTCCGCTCAGGCGAAGCAGGTCGGCAACGAGATCCGCGATCACATGCGGACCCTGTCGATCGCTATCCTTGCGTACAGAACCCGGCTCTCCCATCGTTGTACCTACGCATATCCCGACCCGTGCCTGTTCCCGCTGCGTCAGCCTAGCCTGATACAGAGCATCTTCCGCAGCCGAAAGATACATCGCCGTAGCCTTTCCGACACCTTCATACATCGCTTCGGAATAGGGGAAAACACGGTTCACTTCGCATCCCCGCTTCACCGTATGCTCAGAGACGTCAAAGGACATAATCTCCCGGGTACCCTGTGTGCCTGCAAGCAGGTTATGCCAGAATTCATGAGTATTGCCCCCGATTGAGGTAACAACCCCCATCCCGGTAATAACAATCCGCTCCATAATACTCACCTCCTCCACAATTTGCGAATATCGGATATGGCTGGGTCAGGTCGTGTGAACCCATCAATGCCTCGTTCCCGCCTGACGATGTCGTAAGCCTTACTCTCGTCAGCTCCTGCTCTTTCTGCCAATGCCTCCTCATCCGGATATTTGGCATATCCTTCTTTCCATGCACGGATGCCGGCCGCAGCATCCCCCGACTTGACAAGCGCATCCCCAAAAGCAACATAGATATCCGGCCAAAAGGCAAAATCCCATTCAGGATTCATCTGCTCAACCGCAATGCAGAATGCGAAATCCTGGACAGCCCGCTCCGCTCTTTTCAACCCTTGAGGCCAGTACAGATGATTAAGGCCACGAGCATAATGAGCAGGGACATCATACGGATTGTCTGCGATGAGATCGTCCAGCAAACGGATGGACTGCGCCGATCGTTGTCCCAAGGCTGCCGTTCCCAGATCCAGATCCTGCAGCATATCCACATAACCGAGCGCTTGTTGAAGCACGATATCCGATGTAGGCTCCACCTCATCCATCATGTCTATAAATTCTTCCATTCGAGAATGTTGGGTCATGCGCAGCCGAAGTTCGGTAGAATATACAAGGTTATCAGGGAATTGCTGAACCAGAGCCAGCAGTTCATCCTCTGTCATATCCGACCTCGGCACAGGCGTGTCTCTCTCAAGACTGAAGTCGAGGTTATAATCATTCATTGTAAGTGCCGGATCCAGCTTCGGCAGATCATAAGGCTTCGTCCATTGCCAATAAGAGAATATTCCAATAGCCGCTAGAGCAGTGACAGTACAACAAGAAATTATTACAGCTCGCTTCCATCGTTTCTTCATGAAACTCCACCCCACTTTGATATTGGCTCGCGTCCTCTCCACTTTTGTCTGAAGATTGAGGGATTGACCCCCACGATTCGTTTAAATATTTTCGAGAAATGAGTCAAATCATTGTAACCAATCGCGTAACATACTTCAGTCACGGAATGTCCATGTTTCAGCAGCGTCTTGGCCTTGGCTATTCTTTTTCGCATAATGTATTCCTTGAATCCCATACCCACGTGCTTCTGAAACATCCTGGAATAATAATGTCTGCTTACATAAATTTGTGAAGCGGCTTTTTCAAGAGATAAATCCTGATCGCATAAATGACGATGGATGTAAGCAAGAGATTTACTGAACATAGAATTTCCTTCTCCCAAACTGGAGTTCTCGACTTCCATCGTGCCGATGATCGGCAACAAAAGCTCAACCGGAACCATCCCTCCCGTTAAAATCAAGGTGGGAGCGAGGGATAAAAATTGCTCAAGCTCCCATGAAGAAGGAAAAGAATCATTCACCGTATAGAGCACATGAAATTGGTAACGGTTCGATTCGGCCGCCTGTATAGCGCTCCTGAAATCTGTCGTGACCCGGATATCCGCTTTTTGGGCAATTGATTGAATCGCTTGAGAACTTTCCTCTTCCTGCTGGCAAAAAATAACGAGAACATTCATGTAAATCTCCTTTCTTCGCTAAAGTTATGTTAGAAACAGACTTTGATAAAACGAGCCTAATTACATGCTACCAACGACACAAAAATACTTCTTATGTAAAAATTGTTTAAAATTTTGTTTTTTTCACTTATTTGATCAAATAATCCTGTTATTCTGCTATTACAATGAAATGTTTTTACATAAATTGTTATTTATTTAGACAATAAAAAAACCAAGCGATTCCCCTTGGTACAGGAAAATGCTTGGTCACCTGTCTCTTGCTCACTTGGTTGGTGCAGACGCTGCCTCCCCGTTTCGGTCGGCTTGACGCGCGATCCAATAACGATACGGGATAATGAAGAGCAAACTGATCGTAAACAATGCGTAGAACTGAGGGTTCGGCACGCGTTGAATCCGGAAGACAGCATCCATGAGCGCAACCAGAAATGCAAACAGAATACGGGCTCTTCGGGTAGTCGGAGTGGACTTCGGATCGGTCATCATAAAAAAGGCAAACAATTGTAGACCGGCCCCCATCAGAGGACCAAGCGCTGCGAACAGCGGAGCGCCAAACCATAAATGCCTTAACAATGCAAAAAGCGTGAAGCTGCCCAGGAAGGTGAGTACGGAATCCAAACGGTTCGCCATATAACACACTAGGATGCCAAGCAGCATGATCATCAGCATGACTTCAATTCCGTTCGTCCACTGCTTGGGCGTGCTTACGGCAAATTGGGGCAGCAACACAAGGACAATGACCATGGCCACGTTGTTCGGATTAAAAATATGGGCCCCTTTAAATCGCAGCGCATACTTTAGCGCAATCGAGATCACCGCTGTAACCGCATAGATCCACAGTACGTTGGAGCTTAGCAAAAGGCTCACGCCAATACCAGTAATGATGCCGCTGAGCGGGAACGACCAGCTTCCCTTTTTCCAGCGAGACAAGAACAGCTCCGTCAAGGTTGTACAGGCAACCGAGATGAACACCGCTTCCCACCGTTGAAAGAACCCGAGGTAGACCTGTCCAAGGATCGCAAACAGAGACAGAAAAATGAGGATGAAATACCTCGGGTCCAGTCTGTAGTCCTCCCAATGCACGACAGGTCGCAGTTTCGTCCGAACTTCATTTTTCATGGGTAACCTCCCAGCCAGAATTGTTTTCTTCTTCATTATTGTGAATAGAAAGGCTCGAAGGCTCGTGGAAAATGTGGATGATTTGGGTGTTATTCGTCATCCATGCGATGGACCGCGAAGCTTCCACAGACGAAGCGGCAATCCCATCAGCAAGGTGACCAGAAAAGCGGCATAGAACAGGGAATGATTGACCTCAGCTACTCGCAATATGGCGTCAGCCATAGCGATGAACAGGCCAAAGGTGATACGACTACTTCGGCTTTCGGGGGTGGTTCTGGGATCTGTAATCATGAAGAAGGTAAATAACTGAAACGCAGCTCCCAGCATCGGGCCAAAGGAAAAAAAGAACGGCTCGCCAAGCCCCCAATGACGCAGTGCTGCAAACAGGGCAAATCCCGTTGCAAACGAAAGGACCGTGTCGATCCGTTTGGCCTTGTAGGCAGCCAGGAATCCGAACAGCAATATAATCACCATGACCTCCATGCCGTTCGTCCATTGTTTAGGGGTACTGACCGCATATTGCGGGAGAAAAAACAGCATGAGGACCATGGCCACATTGTTCGGATTAAACACATGGCGATTGCCGATTCGTACTGCATGCTTGATCGTTATAGCCAAAACGGAGGTTAGAACATAAGGCCAAGTAAGATGAGAGCTTAACAGCAAACCGATGCCAAGCCCGGTAATCAGAGCACTTAAAGGAAATTTCCATGTCCGATGCTTCAAGCCTACAATCATAAATTCCAGCAGGACTGCTGTGACAACGGAGGCTATAATGTCCCTCCATCCTTGAAAGAAACCCAGATAGAACTGGCCGGCGAGTGTAAAACTCATTAAAAACAGCAGTATGAACATCCGCGGATCATTCAGCATTCTCATGAAATTACCTTCTCCTTTATCGTGGAATGCCTATAACTTAACGCGGATCCCGCTTCCTCGCTCGGCGAATATTGCCCTTTTACACACGTAAAAATACGGGACTCGGCTATCTCCCTTACCAGGAAACGCCTCGTCTGCAGCCAAACCTAACAAAAATGACCCCTGAAGATGAAGACTTCAGAGGTCATTTTATATTTATTCGATCATATTCCTTATTACAGCTTGACGACCTTGCCGTTCGCCTGAGATTCGAATGCGCCCAGAATTACGTTCAGGGAGCGCAGTCCTTCTTCACCGGAGATTCTTGGAGGCGTGTTGGTCACGATGCAATCAACGAACTCATCAATGACACCGCTTGGTACTTGCTTCTCGTTCGTTGCCATCGCGCCGACTTTGTAGGTTTCCACAGTACCATTGGTCAGCTCCACGATAACCTCGTCGCCTTCCACTGTACCGATCTTCATAACGCCATGCTCACACCAGAGAACCGTACCGTTATCGCCGCCGCGGTAGTGCGTCCAGCTCGCCATCAGCGTGCCGACAGCGCCGCTCTTCATGCGAACGATGCAGGTTGCGTTGTCGTCCACATCGGTTCCTTCTTTATGAACGGTGCCGATGAAGCCTGCCACCTCGACGATCTCGTCGTTCAGAAGATAGCGGATAAAGTCGGATTTATGCACACCAAGGTCACCCATCGCGCCCATGATCGCTTCATCCTTGCGGAAGAACCAGCTGTCGCGTCCGTCCACGCTCCATCCTTCCGGACCGCCATGGCCGAAGGAAGTACGGAAGATCAGAACTTTACCGAGCCGGCCGGAATCGAGAATTTCCTTCGCTTTCACATGCGGAGGCATGAGGCGCTGATTGTGGCCAACCATCAGGAACACATTGTTCTTGCGGGCAGCTTCGATCATTTGCTCGCCTTCTTCTGTCGTTGCAGCCATTGGCTTCTCTACCAGCACATGCAGCCCGGCATTTGCCGCAGCAATTGTCATCGGCGCATGCAGATAGTTCGGTGTACATACGCTAACCGCATCCAGCTTCTCGTTCTTCAGAAGCTCCTCATAGTCGGCATAAGCCTTGCCGCCATACTGTGCAGCCATCTCTTCAGCACGTGCAATAACCGGATCGGCAAAAGCGACCAATTCAACATTTTCATTTGCTGCATATTCAGGAATATGTCTGCGCTGGGCAATAGCACCACAGCCGAATACTGCTACTCTTACTTTGCTCATGAATCAATCTTCCTTTCCGATTAAAGGTTCGTTTGTTTAATTAAGCGCGGACATGCTGTCCAGGGGCCTAGCATGATGATCCCGCTTGGTCAGGCAGCTTCCTGAACCAAAGGGATCATGCTGCTAAGCGGTTAGATGAGACAACAACACACATCAAGCACTGATCGTGGTCCCTGAACCATTAAAATTGGTTCAGGTAGTTCTGTTTCAGCCAGTTCATGCTGTTCTCAACACTTTGAAGCGGCGGGTTCTGACATACATCCTGCTCCACGATAAGCCATTCCGTGCCTGCGTCAGAAGCAGCCTGGATAACGCCTGGAAGGTTAACAGAACCTTGACCAAGCTCCAGCGTCTTCATGCTGCCATCAGCTTCCTTGCTGAAATCTTTCAGGTGAAGGAGCGGCAGACGGCCAGCATACTTGGAGATGTACTCCAGCGGATCCTGTCCGGCAAATTGTACCCAGCATACGTCCATTTCCACTTGCACGGCATCCGGCGTTGTGGCTGAATACATCGCGTCGAACACAAACTCATCTTCTACCTTGGCTTCGAATTCAAAGTCATGGTTATGATAACCGAAGATCAGTCCCTGCTCGCGAGCCAATTCTCCCACTTCCTGAAGGTACGGGAACAAGCGCTTCCAATCTTCAACCCCGCGCTCCTCCGGAGCCACATACGGACACATCATGTATTTAGCGCCGATGGTCTTCAGATAATCGATTTCCTTCTGAGCGTCCTCGCGAAGCAAATGCAGACCTACATGGCTGCCGATCGCTTTCAGACCGAGTTCTTGAAGAAGCGTTTTCATTTCTTCTGCGGGAATGTCGCCGTATCCTGCAAACTCTACGCCTTCATATCCGAGCTCGGCTACCTTGCGCAGTGTTCCGCGGAAATCCTTCGCTGTTTCATCGCGCAGCGTGTACAGCTGCAGACCAATGTTCATTCTTCTCATCTATTACGCACCTCAATTCAAAAAATGAGTAACTGCTCTATCTGCTACTATCATACATGCATATAGGCTAAAATGAACATAAACAATATGATTGCAACATGAACTATTTGCTCATATTTTTACTGGAGGTAATTTCCATGTTGGATGCAAGGCTGCTGATCTGTGATTACTCCTACCATTTTCAGCAATTCAGCAACAGTCATCGGGGCGGCCTGACGACCTATCTGTTCCGTCTCCAAACCGAGGGCGCCTGCGAAATCTATTGCAACGGAACGGTTCACCAGGTACAGGGCGGCGACCTGCTGCTTCTGCAGCCTGGGGATGAATATGAACTGCGAGTCAAGGACGACGCCCAGGACGGTCGGGTGTCCAGCGGAGATTATTATTTATTCTGCGACGGGGAATGGATCGATGAGTGGTGGGGGCGCATGAACCGCCCTGTCGTCAGCCATGTCGGTCTGGACGATCATCTGCTGGGGTTGTGGCGGCAAATGCTGCTGGAGAAGCGCCGGGGACTTGAGGAGGAGAACAGCGAGCTGGCCGGCTATTTACTGCGCAGTCTCTGCCTTTGTCTGGACCGGACGATTATGGAGACCAAGCCGGCAGACCGCCTTGCTTTCACCGCCCTGCGGCTGAAGCGGTTCGTGGAGGAGCATGCAACGGTAACGTTCAAGCTGGAGGAAGCCGCCGCTTCAGTCGGCCTCAGCCAGTCTCGGGCCGCGAAGTTGTTCCGGGAATACTATGGCAAAACGATGATCCAATATGCGCTGGAGATCAGGCTGAATGCCGCGATAGAACGGATGAAATACAGCACCATGACGCTTGAGGAAATCGCGGAAACCTGCGGTTTTGCCAGTTACTCCTACTTCCACCGCGTATTTCGGGCCAATTACGGCATGTCGCCAATGAAGTTCCGGGAAACAGCCGCCGTACCGGACACCTTTCCCGACTGGGATGATCACCTGATTACGGGCAGGCAGAGCTCGGACAGCACAAGGCCGCAATAACAGAATTGTCATGCTCCCCGCGGATAAAACGACTATATTAATGAAATAAACAAAAGCAGCAGGAGCAGGCCTTCATCAGGCCCTGCTCCTGCTGCGAGGGAATTCGTTCATGTGTTAAATGGTTTATAAGCTTGGTCATTCATATGCTTCATTACGATCGCTTAGCCCTTGATCGATCCGGCCACCATGCCCTTCATGATCTGCTCCTGCAGGATCAGATACGCTACGATCGTCGGAATGACCGCAATGGCCATCGCGCTCATCGTGAGGCTGTAGTCGGTGCCGAAGCCGTCCGAGAACAGGGACAGGCTCAGCGGCAGCGTCTTCAGGGACTGCGTATTGATGAAGACGAGTGCAAACGAGAAGTCGTTCCAGAACCTGAGGAACGCCAGGATCGAGACGGTGGCCACAATCGGCAGGCAGAGCGGAAGGATCATTCTGCCGAAGATCCCCCACCAGCCGCTGCCGTCAATCATGGCCGCCTCTTCAATTTCCCTTGGGATGGAAGACATGTAAGCCATCCCGAGAAAGATTGCGATCGGCAGCTCAATCGCCGTGTAAGGCAGAATTAACGCGCCATAGGTGTCCAGCAACCCGATTTTGTTCATCATGATGAATAGCGGAACCAAGGTGCTGTGAATCGGAATCAGCAATCCGACGGTGAAGAGCATCACGATGACTTTTTTGAGACGAAACTGAAATCGGGATAACGCATAGGCTGCAAGCAAGCTGAATATGATGGTCAGCACCATCGCAGCCAGCGTCACGATGGTCGAATTTAGCATCGCTCTTCCCATATTTCCGAGCTCCCAAGCCCGGAAAATATTGTCCGTCATCCACTCGGTCGGCAGACCGTAAGGATTGGAGAAGAAATCCTGATTGGTCTTGAACGCGCTGGAGAAAAGCCAGTACAAGGGATAGAGCGTAACCACTGCATAGACGAACAGCAACAGCTTTCCGAAGCCGGACAGTCCCTTAAGCAGCGTCTTCTTGCTGAAACCGGAATTTCCGGAACCGGTCGTTAATGAACTCATATCGCTCCCTCCTTCATGTTAGCTGGGCTTTCTGCGCGTGATGATATAGTTCAAGCCGATCAGCAATGCGCTGATCACCATAATCATGGTGGAGACGGCCGAGCCGAAACCGTAACGGTACACCGCAAAGGTGCTGTTATACATGTAGGTGGCCAGCAGCTCCGTAGAGCGGGCCGGTCCGCCGCCGGTCATGATCATGACATGGTCGAATGCTTTCAGGCTTCCCGAGATACAGAGAATGATGGTTACCACCACCGTGCCCCAGATCATCGGCAACGTAATGCTCTTCAGCTTGTTCCATCCGGCAGAGCCGTCGATTTTCGCCGCATCATGAATCTCGGGTGAGATGTTCTGCAGGGCGGCGATGAAGATGACCATATACGGGCCGATGTTGGCCCAGTTGATCGGAATCGAAATCGCCAGCATGTTCACCTTCGGATCGGACAACCAGGCCCGGGTCCAGGATTCCAGTCCGAGCAGCTCCAGCACGTAGTTGGCGATGCCAAACTGCGGATGGTAGATGTAGCCCCAGATCAGACCGACAACTACGGTGGACAGCACCATCGGCATGAACACAGCCGACCGGATGAAGCGTGTAAAGAACGAATTTTTAGACAACAGGATGGCCAGGATTAGGGCAACCGGAACTTGGCCGATGATCGATGACACGACCAGAATCAGGTTGTTTCGGAGCGCCCGCCAGAAGACCGGGTCCTTTAACATTTCCGTATAGTTGTCAAGCCCGATAAAGGTGGCGTCCCCGAAGCCCTTCCAGCTAAAAAATCCGTAGTATGCCGACCAAAAGACCGGTACAATGACAAATGTCAGAAAAATCAGAAGCGCGGGAAGCAGCGCTATCGCTATAAATCCTTTGCTTCGCATGGCTGTAGGCATGGCAGCCTCCTTCCTAATCCTCGTGCGTGATCATCCAAGATGTCTTATGGAGTAGCCGATCTGGCCTGCGCGTCCTGAAGCCGCTGTGCGACTTCCTCGACAGAGCCGCCCATCATAATCTCCTGCAGACCGTTGTTGATCACCTCAGCCGCTTCCGCAGACAGATAAGCATCATACACCGGCGTAATTCCGCTTGATTTCACCAGATTAAAGGCTTTGTAGTACAGAGGCGTAACTTTGGATTCGTCAATCTCGGTGTCGTACATTACCATGGAGTTGCTCTCTGCGATCGCCTTCTGCGCTTCCGGACCACTCATCGTGTAGATCAGTTCCAGCGCCAGTTCTTTCGCTTTGCCTTCGGTTCTGCTGCTGAGGGCCATGCCGCCGCCTGCGCCGCCCGTAATCGTATTGGCTTCCCCTCTGCCTTCCGGAATCGCCGGAACTACAGTAACTTCAATATCCTTCATTTGCTCTTCCGTAGCTGATGCAGCGAGGTTTGTCAATGTCCACGCACCGCTGATCATCATCGCTGCATTGCCCTGGATGAAGTATTGCTCAGCCTGCGTATTGTCGATGCTGTTTGCACCTTCCTGGAAGGCATTGTTGTCTACCAGCTGTTTGAAGTAACCCAGCGCTTCGATAAACTCAGGATCAGTAAATTTCGCCCCTTGCTGTGCAACAGCATTGACGAACCAGTCAGTTCCGGTTACCCGGTCTGCAATGGCGCCAATAATGGTCGATTGAGCTACCCAAGGCGCTTTGTTGCCAAGTGCAATCGGCGTTACGCCGTTATCATTAAAGGTGTTAATGGCTGTCATCAGCTCATCCCACGTTGTCGGTACCTCTACGTTATGCTGTTCGAACAACGCTTTGTTGTAGAACAACATCGAGGTTGCGGACATCGCAATCGGAGCGGAATAGAATTGACCTTCTTCGAATTCATACGGGTCAAACGCTCCATCCAGGAAGCTGTCTCTCCATTCCGGATGCGCATCCAGAATTTCCGTAATCGGCTGAATCAGGTTTGCTTGATGAAATTCGGCAGACTGACTTCCCGCGTATACAAGAAATACGTCCGGCATTTCATTAGCGGCTGCCACGGTGCTCAGGCGTTGACGGTAACCGTCGGTTGGAATCGCCTGCGCATCCAGCGTTACCTCTGGGTGCTCTGCGGCAAATTGGTCGATAAAACTTCTAACTGTTTGGGCCCGAAGATCGTCACCCGCAAAGTTGTGCCAGACCGTCAGCTTTACCTTTTCCTCGCTAGTTGAGCTTCCGCTGCCTGTCTGATTGCTGCTCTGCCCGCCTCCGCAGGCTGCAAGAATCAGTGTCATTATCAGCAGTACAAGACCTATTTTCCGTTGTGGTCTCATGGTCAATCCCCCTTTTTTTTAGTCGATTGCAGTTAATGTCTAGCTGATTAGTCCAAGTATATAAGAGCCTGCACCCGCTACACAGGGGATATAATTCAGTCGATAGAGGGACAAAATTCAGAACTTGTCCGATATTCGGAAGGTGTCTGACCTGTAAACTTCTTGAATAAGCGGTTGAAATACTTGATATCCTCGTAACCGACATCGTTGGCGATTTCGCTCACTTTGGCTGGCGTTTCCTTCAGCAATATCATCGCCTTGCGCAGTTTGGCCTGGGTCACAAATTCGATGTAATTCTGCCCGGTCTCCTTCTTGAACATCTCACTAAAATAGTTCGGATTCATATGAACATGCCGTGCAACCTGCTGCAAGGACAGGCTTAACCCCAAGTGCTCGTGGATATACTCCACCGCCCGCTGCACGGGGCTCGTAGCTGCCGACATCTCGCCATACTGCTTCATGATCCGCTCCAGGGCCTGAAATAGCAGTTCATCCGGACGGCTGTTCAGCTCGCGAATATTCAGCGCGTCCTGCTGCTGCAGCGGCTTGGTGTAGCCGATCGAGGCAGCCGCGCGCTCCAGCCAGCGCTGGGCAGCGACAAGCAGTGAGTTCAGATAGGCTTCCGCTGAGCCGGGCGTCGCCTCCTTGCTGCTTCGGATACGCTCAAACAGCTCGGCCACCCATGCCTCGAGTCTGGCCCGACTGCCTGAGCGCAGCAGGGACGACAGCTCGGATTCTTCCTCTACGCTGCATACGGTCCGTATGCCCTTTCGTTTTCCGATATCCGCATAGCGAATGCTTTGCTCCCCGCCAAGCAGCCACATGTACGAGCTGGCCTGCACCGCCGTATCCAAGGCTCGCGGAAGCTCCCCAAGACGGCTTACCGACTCACCGCTGGCCGATATGATCTGATAGCCGGTGCTCGGCTGCACCTTGCGGATGGCCGCGTCCATTCTGCTCAGCGCACCGGGCTCTTCAACCCGCGTCAACACGAGCAGCATGCCGCTCCACTCCAGCCATGCACAAGGCACCGATTCAGCCAGACAGCCTCCGATCAACCCCAGCAAGTCCCCGCCGGGGCTGCCGTCTCCACTGTGCTCCGGCAGGCGTATCGACAGCATCCATACCTGGAGCTGTCCCTGTCCCTCATCCATGCGCAGATCAGGGAACCGCTCCTTGAACTCCTCCTGAGCCTGTTCATCAGGGGACACGCCGGATGCGAGCAGTCGCCGCAGAAAGCCGCGATTCACCACCATCTCCTGCGCTTTGCCCTGCGCCTGGCTCTGACGCCGCTTCTCCAGCCGGTCCTTCACCTTCAGAGCAGCCTGGACGATTTCTCCAGGGCGGCTCGTCTTCAGCAGATAATCGCGCACCCCTTCGCGCATCGCCTGCTGGGCATACGTAAATTCGTCAAAACCGGAGATGACAATGATCTCGATCCCCGGAAATTGCTGTTTCACCTCATGAGCCATATCCAGGCCGCTGATTCCCGTCATCCGAATATCCGTAAAAATAATGTCCGGCATTTCATCCGGGATACGCTGAAGCGCCTCCTCGGCCGAGGCAGCCGGCGGCAGCATCGTGAAGCCGTAATCCGACCACTTGATCACCGTGCTCAGACCATTGCGTATAATGACCTCGTCATCGACAATCAACACCTTCATTGCCCATCGCCTCCCTCGTCTATGAGTTCTCGTCCGCCATTCCCTTGAATCTCCGCGGAAATGGTGAACGCAATTCGGGTCCCAACACCTTCCGTGCTGTCCACATGCAGCCCTGCGTTTTTGCCATAGTGAAGCATCAGTCTTCGGTGCACATTGCGCAGGCCGTAGCTGCGGCGCACCCCTCGCTCCTTCGCGTCCTGAACCGGCGGCTCTGCGAGCCCTTCTCGCAGCCATCTCAGTCGCTCGGGACTCATCCCGATGCCGTTGTCCTCTACCACGTAACGGATAAGATCGCCGCTCTCCTTCTCGACACGGATCACAATCGTTCCTTCACCGTCCCGTTTCAAGATGCCATGCAGCATCGCATTCTCCACCAGCGGCTGCAGCAGAAGCTTCAGCATCCTCCGGTCAAGCAGCTGCTCATCCACATGAGCCTCGAACCGGAATTTATCCGGATAGCGGATCGACTGAATGTTGACATAATGGCGCACATGCATAATCTCCTGCTGAATGGTGCAATATTCCTGACCGCTGTTGAGACTGAAGCGCAAGAAATCGCTGAGCGACCCGACCATCTCGGCAATCTTCACATCCTGATTCATCAAGGCCAGCCAGTGAATGGAGGAAAGCGTGTTGTAGAGAAAATGCGGATTGATCTGCACCTGCAGCGCATGCATGTCTGCCTCCTTCTTCAGCGATTCGTTCAGCTTCACTTCATCGGTCAGCTTCACAATCCGCGAACTGAGCCGATTGTAGCTAATGATCAGCTGGCCTACCTCGTCCACCGTCTTGACCGGCAGCACGGGCAGCGGCTCTTCCGGGCTGGAATTCTTCAGGAACCGGGCCAGCACGGTTAGCGGATTCGTAATCTTCTGAATCAGGAACAGCACCAGGATGATAACCAGCAGCACGGCCACCGTCACCGCAACTGCCGTTAAATTCAGAAAATACTGGTTCTGTGAGCGATACTCCTGGGTCGGAATGATCCCGACCAGCATCCAGCCTACGCTTGGCATTTTTTTGTACAGCACCGTCTTCTTCCCGGCACCCTCGCCATAATCAAAATTGCCGCTTGTCCCGTGAAACTCGCCCATGGATGGATAATAGTCAGCCAGCGTCAGATTCGTCTCCAGCTCCGGCGGGCCGGCGATAATGCGCTGATTCTCATCCACCAGCACGACAAAGCCTGTCTGCTCCAGCGCCGCTTGCCGAACATGGGTCGCAATCACGTTCTGATCGAGGTTGATCTGCAAATTGCCAATCGGCCTGTACTTGTCCGTGCTGCGAATCGGCCTTGCCAGCGTAATTACCTTCCTTACGCCCTCGGAAGTCCATTGCCTGTGCACGACCGACCACCACTTGGCATGCTCCTCATAATAGCCAGGCTCTTCCTGCGCAATATCCGTGAACTCCGACCGCACAAGGGTCCGAAAGGAAATCGAATCCTTATCATCCAGCGGCTCCACAATAATGTTGGCGATATAGTCTTTGGAGAAGGCCAGATTCGTTAGAAAGTTAAAAATCGCCGTCTGCTGGATGTAATTGCTCTGACTGCTCCTGAGATATGACTGCACTTCCTTGTGACCGATTAAGAATACCGATATATTCTCGGCATCTTTCACCGTTGTACCCAAGTACGCCTCCAGTTGGCGCAAGGTGTTCATTCCTGAAATTTTGGCCTTTTCCTCCGTGAAGCTCTCCGCCATTCGAAAAGAAAAAATGCCCAGAAACAGCAACGGAACCAAAGTTGCAATAATAATCAGCAGGGAAAGCTTGTGCTTGAGAGACTTGCCGAACCATTGCCGCATATTCCCACCTCATCGCTAGACCCTGCAAGAAAGGGTATGTGATATTACCTAACATTGAATGCGTTTCCCTGAATAAAATACGACATTTTTTTCGATTTTGTGTCAGATTTACTCCTATCTTAGAGGATACTTAAGTCTTAAGTAAATGGTAATAAAGTCCTATACATTAAAATTTATGCAGAACATAAATGCGAAAGACTGGTAGAATCGCTAACTTTTCGACGTCATTTCTAAGCGGACGGGTGAGGGTAACTCTTCATAAATATGAAAGCTCCTACGAAAGCTGCCGGTGACAAGCTGTAATCAAAATGAAAGAAGTGAAATCTGGAGATTCCATTTCAAAGTCAAGACAAACGAGGAATCGATGTTAAGACCATCCAACATCACGTTCAGTGTGATTATTCATACCATTCAAATCAAGCTGTTCTCTCCTTATAAATAGAAAGAATAGCGCAGCTTGTCCATCCCCTCTGTTAAAACCTGCTTCACCATGTTCCTTCGACTTATCGAATATGGTAGATTTAATGGATACCCAGAACTTTTTTTGCGCGGGGGACGACCTTATGAATTCAATACCGACAATAGATGACGCACAGTGGCAGCAGCTTATTCAGAGCACTGCGGAGCACTTCAGCGATGTGACGATCAAGCAGGGCTTCCAGTATTTCAAGCTGGGGCGAGTCCGTTCGACCGACACCGGAGAGGATGGCGTCATTGACGCCGAGGTTCAGGGGAAGGAACTCTATCGTGTTCGTCTGAACTGGAACTCCCTGGAAGATAGCGAATGCAGCTGCCCTGTCAGCAAGGACTGCAAGCATATTGTGGCCGTGATGATGGCGTATGCCCAGGCGCTGGGGCGCTCGGTGCACGCTTTGGCCAATGCGCACGCTGCCGGGTTTCGGTCTGCGGTTTATGCCGGGCAGGCGGCGGAAGAGCAGCGTCTGCGACAGGCCGAGTCGGTCAACTGGCGGGAGAAGGCCGAACAATTGGCAGAGCAGCCGATCAGCGCCTGGTACGAGCTGTTTGAGCTGTGCACCGCCTCGCTCGGGGCCAATGCCAACAATTCCTTTTACGTTAAAAATGCGCTCTCCTCCCTCCATCACATCAAACCGCCGCTGCCAGCGGCGTTGGATCCGCTGTATGAGCTTAACGCTCATCTCTTTGTCCTTGGAAAGCTGCTGAAGCAGCCGAACGCCTGGGCTTCCTCTGGAACCTATCTCGGCTATCATACCCACATAGCTGCTGACCAGCTGCTGCGGGTAATCGGACAGATTATGGCAGGCGGGCTTGCGGCGGCTGAAGCGGAAGCCTATCGACCACGGCTTGATGAAACCTTGAACCGCATTCGGCAGCATATGCTGGTGGAGCCGCGAAACCGCAAATATTATGCCCACACCTATATCCAGTTCTGGCTGCATTGGAAGCGGCCGCTTCACCCGGAGCCTGCCGCCTATGAGGACGAGCTGCGGCATCTGCAGGCCGCTGAAGCGGAACTGGGCACAGCCTTGTCGAAGACGCACTGGCTGATCGCGCAGGGGCTGATGCACTTCTATTTAAACCGGGATGACGAGGCGTTGGCAGCCATGGAGGAAACCCGTCACCAGGGTGATCTGCCGGCAGGCCCTATCCTTCATTTCTTCCAGGTTCTCTATAATGAGGCACAGTGGGAGCGTCTCAAGCGATGGCTGATCCGGCTCGGACCGATGCTGGAGAGCAACATCACCGATCATATGCGCGGCTACCATGCCTACTGGCAGGCGGTCGTGGAGCAGTCGCCAGACGCGCTCGGGGATATGTGGGATACCCTTCGCAAGATGCTCCCTTACTCGATGGACATCTATCAGGAGGCCCTGATTTACTACGAGGAATGGAGGCTGTGGATCGATTTGCAGCTAAGCCTGAAGAAAGAGCCGCTGCAGTTTCGGGTCAGCGAGCTTCAGCCGATCGAGAAGAACGCCCCTGAACTCCTGCTGCCCTTCTATCATCAGGCTGTCGAGCGCTATATCCTTCACAAGAACCGGGACGGCTACAAAGCGGCCGTCAAGCTGCTGAAGCGGCTGGCCAAGCTGTATAAACGACTGAAGCGGCAGGAGCGGTGGGACCTGTTCATCACAGGGCTATCGGTCCGTCACAGCCGTCTTCGGGCATTTCAGGAAGAGCTGCGGAGAGGAAAGCTGTTATCATGAGCCATTACACAGATACGATGAAAATCCATGTCGCTTTGACCGAATACGGCGATGCGCTGATCTACGGCTCCACCAGCATGCGCAGCACGCTGCCGGGCATGGAGCTGAAGCACCTACTGTTCGCATGGCATGAGGAATCACTGTACGGGACTGAACTGGCGGTCGAGGCCGTTGACGAGGTCGAGGTGATCATCCTGCCGGCAGAGCAGGTCGTTTCGTTCTTTGCAGAGCTCCGGCTGCTGGAGCATATCGAGTGGACTTGGGATGAGGAAACCGCCATGTTCATGAAGCTGGCGGCCCGATTTGCAGCTTGGATCGAAGCGCAGAACTATGTGCCGAGCCTTGACGCTTTCCGGCAAGGCAAGCTGAGCTGGACCTGGGATGAACGGGCACTGGAGCCCGACGAACGCGAGATGATTAAGCTGTTGGCAGACAGCCCTTACTACAAAGAAGGACTCGAAGCGGCCTTCTCGGCTGCGGTGGATCGGCTGCGTTATACCGACGAAGCGGCTGAAGCCGATCTGCGCCGGGAATACCCGCTGCTATTTGCCGCCGACCGGTCCGCGGCAGATGGCATGGATCAGCATGCCTGGCTGATCCATATCGGATGGCGGCCGGATACGGCACCGTTTCGCCCGCTGCTTCAGCTGCTGGAGCCGGACGAGGAGGCGCACGATTGGCGGCTCTTGCTTATGCTCCAGGACAAACAGGATGCCGGGCAGCTGATCCCGATCGGCCTCAAGGATGGCGGCTCGGCACTTGGCTCGTGGCCCGAAGCATGGGACACTCACATCCATGAGCGTGCCGCTGCCTGGCTCACAGGCCTGCGCGCAGCGCTCCCGGCGGACATGCTGGTCGAGGGCGGGAGCTTCCTCGGCCAGCCTTTGTCCGATGAACAGGCATGGCGGTTTCTGACCGAGGTCAGCCATCGCCTGCTGCAGACAGGCTGGCAGGTGCTGCTCCCAGCCTGGTGGGAGGCAGCGCGCCGGAAACAGCCGAAGCTGCGGGCCAAGCTGCGCGCCGGCGAAGGGGGAGAAGGCGCGCAAGGCGGCCGTTCGATGTTCGGGCTCGATTCGCTGATCAGCTTCGATTGGCGTATCGCCATCGGTGAGACGAGCCTGACCGAGGCCGAGTTCAAGGAGCTTGTAGCCCGGGGCGAGCGGCTCGTCCGCTTCCGGAACGAGTGGATTCCGCTTGATCCGGCGCTCGTCGCCCAAATCCGGCAGATGATGGACGGCATGAACCGGGAAGACGGATTGTCCTTCCAGGATATTCTGCAGCTGCATCTGCTGGAGTCCGAGGGGGAGCGCAAGTACTCCGGCGCGCCGGCGCGGAAGGATGATCCGGAGAAGCAGCTGCAAACGCCGGAACGGGTGAAGCTCGCCGTCGAGCTGAACGAGCATTTCGCCAAGCTGCTCGGCCAGCTGGTCAGGCAGAAGGAATGGCCAAGCGTTCCTGTCCCCGACGAGCTTAAGGCCACGCTGCGCACCTATCAGCAGGAGGGCTTCTCCTGGCTTGCCTTCATGCGCCGTTACGGCCTTGGCGCCTGTCTGGCAGACGATATGGGTCTCGGCAAAACTGTCCAGTTTATCGCGTACCTGCTGCATGTCAAAGCGTGGGCGGTCCGGCCGAACGAGGTACGCCTGCCGTCCCTTCTTATCTGCCCGACCTCGGTGCTGGGCAACTGGCAGAAGGAGCTGGAACGGTTTGCGCCTTCCCTCAGGGTGGTGCTGCATTACGGCAGCAGACGCAAAACCGACGAGGCGTTTTTCAGAGAGGCACACGATGCGGATATCGTGCTCACCTCGTATGCAACGGCCGCCCTGGATCAAGAGATGTTAAGAGAGATGAAATGGGAAACGATCGGCATCGACGAAGCACAAAATATTAAAAATGCGGAAACCCGGCAGTCCATAGCCGTGCGCAGCCTCCGGGCCAGACACCGCGTGGCACTGACGGGCACGCCGATCGAGAATCGGCTATCGGAGCTGTGGTCCATCTACGACTTCATCAATCCTGGCTATCTCGGCAGCCTGCGAGGATTTAGCAGCCGATTCATCCAGGCGATCGAGAAAGACCAGGACGAGCAGCGCATGGCCGATCTGCAAATGCTCATCAAGCCGTTCATGCTTCGGCGCAAGAAGAAAGACCCGGCCATCCAGCTCGATCTTCCGGAGAAAAACGAGATGAAAACCTACATTCATCTGACTGCCGAGCAGAGCGCGCTGTACGACCAGACCGTACAGGAGCTGCTCCAGCGGATGGAGCAGCTGGAGGGAATCGAGCGCAAGGGCGCGATACTCGCAGCGCTTACGCAATTCAAGCAGCTCTGCGATCACCCGATCCTGCTGACGAAGGAGCCTTTGCCGGAGCTGCCCGCGTCAGCCAGACGATCCGGCAGCGAAGAGATGGGTGGCCCCCTGATCGACACCGAGGCAGTCGTCAGACGCTCGGCCAAGCTGGAGCGGCTGCTGGCCATGGTGAAGGAGCTGCGTGAAGAAGGCGACCGCTGCCTCATCTTCACGCAGTACATCGGCATGGGCGAGATGATACAGCGAGTGCTGCAGCAGGAGCTTCAGGAGCCCGTGCTCTATCTGAACGGCAGCACGCCGAAGCGAACGCGCGACCGAATGATTGAGCAGTTCCAATCCCGCTCCCTGCCGCCGGAAGCACAGCCGAATGTGATGATTCTCTCGATCAAGGCAGGCGGTGTCGGCCTGAATCTGACCGCGGCCAACCACGTGTTCCATTTCGATCGCTGGTGGAACCCTGCGGTGGAGAATCAGGCGACCGACCGCGCATACCGGATGGGACAGACCAAGGATGTTCAGGTCTACAAATTCATCTCCATGGGGACGCTGGAAGAGCGCATAGACGAGATGCTGGAAAGCAAGCAGCAGCTCAGCGATCAGATTATTTCCAGCGGCGAAGGCTGGATTACCGAGCTGTCCACCGATGAGCTTAAGGACCTGTTCACGCTGCGCCGGGACTGGGCATAATAAGAATCCTGGATTCCCGTCCTCCCTGCGGGGTACAGATCTCATGGGACATGTTGCAGCACGTCTATAGCAGGTGGTTCCGTGAATCTGGATAGGAAAATAGAAAGAAGCACTGAAGGGTCATTTATTCATGATTCTCCAGCGCTTCTTTTTTTGAGCAAAGATTACACTCAGCATCGACATTTTTATAGGAAATAATAGTAAAATATTACATTATGATGTAATCTATAGATGTGGTAATGCCTTGCTGTGTGGAAGACGGGTCTGCCCTCAGCGGTGTCCATCCGCCGTTCTCCAGCGGGCATAAATAAGCCCAGAAGGGAGATGACAACCTATCGCAAAAAAAGCATCATCAATATCATTTTATTGAAAAAGGAGGTTTCTCATGATGTTTAGTAAGCGGTTACATCATTTCTGGCGAGTGATGCTGGGGCTGGTTGTTGTTGTATCCACGATCGGGTCGGTGTTTCTCCCGGTGTCCACAGCGTCGGCTGCACCCAGACAGGCGGAGAACATTAGCCGCGGCCTGGTAGCGGTGAAGGTAAGCAGCGGCGTGTTCATCAGCTGGCGGCTGCTTGGGACGGAGCAGCTCTCGACTTCCTTCAATGTATATCGGAACGGAACTAAAGTGAACGCCGCCCCGATTACGAACAGCACGAACCTGCTGGATACTGCGGGCACGACTTCTTCCACTTATACGGTCCGGGCCGTCGTCGGCGGCGTGGAGCAGCCGGCCTCCCCCGCCGTCCGCGTGTGGGCAAACAACTACCTGGATGTCCCGATCCAGGCGCCTCCCGGCGGGAGAACACCGGATGGGGTGAACTATACCTACAGCGCCAATGATGCCAGCATCGGAGACCTAGATGGCGATGGGGAATACGAGATCGTGCTCAAATGGGACCCTACGAACTCCAAGGACAATTCCCAAGGCGGCTATACGGGCAATGTTTACCTGGATGCCTACAAGCTTAATGGCACGCGGCTGTGGCGAATCGACCTGGGTCGAAACATTCGGGCCGGCGCGCATTACACACAGTTTCTCGTTTATGATTTTGACGGAGACGGGAAGGCGGAGATCGTCTGCAAGACGGCGGACGGCACCGTTGACGGCACGGGCATCACCATCGGCAATGCCAATGCCGATCATCGCAACGCGAATGGTTATGTGCTCTCCGGGCCCGAGTTCCTTACCGTCTTCTCCGGTCAGACAGGCAAAGCCTTAACGACCATCGACTATGTTCCGCCAAGAGGAAATGTATCCAGTTGGGGCGACAATTACGGCAACCGTGTGGACCGCTTCCTGGCCGGAGTAGCTTATCTTGATGGCGTCCACCCCAGCATCATTATGGCACGCGGGTATTATACCCGGACCGTTGTTGTTGCCTATGACTGGAATGGCCGCGCACTGACCCGAAGATGGACATTTGACAGCAACAGCTCCACCAATCCCGGAACAGCCGGACAAGGCAACCACAGCTTAAGCGTCGCCGATGTCGACGGGGATGGCAAGGACGAAATCATCTACGGCGCTCTGACCATCAACGACAACGGGGCCACACTGTACAACACCAGACTCGGGCATGGCGATGCGCTGCATGTAGGAGATTTCAATCCAAACCGGCCTGGACTTGAAGTATTCAAAGTTATGGAGGATGCCAATGCACCTTACGGTGCTGCTGTATGGGATGCCGCTACCGGGCAGATTCTGTGGGGGGTGCGTACCGGCAGGGACACCGGCCGGGGTATGGCCGCGGATATTGACCCGAACCATCCAGGGGTAGAGGTATGGGCCAGCGGCGGCGTCGGGCTGTATTCCATTACAGGCACCAAAATCAGCAATAACACGCCTTCGATAAACTTTGGCATCTGGTGGGACGGCGATCTGTCCCGAGAGCTGCTGGACGATATTCGGATCGACAAGTGGAATTACAACAACAACACCATGTACAATCTGCTAACCGGCTCTGGCGTCGCCTCCAACAATGGCACCAAAGCCACGCCAACGCTGCAGGCCGATCTGATCGGCGATTGGCGCGAGGAGGTCATCTGGAGAAAATCCGACAACACCGCGCTTCGCATCTACACAACTACCGATCTGACCAATCATAAGATATACACGCTGATGCATGATCCGGTATACCGGCTGAGCATCGCCTGGCAGAACGTCGCCTACAACCAGCCTCCTCATACAGGCTTCTTCCTGGGGAGCGGTATGGGGCCGGTTACGAAACCGGATATCTATGTCGTTCCATAACGAAACAGCAAGCCGTGACATGGCTTCATGTCACGGCTTTATTGTCGGCTTGCCCGTCCGCTCCGATGTGTCTCTGCCAACCTTATGGCCTGCACGCGTGTTGTTATTATTGGAAATAGACTCACGAAGAGCAGGCGCATAATGGCGCCGGTTCCATCGTATCGTCCATGATTGCTAATTTAAGGAGTGCTGCTGATGCTTACCGTTATTCTCATTCTCCAGCTTGTCATCATCGGATATCTGTTTGTCATTAACGACAAGCTTCCCAAGAGGGATTTCGTCCAGGAGGCGCTGGACCGGGACGAGAAGCTCCGCGAACAAAGAGAGAAGCCGCGTTACAACCATGATGCTGATTCGTAATGCTGTACATAACCGGCAAAGCTCCCCGGCTTCTGCCCATTTAAAGGTTTATTCAGTTTATAACTCCTGGAGGCTTGGAAGTCCGCCTATTCCAAAATAATGATTCTTCCAATAATCACGCCTTCTTCATCCCGGGAAAACTGCATCGCTTTATAAGTCGTGCCGTCCCCGCTGAAATGGACTCTGTCGGAATCACCGGTCTGACCTTCCCTGAAAAAACTCGGACAGCGGTTCACCGATATGCAGGCATAATGAGGAGAAATCCCATACCTACACAGCCCCCGGGGCGACACTCATGAAAAATGCAGGCATAGAAAAAACCAGACCGGTGCGTCCGTCTCATCGGCACCTCGGTCTGGTTCATGTTTATTTACCTATTAAATTGTCCAAACGAACCGTGTATCCTTTGGACACATTTCCGGAATGGTCCACGGCTGTGAAGGTAATCGTATGGTTCCGGGGATTCTTCACCTCCGGCAGGAGCGCGGTCTGGATTCCGCGTCTTATTTCCAACGTTTCTCCGACTTGCTTTTTGTTCTTGAGCAGGCGGATTTGCACAAGCTTGCCATCCAGATCGTACGGTCCATCCCAGTACAGCCGGATGTGCCCGTTCTCTCGCACCGCCCGCACATTCTCCACCTCGCCCGGAGGCACTTCATCCGTCACCGGCTCTGGCGGTGCGGTTGGAGCTGTGAATACGTCCGGATCACCGAACGTAAATTTATCCAGGTTATACAGCCAATCCGAGCCTTTGAAGATCAGGAACACGATATGCTTGCCGGTGACGGGAGTCGTAACGTCCGCCGAGAACACCTGGAAATTCTGCCACCCTCCGGTTCCGTTCACCGTCGCGGTTGCCATCAGCGGCCCGTTCGGGCTATCGAGCCTCACTTCAATCGTACCGCCGCTGGTGTCACTGGCCGCATGAACATGGAACTGTTCCGGGCTCGTGTCGCCAAAGTCGATGTAGTTGTACATGGCATAAGGCTGATTCGGTCCATACATTCCTGCAAGGTATGTCTGGCCTCCGCCCTGCTCCGTGCCGAACCCGTCGCCAATCGTATAGTGTTCCGCTTCCAGTTTGCCGAAGGCATCCCGCGCCGAGCCTTTGACCGTCGTAAAGCTGAACCAGTCCAGATTGCACGGGAAGTTCTGACCATTCGTACCGTGAAATACGAGATACACGTCATGGATGCCGACAGCCTGTTCATGATCGATCACCGCCATCAATTCAACCCACTGGTCCCAATCGCCCAGGGCCGGAACCTGGACGACACCGACGCTTGGTCCGTCCAGGCGATCCAGCTTCACCTCGATTGTTCCGCCCTGATGGCCGCTAGCCACGCGCATCGTCACCCCTGCCGCACCACTGTCGCTGCCGAAGTCAATGCCGCGATACAGCGCATGAGCGCCATTGGCAATGCCCTCCAAGTAACCGTGCTCAGCGTTCACGCTCAAGCCCGAGCTGCCGTCCAGACCATCAGCGCGCAGTTTGGCATACGCGTGAGTCTGGGTCGGATCGGTCTTCGTGAAGCGGAACCAATTCAGGTTAAACAAATATTCATCATCCGCCTCGGTAAACACCAAGTACACGTCATGGGTGCCGGTAACGGTCACCGGATTCCCCTGCTCATCCTTGAGCACCGCGACCGCATCGATGAATTGATGCCATCCGCCGGTACCCTCCACGCGGACGTTGCCTACCAGCGGGCCATCCAGTGCGTCGAGCCGGACTTCGATGTTGCCGCCGCTCGTTCCGCTGGCAGCCCGGGCGATAAATCCGGTCGCGCCATCCGAGCCAAAATCCACGTTCTTATAGGCGGCGAAGTGCCCGGCCTGGATGCCGCCAAGCTGAAGCGTGCCCTCCGCACTGCCCTCCAGCACGAACCCTTTACCGATGTTGTATCTTTCCGCTTCGATCTTGTCATAGGCGCTCCTGGCCGGATAACGCAGCGTGACCTCCTGCGGCTCCACCACCGTAAGCGCCTGAACCGCACCAGAGGATGACCAAGACTCATAGGTGCCAGAGCGCAGTTGTCCGACCCAGTTGCCGTCGACAATTCCCTCCTCGTTGCGGTGACTCCAGGCCATCGCTGTATTGAAGGCCAGCCAGGCATCGAATTCCCGTTCGAACTCGTCATAGAGGCCGCTCCCCTCATGGTCCAGCGCTTGCTGCAAGTATGCCAGGTTGCGGATCAAGATCGTTTTGCCGCCCTTCAAATCTCCGTTCGGCCCTTCATAATTAAGCAGCCGATTGTTGTCCACCAGCCGGTCCATCGTAAACCGGGCGCCCTTCACAGCATCCTCCAGATATGTCTCGTCCCCGGTTACCCGGTACAGTCCCACCGCCGAACCAACGAATGTCCCTTGATTGTAATGTGTTGAATCCGGGATGGGGCCGCGCGCCACCTCGATCCGGTCGAACACTTTGCCCTCCCCGTCGGTCA
Source organism: Paenibacillus sp. FSL M8-0334 (assembly GCF_038000405.1). Taxonomy (NCBI): domain Bacteria; kingdom Bacillati; phylum Bacillota; class Bacilli; order Caryophanales; family Paenibacillaceae; genus Paenibacillus; species Paenibacillus sp. FSL M8-0334. The sequence continues at coordinate 1,866,481 of NZ_JBBOCH010000001.1, forward strand.
GCATCGTTTTGCTCCACCGATAGATGCGGGTTGCCGCCTCAAGATAATGCGGATCGCCCGTAAGTTCGTACAGGAAAACAGCCGTTTGGGCCGCCGGGAAATTAATGCAGGCGTTCTTCGTATCATGCTCGCTGTTCAGCCACCAAATGCCGCCGCCCGCAAACTCATCATCCCACTGGGTATCGTATACAAAATCAAAGTAATATTGTGCTCTCTCCAGGTACCTGGCTTCGCCGGTAATTTGATAGGCCCGCGCGCTCCCCATGGCCCACCACATAATGTCGTCATTAAACGGATTGTTCGTCCAATCCTCTCCGTACTTGGCGACTGTGCCGTCAAAGATGTCGTCAATCTGAGTGCGAAGCTGCGCCTTCAGCTCCGGGTCCGAGGTGTGAAGATACGCGTCCATCACCATCTCCCACAGCTCGGCTTCAACCCAGAAGCTCTGGTAGTTGTCGCCGCGGTTCGAGTCCGCCCAGAAATATTTGGCCTGCGGGTCCCAAAACTTGGCGTTGAACGCCCGGATCGCCGCATCCGCCGGGCCGAACGAAGCGGCCTGAACCGGAGCCGCCCCGATTACCGATGTGAATAGAAGCGCCACAACCAGCGGCAGCGCCAACAACCTCCGTAACGACCTTGTTCCCAGATTCCTGTTCACAGCATAACCTCCATTTCGAACGTTTGATTTTGTCCCATCCTATCGCATCTTGATTTCAAGACCACACAGACTTAATACGAACTCCACAAACATGGCGTTGGACCAGGAGAACCACTCCCGGGTATACTGCGCCGGGTTATCCTTATGAAATCCTTCATGCACCAGCCCCGTGCCGGCGTCCGTTCGCTCGAACATATCCAGAATATCCAGCTTCTCCGCCTCCTCTGCGGCGGTCATGCCCTGAATAGACAAGGCGATATGCCAGATATAGTCCTTCGGCGTATGCGGACTGCCGATGCCCTTGGCGTAGGAGCCTTCGTAATAATATGGATTGCGGCGGCTCAGGATGAGCTTGCGTGTATTCATATACACGGGATCATCCTTGGCGCAATAATCGATATAAGGCAGTGACAGCAAGCTCGGCACATTGGCATCATCCATCAGATTGACCCCGCCGAGACCGTCGACCTCATAGGCGTATACCGGGCCGAATTCCGCATCCTCGATCAAGGCATGGCGCTCAATGCCCTGCCGGATATCCTCCCGCAGCGCACGGACCTCCTCCGCAAAATGCGCATCGCGGTAAACCTGCTCATTCACCTCCAGCAAATATCCCAGTACCACAACCGCAAACATGTTGGACGGCACCAGGTAACCGTACTCACAAGCATCATCGCTTGGGCGAAAGCCAGACCAGGTCATGCCGGTATAAGCGGTCTTGCCGGGAAGGGTATTGGTAGGGCCGCCACCCGGCCGCTCAAAGGTATACGGCGACAATTCCTCATGCCGCTGCTCCGTTCGCCATGTCTTGAGAACCAGCTCGGCTGCCTGCTTGAATTCGGCGGTGAAATGGCGGGTTTCCCCAGTATTCTTCCAATATAGATAAGCCAGTTGAATCGGGTAACACAGCGAGTCGACCTCGTACTTACGCTCCCAGATCCATCCGGACATATCGGTGAGATCGTCATGGTGACCGCGGAAATTCTCAAATTCATTAAATGCGTTGGCGTAAGGGTCACGCAGGATACATTCGCACTGCCGCTTCAGCACGCCTTCGATGATTTCCCGCAGGCCCTGGTCCCCGGCAGCCGGGATCAGATAAGGTCTTAGCTGATTGACGGAGTCACGCAGCCACATCGCCGGAATGTCGCCGGTCAGCATGAACACAGTCCCGTCCTCGTGACGACGAATGGTCGTTTCCAGCGTGTTATCGTAACAGCGTTTGAACATATCCACGATTTTCGGGCGATGCCCCATCGTCTGTTCCACCAAGGCAATCAAGTCCGCCTGGGTAAGGTGCTCTGTTATGGTCATTCTCCTCTGCTCCTCTGCTTGCGATTTACTCCTTTACCGACCCCAGTACGATCCCGTGAATGAGATACCGCTGCAAGAACGGATAAATCAGCATGATCGGAATCATCGACACCAGGATTTTGGCCGAGTTCAGGGTCGTATTGGATACCTTGTTGTATTGCTGTAATTGTTCAACCGTCATATTCTGCATTTGGTCCCGGGTCAGGCTTAACTGCTGCAGATAGGTCTGCAGCGGGATTTTGTCGCTGTCATTGATCAGCACGATCCCGTCGAAGAAGTTGTTCCAGTGCCCTACGATGACAAACAGCGTGATCGTTGCCAGGCTGGGCAGGGAGACAGGCAGGAAGATATGCCTCAGAATCCTCAGCGGCCCCGCGCCGTCGATAAAGGCGGCCTCTTCCAGCTCCTTCGGAATGCCGCGGAAAAAGTTCATCAGCAGGATCACGTTAAACACCGGCACCGCCCCCGGAAGCACCAGCGCCCAGATGGTATTGATCAAATTCAGCTCACTGATGACCATATACCAGGGCACGATCCCTCCGCTGAACAGCATCGTGAAGATAATGATCCACATGTAGACATTGCGCGACCGGAACTGCGAGACGTTGCGCGACAGCGGGTACGCCATCAGTACGGTGAGCAGCATGTTGATCGCGCCGCCCAGAACGACCCGCTCAACCGATACGGTAAACGCCTGCCAAAATTTCGTATCGTTTAGGATTTTGACATAGGACGAAAAGTTCAGATCGACAGGAAAGAAATACACCTGCCCGGCATTGACCGCGGTGCTGCTGCTGATCGAGATCATGATCGTGTTGAGCATCGGCGCCAGCGACAGAAATGCGATGACCGCGAGCGTGAACAGGATGAGCGCGTTGGCGAGCCGGGCCCCTATTGTTTGTGACTTTACCATAATGACACCGCCCCCCTAAAAGATCCTGTACCCGGCATATTTGGCCGCCAGCCTGTAAGAAATAATAATCAGCACAAAACTGATCACGGACTTCATGAGTCCAATCGCCGTCGCGAACGAATACTGCATGTTGATCAGTCCCATCCGGTACACAAACGTATCAATGATATCGCCAGTCTCGTATACAAGCGGGTTGTACAGGTTGAACACTTGGTCAAAACCCGCATTCAGCACATTCCCCAGGCTGAGCGTGCCCAGCAGCACGATGGTTGGGAAAATCCCCGGCAGGGTGATGTGCAGCATCTGCTTCCAGCGGTTCGCTCCGTCAAGCGCCGCTGATTCGTACAGCGACGGATTGATGCTTGTCAGCGCCGCCAAATAAATGATCGTTCCGTATCCGAATTCCTTCCATGTATCCGTAAAGATCAGGAGCGGGCGGAACCAGGTGTTGCTTGCCAGAAACATAATGCGCTCCAGCCCCAGAAACTCCAGCAAATTATTGACCATGCCATCGTAGGAAAAGATCATCGTTAGCATCGTCCCGAGCACAACCCAGGACATAAAGTGAGGCAAATAAACGATCGTCTGCACGGTGCTCTTAAACAGCTTCAGCCGCACTTCATGGAGCAGCAGCGCAAATACGATCGGCACGATGAGACCCAGCACGATTTTGCCTACGGCGATCACAATCGTGTTGATGAAGATCTGTTTGCTGTCCGGCAGCTGGAACATGTAAGTGAAATTGGACCATCCGACCCAAGGGGAGCCGAAGATCCCCTTGGCCGGAATGAATCTTTGAAATGCCATCACGGCGCCAAACATCGGTATGATCGAGAAGATAAACAGTGCAATCATGCCGGGCAGCAGCATCAGGTGATACGTGAGCCCATCCAGGCGCTTTCGCATTTTACGGCTGTTCGCCGGCACCTTCGTGCCGCGCTCTACACTTGCTTCAGTTTGAGCCATCTTATATCACATCCCGGGTTCCAAGTTATCGACCATTGATTTCAGCCATAATTTCGTCCCCGCCAGTGCGGTGCCAGGTGTCAACGAACTTGTCGAATTCGTCCAGCCCGGTTTCGCCCATAATGATTTTGAGGATCGTTTCCTCTTCCATCTTTCTCAGATTGGCCCACTTCAGCTTCATCGTTTCGGTCGTGCCGTAGAAAGCGCCCGGTATGACTTCGAGGTTCGGGTTGTTGGCTTCCCGCTGTCCTTCGATCCGGGAAAGGTATTCCCCATACGTGTTGGCATCCACGTCGTTGCCCTTCTCCTTAAACTCCTGGTAAGCGCGCAACGAGACAATCCGGTCTTCCTGAATCGACGAATCATCGCCGGATTCCTCCGCTTGCATAATGTCTTCATAGTAACGCTTCAGCACGTCATCATAGTCCACCTGCATCGGAATTTGCGTCGGATCGTTGTTCCAGCGGCTGTTGTCTGTCAGCAGCTCATCCGGATGATCCTTCTTGTACTGGACAGCGTCCTCGGTGAGCGAGTACAGGAAGTCCGTCGTCAGATTGATCGATTTCATAATCGCTTCCGGGTGCGGGTAATCCTTCTTCACCACCACGATCCCTCCGCCAATCGGATCTTGACGGATCGTCTTGAATTTCCCGGCATCATCGACAGGTGCGGATACAGCAACCCATTCCGCCTCCGGTGTCTGCTTGATCGATTCCTTGTAGTTGGTATAGCCGATCCACCATGGATTAAAGAGCATGCCAACCTGGCCGTTGATGACCAGTGCTTCCTTCTCTTCATTCGAGCGGACCGCAAATTGTTTGTCGATCAACCCTTCCTTGTAACGCTCACTTAGGTCCGCCAAAGCAGCTTTCATCTCCGGCTGCACCGATCCGTACACGGTCTGTCCGTCGGCGCCCTTGATCCATTGTCCCGGGAAAGCATTATAGACGGCGAACACCGGCGAGAAATTCATCGCATTCTGGTCCATGATGAAGCCGCCGGTTTTGCCGGTGCCGGAAGCGTCCTTCTCCATGAAGGTACGGGCCAGGTTCCAGACATCATCCAGCGTCTTCGGCAGCTCGGCTCCGACCTTATCAACCCAGTCCTTTCTGACCCACAGCAGTTGGTGCTGGTTGCCGATGTTGGTCATCGGCAGACCCATAATTTTGCCGTCAACCTTGACCTGCTCCAGCAAGAAATCGCCATAGGAGCCGTAGATCTCTTTAATGCCTTCCGATGCCGTCTTCTCATAGACCTCGGTCAAATCGGCAATCAAATCGTTGTCCACCAGCTGGTTGAAGATTTCGCGGTCCACCAGCATGACATCCGGCAGATCGCCGGTTGTCATCGACAGCGACAGCTTCTGCTTCATATCATCAGTCTCCCAGGCTACCTTCGCTCTAACACTCACCCGGCTCTCTACATAGCGCGTGGCCAGGTTGTTCTCAATCGTGTCCCCTTCCGGCAGGTTGTTGACATGGTTCGTATTGCGGCCGATCGTAAACTCAACAGGCGTCTCATACTTGCCGTAAGGTTCAAAGTTCGGCGCGTTATTCTCCTGTACCGCTTCCTCGCCGCTGCCGCTGTCCCCTCCGCTGCAGCCGGCCAGCAGCATGCTGATGCAAACGGTGAAGATCAGCGCGATTTTCCAGGTTTTCTTCATATCTCTAACCCCTTTTCGTGTGATAGCTCGATTGTATCCGTTTTCAAAAGGGGCGACTATGCAACGTTTTTCGGATTTATAGCAAGATTTGCATAGCTTCATCGGGACATGACTGCCCGCTGCGGATCGTGAAGCTTCAACCAGGAGATAGAGCGATGGAAGGCATAATCAACCGACAGCCACCCTACTGTCCGTAAGGTAGCGTGATCGTGACCGTCGTGCCAAGCTGAACCTTGCTCTCCACGGTGAGCCCGTATTCCTGGCCGTAGTACAGCTTGATGCGGTCGTTGACATTTTTGACGCCGCAGCCGCTGCTGCCGCCCTCTGCAAGCAGCAATCGTGCCGCCTTCTCCGGAGGCATGCCGACACCGTTGTCATGCACGCTCAGCTTCAGCTCCTGACCCGTGCGATAGACAGAGATCAGCAGCAGCCGATCCTCATCCGCCATATCCGCAAACCCGTGCTTGATCGCATTTTCTACGATAGGCTGCAGAATGAAATGAATGATCTCCTGACCGAGCAGCTCCTCATCAACGTCGTACTCAGCCTCGAAACCGCCGTCATGCATAATCAATTGCAGATCGATGTAGGCCTTGATATTATCCAGCTCGTCCCTGACCCTCACCCTGGTCTTGCCTTTGTTCAGCGTGGTGCGGTAGAACTTCGCCAACGCCGAAACGATGTAGCTTGTTTCGATATCCTGTTTCTTCACCGCCCGCCAGTTCATGAACGATAGCGTATTGTACAGGAAATGCGGATTGATCTGCGCAATCAGCTGGTTGTACTCACTCTCCCGCTTGGCGATTTCCGCCTCATAGACCCGCTTGATCAGACAGTTGATCCGGCCGAGCATTTTGGCAATGCCGTTGGTCAGTTCACCGATCTCATCTCTGGAGGAGCTGTAGATGACGACATCGAGATTGTTCTGCTCGACTTTGTCGACCTTGTTCTTCAGCCGGACGATGCGGCGGGTGAAGTTGCTGGAGAAAATATAGATCAGACAGAACGTAATCAGCAGACTGAGCATAATGACAAAAAAGGTGATTTTAAAAATCGTCAGCGCATTCAGATAGGCATTGGCATGCGAGATCGTGTACTCCACCGTCCAGTCGACGTTGTGCAGCGGCTTGCGGAGAACGGTCGTTTCCCGCGTATCCATCGGCAGCGCACTGACATACACCGGCCCACGGTCCCCGCTGATGATGCTGACCGAGATATGCTCGGACAGCCGGCTCAAATCGGCAAACAGGCTGTCGTGATGGATCGCAATCACCATATAATTGCTTTCTCTCCTGTTGCTGATCAGCTGCTGCAGCAAATAGACGCGCCCGTCATGGACGATCCAGCGTCTCCCCTTCTCCCCGTCATACCAAGGCTGCTGCTTCAATTCCGCGAGCGGCAGAATGTTCCCGCGAATCCCGAGCAAATCCCCGGACACATAGAACGTAATATCTTCAATATCTTCATCCATCAATTTCGTCTGCGCAATCAGCGGGTCTACGACATCCCGCAGGTCAAGGTACATCCGGAAATAGTTGCTGTCATAGTCCTTGAGGAACACGGCAGAGAACTCCCGGTTCAGCACGAGGAACTCGCACAGCATGTTATAGCGGTTGATTTTATAGTCGAGGATGCTCGCGACCTGGTCCAGGCTGGACCGGGCTTCATTCTCCAATTCTTTCATCTGGGCATGGTATGACTGGTAAAAAGACAGCGTGCCCAGCAGCAAAATGGGAATCAGCGCAATAATCAGGTGGGAGAGCAGCAGCTTGCCGCGAAATTTCAAATCATTGAACATGCTCTTGATCAGGCGTATCATCATCGTTTGACCGCTTTATCTTTCCCGGTATTGCAGCGGGCTGACGCCGTACTTGTTGCGGAACAGCTTGCAGAAATACGACGGATTGTCGATGCCGACAAAGGCCGCAATATCGTTGATTTTCATGTTGGAATGGAGCAGAAGATAATCGGCTTTGCGCAGGCGGTAATCCGTAAGGTATTTGGAGAAGTTAACGCCGGTCTCCTTTTTGAACAACAGACTCAAGTAGCCGGGAGACAGATAAACCTCATTCGCCGCCTCGGACAACGAGATGTCCCGTTGATAATGGTCCTTGATGAACTGCTTGACCTGCCGGATCACCTTCGATTCCTCCGTCTCGTGGTCGGGATCGGTATGCGGCTTCTCCTGGGTCACTTGCTCCATGACCTCCAGAAATTCGTCGATGTCCAGCGGCTTGAGCAGGTAATTGACGACCCCGAGCTTGATCGCGCTGCGGGCATATTCAAACTCGCCGTACCCGCTGCAGATGACAATCTGCAGGTTTTCCTGCGTTTGTCGGGCCAGCTTGCTCAGCTCCAGGCCGTTCATCATCGGCATCCTCACATCCGTAATCAGCAGATCCACGGCATAAGATTTAAGGATTTCTCCGGCTGCGGAGCCGTTGTCCGCTTCGAGGACATGACAGGGGAACTTGTATTGATGGATCAGGTTTTTGATCCCTTCCCGTTCCGTTGCTTCATCATCAACGACCAGTACATTCATCATCCCGAAACCTCCCTCTTACGGTTGATCACGCACGCGCTCAAGGGCAGCAGCTGCCTCAAGCAGCATCAATCCGCTAAGCTGGACACTGAGCTGCACCGGCAGCTGCGGTGGCGCATCCCAGCCCGGACCGCACAGCAGCGGCGAAGGCTGCATGCCTGCCTGCCACAGACGTTCCGCGTTGGCCAGAATGATGCTGCGGACACGCGGAACAGCCGGGTCGAAACGAAGGAGCTCCATCAAGTAGCGGATCAGGATGCCCTTGAACAGTCCGGTATCATCGATGCCTTCATCGGGCAGCAGCCCGCTGTCCGGGTCGGCAAGCACCTCGAAGCAGGCCTGCGCCGTCCGCCGGGCGTCCTCCATGTAGCCGGCTTCGCCGGTGCACAGATACAGCTCGACTCCAGCGCTGATGAACACACCCTGGCAGTAGGTAAACTTCCAGTCCTTATCGATGCGGCCATCGCCCAGCCGATTGACGCCATCCCAGACAAAGCCTGTCGACGGATCGACGAGATGGGCCTTATTCCAGTCGTAAATGCGCATGGCCCAAGCCAGGTCCGCTTCATCGCCGAAACGCCGGAACAGCCGGGCCGCCAGTATGGCGGCCGGCGCGTTGGCCGGGGTGTTCTTGTAATCCAGCTGATCCTTCTTCCAGGCCATCCCGCCGCCGCAATGCTCGTTCCACGCCGTCTGAATATCCAGCCACAGCTCCAGCGTTTTCTCCTTGTACCACGGATCGCCGAATGCATCATATGCCCGCAGCAGCGCCAGCGCTGTCCATTCCATATCGTCATAATAGTTATGCTTGAACGTGCCTCCGTTATACTTCTCCAGACTGCGGCAGAAACGCCCGATTTGCGCCGGCAATTCCGGATCGCCACTGCGCTCCCAGGCGTCTACCAGAACGTCGAGGACATGGGCTTGCCACCAGTAATAGAAGTTGTCATCCGGCCGATTCTCCGTGCGCGGATACCATTGATCGAGAATTCCTGTGTCTTCATTCATGTAGCAGGCAAACAGGTCCCGATGCATTCTGGCTGCCCGATCTGCCCAGACGCCCCCTTGCGAGGATGTCAGGTGCTCGTCTTGCATTCCTTGCATTCCTTGCATTCCTTGCATTCCTTGCATTCCATGCATTCCATGCATTCCCTCCATTCCAGCCGCTCCCTTCCCTTACGCCCGTGGCGCAGAATTCAGCGCCGCCGCTTCCAGCAGCATGACACCGCTGAGCTGCGCGCTCAGCTGAACGGCCTCTCCCGATGCCGGCTTGCGGCCCCAATCGGTGCCAAAGAGCGGCAGTTCCTCCGTCGTCCCCTGCGCCTGCCATGCCGACTCTGCCTGGCCGAGAATGAACGCAGCCACATCCGCAGAAGCCGGGGCCGTCTTGGCCAGCTCCGCCAAATAGCGAATCAGAATGCCCTTGAACAGCCCGGCATCCCCTCCGCCTTCATCAGGGAGCAGGCCTGTTTCAGGCGAAGTGAATTCGCCCTGCACCACGCCGAACGTTCGCATCGCTGCTTCAAGATAAGACGTCTGTCCGCTCACCTGATACAGCTCCAGCGCCGCTCCGATGAATACCCCCTGACAGTAGGTGAACCTCCAGTCTTTATCAATCGTGCCATCGCCGGTCCGGTTCATGCCATCCCACACCAGTCCGGTTGCCGGATCAACCAGATGAGCCAGCTGCCAGTCGTAAATCCGCTGCGCCCACGCTAGATCATCCGGACTGCCAAACGCCTTGTACAGCCGTACGGCCAGAATCGCAGCGGGCGCATTGGCCGGGGTGTTTTTGTAATCGAGCTGGGACTTCTGCCAGGCAATGCCGCCGCCCATCTGCTCATTCCAACCGGTCTTGATGTCCTCCCATAACGTCAGCACAGCCGCTTTGTACTTCGGCTCGCCCGTCGCTTCGTAAGCCCGCAGCCAGGCCAGCGCCATCCATTCCATATCGTCGTACAGCTCATTGGGCCAGCGACCGCCGTTGCGCTCCAGAATACCCTCATGGAAATCCCGCAGCCGCTGTGCATACCGCTGATCTCCGGTTCGCAAAAGCCCGTCAACCAGCACGTCAACCGCGTGAGCCATCCACCAGTAATGAAAAATATCGTTGCACAATCCGTCCTCGCACGGCGTCTGAATATTGTACATGCGAATGCCGTCATTCCAGAACAGCTCGTCAAGCGCGCGCTGCGCCCGGTTGGCCCGTTCCTGCCACACTTGTGTTGTTGTTATGTTCATCTTATCTCTCCTATCTCCTATCCCTTAATTCCGCTAAACGCAATGCCTTGAATGAAATATCGCTGCAGCATGAGGAAAAGCACCAGTATCGGCAGAATCGCGACCAGCGCGCCCGCCATCATCGGCCCGTAATCCGTCTGATAATTGTATGAAAAAGCCTGCAGCCCCATTTGGATCGTCGCTTTGGCCGGATCGTTCAGCACGATCATCGGCCACAGGAAGCTGTTCCAGCCTGCCTGAAAGGTGAAGATCGCCAGCGTGGCCAGCGCCGGTTTCGTCAGCGGCAAGTATATGCGCCAGAAAATCCGGAATTCCCCGCAACCTTCAATCCGCGCCGTCTCCATCATGTCACTCGGCAATGTCAGGAAGAACTGGCGCATGAAAAACACCGCAAACGTTCCCGAGGCGCCCGGCAGAATGATGCCCCAAAACGAGTTCATCAGACCGTAACCGCCGCTGCCGAACAGATCGTTACCGCCGGCAAACGGGATATGCCGCAGCACATACACGCTCGGAATCATCGTCACAATGCCCGGAACCATCATCGAGATGAGCAAAATCCGAAAGAACGGCTTATTCATCCTGAAGTTCAGCTTGGCAAACGCATAGCCGCTAAGCGACCCGAAGAACAGATTGAGCAGCACACCGGCCGTGGCCAGCACAAAGGAGTTCCAGAAATACAGGCCAAACGGCACCGTCGTAAACGCGTTGTAATAGTGCTCAAACGTAATGTTGGTCGTGATCCATTTGATCGGCATGCTGAACATCTCGTTGTCCGGTTTAAATGAGGTCAGCACGCTCCAGTAAAAGGGCAAAAACATCACGACGGCAATCACGCTGCAGATCACGTAAAAGATGATGTTCAGCCCGCGTTTTCTCATAGGCACGCCCAGCCGCTCGGGCTGGGGGTTACTCTTCGTTTGCGGAACACTGTCTGCCGTCATCATCGTCGACCTCCCTTCAGCCGACCGTTCATACGATCGGCTCCTCCGCTTTGGTAATTCTCATGCTGATGATGGAGAATACAAGGATCGCCATCGCCAGCACAAACGCCTGTGCCGAAGCATAGCCCATCTGCAGCTGATTGAAGCCCTGCTGGTAAATCAGATACACCGGCGTCTTGGTGACATTGGCCGGACCGCCCTGGGTCAGGACGAACGCCTGGTCGAACAGCTGCAAGGCCCCGATAATGGCCATGACGCTGACAAGAAATGTCGTCGGGCGAAGCTGAGGCCAGGTAATGTAGCGGAAACAGGCGAATCGTGACGCCCCGTCCAGGCGGGCCGATTCATACAGATGCTCCGGCACGCCCTGCAGTCCCGCCAAATAAATGATCATGTTGGAGCCGACCGATTGCCACAGCGTCATCACGATGATCGACAGCATCGCCGTCTCCGTCTGGGACACCCAGGCCGGGCCGGTAATGCCGAGATAGGCCAGCAGGCCGTTGATCAGGCCGTATTCCGGGTGCAGCATCCAGATCCACACGGTCGCCGCAGCGACGGCCGAGGTCAGTGTTGGCAAGTAGTAAAAGGTGCGGAAGAGCTTGACCCCGACCTTCCGTTTGTTAAGCAGCATCGCCAGCAGCAAGGATATTAGCAGATTCAGCGGCACGAACACGACCGCATAATACATGACGTTCAGAAACGTCTGCCACAATAGCGCATCGCCGGCCAGGCGCCGGTAATTGTCCAGCCCGACCCAGTCATGGCTGCTCAGCACGTCATAATTGGTGAAGCTGAGATACAGGGCCATGACAACAGGAATGACCATAAACACGGCAAACAGCAGCATGGTTGGTGTGATGAACAGATAGGCCATTCGGGCCTGATGCTGTCCAAGCTTATTGACGGATGCCATACTTCCCTCTCCTTTCGGCGGGGCTTGTTACTCTACCACCGCGTTGTCTGCAAGTAGTTTGTCACCTTGCTCCTGGGCTTTGTTCAGCGTATCGTCCAGGCTCTGCTTGTTCTGCATGAACAGCTCCAAATTCGGGATCACCGCGTTCTCCTCCATGACGGAGTAGCCCGGATGCGTCGGACGTGTCTTGGCAAACTCCAGCGTCTCCGTAAATGGCTTCCACAGCGGATCTTCGGTGAAGAATGGATCTTCCAGCGCCGGCTTGAAGCCAGGCATGTTCAGGCTCGTTTTGGCCCACAGCAGGGCGTTGTCCTTGTTCGCCGTCCACCATTTAATGAATTCCCACGCTTCCTCCGGATGCTTGGAGCCCTGCGGAATGACCAGACCGAAGCCTCCCATCACACTGCCCTGTCCGCCATTTGGCCCGCTCGGCGGCGGCACGATGCCGTAATCGAGATCCTGGCCGTATTTGTTATACGTGCTCATCATCCACGGGCCGGTGTACAGCATCGCCACTTTGCCGGTCACAAACGCATCGGTGCCTTCCCCGAGCCCTTCCTCAAAGCCGATTTTGTACACCTTGTGCTCGTTCAGCAAGCGCTGCCAAAACGCCAGTACCTGTCTGCCCTGATCGTTGTTGAAATTCGTCTTCCCATCCTCAGTCATCATCTGGCCGCCAGCCTGCTGCAAGTACATGTTAAACAGCCCCGGATCGCCCATTGAGAAGCCGGCCACCTCCAGCTTGCTGCCATTCCATACCGTAAGCGCCTTGGCCGCCTGCTCCAATTCATTCCAGTTCGTCGGCGGCTCCAGCCCTGCGTCTGCAAACATCTTCTTGTTATAGAACAACGCCCGGGCGTCTACCGTTAACGGCAGACCGTAGAGCTTGCCGTTATGCGTAAGTTCCTTTAACGATTCCTCGTAAAAATCCCCTTCGTTCAAGCCGTCCCTGGTCATGTATTCGTCAATAGGCCGCAGCACGTTCTTCGGTGCATAAAGCGAGGTTCTCCAGCGGTCCCAGAACAGAATGTCCGGCGCTCCACCGCTCGTGGCAGCGGTCAGAAACTTCGTGACCATGTCCTGCTGCAGCACGTATTTGACCTCGATTCGATCCTGCGATTTGTTGAATGCATCCACCATCGTCTCAAACTGCTTCTGGCCTTCGCCGCCCCAATCGCCCCAAAAGGTCAATTGAACCTTGCCGCTGCTGCTTCCCTCGGCTCCACTGCCACCGCTGCCTCCGCAGCCTGCCAGCAGTCCGCCGAACATCACCACCGTCAGCATCATGATCAGCCACTTTCTCATACATAAACCTCCCCTTGATTTAGGCTTGATAAATATAAAGCGCTTTCAGTAAATATAGTATATTGGCATGATATCATTATGTCAATAAACAAAAACGAGCGGTTCACTGATATGAATACATATATCATCTAGTCGAATCTGAACGGCCCCGCACATTTAGCGGACCAACGCAAAAGGACCTCAATCTCCACGATACTGTGGAATTTGAGATCCTTTCCGTTCTATATTGGCATGTGCTCATGTCCTACGGTCCTACGACGACTGCGCAGACAATCCCCTTGGATAATCATGCTCCATAGTGGGACAGGCATGGAGCATGGTCTCAGCGCCGCTACTTGTTGTGGTGACGGGCCGGGCCTGTGGATTCCCCCTGCACCAGCTGAGCCGGAAGCTTGATCTTGTTCGCAGCCGGCTCCTGCTCCATGATGGCCAGCACGTTCTCCACCGCCAGCTTGCCCATGCCTTCTTCGTTTTGGCGCATGTGGGTGAAGGCGTATCCTTCCCCGATCCGAAATGGCGGGCTGTCGAAGCAGATGATCGAAAGATCTCCCGGGATGCTTAACCCCAGGCGTGTTGCAGCAGCCTTCGCCAGCAGAGCAATATAATATTCAATCGCAAAAATCGCCGTAATCGATGGATGCTCCTGAAGATGCCGCATAATTCTGCTAATATCCCGCTCAATATTCTCATCATTGAAGGAGTTCGGCAGCGTGGAAGTCAGATCGCTAATCCACAGGCTGCGGTCCACCGCCACGCCGCGTCCGGCATGGGCCTGGACGAAGCCCTCAATCCGGTCCTCGACCGCAGACGTATCCACCGGCGGCGGGGACAAGAGGGCAATATGCGTATGCCCGAGGTCGAACAGATGCTCGGCCGCCACAGAAGCCGCCTTCGTATTGTCTGTGCTGATCGAGGCCGCAGCCACCCCTTTGATCTCCCGGTCGATCAGGACGAGCGGAAAACGCTCAATGACCAGCTTGAGAATTTCGGCGTTAAAGAACTCTCCCTGTGCCGGAAACACGATCAGCCCGTCGACGCCAAGCTGAAGCAGCTTGCGAATCGTGGCCTCTTCGTTCTCCTGGACGCCGAATGTCCGCCGCAGCACCAGAAAGCCGTCCAATTCCCGCGCGGCATCCTCCATTCCATAGATCAAGCGGGTGCCGTAGCTCCCGGCAAAATCGGTCAGGACCACGCCGATCAGCTTCCCGGCCTGCTCTTGCCCGGCCCGTTTCATTCCCGCGCTGCCTTCATGCTGCCCGCTCACCGCCGCATCCCCCAAGTCAGCCTCCGGGTCTGCCACGAACGAGCCGCGCCCCGGCTTTCGCACGATCATCCGCTCGGCCGCCAGCAGCTCCATCGCCTTCTTGCTCGTGATTCGGCTCACATGATACGCTTCGGCCAGCTCCTTCTCCGAAGGAATCCGATCCCCTGGCTTATAGTCCTGCGACAAAATCTGCCGCTTCATATCATCAAAGATCTTCTCGTACATCGGTTTGGACGAGGTCGTGTCACTCATGATAATCCTCCCGCATATCCTCCAAAAGGACTTGATATATATTATAATATATCATGATATATTGCCAATGTCGAATCATGTACAACAACGATTAGACATGACCAGGAAATAGCGTGAGCTGATGGAGGTAACACAGGCATAATAAAAGCCTGCTGAGCGCGAACGGTCTCAACAGGCTGAACTCCTTCCCTGCTCCAGGAAAGAAGGTTTAAATTTACGTGCTAGTCAGCGCAGTCCCGGCGCTTCGGCAAGCCCAATCTTCTGCTCGAATCCGTTCTGCAGCAGCTGGGTAATGACGCCGGGAATCCCCGACCCCACCTGCGTACCGTTAATGATCGTAACCGGCATCACTTCCTTGATCGTGCTGGTGATAAACACCTCGTCGGCCTCCAGCAGCTCCTCCAGGGTAAAGGCGGTGTTCTGGTATGGAATACCGCTTTGCTTCGCCAACCGCTCAACCACCTGCTTCGTAATGCCGTCCAAAATCCACGGTCCGTTCGGATGGGTGTAGATTGTTCCGTTCTTGACCATCATCACATTGGATGAAGTCGCTTCTGTCACCCGTCCGTCGCGAATGAGAACCGCCTCTTCGGCTCCGGCCTCGGCCGCTTCCTGACGCGCCAGCGTGTTCGCCAGCAAGTTCAGCGATTTGATATGGCATTTGTGCCAGCGCTCATCTTCCAGGGAAATGACGGCAATGCCCTTTTTCAGCTGATCCACCGGCCGTGCAGCCTCTTCGCAGTATCCCAGCATCACCGGCTCAGCCGCTTCCGGAAACAGGTGCGAACGCTTGGCCACCCCGCGCGTGATCTGCAAATACAAAATGCCGTCCTTCCTGCCAAACGTCTCCGCCAGAGATGTCAGCATGCCAACCAGCTGTTCCTCATTCCATGGAATTTCTATACGGATTTCGCGCAAGCTCTTGAACAACCGGGTCAGATGGGCCTGCACCTCAAACAGATGACCGTCATAAATACGGAACACCTCATATATTCCGTCACCGAAATAGTAGCCGCGATCCAGGTAAGAGACCTGAATTTCATTGTCCTGCACGAGTCTGCCATTCCATAACAACATGATCTCCACTCCTGTCATCGTGATTTTGGGAAGTGATAAAAGAGTTATTTCCCCTAATTAAAGGACGTTTGCCCTCGATCGTCAACTGTTAATTTTAGCGAGTGTCCCCGAATAAGACCACTGGCGCTGATACTCCGACAGATCATGGAATGGCGAACGATGTAGCGGCTACTCAATATACGACAGATACTCCATGGCCGTGATGCCGTATACCCGCTTGAAATGGCGGTTGAGATGCGACAGGTCGACAAACCCGCAGGCGGCAACAGCCGAATAGATGTCCTTCTTCTGCTCGATGATGCGCTTGGCATGTTCCAGCTTGCTGTTCAAGAAGAAACGATACGGCGAAATGCCCGTGCTCGCTTTGAATGCCCGGATGAACTGGTACTTGGTCATGCCAAGCTCCCTGGACAGCTCATCAAGCTTTAACACGTCATTCAGACTGGCGTGGATCATGTCCTTCGCTCGCGTGATCAGGCGGTCGTTCCTCCGGGGCATGACCTGCATATCGATGTCTGAGAAATGATGCGCAATCCGGATCAGCATCTCGCTGCACACCGCTTCATCCTGATCGCTGAAGATGGCGCGAACCAGGCTTAATATGCTATGCTCCAGCCTGCGGTTATACACGATGGGTGCATCGAATTTGACGATGTCTTTTTTGCCGAGCAGATCCAGAAACAAGCCGGGCTGAATGTAGATCATCACGTAGTCGATGCCGCTTCGGTCCTGGGCTCTTCCGTCATGCACCTGCTCCGGATGGAACAGCATGACGCCGTCCCGATAGGAGGACTGGAAGCTGCCGTCCAGGTTGTACTGCTGCACACCGCGCAGCGTCACGCCCATGGCATATTCCTCATGGCAGTGCTTGACGTAAGTGAAGTCGGCCATGCTGGCAGTCAGCGCCGTGATGCCTGCTCTTTTTTTATAGATAAATTTATCCATGTCGACTCCCCCCATTTACCTCAGCAGTCCTGATACCTCGATCGCCGAATACACCAGCAGCAAAGCCAGGACGATGTTCGTGGCCTTCTGATGCCGCTGCAAAAATTGTTTAAACACCATGCCAAACAACGCCCAGGTCATAAACGCCATAAAGCCGATCACTGTAATGACGACGACAAACAGCGATAAAGCCGCCGCTGAATGATAATAGGGCATGACATAGCCGGGGATGACGGTCGTTGTGAACAGCCAGATTTTCGGATTGACAAACTGCATCATGTACCCGGATTTAAAGGTCGCCGCCTGCGTGTCCGCATCCCCGGACAGCTTCATCGTACTTACCTGATAAGCCAGATAGAGCATATACAGACTCCCGATGATCTGCATTACGACGATGATTTTGGGCAGCGCAGCCACCATCACCTGGTTGAACAGGGCAGATACCGCCAGCAGCATGCCGAAGGCAGCCGTCGCTCCGAACATGTATCGAAAAGCTTCTTTTATTCTAACACGATGCGCAATGGATAAAATGGCGATGTTGGTTGGCCCCGGTGTAAAGGTGGCGATAACACAATACGTTAGAAACGATAATAAGCTCATGACTGTACCTCCATGCATTTTCATGCATGATACACCTGGAGGCAACTTTCGGTATAGTACGATATTGCAGCGAGACAGCATCCTTTAGTCCAAACATCGAATTCGGCAAATTTAGCACGGAGATTGGAACCATTTCCCCATTGAAGTACAATATTCACGGGCCTTACTCGGGGAAAGTTGCGAGCATTAAGGGGTTCCCTATAAAAAGGATTGTGATGAAAGGAGAAATGTAAATTATGTATGCAGCTATCGAGCAATTTCTGAACGATTGGAAACAGGAGGCTGAGCTGACACTTGAAGTGCTGGACAAGCTGACAGACGCTTCATTAAACCAAGCGGTGTCAGAGGCCCAGCCGCGCACGCTCGGCGATATCGCATGGCATATCACCCAGAGTGTCAGCGTATTCTTTAGTCAAATCGGGCTGGAGCAAGAGATTCCTTCTCCTGAGGGATCTGCCGCTGCCATCGCTGAGGCTTACCGCCGTAGCAGTGAATCGGCCATTACCGAACTCCGCAACAAATGGGCAGGACAGGACGAGAAGCTGCAGGAGCCGGTAAAGCTATTTGGCTTCATTGAAACCACGAATGCCGGGGTACTGAATACCCTTGTTCGCCACCAGATCCACCACCGAGGCCAGCTCACCATCCTGATGCGTCAGGCCGGACTGGCAGCGCCAGGCGTGTATGGGCCGAATGAGGAAGAGACGGCTGCAATGAGCGCCGCGAGGGAGCAGTCGTAGAACTGACGGTAAGGGGCTGCGTAGCGGAAACTCGTTAAGGCTGCCAGAGAGGCTGTTGAGCTGAGTTATTGGATCGAATATTATGAATAAGAGCACAAGGGGGCTCCTGGTATCCCCGCTCACGACCTTTGCATGATTATCCCTTTCATTCAGGGAGCAGTGAGCGAGGATCTGGAGATTGAGTTGGGGGAGGGGATCATCACTCGAGAAGGGAACTTAACCACGCCAAAAAGAGACCGCCCTTCTAACCCCATGGCCGCCTCTCACAAACTTTGGATGTGGCCATGCTTTGGCCCAAATCGACATCCTCCTTCACTCCAACTTAGTTCAGCACATTTTAAGATAAGGAAATATCGTGGATGATTCAGATAACGTACTTAAGCACATGAATAATTAAGCTGTATATCTAAGTGGAATGGACGCTTTGATCTACTTCTTCATTTTGACATACCTTACGAACCAGTATAGAAAAATCCAAGGAAGCACATACAAGGTTGCCCACTCCACGAGACGAATGAAACCACTCACATCTATACCGTCTTTAAAAGTCTGGGTAGCCACAACACCAATAATAAAAATACCGATCATCAACAGAGACAACTTTAGCGGGTTTTTGAACATAAGAATTCCTCCTTCCTAGACCAGCCTCGACTATTGAACATTCGAAAATTTGCGAGACATTACCCGATATGCCGTCGGCGTCATCCCGCGCTTGGATGTGAATTGTTTGATGAAATAGGTGTCGTACTCAAATCCGGTGGCCAGGGCGATATCATTCAGGTTCATGTCCGTATGTGTCAGCAGATCAGCCGCCACCTTCAGCCGATGGGAGAGTAAATAACCGATAGCTGTAGTCCCGCATCGTTCCTGGAACAGCTTGTTCAACGTTACCCGATTCAAATGGGCACACTTCGTCAATTCCTCCAACGAAATTTTTCGGGAATAGTGGGTGTGGATATATTCCAGCGCCGCATCAACAGGCGATTGTTCGCTACCGTGACTCAAATCCTCCAGCAATCCGAATATTTGGATGAGGTATTTTTTGATCCTGCATGCCCAGCGCGCATCACTTTGCGCATGTACTTCCGTGCCGAGGATGAAGAACCACTCAAATAATAAGGGGTAGGCTTTCTCGGTAATGCGCGGGACACCTGTATGTGATCCATCTCTTCGAAACAAGGCCAGTCCCGTTTGTATGCTTGGAGTCTGCGGAAAGTAATGCTGCGTTTCGGATAATTTAACAGAATGGAGAAAGTCGCGATGGAAGCGAAAAGATTGCGCAGCAACGTCTTGCTTCTCCATCACCTTCAGTTCATCAGCTTCGGACAAGCACAGGATGCCGGGAGCGGCAACGGAGATCGGCCGTTCATTCAAGATCCCGTTCAGCTTTCCGGACGTGATGAATACAAGAGACAGACGGTCAGGGTCAGGAAGCGCACGAAAGTCCTCCACAGCAAAAAAATCAATGTTCACCACACGATTTTTGAATCGGTCGATTTGCGGCATAGCAGTCACCTATAGTCAGATAGTATAGTTAAAAGCTTCATTTATGCCAGTGTACCATACCTGCATCAGGGATATAATGACGACGATGGAACAGACAAGGAGGGTGCTCAAGATGGCTATTGAACGATTTCATATTCACATCGCCGATGAGGTTCTGGATGATCTGAAATACAGACTGCATCATACCCGCTGGCCGGACACATTGGACAACTCAGGCTGGGAACGAGGCACGGAATTAAGCTACCTGAAATCGCTCGTTACGTACTGGAAAAATCATTATGATTGGCGAAAACACGAATCTGAGCTGAACAGCATGTCCCAGTTTATCTGCCATATGGACGGGATGGATGTGCATTATGTACTTGAACGCGGCAAAGGGCCTAACCCTCTCCCCCTCATTCTTACCCACGGATGGCCCGACAGTTATCTTCGGTATCACAAAGTCATCCCGCTGCTGACCGATCCAGCCAGCTACGGCGGTGACCCCGAGGATGCCTTTGACGTCATCGTCCCTTCATTGCCCGGATTCGGGTTCTCCAGTCATCCTGAATATCCTGGCGTCAACAATTCACGCGTTGCCGAGATGTGGGCTGCACTCATGACCGAGCAGTTAGGCTACTCTAAATTTGCCGCCGCGGGCGGAGATATGGGCTCCGGGGTGACCCGATATTTGGCCGCCAACTATCCCGAAGTGTTATACGGCATCCATTTAACCGATATCGGGATTATTCGTGATCTTCTGGCTGCCACGGATCTGACCCAGCTCTCAGAAGAAGAGCTTCATTACAGGGACAACGCTTCGGCATGGATCGCACAAGAGGGCGGCTATATGTCCATTCAATCAACGCGCCCCCAGACGCTGGCGTATGGACTTTCCGACTCGCCGGCTGGTGTAGCAGGGTGGCTCCTCGAGAAGTTCCGGTCATGGAGCGATTGCAACGGCGATCTTGAACAGAAATTCAGCAAGGACGAGCTTATCACCCATATTATGATGTATTGGGTCACAAACACGATTGGTTCGGCAGCACATATGTATTATGAGAATACGCATTCTCTGCCGCCACTGAGCCGTATCGAGGTTCCGACAGGCCTTGCCCTATTCCAGGCTGATGTCTTACTGCCCCCTGAGGAATGGGCCAAACGCAACCTGAATATTACCCGCTGGACTAAGCTGCCACGGGGCGGGCATTTTACCGCTTTGGAAGAGCCGGAGCTTTTTGCGGAGGATATCCGGGCATTCTTCAGACCTTATCGAACGACATAACATGCAGGGAACGCGCGATGGTTTCGAGAGAAGAAAAGTCGGCCATAAAGAAGAGGCTAACCGGTCCGGTTAGCCTCTTCTGGATTGGGTTCGTGTCTCCCTGACCACACACGTCCGATCTCCATTGCGAGCCAAAACACCGGGTTCAGTGTCCCGTACTTTGGTGTGCATATGATAGGTGAGATTATTCTAACGTTTAAGTTGATAGTTGCCGTGCCCCTTCACCACTTCGCTCACTTCAACTGTTATCTGATCCGCGCCAAGCTTTCGCCAGCCCGTAATATACCAGGCTAACGCAGATCATCGTGAATCCCGTTCCTCGAACTCATCAAGCGGCGTTCCCATGTCATCAGTAGTCATCAGCTCAATCCAAGTGATCATCCGGGTATCATTAGACACCGTGACCTCAATCGCCTCTTCATAGACCATCGGAATCGAGTCCCGCAGCATCAGACGAAGCTCGTAGACGGTGCTCCCCGTATCTGGATTGTCCATCTCGATGTTGTCCTTGATGGAGTTAACCTCGTCCACGTACACCTCGTACACCCAAGGGCTGGACACATCATAGCGCTCAAGCGGTTGTTTAACGTCAGGAGCCGCCCAAATCTCCGGCGACGGGCCGCCCCAGATGCCAATCTCCCGTTTCATAAGCGCGGCTGCCAAGGTTACGATAGTGCGGTCGCTGCCCTCCCTGGTCTCATTCTCCGGGGAGCCCCACCAGTCGTAATTACCACCGTCTCCGGGCTGGATGCCAGTCTGAATCGTTCCTCCCCCCTGATGAACCGGGCCAGGGCCAGGAGGATCCGGAGCGGTAACATATGCGGCATGGCTCCCGAACCAGATCCCCACACCAAGCAGCACCAGCATGGCAGGTAGGACAAACGCAGCCGTCCGGCTCCATCTGCTCCGCAATCGGCTCCGTTCTGCAGTCCGGATCCGTTCCTCCACCCGTTCCATCATCTCTATCCCAAACCGCCGTTCCTTAAAAGGAGGTTGACCTAACCTCTTATCCCATTCCGGCTTCCATTCATGCATCCTTATTCGCTCCTCTCCAATCAGCGGCCGCCTTCTGCTTGGCCCTGTAGATTCGGGACTTCACCGTCCCTGATGAAAGACCCGTTATGGCGGCTATTTCATCCATGGACAGCTGGTGGTACACACTCAGCACCAGCGGATCGCGAAATTTGGCAGGCAGCTTCAGAACCTGCTGCCATAATTCATCCACCGCCTCCCGCTCCAAGTATTCGGACTCCGCCGATGGGGACGACGGCATTCCTGACGAGCCAGCCTCTCCTTCGTTCGGCGTCCGCTCCCCAAGCAGCACCACTCTGCGCAGAAACGCCCGCTTGAGATAGGAAAAGGCGGTGTTGCGTGTAATTGTGAGCAGCCAGGTCTTGACCGAAGCCTCCCCGCGAAAGGAGCCGTAACGTTGATAGGCTTTAATAAACACATCCTGCGCTACGTCATCCGCCGTATGTGTATTTCGGGTGATCGCATAAGCATAATTCCAGACGTCCTCGCCGTAAGCTTGCATCAGCGTCCGGATATCCGACAAACTCAATTCCCCGCCACGCTGAAACTCCATCTCCTTCAAGCCGCTCTCCTCCCTTTACCTAAACAGACTCCGCATAGAGGGGGAAAGTTCCCGAACAATATAAGTTGAACTGAAAAACGTTGTATTAAAAACGCGTCAACCAAAAAGCTAGAATGAACATGGACCAGTAAAAAAGCCAAATCAATAAATCCGCAGATGAGGCAAGCCCAGCATCCCTAAGATGCCGTAAGACTACCCAGCGGTACATTTTACCGATATCTCTGCATAGTTTGTGAAATCCAGAACAAATATTAGCTAATATGCCCTTATGGAATCATTGTTTTCATCTTAATTATAGTATATCTGCCTATTTTTCATTGATACCCACGTTTAAATTAGCTAGAATGAAATAAAGTTAGCTAAATTGAGGTGGATGTTATGCGAGTGCCTTCAACCGATATGCAAAACAATTTCGGAAAGTATCTAAAGTTTGCAGAAGCTAATGAGGAAATCATCGTGACGAGGAACGGCAGAGATGTGGCGCGATTGACAGCTTATACCGAAACGGATGAACTTGTCCTAAGGGAGGGAGCTGTGAAGTATTCAGCTGACAAGAACGACAGAGTCACCTACGAGGAATTCCTGGAACTGACGGAAGCGTCAGAACAGCGGTACGAGCTGATCGACGGCGTCGTATACAACTTGGCCTCCCTTTCGTACAAGCACCAGCATGCGGTACTTGTACTGCTTGGCACATTTTACAACTGGTTTAAGGGTAAATCCTGCACACCTCTAACTTCTCCATTCGATATTACTTTGAAGAAGGAGGAGGACAATATCTGTGTTGTGCAGCCGGATCTGGTTGTCATCTGTGATAAAGATCAAATCGATGAGAAGGGTAAATACAAGGGTACACCAGACCTGACCATCGAAGTGCTGTCTCCTTCCACGCGCAGCAGGGACATGATCCCGAAGCTTGATCTGTATCGGCAATGCGGCGTTATGGAGTATTGGGTTGTTGACCCGATTAAAGCTCAAGTCATTGTGTATTCCTTGTCAGACGGCGATATCTCCGATGTGAGCTATTACGCTCAAGGCCGTGACCCTTATGCGGAATCCCAACTGTATCCGGGTTTGCAAGTTTCAATCCAAGACCTATTCGCGTGAGGGGTATGATGCGGACAGCTTACTACTAAATACTCCAGCTCAGCTTACCGTTACAAACTTGCAGGTTACGGTTGGCAAGTTAACAGCCTGCGGGGGGTGCAACATAAAACTTACAGCTTGCACCTTGTACCTTGCAACCTGCGAACAGCCGCCCCCCAACGAACCTGGTGTCCACCCCGGTGTCCACCCCCAACATCCTAGCACACCACGATCCAGCTGGAAGGCGGCTAAGCTTGTTCCACACAATCATCTCAGGTGGATTCGTCTTCGGCTGATCCTTGTCATACCCCAGGCTTCAGTTTCAATACTGTCATGAATTCCTGTTAATGAATAAGTGACTCCCCTGTACAGTCAAACCCCGTTCCAGGCTTGCCAGCAGCAGAAGCACCTGATCCACCATTTCTTCCGGCTTGCAAGGCATGGAATGGACCATCCACCACTCTAGCAAACCGGTAATTCCTACGCTCAGAAACTGCACCATGACCTCCTCGTTAACACCAGGGTTGAGATCGGATTCCTTGATGTATTGCTCGACCCCTTGTTTGGTCATCTCCATCATCCGGTTGCGGAACACGGGCACGCCTTGGCCCGAGATCAGCACAGAGTAAATCGTAGCATTCTGCTCTAGAAATTCAAATGTGCTAAGCAGCAGCTTTTTGGAAGGAACCCTGTTCAACGCCCCGTCAGGCATACAGCTTTCCTCAAGCAAGTGCAGGTATGTTTCTATGCACTGATCCAGCAGATTGTACTTATCGGTAAAATGAAGATACACGGTTCCCCGGTTTACATTCGCGCGCTCCGCGATTTCGTTAATCGTTATTTTCTCAAAACTCTTCTCCCCCATCAGCTCGATAAAAGCTTCAAAAATGGACTGTCTCGTTTTGGCAATACGTCGATCCATATGAACCTCAGCTCCTTTTCTTAGACACGATGACCCCAATATGTTGAAAATTGAACAAAATCAACAATTTTAGCGATTGATCCGCCGTTTGCGCTGATGCTACTGTAATTGTAAATCAACAAAAGTTAATTTTTCAACAGATGTTTATTTAGAGAGAGCGAGGAGAACAAATGAGAATATTGATTTATGGAGCGGGCGTACTAGGCAGTTATCTGGCGCATGTGCTGGTGCGGGGCGGCAATGACGTCACCATGCTGGCGAGGGGGAAACGAGCTGAAGAACTGAAGCAGGATGGGCTCGTCATCCGACATCATATACAGCGGAAGACAACGGTGGATCGAACGCATGTGATTGAATCGCTGGCAGATCATGATAGCTATGACCTCATTTTTGTCGTGATGAAATATACCGATTTCCCGGCAATTCTGCCGATTCTGGCAAAGAACCGCAGCCGCAATATCATACTGGTGGGTAATAATACAGATGCACATCAGATGGAGGAATACCTTCAAACCCATAGCGACACGTCCAAGCATATCGCCTTCGGATTCCAAGTAAGCGGCGGCCGACGCGAGAAAGATCGAATGGTCGCTGTCCGCTTCGGCGCCGGGGAGATGGTGATTGGCGGATTGAATGGGGATATTCCTTTTAAGGCCGTGCTTGACCAGGCTTTTGCCAAGACAAAGTACAAGCTAACCTATCACGATCAGATGGACGCTTGGCTTAAGAACCACATCATCCCGATACTAGGGCTCAATATCGCCACCCGCATTCATGGTGGGCAGATGAATAAGGTCGCTCGCGACACCAAGCTGCTGCGCCTCGCCATCGAAGCAGTAGATGAAGGATTTCAAGTGCTGGAGACGCTAGGCTATCCCCTTGTTCCAGCCAAACAAGCCCAATTCATACGCAACCGCAAATCCATGATGCTTGTGCTGCTAAAGATCTATCATCGGTTGTCAGTGAGCCGAATGATCGACGGAAATTTCAGTGAGATCGAGGCGCTCACCCGTGTGTTCAACGATTGGAAAAACGAAGCAAGCATTCCGACACCCGCTTGGGACCAGCTTCAGCAGCTGCTAAAGGACAAGACAGGGGCTGTGTAAGTATTAAAAAGAGGCTGTTCCTTATGGAACAGCCTCTTTAGCTGTCTGCGGCAAGCAGAACGCAGCGGATGTTAGGTGCAGCTTGCTGCAGGGACGAAATGGCTTAGGCATTCACCAGCGGTTGATTGCCTTCCTTGCGCTGCTTCGCGCGCTCCGCTGTTGCGGTAAACAGCACATCCGATGAGGAGTTCAGCGCCGTCTCGAAAGAATCCTGCAGTACGCCGATGATAAAGCCTACCCCGACCACCTGCATCGCCACATCATTGGAAATGCCGAACAGGCTGCACGCAAGCGGAATAATCAGCAGCGAACCACCGGCTACGCCGGAAGCGCCCACGGCGGATACTGCCGATACTACACTGAGAATAAGCGCCGTGCCGAAGTCCACTTCGATCCCGAGCGTATGCACCGCCGCCAGGGTCAGCACCGAGATCGTCACGGCCGCTCCCGACATGTTGATGGTAGCGCCGAGCGGGACCGATACGGAGTACGTATCCGGATTCAGCTTTAACTTTTCGCACAAACGCATGTTAATCGGTATGTTCGCCGCCGAGCTGCGGGTGAAGAACGCCGTAATGCCGCTTTCCTTCAGACAAGTCAGCACCAGCGGGTACGGATTCTCACGCAGCTTCACATAGACGATCAGCGGGTTCATAACCAGCGCCACGAACAGCATGCATCCGATCAGCACGAGCAGCAGCCGGCCATAGTCCAGCAAACTGGCAAGCCCATTGGTCGTAATGGAATCAAACACAAGTCCCATAATCCCGAACGGCGCAAATTGGATCACCCATTTCACAATTTGGGACACCGCATCTGCCCCGCTGGAGATCAGGCTTTTCGTGCCTTCCTTCGCATTTCGCAAAGCGATGCCAAGCAGAATGGCCCATGCGAGAATACCGATGTAATTCGCATTCATCAATGCGCTGACCGGGTTATCCACGATGTTAAACAACAGCGTCTCGAGCACCTGCACGATCCCTTCGGGCGGGGTAAGGTCTGTTGAACTTGTAACCAGCGATAGTCTCGCGGGAAAAATAAAGCTGGCAATCACCGCCACGAGTCCTGCAAGAAACGTGCTGATCCCATACAGCACAAGAATGGACTTCATATTGGTCTTGCGGCCCTTCTGATGGTTCGAGATCGCCGACATGACCAGGAACAGGACCAGGACAGGAGCAACGGCTTTGAGCGCCGATACGAATAGCGTGCCGAACAGACTGAAGCCTGTCGCACCCGGAACGATCAGGGCCAGCACCACCCCTACAATAATTCCTGCCAGAATCCTTTTTACAAGACTGATTCGGTTCCACTTAAGCATGAGTTCTTTCATCGTATTCCTCCGGATCCACAATAATATCACTAAGCACCGTTTCGACGCTGTAATGAGCTATAGCGTTAGTTTATCATGTAAAGGGTCTGTTGTGTGAGACTGGAATATTATGTATTCTTAAAATAAATTCTACTATAACTATTGCCGACAGAACAGTCCCATAAATTCGTGGAACCCCTCTTGCTGCATCAGCGTAATAGAAGACAATACCGAAGCTTTCTGCTTTAGCACAGTTGTACCGATCTTCAGGCAATAACAAATCGATATGAAAGAAGGAAAATTGCTATGATTATTACGACGACATCCACCATTGAAGGTTATCCGGCTCGAAGATACATCGGTGTTGTGACCGGGGAAGTCATTATGGGCGCCAATGTGGTGCGGGACTTCCTGGCGTCCATTACCGATATTGTCGGCGGGCGCTCCGGCGCTTATGAGAACAAGCTGAGCGAAGCCCGAGATGCCGCACTTGCCGAGATGGAGGAGCAAGCGGTGCGTCTTGGAGCCAACGCGATCATCGGCGTGGACATCGACTACGAAGTCATCCGGGAAGGAATGCTGATGGTCGCCGTCAGCGGAACCGCTGTCGTAGTGTAATCCTGGATCGCATTCGCACTGCGTGCAGCCCGAGCGTGCGGTGTTAGGCTGCATGACGGCGGCCGGTCGACCACATGTGACCTTCATATGTGGTCGCTCCGCACACGCCAACACGTGCCAATATGAGCTGTTCTCAGGCGAATGATGCTTACTCAATCTTCACTTCCGCACTTTCCAGATCAACTCCCAGCTTTTGCCCTATCCCCTATAGTGAAAATAAGAGCAAGCTATGCTACAATAATGGAATTGTAATGTTTAGGGAGGGTAATGGATTCGCCATGCTCATCATTGGTATCGCCGGCGGCACCGGATCAGGGAAAACGACAGTAGCCCGCTCCGTCATTGACCGACTCGGATCAGATAAAGTAACGTTCATTTCACAGGACAATTATTACAAGGATCACCAGCATCTCAGCTTGACCGAAAGGGAGACCATCAACTATGATCACCCGTTCGCGTTCGATACGGAGCTGCTGATCGAGCATCTGCAACAACTGAAAGCCGGCCAGACCGCGCAAGCCCCCGTCTATGATTTCACCACGCACTCCCGGTTCCCGGACAGAACCGTGGAGCTGAGACCGAATCACATCGTCATCATCGAAGGGCTGTTTGTGTTGTCCGACGAGAATCTCCGGAAGCTGCTGAACATCAAAGTGTTTGTGGACACCGACCCGGATGTGCGCATTCTGCGCCGGGTGGTACGGGACATCGAGGAGCGCGGGCGGACGATCCAGTCCATTCACCAGCAGTACTTGTCTACGGTGAAACCGATGCACGAAGCCTTCATCGAGCCTTCCAAGAAATACGCCGACCTGATTATCCCGGAAGGCGGGGAGAATGAAGTCGGCATTCAGCTGCTGTCCATTCTGACAGAAAAATATATAACGGGGGATCATTCCCTCTCCGGCGAATAAGCCGGAGCGAAAGCCATACCAAGCGAGCATCCGCCGTGACGCTTCCGCTTAACTGCAACCTCTTCCCGATTCGCTTCAGACCTTGTGAAGACTGAGCCGAACGGGAGGGGGTTTATTGTTGTCTGCCGGTTGATCATTCTGTGAGGGTATATCCGCATATCTGCTCCAGACAATCATTTAAACATATTCTTCAGCACCATCATCAGATTGGCCGGCTTCTCCGCCAGCCTGCGTGTAAAGTACGGGTACCACATCGTACCATAAGGCAGATAGCAGCGCACCCGGTAGCCATCTTTGGCAAGCGCAGCCTGATCATTCATGCGCAATCCGTACAGCATCTGGAATTCAAAAGCCTGTTTATCAATGCGCTGCTGCTTCGCAAACACCTTGACCCAGTCGATGATCTTATCATCATGGGAAGCAATGGCCGTGTACACGCCTTGGTCCAGGTGAAGCCGGATGATCCTTTTGTAATTTTCGATAACCTCATCTTTCTTCTGATACGCAATCGAGTTCGGCTCCTTATATGCCCCCTTCACCAGACGCAAGTTGACCCCGGCCTTCATAAGCGCTTTCACATCCTCCTCCGTCCGGTGCAGATAGGCCTGCATGACCGTCCCGACATTCGTCAGCCCTTCGGCATGGAGCCGAAGCGTCATGTCTATTGTAGCCTGGGTATACGGCGAGTCCTCCATATCGATACGGACAAAATTGCGATGCTGCTTCGCTTTCTGCACAACGGCTTTTATGTTCTCGTAAGCCGCCTTCGGGTCCAGCCCAAGTCCCATCTGGGTCGGCTTCAGCGACACATTCGACTTGACCTTTCTGCTGGCGATGCCTTCAATCAGCCGCAAATACTCTTCCCGGTAGACCGCCGCCTCATCCAGACTCGTGATCCCTTCGCCGAGGTGGTCCAGCGTGACCATAATCCCCTTCTCGTTCAGCCGCTCGATTTCATCCAGCGCCTCATCCAGCGTATCGCCGGCAATAAATCTTCTCGCCAGCTTCTTCCCATATTTAATGGACAACCATTTTACAACCCTGTTCCCGGACACCGTCAGCACAATTTTGCGGTAAAACTCGGTACCGTCCATGGCCAAGCTCCTCCTTTGCAAGGTAAGAAAAGAAGCCCCTTACTTCCTTCACGGGTGTAAAAACCTCCCCCTTAACACATATGCAAAAATCATGTCGTCATGCAAGAAGACATACATATCAACATAGAGTAACTCTTATCAAGGAGGCCTCCTTATGCGATCAGCTTATCACAATGAACCGTTTCTCGATTTCAGCGACGATTCCGTCAACCAGCAGTACGATAGCGCACTGGCTCAAGCCGAGGCGAACCTGGGGCAGCATTATCCGCTCGTGATCGGCGGAGCCAAAATCCGTACAGAACGCTCCCACAGCTCGGTTAACCCAGCCCGCAAAAGGCAGGTCATCGGCACGGTGTCCCAGGCGGACACTGCATTGGCAGAGCAGGCGGTTCAAGCAGCGGCGCTTGCTTTCGAATCCTGGAAGAATACCGATCCGAACGAAAGGGCCCGGTACTTGTACAAGGCTGCTGCCCTAATGCGTCGGCGCAAATTCGAATTCTCCGCCTTGCTGACACTCGAAGCCGGGAAGACGCGGGCTGAGGCGGATGCCGATACGGCAGAGGCGATTGATTTCATGGAATTTTATGCTCGGGAGATGCAGCGTCTCAGCGACCCTCAGCCGTTGATACCGCATGACGAGGAGGAGAATCATCTCTACTACATCCCGCTCGGAGTCGGAATTGTAATTCCGCCCTGGAACTTCCCGCTCGCCATTATGGCAGGCATGACATCGGCCGCCCTCGTGTCCGGCAACACGGTCGTGCTGAAGCCGGCCAGCGCCACACCGGTCATCGCCGCCAAATTCGTCGAGCTGCTGGAAGAGGTCAGCCTGCCGCCGGGCGTAGTCAACTATGTGCCGGGGCCAGGGCACGAGATCGGCGATTTCCTGGTGGATCACCCGCTGACGCGGTTCATCAGCTTCACCGGCTCCCGTGATGTCGGGCTCCGCATCCAGGAGCGCGCAGCCAAGATCCAGCCGGGGCAACAATGGATCAAGCGCGTTATTGCGGAAATGGGCGGCAAGGACGCCATTATTGTCGATGAGCACGCCGATCTTGAACTCGCCGCAGACGCGATTACCGCCTCCGCGTTCGGCTTCTCCGGACAGAAATGCTCGGCCTGCTCAAGAGCGATCGTGCATGAACAGGTCTATGCGTCAGTATTGCAAAAGGTCGTGGAACGATCCAAAAAGCTCGTCGTAGGCAATCCCGCCTATGCCAAAGTGCAGGTGGGGCCTGTTATCGATGAATCGGCGTATCGCAAAATCTTGGAATATGTGGAGATTGGAAAACAGGAAGGCAAGCTGGTGCTGGGGGGATTTCCGGGGGACCCGGAGGGGTATTTCATTCAACCGACCATATTCGCCGATGTGGACCGCGCGGCCCGCATATCGCAGGAGGAAATATTCGGCCCGGTTGTCGCCTTTACGAAGGCCGGCTCATTCGAAGAAGCCCTGGCCATGGCCAATCAGACCGATTACGGTCTGACCGGCGCTGTCTTCTCCAACAACCGTGCACATCTGGAGCTGGCCAGGAAGCAGTTCCATGTCGGCAACCTTTATTTCAATCGTAAATGTACCGGAGCGCTCGTAGGCGTTCATCCGTTCGGCGGCTTCAACATGTCCGGAACGGATTCCAAGGCCGGAGGCCGGGATTATCTGCTGCTGTTCACGCAGGCGAAGCTCGTATCGGAGCGGTTCTAGCTTCCCGGCCTGCCTACCTGCTTCTGTATCTGCGGCTGCAGCTGAAGCTGAAGCTGAAACCACAGCGGCTAACTTCAGCGGCAGCGGCAACTCCGACTGTGACTTCCCGCTTCGCTCACTGATAAGCAGCTGCGAACCATTTCAGGAACGCTTCCGCCACCACTGCGCCAGCGAGGCCGCTCGGGTGCGGATCATCCGCATTACTCATATACTTCGGCTCAATCCGGTGTTCATCCGGGGCCGGGCAGGACAGCAGTTCAGCGAAATCAAACACCGCATCCACCCCTTCAGGAGGACGGGTCCGAATCACCTCATTGACGGTGCGCCATACCTTTTCCCGATCCCCGGTAAAATTGAACGGAGGCACGGTGAAGAGAATGACCTGGACTGCCGACC
The DNA here is from genome assembly GCF_038000405.1 of Paenibacillus sp. FSL M8-0334. Classification (NCBI taxonomy): domain Bacteria; kingdom Bacillati; phylum Bacillota; class Bacilli; order Caryophanales; family Paenibacillaceae; genus Paenibacillus; species Paenibacillus sp. FSL M8-0334. Next base: position 1,898,335 of record NZ_JBBOCH010000001.1, read on the forward strand.
CGGCATCCCTCTTCTTCTGCTTCAACCGCTTAACAATTGCGGTTAAATCACCCAGAAGCTCTTCGGAGCTTCTGGCTCCAATATCGATGTCGTTCACCCCGAGCGCCACAGCCACAATATCCCCCTCAGCCGCCTTCGCGAGCCAGGGGCCGTCAGCCGAGGCATCATACGCTCTGGCCCAGCCGGAACCAAGATTCCATACGCTGTAATCGGGCCCAAGGCCATCCGCGATGCGGGCCACCCAATACGTATAGCCATCCTTAGCCGTTCTGACACCCTGGGTAATGGAGTCCCCCAGGAAGACGATCCGCTGCTTCACCGGCTCGGCCTGCGGCTTGGCATATCCTATAAAGGCAGGCATGACCAAGCGATTCGCCGCCGGGATGAACTTATCGTGAGGCCCGTCCTTTGCCTGATTCCCCTCAGCCTCATACGCTGATACGAGCAGTCCTTCGGTATTGTATGGCACCGATGCACCCGAAGAAGATGTTGTAATGGTCCAAGTAAAGGCCAGATCATGCCCCTCGGACAGTTCGATCTGCACCGGGTCACTCCAGAATGTCTCGCTTGGCGCGACCTCCTTGTCCGGCTGCCCGCCGAACATAACCTGAACGCTGGTCCCTGGTACAACCTGCCCATTGCGGTCTGTGCCGCCATCCGCGACATAGGCTGCTTCAATGCGCCAGGAACCGCCCGGCATACTCCCTTTGGCGACCGCGCCGACATCCCATGTGGAATCGACAGCATTGCTGTGCCACAGCCTCAGCTCAAGGGGCCCCGATTCACGCGGTTTGATATAAGTGCGATAGGTCCGGGTGCTTGTGTCTTCCTCCACCAAAATATAGTTCGTTGCCGTTGAAACTGCACTTATCGATGCGTAGTTACCTCTCACCATGTCTCACCTTCAACCTTAGGATAAATGTTAGTGCTGTCCCGCCAGTCCCCCGTTTTCCTCCAGAATCGAATGCACCCGCTCTTCCAGATTCGATTTAATCATCGTCAACAGCTGAATCTGCTCATTCAGCTCGGCAATTTTCAATTTGTACATCGGAAGGATCTCGCGACAGAACGATTCCTTGTTCTGGAGGACGCAGTGGAGAAAACCGGCAATTTGCTCGGTAGTGAAGCCAAGGCCCAGATATAGACGAATCGTCTTCACCTGCTCGACGGCAAACGGACTGTACTCTCGATACCCGTTATCCAGGCGTACGGGCGTGATGAGCTTCTGCTGCTCATAATAACGCAGGGAACGAATGCTCACACCCGTCTTACGGGATAATTCGCCGATTTTCATACCGATCACCTCCTGTGGATGTCTGGCCTAACTCTCATTGTAGATCAAACCGGCAACATTGTGTTCCATTTTCGTCACATCTGCTTCGATAAAAGCCCCTTCAGCGCCTCTTTGGGGCGGAAGCCCACCACTTTATCTACCGCCTCGCCATTCTTAAACACGATGAGTGTCGGGATGCTCATGACGCCGAAGCGGCTTGCTGTTTCCGGATTGTCATCGACGTCCACTTTCACGATTTTCAGATCGGGCATCTCCTGATCCAGTTCGTCTAATATCGGGGCAATCAACTTGCAAGGAGGACACCATGTCGCCCAAAAGTCTACAAGCACGGTTCCTTTCTCTATTTCACGGTCAAAGCTCGCATCAGTAACATTCACAATAGCCATTGTTAGTACACCCGCCTTATCTTTTTTTCTGTCATGCCTATCCATGACGGTGATCCCACTATAACACCTGACATCGGTGTCAGGGTCAAGTGCATTCTATGCTTACCGGTTGCTTGCTTACCGGACGCTTTGCACCGTTATCCCCTTCGGTCAGGTGGCACAGAAACAGCAACTTCGGCATTTCACATACTCTTCCCATCGCCCCTCCCTCGTCCCTCAACTTCCTGAGTAAAAGGGATATTCATGAAAAAGAAAAAAATAGGAATACCGTTCCAGACAACCGACACCCCATAATAAAAAAGCCTGCCCCTTCATCAAGAAGGAGCAGGCTGCATAGCATGTTGACTGCCCACCACACCATCCGGATTACTTCACCGCACCCGCGGCGATCCCTTTGATGATGTACTTTTGAGCGAACATGTAGAAGATGACAACCGGGATAATCGTCAGCGTCAATCCCGCCATCGCTTGGTTCCACACAATCGTGAACTGTCCGAAGAAGTAGAACGTGGAGAGCGGAATCGTCCGCAGTCCGACGTCGGACAAGGTCAGGGACGGCAGCAGGTAGTCGTTCCACAATGCGATCACGTTCAGGATAGCTACGGTCACCGTGATGTTTTTCAACAATGGGAACACGATTCGCCAGAACACGCCGAACTTGGAGCAGCCATCGAGCGTTGCCGCCTCTTCCAGCGCGACCGGCACGGACTTGATAAATCCATGGTACAGGAACACCGCCATACTGGATGAGAATCCGACGTTCATGTAGATCAGACCTTCATGCGTATTCAGCATCGGAATGTGCAGCGTGCTGCGAATCCAGTCCATCACCTGCATCAGCGGCATCATCAGCGTCTGGAACGGAATGAGCATCGTTGCCACGAAAGTGAAGAAGATGATCTTGCTCAGCTTGTTGTCTGTTCTGACGAGCATCCATGCGGTCATGGAGGCCAGGATGATCACGATAATAACCGAGGTAATCGTGACGTACAGCGAGTTGCCAAGCGCCGTGAAGAAGTTCATTCTCTCCATCGCCGACCGGTAATACTCAAAGCTGAAGGACGATGGCAGCGCCAGTACGTTCTCATACAGCTCCGCGCGGTTCTTGAACGAGTTGATTACCATAATGAAGATCGGGGACAAGAATACCAGCGAAAAGAGTAACAGCAGAATATCAAGTGCCCACTTGCCTGTTTTCTTCATTACATCTGCACCTCTCTTCTCTTCGTCACGATCACTTGGGTTAATGTCAGTCCGGCTACAATCAGGAAGAAGATAATCGCTTTAGCCTGACCGAGTCCGTAGTTTCCGTAAGCAAAAATTTCATTAAAGATGTTCATCGCAAACATCTCGGTCGCATTGTTCGGTCCGCCCTTGGTCAAGGACAGGTTCACATCGTAAATTTTGAATGCTCCGGACAGCGTCAGGAACAAACAGATCGTAAAGGAAGGCATCAAGAGCGGGAATACGATCTTCCGCAAGCGCTGACCCATGTTCGCGCCATCCACCTTGGCGGCCTCCATCAATTCATCCGGAATCCCTTGAATACCGGCAATGTAGATAATCATCGTATAACCGGCAAGCTGCCAAGCAAAAACAACGACGAGCGCATACAGCGCAAACTGCGGATGCAGCAGCCAGTTGAAGAAGATGCCTCCCCAGCCTGTCATTTCACCCATATTTCTGAACGCATCTGTAAAAATAAACTGCCAGATGTAACCGAGAATCAGACCGCCGATCAGGTTCGGCATGAAGAACATCGTGCGCGCGGCATTGCGGCTCCGAAGCTTCGTCGTCACCAGAAGGGCAAAAGCCAGCCCGAGCACGTTCACCAATATCAAAGCCAGCAGCGTAAACTGTACCGTATGCCATGCCGACATCAAAAACCGTGTATCTTGAAACAGCTGGACGTAGTTATCCAGGCCAACAAATACCTTCGGATTCGCCGGGATGCCATCCCAATTCACGAAGGAATATATAATACCGATAATGAACGGTATAATGACCACGGTTGAAAAAATAAACAGTAGCGGTACTGTAAATAGGGCGAACCAAGCTTTGTCTTTTCTATGCATAACCCATACCTTCCTTCTCGCTAAGTTCGTTTTAAATACAATCAAGCCTCGAGTTTCGGACCAAGGAGCAGTTCCCCTATCCTTCCCTTACAAGAACAAGGGCATCAAACCTTGATTGCATTTAAAAAGCTCTGATTTGTGTGTTTCAGACTTAGAAAAAAAAGCAAAAGCCTAACGCTCCACCTAACAAGCGAGGTTAGGCTTTTGTCTTTTTATAAAGGGTGTTACGTTACTTAGCTTGCTGCTCTCGCCCACACTTCATCCAGCTTTTGCAGATATTGCTCACCGGAAATGCTGCTATCCATGAAGAACTCCTGTGTTGCCGGAGCCAGGTCATTGGTGATGATACCAGCCGGGAAGTAGTTCAGCGCCCAAGGAATCGTTTGTCCGCTGGAGGTTGCTTCATGCACCGCTTCGGACAGCGGGTCCAGGTTGCCTGCTTCAATGTTGGTCAACGCCGGGATGAATTTGAAATCGTCTACAATCGCTTTTTTACCGGTTTCACTTGTGAACAGCCAGTTTAGGAAAGCCTTTGCAGCTCTGGCTTCTTCAGCATCAGCCTGGTTGTTAACAACCCAGTAACTTGCTACGCCAACCGCAATCTTGTCGTTTCCGGCCAGCGGGAACGGCATCATGCCAACATTGGAACCGAAGTCTTCAAAGTCTTCAAGCATGGTGAAGCTCCAGTTACCTTGGTGAACCATCGCTGTTCTTCCTGTAGCAAAGTCACCCATTTGAGTGTCATATTTGATTTCCATCGGGTTGGTAGCATGTGCGCGGATCGCTTCCATGAATTTTGCCCATTCCTGGAATTCCGGCGTGTCTGCCATCTTCACTTCGCCTTTGTTCAGCTGATCGATAAACTCAAGCGGCTCCTGTTGAAGCGCAAACGGCGTATTCAGGATGTGCCCAATCAGGAAGTAGGCTTCTTGGGACAAGCTCAGTCCGTTCTTGCCTTCAGCTTTCATCTGCTCCAGGAACTTCGTGAAGGAATCCAGGTCCGTAATATCCGAAGGATTCACCAGCTCATTATTGTATACAAGACCGAAGCCTTCTACACCGTAAGGAATGCCGACAATTTTATCCTCGTCTTTAAGTTCCATATCCGGCGCGATGTTCTGTACGAACTCTTCATCGCTCAAATCGGTCAGATACGATTTCAGTCTCTCCGCCTCAGGGCCCTGAGCTACGCTGAAAATGGTAGGACCTTGGTTACTGCCCAGTCTTGCGACCAGCTGCTGCATGTAAGCGTCACCCGCAGCTCCCCAAACCTCCACTTCATTGCCTGTCTCTTGCTGATATGTCTTTGCCAATTGCTCCAGAGGCTCCGTAATTTCTACTTTAGATTGGAAGATCGTAATCTTCTTAAGCTTCTCACCGTCCGTGTTACCCCCGCCATTCGCAGCTCCCGTATCATTCTGAGGTGAACCGCAGGCCGCCAACGTTGCCACTAAAGCTGTAGCTGTCAATAAGCTCAGCATCTTCTTTACTTTCTTCAACTTGTATGCCTCCCCCTATGGTCGTTTTTTTTAGTAAAACAGTTTAGTAAAACGTTTACATAACAATCATATGGTCATTTTATCTCAATGTCAATAAAAATGTACCCGTTTTCATAAAAAATTAATTAACCGTAAGTAAAATTATACGATTTTTTTACTAAAAACACCACCTTTTTTTACAAAAAATTTGAAGCACTGTTATTTCACACTTTTTCTCCACTGAATGGTGGCATTAAGCTTGAACGGCTCTTTCCTCGCCGTCCCCTTGATCATCTCGAGCAGCTCCTTGGCTGCTAAATACCCGCTTTCATATCGTGGAATGGATATTGTAGTCAGGCCGGCCATAGCCGCCGCATCCGAATTGTCGAAGCCGGTGATCGATATATCCTCTGGTACCCGAATTCCATGCTCTTCAAACGCCTTGATCGCGCCCAGCGCCATATTGTCATTAGCACATACAAGCACATCTGGAAGGGTGTTGCCAAGCACCAAAATTTTGGCTGCCTGGTACCCGCTGTTCTCGCTGTAATCGCCATGGAAATAGTTCCGGCTGTCAAATTCAATCCCGTTCTTCTTCAGCGTATCGATGAATCCCGAGTACCGCTCCTTATGGTCAAGCGTATACTCCAGGCCTCCGATAAACCCGAAGCGTTTGAAGCCTTTGTCTACCAATGCCTGCACCATCTCACACATCACCGGGTAATTGTCAACGATGACACTTTTAGTATTAGCGAAATCATTGTCAATGATGCGGTCCATGAGCACAATCGGAAACTGCGGCGTTGCGACCGAGATCAAATCCTCGTCTGTCATATGCCGATCCAGGCTTATGGTACCGCTTGCAAATTTGCTCCGCATAAAATTCGCACTTGATTTGTTCGTGCAAATGATCAGATCATACCCATTCTCATTCAGACAGTGGCTGATTCCCTTAATAATTTTCAAATAATAATCGCGGTCAAAGTCACTGAACACAAATATAATGGTGTTGCTTTTATCGGATTTTGATGATTTGCTCGCGAAATACCCTTGCTCTGAGCAGATTTGCAGCACACGCTCTCTCGTTTCCCGGCCTACGTTCTTCCGCCCGTTAAGCACATTCGATACGGTAGACACCGAAACGTCAGCAAGTCTGGCAATTTCCTTTAAATTCGCCATACACGCGATCCTCCCTCACTCGTGTTAGTAAATTCAATATAACATTTTTAATAAAATTTACAAACTGTATCTGTCACCCAGTTGAAGTGAAATAGAGGAAATTCATGGTGGTTATTGGGATTGGAGGATGATTTTTTTGGGGCCACAATAAAAAAAGACGGCGCAGGATTCGCTCCTGTACGCCGCCATCTGCCGTTGTCACAACGCGTTATCACAAGCTATAGCCTGCCAGCCTTCCCTTCACATGATGAATCATTCAGCAGGTGAATCTCCTTTCACGTCAAGGCTGAATGGAAACGTCATGCAGCATCATGATGCCGTTCGGATGTCTCCAGAAGCCCTCGACCTTGCTGCTGACACCATTCAAGTACTCCTGGTGATGGATGTACAGCATCGGAGCAATATCAACCAGCTTCTCCTGTGCCTCTTTATATAGAGCCTTCCGTTTCTCCGGGTCGCTCTCTCGCCGGCCCTCCTCAAGCAGCTGATCCAGCTCGCTGTCCTGGGTAAAGGTCCGGTTGCCCGGTTCGCCAACATTCACGGAGTGGAACACCTGGTACAACCCGTAATCAGCATCAGCCGTAACGGTCGACCATCCGAGCACAAACATATCATGCTGCCCTTCGGCCGTTTGGGACAAGTATGCGGTCCATTCCACCACCTCGATTTTCACATCGACGTTAATCTCCTTCAATTTCGACTGTACGTATTCGGCCACTTTCACGCGGTCTGGATTGTCATTGGTCCACAATGTGGTGGAGAATCCCTGCTCATACCCCGCTTCGGCCAACAGCTGTTTGGCCTGCTCGATATTGTAGCTGATCGGCTGAACCGAAGGGTCATAACCGAACACATCGGGAGCTAAAGGACCGACTGCCGGAATTCCCGTCCCCTCAAAAACACCCTCGATAATCTCATCTTTGTTGATCGCCATGGACAGCGCCTGCCGCACCCGCTTATCATCAAACGGCTTCTTATCCATGTTGAATCCGATGTAGGACAGGCTAAGCGAAGGCTGGCGGTTCAGCTCAAGGCCGTCGATGCTTTCAATGCGGCTGATGCTGCTTGGCGACACCGGATCAATGATGTGTGCATAGCCGGTCTCCAGCTCGGCAATCCGCGTGCCTTCCTCCGTGACCACCTTAAAGATCACGCGTTCGACCTTCGCTTTAGCTCCCCAATAATCAGGATTGGCCACCAGTCTCACTTCCTGACCCGGATCCCAGCTTTCCAGTTTGAATATGCCGGTGCCGACCGGATTCTGAGCGAGATATGCGCCTGCCTTCTCACCCGCTTCTACCAGCTCATAGTCCTTCTTGATGGCCTCCGCGCTGACCATCCCGACACCGGAGTGTGCCAGATGGGCAAGCAGCGGCGAATAAGGATATTCCGTTGTCAGCTGTATAGTATCATTGTCAACCACCTTGATCTCACTGATCATATCGACGAGTGAAGCCCGCGGCGAAGCGGCCTTCGGATCCAGCAACCGATCCAGATTCGCCTTGACGACCTCGGCATTAAATGCCGAGCCGTCCGTAAAGGTAATGCCCTGCTTCAGCTTGAACTCCCAGGTCAAGTCATCAATCTGGTTCCAGCTCTCCGCCAGGCCAGGCTGTATGTTCAAGTCTTTGTCGTGCACCACCAGCGTGTCATAGATATGCGTTGTCATCACACTTGTCTGCTGGTCGGTCGACATATGAGGATCCATGGACGGCGGGTCCGACAGCCATGCGATCACAAGCTCCTGCGGCCCTTCCTGGGCACCTTCTCCAGGCTCAACCGTACCTGTATCAGCAGGCGGAGGACTTGTGCTTGGCGGCTCCGAATTCCCTCCCGAGCCCGCGCAAGCCGACAACAACAATGCAAGCATCACGAGGATGTATGAAAGACTCTTCCATCTGTTTGTAATCATCATGTTAAGTTACTCCCCTCTTCCTTCGAAAATTGGAAAATATTTTACCCACAGTAAACATATATTTTACTATTTGATATTTATACCTAATAGAGATCAGATTCCCGCATCCTCATTTACGCTATCCTCTCTTCTCTAACACCATGGGCGAGACTTACGGCAAGAAATCTAACATTATTCAAGCAAAAGAAAGGATGATTCTCGTGATCAACATGCCTGCTGAAACCGGAACCTTAAAGGATGGAACACCTGAATCCCGCACAGGGCCCTGGCGCTCCCTGTGGCAGCGCATGAGAACCAACAGGTCGGTGCTGATCGGCGGCGGCTTTCTGCTGCTGTTGATCCTTGTTGCGGTGTTCGGCCCGCTGCTCACGCATTACGATCCCTCGAAGGTGGACTATTCTACGAAATTTCTCAAGCCTTCGGCTGCGCACTGGTTCGGGACGGACCACAATGGAAGAGATATTTTCACCAGGGTGATCCACGGGATGCGGCTAACCTTGTCCGTCGGGTTCATCTCCGTCATGATCGGAGCCGCCTTCGGCATCGTTCTTGGCATTATATCCGGCTATTATGGCGGAAAATGGGACACGATCATCATGCGAATCACTGACGTGATGCTGGCATTCCCGGGGATTCTGCTGGCACTGGCCATCGTCAGCGCGTTAGGCAAAAGCTTGTTCAACGTCATTATCGCCGTCAGTATTTTCTCGGTCCCCACGTTTGCCCGAATCGTTCGGGGCTCCACGCTGGCTGTTCGCAAACTGGAATATATTGATGCCATGCGCACGCTCGGCGCCAGTGACAGCCGGATTATATTCCGGCACATCCTGCCCAACATCACCTCCCCTATTATCGTACAGGCTACGCTGCGGATTGCCGTCGCGATCCTGACGGCCAGCGGCCTCTCCTTCCTCGGGCTTGGCGCACAGCCGCCAACGCCGGAATGGGGAGCCATGCTCAACGACGGCCGGAGCTACATTACCGAGCACCCGCATGTGGCGCTGTTCCCAGGACTGTCGATCGTTATCGTGGTCATCGCCTTCAATCTGCTGGGGGACGGATTGCGCGATGCCCTCGACCCGAAGCTGAAAAAATAACGAAAGGAGCTGCGGTCCATGCTCATCTATACGATACGACGGTTGCTGCAGACGATCCCGGTTATCATTGGCGTTACCATCATCGTCTTCCTCCTGATGCATCTCATTCCGGGGGACGCCGCCCAGGCCATCATCGGAGAGGGGGCTCCGCGAGAGCAGGTAGAGCAAATTCGGGAGAAGCTCGGGCTTAATGACCCGCTCCCCGTTCAGTACTGGAACTATGTCAGCGATCTGCTGCGCGGCGATCTCGGCGATTCTATACGCAGCAATAGGCCAATTGCAGACGAAATCTTCAAAAGCCGCTTCTGGATTACCGTAGAGCTGGCAGTGTACAGTACGATCCTTGCGGTTTTCCTCGGCATTACCGCCGGCATCATCTCTGCGGTCAAAAAAAGCACCCCGGCGGATATCGGAGTCATGATTGTTGCGCTGTTCGGCTTGTCGATGCCAAACTTCTGGCTTGGGCTGATGCTCATTCAGTATTTTGCCGTCGATTTCGGGTGGTTCCGCCCATCGGGCTGGGGAGACTGGTCGCAGACCGTGCTGCCTGTCGTTACGCTTGGCACCGGAGGCGCAGCGATTATCGCCCGGATGACCCGCTCCAGCATGCTGGAGGTGATCAGCCAGGACTATATTCGCACAGCCAGAGCGAAGGGCGTCCGCGAGCGAATCATCATCTACAGACACGCGCTGAAAAACGCCATGATCCCCGTGATTACCGTGATCGGACTGGAGTTTGGCGGCCTGCTTGGAGGGGCCGTGCTGACTGAAACGGTATTTGCCGTCAACGGGCTCGGGCGGTATGTCATCGACGCCATCCGAGCGCGGGACTTTCCGGTTGTCCAGGCCACCGTGCTTGTGATGTCCCTTATGTTTGTGCTTGTCAACCTGCTCGTGGACATATCCTACCGGTATTTCAATAAACGGATTGATTTTGATTGACTGTCCCAAGCGCGGACGTGCATCGAACGTTTCTCGTCAGCTAACCGGAACTTTACCTGCCGAATTGGCAGGATGATGCAGCGTGTGCAACTCCAAATCAGGCCATCCGTCAGATGAAAGGAGCGAGGTATACGATGAAGGAGTCCTCCAATGTACTGGAAATTAATAATCTGCAAACCTCTTTTTTCACCAAACAAGGAGAAGTGAAAGCTGTGGACGACGTCAGCCTCAAGGTTCGCAAAGGCAAGACGCTCGGCATCGTCGGGGAATCGGGCTCGGGCAAGAGCATCCTGTCCCTGTCGATTTTGCGGCTTATTTTCAAGCCCGGCCAAATTGTCGGCGGTGAAATTATCTATAATGGCGAGAACCTGCTGGATAAACCCGAGCGGTATATGCGAGGCTTGCGCGGCAATCAAATCTCAATGATTTTCCAGGAGCCGATGACGTCGCTCAACCCCGTCTTCACGATTGGGGAGCAGATTGCTGAAGCCTATCGAATTCACGAGGGTCTTGGCTCAAAAGAAGCGCTCCGAAGAACCGTGGACATGCTGCGGCTTGTCGGCATTCCTTCTCCGGAGAAACGCGCACGGCAATACCCGTTCCAGCTGTCCGGGGGAATGCGGCAGCGGGTCATGATTGCCATGGCGCTGGCCTGCAATCCCGATCTGCTGATTGCCGATGAGCCGACAACGGCACTGGATGTGACCATCCAGGCCCAAATTCTGGAGCTGATGAAGGAGCTGCAGCAGAAGCTGCATATGTCCATCATCATGATTACACATGACCTGGGGATCGTGGCCGAAACCTGCGATGATGTTGCGGTCATGTACTGCGGCAAGATCGTGGAGTACGCCGATGTCCGGACGCTGTTCCGGCAGCCGAAGCATCCCTATACCATCGGGCTGCTTAACTCCCTTCCCCGGCATGACATCGACCAAGAGGAGCTCGAGCCGATCACCGGCTCGGTGCCCAGCCCTTTTGAGGAGCGGGCAGGCTGCAGCTTCGCCCCCCGCTGTCCTCATGCCGCGCAGCAATGCTACGAGAAGCTGCCGGATCTGAAGATGCTCGATTCAGGGCAGCAGCAGGTCCGATGCTGGATGTACACAGACCAGTGGGAATCCGGGACGGAGGTGCATGGGGAATCATGAAGAACGAGCTGCTCGTCGTGAGGCATTTAAAGCAATATTTTCCGATCAAGGGCGGGATCCTTGGAAGAACGGTCAACGTGGTGAAGGCGGTTGATGATATTACATTCTCCATATATGAAGGTGAGACGGTCAGCATTGTCGGGGAATCCGGCTGCGGCAAATCAACGACCGGGCGAGCCATTCTGCGCCTGGATGAGCCGACTTCCGGCGAGGTGCTGTTCGATGGCGTCAATCTGCTGTCACTCAGCAAAGGACAGATGAACCGGAGGCGCAAAGAGCTGCAGATGATTTTCCAGGACCCCTACGCTTCTCTCAATCCACGGAAGACGGCGGCACAAACGCTCGAGGAGGCGATGGAAATCCAGAACATCGTGCCGAGGAAGGAGCGGCGGGCCAGAGCGATTGAGCTGCTGGAGACCGTCGGCTTGTCCGCGTACCAGGCTGACCGCTATCCCCATGAATTCAGCGGCGGCCAGCGACAGCGGATCGGCATCGCCCGCGCCCTGTCCGTCAATCCGAGGCTGATTATCAGCGATGAGGCCGTGTCTGCACTCGACGTATCCATTCAAGCCCAGGTGCTGAACCTGATGAAGTCGCTGCAGAAGGAGTTCAAGCTGACGTATCTGTTCATTTCCCATGACCTCGGGGTTGTCCGCCACATCTCCGATCGCATCGTTGTCATGTACCTCGGCACCATCGTGGAGATTGCGGATAAGCACTCCCTGTTCCGGCAGCCCCTGCATCCGTATACGCAGGCGCTGCTGTCCGCCATTCCGAGACCGGACCCTGAACATAAAAAAGAGCGGATCATCCTGAAGGGGGATGTCCCCTCCCCGATTGATCCGCCGTCCGGCTGCCGTTTCCACACGCGCTGCATGTATGCCACCGTCCGCTGCCAGAGCGAGGTGCCCGTGCTCCGCGAAATTGATCCGGGCAGCGGCCACCAGGCGGCATGCCATTATGCCGAGGATATTATGACGGGAGCCAAAGGTTCATAACTCGATAACCCGCCCGCCCAGTGGACCGTAGTCGATCACGAATGTCCGGGGCCGCGGCGGCACTGACCATGGAAGAACTCCTTGAAGAGATTGCGTTCGCAATCGAGAGCAAGGGGCTAACAACGAGATAACAACCAGATAGCAATGGGCCTCATGACATCCAGCATCCAATGAAGATCAAAGACCTGCCTGAATATCGGGCAGGTCTTTATATCTTGTAATGCTCATGTTCATATAACCATTATGTGTAATCTATGTGGCTATATCTGTAAAGTGTGACTCTTATATTGAGATAAGAAAATCCGATAGTTATACTACTTGAAACATAGCTATGCATCACAATCAACGAAAGGAAGTTGCAATTTGAAAATCAAACTTGACATTAGTAATGCGCGTTATGATGAAATCAAATCTGCACTCGAAGAACGAGGAATTGAAATAGATGATACAGCCGACTTGGTATTAAGTGAAACCAACAGCTTCATTGATAATCTGATTGTGAGAGAAAAAGGAACGAACGCACGGATCATTCTATCTGTGGAGGATATTGATGTAGCTTTGGAAGATTTAATAGCATTAGGTGTTATCCATTATTGTGTTGTGAAGGACAACTTTATTGATAATGAATATGCCAACGTATTTCTATATAAGAGCAATAATACCTTTGATGATTTTACACTTCAGGAAGAGGAAGTAGCCGGGATCGCTAGGGCAAAATTCAAAGATTTTACTGACCTATGGTTTGGTGCTAAAAAAGAAATTGAAATCAGTGGCTTCGAAATAGATAAGGATGGAAAAAGGGTTGTTTTCAAAGAACATGTGAGTAGAGATAAATTCGTACCGCATCAAATCGCATTTTATAAAGAGGTCATCCTAAAAATCCAGCAAGAGATTCATCCTCACTTTGTATAGCCGCATTTCCTGTCGCCTTGCTCGGCGATTCATTGGCATAGTTCGGGCTGGCACCACGCTACCGCTTCGAATGATCAGCTGTAGAAGGTGCGTTTCCATCGATTGGCATTAGGCTATGAACGGCCTCTGTTTCTTTAGGGGAAAGCCGAGCCCCCTCTAGAAGCTTGCTTTCGTACTTGGCAAGTTCATCGTTCTTAGCATAATTCTCATACAGATCCATGAACTTCACGAATGCTACGATTTTATCCATATCCTCCTCAAGGAATAGGTCGAAGGCTGTTCCCAGCGACATGACATATCGTTGATAATCGGCATTGTCAAAATCGGTGGCAAGCTTTTCTCCCGTATCAAGCAAATACTGCCGAGCAACAAGCTCAATCGCTTCCTGGTGTTCTATGAACCCCCTTGTCCTAGCTTCTTCAGGACTTCCGGATGGCGTTTCATAGTATCGAATGTCCGAAGCACGGAGTCCATTGCTATTGCTGGACGCCTTCTCTGTTCCTGGCGGCTGTTCTTCTCGCTTGGCTTGCACGCTTCCCAATAGGGTTAAACATAGTGCAGCTATACCGACAATGAACCAGCTCTTATTGAACTTCACCATGCGTTCGCCTCCATTCTACACAGATTTCTTGGAACTGTTACCGCGCCTAATTTTAATGTTACATACGTGAATGTACGCTGAAAAGTTGCGGTAGGTTGTCATAATTCCCCTGCAGTGAAACCGCTACGTTGTGAATGGAGTATTATAATTAAGGAAACGAACAAGAAGGATGAGATACGAATGGCAAGGATATTAAAAGAATCCGCGATTATGGCGGGTGTAATCTTTATGTTTAATTTGATCATTAAACTGGTTATTAACCCCGATCGTATCGTGAGAACATTCGATCGGGGAGTTGGAATGGGACTAGGTGTTTTTTTCACCTCGTTTGTGTTGCTCTTCCTCGTGATATGTATAATCCTTACGATAAGCAGATGGATTGCTAGACGGAAAAGCTCATAGGCTCTGAATCTGCCGCTAGCGTGCATAGTAAGACAGATGAATCGCTCCTTGTGAATTTGATTCTACGATTCTGCGGGCGCCTCTGATCGGTACGGATCTATGGTACCGGCAGAGGCGGTGTGCCATGCTATGATTAAACGACCCTGGCGGGAAGCATATTTTTACGTCGATACATCGATACAAGCAGCCCTAGCAGCGCTAAATCCAGTACCTGATTCGCACCGCTGAAAGACAGGAATGGCAGGTCCAGTCCAAGAGCGGGAACGAGCCCCAGCCCCATCAGGATCGGCCAGATCAGACGAATGCCCAGCACATAGATTACGACGGCAGCAAGATGATGAGCATACGATTCCTTCAGCGACACCGCGATCCTCCACATCCTTGCAAGAAACAATCCGACCAGCATCATAAGCATCATTCCGAAGCTCCACCCGAAGCAGTAAATGAGGTACACGAACGCGGAATCATTAAGAATATTCGGAAGAGCCGCATTAGGCTCAGCAAAACCATGCCCGAACCACCCGGCCGTTCGAACAGCTTCAGCCGACACTTTCGTGAAATACCCGTCCAAGCTGTCCGGATACAGGAATCCGCTCAGCCTTTTCAAGATATAATCTCCGTTGATCCAGAATGCTATAGCGCAAGCAGCGACAACTGGCATGGACGCAATCGCCAATATGCGCCCAGATCTTGTCATTATCCAGGTTAAGAGAAGAAAACCAAGCACATACAAGACCGCAAATGCATAGGAGCCCCCAAGGCAAAAAAGTACAACTGGCAGAGCCCCTCGATACATACCGTGCAGTACACTCTTAATGATTCCTTGCTTATGTTCAAGGGACAGCCCGGCTAGCGCAATCAACAGCACTGGAAGAGCTACCATATGATAATTTATAGAAACCGGTCCAAAGTTCACGTACAAACCGCTACCGTTCACTGTAGTCCCTCCGGTGATTCCAATCCATGCCATTATACTTAACGTCACTAGAAACAGCGTGCTGGAGTATTTTCTCAGCCGCTGGTAGTCTGCAAAACAGAGCATAACAAAGACCATAAAGCCTAGCCCAAGGTATACAGCCTTATATGCGTATATTCCGCTGTACATATGCTCACTGTAACTTGCGTTGATACTCGCAAATACTCCCAGCAGCGCAAACAGCATAACCAGAATGATCAGTTTCCAGTCTGTCACCGGCCTGTGAGCCGCATGAAAATGACGGCCAATTCCCTCCGGTTCCCCCATCTGCCTTACAGCTTCCCCGATTGCCTCTTCTTCTGTACTCCCCGCCGAAATCAGCGCCTCTGCACGCTCTTCAATATGCCCAAGCAGTTCTTCCCGGATGTCGTCATGCATGGAGTTAGCTCCCACCTGTCTGCACACCCGCTCCAGAAAGCCTCGGACGACCGCATAATCTTCGATTCTACGTCTCATCTTTCCGCTAGCTCCCTTCCCCAATAACGGAATCGACGGCCGTTCGAAAACGAACCCACTCCTTGGTCTTCTCCTCAAGCATGCTTCTTCCCCGATCCGTAATGCGATAGTATTTCCGCTTCCGGCCGTCATGCTGACGCCAGTACGATTCCAGCATCTCTTCCGCCTCAAGTGTATGTAAGATCGGATATAACGTCCCTTCCTTCATTAGGAACACACCGTCCGAGCTTAGCTCGATTTCCCTGATTAGCTCGTATCCGTACATCTCCTTCTTGCTGAGCACTTTCAACAGAAGGATGACCGTACTCCCCTTTAACAGTTCCTTGTTGATTGACATCCCATCTTCACTCCAATACCTCGTAATCCTATACATCGGAAATCTATGTATAGGATACACCAATATATACCATCACAAGCACCCAACCACCTTATTCCGAACACACTCATAAGCGATACATCCCCTGAGGCATTCTTGGGTCATCTACCCTCGATCTGCCCCTCCTCTGCTTTACTTTCTACCTCTCCCGTTAAATATGAGAAAGTTCACAGGTCGAAACAATCGCCTATGATACGGTATCAAAGAACCGCGAACGACAACCACGAACTGCCTTATTGAAAGGAGGACCGCCTGTGGCAAAAGTACTAAGCAACATGCCCCTGGCCCCCGGCATTTATCTGCTAACCGTCGAAGGAACCTACCGCGCCCGAATGGGGCAATTCTATATGCTTCGCTGCTGGGATAGCTATCCCGTGCTATCGCGTCCTATCAGCGTGCACGACATCAGCCCGGAGTCGATATCCTTTCTGTACCGGGCTGGGGGGATCGGTACGCATCTGCTGGCGAAGCTTCAGCCCGGCGATTCGCTGCAGCTTGAAGGGCCAATGGGCCGGGGCTTCCCGGAGCCTGAAGGCCGGACGGCAATCGTAGGCGGGGGAATGGGCACCGCCCCCATGCTGCTGGCTGCCAGGCAGCTGCCGGAGGCACAGGTTTTTCTCGGCTTCAAGGACGCGCCCTTCGGCGTATCCCGCTTCCAGGACATTCACTCGAATGTCACCGTCGTCAGCGGCGGGATGATCGCAGATCATATCGACCCCGCCTGCTATGATACGATCCTTGCCTGCGGCCCGGTGCCCATGATGGAGGCGCTTGCCTACAAAACCGAAGGCAGCTCAGCCAAGCTATACGTTTCGGTGGAGAAGCGCATGGGCTGCGGCATCGGCGCCTGTAACAGCTGCGCGGTGACCATAAACGGCACGGTGCGCAAGGTGTGTACCGACGGGCCGGCATTTCCCGCAAAGGAGGTGAATTGGATTGATCTCCTTAGCCTGTGAGCTGGCCGGAGTCCGCTTCGCCAACCCGATCTGGGCCGCGTCAGGCACGTTCGGATTTGGCAGACCCTATGCCGACCTGTATCCGCTTCGTAAACTGGGCGCCATCGTCTCGAAAGGATTGACCGTCCGTCCCCGCACCGGGAACAGCGGCACCCGCCTGTACGAGACGCCATCCGGCATTATGAACAGCATCGGGCTGGAGAACCCGGGCATTCGCGCTTTTCTAGAGCGGGAATTGCCCGAGATGACCACTTACGGCACTGCCGTTATCGTAAACCTGGGGGGCAGCTCTATCCCGGAATATGTCGAAGGGGCCCGGCTTCTGGACGACTACTGCCAGTGGCTGCAAGCTTCCGGCCAGAAAGCAGTAGATATGCTTGAGTTGAACATTTCATGCCCGAACGTCAAGGAGGGCGGCCTGGCCTTTGGCCTCGACACAGAGCAAGCGCGCAAGCTTGTGAAGGAAGTAAGGCAAGCGACCTCCCTCCCCTTGATCATCAAGCTGGCGCCGGGCGCGCGGGATTTAACAGAGATGGCCCGCATGTGCGAATACGAAGGCGCGGACGGCGTCTCCCTGATCAATACGATCCAGGCGATGGCGATCGATATTCGCCAGCGGCGCAGCGTATTCGACCGGGCGTACGCCGGGTTATCAGGGCCAGCGATCAAACCGATCGCGCTGCGTATGGTCCATCAGGTGGCGCGGGCCGTATCGATTCCCGTGGTTGGAGTCGGCGGCATCAGCAGCGCATCCGATATTGTGGAATTCGTAATGGCCGGGGCAACGGCCGTGCAGATCGGAACTTACAATATGATGAATTTACGGGCCGGCGATACCTTGGCCGAACAGTTAATCGACCTGATGAACGAGGAAGGCATTCAGTCGCTGGAGGAAATCCGAGGAATCATTTAGCTAGATGTGATTTTTTTCACGGATATTCCCTTATTTTCGTCATAAAATGAGGTCAGAATCATTGTTTTGTGAACTTATTCACAATAACTGGACAAATGTCACTTAGGAGGTAACACAGAAATGAAAAAAACATTATCTCTAACCCTTTCCGTGCTGTTCATGCTTGCGATCCTCGCAGGCTGCGGCGGCGGAAGCAGCGAGGAGCCGACGGCCCCGGACACCGCTGCAGAGAACCCGGCGGCAAATGACACCAACCAGGAGCCGGCAAGCGATGATCCAGCACCGAGCGACAGTACCGGCAGCCTTCAGGATGGACTTTACTATGCTGAAGGGGAGTTCGATGAGAAGTCCGGCTGGAAAGAGATCGTTGCTCTGAAAGTGGAAGGCGGCAACATTGTGAGCGCCAACTGGAACGGCCTGCACAAAGACGGCGGATTGGACAAAAAGACCTCCTCCGAAAAAGGCATCTACGGCATGAAGGAGAAATCCGGCGCACAAGCTGAATGGCACGAGCAAGCCATCAAGATGGAGGAATACCTCGTAGCTAATCAGTCCGTGAACAGCCTGGTACTGAACGATGAGGGACGTACCGATGCCGTATCCGGCGTATCGATCCACATCGACGGCTTCACCGAGCTTGTTGATAAGGCGCTTGCCGCAGGGCCTGTGGAAGCTGGTCCATACAAAGACGGCACTTACTATGCCGAGGCCGACGATTTCGACGCTAAATCCGGCTGGAAGGAAACCGTCACCGTGACCGTCATCAACGGCAAAATTACCGCAGTGAGCTGGAATGGCCTCCATAAGGACGGCGGCACTGACAAGGTGACCCGTTCGAAAGACGGCGAGTATGGCATGAAAGCGGCAGGCGCCCAGGCTGAATGGCATGAACAGGCGTATCAAGCCGAACAGTACCTCATTGAGAAACAAGATCCACAGGCGATCGTGTACAACGAGGAAGACGGCAAAACCGACGCCATCTCCGGCGTATCCATCCATGTTGACGGATTCGTGGAACTGGCAGCCAAAGCGCTTGAAGGAGCCAAATAACGAAACAGGACTATATCATCCTTGAGGGGAGATTCGCATGAAACAGATCATCGTGCTGGGCGGCGGATACGGCGGCGTGCTCACGGCCAAGAAGCTGGCTAAACAGCTGCGCAAACAAAAGGATATACGGATCACGCTGATTGATCGCCGTCCCTACCACACCCTGCTGACCGAGCTGCATGAGGTGGCGGCCAACCGGGTCGAGGAAGACTCGATCAAGGTCGACTTGAAAAAAATATTCGCCGGCTTCCGCAATGTGGATGTGGTGCTGGACGAGATCGGCAGCATCGACTTTGAAAGCCAGACGCTTGTAGGGGACAAACGCAATTATAACTATGACTATCTCGTCATCGGCACAGGCAGCAAGCCGACCTTCTTCGGAATACCGGGCGCGGATCAGTATGCCTTCACCCTCTGGTCCTATGATGACGCCGTCCGGCTGAAAGAGCATGTTCTGAACATGTTCCGTCAGGCCGCGCTCGAGCGCAATGAGCAGGTCCGTCGGGAAATGCTTACCTTTGTTGTCGTGGGCGGAGGCTTCACCGGCGTGGAAATGATTGGTGAGCTTGCCGAGTTCACAGAGGAGCTGTGCCGGGAATTCCACATTGAGCCGGACGAAGTCAAACTGCACGTGGCCGACATGGTGGACAAAATATTGCCGATTCTGCCAGAGCCGCTCATCCGCAAGGCTGAGAAACGGCTGCGCAAGATGAATGTCAACATCATCACCGGCTCCCGGATCACGGAAGTGAAGCCGGATGGCGTAACCGTTGGCGACAGCGATATCCGCTCGCGCACAGTGATCTGGACGGCAGGTGTTGAAGGCTCGGACGTCGTAGGCAGCATGGACGTGGAGCAGAAGGGCAGAAAACGGATTTTGACCAATGACAAGCTGCAAATCCCGGCGCATCCCAACGTATATGTGGTAGGGGACAACATCTTCTACATTCCGGAAGGGGCAGCTGCACCGGTTCCTCAGATGGTCGAGAATGCGGAGCTTGCAGCACCCGTCATCGCCTACAATATTACGGCCGAACTGCTCAACAAACCGCAAAAATCTTACAAACCGACGTTCCACGGCACGATGGTCTGTATCGGCAGCCGTTACGGGGTTGCCAATGTCGGTCTGCCCGGCAAAATGATGCGGCTAAGCGGGTTCCCCGCCATGGCGGTCAAGCATCTGATCAATATGGTGTACCTGTTCCAGGTATGCGGATTCAACAAGGTATATCACTATCTGCTGCACGAGTTTTTCCACGTCAAGAACAATCGCAGCTTCCTGGGCGGCCATTTCGCCAAGCGATCGCCAAATTTCTGGCTCGTTCCGCTCCGCATTTTTGCAGGGTGGATGTGGTTCGCGCAGGGCTGGGACAAAATTCATAAAATCATGAAGGACCCCGGCCATATTTTCCTTATTCCCGCCAAGTCCATGGATGGAGTCAGCGCAGCTTCGGCTGCCGGAGGCGACGCTGTCACAGCCGCTTCCTCCTACACCCAGGACGCTGTAACCGCGCTGCCGGTCCCTGATTTTCTGAAATCGATTGTTGACTGGTCCATGGATTTGATGTTCTATACAGGCGACGGCGGCTACACGTCCCTTGCCTATGTGTTCCAGACCTCCATGGTGCTCGCCGAACTGGTCGTCGGCGTACTGCTGATCGTCGGACTGTTCACGGCGCCAGCCGCCATAGCCAGTGTGGCCATGGGCGTCATGGTATGGGTGTCCGGCATGGCACCTAACGAAATGCTGTGGTATCTCGCTGGCGGCGTCGCGCTCATCGGCGGCTCCGGAAGCACCTTCGGCCTTGACTACTACGTTTATCCGCGCCTGAAGAAGCTGTGGAGACGCATTCCGTGGGTCAAACGCTGGTACTTGTACACCGATTAATGCGCTGTGCATCCGTTTCATCAGGAAGGGGGAAACCAAGATGGATATGAACCTGCTGCAGGATACAATCGCCATGCTCCAACAGCATATTGATGCCGGAACCGAAATTGAGCTGACCGACATGGACGGCGCTCCGGTGCAAGACATTGCCAATCTGCTGAATGCTTATGAGCTGGCCTACTCCCGGAAAATGACCGTGCTCGCCTGCTGCATGCTTATTCATGCGGCTATTACGAGACACAAGAAGCTCGCGGTCCAGGACAATTCCAATCTGACCCGAAGCATTCTGGACGGGGATTATCTGACAGGTCTTCTCTATCGGCTTGCGGTTAAGCGCAAGGAGTGGAAGCTGCTGTCCAGGCTCCTCCCCTTCCATAAGCGGGTGCAGCTCGCACTGTTAAAGGATCCATCACCCGATAGGCTGTTCCGAGAGCTGGAGCATGAAATCGACGCTTACCTGAAAAGGAGCGCATAAGGAGCGAAGCCATATGAACCTTCACGACAAGCTGGGCACAGACCTGGCGGCTATCAATCGAGTGCTGCGTTCTGTCGTAGAAACCGACAGTGATCTTCCCCGCCCTTCAGTTGTCCGGGACAGCGTTCTGAAGCTGATCGACGCCGGAGGAAAAAGATTGCGACCTCTTATGGTCATAGTCGGGAGCCGTTATGGCAAGGAAATGAACGACTCCCTGGTCCTGCGCACAGCCGTCATGCTGGAGTATCTCCATATGGCTTCTCTCGTTCACGATGACATCATCGATCAGTCGGACATGCGCCGCGGTGAACCAACGCTTCATGCCGCAACGGATATCCGAACCGCCGTGCATGTCGGCAACTACATGATCGCCAGAGCAATGGAATGGGCCGCCGGCAAGCCGGAGCACACGCAGCCCGCGGAGGCTCCGCTTCCGGAGCTTCGCGAGGAGGATGCTTATCGCCTTGCCGAGCTGGCTGCCATGGTCACCGAGCTGTGCATGGGAGAATACGATCAACTGCATAACCGCTTTAATTACGATATGACACTGGAGCAGTACCTGAGCAAGACACGCTTCAAAACCGCTTTGTTCATGGCCCACTGCCTGAAGGCTGGTGCCGATGCTGCTCAAGCCGATCCGGATACCGCTCAGCTGCTCTTCGACTTTGGCGAATCGCTCGGCATGGCGTTCCAGATCCAGGATGATCTGCTTGATTTCACACACACTCGTGAAACCATTGGCAAGCCAGCGGGAGCCGACCTGCGGAGCGGCAATGTGACGCTGCCGGTCATCTTCGCATTGGAGGATCCTTCCCTCGCCCCGTCAATTCGCCAGCTCGATGCACATGCTTCTTCCGATGTGTTCGGCGAAGTCGTGTCGCGTATCGCAGGCAGTCCTGCCATCCCGAAATGCCGGGCCTTGGCCCGTCAGTACGGTGAGCAGGCATGCCGCATTATGGACCAGCTGCAGGGGCATCCGGCACAGGGCGATTTGAGGATATTGGCGGAATACTTTCTTCAATAACAAGGATACAACCACACATCTGAATCTTAACATCATTCTACAACAGGGATCGTTCACCTTGAACGCATCCCTGTTCGTCCGATTAGGAGGCTGATGATATGAACATGCGTGCACCGCGGAAGCCGCTATGGATTACAGCTGCTGCAATCCTGATCCTTCTGATTGTTGGTGCTTCCATCTGGGCTGTCCGCTCCTCTCAGCTCTCGTCCTCGAACGAGGGCGATGCTTCCGGGAATGTCGAGACGCTGGCTCTATTCTCACTGAAGGGCTGCGGAAGCTGTACCGATGCGCTGGTAGTGATGAAGCAAATTGAGGGGGAGTATCCGGACTACCGTTACGAATATTTCAGTATTATTGATGACACAGAAGCGGTGAATCGCTATGGCGTTACCGAGCATCCGAGCCTGATTTTTCTAACGGGGGACGATCGTGAACTGGGGAGAATCAATAAAAAATTCACACCCGAAGACGTGGCCAGCAAACTGGAGGAGATCCGCTCCGCAGGGGGAAGCCAGGAGGCACAGGCCGGACACCCATCCAGCGGCAGCGTCTCAACAGGAGAAGGCGATGCAGCTGCTCCACAAGCGCCTGTTCAGCTGACCTTGTATGCACTGGACTCGGAGACCCATGCGTTTACACCGGTAACCCAGTATTTCCATAGCAAAACCAATGTTCGGTATCCAAAGGTCAGCGCACTGCGCATGCTCGCGGAATTATCCGACAAGCTCCCTGCCAGCCTGCACAGCGCTATCCCCGAGCAGGTGTCCTTTGTCGAAATTCGAAGCGATGGCTCCGAGACGATTGTGGAGCTATCCGAAGAGTTCAATGCTTTTGCCGGATCGGATGAGGGCACACGGGCAGAACAGGCCATTGCGCTGACGCTGCATCATTTCGAGGACGTTGATGGCGTTCGGATCGTCACCAATAGCTACCGAAGCGATCTCATCGCCAGCCGCGAGCTGACCTCCCTGATCGGCGAGCGCAACGAGTTCGTTGCTGCCTCATCGGATGTATTGGAACGGATGACGCGTACGGAATTGTACAACGCTGCTGTTCTGCACAGCCACGATCTCGAGTTCCTGCCCTGCTATTGCGGCTGCGGAGACGCAGGACATCACAGCAACAGAGACTGCTATTTCAGCCGGAGCGATGATGGAAGACTTACGCCAACGCTTCATGCAGAATTTTGCCAGGTCTGCTTGGACATAACGCATCAGTATCTGGACGCCAGAGATCAGGGCAACAGCTTGCCGGACATTCGGCGTGCCATTGAAGACACCTACAAAGGGGCAGTGCCAACCAACACACCAACTCCACTCGGTTAAAGTCGGAACTACACTGTGATCTGATCACCGGCCCAGGAACTGCTGGCGGAACTGCCAGCTGTGTCCATGGCCATCACAGATCACAGGCAACATGCGGTTCAAACGGCTAAACTCGGTTGAGCAAGGCATCATATGACCCTGCCATGCTGCTGGGGAGGAAGACATTCCACAAAATCACGTTGTTCGCATCATCAACGATGCTGTTAACCGAATCGACGGCAAGATCTTCGAGGCCGCTTACTCCGGAGGCGGCCGCCCTAGCTTCCACCCAAACTCATGACGAAGATCATCATTTACGCCTACAGCCAACGGATCTATTCATCCTGTCAAATTGCGGAGGCTGTACGGGAGAACATCCAATTCATCTGGCTTGCCGCCCGGCAGCGCCCGAACTTCCGCACCATAAACCGATTCCACTCAGAGCGGATGAAAGACGTTCTCGAAAGAGTTTTCACGGCTGTGTTAGAACTGCTTGTGGAAGAGGGCTTCGTTAAGCTAGAGCCTTACTTCGTCGACGGTACCAAGATCGAGGCGTATGCCAACCGCTATGCGGATGAAAGAAGACCATATGCGAAACGGCCAACTTAAGCCAGGATACAACGTTCAAATCGGTACGGAAAACCAATTTATCGTCGGCTACTCCTTGCACCAACGGCCGACGGACACGCGCTGCCTCATTCCCCATCTAGAGAAAGTAAAGAAATGCTGTGTAAGTTGCCAAAGACCATCATTGCAGACGCTGGTTACGACAGCGAAGAAAATTACGCGCGCTTAGAGCAGGAAGATTGCAAGGCGCTTGTCAAATACAACACCTTTCACAAAGAAAATTCGAAAAAGTGGAAGCCAAGTCATCAGCAAGATCGACAACTGGACTTACCGGCAATAGTCTACTTGGTTGTGTCCGAATGGCTGTGCGCTCCACTTCCTGCGAGTGCGAAAGAAAAAGAACCAAAGCAGATATGAGCTGCAGGCACGCCATTATCGGAGTGCTGACTGTGAAGGCTGTCCATTCAGAGAAAGATGCAGTAAAAGCGAACAGGAACCGAGAGATCGAGGTGAGCATGGCCTTTCTTCGCTACAAGGCAGAAGCAAGAAAGAAGCTTCGGAGCGAGGAAGGACGAGAGTTACCCATCCGTCCCATGATTGAGGTTGAGAGTGTGTTCGGACAAATGAAAAACAACCGTGGATTCCGGCGATTCCTGCTTCGAGGCTTGCCGCAAGTGAGCACGGAGGTAGGGTGGCTTTCGCTTGCCCACAATCTGCTCAAGCGAGCGACATTGAGTCAAAAAATTTGAAAACGGTCGGTCAGGAATAGACTCCTGACCGACCGTTTTTCAATGTCCAAAGCAGGGATTACGTTCTTTAATCCCCTTTGGAGACAGCCACTCTTTATATCACGTTCATTGTACGTTATTCTTCCCTCTTATTCACTTGAAAGCGATCAGTCACCATTACCTCTTGCCCTTGCTCCGTGGCGATCACAACGCTCATATCCGACCGCTGGAGCAAGACCCGGGTCGGGTTAGCCATGGACACATACAGCTCGCCTTCCGCATTAGGCACAAAAAGCGTTTCGTCCTCGATCGCGCCTACCCTGACCTGCACGTTCTCCTCGGGGCCGAACACAACTGCTCCCTCGACGGCAATCGTATATCGCTCATCAGGATTAAGCCCGTCGGCGGTTACGATAATATCCGCCATACCGGCATCAAATACAAGTGTGGCACTGCCCGCCCCATCCTGAAACGGCAGCACCTGGATTTGCTGATGTGCTGCAACCTGAATCACCTTATCCTCGGTACTCTCCGGCTCAGTGTTCTCCTCTACAACAGTACAGCCTGACATAAGAATGAAGCCACACAAGAAAAGAAACGCATAGCGCAATCTGCTCACCTCACAAGGGCCAATTCCTCACCATCATCGTTGTCCTTAGTATAAGACAGTCTCCCTTGAGAATAAAGCTAAGCCACGCGGCAGGCATCCACAACCGCTTGAAGAACTCCCGGCGCTGCCAGCTAGAGCAGACCCAGCGCCGCGATCGGAAGCAGGAAGGAGCCGAGGAACAAGGTGTCGGTCCGGCTCCAGGACAAGGCCCGCAGCAGCGTACGCTCCGCCCCCAGGCGGTATCCTCTCGCTTCCATCGAATCGGCTAGCCCAAGGGCGCGCCGGAAGGCCCCCGCGGTCACGGGCACAAGCAGGGCAATTGCCAGCCGGGCCTTCTCCGATAACGGCCTCCCCTGGAAGCTCAGTCCCCGGGACACCTGGGACTTCCACAGCCGCTCCGCTTCCTCAAATATCGTTGGGATAAAGCGCAGTGAGATCGACAGCATCAGCACCAGCCGATCTGTCGGCACCCGGATCGCCTTCAGCGGACGCAGCAGGAAGCCCAGCCCTTCCGCCAGCCGGTCCGGCACCGTGGTGAACGTCAGCAGTGCAGCGAACATCACGAACAGCAGCATGCGCGAAGCGGACACGACGCCTTTCTCCAGTCCGCCGGCATACAGCTTGAATGCCCCCACATCCAGCAGCTGAGTCCCCCCAGCCCCGTAGAACAGATGGAATAGAAAGATAAACACCAGCAGAAACATCAGCGGCTTCACCGCCCTGATGAAGTATCGGAGCGGTATTCCCGATCCCTTCATGACCGCCAGAGTAAACAGCAGCAGCGCCAGCACCCCTGCGTAGTTATTCACCATAAACACCGCGGTCATGAACAGCAGCATAGCCACGGTCTTCGCCCGGGGGTCAAGACGGTGCACCCAAGAATTGCCCTCGATATATCTTCCGAAAATCATGCGCTGCTGCATGTCTGTTCTCCCCTTTCTCCAATCTGTCCGAGCAATTACGTGGTCACGCCGCGCTGCTCCAGCAGCTTCACACACCAATCCGCCATGTCCGAGGCGTCCAGCCCGATTTCCGACGGGTATGCCGCTGCGGGCTGTCTTTGTCCAGCATGGATCTGCATCCCGGAAGCACCGAATGTCGCTGCTATGACATCCGCCGTACGTTTTGCCCGTGGCGGCACGATCCCTCCAGCTTCAAGCGTATCCGGGGAATCCAGAAGCTGCCGGACATCGCCCTGGAAGATCACGCCCCCATCCTTCAACACGACAAACTCGTCTGCATAAGCAGCCGCTTCTTCCAGCCGGTGCGTGACGATCAGAACCGTCTTGCCCTGCTCCGTGCACAGGCTCCGCAGCAGCTCCATCAGCTCCTGACGGCTCACCGGATCGAGCGATGCCGTCGGCTCATCTAGAGCAATCACATCGGGATCTGCCGCCAGGACAGCAGCCAGCGCAACTTTGCGCATCTGTCCGGAGCTTAGACGGAACGGGCTGCATGTCAGCAGCTTCTCATCCAGACCGACAGAGGCTGCTGCCTGCAGGGCAGCTTCCCTCGCTTCCGCCTCCGACATCCCGAAATTGAGCGGAGCGAACATCAGCTCCCTCTCCACCGTCTCCTCAAACAGCTGCTGCTCGGGGTATTGGAAGACGAGCCCTACACGCTGCCGAAGCTTCTGAATATTATGGTGATTGTCGTGCTTCACATCCCGCTCGCTCTTCTTGGATCTCTCCTGTCCATACGGCTGTCCTTGCAGCAGTCCTTGCTCTTGCTCTTTCTTTCTGCCGCCAGCCCCGCTTCGTCCCCATCTCCATTTCCGCCTTCCCGGGCGCTCGCCGCTTCCCGCGGCCTCGATCACGTAATCCATAATTTGAATCCGTCCCTTATCAGGCCGAATCAATCCGTTCATATGCTGAAGAAGGGTAGACTTTCCGGAGCCTGGAGCGCCGAGCACCGCTGTCATGCCCCCTGCCTTCAACACAACATCCAGTTCGTCCAGGCCGATGACGGGTGTCATCCCCCGGTCCCGGTAGCGATACGATACCCGTTCAAATGATATGCCCATAACGCCTCTGCCACCTCGCTTTCCGACAAGCAGTCACCGATCTCAATGCCCCTTTGCCTCAGTTCCCGGCTCAGAAGAAGCGGATAAGGCGGCTTCAGCCTGCACATTTGCAGCAGTTCATCCTGCCCTAGCAAATCGCGAGGGCTTCCGTCAGCAACAATCCCACCGTCATGAATCACCAGCATGCGGTCTGCCTGCGCCATCTCCTCCACGTCATGGGTAACGGAGATCAGCGTATAGGCGCCGGATGCTCTCATCTCCTGCATAATTCCGAGCAATTCCTGCTTCGACCGCTCATCGAGCATGGAAGTGCCCTCGTCCACAATGACAATTCGAGGCTCCATCGCAAGCACGGCGGCCAGTGCCGCTCGCTGCTTCTGCCCGCCTGACAGGGTGGCCGGATGCCTGCGCAGCAAGTGCTTGATCCCAAGGCGCTCCGCATAACGCTCAATCCGCTCCTGCATTTCCTCCCGCCGCAGACACAAATTCTCCAGGCCAAAAGCAATATCGTCCTCCACCGTTAACCCGACGAACTGATCATCGGGATTCGCGAACACCATACCAACCCGTCTGCGAATCTCCGGGCAGGTATGGGGCGTCAGCTTCAGGCCGTCGATCACAATCCGCCCCTCGCTATGCGGGAGCAGGCCGTTCATGAGCCGGACAAGCGTCGATTTCCCCGATCCGTTCCGGCCAGCGATACACACCCATTGCCCTTCCGGTATCGTAAGCGACAGATCAGACAGCACCCGTTCTTCGCCGCGCCGGCACTCCACATGCTCCATCCTGACAGCCACTCTTGATGCATTACATGAATCTGCGCCTGCCTTCAGCTCCCTGACCATGACAGCTCCTCCTTCGCTTCAACTTTCCGTCTGAAAAACGCCTCCGTGATCGATCCGCGCGAGCGAGCTGATGAGATGCCGCGCCGCCATGCCGACAAAGATCCCGGTGATCAAGCCGGTCAACACCAGAACCGGAAAATAGTAAAAGATTTTCGTCGTCCCCAGCACCATGGCGGCGGCCAGCAGCTGACCTGCGTTATGCGCGACCCCTCCGGCTACGCTCACCCCAATCAGGCTGAAGCTGCTCCTTCCCAGGCGCAGCATCGCAAACATCAACAGGAGGCTGCACAGAGAGCCGAGCAGACTGAACATAAAGGTCGAGAAGGTGCCAAGGATGAAGGCGGTCAGCAGTGTTTTCAGCAAAACAAGCCACAGCGCATCCCTTCCGCCCAGCGTGACCAGACAGGTCAGTACCATAATATTGCCCAGACCGAGCTTCGCTCCCGGAATCGTAACAGCAAAAGGAATGAGCGCTTCAAGCACCCCTAGAACGACGGAAAGCGAAGCGCAGATGGCGATGATCGTCAGCCTGCGCAGCCCTTGCGGATCATGAAGCTGTGCCATCGACATCCACTCCTTGCCCGTCCGAAGGCTCAATCTCGATAAACATATGGTTCGGCAGACATACGATCGTGTCGCCCGGCGTATGCACGTGGCCAAAGCCGATGCACAGCTGGTCCGGACAATCCGCCTTGACTATCTCGATCCCGCCCTCGGATATTTTCAACCGATTATAGCCCCGCTCCGTACGAATCTCGATCTCCTGCACCTCTTCTGTCAATTGAACGGTCCGATACAGCTCCCCGTTGACCTGAATGCGGGCTACCGCCGCTTCAGCCGTCTGGGTGCCCCCAAGCAGCCGTGGAACTGCGAACAGGGCAACCGCAGCCAACAGCACAACGCCAATCCATACATCGCCACGTTTCATCGGTCCTCACCACTTTCTCTTTATATGTTCATTATCAACCGCCAAAGATGCGCCAGAAATGATATTTCTCACATGCAGCCGCATCATCGTCTGGTACGCTGGGATCATCAAAACAGATCATCAGCCTTGAGCTTAAAAGGAGATGCTGCTATGTTTCGTTATCGCAGATGCTTGGGGATCATCGTGATCATTCTCGCGCTTCTGGGATCCACCGGCTGCGGTGCCCAAGCGGGTTCAATCGAATCCGAGTCCCGGCTGCCGATCTCCGATCACTACTTTATTTTTGATACGATTGTCAACCTCCGCGTATATGATGAGCGCATAACGCCGGAGCATTTTGCCGAGATGAAGGAGCTGCTGGATGGCATCGACGGGAAAATGAACCGTTTGCGGGAGGGCAGCGAGCTGGACCGGGTCAACCAGAACGCCGGGCGAAGCCCGACACCGGTGTCCGATGAAACGTATCGGATTGTAAGCACGGCCCTGCAGTATGCTGCAGCCTCCGGCGGACATTTCGATCCGACCGTCGGCCCCCTGGTCGAGCTCTGGGGGATCGGCAGCGAGTCAGCGGCCGTTCCCGACCAGCAGCAGCTGGCAGACGCCCTGCAGCTGATCGATTACACCTCCGTCTCGCTGGATGAGAGCAGCCATTCCATCTCGCTTCCGCAGGCCGGAATGTCGCTGGATCTTGGCGCGATCGCCAAGGGGTACGCCGCCGATGTGCTTGCAGCTTATTTAAAGGAGCAGGGATTCGAGTCCGCCATCATCGATCTCGGCGGCAATATTCTTGCGCTGGGAGCCAAGCCGGACGGCTCCTCCTGGAGCATCGGCGTGCAGGATCCGGAGCAAGCGCGCGGCCAACACCTTGGCGTTCTGAAGGTCAAGGACAAAACGATCGTCACCTCCGGCGTCTACGAGCGCTTTTTCGAAGAGCAGGGAAAGGTGTACCACCATATTCTAAGTCCATTTGACGGGTATCCGGTGGACAATGACCTGCAGAGCGTCACGATTGTCACGGAGGGCTCCATGGATGCGGACGCGATGTCGACCGCAGCCTTCTCGCTCGGGATGCAGGAAGGGCGCAAATTCATTGAGCGTCTGGAGACCGCGGAGGCGATCTTTGTTACGAAGAATCGGGAGATCTATGTTACCTCGGGACTCAAGCAGGGTTTTCAGCTGACGAATGATACTTATCGGCTCATGAACTAAGGCACCCCGGACGCCGCAACATTCATATCCACGGCATCCGGTCAAAGCAGCCCTGCGTGTGCTTCACTCCGTTAATCATTCACGGCATTTATTATGATCATCAGCGAAGCTTGATCTGCCATTCATGTCTTCAGTTCCTTAGTTCCTTATCACGATGCCCATGCCGCACACCGCACACCATCGCTGAAGTACGATTCATGTTGAAGTACAGCTTCGATCGAAGAGAAACATTCAACCTGTATCAGGGAAAGGAGAGCCTATGAAAAAACACGCACAAACACAGACACGCTCGCGCAGAGAAACGCTGCCGCCTGCGGGTGGATCCACGGCCGTGTTCTCCCCGGCGCACCTCCAGACATTGCAAGATATAGCCGAGCCGGTTCGGCTGCTTGCCGGGGACTATCTGTACCGGGAGAACGACCCGGCCAATCGCTTGTATCTGGTGAAGAAGGGAAGCTTCAAAGTATCCAAATTGCTTGCGGACGGCGCCGCTGTCACCTTGTCGCTTCATATTCCCGGCGATTTGTTCGGCGAGCCCGATCCCGAGCAGACCGCTGTTCACCGCTTTGAAGCCCGTGCTCTGGAGGACGCCGAAGTGCTGATCGTGCAGCGTGAGGATCTGGACAAGCTGATCGTTACCAGCGGTTCTTTTGCCTTGGAATTCACGAACTGGATGGCACTGCTGCACCGGACGACCCAGGCGAAATTCCGAGATCTGCTGCTGTTCGGTAAATCCGGCGCCCTCTGCTCACTGCTGCTCCGGCTATGCAATATGTACGGGACCTCCAAGGGGGATAGCGATTCCGCCATGATGATCAGCAAACGCATTACCAATGCGGAGATGGCCGAGATGATTGGCTCAACTCGGGAGAGCGTAAACCGGATCTTGAACGATCTGCGCGGGCTCGGCGTCATCACCACCGAGAAGGGGCGCATCATCCTGAAGAATCCCGAGTATTTGCGCAATATATGCCACTGCGAGGACTGTCCCAAGGAAGTCTGCCGCATGTAAAATACGACAGCCCGTCAATAACGAAGCCCCTCTTGGAACATGGATGAACCGATCCACATTCCCAAGAAGGGCTTCTATTCTGCATTTCTATACCGCCCGGGTCATCCACGAACGGAACTTCTCTATAGGATTGCTCGTCTCTTCCCCTGTCCCGAGGCTCACCATTCCCTTGTTAGCCTTGGGCCTACTGTACAACAGGAGCATGAAGCGAAAGTGCTGTCAGGTACTTACTCGTCCTCGTAGAGTTCGCCTCCCGCCCCTTATCTGCGGACAGCCTGGATGGAAACCTCCTCCGGCCGGTATACCGTCCGGACGCGCCCATCCCCATCCGTCGTAAACATGACGGTGCGTTCACGCTCCAGCGTAAAGGCATACGCCGTTCCCGTCACCGGATCACGAACTTCAAGCTCCGCGCTCGCTCCATACTCGGATACAAAGATATACAGGCTTCCTTCATTAAATGTCAGCTTGCGGCCGTATACTCCTGGTAATCCGGCACCCTTAAGCCATTCCAGCTCCGGCTCCGCTCCGGCAGCCTGGATCGCTTCCTTGTACAGTGCCTGGATCGGCTCCCAGCGTTCGTTAAGCTCGACCGGCAGCGGACACCAGATGAATTGACCCGCGCCAAGCGATACCGTAACCGGCGCCAGTGCGCCTTCAGGGCGGTCAGGTGAGCGATCCACGGCCAGTGTGTTGATCTTCCGCTCCCCGAAGGAGACCGGATAGCTGCCTTCAGCCAGCATCAGCATCTCTTCCCGCACAATATTCCCGTTCACGGTCTCGCCGATCTCCTGCTTCAGCCGCTGCCCGGCATCGCCCCAGTACGCATCTGTACGAAGCGGGCCTGTCCACAGGACCGTGCTGCCCTCCTTCGCCAATGCGATCAGCTGCTCGAAGGCATCGTCATCGAAGTTATGAGCGCTCGGGACAATGATCAGCTTCGCCGGATAACGCTTCAGGTCCTCCAGCTGATATTCGCCGATGCCCCGCGGATGCACGTTCATGCCGAAGGTCAGCGTCCGCATCGCCCGGGTCGTAGCCTCATAGGCGAATTTGCGGCTGGAGAAGTCATTGGAGTACGGGAACACCACCGCGATATCCTCCAGCCTGCGGTCGCCGAACAGCTCCGCCGCCTCCGCCATAAAGCGGCCAAAATCATATGACACATCCGCTTCCGGTTTCTGGGTTCCATCTGCACGCAGCGCACCGATGTTCGATTCGTTGGCATTGTCCATGAAATAGTTAATGTTCCATATCCACTGCACCGCTCCTGCGCCGCCTGTCGAGAAGGCATACGCATATTTCCGTTCCAGAATATTGCGCAGCTCTTCCTCCGTACGCTTGGCGATGCCGTCAGCACGCTGTACATGCATGATGCCCGTCTCCTGAATCAGGTTGGGCTTGTCCGGCGTCTTGGTGAAGATACCGTCCCAGGCCAGATGATCGTTCTGCCACCAGGAGTGCACGGTCGTATAGTCCACGGCAGGGCCATAGAAGGACGGGGACGGACGCTGGGAGCAGATGCCCTCATCCTGCCCGACTGTCACAAGCTGATCCGGATCTGAGCGGCGAATCGTGCCGATCAGTTCCGAGGCCCACCGGTTGTGCATATCCATTGAGAAGAGCGTGAAATCGAGCCAAGGTCCCCATTTCTTCGGTTGAAGCACACTGTTGAACAGCTTGTCGTCCGGACTTGGCGCTTTGGCCGCTTCGAATGTCGGCAGTTCGTCCGGCGTCATGTTCCAGCGCTCCTGGAGCAAGCCGATGTCCCCGTTGTAACGCGCATGCAGCCACTCGGCCCACGCCTTGCGCTCAAAGCGGTCGCCAACCGAGACCGGGCCTTCGAAGATGCGCTTCGGATCAAACAGCGACGGCTCGTTGATCAAATCCCAGTGTACGTTGGTCGTCCCTTTGTGCCGCGTCACAATCGAAGCGATGAAGCGCTTCTGAGCCTCAACCGAACGCGGATCAAGGTACGGATTGACCCCTTCCCAGGCTTCCGGCGCAAACGAGAAGAAGGTAAACGTCACCTCGATTTCATGCCGCTTGGCTGTCAGGATGAAGGCATCAATCGCCCGCATGACATCCTCGGCCGCATGCCCGTCGGCAAACATGATCATGCGATACCCCGTCCAGATTCCCGTACGGATCAGATTGATCCCGGCCCGCTTCATTTCCGCCATATCCGCATCCCAGCGCTGCACGTTCGGCAGATGCAGGAATTTACGCGCCACATCAGAGGTCATATACGTCATGCCAACAATCGGCACCGGCTTTCCGCCCCGATAGAAATAGTCGCGACCGCAAGTAAGCCGTTCACCCGATTGCAGGAGCGGACGATCCACGCCCCAGATCGCCTGGGTCAATATTCTGCGTTCCCCGGCCTCCGACTTCGCTTCGCACACGATCCGGTACAGCCCTGCTTCCAGCGCAACCGGAACGGCCAGACGCAGCTGCTGTAAGTCCCGCTGATGCGGGCCTGCTTCACATTCCACCCGGGTTGACCACGCTGCCTTCGGAGCCCCTTCCTTCAGCACCGTCACCTGGAAATGCCAGGTTGTGGCTGGCGCTGATGTGCGGGACAGCGACTGCAGCTGAATGGTCACGACCGGCTGCTCGCCCGGCTCGTAGGAAGCATAGTTTGGCTTAAGCCATAGCTCTGTCACGCCGGTTGCTGCATACTGCGCCAGCTCCTTCAGCACCGCAGCTCCCTCTTCGTTCCAGAACGGCGCCCCGAGCTGCTGATGGATCAGAATCCAGCGGCCTCCGGCATAATCTCCCTTGTTCTGCTCCAGCATCACCACAGGGGCACTGCGCTCCCGATTGTCCTTGTCCACCCCGATAACAAGCGGAGAGATCACCGCATCCATCGGGCCGCAGGAACCCATCTCTGCCGGAATATCGCTCGATTTGGTCGGATGCAGCGTCAATCCCCAGGTCGGCTCGATCTCGAAGAGATGTTCGCGGCCCTGCAGGATTGGGAATTCGAACGACGCTCTCAAATGTCGAACGCGGGATACATCAACCGCGAGCGCGTCATGAATGTCCATCCGCTGATGATAACCGACCTGCTCCCGTTCGACGAACCACTGACCGTCCACTTTCCGCACCGGTTTCCGGAACGGGACGCCGCCGGCATAGACCAGCCCCCCGCCCTCCTTCAGATACGACTCGATGGCTGTCCAAGCCTGCTTCGGAAAATATGGACCGTGCAGGTGAATGAGCGCATCCCATCCGCCCTCCTGAATTCTCTCGGCAAGCTGCTCCGCATCGGCGAGATCGGCCCAGCTCTGAATCTGGTTCAATACTTCTGCAGTCGGGCGCATCCCGTCATATGGAAATTTCTCATCATAAAATAACAGCATTTTCATCGACTATTCATCCCCTTGATTATGTTGTCCGTGATCCTCCTGCGCTGCTCGGACGACGCCGCAGTCATCCCATCAAGCCGCGCAATTCGAGGGCGCGGCTTGGTCTGCTCGTGCCAGATATGCAGCGAGCGCGACATGCGGATTTCCGGAAGCCGCTTGACCGCCCCCAGCGTCGGCCCCCGTCCCAGCCCGCTGCTGATAGGGATCGGAGTTATGGGCAAGCTGTCCGGATAGACTTACCTCGGCTGTCCATCGACATAGACGGAGGTTCCCCGCGACCGGGCCCAGTCCGCAATTCTGGCCGGGTCTCCCGTCCACAATCGCTCACGTCCCCACTGATTCGTCTCCGGTCTGCCCTCACACTCGATACGGATCACCGGAAACAGCGCGGTAGGCCGCTCCTTCGGCAATCCTTCGATCCACAGCACATCGCCCTCCTGGCGGAATTCGAGCTTCTGCCCTGTCGTAAGCAGCGTAACGCTGCGGACAGGCGTTACCAGATCCGCCAATCGAAGCACAGGTCTGCCATCCCAGAAGCGGATGATCAGATACAGATAATTGTCCTTCATCGTCTGGCGTCCGTACGTGATGAACTCGGTCAGATTCCCGCCGTCAGAGCCATAGATCGCTTCCCCGTGCACCTCCAGCCATTGTCCGATCTGAAGCGCACGCTCCACAAATTCCGGCGGCAGCTGGCCGTCTGGCTGAGGCCCGACGTTCAGCAGAAGATTGCCTCCTGAAGCTCCGCCCTTCTCCGCGCATTCGCACAGCATATCCAGCAGCAGATCAGCCGGACGCCATCGTTCGCCATTCGTATAGCCCCACAGCCGCCAGGTCGTCACCTGGTTGGATTCCCACAAGCGGTGCTGGTCAGGCTCAATCACATGCTCCGGTGATCCGAAATCGCCAAGGACGTCGGAATCTCCGGAGCCTCCGCCGCCATCGGCATGCGCCTTTTCTTCCGGAGAGAGGCCCAGACGATTGTTCACCAGAATGTCCGGCTGAATCTGCTTCATTCGTTCCACCAGTCTGATGCTGTCCAGATCCTCCGCACTTCTTGGCCATACCCCGTCAAAGAAGAAATGGTCAATCCGGCCATAGTTCGTTACCAGCTCCTCAACCTGGGCATGCAGATAGTCCTTCATCACCGCCCAGCCCTCAGGGTCCTTCTCAGGTCCGTCAAAATAGGCCGGTATCCGCCAATCAATCCAGGAATAATAAAGGCCCACCCGCAGTCCTTCCTTCCGGAACGCCTCCGTAAACTCGCGGACAAAATCCCGGCCCGCTGCCTGCTTGGCACTGGAGTAATCGGTTGTCTTCGTATCCCATAGACAATAGCCATCATGATGCCTTGTGGTCAGGCATGCATATTTCATTCCCGCCTTGCGAGCGGTATATGCCCATAACTCTGCGTCGAAAAAAGCAGGGTTCCACTCGCATGCCTGGCGGGCGTATTCCTGCTGGTCCAGGTGCTCCCGGAACAGTACCTGCTCGCCCCGCCCGTACTGGGCATAAGGCCCAAAATGAATAAACATGCCGTAACGGCTGTCTGTGAACCACTTCCATCCCTCTCTGAACGTTCGCTGCTGTTCTGTCATATGTTATCCTCCTTCAGATGCACGCGCGCACCCTTTATGAACTCGCCGCTGACAACAGGGCCGCTATCATCTTCACAAATTTCATTTCCGCTTCGAACCTGCAAACTTCATCCCTTGCATATACAAACCTCATCCCGATCATTACGGGATCTAGGCATGGTTATGCCCATACTCTAGCTTGAACAGGGCCGGTTTGAACAGTTTACTTTTGAGGGAAAACTTCAATTTTGGCAAATCCCCGTAAATGCAACATAATCCCCGATTTTGAAGTCGATTCTGTGCCTGTGCATCCCCTCTTTGCACACGATAAAAAAGGGCGCTTGCCGTTGTAAGAACCGGCAAGCGCCCTTCGTTATGCATTCATCCTGATGCTATCATGTCGTTAAGCTCCAATTATTATTGGCTTGCTTTCCATTCTTCGAACTGGGTTCTGAATTCATCGACCACTTCATCCAGTCCGGCAGCCTTCATTGCCGACATCATTTTATCGTAGTTGTCCTCATAGCTTACAACACCGTGCATAATCGGATATACACTGGTCTTCAGCTCAGCCACAACGTTGGCATATTGAGACGCCACTTGTGTCGGGTCGAAGGTGAAGCCGATCGCCACACTGTTGACAGCATCATCAGCGATCGTCGTTCTGCGCTCCAGACGAGCCTTGTCCATATTGCTTGGATAACGGTTCATCTCAACATGACCAACCAGCCAGTAAGCCAGCTCATAGGCCGGAGATCCATTCTCTGTCTTGGCAAGAATGTCCTTGGTGTTCTTGCCTGTGTCCTCCCAGTGCACGCCCTTTACGCCGCTTTGTACAATATCCATGTTCTCCTGGCTGCTATACACCCAGTTCAGGAACTGGATCGCAGCTTCCGGATGCGGGGACGTTGCCGACACACCGTTCGAGTTGCGGATGGCATAGGATCTGAACTTCGGCTGATCTGCCAGATAGTAAATGTCCAGTTGGGCATTCGGGAACGACTCGCGAACGGTATCGCTAAGTCCCACATCACCCGGACGGAACAGGTAGCGCCCTGCCAGCTCTTCCTGGTTGATGACCTCGCCCGGTGTTGTCAGCAGGTCGCTCATGATCAATCCGCGGCGATACGCCTCGTTCATGAACGCTGCATCTTGTTTGAACTCCTCGGTTTCCAGCCAAGACTGTACATTGCCCTGCTGGTCAATGTAGATCAGGTTGTCGATTACTGCAAACGGGAACGTATCGTACGTCCGGTGCAGGAAATATGCTGGCTCCTCCAGCACTTTCATGTATACATTCTTGTTGTCCTGAGGCCAATTCTTCTGGATCGCCTCAGCGGCATCCAAGAGCTCTGCCGGCGTAGTTGGCGCTTCAAATCCGTTGTCCTTCAAGAGATCCGTCCGGATGGTGAACATGCCATCGTTAAACGCCGTATCTGCCCAGAAGTTAGGCACATAGCTGATTTTGCCGTTAATCTTCGAGGACTCCCAGATCCACTCTGGCATGGAAGCCTTCAGTTCGCTTCCGTATTGATCCAGCAGCTCGTCGATTGGAATAATTCCTCCGTTACCGGCAAGCACCGTTGGTCCTTTGGTATCATGCATGATGGCAATCAACTCAAATTCCTCGCCCGTCGACATCATCAGGTTTGTCTTCTGGTCCCATACATCCCATGGAATGTAGGTTGGCTCATAGGTCAGATTAAGACCGTCCGCCTCGAGCTTCTCGTTAATCGCCTTAACCGCGGTATCCAGATCCTGTGGAGCTGAACCCGGAAGCAAATAGCGAACCGGCAGCTTGGCACCGCCACTGCCATTGTCACCGTTGCCGCCGCTGGCCGAGCTGCCGCTTCCCGCGTCGCCCCCTCCGGAGCATCCTGCAATTACAGTGGCCAACATCAAGACAGCTAACAAAAGTACTGACACTTTCCTTTTTTTCATGCCTGTCTCCCCCTGACTTCAATTTTGTTTGACCTGCGGTACGATTCCTATCATAAGGAGACAACTTTAATTACGTATACTTCAAAATCGTGAATTTCTCGATTTTAAAAACGGCGAATATGTTCACTACTGCGCTTTTTTGGCGGCTATCGCATGTTGGCTTCGGAATTGCGCGGGCGAGATCTGATAGTGCTTTTTAAACAGTGTGTAAAAATAGGTCGTATTCATAATACCGACCTGTTCACTGATCGATTGGACCGATTCCTCTGTCGTGGTGAGCAGCTCCTTCGCCTTCTCCAGACGAACCGCATTCAGGTAATCGTTGAAGGACAGCTCGCAATGCGCTTTAAACAGTTTGCCGACATAGCTTCGGGAGAGCTTGACCTCCCCAGCGACCTGCTCGAGCGACATATCCGGCCGGGAATAGTGTTGCTGCACATAGGCCTGGATGAAATCAACAACCTCCGCATGCCGCACCGCCCCGGATTCCTCGGACAGGCTGCAGATTCGGACAGCAAGCTCCTTCAAGGCAGCTGCCGTCTCCTGCAACGTCTCAAAGCGTGTAATATCCCGGGTAAATTCGAGAAACAGCTCGGCACTCTCCCGGTTTTTTACGGAATGCACATTCAACTGCTTGTACAGACCGCCGATGAACTGATTGATGAAAAACATCACCTCATGGTAGCTGTATCCGCGAATGTCCTTCACCCACAAGTCGATTTCCTTCTCCAGCTTGTCCAGCTGCTGCAGCTTGATCGCCTCGACAATCCGCTTCTCCCGCTTATCCGGATATATCGCCTCGGTCTGACTGTCTTCCTCCACCACCAGCGGGTCACAGTGGAATACCTTGCCCTTTCCTTCAAAAAACCGCTGGCGGAAGCAAGACTGCGCATATCTGAACGATTCGCGGAGCTCATCGTAATTCTCCGCCACCGAACCGATTCCAATCGTGACCGACAGTCCAAGCGTGCGTGCAATTTCCCCTTGCAGATCCTCCAGCATCCCGACCAGATGGATCGGGAGATGCTGATGCTTCAGCGGCAGAATGACAGCAGCCGTGCCTTCTTCCACCGCGGCCACACTGGCCCCTTCGGACTCCAGAACCTGCTGAGCAAGGCGTGATATGGCTGCACAGGAATATGACTTCCGTCCTTCTTCGTCTCCTGCCGGCAAGCCGTCCTCACTATCAAGCAGAATGGCAATGGCCACGAAGCAAACGCCTTGACTGTGCTCCACCAGACGCTGGAACATCCGCTCATCGCCGCCCTTGAGCAGCCGCAGCACCAGCGCTTGTCGGGCGAGGGAGGCTTCCGATTCCATGGACCGCATCTTCTCGGTCAGCTCGGCATAGGTGGTGTCCAATAGATCGAACTCGTTGATCTGGCGGCGAACCCCCTTGGATTTGGATATGGACGTCATTTTCTCAAGCAGCTGACGGATCGGATTATAAGCGTTGTTCGTCAGCCAGAACGACAGCAGAATGCTGATCGCGAAACAAGCGAATGCCAGGCCAAGCGCAGCCTGCTTCAGCGCCTGCATGTTGAACAGCACATTCTGATATTTATTGACACTCATAAAGATCCAGTTTAAATCCTTGGATTTCACATAGGTGACAATGCTTTTGCGCCCGTCAATCGA
Organism: Paenibacillus sp. FSL M8-0334; assembly: GCF_038000405.1. Lineage (NCBI taxonomy): Bacteria > Bacillati > Bacillota > Bacilli > Caryophanales > Paenibacillaceae > Paenibacillus > Paenibacillus sp. FSL M8-0334. The sequence continues at coordinate 1,938,629 of NZ_JBBOCH010000001.1, forward strand.
TTTGGTGAAATAGCCGCTCTCCTTATCGGAAGCCAGGATGGTCTGTACATAAGGCTCTTCCGACAGGTTATCGATGGAGGTTTCTTCCGAGTGGGTCATCACGTTGCCGTGATCGTCAATAACGTACAGGGAGCCGATCGCCTCATTTCTGTAGCCCCCGATCAGATCCTGAAGTCCGCTTGTGCTCATGTTGATGACGATGGCGCCTTTGGCAGACAAGGGGGAATAGTAGCTGGGAAGCAGGACAAATGTCAGTACATCCTCTTTTCCTTTGCCCATCGCGGCCATCGATAGCTGACGGCGGAACAGCTGGAAGTACGACGCATTCTTGCTGTTAATCTCCCCGAGCAGCTCTTCCTCCTCCTCAAGCGTGATGCCCTTGGTATTCAAATACGAGTGAGTGGAGCCATTGTATATGCCGATCGAATGAATGAATGGGTACGTGGACTGAATCTGGCCCAGCTTCGTGAATACCCCATACTGCTTCAGCGGTGTAGCTTCCTTGTCCAATAGGGCATTCACGATCTCCTGATCGCTAAGCAGCAAATTGCCGACATTATACACCTGCTCCCGAATGACGCTGGAGACGGCACTGTTCTGTTTCAGCATGGACTCGGAGATCTTTCCTACTTCTTTCGCCGTACTCCAGGAGAACAACACAAACAGGACTACAGTCACAAGAGCAATCATGGCCGCCGTAAGCAATACAAAGCTGAGAAACATGTTTCGGTACACAGCATAACGGAATAATCTCTGTCTGATCATTTTCTCCCCCCCTTGCTATCTTCGTTGAAGTTTATTTGCCGCCACTTTATTCTCTCTATAGTTGACAACAAACGTAAGTTATGAGTTAATTTCATGTAACTTCAATGTAACTACTATCAAAGTGAGATGGAGTATGGATCCGGTTGTGCTTTACTCTCATCTTACAATTGCTTATCCCATTGGGCAATATGAAAACGCATTCTAAAAAATGTCGGATATTGGCGACAAAAACGGGACACTCCCTCAAGAATGCTGTTATATCAAGGTCTTTCGGCCCATATTCAATATGTGAACCCCGTTTTTTGATGCTCAAATTTGAAGTTTTTATCGATTTTTAAAGTGATCTTTCTTCCCTTCCAATCCGCTCAAACCCTATTTTCATAGTTTACTGCTCACGGCAACTCTCTTTACACTGAAAGCAGAAACTTCGACCTGCAGACGACATACTCAAGTGAAAGGAAGTGCCTAGTTCATGAAAAAAAACCGCACCGGCCTTCTGCGGGAACTCCGCAATAATGGCTCAGCCTATCTGTTGGTCATTCCGGCTGCAATCTACACGCTGGTATTCGGTTATTTAACCCTCCCTTACATGCTGATTGCCTTTCAGAAGTTCAACTTCAAGACAGGAATCTTCAATTCAGAATGGGTGGGCCTCGATAACTTCAAGTTCTTCTTCTCGTCCCCCCGGGCGTGGGAGGTTACCTTCAATACGTTGAAGCTGAATTTCCTGTTCATTGTCGTCGGCACGCTGGCCGCGATGGCGCTCGCCATTTTATTTAACGAGCTTCGGAGCCGCTGGTTCTCCAGAGTGACCCAGTCCACCATTTTGTTTCCGCATTTTCTGTCTTGGGTCATCGTCAGTTACATTATTTACAGTCTGCTGTCCACCGATTACGGCATTATCAACCGGGTTCTGGCCATGTTTAACATTTCGCCGGTCAACTGGTACGCTTCTCCGGAATATTGGACCTGGATTCTGACCATTGCCGCTGTATGGAAAGACCTCGGGATGAATCTGGTCATATATTTGGCCGCGATTACCGGCATTGATGACAGCTATTATGAGGCAGGTCGAATCGACGGCGCGACACGCTGGCAGCTTATTCGCCATATTACGATCCCGTTGATGCTGCCGACGATCTCCATCCTCACCTTGCTGGCGCTCGGCAAAATTATGTACGGCAGCTTCGACATGATCTACGCTATCGTCAAGGACAACGGTCTCTTGTATCCGACGGTCGACGTCATCGATACCTATGTGTTCCGCTCCCTCCGTACGATCGGCAACCCGGCCCAGGCAATGGCCGTTGGTCTGTATCAGTCCGTCGTCGGCTTCATCCTGGTATGGGGCAGCAATAAAATCGTGAAGAAAATCAATCCGGATCATGCATTGTTCTAATCGATCCGCAACAGCTCGGAGAGGAGTGAGAACCTGATGACATCCACCAGACCTAAATTATTTGATGCCGTCAATGCGGTTATCATCGGTCTTATATCATTGCTGTGCATATTGCCTATGCTGCTTGTGCTCATGGTTTCCTTCACGGATGAAACCAGCATCCGGCAGTTCGGCTATCAGTTGTTCCCAAGCGAATTTTCACTAGATGCCTACAAGCTGCTCTTGCTTGGAAGCACCCCGCTGTACCGCAGCTATATGATCTCGATCTTTATTACGGTCGTCGGTACGCTCTTGGCTGTCACCATTACGGGGATGGCCGGGTACACGCTGGCCGCCAAGCATATCCGCTATCGCAACGGCCTCGGATTGTTCTTCTTCATTACGATGGTGTTCAACACCGGGCTCGTTCCGTGGTATCTGATCAACTTGAATCTCGGGATTAACAACACGATCTGGGCACTCATTATTCCGTCGTTGGTGTTCAATCCATTCAACCTGTTCCTGGTCCGCAACTACATGTCACAGATCCCGTCAGCGATGACGGAAGCGGCGAAGATTGACGGCGCGAGCGATTTCTATATCGCCTTCCGCATCTTCTTCCCGCTCTGTATGCCCGTACTGGCAACCATTACGCTTTTCTACGGGATCGGCTACTGGAATAACTGGTTTAATGCCATCATGCTCGTCGATAACGAGAAGCTGTATCCGCTGCAATACCTGCTGTTCAAGCTGAACTCCGAAATCAGCATGATTCAGCAAATGCAGAGCAGCGGCGCGCTGGTCGGTGTCGAGGCGCTGCCGCAGGAATCCGTGAAAATGGCCACGGCCATTCTGACCATCGGTCCGGTCGTGCTGTTCTATCCATTCCTGCAAAGATATTTCATCAAGGGACTGCTGATCGGCTCTCTGAAAGAATAGCAGCAATCCCGCAAAAATAGCTTCCTATTATATAATAGGCTCATGACCCCGTGCTTAATTTTCGACGAGATATGTGCCTCTGCGGGAATAAGGGGGGACTTCCGATGCTCTTGCCCTCATATTTCTTCATTCACCGCCTCAGCGGTTGAAATCCGGGGGCAAAGGCGAACGCTCTGCTTCACGAGTCCCCCTCTTCCCCTCCGCTTCTAATGATGAAGGCACACACGGATGATGAGACTCAAGCTCAATCATAAGGAGAATGGCTCTCCTGTCGTAAAGTCATATTGCAGCTCTCACCCGCCCGGATAAGGTGTCCACCTTTCCTGGCGGGTGTTTTTATGAGAACTACGCTTCCGCTTCTATCAAGAGTCGAAATTTCCACATGAAAACGGCGCTAATTATCCCGGTATTATTTTGCGCTTAAAGCCATTATGCTAAAGTTGCCTATTCTTATTTCTGTCGGGAATGTGACAAGAACCGACAACCTTCTTATATATGATAGCGTTTACAAACAAATACCGCTACACATTTATTGAAGAAATGAGGTTTTCGACGATGAATTATCCTTTTCAAAATCCTGACCTTCCTCTGGAGGAGCGCGTTTCTGACCTGATTTCCCGCCTGACCCTCGAAGAAAAAATCGAGCTGATGTGCCAATACCAAACGGACATTCCGCGTCTTAGCATTCACAAATACAAGCACGGTACAGAAGGTGCGCACGGGGTAGCCTGGCTCGGTGAAGCCACTGTATTTCCGCAAAATATCGGGCTTGCCTGCACATGGAACCCTGAACTGATGCACCGTATCGGCTCGGTCATTGCGGATGAAGCCCGCGTCTATTACCAGCGCAACCGGGAGATTAACGGGCTGACGATCTGGTCGCCGACCGTTGATATGGAGCGTGATCCGCGCTGGGGCAGAACCGAGGAGGCTTACGGGGAAGACCCGCATCTGACCGGCGTGCTCTCGACTGAATTGGTAAAGGGAATGCAGGGCGACCATCCTTTCTACTATAAAACGGTAGCCACACTCAAGCATTTCTACGGCAACAACAACGAAGTGGATCGCGGGAGCGCCTCGGTCAGTATCGACCCGCGCAACAAGCGTGAATATTATCTGAAAGCCTTCGAACCCGCCTTCCGCGAAGGCCGCGCCGGGTCCATGATGACTGCCTACAATGGCATTAACGGCACCCCGTGCAACCTGAATCATGAAGTGAACGACATCGTGAAAAAGGAATGGGGCATGGACGGCTTCGTCGTGGGCGATGCGGGCGACGTGCTCGGAACGGTGATGGATCATGGATATACCGCATCCTACGCCGAGGCGGTCGCCGGATCCGTGAAAGCCGGCATCGACAGCATCACCGACGACCAGGAGATTTCCTTCCAGGCTCTTCGGGATGCACTGGCCCAGGGCTTGCTTGCAGAAAGCGACCTTGACCATGCGTTGTCCAACACGTTCCGGGTCCGCATCCGGCTTGGCGAATTTGATCCGGATGACCGGAACCCTTACAGCCATGTGCCGGAAGAGAAGCTGTGCGCACCGGAGCATGCCGCGCTGTCGCTGAGAGCCGCCCGGGAATCGGTGGTGCTCCTGAAGAATGAGGGCTTGCTTCCGCTGAAGCCGGACATCTCCTCTGTTGCTGTGATCGGCCCGCTCGCAGACGAAGCATACACCGACTGGTACAGCGGTACTCCGCCTTACCGTGTAACGCCGCTTGCCGGCATGATGGAGAAAATGGATGGACGCAGCGTTCATTTCCATTCGGGTCTTGACCTTGTCCGTCTTCGCTGTGCAGCCACCCGAAAGTATGTTGTTGTCTCCGGCGATGAGAAGCAGCTGGTAACCGCTGTCGATGATTCTGCGCAGGCTTCGATGTTCGAGCGCTGCGACTGGGGCTGGGGCAGCGAGACGCTGCGGGAAGTCACCTCTCGCCTATATGTGACAGAGAGCGAAGCCGGCCTCCAGGCCACGGCGGAAGAAGCGCGCGGCTGGTTCGTCAAGGAAGCCTTCCGCTTCCAGACGCAGGAAGACGGCACTGCAGCCCTGATGTCGTGGGAAGGCAAACCGGTACTTGCAGACGAGCAAGGACGGCTCCTCGTGGCAGATCACAAGGAAGCCTCTGGCGCTTCGTTCATCGTGGAGCGGGTACAAGACGGCATCGAGCAAGCTGCCGCGGCTGCAGCGACTTCTGAGACCGCTGTTATATTCGCAGGCAACAGCCCGTTCATTAACGGCAAGGAGACCATCGACCGGCCGGACATTACGCTTCCGCCGTCCCAGCAGGCGCTGATTCAGGCTGTATACGCGGCCAATCCGAACACCGTGGTGGTGCTGGTAGGGAGCTATCCATTCGCGGTGAACTGGGAACAAGCGCATGTCCCTTCCATCTTGTACACTTCACACAGTGGTCAGGAACTGGGCCATGCGGTGGCTGACGTGCTGTATGGGGACTACAACCCGGCCGGACGGCTGAACATGACATGGTACAAGTCCGTTGATCAGCTGCCTGACCTGATGGACTACGATATTATTAAGGGCAAGCGGACATATCAATATTTTGACGGAGAGGTGCTCTATCCATTCGGACACGGACTTAGCTATTCCCGTTTCACGTATACCAACCTGCAATTGAGTGCTCCGCGAATCAACGGGGATGCTCACGTAACCGTATCGGTTCAGGTCCGGAATGAAGGTCCGATGGACGGGGACGAGGTTGTTCAGCTCTATGTGAAGGCCCAGCAATCCCGTGTTCCGCGTCCGCTCAAAACATTAAAAGGGTTCCGTCGCCTGCATCTTGCAGCCGGCGCCTCCGAGACCGTCACCTTCGAGCTGCGCGCACAGGAGCTCGCCATATGGGATGTGACACGGGAGAGTTATTGTGTCGAAACGGGCGCGTACACCGTCATGATCGGCTTATCCTCGGAGCAGATCGCGGAAACTGTCGTTCTTCATGTCGATGGCGAGACCATCCCTCCGCGTTTGCTGTCGGAGCCTGTCAGAGCGGTCAATTATGATAACTACAGCGGCGTATTCATTGATGAGTGTCGTGAAGGCGGCGAAAGTATCCGTCTCGCTCAGGACAACGGCTGGATCGCTTTCCATGACGTGAATCTCGGCGACTCCCCGGCAACATTCGAAGCGAGAGTATCCGGCCATATTAAAGGCGGAGAGATCGTCATTACAACCGGCAGCCCGGACGGCCCCGTCGCCGGAACCTGCAAGGTTATCCCAACCGGAGGACGCCAAGCTTGGACCACTGTTCAAGCGGAGCTGACGGGATTATCCGGACAGGCTGACGTCTTCCTCACATTGAAAGGCGAAGTGCAGATCAGCTGGTTCCGCATGGTTTGAGCAGAATACGTTATGCAGAAGTACGTTGACGCCTACGTCGACTTTTAAAAAAGAGGGCAAGATCAAGTTAAGGATGGGGTTCTGTAGCTGTCTTAATTGGTAAATACGTTTTATGATTTGGCTATGTTAAATTCAAATGTTGATTCTGGGTGAAAAATGAACCACCCTCCTTAGAAGGTGGTTCAATCTCATCTCAAATCATTATTCATAAGTTTTTCCCATTCCTCAAAAGACAACTTATCAGTAATTTTTTTAAAGTCATCTGGAACTGGAACATAACATATTAATTCTAAACTGTTACCATCTGGGTCATTAAAATAAACGGAAGCGTTACCTTGATTCGGACGAATAAATGGCTCTACAGATGTTCTTCTGCCAAACGGTACAGCTTCAACTTGAATAGATTCTAACCATTTTAAAGACTTTTTCAAATCTTCATATGATACTCCAAAAGCAATATGTCGTAATGAAGGATGGTAAGGAGTCTTATACTCATCTCCTTGCCATAAACCTAGCCAACTTTTTCCCTCTTCTATCCAAAAGAAAGCAGTGTCATCATCACGCCAAGCAAAATTTAAACCCAATTTTTTATAAAATTCTATCGAAACTTCTAAATTTCTTACTGGTAAATGTGCTTCATATAATCCTTTAATCATTTCACACACACCTTTGTTATTATGAATTTTCACAAGCATCGTCAGTTTATTCAGCAAGATAAAGCCGACAGTCACAGTTTGTTGTTCGTTGCGGTATCCCATAACGATTATTATATTCTATCACAATATGGATATTGGCGACCGATAACAGATTGATATCGTGCCTTATTGTATGAATTGCTATACTCTGAGCGTTTGGAGAACGGTATTCAGGCATGGCAGCCACCGACCCAGGGTACGAGCATGACGATGGCTTCTAAGCCTATCCACAGATCCACAGAACCTCTCTCCTTCTTATACGATGGGCAGAGGTTCTTTTTTGTTAGAATGGAATCAATACATAGCAAGGTATGTGATCCTTCAAAAAAAGATGAACCCTTTTCCGGGGTCAATTGTCTATAAGGCATAACGAAAAAGAAAGGGGTGCCTTGGATTGACGGAACGCGAGTTATTCGATGCCTATAACAAGGATGTGTACCGCACCTGTTATTACATGCTGCGAAATGCGCAGGATGCGGAAGATCTCTGCCACGACGTCTTCGTGACCGTATTTCGTCAGGATTGGAGAAATGTCGGGCATATCCGCGCCTGGATTATGCGGATCACGATGAACCATTGCCTGAACTTGCTTCGAAGGAATCAGACCCAGCGGGAGAAGCAGAGCCAAGTCGAATGGCTGCATGAGCAGACCGCCGCTGCGGTGAAGTCGGTGGATACTGTCGTGCTGGAAAGAGCAGCGGCGGCGGAATGGGAGCATCTGCTGCGGCAATTGCCAGACAAGCTGATGTCTGTCATCACACTCCGCTATATCGGAGAGCTGTCGATTTCAGAAATTGCCGAAACGTTGAACATTCCTGTCGGCACGGTGAAGTCAAGAATTCATAAAGCATTGAAAATTATGCGAAAAAAGCTCGAACGCCATAACCGCTATGGGGTGAAGGGAGAGGAACAATATGGAACGCCTTGAGAACAATCTGAAGCATCAGATGAAAACGGCCAATCATGTGCCGGAACCTGATTTTGACCGGATGTGGAGCAGCATCGAGCAGAACGAATTGAAGGTGGCAGTGGGTGAATCGCTTCCGCCTCGTCTGCGAAATCGCAAACGGATTGCCATCATCACGGGAATCTCCGTCGCCTTGATGGCAACACCTGTCTATGCGGCCTTGAACGTTGACTGGTCCAATATTCTATCCTACAGGGCCGGAATTCAAACTGCACTGGAGAAGGGGCTTGGACAAACGATTGAGCAATCTGTTACGAAGGACGGCATTACCTTAACGGTGCATACGGCGTTTATCGATGAGAACCGAACCTTTCTGCTGTACAGCTTGAATCCAGGTGCACAGACGGATGGTCACGCTGCCTTCGATCACATCGGGCTTAGAGATCAGGATGGGCAGTTTATCGAGGGCCGTTATTTCCATCAATGGAATGAGGAACTGGGCGTATTTCAGGGATATTTCGAAACCGATTGGGTTGCTGATGGACAGATGGCGGATGTGGCCCTTGTGATCGAGAATATCCATTTTACCGATGCTGGGCGGCAGCCGCTCGACTATGACCCTCACAACCCGAATACGCAGGTATTCACTATTCAGAAGGATGGCATTGACAACGTGACCCTGCAGTCATTCGACCAGCCCGATGGACAGGTAATGATTCAATCCGCGGTTACGTTTACCGATGCCAAGATGAAGGACAGAAGCTGGGTACGGATTGAGGTTACGAACGATAAGGAAGGTATCATCAAGGAAACACAGACCTCTGTATTTGGAACACCGGGAGCCTCCGGGGAGTACTTGAGTCAGCAAATATTCAAATCTAAGTCCTTGCAAGCGGAGGGGACAACGTTCCAGCTGACCTATGATCGAACACTCGAAACCGCGGACGGGACCTGGGGATTAAATATGGCCCTTTCCAAGAAACATATGGATAACAGCACCTTTAAGCAGACACTGAATATCCCTGTAGATCAGGTCGCTGATGGGACCATGATTCATGAAATGATCGTGACGCCGACCCAAGTCCGGCTCGTTCTGACGCACAAAGAAAAATATTCGCGTCTTCCGTATATGAACTATCAGCTGGACGTTGGCGGAAACATGCTAAGCGGAGGAATATGGCTTGTGGAGGGGAAAAATTACCAGACGGAGCTGCGCTTTGAAATGGCGGGACTCGATGCCTCCGATCTAGCGGATCAACCGGTATCTCTCGTTGCCAAGCACCGCGTCGATGAATATGCCGGTGACACGAGTCCGATCCGTCTAACCGATATTTCAGCTGAACGTCAAAGCTTCACGTCCAGCATTGCCGGTTATCCGATCACATGGACCTATTACATGAAGGATAATAACCTCTATGTGGAGTCCTTGAGTTCCGACCCCGACTTCGGCGGCGTCAATCAAACCTATTATTTGGACGGCAAAGAACGAAACTATGGCATGCCAGCCATGATCGGTATACTGGGCGATGACAACAATAAGCATATGGATGTCTATGAGAATTTCAACAAAACTGAGCTCGAGATCTATATTTGGAACTATACCACCCATAAACGTGACGATGTTCTGCGCATTCCGATTAAAGCGGAAAAGTAGCTTGTTAACGTTGCAAATAACAAGAACCCTCTTGGAGACCAGGAACGTATCCGGGACCGCACCTGACGGTGCTTTCCTGCTCGGATGTTCCGCTCAGCCTCCTGGGGGGCTCTTTTTTTTCGCTAGCATGTCACAATACGCTCCTGTCGGTTGTCATATGGGTGATCATCCACCATTTTACCGTAAAGGAGACATTACTATGAATCTTCGAATCAATTATCGAAAGCACAGCCCCGAGTCCTTCAAAGCGCTGCTGAGCTTAGAACAGTTCGCTGCGGGCACCGGTCTGGATCACAAGCTGTACGAATTGATCAAGCTGCGGGCCTCGCAGGTGAACGGCTGTTCCTTCTGCGCGGATATGCACGCCAAGGACCTGTTGAATCTGGGCGAAAGCATGGACCGGCTGCTGCTCCTGCCCATGTGGCGGGAGGTGCCGATCTACTCAGATGAAGAGCGAGCCGTGCTGGAGCTGACCGAGTACGTAACCTCCATCTCCGAGGCTGGTGTGCCGGATGAAGTGTATGCAAGGGTGCGTCAGTTTTTCGACGAAAAACAGTATGTTCATCTGATCATGGCCATCATCACGATCAATGCCTGGAACCGAATCGCTATCGCTAACGGTATGTTCCCGGGCTGCTTTGATTAAATTGTCGCAGCTTGTCCGGGTTTAACACCATGTAAATCGTCCGTATGCGGGAGCCTTCGGGCTCCCTCTCTGTGGTGATCACCATGGTGACCACGCCATCATCCCGCCTCGCGATTCCCGGCTCCCCATTGATGGAAACAGCCTCAAATCCTTCGCAGAATACCCCCTTGGCTGCAAGCCCCTCATAAAAGGCTCGCACCCGGTCAATCCCCCGAATCGGATTGAGTGCTGCCCGCACCTTGCCCCCGCCATCTGAGAGGAGTGTCACCTCATCCAGCAGCAGGGACAACAGCGGCTTGAAGTCCCCTGTGTCGCATGCCCTCAAAAATGCCTCAACAAATTGCTCCTGTGATTCCGTCGGCGTATCAGCCATCCGTGTCTGCTCTTCATGCTCCGTCGCTTGTGCTGTCTTCCGCCGCGTTCGGTTCGGCTTGTTATCCGTAGCTTCCAGCAGCTTGTTCCTCGCTCTGCTGAAGATCTTCCTGCAGTTCACCTCTGTCTTGTCGAGCATACCCGCGATATCGCGATACTCGAATCCCAGAGCCTCCCGGGATAAATATACAGCCCGCTCCAACGGACTTAAACGCTGCAAGAGCACAACATAGGCATACCCGATGTTTTCCCTGCGCTCCGCAAAATCATGCGTGCCCGTCCCGACATCAGCAGGCAGCGGCTCTGGAAGCCAGGGCCCCATATAAGCTTCGCGCACGCGTCTTGCCGACTTCAGCAGGTTGAGACAGCGGTTTGTTGTCATTTTGGCAAGGTAGGCTCTATCATTCACAATCCCGTCTCTATCCATCTGCATATATTGCGAGAACACATCCTGAACGATATCTTCTGCGTCTGACACACTCCCCAGCATACGGTAAGCGATATGGAACATGAGCGGTCTATGTGTGATATAAATATGATCGAGCATCAGAATCTCCCATCCTGTTCTTGAATTTGAATGCATGGCTCCAGCTATTCTTCAGACAGATCATGGTCCTATATTGTGACAATAGAGAATCATGCCATCTAAAATTCACTTTACCAAAACCGGAATCATCTTTTATGATATCAGTTATACAAGTTTGTCATGAGCATGTGTTCGCTTTCATCATTTTTTTATGCCTTTCATCCCAAACTTGCAATATAATAGAAGCACCTTGTATAAAAATTCGGGAGGTATTGCATGAATTTATCCAAATCCAAACCATCATCCGGGAGGAACGATCGCTTCTCATCGACCGGCTTTATACTGGCCGCGATCGGAAGCTCCGTGGGCCTGGGGAACATGTGGAAGTTCCCTTATATTACGGGCGCTAACGGCGGAGCCGCCTTCTTCCTGCTCTTCATTATCTGTCTCATCCTGGTGGGACTGCCGCTCCTGCTGGCAGAACTGGCCATCGGACGAGCGGGCCGCGGCAGTGCCGCCACATCGTTCGTGAAGGCTGGGGGTGCGAGAATCTTCGGCAAGCTAGGCTTCCTGCAGGTACTGGCTCCCTTCCTGATCCTGACCTTCTATGTGATCGTGGCGGGATGGACGCTTCATTATGCGGTGCTGTCCTTCAGTGGAACGCTGTACGACAACACCGATTTCAGCGGGCAATTCAACACCTTTGTCGGCGGCTATTTGCCGATAATCTGGCAGGTTATCGCCATTCTGATCACCTCGTTTGTTGTAGCCAAAGGCATTTCCGGCGGGATTGAACGATTCAACAAAGTACTGATTCCCGGGCTTGTCATTCTGTTGATCGTCCTGATGATTCGCGCGGTCACACTTCCGGGCGCAGGCGAAGGGGTATCCTTCTTCCTGAATCCTGACTTTTCAAAATTAAGTCCTGAAGCCGCCCTGGTTGCGCTAGGGCACGCCTTCTTCTCCCTCTCCTTGGGGATGGGGATTCTGCTTACTTATGGCGCATATGTGGACAAGCGTCAGTCCTTGGGTTCGGCTACGCTGGCCATCGGGGCAGGCGACTTGATCTATGCCCTGATCGCCGGGCTGATCATATTCCCGACCATCTTCTCGTTTGGCATTGAGTCGGATGCGGGACCATCTCTTGTCTTTATGGCGCTGCCGGCCGCCTTCTCGGCGATGCCTCTGGGCGCATTCTTCGGCGGACTATTCTTTGTCCTGCTAGCGATTGCGGCACTGACCTCGTCCGTTTCCCTGTTCGAGGTTCCGGTCACCTATGTGATGGACCGCTTCGGATGGGGCCGGGGCAGATCGGTGCTGGTGATCAGCGTCCTGGTGCTTCTGGTCGGCATCCCTTCGGCATTGTCCTTTGGCATCGCTCCTGCACTTACCAGTATGGGCGGCAAAAATTTCTTTGATTGGCTGGACTTCATTACCTCCAACATTCTGCTTCCGCTTGGAGGTCTGATCACAACCATCTTTGCCGGCTACTTCTGGAAAACGGCTGCCGAGGCAGCCGGATTGTCCACCCGCTGGTTCAGCATATGGCTGTTCATGCTGCGGTACGTTGCACCGATCCTGATGCTGCTCGTGCTGCTGCATACATCCGGTTTGATCTCGTTCTAATTCACCTGAAAAAAAGGCAATCTCAAGAGGTTCTATCGACCTTTTCGAGACTGCCTTTTTTTGCGCTCTGCAACCGGAACAATACGGCATAGGAATTACCTGCGTCACCTATATATTCAGATTGTAGCCATTATTGCTATTCCCTTTATCGTAAGTCACATTATATCAGCTTGTGCTCATACCACTTCTTGCCCCGGAAGCGCCACAGGAAGATGGCCCCCCGCACGCCCCATTCACAGTTCATCGCCAGCCATACCCCGAGAATGCCGAGGCCCAGCGTAATGCCAAGCACGTACCCGAGCACCACCCGGAACAGCCACATCGTCAACATGGACGTGATGGAGGTGAATTTGGAATCCCCTGCCGCCCGGAGCGCCGAGGGCAGAATAAAGCTGATAGGCCACAGCGGCACCTGGATTACAGCGTTAATCAGCAGAATCAGAAAAATATCGTCCACAATCTCCGCCGGCGGATCGAACAGGCCGACAAGCAGCTTGAACATCGGCATCAGAATTAAAGCAATGGCAGCAAGCAGAATGGAGCCGAGCCAGAGAAACGACTTGATGAACTTGCGCGCATCCTCGATGTGGCCGCGACCGATGCATTGGCCAACGACCGTCACCACGGTCAAGGAAAGCGCCACGGCTGGAATCTGGAACACCATCGCCAGTGAGCCGCTGATCGCATTCGTTGCGATGGCATAGGTGCCAAGACTGACGATAAATACTTGTGTCAGCAGCTTGCCACCGTTAAAGAACATCTGCTCCGCGGCAAACGGCAGGCCGATAAACATAATCTTACGCAGCATCGACAACGGAAAATGGACCAGATCCCGAATTCTCAAATGCAGTGAGGCATCGATCCGGAACAGATAGTACAAGGCGCATATCGCACCGACAAATCGTGCGATGTTCACCGCCACCGTCATACCGATAACGCCCATATTGAGCAGCGTAATAAATACGATGTTAAGCAGCACGTACAGCAGGTTCATGATCAGGGACAAGGCCAGGGACGCCCGCGTCCTGCCGATGCCCCTAAGCGCGGCGCACACCGCCTGAACAACCGCCAGCCCGACAAAGGAAATGCTACTGCCAAGCAAATAGGTCCGTGCACTGTCCAGCACATCCGGAGAGGCGGAGCCGAACAGAACCTGCAAAATCGGATTGTGGAACCCGATAATCAGAAGACCGATCGCCAGCGACAACAGCGTGACCGAAGTGACGGTTCCGGCCGCAGCGCGAGACACCATCCGATCATTGCCGTTGCCTTTATACTGGGCCACCACCACGGTTCCTCCGGTGGCGACCGCCACAAACACATTGATCAGAAAAATGTTCAGCGCATCCACCATATTCACGGCGCTGACCGCGGCCACCCCCGATGAGCTGATCATCGCGGTGTTCACAAGATTCAAACCGATAATAAATGACTGATCAATCAGGATGGGCAGGAACAAAGCCATAATCTGCCGATAATCCATCGTCTCTCCGGACAAATGCTTCTCCAGAAAGCTGTTCCTCTGCTCTCGCAAGCGAAGCTGCATAACATCATCACATTCTTTTCTGTTATATATTTTCTTTCATATGAAATCTGGGGATAAATCCTCTTCATTATAGACCTATAACCCGATCATGCATAGGCGAATACGTCCTTGCAAAAATAAAAAAACCGGAGGAAGCAAGCTTGTATGCTTGTCCCTTCCGGTTTCGAACCTTTGCTCATCCCAGTAAATGGCTGGTCGTGTTGAGGGGTCTGATCCTGCGAATTCGTGTTCATTCAGCTGACCAGCCACTCCATGTGATGATCCGAGCTTTCCAGTCGTTTACCATTCCAATCGAGCATAATATGCCATCCCTGCTTGTTGGCAATCGTTATCCGCTGTTCACCTTCTTGCTCGCCCGGGGCAATCCGGATATCCAGCTCAGCCTCCCCGATTCGCAGCCCGCTCAGGCTGCAGCTCCTGTCCCGCCACACCTTCGGCAGGCTGGGCTTGATCAGAACACGCTTCCTGTAGGCATCAGGCTTCACACCGAAGAAATGCCTGATCATCGGCACCGCGAACGCATAGATCGTCCAGGCCTGCACCACACAGCCATAATCGGGAGACATCTCGGTGAAGGAGCCTGGCAGCACCTTGGAGAATGTTCCCAGCATCTTTCGGAGCAGCTCCAGCGCTTCGTCCGGGTTCCCGTTAGCCGCCTCGGCAACTGCGTGAACGCCGGTCGATATCGTCATCGTCCCCTGTTGATATATTCCTGCCAGATAGGTGCCGTGCTCCCCAACAAAGGTGCTCGAGCGCATCTCCTGAAGCGCGCGCTTCGCCTTCTCCGGATCAGCAATCCCCGTCTCCATCGGAGTAACAATGACCCAGTTTTTGTTCAGCAGCCAGCCTTGCTCTG
Source organism: Paenibacillus sp. FSL M8-0334 (assembly GCF_038000405.1). NCBI lineage: Bacteria > Bacillati > Bacillota > Bacilli > Caryophanales > Paenibacillaceae > Paenibacillus > Paenibacillus sp. FSL M8-0334. The sequence goes on from NZ_JBBOCH010000001.1 coordinate 1,953,896, forward strand.
CCTCCGGATCCGATGCCGCCTCCAGCATCCGCTCCAGGTATTGGCGGTAGCCTTCAATGCCTCGCTGGTCTGCTAGCAAGACCATGTCATCCACCTTGCCGATCATATCCTGCTTGGATGCAACTGCATCGGCGTACAGCCCTTCCTCTTCACGCCAGAACACATCGTTCACTCCACGTACCGCCCGCCTGGCAAGGCTAGCGTATCGTTTGGCACCATCCTCGTCCCCGAGCTGAAGACTCATATCCACCATCGCCTGAAGCGCCTTTGCCGTATACACGGCACTGTCGATTAGCTCCATGTTCAGCCCGGCGATTTCGATAATGCCGTATCCGGAAGGAAACAGGTCTCCGTCAGGGTCCATTTCGGTCAGTAGCCAATCCATCCCCTTGACGCAGTAGCTGTAATGACGGCGCAGCAGGTCCTCGTCCCCCGTCCACTGGAACAGATCCCACACCATCGCGATATAATGCGCGGTTTCCTGAGTATTGCCTGGATTCGCTACCGCTCCCATCGTTGTGATCTCATGGACCATCCTGCCGTTGCCGTTGACCTCCTCCGACTTGCGAAGCAACAGATCCATTGTATCCTTGGCCAACCTGGCATCGCCGATGGCGAGGACACCCTGCAGGGCGTACGTATTGTCACACCCGAACCACCACGGATAGGTCGGACCTCCCCCGGTGAGCCCCCGGCCGATTCCGTCCACCGACTGCACCAGCCACTGATTGTTCCATTTTGCCCATTTAAACGCTTCGTTCAGTAGATCTTCTCCGTCAATCTCCAGCTTCGCATGGCCTTCAAGCTCGTGATAGAACCTCTGCTTCTCCCCAAACAATGTCTCATGTTCGGAGACAAGTCGGTCATATACCGCACTGCATTCCTCGCCAGAACGATAGGACCCGGCTACAAACAGACGGAAATTCAGTTTCTCATCCGGTGCAAGGAGCACTTCACCCTGGAAAGAAACACCCATTCCGGAGCCTGCCGTAAACTCAGGGCCGTACACCTTGCCCCCGGTCTCCACGATCCGGCCCGGCAGGTCTGAACCGATCTCGACATACCAGTCGTTGCCGCTGTCCTTCACCTTAACCCGCCGCTCGGCAAGGGCAATCACCTCATCCTGCTCCCCGTCCTCAATGCCTAATTGCTCGGAGAACCATACGGGCCTCAGATCGGTCCTCGCCAGCAGCTCCAGCTGCAAACGAACATCATCCCGCCCGTAGTTGCGCAGCGTATAATACACGATGAGGCCCTTTTCCTGCTCGGGTGCGAATTGAATACGCTCGAGCTCCACCGGAATATGGCCAAGGCCATGGTCATAGTGAAACCGACTCCCCCACGCCTCGTTCGTAAATCCGTCCGCTCTGGACCAAACCGCTATTTTTCGGTCTACATCGGTTATTTTCAGCCAAAATCCGTCCAGCAGCTTGATCGGGTGCAGCCAGACTCCCCCCATCTCATTGGGAACGTGATGGCCAAAATCAGGGAAGTAGCCATCCTGTGCTCCGCAGATTTTAATATATTCGCCAGCATTGTAATACAGATTGAACGGATGTCTGCTTGTTATTCCTGCCATATGGGCCTCCTATCTTTCTCTTTCCACCCCGTCAGCCTTTGATGGCCGAGGAAATCGAAATACCTTCAATAAAGTATTTTTGGGCTACAAAAAACACAACCAGCGCCGGCAGCATAATGAGAATGGTCGCCGCCATCAGCATGTTCCATTCAACATTGTACAGCCCTTTAAACATGGACAGCCCCAGTGCAAGCGTGTATTTGTCGTTGGAATTCAAATAAATGAGCGGGCCTTGGAAATCGTTCCATACCCCCATAAACGTAAAGATCGACACCGCAATGAGCGGCGGCATCGACAGCGGAAGAATGATGCGGCTAAAAATTTGAAACCGGCTCGCTCCATCCACGAATGCCGATTCATCCAGGTCACGCGGAATGCCGCGCATAAACTGCCGGATCAGAAAGATGTTAAAGGCTCCGCCTCCGAAAAACGCCGGCACGATCAACGGGAGGAACGTATCCACCCAGCCCGCTTCCTTAAACATAATGAACATCGGAATCATCGTTACCTGCGAGGGCAGCATCATTGTGGATAACAGCAGCAGAAACAAGGTGCGTTTGCCCTTGAACTGGAATCTGGCAAATCCATACGCGCACAGAGCAGAGGAGAACACGGTCCCGATCATGACCGGAATGAGAATAATGACCGTGTTTTTCAAAAATGTAAAGAAAGGCACCGCCTGCACTGCATCGCTATAATTCGTCCAGCGCCACACTTCCGGAACGAAATTGTCCTTGAACACTTCGGCCGGACTCTTCAGCGACGTGAAAAACGTCCAGAGCAGCGGGACGATCACGATGGCGGCACCCAGGATCAGAACAGCCATGGACAGCATATGCGGCACATTCCATCTCCGTCGTTTGACCGATTGATTCATCCTAATCCCTCCTTCTTAGTCCTTGTCGTCATCGCCTTGATAGTACACCCACATGGAGGAACTCCGGATCACGATCAGTGTAAAAACGAGGATAATGACGAACAGAATCCAGGACAGGGCTGATGCATAGCCCATTTCATAATCTTGGAACGCCTTGTTGTACAGATACAGGTTATAGAATAAAGTGGAGTTGAGCGGCCCGCCGTTGGTCATGACAAACGCCTGCGTGAAGTATTGAAATCCTCCAATGATGCCCATGATCAGATTAAAAAAAATCGTTGGTGAAATCATGGGAAGCGTGATGCTGACAAAACGGCGGAACCGGCCAGCCCCATCCAGTTCAGCCGCTTCATGCATCTCCTCCGGAACGCTCTGAAGACCGGACAGGTAAATAATAATTGTGTTTCCGACACCCCAGATCCCCATCACAATGAGCGCCCCCAGGGCATACGACGGGTCCTGCAGCCAGGCCGGCCCTTGGATGCCGAACCAGGACAAAGCCTGGTTCAAAATACCGTATTCCGGGTTGAAGATCATCACCCACATCATCGAAACTGCGACGACCGGAATGACCGATGGCATGAAATAGATCAGGCGGAACAGCTTCATGCCCCTGCTGCGCATATTAAGCAGCAATGCGATCAACAGGGATACGATTTGATACAGCGGCACGGAAACAAGGGCAAAAATAAACGTGACTTTCAGGGACTGGTAAAACAACTCATCCTTCAGAATCGCTTGGAAATTGTCCAGACCAACCCACTCGATGGACTGAACGCCAGTAATAATGTCCCACTTGCTGAATGCCAGAATGAATGAAAACAGCATCGGTCCGATCGTGAACAACAACAGGCCCAGAAGCCATGGCATGATGTACAGGTAGCCGGTCCAATCCGATTTCGTTTTTTGCATAACAGCCTCCTTGATGAAGCGGGTGAAGCACAGGAGCGCTTCACCCGGAAGTTTTACTTGATTTTGCTATCCACGTTCTTCGCCGCTTCATCCAGAGCGCTCTTAACGTCCTGCTGATCCAGCAAGATCTTCTCCATCGCCTTGGAAAATTCCTCGACAAAAATCGGGCCATGGGCTGAACGCAGCGTCACCGGCTTGCGGGCGTAATCCATCATGGCAATGACCGGCTGGTCCGACACTTCATTCGCTTTGACTTCCTCCAGTTCGGCAACGGTCGCTGGCAGCACCTTGTTGTTATCCGAACGCAGCTTCTGTGCCTCCGTGCCGGACAGCCACTTCACAAGCTCATAAGCCTCCTCCTTATTCTTGCTTGCGGCATTGATCGCCCAGCCTGCACTGGCGATAATGCTCGTCCGGGTCCCATCCTCCCCTGCAGGGATCAGTGCAGAGCCATACTCCACATCCGATTTATCCAGGTCGCTCTTGATCCAGCGGCCGGTAACCATCATCGCGAGCTTGTCCGTCATGAACATCGATGCGTCGCCGCCCAGCGTCTCGGTGTCCATCGGCGTTGGAGATACCCGTTCTTCTCCTTTGGACAACGCGACATATTTTTCAATGGCAGCCACCGTCTTCTCGCCGTTCATATAGCCCTCGGCCTGTGTGCCGTCTTCATTCGCAATATCGGTGCCGTGATCCCACAGGAACGTGTAGATCGGATACTCCCATTTGCCGGCATTGAAGCCAAACTGGGTATATTTATTACCTTCTTTATGGGTCAGCTGTTTCGCGGCCTCGATGAGATCATCCCAGGTCCAGTCATCCGATGGATAGGCGATTCCCGCCTCGTCAAACATCCGCTTGTTGTACCATAGTGCGAGCGGATTGAAGTCCTTGGGCAGGTAATACTGTTTGCCGTTGATATTCATGCTGTCAATCAAGTCCTTCTGGAAAATATCCAGGCTGAAAGAGCTATCGTTGCTCAAATAGTCATCCAGCGGCTCGACCACACCCTTATCCACATATTTGTAGTAGTCGCCCTCGCCGATCAGGAAGACGTCCGGTGCTTGTCCGGCCGCCAGAGAAGTCGTTAATTTGGTTCCGTACCCGTCGCTTGGAATCGGCTCGAACTTCACCTGAATGTTCGGGTGGGCCTTGTTGAACTCGTCAGCCAGCTGCTGTTCGTTCGCCCCCGTGTTTACGTCTCCCCAGACAGTGAAGGTTAAATGGACCTTTTGGCCTTCATTGCTGGTGTCGTTTGCGCTGCTGCTGTTTCCGCCGCCTCCCCCGCAGGCTGTTAATACAAGCGGAATCATGACGACTAAGTTAATCATTTTTGACCATATCCAATTTCGTTTCATTAAAAATATCCTCCTGTCATCTTAATAAGATAGCTGAAGCGCTCCGGTCAGCTTCACAGGATTGCCCCCGATGATAAGGGTGAGCTCCTCCTCAGAGTCGGTGTTAAGTGAAATGCGGGTCCGGTCCAGATGGACCTCAATTCGGTGCCCGCGCCAATACAGCGGGAAGGATACTTCCTCCCAGGCCTCTGGAAGGCGCGGATTCATATGAAGCGCTCCGCCCAGCATCCGCACACCGGCAAAGCCCATCACGATGCATTTCCAGATTCCGCCCAAGGAAGCGGAGTGCACACCGGCATCGGAAGAATGCATGTACGGCCCCAAATCAATTTCAGCGGCTCTCCTGAACAAGCGGTAAGCCAATTCCCTGTCGCCGAGATCATTGGCCAGAATACAGTGCGTGGACAGAGACAAGGAAGAGTCATGCAATGTTTTCTCTTCGTAGTAGTCATAGTTAGCTTTCTTCACATCCAGCGGGAATTGATCCTCCAGCAAGAAGAACAGCATCATGATGTCCGCTTGCTTGGATACTTGCATCTCCCCGACCTGATCCAGGTTGTAATCATCGAATATGCTACCGACCTTCGCCTGGGATTTGTACGGTGTCAGGTCGACGAGCTTCTTCTGCAAATACGTGTCGTCCTGCGGGATAATACCATCCTGATTGGGCTTTGGCAGATAGATCCTCCCGATCTTGTCCGACCACTCGTCCATCGCCGCTTCCACGCCTAGCTTCGAGTTCAGCCTATCGAACAGGGCAGGCTTCTGGACACGGAGCTCCTCGGCATACGTCATCGCCAGCCGAATGTTGAAATGCGCCATGTAGTTCGTAAAAGCGTTATTGTTGACATGCTCCTTGTATTCATCAGGACCTACCACATTGTTGATATGATAGGTTTGCTGTTCCTCATTCCACTCTAGACGGCTGGCCCAGAACTTCGCCGTATCCAGAATCATCTCGTAGCCGAAGCTGTCCATGAATTCCTGATCCCCGGTCGCCATGTAATAATGCCATACAGCATAAGCGATATCCGATGTAATATGCTGCTCGATCACCCCGGACCAGATCCGGGTCTGCTTGCCGGTGACAATATCCACTTGTCCCCATTCCGGCGTTACCTCGCCATCGCTTGGCCAGGCTGCCTCCCAAGGATACATTGCGCCGGAATAACCATTCTGCAGCGCCTTGGATCTCGCCCCCTCCAGCCCCAGGTATCGATACTCAAGCAACGAGCGGGCAACCGGAGGATTGGTATAGATATAGAATGGAAGAATGAATATTTCGGTGTCCCAGAAAGAATGCCCCTTGTATCCTTCCCCCGTCAGTCCCTTCGCTCCGATGCCCATCCGACGGTCATGAGACGGCGTCATAATGACAAGGTGGTAGATCGCAAACCGGACCGCAAGCTGGTCGAACGGTTCTGCCGACTTGATGGATACCCGGTACTGGTCCCATACCTTCTCCCACGCCCGGCGGTGGTCTTCAAATCGCCGCTCGTAACCGGCTGCATGCTGCTCCTTCAGCGCTGCCAGCATCATCTCGCGGATGTCGTCAAGCCGGGGACCTTCGGCAAACTCGAGGTCGCGGCTCGTGAATACGGCCGCGGCCTTCTCGAATTCCAGCGTCTGTCCTTGTTCCAGATCGACGGTATAGGTCACGGCTACCCTGCGTCGGTCGATGTCCATCTTCGGTTCAAGGTTGGCCTCCGTGCCGCCAATGAATAACCGGTGAGCCGCGCCCAGTACAAAGTCGATCTTCGATTCGGTCGTCGTCTGAATCAGTTCAATGTACGTTTTATCGTAGATTCGCTTCTCACCCTCGTGAAAGTGCTGGCTGCCGCTGTTGCTGACCTGCCCGTCGATGCCGGAGGTTACAGACAACGATATGCGGCCGTTTAGAGGCGTCACGGTCATCCTCATGCCAATTTCATGCTTGTGAGCAAGCGAAACATAGCGGCGGAATTCAAATCGGATCCGCTTCCCCTGGTACTCCCACACAAAACCACGCACCAGCTCGGCATCCCGAAGGTTCAGCAGCCGCCTGTACTCTCGCACCTCCCCGCGCTCCAAAGAGAAGCGCACGCCGTCTATGCGTATGTCCAGCCGAGTGATATCCGCTGCGTTGGGTAGCTCGGTCACCTCGTATTGATCAAATTTATTAAAGGTTCCATTAATGAATAAATTTCGCTTCTCTCCGATGTAAGACTCTTCTGCCGCGGAGCGCAGTCCCATATATCCGTTGCCCAGTGACATGATGGATTCGCACTTTGCAAGTGCCAGCGGGTCAAATTCCGTTTCGGAAAAAGACCAGTGCTTCAGTTCTTCCGGCTCTGTCGTGTTGTAATGCATCATGGATTCTTTCTTTCCCTCCTACCCTTGTAAGCGTAACCTAAATCGTTTTCGAAAAGGATATAAAACGATTTCGATTACAGTAAAAAATAAAAGACGATGCTTCGAAAACGTTTTCGATCTCATTATTGCATCTTTATCGTCTCCCTGTCAACAATTTCGAATGACAGCAGTTTATGATAGCCGTGATTGCGGTTCTCCAGCATGCGCACCACCTCTTCAAAAGCTGTGTAGCCGATTCGGTTAAAATCCTGCTTGACGGTCGACAATTTTGGGGTCGTATAATTCGACAGCACAATATCGTCAAATCCCATAATCGACAGATCCTCCGGTATGCGGATATTCATCTCCCTGCAGCGGGCCATGAAGCCAATCGCCATCAGATCACTAGCAAAAAATACCGCCGTGACATCCGGGTGTTGTTCTAGATAAGGAACCGCCAGACTGTACGCCTCCTGCTCGCTAAAGTTCGCCTCCATCACACGGCTGCTGTCATAGTGGAGGCCCGCCGTCTCCAAAGCTTCCCTATAGCCTTGGTGGCGGAGAATGCTAACCGTAGCGAAACCATGACCGTTAATCATTCCGATATTGCGGTGTCCCTTGGAGATCAAATACTCCACCGCTTGTCTGGCTGCCGTCACGTTATCCGTGATCACCGAACCGGTATGGGGACCGACGATATCTGCATCGACCACCATGCAAGGAAGCTCGCTGTTAACCAGCTCCTGAAAGTACGGGTCCGTCGTCCGGAGACCGGAGATGACGACACCGGCAATTTTATTCTCCTGGCAAAACTGCCAGTACGACTTGTCCTGTTGCTCCGACAAGCTCCGTGTATAGATGACAACCTCGTACTGAAAATTCTGGGCAGCGGCATACACCCCGCTCATAATCTCAAACATCACCCCATCCTTCCCGCTCGTCTGCTCGAAGTTAGAGAAGATCAGCGCGACCGTTTTGGTAACTTTATGCTTGAGATTCTTAGCCAGCTTGTTCGGAAAATAGTTCAACTCCTGTGCAGCTTTCAGCACTTTCTTCCTGGTGGACTCGCTCACATCCGTATAACCGTTCAGCGTCTTGGAAACTGCCGACACCGATACGTTCGCGAGCTTGGCCACATCTTTAATCGATACCACTTCTAATCACCACTATGTTTTAGATTTACTTCCTATTGTAACAAAACCTTCTAGGATGAAAAGGGCTATACCTTCCCCCGCGGAAGCTTATCCGCATAACGGGCCCGCAGCTCGCCCAAATAGTCGAGCTTGTTCAGCACCTCTTCGCGGCTCATCAATCCGATGCTGAGGATCAGCTGCTCCACCAGCAGCAGTGGGGTTACCATCGAATGAAATTCGCCCATATCACCCCGGCTGACGCAGAAGGACACCTCAGCCGAAGTACCGTACCGCAGATCTTCCCGGTCCGTAATCATCAACGCCGGGCAGCCGACTCGGCTGGCACAGTCCAGAATGACCTCCGTTTCAGGCAGCATACGGGTGAAGCTGAAGACCAGCACAGCATCCCTTTTCTCCAGATTGACCAGCGATTCGAGGAGCTCGTGGCCGCTGCCAGCCATCATCCGGACCGAGATGCCAAAGCGGGACAGCCGGTAAGCGATCAGATCGCCGAGCGATAGCGAAGGGCCTGGAGCATACACATACAGCCTTCTCGCGCCGGCGATGATACCTGCCGCCTGCTCCACTTCATCCGGCCGGGTCTTCTCCGCGGTCGTCTGCAGGTGCTCCATGACCTGCTCCAGCATGACAAGCGGCAGACTCGACGCATCCATGCGCGACATCGTATTCTCGAGCTTGAGTGCCGGCGTAATGTCCGAAGCGTTCCGGAGCTTTAACTTGAATGCTTTGGCATTGTCATAGCCAACGGCTCGCCAGAACCGGGACACGGTAGCGATGCTCATCCCCAGCCGATCCGCAATTTCCTGCTCGGTCATAAACAGCATTTCTTCAGGGTAACGCTCTATAAAATCGGCGATTTTAAGCTGACTGGGGGACAGCGCGGATTTATCCGGAAACAGGTTGATCACAGCAATTGCACTCCTTTGGAATGTAGATTCTGGTTTGATAAGTGACAATGAGAAGGATACTTCATATGTAAATTTTATTTCATTTATATCCTAATGTAAAATTTATTACAGAACGTTGACATACTCCAGCGTCTGTTTTAATAAAGGGTCTCTATACTGAGAGCAAATTCCTATTCAAGGAGGCTGTTCTCTCAAATGGCTAATCAATCGAATCTGTACACCCTTACGTCCTCGCAGAAAATGATGATTTTTGTCCTGTCCATGTCCCTGTACGGCTTATCGAACATGTTCACCGAACTGATTCCTGCACTTCAACTGGGGCCTATTGAGCTGTCTGTTGAGTATTTCGCTTTTATTCCCCTGACCTTGTGCATGCTGTTCCACCCTGTCTACGCTGCGGTGGGCGCATCGGTCGGCGAAGTGATCTTCGGCGAGCTGATGCTCGGTCAATTCGGCGGACTGGGCGAGCTTGAAAAATTCCTTACCTTCTCCTTCGCCATGTATGTCGCCGGCCGCATGGTCAGAGACCCGCTTAACCGCAGACAAGTCGGCATCGCAGCGATGACCGGCGTGATCATTCACCAGCTGTGCAGTGCGCTCGTCGATATCGGCAAAGTGTGGATAGGCGTCGAGGAATTCGAAGCCGTGCCCGGCCTCGCTCCGAGCGTCGTCATTGTGGAGGGCGTAAGCTTCCTGAATGACGTGCTGTTCTCCGGCACACTGTTTGCCCTGCTGCCTACATTATATCTGGTTCCGAGACTCTATGGAAAAATTGAACCGCTGCTCGGGATCAAACCACGTGTAAAATCTACCAAATACGAGTCCGCAGGTGTGATCACACCGAAAGTTGTTATCACCGGGATCGTCCTGGCTGTCGTCGCCTTTGTTGCGGAGTCGCTGTCCGAGACCGACTGGAACTTCGGCGAATGGGATAGCGGATTCGAGGACCGCTTCGGGGTTGGCGCGATCTGGCTTAGCCTTGCCGCAGCGGCTGTTATTGCTGCCATTACCATCATCATCATGCGCGCCCGCGCCGAGAAACGCAGCCGCAACTCCGGAGATGCGCCGCATGCATAACACAGCTACGGAATCGGATCTGGCTGTTCGTCTAACAGATGTGACCTTTGTGTACCCCGGCTCGGAGGAGCCGGTGCTGAATGGAGCATCCCTTGCGATTGAACGCGGGAGCTTCACTGCGATCATTGGCGGCAACGGCTGTGGCAAGTCCACCCTCTGCAAACTGTTTAACGGGTTAATCCCCCACTATTATGTCGGCGATTTCTCCGGGGAAGTAGAAATCTGCGGGCAGCCGGCAAACACCCAAAATGTAGCAGAGCTGTCCCGCATGGTCGGATACGTCTATCAGGACTTTGACAATCAGCTGGTGCGTCCGACGGTGCTGGATGAAGCCATGTTCGCCCCGCTCAATTACGGGCTGCCCGATTACCGCGTGATGGGCCTGCAGGCGCTTGAGATGTGCGGGCTGTCTCACCTGCAGGATCGTTACATCTGGGAGCTGAGCGGCGGTCAGAAGCATCTGCTCGCCCTCGCCGGAGCGCTGTCCCTGTCGCCCGACATCCTTGTCGTGGATGAGCCGGTGTCCCAGCTGGACCCGCAGCATGCGCGCCAGGTGTACGAGGTGCTGCGGAGCCTGAACGAGCACTATGGCAAAACAGTTATCGTCATCGAGCATCATACCGAGTTCATTGCCGACTACTGCAAGGAAGTATGCTTGATGGAGAACGGGCAGGTGCTCTGGCAGCTGCCCGTTGCCGATGGGCTGAACCGCCTGGACGATCTCGCGCGGCTGTCCATCCAGCCGCCGGAAGTAACGCAGGCCGCTGTCCATCTCTCCTCGCTGCTGCGGAAGGAGAATGGGGCTGCTTCTCCCGACCAGCAGGATTGGCCGGAGGATGCGGACGGACGAGGCTTATCGAGTCCTCCGGAATCCGCCAAATGCATGCCTGGGCTTCATCCCGATAACGCCCCGCGCCTTGGCCAAGGTGAGGTCCGCTATCCCGTCACGACCGATGAAGCGGTCGCTTACTTCAGCGGCATGCTGGGCGGGCGTGCCGATCTGCCGGGGGCTCATAACTCCTCCGAAGCAAGCGGGGGACATTCCCGCCCTGGCAGCAGATTGACTGAAAGCGGGCCGGAGGATGCCCAAGCCCATCCTGTTGTTGAATTCAAGCAGGCCCGTCTAAGCTACCGGACGATTCGCCGGGCCGAGCGTGAAGTGCTGCGCGGAATCAACCTGAGCTTGTATGAAGGGGAGCGCATTGCGCTTGTCGGGAACAACGGTGCGGGCAAATCCTCCCTCTTGCGGCTTATTGCCGGGATTGCCAAGCCTTCAGCTGGCGCGGTAGAGGTCATGGGCGAAGATACGAAGCACCAGTCCATCGAGCAGCTGTCCTCTCATGTGTCGTATGTGTTCCAGAACCCGGAGGATATGTTCATCGAGGACAATGTCTATAAAGAGGTGGCGCACTGCCTCAAGAGCAGAGCCTATCCCGATGCCGAGCAGCGGATCAGCCAGATGCTCGAAAGCTTCCGGCTGGAGTCCCTGAAAGACCGGGATGCGCGGCTTCTCAGCGGCGGGCAACAGCGCCGAGTCTCCCTTGCGATCGGTGCAGCGGTGCTGCCCCATCTCATTTTGCTGGACGAACCGACAGCCAATCTCGATTTGGCGACCCGTGAAGAATTGCTCGGCACCCTGCAGGATCTGGAAGGATTCGTGCGGACGGTCGTCATCGCCACCCATGATATGCAGCTCGTCCAGCAGTGGGCCACTCGGGTCATCGTGCTCACCGACGGTACAGTTGCCGGAGACGGCTCCGCCGCCGACATTTTTGCCGATCATCATCTGATCAGCCGCGCCGGACTGGCACCCACTCAGATCATGGACACAGCCGCACGGCTGGACCTTCATCTGACGGGCAGCACGCCTGCCGAGTTCGCACAACTCGTCCATGCCATATTGACTGGAAAGGAGGTGCCGCATCATGCAGCTTGTCCGCAGCTGGCTTAACAAAATCACGATCGAACGGATTCAGCTGGAGCTGATGAATACCGCCTATGGCAGCGGGCACGCGTCCCTGTCCCGGCTTGATCCTCGCTGTCTGTTGATATGGTATCTGTTCTTTGCGATTGTGCCGTGGTTCATTTCGGATCTGACCGTTCTGGCAGGCATGTTCCTGATGATGGTGGTCACCACCATTTTGTCGCGGGTTACCCCGTTTATTATCCTGGTCTTGTGCCTTGGGCTTATCGGGCAGGTCGGATGGCTGTTTATTCTGTCGCTTTTCTTCGGCGGAGATATCAGCTCTGCGCTGCCGCTGCTGAAGCTGACTTTAAAGCTGTCCGTTGTTTCCCTGGCAAGCATCACGGTCTTCTCTGGCATGGACCCTGAGAAGATAAGCGACGGTCTGCTTGCCCTAGGCATGCCCGCCGCCTTCTCATTCAGCCTGTCTTACGGTTATCGCATACTTCCGGTGCTGTTCGAGGAATTCCGGAATGTCCTGCTCTCCTACCGGCTCCGGGGCAAAGCACCGGAGGAACCCGGAGTCATGTATTGGAGAATGGCAGCGTATTATTTAAAACTGCTGGTGTTGTCCTTCTTCCCGCTTATGCTTGCAACTGCCAAGCGATCCCGAACGACAGTGGAGGCTTTGGAAACGAGAGGCTTCTCCTACGGCATGAAGAATCCGGCGGCCAAAAAACTGAAACTGGCCCATCTGAAAGTATCGACCCGCGATATTATGTTTCTGTCCGGATCGGCTGTCTATGTATCGTTATTATTCTGGATCAGCGGCAGACTGTAAACCGCAGGCGTCACCTGCTCCGGCAACCTATAGATGATGAAGGAGTGTTGAACCTATGAAAATTGACCTGCATACCCATGCCAAGTTGTCGAAGGCGTCTGACTTTTCGCCGGAATATTATGAGGAGATGCTGCGTGAGGCCAAAGATAGCGGGCTGGATGCGCTGGCGCTGACCGAGCATTTTAATACCCGCAACTTCTACGAGGTGTATTCGGAGCTGGATCGCCTGTTTCCGTACCAAGGGGACTATTATGAGGCGTATGGGCTGAAGATTTTCCCCGGGATGGAGGTGGATATATTAGAGAACGGGCATATTCTGCTGATCGGCAGCAAGTGGTCCATTCTTGAGGTGCGCCGTAAGCTTGACGGGTATACCGATAAGGGCGCCTTTATCCCCTTTGATCAGCTGATGGATATCGCTGAAGCGTATCCTTTGCTCAAGATCGGTGCACATCCATTCCGTGATAGCACGCCGCTGCATCATCTCAGCCCACGTCAATTGGCACGGCTGGACGCCTTTGATCTCAATGCCAAAGATATGTACCAGTACGGCTGCGACAGCAATCAGGAACAGGTACAGCGCTTTGCTTCCGAGCTGGGCAAGCCGGTCACCGCTGGCAGCGATACGCATCAATGCCTGCAATTCGGCAGCATCTTCAACGAGCTGGATACCCCATGCGAATCGGCGGTTGAGCTTAAGGAGGCTATCCTGCAAGGGAAATACAAGCTTCATGTTTCGAATGATCTCGAGATCAAAGTAAAAGCCTCCGTCATGCTGAAAAAGCTGATGAAGCGGATGGTCCGGCTGGAGCAAGCACTTTCCACCGGCATGAGCTCCAGCTGACTTCCGTGCGCTGACAATTCACCCTTGTCTGCTGGAGCTTGCGTCAGCAAAGCGCCATCTGCCCGGCACTGGCCCCGATCCTCCACACGGACGGGGCCGGTGCTACGTCAATAGGCAGCTGCATAGCTGCCTATTGACTTTCGTGTTATATCCCGCTGCGCTGTGACATATTTCCGCATACGTCCCCTCCTTTCGCACCGACACTATTTTTCGACAATAGGCTCCCTTAATTATTCAAGTTAAAAGTGAAAAGTGAGGTTGCTTTCCCCATCGGATTGCAATAAGATTAAACATTATAATGATATAACGTTTTGATGATCGATAAAGGATGTGGATAGGAATGAAGCTGCGTTTCGAAGGGGATATACAGGAGCTGTTAGCAGGGATCCAGCGGCTGTTGCCTGAACTGGACGTACAATTCAGCGAGGACGGTATCCCGGTGCTTGTAGAAGGACCCCTGGATACCCAGGACGATGCACTTGAGGTCAGTTATGAGCGCGGACAAGGCATGATCAGGTTTAGCAAAAAACATCAGTTTTTCAGGGGGCTTGGGCTGCTGGTCCAGCATCTTCGTTCCGGCGATGATTTCCGCGTCCTGGAGAAGCAGCAGTTCGATCAAATCGGTCCGATGTTCGATCTGTCCCGCAATGCGGTATTGACGGTAGACGGGTTCAAGGCCATCCTGAACAAACTCGCCCTGATGGGCATGAACACAGTTATGCTCTATATGGAGGACACGTATGAAATCGAGGGAGAACCGTACTTCGGTTATATGCGGGGCCGTTACACCAAGGAGGAGCTTAAAGAAATCGATGATTATGCCGACAGCTTCGGCATTGAAGCATTCCCAAGTATCCAGACGCTTGCTCATCTGGAGGAATTCCTGAAGTGGGAGCCTGTGAAGTCCTACCGCGATACCAAAGGGGCGCTGCTGGTTGGCAGCGAGCAGACAGACAAGCTGATCGAGAAAATGATCGAGTCGGCTACCGCACCGTTTCGCAGCCGCAAAATCCATATCGGCATGGACGAAGCCGAAGAGCTTGGGCGTGGAAAATACCTGGATCTGAACGGGTACCAGGACCGCTTTGACATTATGGTCTCGCATCTGGACAACGTGCTGGCGGCAGTGCGCGCCCGCGGGTTGAAACCGATGATGTGGAGCGACATGTTCCTGAAGCTTGCCTCCGGCAAAGGCGATGATTATTACGATAAAGAGACGACGATCCCGGAGGATATGGCTCGTCGAATCCCGAAGGATGTCGACATGGTGTATTGGGATTACACCCATACCGAGCCTGAGGACTATACGAAGGTCATCGACAATCATCGCCCGCTGGGCTGCAACCTCGTGTTCGCGGGCGCCGTATGGATATTTAATACGTTCGGCGTGAACTACGGTCTATCCTTGAACGCCTCGGATGTGGCCCTCCAAGTGTGCAAGGAGGAAGGCATTCGTGAAGTATACGCCACCATGTGGGGAGACGACGGCAACGAGGGCAACCCGTTTGCAGCCCTCCTCGGTCTCCAGCTGTACGCAGAGCATGCCTACACAGAGGGGACGCCGAGTCAGGCGCAGCTTGCGCAGCGGGTGAAGCTGTGCACTGGCGTGGAGATGGAAGCTTTCCTGCTGCTCAAGGATCTGGACGAGATTCCGGGGCAAGAGCCGAACAACGCCAAGCAGAGCAATCCGTCCAAGTTCTTGCTGTACCAGGATGTGCTTCTCGGTCTGTTCGACAAGCAGATCGAGGGGCTGGCGCTAAACGACCACTACGCCAAGCTGGAGCTGGCTATTCAGAACAAGCGAGACAAGAATGCGGCACTGGATTATCTGTTCGAAATGCCGGAGAAGCTGAGCGCTGTGCTGAAGCGCAAAAGCGAAATCGGCATCCGGCTGAAGCAGGCTTATGACACGCAAGACCATGCCACCCTGCGGCATATTGCCGAAGTGGAGCTGCCCGCCATTGCCGCGGCCGTCACGGAGCTTCGCCTTGCCCACCGGACACAGTGGCTTCGCATGTTCAAGCCGTTCGGTTGGGAAGTGATCGATATTCGCTATGGCGGCGTGCTGACCCGGCTCGATACGGCCGCAATGCGCATCCTCGATTACGCCGAAGGACGTATTCCTCGCATCGAGGAGCTGGAGCAGGAGCGGCTCGTCTACAGCACCACCAATCGTTGGAACCATAAAGGTGTCGGCTGGTGCAGCCATTATTACCGGATGGCATCGCCAAACGTGTTTTATCATGTGCTGAATCCTTTTTAAGCTTCATCATTCTAACAGAGTCAGCTTCTGTTAGTGTTCATGCCTTGAGGCCTAGGCCTATTCTCCATGCAGAGTAGCCCAACCTGAACTTGTCAGGTTGGGCTACCTCTATATAAAGACACTATTCCATGCTGTCCCACAGCGCATTAAAAACGGCATCCTCCACCTGAAGGAAAACAGGGGTATGGCCGTATTTGGCATAGTTCCCGCTCCCCAGCTTGAACAAGCGCAGCTCTACCTCTGTCTCATCCTCCAGTTTCAAATACAGAAACTTCTGCTCGCTGCTCGCATACGGCTCCTCTCCCAGCGCCTCTTCCGCCACCGGACTGGCTGTATGCAGCGCGGTCACGAAAGACGAGAGGGCATCTGCCGCCTGAACCGCCTGCAGGCGGTTCTCGCCCATGTTCCAGCTGTCAAAGCTCTGCCACTGTGCGGTCTGAATCCGATCCTTAACATTCAGCTTCCCGATCAAGTCTTCCCCTGTTGCAATCGCAATGCCATTCAGGTGGTCGTAGAACTCGGCATAGACCTGACCGTCAATGACCTGGTATGACATAATACGGAAATCGGTATCGTAGCCTTTGACAGCGTAAATATCGGTCTCGCCAATCGTAGAAGCCAATTCGGTATAATCCGAAGCATCGCTCCACTCCGTAATGCCCGCCTTGGATCTGCCGAGCTTATCTCCGAGCAGCTGCTCAGCTGCCTCCGGTGTAATGCGTGTACTCGACTGAGTGTAGATATTCCCTTGGTACACCACAAGCCCGATCATGTTCGCTTGAATCCCGTTGTCCCCAGGCAGCTCAACCTGCGGGATGGTTACTGGCTCCGTAGCCACCTCAGATGGATTAGCCGAACCGTGCTGCCCGGTCCCTTCGGGCTTAACGGCTGTAAGCGCCTGATCGTCTGCACCGCGCTCCCACGTGAACGTGACAACCGCACCGAGGCCCAATACCGCGGCCAGGCTGACCATCGCGACCGCCCTGCGGCTCCATCTTGTCGACTGCACTTTTCCTTTATTCATTCGTTCCATCATCCGTTTCTTCACTCCTTCATCCGGTTCTATATGATCCATCAATTTTTTGTACGCATTCCTGTTCATGCCTCATTCTCCCCTTCCAGTTCCATTCGCAGCAGCTCCCTGCCCCGTGCAAGCCGCATTTTGACCGCAGATTCGCCGATCTGCAATATATGGGCAATTTGCTTCACCGAATAACCTTCATAGTAATACAGGTGAATCACCGTCTTATATTTAAAAGGCAGACTCATCACCTCATCGATGAGCGCCCGGTCAGAAGGCTCCGCAAAATACGCCTGCACATCATCCAGCCTCGTCACCCGCTTTCGCCACAGGCTGCCGCGCATATTTTTGCATTGATTCGTAAGGACGCGGATCAGCCACGCCTTCTGGTGCTCGCTGTCATTGAAATGCGGCGCTTTATCTATCAGCTTGAAGAAGGTTTCCTGGAGGGCTTCCTCCACATCCTGCTTATTCCCTAGATGAATCATCGCGATTTTGAAAAGCATGCTTCCATACAATTCGTAAATCTCGCCAATATCTCCGCCCGGCCGGAGCGAATCGCTTTGCATCGTGTTGTGCCTCCTTTTACCTATAACACAATGCTGGACGTGTATTGGTCACATTTGGTTGCTATTTTTTTCATTAGATAAAAAAAACAGCCCCGGCCCGAGATCATCTCAGGCCAAGACTGCTGCTTCGATCCAAACCCTATTTCGAATACGTCAGCTTCCCGATCATGCGATTCAGCACAGCCGCGCTCTCCGCACGGGTACTGCTGGACTTAGGCATCAATCGATTCCGCTCGTCTCCGTTCATAATCCCCATGCTGCCTAAATGCTGTACTGCTTCTGCTGCCCAGGCACCGATCCGTTCCTGATCCGCAAAGCGCAGGGAGGAACCTCCGCTTGCCTCATATCCGGTCGCCTCCAATGCCTTGAACACCATGAGCGCCATCTCTTCCCGCGTAATCGTCTGATTCGGCCGGAAAGTGCCGTCAGCATATCCACTGACAATGCCCGCTCTGACCGCCGCTTTGATATACCCGGCATGCCAGTCGGATGCAGCGACATCCTTGAAGACAGCTCCCTGTCCTGGCACCTGTCCCTGATCTGCGCCCTGACCGCTCGGATGGCCAGCCAGCCCCAATGCCCGTGTCAGCAGTGCTGCGAATTCGGCACGGGTGACCTCATCGTCAGGAGCATATCGAGTTGCCGTACGCCCGGTTACAATGCGTTTGGCTGCAAGCGACTCGACGTCCCCTCTGGACCAATGCGTCGCGATATCTTCAAAGGTTACCGGATTGTGAAGCGCCAGATAGGTGCTATTGGTCTTGCTGTAGATTACAATGGCATCTCCTTCAGTAATAAATGGAACGGGGGTATAAGCAGCGCTCGTCCCCTCATCACCATCGATCCGCACGACAGCAAGGCTTGAGGTCGAGTGAGGCCGCCCTGCCTTCATCGTCCGCTTCACATAGGAATCGAACGATTCCAGCATGACGCTCTCGTCCGCGGTCCGGACTGCTACGGTATAATCCACCGCCTGAAGCCCACTGTAGCCCCTCGCTGCAGCTGACTCTAGCGCATCTTGGTTCAGCGCAAGGGTGAACACAAGCGCAAGACCGCCCCCCTCTGAGCCCAGCTTCTGTGCTAACGACGGGAGATGAATCTCCTTCTTCGGAAGCTCATAGCTGGCATATGGCGTCACAATCGCCAGTACACCGGCCCCAGCCTGGGCAAGCCATGCTTGCAAGGCCCCGCTGCTGATCGTAACCGCTGCAGAGGTGAGCGGCTGGCTACCTGGGCTTGTCACCTCAATCCTCACGGTTCCGTTATGCGGCTCTTTCAACGCTTGCTGCATCGCAGCTTCGGTAACGGTGGCTGCTGCCTCGCCATTTACTGCTTGCACTTCAAGCCGGACCGTGCCCGGAGCGGCAGGTGTACCCGTGCCCGGCGTACCCGGTGCAGGTCCAGGCACTGGCGGCGTCCCTGGCCCAGGAGCTCCAGGGGTACCAGGGGAGCCCGGTGTGCCTGGTGTGCCCGGTGAACCAGGGGTTCCGGGTGCTCCCGGCTCTCCAGGCGTTCCAGGCCCCGGAACCTCTGGCAGCGGCGCTCCCTTCAGATCGGTGATCCGCCCCTCAACCGCAGCGGTGTCGGCTGTGATCGTGCCTACTTTTTCAATATAATTGGAGAAAACCTCATAGTCCGGCAAATACAACAGATTCACACGGCCTTCGAGATAAGCCTGCTTCAACGACTCATAGAAGTCTCCGCCCTGGGCAGTAAAGACGTTGGTCGCCATCACATACGACTGACTCAGATCGATCGGCTCATAGCCGTCCGCTCCCCTTACCTCCATCCGCAGCACGCGCTCGCCTGCCGGCTTCGTGGAATCATAGATGAATCTCATGCCCGAGACATGCGGGAAGCGCCCATCAGCACTCGGGATGCGGGAGACGCCGTTCTCCAGCGCCTCCTTGATCTCCTGACCGGTCAGCGTCATCGTCACGAGATCGTTATTAAACGGCAGCACCGTCAGCACGTCCCCCATCGTGATCGGCCCGGCTTCAATCGACGCCCGGATGCCCCCGCTGTTCTGCAAGGCCATTACAGCACCCGTACCAGCCGCCCTCGCCGCATCCAGCATTCCGTCGGCAATCAAGTTGCCAAGGTTCGTCTCCTTGGTGCGCACATCGGCACGCTCGCCGTTCAGCAGCACCTGCGTCCGTCCGACCTGTGTTCCTTTCAGCTCCTCAACGCCCGGTTTGTATTTGGTATTAAGTAGGTGAAGCGCCTCCGGGTCAGGGGCAATGACATACTGGTCATGGCCGTCCTTCTCATCGACCGAGATGAGGCGTCCGTCCCACTCCTTAAGCACACCCTCCTCATCAAATACCACTTCAAGCCGGCCGAGGTACTGCCCCTTCTCCCCGGCCTGCACAATCAGCTTCGGCTCGCTGTCCGAGCGATCCACAACAGGCTCATCCAGCTTCGTATGGCTGTGACCGCCTACGATAATGTCGATGCCCTCAACCTCTCGCGCCAGATTGGCGTCAGCGTCATAGCCGAGATGGGAAAGCACGATGATTTTGTTAATCCCTTCGCGTTGCAGCATTGCAACCGTATCTCGCGTTTTCGCTACCGCATCCTCAAACGTGACAAGGCCCGGAGAGGAGATGCTCGCTGTATCCTCTGTCGTCAGTCCAATCAGGCCCACCTGCTCCCCGTCCATATCCATGATGATCGCCGGATATACAGAACCCGCCTGAGCATCGCGCGTCACCTCATCCTTGAATTTGGAGCTGAGCACCGGATCGGCCGAGAAGTCCACGTTCGAAGAGACAAAAGGAAACTGTGCCTGCTCGATATAATCACGCAATACCTCGGATCCTTTATCAAACTCGTGGTTGCCGAAGGTCATCGCGTCGTAACCTACAAGATTCATGAACTCCAGATCAGCCAATCCCGAATATTTATTAAAATAGAGCGTACCCGAGAACACATCCCCGGCGTCCACAAGCAGCGGGTTCACCGAAGCTGCCCGCGCTTCCTTGATCGCGGTCACCCGGCGCGCGATGTTGTCCGGCGAGCTTGTGGTATCCAGATTCGCATGCGTATCATTGGTATGCAGAATCGTCAGCGGGAAGCCGCCCTCGGCGCTTCCTCCAAGATCAATCGCGGCAACGACCGGATCATGGTCTGACACGCGGCCTCGGGAAGGCGGAAAGTCCGCATTCAGATGGACGACATCGATTTGGGCGGTGCGCGTTAAATTTTTGCTGACCAGAATATGATCGAGCACCTGCGAATTGCCGTCATAGGTATACGTGTATTGCTCTCCGAGCGGCAGCTTCTCAATCAGATTGTCCAGCTCGCTGCCTTTGAGGATCGCTGCGGTTTCCGTGAATTGGAAATCATTCAAATCGCCTAGCACAACCACGTTGGCCTCCGGATTGCCCGACACAACCTCCTTCACAAATCCGTTCACAACCGCCGCGATTTGATGACGCTGCAATTCACTTGACAGCGCAGGCGGCTGGGCAGCCCCGAAAGGCCCCTGATCCCCCGACTTGGAGTTGAAGTGATTGACAATCACAATCACCTTCTCGCCCCGGAATTCGAACTGGGCCGCCAGCGGCTTGCGGGAGGATGCAAACGCCGGGTTCAGCGGATCGATCCGGCCCGGATTGTAGGTAAGCTGATCCACGGACGCATCATACTGCGTCGCTTCGGTGGACGAGCCCTTGCGCTGATGCACGCTATCCGCCAGCTTCACCCGCTCCGGATTATAGAGGAACCCTACCCGGATATTCGCTCCCGGCGCGCCGCCGTCGCTGTTGTTCACCGGCTCGACATCGGTATAGCTGTATACAGGTCCCCCGGCTGCTTCAATAGCATCGACGAGAACCTGATAGCTGTGATCTGCAGCGGTCGTGCCGTCATTGCGCTCGCCGTTATTGTCCTGCACTTCGACCAGGCCAATAATATCCGGGGATTTCAGATGGTCTGCAATCGATTCGGCCAGCTTGTTGATCTTGGCAGCACCGACACCCGGATAGAAATTCTCAATATTGTACGTCGCCACCGTCAACTGATCCTCGCCGGCCCGGATCGTGGATACTTCCTGCTCGAACGGGCTGCTGATCAGGCTCGGCAAACCGTCCTTGGGCGGAATCACCTTGAAGTTGCCGCTGTTGTATCCGATGACACCGATCACATCCTCGGTGAACACGTCCCCTGTACCGACTTCCTCGCCCGGATTCCCGTACGCAATCAACAGGCGCTGCGGGTTGAGATTGCCTTGTTCCTTCAGCACAAGCCCGCCCGGCGGCGTCAGTACATCCTCCACATCGTTCTCCACGCGAACCGGAATGTTATACGTTCCGGCGCTGGTCCAGTAAGGACTAATAATTGTCGGCTGCGGCAGTCGAACCCGCATGCCCTCCAGCGACTCATAGAAGTCGATCGCGTCTTCCTCCGGATCGAATTCAGCGAAGCTGTCATTATCAATGATTGCTGCCTGGAGCGGCAGCCCTTCCTTGCCCAGCGTAACCGGCTCCGGCAGCGCGTCAGCCGGCCCCAGACGCTCGTAGCGTTGAAGCTCGATCTGCGTGGTGGTCAGATTGCTGGCACTGCCCTCGTTATATTCCGAGACTCTGCCCGTCACGGACACGGTCTCGCCGATATCCGGCAACGTGGCATTCGGAGCGTAGACGAATATGGCATCCGATGTTCTCGGATTGTCATCCGGCTCAGGGTCCTGAATATAGAAACCTTTATCATTGCCGTTAGAAAACGTATATCCGTACTGAGTTACGACTCCCTCAATATCTTGAACCGTCTGTCCGTTGTATGGTGAAACGTGCGTCTCACCCTGGATATCTCCGATCCGCGGCTGCAGGGCGGCCCGGTAGTCAAACGCAAATACCCGGCTCTGCTCCCCACCCGCAACCACAATCGCTTTGATCGTGATATCCCGGTCAATCGGGATCGGGGTGCTGTACAACGCACTGGATACCGTAGGTTCCGTGCCGTCCGTCGTGTAATAGATGCTGCCCCCTTCGGCAGGCGTCGTCAAGGTCACCTTTTCTCCCGGCACGATCGGCCCCGGGCCTGGGCTGGCGATGACGGACAGCCGCTCCTCCACCAGGGAAGCCTCATTCAGCGGAATCAGCTCATAGATATCTCTGTACTGCTTGACTACGCCCGTAACGCGGCTGAACACTTTGCCGACTTCAAGCTTTGGCAGGCTTGAGTAAATGATAAATTCATGGCCATCCTGAACCGCCGTATACTCGCCCGGCCGATTCTGGGCCGTAATAGCCACATCCTCCATATAGACAAGCCTTGCTTCGTATGCCTCCCCTTGATCCGGTGCCAGATCAGCTCCGCTGATGCGGATCGGCTGCGGCACACCCGCATTCCTCTCCGTCACCTCATAAGGCAGCAGCGGATGCGGCTTCAGCTCCTGAAGGTTGTTGTAGATATCCATGACACCGGCCGCACTGACCCTATCGCCCACGCTCGCATCCAGCGGATAGTCATAAAGCACGATGCCGGCCGTATCATCCTGAATGTAAATCTCTCTGCCCTCAATATGCGTAATAATTCCTTCAGTCCATGCATGCTCCGATCGTTCCTTTGTGCGAGCTTCGGCTACCGGAACCGGAGACAAAATATCATACACAAACGAAACGGTCGGTCCGTTATCAAGGCCTTCCATGGCAGCATAGGCTTCGATACGAATCGGCTCCTGCAGTTCAATCGGCCCATCGATCAGACGAAACCCTGAACCGTTGTTCGTGCCCGAAGCGTACACATCCGCATAGACAGAAGCCCCGACGACAGGCGGCGCCAGCGTAATGGCCGTTCCGGCCGGCCAAGCATTCGGCTCCGGCGCGGCCGTTACTTCCCCAAGCTGACTCCCCGGTTGCTCCGGAGCGCCTGTGAAGGCCGTATTGCGCGGATCCGGCGCTGTGACGGTGAAATCATTCGCATTGTTATCCGTATCCAGCCCCCGATTGCCTGCCGGACCTCCAGGCAGCTCCTTGCGGATGGCTGCGGTTGCATTTGACAGCGAACGCGTCGGCTGACCCTCGGCTGCCGATGCCGTACTGCCATACCCTACAAAATCAACGACCGCCCCAGTGGCATCCACCAAATCGACCTTGCCATTCGTCCCGCTCAGATCGATGTTTCCGGTCAGATCAGCTGCCGGTAAAGCATTCCCGTTCCCTGATTGTCCCCCTCTCTGCTGAATTAAATAATACTGGTGAGGTCCGAGTCTCCCGCTCAGCTCCGTCACGTTGTTGAACGTGCCCGTTGCACTGGCATAGCGCACCTTCCAGCCTGCAAGGTCAACATAGGAGTTCGTAGGATTATAGAGCTCGATAAAATCATGCGTATACACTGCGCCACTGTTGCCACCCCCGCCATAGACCTGGCTGATCACAACCTGGTCATTGCTCGGAGAAGCCTCCGCAAGCCGGACAAAGCCGGAAGGAAGAATCATCGTGACAACCAACATGATGGCAAGAAACACACTTCCTAGCTGTTTGCACCTATGCAACCCCGACAACATCTTAACTTTCACTCTCCTTTTCTATTAAATTCTGCACTCATTAACTATATATACCAGAATTGTTTTGAGAGAGCTAATCCAAAGGGGGTTTTATGTAAAAAAACCTCTGAGCAGATCAGAGCCCGATCTTACGGGACTGACCACTCAGAGGCTGTCATGTGAAGGAGAGCGCGATCTCTGTCTCAGATCAGCACATCCCTATCATGCTATGAATCTTATCGTTTGCCGGAATCAAACGGCTCCCCAACCGCTCTTGGTGCATGCGAAGACTTCGAGAATATAACAAGCGCGATCAAGGTCACGACATAAGGGAAAATCTTCAGCAGCACCGGCGGAATGACCGCAAGCGACGGAATGACCTGCGATACGTTGGCAATCGTGCTTGCAAAGCCGAAGAAGAAGGTTGCTGCCAGAATTCCGAGCGGCTTCCACTGGCCAAAGATCAAGGAAGCCAGCGCCAGGAAGCCAAGACCGGCTACATTGCCGTTGAACTCACCGGAATAGGTGAGCAGAATTGCCGCTCCGCCAAGACCCGAGAACGCACCGGAAATGAGGACGCCCACATAACGGACTCTTCTCACCCGGATGCCCGCGGCCTCCGCCGCATGCGGATGCTCACCGCAGGAGCGCAGGCGCAGCCCGAATGGCGTCTTATAGAGCATAAACGTGCTGATCAAGAGCAGCGCAATAATAAACAAGGTCGTCGGATACATTCGGGTAAAGAACAGATCCCCGATGACCGGGATCTTTGACAATACCGGAAAATCAAATGACTTGAACCCGCTGGTCACCCGGATATTTCCGCTGCCCGTAATGTTGCGGGCGAGGAAGATCGTTAGTGCGCCAGCGATCATATTAATTGCCGTACCGCTTATAATCTGGTTGGCATTCAGGTTAATGCTTGCAAAAGCATGCAGCAGGGAGAACAAGGCGCTCGCTGCTGCCGCGGCCAGAAGACCGACCCACAGCACCCACCAGGATCCCAAATATTGCTCCTGAAGCTTGGATACTACAAAAGCTCCGATAAAGGAACCGACAATCATCAGCCCGTCCAGACCGATGTTCACAACCCCGCTTCGCTCACTGAACAGCGCGCCCAAGGCGGTAATCAAAAGCGGAATCGTGAAAACGATGGCATACGGGAATATCTGTTCAATCGTTGTCCACATGTTCTCAGTCCTCCTGCTTTTTGTTTGCCGAACGGCGCAGCCGCAACTTTCGGATCAAACGCTCAATCAGTATGCTTGTCGCCGCAAAATAGATAATGATGGCGATAATTGTATCCGCAATTTCCGGCGGAATGTCGGTCATCGCGTTCATGAACCCTCTTCCGGAATACAGCAGTCCGAAGAACAGGGCCGAAGCCAGTACGCCAAGCGGCGCGTTGGCACCGAGAAGCGCAACCGCGATGCCGTCGAAGCCCTGGCTTGGCAGAATCCCGATCTGAATGCTGGAAGCATTGCCCGTATACTGGGCAACCCCGGCAAGACCCGCGATGCCGCCAGCGATAAACATCGACAGCACGATGCTGCGGTTCACGCCAATGCCGGCATATTCGGAAGCGTGGCGGTTGAAGCCCACCGCCTTCAGCTCGTAGCCCAGCGTTGTTTTATTGATCAGGAAAGCCACGATGATGACCGTTAGCACCGCAATGAAGAATCCAAGATTGATGTAAGAGCCCTGGAACATATCGCTAAGCCATGACTCGCGGAGCATCGCATTGGCCGGAAGCTGCCGCGACTCTGTCTCCACGCTGTCCCCTTTGAAATACGCCGGGATCACATAGTAAACCGTCCAGTAGGCAATCCAGTTCATCATAATGGTCGATACCACTTCGTGCACATTATAACGTGCCTTCAAGAAGCCGGGGACGACCGCCCACAGCGCGCCGCCGATAAATCCGGCCAGCACCATCAGCGGCAGCAGCATACCGCGCGGAAGATCCAGTGACAGACCGACCGCTGTCGCGCAGAAGCCGCCAACCAGCATCTGTCCAGCCGCTCCGATATTAAACAACCCGGTGCGGAATGCAAAAGCGACAGACAGTCCCGTCAGAATGAGCGGCGTTGCGGTCGCGAGTGTATTCCCGATCCGCTCCGGATTTTTCAACCCACCTTGAACGAGATATTGATAGCCTTCAATCGGATTATGACCGGTCAGCATCATCAGCACGGCCCCCGCCAGCAGTCCGAAGAGGACGGCGAGTAACGATTTCACACTGTTATTCATGACGTGCCCTCCTCCTTATGAATCCCGGCCATCATAAGCCCGAGCTCCTGCTCGTTCGTCTCGGAGGCGTTCACAATGCCTACCAGTTCGCCGTTGTTAATGACCGCAATACGATCCGACAGGTTCATCACTTCATCAAGCTCAAGCGAAACGAGCAGCACGGCCTTTCCTTTATCACGCTGCTCCACGAGACGCTTGTGAATGTATTCAATCGAACCCACATCAAGACCCCGCGTCGGCTGGACCGCAATGAGCAGATCCGGATCGCGCTCGACCTCGCGGCCAATAATGGCCTTCTGCTGATTGCCGCCGGACATGGAGCGCACAACCGACCTGGCGCCGGTGCCTGAACGGACATCAAAGCTCTGGATAATCTGCTCCGCATGCTTGCGAATGACAGCGGGCTGAAGAATTCCATGCTTTGAGTAAGGCTGCTTGTTATACACCTGAAGGATAATGTTCTCCTCCAATGTGTAATCCAGCACCAGCCCCCGCTTTTGCCGATCCTCAGGGATATGGCCGATTCCGTTCTCATTGCGCTCTCGCACAGACAATCCGGAAATCTCTTGACCATTCAGGCGGATGCTTCCGCTCTCGGCCTTCATAAGTCCGGTTATCGTCTCCACCAATTCGGACTGACCGTTCCCATCCACACCAGCGATGCCAACGATTTCGCCTGCCCGCACATCCAGCGTGAACGCTTTGAGCGCATCCACCTTCTTGCTGTTCTTGACCGTAAGGGACTGAATCTCCAGCACCGGTTCACCCGGCTTGCTCTCGACCTTGTCCACTTTAAAGGAAATGCTGCGGCCGACCATCATCTCCGCCATTTCCTCGCGGCTCGTCTCCGCCACATCGACCGTGCCGATCGTCTTGCCGCGGCGAATGACGGTGCAGCGATCCGCTACCGCCTTGATCTCCTTCAGCTTGTGCGTAATCAGAATAATCGACTTGCCTTCCTTGACAAGGTTCTTCATAATGTTCTGCAAATCTTCAATTTCCTGAGGTGTCAGCACAGCTGTCGGCTCGTCAAAAATCAGCACCTCGGCATCGCGATACAGCATCTTCAAAATCTCGACACGCTGCTGCATCCCCACCGAAATATCCTCAATTTTCGCATAAGGATCCACATTCAGCCCATATTTCTTGGACAGCTCCTCGACCCGCTTGGCAGCGGTTCTTACATCGAGCATAAAGCCAAGCCGGCGCGTCTCGCTGCCGAGAATAATGTTCTCGGTCACGGTAAACGGCTCTACCAGCTTGAAATGCTGATGCACCATACCGATGCCAAGCCTGCTCGCCACGTTCGGGTTCGTAATGCGCACCTCTTTGCCACTCACCTTGATCGTTCCACGGTCAGGTTGATACATGCCAAACAAAATGCTCATGAGCGTGGATTTGCCGGCCCCGTTCTCGCCAAGCAATGCGTGGATTTCTCCCTTTTTCAGCCTGAGTGTAATGTCGTCATTTGCCACAATACCCGGAAATTCCTTGCGGATGCCCACCATCTCGACAACATAGTCCATGGTCTTATAGGGTCCTCACTTTCTATGGATTAAATGCCTCACTTGAGCCTTACTCATAAAAAGAAGACGGATGGCATCCGTCTCTTCTTAGCAAACACGTCTTTCTCTACTGTCGAAGCACCCCAAGGGATCTTCCTCTTACTTGATCAGATCGCCTTGTTCTGCACTCACGGTCACTTCGCCGGACTTGATCTTGTTAAATACTTCGTCCACCTGGCTCAGCACTTCCTCGCTCAGGTTCGGGTTCTCTTCCGGAAGGCCTACACCGTCACTCTTCGCATCCAATGTGATCGTTTGTCCGCCAGGGAAGTTGCCGTCGAGTTCAGCTTTGATCATATCGTAAGCTGCAGCGTCGATTTTCTTCACCGCGGAAGTCAGAACAACCGACTTGTCCCCGTCATAGATTCCGTCGCTGTATTGGTCAACGTCAACGCCGATGATCCAGATGTCTTCGCCTTGCTCCGCACGGCTCTTCGCTTCGGTAATTGCACCGACGCCTACGCCGCCAGCAGCTGCAAAGATAACGTCCACACCGTTGTTATACATTTGGGCAGCCAGTTGGCCACCTGCCGCTACGTTGTCAAAGGAGCCCTGATACACCACGTTCTCCTTGTTGATGACAAGATTCGTGCCCAGATTCTCATTCGCGTAATTCACGCCTTGCTGGAAGCCCCAGTTAAACTTCTGTACTGGTGGAATTTCCAATCCGCCGATGAAGCCAGCTTGTCCTTCCTTCACGTGAAGGGCAGCAGCTACACCCGCAAGGAAGCCGGATTCATGCTCTGCGAAGAAGATGGATACCGTGTTCTCCTTCACCACAGGCTCTGCTCCAGGCTCGCCGGAGTTCGGCGCTCCGTCAATCAGTACAAATTTGGCATCTGTATATCTGTCTTGTGCCTTGAAGATCGCTGTCTCGAACTTGAAGCCCGGTGTTACGATAAACTTGAAGCCCGCATCATACAGGTTCGTGATTTCTTTCGTATAATCCGCTTCTGTCTCGCCGCCCGGCTTCAGATATTTGTGCTCCAGACCAAAATCCTCGCTGGCCTTTACAATCCCTTCGAACGTGCCTTGGTTGAAGGATTTATCGTCAATGGTGCCCGCATCCGTAACCATTCCGACTTTGAAGTTTGCTTTCGGTGTCTCTTCGCCTGCACTGCCGCTGCCGCTCGGCTCTGTTCCTGTATTCGAAGAACCGCAGCCTGCCAGCATCGTAACAGACAATGCCAGACTTATTAATGATATGACCCCTTTTTTCATTTCAGGATAACCCTCCTAGGAATAATACTGATTGCTATTTTTACAGACTCTTTACTATAACAATATATTAATAAAACTGACCCTTTTCAACAAAAATTTAGCCCATTTCAACCAGCTGCTTCTGTAGCGCGGTAAAACAATTAAGTGGAATATTCCTCCTTGGAAAGGGGATGAAAGGTTTACAGAAATGGACATGCATTGATAGATCAACAATAATAAGTAACACAAGCATTACAGCGGGTGTGAAATTAGGGGTGGTATGTCGGCGGAGCCTTATTTTCCGTGGAAAAAATAACATTCATTTTCCCTTTACATATGTCAAATGAATGTTAAGTTCGAGCAGTTTTAGCCAGCTGTGCAAGCTGTTGAAACTCGTATTTTATTTTCTTTTTCGATTTTGGCTCGTGAATCGGCCATATGTGACAAAGGCAGCAATGATCATCGCGATAAAGCCAATATCGCTCGCGGTATTCTGCGCCAAGCCGAGCAACAGACACACATTCGTCACCAGATTGTTCGTTAGCAGCGCGATGGCAATGAGCAGTATCGGTCGCCATATGTTATATCGTCTCATATTCTAGCAACACTCCTGACCGGTTCTTCCTTGAATCTCTAAGGATAAGGTTAGATGCATTATATCATGAAATTGAAGCGCATACATTGAAAAGTTATAAAAAGAAACAGCCTGTTCGGAATAATTTCCTCCCGATCCAGGCTGCTTCATCCCCGTCTTGCGGGTCCGTTCGTCCTTGCAGACAAGCGCGCTTCTGCTGTCTTTAACCTTTATCCCAGCTTCTGACCACAATTCGGACAGAAGTTGGCGCCTTCGTTCTTCGTCCCGCAGTTCGGGCAGAAGTTCGGCTTTTGTCCGCCGCCGGAGGCTGCACCGCCGCTCGGCGGTTGCGGTGTATTCGAGCCGGAAGACGATGACCCGCCATTCTGGTTCATATTCTTCATCATTTCATTCGCCAGATTCATGCCCATCATCATGCCTGCCATGTCGGAGGCGGCGCCGCCGCCCTGAACCTTGCCGGAAGCAATGCCGTCGGTCATGCTCACCTGCTGGTATTTCTGCAGGTTGCCGATCATCTCATGCGATGCGGTCTTCGTAATCATATCCTGAATTTCCTTCGGGTAATTGAAGCTCATCACCTGGAAGCCTGTAATGGAGATGCCGTTGTCCATCACCTGCATATCCAGATCATCGCGGATGCCTCGGGCGATATCGTCCGCATTGGCCTGAAGGTTGAACATGTCCTTGCCTTCCCGGCTGATCCACTTCATAAGCAGCTGATCCAGCACGGACGTGATGCGAATCTTCACATCCTCGACCAGATAGCTGTTCTTGATGCCGGCGATCTTGTCAATCAGCGTGACGTAGTCGCTCACTTTGAAATTGAAGGTGCCGTTGGCACGTATCGGCATGCCGCCTGGCAGTTGCGGCGTCGGGATCAGAACCGGGTTCTGCGTGCCCCAGCGCACGGTGAACTCCTTCGTGTTCACGAACAGCACTTCGACCCGCATGCCGCTGTTGAACCCGAATTTAAAGCCTTTTAACGTTGACAGAAACGGGATGATCTCCGAGTCGATGTTGTACACGCCCTCATCCTTGAAAATGCCCTCGATTTTGCCATTATTCACAAACACAGCGTCCTGTCCGGCCCGGATGACAAGCTTGCTGCCCTTCTTAATTTCCTTATTGCTCCACTTCCAAAAAATCATGTCGTCCCGAAATTCATCCCATTCCACCACATTGGCGAACTGGTTTCTAAAGAATCCCATCGATACTCCCATCCCTTCTGTTAAAATGAACCTCTGCTGCCGCTGTGCGAATGCCCGCCGGAAGTCCGGCCCCCGCCGCCACCTCCGAAGCCGCCACCGCCAGAGTTGTTGTTTCGTTCGATTTTCCTTTTGGTTGTTGTCGTATGAAGATATTGGTCTCTGCGGGCCCGTACGCCCGACACGCTTGAGTTCTCATAAGTGCGGCCATTGACGGTGACCCGGCCTCCGGCATTGTAAAGCATCAGTCCGACCACAACGCCGCCGATGACAACGGAGATGCCAATCTGAACCCAGATATTATTAAAAATGCTGTCGTCAGCCTCACGCGATGGGGAATACGCCGAACCGGAACCGCCGCCTCTACCGGAACTCGAACTGTTCCCTCCGCCCGAGCCTGTGCCCGAGCTGGTTCCCGAACCCATACCTGAATTCGAATCCGTGCCCATATCCGGTTCCGGGGTTATGCCCATGTATTCATATACATCCTCGATGTACTTCTGGAAGGCAAGTTTATAGTCGCCGTTCGCCATATCGGGCGTAATGTGATCACGAATCTCGTCCGCCCTCTGATTGTTCACATATTCCTCCGCCTTCTTAAAACCGGCAACATAAAACTCGCGGTGGTACATATCCACCATCAGGATGGCCGTGTTTCCGTGAGGCTGATCGTAACCTGGCGCATATTCATCATAAAAGTCCTGTGTCATCCTCATCACATCATAGGCATCCGGACCATCCACCGTCAGGATCATAATGTCCGTCTCTCGTTCAGCCGACCGTTCATTTGCCAACTGATTCAGCTCTTCATACTCCTCGGTTGTGAGCAGACCGGCATCATCAAAGATCAGCTGTTTCTCATCGGCCCTGGCCTCCGTCGCCCAGGAAAGAGCCCCTGTCACGATCATCACGGTGAAAAGAAGGGAAGCCAGCAGGATCCGAGCTCTTCTCATTAGGAACCACCTCCCTGTATGATGAGTGATATCAGCTGTTGAACGAGGAATGCTGCTCCCGAGATGCCGGTGAACCACGCAGTCACTTTCAGCTTGCTGATCGGCGGCCTCCCTACCACCTTTCCGGTCTGTCCGTTCATAGCGAATATATAATTTTTCTTATTATAGCTGTAATTGACCATCCATACCGGAAGCAGCACATATTCCGCATGCTTCGCTCTGGTATCGATATCGACATCGGTATAGCTTACCGTGGAATAACCCGTTACCGTGGATGAAATATAGGAGTCGATAAAACTTCTGATTTTGTCCTTGGCCCGAGGCAGCAGCTGACTGTCGGTGTAGCTGTATTTTTCAGCGATGTAACCGGCCAGATAAGGGGTTTTAAACTGCTCAAGCTTGCTGTAAGGGAACGGCTCCAGCTTATCCATGAGCTCGTCGTTCATTTTCTCCGAAGCGTCAATCGGCACCTTCACGTATTCCAGATGAATGTCCCTGTATATGCTGTAATGCTTCGTTTCCGTATACTCATAATCGCCCAGTCTGTAGATCCGGACCTTCGTCGCGCGGCCATGGACCTCTACATCGCTCTTCAGATCATAGAGCCAGAACGGAACGTACACCCCGGTGATGCTCTGCACCCGATTGGCCGTCATAAATCCGCTTGGGGTCAGCAGCCCTTTCCTGCACCATTTCCGAAAAGCCTCCATCGCCTGCTCCTTGCTGATCGAGAACGGAATGATCTGCGCCGGAGCAAGCTTTCCCGCAAGCCGGTCGCCAAGCACAACGGCCGACCCGCAAAAGGTGCAGTTCGTTGCGCTCGTCTCAGGCTCTGTCATAATGACGGCCCCGCAGCTGTTGCAGTGATATTCTCTCGTCCTGTCCTCCTCGGAAAACACCACGTTCGTGAGGGGATCAGAGATAGATTCAATATGATCTTGTCGTCCGCAGCTTTGGCAGGATAATGCTCCCGTATTCGCATCAAACACCATACCGCTGCCGCAGTTCGGGCATTTATACTCAATTACCGGCATTTGTTCACCTCGATCAGCCTATCTATGCGGCTATTCCTTTGGATTTAATCTGGCCTTTAATGCGGCCAGTTCGTCTTCAGCGCTCATCGTCTTCGGTCCATCAACCTCGCTGCTGGAGCCAGTACCCGCATTAACCCCCGCGTCGGGTCCAGCGTTCGACCCACCTGCACGCTGCTCCTTCTCCAGCTGTGCAATCAGGTCATCCAGATCGTCTTCCTGGGCTCCTCCCCGCAGCTCAGCCAGCGCCAGCGCCTCGTTCAGGGCCAGGCTTGCTTTCTCCTCCATGGCGGACAGCGCCGCATGCGCTCCCCCGGCGCCCGCGCCTCGCTCGTTCAGTTCCTGCTGCGACTTCGCCGCGGCCAGCTTGCCCTTCAGCTCCGCATAGCGGGCTTCCAACTGGCCGATATCCTTCACCAGCTTCGCTTCCATCTCCTTCATCTTGGCCAAGTTCGAGGCGGCCGCATCATAGGCTTCCTGAAGAGGCGCAAGCTTCTCTGTTTCCAGCGCCTTGCGCTCCAGAAACTTGAGTGCATCCTCGTCTTTGCCTTCCATCGCCGCTTTCTCAGCATACCGCTGCAGCTTGCGCACGTCAGCCTGACCTTCGTCCAGCGCCCGCTTCGCTCTTCTCTCCTGGGCAACCTGCGACTCCGTTTCGGCCTTCACCTGACCGAGGTCGCTGCGCAGGGCCTGCATATATTCCTTGATCGTCTTCTCCGGGTCTTTCGATCTATCCAGCCAAGCATTCACGTTTGCTGCCATAATATCCCTGAATCTCGACAAAATCGTCATCACGAACCTCCTTAAAAAGGATGATATGTCTCCTAATAATACATGATAAATGGGATGAAGGTTTCATTTTAGGTGAATTTGTATCTATTTGTCAGAAATTAATCGTTTATTGTGAAAATAATCACTTATTGTGGTGTGGCCCGTGAACTGCAAAAAGAACGCCCCGATCACTTCTGCTCAGGCAGATAGATCGAGGCGTCCTTCGAACTACAGGATGGCTGTGTGCGTTGCCACTTCGTACTTTAGTGACTTTGTGTGATTTATCATACAAAGCCTAGGCTAAATCCAGGGATGACCAGCCATTTGTACGAATCATCATACAAATTCCCTCGTCATCCCTCCAGGCTTCTAATTTTATATGAAAAATCATACAAAATCGGCCATTTTACTGAATATTGGCTTGATTTGTACGAAAAATCATACAAGTCCTCCCCTTATGTTATTCCTGTACATGTAATTGGTACATGCAATTGGTAAATGTATGGGGATACAAGCATCTACAACCGCCTGCCATGGCTTACATACGCAAAAAAGCGAGCCGAAGGAGCTCTTCCACTCTCAGCTCGCTATACTTCTTACTCCTTACTTCTTGCCATACTTCTCCGTCCTTCTCCGTACTCCTTGCTTCTTACCTCGTACTTCTTACTTCTTGCTTCTTACTTCTTGCTTCATACTTCTTACTTCTTACTTCTTGCCTCTCACTTAAACACCAATGGTTAACCAGACAACTATAACCCATCCAGCGCCTACAACGAAGAGCCGGTCTGATAATTCAGCAGCTGCCTGAAGGTGCCCTTGCTTTCCTGGGCCAGCTGCTGATAGCCCCCCTGCTGTACCACCTGTCCCTGCTCCAGCACGATCACCTGATCGGCGTGGCGAATCGTGGACAGCCGATGAGCGATAACAATGACGGTCATGCTGCCCTTCAGCTTATCCAGCGCCTCCTGAATCCGTCTTTCATTGTCGCTGTCCAGAGCGCTTGTCGCTTCGTCCAGCACAAGAATAGATGGCCGTTTCAGGATGGCTCGGGCCAGCACAATTCGCTGGCGCTCTCCCCCGGATAAACGTATTCCCCGATCGCCGATCACCGTATCCAGACCCTGAGGCAGCCGCCTCACAAAATCATCGGAGGAGGAAAATTCCAGTGCCGCCCACAGCTCCTCATCGGTCGCTTCCGGCGCCACCAGTTTCAGGTTATCGCGGATGCTTTCATTGAACAGAAATGGATCCTGCGCCACATAACCGACCGCATTTCTTAGCGCCATCAGCTGTGTCTGGTCCTTGAGGGATCGGCCATCGACCAGAACCTCTCCGCGTTCAGGCTGAATCATCCCCATCACAAGGTCGATCAGCGTGCTCTTCCCTGCGCCGGATTTGCCGACAATGGCCGTCATGCGGTTGGCGGGAATGAACACACGGATTCCGCTTAATGCGTACTCGGCCGAGGAAGGATCATAACGGTAATCGACATCCCGGCATTCAATCCCTTCCTGCATATGAAGCCGCGGAGCGACCGCGGCGCTCACCGCCCCTGTCATCTCCCGCTCCGCTTCGTACTCCTGCTGCAACTGCCGCATGGTGCGAAAGGCGGGAAGATTCGATACGAGCTGCTCGGAGCTCGTCTGAATGCTGATGAACCTCGGCCATAGCCGTGTAAAAATAAGCACCACCACAAGCAGCGATTCGGCCGGCGTGCGTAGCACCTCCAGCGCCAGAAACACAAAGCCGGCAATCAGCACCACCGAGGACAGCCGGTAAATAAGCTGTGACAGCGCATTGATCCGTCCGAACCGGATGAAGTTCTCCTCCATCTGGCCCGACAGGCGGCTGAACCAGCTCAGATGCGACTGCTCCAGCCGGTTGCTCTTGATATCCTTGATCCCGCTAAAATGGTCCGTAATCCCCGCAAAATAGCGCTTGGACAGCTCGGACGTCTGTTCGCCGATCGACTTCGATTTCCGGATGAATCTGCGTCCGAACAGTGCCAGCAGCCCGCCGCTGATCAGGACGGTCAGCGTAAGTACCGGCGACAGCCAGAAGGCCAGCACGATCTGAACGAGCGTGAACAGCAGAGAAGATATCATCTGGAGAAACAGGAAGGTGCCCTGGTTCACGCGGCCCAGCTCATTGGACATCACATGATGAAAGTCGGACTTGCGCTTGCGCAAGAAGAACGCCCACTTGGCATGCAGCAGGCCTTCATAGGTTTCCATCCGAAGCGTGCGAATGAATTTCTGCAGAATGGCTGCATTTAGGATCGACTGACTCCGGGTCAGGAGAGCCTGCCCGCCGACAATGATCACGAACAGGATCAGCACACTTGTCAAACTCGGCTCCCACGACCAGGAACGGAGCAGCTCAAGCAGATGGGACACAAGCGGCACGCCGCCCATATCGCCCTGGAATACCCCGACCAGGCCCAGAAGCGGAATGATCAGGTATAAGCCGATCCCTTCCAGCAAACTGATCAGCAGAATCAGGAACATATTGAGATATAGTCTGCCTCCGGCGATCTGACGCAGTTTACGAACATAATAGAATAAATCCTTCACGGTCATAACTCCTTATACGCAGTAGACACCCTATGCCTTCACTCACCCAATGCCTTTCCCCATCTTCTTCCTTCTCCCACGCCATGAACTTCACGCACCTTCATACATGCACTTCCTACATGCAGTTAGACATTTTCATGCACGATATCGGCTATATGCGCTGGCGCTTGACGGCCGCCGCTGCCCTGTTCCTCGCGCTATCCTTGCCAAAAATACCGACAACGGCATATCGCTCATGCCCTTCCTTTCCTGTCACGATATACGAGCCGCTGCGAAGCCAGGCGTGCGCAGCCATCTTGCCGTGGTCATCCCGGCCGCTGCCGAGATACAGCGTGCATGCCAGACCTCTTCGCTCCAGCATTTTCATCGCTGCCACCGCCTTGACCAGACACTGGCTCTCCCACCAGGTCACCCGGCTCATCGTATGGATCGCCCTGGAAATTTGACGAAGCAGCCGCTGCTCCTGCTCTGTACAGCCGCTGATTGGCGTCTCCTTCATATATTCGCCAAGGGTATGTCTGACCTTGTGGAAGGGAAGCAGCTTGAATATCCTCCCCCAAGCCAGGAACAGATACGCCTCGATGAACATGAACCGCATAGGCCATGGATAGGATATGAACCGGCGCGCTTTTCGAAGCAGGCTCATTCCGCTCTTGTCACCCGGATCAGGCCTTCGGTTGCCAGCTGGTTCACAAACCTCTCCACCTGCTGTCTGCAAGTGTCCGGCTCGATCTCATATTCGGCTACCAGCTGCTCCACCATCCCCGTGACCGAGATCGGCGATTCGGCCAGCTCCCAGATCCGCCCGCCGATCCGGCCCAGGTTGTAATATTTACCGCTTTCAATATTGAGCATCACTTTCTCGCCATCCATTTCGCTGACCAGAAAGCCCTCAGACTGCACAATCAGATCCTCGGCAGTGATAATCTCCGTGTTCATCCATCGTTCCCTCCTTCGGTGATAACATCAGACAGCCATCAACATCATAGTGACGGTTGTTTCATCCGCCGCCAGAACCATAGAAACGGCCGCAACGGATAATAAAGAAAGCGCAGCGGCTTGGGCAAAGGAAGCATCAACGCGTCCCTTGAGCTCGGGAGCAGCTTACCGGCAATGTAGGCTACGCGCTGCTTGCCTGACATAAGCAGGAACAGGTAGCGGTGATAATGCCAAGCGACGCTTTTCTCCGGCACCGGATTCAATTGGACCATTCGTTTTATATAATGAAGAGCCATTCCGGCGAGTCGATAAGAGCGCACATTCACCGTCTCGTCCGCTAGCGCTTTCGGAACCGCCGCAGACAGCAGCTGACCTGACAGCAGCAATGCCTGGCCTATATAGTGCCGGCCTCCATGCAGCTTAAGATGAGCGATCATATTCGCGCTGCTTGATTGTGGCAGCAGATCCGCGATATCCAGAAGCCACCGCAACCGGAACCATCCGTGCCTGGCGCCATGCTCCGCAAGATAATGCAGCAGGTCCTCGCCTCCAATCCCGTAGAAGGACTGGCCCGACAGCACGATTTCCTTTCTCCGCGACCACAGATCGTCGAAGGTGCAGTCCTTGCCGGAATGCGGACTTAACTGCCAGTGAATTTCGACCTGGACCCCGTGCTCCGGATGCTCCATCGACAGATGATGGCTTTTCCTTTTCCAGTTGTTCAGGAGCCATTCCTCCTCCGGCACATATCCCAGCTCGATCAGAATTTCCCGGGCCTTCTCCACATCCCGGTCGTCCACAAGCACGTCCAGATCCTTGGAGGACCGGCGTGCCATATCCCCATACAGCTGTAAGGCCAATAAGGGGCCTTTTAGCCAGAGGCTGCGTATGCCGCTGTGCTCGAATGCCTCGCGGACCTGACTCATCGCCCTGCCCAGATGCAGCATCTTCATCATGTTCTGATGATAATGGCGGTGCAGAAACGGAATAACATGTTCCGGAACGAGCGCCGAATGCTCTTGCAACGCCAGATACACCGGCGGGACCACCCGATGATGGACCACCAGCTTATTGAACAATGCCCAGTCGAGGTCCGCGGTTAATGGCCTTAACGCTTCCGTATCCAGCTGGCGCTTGCCCAGTAGATGAAGCAGCAATAACAACTCCCTGGACAGATCGTGGACGTATAGCGCATCAGCAGTATTGGTCATCATGATTCACCTCGCCTGCTGTCATAATGACAATAATGGCGCCGGTTCCTTCAAGCCGCTGTTCATGCCCGGGCGTCCGACGGAATAGTACACGATATTCGTGCCCGAAAGCTGCTCTTCTTCATATATATTTCTGCCGTCGATCAGGTATGGCGATTTCAACCAGCCTTCAACCTCCAGCGGCTCCAGCTCCTGAAATTCCTTCCACTCCGTCAGGATGCAGAGGGCATCCGCTTGCCAGGCGGCCTCCCGCGCAGTGCTGCAGTATACAATGCCATCCGAACCGTACTCTTTACGAAAATTGTCTGCAGCAACGGGATCGTACGCCTGTACCTGCGCTCCCCTTTTATGCAGCTCGGCAATGATTTCAAAGGCCGGGGCGTCCCGGACATCATCCGTCTCCGGCTTAAATGCCAATCCCCATATGCCGATTGTGGTGCCAGCCAGGTTGCCCAGCAGCCCTTCCAGCTTGCGGATCACATTATAACGCTGCTCCCGGTTCACATCGACCACCGATTTGAGCAGCTTGAAGTCATAATCCATCTGTCCGGCAATTTGAATGAGCGCTTGGGTATCCTTCGGAAAGCAGGAGCCGCCATATCCGATCCCGGCCTTCAAGAAGGACGAGCCGATGCGCTTGTCAAAACCCATGCCATAAGCCACCTTGGTCACATCAGCTCCGACCTTCTCGCATATGTTCGCAATCTCGTTGATAAATGAAATTTTCGTAGCGAGGAACGCATTGGATGCATACTTGATCATTTCAGCACTGCGTATATCGGTGACAATCAGATGATCCGTCAAGCGGCTGTTCAGCTCTACCAGGCATTCCGCAGCCCTTGCACTATCCGTGCCGATAACGACGCGGTCCGGATTCAGTGTATCCGAGACGGCAGTCCCCTCCCGCAGGAATTCGGGCACCGATGCGATGTCAAACACTTCCTCCGTATGCTGACGGATCATATCTCTGATGCGCTCATTCGTACCAACCGGGACCGTGCTTTTGGTCACGATGATTTTGTAGCCGTTCATCGCCTGACCAATCTCCGCAGCGGCTTGCTCAATATAGCTAAGATTCGCCTGTCCGTTCGGCAATGATGGCGTCCCTACGGCAATGATGACAAGCTCGGACGCCTCTACGGATGCACGGAGATCGGTGGTGAAGCTCAGCCGTCCAGCCTCCCGATTGGCGCTGATGAGCGGCTGAAGCCCGGGCTCGTAGATCGGCACTTCGCCCCGGTTTAGCTGATCAATCTTGGCTTCCATTTTATCTACACAGATGACCCTGTTGCCAAGCTCTGCGAAGCAAACCCCGGACACCAATCCGACGTAACCCGTACCGATTACCGTTATTCTCATTGTTTTCACTCCTACTTTAAAAGATTTACCGGATATCCTGTCAAACTTGCTTCCAGAGCCGGAGAACGGGACATGTGCGTCAGCTCATCACAATCTCCTTGATCTCTTCCCAGTCCATCGCAAGCCTGACAATGTCATCCTCAATCAATTGACTTCCGGTCTGTACCTCGATGATTTCTATATCCGTAATCGCACGCAGGCTGTGCTTGGCCTCCGCCGTAATGAGCACCACGTCTCCCTTGCCAATGATGCGGACATCCCCGTCCAGAATCATCTCGCCGTGCCCGGACACGACCGTCCACACCTCGCTTCGCAGCAGGTGGTATTGATAGCTCAAATTTTTGCCCTCCAGCACACAGATCCGTTTCGTCAGCACCTCGTTGCCGTTCGGATACTTCGTGTAATCCAGTACACGGTAGCGCCCCCAGCGCCGTTCTTCGTACATCGGACGCTGATCGCCGAACTGAAGCACTTCCTTGATCCGTTTGCTGGCATGTTTATCGGACACGAGGATGCCGTCAGGGCTTGCCGCAACAATCAAATTGGGAACTCCGATCACCGTGATCGGTATGTCCAGCTCGTTAATGACATGGGTGTTAACACAATCTGTGGTGAGCGTGCCTTTCCCCACAAGCGGCACTTGGATTTCCTCGGTAAGCACATCCCAGGTGCCAAGATCCTTCCACATCCCCTGATACGGTAAAGCGACAATCTTGTTCGCCTGCTCTACAACCGCGTAGTCAAAGCTCGTTTTCTCGATCTGACCGTACTGCTTGAGCAGTTCGTCATACTGAATAGGCAGGGAGCGATCTTCCAGATACTGAATCACGTACCCGAGCCGGAATGCGAATACGCCGCAATTCCACAGCGCAGACTGCGACATCAATTGCCTGGCCAGCTCTTCATCCGGCTTCTCCACGAAGTGGCTGACCTTGAAGTAGCCGGTGCCATCCTCCAATTCGGAGGCTGCTTCAGGGACGATATATCCGAACTTGGAGGACGGGTGATCCGGCGACACCCCGATCAGTCCCAAATCAGCGTCCGTGCCTTGCATCAGCTGCTCCAGTTCCTTCACTTTCTCAAAGAAATGGTTCTCGACATAAGGGTCAACGGGAAGGACAACGATAATATCCCGCAGGCTTACCCCTTTAACGGAATATAAATAACAGGCGGATAATGCAATCGCCGGAAGCGTGTCTCGGCGCTCGGGCTCCACGATGATTTCCGCTTCATACCCGAGCTGATTTTGCAACAACTCGACCTGCGATTTCCCGGTGGCAATGACCGACGATTGCTGCAGATTCATCTCGCCGAGCTGCCCCCATACCCGCTGAACCATGGACACACGGTCACCCGAGCGGGTGTTCAGAATTTTCAGAAACTGCTTGGACCTCGTTTCATTCGATAGCGGCCACAGCCGGTTACCGCTGCCTCCGGACAATAAGACGACTTGCACGCTTACCAGCTCCCCTCCGCTTGCGTAATCTTCGCTTCTCTTTCTTTGGACTGGAGCAGCCGGTCAATGCTTGAGTACAGCTGCTCCATGAATACTTCCTCACCGAACTTCTCGGCATGCTCACGAATCCTTGATGGATTCCATTCATATTCATCAAAGCGGCTGAGGACGTCAGCCAGCGAATCGACGGTTTGCGCCTCAAAGAACAGCCCCGTCTGCCCGGCCAGCACCGTGTCCAGCGCTCCACCTTCGCGGTAAGCAACGATCGGCCTGCCGCATGCATTCACTTCCAGCGGCGTGATTCCGAAATCCTCAATCCCGGGGAAAATGAGTGCCTTGCAGCGCTGCATATAGCCCACAACCTCCTCATCGCTTCTTCTTCCGAGGAAGACGACACCCTCTCCTGCCCGTTGTTCCAGTCTAGCCCGGTCAGGGCCATCGCCGATTACAATCAGCTTGTGCCCCAGTTTCGTGCAGGCCTCGACAGCCAGATCGATTCGCTTGTAGGACACCAGGCGGGACACAACGAGGAAGTAATCCTCCGGCGCCTCATCGGAGATACCGAAGCGGCGGATTTCGACGGGAGGAAAAATAATCGGGGCATTCATGCCGTACCACTGCCGGATTCGCTCTTTCACAGCCGTGGAGTTAGCAATCAAGCGATCCACCTGTCTGGAATTGCGCCGATCCCAGGCTTGCAGCGGGAGCGTCAGCCATTTGGCGATCCGCTTCAAAGCGCCAGGAACCTGGACGCCTTCCATATAGGACTCGAAGTTCCATGCAAAACGCATCGGGCTATGGCAGTAGCATACATGCAGCGCTCCCCGTTCCTTGCGTACGCCTTTGGCATAAGCGCTGCTGGAGCTGAGAATAAGATCGTACCCCTTCAGCCTCATCGACCCTACCGCGAAAGGATACAGCCAGAAGAACAGTTTGAACCTGTGCAGAATTCCCGGGATGCGCTGCATCCACGTCGTGTGAATGACAGCGTCCTGCAATTCGGGCATCAGTTTGTCCCGGTCGATAATCGTCGTATAGATGGGCGCCTCAGGGAACATCTTGTGCAGCACGGCCACCACCCTTTCGGCGCCCCCCATCTGATTGAGATAATCGTGGACAATCGCCACTTTCAGTTTCTGCATTACATCATCTCCTTTGCCTGCTGGCGATCCATGGCCGGAGCGCTGGAGCTATGCAGCAGCTGATGGTAAATCCGCTCCACCTTGCGGGATGTCTCTGTAATGGAGAACATGGCTTCTGCTCTTTCTTGTCCGTTCTGGCTCAGCTTCAGCCACAGTGTCTCGTCATCCAGCACCCGCCGAATGCAATGAACAAGCTCGTGTATGCTCCCGCTGTCATACATCAAGCCGCTTTCGTTGTGCTCTATAATCTCGGGCACGCCTCCGCCGCGTGACGCTACGACCGGTGTTCCCTGGGACATGGCCTCGATGATGACCCTGCCAAACGGCTCGTTGTCCGAGCATAATAAAAGGAGATCCGCTCCGCAGCAGATCTCCAATATATCTTCTCTAAACCCAGTAAATACCACCCGCTCCTCAAGTCCCAGCGCACGTGTCTTCGCTTTCAGCTTGGCGAGGTAGCGCTCGTTCTCCTGCCGGAATTTGGCCTCTCCAACAATCCACAAGACGGCGTTACGCCCCTCCCGAACTAGCCTGGACAAGGCCTCAAGCGCATCCTCCTGCCGTTTCCACGGCGCGATCTGACCAATGATCGCCAGCACCTCCGCATCCGGCGGGGTTTGAAGCTGCTTGCGGATCCTGTCCCCGATCTCCCGCCTCCGGCTAGGATCAACCGCTCGGAGCTCGACGCCATTGTGCACGAGATGGACCCTGTCTACGGGCGCCGCATGCGATATGCCTTGAATGACCGGCTCGGAAATGCCGATCAGCGCCTGGGCCGTGCCGGCCATTCGCCCGACGACCCGCCCGATCACCCCTTGGGGCGGCATATCTCGGATATGCCATACCACCAGCAGCCGGTGATACCAACGAAATAGGCTGGCCATTATGCCGGCCCTAATCGAGTTCGCGTGAATCAGATCGACTCCGCTTCTTCTTATCGTCCGGGCCAGCTTCCAGCCCGCCCACCAGGTCCCTGCCGCATAAACGGCCAGCATTACCGGGTTGCGGGTCATTCTGGCCCGGAAGCTCGGAAGCGGACAGACCTCGATGCCATAGCTTCGCGCCTTCGCCAGCAGCTCGCCTTCCGGGGCGAACAGGACCGGACTGGCCTCGGTCATATGTTTGGCTGTCAGCAGCAGGCTAATCTCTGCACCGCTGATCGTGCTTGTATGGTTATAGAAGGCTATTTTCATGATCGGAATACCTTCCTCTTATCAACTTCTTCCTTGAACACCTCGGTCACCGCTTCAGCCACCCGGCTCCAGGTGTACTTCTGCAATACGAATTCCCGGCATGCTTCCCGGGACGGAAGGAACGACTCCTGATTGAGCACGTCGATAATCTTCCGGCCAATTGACTCTGAAGTGCCGTCTTGAAACATCAGCTCATCCGAAATCTGGTGCAGGATTTCCCTTGTCCCGCCGTATGGCGTCCCCAGCACAGGCGTTCCGCAAGCAAGCGACTCTACGGTAATCAGGCCGAATCCCTCAAGGGTAAGCGTGGGGACGATGCTGATATCCGCAGCCTGATAGCGCCTGACCAGCTCTTCGTTCGAAATTCTTCCAAGCAGCTCGACGTTCGCGGACAGTCCCAGCTGCCGGATCAAGGTCTCGTATTCAGCGCGCATCGGCCCGTCTCCGCCAATCCACAGCTGCGTGCCGGGATGATGGCGGACCACTTCAACCATGGCCTGAATCAGCCGGTCGATCCCCATCCGCTTCACCAGCCTCCGTATGCAGAACAGCACCGGCTGCCCAGGCTTGATGCCAAGCTCAGTCCTCAACTGGTCACGATCCGTATGCGGACGGAACAGCTGATGATCCACAGCACCCGGGATGATGTGAACCTTGCTCGGCTCCACACCATAGGTTTCCGTCAATATGTCGCGGAAGTATTCGCTGAGCACAATAAATCCGTCTGAGCGGCGGTAGGTCAGCTGTTCCACCTGTTTTTTCACCCAGTACTTCGCACCTTTAACCACCCCGGCCCTGGCCTTCTCCTCCACCCTGGACTCCATCGCCCACGGCCCGTGGAAATGGGTAACGATCGGGATATGAGCAGGAATATGCTGCCGTGTCACCATCGTGGTAT
The DNA here is from genome assembly GCF_038000405.1 of Paenibacillus sp. FSL M8-0334. Taxonomy (NCBI): domain Bacteria; kingdom Bacillati; phylum Bacillota; class Bacilli; order Caryophanales; family Paenibacillaceae; genus Paenibacillus; species Paenibacillus sp. FSL M8-0334. Next base: position 1,998,367 of record NZ_JBBOCH010000001.1, read on the forward strand.
AAAAGGCAAAATGCGGGTTGAACACATCGGGCTGAAAGCTGCGAATCGCTTGGACCGTGTGCCTTTGAACCGACCTCATGCGCGGGAGAAAGTGGCTGGCCTCAAGCTCGCCCGTGGCGTTATGAATATTGTGTTCCTTCGGCAGCTCGGCTCCCTTGGGGGCTACTACTAGTCCCAGCCCTTGATGGCCGTATTCCTTCATCGCTTTTGCATAATCGGCAAAATACCGGTTCAATCCGCCATGCTGAATATCAATCCATCCCATTCCGGTCGATAGCACATTCATGGTTATCTCTCTTTCCTCCATAAGTTTGGGCAGGCTGGGCCCTGTAGTTAACAGCCATTTGATAACATGCCAAGCGGGCTCTGGCAGCATTATCCCAAGTGAAGCTCTGCGCCGTATGATAGGCGTTATATCGCAGCTTCGTCAGAAGCTCCGGGTGATTGATCAGCTTTTCCAATGCCAGTACCATATGCGCCACGCTGCGTTTAGGGATGAGAAGTCCATCCTCGCCATCGGTTACAATGTCGCCTGGACCCGCGGTATCCGTCGTCACAGGAGCCAGCCCGCATGCCATGCACTCGATTAGCGTCTTGCCGAACCCTTCGGACAAGGTAGGAAACAGCTTAATGTGGTACCCCTTTAATAAATTCGGGAGGTCGCGATGGCTATACGACCGGATAACCGTGACCCGATGCCGCACCTCAGCGTCAAAATCAGACAGCACCCTCTCCTCCTCGCATCCGGTTCCCATAAAAGCCACCTCGACATTCGGATACCGGGCGAGAATCTCTCCCAGCGCTTGGGTGCTATACATAATGCCTTTTCGATGAATGTAGCTGCCCACCTGTGCGATTCGAATGACGGACGTATTCTCCATCCCCATCTCATCCAATGGCGGGTTCAACAAGTAATCCGGGATGCCATTAAACACCGCCTTCACTTGCCTCAAGTCCTTGTCTAACTGATGCTGGACGAAGCCCTCGTCCTGGGAATTCAGGACAATCGAGTAGTCCGCCCTTTTAATGGACTGGGATACCTCCCAGATGCGGTAGCCTCCCCAATAGACAAAATACTTGTTGCTCAGCTTCAAATGACCCAGCCGGTTCTCCTCCAACACTTCCTCATGCGCCAAATGCTCAAGACCATGACTGCTTGCGACAATCGCCGGACGTTTATGGAAATAAGACAGTACCCAGCTGTCGCCCGAAGCGATATCAAGCACATCATACGCCCGCCATTTCGACCGTTTGGAAGCGAGTCTCCAGGGGAATATCAATTTGTCGAGAATGCCGCCCTGAAACACTTTTAAGTCATCCATAAAATAGGTGTCCACATGGACCCCCAAGTTCCTTAATGCATCTGCAATGGCAAGCCTCGTTCCGGATACGCCGGAATTCAAGTTATGATCCGTATTGGCAATCATTGCTACTTTCATCGGATTCACTCCAATTGCTTAATGGTGAAGCTTCCAAAGCTTCAATCACTCATCCTTGCTCGGAATTGACTAAACGGTTCTCACGGACCAGCAGTTCCTCATAAATGCGCAGCGTTTCTTTTGCAACCCGCTCGACCCTATAGAAATCCAGCCCCTGCTGGGCAGAGCGCTTGTATTCTTGACGCAACTCTTCATCGCTTAACATGGTAATCAGCGCCTCTGCCAGCTTATCCGGCGACTGTGGGGGAACCAGCATTCCTGACTGTCCAAAGTCCAGCGCCTCCGGTATCCCGTCCACCTCCGTGGCCACGATGGCACAGCCTGACTCCCTCGCCTCCAGCAGAACGAGAGGAAACGGGTCCTTATGCGAGGCCAGAACGAATACATCGGACGAACTCATATACCGCTTCGGATCGGTTTGAAATCCTTCAAAGTGAATTTTGTGCCGGCTCGCCGACTGGGCAGCCTGCTGTTTAAACCGTTCACTTTCCGGTCCATCGCCCACAATATACAGCTCCGAATCCGGGCATCGCGCCGATACGATCTCAAACGCCTCGATTAAATCGGCGATGCCCTTCCGCTCGTTAAGTCCGGCCACCGTCACGATGGAGCGGCCTTTAAGCTGCACGGCCTCCAGATCTTCACTCCTTCTGCTGCCGATCGTTCCATTAAGCACGACCCGCAGCTTCTCCTCCTCAATGCCGCGCCTCGCCATCGACTCAGCCACCGCCTGGCTTACGGCGATGACGGTGTCGCCCACCTTCATAAAGTCCGCACTCTTCTGGAATTCATTATGAACATGCGTTACGATCTTGTATTTCCGAAATCCCCTCAGATACCGTGAAAGGAGCGCGCCCGTCATCATGTGGGCATGGATGACATCAGGCTGAAACTGTTTGGTAATGCGCCGAAAATGAAAAAAAGCCTGCAGCAATTGCCACGGCTTTCTCGTTTGATCCAACCTGTAATGTTCGACTTGATGCCGCTTCAGCAGCTCTATGTATTCCCCGCCTTCCGAAGCCACAGCCACGCGATGCCCGAGCATGGCCTGCTCGCAGGCCACGTCAATCATCACATTCACAATCCCGTTTCCTGACTGCTTTACATGATTCGCAATGTGCAAGATATGCAAAGGTTCCCCTCCTTATGGCTCTCTCCGCTTTTTTCTCCTCTTCTCCATGGTTACATCGCGGCACTGCCGTGCTCTTTCTGCCTCCGTACCCGGTCGATCAGCCAGACAACATCACTTTTGGAGAACATCCAGTGGCGAAGCTCCACACGATGTTTGAACGTATACAGCAGAAATATGACCATCAGTTCGATCAGCGCCGTAGTCAATAAAGAGATCGCTGCGCCTTGTACGCCTAACCGCGGGATAAGCACATTCATGAATACAACATTGAGGCCCAGTGTTGTCGCCCGAATGATGGTTACCGTTCCCGGCCTTCCGATCGACATGAAGCCTTGAGAGAGTATCCAGCATACGCTCGTGATCGCCGTTTGGAAGAGCAGTATCCGAAATATGCCGATCGCCTCGACAAAGGATTTCCCATACAAGATCACCAGCAGATACGGAGCTATGATAAAAACACCTGCGCCGACAATCAATGTAACGATCGTGCTGATCCGGAACACTTTAAACGTCAGCTTCAACGCTTCCTCGCGCTCAAGACCCGAGGCTTTCGGGAACAGCACCGAGGTGACCGCGCCCTGAAGCGTTCTTAATATTTTGGCAAGATTCAGGGATACAACATAAAGACCGAGGCTGCTTGGCGACAGCAAGCCGACAACTAGAATTTGGTCAATATATCCGGATAACGTCCCGGCCACATCCGTGCCATAGGAGCGCACACCATAGCTCAAAAGCGTTTTGCCGGATTTCACCTTGTTCTTCTGTCTGATCTTGTACTCCGAAACAAGCTTGAACGTAATCCATGCCGTGACCGGAAGTACAGGGAACAGATACGCCACCGACGTATAGAACGGGTTGATGCTTCCTGTCACAACCAGGCCGCACAGGATTAGCAAGGTGCCCACCACCGGCAAATATCTGGTCAGATTGTAGAGATGATACTCCTCCCGCGACTGAAGTGCCGCGGTATTGATCGTACCGATCATCGTAATCGGCGACATGATGAGCGCCCAGACTGCAAAGCTGATAACCTCCTGGGAGTAGTCCTTCATCCAGAACGGGATCAGCACGGCTCCCACACCCATCGCCACGAAGCCCAGAATCACGCTCAAATACAAGGAAGTCATGTAGAGAGAAGCCTGATCCTCGCCCTTCTTCTTCATGTAATAGACAAGGGCTGCCGGGATGCCCAGCGTAAGGCAATAGGCCAGGAACGAGGGCCACATGATCATCGCGGCTTGTTCCCCCCGCCCTTCGGGCCCGAGAAACCTGGCGATGATCACGCCCGTCCCTACATTAAGTCCAAGGATGAATATATTGGAGGCAAATACCTGCAGTACATTGGCTAGACTGCCTCCGCTTCTTCTCAGCTTCATCAAATTTGTGATCGCCATTTTATTCTGTCCCTTCAGGTCTGTTTACTGGTATGGAATTTCACCCTAGAGGTTTCTTGAAACAAACTTAAATATTGAATCGACATCCTCCCCCAGGAGTTCCGTCCAGCATCCTCCCTCGCTTTTTGCGCCATAAGCTGGATGCGCTCATGGTTGTTAACCAGTTCCCGAAGTGCGCTTACCAGCGCCTGCGTGTCTTCGGGATCGTCCATTACAACCGCCGCGTCTTCGGACAACAGCTCCACAACCCCGCATCTGCTGCTCGTAATCACCGGCAAGCCCGTCGCCATCGCCTCCAGGATGACAAGGGAGAACGGCTCATACCTTGAGGGAAAAACAAACAGGTCGGAAAGGGACATAATGTCCGCAATATCCTTCCTATAGCCGAGAAAAACAACACGTTCGTTTAATCCGAGCTGCTCCGCCAGCTTCGGATAAGGGCTCTTATCTACATCGCCCAGGACGAGCAAATGAATATCCGGAACCTCGGCGAGCGCCTTGAGCACGGTGTCCAGATTTTTTCTTTTGGACTTGAGATCGCCCGCGAATAGAGCATATATCCTGTTCTCTTCAAGCTGAAAGTCAGCACGGTTAACAGATCTCGGATAAAATTCGTTCAGATCCACGCCGTTTGGCACCACCGTAATCCGGTCGGCTGCGATACCCGCATCCTGCACAAGCTCCTGCTTGACCTGCTCCGAAACCGCTATAATGTGCCTTGTTCTTCTCAGGAAGATCCGCTCCAGAAAAGCGTTCAGACTGTTGTATACCAGTTGGTACAGGCTGTGTATCGTTTTCCGCTCCCGAAACGGATGGTACTTGGATTTCACCCATGCACTATGTACAAAATGAATGCAATTAATGTCCGATCCAGCATAGGTAATGAATCCGTTAACGACCACCAGATCGATGCGACTCCGGCGAATCCACAGCGAGATTGCAGACCATATGGCGAAGGCCTGGTATCTTAACAGGAATGTTGGCACCCTTCGCACATGAATCTGAACCCATTCCACCCTGGGGTCAGATCTCAGATCTTCCGATAATTCGGACGAGATAACGATAATCTCATGCCCTTGACGAAGGGCCTCGATGATGACCTCATAGTTGACTCGCCCCTGCCCATCGCCTTTTTTCACTTTATGTGTCACAAAACAGATTTTCATCGGCTTACCTCTTTCAACAGACATACTCATCCCCCATCCTGGATCTCCGGCTTTGGAATAAAGCCAAGGGCGGTGATCCATAGCAGAATAAATCCGCTAAAACCCAGCAGCACGTTGCTGCCTAGCAGGAGAAAGAGCAGGGCGCTGCTCCCTGCAAACGAAATCGGCGAGAACTTTTTCTCGCTCTTGCTGGCTTTGAAGCCATGGATAAACAGAAATATCACGACAGAAATCAGGGCCAGGCCAAACGGCAGGCCAAAGGTATAGAACAGATTCAAATAACCGTTATCGAACACCTTGACCACATTGTCGCTTTGAGCAAGCTTGGCTCCCAGGCCGGAGCTTCCCAGTCCCATGCCGACCGGATTCCCCATAACCATCGACATGATATGGGTGGAGAACACCAGTCTTTCGTTGAAGGAATGATCCTCATCCAGCGAGCCGAAGGTTTCGATTCGCGAGGAGACTTCGCCCGCCCCTGGCAGCAGAGGAAGCAACAATTGATAAGCCATCACGATCAGGGCACCTAATAGTAACAGCTGCAGTTTGCTTTTCAGCTGCGACCGAAGGAAATACGCTGCGATCATAATGACATATGCAATCCAGCCCACGCGGACCAAGGTCAACAGCAGCGCAAAGGCGACGATCAGGATACCCACCATGCCAAAAGCGCGCCATTTCCTCTGCACTGTCATCAGCGCCAAGGCAGCGGCCAGAAACACACCCGCAGGCCCCGGAGAATTCAGCAATGAGAACAGCCGGAATTTCTGAGGCTCTGGCTGACCTATGGAGTTCATCTCGGAGGATATCATCCAGAATTCATCCCAGGGCGGCAGTGCCAGATATTGATATATGCCGTATGCCCCGACTATCACGGCAAGGAATGAGAACCATTTCAGCCACCTGTCTCGCACCTCGCTGCTAAATGGCGTAACACTCACGTAGATCATGACCAGAAACGGCACCGTATAATTTAATAGATCATAGACAGAGGAGAACCCATATTTCAGAAACCCCAGGCAGAATCCGTAGGCTAATGCGGCGCATAAAATTTTCAGCACCAGGCTAATCTTCGGATCCAGCCGCTTAATATGCTTGGCAACAGGCACAATCATCACCAGGCTGACACAATAGGGAATGAGAATGATGATGGAAAGGTCGGTGTACGATTGAAACGACCAATCCAGCAGCCGCCTGATCTCCGGGCTGATGACCCATAGCAGCAAGGTATAGGATATGAGCATGTGAGGTCGGTTCAAGCAGAGATATAGCGCCATCAGCATACTGAGGAGCAGGAGGGTAAATTCCAGCATGCGCATGTGAAGCGAGCCTATAGAGCTGGCCAGGCCTACCATTACGCCGAGAATGACAATCCCCGCCAAGATGAGCACCATCTCGGCCCATCTTCCAAGGCGAGACTTGAAAGCGCCTAATCCAAAGAGCCTCTCCATGTTCTCCATCCTCCCCATCTGCCTTTTAAGGCGAGCCATGCCTTCTTGAACGCCGTGCCCTTCTGCGAAGGCAGCATTCGAATGCACTGCAGAAGACCAGGGGAAGACTTGCTGCCAACGATGATGATCCACAGAACATACAGAATTCTTCGAGCTCCGCTTAAGTGCTTCAGCAGGGAGTAGGTTTCGTTGTGCGACATATTCAGAAAGGCGGTTTCGTTAAAAGCATTGCGCTTGTCTTCATCAAACCGCTCCGCCGGATAATGATCCACGCACACTTCCGGATCGTAAATCAGCTTCCAGCCCTGTTTCTTCACCGATAGGCTGAATTCCAGCTCATTATGGACCTGCGCCCCGGTGCCTTTTAAATTTTCATCAAACCTGAGGCCCTCAATGGCCGCTCTTCGGTAGCTCATATTGGCGCCCTTCAGAATGTCTACCTCCCGAACGCCTCCGAGTCCGACATGATGATTGCCTATGATCCGGCCGTACGGCTTAATGACGCCAACCTCCTGCCTCTGGGCCGGAATGGGCTCCCCGCGCAAATGGACAATATCGCGCCCCCCGATTCCACCGACCTCGGGACGCTGTATATAGTGCTGCTCAATCTTCTCCAGCCAATCGGAATGAGGAATCGTATCATCATCAGTCAGCACAACAATCGCTCCGGTGCTGTGCTGAACCCCTGTGTTCAATGCCTGAATCAGACCTGACTTCTCCACAAGGGCGATCGTTTGATTCGGCAGGTTTCGCAGCGACAGCGCTTGAAGCGTATCGTCATCCGTGCTTCTTACGACAAAAATGATTTCATCAGGGTATCGGCTTTGCTTCAGAAGACCATCCATACAGTTCATGAGTGCCTCAACCCGGTGATACGTCGGAATGATCACGCTTATTGTCATATTCATGTTCTACACAACTCCATTTAGTAGGCTGAGTTCGGGAATACCATCACTTTGACGGTACGCAGCATCACCTTGATATCCAGCCACAAATTTCTTCGCTCAATGTACTCCAGGTCCAGCTCCAACATTTCCTGAAAACTGAGATTGTTGCGTCCGCTGACCTGCCATAAGCCCGTGCACCCCGGGCTGACGCTTAAGCGCTGTTTGTCATAGCTCGTATACTGCATCACCTCTCGCGGCAATGCCGGCCGCGGTCCTACGAGCGACATATCCCCGCGCACCACATTCCACAGCTGAGGGAGTTCATCAATGCTGGTTTTGCGAATGAATTTTCCGATCTTCGTAATGCGAGGGTCCTCTTTCATCTTGAACATGGCGCCGCCCACTTCATTCTGATCCAGCAGCTTCTCCAGCAGCTCCTCTGCGTTGGACACCATCGAACGGAATTTGTACATCCGAAACGGCCGCTCGTTCTTGCCAATGCGTGTCTGGTAAAAGAAAACGGACCCTTTCGGGTCCTCCATTTTAATCAGCAGGGCAACAAGGATAAAGAGCGGAGACAACAGCACCAGCCCGATGAGCGCGAGCATAACATCCATGATCCGTTTGATCACCAGATACGAAGCTTTGGAATCTCGCTCTTCCAATGCCGCCTTGGCATATTCCGGGGCGCTTTTGAAAACGACATCGACTTCGTTTCGTTGCGGATTAGGATACATCCTTTCGTTCACCTCATCAGCGTTTTGTTTTGGATTTTCTCGCGTTCAAGAATCGTCTCCATGCCTTGCAACAGCGGTGTTCGTAGCTCCTCGTATTGAAGTGCAAAATCCAGGGTCGTCATAATGAAGCCGAGCTTCTCGCCGACATCATGGCGGGTTCCCTCGAAATCATAGGCGTATACCCCGTCGCGCTCATTCAGCCTCTGGATCGCATCGGTCAGCTGAATTTCTCCACCGGCGCCTTCCTCCTGCCGTTCCAAGAAATCAAAGATTTCCGGCGTTAATATATACCTGCCCATAATAGCCAACCTTGAAGGCGCGTGGCCTTTCGGGGGCTTCTCGATAAAATAGTCCACCTTATATAAGCGGTCGATCTTTTCCAGCGGGGAGATAATCCCGTAACGGTGGGTCTGGTCTTCAGAAACCGTCTGCACCCCGATCACCGATCTCTGAACCTGTTCGAACTGCTCTGCCAGCTGCTGGATGCAAGGCACTTCGGACTTCACAATATCGTCCCCAAGAAGCACTGCGAACGGTTCGTCCCCTATAAAGTTGCGCGCACACCACACAGCATGTCCAAGACCTCGCGCTTCCTTCTGTCTTATGTAATGAATATCCACGTCGGAAGAGCGGCGCACCTCATCAAGAAGATCAAACTTCCCTTTACTGAACAAGTTATGTTCCAGTTCAAATGCATGATCAAAATGATCCTCGATGGAGCGCTTGCCCTTGCCTGTCACAATGATGATATCCTCGATACCGGAGGCAACCGCTTCTTCAACAATGTACTGAATCGTCGGCTTATCCACGATCGGAAGCATTTCTTTCGGCATGGCTTTTGTCGCTGGCAGAAAACGTGTTCCGAGTCCCGCTGCGGGTATAATGGCTTTTTTCACTTTCTTCATTTCTTCACTCTCCAACTCTTTTTATTTTTTACATGCCAAAATCATTGTGATGGTGAATCAGAAGGGCTTAGCTATATGCTCTTCCGCTGAAAAAAACATAGCTAAGCCTTCTATAGACCATAGGGCATTCAACCCATCCTCACATTACACCCTCGACAATCATGTCTAAGGTCCGATCAAGACCCACAGCGTAACCGAGTGCCTACAGTGATAAAGGTGCAGTAGACATTACCTGATTCAAGCTTGCCGAAGGCGCCTTCCATCCCATTCCGGATTGTTGTCTAAGGCAGGCCTGATCCTGACGGGCATCTATTTATGGCGCGTTATTGCGCGCGATTCAGCACGATCCCCAATAGGCGGGCATTGACGTGATCCAGCTGTTCCTTCGCTTTCCTCAGATTATGCTTCTGCACTTTTCCGGCTGCGGCCACGATGATAACGCCATCGCATAGCGGACTGACGATCGTGCTGTCCGAAACCGACAACATCGCTGGCGTATCGACAAGAATCACGTCATAATCCTCCTTCAATTGCGTCAGGAGCTCACGCATCCCCGGGGAGTCGATAAGCTCGGACGGATTCGAAGGAACCGGCCCGGAGGGAAGGAGGTACAGGTTGCTAATATCTGTCTCCGCAATGGAGTCCTGTATATTGCTGTGGCCCGACAACAAAGTGCTCAAGCCGCGGTGGTTTATCATGGAGAACATTTTGTGAAGGGAAGGTTTTCGCATATCGGCATCGACCAGCAGCACCTTCTTGCCCTCTTGAGCATACGTAACGGCTAGGTTGCTAATGGTGGTCGTTTTTCCTTCCCCGGGCTGGGAGGATGTCACCATTACCGTTTTCAGGTCTTGATCTTTGGAGAAGAACGGAATTTTAGCACGAAGCAAGCGATAGACTTCGGAGATAGGGGACTTCGGGTTAAGAGAAACAACGAGACTGTTGCTATTGATTGAGCGGCGCATACTGGTTTTCACCTACCTTTTGCTGTTTCATGGCCTTCGGCTGCTTGGGTTTCTTCATGTCGCCTTTGGAGATGCGGCCCACCACGGCGAGCACTGGGACATCCATGAGTCTAGTAATCTCTTCTTCCGTCTTGAGCGTGTCGTCCAGATAGTCGAGAAGAAACACAAAACCGATCGCCAGCAGAAATGACACCACGAAGCTAATCAATATGTTCATCAAAGGGTTAAAGTTAATAGGGGCGGGGGATATGCTCGTATCTGCCTCGCTCAAAATCGTGATGTTATCGACATTCATGATATGAGGGATCTGCTCCTTAAACACCATCGATACGGCATTGACCACATTGGCGGCCTTCTCATAGGAGATGTCCTGGTACATCAGGTTCATAACTTGCGAATTGTTAGCAGCCGAGACCGACACCTTCGCTGCCAGACTCGCCGAGCTTTCTCCTAACTCGGGATACTGCTCAACTACCTTGTTCATCACTGCCGAGGACTTGATAATTTCCTTGTACGAGTTAATGAGAAATATGCTGGTCTGGATCGTGCTGGTGTTGAGTCCGTCGCCTGAGGACTGGTTCACAATCAGCTTGGCATTTGCGGAATATACCGGTGTCGTAAAATAGAAACTTTTGATCCCTGCCGCCGCCATGGCTACGATCACAATGACTGCGATGATCCACCATCGCTTCTGAATCACCCGAAAATAATGCTTAAGCTCCATCTGTTCGCAACCCCCCGCGCTTAATGTAGATTCCTAATCATGCTTGTTTTGGAGTCCACTGAAACCCGTGACTTTTCATACTCGCACAATCCTCAATCCCAAATTGCTACGATTTGTATAGTTCATATCCCATAATTTACGATACAGATTGTATCATGTCAACGGTAATTTTCATGACTTTTCATAAGCGACGACACATTTCGTAGCAACGATTCCCCTAGCCATACCGCTTGTTAACGCTTACTCGTCTTGGATTTTGCCCCAAAAAAATACGGCCTCGTTAATCAAGGATTAACGAAACCGCAGATTGCACAAATAAGAAAAGCCCTTGTTATCACTATGGTACTGGGGGATAGCTTCAATTCATTTTCGTAATCTGAATATTGCCGTTCGCCATGGATAACAAGTATCGCTCCTGAGTGACCGAATCGGTTAGAATCACTCCGCTGCCTTGACCGCCAATTTCGAGTGAACTCGTCATATAACTATGCGGATAAGGCGAGTAGGAGCCGATATGGTCCCAGGTGACCATAACCCCGGCAATATAAGTGTCGCCTGATTTGGGAATAAATCCGATGCTGAAGTCGTAGAGAAGGCCGGTTTTGCTCGCGATCTCCCTCCCCCGTTGATGCTTCCACTCTTTATTTTGCCAACTGGAAGCGTCGTTGAAGATATACTCGTGGTTTTCCCCGCTGATACGTCCAATCGTTTTATAGTAAGGAGGGGTCTCATATTCTGTTTCCAGAATAAAATATTGCATCGCCAAGTTCCGGCCCGCATCCCCCCGATAAGGCAGTCTGTCCGCGTTAAATTTAATACTTACCGTCGGCGACCTGTCGCCGTCCGGCGTTACCTTCAGAATGACCGGGTCTGAACCTAAAATCTGTTTCATCTCGTTGCTGATCGGCACGGGCACTTGATCCGCCCGCACCAGACTGAGCGAAGCGCCATTCGTGGCTGTCCAATTGGACAGCACCTCCGGATTTCGAAGCAGATTGGGCGCCGAGACAGGCATTAGAGCACGATGCTCCCTTTCCATCATGCGGGTATGCAAGTCCTCGTTACGGTATATCGATGAAACTTTTCGCCGAATAACGACATCTGCCATTTCGAGTCCGGAAAGATCCGAGGCCTGATACCCGGTCAGTGTATCGATAAACGCGGTGCCTCTCGCACCCGGAGCAGACGATCTCCGCAGTTTTCCCAGATGCTCACTGATGGTGACCGGAGCCTGAACCGTGCCAAACCATGCAGCATACTGCTGCTTCTCCTCCCGGGGCTTCAATGTATCCGGCAACGGATAAGCCCAGCCCGAATGTTCGGGAGGGTAGTCCAGAACAGACCATGAGAACCCGAAGCCGAACATCCTCAAATTGGAGGTAAGCGACTTGGTCAGCAGTTTAATCGCCGCTTCTCCGCACTGCTCAAACTGGGCGTTTGTGAATATGCCCCTCAGTCCCAATACCGAAGGAGCACGGTTATAGTCGTCCAGACCGCCATCAATACATTGATATATTCCATAAGGCGCAAACCCCATATGCACTCGATGCAAATTCACTTCGATTCCGCCGCGATGACCTGCATGCAGAATCGTACCGAGCAGGATTCCGCAAAACGCTCCTGTAATCATGCCGCCTTGATACAGATAATCCCCGGAGTTGATCCGGCAGTAGACGCCAACAAGCCCTCCCCAGTTGCAGTCATACGAATAGATATGTCCGTTGGTGCTGTTTAGCAGCTGTCCGACTTTCACGCCTAGCGTGCGGATGTTTCGGAATATCGGTTGAGCTCTGCCTGCGATTTCGATCCCCGCCGGACCCGGGGAGAACATCTCATACAGCCCTTGTTCGAACCGCTCCTTGTCGACCCAATTTGCCAGGTTCTTGGGCGTATAGCTTGTCTTTCCAGACACGGTGAAGTCCTCAAAGACCGCATGGATGCCAGCATCCTGGATTCGTATGCACGGAAGCAAGTCAGCTTCATTATCCTCCGGATCCCAGATGATTCTGCTGCCCGCCTGGGCACCATCTACATAGGAGGCCACCCCGAAAATCCCCCGGCTATGATTCTCGATCGTCTGCCGAACCAGGTAGTCCCCGGCCGGGATAAACAAGCGGTATCTCTTGTCGCAAGCTTGCATCGCCGCCTGAAAGGCCGCCGTGTCATCCGTTATCCCATCCCCAACCGCACCGAACCATTTGACATTAACGCCCTGATCCTTCAGCGATTCATCGATCTTCATGAAATTGGAATTAAGCTCCTCCGGCTCTAGCGGATCAGCCTTTGACCCTATATTCATCCTCAAATTGTCTGTGAGCTTATCGGACATTCCTCATCCCTCCTTCCTACATAGTAGTCAATGGTGAAGAAATGGGTTCATTCATCTGCCTACTCTGCTGCTCGGATCACACCCATTTATGAAATTTCGAACGATTACGCTATTGAAACTAACGCCAAGCTGATATAATATACTATCCCAATGGATACATAATGTATCGAAAATCTTCTCATCGGTGAACATCTATATTATAGAAGCGTTTTCATAAAGGAGCCGTGCCATGCGAATGTTGTTAACTGTGATATGGGCTGCTGTCCTGCTCATATTTACCTGCTCCCTGAACTTTAACCTGCTCATCCGTTACCACATCATCAACTTCCGCTTTAATCCGTCTCCGGATTGGTCAGAGCTGCTCAGGCTGGATTTGTATTGGTCCGAGGTGGGATGGATCATACGCAAAATAGGACACTTCATCGGTTTCTTCATCCTTGCTCTCCTGGCATCCAACTTCGGCAAAATACGATCGGCCTTCCTGTGGTGCCTCGTCTACGCGGCCTTCACCGAGGTTCTCCAGCTCTTCTTCTTCCGCGGAGGACGAATATATGATGTGGTAAATGACGGACTGGGCATTCTGCTTGCATATCTATGCTGTGAACTGCTGTTCTCTGCAAAGGAAAAGGCGTCCATCCAGCCTAAGCAATAATGCCCATAACACTGTCACGAATACCTAAAACCAAAATTAGCTGTTGCTACATTACGTATACACATTATATAATTGGGTAGATACATTTTGTATCGAAGTAGATGAGACAGGAATGGAGTCCTAAACGGAGGAGCAGACAATGAGTGCAATTGCCGGTATTTATCGTGGCTGCAGGGAACCGATTCCTTCCGAGGATATTCATCGCATCATGGGCGCGCTGGGGAAGTACCCCGCTGATCGAACCGATGTATGGCATAAGGACCATATTATGCTGGGCAATCATGCGCAGTGGGTGACGGTCCAATCCCATCATGAACAACTCCCGTTCTATGACGCCCGTCGCGGCCTTGCGATTACCGCAGATGCCATTATTGACAATCGTGATGAGCTTATGGAGCTGCTGCAAGTCCCGCCCGGGAAGAGAGCTCACTTGACCGACAGCGAAATCATTCTGCTGGCGTATGAAGCGTGGGCAGAACGAACGCCGGAGCGGCTGGTTGGGGATTTTGCGTTTGTTATCTGGGACGAACAGCAACAGCTGCTGTTTGGAGCCAGAGATTTCTCGGGGGCCCGAACGTTGTATTACTATCATGATGCCGAGCAGATGGCCTTCAGCACGATGATAAGCCCGCTGCTCTCCCTTCCCTATATACATAGAAAGCTTAATGAATGTTGGCTGGCCGAGTTTCTGGCCATTAGCGGCGTGTTCGAACCGCCAGATCTTTCAAGGACGATCTATGGATCAATCTACCAGCTTCCGCCTTCCCATACGTTCAAGGTGCAGGACCGGAAACTGTCCATCCAACGTTACAATAGCCTGTCGGATATTCAGCCATTAAAGCTTGGCAGCACAGAAGAGTACGTTGAAGCCTTTCGGGAGGTGTTTCACACCGCTGTCACCTCCAGATTACGCCGGACCCGCCTGAATGTCGGCGCTCACCTTAGCGGCGGCCTGGACTCTGGCTCTGTTGTCAGCCTGGCAGCCCGGGCGCTGCAGAAGGAGAATCGGACATTGCATACCTACAGCTACGTTCCTGCAGATGGCTTTGTCGATTGGACGCCCAAGCGAAGACTCGCCGATGAGAGCCCGCTGATCAGGCAGACGGTTCAATATGTCGGAAATATTAACGACCAGTACTTGAGTTTTCACGACAAAAATCCCTTTACCGAAATCGACGACTGGCTGGATACGCTAGAGCATCCCTACAAGTTTTTCGACAACACATTCTGGCTGCGGGGAATTTACGAGCAGGCTCAGCTAGAGAAGGTCGGCATTCTGCTGAATGGAGCGCGAGGTAATTACAGCATATCCTGGGGCCCGGCGCTCGATTATTATGCCAGGCTGTTCAAGAAGCTCCGCTGGTTGCGGCTGTCGCGGGAGCTGGGTCAGTATGGGAGGAACGCAGATATCGGGCGCAGACGGCTGATCTCCGTTCTAGTTCGCAAAGCCATTCCTGCGCTGGATCGATGGAAACCCGCCGCTTCCCACCCGGCGATTCCGCAACTGATCAATCCCGATTTTGCCAGAAGAGCAGGAATTGAAGAGAAGCTTCAAGACCCTGCATTTACAGGCATCGGCTCCATGGCGGATCTCTCGCCAGACCCCCTTGAAGCCCGGCAGCAGCATTTCAACCGGGTAAATGTCTGGAGCACGACCGGGACAACCAACTGCAAGCTCTCTCTTCGCTACTCGGTATGGAGTCATGATCCGACCAATGACTTGCGAGTCATCCGCTTCTGTCTAGGCACACCGATCGAGCAATTCGTCAGCAACGGCATGGACCGGGCACTCATTCGTCGCTCGACTGAGGGCTTGCTTCCGGACTCGATACGCCTAAACCAGCGAACGAGAGGCATTCAGGCTGCCGATGCTGTGCAGCGCATGAACAAGGACTGGCCACAATTTCTGAATGAGCTTGATCACATCAGCAAGGATTCCCGTATGCAGCAATTCATCAACATGCCGGTGTTCCAATCGGCGCTCGACGAGGCTCGTCACGGGCTGGAACCGAACCAGGCCTACAGTCCGACGATAAAATTGCTCATGCGCAGCACCATCCTGCACCGATTTCTGAAGAAAAACTTTTGAATACAGATAGTCAGGCTCTGTGCCTTGTCTATAGATATATTCTAATAAGGAGGTGAAACCATATGAAAAAGGAATGGAGCACACCTACTTTGGAAGTACTGGACATGAAAATGACGATGGCTGGTCCCGGGAGCTCACTTCCGGATGCCGTTCAGCCGGATCCGGATGAAGTGGTTCACTACAGCTAATTCACAAACATTATCCTCCAAAAAAAGAAAGCCCTTATACCACTCGGGGTATACGGGCTGACTTTTTTTATTCTCCACTATAAAACAAATGGAGTGAGTGCGATGTTCCCAGCCTTGAAGCAGCCGGTCTACCAGGCCTTCGGCTTAACGATACAAAGCGAGCTGCCCTTGCCTGAGCTGCAGCCATCTCCCCATAACCGTCCTGCCGATATAGCCGTTCTATATGCCGACCTTAGCGATATGTGGTCCGCTCATTCAGACGGCCGCAAGTCTTACCATTGCTCCCCGCATCGCATCGTGTTCCGGGTGCCCGGGCTTGCCGTCTTCGCGGTGGAAGATGGTACCTCCATCCGGATCTCCCCGGAGGAAGCCATTTACGAGGATCACGAGGATAAACTTCGCCTCTATGTCCTCGGAACCTGCATGGGAGCCGCACTGCTCCAGCGGAGAATCCTTCCCCTTCACGGTAGCGCGGTGGTTATCGGACAACAGGCGTATGCCTTTGTCGGCCATTCGGGTCATGGCAAATCCACACTGGCGTCAGCGCTGCTTCAGCGCGGCTGTCATCTGTTAAGCGATGACGTCATTGCCGTCAAGCTGGGGGATCAGGATAAACCGTATGCGATGCCAGCCTATCCGCAACAGAAATTGTGGCAGGAAAGCCTCGATGTCTTCGGGCTCAGCTCGGACGAGTACCGTCCTTTATTCGATCGTGAGACCAAATACGCCGTTCCGGTGGCGTCCCGCTTCACCAATGAAGCCCTGCCGCTGGCAGGTGTATTTGAACTTGTGAAGGCTCATGCTGGCGAGGTCAGCATTCGGCCGGTGAACAAGCTGGAGCGTCTTCCTCTCCTGCACCGCCATACTTATCGCAATATGTTTCTTGAGGGCAGCGGTTTGACGAAATGGCATTTTGATGCCACAGCCCGAATGGCCGCTCACCTCGACATGCATCAGCTTGTTCGCCCGGCAGAAGCCTTAACGGTCCAGCAACTGACTGAACTGGTGCTTCACACCGTTGGCGAAGCTTCGATGATGCTGGACAGATGATCCAGGATCAGACAGACCGGCCTGCCTGACCGGGCTCGAAGCGGCTCCCCCATAGACAAGTCCCGCTTCTTCAGCTCTGTCTGCCTCGAATGCTTGCCCCCCTGTTCATCGTGATCCATGGTCGTCGCGGATCTGAATACGCTTGGCGCGGGATTGTGCAAGCTTCGGCACCTCAAGCTGCAACACCCCGCGCTTCAGGGAGGCAGCAATTCCGTGTTCATCAATGCCCGGCATATACAATCTGCGCATATATTTTCCGAAGCGATGCTCTTTCCGGATGATATGATGCTTCGAGTCCTCCATAGTGGCTTCTTCACTTCGGACCGCTTGAATGACCAAATAAGGCGCTTCATATCGTATATCGATGTCCTCCTTCGGAAAGCCAGGCAGCTCCACAGCAATCCGGTATGCCTTCTCCGTCTCCTGGATGTCTGTCTTGAAGGACAGCGCCGCACCGTGAAATGAGGACAGCCAGTCCTGAGCGAGAACATCCTGAAACGATGGGATCATCCGATCGATGGATTCTTCTCCACGTTTACGAAACGGTGTCCACCCCAACATATTCCCTCTCCCCTTTATTTGACGTTATCTGACCTTTATAATCATCATATGCGGCAGATGGAGGATTGCCAAAAACGGCAGGAACGAAATTCACCTGAATTCAGGACACATCCGGCAATCATTCGAAAAAGAGCTCTCGCTGTTCCAGTTTGGGCAGTTTGTTACGACATGCTTGTCATGGAGAGGCAGTCGCATCCCAGCAGCAAAAGAGCACCGCAACAAGCGATGCCCTTACACTGTATCCTCAGATTCTAGAAAAGACTCGCTGGCCAATTGCCGTACCAGCTGTAGCCGGTTCTCCGTTCCTGCTCAATCTCACTGAGCCTGTACTTTACGATGCCGTCACGACCGACGAAGATAGGTCGGTTGGTTCCAATTTCATAGAACCTCGCCCAGATCGGCGTGGTTACACTCGGATCTTCAACCACGATGACATCATCATTGGTTTTCACTACACGAATCCCCGTGATCTTCACCGTCTGGAACCAGGCTTCGGCGGCTTGAATGGAGGCTCTGATCTGTGAGGTTTGAGGTCTTGTTTTCAGAAAACGTACAATGCCTGTGCTTTCACTTGCTGTAAGGGAAGGCACTTCATAGGAGCGCGCTCCCGCTGGCGCCAGACTTACAGAGTCATGCTGCTGTCCCCATGCAGTCAACCGGCCGCCTGCAACGACCTGGGTTCGTAATATACAATCTACTCCTCGAGTAACCGCTGCTCTACTCTGATCCGCCAAAGAAGTGTTCACAAAGGCGAAATCGCCCCTCCGATTGGCTACATCATCCAGCAGCATCATCACGTTAATCATCGCATTATCATTGTACGTAATATGGCGGTGATAGCCTGTGCCCTGATAAATTTGCGGCCAGCCGCCATTCGCATACTGCATATTCAAGAGGAAGTGGATCCCTCTTACCGCTGCGTCCGAATATCGGCTATCCCTCGTTTTGGTGTATTCTGCTGCCAATCTTCTGATTTCCGTATAGGTTGCTTTATTGTCTATTGTGGACTTTGCCCACTCTCCGCTCGTTACAGAATAATCCTTCCGCCAACCGCCGTCCGGCCTCTGATTCCTCAAAATTTGCTCGATGCTGGCCGTGGTCCCGTCACCATCCGCGGACACGGGCGACACCGGCGGCAGCAGAAGTCCAACCGCGGACAGCACCACAGTGAAGGCCAGAATCGCCGACACATACCTTGAGAGCGTTCGTTTCATCATCACATCTCCTCTGTAATGGAATACAACCCAGCGACACGTGCAGCTATAGGAAGCATCACCTCTTTCGGGAAATGGTAGGGGGATACACTAGTTGCTAGTAAAGGTAAGTAAAAGATATATCTATGATTGTAAGCGCTTACTATAAGTATAATTTAGATGTAATATTATGTCTATAGTATATTTATTTGTAAAATACTACTCTGCATCTGTCCATGCAAAAAAGAGAAACCCTTCAAACTTCCGGGTTTCTCTATCCACGGTGCAGTGACGTTCATCTTCCCAAGCAGCAAGTTTCAATTCAATCTCGTAAACTTCCACAGCTGGGCATCGGATCCGTTGTCCTCCCACTGCTGTACAGCTGCCCCATCAGCCCTGGAAGCCCCGGACACATCCATCACCAGTCCGCTCGCCTTGGACACCAGTTTGTAATATCCCCCGCCTACAGAGACGATTCGCCATCGCTGGGCATCGGTGCCATTATCGGTCCACTGCTGGAGCTGCACGCCACTATTCCTGCTGGAGCTGGGCACATCAACCACCTTCCCGCTGTGCATCGCTACCAGCTTGTAGTAGCCGTCTCCCGTACTCTCTAATCTGAAACGCTGGTTGTTGCTGTTGAAATTCGTCCACTGCTGCATCTTCGCCCCATCTGCTGTCGACACTTCAGCCACGTCCAGCACTTTGCCGCTGGCTTTGGACGCCAAAGTATACACGCCACCATTCACAATACTGGACAGGTTACTATCCTGGTAAACGCGTACGTAGTCTACCAGCAACTGAGCCGGGAATGGTGTCGATGCATTCGGGCTCCCTGGCCAATTGCCACCTACCGCCAAGTTCAGAATAATAAAAAATGGTCTTTGAAACTCTTCCGTGTTCCCAGTTCCATTCGCAATGTAGAACTCGTTATATTGGACCCCATCGACGAACCAGCGAATATAATTCGGGTCCCATTCCACACTGTAGGTATGATATTGCGAGAAATCCAGATTCCCCGATGTCCGTCCGTACTCTGCATGACCGTTCGCATCCCAATGGACCGTTCCGTTCACATGCGGATTATTGTTCACCCGCTCCATAATATCGATCTCACCACAGTACGGCCAGCCTACCGAGCTGAAATCCTCCCCAAGCATCCAGAATGCCGGCCACAGTCCCTGACCGGACGGCAGCTTAATTCTCGCTTCGATCTTGCCATACGTAAAGCTCTGCAGTCCTTGGGTTTTAATTCGTGCAGAGGTGTAATTCATCCCTCCGTATGACTCCCTTTGTGCTGTAATGATCAGATTGCCGCCGCTCACCTGCAGGTTCTGAGGGCGACTCGTATAATACTGCAGCTCGTTGTTGCCCCAGCCCCCACTGCCAGTTCCGATCTCGGCGGTCCAGTTGGCCGGGTTCAGCGAATTTCCGTTGAATTCGTCACTCCAGACCAAACTCCAGTTAGGTGCAGCATTGGCGTTTCCAGCAGGCACGAAAGCAAAGAGGAGTGTAAACATCAGAAATAGGCACAACGGTTTACCTCGTTTCAACATTTCAATCGCTCCTTTAATGAAATATTGCCTTGCAAATTCCCTACACACACTGCACCCTGAAGCTAATCGACACTTGGATGACTGTATCATCTTCTATTTCTATCATTTTATGTAATCTCATTATAAGATAGATAATAATGCGCTTACAACCTATTTTTGGAATTTAAAGCGGGGTAGTATCGCTAAACGGTCCACACCTGGAGCTGCCCTACATATCACAGCAAAAACCCGACCTTGGACAATCCAAAGACGGGTTCAGTAAGCAACGATTTCAATTAGCCTTGACTCACTTCACAATGCTAGAATCGAATATGTCTTATTTTCGTGATAAACCGATCGAGCTTCCTTCGAAATCGCCCACGAGGATCGGGCTGGATCTCAATCCCGCACGCCCCTGCAATCCGATCAATCACCTGTTCCGGTGTTAAATCATCCGTATGAAGATGCATGCGAAACATATCCTCAGACAAGCTGGATACACAGCGGTCAATTTGCTGGGCAGGCCATGACTATGCATGGTCGCCTCTGCTCTTCAGCCGCTTCAGCAGCCTCTCCGGGCTTGCCCCTGTGGGGTACAACGCTGGGTACAGACCCCAGTCATTTCGCTGTTCACAACAAGTTTTTACCCGCAATATAGTTTAGAAATTTTTTTCAATAGCAGCCACAGGTCCAAGCATATTAAGCCTTTGACGTGTCTATTTAACCGACTTATTTTTAAACATTACATTCGTAATCGTGCCAAAAATAAAACTAACAAAAATAGAGATAATGACCGAAGCCACAACAGCCCCCATAATTGAATTTGTCCCCGCAATATTTAGAAGTGTTAAAATAAGAGAAAAGGTAAAAAATATAATATAATCCAACATCCTAAACTTTTTCATACATTCCGACACTCCGTTTCTTCAAATAGCCAGAGGAAGCTATTTACATATAGTATCCAAATAGTAGGATATTCCTGTAATATCATACCATATTTAGGGAGTGGGAATGAAAAAAGCTTTTGTCCGCCTTTTATTCATTGTTCTTGTCATTTCATTAATGTCAACGGTACTCGCTGCAAAAGATAAAAAAGAAAACGCTCTAGTAAAGAACAGAAACAGCCCGAGTTACACTTCCCAAAGGTTTGAATGTAACGCCCTTGTAATCAAGCACCCTCTCAATAGCCGCCAGGAACTCAATATCGTTTATAACCCAGTAGGAAAACATATCGCTATCCGCGAACTTACTAACACTGCTGATTTCCTCATCAGTTAAGTTACTAACGAATTTAGCGAAGATATTACTACAACGTGACCTTTTAAATAAAGATTTCAATTGGACTCCGCTTCTGTCCATGTCGTCCTGACATAACCCAGCTTCATCCCGGCCCGCTCCATATTGCGTTGGCTTTGAGATAGGAAAGCACACTGGCCAACCACCAGCTCACAATTTTGCTGATACGCCCGCGCAATTCGGGTATTCAGCAGAAGCTGATGCAGGCCTTGTCCTCTGTACTCCGGCAAAGTCGCCGCAAAGGTCAATGAGCAGATGCCATCCCGGATATACATGACGGCCGCTGCCGCAGGCTGCCCGGAAGCATAGGCGATGTAAAATTCCCAGCCCGGCCGCCGCCACAATACGTGATTATTGCGAGCCACATGCGGAATCCCCTCTTCCGGCAGTCCTGTCCCGCGACAATGGATGGCCGCATAGGTCCTAAAGTCCCCCTCTTCGACCTTCCTAATCTCAATATGATCCGGCCTGCTCAGCAGTTCCTTAGAGGGGACACCATAGGTGGAGGCATGGAAGCCCGATGGGTACAATCCGCGGCGGGTTAACTCGGCCAACAGATGGCCATCCACTCTGGTCGGGACCATTTCAAATTGCATCTTCCGCCCCCGGCTTCTGTAGAAGGCTATGATCTCATCCAGATAAATCCGATCCTCAGATGTCATTCCTTTCACCGTGTTAAAAGAAGGCCAGGGCATCGTCCGGCTATATAAACACAGCGCTTGCCCGAAACGGACCATTTCAATCCCTTCCGGATTCCCTTCTCGCTCTTGAATCGCTAACATTCTGTCGCTCATATAATCTTTCTCTGACTGTTCAATCTGCATGATTAGTTCTGGAGAAGGCAGTCGCATATTCAACCTCATCACCTCATTATGTACGGATAGGTCGCCCTTTTCCTTGCAGACGATATCTACTTGCGCTCTTCTTGGGATCCCGCTTTATTCATCCCTTCCTGCTTCCGAATCTTGTGCACAATATGGTTCGTTCCCCATTCATGCATTGCTTCGAGAATCGGCTCCAGGCTTCTTCCATACGCCGTGATCGAATACTCGACCTTCGGCGGGACTTCCGGATACACGATACGCTCCACGATATCCTCCTCCTCTAATTCCCGCAGCTTTTGGGTAAGCATTTTCTGCGTGATCCCCGGCATACTCCGCTTCAGCTCGCTGAAGCGCTTCGTTCCTTGCTGAAGCAGATGCAATAGAATAATCGGCTTCCACTTCCCCACCAATATGTCCAAGGCGTCCTCAACACGACACAGATCAGGTTGCTTTTCCATAGGAAACCTCCTTGGTATCTTTTTAGATACTATACCACTTTTAAGTGTGTACTTACTATCAACAATAATGACTTATATAATAGCAGCATGAAGGGCATAGTCCCGTCAAGAATGAACACCATAAATCAAGAGGTGATGACATCATGGAACAATACCGTCTGGACCCTCACAAGGGACTGGAGTTTGGCATATATACACTGGGCGACCATCTGCCCGATCCGAATACGGGAGAACGGATATCGACCCAGGCACGAATCCATCAGATTATTGAATACGCGAAGCTTGCAGAACAGGCAGGGCTCGATTTCTTTAGTGTGGGTGAAAGCCATCAGGATTATTTTGCGACCCAGGCTCACTCGGTAGTGCTGGCGGCGATCGCGCAGGCCACCCGGAAGATCAAAATTGCCAGCTCCTCCACCATTATCAGTACGTCAGATCCGGTTCGCGTCTATGAAGACTTTGCCACCATCGATCTGATCTCGGGGGGACGCGCGGAAATCGTCGCAGGGCGTGCTTCGAGAATCGGCCTGTTCGAGCTTCTCGGTTACGATGTTCGGGACTATGAAGAATTGTTTGAGGAAAAATTCGAGCTATTGCTGCAAATCAACGAGCAGGAGATTGTGAATTGGAGCGGAGAGTATCGTGCCTCACTGCGCAATGCGAAGGTGCTACCACGACCGCAAGGCGGCTCGATGCCGATATGGCGGGCCGTCGGCGGCAGTCCTGCCAGTGCCATCAAAGCCGGGATGGCCGGCGTTCCGATGTTTATGGCGCATCTGGGCGGCCCCGTATCCGTCTTCAAGCAGACGATTGACGCTTACCGCCAAGCGGCCCGTCAGGCAGGGCATGACCCCGCTCAGCTGCCGGTTGCCACCGCAGGCTTCTTCTATGCGGCAGATACATCGCAGCAAGCGCTGCAGGAGCTGTACCCCTATATCAACGAGGGCATGAAGAAAACGAACGGACAAGGCTTCTCCAAGCAGCTGTTTGCCCAGGGCATCGACACACGCAGCATTATGAATATCGGCAGTCCGCAGCAAATCATCGAGAAAATATTGTACCAGCATGAAATGTTCGGTCACCAGCGCTATATCGCCCAGATTGATTTTGGCGGCATGCCGTTTGATAAGCTGCAGCGAAATATCGAGTTAATCGGCACCGAAATTTTACCTGCCATTCGAAAATATACAGCTAAACCATGAATAGGAGGCCCGGCAGATGAACATTGTATTGTTATCCGGTTCCATCGTCGGTTCCAAGACGCGAACAGCCATGAATGAAGCCATGCAGGTCCTGGCCGACAAATATCCTGACGTAACCGCCACGATGATCGACCTTGCCGAATATGATGTGCAATTCAGTGACGGTCGAAACTATCTGGAATATCCAGGGGACACCGGCTATGTGACAAGCGCGATCATGAGCGCCGACGCACTGATGATCGGGACCCCCGTGTTTCAGGCATCCATTCCTGCTACATTGAAAAACATTTTTGATCTGCTTCCGCAGAACGCATTGCTGGATAAAGTGGTCAGCATGATTGTGACCGCTGGGTCCCCCAAGCATTTTCTAATGCCGGAGCAGCAGCTGAAGCCGATTCTGGCTTATATGAAGGCCCATATCGTTCAGACTTATGTATTTATCGAGGAAAAGGATTTTATGCGCAAACAGATCGTCAACGATGATGTGAAATTCCGCATTGAGCGGCTGGTTGAGGATACCGTCACGCTGACCGAGACCCATGCGCAAATCCGGGAGACGAAGGAAGCTGCATACGATTTCTAGCAAGGACTGGCGTATATTCCCGCCTCGCCATACAAGAACCCGCTATGATCAGCCAAAGCGCTGCCATTAGCGGGTTCTTTTTTATTTCATACACTTATTCGAGTTTCATACACTTATTCGAGGCACAGCTCCAAGTACCATGTGTAAGCACCCATACCCGGAGCTTCGGCGGCTGCGTAGGCGATATCGATCTGTCTCCTGTCCAGAGTCACATCTTGTATGAGATGAATCGTCAACAATAGATCGTCCATGAAGCTAATAGCCGACGCTCGGCATCGATATTACGACGCTCAGCCGTCAAATCCAGCCCTTAATCAAACTGAAGCTAGTACAAAAAACACCGATACCTCGGATCGAAGAGTAGACATTTTATCGCTGACCCGCAGAAGGAAAATTCGTAGCAACAACCATTGATCATTAATGAACACATATGGAGATGAGGTCATTTCTTACATGAGTGAGTTCGACTGAGAAATGGTGATGTGTTCTATTAATGCATGCTGATCGATGTTATGATCATGGAGAATTTATTGTAGTGCCGCTCACAAGTGCTTCCACCACACCCCCGCACACTCTGGCACGGTTGACCATTGATTGACCGTAATCTGATGTGCGATACTTTCACCGAAGAAAAAGGCCATGTTCTCCTTCGCCTCCTCCACGTCCCGGAATGTATAATCCGTGCGTATCCATGTATGTTGAAATCCGTAGTCCTTTTCAAGAGAACTGTAGTATAGCTTCAAAATTTCTGGGGGATCTGGAGTTATCGTCCCCGTACCCAGCGTCTCGAAAATGACGATCGTTCCATGCACCCTGACGACACGGTATAATTCTGACATTATACGTTCAAGATTGCTTCTCCATTCCGGGTTGCCCGAGTTTGTTAAATAACTGATGCTCCAACCGGAAACCGCTAAATCTACGGATTCGTCCGGAATAGGAAGCTGACGGTGATCAGCCACAACAGTCTGCCAGTGACGAGCCGTTCCCTGCTGAATGAACTTACGCTCTAATAAGTCCAGCATCGAAGAAGAACGGTCCGTACACACCAATGAACGGGCCTTCTGGGCAAGAATCATCGCCAACCTCCCAGACCCTGCCCCCAGATCAAGTACATCCAGATCGTGAAAACCTTTGATCTCACTTATCACTTCGGTCAAATCAGGCTGCCGGCTAATCATCAAATCATAAGCAACCGCTTGGTTTGCATAGATCTCTTCATGTGTTGTCATCCGTTATCCCCCCTGTAAAATGCATCGCTACAAACTCCATATCGCGCTCGCCGACTTTGCTGCTGAACTTTTTGCCTTTCACAAATCCCGACCGTTCATAAACGGCTATCGCTCTCTTGTTAAACAGAGCGACGACCAGCTGGAGCCGCTTAGGCTCAAACCGTTCCTTCAGGAAGGCGATTCCCTCCAGCAGAAAGTCCCGTCCCTTCCCCCTCCCTGTGACATCGGGTCTTAACCCCAGCCCCATATCCATAACATCAGCATCATCATAGAGGCCGGCCTGTACCCCGCCGGGAACCCGGGCTGAATTGCCCTTGCATATAAATCCTGCCAGAGCATTCTGCATATCCAAAGCGTAGAAATAATCTCCATTCATCAGTTCAGCGATATCTTCATCACTGTGCTCCATACTGTATAACGAGTAAGGCTCCGGGTATTTCCAAGTCGAGAATTCGGCTGCATATTCCTCAGTCATTGGGTGGAATCGATATTCTGTCATGGTTATCCTCATTCCTATTATAATTCTTATAACACCTTAATCTATCAACCAGCTCGTGAGTGAACGCATGCTATTCCCGGATATAATCCAACACATCTTGGATATAACTGTCGAGTGGCTGGGAAGAATTCACTACCAAGCTTTTGATATGGGATGGAGGCCGCTTGCTGTCCTGAATGGCAGCTATAAAATCGGCTTCCGCCGTCTCCGAGATTTGGCTGATCATCCGCTGGCGGGTCCGCAATCGGCGGTTGATTTCGTTGAAATCATGAAATAGACACTCCACATATTTATATGTAGCTCCATACTTTTCCGCTAGATTCATGCCATTCTCAATCATCTCGGAATATAAACATGGACTATCAAAAATCACATCATACCCTTGTGATAAATAAAACTCAACCAATGCCCAATCCACCGTGTATGAGAGCCTGCCGAGTGTCCTCAATTCGATTCCTTCGCCCTCTGACGCCTTTAATAGTGCGGTTTTGGAAACATCATGATCAATAATGAGCGCCCCCGTCATGGCGGCGATTCGTCTGCTCAGCGTCGATTTCCCGGAACCGGGGAAACCCGACATTTGAAGAAAATACATGAAAGCACCCCGCTTTATATGTTCGCTCCCATCGTTTTACATAGCGAAGAAAGTTTGCCTTGATCAGAAGCATGAGCAGCGTGAATGCCTTGTTGAACATCCCGCTAGCCTATATCAAGAAATCCGACCTGTCCCTCACGCCCTCTCATCTCATAACCATTCGATGTAAACGTTCCTGTCAGCGCCCAGTCGATGTGTGGAATTATGTCCTTAGACCATGGGAGCTGCGCGAATTCACCGAACTCTGCCGCTAATGCTTCCTCTTCCACCAGAACAACCCGCTCGCGATCCCCGGCAGCCTCACCACCCAGTCCCGAGCATCCGGTCACTACTACGATAACCAGAACAAAGAGTAGGTATCGCTGCTTCCTTTCATCATAACCCCTCCGCTCTACACCATTTTATTTCGAGGTTGCAAAATAGGGCCCGCACATAGCTTCATGCGTGTGTATATAGGTCCAGCTAAATTCCCTGTCAAAAACATAGATATCCTGCTGTGCATCAAAATCCGTGGATATCAGATCCTTCGCATGCTCATATAGGAATACATCAGGCCCATGCTGATACATCACATACAAGTCACCTTTCATCATCGAATCGAAGGCTGCTCTGGCCTCCTCGGCCTGAAGACAGTCGGCCTGTTCATAGCTGAACAGATGCCACTTGTATTGGTCATAGTGGATGGCTTCCTTGATCTCGTCCGGAACATGATGAGCAAATGCTTTGTCCCAACATGCTTTGATATGTTCTCTATCCTCGTACAGCGGAGAGATGACCACACCTTTATCCTGTATGGTTCTGTTGAAGGCATAATGTTCATGAAAAATCCGAATAGACCAATACAGCTTCTGCAGCTCCTCATCCGGCAGTTCATCCAATATCTCATTGATGGCATCCCTTATCTTCATAATAAGCTCCTCCTGCAGTGACGTTCTCGCTATGGCTCCTGACCGTGACCTTCGTTTCTTTTCGTTTCCATATGATACCATTTAATGGATCTGTAAAGGTATCAAAAACGTTATAAAAAGACTGCCATAAAAATGGCAGTCTCGTTCTTATCTATGATGTTATTTCCTCGCATGAAGAATAAACTTCTCAAGCTGTTCGGTATCGGTAATGCTCTGATTGCAAGCCTGGTTATCCATGCATACGTACTGACCGATCGCGGAGATATTATCCGGCGAAGAGTGGGACGGCTTGGTTCTGACCGAGAAGAACGCCAGCTCCTGATGCCGATTGCAGAACATGCAGTAGCCTTTCTTGTTGGTCGGCGTAATTCTCCCCTCAATGCCCACAAACTGGCCTTCTAGCGGATAGACAATAAACAACCTGCTCGTGGCAATATCCACCCAGCTCAGATACGTGATATAACGGAAATCTACCGATGGGAGATCCGGAATTTTCAGCTTCTTGCTCTTGGGGAACAGCTTCTGGATCTGTCTCTCCGTAATCGCCGGGAAAGGCTCCAAATACCGTTCAAACCCGCTCAGATAGCTCTGGAAATCATAGGCCGTCTCGCAGGCCAATATGGATTCCAGCATCCGTCTCTGCTCCTCGGTGACAACAGGAAAAGCCTCCACAATGTTCGTCACGGCACTGTATCTTACCGTCTCCAACACTCCCCGATCCGCAACAGATCGCAATGTCTTCAGGAGGAACTCGGATTGTTTCTTAATGACGTTGTACTGATGGTTTCTAATAAATGGTGTGCTCATCGCTTTTTACGCCCCTTATTATGATTTTAAAAAATTCAATAAGGCGCAAAGCCAATCATTAGAAACGATAATATGAAGTTTGGGCGATCGAATTTCATCCTAACCGCACCTCACGCAAAGTATCGCCCCAAATCAGGCTTTGCATGAGGACTTCCTAGCAAATGAGCAAGTTAACACTGCCACAAAACCTACCCCCAATCCTATCTCATACGCAAAAGTATAGCAGCAGGAAACGAGGGAGGCAATTTGATTGACTTCTTTTGACTTCTTTTGATTTCTTTCGAGCAGTGCATCGCCTTAAACGAAAGGTAGCTACCTTCCAGAAAATGAGGTTTGAGAGATCCGCTCACCCTCCAGATCAAATCTGTGCAATCTATCGCCAGACACATCATGATAATACCAGTGAATAGGGGTGTCATCCGTTAACCCCGGGTTGAGATTATTCAGGTCCATACGCTCTATATCCGACACCAAGCCTTCTCGTACAAGAACTTCTGCAATTTGCTCATAGGTTAAACGCCCTTCCATTCCCAGCGGAATCTCGGTCCATTCAGCAGAGGGAGAGATGACCACGATATACTGCTGGCCATTAAGCTCGGAACATAAGCAGAGCCAGGGCCGCTCTTGGTGTTCAAAGTTCTGGCTTTGATTCAGCTTTAATGGTTGATAGGCACGCTCCTCCAGCAGTTCCTCCACCTGTTCGACGGAAATGCCTTTACCGCTTTGGCATCCCATAATGGCAAACAACATGGTGAGTAACAATACGACCCTTTTCACACATTCCATAGATTCACCTTAGTTTCGGGAATATCTCCAGCCCTACGCTTGGTCCAGGAGCTTATACAGCTCCCTTTTCGTTACAGGATGGTAGGTTAGCAGCTTGCCGTTATAAATCACATTGAACGACCCGTAGGCCGATACAGCGTGCTGCGCGTCCCCCGAGCTTTCCATATCCATCACCTGGATCGGTATATTTCGTTCTTGGGCAACCTCCACGATGGTTGTCACCGCATCCTGAATGTAAGGGCATTGGTCCGATTTCAGAATGGTCAAGCCTTCACGATAACTGGCAGCCCTCTCCTCCCATCCATGAACCAACCGGGGCACAGGAGAATCGTCAAATCGCCTTGCAAGCAGCTCGAAGCCAGACGGAGTCTGATCGACCAGCTCGAACCCTTGTTTAGTAAAAAAGCTTTTGTCAGCCAACCAGGTCTGACTGCTTGTCATGATGGAAACTCCTGATTTACGGCTGCGCCTGGCGTCTTCCATGCAATCATTCAGCAGCTGCTTGCCGTATCCTTTGCCTTTGCCCCGGCCTACAATCCACAGACAGTGGATAAACAAATAATTCTCCCCGGTAACCCCACGCCAGGCAAACTCAATGGGGGTGTACTCCATAAACCCCCGAGGATAACCATCTTCCTCGATGATCTTCAGCTTCAGCCCTTCCTCAAATCGGCGAAGCAGCCACTCCTGCTTTCGTTGATAGCCCTCCGTTTTCGGTTTGCTTCGCATGCAGAAAAAACCCTTGTCCTGGATATTATCCGCCGTTACCTCGACAATTTCGATCAACCCGGCTCCTCCTCGATCCGTTGGTTATGATATAGACACCCGTTTGCTATAGCTCTTTGATCATATGGATATCATAAGGCTCCTTTTGAAAAAGCTCCTCATCTACCTCCTCTGCAATGGCGCTCCCCATATGCTGATAGAAGAATACCGCTAATCCGCAATCAAGGTCAGCTGAGGCCATAGCTCCAGCCATCCCTTCTTCTGTACGCGATTCAAGAATACATCCCTCTTCTTGAACAGCGGGCTTTGTCTAACTTTCAGTTCAAAAAGATCATCCACCCCATACGGCGCAACCAGAACCAGATGGTCACGCTCGTCCAGGCGAACCCCCACCGCTGTGGCCGTTTCCGGCCAATGCGCCATCGCATTCGCAGTATCGGCATACGGCGAGTCCCCATTGTTCACATGCATTCTGGCTTGATTTTTAACCGACCACTTCCCGTTTCCGGTCACTTCGCGCAAATGCCGTTCAAGCAAGCGATCTCTGTCTTCGGACAGATTCTGGCGATCATAATAGACGACATCAATATCGCTGTGGTTATCCCGGACGTCGTAACCGTGTAATCGGTCCCACACGTAGTTGCGGATATATCCTGCGGCGATGCACCAGTCCGGCAGCTCCAGCGCTCTGACCCGCTTCAGGTCTGATATCAGCGATGCATGCTCTGACAGGCAGGCTTGCAATCGATCCTCCATCCGCTGCAAAAAGGCACCTCCATTCCGTGAAGCTCTTCTCGTTAACGCTATTGTATCACTTAGTTGATGTCCTCCTCCTTAGTGAGCCTGACGGTTGTGTGAATACTGCCAGATTATCCCGTCCAGGCCAGAAGATTGGTCATCCATCCAGGTATCCCTGGTAAAGCTTGTTACTCCCAGTAGAACGGACCATACCCTTTCAATCGCGCCAGACCCTCTACAAAGTAGAAATCGCCGTAAATCAGCGGAACGTCTATATTGGTGCCCTGCGGGTAATTGCTGGTGCCGGACAGGATCAGCCCCTCCTCATCCGGACGATCCCAGGCGCCGTAATTTTCGTATAGCGACTTCAGGATTCGCACAGCACCTGCTCGGTAAGCTTCGGCATCTCCGCCTTCACTTTTATCCGCGAGAAGAAGCAGACCGCTTGCGGCACATGACCCAGCCGAGGTGTCCCGCAAGCTGCGCAGCTCCTCCGGAGCACGAAAATCCCAAGCCGGCACCTGGTCCTCCGGCAGCCTGCTGAGGAAGAAGTTCGCCACCCGTGTGGCTGCTTGGTAATATTCGTCCTTGCCGGTATGGTGATAAGCCAGCGTCAAACCATAGATCGCCCATGCCGCTCCCCGCGACCAGGCTGACTCTGGCGCATAGCCTTGCCCTCCTACCGCCTTCCGTCTTTCTCCCGTATGGGGATCAAAAATCACGATATGATATACGGAACCATCCGCACGGATAAAATGCTTCAGCACCGTATCCAGATGTGCCTCGGCAATATGCGCATACCGCGGATCACCGCTGATGCGCGATGCCCAGAACAGCAGCGGCATGTTCATACAGCAGTCGATAATCGCCCATCCCTCGTTGCGCTCGCCTTCCGACCATGGATTCCAGGCCCGGATGTATTGTCCTTTGACATTGAAGCGGGCGGCTAAATAGTTCGCTGCTTTTAAGCCCCTGATCCGTGAAGCCTCACTGCCGGTCAACTTGTAATTAGCCACGCTCGTTAACGTCCACATAAACCCGATATCATGGTCCAGCCGCACATATCCGTCCAGCACTTCGTCCAGCTTCGCCTCACACGCTTCGGCCAGTGCTCTCAGCTCTTCCTTCCCGCTCTGGGCATATAACAGCCACAGCTGCCCCGGCCAGAAACCGGCGGTCCACCAAGCCGGCTCCGCCAGCTGGTATACACCGTCCTGACTGGCATGCGGAAACCCCGAACCGATCCTAGTCGTATTGCGCAGCGTCTTGTCGAGCGACCTCTGCCACGCTTCGTCCACCCACGCATTCACCATTTCCATCCCTCTCCCTTCTCATTTGCCGTATCCCATGTGTCACTAAGCGTCAGCCTGCTGCTTGTTTAACGTCTTACAAACTGAAATATAAAGTCCAATTCCACATGCCGCTCTGGCCGAAGCACATGAAAATCCAGCGTATACCATACCTCGTCCTCCCCATCATGATTGCGCCAGATTCGTTCGGTCACCTCCAGCCGCAGCAGCTCCCGGTCATAGGCGAGCTTCAATGCAAGCGTCCCGCGGTCCAGCAGCAGCTGCCCTTCGTCATCCTCCGCTTGCTCCGGTCGAATCAGCGTCACGAATCGCTCCAGCAGCGCGTCCGGTCTGTCAGTCAGCACAAAGACATCCTTTAATTCCAGGCACGGAAGCTCATGCTTATGCCACCGCCAGGTGCGCCGCAAGCTCTGAAGCGAAGGACATTCATAGGCGGCGGCCAGCTCAATCGTAAGCCGAGCCTCCTGACCGGTGATCGCCTGCTCCACGACAGATGCCTTCCGCTGCCTTCCCGCAGCTTGCAGACAGCCGTTCACGATCGGAACCGAATGCCCCTGAGCACCATTGCAATCGTAGACATAACGGCCAGCACTGAAGTAACCCTTCGTATATTCTCCACAGCCCAGATCCGATAGATAAAACTCCCCGTCTCCTGCGAGCATAAACTGCCCGAGATCCAGATGGTTATGCGGCTCGTCATTATGACCGCCCTTGGCAGCGAAGCCGAAGATTCCGGCGCTCGATACCGTGCGGGAGATCAGCCAGCCGGCATCCTCCAGCATGTAGTCTCGGGGGGGCCAATCCGGTACGTCGCCAGCCTGCTCCCGCCACATCAAATTGCGAAGGGCCGGTGCCCACCTGCTGCAATGATCCTTCCGGTAATCTGCGCGAAGCGCGGACGGTGGCGACTGCACGCTGTCATAACGGCCGGCAAGATAACGGGACAGCCCAAGCTGCACCTGCTCATGTGGGAATGAATCCGAGAAATTGACGACGGCGTTTCCGCCCAGGAAACACTTCTGCTGGAACCCCGCAATCGCCTCAACTTTCTCGAGGCTGAACCAGTCCAGCTCCCCTTGGGTACGCTTGAACAACAGATCCGCGTAATACACAAAATAACCGAACCCGTAGTTCCAATAGCCAAGCCCCTCCAGGCATCCCCCGTCTTCCCCGAAGCCCTTCAGGTAACAGGCCATACTGCGCTCGGTTTTCTCCAGAATCCGGATCAGCAGGTCCTGCTCCCGCTCTTCTTGCAGCAGCAACAGGGAAGCAGCGCCAATGGATCCCGCGCATACTGCCGCCCAGTTATGCTCAGCTTCCTCCCATTCATACGGGCCCTTCTCAAGGAATGGCAGAAGCAGCCTGCGGTGCACCAGCTCCAGGATGTGCGCCTTCAGCATCTTCGGCAGCCGATCCCCGAGCAGCAGCGTAAGCTCAGCGAGTGTAAACCCGGTCTCCGCCGAGAAAAGATCTATCGTATCCGCAACCGGACGCCGCTCGCCAACATGCGCAGGCAGACACCAGGTCAGTTCACTGCAGATCGCCCAAACCGCATTCAGCAGCTCCTCCACATAATCCTCGCGTTCCGGCTCCAGCAGACCTAACAGCGCAAAAGTGTTCAGCCGCCGTCTCCGCTCAAAATAAACCCGCTCATATTCCAGTCTCGAACCCTGCTTCGCAAACAAAGAGAACAAGGCATAGGTTAGCTCCGGGACCGCTTGCCCCAGAAGGTGCTCGCCTTCCGCCTTGATTTCGGCTACATCAGTAGCATACGCCTTGCTTTCCCTAACCCTTTGCCAGAATGCCGGTCCATCCCCGTCAGGGTAATAGAAATGCAGCCCTGGAGGTACCATCCTCTCAACTACATCCGATAGTTGGCGCTGCCCGATTCTGTTCACATTCGGATTGTCCATGACGATTCCTTTCCTCATCTAAATCTAGTAGAGCTGGGTCGTTCTATGTAACAAAGTGAGACCACGATCATCGTCGTGCTTTTAGAATTGCTGCCGATCTAGCGGCAGCCTAAGCTTGATCTTCTTGTCCCGCCCGCTATAAATGATCATATCATCCTGACCGATTTCCACATTCAGCCCGATCTGCGACAAACCGTCCAGCCCATCTTCAGTCAGAACGAATGGCTGCTTGGCACAAGCGCGGCCGCTTTCTGTCTTATCCATCACCGGACTGCCGTATATAGCAGAGGCCAGCCAGTGAACGCCGGGCTGAAGCGACGCGGTCAGCGTCGGAATCACGGTGCGCGGCCGCAGCACGTTGGTATTCGCATTCGGCCAGATGAGGCGGGCCCCGTCATAGCCAAGCAGGCTCCTCACCCCGCTGATGCCCCAGGCACTCCCTGCCCAGGCTTCGTCATCCCCGACGCGCTGAAAGGGCGGTTGCTCAATACCCAGCGCAAATCCTCCCTCGGCTGCATCCAGCACCCGCTGGGTCGCGATCCGATGAATCCGGATATGCCACGGCAGCCCTGCGATGAGCCATGTGCTGACCTCTACATCGGACCATGGCTTCCACACGGCATGGAGCAGATCATCCTCGATCAAAGTGCTCCTATTATGTCGTCTCACCCGGTACAGATTGTCCCCGCCCTCGCTCAGGGCAAGCATGGAGTCAAAGGCCCCCTGGGACAACCCCCACTCGGAGCGCGGCACGCTGAACCCGAACCCCGTCGAATACACAAACTTCTCATACTTGGCCGACGTAAGCGTATGTTCATTCGTCCCGGCATGCCCGCTGTTGAATGCCGCCACATGCCCCGATGCCGGATCCCGCACCAATACCAGATGAGCGGGCTTCTGAACGTCCACGGCAGCCATCTCTGGTAAAGGCTGCTCCTCCGAGACCCAGAACGGGTGGTCAGCAGGCAAAGCCAGCGGCAGAAACGCCTTGAGCGCCCAGTAAGGAGAGCCTGGCGAATTGTAGTTCTCCGCCATCACCAAATTCGGGTAGGCGTATCCAATGGACAAGAGCCCTCCGGAATCCACAATCGGCTGGCTGAACCACCAGCGCAAATGGCGGAGGAGCAGCCCTTTTAACACGCCCGGTGCCACTCCATCCGTATCCGCAAAAGCCATCGCCCCCCAGAACGCCGCTTGTGAGAAGCGGTACGTCAGGCTGCGTCCATAAGGAAGCGCCGCGCCGTTCGGGGAGAACCAGGCCATGAAATGCGGAGCAAAGGCATTCGCCCGCTCCCGGTACAGCGCCGCTCGCTCCGGATCCTCCCCGGACATGAGCTTGGAATAGAGCAGCCCATAGTAATGAAAGGCAAACGGCACGTAATAATCGCTATGTCCCTCCGGCCCGTCACTGTACCAACCGTCCCCCAGATAAAAAGTGTCAAGCCGCTCCAAATTCCGCTGCAGCTGCACTTTATCATAGGGAAGACCGGCTTTGTGAAATCCGATATTCACCAGCACCTGAAAGAACAGCCAGTTGCAGTCATGACAAGGATGCGCATTGATTTGATGAAGCCAGGTGTACAGGTTATGCCGCGCCTTCTCCCCAAGCGGCTTCCAGATTCGATCCGGAATCAGGGCCAGCGCATAACCGAACACCGCCATTTCCACCAACCGCTGGTCATAGTCCGAAACAACGCCCCAGTACTCCTCGTGCTCAGGGTCCGTACCGTTTGCAATGCCTTCAAGCACATGCTCCCACAACTCACTCTCTCCCCCGCCGGCGAGCAAAGGCACCAGTCCCCACAGCACCCGAGAGAACGCTTCCATCTCAGCGATGGCGGATGGATAGCTTGCTCCGGAGTGGCCCAGCGCAAGCCGGGCCTTCCCCTGACTGTAGTACGGCTCCAAAGGTGCAAGCAGCTGCTGAAGCAGGGCTTCCATGTCCTCGCGGGACCGAAGCGGATTCGCCGCCAGCGCTGCACGGATATCCTTATCCCCCGTATTGCATGCCATCTTGGCCACTTCCCTTCATTAGAATCTGATCCTAATAGCCTGCCACTATCCTTTAATGCCGGTGGAAGCCACGCCTTGCACAAAGTTTTTCTGCAGCACCAGGAACACAATCAGCACCGGTATAATCGATATGACGCTGGCCGCCATGATCAGCCCATATTCCGCTGAATATTGAGAGATGAACATTCGCAGACCGATCTGGATCGTTTTGAGCTCGGTTTTCGTCAGATAAATCATCGGTCCCAGAAAGTCGTTCCAGGTGGAAACGAAGGTGAAAATAGTCAGCGTGGACAACGCCGGCTTGGACAGGGGCACCATAATCCGCGCCCAGATGCCGTACTCGCTCAGCCCGTCAATGCGGGCTGCCTCGCACAGCTCATCCGGAATGCTCTGGTAGAACTGCCGCATCAGAAATACGCCAAAAGCCGAAAATGCCTGCAGTAAAATAATCGCCAGGTGCGTATTGTTCAGCCCCATGGAACGCATCATGATAAACTGCGGCACCATGTACGCCTGCCAAGGAATCGCAATGGTCGCGATATAACCAAGGAACAGCGCATGCTTGCCTGTAAAATTAAGCTTCGAGAACGCATAGGCGGCAAAGCTCGAGGTCAGAATCTGAAGCGCGGTCACGATCACCGACAACTTGGCCGTATTGTAAATAAAGGTTCCCAGCGGAATGCGCGTCCAAATCTCCTTATAGTTGTTCCAACGCGGAGATTCCGGGATCCACTGCATCGGAAAGGTGAACACGTCCTTGTTCAGCTTGAGCGAAGAGGAAAGCATCCATAAATAGGGAACAAGCATACATAGGACAACAACAAACAATATCAAATAGGCCAGCACCTTGACCCCGATTTTAACCCTTTTGTTAGTTCCTACCATATCTGTTTATCCTCCTATTGTCCATACTTCTTCTCAC
Source organism: Paenibacillus sp. FSL M8-0334 (assembly GCF_038000405.1). Classification (NCBI taxonomy): domain Bacteria; kingdom Bacillati; phylum Bacillota; class Bacilli; order Caryophanales; family Paenibacillaceae; genus Paenibacillus; species Paenibacillus sp. FSL M8-0334. Next base: position 2,035,576 of record NZ_JBBOCH010000001.1, read on the forward strand.
CCTGGAACTGAATCAACGTAATTCCAAGGACGAGCAGGAATAATACGATGGCGATGGCACTGGCATAACCGTAATCCAACGAACGAAATGCCGTATTGTAGATTTGATAGACCAGGACCCTTGTCGCATCGTTCAGCTGGTTATCCGCACCGGCAAACAGGTTGATGAAGATATCGTAGACTTTAAACGAGTTAATGATCAGAATCATCAGGACAAAAAAGCTCGTTGGCGCTAACTGAGGAATCGTCACATTCCGGAATCGCTGCCAGGCATTTGCGCCGTCGAGCTCGGCGGCTTCATACAGTTCGGGGTTGACGCCCTGAAGCCCGGCCAAATAAATCACCATATAATAGCCCATGTTCTTCCATACGGTGAACAGCACGACCGTGAACATGGCCCAATCTTTATCCGCAGCCCAGCGAGGCAGATCCTCGATCGGCACGCCTGTCAGTGCGTGCAGGAGATTGTTTACGGGGCCCATCGTCGGACTGAATATAAAGTTCCACACCGCAGCAACCGCAACGAGGGAGGCCACATACGGGAAGAAGAACACCGTTCTCATAAAATCGCGGGCGAACAGCTTCTGATTGAGCAGAATCGCCAGCCCCAGCGCACACACCATCGTCAGCGGCACGACGCCGACGGTATAAACAATGGTGTTCCACAACGCTTTATGAAAAGTGGGGTCCTTCCATAAACGAATAAAATGACTGACCCCGGTAAATTCCATCGGGTTTGCGCCATCCCATTTTACAAAGGCCAGAATAAACGCAAATACCATCGGCACCAGCGTAAAGAGCGCAAAGCCGATAAAGTTCGGGGCAATAAAGCTATAGGCAATCAAATGCTCTCGGGTCTTTTTGGATAAGCGACTCTTTCTTATCGTTTTCGGATTGATTGTCGTTTCGTTCCGCATCCGTTCTCCTCCAAACTTGTTGGCGCTACATAGGAAGGGCGGGCTGCTATAGCCCGCCCTCGATACATGCCCTTAGGTTGCTTGATGCCGCGCGCTTGCACCGCTGGTCAAGACCGTCAATTCATCGGTACCCGGCATACTGTCTCAGTTGTTCAGAATCAGCTGTACCCGTGTTGTCATATCCTCCAACCCTTGTTCGATGGTGGTGTTTTGGGTCATAATGCTGTCATGTGCTTCATTAAGAATGACTTCGATGTCCGCGCTCTTGTCATGCAGAGGCATCTCGAGATAGGTGGTTGCCGTCGTTAATGCTTCCTTGCTCGCTTCATCCGTCGGGAATCCATCCATGGATGCAATCGAGTTGATCACTTCCTCGTTCTTGATCGCCGGAAGCGTGCCTGTGGAGGCAATGACGGCTGCGCCTTCTTCACCGGTCACGAATTTCAGGAAATCTAGCGCCGCCGCTTTATTCGCGGATTTCTGGTTTACCGCCAACGAGGTGATGGTGCCGAGCGTCGTGCCTGCTTCTACCCCCTCCGGATGCGGATACTTCACAATCCCCCAGTTGGTTGCCTGTGATTCACCACTCTTAACCTTCTCGATTTGAGTGGATATGAACCAGCTGCCCATGTTCATCATCGCCACCGAATTGTTGTAGAACACGCCGGAGTAGTGGGTGCTGGATGTTTTCAGTGTCGCGTAATCCATCACGATCCCGTCCTCCTGCTGCTTCAGAATTCGCTCATAGGTCGGCTTCAGGAAATCATACTCCCCCTCAACCACCGTATGCTGCCCGTCCAGAATGCCGAATAACTGAACCGCGCTTCGCCACGTGTGATAATGAGCGCCATATACTTTCTCCGCTCCGCTGCCGGAGGTTACCTTCCGGGCCAGCTCATCATATTGGTCCAAGGTCATGTCATTCGTCGGATAAGGAACGCCCGCTTGGTCGAACAGATCCTTGTTGTAATAAATAATCCAGAAGTCACTGCGGAAAGGAAGCGCATACACTTCATCGTTCATTACGATCTGCTCAACGGTTCCGTCATAGCGCGCCGGATCGATGTTCTGCTCGCTCATGAACGCTTTCAGCGGCTCCAGATGATTCTGCTTCACCAGGTTGGCGTAACCCGGAATGTCCTTTACGGTCAAAATGTCCAGATCGGCCCCTCCCGAAAGCTGCGTGCTGAGCATCGTCATATAATCGGTGGAGCCCAGATCCACGTATTCAATCGTGACATTCGGATTCTTCTCCCGATACGCGTCGATCAATGGCTGATAATACGTCGTTGCCTCCCAGTCCCACAGCGCCCACTTCAAAGTGACCGGGTCTGTCGACGGAGACTCGGAAGCGCTTCCAGATTGGTCCGGCGCAGGAGACTCGGCCGAAGGTGTGGTGCTTTTCTGACCGGAGCAACCGGCCAGCAGAGTGAATGACAGGATCACCGTCAACGTCATTCCTAACAATTTACGCATGCTCATATGTGCTCCCCTTTTCGTCTGGTTTGGATGCCTGACTTCCTTGTCGAACTTCTATAAATATCCTAGTTGAATTTATAATGAAAGGGCATACATTTTTGTTGTCTGTTCATTCACTTTTGTGTTGCTTTCTCTAAGCTCAGGTCAGAAAGCTGTATTATTGTGATGAAAACCTGTAAAAATTGCAGTTTCTGTCCTGAGAGGAGTATCAGCTGAAAAATGATTCTGGTATGGTAAGAATACCCACACTTTGGAAGCGCTTTTAATTTTGCCGGCAAGGAGGAGGCGGTTCTGACGAGACGAAAAGCGACCATCAAACGTCGAATTATTATGCTGATGACGATTTTTGCCCTGCTCATGGCTTCGTTGCTGTCGTTTTTCAGCTATGAGCTGATCTCCTATTTTCAGCGGAAAACGACGATCCAGGCGACCGAGTTCAATCTGCAGCTGGTGTCTCATATTATCGAACAGGATTTTATCAATTTGTCCATGCTGGCGATGACCAGCAGCACCAATTCCTCGACGAACCGGATGCTGAATGAATATTTTCGTTCGAGCCCGGCCAGCTCCGCTATGGGGGCGATACATGCGTTCACCTCGCTGCAGGAGGACTTCCGGGTGAACCGCTCCAACAGCTATGTGCGTCGGCTGATCGTAACCGACAATGAGGATAAGTTTATTCAGGTGGACAATTCCGTCAGTGCCTCCGTTCCCTTAACCATTCATAATCTTAGCCAGCTGACCGGGCTGTTTCCGGACGTCTCCGAGGAGTGGGTGCGAATCATTCAAGACCCGTTCTCCCTCACCCAGACCATCCCGTTTGTCTTGCCGATTTACGGAGACCGGGCCAGCCACACCGGGACCGTATACCTGCTGGCGAGCACCAACATCATCACTGACAAATTGAAAGGTTACCCTCTGCCGTCAGATTCGAGGCTGCTGCTGACCCTGGGCAGCAACAGCTATGAAATTCAAGGGGATCGCATTCTCCCCATAACGGCGAGCTATACGGTCTCCCCGTATGAAGAAGATACGGCCAGCGGCAGCGTGACATCCGTATCTCTGCTGGAGAATGAAGCTGGGGACCGAATGATCTCGGTGACGTATCCGATACGCAAAGGGGTTGCTTTATCACAGACCTTAATGAAAGGACAATTCGCCCCCCAATGGAATATCTGGCTGCTGCTGATGATCGGAGTATGCCTGCTTGTCCTGGCTTCCAGCGGGTTCATTACGGTGTATTTGACGAGAACTATCAGTCTCCCGGTCGAAAAGCTGAAGAAACGCATCGATAAAATCGCACAAGGAAACTTCCTCGTTGACCGTAATATGGAATGGAACAGCGAGCTGGGCGATGTCGGTCGGGGAATTAACCGGTTGTCCCAAGATATCGTTGCTCTTATGGAAAGACGGGTGGCTGACGAGAAGCTGAGGCAGGAGCTGGAATATCGCATGCTTCAGAGTCAGATTAACCCGCACTTCCTCTACAACACACTCAACTCCATCAAGTGGATGGCCACCATCCAGAACGCAACCGGGATTGCCGAGATGACAACGTCCCTCTCGCGCCTTCTGCGGAGCGTCGCCAAGGATATGCGCAAGCTGGTGACGCTTAAGGAGGAGCTCAGTCTGCTGGATGATTATTTCCTGATTCAGAACTACCGTTACGGCAATAAAATCACGATGGAAACGGCCATCGAGGATGAACGGCTGCTGTCCGGGCTAATCCCAAGGTTTACGCTCCAGCCGCTCGTGGAAAACGCAATCTTTCACGGGGTTGAACCGAAAGGCGGCGGCCATATCAGGCTCAGTGTAAAGCGCAGCGGAATGAACGAAATTATGATTGTGCTGGAGGATAACGGCGTGGGGATGAGCGAAGCACAGATTGCCAGCATCTTATCAAAGCACGCTCCTGACCCGGAGGGCTTGACCACTGAAGGTATGGGCCTGCGCAATGTCAACGAGCGGCTCCGCCTGACCTACGGCGAGAGATACGGCATATCGATTGAGAGTGTCCTGAACGAATACACCAGGATGCGCATTCTGCTGCCCCATCTCCGAACCGAGTCGCCCGGCCGATTCTGACACTCCCCTTACTGCCAGATAAGGGCAGAGCAGTACCAGGATAATGAAGAGAAACGGAGGATGTCATCATGATCAAATTGCTGATTGCCGATGATGAAGCGCTGGTCTGTATCGGGCTGCAGTCCATGCTGAAATGGGAGGATTACCATATCGAGATTGTTGGGGTCGCTCATAATGGCGCGCAGGCCGAGGAGATGATCGAAGCCCTTCGTCCTGATATCGTTCTCTCGGATATCAAAATGCCGGTCAAGTCTGGCCTCGAGGTTGCGGCTTCCGCCCGCGAGCGGTATGGACGCCTTCCGCTGTTCATTATGCTGACCAGCTATGAGGAATTTGAATATGCCCGCAGCGCCATCGAGCTGCAGGCGGTGGATTATCTCGTCAAGCTTGATTTGACTCCGCAATCGCTGGGCGAGTCCATCCGCAAGGCGGCTTCCTTGCTCCGGGATTACCGAACGATGGAGACTTATCCCGAGCTGCTGCAGCGAGGCAATTTGCAGGCACAGCGGGATAAATTTTTCATCCGTCTGTTCAACCATCTGTTTGAAAGCAAAAGCCAGTATGCGCTTCAGAAGGAAGACCTGGGGATCGAATTTCCGGCTCCAGCTTACCTGGTTTGCACCTGCCGTATTCTTGGGCCGGATACCGTACCGTCTCGGGGTGACAAACTGGTGGCCTTATGCGCCAGCACCGTACAGATGGCCAAGGACACCCTGAGCACGGTCAGCGACTGCTATGTCACCAGTCTGGACCTGCGCAATTTCGCCATCACCCTGCCGGCCCTAGGAACGGCCCCGGACACCTGGATGCCGGAAGTACAGAAGCTGCTAGCGGACATGGCAGGCGTCCTGCATAATTACTTCAACGTCACCGTGATTGGCGCGGCGGGCTTTGCGGTAGAAGACCCGTACCAGCTGCGGGACAGTTACTGGGCCGCCCGGAAGATATTGCCGGCAGCCGTGAAGGAGCAGTCATTCGTCTTCTATGACCAAGCGGAGCATGGGGATGCAGAGCAGCCCCTGTTCGATTTCACCGAACTTCGTGCCGAGATCCGGCGCGCCTTCGAGGAGCTTGATACGCACGCTCTACATTCGGTAATATCCAGCATGATCAACAGTTTCGAGGAGCGGCCTGACCTGCTCGTTCCGGCCATGGACGCCGCTTGCAGCGTCCTGTACATGGCCACATCGCTGCTGACAGACGGCGAGGACATCGTCGAATCGATTTTCGAACATGAACCGGAAGGATATCGCGCCCTCTACCAAATGAAATCCATCGATGGCATTGTAAGCTGGCTGGTCCGCTTCCGCGACGGCTGCTGCGAGATGCTCGCCTCGCGTAAGACGAGTTACAAAGAACAGGTGGTGCGAAACGTTCAGGCATATATTCGCCGGAATCTCGATACCAAGCTGTCCCTGAACCAAGTCGCCGATGTGTTCAACTTCAGTCCGAATTACTTGAGTCATCTGTTCTCCAGAATTGCCAAGGTCAACTTTGTGGAGTATGTGACGAATACCAAAATCGCCGCAGCCAAGGACATGATGCTTCGCGGTGAGGGAAGAATCTACGAGATCTCCCAGAAGCTCGGGTACGAAAGTGCATTCTATTTTAGCAAGGTGTTTAAGAAAGTGGAGGGCGTCTCGCCAAGGGAATACATGCAGCGCATGGAGTCGGTTCGATGAGTTAGAGGAAGGTCATAACGTAAAGCCGGAAATACTTAGCGAGGAAAGAAAAAAGACTCGATGTCTGGGTAAGTAAACATCGAGTCCAAATTATGTAGGGATACCTTTGGGGTGACTGCGCCTTCTTGCGTCATTATCCCTTTTGCTCAGGGGCTTAGTGTGACTGCGTCTCCTTGCGTCATTATCCCTTTTGCTCAGGAACTTGGTGTGACTGCGTCTCCTTGCACCGTTATCCCTTTCGCTCAGGAAATTGGTGTGGCTGCATTTCCTTGCACCGTTATCCCTTTCGCTCAGGAAATTGGTGTGGCTGCATTTCCTTGCACCGTTATCCCTTTCGTTCAGGAGACAAGGGGCCGGAGGTGGAAATAGAGCGGTGGAAATGGAATGGGTAGTGTGCCGTTGCCGCCCTGATCAAACGGGATAATGATACAAAGCGGCCGGGGTGTTGATCTACCGCCAACCCACCGGCCACCGTCCATTGGCACCGACCTGCTTTTGTACACACGCTCTTATTGCCCTTCCACGTTTCTTGCCACCTTCCACGTTCCTGCCACGATCTGTTACGGGACGAACTGGCGTACAAGGAGGATAAAGTCCCCTAATTTCCTTACTTGTGCTGTTCTTCCATCAACCCGCACTGTCTTATTGAGCGAACACGTAGATCCTGGGCACAGCCACTTTCTCGCTTATATCTTTACTCCGCGAACAATCTAAACGTATGTGTAATCGGTGCTGCCTCCGTAACCTCCGCCGAAGGGAGTGTGACCACCAGTCCCGCCGCAGTGCGCTCATAGGCCAATTCGTCACTCGTACCCACAAGCTCGATCCGCTTCACGCCTCCGGTATAAGGAATCACCAGCTGCTGCTGCACGTCCTCGTCCTTCTTGTATAGACGGAAAGCATAGGTGACGTTCTCCTTGCGTGTAAAAGCCCAGCCATCTGTAAAATAAGGATCACAGATTCGGGTTCCGTAAATCCCTTCTCCGTGAACTTTCAGCCATTCGCCAAGCGCCTTGATGCTTCGAATCGCGCCGGCGGGCAGCCGTCCATCCGGCTGCGGCCCCACGTTCAAGGCCAGATTGCCGCCTTTGGCCACCACTTCCAGCAGGATGTGGGCCAGCTGTCTGGCCGATTTGTACTGGTCATCATATCCGAAGGCAAATGAATGCCCCACCGTAATGCAGCTCTCCCACGGAATATTCATCGGCCGATCCGGGATGGTCTGCTCTGGTGTTACGATATTTTCGTACGGGCCTCCTACCGTGCGGTCTGCCACCAGCAGCCATGGCTGGTGCTTCCGGGCTCTCTCCACGACCTCGCCCAGACGAATGTCCTGAGGGACACGTCCTCCGTCACGGACCCAGCCCGCGTCAAGCCACAGGCACTCGATCCGGCCGTACCGGGTCATCAGCTCCATGATCTGCTCATGCGTAAACTGTACGAATTGCTCCCATAGCCACGGGTATTTCTGCGGGTCATAGGATGGCCCGCGCCACATATGCCGCCCACGCTCCATCCCTGGCGCCCAGTAGTATGGCGTGTGCCAGTCCGCCTTGGAGAAGTATGCCGAGATGCCCAGCCCCTTGGCGCGGAAGGCATCAAACAGCTCCCGGCAAATATCGGCATATCTATGTCTATGGAACGGCGTGTCCGTCCCTGTAATCCGGTAGTCGGTCGTATGCGTGTCCCACATGCAGAAGCCGTCATGATGCTTGGTGGTGAACAGCAAATATTTGAAGCCGTTATCGGCAGCAAGGTCCGCCCACTTATCCGGCTGAAACCGGATCGGGTTGAACGTCTTGTTCAGGTCGAAGTATTCCCGCTTGAACTCTTCCATATCGTCAGTCCAATCCACATGATCCCTGGACCAATCGCCGTCTTCGTCACTCAGCGCCCAGGATTCCACCATCCCGAGCTGGGAGTATGGACCCCAGTGCATCATCAGACCAAGCTTCTGATCCTTGAACCATTCCAGCCGCTCGTTCAGCAGCGGCTCTTCCGGCTTGACCCATGACTCCTCCTTGCTGAAGTTATGTACTCCGGCTTCAACCACTTGCTCTTCCGCTTCCTGCAGCGTTTCCTTGATCTCACTCATCTCTATCATCTCCCCATCTCGTTTTAACCCAAATCAGGCTCGTCCACGAAACGAACCACTGGCTCTGCCGTACCGTGCAGTTCAAACACTACGATCTCATTCTTGCCTTCCCGCAGAAGCGGCCCTGGCACATACAGCGTCTGCTGCGGGCCGCGATGCCAGTAGCGTCCTATATTGAACCCGTTCACATACGCCACGCCTTTCGTCCAACCATCAAGCCGCAGGAATGTGTCCTTCACCTCATCAACAAGCAGCGTTCCCCTATAGAAGGTTGGTTGCTCCTTCTGGTCGTTCCCTGACAGGCTGCTATATTGCAGTGAGGACAAGTCCTCCAGCGGAAGACAGTGGATCGTCCAGTCATACAGGAACTGAAATCCATGCCGAACCCCTTCCGTGATGCCCTTGGGGTCTCTCAAGTACGGCCCATAATTGACCCGCCCCATGTTTTCAACGAAAATGGACAGCTCCGCGCCCCCCGCTGGCACTTCAAATGCAAGGCTTGTTTCCGTATCATTGCGCTCCAGCACACCCTGCAGCTTCCCATCCAGGAAGACCAACGCCCGGTCCCGTACCTCCTGCACGACAAGCTCCTGCTTCTCTCTCGGGCCGGTGATTCGTGTACGGTACAGAATATAACCGTAATGCTGCCCCAGCTTCTCCATCGGCTCCGGGGTCGTCCGCCGCACGGGTGTAGCTAACTGCTCTACCTGGGCAAACAGCCCTGCTTGCTCCGTCATCTCCACCTTGCCGTAGGCGCGTGTTCCGATTCGCTCCGGCAGCGTCAGCGGACCGATATCCTTATAACGCGCAATCACCTCGCGCACGGCGTGAAATTTTGCCGTCGGTTCCCCCGATTCACTGAGCAGCGAGTCATAATCATAACTCGTGATGGTCGGCTCATATTGATTCTTCTTCTGACAGTTCGCCCCGTTGTAAAACCCGAAGTTGGTCCCGCCATGAAACATGTAGAAATTGACCGACGCCTGCTCCTCCAGCATCTCCTCGAACACACGGGCCACATCAGCAGCGTCTCTCGTATGATGCTCCTCGCCCCAATGGTCGAACCAGCCGTTCCAGTATTCCATGCACATCAGCGGCCCATCCGGCTGATATTCACGCAATTTGGCGAATGCCTCTTTCGTTCCTGACCCGAAATTGACGGTCATCAGCATCCCCGGCACCGGTCCGCCCTGCAGCATATGATCGGTCGGACCGTCCGAGGTGAACAGCAGCACATCCATGCCGCGCCGGATCATCCCTTCACGAAGGTAAGCTAAATACTGTGCGTCATTGCCATAGCTTCCATACTCGTTCTCGATCTGCAGCGCAATGATCGGACCGCCGTTCGTGCTCAGCAAAGGCCTTAATCTCGGCAGCAGCTCATCATAATAGCGATCCACATGCTCCAGAAACCTCTCATCGTAACAGCGAAGCTGAATCCGGTCATCTGCCAGCAGCCAGGCAGGCAATCCCCCAAACTCCCACTCCGCGCAAATATATGGGCTGGGGCGAACAATGACCCACAACCCCAGCCCTCCGGCCAGGCGAATGAATCGCTCAAGGTCAGCCATGCCATCAAAACGATACTCCCCCGGCCGAGGCTCGTGGAAATTCCAGGGCACATACGTCTCGACCGTATTCAGTCCGCATGCCTTGAGTTTCAGAAGCCGGTCCTCCCAGTATTCCGGAACGATCCGGAAGTAGTGCAGCGCTCCGGACAATAGCTGAACAGGCTTGCCATCATATACAAACTGAGATTCCTTCACTTCAAGATTTGCCATCTGCCAGTCCCTCCTCCTGTTCGCTCATATATATCCCGATCCTGGACAGGGTTGGATACCATCTGGATTCATGGATCGTAAGACGAATCCACCTTGCCGTTACCGGTGCAAAGCGGCAGATCCGCTTGTACCCCACAACCGTCCCATTACACAATTCAGTCCATTCCTCGCTGCCCTGCCTCCGCGCCTCCAATGTAAACCGTTCAATCCGCTGACCCGAGCGAATATGCTCCATCAGCACGACATGGTCGAAGGTCGCCTTTTCCCGGAGGTCGATCTCCAGCCAAGCCTGCTCCGTCCCTTCCCGCGGTCGCCAGTAGGAGTGAGGATCATCGCTCAATATCGCAGACGCTGCGTACAGCTCATCCGCCGTCTCCGATGCCTGAATAATCGCCGGCTTGGCCAGGTTGTGGCGAAATATGCTCCGCAGCCTGTCGCCGAGGGCCTGCAACCGCTCCGCATCCGTCTCGTGAATCCGTCCCCGCTTGTCAGGCGGCAGATTGAGCAGGAAGTTCGCATTCCCTCCAACGGAGCCATAGTAAATACGCATCAGCTCATCCACCGATTTTACAAGCTCACCCTCGGAGGCATGGTAGAACCAGCCGGGGCGGATCGACGTATTCACTTCTGCCGGATACCAGATCAGATCTCGCTGCCCCCTGATCACATCCCGGCTGCCAAGGTCGATATCCTGCGTATCCATTCTGCTGGCAAAGGTACCGTCATCCACCTGCTGTGACTCCTTCTGGATCTTCTCATTATCCTGAAGATAGGCAGGTACAACGCTCCATTCCGACGGCCGGGTATGTCCCGCCTCGTTGCCGCACCAGCGCACATCCGGGCCGCACACCGAAATGACCGCCTCAGGCTGGAGTTCCCGAATGAGTGCATAGTATGCATCCCAGTCATAGACCTGCTTTTTGCCGTTCGGCCCCTCCCCGCAAGCGCCGTCAAACCAGACGCAGAACACCTCCCCGTAATTCGTTAACAGCTCGCGCAGCTGATGCAGGAAAAATTCATTATATACGTCCGAGTCTCCATACGAGCGCTCATGACGGTCCCATGGCGACAGGTAAATCCCAAACTTCAAACCGCCTTCCCGGCAGGCATCGGCGACTTCCTTCACCAGATCTCCTCTGCCGCTGCGCCATGGGCTGGCAGCCACCGTATGATCCGTGTACTTGCTCGGCCATAAACAGAACCCGTCATGATGCTTGCAGGTCAGAATGAGCCCCGTCATGCCCGCAGATTTGCATACCTCTACCCATTGCCGTGCATCCAGGTCGGTCGGGTTGAAGATCTGAGGCTCCTCGCTCCCCAGCCCCCATTCCCGGTCCGTAAACGTATTGACTGTAAAATGGATAAACGCATACAACTCCATCTCCTGCCACCTTACTTGGCGTTCCGACGGCACGATCTGCGCTGCCGCTTTTATCCAACCCGGAGTGCTCGCACTGTTGCTCATGGCACATCTCTCCTTTCCCTGCCCCTATTCGCTGTGAAGTCGGTTACCTGGTCCTCACGAGCACCGCTTTCCTTTCAATATAAAAGCACGGTCCGGGCCCTGCCATTCACAAAACGTCCGAGTTTTTGACCTTTTGTGCCGGGTTTGATGATATAATCCAGGTGTGTTGAGCAACAAGGCGAGGAAGTGAATCCCATGTACCCTGACATCATCTTTCCGGATATGACCAGCACGCTGCAAATTACAGGATGCCATTTCGGGAACAAGCCTGCAGGCTGGCACTACCCGAAGCATCATCACCATTTATATGAAGTACTCCACTGCCAGGAAGGCGAAGCCGGGCTGGTCATCAATCGTGCGGAGCTGACGCTTTATGCTGGGGACTGGCTGCTGATCCGCGCCGGTGTCCGGCATGAGATCCGTAACGGATCGCCGAAGGGCAGCTTTTCATTTTTCAATATACACTTTGATATCGACGATGCGGATATGCGCAGGTCTTTAAGCCGTACTGACTACAGTCTGCTTCAGGCTTCCGTCGCTGCCACAACGAAGCTCCCGAGCTATATTCAGGCCATCGAGTCGCAGATGCATCGGAGCCTGGATCCGGAACGATCCAGCCCCTCTTCCTCACCTACAGAGCGTAGGCTGACCCTGACTCCAGTGCAGAAAATCAACCTGCAAGCCCATATTCTCCTGATCATTCAGGAGATCATCTCCCTGGAGCAGGCGGATAGTGCAGAGCAGAGGACGGTCGCCCCGGTCACAATCCATGCAGCCGATACGGCCCACCTTATCGAGGAGCAGCTGCGGCGTCTCGTCTCTGCCGACGGCTCCATCGCGCAAATTGCGGACGAACTGAACATGAGCCGCAGCCAGTTCAGCAAACTATTCAAGCAAATCTACGGGGTATCCCCTCGCCAATATGTGACCGACATGAAGCTGAATCTGGCCAAGCAGCTGCTGGTCAGCACCAACCGTACCATTGAGGATATCGCGGATGAGCTTGGCTATCACTCGGCGAGCCATTTTTCCAGACAATTTCGGCGGGGCACCGGCCTGTCTCCCAACCAGTTCCGCCCGCGGCACAGAATATGATATCAAGATAGGCTGCGGTACAGCTTCGTAATCCTCTAATAAAAACACCCCCTGACAGCTTGGTATGCGTCAGGGGGATTGCGTCGTTATGGACAGTGATGGCTCTCCACCAATTAGGGAATTAGAGGATGACCGCTTGTTTTTCAATATCTTGTTACAGGAAAGATAAACTATAAAAAATCGAGACTATTAAAAATAAGCAGCAGGCCGACAATACACATGACCCAGGATAGCGCAGACCCGGACATCGCACCTACCTTCTCGCTGAGGCGGTTCAGCGGCCTCCATGCCCGGCGTCCAAACAGCAAGTACATACCGTACAGAAATAGCGGCGGGAGCACCATCACGAAATTGTAGCCGAACAGGATTGGCAACCATTGCAGCATGTTCAGCTCCGCGCTGGCCATGAGTCCAATCGCCGCAAAATACGGAAACGCCGTCCCCGCCTCCACCAAGGAGGTCGTCAACCCAAGGATCGCCATGGCTCCCAAGCTGTATGATCTTACCCTTGGCAGCTCCTTCCGTTTCTTCGTTGGCACATAGAAGCTGGCGATGAACAAGAGAGCGCCTATACCGAACAAGATCCAGCTGACCAGACGATTTTGAAAAAAAGAGGTGAACGTATGGGCCAGCGCTTCCATCCCGAGCATCAGACACACCCCGATAACAAAGTACACGCCAGCCACCACCGACAGGTAGACAAATAGCCGGGAACCAAGCCGCCGCGTCTCGCTGAGCAGCAAATAGAGCGTCACGCCGATCGTCGCCGGACTCAACGTATCCAGCAGTGCAAGTCCGCCAATCGTAACCAGCAGCTGGATACTCATAAGGATGCTTCTTCCTGGTCCTGCGAATCCTGCTGCAAGCCGGAATGATATAGTTCAAATGCTTTCTCCAGAAAATGAAGCACTTCGGCATCTATCGGATAAAACCCCAACTGTTCCGAAGCTTCCGGTGATTTGCGAAGCTCCCACAGCTTGTCCAGAAACTCCGGCTCCTCTGCAAATTTCTCTTCTGTTTTTTCAGCCATACGCCTTATAATGCTCTGTATTCTAGGCGAGGACGGTCCCTCCTTCATGCAGCGCTGCACCTGCCCAATCAGGGCGATCCATTCCAGCGAATCCGGATCTTCCGCTTTCATACGTGGGAGCTGCTGCCATAAGCCCATCTCCTTCTCACTCAACACAGCCGTCTTAAAAGCCGCTTGCTTCTCCCTGTCCTGCCGCGACAGACGGATCAGCTTCTGCATCGCCATTAGATTTCCTTCCCCGTCCATTGCAATCCCGCTAATCAGCTCACGCAGGGAGGATTCCATATGACGCAGCCGCTCCTGCTCTTCCAGCACGTAAGCCAGCTGACTTTTCAGTGCCGAGTTCCAGTTCCAATCCGGCTTGAGCAGCATCGACTTGATTTCGTCCAGCCGAAAGCCCATCTCTTTTAGAAAACGGATCTGCTGCAGCTTCTTCAAATTATCCTCGGTGTACAGACGGTGTCCGCCCTCGGTTTTCGACACAGCCTTCAGCAAGCCGATCTGGTCATAATATCGCAACGTCCGGACGGTGATACCCAACTGTTTCGCTACCTGCTGAATTGGGATCATCTCCCTCATGGCCCTCGCCACCTCCTTCTGTTATGCATTGCCGAGTTACCGGTCGCCCTTCGGCTTGATCCCTTCCTTGATGAGATAGCCGAGACTAAGACCGATCAGAACCCCGGGGATCGCATTGTCCAGATACAAACCAACACCTGCCCCGATAATAACACAAGCGTAGATCACCACATCTCCTTTGTTCAAATCCATGTCTCCTTCAACCGATATTGGTAGCTGCTTCCCAACCAGTATATAAAATGACGTAACGTCACTTTCAACCCCTAAAATCTTGCTTGAAAGTGACGTTGCGTCATCGCTTATGATGAGAGACGTAATGGATGGATGATGGATGCCTATCTGCTAGCTTGGTCTTTAACGCATGTTATCAGGTGAGGCAGTCCTTTATATTAGGAGGGGAACCCAATGAAGCATACCCAGCTCATGTCACGTTTATCGCTTCTATGCGTGCTCATGGTCACACTACTTCTCAGTGCTTGTACGAGTGATGATACAGCAGAAGATATCCGGCATGCATCACTTGAAGATATTCATACGGTTCACATTGACCACGGCAGCACACCGCTCACCCTGGAGGTTGCGGATGTCGATTCGCTAAAGGCCTCGCTGCTGCTTCCTCGGGGCGGGGAAGGCATAATCGTGGATGAAAGTCAGAAATCCTTAAACATTCGATTGAACAGTGATATCTCACGATTGATCAATCTCGGAAAAAAGCCGCGGCTGCATGTTGTCATTCCTGCTTCTTTTGAAAGAAGAGTTGTGGTCAAGGGGAGTTCGGGCAGCGTCACAGGGCGAGAGCTTCGCTCGCATAGTCTCCATATTGAAGGGAAAAGCGGGGGCATCTTGCTTGAATATGCGGAGCTGAATCAGGATCTGAACGTATCTGTCCATAGCGGCAATGTGCGTTTACGACTAGCGGACAGCGAGCCTGATGCTTCCTGGCGGCTTCAATCCTCAAGCGGCAGGCGATCTGTCGCCTTTCCCTTAGACGGTCAGCGCGAGCAGAAACGACGGACGGAGGGGACGACCGGCAGCGGCTCGGTTCATGTGAGCATTGAAACCAAGTCCGGCAGCATTACAGTGGAATAGATGTTTCCTGAACGAAAGGGATAATCGCACAAAGGCAGCAGGCCGGACACCGGATGTTGGGTGAGATCGGCATAAAAAAAGCTGGATGACGGGAAACACCTCGTGATTCCGCTGTCCAGCTTTGTATTATACGGATTATTGATTCCGAATCATGTAATCGAATGCGCCCAGTGCAGCTGTTGCACCCGATCCCATGGAAATGATAATTTGCTTGTACGCGCTGTTCGTGCAGTCGCCTGCCGCGAATACGCCAGGGATGCTAGTCATACCATGATTGTCAACGACAATCTCACCCATGCGTGTACGTTCCACAGTATCCGCGAGCCAGTCTGTATTCGGTACAAGACCGATTTGGACAAATACGCCCTGCAGTTCAATATGCTTATCTTCGCCGCTTTCACGGTCCGTGTAGGTAATCCCGTCTACTTTAGTAGCACCTGTGATTTCCTTCACTTGTGCATTTTTGATGACAGTCGTATTTGGCAAACTATTGAGGCGATCCTGCAGTACCGAGTCCGCTTTCAACTCAGACATGAATTCCAGAACGGTAACATGTGCTGCAACACCAGCAAGATCAATCGCTGCTTCAACACCGGAGTTGCCTCCGCCCACCACCGCAACATGCTTGCCTGCGAACAGAGGACCATCACAGTGCGGGCAGTAAGCCACGCCCTTGTTCTTGAATTCGGCTTCTCCCGGCACACCCAGGTTGCGCCAACGGGCTCCCGTGGAGAGGATGACGGTTTTGCTCTTCAGCACCGCGCCATTTTCCAATTCAATTTCAACAAGATCCTTCTTCTCCAGACGTTTCGCACGCTGGGACTTCATGATGTCAATGCCATATTCCTTCGCATGCTCTTCAAGGCTAGCTGCGAGTTTAGGACCTTCGGTGTACTTCACGCTGATAAAGTTCTCGATACCCAAAGTATCATTCACTTGTCCGCCAAAACGCTCCGCTACGATGCCTGTGCGAATCCCTTTACGAGCAGCATAGATCGCCGCGCTTGCGCCAGCTGGGCCGCCTCCGACAACCAGTACGTCGTATGGCTCCTTGTTCTCGAACTCCGATGCATCCGAGGTGCCAAGCTTAGCCAGGATATCCTCGATCGTCATTCTGCCGCTCTCGAAGAACTCGCCGTTCAGGTGAACCGTAGGCACGGCCATGATCTCTTTGCTTTCCACTTCTTCCTTGAAGGCAGCGCCGTCGATCATCGTGTGGGTAATGCCAGGGTTCAGGACGCTCATCATGTTGAGTGCCTGCACAACGTCAGGGCAGTTATGGCAGGACAGGCTGACATAAGTCTCGAAATGATACTCGCCTTTAATGCTCTTAATCCGGTCAATGACGTCTTGTTCAACTTTTGGTGCTCTTCCGCTGACCTGAAGCAATGCCAGAACGAGCGAAGTAAATTCATGCCCAAGAGGGACACCGGCAAAGGTAACACCGGTGTCTTCTTCACCAACGCGATTCACGCTAAAGCTTGGTGTTCTAGGCAATGATGCTTGCTCAACTGTAATTTTATCCGACATGCTGGACAGTTCATTCACCAGATCCAGCATGTCAGCCGATACAGAGTCGGTTCCCGCATTGACCTTCAGCAGAACATTCCCTTCCAAAAGCTGCAAGTACTGCTCAAGCTGCTGTTTGATGTCTGCTTCCAGTTTCATAGTTCGTCTCCTTAAATCTTGCCTACAAGATCAAGGCTTGGTTTCAAAGTTTCAGAACCTTCTTTCCACTTAGCAGGGCAAACTTCGCCTGGATGGTTGCGTACATATTGAGCCGCTTTTACTTTGTCGATCAGCGTGCTTGCATCACGTCCGATGCCTTCAGCTGTAATTTCGATAGCTTGTACAACACCGTCTGGGTCGATGATGAATGTACCGCGGTTCGCAACGCCCTCTTCCTCGATCAGAACGTCGAAGTTACGGGAAATGGTATGTGATGGGTCGCCAATCATGATGTAAGTTACTTTTCCGATAGCTTCGGAGCTGTCATGCCAAGCTTTGTGTGTGAAGTGAGTGTCTGTGGATACAGAGTATACTTCAACGCCAAGCTCTTTAAGCGCTGCATATTGGTTCTGCAGATCTTCAAGCTCAGTTGGGCAAACGAAAGTGAAGTCAGCCGGATAGAAGCAAACGATGCTCCATTGACCTTTGAAATTTTCCTCAGTAACTTCGATAAATTTGCCGTTGTGATAAGCTTGTGCTTTAAATGGGAGTACTTCTTTTCCAATCAATGACATGGCAATCTCTCCTTTGGATTATGGTATGGTTTCGAAACAGCACAGCGTCAGGACCCTCAACTACCTTTAGCCCCCGACCATCTGCACTACTTATAACTATTATTATATGGGAACGATTCTCAACGTTCAATTCCCTTCACCAAGTCTTCATAATTAAAACGGAAAAAATGAAAAGAGCTTGAACAACTGCGCGTCCGGGAATACGTACCTTGCAGGCGGTGCATACTAAAGTTCGCACCTGATATGACAAGGAGGATCTTCTCATAGTGAACAGAAACGAGCCAGATAAGAACCTCATCAATACGGTGAAAGAACTGGAGACGACACCTGTAAACAGTTTAGACGCCCAGCAACAACAGCAAGACCGCAATGACCGCCGCAAAATGGCGCTGCATGACGGCGACGAAAAGTACAATGAAAGTGAATCGGATAACCATCGTTAGTCGTAACAACTATCCGAATACACAATCTAAAAAAGCGACCGATCACGGTCGCTTTTTTAGTGCGGGATCAGCAGCGAACCACGGCTCTTGCAGTTGAAGCCTTTCGTGTTCAAGCGCTGGACTATCTGCTCAAGCGGATGACGCTGAATATGGTGAATCAGCTGGATGAACGTCTTCAGAAATACTATGGACAGAGACCAAAACAGACGGCGAGGAACGAACTTTCAACCATACCATCATTATGGAACCGAAAGAAAAACCGGATGACATGCGGCTGGAATCGAAAGGATACTTATGGGCGTATCACTGCTAGGTAGCTTTTTCTGCTATCGAAGAAGCTCGCACGGGAGCTCCCGCGCTTGTAAGAACAAAATTGGACTCTACGAAGCTGGCGGAGCTGTTTCAAAACACTAAAGAGGAACTGTACCAAAATGGTTATCCGGCACCACAAAGTAGAACCCTATTAACAGCCAGGAACCCGCGGCATAAGCGCCGCCTTATGGTTTCTGGCTGGTTGGGGTGTAAAGAGAAGCAAACCTCAACTTAAACATATATCCCTTGTACCAAAATTCTTTAACAAACCCTAAATTTCTAGCGACCGCATTCGATGGATGATTGTCTTCCATACAGTCCCAGTATGGCCTGTACCCCCTGGCAAAACAGTGATCCACGAAATAAGACGCAGCCTTGTACGCCAGTTTCCTTCCTCGATACGATGGAAGGGTTTCGATCGCAATCCCGTGAACGTCCTTATATCGGTATCCTGACATGCAGATGCTGACAATCGACTGATTGTGAAGAATACAGTATCCCATTCCCTGTTCAAAGAACCTTTCTTCGCTTTCCCAGCAGTCCAGGATTTTGGTTATAGCAAACGCCACATTCTCGATAGTCCCTTGATGTAGAAGCTCCTTCGTCAGCTGGGCAACGGTAAACTCATCATCCTGATGCCGCTCTTTCCCTATAGCGTTAAACGTGTCCGGGCATATCATATATACATTCTGATCCCACGAATCCAGTTTCTTATCGTGGAAGATGTCATGAAATGCTGTATACCAGCTTGAATGATTGCCGATGCATTCGAACCAGTTCAGCCCTTGCGCCTTCGCCTCAAATGCGATGGCTTCATCAACGTATCTTTTCACATCCTGATTGAATGCTTCATTTCTTGAATCTCCAACAAATATAAACCCATCATGATTCCCCTGCCAGATGAGACCGCTCCTTGGCTTCTCGATGTGATCCACAAAGATTCTGCCCGGATTTATCCCTTCTACAATCGCCTTCTCTTCGATGTTCACCCCACGGTTTACGAGGTCCCTGCATCTATGAAACTGATGGTTGTCGAGTTCATATATCATTTTCACCGCTCCAATTCTTCAGGATTCACTGTCCTGTAAAAATTGTACGGATTCACTCCTTCTTTATATAGAGAGACAACAAGTATAGGTGTTTAATACACAATAAAGCCCGGCAGCGGAAACTGCCGGGCCTTGGCTTTAACATTTCTTCGAATAGACGATCTTCCTTATCGTTTCATGGGATAGATGGTACAGCTTCGTAAGTCGCTCAATGGACTCGCCTTTCATGTACAACTCACGAATTTCGTTATTTCGGCGATCCAATTGTTCTCTTAGACCTGACTTTTCACCCCATCGTTTACGTGATCCTGGTTGTGGAATGTATACGAACTCACCTTGAATATACTGCTGAATTTCCTTGAGCAAAGACTCAGGAAATATAACATTCCCGTTTACATATTTCATGCTGTTCCGCTCCTTATTTAGATGTTCTATAAGGGAAAGCGGAACGGTTAACTATGATTAACACAAGAAGAACAACAGCATCATATCCACCCTCTTTCAACCATCCATAAACTGGGACTTTGTATATGTACTTTATTATAACACACCCGAATCATCATGGTCGGTATAGATGCTGCCAGCGAAGGAGGACGACACCGGTTGTGGAATATCGATATGGAGTCCCGGATTCGTACCCCGCTGTGATGAGAATTTCCTGAATGTTGATGGTGGAGTAATGACATTCATCACTTCCAGTATGATCTGGTTTGATGACACGTTTGAACAGGTAATATTGCGAGTAATTGGGGACACCACAAGGAACTGTAGTGGTTCATCGTTTCTGGATCTTCTTATTGAGGAGGCCATTGTTGATGCAACAGCAGTGCGTGATGCGTATGGCTCGACGTTTGTCCCGCGAGAGTAGACGTGACAGGCTACCATTCGAGCCAAGAAAAACAGAAAACCCGCTCATAGAGCGAGTTTGTTATATGAAGGAAATGGCGCGCTGTTATTCTTTCTCGATCTGAATGCCCTTCTTGAGGAATTTCTGATCCTCTCTCTTATTCACGAGCACAGGCAGCTCACTCATGCTTCTCTTCATAGGAGACTGACATTGATGGCAGGTCGGTACCTCCGCAAAAGCAAAATTGTCCCTGATCCATCCGTTACAATCCTCCTGAATACAGGACCATATTGCGGTAGCCTCTTGGGGGATATCCTCCAACCTTTTCCGCGAATAGTACATAAACGTACCCTCCCTCTTGGTATCTTGTCGCTCTGTACCTAAGGCAAATCTGGCCATGCTTTCAGCTGTCCATATCCGTTTACGATGATCATCTATTCATCAAACAAAAAGAATAAATGCCCCAAAACACAGGGTTCGGGGCATTAGCTTCATTCTTTTTTACAGTACTACGACATTCTCAGCCTGCGGTCCACGATTACCCTGTACCACATTAAATTCAACACGTTGACCTTCGTCCAACGACTTATAGCCGTCGCCTACAATCGCACTGAAATGAACGAAAACGTCGTTACCGCCTTCAACCTCGATAAAACCGAAGCCTTTCTCCGCATTAAACCATTTCACTGTTCCAGCTTCCATCGGAACACCTCCTTCAAAATTTATATGAGCTCTTATTCAGAAAATAAAAATTCACATATTGCACAAGGTCGTTTCCATAAAATAACAACCCTCTGCAAAATGTGAATTTATAGGCAGGTCAGTATTCCATTGACTCCATCATACCCCACCTGGGGCCGAATAGCAAGGATTACTTCACTGTGGCCTCTCCCTCCAGGCTGCGAACAGTGTAGATATATATTATATATACAGACATGGCGGTGACTGGCCTATCGCTGGGCAAGCCTCACAGCTTCACCATGCCGGACATCGCTCGCGATGCCCGGACTGCCATTTCCATACTAGGCATCGTATTGCCATACTAGCCCAGATCCAATCCTAATGCTTCAAAACTTTACACACTTTAACCTTCGAAATCATTCTTCCATCGACTTCCTCAATCTTAAATACCAATCCGGCATACTCAATGGAATCTCTATCTCCAAGCTTAGGAATCCGGCCGAGTTGGCCAATCATAAACCCATTCAACGTCTCGTATTGCTCAATCGGCAGATCTACCTTGAAATAGTCCACAACATCATCCAGGCTGATGCCTCCATTCACATAGAATGTGTTGTCATCTACCTTAATGATATCCCTAACAATCTCATCGTCCTCATCAAATATTTCGCCGACAATTTCCTCCAATAAATCTTCAAGGGTTACAATACCTGCCGTACCCCCAAACTCGTCGATAATGATCGCAATATGGATTTTGTTCTGCTGGAAGTCCTTGAATAGTTGATCCATCGTCTTGTACATGGGTGCGATATAAGCTGTTCTGCTGAAATCCCGTACATTAAATTCGTCCACAGTATGAGGACCACTTAAGTACTTAATGAGATCTTTGGCATGCAGAATCCCTACAATATTGTCTATGCTGTCTTCGTAAATTGGCAATCTGGAGTATTTCTCCTTGCTGACCACAGATACAACCTCGTCCAGAGAAGCGTTCACGGAAAGGGCGACAATATCGGTACGATGCGTCATGACCTCATGTACTCTGATTGCCTTACGTTTGATGATGCTTTGGATGATTTTGTTCTCGTCTGCCTCGAATACACCCTCTTCCGTACCTACATTCGCCAACACAGATAATTCCTCTCTGCTCGTCGTTGTGGACACGTGAGATTTATTAGCTATTATTTTGGTAATGTATTCAGATATGATAACTAAAGGATATGTGATATAGATGAGATACTGAATCAGTTGAGCAGAGACAAGCGCTAAGCTTCTCCAATACCTGGCCCCTATCGTTTTAGGAATGATTTCCGAAAAAACAAGAATCAGTATAGTCAGCACAACGGAGATAATGCCAAAGTACACTTCGCCAAATACTTTAGTCGCTTGCGCCCCGACCCCTGCGGCACCAACGGTATGGGCTATTGTATTCAGTGTAAGAATTGCGGAAAGGGGGCGGTCCACATTTTTCTTCAACTCGATGAACAATCCCGCTCTTTTGTTACCGTTCTCCAGCTTGACATTTAAATACGATGGGGTTGTGGATAGCAAAACTGCCTCGAGCACAGAACAAAGAAACGAAATACCCAATGCAAGAAACAGATAAATCAATAGGAGCGTCATACCTCAACCTCTTTCTTTCGTATAGTATCCCTATGCAAAACGGCGATGAGTATACCACACCATCGATCATTACGGCATGCCCGATCGCCCAAGTCGCCTTTCATTTCATCCATCAGGTAATATTTACCCACGGTCTTGCACATCCATTTCTGAACGAGATAAACAGTCTACCTTATGTAAAGAAATCACTTTCGTTGCATTTCAACTGACTTATGTATAATTCCTTCCTATAAATCCCCCCAAACTTATTGTATATATTGTATACATTCTCTAATCGATATTCAAATTGCACAGAATGACTGGGAAAATGTCTGACCGCTGACCTACTTACACGCATTTGTAACAGATTCCCTGAATAGAATGGGCTATTTCAAAACCTCTCATTTCTACAGGGGCGATGTATCATGCTCCAGAAAACAAAAACCCGACCTCGTGAGGCCGGGTTTCTTCCGAAGATGTGGTGCAGGGCACCATGGCTGTGTACAACCACCATATACTGCTGAGTACTCAGATTCGATTTTGAATGGGATACAGACTACAAGCCTCAACAGCACATGTTATAAAAAGACCGATGTTAAAACTCCCTGTGAGCTGGCCGCATCGTCCCTTGAGCGGGATAATCCTCTTCGTACTCATCATATTGCGACGGTATGGGTTCGTGTACTTGTTCCTCCATTAGCGACGTTGACTGCCGCTGATAGGGCTCATCCACATACATGACTCTACGCAGAACTTGCATAAGCCCGTTCACGACGCGCAGCGCGATCCAGAACAGGATAAGGCCCACGCCAACGTACAGCAGATATTGCTGGTTATACGTCCAATCGATATGAAAATAACTGAACAAGCTCTTCTCCAAAATATCAACCTGAATTTCATTCATTAAAATGATATGGACGACGGGAAGAGTGATGAATCCTAGTCCGAGTGCAATGGCCGTTACCGTAATCACGAAGAATACGATACCCGTAACAAATCTTAGGAATACGAGGAGCAGATTACGAATAAAGAGTGCTCCGTCAAAGCCTCCCACCATTCGTTTCAACCAGTTCTGCCCCGCTTCAGACCGTGGATTGGAGGGATACGCTGCTGAAGGAGCAGGTAAACCCAAAATTTGTCGAATCATGCTTTGTTCGAAAACCACAATCCCATTCAACAGCTTGGCTACTGCAAAAAACAGCGGAATCCCGATAAAGATTGGCGTTAATCCAATGGATAGTACAACTCCTGTTATTGCCACTGTAAAATAGATAATCCCTAACGGGAGGGATAACAGGAAGTATAGGAGGGTGGCATAGGTTTTTGGATTAAACAGCACCCAATTCACCTTGCCTGCCTGCTCCATTGCAGCCGTTTCTGTTGCCTTCATATTCAAACACCCCTTATGGCTTCATAAGTCACGCTCCAAGTTATAGATCCATTATATCTGTGTGATTTGGCTGACATAACCGTCTTAGGGGGTATCTGAACCTAGACTTTAGACTAGGGAGTGGGCTAAACTAACGCACTGCCTATAAGATACTTCAGAGTATTGCTATCTCTTTACCATTGGGTATCAATTTTATTCGAAAATAATCAAGCCTGCTATCTCTTAAAACTCGTTTCATCAAGGCTATGCTCCGTTATCCCACTCAGTCATTCCAGCTAATACAACATAGAGTTTAATAGCTCCCTGATCCTCTGTTCCTCCCCGCTCTCGTTTGTACGAAACCTTGCTAATTCTATTCCAAATTTCTTGAAAATCTCTTCTTTTTTCTTATCTCGCTTTAGTTGTTCAGGATTGTTCTCATGAAAGGCAAATCCATCGACTTCAATTGCCAGTGCTAGCGATCTGTCCAGTTTATGATAAATCACAAAATCAACAGAAGAACGCTGTTTCACAAATTTACGTTCTTCCTCATCTAACCGTTCTAGGTCAGTAAACAAATTCATCAGTAAAATCTGATTTCCTAATTCAAAATCCTTAAACATAGGCTCCTGTAACATCTCATCGAGCAAGGCGTGCATAATATTCTCGCTGCGATGCCTTGATTTATTAAAGAAACGAACACGTTCTCGAAATTGCTGGAGATTATCAGAGTATTCCTTGTACAACAAGTCAAAAACAGAATGAATCTCACTCTCCACGACATTGTCGTCCATCGTGCTATATTCCATATATCGCATGAGATCTCCCACTTCATTCCCATACTTGTGAAACGCAGACTGATCGGTCACCAGAATAAATCTCGCCTGCGCACGGGACACAGCCACATTAATCATGCAAGGATCATTAACAAACCTCATCCCCATTCCACCTGCTCTTGTTCGATCGAGTACCGTAGACATGATCATAACAGACTTCTCACGTCCCTGATATTTATGGATTGTATCGCTCTCGATACCAATAGTGAATTGCTCGGTCGCTTTCTCAACCTGCTTGCGATATGGCGTCACAAAGCCGATATCCTCATGACCGGATGCCGCTTCGAGGTACCCTAACAGGATCTCCTGTTCAATAACATCAAGTTCCCTGGCATTGAACTTCCCTTTTTTGCCATGGGTCACCTCCCTCATGTGATTACCCGGTGACGTCTTATAGATCAATAAAGGGGATTCGGAAATCCCGGGATCGGTAAAAGCGATCAATTCGCCGTCGTAATATTTCCTGTTGCAGAATTCAATAATTTGGGGATGACAGCGGTAATGCTCTCGTAACATTACTTTCGGAACCGAATCCCCGTATAAGGCCAACATGGACGACAACAAATTATGCTCAATATAATCGTAAGCTTCATCCATGTCAGGAACCGTATGGTTCTGGATCCTATGTTCAATCTCCTTCTCCACGATATGCGGCAGTTGCTTAGTATCGCCGACGATAATAGCCTGCTTGCAGCAGGATAAAGCCAGAGCCCCTGTCAGCAAATCAACCTGCGAGGATTCATCAATGATGCAATAATCAAACAAGTAATTCGCAGGTATACAATTACGCAAAGAATGCGTTGTACTAAGCACAATCGGATAATGCTCGATAAACGTTTTAAATTTGTTGCTATAAGTGTATGTCTTCTCATTGCATTCCACAGCCGGGCGGTTATGATATTTCTCGTGTAATCGGTGCCGAAAAAGCGTTTCGGAGAGCTGCTGGTGCTGATTCATTAAGGCTTGATAGTCCTGGGCCTCTAATTCTTTTTCAAGCTTCTGTATACGATCTGATAGCTCCTCAACTTTTAATGTGTAAAATTCACGCTGAACATTCAGAATGACATCCAGCCCCTGCTCCTTCAAACGTTTGAAATCCGTAAAACCATGTCTGAAGAATAACTTAAATTGGTATAGGAACTTGTATTTCCTTGTCACCTCTACAGCCAGAAAACTATCTTTCATAAACTCCAATATTCGTTTCGGTGTCTGCCTATAAAATGACCACTTCTCTATAGGCTGGATATCCTGCCTAGCATAATAATGTTCAAAATGCTCCTGCTCAAGCAAATAAGCCGACAGTTTTTGCCTAAGCTGTGCCTTCTCCCTATCCAGTTCCATCAAACGATGAATACGCTGATTCAATTCTTGTAATTTGGCGTTTAATTCATCCTCTGGTACGTCACTTGACCATTCCGATACATCCCAATTGGGTAAGTTGGCAAAAAACTTTTTCTTGTTCTCTTGTTTGCCCAAACTAGCTACAAAAAAGTGGTACCCGTGCCGTTCCATCTTTTCTTGTACATTCAGAACTGCAGCGTTGTTACCAGAAACAACCGCTATCTTTTTCCCCTGCATAACCGCCAGATTCGCGAGGATGTTCAAAATCGTCTGGGTTTTACCCGTACCTGGAGGACCTTCGATAATACTGATAGTACTTTTTAAAGATTGCTCAAGCGCGGTCCTTTGGCTCAAATTGTACCTGAAAGGGAAAATCGGTTCTGTTGTAACCGGGATATCGCTCTTTATAGGTTTTTTCAGAAGATAATGGCTCAAAGCACTATCCGGATCTACGTAATTTAGGTTCGCAAATTGCTTGGCCAAAAATGTTCCTTTGTTCTCCTGTTCATCCTCACTTTTCGCATATTTTGAAATCTCGCGCCAATAGTCCAGAATCTTACGTCCTTCAGCGTTTTGAGTGCTACTACTTCTAATTTGAATACGTTCCCTATCATATGTACGAATACTCCCATTGTTAAAACACACCCGAACCCTTTGGCCGAAATCTAGCACCCGTTCTACATTATAAAAAGGATATCCCTCATGAAAAACAGCCGTATCCTCCGTTATGTCCTGAATGGTTGGCGTCAGTAGCTGTACATCACTGGACTGATAAGTATAAACCTTGGAAGACCCTTTATATACAATCCTTACGATTGGAGGATCTTTTTCGTATGAAGATACGTCCTGTGTTTTGTCCTCACCTTTAACAATTATCATAAATCTCTCTTGGTCCATAGCAGCCTCTCTGTATGAAATCAATGTTATATACAGAGTCTTCTATAAATTTGTGCTACATTCCTGCCATGGAAGGATTATTAGCACACAAATACCTTATCTAAGAGCAGAAAATGGAAACCGTGTGATCGTCCACACAACAATAAAACAAACGGACGCCGGCAGAGTACCGACGCCCGATTACGTTTCGTTTTATAAATGTCCATAATAGGGGGTTTATCATTAAGCCATTGATGTTCATCAGGTTAACTGCGGCACACCGAATCCGCAATACGCTCTCTTATGACGTAGAAAGTATCCTTTTTTGACCCGTGAGCTCCTGTATCGGTTTAATGTTTTGGGTGAATTCAAGCGTTCCTAAGTACGTTCCTTCTTGATCCCTTATGGCAAAATAACGAATATACACAAACTTATCTTTAACCGGAATCCAGAAATCTTCTACATCTTTAACACCGGCTTTGAAATCAGCAAGCAGCTGATTGACGACGTGTACGCTTTGCGGAGGATGGCAGTTCTGCACACTTCGGCCGATCACCGCTTTGGTCCGAACGAAGATTCGTTCTTTGCCCTGGGAGAAATATCGGACGATATCGTGTTCATCAATAAAGGTCAGGTCGACCGGCAAATGATTCAATATGGCTTCCATCTGTTTGACCGATACAATGCCTGTGCTCAGCCGGATATATCCCTCTTGCAGCGGAGAAGCATCCAATCCCTGGCCTGTGCCAGGTTCATCTGCTCTTTCTGGAATCCACGTTTGATCCGGCGCAATCAAGCAATAACCGACCTCTTCACTTTGGTCAGCAATTTGAAGCCATTCGTCTTCCGTCAGCTTTTCCAGAGCCATAGGTAATAAAATATGTTCTTCTTTATAGATCATTTCTGTTACTTCGTTTAAGACGCGTTTGGCAAGGTCCACTACAAGCTCGGCATTCCCTTCAAAGTGAGTGAGTTTAGATTTCACCTCTTTTATTCCCATTCGGATGCCGTCATCGACTGCCCACATCACCTTGGTCGGTCCATAAATTCCGTATTTCTCAAGAAAGGGAAACAGCAAGTTTTCCTTGCGGCTGTAGTGTTTGTCCACATCATAGAGGAGACTGAAATCCTCCAGCAATTTGAGACGATTCGCCTCCCCCGGATCGTTCAGAAATTGATCGAGATGCAGCGCGATTTTAAAATTCGCCAGTCGATCGATTTCTTGGTTCTCCCTTTTAAACGTATACACGGGATGCCCAGGCTGGTCCTCAGGCTTATGCGCTCTGTGGATGTCTTGGATGGAACCTTTGAATACAGCCGCATGGACACTGCACAGTCGCTGTACTTCGGTGACTGGTATTCCTTCCTCCTGCATCAGCACTTGCTCCAGCTCCGAAATTTCGTCAACCGATATTTCACCTACAGCTTGGTTGAATTTTGACTTAACTTCCTCCACGCTTTTTCCATGGTGCAGCTCCTTAATGATTTCCTTGAGCAAATGGATACGGGCTGTTCGATGAGCAGAAATTCCTTCCTCACGGTTATTAATGAGTTCACTCATGTTCATCACCTCTGTCTTATTTCAATGTATATAAAGACCAAGCTCTATCTTGTTTACCTCTCTTCTCTAAGCTAGCACCCTCATGCCCCACGACTTGTGATTAAAAGCACAGAGGGAATGAACATTCAATGACTAAGGAAGGATGAATAGTGACCCAAGTTCTTCGAAAGTTCTTCTTCCTACTCCCCTTGTATTCTGGGTGTTTCTGTACGCTGTCGAGCCGGTTTGTTCGTTTCGCCAACAAAAAAGCGACCGAGTCGCGGTCGCTTTAATAACGGTATGAGAGACGAGGGAGCCTAACCCTGGCCGAAACGTTGGCACACCATCCCCCCAAGTGGCCACCATGAAATGTCGGCAAAATGAATGAGCACGTTACAATTTCTGCATAGACTTCAGTCGGTCGAAACCACAGTTTCCAATCCTTTTTACTCAGTTGTCCTTTTTTTCATTGGACGATGTCTGTAGTTAGCGATACAGATACGCCAGATCAGCTTCATAAGATTGGGAACAGTGCGTGCGTTTTCTTTGAGATAGGACCATGCCGGACGGTTCCCTCGTTTCGTATTGCATTCGCTGCATGAAGCGATGAGGTTATGGGGAAGGTCCGAGCCCCCTTTGCTTGAGGGGATTATATGGTCCACGGTCGTCGCGTGTTGTCCGCACCACAAACAAGTGTGATGATCTCGTTTCAGGGCAGCTTTTCGATAGTCCCGAAATAA
Source organism: Paenibacillus sp. FSL M8-0334 (assembly GCF_038000405.1). Taxonomy (NCBI): domain Bacteria; kingdom Bacillati; phylum Bacillota; class Bacilli; order Caryophanales; family Paenibacillaceae; genus Paenibacillus; species Paenibacillus sp. FSL M8-0334. The sequence goes on from NZ_JBBOCH010000001.1 coordinate 2,064,751, forward strand.
GAACGGATTATACAGCAATTGGATCGTCTGCTCATCAATCCAAACTGCTCGCGAGCGCTCAACTTCCCGCCAAGCCCGATGAGGCAAGCATGGTGTTAGCTGTTGACCATCCATATTGAGCACCTTTATCAATTGATCCTCTCCATCATGACCCTGATTCATCGACTTCCCCCCACCTGTACGACATGCTCCTGCCTATAGTATTAATATAAAACAAAAACACCATTCTCATGCGGATAGTCTTCATGATAGTGGAGGGGAGAGGAGTAAGCCCCCTCTTGTTAGGGAAAGTCAAGCTTGCGATGACTTCTGCTTTGTACGTCGACCCTTGATTCCCGTTCTCCCGTTGAGACAAAATCCCGACCAGAACCAATCTGGTCAATATCACTCCTGCCTCCGAACGATGACTATCGATTTCAGCGAGATTTTGACTGATGGCTCCAACGCAATTTGATCCCTGCCCCTCACCAGGCCAACACGGTTTCTCCCAACCACAACACATAAGATAATGCAAAAAAGCGACCTTGACAGGTCGCAGGCAAAGTTATATCTCGCTGGAATGCATTGAATTATTCTACCAGTTCTCCATTAATAAATGTCATCGACTTATCTTTGAATTCTAGAATAAATGAGTGCTGATAATCCGGTTCGTTACTGAGCTGTGTCCCTAACATATATTCATTACCGACATTATCAAAAGGGTTATGAAGCACACCTTTAGGGATGTATCTTGTTTCATGTCCTATTACATTGCCATTTTCATCATAAATAAATGTGCTTTTACTTGAGACCAGCAAGTCCTTGCCGTTCTCCAATGTTAAATGAACCTCCAGACGACCGTTGGACATATGATGAGCAATGTTTACATCTTCAGACGACACCCGAGTCCCAATGGCGAAAAGCCAAATAACAGCTACAGCCAGTAGGAGTACCGCAGAGACGGAGAGAATAATCTTTCTTTTGTTTATTTTTCTCACTTTTTTTAAGTAATTAAGTTTTTGTGCCTCATCTTTATCAATTGAGGGCATATAGAGACCTGTTTCCTCGGTCATTTCTCGATAAAACTGACGGCATGCCTCGCATGATTCCAGATGCTTATCGATTTCTTCATTACTGTATGAAGAGGTTAGCTTTTCAATATAGGAAGGCAATAGATCCCGAATCATATCACATTTCATGATGATCTTCCTTTCATCAACTTTTGTTTTCCGCGGTAAAAGGTAACTCGTGCCCATGTTTCATCTCTGCCGAGAATTTCTCCAATCTCTCGAAAACTAAATTCCCCGGTCAAACGCAGGTACAATACTTCTTTCGTATTCGGATCCAGCAAATGAAGCTGTTTGAATAAGTCCATTTTGTTCTGAGCCAAAATAAACTGTGATTCTGGCGAATTTGAATCGGTAAAGGAAGGATCCTCTAGTACGTCAGAGGAACTCTTCCGCCGCTTGTCCAGTTCCTGGTACCAAACATGCTTAGCAATCTGACAAAGCCAAACGTATACTTTACAGCTTCCATCGTATCTATGTATTGACTTTATCGCTCTATAAAAGGTTTCTTGGGTGATCTCTTCCGCCAACAAATGGTTATGGCAAAAGCTAAATATGAATTTATATACTTGGGTCGAATATTCCCTGTATAATTCCTCGGTGTCCCGCATCTATTCACCTCCTCAAGTATATATCCATAAATGTTGATAAACGTTACAACTTATTTTGCAGTCAAGCTAATTTTTTTCTAAACAACTTCATTTATCCTATACCCCTCAAGCCAATCCCATCAAGCTTTTCGCCTGAAATGTTATCTTCATTGAACCCCAGAAATGCAGAAAGACCACCTCTCGGGTGGTCTCACTGATAATATAAAATAGAGGCGAGGGGATTGGAACCCCTGCCGGAAGATAACGACAACACAAGTTTCTACGGATGTAGTGACTTGAGATGTTTTCCCCTAGAGAGCTGCCAAGTCACCCGCTACTCCCTAGACTAGTCTGATTGTCTTCTTCCGCTAGCCCCTGACGGAGACTAAATGGCGTATCCCACTAAAGTTGAGACCTAATCCAGTTTTGAAGTCCACGCAGCCAGTGTTGTATACGCGGTGGCCTACAATGTACCGAAGAGTTCGAAAGCCTACTTCTGTCAGGCATTCGGACACTTTTCCTTTCCTTATGCGACCCTTTTTCCGAGTATTATCAGCTGTTTGCTACTGCCAAATACGCATGTCAAAACACATTATGTATAAGAAGTATCTGTTGGGATGGAGCGGAGATAGTTTTCCCAATCTTCTGGGAAACCTATTCTGTATAATTCACACACATGGTTATAGCGATCGAGCAGCGAATTCAACTCTGTAATCCAACTACTCCACGTGGTCTGGTCTTGAACAAGGTACTTTAAAGTGAAGATTGCCCCAAATAGCGTATTTGGCTTAATCTTTAATTTTTGAGCGTCGAAAGTAAGAGCCACTTGATGAGTCAGCTTGGTATCATATATTCTGGAAAAATGAGCGCATCGATTTCGCAGAATACATAAGGAATGCAACCAGCTATCCATAAGCTTGTTCGTCTTCAAGCCAAATTGTTTACAAATCACCCGTTTATCTTCTGGTTTCATATTAGTGTACAAAATGGATAAACTGGAGAACGAAAGCACTTCAACCGCAACCCAGATAGGATATCTTTGGCGATAGTTGTGCTTATGATGTGAAACAAATATTTCTTTGCTTCGATCCAGTTCTTCGTACAATTTGGAGATAAGCTTATCGTAATCAATGGACTTTCGAAAAGAAAAATTTGCAGGTTCGTTGTAACATTCCACACCGTATTTATGAGCAAGATGATATGAAATCAATGAGCGCATACTTATTTCTACATATTCAAAGATGTCCAACAAAAGAGACCGTAAACGCATATCGAAATGATACAGGTCTACAATGTTTTCGAAAGCCGTCCCTTCCCTGTACTGATTTTCGTCCAATTTGTAAGGAAGCAAATAACCTGTTAAACGGTAATAATTGATTCGTTTTAGTATCCCTACGGCTTTAATCTCATCTTGAATGATCAGGCCGCGATCTTTGAATTTATCGAGCATTTCAGTATAAGTCGCAGGAGGCTTTAAATTTGTTTCATGGTTTCCTTCCACATTAAGCACCCCTGAAAATAAAATGGCCCGCCCAGTTTCGCATTGTTAAGAGGCGCGGGCGGGATCTGTTAATGCAAGTATACGGTATGAAGAACTGATCGTCAAGGGAACAGTACCATCCCAATCTCTCCTTTTCTTTTCCATGTAAAGTGAGATTTTAATCGAAGAATTCAGTTGTCTTCTTGATCATTGTTTCCCTTTTCGAAGAAAAATGGATTACTGTTCAACATTAAACCTAAACGTAAGTTGTCGAATGGCTTTTGCATTTCTTTTATACTTAGTTGAAAACTCTTAAGAAGTACTGATATTGTATCTTGGAAGTTTTTTGTAAATATCTTCATAGTATTTGATATTTTACTTAGCGTGTTCGTTAAATATTCTGGTTTTTAAGTACAAAGTCCCGTTCTTCAGTGAGGAGGATTGCTTTATCGAATCTTTGATGAGCTTAGCAACTTCATAATTTCTCGATATTCAACTTTATCAAGCTCTTTACAGTGAGCCACTTTCTTTATACATGGAGGCCAGGGGAGTATCGATATCTCGATTAAACTTACAAAGACGCTACCGCAACGATGCAATACACTAAGGTAGAATTAGAGGCCGTGCCCGTCCGCTGAAGCAATCTTCTGTAGCCAATTCATTCGCTCCCTGCGCGGGACGAACCTTCGGTTCTCCTCCCCTCTTCGACGCCTGTACATAAAGAAAGCCCCGACCTTACGGCCGGGACTTTCTTTATTATGTATGGAGGCGAGGGGAGTCGAACCCCTGTCCGAAGATAACGACAACACAAGCTTCTACGGGTGTAGTCACGGTTTTGATGTCACCTGGATCAGCGCCCCGTAACCGGCTCTATTCCAGGTCAGCCTGATTGTCTTCTTCAGCTAGCCCCAGGCGGAGACTAGACAGCGTATCCCACTATAAGTTGAGCCCTCATCCCGGCACATGGGCGATGCAGAGCGAGAGCACGCGTGCAGGTTATTAAGCTGCTACAGCGTAAGAAGTTTGTTGTTTGCCATTTAATTGGCTTTAGCGTTGATGAAGTGGACGCGTCCCCACTACCCGCTACTCATGCCCGAACTATCCCCGTCGAATCCAAAAACGCCCCCTTAAATAGGAGAAATGTCAGCGTATCTACGCACGCAAACCTTCCTGCCAAAAAGGGTTTCCGGATTAGATCATCGACGCATTCAGCATGGCAGTCGATCTATTCCGCATCCTTTCCCTCCAAGAAAGGATGACGAAGCATAATCTTATGGTTGTCAAAGATCTGATGATCTTTCGTACATCACTTAGTATATCACATTCCGCATCATAATGATATATAGATACCAGGCAGAGCAGCTAAATGCTGCCACCTGCAGCTCATCCCTCTATTCATTAAACGATATTCCCAGCTGCATAACATAAGACCTAAGACATTTATCTCGCAATCTTCTGCTTCTCCCGCAGGGCACGCTGGATATCACGCTGCGCATCGCGCTTGGCTGCATCGGCGCGCTTGTCATACTGCTTCTTCCCTTTACCGAGACCGAGCAGCAGCTTGGCATAGCCATTGCGGATGTAGACCTTGAGCGGCACGATGGTGTACCCCTCCTGCTTGGACAGGCCCAGCAGCTTGGTAATCTGCTCCTTGTGCAGCAGCAGCTTCCTTGCGCGGGTAGGGTCGGTCGGGTTGAACCGGTTCCCCTGCTCGAACGGGCTGATATGCATGTTGTGGATGTGAATCTCGCCATTTCGGATCGTTGCAAAAGCATCAGCAATGTTCGCGCGGCCGTTGCGGATCGACTTGATCTCCGTTCCGGTCAGCACCATGCCTGCCTCGTACGTATCCTCGATGAAGTAATCATGGGAAGCTTTTTTGTTCTGGGCCAGAACCTTCCCGTCACTTTTCTTACCCATGGTCTCACTCCTTATCATCACGGTCTTAATGGGAAAAAGGACTTCCGGCAGACCGCCACCAATGCAATCTCACCAGAAGTCCATTGTATCAAACTGCCACCTGCAAAATCAAGGCAGAGCCCAGCGTTACGCAATGAAAAAGGCGGGGAAAAACAGCTATATTCATATTCAACCAGAGAATCTGGTGAAGCGAAGCCCCTTACTTTTTCTTCTTGCGGACAAAGGCAGCGGTGCCCCCGCCCTTGCCCTTGCGCTTACGGCCGCCCGCGGCGGGAGCGCCGCCAACGCCAGGGCCTGGCGTCGGGCCGTCGCCGATGAAGATGCCGCTGCGCGACGTCTTCTTCCGGCGGCTCTTGGCGCCGCCCTGGCGGGCGTTGCGGTCAAAGCCGAGGGAGCCGCCCCCGGACGAGCTGTACCCGCCTTTGCCAGAGCCAAAGGCGAAGCTCCGCTGCTCGCCCCCAGCGGCTTCCTCGGCGGCCCGCCCGCCGCCGGCGCCCTCGCGGCGCTTACCTGGCAACGGGCCACCGCCCGGGCCTGCCGCGCCGCCGCCTTCCGCCACGGCGCTGCGCTTGCCGCGGCCTTTGCGCGCCCCGCCATCGCGGGCGCGCCCCTCACGGCCACCGGCTCCACCACGGTCGCCGCCGCCTTCACTGCCACGTCCACGCCGGCGCGGCTTCATATCCACCATCTCAAAATCGATGGTGTGCTCATCCATGTTCACGTTGGCTACACGCACCTTCACATCATCGCCGATGCGGAACACCTTGGATGTCCGCTCGCCGATCAGCGCCATATGCCCTTCGTCGAAGTGGTAATAATCATCCGTCAGCGCACTGAGCCGGATGAGGCCTTCGACGGTATTCTCCAACTCGATGAACATGCCGAAGCTGGTCACGCTGCTGATAATGCCTTCGAATTCCTCGCCAATCTTGTCGAGCATGAACTCGGCCTTCTTCAGCGCCTCGGTATCGCGCTCCGCATCCACAGCCACGCGCTCGCGCTCCGAGGACTGCTGCGCGATATCCGCCATCCGGCCCGCCAAGTACTCCTGGCGCTCCTCGGTCAGCATGTTGCCGCTTTCGATCACTTCGCGAATGACGCGGTGGATGACCAGATCCGGATAACGCCGGATCGGGGATGTGAAATGCGTGTAATACTCCGCCGCCAGGCCGAAATGGCCCGTGCTCTCGGCATCGTACTTCGCCTGCTTCATCGATCGCAGCATCATCGTGCTGAGCACAGTCTGCTCTTTCGTGCCGTGGATGTCATCCAGCAGATTTTGCAGCGCGCGCGGATGAATCTGGTTGCCCCGGCCTTTCACATGATGGCCGAAATTGGCCGCAAACGCCATAAAGTTCTGCAGCTTCTCCGGATCCGGGTCCTCGTGAATCCGGTAGATGAACGGCACCTTCAGCCAGTGGAAATGCTCCGCCACCGTCTCATTGGCCGCCAGCATGAATTCCTCGATGATTTGCTCCGCGATGGAGCGCTCTCTTTTGACAATATCAACCGGCTTGCCGTTCTCGTCCACAATGACCTTGGACTCCACGAAATCAAAATCCACCGCGCCCCGCCGCATCCGGCGGTCACGAAGCTTCAGCGCCAGCTCGCGCATCAGGCGGAAATCCTCCACCAGATCGCTGTAGCGCTCGATCAGTTCAGGGTCCTCGTCCACAAGGATCTTGCGCACATTGTTGTACGTCATCCGCTCCTTGGTCCGAATCACACTTGTGAACACGTCATGACTGACAACCTTCATCTGGTCGTTGAACTCCATCTCACAGGACAGCGTCAGTCGGTCCACCTGCGGGTTCAAACTGCATATCCCGTTGGAGAGCCGGTGCGGCAGCATCGGAATTACCCGGTCCACCAGGTACACACTGCAGCCCCGGTTATAGGCCTCCTTGTCCAGCTCCGAGCGCTCGCGCACATAGTAGCCGACGTCGGCGATATGCACGCCCAGGCGGTAGTTGCCGTTCGGAAGCCGCTCCACATTCACCGCATCGTCCAGGTCCTTGGCATCCTCACCGTCGATGGTGACGATGTTTTTGCCGCGCAGGTCGCGACGGCCCTGCTGAGCGATCTCCTCCTCGGTAATGGTGTCCGGCACGGCATCCGCCTCAGCCAGCACCTCTTCCGGGAAGCCTTCCGGCAGCTGATGCTTGCGTATGATGGACAGAATATCGACGCCCGGATCATTCTTATGACCGAGAATTTCGACAACCTCGCCCTCGGCCGCCGCTCTCCCTTCCGGGTAGCTCACCAGCTTCACCACAACCTTCACGCCGTCAACCGCACCGTTCATGGCATGCTTCGGGATAAAAATGTCCCGGTTAATCCGCTTGTCATCCGGCAGCACAAATCCATACGCCTCATGGTTCTGGAACACGCCGACCACCTGCGTGATGGCGCGTGTGACGATCCGGACGACCTCGCCCTCCATGCGGCCGCCGTCGCTGCCTTGCGAGCTGATGCGCACCAGAACAGTGTCACCGTTCATGGCACTCTTCAGATCGTTGGCATGAATGTACACATCCGGATGCTCTCTGTCATCAGGAATCAGAAAAGCAAAGCCCTTCGGATGGGCCTGCAAGCGACCGCGCAGCAGCGACATCCGCTCTGGGACGCCATAGCGCTGCGTGCTGGTCAGAATGATTTTGCCGGATTGCTCCAGCTCATTCAGCAGCTTCAGAAACTCCCTGAATTCATTGGCATCCTCAATTTGAAAATGCTTCTCCAGCTCCTGGTACGTCATCGGTTTATATGCAGTTTCCCGCATAAAATCCAGTAATATTTGTTCCGTTATCATTATGATCACCTCGGGGAACCTGCAGTATCATTGTTCCTCTATCCATTCTTTACCTAAATATACACTACCCTAGTATACACGAATTTAATCCGCGGTATCCTTACATTCACTGCCAGTTCTCGCTAGAACCGCCACTTTGCCCGCAACATAGAGCCACAGGGCGCTCTCCTGCAGCTTCCCGGGTATTAAAAAACCTCCGCTCTTCCATAAAATGAAAAAGCGAAGGTTATTGTTCCGAGAGTTATTTCAATACGGCAACGACAATGGCCAAAATCATAAATGCGCTCGCAAGACCAACGGTGATCCGCTGGAGCACCAGATCCAAACCGCGCGCCTTGGTTTTACCAAAAAGATGTTCCGCACCGCCGGAGATGGCACCGGCCAGACCTGCACTTTTCCCTTTTTGGAGAAGAACGACAGTAATCAATGCGATGGAGACAATAACAAGCAGCACTTCAAACAATACAACCATGAATTCCACCTCCTACGTATGTAAACATCTTGATCATTCAGAATCTATCCTTCAAATCAACATTCCGTAATAGTAATTAGAAAACAGCATTTTTATTGTACCACAGCTATTCTCCCCTGACAAGGATTGTTGGCGTATTCTCGCACGCCTCCTTATCCTTACCATCATAACAACTCTTCGTGACCCAAAGCCACTGAATTTCGATGTTTATCGTTACGATCAATCCACAGCGTTCTCCGCTATTCTCAGGTATACTGTACACACCTTCGCCGCCAAACCGATTCCTTAATTTTAAAAATCCAAATAAAAGGCCCGCCCCTCAAGCAGGACAGACCTTCAACGCGATCATCATCTTCTCATACACCTTCGCAGGCTTGGCATGGCGTCCCTTACCTTACCCGAAAAGATCCCGTGCTCAGCGCGACAAGCTCCCCGCGCTCATTGGTGATCCGGCTTTCCGTGGTGACAGAGCGATGTGTCTGGTGCACGATATGCGCGGTGACGTACAGCCGCCCTCCCCGGGCCGGCTTCACAAAATGCACATTCAAATTGCTCGTCACCGTGGACTCCCCCGGCCGCTGCAGCATGACCGCGATGCCCATCGCGTTGTCCATCAGGGAGGACAGCACGCCGCCGTGCACAATGCCCATCATATTCATATGGTGCGGCTCGGTATCGAGTGTGACCACGACTTCTTCCTCACTCGCAGATTCGAGCTTGCAGCCAAGGTAGCCCCAGAACGTAGGCTCTGCTGCGCGGGTCATCTCTTCAATGTAAGACTCCAGATTCCCGCCGTGCGCAGGCTGCCTGCTCTCCTTGTTTGCCAGACCCCCTCGCTGCTGCTTGCCCTGCCCCGGCGCAATACGAGTGGCCTCTCCCTCGGTATGCTGCTCTCGGTTTGCCTCCTGCCTCTGCGCTTCCTCTGTCTGCGCCTCCTGCTGCAGTACGGCCTTTTCTTCAGCACCAGAATGTCGATTCTCCATCAGGCCGCCTCCTTTCCGGCATACATCTCCAGTCCCGCTGCCTTCTCATTCGCCTCAACTAGCCGCTCGCCGCAGTGAATCCCGGCCTGCTTGCGGCATGCCCGCGTCCCACCTGGCCTTCACAATGGATGCTTTGCCAAGCGGGCTTCATGCCTTCAGCAGCATGCGCTCCTTACGCGGTCGGCTTGCCTTCCTCCTCTTCCTCCAGCAGCTTGCGCCGCAGCACCTTTCCGACAAGCGTCTTCGGCAGCGAATCCCGGAACACGAACTCCCTCGGCACTTTATAGGCCGCGAGCTGCTTGCGGCAGAACTTCTCCAGCCCGGCGGGGTCCGGCGCAGCCCCATCCTTCAGCACGATATAGGCTTTGACCGTCTCGCCCCGGTATTCGTCCTTGGTGCCCACCACCACCGCTTCCTTCACGGACGGGTGCTCGTAGAGCACCTCCTCGATTTCTCTCGGATAGATATTGTAACCGCTTGCGATTATCATATCCTTTTTGCGGTCGATAATTCGGAAGTACCCTTCCTCATCCATCGTGGCCATATCCCCGGTAAACAGCCAGCCGCCCCGAAGCGTGTCAAACGTATCCTCAGGCCGCTTCCAATACCCCTTCATCACCTGAGGCCCCTTTACGATGAGTTCCCCAGGCTCGCCCACCGGCACTTCATCCCCGGTGTCCGGATTGACAACCTTGGCCTCCGTATCCGGCAGGGGGATCCCGATGGTGCCGATTTTGCGATGCCCCCAGATCGGGTTCGCATGGGTGACCGGGGCGGCCTCCGTTAAGCCGTAGCCCTCGATCAGACGTCCTTTGGTCAGCTCCTCGAACGTGTCCTGCACCTCCACCGGAAGCCCGGCAGAGCCGCTGATACAGGCATTAATGGAAGACAGATCATAATCCTTGATTTGCGGATGGTTGATCAGGGCAATGTACATCGTCGGAGCACCGGGAAAGAGCGTCGCTTTCTTTTTTCGGATCAGATCCAGAATCATCTTCGGTTCGAACCTCGGCACCATCAGCAGCTCGCTGGCTCTGTACACCGCCTGATTCAGCAGCACCGTCAAGCCGAATACGTGAAAACAAGGCAGCGCCGCCAAATACCGCTCCTTGCCCTCCTCCACCTTGTAGCACCACATGGAGGATTGCAGCGTGTTGGCAATGAGATTGTAATGCGTAAGCATGACGCCTTTCGGGACCCCGGTGGTTCCGCCGGTATACTGAAGCAGCGCCAGGTCCTTCTCGGCATGGACCGATTCGCACACAGGGGCATCCAGCGCTTGCTCCAGCAGTTTTTTGAAGGGATATACCCCTTCTCGATAATGAATGACCGGCAGGGGCCCTTGCTTCTTGGCCTTGATCGGGAACAGCAGGTTTTTCGGAAAAGGCAAATAGTCCGCGATGCTTGTCACAATGATATGCTTCAGCTCCGTCTCGCCCTGCACCTTCTCCACCCGGGCAACAAAATGGTCAAGCGTAATGATCGCTTTAGCCCCGGAATCCTGCATCTGATGTGCAATCTCCCGCTCCATATAGAGCGGATTGGTCATCACCACCACGGCGCCTGACAGCAGTGCGCCAAAATACGAAATAACGACCTGAGGACAGTTGGGCAGCATGATCGCTACCCGGTCCCCTTTGTTAATTCCCTTGCCCCGGAGCGCGTTCGCCATTCGATAGGACGCCTCCAGGAGCTGTTTGTAGGTTAACGTCTTGCCCATAAAATAAACTGCCGGCCGATTCGGATATTTCTGCGCGGACGTTACAAGAAACAGTCCCAGGTTATGCTTCGGGTACTCGTACGAGGGGGCTACTTCCGGCGGATAAAATGGCAGCCAAGGCTTTGCATCCATACAAAACCATCCCTTTCCTCCCAGGTAAACTTCCAGATCCTCTTTCGTTGCACGGTTAATTTACAACGTTCTCCTTGTTACACCGTGTACCGCTCCCTGCTCACAACCCGCGCCGCGATGCTCCGCTTTAGCGCCACGGTGTCGAGCGGTGCGGTTCGGGTCAATTTTTTCAGCACCGACAGCTGCATGCGCAGCATATCGCCGGTTTCAACTGCGGCGAGCGTCTCTCTGGCCAGCCCTTCAATACGCTGGAACGCCTCATACGCAAACACCTGCGTCATTTCGATCATCCCAGCAGCCTTCTCCTCCGTAGTCCGCGTCAGGTGCTTGCGGGTGCGAAGCAGTGCGCTTTCCAGCGCATAGATATCTGTCATGATATCTGCCAGGTTCGAGAGCAGCTCCTGCTCCTTCTCCAGCTTCGTCCCCAGCTTCTGAACCGCGAGGCCGCCGACGAGCAGGAAGATTTTTTTGCTCATATCCAGGAAGTGCGCTTCCCTGGCCAGCGTCTCCTCGAACGACTGACCCGGCACCATCTGCAGCAGCTCGACTTGAAGCGCCTGCGCCTTTTCCAGAAGGGCGATTTCGCCTTTCATCGCTTTTTTCACGAGCGTGCCCGGGATGAGCAGGCGGTTGATTTCGTTGGTCCCTTCAAAAATCCGGTTGATCCGCGAATCGCGATAAATCCGTTCGATTTTGTACTCCTGGATATAGCCGTAGCCCCCGTGAATCTGCACCCCTTCATCCGCGACAAAATCCAGTCCCTCGGACGCAAACACCTTGTTGATCGAGCATTCAATCGCGTAATCGGCGATAGCCGCCGCCACCTGAACGCCGGAATCCGGCTGTTCATAATCGATGTCCTGCAGCGCCTCATCGAGCAGGCCCGCCGTGCGGTACACCATGCTTTCCATGACAAAAGCGGCGATGTTCATCTCGGCCAGCTTTTTGCGCATGAGCGGGAACTGGGAGATCGGGGTGTCGAACTGCTTGCGGGTATTCGCATATTTCGAGCTCAGTTCAATCGCCTCTTTAGCCGCGCCCACGGCTCCAGCAGCCAGTTTGTACCGTCCGATGTTCAGGATGTTGAAGGCAATCCGGTGGCCTTTGCCAATCTCCCCGAGCAGATTCTCCTTCGGCACCTTCACATCTTCGAAGAAGAGCGGCCGCGTGGACGAGCCCTTAATGCCCATCTTCTTCTCCTCGGGCCCGAGCGTAAAGCCCTCCATCCCTTTCTCCACGATGAATGCGGTGAAATGCTCGCCGTCAATCTTCGCATAAACGATGAAAATGTCAGCAAATCCTGCGTTCGTGATATACAGCTTCGATCCGTTCAAAATATAAAACTCCCCGTCCTCCGACAACTTCGCGGTCGTCTTGGCGCTGAGCGCATCCGAGCCGGAGGTCGGCTCCGTGAGGCAGTATGCGGCGATCAAGGCGCCGCTGGCGAGATCCGGGAGGTATTTGCGCTTCTGCTCCGGCGTTCCGAAGAACACAATCGGCAGCGTGCCGATGCCGACATGAGCTCCGAAGGACAGCGCAAAGGAGGAGCCCCGGGCCAGCGTCTCATTGATAATGGTCGAGCTGACCTTATCCAGCCCGACGCCGCCGAACGCTTCCGGCACATCTGCGCCGAGCAGCCCTAGCTCCCCGGACTTGCGAAGCAGCTCCACGGTCAGCTCATAATCCAGCTTCTCAATCTCTTCGTCACGGGGCATAATCTCCCCGTCGACAAAATCCCGCACCGTCTCAGCAATCATCCGGTGCTCATCCGTAAAATCCTCGGGTGTCATCACCCGTTCCAGCTCCGGCGTCTCAATAACAAAGCTTCCACCTTTGATTTTCGGTTCTTTGGTTTGGTTATCGCTCATTGTGAGGACTCCTTTCGGGATAGTATGGCGGTGGCAGAGGCACTTCCTTCGGGCGATGACTGCTGCGAGGGTAGGGGGCTGGCATAGTCTAGTGTTGCTTCGAAGCTCTTTTGTCCGCTCAGGCGCGGATCGTCCTTCCGATCGCTGTTGTTTTCGGATTTCCTTGAACCCCCATTCCACCGTCGAAATCCGAAAACAAAGGCGAACGCTTGCGCTTCTTCAGGCCGATTCCGCTTTCTTCGCTCGGCTTCCCTCCGCAGCACCCCAGCCTCCGGCGGCTCTGCCTCCGCCTGGGTGGGGGTGGGACTCGTGGCCGAGCCGTGCTCGGCGGCGGCCACTTCGTTGAGGGCGCGCGTTGGCCTGCTCCAGCTTCGCTATGGAGCGCCAACGCTGGTACCGGGCTGCGCCCCCTTGGCCTCGCAGCACGGCCACGGGATGCTCTGGCTGTTGCTCTGCAGCCAATTTGCCCACGGCCTCGGCCGGGCAGGACCGGGTGCTGCGCTTCGCAGCCCTTTCTCCGCTCAGGCGCGGATCGTCCTTCCGATCGCTGTTGTTTTCGGATTTCCTTGAACTCTCATTCCACCGTCGAAATCCGAAAACAAAGGCGAACGCTTGCGCTTCTTCAGGCCGATTCCGCTTTCTTCGCTCGGTTTCCCTTCGCAGCACCCCAGCCTCCGGCGGCTCTGCCTCCGCCTGGGTGGGGGTGGGCTCGTGGCCGAGCCGTGCTCGGCGGCGGCCACGGAGTGCTGGGTCTCGCTTCGATGTGCTGTATCTGCGCTTCGCAGCCCTTTGTCCGCTCAGGCGCGGATCGTCCTTCCGATCGCTGTTGTTTTCGGATTTCCTTGAACTCCATTCCACCGTCGAAATCCGAAAACAAAGGCGAACGCTTGCGCTTCTTCAGGCCGATTCCGCTCTCCTCGCTCGGCTTCCCTCCGCAGCACCCCAACCTCCGGCGGCTCTGCCTCCGCCTGGGTGGGGGTGAGACTCGTGGCCGGGCCGTGTTCGGCGGCGGCCACTTCGTTGAGGGGGAGCGTTGGCCTGCTCCATCTTCGCTATGGAGCGCCAACGCTGGTACCGGGCTGCGCCCCCTTGGCCCTGTAGCAAGGACCCGGGGTATTCTGGGGGTTGCTTTGCTGCCAATTTGTCCACGGCCTCGCGACTGCTGATTGGCCGGGCAGGACCGGTGCTGCGCTTCGCAGCCCTTTGTCCGCTCAGGCCGCGGATCGTCCTTCCGATCGCTGTTGTTTTCGGATTTCCTTGAACCCCCATTCCACCGTCGAAATCCGAAAACAAAGGCGAACGCTTGCGCTTCTTCAGGCCGATTCCGCTTTCTTCGCTCGGTTTCCCTCCGCAGCACCCCAGCCTCCGGCGGCTCGGCCTCCGCCTGGGTGGGGTGGGGCTCGTGGCCAGGCCGTGTTCGGCTGCTGCCACGCTCACTCGGCGGGACGGCGATAGTGGGCGACGGCCTACAACCAGCCGCCGAAGCGGCTGGAGTGCATCGGGGCGTTTCTACGCGAGGCCGCGCAATCTTGGCCCACAGCATCACCCGCCCGCGCCGGGCCAATCCAGCGGCTACGCCACGGTGCGAGCCGAGCGGCCCTCACCGGACCGGCTAGGCTGGCTGCACGGCGTCGGCGGCGAACACCTCGAACACGCCGGCTGCGCCCATGCCGCCGCCGATGCACATGCTCACGACGCCGTAGCCGCCGCCGCGGCGGGCCAGCTCGGATACGAGGCTGACGGTAAGCTTGGCGCCGGTGCAGCCGAGGGGGTGGCCAAGCGCAATTGCGCCGCCGTTAACGTTGACTTTGCTCTCATCCAGCTCCAGCGCCTGAATAATGTGCAGGCATTGGGAAGCAAAGGCTTCGTTAATCTCGAACGCAGCCACCTGATCCAGATCAATGCCCGCCATGCGGAGCGCCTTCGGGATGGCTTCCACAGGCCCCACTCCCATAATTTCTGGCTCCACACCCGCTAGGGCAAAGGACCGGAAGGCCGCCAGCGGCCTTAGACCCAGCTCCTCCGCCTTCTCGCGGCTCATGACCGCCACCGCCGCAGCGCCGTCGCTCGTCTGCGATGCATTGCCCGCGGTCACCGTCCCGCCGAGGGCGAAGGCCGGCTTCAGCCGGGCGAGCACATCGGTGGAAGTGTCCGGGCGGACACCTTCATCCATACGGAAGGTGAAGCTCGTGGCGCGCGGCTTGCCGCGCTCATCGGCTGCCGTGAGCGTGACGTCGAGCGGCACAATTTCCGCTTCGAATTTGCCACTGGCGATGGCAGCTGCTGCCTTGCGATGGCTGCTTGCTGCGAAGGCATCCTGCGCTTCGCGGGTAATCCCGAACCGCCGCGCCACCTCCTCAGCGGTATGCCCCATAGCCATATACACCTCGGGCATATCCTCGACGATGCCCGGGTGCGGTGCCGGCTTGAAGCCGGTCATAGGCACATGGCTCATGCTTTCCACGCCACCGGCCACGATGACATCGGCATAGCCCAGCATAATCCGCTCGGCTGCAAAAGCGATGGCCTGCAGGCCCGATGAGCAAAAACGGTTCACCGTCATCGCCGGAACGGT
This sequence comes from Paenibacillus sp. FSL M8-0334, assembly GCF_038000405.1. Classification (NCBI taxonomy): domain Bacteria; kingdom Bacillati; phylum Bacillota; class Bacilli; order Caryophanales; family Paenibacillaceae; genus Paenibacillus; species Paenibacillus sp. FSL M8-0334. Next base: position 2,080,346 of record NZ_JBBOCH010000001.1, read on the forward strand.
AACCGGATAATTCGCATACAAGGAAATAATGCGGGCCACGTTAAGCCCCTGTTCACCCTCCGGCATGGCGCAGCCCAGAATAACATCATCCACGTCCTCTTTTTGCAGCCCAGGAGCACGCTCGATGACGGCTTCCAGAACCGCCTTGCCAAGGTCCTCCACCCTCGTCTGGGCCAGGCTTCCCTTCTTGGCCCTGCCGACCGGCGTGCGGGCCAGTGATACGATGACCGCTTCTCTCATGCCATTCACCTCAACTTGAATTGTTGGATTGCCACACTCACTGGTTTTTTCGATAACGACCAGACCGGCCGCGATCAGCTCATACCGGTTGCCGAATCTCTCATTTGACGGCCCGCCCGCCAGGACCGGGCCCAGCCAATTCCCTAATTCCGCAGCGGCTTGCCCTTGGCCAGCATGTGCTGCATGCGCTGCTGCGTCTTGACCTCGCCCAGCAGGCTCAGGAACGCCTCGCGCTCCAGGTCGAGCAGATGCTGCTCGCTCACGACCGTTCCGGCTGGCACATCGCCGCCGGTGAGCACGTGGGCGAGCTTCTTCGCGATCAGATAGTCATGATCGCTAATATAACCGCCCTGCTTGAGCGAGAGCGCGCCCATCTGGAGCACCGCCCGGCCATCGCGGCCCGTGACGCGGATGCGGCCCGGATCACGCGGCGCATATCCGGCGCGATCCATCTCCAGCACAGCCTGCTTCGCTTCATAGATACGATAGTCCTGATTCATGACCACCGTATCCCCCGGCCGGCCATACCCCATCCGGATCGCGTCAGGCCCGCTTGTCGATGTTTTTGCCATCGCAATCATTTCAAAGACGCGATTGATCGCCGGCTGCAGATCGGCCTCCGGGTCCGGATGGCTGTCGCTGATCATCAGCGTCAGCTCCTTGCAGCCGCCGCCCGCCGGAATGAGGCCGACCCCTGTCTCGACCAGGCCGAAATACGTCTCAGCCGAGAAGATGATCCGGTCTGCCGGCAGGCAGGCTTCCACGCCCCCGCCCAGGGTCATCCGGTGCGGCGCGGCGACCACCGGCTTTTCCAGCTGCTTTAGCTTCATCATGCTGCCCTGGAACAGATGGATAATGTCATCCACCTCATCCCAATCTCCGCTCTGGGCCTCCATCAGCATCAGCATCAGATTTGCGCCCACACAGAAGTTGCGGCCTTCATTGGCTATGACCAGCCCGCGGTAATTGGCGCGCACCTCGTCCACGCTCTGTTGGATCATGACAAGAATGTCCGCTCCGATGGCATTGTTGGGTGAAGTGAATTCAAGACAAGCCACCTCATCCCCGAGGTCGATCAGATTGGCCCCGCTGTTGGCGCGAATGATGCGGTTTTGCTGTTTTAACAAGCTAAGCGATATCCGCTCCGGCTCTGTTTCAACACCGCGATAAGCTCCTTTATGATAGTGGAACAGCTGGCCCTCCTCCGTTTTGTAGAACGAGCGGTTTCCGGACGCAATCCATTCCTTCACCCATGCCGGCACCGTCAAGCCCTCGGCTTCCATCCGCTGCACCGACGCCGGCAGTCCGATCAGATCCCAGGTCTCGAACGGGCCCAGCTCCCAGTTGAAGCCCCATTTCATGGCATTATCGACATCCTGGACTGAATCGGCGATTTCGCCAAGCTTCTCGGCCGCGTAGACCAGCACCTGCTTCAGCACATGCCAGGCCAGCTCCGAATATCGGTCCGGGGTGCTGAGGAAGGCTTTGACCTTCTTCCGGGCCCCCTTTACGGCCTTGGCCGCTTCGAGCGATCCCGAGCTCACTTTGGCCACCGGATGATATTCCATGGAGTCCAGGTGAAGGGACAGAATCTGGCTCCCTTGCTCACCCTTGATTTTTTTGTAAAATCCCTGACCGGACTTCTCCCCGATCCAGCCCCGGGCGACAAGCTGCTCCATGACATGCGGAACCGCGAAGACCTCGCGCTCCTTCCCGGCTGGCGCCTGATCGTAGACGTTGCGGGCAACATGGCCGAAAGTGTCGATGCCCACAAGATCAAGCGTGCGGAAGGTCGCGCTCTTCGGCCGCCCCAGCACCGGTCCGGTCGCCGCATCCACCTCCTCGACCGTGTATCCGCCCCGGATCATTTCCTGCAGCGTCACGAGCAGGCCGTATGTGCCAATCCGGTTGGCGATGAAGTTTGGTGTATCCTTCGCCACCACCACCCCTTTGCCTAGACGCTTGGTACAGAACTGGACCATAAACGCTGTGATCTCAGGGTCGGTATCATAACCCGGAATAATCTCCAGCAGCTTCATATGCCTTGGCGGATTGAAGAAATGCGTTCCGAGAAAATGGCGCCGGAACTCCTCGCTGCAATCCTCGGCCATCGCATTTACGGAAATACCGGACGTGTTGGTACTGACGATTGCCCCTTCCTTGCGAACCGATTCGATCTGCTTCAGGATGCTTTTCTTAATATCCAGGCGCTCCGTGACGACCTCGATGATCCAATCGGCGTCCCTCAGCTGCGCCAGATGATCCTCCGTATTGCCAGGTGTAATTCTGGCGGCATCATCCGCCCGATACAGCGGTGCCGTGCTCGATTTCGGCAGAGCAGCTACAGCTTTTGCAGCCAGCCGGTTTCGGACCTGAGGATGCTCCAGTGTCAGGCCCTTCTGTTCCTCTTCGGGCGTCAGTGACGTTGGCACAATGTCGAGCAGCAGGCATGGAATGCCTGCATTAGCCAGATGGGCAGCGATGCCCGCTCCCATTACCCCGGAGCCGATCACGGCTGCTTTAGCGATGGTCCGGGTGGTCACCCCGGCACCCGCGGGCGTTCTTGCGATGGTTTTGTTCATTGCACGACAACCTCCTGTTCTTGAGTTTGAGACAGACCAAAGACCGATTCCTCCAAAATCTCCGCGATATCCCGCGTTCTGACGTGCTCCTCAACCTCCTTCAGCTTCGTGCCGTCCTCCAGCATCGTCAGACAGTAGGGGCAGGCGGAGCTGATCATCGTTGGCGATACGGCCAGCGCCTGCTCGGTTCGGGCCAGATTGACCCGCTTGCCCTCGTCTTCCTCCATCCACATCCGGCCGCCTCCCGCACCGCAGCACATGCCGTTCTCCCGGCTGCGCGCCATCTCCAGCAGCTCTACGCCAGGGATCGCGCGCAGCACATTGCGGGGCTGATCGTACACATCGTTGTAGCGCCCAAGGTAGCAGGAATCGTGGTATGTGATTTTTTCCCGGACCGGATGTGTTGGCACCAGCCGACCTTCCTTCAGCAGCTGATCCAGCAGTTCCGTGTGATGAATCACCTCGGCTTCCAGCCCGAAATCGGGGTATTCGTTCTTGAATATATTGAAGGTGTGCGGACAGGCGGTAACGATTTTGGTCACGTTGTATTTGCGGAAGATCTCGACGTTCTCCTGACACAATTGCTGAAACAGAAACTCGTTGCCGAGTCGGCGCGGCGTATCGCCGGAGTTCTTCTCCTCATTGCCGAGGATGGCGAAGTTGACATTTGCTTCGTTCATGAGCCGGACGAAGGCGCGGGTGATTTTGCGGCTGCGGTTATCGTAGGAGCCCATCGAGCCGACAAAGAACAGCACCTCAAAATCCGGGTTGTCCTTGACGGTGGGGATGCTCAAGTCCATCGTTCCTTCCGGATCGATCTCCTGCACCCATTTGCTCCGTTCCGAGCGGCTGATTCCCCACGGATTGCCCTGGCGCTCGATGTTCTGCATCGCCCGCTGGCCCTCCTGCGGCACGCTGCCCTCCATCAGGACGAGATGGCGGCGAAGGTCGACGATTTTGTCAACATGCTCGTTCGCCACAGGACACTGATCCTCACAATTCCGGCAAGTTGTACAGGCCCATATTTCCTCCTCGGTCATGACCCCCCCGATCAGCTGGACATCCCTCGGGCTTACACCTTCCACTTGATGCCAGGCGCGCTGCTGCACGGCCATCGTCGGCCCGATGTCTGTCATCCCCTCCCCCTTCCAGCCGACAAGCGCCAGATCCGTGGCAGCCATGCGGTGGACGCCCGGGGAACCGAATATGGCCTGCGGCATCCACGGGGATTTGGAGGTGAGGGCTGCGCCCTTCTCCGTAAGGTGATCGCGGAGTTTTACAATCATGTGCATGGGGGACAGCAGTTTACCGGTGCTGGAAGCCGGGCAGACGCTGGTGCATCTCCCGCATTCCACGCAGGCGTATAGATCAAGCAGCTGTTTTTGCGTAAAATGCTCAATCGTCCCCGTGCCGAACGACTCTGCCTCCTCATCCTCCAGATCCAGCTTGCTGAGCTTGCTCGGAGGGTCGGTGCGGCGGACCAGAATGTTGACTGGCGCGGTAATGAGATGAAAATGCTTCGACTGAGGTACGTACACCAGAAACGAGAGCAAAATCAGCAGATGAACCCACCAGAACCCATAATAAGCAGCCGCAACAGCCGCCTCCGGCATCCAGGCGAACCCGGCGGCAATGCTCGAAGATACCGGAGCCAAGGCCGACCACGGATGCCCTTCATGCAATCGCTCAAAAGCCATCGTCAGCAGCACCGACACCATCAGCGAGGTGATAAAATAGACCACAACGCTCGGCTTCCACCCCCGTTTCAGCCGTTTCAGCTTCTCGCCATAGCGGCGGTAGGCGGCATATCCGATGGCTGCCAGAATGAGCACCACGGTGATCTCCTGCATCAGAATAAAAGCTTCGTACCCCGGAATCGGCAGCGCATGCCCGCTTAATCCTTTCCAGATGATGTCCAGCGCCCCGAATTGCAAAATAATAAATCCATAAAACACAATGAAGTGCATGACCCCGCTCCTGCGGTCTTTCAACAGCTTGCTCTGGCCGAACACCTGAATGGCAAACTGGGACAGACGTGCTTTCAGCTCCCTTGTCAGCCGAACCGGCTTTCCCAGCCGAATGTACAAGTACCGGCGGTAAACCACGGCGGCAAACATATAGACCGCCCAGCCCGTAATTCCGACAAAGAGCAGGGCGTTGATCCATTGCAGTAACATAGCTTCTCAGCTCCTTGCGTTAATTTCCTCCTCTTCACCTGAGTGTGAACGGTTGAATGGTTTTACTGATCAATAGACATGGTGCAGGTGCTGTTGTTCCGGTTGTCATCGGCATTTCACTCCTTCCGGCATGTGCGGGATGTCCAATATTGTAACAACCACCATATTAAGCGCTTACATATAAGGAGCATGATTAGACCTTCCATGATCGCCCTGTGCGGTACCTGCGATGTCAGCTAAACGTCTGTCCTAGCGGAGTACGGATACTGCATGCTGCTTGCTGCTTGCTGAGCTCTCTGCCGGAGCACCATTCACAACGTGCTTAAAATGCTGCGTACTTCTACTGTACGCCGTTGTACTGAGTGCTGAGTACTGAGTGCTGAGTGCTGAGTACTGAGTGCTGAGTCCTAAAGCTAGGCTGAGCCCAGACACGGAGTCCCGTACTCGTTGCTGTTCCGGGCTGCTGTCACCGTTTCCGACTCCTCTCGCTGCCGAGCTCAGCAGTACACTGCCATCTTGATATTGCGATATGAAGGTCTATGTTATTCGATCCCAGAGGATGCCTGCTGCTCCATTTACGCCCGCTTGATCCTGGTTGGGCACAACCCGCCGTTGACAATGACCTGAACGTATTTTATGATGGAAAGCAAGAAATGAATGAGTATTCATTCATAATTTTAACTGTATTCTAACACCGGGGTGAACATATGACAAGTAAAAAAAATGAGAAGTATCACATGATCCTCCAGGGCGCCCTGAAAGTATTCGCCGAGAATGGCTACCATCGCTCACAGGTTTCCAAGATCGCCAAGGCGGCCGGTGTCGCAGACGGCACCATCTATCTGTATTTCAAACGGAAAGAGGATATTCTGATCCGCCTGTTCCAGGAGAAGCTCGGCGAGCTGGTCGGAAAGTTCCACGCCAGCGTGGAAGGAACATCCGGCGCAGTCGAGGCGCTTCGGACCGTGTGCAGCATTCACTTCTCGGAGCTGGAGAGCAATCCCGAGCTGGCTTACGTGACACAGATCGAGCTCCGGCAGAGCGACCTGGAGCTGCGCAAGGAAATTGGCAGTGCCTTGAAGCCATATATTGTGTTGATCGAGAATATTTTGGAACAGGGCATTCGGGAGCAGACCTTTCGTTCTGACCTGAACGTCAAGCTGGTGCGCAACCTCATTTTCGGTGCGATGGACGAAGCGGTAACCTCCTGGCTCATATCGGGACGCAAGTATTCCCTGTCCGAGCAGGTGGAGGAGACGCTGGAGTTTTTTCTGAATGGTGTGTCCAGCAGGAAATAACGCACGGCCTGCTGATTTTCATATTGATGAAGGCACCACTCGAAAGGAGAGCTGAACCGATGAAGATTGTTGTTCTGCTGAAACAAACGTTTGATACGGAGGAGAGAATTGAGATCGATAACGGATCTATTGCCGAAGACGGTGTCAAATTCGTCATCAACCCGTACGACGAGTATGCCGTGGAAGAAGCCGTCAAGCTTCGTGATGAAGCTGGCGGCAGCGTAACGCTCCTCTCCGTCGGGCCCGATCGGACGGTAGAGGCATTGCGGACCGCGCTGGCCATGGGTGCGGACGATGCCGTCCTGATCTCCGATGCGCGCATCCCCGATGACGAGCATGCGGTATCGAAAGTGCTCCATGCCTACCTGGCAACAGCCGCACCGGACCTGATCCTCGGCGGCAACTTCTCGGTGGACCGCGGCTCGGGCCAGGTGGCAATCCGGCTGGCACAGCTGCTCGGATTCGCTCATGCCGGCTCGATCACCAAGCTTGCGATCCGCGGCACGACCGCCGAGGTGCACCGGGACGCCGAGGGCGATCTGGAGGTGCTGGAGGTTCAGCTGCCTGCGGTCTTTACCGCGCAGCAGGGCCTGAACGAGCCGCGCTATCCGTCCTTGCCCGGCATTATGAAAGCGAAGAAGAAGCCGCTGCAGACGCTTACGCTGGATGACCTCGGCCTGTCTGAGGACGATGTCCTCCCGGCTACACGGCGCAGCGACCTGTCGCTTCCGCCGGAGCGAAGCGCCGGCCGTATGCTGAAAGGCGAGCCGGCTGAGGTTGCGCGCGAGCTGGTCACCCTGCTGCGGACACAATCCAAGGTGATCTAGGGAGGACAGCGGGGTCTACACGCTAGCGCGGTTGTCTTTTTACCCGCTTATCCACGTATCCGCTGCCTGCTTGCCGGACCCTAATTCACTCATCCAGCAGCTTGCTTGTAGGGATCGCTGCTATTCTTGCTGGCTTATGCGCCATCTGGCAGCAACTGTTCACACGCAATTGCAATTGTATGCGGTTACATCTCTTGAGCCAGCTATCCTTTGTTTGGCTGTGTACTCTGATTGTATGGCCTACGGGATGTCCGTCATGCACGCTTTTCACCATGCTTTCACCCGCCCTCACGCCAGCCTGCCGCTTGTTTCACTGCTTCAAGATGTGGCATGGGGAAACGGTCTTTTCCAATCTCGATAGGAACCTAAGGAGGTAATGTGATGAGCAAAACGATATTGGTATATGCGGAGAACCGCGACGGGAAGCTGCGTCAGGTCGCGCTGGAAACGCTGGGAGCTGCCCGCCGGATCGCCGCAGACGGAGACAGCATCCGCCTCGTGGTCATCGGCTCGAATGTCACGGAGGCCGTGACCGCGCTGAAGCCGTATGGCGCGGAGACCATATACACCGTGGAGCATGACGACCTGGAGCACTATAATCCGGACGCCTATGTCGCTGCCATAGCTGCTGTGCTGAACGAAGCCAAGCCGGATGCCGTGCTGTTCGGGCACACGGCGATTGGCCGCGATCTAGCCCCGCTCATAGCGGCGTCGCTTGGCGCAGGCCAAATCTCGGATGTCACCACCATCGAAAGCGAGGACGGTCAGGTGGTGTTCACGCGCCCGCTCTATGCTGGCAAGGCCTTTGAGAAGCGCGTGTTCGAGAACGGCCCCTGGGTCGTCACCGTTCGCCCGAACAACATTCCACCAGCCGAACCGTCCGGCAGCGGCGACCCTGCGATTGAGGACGTGGCATACCCCACACCCTCCCTTCGCGCCGTAATCAAGGAGGTCGTCCGGAACACCACAGGCACAATCGACCTCTCCGAAGCCAAGGTTGTCGTCTCGGGCGGCCGGGGCGTAAAGAGCGCGGAAGGCTTCAAGCCGCTGGAGGAGCTGGCCGACCTGCTTGGCGGAGCCGTTGGCGCTTCCCGCGGCGCATGCGATGCCGGATACTGTGATTATGCTCTTCAAATCGGCCAGACAGGCAAAGTGGTAACGCCAGAAATTTATATCGCCTGCGGCATCAGCGGGGCCATCCAGCACTTGGCCGGCATGAGCCAATCGCGGGTCATTATCGCGATTAACAAAGATCCCGAAGCGCCGATCTTCAAGGTGGCCGATTACGGCATCGTCGGCGACCTGTTCGACATCGTGCCGCTGCTGACCGAGGAATTCCGCAAGGTGCTGGTGTCTTAGTCAGCCCGCTGTCTATTCCCACACCTGACGATTTCCTCCCGGATACGGCCGGGCGTTGTATGATCGACTGCGCCCCACTGTCATTATGCGCATAGGCAACTCATAAAGGGCAGCTCCCGTATATCCGATGTGGCCGCGGATGTCGGGGGCTGTCTCTCGTTGTGATGTCATAAATTTTACATATAGAGGGAATCTTCTAGCAAGAGGTTTAACATAAGGCGAGTAGTATAATAACAGGGCTATCCTAGTATGAAGGGGCAGATACTGACCTTATCATGACATATTTTTCTATATATTGTATAATCATTCAGTGATATCACAACATCTTGTTAGGAGTGGCTTATTTGAAATCGATATGTGTATTTGCAGGTTCCAATCCGGGCGAGCACCCGGATTATAAAGCAACAGCAGCTGAGCTTGGCGAGCTGATTGCCCGCCGCGGATACCGGCTCGTGTACGGCGGATCGCGCGTCGGATTGATGGGGGAGGTTGCCAACACGGTTCTTGCCCTTGGCGGTGAAGTGATCGGTGTCATGCCCCGGGGGCTGTTCCGGGGGGGAAATCGTACATAACGGCTTGACCCAGCTTATCGAAGTGGAAGATATGCATGAGCGCAAGGCCACGATGGGCAAATATGCGGACGGATTCATCGCCCTTCCCGGCGGCTTCGGCACCTATGAAGAGCTGTTCGAGGTATTATGCTGGTCCCAAATCGGGATTCATCATAAGCCGATCGGACTGCTGAATGTCCGCGGCTATTATGAGCCGCTGATGAATCTTATCCAATACAGCATTACAGAAGGCTTCGTCAATGCCTCGCATTTAAATCTCATCAACATATCCGAAGACCCTTTGAAACTGCTGGAGTTGATGAAGAGCTACACGCCCCCAACGCTGGATATGAAATGGAAGGAGCTTGACTAAACGAAGAGGTCCCTATCGGGGCCTCTCGACATTTCAAACGGACAGGAAGCGAGCCAACTATCCTCAAGCTCGCACACGCACGGTTCAGCAACACCATCGTTACTCCGGCCCCCAAGTGTCAAGAATCCCGCTAGCGGAAACGACTCATGCTCCAAAACCCGGCTTATCTCGTAGGCCTGTGACCATTTTTTAAGGTATAATCGGACTATAACTTTCATAACTGAACAACCTTAAAAGGAGAGTCATCCTATGCTGCCTTACCCTGCCGCTACGACGAGAGAAGCTAAGATGGAAATCATTGATCGCGTAACACAACGGCTGCTTGATCTATACGGAGACGATATTCTGGCCATTGGCCTGTACGGCTCGGTCGCGCAAGGAATTGACGGGCCTTATTCTGACATTGAACTTCGTGTGATCACGAAGGACGGGGTCTCCCTTCCCGGCCACGAATTTATCTATCATCCATTCAAAATCGAAATCGGCATGAAGCAGAAGCACGAAGCATGGCGATCCGCTTCAGCGGTCGACGATGCGTGGGCCATCAAGGCCGGCGCTTATGTTCACCTGCAGGCCCTTTATGATCCGCAGCATCTGCTGGACGAGCTTCGCGCGCTGCCGCTGCAAGCCTCCGATGAAGCCATCCGGGATGTGATGCGAGAGTTCATGATTTGGGAAGCGTATGAAACGATGGGCAAAATCCGCAACAGCAAGCAAGCGGGCAACTACAGCTACCTCCCCCTCGGGGCCAAGGATCTGGCCTGGCAAAGCGCCAAGCTGATCGGCCTCGCGAACAGAGCCTTCTACAATACGAGAGCACGGACATTCGAGGAGTCGCTTCAGATGCCGTCAAGGCCTGCCGGATACGAGGAACTGGTCGAGCTTGTGATGAGCGGGCAGCTGCATGATGCGGAGCTGGTATATGCACGCTGCGAACAGATATGGACAGGACTGAACGAGTGGTATGAAGAGCTCGGTATCGAATACAGGGTGAAGGAGCTTCCTTTTTAACCCCCCATGCAACTGAGCGTCATCGGAACCCGTACATAGCCAATATAATATATAAAAGAGGTTAGTCACCCATGCTATCAGCCATTATCATTTTGTGTACGATCATGTTCATCCTTGTGGCCGCGAGCTTTTACTTCTATCAAGTTGGCGTTGCCCGCGCGGAGAAGGACTTTCTGGAAGGAAACCCGGACCTTGCGGCGAATGCAGATGTCGAGGACCCCTTCGCGGGCAGCAAGGAATGGTGGAGCGCGCAGCGCTTCGAGAGCTGGAGTCAGGTCTCCGAGGATGGACTGAAGCTCCATGCATACTACCTGCCGGCGAAGACGGGCACCGACAGAACCGTCATTCTTGCCCACGGGTACTCGGGCCATGCTGAACAGATGAGCAGCTTTGCCCAAATCTATCATGAGGATTTCGGCTACAACGTGCTGTTGCCCGATGCCCGGGGGCACGGCCTGAGCGAAGGCCATTACATCGGCTTTGGCTGGCCGGAACGAAAGGATATCGTCAAGTGGATTCGGCTGGTCATGGAGCGAACCGGAGCGAATGCACAGATCGTCCTGCACGGGGTGTCGATGGGCGCGGCGACCGTTATGATGGCCAGCGGCGAGCCGCTCCCGCCGAATGTCAAAGCGATCATCGAAGACTGCGGATACACTTCCGTCCGAGATCAGCTGCGCTATCAGCTGAAAAGAATGTACCGGCTACCTGCATTCCCTCTCCTTCAGACGACCAGCCTGCTTACCAAGCTGAGGGCCGGGTACTTCTTCGGGGAGGCCTCCGCCCTGACTCAGGTTCGGCAGTCCAAGACGCCGATCCTGTTCATCCACGGCAGCGGTGACCTGTTCGTCCCTGTCGATATGGGTTATGAATTATATGAGAACGGACCGGCGGAGAAGCGGCTGTTCATCGTACCGGATGCCGGTCATGCGAAGGCGCTGTCGTTCGATCCGGAAGGGTACCAACGAGAGATCGCCGAATTCCTTTCAGCCTATGTATCCACTCGCCCGCAAGAAGCTGAGGAGGCAGGCAATAACTCCCGCAAGCATGCCGTGCAGGTTCAGGGCGCGGGCAGCTAAGTACAGCACTAGATTTCCAAACCAATCCGTTACGCAGCTAGGGACAGCGCATAGGTTTCAACCTCAGACAAGGGCCTCTGTCATCATCAGCAGGCCAAGTCACACGGTTAGAGGAGGGAGAACGATGAATATCGGATCCGCAAGAGCCGCAGCAGCCGACTGGGTCATGCGCTATGCCGCAGGGAGCCCTGGATATGTGGGCGCTTATTTCAGCGGTTCTACCGTAGGTAAGCCGGATCATGACGAGCTTGCCCCGGCATCGGACATCGATGTGGTGATTGTCACCGATGAGGACAGTCCGAGGCTCAAGCCGGGAAAGCTGATTCACCAGGATGCGCTGCTGGAGGTGACCTATATGCCGTGGGAGAGCCTCGGCACACCGGAACGGGTTCTTGGTTCATATCATCTTGCAGGCAGCTTCCGGGTCGATTCTTTAATCTCCGATCCGTCAGGCCGGCTCCGCCGACTACAATCCGAGGTATCCCGTCAATTCGCCGATCGCACCTGGGTTGTCCGCCGCTGTGAGCATGTGCGGCAGCGAATCGTCGACGGCCTTCGCACCATAAACCCTGCATCTGCCTGGCATGAGCAGGTGACATCATGGCTGTTTCCGACCGGTGTCACGACCCATATGCTGCTCGTGGCGGCCTTACGCAACCCAACTGTCAGGCTTCGCTACACTGCCGTTCACGATGTGCTGAAGCAATACGGACATCCGGATCTGTACGAGGAGCTGCTGCAGCTTCTCGGCTGTGCACAGATGACGCCGGAGCAGGCATCGGGTCATCTGGACGGCTTGGCTCGTACCTTCGATGCTGCTGCCAAGGTTGCCAGCACTCCTTTCTTCTTCAGCAGCGACATCACGGCTGCGGCCAGACGTGTAGCCATTGACGGCAGCCAGGCGTTAATTCAGAGCGGCAGCCACCGGGAGGCTGTGTTCTGGATGACGGCCACCTATGCGCGCTGCCACTTCATTCTGGCAGCAGATGCCCCGCCGGAGATGCAGCAGGAGTACCTGCCGCTATTTGAGGATCTGACCCGCGAACTCGGTCTGTCTACAAGCAGCGATCTGCATGAGCGGGCCGCCGATGTGCTTCGTTATTTGCCGAAGCTCTGGAAGGTCACGATGGCGATTGTGGATGCCAACCCGGAAGTGAAGGGCAGCGGCCGCCTGTAGCGATTTCGTCCGGGTATGATGATCGGTAGCATGAACGATCGGCAGATACCTGAGATCACACGCGGCCTACGAGCCTCTGGCACTCGTAGTTTCCCGATTCAACAAGCACCTTAACCCCGTGATTCCCTATCACATAGAAAGAAACAAGCAGCCTCCCGACTACATGCCGGGAGGCTGTTTTGTGATGTTCGCTGCAGCACCAGGTATGCAATACGTGTCGTTGTCGCGAATCCTTCGGCACAGGCAACCTGCTTCTTCCCCTTATACTAGGACTTAAAATAGCCGAACGCATGTCACATTAGGCAGGCGATCATTCGTAGTAATACATGACTAGCGATTATAGGAGGTGAAACATTGTGGATGATCATCCATTGTCCCGGATCGTGGCGGACGTGCTTGGAGGAAAAGTTGATCAATATGAGATCATTATGCGCAAATACCAACGGAGCATTTTTCAATACTGTTATCATATGCTCGGGAACTATGCGGAAGCGGAGGATTGCAGTCAGGAGGTGTTTCTGAAGGCATATCGCTCCTTGAAAGCTTACAAGCAGGACATGCCGTTTGAAGCCTGGCTGTACACCATCGCAGGCAATCAATGCATTGACGTGCTCCGCAAACGGAAACTTTCACGCTACCTGCCCTTTCTGTATCAGAAAGACCAAGACAACACCCCTATCGATCAGCACATTGACGCCAAGTACTATCATCACTCCGTCGTTCAGGCGATGTCCAAGCTGTCGCCCGAGGAGCGAAGCCTGTTGATATTGCGATGTGTTGAAGAGAAGAGTTACCAAGAAATCAGCCTCATTATGCAGAAGAACAGCGCCAGCTTACGAAAGAAATATGAACGGTGCGCGGCTAAATTCCGCAAGTATTATACCCAGGTGAAAGGAGAAAAAAAGTCCCATGAAGATACCCAGCGATCAGGAACTGAGAAACATCATCCAGCAGGCTTCCCCGCCAGAGCCCGACTTCACCCGTCAGGTCATGAACAAGCTCCAGACCGGGCATAAACCTAAGGAGAGATTTTATATGAAATATAAAGTGGGGTTGCTGGCCCTTGCAGGCATGCTGCTTACGGCTTCTACCGGCTTTGCGGCGATTCAGTACTATACGCTGCAGAATGAAAAAGGCGAGACGGTATACGAAGAGAAGAATGCGCAAGATTTCCCTGAGAGACCTCAGGTGACCGAGGAAGAGTATAAACGGGTTCATATCTCCAACAAGGTATGGACAGATGAGATTGGACCAGGGGAAGCCGCCGCGATCTATGTTGTTCCCCATAATCCCGATCAGAAAATCGATATACGTGCAAATCCGCTTGACGTCAATAATTTAGCCGATCTTCGTTCCATGATTAAAGACCCTTCGGTCACCATACCGGATGAGCTGACAGGCAGCTATACGTTTGAGACGGGCAGTATTCAAATGTTCATGCAGAACGATATAACCCCGTTGACGGAAGAGGAACGAACAACGATCGCCAAACAGCTTCACGAAGAAGCCGTCGCCTCAGGCAAAGACTATGCCACGATGCCTGTCCCGCTGGCGGATACGTTCTGGAGAGTGACCAGCACCTACAAGAAAGGGGATCTCGGGGTTGATCTCCGGGTAGTCAACCTCGGTCCAGACGGTACGCTCACAACGTATTGGAATGATGAGACGCAAGTAACCAAGAAGAAATTGAATATCAACCAGGTGGAAGTTATCCAGACAAACTGGTTGTCATCGAACTCAGTATCTCTCGATTGGGTTGCGGAACTGCCGGACGGAACAAGACATGCCTATACCTTGGCCACACTGGATCAGCAGGTTACCGAGGACGAATTGATTCAGATCGCTGAAGCCTATATCAGAAAATGATCCCCTGATTACAAAAAAAGAAGCAGTCTCCGCTTGCTAACCGCAAGCCCTGGAGAACTGCTTCTTTATTATGTTGCAGAACAAGCCTTATGTCCCGCTCGGGTGCCGGTCATGTACACCCGAGCATCGCAGGCGTTTCCATTCACTTCGGAGCAAGCTCCGCAGCCTGGCGAAGCGCCTCCATCAGACTCTTCTCGTCCGCAATTCCCTTGCCGGCGATGTCAAATGCCGTACCGTGGTCCACACTCGTGCGGATAATCGGCAGGCCTACTGTAATGTTAACCCCTGCATCAAGGCCAAGCACCTTGACCGGTCCGTGCCCCTGGTCGTGATACATCGCGACCACGATATCGAAATCGCCGCGCACCGTCCGGAAGAAGAGTGTATCCGCAGGCAGCGGTCCTACGACGTTAATGCCCTCGGACTGTGCTTTCTCAACACCCGGAATAACCTTCTCTTCCTCTTCTCCGTAGCCGAACAGCCCATTCTCGCCCGCATGCGGGTTGATGCCGCATACCGCGATTTTCGGTTGCTGGATGCCCGCTTTTTGCAGCGTATCATGCGCAAGCTTGATCACATGGTAGACCCGCTCGGGGTGAATCATTTTCACCGCATCGATCAGTCCGACGTGCGTGGTGACATGGATGACCTTCAAATTCGGTGCCGACAGCATCATGGAGAAATCCTGCGTGCCGGTCAGATCCGCCAAAATCTCGGTATGGCCCGGATATTTATGGCCTCCCTTGTGCAGCGCTTCCTTGTTCAGCGGAGCCGTGCAGATCGCCTGAATCTTATTGTCCTTCGCTAGCGTAATCGCCGTCTCCAAATATTTAAATGCAGCATGTCCCGCCTCTGCGGACACCTGTCCTACCGGAAGATCTGCAGGCAGCAGATCCAGATCCAGCACATGGACTGTCCCTTGCTGATAGGATACCTGATCCAGCTGATCCACTGTGATGGTCTCAATGTTCAGCTCACTGCCTACGAACGCTTTGGCCCGCTCGAGAATTTTGCGGTCACCGATGACGAGCGGATTGCTGATCTGATACATTTCTTCATAACTCAAGCTTTTCAAAATAATTTCAGGACCCACGCCAGCCGCATCGCCCATCGTAATCCCGATCACGGGTTTATGGTTGCTCATACTCTCACCTTTTTCTGTTTTGTCATATATTTCAATGCATCCACCAAGGATTCATCATTTCCGAACCCGCCGGCCTTCGTAATCGCCCAGTAGCTTCCGCTCTCTCCATGAAGCCTTCCGAACGGCAGCCCCGGCTCCACTTCGGAGTACAGCTGCATCTCCCCGGATTCCAGCTCCGTGCAGACCGCTTTGGCCGTATCACCGCCGGTTAAGATCAGACCCTCGATCTCACCGGACGCCTTCAGCAGCGCTTTCGTAATCTGTCCAAGCCCGCTGGATATCGCTTCACTTACTTCATTCAGGGACAGGCCAAGCTCCGCCCCGACCTCTCTGCCAAGCACACGATTGCTTTCCGAGGCATCGACATACAGGACATAATAGTCCTTATCCGAATGGTTCAGCATCTCTTCAACATACGAAGCTGACGAACCGTTCTGCCGAATCAGCTCCTCCGGACTCACTTCCATGAAATGCGCCTGTTCCATCTCCTTCACCCGCTGAAGCTGGCCTCTTGTCGTCTGGGACAAGCTGCCGGACACAACAAGCGTCTTCTTCGTCAAGGCAACCTCTTCGTCTCCGCTGCCTGCTGGCGACAGCTGCAGCGCTTCCGGCAAATATTCTATCAATCCGGCCGAACCGGTCCACAGGATCTGTTTGTCCAGCTTGGCGAAGAAGGATGCGATCGCCACCAGTTCCTCCTCCGACTGGCTGTCGCAGACGAACCAGGTGCTGCCGTTCTCCAGCTCCGCTGTCACTCGGGCCCGGAGTTCACTTTCCGGCAAGCGCAGCATATCCGAGTCTATCAGACTTACCTTGCGATCGGCATCCGCCTGAAGCAGCTTCGGAATGTAGCTTTCCTGAACCGGCGTCTTCGGATCCCTCGCAAATTCCGTTTCTGTAATCAGCACGCCGCCGACATAATGATGTCCGTTCACCGTGGTGCGGTTCATCTTGGGAAAAGCGGGCGCAATCAGCACCAGATCCGGCTGGAACACCTGCTCCACCGCCAGCAGCTCTGCCGCCATGTTACCGCGAAGCGTGGAGTCCACCTTCTTGTATATATGCCGGGAGCCCCGATCCTTCAGGAAACGGGCGGCGCCAAGCGCCGCTTCATAGGCTTCCTCCCGGCTGCGGGCCCGGCTGTCCGTATCGACGACCAGCACATCGGAGACGGCGTCGGCCTTGGCATGACGGTAGTCAAAGACAACCGTCGAGCTCAGGCCCTTCTTCGCCAACTGTACACCCGAATCGTTGGCTCCCGTTAAATCATCTGCAATAATTCCGATTTGATTCATCACTGTTGATCACACCTTTTATGAGTCGGTCTCGGCTGTCTTAGCCTCAAATGAATACCCCTTCTTCTCCAGTCGTTTCACCAAAAATCCGACATAGATCGGCAGCAATATCGCCGAAGTAACCACCGATGCCGCAACCTGTACCGTCGCAATATCGGTGAACGCCGCGAAGGACGCGTTCGCTACCGCAATCGCCGCAGGCGTCGCTACCGCATTTCCTGCCGTCGAGCCTTCCGCTGCGCCGACAATCGGATTCCATTTCAGCGCCTTAAACACGAAGTAACCTGCAGTACCTGTTACGAATACAGTCAACAGACCCAGAATAATACCGGACAACCCGCCTTCGACAATCGCACCGAAATCAATGCCCATACCAAGCGCGAATGCAAAGAATGGAATCAGCATCGAGCTTCCTTTGTCCAGGAACTTGCGCATCTCTTCATCCAGATTCCCCAGCACCATACCGACAATAATCGGCAGCAGCACGGAGATGAAGGAAACGAAGGAGAACATTCCGTCCACAAAGCCCATCGCACCAAAGATCGACAAAGCTACCATCGTCAGAAACGGTCCGTCATTCAGCGCCAGCAGCGAGTATGCTGCACGGTCTTCCTTATTGCCATACTGACCGACCAGCGCCACGAACAATCCGCCGTTACTGTTGGTCATTGCCGCAATGACAGCGATCGGCGCAAGTCCGAGCCATAAGCCATTGTCTCCTGCGAACATATACGCGATGAGACCGAATATCGCACCGACAGCCCATTTGGTCACGAGCAGTGTGGCACCTTTTCCTACAGATACACCGAACGACTTCACATTAATCTGCGCTCCTGTGCAGAGCAAGAACAGGGCAATCAACGCGCTCGCACCGTTAACAAACAAAGCCTCGGTAAAATTCCCGATACGAAGCAGATCTGGAGCTAATGTATTGATCGTTGCTGCAATTAGCAACGGAACAACCATCATACCTCCAGGAATTCGTTCTAACGTCGCTTTAATCTTCATTATATTAACACTCCCCCACATATTGTTTCAATATGAAACACTTTTTCATTAGTTGAAATCGTTTACAGGGATTATTGTAAATGCTTACTTAAAATTTTGCAACATATTTTAAAATAATTGTTGCAATTTTAAACACTCGAATGTGCGAGATGTCCTAGACGGTATGATACCTGATGCAATGCACGCGTATATGCTTGGTAAGCGAAACGGGTATAATATTTTGTATGCGATATCCCTACCTTCCACTTTGCATGATTATCCCTTTCGTTCAGAAGACGGCCGAGAGGAACCCAGAGAAAAGAAAAGGCTAGAGCTAGAAACGGACGAATATAGATCGAGAAGAAATGAGCATTCCCTGGCAAAGCCCTTCTCCTTCCTAACCTGATCAAAGGGGATACGGTGGCAAGCGTTCGAAAAGCAAGCCTCAACAAGCAGCTGTACGCAGATCTGCCCGGAACTGATTTTCGCCTTTCTCAAAGGCGGAGTGATTGACATTACTAGTTGAAAGGAGATTATCAACTATGAAAATCATCGTGATTTCCGACACGCATCTGCCAACCAGAGCCCGCAGTCTTCCAGAACCTCTACTCAAAGTATTGCCCGGAGCTGACCTGATTCTGCATGCCGGTGACTGGTCCGACTGGAGCGTCTATGAGCTGCTTAGCCGCTACGCTCCCGTAACCGGAGTTGCCGGCAATACCGATCCGCCCGCGATCCGGGAGAAGCTCGGCCTGACCCGCATTGTAGAAGCCGATACATGCCGGATCGGGCTCGTGCATGGCCATATCGGCTCGCGTTCAACCGAGCAGAATGCCCGCAGCGCGTTTGATCAGCAGCCCGTGGACGCCATCGTGTTCGGCCACTCCCATATCCCGGTACACAAAAGGGTCGACGGCATACTCCTGTTCAACCCCGGCTCGCCCACGGACCGCCGGCGGCAGCCGAAGTTCTCCTTCGGCATTCTGACGACCGATAACGGGCAGCTGCAGGCAAGGCATGTGTTCTTTGACCGCAAGTAAACAGGCGGCTTCATGTGGCGGCATTCGGTGTAATGACGGCTGCCGCACGATAATCATCATCCGCTCAACGCAACAGGACCGGCTCATGCTGCGGGAGAGGCCCGGCAAGGAGGCCAACTGCCGCATGGGCCACCATACAAAAAAAGAAAGCTGAGCTTACTGCTTCAGCTTTCTCCATAACGTCGAGCGGTTAATCCCGAGCCTCTCCGCAACCCGCGTCTGATTGTCATTCTCTTCCTTCATAATGGCGTGGATGATCCGCTTTTCAATCTCATCAAGCGTTCCCTGCAGGAATTCCCGGGATTCGGGCACTTCTGCCTGCGCCGGTTTCTTCGCGAGCAGCCCGGCAATTTTCGCCTTGCCGATCACATACCCCTTCTCCCCGGTAACGGCATCCTTGAGCAGCGCCTTCAGCTCATCCACATTCCCCGGCCAATGATACGCCTCCAGCAGCGCCAGCGCCTCCTCCTTGATCTTGATGGGCGAAGTGCCCAGTGTTCCGTGGAAGGCGGCAATGTAATAGGTCGCCAGCGGCCTGATATCCTCCTTGCGCTCCTGCAGGGAGGGAATATGCACGCGGACACTTCGTTCATCGAACAGAAGCGGCCGGTAGGCCGGCGTTTCCTGTTCCAGTGCGAGCACATAAGTCCGGTGAGGATCATGCTGAGCTCCGAGCACCGACACCAGTCTGGATATGTCCTCAGGCGACAATTCATCCAGGCCGTTGATATAGACCGTTCTTACATCCGGATCCACGGCGTCCATCGCATCCAGCACATGCCGGGCCGTCAGATGCGCATAAAGCCCTTCCCCGGTATGCTTCTTATAATGGATATACTGCGATAGCAGCCGTTTCCCAGTTCCCGCTTCCCCGATCAGCACGAGACAGGTGCTGGACAGGTGACGCGCGATACCATCCAGTGTCTCACTCATCGATGGGCTCTTCGCCACAATCATCGGAAGCTGAGACACCGCCTCGATTCGCTCCCCGCTCAGGCCGGCGCGCTCCCGCAGCTCGGAGAAGGTGTACAGATCATACACTTGGCCCCGAACGACCTTCCGCACCCGCTTCTGCTTCAGCTTGCCTTGAGGTACCTCCCGGATTTCGGTGGCGCCCTGCGTTTCCGAATCCTGAAGGCCGCCGCCTCGCAGCTCGCTGACCGGAACGGGACATGCTGCAAAATCCGTCCAATGCTCGTATACCACTTGCCCTTGCGGGCCCAGCACGACAAAGTTCGAGGCTGTTTCCTGAAGCAGCGCATGCAGCAACGAAATTTCCTGCTGCTTGCTCTGATACAAGCGATAAGTGGATTTCACCTTCATGAACGCCTCGAATATCGCTTCGCGCCCGGACTGGATAAGAATGCCCTCCAGACTGTATCTCGCCGCTGCCTCGATCGTAACGACATCGCCCATGATCAGCTCATAACCGTTCATTTTCAGGTCTTTGACCAGCTCGTCCACTTCCTGCGCCTTCTCGATGGTAAACACCTCTACCCCGATGTCCAGCACGTCGGTAATCGCTTTGGCCCCCAGCGTAATGTTGGAGAAGCCAACAATCGCTTTTTTGCCTGGAAAATCATTGGCCAAGGTCAGCACCCGCAGCATATCGTACCCGGAAACATGCACATCAATGACCGGAATGCCTACCTCGGCTTCAATCAGCTTCGCCGTACCGCCCCGGCTAATAATGACATCATAGCCTTGGCGCTCACCTTCCTTCGCAACCGGAATCGCTTCCTGCAGGTTGCCAAGCTCAATATGAATGTCCAGATCCTGCTCCTCCTGCTGACATTCCTCAATCAGCGGAATCATTGCCGGATAAGGAGCTATAAACAATGTTTTAATCGTCATGATATATCCACCTATAAATTCATTAGACCTATTCCTTTATTCTAACGTTTCCGCCGCAAATAACCAACTGACCTTGTGAAAACGAAAAGGAGATTTCCAGAAAGTGATATGCTCCCCATACGGTAGACAGGTGAAATAATAAGACCTATTTTCCGGAAGGGGCCTCCGCCTCGCTGCATTCCTCCAATAGCAGGCACACAAAAAAGGCTGGACGGATAACTTTACGTTTTTTCGCCCAACCTTTTTATTTTAGAGACTTATTGGAATCAGACAGCTCCGACGATCATCCTTAAACGCCAGGAGTCAGGCGGTGCAGAAGGTAAGCGCACTCTTCGGCTCCATGCTGAAGCGCAGGCATTCCTCGCCTCTCACCTGCAGCGTCACGTTCTCGGCCTTATCGCTGTCGTTAAACAGCACGACCGCTACCGACCCGTCGGTGTTCTTGAAAGCGACGGATCGCACGAGTTCACCGCTGGTGGAAGCCACACGCACCGCTTTCGGGCGGATGCATTTGCTGAAATGAGCCAGGGCGTAATAATCCAGCGTATAGGTCAGATCCTTCGTTTGCTGATTGACCGTTACGATCCCGCGGCATGTGCTCGTTCCGAACCCGGGCACGGTTGGGCCATTCTGCTCATCCAGCGCCATATTCCATAACACCAAGGATTTGCTGTAGTTCCGCAAAATTTCGATTCCCGTGCGCATCACGTTGGAGAAGGCCTGCTCGAACGGCGGAATCCACTCCCCGCCGGACCCTTCTGTGAAATGCACCTCTTTGTCCGGGAAGGCTTCATACACCTGGGTCTGCGCTGAAGGTTTACCGCCATACCAATGCCAGGCCACACCGTCCACCTCTTCCCCCGCCTGCTCCAGCACTTCCAGCGGGTATTCCGGCTTATCCCAGTTATGATCATAGCAAAGGATCTTGGTGTGGATTCCATGCGCCCGGAACCGCGGCTTCAGATGATGCTTGATGAAATCCGCCTGCGCTGCCGGCAGCATAATCATCCCCGGATAGTGGCCCGGGGAATACAGAGCCTCGTTCTGCGGGGTAATCGCGTAGATCGACAGACCATGCTCCGCATAACCCTGAATATAGCGTACAAAATAATCCGCATACACCGAATAATATTCCTGCTTCAGCTCCCCGCCAATCATGGAGCCGCTCGTTTTCATCCAGCCTGGCGGACTCCATGGCGAAGCCATTAGCTTCAGGTCCGGATTCAGCTTCATCGCCTCTTGCAGCAGCGGAATGATGTCCGCTTCGTCATGCTCGATGGAGAATTGCTTCAGCTCCAGGTCTGTTTCCCCAGCAGGCAGATCATTATAACTGTAGAAATCGCGGGCATAGTCCGAGGCGCCCATCGGGTTGCGCAGAACGGACAGGCCGATGCCTTGCTTGGCATCAAACAGCTTAACCATAAGCTCTGCCCGCTGCTTTGAATCGAGCACCTGATAGATCAGGTAAGCTGCGGAGTCCGTGAAGGACGCGCCGAAGCCATCCATTTCCTGATAGGTCTGCGCTTCGTCCACAACGACCGTATGGGACTGTTCACCGGAAGCTTGGGGAGGAAGCTCATCCCTTGTCTTTTGTATGAACAGTTCATTCTCCCCGCTTGATTGATAGATGACGGTATCCAACATGTCATTCCCTCCAGATGTAATTTACTTCCTATCCTAACAAAGCTGACGAGCTCCTCTTATTGCAGGCCCAGCTTCTCCTTGTTCGCTTTCATTTTTTCGTTGCGAATCTCCAGAATTTTGTTCCAGTTATTATCTTCGATGAAGGCTTTGTATTCACTCAAAATATTGTTGAAATGGGCTTCGTCGCTGGCGCGAATCAAGCTTACAAGCGTGGTGTTCCACTTGGTATCGATCGTGCTGAGCGACCGCGCTTCCGGTGTGCCTTGAGCCGGGTTGATATTCTCCAGAATGAAATGCGGCTTCAGCTTGCCTTTGCCCCATTCCTGCATCTGCTTGATCGCATCCGGGAAGGCATCTCCGCTCAGCGCCTTGTGACGGTCGTGACCGAAGAACATGAATTCACCCATGCGGTAGTCTTTCTTGAATGCATCCGGGTTGTTCAGCTGAATCTCCTTCACCTCCGGCAGGAACTCTACCGTGCCGTCCGCGTTCACTTTATAGGTCTCGCCTTCGATGCCATAGTTCATCAGCATTTGGCCTTCCTCACTCAGAAGATAGGTGAAGAGCTGAATCGACTTGGCCGGGTCGGCGTTTGATTTCGTAATGAAGCTGATCATCCAGCCGGTAATTCCGGACTGGTTCAGGGTCGGTTCGTTGCCAACCGTGCTTTGCGGGCCGTCAATCGCGATATATTCCTTGCCGGGATTGTGGGTCATGAAGCTTTGCAGGTTGCCCCCCTGCTGCGGTGTACCGTCCAGCAGAATCGTAGCGTATTTGCCGGCCTTCACTTTTTCCTCAAATGCCGTGCCGTCATCCGCGAAGCTATCATCGCTGATGGCATCGCTGCGATATACTTCATTCAATGTTTTCAGCCAGGTAATGTAGTCTTCATCCAGATTGCGGTTATAGAAGTTGCCGTTCTCATCCTCAAGCGGCACACCGATGAAATCCTGAAGCACATCGCCCAGGGACCCGGTACCTTCACCGATCGAATTGAAGCCAAACGGAATCAGCTGCGGGAATTCACGCTTAATCTCGCTAAGCGTCTGTTTGAACTCCTCCGGCGTGCCCATGCTTGGCTTACCAAGCGCCTCGTACACGTCCTTGCGGATAATGAACGCTGTTTTGGCCGGAATGTTACCGCTGTCATAATCCTCCTGGGTATTGGAGTAGTTCGGGTAACCGTACGTCTTGCCATCCGATAGCTGGAACCAATTCAGCGTATCCTGCGCCGCTACCTGATTGAAATGCGGATCATATTTCTCAGCCAGATCGTTCAGCGGAAGCGCCCAGTTTGCCGCCTTCTGCACCACCGGAGAGTTGGAGTCAAAGGTTGTAATCAGGTCCGGCATATCGCCGCCAGCAAAAAACGTATTCAATTTCGTATCGTCGCCGGTAATGAATTTAATATCGATGTTCAGGTCTTCTTTAATTTTTTGGGTCACCACATCCTTGCCAAAATCGGTGTTCCACCAATCCGCATTCACATACCAGGTCAGCTCGGTGATCTCTTCCTTCGTATCCAGCTGCCAGGCCGGCGTGTTCGGGTCCGGTGTGTACCGGTCCTCAATCGAAATCCAGTTCTCTTTATTCGAATTGCTGTCACCGCCTGATCCGCAGCCCGTGACAACCAGCGCAAGTGTCAGTACGCCGGTGAATAGTCCCATCCCTTTTTTCCAAAACGCTTGTTTGTTGCCCATCTTCTTGTCCTCCTTTATAGTAGGTAAAGCGCTTACCTCAATTCGGGACATCGTGATTGGTCCCCCGTTATTCGGGCATGCCTATTCCTTGACCGCCCCTAGCATAATGCCTGAGATGAAGTACCGCTGCAGCAGCGGGTAAATTATGACAATCGGCAGCGTTGTCACTACAATGGTGGCCAGCTGAACCCCTTTGGTGGTCGTCTGGATGGCCACTGAGCCCATATTCTGCATCGTCTGCGTCTGGGACTGGACTATGATCTCATACAGCATCATCTGCAGCGGGTACAATGACTGATCCGTAATGTAGAGCTTGGTCGTCATAAAATCGTTCCATTGCCCGACCCCGTTGAACAGGGCGATCGTTGCCATCGCCGGCATGGACAGTGGGATGAAGATGCTGAGGAAAATGCGCCAGTCTCCCCCGCCGTCAATCTTCGCCGACTCTTCCAGCGAATCCGGCACGTTGCGGAAAAAGTTCATCAGAATAATGACATCATAGAAACTCAATAGCGCCGGGATGATATATACCCAGAAGCTGTTCAGCAATCCGAGCGATTTGATCAACAGATAAGTCGGAATCATACCGCCGGAGAAGAACATGGTAATGACTCCCATCACCACATACAGCTTCCGTCCGCGAACATACTTTTTGCTCAAGCCGTAGCCGACCATCGCACAGAAAAAGACGTGGGTGGCCACCCCGATCACCGTTTTGGCAACCGAAATAAAGAATGCCTGCCAAATCGAGTCGTCCCGGAACACGGCCTGATAGTTTTCCAGGGAAAACTCCTTGGGCCAGAATATAAATCCGCCTTCCGCCAAGGATCTGCCCGAGCTGAAGGATGACACAACAACATTCCAGAGCGGAACGACGATGATAATCGTAAACAGCACCAGCAGCACGGTATTGACGACATCAAAGATTCGGCTGTCCAGATCCCCTTTTGCAATCTTTGAATTCAAGCGTAAAGCCTCCTCTCGTTTGCCATTACAGAACGGACTGATTATCGTTTAATTTGCTCGTGATTTTGTTCGCGGTAACAAGCAGAATGACCGACACGATCGATACGCCCAGCCCGACGGCCGTCGCATAAGAGAAGTCCCCTTGCGTCATCCCCATCCGATATACGTAGGAGTTGATGACCTCGGCCTTCTCCCGGTTCTGCGAGTTCATCAGCACCAGTGTCTGATCGAGATTCGAGCCTAATAAACCGCTTACAGTGAGGATCAAATTCAAACTGATAATCGTCTTCATGTTCGGGATCGTAATATACCAGATCTGACGCAGACGACTTGCCCCGTCGATCTTGGCCGCTTCGTAGTATGTGGGATCGATTTTGGCCATAATCGCCAGATACAGAATCGTTCCCCAGCCCGCCTCTTTCCACACATCCGACAGCGTGGCAATCCACCAGTACTTGCCTGGATCAAGCAGGATGTTCTGCGGCTTCGAGATCAGTCCGAGCTCCACCAGAATCTGATTGAACAGCCCCGACGTCGAAAGCCAAGTGATCAGCATCCCGCCGAGTACAATCCAAGATAGAAAGTGCGGAAGGTAAGAAACGGTTTGCACGAATTTCTTGAAGCGCCCCCATCTGACCTCATAAATCATGACCGCCAGAATAATCGGAATGACAAATCCTATCGCCAGTTTCAAGAAGCTGATGCCCAGCGTGTTGACCACCGAATCCCAGAAATACCGGTCCGACATAATAATTCTGAAGTTCTCTAATCCAACCCATGGCGCAGAGTCCAGCGTGTCGATCACGGTGTAATGCTTGAATGCGATAGTCAGCCCATAAATCGGTATGTAGCAAAAGATAATCATGAAAATGACGCCTGGCCATATCATGGACTGAAGCTCCCATTGCCGCATGAAGTCTACCGCAAACTCCTTGACTCTTTGGCCCATCGGCTTCTTGCCGTTCAGACCGGCCTTAGCGGGCCCGGTTGAGTGAACTGCAGCCGGCTTGCCCATTGGCTTCGCCCCCCTTTAAACTGCTATGAGAATGATTTTTGCATCTCCAAGTTATTAAAACGTTTTTATTTTTTGGCGATCGCCTCCCTTCATGCATTAAAAAAACAGACCGGCATCGATCTTGCAGCTTCATTCTTCTTCAGATACCGGTCCTTAGCCGTAACAAAACGTCGGTTCACACGTGAGCCGCTTCCTTGTGCAGACGCGAGCCGCTGCCTGGGAACGGAGCAGGCCCGCCGCGCCGCGCCTTCTCTGCCTTCGCTGCTTCAAGACGGCCGGGACAACTTGATATGGCTCGATCCGCGCACGATCAGCTCGCCAGCCAGCTTCTCCACCTTGCCCTGCTCCTTGTTCTGAATCATCCGGACCAGATGGTTCACCACCAGCATGCCCTGTCTGGCAATCTGATTTCGCACCGTCGTGAGCGGCGGCGAAAAATACTGCGCAATATCAATGTCGTCAAAGCCTACGACGCTAATATCGTTCGGAACGTCATAGCCAAGGGATTTCAGCGCGCGTATGCAGCCGATTGCACTCAAGTCATTCCCCGCCAGGAAGGCGTCAGGCAATTTGCCCGGATGGTTGTGAATGAATGATTTGACGGCATTGTAAGAGCCCTCTTCTTCAAAATAGCCTTGCAAAATATAGTCCTCGTCCACCGGAAACTGGGCCTCGCGCAGTGCCGCCAGGTAGCCTTCCTTCCGCTGCACGCTGTCAAACATCGTATCGACGCCTGAAATATAGGCGATCTTGCGGTGCCCCAGACTGATCAAATACCGGGTTGCCTCATAGCCGGCCTCATAGGAGTCGAAGATCACGCTTCCCATGCCTTCACTGCGAATGACGCGATCAAGAAAGACCGCCTTCACCTTGTTCTTCTCCATCGCGGCGATATCCTGATCGTCAATTCTCAATTCTTCGAATATAACGACCCCATCCACGCGCCCGCCAAGAATATTACTCATAATGATCTGCTTATCCGTTGTAACGAACACGTTCAAGCCGTAGCCGAGCCGGTCGCACTCCCGCGACATCGATTCCACCAGCGTGTAGAAATACGGACCCGCCACGCTTGTTGTGAAGAACCCAAGCATCTTGGTCGTTCCGGACTTCAACAGCTTGCCATTCAGATTCGGCACGTAATTGAGCCGCTTGGCCACTTCCAGCACATGGGATTTGGTCTCCGGATTAAGCACATCCACATCATTCAAGGCATTGGACACCGTCGAAATGGAGACTCCCGCCTCCCTTGCCACATCTTTAATGGTTACCTTCCCCATATCCTTCGTCCTTTTCTCTAAAAACGTTTTAATAAAATCAAATTAGCATAAAAACGTTTTCAGCACAATGTTTTTTTTCGTTTATTAGCCAGAAACCGGTCGTGCCGGGAGCGCGAAGCCTGTCGTCCTGAGGCCTGGCACCATTATCCCGTTTGATCAGGCAGCCCCCTGAATCAAAGGGATAATGGTGCTAAGGGGGGGAGACAACAAACACTCTTCAGGCAACGATCATACCTTATTGTGCCCTAGTGAGCCTTGCCTCCACACATAGAGCCCCTCTTCTCAAGCTTCGACTCCAGACACTTGCCCGTTCCCCGTCACGCACCTCATCCGGACTCATCAAGCACTTCAGGAATCTTTAAGCACTTCAGCCTTCATTCAGCACTTCAGACTCATGAAGAACTTCAGTCTTCCTTCAGCACGTCAGCCAATCCCTGCACATCCAGTCCATCCACCGCAAAGGCGGTGCGGACCAGCTGCGGCGGCACAAACTCATCATATTTTCCAAGATAAGGAGCCTCGTCGGCATCCAGCAAATCGCTTGCGTCCTGGCAAGCTTTCAGTTCATTAAGAATTTGCTCCATCAGCGTCCTGTCATCCGTCCCGCCGGCAACCACCATGTAATACGGCTCCATCGGGACAATGGACCGCAAGGCAAGCCGATCCGACAGATTATGCTTCAGCAAGCGCTCAAGAGTACGAAACTGCTTGCTGCCCGCCCAGGGCAAAATAAAAAGCGAGTCTCCGCCTGCCGGGATGACCACGCTGCTGAGCAGCCCGCTCTCCCGCGCCAGCCTGCGAGCGCGCTCCAGCCGGTTCACAGCCCCTGGCGCCAAATAAGGGTAAATCGTGCTGTCCATCAGCACTTCCTTTATCTTCTGCATGATCCGGGTATGCACATCCCCGCCGGCTCCAAGCCAGAGGGTGTCCACCTTCCCTTTGGCGGCTTTCACATACAGCGCCTTATGCTTCGTGTCCACCTCTTCGACCTTCCACAGCTTGCCCGCCAGCGAGAAACAGTAGCCCGGGGGCGGCACGGTCGTAATGGAGCCAATCTCCTCTGAGCCGTTGTATACGACATGCTCCTCGTCATCCTTGAACACGGCATAAAACCGGTAGTTGTTCACGATCTTCTCCCCGCCAAGGCCGATGATGAGGCTGCCTTCCTCCGTCCGCTGGATATGATCGGTTTGCAGCAGATATTGAAGCAGCTGCTTGTATTCCTCGGGCTCAATGCCGCGGAAAGCGGGCAGCGTCAGCACTTCCCTGGCCAGGTCCGCAGGCGCAGCTTCTCCCATGCTCTTGAGGACGCTCATCGTCTGATGATACAGCACGCCGACCGGCTTCTTCCGTAGGGATAGCGGCTCCACCCACTTCTCGCGGACGTACAGCTCGATGACCGCGATGGCTCGCAGCAGCGTCCACGGCATCCGTGCCGGCAGCTGCGCCTCTTCGTCCTCTTCCTCCGGACAGAGGAACATCATCTCGGACGTCTGGCTCCCCCGGCGTCCGGAGCGGCCGAGCCGCTGCACAAAGCTGGAGCAGCTGTACGGTGCGCCGAGCTGGATGACCCGCTCCAGCTCGCCAAGATCGATGCCGAGCTCCAGCGTCAAGGTCGCGGCGGCAACGGCAGGGCCAGGCCCGCTGCGAAGGGCGGCCTCCGTCTCCTCGCGCAGCATGGCGGATATGCTTCCATGATGAACATGGAACACATCCGGATCCTGCCGCTTGGCCGCAATCCGGCGCAGCTCCAGCGTTGTCAGCTCCGCATCGGAGCGGCTGTTGGTGAAGACAAGGGCTTTCTTATGATGGGTGTTGTCATACACAAAATCATAATAAGCCTTGCGCGCCAGCTCCAGCTGCTCCGCCTGCTTCTCATCCCTGGCGTCAGGGAAAGAGAAATGCTCCACCGACAGGCGCAGCTTGCGCGCCCCTTGCGGCGCGATCACCTCAACGGCTTGCTTCGTGCCTGCACCGAGCCAGCCTGCGGCGGTGTCGTAGTCGCGAAGCGTGGCCGACAAGCCGATCCGTCTCGGCGCGCATGAGGCCATCCGCTGGATGCGGGCAAGCTGACTGAGCACCTGAATTCCGCGATCGGCCCCCATGAAGGCGTGAACCTCGTCGATAATGACGTACCGCAGGTCCTGGAACAGGGCCGGGATCGCATTCGGACGGTTCATCAGCAGCCCTTCCAGCGATTCCGGCGTAATTTGCAGCACGCCGGAGGGCTTCTGCATCAGCTTGGTTTTCTCGGCCTGTGCCACATCCCCATGCCAGTGCCAGACCGGAACCTGGCCCTCCTTCAGCAGCTCGGTGATCCGCTCGAACTGATCGTTGATCAGCGCCTTCAGCGGCCCGATATACAGGATGCCCACCGAGCTTGGAGGCCGGTTGTACAGCTCTGTCAGCGCCGGGAAGAACGCCGCCTCCGTCTTGCCCGAGGCCGTCCCGGAGGCGATCAGCAGATGATTCGGCGTATCAAACAGAACGCGGCAGGCCTCCACCTGGGCTTCCCGCAGCGTTTCCCAACGTTTTTTGTAAATAAACTCCTGAATAAACGGCGCTAGCCTGGAGAACGGATGCCCGCTCATAACTCAAACTCCGCCAGCAGATCATCCAGTTCATCCGCCGGCTGCTCCTTCCGCTCCTTGTCATCCGGCCGCATCGCGGCCCGCTCGCCCAGAAGCTCCTCGAAGGTCACATCATGATGCTGATGCAGCGTATGCAGCACGTCCATGAAGTCGCGGACCACCTCCCGGGTCGTCAGCAGCTCCTCTGCGCCCAGACGCCCCACAGCCATCTGCATAAAGGCGATCAGCTGTTCATCCGTCAGGCTCACCTCATACTGAAAATGCAGCGCATGGATATCGCGCAGCTTCTGCAGCAGCACGAGAATTTCCTCATGGGACAGCATGTCCAGCTTCAGGATCGGGGATGTGTAGGTTCTGAGCGCGCTGCTCCCATAGCGCCCGTCGATCAGCCGGGAGCGGAGCGCGTCATAGCTGAACAGTCCGCGGCGCTCATCCTCCACAAACTGCGGCGTGCCGCCCAAATAGATGCCCAGGTGCTCCGCCTTGCCCTGCATCGTGTCGTTAAACATCGTCAGCAGCTTCTCGTAGTTGCTGTGACGCGAGATGCTGTTCGTTATTTTGTACAGGTTCACACCTTCATCAATAAACAGCAGAAGCCCTCTATACCCGATGGCTGCCGTAAACTCGGCCCACAGCTTCATGTAATCGTACCAGTTGTCGTCATCGATGATGACCCCGACGCCGAGATCCTTGCGCGCCTCCGTCCGTGTCGGGTATTCCCCGCGCAGCCAGCGCAGCGCCGCTCCCTTCCGGTCATCGTCAGCCAGCTTGTAACCGCTCCAGTAAGCGGCCAGCACCTTGGCAAAATCGAATCCGTGCACCAGGTTGCGCATGCTGTTTGCCACCGCATAAATCTTAAGCTCAACCTCCTGATCCAGTTCCGCATCCCCGGGACGCAGCCCCTTCTCCTGCATGATCCCCTGCTGAACGGAGGCGATCCATTTCTGGAGAATGGCTTCCAGCGCACCGCCGTCCGGGCGGGTCTTCGTCGAGAGATGTGTCATCAGCTCCCGGTACGTAGCCAGCCCCTGTCCCTTCGTTCCTACCAGCCTCCGCTCCGGCGACAGATCGGCATCGGCCACGACGAAATCGCGATCTGTGGCGTAGTTGCGGATCATTTGCAGCAGGAAGCTTTTGCCGCTGCCATAGCGCCCTGTAATCAGGCGAAAGGCTGCCCCGCCCTCGGCGATGTTGTCCATGTCTCTGAGGATCGACTCAACCTCGGGCTTGCGTCCAACCGCGATATACTCAAGCCCCACTCTCGGCACGACCCCGGCTGTGAGCGAATTGACGATCGCCGTCGTGAGCCGCTTGGGAATCTTCAGCTCGTTCATCATTCATCACCTCTTCTGGTTCTCCACTTAAAGCTTATCGTTCTGATCCTTCCTCCGGCCCTCCGCGTAGCATGCTGTTTCACATGCTGATTTCTAAGCCGACTAAAACTTTATCCTCATCTTCATTTCCTCAGATACGCATCAAAGTTTCGAACTTGTCCCTATATTCATCCACAATGGCATCCCCGTCGACCAACAGGTCTCCAATCGTATCCATTGCAGCATCGTTAATCTCATCCAGCAGCAGCTCCGGCATGGAGCCTGCCTGATCCGCCGCCCGCTGCATCGCTTCCCGGTCCGGCCCGTGCTTGAGCGCAAGCAGCAGCGCCAGATGAACAGGCGCAAGCCGCTCAGCAAGCTGCTGCCACTCCTCATCCAGCGAGGCGGTGTTCCACATCACCTCGCCTTGCTTAGGCACATGAAGCGGCCGCTCTGGCGGTAATGCAGGCGGTACAGGCAACTTTGGCGAATCTGATGTTGCTAACGATTCTCGCGAATCTGACGATTTTGACGATTTTGACGACTTTGACGATTCTGAAGACGCTGGCACCTCTGCCGAGTTTGGCGATGCCGCCGCCGCTGGATGCGCGGAAGTCTCTGCCAACGGCGCTCGTACTCGCGGTTCGGCATCAAAATCCATCACCGCTTGGAACAGCGGCGCCTCCTCGCTGCCGCCACGCTTGGCAGGCGGGGTCTCCCGCTCCAGCGGTTTCGCCTCCCCAGCTGCCTCGCGCACTCCTTGCCGCTCCTCCGGCGGATCGGTCAACGCCGCAGCAGCCGATACCGCTGCATCCGTATGCGCAGCGTCCGTGAGCAGCATATCTCGCACCTCGTCCGATTCCCGCTGCAGCCGCCGCAGCTTCCGGCTGTCAATCTTCACGGCCGGTGCGGATTTCTTGCGCTCAGCCTCGGCTTCCTGATGCAGCTCTTTTTTCAGAAAACGGCCTACCAGCTCCTCCAGTCCCGCTGGCACCTCAATCCCTCGGAGCCTGCCTTTATAACCTTTCAGCTCCCGCAGCTTGTTCTCCGTCAGCCGGACAAGCTGGGTCATGTAACTTCGAAGCGGAGCATGCTCGCTGAGCATCAGCACCGTCACGCTTGCCGTCCGTCCATACATCTCATGATCATATACAGCGCTGCGGAACAAATACCGAGTCACCTGGCGGGGACGGGGGCGATAACGTTCAATCAGGCGCCCCCCCTCATAGCGGGCCGAGTAGCTGTCCGCCAGCGCAATCACCTTCGGAGACAGCTGCTGCAGCGCCTTGCGTCCGCCCTCCCGATAGAAGCGGCTTTTCTCCACATCATAATCGATGATGTCGAGCAGGTAATCCCAGCCGAGGTCCACCGGATCAGCCGAGTAGCGCCGCAGCCATTCGAGCTCCTTCAGCACGCTGGACAGGCTTCGCGGCAGACGCTGCGGAATCTCCTTCACCGGCATATCCAGGCCATGAACGAGCATAAAATCATATAGCCACTCCCGCAAGTACGTATCCAGCTTCGGATAACGTCCGCGATAAGCTTCCCATACCGCATTCATCAGCGCGTAGCCCTGCGCCGGATCGCTCCAGCCTATGCCGTGAATCAGCTCATACACATAGATAAACAGGTAGGACAAGTCCGTGTCGGGATAGCGGCCGGACCGCACCTCCTCCCGCCAGTAGAAATACCACCTGTGCTGGTCGCGCGTCATCTGATCATAGGTAGGCCAGTAGCTTTTGAACGGGACAAACGGCGCCGCTTCCTCCACATGCCAGGCCAGCTCTCTGGCCTGCTGCACAAACTGCTGCTCCCTGGATATGTAGCGAAAGCTTTCATTCCAGTCCAAGTCCAGCGACTCCTCCGGCTGTACAAGAGAGGCAGGGCTATCGCCGACACCGGACTGTCCCGTACCGGAACGCGCCGCATCGCTCCCCTGCCCCGGCTGCGAATCGAACAGATCCGGCTCCCGGGTCGGAAGCGGCAGATCCCGCTCCTCGCCGCCCAGCTCGATTTCAGCAAACCGGACGCCGCCCTCGGTCACGACTTTATGGCGCACATGTCTATTGTGAATGTCATTAGGTTTACTCGTTTCACTCATCCTTAACGAACCTCCATCATAACTCCAATTATACCATTTTACGAGCGGACCCGAATGTATTTTCGCATTTTTCCGGGAGCGAACGGCGCGAATCTTTAACCGAACCCGATCATGTTATAATATACTGAATCCATTTGTCAGCCGACGATAGCTGGAAAGGAAACTTCCCAATGAATAAATGGCTCAAAGCAGTGCTATTTCTTGCAGTCGCCGCGTTCTTGACCCGGCTAATTCCATTCTCCTCCTGGTTCCGCATCCTGGATACGATGATTCACGAACTCGGGCACGCCTTTGTGACGCTTCTGATGTCAGGGCGTGTGCTCAGCATTGAGCTGAACCCGGACCACAGCGGTGTTACCTACTCTGTTCTGACTGCCGGCTGGGGACCGATCATCGTGTCTCTGGCAGGATATATATCTGCATCGTTATTTGCCATCCTTATGTTTTATTTGTATGCCAAGAAGAAGCAGGAGCAGGGGTTGCTGCTCATTACCGGGCTTGCGCTGGTGATGCTCATCTTCTTCGTGCGCTCGGGGTACGGTGTTTGGTGGCTTGGCATCTTCATCGTCATCAACCTGATCTTTTACTTCCTCGGTGTCCGGATACGCAACTTTTATTATCTGCTGCTCGCCTTCCTCTGTCTGGAGGAATCCGTTGTCGGGCCGTTAAGCCTGGGCATGCGGGCGCTGACCGCCCCCGGGCATGCGGGCGATGCCACCAATCTGGCGAATTTAACCTTTCTGCCTGCGATTGTGTGGGCGCTGCTCTTCTTTCTCTTTGCCCTGTGGTGTGCCAAGGTGGCGCTTCAGTTCTTCTGGCAAAAAAGATAGGTGCTGACAGAAGTCAGAACTAGACCAGTACCAGAAGCGAGTCAAATGACTGCAACACCATTCGTTCGCCTTCCGGTACTCATCAATATGAATAAAAGGAGCAGTCCTAAACGTAGTTTTTTCTAGGCAGGGATGGCCTTGTCTCTAACTTTAAGCATAAAAGCGCGAGTCTTGAAGGTTACTTAGCCCCCGAGACTCGCGCTTTTTGGTTCATCATTGCCTATTTGAGCAGATTATGGGCAAACGAAAGCCACCCGACTTCCAACTTACTTTTGGTAAGCCGCGAAGCAAGAGTCGCCGGAAATTCCGGTTGCTCTTCATTAGCGACAGAACCTATCCCAGCAGTTCTTTGGCTCCGTTCATCACTAAGGGCATAGTCTGCTCAACGAATGTTTCCGCACTTATTAGACGCCCCTCATTGTTCCATACGTAAGCCGCACCATACATCCCCCAACTTAACATGATAGAAGCCGTATTTATTAAGAATTGCGTGTTTGGAGTCAGTAGCATCTTGTCTTTGTCTATCAAGGAAAGAAGTATCGCTTGAATTTTTTTCTTTATTTGAATTTCGAATGCAGGTACAAGCGATGTATTTCTTTTTTTGCATATAGTGCCTAGATCCTTATGAAATTCGCATAACCCCAGGAAAATACTCCGAATTGTTTCTTCAGTTAAAACTTCATGACCACTTATTTTACGATTTATGATCGTCATAAATGATTCCATTAATCTGGCCTCAAGAATTTCGAATTTATCTACAAAGTGCGCATAAAAAGTCGTTCTGTTAACAGTAGCCCGCTCTGCAATATCCCTAACGGTTATCGAATCAAAATCTTTTTCTTGAATTAAGGAATCAAAAGCGTCTTGAAGGAGCCGCCGTGTACGTATCACACGAGGATCTGCTTGATTCTTATTAATTGTCATGGTTAAGATCCCCCCAGTAAAACGACATTATAGAAACGGTGTTGTCTATACAACGGTTCAAGATTATTGATGATTGCGAACCATTCGGTTGTTATTATAGCATACAAATACAACACGTGTTGTTCAAGCTACTAGTGATGTATAGAAGCAATACGAATGTCGCTTTTTACAAAAGGAGAGAGAACCATGTCCGTTTCATAACAGTCGCTACGAAGGAGCACAAACGTTTTTATATTATTCGAGACCGCCTGTCGGTTAGTAACGATAGTCCCGAGATTTTTAAAACACATCAGGAGTGTGAATGATGAAAAGCACATGGAAAATTTACGTTCTCGTCTTGATCACCTTTTTAGTAGGAACATCTAATTATGTTATTTCCGGGATTTTGGACAGGATCGCAGGGGCATTAGGAACAAGCGTTGCGGCAGCAGGCCAGCTCATTACAGTCTATTCTCTGGCCTATGCGGTCGGCACGCCTATTCTAATGGCGCTGACGGCTAAAATGGACCGGCGCAAGCTCCTCCTTTATTCCCTGGGCTTCTTTATTGCTGCAAATCTGCTGACATTTATATTGTCCGGCTTTGGTTTCTTCATTGCGGCGAGAATCATTACGGCGTTAGGTGCCGGGGTGGTTACTGTTAACGCGCTCAGCATCGCCGCCAAAATCGCTTCGCCAGGCAAGCAGGCCAGCGCTATCGCCAACGTCACCATGGGCTTAACTGCATCGCTCATCATCGGAGTCCCGCTCGGCAGATTGGTAGCCTCGGCTTTTGGCTGGAAATCTGTATTTCTGGCCATCGCAATTGTCGGGGTCATGGCCATGTTTGTTATTGCTTCGGTCTTTCCACGTATTCAGGGCGACAAGCCTGTTCGTCTGATCAAGCAATTAGCTTTGTTAAAAGAACCTCAGGTTTTGGTTGCATTGGCGATTACTTTTTTCTGGTTAGGGGGATATTCTCTCGCTTATACCTACATCTCCCCTTTTCTGCTAGAAGTGACTCATTTAGATGAATCATTGATTAGCGCAGCCCTGCTCGTGTTCGGCATCGCTAGCTTGATTGGGTCGAAAGTCGGCGGCTACAGCGCGGATAAACGTGGCGTTCTTTTCACGCTCGTTTCAGGGATGGTACTTCACGTCATTTCGTTGATTTTGCTATCCTTCGTCGGACAGTCGGTCACTGCCGTATTCGCCATTTTGATCCTCTGGTCTTTTGCCGCCTGGTCATCGGCTCCGGCACAGCAATTCAATCTGATTACGCTCGTTCCTGAATCCTCGGGCGTCATGCTAAGCTTGAACAGTTCCATGATGCAGCTTGCCATGGCCTTCGGCGCAGGAATCGGCGGGCTGATCGTTAACCATATTTCTCTTGCATCCATTACTTGGTTCGGTATAATCGGCGTACTCATCGCTATCATTGCCGTGTTTGTATTGTCCAGCATGTCATCACGGTATCCGGCGATAGAGTCAGCGAATTAATGCTTAACATCGAATATTTAATAACAGAAGAAATGGATTTATAGCGGAGGCTACAATTTTAATATTTATTACTTCCTTAATAAAAGAGGCCGTCCCTAGTCATCTACGATGACTTTGGGACAGCCTCTTTCGTGATTCGGTCAACCCGGAAGTCCCTGGTCGCCTTCTATGATGCTTACCTCCTTACTGCCAGCCAGACATCGGTCTGCCGCCTGGATGTTACCGGCAACGCACCTGCAGATCCAGCGGATAGCGGCCGGCATTGCGGCCGTACAGACTGATGCCGCCTTCCTCTGCCCGCAGCTCCAGCTGGAAGCTGCGCTTGTGGTTCAGCGACGCGGCCAGTCTCCCCGGCACCTGTGCCCGGCACAGGTATCCGTAAGAGCCGGCTTCCTCAAGCCGGTTATGAACCGGCTGGTAATGCCAGGAGAGCACGCCGCGGCTGTCGGCCGGATCGTCCATCAGCACGAACTGGCCTACTTGTTCACCGTCCACCCAGACCGATACGCGGGAGGAGTGCATCTCTTCATCCGTCATGTAATAGGTGCTCGGATTGTATTCCACGTTAGCCGATGCCCCGTGCATATAGTCCGTACCATCCGGATTCAGCCGCTCGCCTTCGATGTTGCGCGCCAGCAGATGCTTCGCCCCGGCTTCGAACAGCACCTCAATATCGCGGATGAACGGCATTTCTTCCTGACCCGGAAGCTGGACGTCATAGACGAACCGCCCTTCGCCGCCGCCATTTACCTTGGCGCCCTGGAGCGCATCCCACATATATTCGAAGGAGTGCTCGCGGAAGTCGCCGACCGGAATGCGGATCGTTGTTCCTTCTCCATCCGTGTCCCCGTCCTGTGCACCACGCACATCAAATGTAATAAAGTTCCGCGTCACTACACGCCCTTCGGCATCCAGGAGCCGAACGCCCAGAACGGCTACCGCATCCTGCTGCGGCATCCGCGGATTCAGATCCGCCAGAGGGGATACGCCGTAACCCTTCCATGCCACATCCAGTGAACCCGAATCGGAGACAATCCGCGTCCCCAGATCGTCATGCGACAGTTCCCACTCAAGGCGGAGCTGCTGACCATGATACTGATCCGAGTAGCTTGATCCCAGCAGCGAGACGGCCACCGTCGATCCCTGTTCCACCGTTTGGCAAGGCGGAGCGTCGATAACAACAAAATCAGCCGTATGCAAATCTGCAATCGTCATACCGGGCACAAAATCCTCATATCCGAATTTTTTGTCCGTACCGTCCAGACGGTAGTACCCGTTAAACTCATTTGTCACGTCGCGGAACTCCGTAAATACGAAGCCGCACATCTTGTCATGGCGACGGAACTCGTTCAGCATGTACCGGTAGTGCCAAGCCAGGTCGCTGTCGCCAGCGCCGCCCTGAATGCCCCACACATTGCCGCATTCGCTGTTCATCAGCGGCGCGTCGCTTTGCACATTGCCGTCGATATAGTTAAAGCTCGATCCCGGATAGGTCTTCTGCACAACCTCCTCCAGATGCTCCCGAACGACCTCATATCCATTGAGATAGAAGTGCCATGTATTGATGTCCGACTCGACATGATCATAGTTGCACGGGGAGTTGTCCTCTACAATACGGGTCGGATCAAGCTCCTTGGCCCATTTGTACTTGGCTCGCACCCATTCCTGGGTCTCCGGCAGATAGAATCTCTGCTGCGATGCATCTCCTGTGACTCCGGCAGCCTCGCCATCCGTGCGCAGACCCCACGTTTCGTTAAACATCACCCAAGAGAAAATGGAAGGATGGTTCCAGTCGCGCTGGATCACCTCAAGCGCCTCGCTCTCATAAGCGGAACGCGCCTGCTCATCCGGATTGCCCCAGAAGCAAGGCATATCCTCCATCACCAGAATGCCCAGCTTATCCGCCCAGTACAGCTTGCGCGGCTCCTCCGGCTTAATGTGAATACGGACAAAATTCAGCCCGAGCCGCTTCATCAAATAGATCTCATCGCGCATTTCCTCATCGGTCGGATACGTAAAGTAGCCTGTCGCATGATAGGACTGATCCAGCGTGCCGTTCAGGTAGACCGGCTTGCCATTCAGCGTAATCCAGCGATAGTCCCGCCCTTCGAATGCGGCTGTGCCGATCTCGCGTATGCCAAAATACGTATGAACCACATCTTCCCCGAACGATCCGGACAGACGGAGCGCGCCTTCATACAGATGCGGGTTCTCCGGGCTCCATAGCTGCGGATCGCTCACCTGAAACCGGGTCGTGTGCTCGTTCAATCCCTGCTCCAGCTCCCACTCATCCTTATGGCTCACTGCCCCTTCTCTGAAAGACAGCTCAAGCTCTGCCTTCCCCGCTTCATGCGCATGAATGACCGTGGTGAGCTGAACCGTTCCGTCAATAGCCGTCTCAAACTTGAATTGACGAATATGCGTATGCGGTCTGGACTCCAGCCATACCGGCTGCCAAATGCCCCTGATCTCCCCGTACCCCTGCTTGCCCCGGGTCTGGTAGTCATGATCATTATCCTCCGCACGCACAACAATGACATTCTCCTGCTCTGCTTGCCACACAGCGGTCACATCGAACTCGAACGGGCTGTAGCCACCCTGGTGAGCGCCAACATGTTGGCCGTTCACCCACACATCACAGCGGTAGTCCACGGCGCCAAACTTCAGAACAACATTCGCCCCCTCTTCAGAAGGCTTCCATTGCACGGCCCGCCGATACCAGCCGACGCCCTTCGTGTCGCTTCCGATACCGGACAACGGGCTTGCCCAGGAAAACGGCACCTGGATCTCGGAGTCGAACAGAGCCGCCGCACCGCCAGCCCGCTGCGCATATGCTTCGTCAGAGCCGCTTCCTTGCTGCGTTGCATCTGCTGCCGAATCTTCAAGCTGGAATGACCATTTGCCGTTCAGGTTCAACCAATCGGTTCGTTCAAAATCCGGTCGAGGATACTCCGGACGCGGGATTTCTGTAGAAATGGCAGGTGCTGCAGGGATCGCCATAATAACAACACAACCTTTCTTTGGTTTCAATTTGCCCCTATTCTAGCATCTATATATAAAAACCGCAATGTATATTATAAATTTACAATATATAAATTTCAGTGTACACTTGGAACCATACAATCTCTTCAGTAAAGGAACGAGACGATGAGTGAATGGAAACAGGAAACCTACCGTTATCCCGCCTCGCGGATTGTAGAAGTAGCCAAAGCATTGTCTAGCGATGTCCGGGTTCGGATTCTCGAAGCGCTGGGGGAAAAACCGATGAGTGTCGGTCAACTTGCCGAGGTGCTTGGCGTTGCGCAGCCGACCGTTTCCATCAATGTTCAGATGCTGGAGCAGGCCGATCTCGTTGTGTCCAGTCAAGGGGCGAATCGGGAGAAGATTTGCGCCGTCACCTGCCGCTCGATCTTCCTAGAGCTGCCGACCAGGCCGGGTGAGGGACTGCAGCGAATCGAGGAAATTCATATGCCGATCGGCATGTTCTCACACTGCTCGATTGAGCCTACCTGCGGCATGGCCGCGAGGGACGGATCGTTGATCGGCTCGCCTGACGATCCGCGCGCGTTCTACATGCCAGAGAGAACCGAGGCCGCACTTCTGTGGTTCTCGGGCGCGGGCTATGTCGAATATTATTTTGCCAATCCGATGCCGCCCGGCGCTGCACTCGACGAGCTTCGCCTGCGCGCGGAGCTGTGCTCGGAGGCCCCTTCCTTCAATTCGAATTGGCCCTCCGATATTTCGCTGATCATTAACGATCTCCCTGTCGGAACGTGGACGAGCCCCGCCGATTTCGGAGACCGCAAAGGCAAGCTCACCCCCGAGCGATGGAGGAGCGGAAGCGAGTACGGCCTGTTGACCGAATGGCGCATCACCGGCAGCGGAAGCCAGGTCAACGGACAGGATGCGAGTCCTACGACCATCGGGGACCTGGAGCTGTCGTTCAACCGTCCGATCCGCGTACGCTTCGAGGTGAGCCGGGATGCTGCTCATCCCAATGGCATGAACCTGTTCGGCTCCGGCTTCGGGGATCATCCCCAGGACATCGTGCTGTCCTTTGTACGCAATCATGAGGAAGCCTAGCTGGGGGCACCTCCTTCACAGCCGCAACAACCAAACAACCCCCGGTGCCATCCGCTATACGGATGGCACCGGGGGTTCGTTGTGCAGCATGAGACTATAAACCGTTGTTCATCAGTTCCTCGGCCAGCTTGAGCAGCTGTTCCTTGGTTAATGTTTTCCCGCCATCCATGGTCAGGGAGTAGTAGGCATCCTGTTCTTCGTTGTACCAGTTCAGATAACGGTATTGAACATGCTCCTTCTGAACATCATTGTAAATGATGGTGCGGGAGCCCAGTACCAATACTTCGGCCTCATTCTCCGCCTCTTGCTGAACTTTGACATCCGCGCCGTACAGCATCATGGCATGGATGCCGATATGCGCCCCTTCCAGGGAGTATATCCCGCTTACCGACGACGCTCGCGTCCACGGGATCGACGCCATGAACAGGCGGCCTTCCTCCGACTGCGCCCTGGCTGTCAATTCAGCGACCGTGCGGTTGTATAACGAGACATCCCCGTCAATCGAATTGACCGTGTAATAGGGGCGTACCGTGCCGTAGTCAAACAGGTATTCTCCGATCTTCTCCGGCATCACAGGGACGTCCACTCTGTTCATCTCCCGGACAAACGCTCCATAATCCTCCAGCTTCCGTTCCTTATAGGCGAACTTCAACGAAGCCTGCTCTCCGGCAGCCTTGGCTCCGCCCACACGTTTGTCCTTGACGTAATAAGCGATAAGCTCTCCGGGCTGCGCCTCGGCCAGCACCTGCTTCTTAAACCTGTCGTCCCCTGACGCGGCCTCCGGCCTGGACTCCGGGGAGACGTACTGAACCTTGACTTCTCCGGCTGCGTTCCGAATCTGAATAAACTCGGCGGTAGCGTAAGCCGTTGCTGATACCAGCAGCAGGACACACATCCCTATTACGGCGCCCATAGGGCTGAGCAGCCTCCGCCATGGCCTGGAAGACGATCTGTGATGAATTCGCTGCATGACCCTCTCCGTCACATCGATGTTTGGCAAATGCTCTTCACGGGCAAGCTTTCGTATCATATTTTCGTGCTCATGACCGAATTCGGTTCTTGGCATGTCATCTCCTCCTCTGCAGCCATTGCCGCCTGCACCTTGCGTTTAATTGTTGTCATCCGTTTCGTCAGCGCATTCGCGCTAATATGCAAAATCTCACTCATCTCGGCAAAAGACCGCTGCTCCAGCACACGCAATACGAGGATGTTTCGTTCCTCCGGTGTCAACTCCGCCAGCGCCTTCTCCAAGGGATAGCTGTACAGGCGTTTCTCCATCTCCTGCTCGGGACTTGCGGCCAGAAGCGACGGTCTGAAAATGTTCATGATCTGCCTATGCAGCTTGCGCCTCCGCAATAGATTCAGGCAGTGATTGGAGGCGATACGGTACAGCCAAGCAGAGAAGCTGACTTCCGGCCTGTACCTCGAGATCGATTGGTAGGCTTTCACCATAATATCCTGAACAGCGTCCTCCGCATCCTGCACATTGCCCAGCATTCTGCAGCAATAACGGAATATCTGCTGCTGATAGGCATCGATGATGATAGCAAACCGCTCGGTTTCACCCCGCTGGACACTCGCAACGACGCTCTCGATCTGCCTGGCGTCTTGTTGATTTTCCTGTAACGTGAGACCCACCTCCTTTAGGTATCTATCTGTATAACAATTAACGAGTGAAAAATCTGCCTGCCAACCATCCTGATGCGGCCGCTATTTTTATGATGAAGAGAGAGGTTAATGCCCGATTTCGTATACCAAATTTAGTTTCAGAAGGAAGTATTGACCATTGTAAGGTTAGTATATATTATTTTGATATACGTGATTTATTGGTCCAGATAATGGATTCCAAGGATGGTGTTCTATATGGTACTGAACACAATACGAGCAGAGATATTAAAATACATACAAAACAATAATTTAACGCTGACTCAGTTCGCTGCTAAAGCTAACATCAATTCTGGATCATTAAGCCGAATCGCGAACCAAAATCAACCTCTTTCCGTAAGTCAACTGGATGCCATCACCAATGCTATGGAATTAAAAGAGGACTATTTCTACTCCCGCTTTGCTGAAGAGTGCTTTACCTTATCCGCACCGAACTGGCGGAGACTGCGCCCTTTTCTGATCCGCTCCGCGGAAATTGGACGGCTCGACTGTATTGAAATCATTTTACATAATCTGCTGGAAGATATCAGCTATGGTTCTATGATTTTTGATGT
The DNA here is from genome assembly GCF_038000405.1 of Paenibacillus sp. FSL M8-0334. Classification (NCBI taxonomy): domain Bacteria; kingdom Bacillati; phylum Bacillota; class Bacilli; order Caryophanales; family Paenibacillaceae; genus Paenibacillus; species Paenibacillus sp. FSL M8-0334. The sequence continues at coordinate 2,123,349 of NZ_JBBOCH010000001.1, forward strand.
GGCAGAGGAACTCTTTGCCAAGGATATGAAAGAAGCAGCAAAGCTACTCTACCGCGGTGTAAGTATTATTGAGAAATATCAGCACTCGGAGCGGCTGGCTCAAACACACTGATCAAAAACAACCCGCTCGCCCTATATATTTTTATATGCTTTATGCTCGACTGTTGCAATCTGGCGTTTACGAGCATTTCGGAGAGTATAAAAAAGCAACATATTATGCCACATTATATTGCAATGCGGACAGTTGGATTCAGGAGGATTCGGAAGAATCCAGGATTGTTATTAAGCAATTTAACGAGTTCTCGATTGCCAACCAGTATCTGTTTAGGCTGCTGTCGGGAGAACTGGAAGTGTTGAACGATTATATCGAATTCCTGGCCAAGCGGCCTGGCGAAATTTTTAATGGGCTCTGCGATATTGTTAGAGTAGCCAACAAGCACAACTACAACATCGATTCGATATTAGTCCGTTTTCAGGATTATATTCCCTATAAGACTTATTACACCGCATTCGGAGAATACAATAAACCGATCATGGCTGAACAATATGCAGAGTTCCTGGTTGATCTGGGGAAATATTATTTGCGGAACAATCACCCCGAGGGCTATGATTTTTTTCTTAGGAGCATAGCACTTTCCTCCGAAATGAACAGCGCCCGCAGCATCATCCATTGCTTGAGCGAGATTGTGCTTCATGCTGATTTACCCCTTCCAAGTCCCGACATTCAGACTATCCTTTTAAAAACACTGCAAAATACGAACAAGACCCCTTGACCGCGCCTAAACAAGGCACGACCAAAGGGTCTTTCGTCTATAAAATCACACAAGAAAAGATCAATCCACTATCAACGGCACCACTTTACCGGCATTCACATCAATCAGGCCATGATCCGTGATCTTCAAGGCCGGGCTGACGGCAAGCGAGTGCGTGCTGAGCGACATAATCGGGTTGTAATGCACATACCCGAGTGACAGCATCGCCGAGCGAAGCTCCTTCACCTGCCGGGACACCTCAGTCAGCGGCTCTTCCGTCAGAATGCCGCCCACCGGCAGCTTCAGCATGGACAGCACCTGCCCGTCCTCAACCACACAGAAGCCGCCCTGGCTCTCAATTACCTGGTTCGCAGCCAGCACCATGTCAGCCCGATTCCGTCCAACAACCAGCAGGTTATGGTTGTCATGTGAATAGGTTGTGGCAATGGCCCCGCGCTTAATGGTGTCGCCTCCAATGAGACCGTAAGCACGGTTGCCGTTCATACCGTAGCGCTCAAAGGTCGCGATCAGGCCATACTCGCTGCCTTCCCACTGCAGTTCTCCGTCAACCGCCTTCACCTGGGCAATATGCTCTTCAACAAAGGTAGATCCGTCCTTCACCATCATCACCCGGCAGCGGAATACATCCTCTTCCGGAACGGCAGCCGAACCACTCTCCCGGACAGCTTCCGTTCTGCTATGCACCTGATCCCCAGCTCTCGTTCCGTTAACCCTGTCATTGCCGCCGGCGTCGGCGACACGGATCACAAAATCATCCGCACCCAGTGAAGACAGCTTCACACTCCGGTAAAAATGCGGCGGGAACTGTCCGCTGCTGCGCTGCTGCTCATAAGGCTCTGATGCGTCGTACACCTTCCGTCCATTTTTGTACACCCGCTCAATCGCCAGTGCGCTAATATCCGACAGCAGCATATAGTCTGCCACCTTGCCCGGAGCAATGCTGCCGCGGTCGGTCATTTTCATGCGCAAGGCCGGGGTGGATGTCGCCGCATAAATCGCATCCTCAGGGCGCATGCCCATGCTTATTGCCTTACGAACGATATGATCCAGATGCCCGCGCGCAACGAAGGTATCCGGCATCACATCATCCGTAACAAAGCAGAAATGCTGAGATACCTCATGCTCCATTAAATATTTCATCACTTCCAGCGTCATCGATTTCTCCTGAATCTCAATGAACATACCCGCTGCAATTCTCGCCTCCAATCCCTCAATACTCTGATGGGTATGGTCGGAATCAACTCCGGCATAAATCAGCCGATGCAGGTCCAGTCCTAGCAATTTCGGAGTATGTCCTTCAATGACAAGGTCCGGATAGTTCTGGCGGATATGTCGCAAAATCTGATTTGTCTTGCAATCAGGGTCCCGGATAACATCCACGTAGTTCATGATCTCCCCGAGGCAGATGATCTCCCCCGTCGCAAGCAGCACATCCATATCCTCAATCTCGATGGAGCCGCCAGTTGTCTCCATCGGCGTGGCCGGAACGGAGCTAGGAATGGAATAGAACATGTCCACCACCGTCTCGCGGCTGGCGGCCATCATCTCCTGCACCCCTTCCAGTCCGAACACATTGGCCATCTCATGCGGCTCAGCAACAATCGTAGTGACCCCGCACTGAAGCAGCCCATGAGAAAATGTAGCCGGCGTCACCATCGAGCTCTCGATGTGCAGATGGATGTCGATCAGCCCGGGGATCATATACTTCCCCTGGCCGTCGATCACCTCATCCGCCTCCAGCAGCTCCGGGCCGCCGGGCCCGATATACATGAACTTGCCATTCAGAACCGCTACGTTATTCGGCTCGAATCTTTTATAGGAACTGTTATACACGTTCACATTCACAATCAGTTGATCTGCACGCATCGGCATAATCTCCTTCTTCATCTGCTGCTTCCTGCTGCCTGCTCTATTCCACGAGCACGAGCTTGTCCTGCGGGAAAATCAGGTTCACCCGTTGCCCGCTGAAGTATGGCGTCTCCATCTCCTGATTGGCGGTGAAATCACCCAGCTCGGTCTCAACCACATACTGATAGCTGCGGCCCAGGTACGTGCTGACCTTGATCATCCCAGGCAGCGCATTCGCGGCCTCCTGGCCAGTATCTCCGCTGACGATGAGGTCGTCGGGACGAATGGCGCCTTTGCGAGCGCCTGGACGCACCGTTCCAGGATTCGCGGTTGCCGTGAACAGCCGGCCACCCACCTTGAGCGAGATCGCATCTCCTGCATCGGACCGCTCGTCAAATTCAATAAAGTTGTGAAATCCGATAAATCGTGCCACAAACTCAGTCGCAGGATATTTGAAGATCGTCTCCGGACGATCCAGCTGCTCCACAATACCCTTGTTCATAATGGCCACCTGATCCGAGATGGAGAAGCATTCCTCTTGATCATGGGATACGTACAGGGTCGTAATGCCAAGCTCCTGCTGGATGCGGCGAATTTCCACCCGCATGTTGACCCGAAGGTTGGCATCCAGGTTGCTGAGCGGCTCATCGAACAGCAGCAGATCCGGTTCAATCACCAGCGCCCGGGCGATCGCCACCCGCTGACGCTGACCACCCGACAGCTCTTGCGGAAACCGCTTCTCGAAGCCGTTCAGGTTCACAACCTCCAGCATGCGCATCACCCGCTCGGAAACATCGCGGTCCTTCACCTTCCGCATCCGCAAACCGAAAGCGACGTTGTCATAGACGGACAAATGCGGGAAAAGCGCATAGCTCTGAAACACAAAACCGAAATTCCGCTTATTCACCGGAACCCGGGTATAATCCTTGCCGCCGAACAGGAACTTGCCCTGCCTCGCTTCCAGGAAACCTGCGATGAGGCGCAGGGTTGTTGTTTTGCCGCAGCCGCTCGGTCCGAGCAGGGAGAGCAGCTTGCCTTTTTCCAGCTCCAGACTGAAATCCTTGAGAATCGTCTGGTTGTCATACGCGACCGATACCTGGTCCAATGTCAGCAATGCCATCACTTGTGCGCCTCCAATTATCGTTTAGTGAAATAGGTCAGTCCGCCCATAATCCGTTCAATGAAGAACATGAGCAGCCCGGTCAGCACCATCAGCAGCACAGATATGGCCGCAATGGTCGGGTCAAAATAGTTCTCGACATACGTCAGCATCTGAATCGGCAGCGTGCTTACGCCCGGCCCGGTCATGAAGACCGAGATGTCCACGTTGTTGAACGACTCCAGAAAAGCGATCAGCACCGCTGCCAGAATCCCCGAACGGATATTAGGCAGCACCACCTGGAAGAACGTTCTCACGCGTCCCGCCCCCAGACTGAGCGCCGCTTCCTCAACCGCAAAGTCGAAGCTCGACAAGCTGGAAGCAATGACCCGGATGATGAACGGCAGCATGATAATCGTATGGCCGATCAGCAGCCCGAGATACATCGGCAATTGGTACACGACGATCAAATATTTCATCAGGGTAAAACCAAGCACGATCCCGGGAATGAGCACCGGGGACAGGAAGATGGCGTTCAGAAGCGATTTGCCCTTGAAATCATAACGGCTCAGCGCATACGCAGCCGGGATGCCGAGGATCAACGCCAGCAGGTTCCCAAGCAGCGAAACGACGATCGATATTTGAAACGTGCGGATAAATCCGCCTGTCTTAAAAATATTCTCATACCAGCGAAGCGAAAAGCCCTCCGGCGGAAACTTGAGCACCGTCCCGGGCTCAAATGAAGTGACGGATATGATCAGCAGCGGCCCTAACAGAAAGATAAAGACCAGCAGGCTGAACAGGCCTAGACCGAAATGTTTCTCCCGCATATGTCTACCCCTTCGGATTCAAAGTTTTGGCCATTCTGTTCATGACGCCGACCACAATAAACGTAATGGCAATCATAATCGCTGCGATGACCGAAGCCAGGTACCAGTCATTGAGCGTCATGGCATTCTGGTACAGGAACGTGGCGATCACCCGCTGCTTGCCTCCAAGCAGCGCCGGCGTTGTATACGCGGTCAGGCTGCCTACGAAGACGAGCACAGCCCCGATCACAAGTCCCGGTACCGCCAGCGGGAATACCACCCGGCGAAAGGCTGTAAAGCGCGAGGCGCCCAGGCTCTGGGCTGCCTTAAGCAGATCCTGATCAATATTCTCCAGCACCCCGACAAGAGAAATAATCATCAGCGGCAGGAACAGATGTGTCAAACCAATCATCATCGCTGCCGGGGTGTACAATATATCCAGCGGCTGATCAATCAGGCCAAGCCCAACCAGGGCATTGTTAATCAGCCCTTTGCGCCCCAGGATGATCATCCAGCTGAATGAGCGCACAACCGGGCTCGTTAACAGCGGAAAAATCGCGAGCGCGAGCAGTATCCCTTTCCGCCGCGGCGCCTTGCGCGAAATATAGTAAGCCGTCGGAAATCCGAGCACCACACACACCAGGGTGGTGACGACACTGACCTGCAGTGTTGTCAGCAATATTTTCAGAAAGTAGGGGTCCTTGAAGAAATGCAGATACCCGTCAAGGGTGAACGCATTCTCCTGAACAAAAGTCGACCCGATGGTCAGGACGATCGGAATGACCATGAACGCCGCCAGGAACACAAATCCGGGCAGCAGTAGCCAGTACACTGCTGATTTTTTCATCGTGATACTCCTGTACATTAGGAATGGGTGTTATAACATACCAAACATCATTACATCAATATCCTGTTGTTCTGCTGCATGCAACACATCTTGCTGTCGATCGCGCCGCCCCGAAGGGGGCGGGGATCAGGAATTCAGAACCCCGATGAACATCTCCAGAAACCGATCGGCATCCACCGTCTCACAGACCAGCAGGTTGGGCTCCTGCCCCAGCCGATTCTGTATGTCGCACACCATTTGTCCATCACACAGCCGGCTTGCGGTCTCGACGTCCACATAATACTTCCTGCGGCCCACCAGCTCCGGATTCAGCGCCACGCCCACAGCCAGAGGATCATGCAGGGCACAAGCCCGCACGCCATTCATCTGCTCATAGCGGTTGATGTAAATCTCCGTGCTCTTCGCCACATAACTGCGAAGTGTCGAATCCGTCAGCTTCGCGATGGCCGCATCGTTCAGCAGCGTCTGCCTGGTGACATCCAGCCCGACCTGTGTAAGCTGATCGATCCCGGCATGCAGCACCATCCTGGCCGCCTCCGGATCGGCGAAGGTGTTATATTCCGCCGTCGGGGTCACATTGCCATGCCCGCGTACGACACCGCCCATGAAGATGACCTCTTTCAGATAACGAGGCAGCTCCGGACACTTCATCAGCGCCAGTGCCAGGTTCGTCAGCGGGGCGGTCATGATCAGGGTGACTTCACCCGGGTATTTCATCACCTGCTCGATGATGAAGTCCGGAGCGAATCCTTCCTGCGCCTGCATGGACACAGGCGGCTCGGGCAGTGCCCCGCCGAGCCCGTCCTGGCCATGAACGCGGTGCTCATAATGGGACTTGCGAATCAGCGGGCTGGCCGCGCCGGCAATCACCGGCACGTCAGCCGCATCTATCAGCTCCAGCACCTTGCAGGTATTCTCTGTCGCCTGCTGCAACGATACATTTCCGCAGACGGTTGTAATCCCGAGCATGTCCAGCTTGCGGCTTTTGACGGCCAGTATAATCGCCAGTGCATCATCAATTCCGGTATCTACATCAAGGATGATCCGGCTATTCATATTCAATCAACTCCTGTTAGCAGGCCATTAGCGGGCAATCTCACGGTTCCAGCGATCCGTCCACTCTTTGGCCTTGCGGTTTACAAACTCCATGTCCAGCTTGTTCAGCGATTCCACGAGCTCCGCACCATACGTAATGCCCTCCGCCTCTTCCGCTGTCAGCTCCACCTTGGTATTGACCGGAGAGTCTACCTTGGCTTTAGCCGATGCAGTCTGTACTTCCTGGCTCAGCTGCCAGTTAATGAACTTCTCAGCCAGCTCTTTGTTCTTGGTGCCCTTCACGACATTGATCGTATTCATAACCGCATAACCGCCTTCGCTTGGCGTAACGAATTTGGCATCAGGGACAGCCACCTGCAGATCCTTAAAGTACATCTCCATGATCGGGCCTCCGGCAATCTCCTCCTGAGCGAACATGTTCACGAATTCAGAGGTCTGGCTGTAGAACTTGACGATGTTGCCGCTAAGCTCTTGAAGCTTGGCAAAAGCCGCCTCCTCATCAAAGCTGTCTTTGCCTGCAGCATACGATGCCGCATCCACAACCATCGGACCTGCTGTCGCCGTAATGTTAGGCATAGTCAGGTTGTTCGCAAATGCCGGATCCCACAGATCGCTCCAGGACGAGACTTCTATGGACACCAGGTTTGGATTGTAAGCAATCCCGAGCTGGCCTACCGTGTACGCGGGCCCATAATTCTCACCGAGCGGAGCTTGGGCAATTTCATAGATATCGTTAACGTTTGGAATGTTCGCGCGGTCAATGAATTCGAACAATCCTTCATCAATGGCCTGCTGTGCATAATAATCCGACAGATAAATCACATCAACCTCGGATGTGCCTTGACGAACCTTGTTCAGACGTTCCGCGTTGTTGCCGACCTCAACCACGATATCGACATTATGCTCTTTCTCAAATGGACCGAACACTTCTTCGTTGAAAAAATCCTCAGAGAATCCCCAAGTAGAAACAACCAGCTTCGTTGGCGCCGCAGCGCTGCCGCCCGTATCTCCTGCCGTTTCATTATCACTTGTGTTGCCTGCACCACCACAACCTGCCAGCAATACCGATGTCATAACGACTGCAGTTACCCCGCTCAACCATTTTTTCATCATTGTTCTATAGACCTCCTGAAATATAATGTTAGTTTAAGGTTTGGCTTGTTTCTTCTCGTCCATCCTCTGATCGGTGGAATGATCGCATGGCTAAGATGATCCTGCCCCGTCCCTCCTTTTGCCCCTCTGAGATGATTTCTTATTATAAAAAAACAAAAAGAAAAGCATTCTTGTAGAAAACAAGAACACTTTTCTTCGTAAACAAAGGAAAGCGATACCCGCCAGTCAATCGTATCATCGGTTTTTGCCTCAGAATCAATCCGAAGTCAAACGCCATCATATGAAATTGTCAGGGATTGTCATCCTGTGAACCTTCCGGGCCTTGAGACCGTCAAGACTTCAAAATGACATTCGTGATCGCCCACTGTGTAGACGCATCATAATCCCGCAATATAGCTTCAATGGATAGCCCCATGTGCTCCTCCAGCTTCTCCCGGAATTTCTTCTTATACAAGACAGACATGCGGAAGTCCACTTCCAGCTTTAAGCCGGGGGCCTCCCCTTCCAGGGCGTCGGAGCGCGGCGAGCGCCGGTGTTTCGCATAGAAGGTCACAATATTCTGATCGATGCTCACTCTCAGGAGAGTGGTACCGAAGCCGAACAGTTCCTTCGAGATTTCATTGTAATACTGGCACATCTTCTTCTTGCTCTCATTGCTGTCCAGCAGTTCCATGATACCACCTTCATCATTTACTACCGTACATTCGAAGCGTTGACACGTTTGATTATACATAAATATTCGGCATTGGGCAAGCTTTAAGAACAATTTTAGCTTCAAAAAACCTATAAAACCCGAACAATGAAGGTTTAAGCAACCAGGGAATGTCCGGCATTAGCCATCCGAATCAATGATATCCTTCCAGGAAAGAGACAAAAAGCTGCTCTATGGTATCGATATCAGTTGCCCCTACAAGCTCCTGTATAACGTTCCCCTCCGAATCGAAAAAATACAGCGATGGAAATCCGTTTCCGGCATATTGAGCGTATACCTCACCGTCTTCATCGAGCAAGATAGGATATTCGATTTGAAACGATTGAACATATTGCTTCACTTCACTTTCTTCATCACGGTGAGCAAGATTAATGCCATACAGATTAAGTTGGTCCTTGTATTTCTCGTGTAGCGTGACCATCTTGGGTGCATCTTCCTGGCAATATGGGCACCATGATGTAAAAAACAACAGCACCGTCGGCTTCTCCGCAAAATCAACGGTCACCGGCTCCAGATCCTGAAGGCGATTAAGCGTCAGCTGTGCAGCAACCGATTCCCGAGATTTCGCCGGAGCCTTATAATCCGTCACTACCATAAGAACAGCCGCGATAAAAGCCAGCAAAATGATGCCTGTTCCAATTAGACTCCATTTTCCCCTCATAAAAGCTCCTCCACCCTTTAAATATCAGAACCTGTAATTCCTATCGGCAATAAGCCATCGTACCTTTAGGTGAAAATGATATTGCCTAATCAAAAGTTTACCACCTAGTACAATTGATTCCAGTAACAGAGATTACATGCCTGCATGATGTACGCAAAAAAACCCATAAGAAGGCCACTTATTAAGAATGTCCTTCCTATGGGTTTGGTTTCAGTCACATCTTGTCCTCTATGCAAGCCGTGCATAGCCCGGACATGCCTGGATGGCTTTCAAAGCAAAGCGTCTGTCTTCTTGCGTCTCCGCCTCGCTTCGGTTACTTCACATCATCCGCGATGTTTCGGATCCATTGCTCGCTTCCATCCGCTTGACGCACCGACTCATGGGAGATGGTGGCCTCCTGGACATCCCCGAATGCCCAATGCGACTTCGGCATATCCGGGAACAATGGTTCAAGGCCTTGCAGCGGACCACGATACAGCATCCGGTTAATCAAGGTCACCGCTTCAGAACGTATGATGGAATTCCGCGGCTTAAAGGATCCGTCCGGATAGCCGCTCAGGAACTTATTGCGATATAAAGCTTCGATCGCATCGGATGCCCAGTGTCCATCGATATCGTTAAAGTGCATCTCTCCTGACTGGCTGACCTCAAGATCAAGGAATCGCGTCATGACCATCGCCAGCTCGCCTCTCGTCACCTGAACATCCGGACGGAAGGTGCCGTCAGCAAATCCGTTGAAATAGCCATGCTTGGTTGCAATTCGAATATAGTTGGCAGCCCAGTAATCCGATGGAACATCGGAATAAGCTATCGGGGTATCCAGCACGCTATTCTCCGTCAGACGGGCAACAATCGCTGCCAATTCAGCACGCGTCAGGGACCGGTTCGGTTTGAACTCCCCGTCCGGGTAGCCGAGAATGTACCGCTGGTGACTTAGCGATTCATAGCGCGTAGAGAAGACTTGGATCTTCAACGAACCGCGCGCTTCCGAAGCCCCCTGTCCGTTCGCTGTGAAGCTGCCTTTGATATCAAACACCGCTTCCTTGCTATCCAGCTGCGGCCATTTCAATGTCACGATAAACTCCCCGGACTGCTGGCCTGCCAGACGTCCGATGCTCCAGGATATCGTGTTGCCTTCCACCTGACCGCCCTGGGCATCAATCACTTCCGTGCCGTCCGGCAGCGTGATGGTAATTACACCCCCTTGCAGAGGAGAAGCAGCTTCGTTCTTGTACCAAACACGCAGTTTGGACTCCGACCCTTCCTGAACAAGATTGCTGTCTACCGCCAGATCCAGGGATACGGCAGGCTGTTGAGGGCTGCTCCCCGGCTGAGCCGGACTTGATACGTCCCCGCTCGCTGGCCGATATAACTTCACATCATGTTTGACGATATCCCACTCTACGGAAATCGTCTGGCTTGTGTAGCTGTTATAGCCGTCCTTGCGAACAACCAGATAATAATCAGTTTCAGGGTAGACCATGTAAGCATAGAAGCCCTTCGAGTCACTCTTCTGGCTCGGACTTTCATTGTTGTTAGGTTCAAAACCAGGCAGCGGCGGCAAGTATACCTTCGTGTCCGGTGTCACGCCGTTCGCCTTGTTTCTTGCCGTGTTGGCATAATACAAGGTTACATCAGCGCCCTCGATCGGCAATTGGGTATGGCCGTCTGATATGGTTCCGTACGGATCTACAAGATCTTGTACGAGATTCACTTCCCCGTTGGCTTTCAATGCAATCTCTGGATAGCGGATCACATCCGGATTCTGTGGATCACGCTTCCCGTTGATCGCAATTTCCTTGTACTTGCCGGTCGGTCCATGCTCGTCATAAATCTCCATCTCATACCATACTTCAAGCACATACTTCTGCCCGGCTTCCAATCCGTCTGCGGTAAAGACACCCTGTTTACCTAACTCGAACGGCTTCTTGGAGCCGGACGCATCCGTAATATAGACGCCATTCTCATCCTTCAGATAAACCTTCATGTTATCAATCATGCTGTTGTTCAGCAAACTGGTGAGGCCGTTGCTCTTCTGGAACAACACCATGCCTGTGACCGTCTTTTCCGAATCAAACACTTCACTGTTGCCAGCGATTTTATCGACTCTCGCCTTCTGCGCATAGGTTACTGGCGTCGGAACGCCGCCGATCATAACTTCCCGGGTAAATTCCACGTTGTACGTGGCATCTCCCTTCGGAACAGGCAACGAGTAGGCCCCGTGCTCGTCCGTTACCACGGTTGCAATGAAGTCGACGCCCGCCTCGATGATGCCATCGCCATTTAGATCAAGTGTAATCCGGATCGGAGTATGGGCGACAGGACGATGAGATTCGCCTTCTGTAATCATGCCTCGAACGACAGCCGGCTGGAACGTAATCTGAATGTTGTCCTTCCCGTACAATCCTCGTGCAGGCTCATCCACGGTTGCGGTGACTTCAATCGTCTCATTGTTCACGCCGCTAATCTTTGGTGATCTAAACACAACCACCGCTTTGCCGTCTTGGTCCGTTACCGCCGTATGTGGACCCACGAACTCGCCCTGACCTGCGGGCGCTTCAAAAGTCACCGCGACCCCTTCCACCGGCTTTCCGTCTCCGTCCTTCACGACAGCAGTTAATTCCGTCGTTGATTTACCGTCCCCTGGAATGGACTCAGGCTTCGCCAGCAGTGTCAGGTTCGTACCCACCACCTTGAACTGGTTATCCTGCAGCTTCATCTCCGCAGGGAGTGATTGCCCGGCTCCGTTAAACGCCTCGAATGTAACCAGGTGCAGGCCGGCTGCCGTATCCATCGGAAGAACGCAATTTCCTGGAGCTATGCCCAGCGCCATGATACAGTGGCTGTTGCTCCAAGTCCGGTACCCCGCCGCCTCGGCTCCTGCCGGATTGACCTCGGTCAGCGGAACCACAACCCCGTTCACGATGGCGTTTACCTTCTGCGCATGCAGGGAGCTGACAGCGTTAAGCGCGAGAGGTTTGCCTGGGATGGCAGTAACGACCTCGTTATCTCCCTGCTGCTGATCGCCTACCCACCCATCGAGGGTACGGTTAATAACAATCGTCACTTCAGCCGGTTCGCTGCTCTGATGATATACATCATCCGTTACGGTGAACCGGAATGAATCTTTCCCGCCAACGAAGCTTGGATCCGGACGATATATCCAATGCTGGCTTCCATTTGCGGAGGGCTCCAGCGTTCCTTTAGCCGGTTGGCTGATAATGTCATACGTCAGAACGGCACTCTCCGCATCCTCTCCCGTCAGGATCACCGGAATAACACCGGAACCTTCCTCAGCTTCGATGATTTGCGGGTGAGCAATCGGTCTTCCGTCATACGTAATCGTAATGCTGCCTGGCTGCTCCGAGAACTGCTTCCCGTCCTGTGCCCTCCATTGGGTCACAACCGGAGGGTATAGTGGCAGATCCGCTGCAGGCGTAAAGATAACGGAGGCCAGGGTAGCGTAATCAATCGGTCCCGCAATGTCCCGGTAAGTGCCATCGGTTACCGTAGTATACTGAAGCTTCCCTATGGATGGATCCACGTTGACGATGTCAATGAGTTTCAGGTCGTCTCCATCCGCATCGGTCATTTTAAACTCTACTGCTGGGATAACGACCGGCCTGCCTTCAAGTCCTGTCTTCACGACATCCAGAGCGACAGGAGGATGGTTAATGGTAATCGTGACGGTTGCCGGATCTTTCGCATACTGAAGTCCGTCTGATGCGTTCCAGGAAAACGTCACCGTGCCCGTCTGGTTCGCACTCTCCGGCACATACGTCAATGCCGGCAGCTGCGCCCAAGGGATCTCCATTCCCTGCGTGACCGCTGTCTGTCCGAGCATCAAAGTCCCGGTAGATGGCAGTGAAAGTACTGCCACATGGTCAGGTTGCAACGGTGCCTGGTCATCTTGTACCGCCCGGTTTATGCCATCTCCCACCGGAACAGCAGTTGTTCCCTTGTTCACTGGGATGTTGACATTGTCCAGTACTGGCGCCAGGTTCGGCGAAATGACGACTTCGGCATTGAATTGTGCGTACTTCTTCTTGTCCTGATCGTAACCATTCCACTCGAAGGTGACCGGTTGATTGAACCCGCCGCTCGCAGTCGGGATAAATCTCAGGTTCCCTAGCTCCGCAGCATTCAGCTCGTCCCCTGCGGCGACATCATCTTGTCCGAAGACGAGGCGACCGGTGGACGGATCGGGCAGCGTCACGATTTTAACTTTTTCAAGTGTGTTATCCTGCCGCCCATTGATCTTGAACAACTTGTCCTCGAAATCGTTCAGGCTAAACCATGTCGGCTCATACTGAGGTCTGTTGTTCAGCTCGATGTCTTCGACCTTCGGATCAAATGTAGACATCGTATAGATATGCTGTACCTCCATCGGATCGATGTCGATACTGATTGGCGTATTGTTGACATCCTTCGGGCTTTCTGTGAGCGCTCCCCCATCCTCATACAAGATCACGTTAAGCGTGTATTCTTTATTCGGATCGAGCCTCACGTCCTTCAGGACGATTTCATTTTTGTTGAGTGTGTTCGCCTGGCCGCCTCTGATCCGCTTCTGCCCGATGGCCAGGTTCTGATCCACGACATCCCCGCCGATTGTAGCCTTCTCAATTAAGCTGACCTCAATGGAGAAGTCTCCGTTCACCTTCGGCATAAACTCCGTATTAACAATGAGTTCATTATTGACGCTGCCGGGTTCAAGGCTTGCATAAGTAATCTCCCCTTTGCTGCGGGAGCCTCCGTTAATAACAAGCTGCCCCCAGTCCACCGTCATCTGCCAATTGGAGTTGGGATTGCTCGGATCTTGATAGTAGTGATGAATCGTAATCCCTACGTAGTTCTCTCCCTGCACGATTTTGCCGGCCTCGATCGGGAGTACCGTCGTATTCCACTTGGTGTCGCTGCCCGAAAGAGCTCCGACATAAGCGTCTTGGTGCATCTCATTCATATAACCATTATTCGGAATGTTCGCACCGGGAATGGGATATTTCCACTGCGTGTAGCGCTGGTTCATGCGGATATGCTCGGGATTGGACGAGAAATATACGCGGTCCCATTCGCCGTTGGTGCTATCGTTATAGTTCCCGTCTTCCTCATCCACATCATAAGCGCGAATAAGCAGGTAAGCCTCGGCATCACCCGGTACCGGCTTGTCCACATCGAATTTAAACTCGATTGGAAACTTATCATAGTTGTCTGCCGGGGAATTGTTCTGATTCTTGATCCCGATATCCAGGTCTCCGTCTATTCCGGTTGAACCCGGCCCTCCCCAGTTATCATGGTCGACGAAGTAAGTAACGCCTTCAACAGCCCCTCCCGCACCTGAGCTGCTGGCGACAGCGGCGGGGGCAAATGAACTCAAGACGATGGCAATCGTCAAGAGCATCGACAAATACCGTCGGCCCCTCCGTAAAGATGATCTGGTAATCAACATAATTCTCCTCTCCTTTTTTCCCTTGATTAGTGGCACTCTTTTGTATATGTCTCGCTAGCTGCATTCATCAGGACAATGGATGCGACCTATAGATTGTGATCGTTCTCCCTTGTTACTAAGTACCTACTCTTTGTTACTTTCTTCCTAACTTAGTAATGATACCAGCTGCATCTCTACAAAAACTCTACAATGCCAAAATGAAATCAAAAAAATCCCGGCTCCTTTTCTTCTTGATTAAAGGAACACAGGATTTTTGATCAGCACCAATCGGTCGCGTCATAGATCAATGAACAAACGCCGCATGGTCAACCTGTAAAATCTACTTCCCTTATCCTCTTAATTGCGCCTCATTCATCCGCTCTTCGACTATACCAGCACTTCTTCTGTCATCAGCCTCATGAATCTGTCCGGCTCTTCGAAGCAGGCAAGATGCCCGGATTTCTCGAATATGTCCACATGGATGCTTGGCGCTTTAAGCTGTTTAACGTATTCCATAATGAGGTCATGACATATTCGATCATGCGCCCCAGCCACAAAATACACCGGAACCCGAACTTCCCGAATCTGCTCAAACAGATTATGTCCCACAAATTCATCCCAGAGATGCTCGTTGCTAAACGAGAACCCTTTCATGAAACGAAACCGCTCCGGCCATGACAATTCGGGGGTAAACAGATTGCTGATTACATTGATCTGAGTCGGACTTTGCACAAATGCGACGCCCCCCAGCTTTGTCAACAGCTTTCGCTGCTGGACAAAATCACTCATCGTTTTATATAGACCGTTCCTCGGGGCCCCCATACGCTCCAGCACTGCAACTGCCTTTTTCAGTCCTCGCTTCTCTGCCTCCTGATATACCCATTCATACGATCGTCCTTCCTCTGCCGCGCGGTCTGTCGGCTGATTGATGCCCACATAAGCGCGCACCAGCTCCGGGTAAGCATTGACAAAACGCAGCCCGAACAAGGCGCCGAATGAATGACCCATGACAAACAGTCGACGCTGCCCGAATTTCTGTAGAAGCTGGACCGCCAGCTCGCGGGCATCCTTAAGCAGATGGCCGATCGTCATTGTTTCAGGCGGGATTCCGGGCTGATAGTTTTTCCCCGCTCCACGGTAATCCCAATTCACCACCGTATACTTCTCTTCGAGCCCCGCCAAATATCTGCGCTGCGCTCCAGTCTGCGAAGCTCCTGGCCCGCCGTGAAAAAACAGCAGCAGCGGATTGTCGGTGTCATGCCCCCGCAGGACCACCCATTGCGGGAAGCCTCTGAGATTGAATATCTCCATAGAGGCGATGCTCTTCGGCGGATGGCTTCCGTCCTTCGACCGGATCGGCGGCGTGTACCCATGAACAATATGAAACGACATTGCGGTTCCTCCCTTATTCGACCTGCGCTGTAGGAAGACAGACAATGAGTGCTTAAGCATCCTACGCGCGATTGAAGTAAGGGTAGCAAAATTCGAAAAAGATAACCTCCGTCTCCGGGCGTTGATCTAACCCGGTCCGGAGGCGGATTATTCGCCCGGCCTCCTGCCTTTGCGCCACATGCCGGGCTTGATGCTTTGCGCTTCCACGGGATGCCTGCATACGGCTGCACATCGCTTCCCTGTAGAGGGGGCGCGAAGCGCCGGAGGAGCAGCGCGTTCGCCTTTATAATCGGGAAACTCCCTCTTCTCACATTCGTTCCACGTTTCCCGATTTTAACAGCGACCGGAGGCGATTCGCGCACCTTCCCACAAGCACGATCCAATGTGCAGCCTCTTTTCGCACCAAGCGAGAGATGCACGATGCCTTCCTGCATGACGCGGTCAACTGACCGCATGCATTCACTTCCTTGCCCTCCCGCAAAAAGCCCGGCTCCTGCCTTTGCGCCACATGCCGGGCTTGATGCTTTTGCGCTTCCACGGGATGCCCGCATACGGCTGCACATCGCTTCCCTGTAGAGGGGCGCGAAGCGCCGGAGGAGCAGCGCGTTCGCCTTTATAATCGGGAAACTCCCTCTTCTCACATTCGTTCCATGTTTCCCGATTTTAACAGCGACCGGAGGCGATTCGCGCACCTTCCCACAAGCACGATCTATTGTGCAGCCTCTTTTCGCACCAAGCGAGAGATGCACGATGCCTTCCTGCATGACGCGGTCAACTGACCGCATGCATTCACTTCCTTGCCCTCCCGCAAAAAGCCCGGCCTCCTGCCTTTGCGCCACATGCCGGGCTTGATGCTTTGCGCTTCCACGGGATGCCCGCATACGGCTGCACATCGCTTCCCTGTAGAGGGGCGCGAAGCGCCGGAGGAGCAGCGCGTTCGCCTTTATAATCGGGAAACTCCCTCTTCTCACATTCGTTCCATGTTTCCCGATTTTAACAGCGACCGGAGGCGATTCGCGCACCTTCCCACAAGCACGATCCAATGTGCAGCCTTGCCTCGCCCCCGCTCCCCCAATAAGCGCAAAAAAAGCCCGGCCCCCGCAACAGCAGGAGCCAGGCTTTTATAGCCCTTATTATTGTTGCTTCAGGTTGTAGAACGACTTCAAGCCGTCGTACTGAGCGAGTTCGCCCAGGTTGTCTTCGATGCGAAGCAACTGGTTGTATTTCGCAACGCGGTCCGTACGGGAAGGTGCACCCGTTTTGATCTGGCCAGCGTTTGTAGCAACCGCGATGTCAGCGATCGTGCTGTCTTCGGACTCACCGGAACGGTGGGAGATCACAGCGGTGTAACCAGCGCGTTTTGCCATTTCGATCGCGTCGAATGTTTCAGTCAGCGTACCGATTTGGTTAACTTTGATCAGGATGGAGTTACCGATCCCTTCCTTGATGCCTCTTTCCAGACGCTCAGTGTTCGTAACGAACAGGTCGTCACCCACGAGCTGAATTTTGTCACCCAATTTCTCAGTGAGCAATTTCCAACCTTCCCAGTCGTCCTCGGAGCAGCCGTCTTCGATGGTGATGATTGGATATTTCTCTACCCAAGAAGCAAGCAGGTCTACGAACTCAGCAGGTGTGAAGGATTTGCCTTCGCCTTCAAGCACATATTTGCCATCCTTGAAGAATTCCGTGGAAGCCACGTCCATACCCAGCAATACGTCCTTGCCTGGCGTGTAGCCAGCTTTTTCAATCGCTTCAATGATCGAGGACAGCGCGTCTTCGTTGGAAGTGAAGTTCGGAGCGAAGCCGCCTTCGTCACCAACAGCAGTGTTCAGTCCTTTGCCTTTCAGAACCGATTTCAGGTTGTGGAAGATTTCAGCACCCATACGAAGCGCTTCTTTGAAGCTGGAAGCACCTACAGGCAGTACCATGAACTCTTGCACGTCAACGTTGTTGTCAGCATGAGCGCCGCCGTTCACGATGTTCATCATTGGTACTGGAAGCTGTTTTGCGTTGAATCCGCCAAGGTAAGTGTACAGCGGCATAGCAAGCGCCTCGGCAGCTGCACGAGCGACAGCCATCGATACAGCCAGAATCGCATTTGCACCCAGTTTGCCTTTGTTCGGCGTTCCGTCCAGAGCGATCATCAGCTTGTCGATGCTTACTTGATCAAGCGCGTCCATTCCGATCACTTCAGGAGCGATAACTTCGTTAACATTCTTTACTGCTTGCAGAACACCTTTTCCGAGGTAACGGGATTTGTCGCCGTCGCGAAGCTCAACTGCTTCGTGAACACCAGTCGAAGCACCGGAAGGAACGATGGCACGGCCAATTGCGCCGGATTCCAGGTATACTTCAACCTCTACAGTCGGGTTACCGCGGGAGTCAAGGACTTCGCGTGCATATACGTCAGAAATAATGGTCATGGGTATAGTCTCCTTTTGTTAATATGGTATTTGAAACTGGCATTGCTGCCAGGCTGTTTCAGGTGTTTTATTTCTTATTTGCGTGCTGCAATCATCGAAGTGCCCGTCATTTCTTCCGGCTTCGGCAGCTGCATCAGATCCAGAATCGTTGGAGCGATGTCAGCCAGAATGCCGCCTTCACGCAAGGTCACGTTCTCATCGGTGACGATGAACGGAACCGGATTGGTTGTATGTGCCGTATGCGGACGGCCATTCTCGTCGAATACCATGTCGGCGTTGCCGTGGTCGGCCGTGATGATGGCAACCCCGCCTTTGGCCAGAACGGCTTCAACGACTTTGCCTACGCACTCATCCGTGGCTTCCACCGCTTTGATGGTTGGCTCCAGCATGCCGGAGTGACCAACCATATCCGGGTTCGCAAAGTTCAGAATGATGGCATCATGCTTATCCGCCTCGATTTCCTTCACACAAGCTTCAGCCACCTCGTATGCACTCATCTCCGGCTGAAGATCGTAAGTCGCCACCTTAGGCGAGTTGATCAAGACACGCGTTTCGCCAGGAAGCTCCACGTCGCGCCCGCCGCTGAAGAAGAAGGTAACATGTGGGTATTTCTCGGTCTCGGCAATGCGAAGCTGCTTTTTGTTATGCTGTACAAGCACTTCGCCCAGCGTGTTGTCGAGGTTCTTCGGCTTGTAGGCCACGAAGCCTTCGACCGTTTCGCTGAACAGCGTAAGGCACACAAAATGCAGGTTCTCAGGGAACTTCGGTCCCCGCTCGAAACCGCGGAAATCCTTGTTCGTGAACACTTGGGACAGCTGAATCGCACGGTCAGGACGGAAGTTCAGGAACACAACCGAATCTCCGCTCTCCACGAGGCTGACCGGGTTCCCCTGCTCATCCACGATCACCGTCGGTTCAACAAATTCATCATAGATCGACTTCTCATAGGAGTCTTCAATGGCCTTGAGCGGGTCCGTATATTTCGGGCCGTCACCGTATACCATCGCACGGTAAGCCTTCTCTACACGGTCCCAGCGCTTGTCGCGGTCCATTGCGTAGTAACGGCCAGATACCGTAGCAATCTTGCCGATGCCAATCTCTTCGATCTTGGCGATCAGGTCCTTGACGAATTGACGCCCGCTGTCCGGAGCGACGTCGCGTCCGTCCATGAAGCCATGAATGTACACCTCGTCCAGGCCTTCTTGCTTCGCGAGATCCAGCATGGCAAACATATGCTCGATATGGCTATGTACGCCACCATCGGATACAAGCCCGTACAGGTGAAGCTTCTTGTTGTTCTTCTTGGCATTCTGAATGGCCTCAACCAGGGTTTCGTTCTTGAAGAACTCCCCTTCACGAATCGACTTGCTGATCCGGGTCAAGTCCTGATATACAATCCGTCCTGCACCAATGTTCAAGTGGCCGACCTCGGAGTTGCCCATCTGCCCTTCCGGCAGGCCTACAGCTTCTCCGCAAGCGGTCAGTGTGGTGTTCGGATATTGTTTCAGATAACGGTCATAATTCGGCTTATTCGCCTTAGCGACCGCATTTCCTGCCTCCGTATTGCGCAGCCCGAATCCGTCCATGATGATCAGGGCTACCGGTCTTGGTGCTGACATCTTACTTCGCCCCCTCAACGAGTTGAATGTAAGAAGCTGGCTGCAGGCTGGCACCGCCGACGAGAGCGCCGTCAATGTCGCTTTGCCCCAGATACTCCATTACATTCTCAGGCTTCACGCTGCCGCCGTACTGAATGCGAACCGCAGCTGCAACGTCTTCCCCGTACAATCCTTTCACGAGATCGCGAATATATGCAATCACCTCGTTGGCATCTTGCGCCGTGGAGGATTTGCCTGTGCCAATCGCCCAGATCGGCTCATAGGCAATGACGACATGAACCGCTTGGTCTGCAGGAACACCTGCGAATGCAGCTTCGGTCTGCACTTTGCATACGTCCTTCGTCTTCCCTGCTTCACGTTCTTCGAGCTTCTCGCCAACGCATACAATCGGAAGCAGTCCGTGACGGAATGCCGCATGCACCTTCTTGTTGACGATCTCGTCGGTTTCCGCAAAGTACTGACGACGCTCGGAATGCCCGATAATGACGTAGTCCACGCCCAGATCCTTCAGCATGGAACCGCTGATTTCTCCGGTAAATGCACCGCTGTCTTCATAATGAAGATTCTGAGCCCCGATCTTGATGCTTGTTCCTTTCGCAGCTTCGACCAGAGCCGGAAGCGTTGTGAACGGCGCGCAGATGACGCTCTCAACGCCTTCTACTTCCGCTTTGCCCTTAACTTCCTCGAAGAAGGACGTTGCTTCCGGAACCGTTTTGAACATTTTCCAGTTGCCAGCTATGATTGGTGTTCTCACTAGGTTCACTCCTTAAATATTCCCCGCCATCCCGCGGGGAACTGCTATCTTGCGTCTTTACCCATTCGTGTCTTACTTGTCGTTCAGAGCCACAACGCCAGGAAGCGCCTTGCCTTCCATGAATTCAAGGGATGCGCCGCCACCCGTCGAGATGTGGTCCATCTTGTCAGCTACACCGAACTTTTCAGCTGCTGCAGCCGAGTCTCCGCCGCCGATCACCGTGTAAGCAGACGTTTCCGCACAAGCTTGCGCTACAGCGCGAGTACCGTGGCTGAACGGTTCGATTTCGAACACGCCCATCGGCCCGTTCCATACGACCAGCTTGGAGTTTTTAATCACTTCTGCATACTTCTCGCGTGTCTTCGGACCGATATCAATGCCTTCCCAATCTGCTGGGATGCTGTCGATCGTGACCACCTTGGTGTTTGCATCTGCACTGAAATCGTCAGTTACTACGATGTCTTCCGGCAGGTAGAAGTTTTTGCCCAGCTCTTTAGCTTTCTCAATGAAGCCAAGCGCCGTATCCAGCTTCTCTGCATCCAGCAGGGATTTGCCGATTTCATGGCCTTGCGCCTTGAAGAACGTATAGGCAAGTCCACCGCCGATGATGACATTGTCAGCCAGTGTAAGCAGGTTGTTGATGACATCGATTTTGTCCTTAACTTTGGAACCGCCGATGATCGCTGTGAACGGACGATCCGGGTTCGACAACGCTTTGCCCAGAACAGACAGCTCCTTCTCCATCAGAAGACCGGATACAGCCGGCAGATGATGGGCAATGCCTTCTGTCGAAGCATGCGCACGGTGAGCTGCACCAAATGCGTCATTGACGAACAGATCAGCAAGCTCTGCGAATTGCTTCGCCAGCTCCGGATCGTTCTTCTCTTCGCCTGGATAGAAGCGCACGTTCTCAAGCACGAGCACATCGCCGTTTTGCAGCTTCTCCACTTGAGCCTTAACCGCTTCGCCTACAGCTTCATCCGCCTTCGCAACCGGTTTGCCAAGCAGTTCGGACAGGCGCTCGCTTGCCGGATTCAGGCGCAGCGATTCAACAACCTCGCCTTTCGGGCGACCCATGTGGCTGGCGAGAATGACCTTCGCGCCTCGCTCAATCAGGTAATTGATGGTTGGCAGTGTCTCGCGGATACGAGTATCATCTGTTATTTTACCATCCTCAAGCGGTACATTGAAATCGACCCGGACAAAGACGCGTTTGCCGTTTACTTCTACATCACGTACACTTTTCTTGTTCATCTCCACGTTCCTCCTAGAAACTATTCTCCCCAGCCGACAGCAGGTGCTCTTCATCTCTTTATGTCGTCCAAAGCCCGGCGTGTTGTCTATGTGTTTAAGTGCATGGCTTATGGCTTAAAAACAGGAAAAACCATGAACCAAAGAGGAGCACCCTTAAGCGGAACTCCTCTTCGATTGAATGGTTTAAATCAATTACAGACCTTTGCTTGCGATGTAAGCAGCGAGGTCAACAACGCGGTTGGAGTAGCCCCACTCGTTGTCATACCAGGAAACGACTTTAACCATGTTGTCGCCAACTACCATAGTAGAGAGCGCATCAATCGTGGAAGAAGCCGGATCGCTGTTGTAGTCGCTGGATACAAGCGGCTCGTCGGAGTAGTTCAGGATGCCTTTCAGCGGGCCGTCAGCTGCAGCTTTCAGCGCATCGTTAACTTCTTCTTTGGTTACGTTCTTGGACAGCTCAACAACGAGGTCTGTAACAGAAACGTTCTTCGTAGGTACGCGCATAGCCATACCGTTCAGTTTGCCTTTCAGTTGTGGCAGGACAAGGCTAACTGCTTTTGCCGCACCAGTTGTGGAAGGAATGATGTTCTCAGCAGCAGCACGAGCACGACGAAGGTCCTTGTGCGGCAGATCGAGTACTTGCTGGTCATTCGTGTAAGAGTGAACCGTAGTCATCATGCCTTTCACGATGCCGAACTTCTCATCAAGAACTTTGGCGAAAGGAGCCAAGCAGTTCGTTGTACAAGAAGCGTTGGAGATAATGGTGTGGTTAGCTGGATCGTATTTGTCTTCGTTAACGCCCATAACGATCGTGATGTCTTCGTCAGTAGCTGGAGCGGAGATGATAACCTTCTTCGCGCCGCCTTTCAAGTGAGCGGAAGCTTTTTCTTTAGCAGTGAAGATACCTGTGGATTCAACCACGATTTCAACACCGTATTCAGCCCAAGGAAGAGCTTCTGGGTTACGCTCAGCGAATACTTTCACTTCACGGCCGTTTACAATAAGCGCGCCTTCTTTAGCTTCAACTGTTGCATCCAGTCTTCCGTGAGTTGTGTCATATTTCAAAAGGTGTGCCAGTGTGCT
Source organism: Paenibacillus sp. FSL M8-0334 (assembly GCF_038000405.1). NCBI lineage: Bacteria > Bacillati > Bacillota > Bacilli > Caryophanales > Paenibacillaceae > Paenibacillus > Paenibacillus sp. FSL M8-0334. The sequence continues at coordinate 2,146,220 of NZ_JBBOCH010000001.1, forward strand.
CACGTCAGTCAAATCGTTGATTGCCACGATTTCAACTTCACTGTTGTTCAGCGCAGCGCGGAACACGTTACGTCCAATACGTCCAAAACCGTTAATACCTACTTTAACCATTAGCAGTTCCCTCCATATTTGCTTTATTTGTATATATTCAAGACCGCCAAAAGGTCAGTCATGACAACAATAGCTTGAATGTGCGGCCAATGCCTGCGAAAAAGGGACAATTCCATATGATCGCAGCACTTCAGGCTCCATTCAGGCATGCAGCACTTAGGCGCTCCACCCCGTTCAATCCTGGTCCATGGTCCTTTAATGCTAGAGCGTCTCTATTTCTTTCATAACTTCCAGCGCAGCCGCTTCGTCCGTGACCAGAATGTCTTCATGGCCGAATTTCAGCACAGCGTGGATCGCTTTGCCCTTGCTTCTTCCTCCTGCGATGCCAATGACGATCTCGGTGCGCATAATATCTTCAAGCCGAAGACCGAGCGTAAGCATCTTGTGTACGACCTCACCTGATTCGCTGAAATAGTATCCGAAGGATTCCGCAATGGCACCGTCTTTCTGCAGACTGTCAATCGAGCCGTCATCCAGCTTGCGCCTGCGGGCCATCTCCATGGCGTCGCCGATGCCGTGAATGATAATGCGTGATTGACGGATGACATGCACAATCTCCTGAATATGCTGATCATGCACAAGAGACTGATAGGCATCCTCGCCCAGCAAATCCGGTACATGCAGCAGCCGGTATTCCGCGCCAACCCGTTTGGCCATCTTGGAAGCGATCGTATTCGCCTGAATCTCCACACTCTCTCCAAGGCCGCCCCGAGCCGGTACAAACCAGCTTCCCTTCAAAGGGCCGCCGGCAAGCGCGGTCATCTGCTCTGCCACTTCGGCAAGCGTTGATCCGCCCGTGACGGCAATCGTGTCTCCGCTATGAACATAGCTGAGGAGCGTTCTTGCTCCGACACGGCCAAGCTCACGCTTCACATCCGGGGAAGATTCACTGTCGCCAGGAATGACAACAACCTTACGCAAGCCATAAGCCTTGCGAATCTTCTCCTCCAGGCGGGCCAGACCGAACAGCTCCTTCATCATCGGCTCCAGCTGTTCCAGCAAACAGATGCCGGCATCGCTGATCCGCATTCCGACCGTCTCGATCTCAATCAGACCTTGTGCCTTCAGAAGATCGGTCTCCGCTCTGAGCACACGCTCGGTCATCTCGAGTGATCCGGCGAGCGTCCTCCGTCCGACAACTCCAGACAACCTGATCTGATGAAGGATCGTATACCTTCGTTTAAGAGTGTCCATGAGATCTGGCAGAAGCTGCTCTTGTATTTCTAATAGGTCACGCATGCATTCCACTCCTGCAAACTTCGTCTCGACGCTCTTTATGTTGGACGTAAAATGTCCCGGGTAAGCAATTTAAGTCCCACCCTTATTCTACTCAATTATTATGCAGGTTGCAAGGGGTCCGAAAGTATATTTCTCAGCCTCAGGCATTCTTATACATTATGGCCAAATGATGCTTGGGTCTAGACAAAAACAATCTTTTGAACGACTTCTTGTCTTTTGTTCAAACTTGTTGTATAATCAATTTCGTTGCTAATTTTTTATGCGCCCGTGGTCCAATGGATATGACGTAGGCCTCCGGAGCCTGAGATCGAGGTTCGATTCCTCGCGGGCGCGCCATATCATCATTACTGTTTACCCGCATAGTGCCTGAGATGGCTCTTTTTTTTACCCGATAGTTTGACTTTCTTTGACTTTTTGATTTGAATTGTTTATCATGTGGGTAATACGGTAACAGTATTTTAAAGAGGACTGTACTTAAGAGGAGGTTTTCCACGTGAGTTTTATACCTATGGTCGTTGAACAAAGCAACCGCGGCGAGCGGGCGTACGACATCTATTCCAGATTGCTGAAAGACCGCATTATCTTCCTCGGCTCCGATGTAAATGACGTGGTCGCCAATTCCATCATTGCCCAAATGCTGTTCCTGGCAGCAGAGGACCCTGAAAAGGATATTCATCTTTACATCAACAGCCCGGGCGGTTCGATTACCGCCGGCATGGCCATTTACGATACGATGCAATTCATCAAGCCGGATGTTTCGACCATCTGTGTCGGCATGGCGGCTTCGATGGGCGCGTTCCTGCTGAATGCAGGTGCCAAGGGCAAGCGCTTCGCGCTGCCTAACAGCGAAATCATGATTCACCAGCCGCTTGGCGGCGCACAAGGCCAGGCAACGGATATCGAAATCCGCGCCCGCCGCATTCTGAAGATGCGCGACAAGCTGAACCGCATCCTCGCAGAGCGTACCGGTCAGCCGCTTGAGCGCATCGAGAAAGACACCGATCGCGACTACTTCATGACTGCTGAAGAAGCCAAGGAATACGGCATCGTCGATCAGGTTCTGGAGAAAACTCCGGCGCAAGGACTGTAAACTCAGCCGGAAACCTTATTTGCATAAAAAAACGGGCAGGCGCCGAATCGGTGCCTGCCCGTTTTTTCCATAACTCTTGTACTCGACGAGTCTGCTTACATAACTGCAGCCCTTACTTCCACTCCTTCAGCTTCAGCTCAAACTCCGGAAAACCGTAAGCATACGCCGTGTACTCATACAGCTGGAAGAAGAGCACCGCTGCGCCGTCCTTCAGGTAGAAATCGGCATCGTCCGATACGCCTTCAAACCCGCCGAGATAGCCCTCATTCGCTTTGAATTTCTTCAATACATAATCATTCAGCTTCTTCTTGCCGTCACCCTTCAGGTTAATGACGTCCCCGAGGCTTTGCAGCGATCCGTCCTCCAGCGAGAACGTATAACCCTGGCGGTAAGTCATCCCATGCGCCCCGCCCGTATACGTGTATTCACTCGTCAAGATGCTGAGCAGCCCCTCTGCGTTGTAGGTCACTACAAAATCGCCCTGGAACTCATACTCCATCCCCGGCTCAGGCGATGGCGCTTCCGCAACCTGCTCCTTCGCCGCCTCGATGAACCGCTCGGCATGCTGCTTTAGCGTCTCGTTGATCGCAGACTGCGCTTTATCGTTGCCAAGACCGCTGATCTGGGCATAGCGCACTTGAATGTTGGCTTTATCCGTGGACTCCTTCAATGTTTTGGCAGAAATTGTGATCGCATTTTGCTTTTTCGGCACCATCGAAAGCGTCTTCTGCGCCGCATTCCACTGTCCTTGAACGCCCATATAATCACTGAGCACTTTATACGGGATATACAAACGCCCATCGATGATCTGGCCTCCAGGCTCCCCTATGTAAAGCCCGTTAACCGATAGGCCGATGTCTTTCGAGGCATACACCACCGCTTTCAGACGGTTGTATCCATCGCCCAGCGTATAAGCACGCGCTTTAGCATCATACTTAATCGGCAAACCGAGCGCGTCTCTGACGGCGGTAGCTGGCACATATGTAACACCGTTGGACAGGATTCCTTTTTGCGGCAGCACTTTGCCATTCCATTTCAGAACAACTTCCTTGCTGGACTTCTTCTGGCTGGCCGCGGCCGCCTGTGCCGATCCGTTCGCCTCAATCACCTGCCCGGTCCATCCGAGGCTTCCGATCAGAACACCAGCTGCAATGAACGATGCACATATACGGAGATTACGCTTCATTTCGAAATTCCACCTTTGTCGTTTTTGTTATGGGGTCAATTGAATAAGTTGCTGTTATTGTTCACTTCCTTTCCCATTATAATCCTTCATGCTTGGTCTATAGGTAACAATACGAATGACAATTTTGATTCCGGGGCCGAGGGCCTATCCCCGCTCATGCCTTCCCGGCCAAACTCCCTAACCTCGGGATACAGCGGCGAGCTCAGGTTCGAGAAAATGACTTCTCCAGACATAGGTCCGAGGATGTGACGGCATACAAAGAAAAGGCCTGTCGATTCGACAGACCTTTTCCCGCTTTCTATATTTAACAAACGATAACAGCTTTGTTACCGGCCGCTCTTCAGTTCGCTCCACAGACGGTCGTACAGCTGCAGCGCCTCGCCCACATTATCGAGCCATTCGGTCCGCGCCAGCTCTTCGTCTGTCAGATTGATCATCGTATTGTTGCGATAATCTTCGCTGTGGAATTCCATCGCTTTGGTATTCGGATTGCTGTATCCGATATACTCAAAGTTCTTGGCGCTCACTTCAGGCTCCAGCATGAAGTTGATGAACTTCTCGGCCAGTTCCTTGTTCTTCGCACCTTTCGGAATCGCATAGTTATCGGAGAAAATCGTCGCTCCCTCTTCAGGCACAACATAGGCCACATCCGGATTCTCAGCCGCGATAAACGCCGCATCCCCCGACCATACGCTCGCAATCCAGCCCTCTTCCTGCATCATCTTCTGTTTGATGCTGTCCGTGTCGAAGGCAAGCACATTCGGAAGAAGCGTCTTCAGCTCCTCCACCGCTGCGGTAATCTCCGCCTCGTCGGTCGTGCTGTTCGATTTCCCGAGCTTCTTGAGCGCCAAGCCGATCACCTCGCGATTATCGTCAAGCAGCAGCACCTTGCCCTTATATTCGGGATTCCACAGATCTTCCCAGCTGTTAATCTCATCCTGAATATACTTCGTGTTATATGCAATGCCCGTCACACCGGTGGTGTACACAATCGAATATTGGTTGCCCGGATCGTAGGACGGGTCCTTGAACGTGTCAGAAATGTTCTCGAAATTCGGGATATTGTTCATATCCAGCGGCTCCAGCAGGTCTGACTCAATCATCGTTTTGACCATGTAATCCGAAGGCTGAATCAGATCATATCCGCTTCCGCCCGCATTGATCTTGGCCAGCAGATCCTCATTGTTGGCATAGTTGTCATAAGTGACCTTCACATCAAACTTTTCCTCGAAATCCTTCAGCACCTCGGGATCAAAGTTATCCGCCCAGCTGTAAATATGCAGCGTTTCCTTCTCTGAGCCACAGCCTGCCAAAAGGCCTACCGACAATACCCCAACCAAGCCTGCCGCCAGCAGACGGGTCCATCCTCTTCTTTTCAATTCCTTATCTCCTCTCTTCCTCGTTCCGTTTTTTGGGATCTTTTGAGATCATCCCTCTATCCGAAAAAGCAAATTTGCTTTAAATCGGCAATGTCTTGTGTTTCTTGTCATTGTTGCCCCGGTTAAGAATGTATTGGGACAGCAGAATCAGGGTAATGCTCACCAGGATCAGCAGTGTACACAGGGCGTTAATCTCCGGCGATATCCCCCGCTTAACCTGGGCGTATATATAGATTGGCAGCGTCGTTGAACTCGGCCCCGCCACAAAAAAGCTCACCATAAAATCATCCAGCGACAGCGTAAAAGCAATCAGTGCACCGGATATAATCCCCGGGGCAATCTGCGGCAGCGTCACATGCCGGAACGTCTGCCACGGCGTGGCGCCAAGATCCTGCGCAGCCTCCTCCAGCTGCTTGCCCATGCCTGACAGCCTTGCTGTCACAACTACATAGACGTAGGACAAGCTGAATGTAATATGCGCAATCATCACCGTCGTCTTGCCTAGCGGCATGTTCAGTTGGCTGAACATCACCAGCAGCGACAGCCCCATAATGATGTCCGGGATGATAACCGGGAGATACAGAAGCCCGTTCATGCCGCTGCGTTTCTTGCCGCGCAAATCTCGCAGCGCCAGCGCCGCCGCTGTGCCGAGCATGGTCGACACCACTGTGGATGTAATCGCGATCGTCAGGCTGTTCATCAGCGCTTCCCTGACATGGCGATTCTGGAACAAGGATGTGTACCAGTCCAGTGTGAAGCCTTCCCAGTTGCCGCTAAGTCTCGCGCTGTTAAAAGAATAAATGATAATGATCAGAATCGGCATATAGATGAAGGCCAGCATCAGGTACGAATGGATCCCCAGCAGGGGATGGCTGCGCTTCTTCACGCTCTTCCCTCCCCTACTCGTTGATGACGAGCCTGCATCGCCCGGTTAAACAGCAGAATCAGGATCAGGGATGTCACGACAAAAATCACTGACAGCGCCGCGCCGAACGGCCAATTACGTGCCCCCAGAAACTGCGTCTGAATAATGTTGCTGATCATGGTCGACTTCGCACCGCCCAGAATATCCGTCACCACAAACATGCCGGAAGTCGATACATAGACAAGCACCGCACCGGTCATGATGCCCGACTTGCTCTGCGGCAGCGTCACATGCAGGAACGCCTTCCATCTGGAAGCGCCGAGGTCGCTTGCGGCGTCCAGCAGACGCTTGTCCATCTGCTCCAGCGCCACGTAGATCGGCAGCACCATGAACGGAATGAAGTTATAGACCATGCCCATCAGCACCGCGCCGTAGGTATACAGCATCTGAATCGGCTCATCAATCCAGCCGAGCCAGAGCAATGCGCTGTTGACGACCCCTTGCGTTCGCAGCAGCAGCACCCAGGCATACGTGCGGATTAGAAAGTTGATCCAGAACGGAATCGTAATCAGGACCAGCCCCCAAGTCTGAACCCGCGGGGACGCGTTCGCTATATAATAGGCCAGCGGATAGCTGACCAACAAACAGATGACCGTAGTCAGAAGCGACAAAACCAGCGTGTCCCAGTAGATCCCCAAATACAGCGGATCAAAAAAAGTGCGGTATCCCTCCAGGTTGAACTCAAATACAACTCGGCCAAGCGTGTCCCTCGACAAAAACGAGATGCCCACCACGATCAGCATCGGGATCACTAGGAACAATGACAGCCACAACAGGACCGGCGGCAGGAGAAATCGGGAATTTCTCATGGCTCGATCATCACCTCGTCCTTGTCGTTCCAGTTCACCCCTACAGCCTCACCGATCTGCCACGGACGTTCATCCGATATATCGAGCGCCACCGTCACTTTCATTGGCTCGCCATCCAGCTGCACCAGCAATTTATGCACGCTGCCCAAATATTGAATGTCCTCAATGACACCCGTCTTCTTCGCACCCGGCTCCCGCTGAGCCACCATCTTCTCGGGCCGAACAGCGATAAGCCCCTCCGGCGATGAGAAAATATTGTTCTCCCCGACAAAGGTTGCAGCGAACAGGGTCTGCGGTCTCGCATAGATCTCGCGCGGCGTGCCGATCTGCTCCACCTTGCCATTATTCATAATGACGATCCGGTCGGACATCATCATCGCTTCTTCCTGATCATGCGTCACATAAACAAATGTAATCCCAAGCGTACGCTGCAAATGTTTCAGCTCGGACTGCAAGTTTTTGCGAAGCTGCAAATCCAGCGCGCCAAGCGGCTCGTCCAGCAGCAGCACCTTGGGCTTGTTCGCAATCGCACGCGCAATGGCGACACGTTGCTGCTGACCGCCGGAGAGCTGATGCGGAAAGCGATCCCGCAGCGCCGACAGCTGCGTCATTTGGGCAGCTTCATCTACACGCTCCTTGATCTGGGCACGCGGCATCTTCTTCATCTTTAGCCCAAACGCGATGTTATCTTCAACGGTCATATGCGGAAATAGGGCATAATGCTGGAATACGAGGTTCAGATCCCGCTTGCTTGCAGGAACATCCGTCACGTTCTGCCCCGCGAGCCATACCTGTCCATCCGTAGGCTGCTCGAAGCCTGCGATCATACGGAGGATCGTTGTCTTGCCGCAGCCGCTTGGGCCCAGCAAGGTCAGGAATTCCCCTTCCTTAATGGAGAGCGACAGCGGATGCACGACCGCCTGTCCCTGAAAATGTTTTTCAATCTGGACAAGCTCAATCATAGCATCAACCCCTTTCTAATGGTGCCCTTACATGGGATAGAGCGTGAATACTTGCGCGCTTATATTCGCGGGCCTATTCGAAACCAGTAAGAAGAAACGGCAATTCTGCCCGAAGGCAGACCCGTTTCTCAAGAATAATCGTATATCATGCGTCGTTTAAGAAAAAAAAGCCATATCCATGGGTATGGCTTTACCGATGTTCATCAAATTCAGTTTTTTGCATATTCACTATACATTGTTTTCCCACTATGTACAACACTTTTCTGCGGATTTCGACAGGGTAAAGACGGGATATTCTTCAAGAACATGGCAGCGCTGGGCGAGCAACCGGAAACCCTCATCCCCAGCTTCCGCAGTGGACAAGAACGAAGCCCTTGTCTCAACACAAACACCCGCCTGCATATACAGACGGGTGCTGACCAGCCCTCCAGCAGTTCTACGCGCTGCATCGCAGCGGCACAAAGCCCGAGAGCTTAATTCCGACATACTATTTCAGCTCATATTGAACGTTAAGCTGGGTAACAATTTTGATCTCGCCCGGCTCAAGCGAGGTGCCAGCACTTTCTGCTTTCGACGCCAGGCCGTCCGCCGCGGCAAACGTAATGATATCATTCATCGCCGAACCTTCCGACACATTGATGATCGCTCCAAGCTGACGCTTGGCTGCATTGGCAATGGCGCGCGCCTTCAGATCGGCATTCGCAATCGCCTTTTCAATCACTTGCGCCTCGTAAGCATCCCGATCGGCAACCGAGAAGCGGGCGTTGCCAATGATGTTCGCACCCGCGTCAGCCGCTGAATCCAGCACGTCTCCGACCTTCGTCAGGTCAAGAAGCGTAACCTCAAGCGAATGATAAGCGGTATAGCTCTTCAGCGTGCGTCCGCCTTCATCCGAATACGTGTAGTTTGGCTGTACGAAGAACTGCTCCGTTTTGATATCCTTCTCGTTGATCTTCCATGTATCCTTCAGCAACGCTGTAATCTTCTGAACTTTCTGCGCATTGCTTCTTTGCGCCTCTTTTGCTGTTGCCGCCGTAGACTCACTGCCAATGGACAGGTAGACGATGTCCGGCTTCACAGAAATTTCGCCTTTACCCACCACCGTTACCACACTGCGCGGCGTCTCAGCCGCATATGCTTCCGTCGCACCCCCGATTCCGGTGACAGCTGCGCCTCCGGTCAGCAGCGTCCCTGCAATCATTACTGCACCAACCCGTTTAACCCACTTGTTCATTGTTCATTCGCCTCCTCAGTTTTGGCCCTTGTATGCTTGCCTTACCCTTCTAACGGTGCTCAGTTGGTAAATGTTGCATCAGACGCTGCGAAATTATCATATTTATTATGAATCATGGATCCCTGCATGGCATGCATGACAAAAAGACGGGCAACCGCTCCCGTCTCATCCCAACCCATTATGTAGAATACCCCTCGCTTGCTTATGTTAAAAAAAGCCTTGCAGATGACAAGACTTTTCTTAATGACAGGTATTGTTTATTGATTTTCGAGCTCTTCCTTGCTCACCAAATTCATGAGCGAGGTAACCGCTTGCTCAGCGTCGGCTCCTTCTGCGCTAATGTAAACCTCAGTTCCGGAACTGATAGCTAGGCTCATAATTCCCATGATACTTTTGGCATTTACTTTTTTATCATCTTTTTCGACGAAAATTTCAGAGGAATATTTATTCGCTTCCTGAACGAACAGCGCGGCCGGTCTGGCGTGTAGACCCGTCTTCAGCCGAACGACTACCGGGTGCTTTGTCATGAAAATTACCCCCTATCTTATAAATCTGCTGAATTGAAAGCGCGGTGATATTTTATCATATTATAACATTTAACCATACAGGACACTAGCAGAAAAAATGTTATCCGTTTCGAATCTTTTCCGCCAGTTCATCAATCTTGCGAAGACGGTGGTTTACCCCGGATTTGCTGACCGTCCCCTTGAGAAGTTCCCCGACTTCCTTCAGGTTCATATCCGGATGAGCCAGCCGAATTTCGGCGACCTCCCGGAGCTTGTCAGGCAAGTTCTCCAGGCCGACTTCCTTCTGCAGCAGCTTGATGTTCTCAATCTGGCGAATCGCCGCCCCGATGGTTTTGTTCAGATTGGCCGTCTCACAGTTGACGATGCGGTTGACGGAATTTCTCATATCCCGCATGATCCGGACATCCTCGAACTTGAACAACGCCTGATGCGCTCCGATCAGGTTCAGGAATTCGATGATTTTCTCGCCTTCCTTGATGTAGAAGATGAACCCTTTCTTCCGCTCAATACAGCGGGCATTCAGGTGAAATTCATTGGCAAGCTGGACAAGAGACTGACAGTGCTCCTCATACATCGTGGCGATTTCCAGGTGATACGACGAGCCCTCCGGGTTGTTGACCGAACCCCCTGCCATGAAGGCACCCCGAAGATATGCCCGCTTGCAGCAATTGTTGCGGACAATCTGCTTGTCAATCCGTGGCTGAAACAGAAATCCTTCCGACACAATACGCAGCTCCTTCAGAATTTCCTGAACCTGAGCCGGTATGCGGACGATGTATACATTATTCTTCTTCAAACGCATTTTTTTACGCACCAAAAGTTCAGTATGCGCCTGGAAATGCTTCTTGATTAAGGAATAAATGCGCCTTGCAATCGCGGCGTTCTCCGTCGAAATATCCAGAATCACCTTTTTGTTCGAAAGCTGAACCGATCCGTTCATCCGGATGAGCGCAGACAGTTCCGCTTTCTCGCAGCAGCCCTGGCTTTCGACCATGGTCAACTCTTTCTTGGTTTGAGCCGCAAAGGACAAGGTACTCACCTCTTTCGTGTTATCCAGTCTTGCACCAGCTGAAAAATATGTTGGCTCAGCTTATCCGCATCGTGCCGCAAATAGGTTCGAAACAGCACAAGCTTGTCAGCGATGAGCTTATATCCTCGGCTGGTCACCTCATCACGGTCCAGGTACACAGGCTTCGCGCCTTTCTGTGCATACTTCTCCTGCACCTGAGGAGGAATGTCTCCATCATTAACAATAACATAATCAAACAGATGAAGGCCAATATGATCGTATACCGCCTGCAAATGATCACTTACTGTATAATTATCTGTCTCTCCTGGCTGTGTCATGACATTGCATACAAACATTTTGATAGCATCCGATGCCACAATCGCCTCGGCAAGCTTGGGGACAAGCAGATTGGGCAGAATACTCGTGTAGAGACTCCCGGGCCCAATCAGAATCGCATCCGCCTGTCGAATCGCCTCAAGGGCTTCGGGAAGAGGCTCCACATGCTCCGGCTCCAGGAAGACTCGCTTGATTCGCTGGCCAGCCTCCGGAATTTTCGATTCACCGGTCACAATCGTGCCATCCTCCATCTCGGCGTGCAGCACAACCGCTTCGCCAGCCGCTGGCAGAACCTGTCCGCGAACAACAAAAACCCGGCTCATCTCCTTAACAGCCGTGACAAAATCGCCGTGCAAATCCGTCATGGCAGCCAGGATGAGATTGCCGAGGCTGTGCCCGGCCAGTCCCGAGCCGGTTTCGAAACGGTATTTCAATATATCAGACATTAGCGGCTCCACATCGGCGAGAGCCGTGAGTACATTTCTTATATCTCCCGGAGGAGGCATTTGCAGCTCACTGCGCAGAATGCCGGAGCTCCCTCCGTCATCCGCTACAGTAACAATCGCCGTTATGTCGATCGGCTTTTCCTTCAGGCCCCGGAGCATGACCGACAGCCCGGTTCCTCCACCCATCACGACGATGCGAGGGCGCTTTGTTGCTTGCTCACCCAAGTTTATCACTTCCCCTAATTAATGCCGATCCCGGTCAGAATCACGATGGCTTACCGACACCGCTTCCGTTTCGCTGGCACCCAGCATCTTGCCAAGATATTCCGCAATCGCCACCGAACGGTGCTTGCCGCCCGTGCAGCCAATCCCGATAATAACCTGGCTCTTGCCCTCCTTGCGATACTGCGGAATAAGAAAATGCAGCATATCCAGCAGTTTCGTCAGAAACGTCTGCGTCTCCGGCCACTTCATGACATAATCATATACGTCACTGTTCTGTCCGGTGTTCGGGCGCAGCTGCTCCACATAATGCGGATTAGGCAGAAAACGCACGTCAAAGATCAGGTCGGCGTCAATCGGGATTCCGTATTTAAATCCAAAAGACGTAATGTTGACCGACAGCATACTGGTCTCCAGATGTGTAAAGCGGGAGATGATCTTCTCCTTCAATTTCAGCGGCTTCATATGGCTTGTATCGATGACCTGAGTCGCCGAGTTTTTCAGTTCATCCAGCATTTTGCGCTCCAGACGGATGCCATCCAGCGGCATGCCTTCCGGAGCAAGGGGATGGCGGCGCCGGCTCTCCTTGTAGCGTTGAACCAGCACCGAATCGGTTGCGTCGAGGAACAGAATTTCACACCGAATCGTGAAATGATCCTTAATATAATTCAACGATTCGGACAATGCAGTGAAGAATTCACGGCCCCGCAGGTCGATGACCAAAGCGACCTTGCCAATCTTGCCTTTCGATTGATCGATCAGCTCCGCGAATTTCGGAATGAGCACCGGAGGCAGGTTATCCACGCAAAAAAATCCGAGGTCCTCCAGACTTTGCACCGCCAAAGTCTTCCCTGCACCCGACATCCCGGTAATGATGATCAGGGTGGCCATGGTTGATGTGTCGCTGCCTCGATCGGCTGCTTCCAGCATCAGCTTCCCCTCCCTCGATTGAATATATAATCAAGCGGCAGATCGGAAAATAACAAACCTACGAACGCAGAAGCAGACCCGCTGCGCCAACAACTCCGGCATCATTGCCCAGCTCCGCAGGCACGATGCTAACGCCGCGCTGCAGCGGCTCCGGCGCCAACTTGGCAAACACCGCCCGTACTTCGTCAAACAGAATATCACCGGCCTTGGATACGCCGCCGCCAATAATAAACACCTCAGGATTCAGCACTGCTGCCACCGTAGCCATCGACTTGCCAAGATAATAAGCGGCCCGCTTCACGATGCGAAGCGCCACTTCGTCTCCGGCCTTGGCTGCGTCGAACACTTCCTTCGCCGCGATGTTCTCCACCAGGGACAGGGACGTGCGATCTCCGCGCGCAACGGCATCCTTCGCCATACGGATGATGCCTGTAGCAGAGGAAACGGTTTCGAGGCAGCCCATCTTGCCGCAGCCGCACTGGATTGCTTCCAGATCAGGAACAACCGTAATATGGCCGAGCTCGCCGGCCATTCCGCCGCCTTGATAAATTTTGCCGTTAATGATGATACCGCCGCCCACGCCGGTTCCCAGCGTGTAGCACACACAGTTCTCGATGCCGCGGCCCGCACCGCTCCAAGCCTCGCCAAGCGCCGCCACGTTGGCATCGTTGTCTATCTTCACGGGCTTGCCCAGACGCTCTTCGAGCAGAGCGCGAATCGGCACATCCTTAAACCCTACATTCGGTGCCAGAATAATGATGCCTTCACGAATGTTCATAAAGCCGGCGAATCCAGCGCCTACACCTGCGAGCTGATCCCAGCTGTACGGAGACTCCTCCACGATATGACGCACGTACTTTTCAATGTTGCCTATTACCGTGTCAACGCCTTTTGCCGTTTCCGTCGGCCCCTCGTACTTATGCAGGAGATGTCCTTCTTCGTTGCAAATTCCAACCTTAATCGCTGTTCCGCCCAAATCGACACCGACGTAGATGTTTTCAGACATGTTACAAGCCACCTTTTTCCTTCTATTAATTGATATATGACTGCTGCATGATTCATGTTGCTCCTACTGTACCCACTATAATTGAAGCCACACTTTCGGTCAAGAGAAGGCCTCACACCCGCCAAGGACCGTGAAGCCTTTCCAGAGCTGCGCGAAACCGCCCTACGATCATCCATAACAAGACCCGCGCATGACAAAAGTCATCCCAAACCGGTGACATCCTTTACTAACACGGCCGCTGGTTGCCCCGTTATGATAGAGCCATCAAACACCTAATGCGAAAAGGGGCGTTGTCCATGATCAAGCAGCAACCCGGCGATCCGGTCGCCGAGCTGAAGCAAGTCACCAAAACGTTCGGCGGCAAAAGAGCGGTGGATCAAGTCTCCTTCACCATCCATCGCGGATCGATCACCGCCATTCTCGGGCCCAACGGCGCCGGAAAATCCACCGCCATCTCGATGATGCTCGGCCTTGCAAGCCCGAGCGAAGGCGAGGTGCTCCTGCTCGGCCAGAACCCAAGGAGTCTCGAGGTCCGCCAGCAGATTGGCGCCATGCTGCAGGAGGTCAGTGTGATGGACGGTCTCCGTACCCGGGAAGTCATCCAGCTCATCCGGGGCTATTATCCGAATCCTCTGCCGATGGATGAGATCGTCCGCCTGTCCGGACTGACGCCGGAAGAGCTGAAGCAGTGGGCCGTCAAAATGTCCGGCGGCCAAAAGCGCAAGCTGATCTTTGCCCTCGCCATCGCCGGCAATCCGGAGCTGCTGTTCTTTGATGAACCGACAGTCGGGCTGGATACAACCGCGCGCAGGACATTCTGGAACACTGCAAAGCAGCTGGCCGAGCGGGGCAAGACGATTCTGTTTACGACCCACTATCTGCAGGAAGCTGATGATATTGCCGAGCGCGTGCTGCTCTTTAATCAAGGAAGGGTTATCGCGGATGGCGATCCGAAAGATATCAAGGCCAGACTGACCCGGCGCGCCTTATCGTTCATCTCCGATCAGAAGCCTGAATCAATTCGGGAGCTCCTGCCGCATACCCTCGGCATAACCGACCTGTTCGTCGAGGATGGCCGGATACATATCGTGACGGACGATACGGACGGCACGCTGTCCGTCTTGTACCGGGAAGGCGTCGTCATGCGTGATATCCGCATCGAGCAGGGCAGTCTTGACGAAGCGTTCAGCCAATTGACAACGGACCTGGAGGAGGCGAACTGAATGAACAACTGGAGACTTATCCGCCTGCAGTGCAGGTTCGAATTACTGCGCATGGTCCGCAATCCGTACTATATTTTCTGGTCCCTGACCATGCCGATCGCGTTCTATGTCATCTTCACCCGGCTGGTGACTGGCACAGACGCCATGGATGCAGGAATATGGCAGGCCCATTATCTGATGTCGATGACCGTGTTCAGCGTGATGGGGACCGCCATCATGAACCTTGGCATTCCGCTTGTGCAGGAGCGGGCGCAGGGCTGGGCTATCTATATGCGGGTAACCCCGCTTCCGGGATCCGTCTATTTTATTGCCAAAATGTTTGTACAGACCGTGATGCATCTGCTGAGCATTATCGTCATTTTCACGGCAGGATACCTGATCAACGGTGTATCGATGGCCATGTGGCAGTGGCTGTCCAGCGGCTTATGGATTCTGCTTGCCTCGGCGCCGTTTCTGGCGATCGGAGCGCTGATCGGATTGATGAAGCGTGTGGAGACCGCCAGCGGCGTCAGCAACGGCATGTATCTCGGGCTCGCCCTGACCGGCGGACTGTGGTTCCCGATGGAGGCCATGCCATCCTTCATGCAGGTCATCGGGCAATGGATGCCCTCCTACCACTTCGGGAGCGGAGCGTGGGCGATCACCCGCGCTGAAGCGCCAGGATGGGAGCATATCGTTGTTTTGACAGGATATTTTGCCGTATTTATGTTACTATCCACCTATATTCGCAAAAAACAACAAGCTGCATAAAAGGATGATGTACATGAAGCGTGTGAAGACAGGCAAACGCCGCTTTGCGATTTTCCCGGCAGAGCTCGGATGGTTCCCTTACCTGTGGCTCATCTACCTGGTGCTTCCCATTATTAATATGCTGAGTGAATCCGGAACGAAAATGGCCGTCGGCTATGGCCTTATCGCCCTGTTCACCTTCACCTACCGCCAGCTGTACTTTGCTGAAGGGGAGCCGCGCTTCTTCACATGGCTCGGAATTCAGATGTCCATCATCTTCATTCTCTGCATGTGGTACCATCCAAGCTATATGTATATGGGCTTCTTCACCGCCAATTTCATCGGCTGGTATACGGACCGGCGCAATTTCACCATCTCCCTCGCGCTCTTTACCCTGGTGCAGAGCGCCCCTCTGATCAAACACGCCCATACGTTAGGTTGGAGGGAGCTTATTTTCATGATTCCTTTCCTCCTCATTATGGTGATGGCTCCGTTCGGGATTCGATCATTATACCGGCGGCAGCAGCTTGAGAAGGAACTGGCCCAGGCCAACGAGCAAATCCGCAGTCTGATCAAGGGGGAGGAGCGCATGCGAATCGCCCGGGACCTGCACGATACGCTTGGACATACGCTATCCCTGATTACGTTAAAGAGCCAGCTTATCGAGAAGCTGGTTGATACCAATGCCGAGCAGGCCAAGCTGGAGGCCCGCGAAATCCACAATACTTCGCGTTCCGCCTTGAGGCAGGTCAGGGAGCTGGTCTCCGAGATGCGGACGGCCACGCTGGCGGGGGAGCTGCAGGAGGCCCGCGTCATTCTGAACAGCGCAGGTATTGAGCTGATCTGCCATGGCCATCCGCGTCTAGCCGGCATCTCCGATTTGGCCCAGAATATTATGAGCCTGTGCCTGCGCGAAGCCGTCACCAACGTGGTCAAGCATAGCCAGGCGCGCACCTGTACTGTCACCATGGAAACCGGCAGCACCGATTGGCTGCTGAGCATTGAAGACGATGGCGCCGGCTTGCAGGCAGGTTACGATGCCCCCGAGAAAAACGGGCTTCGGGGCATGACCGAACGGCTCGCGCTGATCGGTGGCACGCTGGACATAGAAAGCCATGGCGGAACGAAGCTGACGATACGCGTTCCGATTGTCATCAAGAGCCGGAAGGAGGATTTACCGGATGGCGATTAAAGTACTGATTGCCGAGGATCAGAGCATGCTTCGCGGCGCGCTGGCCGCGCTGCTCAATTTTGAAGAGGATATCCAGGTAGTCGGGCAAGCCGGCAACGGAGAGGAAGCGCTGCGCCAGATCGGCGCCTTGCAGCCGGATGTCTGCCTGCTTGATATCGAAATGCCGGTGCTTAGCGGCCTGGACGTCGCCGAAGAGCTCGTGAAGCTCGGAAGCCCCTGCCGCGTCATTATTTTGACGACCTTTGCCAGACCGGGGTATTTTGAACGCGCCGTGCAGGCTGGCGTGCAAGGATATTTACTCAAGGATGAGCCTAGCGACCGCCTTGCCGAAGCGATCCGGCGCGTGATGGAGGGGCGGCGCGAAGTCTCTCCCGAACTGGTCTTCGGCACGATCCGGGAGCCGAATCCGCTCACCGAGCGCGAGCAGGAAATTCTCCGTCTAGCCGCCGAAGGCAGCAGCTCCATGGACATTGCGGGGAGGCTGCATCTGTCTTATGGCACCGTCCGCAACTACATGTCCGAAATCTTGGGCAAGCTCGGTGCCAAGAACCGGATCGAGGCCATTGCCATCGCAGAGGAAAGAGGCTGGATCTGACCCGCATCCCGCATCAAAGCATGTATGGGCTGCCCCATGCAGGAGCAAGAGGCCGGAAGGAAATATAAATAAGGGGCCTGAAGACCGCCTGTTCACCTGAACGGGGGTATATCCCCTCTTGTCAGGTTTCCCAGGACGGCCCCCGTGCCCCCAAGAAAAAGATCTGTCTCACGTTATTCCCGTCTGCCAAGCAGCACGGCAATCAGGAGACCAGCCACAAATGTGCCCGCGCTGACTGCCAGCAGCCCGATTCCCGCAGGAACCCCCGGGAAAATGACAACGAGGGAACCGAGGATCAGTCCGGTAATGACCGCATAAGTCACGCTCGGAAACACATCCAGCAAATAACGGATCAGGCGGCTGCTGACGATGAAGCCGACAACAGCTCCCAAGCCGATCACGGCAATGATGCTGATGTTCATGGACGACAGCGCAGCAATCGCCGTAGAATATGCGCCCAGAATCAACAGGACGAAAGAGCCGCTAATGCCCGGCAGCAGCATCGCCATGCTGGCCAGCCAGCCGGAGAAGAACAGCCGGATCGCCGTACCGCCCGTCAAAGCGGTGATCGGCTCGATCGCCTCATCGGTTCGCAGAAACGCCGTCAGCGCAAGCAGCCCCGCAGCCACCAGCAGAACGACGATATGAACAGTCTTAAAACGCGTTCTCGCTTCCGCTTTCCTTAAAATAAAGGGCAGCACGCCCACAATAAGTCCCATAAAGAAAAACTGTGTCGGTCCATAGTAATGCTCCAGCAAATACTCAATAACCCGGCTCAGCAGCAGCAAGGCAGATCCCATGCCGACCGCGAGCGGAATCAGAAAGCCGAGGTGCTTCTTCCACTCCTTGCTGAAGAACCCGCTAATGGCCGCCAGCAGGCGGTCATATATCCCCAGAACGACCGCAATGGTCCCTCCGCTGACGCCGGGGATGAGATCGCTAATGCCCATGACTAACCCACGATATATATTTTTCCATTCCATCGCTTAACTTGTCCTTTCATCATTCGCGTACGAGTCATACTTCATCTGTCAAACCGCGTCTGTCTTATGATCCCAATCGATTACTTCTGCTTGAAGTGCAGCACCAGATTGCCCACTCCGCCCACGGCGAACATAAAGGCAACCAGGGAGAACCCCCACTGATGGGTGCTCTTCTCGGACAGTACTACAGTGATGATAAAGGCGATCGCAGCCAAGAAGTTAAGCACCGCAACGAGCAGAAAACTGTATCTATTCATCGTTCATCCCCATCTCAATTTCATCGGCTACCCGAAGTTCACCTTGCGTTTAAACACCACGATAACATCCCGCGACTGTCCGGACATGTTCGTATCAAAGCAGGATACCAGCTCCCAGCCATCCATGCCGTAGCGATTCAGCTCCTCCTCGAAGTCCTCTTCTTTCACATTGCCGCCAAAAAAACCGCCCGTTCGATACTTCAGCGTTTTGTATTCCCATTGCTCCATAGGCTCGTCCTCCCGTTCACCTGATGATGGTTGCTTAAAGTTCATAATTGGCATCATTTTACCTTTCGGCGACAGCCAGCGGCCGAGAGCTCCGCCATAGGGGCATCTGCCGATCTGTTAATTGGTATCGCCGACATAGACCCTGGACGGGCCGGAGTAACCTCTTCTCTTCGCCAAAGGTTCAACCAGCGAACGAGGATATATACGAACATCTCCCAAGGAAGACAGCTTGACCCATTCGACCCCAACCTGATAGTCATCAGGACGATGGCCCTCAAACGAATCCCCCTGATCCGTCAGGCGGCACTCAAAATAAAACTCGACTTGGTGGATGTCGCCATCCTCTGCCGCAAACTCATGGTTGCTGCCGATATACTCGCGCACATGCAGCAGATCGCCGACCGCCACGGTCCGTCCGATCTCTTCCAGACATTCTCTGACAACGGCCTGCGCCAGCGTCTCCCCCTTCTCCTGGCCACCGCCCGGAAACAGAAAAAATTCACCCAGATGATCCACATTTCTGGTGAGCAGAACCCGGTCCTGATCCATGATGACCGCCTTGGCCGAATTACGAATCGGTTTCACTGCATCCCCTCCCCTTTCTCGTCCAACAAACCACAAACCACTTCTATTGTAACAAACCGGAACCCGCCGAGCCTAATCCTTGCACAGGGCAAGCCCGGACGGGTTCTGATCAACCTGGATATCGGTAGACTTTCCAATGATCGTGCAGACCGATCTCAACGGCAGGATGCTTCTTCATGCCGCTGCCCTCCACATCCACCAGGTTCACGCTTTGGAACCGGACGGGTACAAGCGAGCGACGATGGGGCTCCACCGTGATCTCCTTAGGCTCGAGCGTAACGTGGTCTCTGCCGAATCCAATGTCCACAGGACGAATCGTAATCTGATGCTCATTTCCGTAATTGTATATATTGAGCATGCAATCTGCAACTAAACGTGATTCGATCGTTTGATAACGGCACTCGCTGTCTTTTGTCGAATAGGCTACCGAGGATAACCCGCTGGTATTGTATTTCACGAGCGATACAATCTGGCCGGAGACCCAAGGAAATACGAGGATATAAGCAATACAGCCGATGATCAGCCTGCTCATGATCTTCGGATAACGCGCCTCGAAGAGGCGGGCCGTGCCATATACGCCAATGATGAGCAATAGGCTTCCAATGATCGTCGAAAGATGATAGGTTGTGTTCCCTGCGGTAATCAAAGGCGGGATGCCCACGCCGGTGAACAGATCGTAACCGAGGGGATAACCCAGATGGTGGACAGAAATAAACAAAAGCCCAAGAATCAGGGCCGTCACGCACAGCATTTTTGCTTTCAACCTAAATCCCCCTTGCAGTTGCATATTCCATATTATAACACAGGAGGCAGCAGGTGGTTTCAGTAAGTGGCCCATGATCTCCGCAAATCCGCCCTCTGCCTCGGAACTCCAAGCATGAATCATCGTTCTCCTCATCCCACATTTCGCTTCGCAAACCGGGTTGATTCGATCCTTCTCTTGTCAGCCAATGACCAGTTTGGTGTTGCTTTTGTACTCATGAAGCAGCTTCCGATCCCGATTCAGCAAACAGAGCACCAGATGTATGAACACCCAGCCGTCCATAATCAGAAGCCCGAACAGATACATGCCATGAAGCAGCCCCGGGAAATGAACCGTGAACACCAGCGAGTGCAGCCCGCCGACGACAACATAGAGCAGTCCGTTGCGAATCAGAATCTCCTTCAGCTTCAGATGCTCTCCCTCTCCACTGATCCGGATGCGAACGATCCAGCTGCCCACTGTCCGTCCCTCGTTCATATAAGGAAGCACGATGAAGTACAATATACTCACGATAAAATAAGCCCCTGGCACCCTCAGTATGACCAGACCGCCCCAGATCAACAGAAGCAGCATCATATCTGCCGCGAAGGCGATCCCCCGCCGCGTATAGCTGACCCGCTTGGTTGACAGATCCACATCCTCATCAAGCCGCTCCATTCGCGGCAGGTGGTTCTTCAACCAGTCCGCCAGCACCAGACCGATCATTCCGCCCAGCGTATTCATCATCAGATCATCCACATCAAACAGTCTGTACGGGTAATCGTAGAAGCCATAAATGCCCGTCACCTGGGTAATCTCGAACAGCAGGGACAGCCCGAACGAAGCTATAAGGCAGGTCAGCCATTTAGCCCGAGCATAATAGCGCAGAAACATCCCGAACGGGACGACAAGCAGCACATTAAACACCACCTGCAGAAACGCTCTTTCCTTCAGCAGGCGAATATAGGTGGAGGGCTCCGACCAGACCACCTTCGTCTCCCTCATAATATCCTGCACGAACTCGAAGGGAACCCACTGCATATACGAGGACACCGGCAGCGGGTCATTATGCCTTGAAGCTGGCAGCGGCAGCAGCACAAGATAGACTGCATTCATCAAGTACAGCAAGAACAGGTATAGCAGAAACCCGCGAAATTTATTGAAATAGCCGTATTTGCGATACTGCACGACAAGGAAAGGGATCGCACATAGCAAAGCGGCGATGGGAAAGGTCATAAAAGCATAAGAGATGGGAAACAGATAAGGCTCTAACACGGCAGCATTCACTTCCTTTCAGTGACATTATCTCCAAGACTACACACCCATGTTTAAATCGAAAGGGAGCTTCTGTTTAAAAAGAGTTTAAAAAACCGTCTACTGCTATAACGAGACAGCGCATCACTTGGTTTCAGCCGCCACGCTCCCGGCCCTTTGCGCTCCGTAGGCAGCTCCCGGCCTGCGGCGTTTCTCATGACAGAGCTGGTCGGCCCATCATGAACCGCCGCCGTATGCGGGGATTTCCCCTCCTGAACCACGGCCTTGCCTTGACCGCATAGCAAAAAGACGTTTCCATACGGAAACGCCTCCAGTTGGGCATCAGCCCATACATCTGTTCAGGGTAACTCATGTTCACTCCAGCTGGCGCGAGATCTACCCGCCTTCCCCGCTCCTCATCGGGCAAGGCGCAGATACGGGGAAGCAGCCTTGCTCACTTCAGCTCCCCATCACGCTTTTCCTTGAGTTATCATGGGTGATCCGTTCTCGTTCACAGCTTCTGCGCAATCAGCTTGCTCATCGCATGCTGGTGCGGCACGCCGGAGGAGTTGCAGTCAAAGACAACCTCGGGACAATCATGAATCATCCAATCATGGTACAGGGACAGCAGCTCGCCTGATATCCAGTCATAAGCGTACGGCTCATTCTCCGGCGGGGGCGCAATAAATGGCTTCTGTACGAACACATTCAGGAAGTGCATCCCGCCCTTGGCGGTAAACTGCTTGTAGTTAGCAAAGATCTCCGCCCGGTACTCCGGCCGGATATAGTGCAGCACCCCACTGGAGTATACGATATCAAACTCCGTCTCCAGGCGGAAATCCCGGATATCGGCTTTGAACACATGGACATGCACGCCGGTTCTTTCCGCCAGCATTTTCGTCTTCTCAATGCCAGCATCGGAAATGTCAAAGGCGGTCACATCATAGCCGTTGCGCGCCAGAAACACCGCATCCTTGCCTTCCCCGCAGCCGATGTCCAGCACTTTAAGCCTGCGTGTCGGCGGCATGAGCTCCAGCACCTTGTAACACGTAACCGACGGCTCCGTGCCCCAGTAATAATCCGGCGTTTTGTATTCCTCCTCATAGATCGTGACCGGCTTGCCGGCAGAAGTATAGCCGAACAGCCGGTCCATGCTGACAGCCAGCTGCCGTGACAGCTCCGGCAGCAGCGATACATCCGGCAGGCTCTGCCCGTTCTCCCATTTGGAGACCGCCTGAAAGGTGACGCCCAGCTGCTGAGCCAGCCGCTCCTGGGTCAGGCCCTGCTCCTTTCGATACCTGTATATGTTTTGAGACAGCTTGTGATGATTCATTCTTGTCACGCTCCTTTGTTACACTCATTGTAGGGCGTCCGCAAGACATGAAACAATAACCTGCGGATTGAGCTTGCGCCCCGATTCAACCTGGGGTGGAGCCACGCTCGGACTAGGTCGGTAAAGCGTGAAATGTTAGAATGAGGATAAGTGATCCGATGCGAAGGAAGCATTTTTTTCAATGAAAGGAGTCCCTATGCATATTAGAGAGCTGAACCCGGGCGAACCGCTTCCGCTGGAGCTGCTGCTGCTCGCTGACCCTTCGGAGCGGCTCGTCAAAGCATACACACAGCGAGGCCACTGCTTCGTAGGCGAGATCGATGGCGCTGTCATCGGCGTCTATGTTCTGCTTCCGACCCGGCCGGATACGATGGAGCTGGTGAATGTTGCCGTCGCGGAGCACCTTCATGGACAGGGCTACGGCAAACAACTGGTCCGCCACGCCATTGCGCAGGCACGCCGTCATGGGTACGCCACCCTTGAGGTCGGAACCGGAAGTACAAGCATCGCCCAGTTGGCCTTGTATCAAAAATGCGGATTTCGTATGACCGGCATTGATCGCGATTTTTTCGTCCGGCATTATGAAGAGGCCATTTACGAGAACGGCATGCGACTGCGCGATATGGTGCGGTTGTCGCTGGATCTCTACAGCCATTGACTTCGCTTCCGCTAGGCACACTTCTCCTGTCCTCTGAATAGGCTATCGCATACCGAATATGTGGAGGAGAATGATACGTGACGAGCAAGGAAGCCCCTAAGCATTTGGCCTGGCATGAAACGATGGAAATGCACGAATTAACCGCATTCCAGACAAACTATCTGATGAAATTCAAGATGTGTCTGGGCGACATTAAAGATTCGGAACTGCGTGCGCTGTACACCGAAGCGATCAAAGGTATTGAAATGAACCTGAAAGAGCTGCTGCAGTTTTTCCCTGAGGCGCCTGTCGGCATGCGCAACCTGTCCGAAGCGGATATGACCGCCTTCTACGCTGCCCAGCTGCTGATCTTTGCCAAGACCTCGGTCCGCAACTATGCCATCGCCATTACCGAGACAGCGACCCCTAGACTGCGCGACACCTTGAAGAAACAGCTGAACAACGCGATTGATCTGCATGCCAAAGTGTTCCATTTCATGCATGCCCGCAGTCTCTATCCTGCATACAATCTCAAGCAGCTGCTGACCAATGACGTCAAGAACGCCAACAAAGCTTTAAGCATGTAAGAAGCCTTCCTCCTCTTTCCTGCCTTCAGATGTGAACAAGGGGCAGTCCCGAAAGGTCCGTTTAGACTTTTCGGGACTGCCCCTCTGTGATTTACTGTATGCCAGCACCTGTGCCTTACTTGTTCAGCGTCTCGCTCCAGTCATGCACCATATGGCCTTCCAGGTACTTCTCGCAGTCCATGGCAGCCATACAGCCCGAGCCTGCGGCCGTAATCGCCTGCCGGTATCTTGTATCCTGGACGTCTCCACAAGCGAATACGCCCGGAATGTTCGTTTCCGTCGTGCCTGGCTTCACCTGAATGTAGCCGGCTGCATCCGTTGTAATTTGGCCGCCGAGGAACCCGGTGTTTGGTGTATGACCGATTGCAACGAACACGCCTTCGGCTTCGATCAATTCTTCCTCGCCGGTCTCGTTGTTGCGGACCTTCAGCCCCTTCACACCGGTTTCATGCGTAACGACCTCCAGCGGAGTGCGGTCCAGCGCCCACTGGATTTTCTCATTCTCACGGGCACGGTCCTGCATAATCTTGGAGGCTCTCAGCTCCGAGCGGCGATGAACAACCGTGACCGACGATGCAAAACGCGTCAGGAAGCTGGCTTCCTCCATTGCAGAATCGCCGCCGCCAATGACCACAATGCGCTTGCCGCGGAAGAAGAACCCGTCACAGGTTGCACAGGTGCTGACTCCGCGTCCCACATTCTCCTGCTCTCCCGGAATGCCGAGATATTTAGCAGAAGCGCCGGTCGATATAATGACCGTTTCCGTCAGCAGCTCGCCGACACCCTCCACATTGACCTTGAATGGACGCTGGGAGAGATCAACCGACTCCACCCACGCGCTCTTGAATTCAGCGCCAAAACGCTCCGCCTGCTTGCGCATGTTATCCATTAGCTCAGGCCCCATAATGCCGTCCGGGAAACCCGGAAAGTTCTCGACTTCAGTGGTCGTGGTCAACTGACCCCCTGGCTGTAATCCTTCAATGACAAGCGGCTTCAGATTCGCGCGTGCCAGATAGATGGCCGCCGTTAAACCGGCTGGCCCCGTTCCGATTACGATGGATTTATACATCGCTGTGTGCCTCCTTTATGTCATCACTGTTCGCTTTTATACAATTTATTCCTGAAATGCGGGAAATACCCGCATATTGGCTCTCTCCGTCGCACGCCTACGTTAAGTATTCACTCATAAGGCCGCTTTGCAAGCTTATTCTTGCTAGATTTTTTCCGTAAAAGGATGGAAACGATCATCGGATGACGGCTCCGGGTCGCATACATTATGGATTTGGCGCGCATAACGGCTGACCGTTGACGGGGAGACCCCGTATTGCGCAGCGGCCTGCTGATAAGTGACGGCTCGTCCACGCCTCTTCGCTACCAAATAGGCAAGCGCCGCCGCCCAGCCCTCCGTATTGCGGATATTCGGTATGTTCGGATACTGGCGGCTCAAATAGTCTGACCACAGATGCTCCAGTTCCTTCTCCCAGTATGGGTCCGTACCCTTCTCTTTGTTCTCGGCCGCCTTGACAAGCACTTCCTTCCACTCCGGAAGCCAGTCGGGAAGAACCTCGCGGCTTCGGACAGCCGGCTCGCGTTCCTCAGAGCGCTCCTGAAGCCGGCTTGCCGCCGTCTCCATCTGCTGCAGCGCCAGCCGGGCCGCATGTTTAAGCTCCGGTGGCTCGCCAGGCTCCTGCAGAAAGGACAGCAAGGCGTGCCGCACCTCTTCATCCGCGATAAGCTCCAGCGTCCGGATCACCTGCAGCTTGGTCTGCGGATCCCCATGCCGCAGCGCCCAGAAGAAGGACGAGCGGATGAGCGGATTCTGCCGGGCTTCCTGGGTCAGCCGCTCCCCGTCCAGCTCCAGGTGCTTGAGCTGTTCATCAAAGGGCAGATGATAATGGTAACTGACCTTAATCTGATCGCTGCCCATCTTCCTCATCTGCTGCAGCTGCATTAAATAGAACGGCGGGATTACCGATTCCGGATCCAGCTTCGCCGCTTGACGCCAATACTTCTCCGCTGCCTCATAACGGCCGCTGTTGCTAGCGGCTGCCGCCGTATAATGATACAGGCTCGGGTCTCCGTTAAACCCTTCATCAGTGAGCAGGCGGCGGAAATGCCGATAGGCGATCTCGTGCTGGCCAAGAATGCCCATCGTCGTTGCCAGCTTGAACACATGCTCCATATGGAACGGCACGGTGACCGACAGCATGTCCATCAGCTTGTCACGCATCTGTGTGTTTCCTTCATGCTGATAGAAAATTGCCAGGTTGCACAGGCCGTGCAGGTTGCCCGGCTCCTGCTCAAGCACATCGCCGATGGTACGTTTGGCCGTGTCGAATCGGCCCATATAATAATAGGCTAACGCCAGATTGTTCCGCGCCGCCAGGAAATCCGGATGTTCGCTGACGATTTCCTCCAGCAGCTTCACCGCTTGCGCGAACTTGCCTTCCTCCAGCAGTTCCCGAGCCCGCTCATGCTCGACCATGCCTTCACGGCTTTTGATGCGGCTGGGCTTCGCCGGGCGGCTCAGCTCATGTTGAAGAAGCTCCATCATTTCCTCCGCCTCATCCAGAAACTGACCGTTCGGATCCTCCTCCAGATAGGTGATGAGCGCTTCCTCTGCTTTTTCATACTGCTCCATATTGGCATAGTTGTTTGCCATATAGAAGTAGCATTCGGTCATGGACGGATCCACCTGCTCCAGAATGTGCCTCAGCACTTCATTGGAAGCCGTGTAATCCCCTGTCTCTGATAATATACCCGCCATGTTGCAATGATTGACCGGATTGTCCGGCTCATACTCAACCGCTTTACGAAAATATTTCAATGCCTTGTCATATTGGTAACGATCCAGCGCGCGAACCGCCCGATCGAAGAAAAAGTTGGCTGTCATTTCGATAGGTATAACATTATGCGGATCGTACGATCCGTTGTGATTCTCACTCACGGAAGCAAGGCCACCTCCTTTAACTTGCTCCTCTATCCACAACAGTATAACATAACTAACACAATCATTTGCAGAAAAAAGACACCAGCTTTACACGCCGGCGTCCTTGAACAGGGTAGCAATCGAGCCGCCCTCCATTATGATATGTGTCGCCCTCGCGAGCATCGGTGCAACAGACAGTACTCTGAGGCGATCTGTGCTGGGGTGATCCGGCAGCGCAATCGAGTCTGTAACCACGATTTCCCCGATATGGGCATGATCCAGCTTCTCCAGCGCCGAGCCGGAGAACAGCCCGTGCGTCGCACAGACGATGGCATCCTTGGCCCCCCGATCCTTCAAGCTTTCCACAACCTGGACAATCGTCGTTCCCGTGTCGATCAGATCCTCGATAATAATCGGGGTGCGGTCTCTCACATCCCCGATCACATGCGTGATCACTGCCTGATTATGCGCCGGACGCTGCTTGACCATCATGGCGAAGGGCGAGCCGAGGCGGCTCGCCAGCTTCTCAGCCGTTCTGGCCCGTCCCGCATCTGGCGATACCACGACAGGATGATCGATATCCTTGCTGTTCAAGTACTCGGTGATGAGGTCAAGCGCGGTCAGATGATCGACCGGAATGTTGAAAAATCCCTGTATGGCAGGCGCATGCAGATCCATCGTAATGACGCGCGAAGCGCCCGCCGTTGTCAGCACATCAGCCACCATCTTCGCCGATATCGGTTCACGCGGCGCCGATTTCCGCTCTTGTCGGGCATAGCCATAGTACGGCACAATGATGTTGATCGTTCTGGCCGAGGCCCGCTTGGCCGCATCAATCATGACCAGCAGCTCCACAAACATCTCATTGATCGGGTGAGAGAACGACTGCAGCAGGAACACATCGCAGTTTCGTATGCTTTCTTCATAATGCACGTAGATTTCCCCGCTTTTGAAGCGGGAGATCGTGACCTTGCCCAGTTCCACACCCAGCTGCTGGCTAATCCTTTCGGCTAGACCCGGATTGGACGTTCCGGCAAACAATCGAAATTCTCGATACATGGGGGGCCTCCTGGAGAAATGAATTGGTTGACGCATATGCTCTAGACGTGAAAGCGCTGTCGCTAAATCAGGCTGTTCCCGCCTCCATCACCGCCAATTGATACGGTTGGAGAGGAGAACAGCCGTCCGCTTCTGTGTATCGTTCTTCCTGTATTATACATCGAAAAGGTTAGGTTTCAAAAGGCACCATTTCACGCTTCCGCTCGCGGAAGGTTGCCAGTGCCGTTACGCCGAGCTCCGCCAGCAGCGCTCTGGCCTTGTCCAGATGCTCGCCAAGCTTCAATGGCTGATGGGCATCCGAGCCAAGCGTCAGCGGAATGCCTAGCGAGATGGCTTCCTCCAGCATGCGACGGCTTGGAAACATTTCCGCACAGTCCTTAGACAGTCCGGATGCATTCAGCTCCATCGCCTTCCCGCTCTTGGCCACAGCCGCCAGCGCCGCTTTCTCCAGCGCAATCACTTCCGGTTCATGCTCCTTGCCAGGGCCGTACCCGAAGCGTTTAATCACATCAAGATGGCCCATAATGTCATAGAAGCCGGTCGCAGCAGCCTTCTGAACCGCATCATAGTACTGGCGGTAGACCTCCAGCGGGTCTTTCCCTTCCCAGCCTGCGGTCTGGCGGTAATCCGTAATATCCCACTCGCCAAGAAAATGCACCGAGCCGATGACATAATCCCAAGGATATCCGTTCACGATCCGCTCAATTTCCTCCTCGCAGCCTTCGATATAATCACCTTCAAGACCTACCCGCACCTCGATCTGGCCCTTATACCGTTCCTTCAGCTGCAAGCATTCCTCAACATAACGCGGAAGCTCCGCCATCGGCATCGCCATCTCCGGATAGTAACGATCCGGATCAACATGGAGCAGCGGCATATGATCGGATAGCCCGATATGATCCAGGCCAAGCTCAATCGCCCGCTGCACATATTCCTCAAGCTGTCCCTGTGCATGCCCACACCGGGCATGGTGGGTATGGTAGTCGATTCGCATGAATGCTACAGCCCCCTAATCCCGGCGCGGCCGTTCGTGACGGCGGGCCAGCTCGTCCATAATGTCATCCAGCGGAAGCTTTCGCTCCTGCAGCAGCACCAGCAGGTGATAGATGAGGTCGCTGACTTCAAGCCTTAGCTCGGCGTTATCTTTATTTTTGGCGGCGATGATGGTCTCCGCCGTCTCCTCGCCGACTTTTTTCAATATTTTATCTACACCTTTATCAAACAGATACGTCGTGTAGGCCCCTTCCGGACGCTCGGCCTCCCGCTGTGCAATAACCGCCTCCAGCTCGCCGAGAACGGCGAAGCGGTCTGACGCACCTGCTGTACTTGAGCTGGACTCTTGAACAGGCTCGCTGCCGTCCTGGCGCTGCATCACAACGGGGTTGTGGAAGCATGTGATCTTGCCTGTGTGACAGGCCGGACCCTTCGGCTTGACCTGAATCAACAGCGTGTCCCCGTCACAGTCATAATCGATCGATACGACGGCTTGCGTGTTGCCCGAGGTTCCTCCCTTATGCCACAGCTCCTGGCGCGAACGGCTCCAGAACCAGGTGTCCCCGCTTTCCAGCGTCAGACGAAGCGACTCCTGGTTCATATAGGCCATCATCAGCACTTGTCGCGTATCCGCATCCTGGATGATGGCAGGAACCAAGCCCCCCTCATCCCAGCGGATATTCTCCACTGCCTGCTCAAGCGTCACGGCTTTATTCCGTTGATCACTCATCGTATGTCCACTCCCTTCCCGCTCAGATGCTGCTTCAGCTCCGGAATCGAGATCTCCTTATAGTGGAAGATCGTTGCGGCAAGGCCTGCATCGGCCTTCCCTGTTGTAAATACATCGTAGAAATGCTCTTCTTTCCCGGCTCCGCCTGAAGCGATCACCGGAATGCTGACCGAGGAAGATACGGCGGAAGTCAGCGGCAGATCGAAGCCATCCTTCGTCCCGTCCGCATCCATGCTCGTCAGCAGGATTTCACCGGCCCCGAGCGATTCCGCCTGCCGTACCCAGTCCAGCGCCTTGATGCCGGAAGGCGTACGGCCGCCGTGGGTGTATACTTCCCATTCGCCCCATGCCTCGTTATATTTGGCATCCACCGCAACAACGATGCATTGGGAGCCGAATTTACGCGCGCCTGCCGAGATCAGCTCGGGCTGCTTAACTGCAGCGGTATTAATGCCGATCTTGTCGGCACCCGCACGCAGGATCCGCTTCATATCATCCACGGAGGAAATGCCGCCGCCAACCGTAAACGGAATGGCAATCTCCCCGGCGGTCTTGCGCACAACCTCCTCCATGGTGGCCCGCCCTTCAACCGAAGCCGAGATGTCCAGAAACACCAGCTCGTCAGCGCCCTCGCGGTCATATAATGCCGCCAGCTCAACAGGGTCCCCTGCATCGCGGAGGTTCACAAAGTTAACGCCCTTCACCACCCGGCCGTCCTTAACATCAAGACAAGGAATAATCCGTTTTGCCAGCATGATTTCGCCTTCTTCCCATTAATCTATTTCTTATCCGAGCTTTGCCACAGCCTCGCGCAAATCGATATTGCCGGTATATAGCGCTTTGCCCACGATAGCGCCGCCGATGCCATCGCCATGGTGCTTGCTGAGCGCCACCAGATCGTCTAACTGCGTTACTCCGCCCGAAGCAATCACGGTGCGCCCGCTCGCTTGTGCCAGCGAGACAATGGCCTCTACATTCGGACCCTGCATCATACCGTCGCGGGAAATGTCCGTGAATATAAACGTTTCCGCTCCTTTGGCCGCCAGCTCCTTCGCCAGCTCGTCTGCCTTCACCTCGGAGGTTTCCAGCCAGCCGCGTGTCGCTACATAACCGTCCCGGGCATCAATGCCTATGGCGACTTTATCGCCATATTGTCCGAGCACCCGCTCGGTAAACTCCCGGTCCTCAATCGCAGCCGTTCCGATAATGACCCGGCTGACGCCGAGCGACAGCAGACGCTCCACGTCTGCCAGCGTCCGCAGCCCGCCGCCTACCTGCACCGGCACGTTCAATTGAGAGGCAATCTGACCGATCACCTCATCGTTGACCGGATGGCCGGCCTTCGCCCCATCCAGATCCACCAGATGGATGAACTGCCCGCCTTGCTCTTCCCATGCTTTGGCCGCTGCCAGCGGACTATCGTTGTATACCGTCTCCTGGTTGTAGTCTCCCTGCACCAGCCGCACACACTTCCCGCCGCGAATGTCGATCGCGGGATATATGATAAATGAGGACACAAGCAACCCTCGCCTTCACGTTATTTTGTGGATCGAACGACCATCATGGAACGTGAGCCGTTGCTCAATGCACAACCGCCCACGTCCCCTACGCATTGTCTCGTTTCTACCTCGTCAGCGCCAGGAAATTGCGCAGCAGACTCATGCCCAGCTCCCCGCTCTTCTCCGGATGAAACTGCATCCCGTGCACATTGCCGCGACCGACAATCGCTGTTACCGGACGGCCGTAGTCCGTCACGGCAAGCAAATCGGATGATTGGTCAGGCAGAACATGATAAGAGTGGACAAAATACACATGCCCTTCCTGAAGCCCTGCAAACAGCGGATGCTCCGGCTTCGTAAACGTCAGGCTGTTCCATCCCATATGCGGCACCTTGTACGCTCCGCTCTCAAAGCGAACCACCTGACCGGGCAGTATGCTCAGCCCCTCGTGGTGACCATGCTCCTCGCTCTTGCTAAAGAGCAGCTGCATGCCAAGGCATATGCCCAGCAACGGCTTTCCAAGCTCGGCCGCCTCCTTCATGACCT
Organism: Paenibacillus sp. FSL M8-0334; assembly: GCF_038000405.1. Classification (NCBI taxonomy): domain Bacteria; kingdom Bacillati; phylum Bacillota; class Bacilli; order Caryophanales; family Paenibacillaceae; genus Paenibacillus; species Paenibacillus sp. FSL M8-0334. The sequence goes on from NZ_JBBOCH010000001.1 coordinate 2,177,732, forward strand.
TATCCAGCGACGTGGCACGAAGCTGCTCCATCGCATCGCCGAATGCGCCGACTCCCGGCAAAATAATGCCATCCGCTGCGAGAATCTCCTCCCGCTTCCCGGTCACAAGCGGCTCGTCCCCGAGGCGTTCCACCGCTTTGCTTACGCTGTGCAGATTACCCATCCCGTAATCTACGATCGCAATCGCCATCGTTTACAGCACTCCCTTCGTTGAAGGAACTCCCGTCACACGCGGATCTATGCTGGTGGCTTCATCGAGCGCCCGTCCGAGCGCCTTGAACACCGCTTCGATCATATGATGTGTATTCTGTCCGTAATGGACAATGACGTGCAGCGTCATCCGGGCTTCCAGAGCCAGCTTCCACAGAAACTCGTGCACAAGCTCCGTATCGAAGGAGCCTACCTGCCCCGAAGGGTACTCGGCACGATATTCAAAATGCGGCCGGTTGCTCATATCAATAACAACCTGCGCCAGCGCCTCATCCATCGGCACAAAGACGCTCGCATAGCGTTTGATTCCCTTTTTGTCCCCAAGCGCTTCGCGGATCGTCTGCCCGAGGCAAATTCCGATATCTTCAACGGTATGATGGTCATCAATCTCGATATCTCCCTTGGCTTGTACGTGGAGATCGAAATGACCGTGCTTGGTGAACAGATCCAGCATATGATTCAGGAACGGAACGTCCGTCTCCAGGTTGGAAACGCCGGTTCCATCCACGTTGAATTTTAATGTAATGTCGGTTTCATTGGTTTTGCGGCTTACACTGGCTGTACGACCGCTTGTCTCATAACTGCTCACTTCGTTGTCCCCCCTGTATTTCGCTCTTGATCCAGCCGAATGCCGATGGCACGGGCGTGTCCTTCCAGCCCTTCGCGCCGGGCCAGCTCCATGATCGTCTCACCGTCGCGAAGCAGCGCTTCCTTGCTGTAATAGATCAAGCTCGATTTCTTAATAAAATCGTCCACATCCACAGGTGAAGCAAATCGGGCCGTGCCATTCGTCGGAATAATATGGTTCGGACCGGCAAAATAATCCCCGACAGGCTCGGAGCTGTATGGCCCCAGGAAGATCGCTCCGGCATTCTCAATCTGACCGACAATCGCCATCGGCTCCTTCGTTACAATCTCCAGATGCTCTGGCGCGAGCCGATTGATGATATCAATCGCATCCGTCAGCGAATCGGTCACGACCGCTGCTCCGTAAGAATCCATCGAAGTCCTGGCAATGTCACGGCGCGGCAGCAGCTCCAGCTGTCGCTCCACCTCGGCTGACACGGCCTCCGCCAGACTGAGGGACGGCGTGACCAGAATAGCGGAAGCCATCTCGTCATGCTCGGCTTGGGACAGCAGATCGGCAGCTATGTACGAAGGGTCCGCCCCTTCTTCCGCCAGCACTGCGATTTCGCTTGGTCCTGCGAGACTGTCAATATTAACGGCCCCATATACCTCTCGTTTGGCAAGCGCCACATAGATATTGCCCGGCCCGCATATTTTATCCACCGGCTGGATGGTCTCCGTTCCGTAGGCAAGTGCGGCAATCGCCTGGGCACCGCCAACCCGGTACATCTCCGTGACACCAGCCTCGGCTGCGGCGACCAGAATGTACGGGTTAATGCCCATCTCTCCTCCGCTAGCCGGCGGAGTCACCATGACGATCTCCGGTACACCCGCTACCTGCGCGGGAATCACGTTCATCAGCACGGAGGAGGGGTAGGCTGCTTTCCCCCCTGGCACGTACACACCGACCCGCCGAAGCGGGCGAATGATCTGGCCGAGGATGCTTCCGTCCGCCTGAAAATCCATCCAGGATTGGCGCTTCTGCTTATCATGATAAGCGCGAATCCGGTCTGCCGCCGCCCGGATCGCCGTCACAAAGGACGGCTCTACCCGCTCATAAGCGGCCTGCATTTCGGCCTCGGTTACGCGCAGTCCGGACGCCTCCAGCTTGACGCGATCCAGCTGCTCGGTATACCGCAGCAGTGCGATATCCCCTTCGGCTCGTACGCTGTTCACAATGCTTTTTACCGTTTCATTCTGCTCAGGTGTCCCGTAATCATTCTCGCGCTTCAGCTGAAAGTCACGCGCAGATACCACTCTCACCTTCAACACCTCCTGAAGTTCAGACCTTATATGCTCTGCAAGCGATATTTCATAATATCAGCACATCGTGCCGCTCTCTTCCCATCCGATGCTAGCTTCGTTGGGACAATCCCTAACTGTAGCATCAGCATGCTATCCGTTCCCATTAGAGCTGTGCCCCTGCGTTAATCACCTGCTGCAATCGGTCGCATAGCTGCTGGATTTCCGCATTCTTCATCCGATAACTGACCCGATTGGCAATGAGCCGGCTCGTAATCTCGAAGATGCTGTTCAGTTCAACCAGCCCATTCTCGCGCAAGGTCTGTCCGGTCTCCACCATATCGACAATCCGATCTGCAAGTCCGATCAGCGGCGCTAGTTCAATTGAACCGTTCAGCTTAACGACCTCGACCTGCTGTCCCTGTTCACGAAAATATTGCGAGGCAACATTCGGATACTTGGTCGCTACCCGCTGACGTATGCCCGGCGTCCAATCCGGCAGTGCAATGACGGACATCCGGCAACGGGCAATGCCCAGATCAAGGAGCTCATACACGTCCTTCTTCTCCTCCATCAGCACATCTTTGCCGACGATGCCAATATCAGCTACTCCATACTCGACATAGGTCGGAACGTCCACCGGCTTGGCCAAGATGAACTCCATCCCCGCCTCAGGCAGGGGAATGACCAGCTTGCGCGTCTCATCCACATCCAGTGGAATCGGGAGACCCGCAGCGCGGAACAGCGCAGATGCTTTTTTATAGATACGCCCTTTAGGCATGGCAACCTTCAACACTTCCGCCATCATGCATCCTCCTCCCTGTATATCGTCCATTCACACTCATCTATTTGAAAGTAATAATTTCCTGATAACCTTTATTGAGCAGTTTACCCGCAGCCGGCGGTTGATGTTCATCCTGACCAGCCACCTCGCTATGGTCGTTCTCCTCTATAACAGAGGTTACCGCAATATAACCTTGGGCACGCAGCTCTGTTGCCTTCTGCAGCCCTTCCTTGCGGAAGGCTGGCGTATACTGCACGAGAATTGGCCGCTCCTCCGGAATATCGGTTCCGGATACGCCGTCCAGTATGCGATTCGTCTTCAAGGCAAAGCCAGTTGAAGGCACTGCACGCCCAAACTGCCGCAGCAGCTTGTCATAGCGCCCCCCGCTTGCCACCGGAGAGCCCAGCTCGGCAGCATAGCCCTCAAAGATCATACCCGTGTAATAAGAGAAATCGCCAATCATTGTCAGGTCGATCATGACATGCTCAGACACCTCATACGCATCCAGCACTTCAAGCACCTTGCCCAGATGGCGAATGGAGCTCTGAGCCAGTGTATTGCCGCTCAGCGATTGCGCATGTTTAAGGGCTTCGCGGCCGCCGCGAAGCTTCAGCACGCCATCCAGCTTGCCCGCCTGTTCTTCGGGCAGATTCAGCCGCTCAATGGTACCTCGATAGCCCACATAATCCCGGTTTAACAGATCCTGCTTCAGGCTGCCCTGGTCCTCGGCCCGCTCCGGAAGCACCTCCTGCAGAAGGCCGTTCAGGAAGCCCATATGGCCCATTGCGATTTTGAACCTGGCGACACCGGCCGCCTTCAATGACTCGATGGCCAGAGCGATCACCTCGGCATCCGCCTCCGGGGAATCGTCCCCGACAAGCTCCACCCCAGTCTGAAAAAACTCCGACTCGCGGCCGGCTTCTTCTTCAATCGCCCGGAATACATTGGCATGGTAGGACAAGCGTATTGGCAGTGGCTCCTCCTTCAACAGCGAAGATACAACGCGCGCAATCGGCGACGTCATATCCGAACGGAGGACCATCGTGGTGCCTCTGTTATTCAACAATTTAAACAATTTCTGATCCGACGTCGAGCTTGCCACGCCCACCGTATCATAATATTCCATCGTAGGTGTCATGATCTGCCGGTAGCCCCAGCGGTCCATACACGCAAGAACTTCTCGTTCAATCCGGCGCAGCTTGGCAACCGCGTGCGGGAGGTAATCCCGGACACCGGCTGGTTTTTCGAAGCCTTTCGGTTTAGACATACTACACCACCTCTATATCTTCATTGCGTTAAAGCGCTAATTTGCTAACAAATTAAAGGATATTCGATATATTAACATACAAAGCTTACATCCGTCAATGGCACGGCATCACGGCCTACAAACGTTCATTACCCCCTGTAATCTTGAACTACAACGAACAAAGCCACACTAGTAATATTATCATTTTCGGCACCTTTTTTGCTTCTTTGCAGAAAATCCGAACCTACGCCAAAAAGCTGCTCGCACCAGCGAACAGCTTGCATAATAACAGGCAGGCCTCATCATGATGAGACCTGCCCTGTGTTGATTATTGGAGCAAATGAGTTACAGATCCACCGACTTCTTGCCATCTCCGGCCACGGTGTCTTTCCGATCCGCCCGAGTCCGAGGCGCCGGCTTGAGGGAGCGCGGCACGCTGCCGAGCAGCACCCAAACCCCCGGCACCCATCTCATCAGCAATTGGACAACGACCCCGCTGACAAGCAGCGCCGTAATAAATCCGCCGTAAATCCAGATCAGATAATCATCGGTAACCGGATTTAGTTTAGGGTCATATTCCCGGTAGAGGAACAGCCACAGCGGATGCACCAGATAGATCGCAAACGACAGCTCCCCGATGCGCGTCAGCAGCGCAACGATCCGCTTCCAGCCGCTGTTATAGAGCCAGCTGGCCAACTGCATCAGCACGATCGCCGAGAAGACGGTGTGCATATTCCAGAGCAGCTCATACAGCAAGGAGTCGTATCTCGCGCTATACAATCGGTTGTTGTACCATATCTGAACATGCGCCAGCGCCAGCGCCAGCCAGCCCAGCCATATGAAGACAGTTACCGTCCTCTGCCTTGCGCTCTGCTGCTTCCAGGTTGAACTGAACCATCCCTTGAACTTATCATAATGCATGGCCACATATGCGCCGAGCATGTAATAGGCGATATAAGAGATCGACAAACTTCCCTTGTACGTGATCTGGAACTCATACTTGTTCAGTATAATAAAGCCCCATTGCAGCAAGAAGCCAATCGGCACCGCCCACCGGACCAAGAACCGGGACGACTTGAACAACTTAAGGAATATCGGGAACAGTATATAGAACTGTAAGCTGATAAATACAAAGTATAAGTGCGTATAGTTCTGACCGCGAGCCAGCCGTTCGAAAAAGACCGGCATCTGAGCCCATAGATCAAGCGAGCTATTCAGCAAACCGTTCTGGTACAAGCGAACAAAGAAATAAATGATCGAGAACAGCAGATACGGAAGCAGAATATACAATAGCCGCCGTTTGTAGAAGTTCTTGATCAAATCCTTCGTCAGCGGCCTGTCGATATAGTTATAGAACAGAACAAAGCTGCTCAGGAAAATAAATGAAGGCGTGCCATACTTAAAAAAGATATTTAAAAAGTTAATAATGTAGTAGAATCGCGATTCGGTTGCAGCAACCGTAGCAAACGACGTCGCATGAACATGAAGAACGCCTATAATCGCCAGCGCTCGAAAAATGTCCAGGTGCGGCAGTCGTTCCTTCTTTATGGAATTTCCGCTCATACCAATAAAATCTCCTTTTGTATAGAATCAAGGAAGCGGGGCATACCTGCCAAAAAATCTTAAAAGTCCCGCAGGACTGTTCGTCAAGCCTGGGGACCTCTCATTAGCATTTTTCCCTATTACCTTCCTCATTCTACTATAAAACGGACAGCATGGGAACCTATGACCACGAATTGCCTTAGGTGGGCTCATCTCCCGAGCCCTTCGTCAGCACCCGCAGCGGGTTCCCGCCCACAAATGTGCCCGCAGCCACGTCCTTATGCACAACCGATCCGGCAGCCACCACGGCGCCGTCTCCAATCGTCACCCCGGGCAGAATGGTCGAATTCGCTCCAATCATCACGTTCTCTCCAATGATGACGTCACCGAGACGGTACTCCTTAATCAAGTACTCGTGAGCAAGAATGGTCGTGTTATATCCGATGATCGAATTATCGCCTACCGTAATCTTCTCGGGAAAAAAAACATCCACCATCACCATGAGCCCAAACGCCGCATGCTTGCCCACCTTCATGCCAAGGATGTGTCGATATATCCAGTTCTTAACGGATAGCACCGGACAATAGCGGGCGATCTGGATGAAGACAAAGTTTTTGACCCCTTTGAAGGGGCTCACGGTACGGTATATTTGCCACAATGCATTAGGCCCTTCCACCGGATGCCGGGTTACGTTTCTGGCCATGCCGTCAAAACCTCTATTCCTTGTGAAGTCCGATAATGTCGTACAGATCCCTCATATCGTTGATGATATAGTCCGGTCCGTACTCCTGAAGTTTGTCCACGCCCTTAAGTGACCAAGCGACAGCCGCCGCCTTCACGCCTGCTGCTTTGGCAGACTGAATGTCCACCGGGCTGTCCCCGATCATTAAAGTTGTCTCCGGATCACATCCAAGCTGCTCCACAGCGGTCAGCACAGGCTCTGGATGAGGCTTCGGATGCTCCACATCGTTCACAGTGACAACAGCCGACATATACGGCTCCAGTCCGAACTTCTCCAGTGTCATCATCGTAGACGGACGAATCTTCGTCGTCACCACACCGAGGCGAAGCCCGTGCGCATGCAGCCGCTCCACCACTTCATTCACATGCGGAAACGGCCGGACCATCTCATCATGATGCACCGAGTTGAAGGCGCGGTAGGCCTTCACGAAATGGGACACGTCTTCCTCGCCCGAAAAAGCTTGCAGCTGATGCTCCAGCGTCGTGCCCATATGGGGAATAATCTGCTCCCTTGTGAGCGGCCCTGATTCCCGCTGTTCAAACACATGAATAAAAGAAGAGATGATCAGTTCGTTTGTATCAATAATCGTGCCGTCCAAATCAAACAGTACGGTTTCAATCATGCTGATTTACTCCTTTTTGTCCTCCGAATCCAGGCTTTCGCTCACATCCGGAGTATCCTCCCTGCCAGCCTCGGTACGCTGCGCTGGTGGCTGGTTAATGTTAGTTCTCTCTCTCACTTCATTCGGCTCAGCTGCAGCTGTCGTTTGCTGCGGTTTGGATGGTGCAGCCTCTCCCTTGCGCAATTCGGCTTCCGGCGTTGGTGCTGTGCTGGTGTCCGCCTTGGTTGATACAATTGGATCCAGATAGCGCTCATTCGCTCTGCCTGTTACCCTGCGGAAGATAATCAGGGCAATCCCGACGACAACGAACAATATGGATAAGAGCTGCGATATACGGACGTTGCCGTAGGCAGGATCCAGAAAGCCTTGCTCAAAGCCCATCCAGGTCATCGGGCTCCACAGTCCATTGACGAAATCAGCCAGGCCGCTTGCGCCTCTGAATGCCAGACTGTCTGTACGGACAGCTTCAATGAAGAAGCGACCGATGGAATACCAGATGAAATATCCGATAAACAATTCTCCGGCCCGAAGGAACTTTTGTCTGCGGATAATAAAGATCAGAATAATACCAACCACATTCCACAAAGATTCATACAGGAAGGTTGGATGATGGAATACGCCCTGTACATTCATTTGGTTCACAATGAAGTCAGGCAGTCGGAGCGTCTCACGCAGGAAGGATTCCTCTACCGGGCCTCCGTATGCTTCCTGATTGACAAAATTACCCCAGCGGCCAATAATCTGGCCGGCAAGCAGGGATGGGGCGCAAATATCTGCAATGCGCCAGAAGTTATATCCTTTGCGGCGAACGTAGATGACCGCGCAGATGATCGCACCGATCAGCGCGCCAAAGATCGCAATGCCGCCCTCCCATATTTTGAACACATCCAGGAAATTGTCCTGATAGTCTTCCCATTTAAAGGCGACATAATATATCCTCGCTCCGATGATAGCCGAGGGAACGCCGAGCAACAGCAGATCCATAAAGAATTCCTGGGGAATGGAGAATCGCTTTCCCTCCTGGATCGCCAGCAGAAGCCCTGCAAGCGCACCGAGTCCCAGTATAAGCCCATACCAGTGAACAGACAGCGTTCCGATGGAGAACGCCACCGGATTGATCAGCAGTGATGACATTTAGAAATACCTCCTAATCCAAATCATCCATATCTTCGGCGATCGTCGCCGTCAGTTTATTGGTAAACTGTAATGCTGCATTCAGTCCCATTTGCTTCAATCTGTAGTTCATCGCTGCTACCTCAATGATGACCGCAAGGTTTCGTCCTGGCCGTACCGGAATCGTGACCAACGGGATATCCGTATCTATGATGCGTGTTGTTTCCTCGTCCAGACCCAGGCGATCATACTGTTTGTCCTGCTGCCACGCTTCCAGACGGACGACCAGCGTAATTCGCTTGTTGTTCCGCACGGCGCCCGCACCAAACAAGGTCATCACATTAATAATGCCGACCCCGCGAATCTCAAGCAGATGCCGAATCAGCTCAGGCGCGGTCCCGTGAAGCTGAAAATCTGACGTTTGGCGAATTTCGACCGCATCGTCAGCAATCAGCCGATGTCCGCGCTTCACCAGTTCAAGTGCGGTCTCGCTTTTGCCGATACCGCTGGTTCCCGTGATCAGCATACCCACGCCGTACACATCACATAGAACGCCGTGGATCGTCGTCGTTGGTGCCAGTCTCCGCTCCAGAAAGCTCGTAAAGCGGCTTGTTAGAATCGTCGTTGCCATGCTGCTGCGAAGCACAGGCAGTCCTTTTTCGTTGCTGACCTCCACCAGCTCCTGAGGAACTTCAAGCGAACGCGTCACCACGATACATGGCGTCTCGTCCGTGCACAGTCTGCGCATCCGGTCCTTGCGCTCCTCCGGCTTCAACATCCCAAAAAAAGCCAGCTCTGTCCGCCCCAGAAGCTGAACTCTCTCGCGTGGGTGATATTCAAAATACCCTGCCATTTCCAGACCCGGTCGATTCAAATCATCCGTAGTGATCTGCCGTTTCAAACCTTCCTCGCCTGAGATGACCTCAAGCTGGAATTGCTGTACCAGCTCTGACACTTTTACTTTTTTGGCCATGGTCTTACCCCTTTTCTTCTGCTTTTCTGCCGCTGTATTGTAGACGGTGAGCTTCCCGTAGCAGTTAGTATTGGCAGTCTGCCCTGGTTTGCTGCACTTTCGCTTCCGTCGCGTTCCTCGTATGCCTGCGGAACCCGTTGAAGTACTGCATCATTGTACCTGAATTGCACATATAATCATGCTGCCTATGTAAGCTATGTAAGTGAGCTCGTTCTCGGCTGCCTTATTTGGATATCATTAAAATAAGATGCTACACCTCATTTTACCATGTGTTGATGCCGCATCATACTCAAGATTCATAAACCTTGGAATCAGGCCGACCGCATAGCGCAAAGCTCATTACCTTCATCACTCCATACTTGTATCTTCATATAGGCCTGTTTCTGCTTATCTTATAGGAAATAAAGCCCGAATGCAATCGCGCTCGGCTTGGGCAGCCCCTCGGCACAGCAAGGATAATTCCGCATATTACCTTAATAAAATAAGAAAACCGTCCCCCAAAAGGGACGGTTCTTCGAAAGTGGTCGCTAATTAGTCAACCAACAGTACATTCAACTCGGATTCTTTATCAAAGATATGAACTTTGTTCATATCGATCGCCAGCTTCACATTGTCGCCTTCGCGTGTAGTGGAACGTCCGTCCACACGACCGATTACTGTATCCGTGCCCAGTCCGCTGAGGTACAGGAGCATTTCGTGACCCAGGTTCTCGGTTACATCAACTTTGGCGCTGAACACAGAGTTCGGGGAAGCTTCCAGGAATACTGGCTCTTCATGGATATCTTCAGGACGAAGACCCATAATAACTTCTTTACCGATCAAGGATTTATTCTTCAGCAGCTGTGCTTTGCCACCAGGAATTTGTACGTTCAGGCCTTCGGAAGTGAAGAATACGCCTCCGTCCTGCTCGGACAACGTACCGTTAATAAAGTTCATTGTTGGGGATCCGATGAAGCCCGCAACGAACATATTTACAGGGTGGTTATACAGCTCTTCAGGAGAAGCGGCTTGTTGAATAATGCCGTCCTTCATAACAACGATCCGGTCACCCATCGTCATCGCTTCGATCTGGTCATGCGTTACGTAGATACAAGTTGTCTCAAGACGTTTAACCAGCTTCGTGATTTCCGCACGCATCTGACCACGAAGTTTCGCATCCAAGTTGGAGAGTGGTTCGTCCATCAAGAACACTTGAGGATCACGGACGATCGCACGGCCCAAAGCGACACGCTGACGCTGACCGCCGGACAGAGCCTTAGGCTTACGATCCAGCAAATGCTCGATATCGAGGATTTTAGCTGCTTCACGTACACGTTTGTCGATTTCGTCTTTTTTCACTTTGCGGAGTTTCAAACCGAATGCCATGTTTTGATACACGTTCATGTGCGGATACAAGGCGTAGGATTGGAATACCATCGCGATGTCGCGATCTTTCGGTGCTACGTCATTCACGACGCGGTCGCCGATGTACAGCTTTCCATCCGAAATCTCTTCCAGTCCAGCAATCATCCGAAGCGTAGTGGACTTACCGCAACCGGAAGGTCCTACCAATACGAGAAACTCTTTATCTTTAATATCAAGATTAACGTCAACTACGGTTGGTTTGTCGGAACCTGGGTATTTCTTGTAAATATGCTCTAAACGTACACCTGCCATGTGCATTTGCCCCCTCATAGGAATGTTATGAAATCGAATACATTTGATAATTCTATATTACCCTATAGGCTCCTGGCTTGCTATACACAATCTGCACAAAAAACCTATTTCCTTTTCGTCACTTTATACAATAGCAATGTCATTTTTACCAGAACTGCATCACTGAAGCTCCGGACATCAAGCCCGGTCTCCTGTTTAATCTTGTCCAGCCGATACAGCAAGGTGTTTCTGTGGATATAAAGATGCTTAGCCGTCTCGCTCACGTTACAGTCCAGTTCAAAAAACGACTCCAGTGTAGACAACGTCTCACTATCCTCAAACAGCTCCGTATGCAAAGCGGCATATTCCTGCAAAAACCGGTTGCGCTGGGCTTCCGGGATGCTGAATATGAGGCGCTCAAGATGAAGACCTGTGGACAAGTGAATATGCTCCTTAACACGGAAGACGCGCCCGATGGCCATCGTTTCTCTCAGCTTATGAAGCACCGAGGGCAGCCCTTGCCTCGCATCCACGGGCGGAATGGCGGCGATGTGAAAATCTCCAACCCACTCCGTCGAGATTAGCTCGTACAATCCCATGCAGAATAGGGATAGCAGATCCTGGTCTGCCTCCACTGCTGAATCCTCTTTCTCATCCGCTAGGCCGCCGGCAAGCAGATCCTGACTCGCCAGAACCATCCATTCTTTCTGCTGCAGAGGAATGAGCAGGACCTCTCCGTCAAAGTAGCTCTTCAGCAAGCGCTGAAGAGCCTTGTATCCCGTCACCCCAGAGCTCTCACTCTCATTGGTCAGCAAAAAAGGAACCATGTTCTCCTTCAATCTGAGCTGCCGCAGTTCTGCCGGAAGCGCTGCATGAAGCGCTCCTTCCCGGACCTGTTCCATCAACCAATCTCCAAGCTGACGGGCCTGGCGTTCCTCATCCGCCTTTCCGGCACCTTTGCCTTTAAGGGCTTGGCCGTCCTCCTGAAGACTGGATAACCACAACTTCATTAATCCGACCTCAGAGGGGGTCAACACATCCCTTGGCGCCGTAATCACTGGAATGGGCTTCTGCAGATGGAGTGGAATCCATAGTTCATTCTCTTTGTTATTGTCGTAAACGCCGTTAGTCGGAGCAACAGCAGCCTCGTCAAGGTCGGCATCCCTGTTCTGTTTCTCGGATACAGCCTGAAGCACAGCTTCGCTCTCCTGATCATCCAATATTCGATAGCCAAGCGAAACACCCAGCACCTGCTCAAGTGTCTGAACAATAAGATCCTTCTCCACCATTGCTGTTCCCACCACTTTATTGTTTTTTCTTATTTTAGCATAATCATGCGGTACAACAACAACCGGCCGCAAGGACATCCTTCATGATTGCAGTTTTAGCTGGAACGGGAATAACGAAGGGTTCGTGAGGAGCTTAAGTATATTAAGTATAGATTCTGCCTAACTGAATAGTTACGGGCATATAATAAATTTGATACCTCAAGAAGATGAGATGCGAGGCTGTTGATACCAGAAGTGCAACCTTGTTGGGGGAGGTTTAAAAAGGAAAGGGCGAGCATAAGATCACTGAAAATAATAAAAAGCCGCCAACATCGTTGACGACTTTGATGAGCCATGAAGGACTCGAACCTTCGACACCCTGATTAAAAGTCAGGTGCTCTACCAACTGAGCTAATGGCTCTTACTGGTGGAGGCTGATGGATTCGAACCACCGAACTCGTACGAGAACAGATTTACAGTCTGCTGCGTTTGGCCACTTCGCTAAGCCTCCATAAAAGGTGGCTCGGGACGGAATCGAACCGCCGACACGAGGATTTTCAGTCCTCTGCTCTACCGACTGAGCTACCGAGCCTTATGTAATTAACAAAAAAATAAAGTGCGGAGTTTAACACTTCCCACTTTAAGTTGTGGAAATCAATTCAGTTTTATTCCCGTACCATGACCTTGAACTTATCATAGTAATTAAGTGGCGGAACTGACGGGATACTCTCACTTCGTTCGAGACTGCGAAGTTTATGCTATCGACGTCAATGCTCCGACGAACCCTTTTACGGATTCTCATCCCTGAAGCTTAAATTAAATGGCGGAACTGACGGGATTCGAACCCGCGATCTCCTGCGTGACAGGCAGGCATGTTAGGCCTCTACACCACAGTTCCGCGCATGGTGCCGGCGAGAGGACTTGAACCCCCAACCTACTGATTACAAGTCAGTTGCTCTACCAATTGAGCTACACCGGCATAGTATAATAATAGTGAAAATATCATGGTGGAGGCTGAGGGGATCGAACCCCCGACCCTCTGCTTGTAAGGCAGATGCTCTCCCAGCTGAGCTAAGCCTCCAGATATGTATGGTAGCGGCGGAGGGGATCGAACCCCCGACCTCACGGGTATGAACCGTACGCTCTAGCCAGCTGAGCTACGCCGCCATAACAATATGTTTTTCAAATGGCGGAGAGAGAGGGATTCGAACCCTCGCACCGCTTACGCAGTCTAACCCCTTAGCAGAGGGTCCCCTTATAGCCACTTGGGTATCTCTCCATCATAGCTATTGCAGTTACAGAGATTGATTCCCTGAAAACTAGATACGAAACGATTTGCGTTATATTATCCGTAGCATACCCCAATGTAGTATCGGGGTTAGCATATGCTTCCGTAGCGAGCTTTACTTCGTAAAGCTTGTAGGATAAGCCCTCGACCGATTAGTATTGGTCAGCTCCATGCATTGCTGCACTTCCACCTCCAACCTATCTACCTCGTCGTCTTCAAGGGGTCTTACGAATTGGGAAATCTCATCTTGAGGGGGGCTTCACGCTTAGATGCTTTCAGCGCTTATCCCTTCCGTACGTAGCTACCCAGCCGTGCTCCTGGCGGAACAACTGGTGCACCAGCGGTACGTCCATCCCGGTCCTCTCGTACTAAGGACAGCTCCTCTCAAATTTCCTACGCCCACGACAGATAGGGACCGAACTGTCTCACGACGTTCTGAACCCAGCTCGCGTACCGCTTTAATGGGCGAACAGCCCAACCCTTGGGACCTACTTCAGCCCCAGGATGCGATGAGCCGACATCGAGGTGCCAAACCTCCCCGTCGATGTGGACTCTTGGGGGAGATAAGCCTGTTATCCCCAGGGTAGCTTTTATCCGTTGAGCGATGGCCCTTCCATGCGGTACCACCGGATCACTAAGCCCGACTTTCGTCCCTGCTCGACTTGTGGGTCTCGCAGTCAAGCTCCCTTATGCCTTTGCACTCTTCGAATGATTTCCAACCATTCTGAGGGAACCTTGGGGCGCCTCCGTTACTCTTTAGGAGGCGACCGCCCCAGTCAAACTGCCCACCTGACACGGTCCCTGTACCCGATAAGGGCACCAGGTTAGAACCTAGATACGATCAGGGTGGTATCCCAACGGCGCCTCCACCCAAGCTGGCGCTCAGGTTTCCTAGGCTCCCACCTATCCTGTACAGATCGTACCCAAATTCAATATCAAGCTGCAGTAAAGCTCCATGGGGTCTTTCCGTCTTGTCGCGGGTAACCTGCATCTTCACAGGTATTAAAATTTCACCGGATCTCTCGTTGAGACAGCGCCCAAGTCGTTACGCCATTCGTGCGGGTCAGAATTTACCTGACAAGGAATTTCGCTACCTTAGGACCGTTATAGTTACGGCCGCCGTTTACTGGGGCTTCGGTTCACAGCTTCGGATTGCTCCTAACCGCTCCCCTTAACCTTCCAGCACCGGGCAGGCGTCAGCCCGTATACTTCGCCTTACGGCTTCGCACAGACCTGTGTTTTTGCTAAACAGTCGCTTGGGCCTTTTCACTGCGGCCCCCTCGGGCTATTCACCCTACCGAGGCACCCCTTCTCCCGAAGTTACGGGGTCATTTTGCCGAGTTCCTTAACGAGAGTTCTTCCGCGCGCCTTAGAATTCTCTTCTCGCCTACCTGTGTCGGTTTGCGGTACGGGCACCTTCACCTGACTAGAGGCTTTTCTTGGCAGTGTGAGATCATGACCTTCGCTACTGTAATTTTCACTCCCCATCACAGCCCAGCCTTACGATGTGCGGATTTGCCTACACATCAGCCTCACTGCTTGGACGGACATCCATCAGTCCGCGTCACTACCCTCCTGCGTCCCCCCATCGTTCATAACGGTTTATGGTGGTACAGGAATTTCAACCTGTTGTCCTTCGACTACGCCTTTCGGCCTCGCCTTAGGTCCCGACTTACCCTGAGCGGACGAGCCTTCCTCAGGAAACCTTGGGCTTTCGGCGGATCAGATTCTCACTGATCTTTTCGTTACTCATACCGGCATTCTCACTTGTATACGCTCCAGCGCTCCTTACGGTACACCTTCAATGCTGTATACAACGCTCCCCTACCCCTGATGCAAGCATCAAGCCATAGCTTCGGTGGTGTGTTTAGCCCCGTTACATTTTCGGCGCAGAGTCACTCGACCAGTGAGCTATTACGCACTCTTTAAATGGTGGCTGCTTCTAAGCCAACATCCTGGTTGTCTGTGCAACTCCACATCCTTTCCCACTTAACACACACTTGGGGACCTTAGCTGATGGTCTGGGCTGTTTCCCTTTTGACAATGGATCTTAGCACTCACTGTCTGACTCCCGGACATAAGTCGATGGCATTCGGAGTTTGACTGAGCTTGGTAACCCTTGCGGGCCCCGCACCCAATCAGTGCTCTACCTCCATGACTCTTTATTCCGAGGCTAGCCCTAAAGCTATTTCGGGGAGAACCAGCTATCTCCGAGTTCGATTGGAATTTCTCCGCTACCCCCACCTCATCCCCGCACTTTTCAACGTACGTGGGTTCGGGCCTCCAGTGCGTGTTACCGCACCTTCACCCTGGACAGGGGTAGATCACACGGTTTCGGGTCTACGCCCACATACTAACTCGCCCTATTCAGACTCGCTTTCGCTGCGGCTACGGCTTCTCGCCTTAACCTTGCATGGGAACGTAACTCGCCGGTTCATTCTACAAAAGGCACGCCATCACCCATTGAACGGGCTCTGACTTCTTGTAAGCACACGGTTTCAGGTTCTATTTCACTCCCCTCCCGGGGTGCTTTTCACCTTTCCCTCACGGTACTGCTTCACTATCGGTCGCTAGGGAGTATTTAGCCTTACCAGATGGTCCTGGCAGATTCATACGGGGTTTCACGTGCCCCGCACTACTCGGGATCCGTCTCGGAGGGTTCACATTTTCGACTACAGGGCTTTTACCTTCTATGGCCGGCCTTTCCAGACCTGTTCAACTAATCTAAACCTTTGTAACTCCATGTGAGACGTCCCACAACCCCGAAGAGCAAGCTCTTCGGTTTAGGCTGTTCCGCGTTCGCTCGCCGCTACTGACGGAATCACTCTTGTTTTCTCTTCCTCCAGGTACTTAGATGTTTCAGTTCCCTGGGTATGCCTCTTCACAGCCTATGTATTCAGCTGTGAGTGACTGGTTATTACACCAGCCGGGTTTCCCCATTCGGACATCCCCGGATCAAAGCTTGCTTACAGCTCCCCGAGGCCATTTCGTCGTTCGCCACGTCCTTCATCGGCTCCTAGCGCCTAGGCATCCTCCGTGTGCTCTTAGTAGCTTAACCATTTGCTCCGGTTTTGCGCTCCTCGCTCTGTTGTCCGTTTGTTTCCCTGATTGGATAAAACCGCTCAGTAGTGGAAACAAACTTCCAAAGGATCGATGATCTCAAAACCTTCGCGTGCTACTTTTATTGAAACTTGTTGTGACACAAGTTCAGCTAAAAGGATATTTCTAAAACGCAAATTCGTTTCGTTATCTAGTTTTCAAGGATCAACCCCGGTCTTCAACCGGAAGATTATCATATCATGCCATACATTTCAGTGCAACCTGCAATTTATGGAAGTGATATGAGTATGATGGTGGAGCCAAGGGGGATCGAACCCCTGACCTCCTGCGTGCAAGGCAGGCGCTCTCCCAGCTGAGCTATAGCCCCAAAAAGGAACCTCATCACTAAATATGAAGTTGAATGGTGGGCCCTAGTGGACTCGAACCACCGACCTCACCCTTATCAGGGGTGCGCTCTAACCAGCTGAGCTAAGGGCCCATATCATACGCTTGGCGACGTCCTACTCTCCCGGGACCCTTCGGTCCAAGTACCATCGGCGCTGGAAGGCTTAACGGTCGTGTTCGGTATGGGTACGCGTGGAACCCTTCCGCCATCATCACCAAACGTATATATGTATGAAAGGATTGACCTCTCAAAACTGACCAACGAGTGAGTAACAGGCCTAAACCTGATTCGGTTCCTTTGCTTTCGCAAAGGGATCGGCGACTTTACAGTCAGCCTATTTGAATGCTCTCGTTGCAGAGAGCGATTCTCCATAGAAAGGAGGTGATCCAGCCGCACCTTCCGATACGGCTACCTTGTTACGACTTCACCCCAATCATCTACCCCACCTTCGGCGGCTGGCTCCTTGCGGTTACCCCACCGACTTCGGGTGTTGTAAACTCTCGTGGTGTGACGGGCGGTGTGTACAAGACCCGGGAACGTATTCACCGCGGCATGCTGATCCGCGATTACTAGCAATTCCGACTTCATGCAGGCGAGTTGCAGCCTGCAATCCGAACTGAGACTGGCTTTTTAGGATTGGCTCCACCTCGCGGCTTCGCTTCCCGTTGTACCAGCCATTGTAGTACGTGTGTAGCCCAGGTCATAAGGGGCATGATGATTTGACGTCATCCCCACCTTCCTCCGGTTTGTCACCGGCAGTCACCTTAGAGTGCCCACCATTACGTGCTGGCAACTAAGATCAAGGGTTGCGCTCGTTGCGGGACTTAACCCAACATCTCACGACACGAGCTGACGACAACCATGCACCACCTGTCTCCTCTGTCCCGAAGGAAACCTCTATCTCTAGAGGGGTCAAAGGGATGTCAAGACCTGGTAAGGTTCTTCGCGTTGCTTCGAATTAAACCACATACTCCACTGCTTGTGCGGGTCCCCGTCAATTCCTTTGAGTTTCAGTCTTGCGACCGTACTCCCCAGGCGGAATGCTTAATGTGTTAACTTCGGCACCAAGGGTATCGAAACCCCTAACACCTAGCATTCATCGTTTACGGCGTGGACTACCAGGGTATCTAATCCTGTTTGCTCCCCACGCTTTCGCGCCTCAGCGTCAGTTACAGCCCAGAGAGTCGCCTTCGCCACTGGTGTTCCTCCACATATCTACGCATTTCACCGCTACACGTGGAATTCCACTCTCCTCTTCTGCACTCAAGTTCCCCAGTTTCCAGTGCGTCCCGAAGTTAAGCTCCGGGTTTAAACACCAGACTTAAAGAACCGCCTGCGCGCGCTTTACGCCCAATAATTCCGGACAACGCTTGCCCCCTACGTATTACCGCGGCTGCTGGCACGTAGTTAGCCGGGGCTTTCTTCTCAGGTACCGTCACCCAAAGAGCAGTTACTCTCTCTGGCGTTCTTCCCTGGCAACAGAGCTTTACGATCCGAAAACCTTCATCACTCACGCGGCGTTGCTCCGTCAGACTTTCGTCCATTGCGGAAGATTCCCTACTGCTGCCTCCCGTAGGAGTCTGGGCCGTGTCTCAGTCCCAGTGTGGCCGTTCACCCTCTCAGGTCGGCTACGCATCGTCGCCTTGGTAGGCCATTACCCCACCAACTAGCTAATGCGCCGCAGGCCCATCCTCAAGTGACAGATTGCTCCGCCTTTCCATATCCGGCCATGCAGCCAAATATCCTATCTGGTATTAGCTACCGTTTCCGGTAGTTATCCCAGTCTTGAGGGCAGGTTGCCTACGTGTTACTCACCCGTCCGCCGCTAAATCTCAGGAGTGCAAGCACTCCATCGATTCCGCTCGACTTGCATGTATTAGGCACGCCGCCAGCGTTCGTCCTGAGCCAGGATCAAACTCTCCAATAAAGATTGAACACTTCTGGATTGCTCCAAGAAATCATCCAACCAATGAGTTTGTAGCTCATTTCAAAACTGACGAGAATTTGTTCAATTCTCTTATATCTGCTTCATTTATTGTACGGCTTGTACAACATCATGTTGCAGTGGATTTTTAACAAAATCCATACTCACTCGTTGTTCAGTTTTCAAAGATCAATGCTTTGTTTTCGTTCGCCGTAACTCACAGCGGCGACTTTAATAATATATCACACTATCTCGTTCCCGGTCAAGAAGTTTTTTTGATTAATTTTTCATCCATTATCTTCTAAACCGCTGGGGAACGATCACACCCGAACAAAACGGGCGAAACTTAATGTATCACAGATGATAACCCGCCGTCAACTATCCGAGCAATGTTATTTTAAGCCCGAGAAGCAAAGCGACGCCCGGCAAGCCGAG
This sequence comes from Paenibacillus sp. FSL M8-0334, assembly GCF_038000405.1. NCBI lineage: Bacteria > Bacillati > Bacillota > Bacilli > Caryophanales > Paenibacillaceae > Paenibacillus > Paenibacillus sp. FSL M8-0334. The sequence continues at coordinate 2,196,828 of NZ_JBBOCH010000001.1, forward strand.
CACCATTACCGTGCCGATCGTCATCGGATTCAGCGGAATATAGGCCTCAGCCGCAAGCCCCGTGAAATTAACGACATACAGCCCGACCGCAGCCAGCGCCAGATGAGCTCCAAACACCGTGACCCATCCCATGCCCAGTCTTTTTTTAAAGATAATATAGATGAGCAGAAGCAGCGAAACGCATAGTACACCGAGCATCATCAGTTTCACCATGACCCCCTCCTTCATCGTTGAATTGTTTGCAAATATTCGTCTGTCCAGCCTAGTTGACTTTTCCCTCTCGCTTTCCCTTCAAGTAATGCATGTCTGCCCCGTTCAGATTAAGCCGCTTCGCTTGCTTCAGATTCATCTGATATTTTCGTTCGGCCGCCTCCAGAATGTAGATCGCATAGTCAATCTGATCCTGACCCGTGGCCTCCTGGAACAAGAGATGCGCTCGTTCCCACTCCACCTGCGACCTCCTCACATCCATGTACACATTCCACAGACGCTCCTGCTCATCGGCTGTCATGTACTCCTCCTGATTCTCCTTCCGATGCTGCCTCCACCACATTTTCATCTCATATCCTCTCCTTCTATGAATCTTAAGCCTGCCAAAAAGACCGCCTGTTTCATTCATATCGAAGAAGGGACAAACTTAGAACAAAAAAAGGAGCCCTCCGGCTCCTTCTGCTGCTTAGATGTTGTTAGACTAACAATAATACTAACGATGAAGCCGGCTGCTGGTCAGTTTAGTTCCCTCCGGCCTTCAAGCGCCTTCGACAATGTCACCTCATCCGCATACTCCAGGTCGCCGCCCACCGGCAAACCATGCGCAATACGGGTCACTTTTATATCAAAAGGACGCACCAGCCGGGAGATATACATCGCGGTTGCCTCTCCCTCAATGTTCGGATTGGTCGCCAAAATCAATTCTTTGACTCTTTCATCACTAAGCCGGTTCAGCAGCTCCTTCAAACGGATTTCATCCGGTCCAATCCCTTCCATAGGAGAAATCGCACCATGAAGCACATGATAATACCCGTCGAATTCCTTGGTCCGCTCCATGGCCACCAGATCCTTCGCGTCCTGCACTACACAGATAACCGAGGCATCCCGTGTCTTGTCTTGACATATCCGGCACGGGTCCGTATCCGTAATGTTGCAGCACACCGAGCAGTATTGCAGATTCCGCTTGACGCTAACCAGCGCTTTGGCAAAATCAATAACGTCGTCTTCTTTCATATTTAGAACGTGAAAAGCCAGGCGGGCAGCCGTCTTCGGCCCCACACCCGGCAGTCGCGTAAAGGCGTCGATGAGCTTCGCGATCGGTTCGGGATAGTACAAATGTAACTTCTCCTTCTGGGGTTAAATTAGAACAAGCCCGGAATTTTCATGCCGCCCGTGAACTTGCCCATATCCGCATTAGCAAGCTCCTCAGCCTTGGTCAGCGCATCGTTCACCGCAGTCAGAACAAGATCCTGCAGCATCTCAACATCATCAGGGTCAACAGCCTCCGGCTTGATGTTAATGGACAGAATTTGCTTGTGTCCGTTCGCCTCTACTGTAACCACGCCGCCGCCGGACGTGCCTTCCACCGTTTTCGTAGCCAGCTCTTCCTGTGCCTTCAGCATTTGCTCCTGCATCTTCTTCACTTGCTTCATCATTTGGTTCATATTATTCATACCGTCTTCTCTCCTTCATTATAGGGTGCGCATATATGCGCTAATCTTTTATGACAACGAGGTCCTCACCAAATAGTTGGATCGCCTCATCAATCCATGGTTTCTCTCCTTCGGCCTCGGAAGCTTCATGTTCCAGCGTCAGCTCCTCGGCCTTAGGCTTTCCCTCGCCCTCCAGCACATCGCTCCAGTCCCGATGCATCATCGTGATCAAGCGGTGCGGCTTGCCAAGAATCCTCTCCAGCACACCCTCAATCACCTGCTTGTTGGCAGGTCTTTCGGTAGTCTCGCGATGGATGTTGTTCTTGAAAGCGATCAGGACTTGATCTTCCCATACCGATACCGGCTCTCCGTCCATCAGCCAGGCGTGAACCGTTACCTTCTCGTCTTTCACACTTTGTAAAATCTGCGCCCATTGGCGCTGAACGGCAGTAAAGGCTTCGCTCGAACTGGCGGCCACATACTGATTGATGTTCGGCGGGATTTTGGCAGTACTCGACAGCTTAGGCGCCGGCGTTCTTGCCGGTTTGGCCGCTTCACGACCACCCGCTCCCGCCACTGGCCCTTGCTGGATCAGCCGTTCCAGCTTTCTCTCAAGCTGCGCCACCTGCTGCTTCAGTTTGGCGACTTCTCCGGCATCCGCACCTGCAGCGGCATGACCTGCTGCCCCGCTCTCACCAGACCCTTGGGTAATCCCCGATAGCTTCAGCAGGGCCACTTCAAACAGCGTCTGAGGCTGGGAAGCATATTTCATCTCGCTTTGGTACCGATTCAGCGTATCGATCATCTGAAACAGCTGTGCCTGTGTAAAAGCGGCCGCCATCTCCTCGAACTCCGCCGGATTCAGTACGCGGTCGGTCAGTTTGTCGGCATTCGGCACCATTTTGATCATCAGCAGATCACGGAAATAGTACAGCAGGTTCTCCATGCACTTGTCAGCGCTTTTCCCTTCCTGCATGAACTGTTCCACGATCTGGAGCACAGCCCCGGCATCTCCCTGCTTCAAAGCGGAAGCCAAACGCCCGAACTGCTCCGATGCGATGCCCCCGGTCATATTCATAACCTGCTCGTAGGATACCGAGCCCCCTGTATAAGAAGCAATCTGATCGAGAATGCTGAGCGCATCCCGCATGCCGCCGTCGGATAGACGGGCGATGTAGGAAAGTGCTTCTGGCTCGGCCTGAATTCCTTCTTCTTCGCAGATACGCTGAAGGCGTCCCGTCTGCTCATCCAGAGACACTCTCCGGAAGTCAAAACGCTGACAGCGCGATATGATTGTGGCCGGGAGCTTGTGCGGCTCCGTTGTAGCCAATATAAACATGACGTGAGCCGGCGGTTCCTCCAGCGTCTTCAGGAGCGCATTGAACGCCTCTGTCGTCAGCATGTGCACTTCGTCTATGATGTAAACTTTGCGGCGCACCTCGGTCGGTGCGTATTTCACCTTCTCCCGCAGATCGCGAATTTCCTCCACACCACGGTTGGATGCGGCGTCGATCTCCTGCACATCCATTACAGCTCCAGCTGTAATCCGGCGGCAGGCCTCACAATCATTGCAGGGTTCCTCGGCCGGGCCTGCCTCACAGTTCACGGCTTTGGCCATAATCTTAGCCGCACTGGTCTTGCCGGTGCCCCGTGGACCGCTGAACAGGTAGGCGTGGGATACCCGCTGCTCGCGAATCGCATTCTGCAGGGTCTGGATTATATGCTGTTGGCCCACCATGTCGCGAAACGACTGCGGCCGCCACGCACGATATAACGCGATATGTTCCACTGTGCTTTACCCTCTTTCAACTTCCGGCAAATACGCCGATCCCTCATGGCTTCATTGTCCGTGCAGACACAACAGCTAGTTCTTCGCTCGTCAATCTCAAGGTCAAAAAGAACATGTCGGCAGACGGTTATATTATACTACATTCTATACTACTTACCCCAGCCTTAGCAAAAGGTTTGCTCCGGAATTTCATCGTCACAGCCAACGTGAAAACAAAAAAGCATCTCTACCCAAACGGTAAAGATGCTGATGTGCAAATATGTAATACCGTGCACCTGTTATCGATAATTGCGATCCAAGCGGAAGCCCTGAACAACAACTCGGGCTAGGCCACCCTCCGGCACAAAAGCGGTCCTGCTTATGGCTGCTTCCTTCCGGACCTGACCAGGTTCACAGGTGCTCATTGCGGAGGACCCAACCGTCAACATTGCGTTCAGGGACCAGGCCTCACATCGACAATACCTCTAACAGGAATTCAACCTCGCTACAGCGGATTGCGAGTTACAGGGCACCGCTACCTCCCCGTCTAGCACGGCGAACTTTAGTATATCGCATCGAATCTCAAAATGCAACCGATGGCATAACTTGCCTGTTAGCCGAAGCCATAGACAGAACAAAACCCCTTCGCCAGATGCAAAGGGGACTGTTATTAGATACCGTATTTCTTTTTAAATCTATCGACACGGCCGCCGGCATCCACGAATTTCTGTTTGCCAGTGAAGAATGGGTGACAGTTCGAGCAAATCTCAACACGCAGGTCCGGCTTAACGGAACCTGTCTCGAACGTGTTACCGCACGCGCAAGTAACCGTGGTAACATGATATTTCGGTTGAATATCCTGTTTCATTAGACTTTCACCTCTTTCCGCCCTGAGCCTCATGCGGACCCAGAGTTATATGGACACATAAATGGAGTATAGCATGGGAAAATTATTAGCGCAATAGCCCAACCTTATCCGTTAGCCGCAGTCCCGCTTCCATATTATCTCAAAGCGCTGCCGGCTTTTTCTTCGGTCTGGCTTGTCCGGCCGGCGGCACGTGAGTGTAAGAGCCGATGACCACATCAGGCAGCTCTGCCTGCATGATCTCAATCGCCTGCTTCATCCCGAGTATGTCGCCTTGTGCCGGCGGAATCAGCTCCAGATAACTCTCTGGATCAATGTTCAGGTTGCGCAGCTGAATAAGACGGAGACCTGTACGGCGGGCAAACTCAATCATCGCCTCCAGCTCCTCCTCCCGGTCCGTTACACCCGGAAAGATCAGGTAGTTGATCGAAGTGTACACCCCTTGATCCGATGCATAGCGAAGCGATTTCTCTACGTTCGCCAGCGTATAGCCCCGCGGCTTGTAATAGGCATTGTAATGATCGTCGAGCGCACTGATCGTGCTGACCCGCATCAGATCAAGACCAGCATCTACGATACCGCGGATAAAATCAGTCAACCCGGCATTGGTGTTGATATTAATGTAACCCATATCGGTTTGGGAGCGAACCTCGCGCATCGCTTCAATAATAATCTTCGCCTGCGTAGACGGTTCTCCCTCGCACCCTTGTCCGAAGCTGATGATCGATTCCGGAGTCTTGAGATGCTCCAGCATCACCTGTACCAGCTCGTCCACTCGGGGTTTGAAATTCATCCGGGTCTGAGGCGCCACAAAGCCGCTGTCATCCGGCTGCTCGGATATGCATCCGAAGCATCCTGCATTACAGGAATAGGATACAGGAACGGCCCCCTCCCACCGGTTCAAAAACGTATTGGATGCAGTAAGGCACTCATAGCCGAGCGCACAATTGGATAAATGCTCATACAGCCGGTTCTCCGGATATTTGGCGGTCAGTCTTTGGACGCCAAGCTCTAGCTCGCCCAGGTCACAATTGACCGGGTTCCACTTCTCCGGATCATCCGACAAACGTGCGGTTGTATAGAATCCGCCATCCTTCCACACCACGGCGGAATATCCGAATAGCGGCAGCTTATATTCCTTGTCACTTTTCACGTAGCCGGGCAGGCATAGACGCGTATACCCCTGCGGCAGCAAAGCACCGACAGCCGTATAATGGTCTTCCAGCGGCAGCATCTCTCCGGTATCGGGGTCCATCCCGATCGCCCGGGTGTTCGGCAGCCCTACAAGCGTAGCGCCTTCCGGCAACGGAATTAATTCATCCTCCAAAATCTCGACAATCATGTCTCCACTGCGACCAAGAGCAATTAGCTCGCGATGATCGTAGACCTGTCCTTGTTCATCTGCATAAACCAAATACATGCTGATCTCCTATTCTATCCGGGATATTCCGCACCTTAGCTCTGAGGAGCTGTCGCCGCTGAAGGTCTGGATGTGCGTTTAGCCGGTTCTCTTCCAGTTCCAGAGCCGCCGTTATGGCTGGCCGCATCAAACGATGCCAAAAATTCCGCATTGGTCTTCGTATCACGCATTTTCTTCAAGAAGCCTTCTACAAAATCGGCAGAATCATTCATATTTTTACGGATGGCCCATATGGTGTCAAGCTCATCCTTGCTCAGCAGCACCTCTTCACGGCGCGTGCCGGAACGACGGATGTCGATCGCAGGGAAAATGCGCCGCTCGGCAAACCGGCGATCCAGATGAAGCTCCATATTGCCCGTTCCTTTAAATTCCTCGTAGATGATGTCATCCATACGTGACCCGGTCTCTACCAGCGCCGTCGCCAGAATCGTCAGGCTTCCGCCCTCCTCCACATTCCGTGCCGATCCGAAAAACCGTTTCGGACGGTGGAACGCAGCCGGATCAATCCCCCCGCTCAGCGTGCGGCCAGATGGCGGGATCACCAGGTTGTACGCCCGGGCCAGACGGGTAATGCTGTCCAGCAAAATCACAACATCCTTCTTGTGCTCGACCAGACGAAGCGCACGCTCCAGCACCAGCTCAGCCACCTTGATATGGTTCTCCGGCAGCTCGTCAAAGGTTGATGCAACCACCTCGCCTTTAACAGAACGCTGCATATCCGTCACTTCTTCCGGACGCTCGTCAATCAGCAGCACGAACAGCTCGATATCAGGGTAGTTGGTTGAAATACTGTTGGCGATTTCTTTCAGAAGGAGCGTCTTTCCCGCTTTTGGCGGAGCCACAATCAAACCGCGTTGTCCCAAACCTACAGGAGCCAGTAAATCCATGATCCGGGTAGACAATTGATTAGGGGATGTTTCGAGAACGAGCTTTTCTTGTGGATAAAGAGGAGTCAGAGCTGGAAAGTGCAGCCGTTCAGCCGCAACAGTTGGATTTTCTCCGTTCACCGCATTGACCTGCAGGAGGCCAAAATAACGTTCATTTTCCTTCGGCGCCCGACATTTGCCGGATACCAGATCCCCGGTCCTCAGATCGAATTTGCGAATCTGGGATGCAGAGATATAAATGTCCTCTGTGCTGGGAAGATAATTAATGGGTCTTAAGAAGCCGTAGCCTTCAGGTAAAATTTCAAGGACACCCTCCATAAACATCAGACCGCTTTGCTCAGCCTGTGCGCGAAGGATCGCAAAAATCAGTTCCTTCTTCTTCAGCTGACCGTAATAGGGGATCTGATACTTCTTGGCCAGCTTATACAGATCCGTCAGCTTCATGCCTTCCAAATCGGATATTTGTAAATCCATTTAATAACCACCTATTCAATTTTAATCATTCTGTACATTAATTTAACCAGTTTGCTATGGTCTCTATCATTCTATGGATGAGTTACTAGGATAGGATTGCCCAAATTAGAGGGAGATATGCAGTAAGATTCTCATATTTCCCTCAATTTTACAATAAAAACCTTGATATGGATACCTAAAATATGACAGGCCTGTACCCCCATAACGAAGCAAACCGCGCCTCGTTATTCCGATTCACGCCATACTTCGGCACCAAGCGCACGAAGATTGGACACGAGGTTGTCGTAGCCTCGATCAATGTATTCCACACCGGTCACTTCGGTCACACCCTCAGGCACCGTTAATGCTGCAATCACAAGCGCAGCCCCAGCGCGAAGATCGGTGGCCTTCACTTTGGCCGCATTCAGCGGTCCGCCTTCAATAATGGCTGAGCGCCCCTCTACACGGATTTTCGCGCCCATGCGCACCAGCTCCGGCACATGCTTGAATCGGTTGCTATATACAAAATCGCTGAGCACACTAACCCCTTCGGCCTGGGTCAGCAAACTGGTCATCGGAGATTGCAGATCGGTAGCAAAGCCAGGATAGATCAGCGCCTTGACATCTACATGCTCGTAGCGTTCCTTCCCGGTGACCCGGATGCTCTCATCCAGCTCTTCGATACCGACACCCATCTCGATCAGCTTAGCCGTCAACGCCTCCAGATGTTTGGGGATCACGTTGTCGATGACCACATCACCGCGGGTGGCCGCAGCAGCGATCATATAAGTTCCCGCCTGAATTCGATCAGGAATAATAGAATGACGGCAGCCATGCATCTCGGAGACACCTTCGATACGGATCGTTTCCGTACCCGCCCCTTTGATGACGGCTCCCATGGAGTTGAGCAATGTAGCAACATCTATGATTTCAGGCTCTTTAGCCGCGTTTTCGATAATTGTAGAGCCTTTGGCCTTGGCGGCCGCCAGCATAATATTAATCGTCGCGCCGACGCTGCTGACATCAAGATATATTTTTGCGCCCCGCAGCTCTTTGGCATGCAGATGAATGGAGCCATGCTCATTCGTTACGGTAGCTCCAAGCGCTTCAAACCCTTTGATGTGCTGGTCGATCGGACGAGGTTCAAAGTTGCATCCGCCCGGCAATCCGATGACGGCTTCTTTAAATCTTCCGAGCATTGCGCCCATTAAGTAATAGGATGCCCGAAGCTTCTTAACCGCTCCGTTAGGCATCGGAATCGCTTTGATATCGGAAGGGTCGATCTTCATCTGACTGTCTTCCCAGGAAACCTGGGCACCCAGATCCCGCAAAATTTCAGCATATACCGCCACATCGCTCAGATGGGGCAAATTATCAAGCGTCACTTCCGATTCCGCGAGAATCGCGGCCGGAATTAAAGCAATTGCACTGTTCTTAGCACCGCTGATTGTGACGGAGCCATGCAGTGGGCGTCCACCGCTGATCATCAATTTTTCCATAAGCTTTAGGGTCCCCCTACATCACTTCGCAGCCGGAAATGGTTCTGATGGCACAATTCATAAAGGTGATGAAATGGAAAAACACCGGCTAAGCGGTGTGCTTTCCATCCCATCATATTCAGCTAGATCAAGCTAGCTGCAGAATCGCTGGAGGCCATACCAAGCATCCGTTACGCCTCAGCATTCAGAGCTAAGCAGAATAACAAGTCAGTTTACGCTTTGTTGTTGGAGCCGAACTCACGGATTTTGCCGATCACCGTTTGTTTGATCGCTTCGCGACCTGGCTTCAGGTAAGTACGTGGATCATAAGCTTCAGGCTTCGCAGCCAGCACTTCGCGAACCACTTTGGAGAACGAAATTTGGTTCTCGGTGTTTACGTTGATTTTGGAGGTTCCAAGGGAGATCGCTTTTTGAATGTCGTGTGTTGGAATGCCTGTTCCGCCATGAAGAACCAGCGGAAGCTTCACCGCATTGCGGATTTCTTCCATTTCCTTAAAGCCGAGGTTAGGCTCGCCTTTGTAAGGTCCGTGTACGGAGCCCAGTGCAGGAGCCAGTGTGTCGATTCCGGTCTCGTTGACGATACGAACGCAATCGTCGAGCTTCGCGTACATCACTTCGCCTACAACGTCATCCTCTTGGCCGCCAACCATGCCCACTTCAGCCTCAACGGAGACGCCTTTAGCGTGTGCATATTCAACAACCTGTTTTGTCGTTTCGATGTTCGTGTCGATCGGGCTGTGGGAATCGTCGATCATGACGGAAGTAAATCCGGCATCGATCGCTTCCTTACACTTCTCAACACTGGAGCCATGGTCAAGATGGATTGCTACCGGAACCGTCACTTTCAGGTCCTGCATCAGTCCTTTCACCATATGCACAACGGTGTTGAATCCGCCCATGTAACGCGCTGCGCCTTCGGACACGCCAAGGATAACTGGCGATTTCTCTTCTTCGGCAGCTTCCAGAATGGCATGTGTCCATTCAAGGTTATTAATATTGTACTGACCCACCGCGTATTTACCTTCGAGCGCTTTGTTCAGCATTTCTGTCATGGATACTAATGGCATGGTTTCATCCTCCTAAAGATGCTTTGTTTGTCTATGGACAATAGCCGTGATAACATACGGACTTATTATACCACATCGCGTTATAAATACTAAACAAGCATTTCCTAATTTACTGCGTCACACATCACACTGTTGTCAAAAAAAAGAATTCCGCAACATGTGCAGAATTCAACATTCAGCCAATATGGCTCGTCGTCCCTTTCAGCTGGGCATTTACGGCCTGTCTCATTTCATCGATATCAAACGGCTTGGTAAAGTGCATCAGAGCGCCTAGTTCCGTCGCTTCCTTGATCATGTCAAGCTCGCCATAGGCGGTCATCATGATCACCTTGATTTCAGGATCCATCTGCTTGATATGCTTCAGAATCTCAAGTCCGTCCATTCCAGGAATTTTCATATCCAGCAGAACCAAATCCGGCGAATGCTGCTTTACAATCTCAAGGGCAATCTTCCCGTTCGCCGCTTGAAACGTCTCATACCCTTCGCTGCTGAACACTTCCATCAAAAGGATGCGGATGCCATTCTGATCATCCACAATCAACACTCTTTGCCTGCTCATCTTCCCTTGCCTCCTAACTTGGAATTGAACAAAGTATATAAAAACCTGGAGTCTCAATTGTCCCAAAAGCAACCCTTATCTGTATTCGCCTGCCGATGTTGAAATCCTCCTTTGCCTGAAAAAAGTCCTAAAAAAAGATGTTTTTAGTGGATGTTTTTTCAAAAATCCAAAAAAACGACGTTTAGCCAACAAATGATATAGGGCAAAATGCTTGCATTTATCCCTATATTCGACTTGATTTCCGGCAGTTCCTCCGGCCGATCAGCACATCGTATTCACCGATGGGGCCTGACCACCGCATCACGTCAAGCCAGGGACAGCGGAATACAAAGAAAGCTTCCCGGAATCGGGAAGCTTTCTGCACTTAGGAAACTTAAAGTTGTTGTTGATGCCCGATCGACGCCTTCACAAATTCCCGGAAGAGCGGCTGCGGACGGTTCGGACGGGATGTGAATTCCGGATGGAATTGCACGGCCAGGAACCAAGGATGGCCCGGAAGCTCTACAATCTCGACCAGACGACCGTCCGGGGACGTACCGGAAATGCGAAGTCCCGCCTTTTCGATATCTTCACGGTATTCGTTGTTGAACTCGTACCGATGGCGATGTCTTTCGTATACCAGCTCGTCCTGATAGCATGACTCGGCCAGGGAACCCGGCACCAGCTTGCACGGATACAAGCCAAGTCGCATCGTGCCGCCCAGATCCTCAACATCCTTCTGCTCAGGCAGCAGGTCGATTACCGGGAACTCGGTCGAAGGGTTAATCTCCGAGCTGTTCGCCCCGTCAAGACCCACCATGTTGCGGGCAAATTCAATAACCGACACCTGCATCCCAAGACAGATGCCGAAGAACGGAATGTTTCGCTCGCGCGCGTAACGAATGGCGCTGATCTTGCCCTCGATGCCGCGATCGCCAAATCCGCCCGGCACCAGGATGCCTCCGACGCCGCGCAGCAGCTCGTCCACATTGCCATCATTCACTTCTTCCGCATTGACCCAGCGAACCTTCACTTCGGCGTTGGCATCAAATCCGGCATGGGACAACGATTCTACCACACTCAGATAAGCATCATGGAGCGCAACGTACTTGCCGACGATCGCAATCTCCACCGTCTTCTCCAGCTTCGACACCCGCTCCACCAGCTGCTCCCATTCCTTCATATCCGGGGCAGGAGTTGTCAGCTTCAGATGGTTGACTACAATCTCGTCAAGCCCTTCATCCCGGAGATTAAGCGGAATCTCGTACAAGGAGGAGGCGTCGCGGCATTCCACAACCGCATTCGGATCAATGTCGCAGAACAGTGCAATTTTGGCTTTCATCTCGGTGGACAGCTCATGCTCTGTCCGGCAAACAATGACGTTAGGCTGAATGCCAATGCTGCGAAGCTCCTTCACACTGTGCTGTGTCGGCTTTGTCTTCACTTCACCGGCCGCTTTAATATACGGAATGAGGGTAACATGAATATACATGACATTTTCGCGACCAACATCGCTTTTAATCTGGCGGATCGCTTCCAGAAACGGAAGGCTCTCGATGTCGCCCACCGTACCGCCGATCTCGGTAATGACCACATCAGAACCGGCTTCGCGACCTGCGCGGAACACGCGCTCCTTGATCTCGTTCGTAATGTGAGGAATGACCTGCACCGTACCGCCCAGGTACTCGCCCCGACGCTCTTTGCTAATGACGGAAGAGTATACTTTGCCTGTGGTAACGTTGCTGTTCTTCGACAGGTTAATATCGATAAACCGCTCGTAATGCCCAAGGTCCAGGTCGGTTTCCGCACCATCATCGGTCACAAATACTTCACCGTGCTGATATGGACTCATGGTGCCCGGATCTATGTTAATGTACGGATCGAACTTTTGAATCGTAACTTTCAGCCCTCTGTTCTTCAGCAATCTGCCCAACGATGCCGCGGTGATGCCCTTTCCTAAGGATGACACAACCCCGCCTGTTACAAAAATATACTTTGTCACTGTATAAAACCCTCCTAAATAATCTCCATAACTTCAGGCGACATATGATGTTATAGCGTAACCCGTTTTCCCCTGATTCATCAGAAGCGGGCCTAACAAAAAGCACGGCCCGCTTCCAAAAATGGCGAGCGAGCTGGCCTTCAACCTATTGCCTATGTTCCCCGGGATTCTCCGGTTGCATCCCGCATCCGTCAATCCCCATATAAACAAAAAAAGTGACCCGAAAATAAATTAACGGGGCACTTTTTATTATTAAAAAACTCATTCACAATCATAAGCCCAAGCAATAGTTTACTCTGTGCCTTATCCGATTGTCAAGAGACAGAAACAGGCTCAAAATTCACCAGTGCTTCGAAGGGCATATACTTGCATCCTAATCAAGCTCTTCTTCCTCGAGCTCTTCCTCCAGCAGATCGTCCTCTTCCTCGGCATCCTCATCGTCCAGCTCATCATCGAGGACCACCTCATCATCGACATCTTCGTCCGCATCGTCTTCATCGAAGAGATCGTCCTCCGCATCCTCGTCATCCAGCACATCGTAGCTGTCGTCTGCATCCTCGCTGCTGAACGTATCTTCCTCTTCCGTGAAATCATCGTCATCATCATCTTCATCATTGATGATCCGCGGACGCTTGGCGTTCGAAATCGGATCCTCGGATTTCTCCAGCGGGTACCAGCGCTTCAATCCCCACAGGTTCGTTCCTACACAGGCGAAACGTCCGTCTATATTGATCTCTGTATATAACTGGGCAATCGTCTCGTTAATTTCCTCTTCCGTAAAGCCGCGAAGCTTGGCTACCTCATTCATAAGGTCACGGTAATAATACGGCGTGTTGGCTGCCTTCAAAACCATAAAAGCCAGGTCAACCATCGGGATTTCCTGAACCTTCTCCGGGTCGAGCTTTAAATTGAGCGGATTACTCACTAACGTACACTTCCTCTCACGCAATCTTCACGTATATATCCTCAGGCATATCCATTATCAAACCTAAGTAAAACCTATTTGCACATAAAAATCAAGTTTTTCTCCTTTTCCCCACGGGAAAAAGGCGGAAAGCCAAGCTTTCCGCCTTCTGACTGTATCCGCCCCTAGGATCGACTCCTCACGGGAAGATGAAAGAACCCTTCAGGCCCTCACAGTTCTATTTTATGTACGTGATGCATCTTTGACACGAAAGACAGGGCCTATTTGCCGGAAATCGGGCGTTGTCCCATTCGGGCCGGGTTGTCGGTTCATACAATACCTAAGCAACGGTTCATTGAGAAGGGAGATTGCCACGCATGGACTACACCCGGATCATGCAATCACTGCTTACGGAGACGAAACTTCTCGCGCGAAACGTTCAAGGAGAGCATCGGCGGCTTCTCACGTTTCATGACCCTAGTCTGTACAGGGAATGCATCAGCCAATGGAAACATCTCGCCGATCACGGTCCCCTGTATCCCTCTGTCACCTGCTCCCCTCTCACCCAAACGATCATTGCGCCCGCTTCCCGAACTGCTGTCATCGAAAAAGAATTCCGGGAGGAGCTAACCGTGGAAGAGGACAGCCGCATTCACATCCATGCGGTTCAGGGCAGCATCGCCACGCTGACCGGCATTCCTTGGGGAGTCAAGCACATCAAAGCACCGCAAGCATGGTCCGTTTCTACCGGCCACCGCATCAAGATTGGCGTCATTGATACCGGCGTTGACTTTGCCCACCCGGATCTGAAGCATTCGCTTGGCCGGGGGATCAACCTGGTCAACCGTGCCATTCCGCCTTATGACGATAACGGGCACGGAACCCATATATCCGGCACAATTGCCGCCGCCAACAGCACGCGAGGCATGATCGGCGTCGCACCGAGATCGATTGTGTACCCCGTCAAAGCCTTCGATCATAACGGGTCCGCGTTTGTGTCCGACATTGTGCTTGCCATCGACTGGTGCATCCGCAATCAGGTCGACATTATCAATATGAGCTTCGGCATGCAGAGCCGAAGCCGGGCCCTTCTCGAAGTGGTCGGCAAGGCCAATCAATCCGGAGTCATCATCGTCGCCTCGTCCGGCAACGACGGGAAGCGCCGCACTGCCGACTATCCGGCTCGTTATCCGCAAACGATATCCGTAGGGGCGACGGACCGCAACCGCAAAATCCCCTCCTTCAGCAACCGCGGGCAATTTGTTGACATTTATGCGCCTGGGGACAAAATCGTCTCCGCCTGGCTTCAGGGAAGATACCATGAAATGAGCGGCACCTCCATGGCCACCTCCCATATCAGCGGAACGATCGCATTGCTGCTCGCGCAAAGGCCCGGACTTCGGACAACGGCGATCAAGTCGCTCCTGCGCCGAACCTCCACGCCGCTCAGGCTGCGCAAAGGCTACAGCCATTCCGACGGTGAAGTGAACGCCCTGAAATTTCTGCGTGAAGGAATGAAGCTGCAAGGGTAGTTCTGCACCCGGATCAGAATGAACCCGCAGCAAGTGGAACGTGCTCAGAATATGACGATGGAACGATGGCGGAACGATGAAATGATGAAACGACGAAGCGGCAAAGCGGCAACGCCATCTTGCATCCAACGACAAACAGCCGCCTTTCCTCCAGGGAAAGACGGCTGCTACCCGCGTTCTTATTCGACAAAAATCTACATCCGCTCCGGAGCGGATACGCCTACAAGGCGCAGCACGTTGGCAATGACGGTGCGAACAGCGCTCAAAAGCGCGAGACGCGCCTGGGTTTGCGCCGCATCTTCCGTAATGACACGCTGCGCTTTGTAATAGCTGTGGAACAGCGAGGACAGCTCGTACACATAACGGATCAGACGATGCGGAGCATAGTTGTCCGCAGCCACCGACACTTCTTGCGGAAGCTCGCCCATTTTGCGTAAAATGTCGTATTCATGCTCCGATTGCAGCACTTGCAGATTCACCTCGGACAGCGGCTGAACCTCAACGCCCTGCTCCTCGGCTTGACGGAACACGCTGCAAATCCGGGCATGGGCATATTGAACATAGAAGACCGGGTTCTCGTTCGATGTCGAAACCGCCAGATCCATATCGAAGTCCAGATGAGAATCCATACTGCGCATCGTGAAGAAATAGCGGATCGCATCCACACCCACTTCATCCATCAGATCCTCCATCGTAACCGCTTTGCCTGTCCGCTTGGACATCTTTACCTTTTCCCCGTTCTGGAACAGGCTGACCATCTGGGCGATCAGCACCGTCAGCTTCCCAGGGTCAAAACCGAGCGCTTCCATAGCCGCCTTCATCCGCGGAATGTAGCCATGGTGATCGGCGCCCCAGATGTTGATCATGCGGTCGAAGCCTCTTTCGTACTTGTTGCGATGATAAGCAATATCAGGCGTCAGGTAAGTATAGGTGCCGTCGTTCTTCACAAGCACCCGGTCCTTGTCATCGCCATAGTCGGTCGTCCGCAGCCAGGTAGCTCCGTCCTGCTCGTAGGCTTCCCCTTTGTTCTTCAGTTCGTTCAATGCTTTCTCAACCAGACCATCCTCATACAGGGACGTCTCACTGAACCATTCGTCAAAATGCACCCGGAAACGATTCAAATCGCGCTTGATCTTGTCCAGCTCTTTCCCGAGGCCATATTCGCGCAGGAATGCGGTCCGCTCCGCCGGGTCCATCGACAGAAGGGCGTCGCCCTTCTCAGCGACCAGTTCCTTGGCAAAGCCGACAATATCCTCGCCGTGATAGCCGTCCTCCGGCATTTCAGCATCCTGCCCCAGCTCCTGCAAGTACCGGGCTTCGATGGACTTGCACAGGTTCATCACCTGGTTGCCCGCATCATTAATGTAATATTCGCGCGTCACTTCATAGCCGGCATAATCGAGCAAATTGCACAGTGCATCCCCTACCGCCGCGCCCCGAGCATGCCCCAGATGCAGGCTTCCGGTCGGATTCGCGCTGACAAACTCGACCTGAACTCGCTGGCCTTTGCCGAGATCGACACGGCCATAGTCTGCCCCCTGCTGCTGCACGAGCTCGACAACCGGGTACAGATAGCTCTTGTCCAGCGTAAAGTTGATAAAGCCCGGTCCGGCGATGTCCGCCTTCTCGATCGACGCCTTCTCCTTGTCGAGATGCTCCACAATCGCCTCGGCGATCTGCCGAGGGTTCTTCTTCGCAATGCGCGTCAGCTGCATCGCCAGGTTCGTGGCCAGGTCTCCGTGCGCCTTATCCTTGGGCACTTCAAGCAGAACTTGAGGCAGCTCCTCCCGGGATACGAGCCCTGCCGCTACCGCAGCGTCGCCCACCGCTTCGGCCACCAGGCTGTTAATGTGATCTAATGGATTCAATGTCATGATTCTTGATCCTCCTGAATGCTCAAACTAATGGAAAAATGTCCTGAATAATCTTCGAACACATATAAGTCATACTCCCATGCCGCGCGTCCGGACATGCCGTCAACAACCAGCTCCATTCGCTGGGTATGGGTAGATAATTGAAATGATGTAAACGGAGAACGGTAAAACCCCGGCAAGCGCTGCCCCAGCATAAAGGACTGTTCTGACTCCACCTCGCCGTGGCGGATGATCTTCACCTCGTCCTCGCTCAGCTTCAGCATCGTCCGGGTCTCTCCCTGATGAGGGCCAAGCTTCGGCTCGATGTAGCGCACGTACAGGGCTTTGCCCCTGGCGAACACCTCTGCCTCCAGCTCATGCACCGTCTTCTCGCCCTCATGGAGGCTTTGAAGCCGGATGGCCGCTTGTTTTCGAACTGACATCGTACCGCTCCTCTATCTTTGGCTCAGCCCATCCTGTTCATGCCGCATTGCCGTAATCCGGCAATACGCTTATGGCCTTTCCGGCGGCTGATTAAAGTAACGTATTCTATCATAGTATATTTTCATGATTTCATAAACCATTGAAACTTGCAAGCAGGCTACATTTTCAAATATTCGGGAATCAGCGGCTCTCAGCAAGGCTAAACCGATGTTTACACGCAGCATAATCTACCGAATCCGGTAACCAGGTGCAAGGAAATCTTCTATTCTTATGTAGAATCGCCACGAAACCGGCATCTTATGCCTGTCCGGATCAAGGCGTATACACGCTCAAGCGATGGTGTGACGAAGCTGCAAATACCAGGCCGTGGCTCTGTATGTATATATAAGGAAGCGGGCATCCGCTATACGTCACGGATACCCGCATGGGAACAAGCTCTAGGAGGGTGCACGAACCTGTGTATACAAAGGGAGCTGCACCGCTCGAAGGCGCGGGCCCGATCCCCTCCCTTGCCCCTATTGCTTACAGCGGCAGCAGAGCTACCTTATCACGCTGCTCCAGCTTCGCTACCATCTCTGTCCAGGCCTGCGGCTTCTCCGGCAGGACAGCATAATAACGCTTCAGGAAATGGACGATCAGCTCTGCCGGCAGCTCCTGCAGCTCATCATTGCTTGGCATGAAGCACAGATCGAGGCCGGTAACGGCTTCACCGTCATTGTTCCAGGATGGATGGACATAATCGATGTCCGTACGCTTATACCCGAGATGGGACAGCACCTCCCGGCGAACGAACGGATCCATCGGCTTCACGCCGCCGAACTCATAGTCCTGAACACGATATGGATCATAGATTTCAGCGAACATGCCAAACAGCTCCTTGCCGTTCTCCGCGGCCAGACGGTTCAGATCCTTGAGCCGCTGCTGGGCCAGAAAACGGCCGATACCCAGCCCTTCACGGCCGACGATTGTAAAGTCCGTCATCGCCACGTTCCAATCCTCGTAATAGCGGTACTCGGTTGTGCCGACAACCTCACCCTCATGAACAGCGACAAAGACACGGATGCCCGGGTCCTCCAGCGGCTCCTTCCACAGACTGAACTCCAGCACTTCCTCCGGCGGAAACACCTCCTGCATCAGGTTGTGCATTTTGCGAAATAGCGGGTCTTCAATGCTTGTAATACGGATATATTCCATGTTCGTAACGGCCTCCTTAACAGCTTCATGATTTAAAAGGGTTTCTCCATTCCATCAGCGCCCCGTAATTGCAGGATTCCTCGTCCTCCAGATAATTCTCGGCTACGCCAAGCGGCGTACGTCCGCAGCGCAGCAGAAACGTGATCACCGGGTCCTTGATCTCGCCCCGAACGACCGCATCCAGATACGCTTCCGCCGACATCTGCCCGGCATATCGGTGATAGCCTGGCATTCGCCCGCCGCCGAGCAGGCGGTCCAGCTTCTTCTCAACAGTGACATGATACAGCGACTGAAGCAGCCACTTGCCCAGACCGAGCTTGCGAAAGCGCGGGCGAACGCAAATATCCGCTACATACAGCGTGTTGCCATCCGGCTTGTGTGTCCGAATATAGCCATGATCGGTTGTGTCCGCCCAGGAATGCGCCGGCTTCGCGGGATCAAAATCGACGATCAACGAGGTCACCGATCCTGCGAGCACCCCATCCACCTCAATGCACAGCGCCCCCTCCGGGAAGCGGCTCACATGCTCGTGAAGCTGCTCCTTGTTCCACCACTGCTCCGGCGGATACGGAGGCGGAAAGGTCTCGGATTGGATCACGATCAGTTCGTCGAAATCAGCTTCTGTATAACTTCGAATGACCGCCGGAACTGGCCGGGCGTCCTCAAATACGTAAAGCTGCTGATTATACTGGGTCATATCACGCATCCTTTCTTTGCTTATTCATTTCGTTGTTTATATAGAAGGTTGGCTTCTGATGTACCATGCCGTCCGTGCCCTACTTCCAATCCGGGTACAGGTCGGTGCGCCGGTCACGCCACGTCGTTACGGAGCCCTTCTCGCGCACCTGATAGAGCAGATCGAGGTCCAGGTCGGCCGTAATGATCATATCGTTGTTCAGTTCTCCTTCGGCAAGCAGCCCTTTCGGCGGAAACGGGATGTCGTTCGGGGTAATGATCGCTGCCTGACCGAAATTGGCCCGCATCAGATCCACCGTTGGCAGCGCGCCGACCGTGCCGGTCAACACCACATACACCTGGTTCTCGATTGCCCGGGCATGGCTCGTATAGCGGACGCGGTGGAAACCGTGCCGGTCATCCGTGCAGGACGGGCAGAAGATGACGTCTGCGCCTTTGGCCTTCGCCATCCGGACAATCTCCGGAAACTCAATGTCGTAGCAGGTGAGCATGGCGATCGTTCCTTTTTCCGTTTCAAAAACCTCCAGCCCTTCACCAGCGCCCATATTCCAGCCGGTAATCTCTGAAGGCGTAATATGAATCTTGGCCTGCTCGGCGATGCGTCCGTCCGGGTAGAACAGATGCGCCACATTGTACAGCTTGCCTTCCCGGCGAATGACATGCGTCCCTCCGATAATGTGCATGCCGTAACGCTTGGCGAAGCCCTGGAACAGCTCACGGTACTGATCTGTAAAATCAGGCAGATCATTGATCGTCAAAGCATGGCCCTGCGCATCCCCGATCGACATCAGCTGCGTCGTGAAAAACTCCGGAAAGAGCACGAAATCGGCCTCGAATTCCTCGGCGGCCCGGATATAATGCTCGGATTGTCTAGCGAAATCATCAAATGATTGTATGGTATGCAGATGATACTGCACAGCGGAAACGCGAAATTTCATGCTTCTCCTCCTTGGGATTCCATTCTGAATCCATTATATAAAATTTTAAAGGGTGAGCCTATGTCCAAGGATGTCCCGTGTCCTCTCCTCCACTTCTGCAGGCATGTCCACAGTCTGTCCAGAGAAATTAGTGAGAGAAATTATGGAATTCTTTGAACCGATCCAGCCTGCGGGACGTACTACATGTATACACCCATTATAAGGAGGTCTTTCATTGAAGAAAAGTTTATCACGGATACTGATCGTGATCCTTGCGGTCATGCTGCTCCTGCCGACAGCGGCCATGGCATCCGGTACTGACCCGTCTAATGAAGCGAAATCGGGACAGAACCTGGAGACGATTGCCGCCGAGAAGGCGTCCCTGCTGACACAGGCGTACGGGACGATCAGCGTGCAGTACGCACTTATCGATCAGGGTGAGATCTTGTTGTCAGGGCAGTCCGGCATGAACGATATGGCCGGGGAAATCCCGCTCACCAATGAAACGATGTATGGCATAGGTTCAACAAGCAAAGTATTTACAACCGCTGCGGTTTTGAAATTGGCAGATCAAGGAAGGATCGACCTGGATACTCCGCTGGTGGAGTACATACCGGATTTTAAAATGAAAGACGAACGCTATAAGCTCATCACGCCGCGCATGCTGCTGAATCATTCGTCCGGCCTGCACGGTTCGACGCTGATCAACGCGTTCCTGTTCGCGGATTCAGACCCTTATGCTAAAGAGTCACTGCTTCAGCATCTGGCGAATCAGACCCTGAAAGCCGACCCAGGTGCGTTCTCCGTGTACTCCAACGACAGCTTTACACTTGCTGAGATTTTGGTGGAACGGGTAAGCGGAACGGATTATACCGCATTTATTCATCAGCATTTTACCGGCCCGCTCAACATGAACAACACCAAGACATCTCAGGATGCACTGGACCCTGACCAATTGGCGGGACTCTACTACCCGACTTATCAAGGACAGCTTCCGAATGAAACGGTCAACGTGATTGGAACCGGCGGCATTTACTCAACTGCCGAGGATCTCGCCCGGTTCGCGACTATTTTTACAGGTGAGACCGAGGGCATTCTATCTCCGCAGGCTATCCAGGCGATGGAGCAGGAAGAATACAAGAACGGCATCTGGCCGGAAGATGCGGACAACTCGATTGATTTCGGGCTCGGATGGGACAGCGTTCGATTGTACCCGTTCAACGACTACGGAATCAAGGCGCTCACTAAAGGCGGAGACACCATTCTGTATCACGCTTCGCTGGTCGTGCTTCCAGAGCACAACATGGCAGCCAGCGTCCTTTCCTCCGGCGGCTCCAGCTCCTTTAATCAGCTGCTGGCAAGCGAACTGCTGCTGCAGGCGTTGAAGGAGAAGGGCGTTATTGACGAGTTCAAGCCGGCCAAGTCCTTTGGCGTGCCGGTTGCAGCTGACATGCCGGAAGAGATGAAGGAATACGCCGGTTATTACGTGGCGACCAACGTACAGATGCATGCCGATATCCGTGACGGAAAGCTGTTCCTCACCGTACCGATGAGTCCGGAAGAGCCTGCGCAGACGTTTGTTTACACTGGCGACGGGGACTTTGTGAGCGAGGAAGGCAGCACGAAGGTCCGTTTTGTGACCGAGAGCAATGACCGCACTTATATGTGGGTAAAACAATATGCCACCTTGCCGGAACTGGGGCAGATAGCACTCAATCAGTATCAGGCCGAGAAGGTAGAGAAGGAAACACTCCCTGGCAGGTCTGAAGCAGCCTGGAAGAAGCGTGAAGGGAAAAGCTACTATCTCTTAAACGAGAAGTACACCTCGATTGCGTACATGATCATGAAGCCGGTGCTTACGATCAGCCGGGTAGGTGATATGCCGGCCTATATCGCCGACCGCAAAATTGTCGGACCTGATCTGGCCGTTAGCCAGCATCAAGTTCCCGGAACGGGCAGTCGGGATACATCCGATATCAGCTTCTTCACCCAGCAAGGAGTGGAGTATGCAGAGGCAGCTGGCTCCTTGTATATGAGCGAGGATGATATCAAGCCGCTCTACCATGGCAAGAAGTCCAGACTGACGATCCATCCCGAAGGACATGCAAGATGGTTTACCGTGCCCGAGCAGGCCGCTGCCCGGACGATGACGGTGGAGCTGCCGGAGAACGGAGGTTTTGCCGTGTACGATGAGAACGGGGTGTGCTTGAACTTCACCGTTATCAGCGGCGAGGCTTCGGTGACGCTGCCCGAGAACGGAACGGTCGTATTTGCAGGGGATCCGGGATCGGTCTTCCAGATCTCCCTGGATTAAACAACTTAGAGCCTGCCCTGGTGCTTTCAAACAAACAGAGGGAGAACCCTTATAAGGGTTCTCCCTCTGTTTTGGTTGCAGCTTCGCTGGTCGGTGGCGCGCTATCCGGCCTTTTCCGGGCTATGCAGCAAATTTCATGACCCATAGCTTTGCCTTGCAATTGAGTCAGAATCGCCATTTTGTCCGCCATAGAGTATGCCGTCTCTGCCGTAGAGGAGCCGAGCAGCTGCTCCAGGTGATTCGGCACTTGGCGGGTGAACAGGCTCACAGGCTGAAACGGAGTCTGTGCCAGCAGCTTCATCAGGCTGCGAGCGGAGTAATGGTAAAGGTGATCCTTCTCGGTCAGCAGCGGAGATTGTTTGCCGTAGATCGCATTGGTGAACGATTGAAGATTCGGCACACTGAACAGCAGCAGCCCGTTGTCCTGCAGCTTCCCGGCCACTCCGCACAAAAACTCGACCGGCCTGGCCATATGCTCCAGCACATGCCAGAATACAACCGCATCGAACGGCTCCCACTCCTCGGCAAGCTCCGGGCTCCACAGAGCATTGTGCAATTCCAGGTCGTACTTCTGCTTGGCGTATTTACATGACGATGCGGACGCCTCCACTCCGGTAACGTCCCAGCCCGCACTCTGGGCGGTAAACAAGAATTCCCCTGTTCCTGAGCCAATCTCCAGCAGCCTTCCCTTTCCCGGCCTGAACATTTCCAGCTGCAGCGTGTTGAACAGCGCATGGTCTTGGAACGTTAGATGCGCGTACTTATCGCGCATGGCAACCCAGCGATCGTCGTAAACTTCCTCTATGATTCGGGCTACATCCGTCGTTTCGGCATGACGCTGAAACAGCAGCTTGCAATCGTCGCATTCAAACAGGTCGAACCGGCTATATGCGTAATATAGCGTGACATGTTCGGATGAACGGCACAGTGGGCACTCCATTGGGCTTTGCTCCCCTTTCCGCTTTCCGTATTGAGGACAGTTCGGTTCCTCGGTTCCTCGGTTCACGTTGTCCATAATATATATTCAGCACTCGGCCAAAGTTGAACCGTCCCCTCACCTCATGCATGGATTCCTCTGCATTTCAGCACAATAACAAGGCGGCCTGCGGAGCGTCCGCCCATAGACAATGAAGCGCCGCCGTACGGACGAAACACTTGTCACGCCGCGTTAGAACGGGACTGTCGGTCCGGGTATCACCCGAATCTGGATGACCTTACATATCCTGGAAACTTGAACGCTTTTTTTTCAAATTTCAGACCCTCGTTTAACAATTCTCATGTATACTGGACAGGTGATTAAAACCAGAACCATATCAAAAGCTGTGTTTGCAGCCGCAATATGTGTTAAATATGAGTAATCCGAAAGATTGAGGTGATGACCACCATGATGACCCGTTCCTTGCATTGGCTTCAGCAGTATGATCGTCGCGTCTTCCGCTGGTTCAACCGTAAACTCCGAAACAGGGCAGCAGATCTGCTGTTCAGAGGCTTTACCCATCTCGGCGGAGCGGTATTTACGATTGTAATCACGCTGTCCGTCGCGGTGCTGACGTCCGAGCCATGGTCCTTCATGGGGTGGCAGAGCTTTGCAGCGCTGTCCATCAGTTTCCTGATTACGGCGATTCTAAAAAGAAGATTGCAGCGGATCAGGCCATATCTGGCCCTGGAAGAAGTGCATGTGGGAAAGAACCCGCTCAAGGACCCTTCGTTCCCGTCGGGACACTCTACCGCGATCTTTTCCATTATTACGCCCTTCCTGTTCATATCGATGTGGTTGTCGCTGCTGCTCATTCTGATCGCCAGCACGGTCAGCCTCTCGCGAATTTATCTGGGCTTTCACTACCCCTCCGACTGCCTTGCCGGATGTGTCGTCGGCTTGACTACAGGCATGCTGATCGTTCTCGGATAATCCATAAATAGGTCGTCTGTCCTTCTTAAAATGAAGCCATTTACTACTTGTGAGTATCCTAAGGCAATTGTATAATCCATATAACGATACAGGGGAGCACCTCGGTATAGACATATGTCTATAGATGAGGTGTTTTTCGTAGCCAAAGGAGGGAATTCATGAAGGAAGAGTGGCTTCAGGAAGCGTCCGGAGGCCTTAGTGCCTCGGAGCTGAAAAATTTCAAAAATAGCATCGCCAAACTTTGGGCTGCCCCATTCTCGATGAAGGATTTTACAAATCTCGTTCATGAAATGACCGAAGCGCAGAAGCGCCGATTTCAATCCCTGCTCAACATCAAGTTGAAAGCCCCCGTGAACCGGCCTTTTCCCGTTGATGGATTCCTCCAGCTCGTTCGCATGAGACTCCATAAGCCCAATGAGAAGCTGCACATACTTCAAAGTATCATGCTGCACATTATCCCAATCTATGAAGATGACCTGCACAAATCGGATGAGGAATTTCTCGCCATGGAACATGATAAAAGGGAGCAGTACGGCGCCTGGCATTACTTGTGGGCGCTGCGTCTTTACCCGAAGCCTTCCGACCGAATCGCCGAGCGGCTCTCGGAACTGGAGCAGACACTGCCGCCGCCAGCAGTGACCGCGGCCTCCCGCGCTCCCTCGGAGCCGGACCGGCAGGAGCGGCAGCCTGCAGCCGATGCCAAAGAGCGGCAATTGCTCGCGCAGGAGCGTGAACGCCGCATCAAGGCCGAGCAGGTCATCGACGGACTGAACAAAACTGCAAGATTGACGGAAGCCAAGCTGCAGCGGATGGCGGATGCTCAAGATCAGCTGCAGCGTGCCAATCAGGAGCTGGAGCAGCAGCGGCTGGAACTGCTGCAACGGATCGAGCATGAGCGCAAGCGAATCGCGCAGCTTGAATATGAACAGGGCCAGCTGAATGCGGAAGTGAATAAGCTGCAGGCTGCCATTCAGGACCTGGAGGAGCGCGAGATTCGAACGGCGGCCGCCTTCGTGAGAGAGAAAGCGGCACTGAAGCAACAGATCGACTTGGCCAGAAGCCCCTCAGCCAGTGCGGACCAATTGATTGCGCATCTCTATGATGAGGCCCTGTCCCTGATGAACATGCTGCGGCAGCGCGTATGGCCGCGGCAGGAGCAGGCCGAAAAACGCCAGGACATGGCTTACATGCTCGATCTGGCAGGTCGGATCGAAACGCTGTTCGATCCTCCGGAAGCACCGGAAGCACAGCCGGACAAGCCCAACCCCACGAATCACAGCAGCCGCCCTGCTGTGGAGGACAAATTCACGGATGAGGCAGCCATCAGCCTCGATCTAGGGCCCCTCGCTCCTATTCACGAGGAGTCTCCGTCTCCCTCCTCCGACGAGAAGCCGAAACGATCCGGCACTTTCTATCGCAAGGATCATGGCGGATATGTTCAGCTTGAGGATGGCGGATTCTTCCGGGTAACGGAGTCCGTCGTCAACGCGATCGGCCTGGAGCATGAAGCGGAAGTGGAGTGCGAGCTACAGCGCAGGCCGGACGGCTCGACTTATCAGCATATCACCATCCTGTTCCAGGGAGACGATGCGTTCGCACCGATGGAGCAGTATTTGGGGTATGTAGAGCTCGGGGAGCGGCACACGTATTATTGTGTCGATATTCATAATCCAGACAACCGGTTTCCGCTGCATGAGAGGGACATTGAGATCCAGCGGCCGTTCGACGGGGACCCCTGTGTATTCAATGTTGCGGCAGACGGGGAGTATGCCAGGCTATCGAAATTGTTCAGCGACCAAGCGGAGCTTAAGAACGGGCGCGAAGAAGCAGCTTTAAGAAAACGGAGCACCCCGGACAAAAGAAAGAAAGCGAGCAAGGCGGTCGACCCATTTCTGGAAGGGTGCAAAGTGGCCGTTATCGGCGGACAAGCCAAATGGTTCGAATCGGTGGTCAGGGAGACCGGGGCTGAATTCGTGCATGAGAACGGGGAACATCCCGAGCGGATGTTTGCGGAGCTGCGAAAATGCCATGCCTTATTCAAGCTGTACACCGCCACTTCCCATGAAGCGATATGGTCCGGTGTGGAGATCGCCAAATCGAACGGCATCCCTCATTTTATGATCGAAGGGTCCAAATCGAACCTGCGCAAGCTGTTGTGGGATAACCGCGACCTTATCCTCAGCAAAGCGGGGAGCTAATGTAAACGCATTAGATGGAATTGGTGCAAATATCAACAAAAACAGGCCCTGCCGGTTGGCAGGGCCTGTCCGCGTTCGCGCCACATAAGGCGTGGCACCCGTGACTAGGGATTACTTCACGAGGTCTTCCACGAATTTAGGAAGCACAAACGCCGCTTTATGCAGGCGAGGCGAGTAATATTTCGTATCCATCTCCGGAATGGAGGACTCGTCCACCTCAAGTGGATCATACGTTTTGCTGCCCATCGTAAATGTCCACAGCCCGCTTGGGTACGTAGGGATGTTCGCGCCGTACACACGAACGATCGGGAAGATCTCCTTCACGTCCTTGCTGACCTTCTGGATCAGATCAGCTTTGAACCAAGGGTTGTCGGTCTGTGCAACGAAAATGCCGTCTTCCTTCAGCGCTTCATAGATGCCCTGGTAGAAGCCGCGCTCAAACAGCGGTGCCGCCGGCCCAACAGGCTCGGTGGAATCCACCATGATCACATCATATTCGTTCTTGTGTTCAAGAATGTGCATGTAGCCGTCGTTCACCAGCACCTCTACCTTCGGATCATCGAGCTTGCCGGCAATTTCAGGCAGGTATTGCTTCGAATATTCGATGACTTTGCCGTCGATCTCAACGAGAACTGCCTTCTCTACACCCGGGTGCTTGATTACTTCCCGAATGACACCGCCGTCTCCGCCGCCAACGACCAGCACCTTCTTCGGGCTTGGATGCGTGTTCAGCGCGGGGTGAGCGACCATCTCATGATAGACGAATTCATCCTTGATCGTAGTCATGACCATACCGTCCAGAACGAGCATGCGTCCAAATTCCTCGGTATCAATCATATCCAGCTGTTGAAATTCCGTCTTCTCATGCACAAACGTTTCCCGTATTTTCGCCGTAATCCCGAAAGTCGGTGTTTGCTTCTCTGTAAACCATAATTCCATCGTCTCTACCTTCTTTCCGCTAAAATAATGTTCAGCCGTCCAGATCCAAGCCGCAAAACTTTATTATAGGGCAGACGCCTTTCTTATCAGTTTCACACTTTCTCTATTGTACCAAACAAATTGTATAATAACACAGCTTTAGCGGTGTTTGCGAGAGCGGAAATAATGTGTTTGTTATACCTTCTGCACCTTGATCAGATTCGTGTTGCCAGGCTGTCCGATCGGGATGCCCGCAGACAATACAACCGTGTCCCCCGGATGGATATATCCAGTCTCCACCGCGTTGCGTGTCGCGGTCTCGAACATCTCGTCCGTCGTTGTCATTTTGCTGCCAAGAACCGGAATCACGCCGGACAGCAGACAAATCTTCGGCAGCACCTCACGGTGATGGGTGACGGCAATGATTGGAGCCTCCGGACGATACTTGGAGATCATCCGCGCCGTAAACCCGCTCTCGGTTGCCAGAATAATCGCATGAGCCCCAAGCTCCAGCGACGCGCTGACCGCGCTCTGACTGATCACTTCTGTAATGTCGGCTGCCTGCCCTGCCCTCTTCTTGTTGAACTGCTCTCTGTAATCGATAATCGATTCCGCCTGCTTGGCGATGGATGCCATCGTCTGCACGGACTGAATCGGATATTTCCCTGCAGCCGATTCCCCGGACAGCATGACCACGTCCGCGCCCTGCACGACCGCATTGAACACGTCACTGACCTCCGCCCGGGTCGGCCGAGGATTCACCTGCATCGACTCCAGCATATGGGTAGCGACGACGACCGGCTTGCCGGCCTGGTTGCACTTGTCGATCATTTCCTTCTGCAGCATCGGCACCGTCTCGATCGGCACCTCTACCCCGAGATCACCGCGGGCAACCATGATGCCGTCGGAGGCTTCGATAATCTCGTCCAAGTTCTCCATGCCTTCCTCGTTCTCGATCTTGGAGATGATCTGCACATGTCCTGCTTGATGGCTCTCCAGTATGCGGCGGATCTCCATAATATCGTCGCCTTTGCGGACGAAAGAGGCGGCAATCATCTCCACCTGATTCTCGATGCCAAATTCAATATGCTTCACATCGCGCTCGGTCACCCCTGGCAGAGAGGTGTGGATGCCCGGCAGGTTGACGCCCTTGCGCGGCTTGAGCTTCCCTCCGCTCACAATGCGGCAGCGAATCTCCGTCCCTTCTACGGCAAGTACCGTCAGATCAATCAGACCGTCATCAATCAGAATCCGGTCCCCCGCCTTGACATCGCGGGTCAAGTCCGGATAATTCACGCCAATACGCTCGCTGTCCCCCAGTATCTCTTCGGTGGTCAGCACCAGCTCTTCGCCGGTCTTCAGCTCGCAGAAGTCCTCCTTCAGCTTGCCGATTCGCACCTCCGGCCCCTTGATGTCCATCATAATGGGTACAAACGTGCCGAGCTCAGACGCTGCCTGACGGACATTCTTCATCCGCTGGACATGCTCGTCCAGCTCCCCGTGCGCCATATTGAGGCGAGCCACGGTCATCCCTGCTTGAATCATTTCCTTTAACACCGGAACCGAATCGCTGGCCGGCCCAATGGTACAAATAATTTTCGTTTTTTGCATCATAAATCTCCTCCGTTTTTTCTTCAATTGTAGCGCTGTTATTCCTGCGAGACTATGAAATATAGTATAGTGAATACACTATAGTACGATCACGAGGGAGGGATCGCATGATCACCGTTCTAGATGTACAGTTCCACCAGGGAGTCGATTGGTACGAGGAGAGCTCCTCCTGTCCGGACAGTCATACCCTGTGCCTTGTCACTTATGGCAAATGTGTGTTTTGGGTGCAAGAGCGCAAGCTGATCATCGATCAGGGCGATGTGCTGCTCATCCCGCCACAGCTCGATTATTATGGGAAAAGCATCCCCACCCTGTTCCATAGCAAGTATGTGATTCGTTTCCACAATTCATGTATGGAGGACGGACTGCCTATGCTAAGCCACCCCGATTTCATCAAACGGAAGCTGGGCAGCTATGAGCTGGTCAGAGAACGGCTGCGGAGCATTTCGCTGCAATGGGAGGACCAACCGGCGTATTACAGGCATATGGCGAACGCGCTCCTAACCGAGACCTTAATCTATATTAACCAGGAGTGGGACCGGGGTGTCATTCCGGATGACAGGCACCGACATGTAGCGCGAATGAAGCAGTACATTCAGGAGCATTACCGGGAGAGAATCACCAAAGAGGACCTCGGCGAGGTCATCCAGCGAACACCGAATTATGCAGCCACGCTGTTTCGTAGCGTCACCAACCAGACGATCAGCGAGTATGTGCACAGCCGCCGCATCAAGACAGCGATGTACATGCTGACCGAATCGCGACTGACCGTGCAGGAGGTTTCCGAGTATCTCGGATATCGGGATGTCTCGTATTTCCACCGCATTTTCAAGAAAATCACCGGCGCTTCCCCGTCCGACTTTCTGCATGAACGTTCGCGGATCGTATAAGGCGCGATGGTGCGTCTTTTTTTCAGAAACCGCAATGATTTTCAATTCCACGAATATCCTCGTTTGCCCAGCCCCATAATGAATAGAAAGGGAGCTTCAACATAAGGTAACCGAAATCTGTTGCCAATCCCTCCATGAAAAAAAGGAACTGGAAGGAGCACCACCTATGGCGGGATATCATGACCGTTCAACGAGACGCAAACGTCCTTTTGTCCGGATTGCCGCATTTCTGTTCGGCCTCCTTGGATTATCTATCATGGCAGGCGGCATGCTGCTCGCCTATCTATTCATCACGCCTCTGCCTGTGGCCGAGACCTCGCGTTATTCCCGCCTCCTGGACAGTCAGGGGGAATTAATCGCCACCTTCTCTTCGACGGGCAAGTCGTCAGAGCAGGTCAAGCTGGCCGACATTTCACCAAATCTGATTAAGGCTACGCTGGCGGTGGAGGACCGTAAATTCTACGATCATCCCGGCTTTGACCTGAAGGGGATGGCCCGGGCGCTGCTGGTCAACCTGGAGCATATGGACACGAAGCAGGGTGCGAGCACACTTACCCAGCAGCTGGCGCGCAACCTGTATCTGTCCCATGAGAAGACATGGACACGCAAGCTCAAGGAGGCCAAATACACGGCCCAGCTTGAGATGAAATACAGCAAGGACCAGATTCTGGAGATGTATCTGAACGAGATTTATTACGGGCATGGCGCTTATGGCATCGAATCGGCCTCGCTGATGTACTTCGGCAAGTCGGCCAAAGACCTGTCACTGGCGGAAAGCGCGATGCTGGCGGGCATCCCGAAAGGGCCGACCTATTATTCACCGTACAATCAGCCGGAGAATGCCGCCAAGCGGCAGCGCATCGTGCTGAATGCGATGGCCCAGACCGGGTACATTACGCAGGCCGAGGCGGATAAAGCCGCCGCCAGCAAGCTGGCCCTGCTGCCGCAGAACCGTCAGGAGAACAAGGTTATCGCTTCGTATTTTCGCGATTATGTGCGCCAGCTGGTTACCCGGGAGCTGAAGATTACGGAGAAGCAGCTGGAGGAAGGCGGGCTGAACATCTACACGACGCTCGACCCGCAGGCGCAGCAGGCGGCGGAGGAAGCCGTCGCCAAGGAGATGGAGAACTCGGGCGAGCTGGAAACCGCACTGGTGTCGATCGACCCGCGAAACGGTCACATCAAAGCGATGGTCGGCGGAAAGGATTACCGCCAGAACCAGTACAACCACGCCCTTGCGACGACGCGCCAGCCGGGTTCATCCTTTAAACCGATCATGTATTTGACCGCCATTGCCTCCGGCGAGATGACCAGCACAACGATGTTTAACAGCCAGCCGACGCTGTTTCATTATGACAACAACCGCAAGACGTACCAGCCGAGTAATTTCGGCGATAAATATTTGGGCGAAATTGCGATGCGGCAGGCGATAGCGGCATCGGACAACATTTATGCCGTCAACACAATCATGCAGCTTGGCGCGGACAAGGTGGCGGATATGGCCCGCAAGCTGGGCATTACCAGCAAGCTGGAGACCGTCCCTTCCCTCGCGCTGGGGACGTCGCCAATCAGCCCGCTGGAGATGGCCTCCGCTTATGCGGTTATCGCCAATCATGGCAAGCGAATCGAGCCGGTAGCGGTGCTGAAGATTACGGACGCCGCAGGCCGCAGCCTGTATTCGGCGCCGGAGGAGAGCGGGCAGCAGATCGTCGAGCCTGCGGCCGCTTACGTGCTCACCCGAATGATGGAGGGAGTGTTCGAAACGGGCGGCACCGGCAACCGCGTATCCTCGATGATGAAACGCCCGGTGGCCGGGAAGACCGGAACGACCAATACGGATGCGTGGATGGTCGGGTATACGCCGGAGCTGTCGACGGCGGTATGGGTCGGCTATGACAAGGGCAAGACGATCAGCACGGTGGACGGGCGGCGGGCAGCGCCGATTTTTGCCCAATATACGGAGAAGGCGCTGGAGAACGTCCCGCCGAAAATTTTCCCCATCCCGGACGGAGTAGTCAGCGTCTACGTTGACCCTAAGACTGGCCTTCTGGCTGGCCCCGACTGCCCTGCCAAAACATTGGAGGTATTCGTGGAAGGCACCGAGCCGACTGAATACTGCAGTGAGCATTCTGGCGGAGATGAGCAGGAGGAGCAGGATTCGAATGAAGAGAACCCGGCTCAGGAGGCGGAAAAGCAGGAGGAGCGTTCCTGGTGGTCTGACTTCAAACGCTGGTGGGTGGAGTAGCCCTCTTCCGCTCGGCCGCGAGTACGCATAGAAGAAGCCCTGCCTGGCCGACGGCCAGTGCAGGGCTTTCCTTGTTCCATCTCTCTATCCAGCGATGAAGAAGCTCGTTCCCGCCAATGATCCGAGGATCGGGCGGCCGATGACCATAAGCGTCAGCAGTGCAGCGACGTAGACCAGCAGAACGACGTACAGAAAGTCCAGACTGCCGGTACGTGCCTTGCCCGAGCTGGTCAGCACCAAGGTAGGGACAATCATAATCGAGCCGATGAGGACAAACACCAGCACCAGCGCTGAGACGGTGCGATCCAGTCCCAGAAACGCAAAACCGATCAGGCACAGCACGATGAACGGGGTCAGCAATGTACCGAACCGGGACAGGATATCCCCCAGCCCCGCCGGCGAGTCTGACGAGACTTTCACCGCTGCATAAGTGTACACGCCGAGCAGCAGCATAAACAGCGTGAGTGAAAGCATTGGCTTAAGCACCATATTCACAAATGCGCCATCAGGAACATAGCCGACATTGAGAATAAAGATGCAATAGATCAACAGCTGCACAGCCAGCACGTACAGCACCAGGGACAGCAGTGCGTTGAGCAGCTGGTCCTTTCCGGTCAGCCGCGCTGTGGCGACAGGCCGTCTCAGGGAACTGCCGAAGTATGTAAAGTAATCCCGGGCATGGATCTTGATTAATTCAAAAAAAGGATTGGGCTCATCATCCCGCTCGTCCATCGCTTCAAACTTCTGGGACGCTTCCCGGCGGGAAAGAGGCCACGACATCGTTGCGTCCCCGGACTCCGCCTGGACAGGCTTCCCGTCCGCTTGCGGCACGCTCTGCTTCGACTCCTTCGAGTTGTATGTGTAATAGACACGATCCGGGTCTGATTTCGACTTCTCGATCCCCGCTGCCTGCTCGGCATATGCAGCCTCTGCTTCCTGCCGCTGCGGCGCATGGCTGCCCCTCAGCTCCGCCCCGCACTGCTCGCAATACTTCCCGTCAGCCGTAACATATCGGCATATTGGACAAGTCATAACCGTTCCCCCTTAGCCACGTTTATCCATTAAACTGTTCGCTCTTATCAGGTGGATTCAACTTAGCTATTAGTATAAGTGGACTTCTGGACAAAAGGAAGGATTTTCTTGCTGGGCTTCAGCGTCCATGATGCCGCTTGGGGCATGTGCGGCAATAGGAATCGGGTTTATCGGATACAACATATTTCAAACAGCAGGTTGTTCGAACACGAATCAGGTCATCGGACACCGCTGTGACCCTCTTGGGCGTGTTGAACTGCTGGAACGGGTTGCGTTTCTCACCGAACAGGTGGCCCGGCGCCTCCTGCAGAAGGTAGCGATAATCGTCCCGGATGCGCTCCAATTGCTCGGGGGTTGCCCCTTCCGGATAGTTCTTCTCATACAGCGCATAGACAATCGTAGCCGTGTTCTCCCATAGCACCGATTTGGAGATGCGGGCTGTCTTGGCGAGCGCTCGCCAAACGAGGGAGACATTCCCGGCGAACAACTGGCCGAGCACCCGCTCACGCCAGCCGCTCCGCTGCCCCGGCGCAGGTTCAATTACCCGCCAGTCCATCAACCGGCCCTCAGGAAGCCACAGCTGCTTGTCATAGACAGATTCGATCCATCCGTTCTCCAACGTATAATCCAGCCCCTTGTTCAGGCGAGACATCGCATAGAGCGCTGCGGCGACGGTCAGATAAGCATAACGCTTGGCGAACAGCGAGGCCGCTGCTGTCTCTGACGAGGTGCCGAAGATCCCCTTCACGCCGGCCAGGTATGCCGCGACCTTGTCCTGATCTACCAGATCCGCAAAAGGAATCGAAAACGTCCGGTCTGTTGAAGGCACTTGCCTCAGCCGGTATTCCGCAGCGAGTACCTCAAGCTCATTCGGCTCCAGCCGGGCAGCCTGTTCGTTCAGTTCCATACAAGCATCTCCCCGCTCTCTTCATCTCGCTCATCTATCGATTCAATACATAAATGATATTGAGACTCATTATCATTTAAATTGTAGTTTAGCAGGCAATGGATTTCAAGTCTTTTCTTCCCCGGACAAGCAGACAGACGCTGCTTCTCCACCATCCCCTGACGGTCGTCTTTCTTATGTGATGGCAGCCCTCACATTGCTCCAATAAAAACAACCGGCCGGATGATAACATCCGCCGGTTGTAGTTCCTTATATTCTATAGAAGGAGATAAATTCCGTCATCCTTATTCTGCGGTCTCCAGCGCTTGCTTGATTTCATCCGGCGATGCGTTCCACCATTCCTCGTTACGGGAAATAAGCAGCTCGCGCAGCGCTTTCTTCTCCTGATCGCCCAGCCCATCCAGAATGATCCGGCGCTTCAGCGCATAATCCATCTTGTTCACATGGTCGGCCAGGATCTTCCATCCCCGGCGAGCCTCCTGGTCGATCAGCATCTCACAAGCCGTCATCCCGCCATAAAATTGGCCGTCCGCATTCCGGTCCACAGCCACCCATACGATCCATACCTGGCGTCCGTTCGGCACATCCTCCTTGTTGGCAGAGAAGCGAATGCCTCTTTCCACCTTGCTCTTGGCGTGCATGGCGCCGATATCCACCCGGGCTTCCCCGTTATCAATAATGACCGGCGACAGGCTGTTCAGATCAATCGAGCCCGCTCCGAATCCTTTGTGCTTGCTCTTGCTGTTAATGATATTTAACGCAATCTGCTTCTTGCCGCCCTGCTCCTGATTCTCCATCCTGCCAAAGACCTCCTATAATAAGAGCCGATACACGTATCGGCTGCCTGGTTGTGATACCTACTTCTCAATAATTTTATTTTAACTAATAATCCCCCAAAAGCAAACATATACATGCTGTAGATGCTTGTCAACGGGAGGTTGTTCAAATGGTCCCACCACGTGCCAAAGTCTTTCTATCATCCTTGCTCGCCCTCGGTGTGCTTGCAGGATCCATGCCCATATTTCTGAAAAGCGGCCCCTTAGCGTCTATTGCTGCCTCCGATGCAGCCAAGCCCTCCTCAGCCGCGGTCGAGAAGGCTCCGCTCTCGCCGCCGAAGGCGCAGCCAAGCGGCCCGGCCCCGGCACTGAGCGACCGGATCGTCGAATATCACATGGACGTCCGTTATGAACCGGAGGAGAACAAGCTCAGGGGCAAACAGACGCTCACCTGGACCCATCCGGGGAAACGAAGCGTCACCGAGCTGTATTTTCACCTCTACCCGAACGCCTTCGCATCCAATGACACTACATTTATGAAGGAATCGGGAGGGCGGCTTCGCTCCGATACGATGCCCGAAGGCGGCTACGGTTCCATGACCATCACGGGGATCAAAACACTGGAGGGGTTATCGCTGACCAATCGCCTTCAATATGTTCAACCCGATGACGGCAATATCAAAGACCGGAGCCTGGTCAAGCTGCGTCTGCCTAAACCGGTCAAAGGGGGAGAAAGCATTACCCTCTATACGGAATTTGAAGTGGAGCTTCCGCAAATATTCGCCAGAATGGGAAGCGCAGGCGATTTTGTGATGGCGGGTCAGTGGTTCCCTAAAGTCGCTGTGTACGAGCCAGTTGGCCTTCGCGACCGAACCGATGAAGGGTGGAACCTCCACCAGTACCATGGCAACTCAGAGTTTTATTCCAACTTCGGCATATACAGTGTCCGCATTCGCGTGCCGGAAAACTACATCGTGGCTGCTACCGGCTTCCCGACCAAATCCCCGCAGAAGAGCAACGGAGAGAAGATTTATCAATTCTACGCAGATGATGTGCATGATTTCGCCTGGTCAGCCTCCCCCAATTTCGTAACGGCAGAGGAAGCCTTCTCAGCTCCCGGCGTCCCCGGGGTGCGGATCAAGCTGTACCTCGACCCGGCGCATCAGCATTTAAAGGAGCGATATTTTGACGCTGCCAAGACGGCGCTGGGCTCCTTCGGTAAATGGTACGGCTCCTATCCGTATTCCACCCTCTCCATCGTCGTCCCGCCGGAAGCCGGCAATGGCGCGGGCGGAATGGAATATCCAACGCTGGTCACCGCCTTCGGGGCCAGGAATGACTCGCCGGGCTATGAACTGGAGCGAACCGTGATTCACGAAATTGCTCACCAATATTTTTACGGCATGATCGCCAGTAATGAATTTGAAGAGGCTTGGCTGGATGAAGCCTTTGCCTCCTATGCGGAAGAGAAGGTCATGGAGCAGGAGTATGGCATCACCGCCAACACCGCCGCTCAGGCCGCCTCCATCACTACCCCGGCTCCGCTGAAGCAGGAAGCCTGGAAATACGATTCCCACCAGCACTATGCCCAGAATGTGTACACCCGGGGCAAGCTGGTGCTGCAAGGGATCGAACGGCAGGTCGGAACCCAGACGATGAACAAAATTATGCTCACCTATGCCAAAAAATTCAGATTCAAGCACCCGACCACCGCTGACTTTCAAAAGGTCGTGGAGCAGGTGACGAAAACGTCCTGGCAGTCGTACTTCGATCAGTACGTATACGGTAGCCAGATGGCCGATATCGCCATTGAGGATATTCAGGTGAAGAACAAGGGCTCGGAGGCGCAGCCGAAGTACGAATCGATCGTGAAGATTACCAGCAGAGACGGGGATATCGCCAATGTGCCGATTGTGTTTGCTTTTGAAGACGGGAAGACGTTGGAGAAGGTATGGAGCGGTCAGGACGGCCACGTCACGTACAAGCTCGAGTACAGCTCCCCGCTATCCTGGGCGATGGTGGATCCGAAATATACGATCGTGCTGGAGAACAACCATATCAACAACTATATGCGGACGGGAATGGATCCGAAGACGGTCACACGCTGGAACCTTAGCGTAACCAAGCTCCTGGAGACGCTGTTCGGCAGCCTGTCATGGTGAGGGGGGAAAACATGAAAAGCTATGCAAGCCAGGGTTGGGCCAGTGTAAAAGATCAGTTGTATGTCATCATTCTGCTGTTCCTGTACCGCCTGTTATGGGGCTATTGTCTTTATCGACTGGTCAAATCCGCCGTGGTCCCGCTCCTGATGCGATATCCAGATCCGGCTCCGAACGAGCTGAGCCGGCTCCTGTTCTTCTATGAAGGGGAGATGAGCCTGTCGCTTAGCTCCACCGTCCATACCTACGGATGGCTGCTGATCGGCCTGCTGCTGATTCGTATGCTGCTGACGCCGCTCATTCAGGCCGGTATATTCTACAACCTCCATCAGGAGGCCAAGGGGGAACGAGGGCTGTTCTTTTTCATCGGCATCCGCAAATGGTGGAGAACGGTCTCCGTATTCTATGTGGCCGAGCTTGTGCTTACCTTCGCCCCTGCATACTGGCTTGTGCCCAAAATGCTGCCTCTGTTGATTAACTCGATCCAGGAGCCAGCACTCTTGCTGCGTGTGCTGCCCTTTGCGGCCGGCTGGCTGCTGTACGCCTACCTCATGAAGCTGCTCCTGTTGTACATGCAGTTCGGACGGACGGGCAGCGTCAGCATGACCGCCTCAATTGTGGCCTGTCTCAAGCGGCTCGGCACGGCAAGCCTGCTCTCGATCACGATCGGCGGATCAGCGCTGCTGGTTGTGCTGCTTCTCAGCGCCGTCTCCTTCTACTGGGCAGGGCTGCTTGCTCTTATAATTCAGCAGGCTTCCTACTTCCTGCACGGCCTGTTCCGCATCTGGTCGATCTCCGCCCAATATCATCTATGGAAATCGGGTACCGCTGACCATACATGAACCGTGTTATATGCCTTCGATGGCTGTCCATATACCGCTGCCGCTTCCAAATTAATTACAATTTTTTAACTGCAAATCAACAAATCCCTATTCCAGCTGTCTGGAAATAGGGATTTTTGTTTAAAAAAATAGTTTCCTCGTTTGCCAAATTGATAATACTCTGCTAAAATAACGAATATGTTAGTAACAACTTTGTCATCTTTGTTGTAACTTTTGTCATCAAGTCATCTTGTCGCAGCGTCGTGTAGGCAGAGTGAAACTTAAATTAACATGTTATCGAGCCGAATTCCCGCATTTACGGGAAGCGGGGGATCCGTTTTGGGTGAATTGATCTCGCTAGAGAGGGATCATAGGGTGACCTTCAACCGAACCCTTAAGCTAACCTCGCAGGCTGTGGAAGGAGCTTTTTATTTTGAAGAAGAAACTCGCGGCCGTATCCATCGGCCTTGTCCTTGCATTAAGCTTTGGAACAGGAAGCGCTTTTGCCGATTCCAAACTCAACAATGCCATTAAGCCCGTCATTGGTGTATCTTACAAATCAGGCGGAACGACAACCCAAGGGTTTGATTGCTCCGGTTTCACCACTTATATTTTCAAGAAGCTTGGAATTACCCTTCCTCGCACATCCGCAGCACAGTACAAAGTCGGAACTGCGGTATCGAAGAGCGACCTGAAGCCTGGTGATCTTGTATTCTTCAACACATCCGGCAGAGGTGTATCTCATGTCGGCATTTATGTCGGTGACGGCAAGTTTGCTCATTCTTCTTCGTCGCGCGGTGTCATTGTCAGTCCGCTGAGCCAAGATTACTATGCTAAGCGTTATGTAGGCGCCAAACGCGTCATGAGCCAAAGCACTTATAAAGCAGTAGCTGCTAACTACAACTAATAAGCAATCATATCGAATCATATAAGCCGCTGGACCGGGGATTGTAGCAGATCATCCATCCGCCGGCTTTTTTCTTGTTCTGTATATATGTATAACGTTTAAGATCGTCAAAAAGTTCCAATCGCGGCATTTTATTTTTCGATTTTTTTCGGAAGTAAGTTCCAGAAGTAAGTTGCGGGAGCAAGCGCTCCGCTTCCTACCTACCATTCCTATACCCGTTTTCAAATATAAAGAAACAGCCGTATGAACAGGCCTTCACCGGTTTATGCTAGTAATCAGATATCACATGGTTTGATCAGAGCAGCAAATGAAAAGCAAAGGAGCAGCACATTGTATGCAGGAGCCATCCATAACCTTTCATACCGTCACGATGACCGAGGAACACGCCGCCGAGATTACTTCCTGGTCTTACCCTCCCCCTTACAACATTTATGGCTGGCTGCCGTGGGAGCAGATGCAGATGCTCGGCATTGAGTTCGGCGATCCGGACATCCGTAAGCAGCAATATGTATCTGTGCTGGATCACCAGCAGCGTCTGTGGGGATTCGGGCAGCTGTTTCCGATGCATGAGGTCACCCGGCTCGGGCTTGGCATGCGGCCTGATTGGTGCGGCCAGGGAATGGGTAAAGCCTTTGTAAAAGCGATTGTGGATGAAGCGATCCGCAGACGGCCTGCCGATGAAATCGATCTGGAGGTGCTCGCTTGGAATGAACGCGCGATTCGGGCTTACGAGAAATCCGGCTTCCGGATGACGGATACGTATGAGCGGCTGACCCCGGAGGGCATGGCGCTGTTCCACTGCATGGTGTACACCCCCGCTCCAAGTGCCGGGGCAACCGATTCGGACGCCGCAGGACCGGATCAAACGATGTGAGGGTTGGCAAGTACAAATGGCACAATTTTGTGTACTTTATGTTAAGTCGGCCTTGAACGTTGCTTTTTTTGTCACAACTGGCTATGATGTCATAGGATGTTCGTTTATAATGGAAGTAAGTGCAAAAGTGCAGTATACATAGAAGGGACGATATAACGATGCAAAAATGGATTATGAGCGGATTGTTCTTCTTTGCATGCGCCTTGGCTGTTGTGCTAATGTTTACGCTTCCAGGAAGAGAAGCTGAAATTGCAGAAGAGAAGCCTACCATGCCTGAAGTAACGCTGGATGCGGCGGCTGCAGAAGCCACGCTGAGAGCCAGCTGTATTGCCTGTCATGGTGATCAGCTCCAAGGCGGAATGGGGCCAGCCCTTGACCAAATCGGCGCAGAGATGGATGTTAATTCCATTTACAACATTATCGCTAAAGGCCGCAGACAAATGCCTGCATTCGAAAATCAGCTGCAAGCTGAAGAAATCGCCAATATCGCGCTGTATCTTTCTGAGCAAAAATAATAAGCAATCCCATGCACAAAACACGCTTGCACCGGAATTCGCTCCGGATACAAGCGTGTTTTTAGTTGGATGGGATCATGTGGATCGAACGCGATAGCAGAGCTTACGAATCGCCTGTCCCATCATGCCCTACCAATGCCAACGTCACATAAGGGAAAGGTACTGTCGTAAGATGCCCGGAATGAATATCCTGGATGCCCGATTGTCGATCACCACTTGATAAGCCGCGTTAGCCGAAACTTTCTATATAGGATGCGCAAGAGGCCGGTCTGAACAACAAACCAACCATCGCCCTCCCGATTTATGTAGCGGAGTCTCTGCTGTCGTTCGAGCGGCTCTTCTCATACGCTTCATTGAATTGCTGCGCTTCCTTAATGTCCACAGCCGTAATGCCGCCTTCATCCCAGGAGGTGAGGCGCAGTGTTACCGTTTTGTAGTCAATCGTGATGTAGGGATGATGCCCGAATGCTTCTGAAATGGCAGCCACTTCATCAACGAAGGCGATTCCCTTCATGAACGAGGAAAAGGTATACTTCCGTACGATCCATCTCCCCTGCTCAAACTCCCAGCCCTCCAGCTTCTCCAGATGAGCTTCTACTTCCTGCTGCGTGTAAAGCATCTTATCTTCCTCCCCATCATACCTTCCCCAAGCCGACGCCTGCTCTCTCGGGGCCATTCCTTCATCTATTGTATTCTTCCCTCAATTGGTTGATAACCGGACGGTTCTACACTAGGGCTACGAAAGCAGCCTCTTCATCCCCGATGAGAACATGGATCCTATAGTTCGTCTTGTCGTGAATAACCACCCCGCTTCCTACGGAAATGACCGGTTCGGTGCCCAAGGCGTAGAACAGATCCTCAGCCAGCGCCTCATGAACCTCCGACTTCTCCTGATGGCCCAGGTGACCCCAGTCCTCCGGGTCCATTTCAAAAAATAGATAACTATCCGGTATCCGGCCTACCGCCTCGGTCAAATCAGCCAAAATATCACCGTAATCTCTTCCGTGCCTTACACCCACATGAATCACTCCTTTCAGCCGATTCCTGATCGTATGCCTTTCATCTTATTATACCGGAAAATACGGCTAAAAAAAAAAGCCTTCCCTGACGATAAATAGGATAAAGCGTCGAACGGCGCCTGTTCTTCCACAAGAACGGTAGAAGACGAATGGATTCGCTATTTATTTCTCACGGATGAGGTGTGGTATGGAAATTTCAACACTAATTGGTTTGGTCTTAGGACTGGTCTCCGTCATCGTCGGGATGGTTCTAAAAGGCGCATCCGTCTCTGCTTTGGCTAACGGAGCCGCGTATCTTATTATTCTCGGCGGAACAGCAGCCACTTTATTCATTGGATTCCCGCTGTCAGAGCTTAAGAAGACGCCTAAGCTGGTCGCGATGACCTTCAAGAAGCAGAAACTGATGAGCAAGGCGCAGCTGATCTCCCTGTTCATGGAATGGGCATCCATCACTCGTCGGGAAGGCCTGCTCGCATTGGAGAGCAAGGTCGAGGAGATTGATGACACCTTCCTGAAGAACGGCATGCGGATGATTATTGACGGCAATGATCAGGAATTTGTCCGCGACGTCTTGATGGAGGACATCAGCGCCACGGAGGAGCGCCACCGCGCAGGGGCGCAAATCTTCTCCCAGGCCGGCATGTATGCTCCATCCCTCGGGGTACTTGGAGCGGTTATCGGTCTGGTCGCCGCCTTGACCCATATGGAAGATATGGGCGAACTGGCTCACGCCATCGGCGCGGCCTTTATTGCAACGATGCTCGGTATTTTTACCGGTTATGTTATCTGTCACCCGATTGCTAACAAACTGAAACGTCTGTCCAAGCAGGAGGTGGAGATCCGGCTGATGATGGTTGAAGGTCTGCTGTCCATTCAATCCGGCGTTTCAACCATTGCGATCAACCAGAAACTGTCCGTATTCCTGACTCCTTCAGAACGCGCCAAATTAGCACAGAAGGGGGATGGTGCTGGTGAGCAAGAAGACTAGACACGAGCCGCATGAGGAGCATGCTGACGAGTCCTGGCTTCTGCCTTATGCCGACTTGCTGACACTGCTTCTCGCATTGTTTCTTGTCCTCTATGCCATGAGCGCAACCGATGCCAAAAAGTTTCAGGAAATGAGTGAAGCGTTCAACGTTGTCTTTACCGGCGGAACTGGCATTCTCGATTACAGCAAAACGGAGCCGAGCCCGGACCCTTCCAATCTGGAAGATTTCAAGGCAGCTCCAGCCGCAATGTCCGAGAACAAACGCCGGGAAGAGTTGAAGCGGCAAGAACAGGAAGACCTGGAGCGGCTCAAGCAGCAGCTCGATAATTACATTAAGGCCAATGGACTTAGCACTGAGCTGAGCACCAAGCTGAACCAGTCACAGCTCGTCATCACGATCCGGGACAACGCCTTGTTCGCTTCGGGGGAAGCGGTCGTGAAGCCGGAGGCGCGCGAACTGGCTGTGGCCATCGCACAAATGCTGGACAAATTCCCGGGGTATGATATTACCGTTGCCGGACATACCGATAACGTGCCGATCTCTAACAGCAAATACCCGTCCAACTGGGATTTGAGCGCCGACCGGGCGCTGCAGTTTATGAAGATACTGCTGGAGAACTCCTCCCTCGATCCTAAGCAGTTTATGCCGACCGGATACGGGGAATATCACCCGATTGCGGATAACGCAACGGTTGAAGGCCGGGCACGAAATCGCCGCGTTGAAGTATCGATTATCCGGAAGTATCAGGACAATCCGACCTTTACCGGCATTGGCGAGGAAGTGGAGACGGAAGAAGACGGGAACTAATCCATGCACCCGCTATCCCGTTCGTTCGGATGAGATACGAAATAAACCGATAGGCTTATCGCCTATCGGTTTACAGATTGTCGAGAAACCCTGCACTTTTTTCAAAGTACAGGGTTTCTCCCTTTTTAAGTGGTCACTTCAAGAGGGGAAATGGGGGGATTACCCCCTGTTTTCCAGGCGATCCAAGTGGATCGCCATCTTCTTCATATTCTGCACGGTTGCTGTCATCAGAGCTTGTTCCCTGACGTTTTGCAACCCGCGCAACCGGCAATAGCGAAACCCATGGAGCTCTTTGGCATCCGCGAAGCTTCGCTCAATCGTTTCTTTTCGTTTTCGGTATAAATACTTACCGGATCGACTGAGCCGGTTGTTTCGTACCCATTCCTTGCTGTCTTCCCAGACATGGCGCGTGACGACCT
Organism: Paenibacillus sp. FSL M8-0334; assembly: GCF_038000405.1. NCBI lineage: Bacteria > Bacillati > Bacillota > Bacilli > Caryophanales > Paenibacillaceae > Paenibacillus > Paenibacillus sp. FSL M8-0334. Next base: position 2,239,820 of record NZ_JBBOCH010000001.1, read on the forward strand.
TGCGGTGATTCCGTGAACGGGTACATTGCTCCAGCATCGGGCAAGTCTTGCAGTGCTTCGGGTCGGAGGCATATTGCCGGTATCCTTCTCGATTCGTGGTGCGATACAACAATTCATGCTGGAGCGGACAAATATAACGGTTACGCTCGGCATCATAGGTAAACTTCCACTTCGGAAACAAGCCTTGGGTCGGATGAAATCTCCGGTGAGCAATCACGCCAAAGATCCCCCGTTCCTGCAATCCTTTGCAGATGGGGGTTGTTAAATAACCTGAATCCAGGGCAACGGCTTCAACTTCAAAACCAAATCGCTCTCGTTGGCGATCCAAACGCGACAAATACGGTACAGAATCATGAACGTTTCCCGGCGTGACGTGGACATCGGTAATCAGATTGTATTTTAGATCAACGGTCCGGTGATCTAAATAAAAGAATCCTTCCGGTTTGCCATCGCGAATCATATAACCGCTATCCGGGTCGGTTTTGCTCACCTTGATTTCTTTCTTCTCGACCACATCCTCTCTGGGTTTTAAAGCTTTTTTCCATGCGCCTTCCGGTCGGCTTCTACTGCGCCATTGAGTTCGTCCATGTAATCTCGTGTGTTTTGTAGAACCTGCTGCTTGGTGTACTGGTGTTTGTTCGCATTGGCCTTCACATGCGTGGAATCCGAAACCAGGACTCGTCCGCCGACCATGCGATGCTCGATTGCCTGCAGCACAATCTCATCGAAGATATCTTGAAAGATAGTAGTGTCTTTGAAACGAGTCCGTCGGTTCCAGCTAATGGTGGTATGGTCCGGAACTTTGTCTGTCAATCCCAAACCAAGAAACCAACGGTATGCCAGATTTGTCTGAATCTCGCGTTCCAGTTGACGTTCTGAACGGATGCCGTAAAAATAACCGAGGAAAATCATCTTAAATAACACGACAGGATCGATGGCTGGTCGCCCATTATCAGCACAGTAAAGCGGACGGACCTTTTCGTCGATGAAAGAGAAATCGATATACTTGTCCACTTTACGAAGCAGATGATCGTGGGGAACCAATTCTTCAATCGAAACAAACTCGTAAGCCTGCTGTTTTTCTCGGTTAGAACGCAACATATTTAACACCCTTCCGAACAGTTTATTTACTAAATATTATACAATATTAACGCGGTGTCGTGTTGAACTAAATACACAAAAAAATAGCTGTCGAGACTTTCTCGACAGCCTGTAAACCGATAGGCTTATCGCCTATCGGTTTATTTTTGTCCGGATATTGATGCCGGAGCATCGACTGTGCAGGTTACTCCAGCGTGTAATGAAGCAGTCGTCCAAGCTCCCTCTTCTCCTGTTCGCTTAGATCGCGCCAGGTGCCGATCTTCTGGCTTCCCAGACGGATGTTCATGATCCGGACCCGCTGCAGCCTTCTCACCTCATAGCCGAAAGCACTGCACATTCTGCGAATCTGCCGATTCTTCCCCTCGGTCAGAATGATTCGAAACACCCGCTCCGACACCCGGGTTACTTCGCAAGGGAGCGTCATTTCGCCTAATATCTTCACACCGCTGGCCATTCCGCGCAGGAAGGAATCGGTCACCGGACGATGGACCGTCACGATATACTCCTTCTCGTGCCTGCCTTCAGAGCGCAGTATTTTGTTGACGATATCCCCGTCATTCGTAAGCAGAATAAGCCCTTCCGAATCCTTGTCCAGCCGGCCTATCGGAAAGATTCGCTCCTTATGGCCGACAAAGTCCACGATATTGCCTTTAATATGACCTTCTGTCGTACTCGTGATGCCAACCGGCTTGTTCAAAGCAATATACACATGCTTCTTCTTGGCCTGAAGCGGTTGTCCGTTTATACGAACATCATCGCCCTCTTCTGCCTGACTGCCCAGAACAGCAGTGACACCGTTAATGGTTACTTTCCCGCTCTCAACCAGCTTGTCCGCTTCTCTGCGGGAGCAAAAGCCGGTCTCGCTTATAAATTTATTAATTCTCAAGATGCCATCCCCTTATTGTACGGAGTTTCTCATGATTCCTTCTGCTCTTCCTCTTCCGCGACACTCCCCGCCGCTGGCAGAACGATTACCACTTTCGTCCCCTGGCCGACTTCGCTTTCTACTTCAAGCGTTCCCTGGTGGCCCTGAATAATACGTTGGCTGACCATCAGTCCAAGGCCTGTACCGGTTTCCTTATTCGTAATAAAAGGCTCGCCCAGATGCGGCATCAATTCCGGCGGAATTCCTTCACCCTCGTCCTCGATCGTAATCTTGACCTGCTCGTTCGGCTCGGGACGCATCTCAATCCGGACGACTCCACCCTTAGGCATCGCCTCAATCGCATTCTTCAACAGATTGATGAACACCTGCTTGAGCTGGTTCTCTTCACAGTGGACAAGCGCCGGCTCCTCCGCAAAATCCAGCCTGAACTGTACGCCGTGCAGATGCGCCTGGGTGTCCAGGAAGGACAGCACCTCGCGCATAATGCCTCTGACGTCCTTCTGCTGGAAATGAACAGCCTGAGGCTTGGCGAGGATTAAAAACTCGCTCACAATCAAATTAATCCGGTCCAGCTCTGACAGCATCAGATCAATATGATCCGGATTGGCCTTCTTCGTCTCCTGCTGCAGCTGCAAAAATCCCCGCAGCGTCGTCAGCGGATTCCGGATCTCATGCGCCACCCCGGCAGCCAGTTGACCGACGGTTGTCAGCTTCTCAGAGCGTCTCAGCAGCTCCTCCATCCGGTTGCGCTCGGTTACGTCCCTGGAGACACTGATGATCGATGTGATGTCGCCATGCTCGTCACGCACGACAGAGGTGCTGATGCTGACCTCGATCTGGCTGCCATCCTTCCGCATGCGGACCGTCTCGATCAGTGGAAGTCGCTCCCCGCTCCGCAAGCGCTGCATCCGCTCGGCCTCTTCCTGCTCCATCTCCGGCGGCACAAGGTCGGGCTTCATGCCGATCACCTCATCAGCCTTCCACCCATACATCTGCTCAAAGGCTTTATTCACACTGATGATTCGTCCGTCCGTATCGGTCGTATGAATCGCATCAGCAGTCTGGTTAATGACAGACTCCAAGTACTCCTTCACCGACAGGTTCTCGTCCACCATCTGCTTCAACTGGCTTGTGTAGTGGCCCAAGTTGCGTGTCATGGCGTTGATACGGCCAGCCAGCTGACCCAGCTCGTCACGGCTGGTTACCTCAAGCCTGCGGTCAAAATGGCCGTCTGCTACATCATTGACCGTTCCCAGTATCGCCTGAATCGGTCGGGTGAAATACCCGGCCACGATGTAGCTGCCGAATATAACAATTTCGAGCAGGACGAGCGATATCGCCACGAGACTGATCATCTGCTCCCGCATGACTGACGAGATCGCCTCATAGTCCATCACAACGCTGATGACACTCGTTGGCCGGTTGTCGGAGCTGATGGGAATGAAGCTTTTTAACACCTTTTTGTCCTGGATCGTCTGAACAAATACGACATTCTCCCCGGTAGCCACCGCTCTGTTCACAGCCTCGACATCCTGATCCAGACTTCCATATTGATAAGTTCCGAACATGATCGGCCGATTCTTCAGTTTGCGATGCGTCTCATCACTCCCGTCCTCACGCATGGAGGGATTACCGAACGTGTCCGGGTTAATGCCCGTCACCTCCAGAATACGAGGGTTTGCCTTAATCGTTTCTTCAACGACAACATCCGGGCTCGTCACCTTGACAAAATCCTTGATATTGGAGCTTCGTATATAGGGGTCTATAATATAGTTGCGCTTGCCATCATAGTAATAACCCCATTTGTCTATAAATTCCGGGTTTGATGTGGAAAATTCAAAGGGACCGGACCAGAAGTTCTCTCCTTTCTGGCCTTGGGTCACCGACAGCACCTGCTGGTGCTCGAACAGCTCCTGAAATGCCGTATGCCAATAGCCCCAATCGGATGTGGATAACCCGATCTCTTCTTCGGCAGAGGACTTGGCGACAATAATATCGTTCCCGGACTTGACCAGAAGCGAGATATGCGTCACACCCAGCTCTGCTGCCAAATCAACCAGCTCTTCATTGGTGATGTTGCGAATATCAGGATCGAGCGACCGTGCAGCATTGATGGACGCCACACGCAGCATATCGGCAAACACACCATCGACGTAACCGGAACTGTAAGCTGTCTGTTCCACCGTAATGGCAATTTGGGTAGCGGCCATGACCATTTTGGCCTCACTGTCCTGCTGCAAATTTTCCTGTGTTGTATAATAGTTCAATGTTATATTAAGCAGAAGAATAAATAATACCGAGATCGACAAGATCATCGACAGTTTTGTTTTGATTGACAATGGCCTCTTCACCTTTCCGCTGTTGCCATAGGCGACTGAAAGCACTATTAACCCCATGATACCTTGATCAGGTACGTTTGAAAAGAATTTCGTCCGAATTACAAAAACGGCTACAGTGTGATTTTCGGCTCCTTCGGGGTATAGGTTAAGGTGGAAAAACGGATAATTTCACTACCGATGTCCACAAGTTACTCACAAATACACAACCACCTTGGGGATAATGTGTATAACTATGTGCATAACCAAGCGGTTATCCACAGATATGTCCACAACATGTTAACAAACGAATGAACGTTCGTTGTATAATAGAAGAAAATACAGCTTATTGACGTATAATCGAAGGGAGATCTAGAGTTTCATGTCATTTTCGGATTCGCTTGCTGTGGATAAAGATCAACATATATATTGGATGCAGGAAGCCATTAAAGAGGCGCAAAAAGCAGAAGAACGCGGTGAGGTCCCGATCGGGGCCGTCATTGTCCGCGGAGATGAAATTGTAGGGCGCGGCTTCAATCTTCGCGAGACCACCTTCGATGCAACCGCCCATGCGGAGATGGTAGCTATCCGTGAGGCCAGCCGCACGCTCGGAGCCTGGCGTCTGCTGGATTGCAGCCTGTACGTCACCCTGGAGCCCTGTCCGATGTGTGCCGGTGCGATTGTACAATCCCGCATTCCTCAGGTCATCTACGGCACGAGAGACCCCAAAGCCGGCTGCGCAGGCACCTTGATGAATCTGCTTCAAGAGCCGCGATTTAACCATCGCACGATGGTCGTGGAGGGCATTCTTCAAGCTGAATGCGCCGCTCTGCTCACCCAGTTTTTCCGCAAACTGCGTGGTAAAGCTTAGCATGTTGATCTGTGGTTATCCACAGCCAAGTGGCCCCTCGGCCACCTAGACAAGCTCTTTGGTTATGTATAGTGACAGCAAAGCCCGGTCTCTGTGGAGACCGGGCTTTCGCTGCAATGAAAACGAATAAAGAGAATTAATACCCGTAGTACATTGCCTCTTCGAATTCTTCCATGGTAACAACATCAGCATCTTGTGGGATGCCTACTTTAAATTCTGCTGTCTCATTGATTTTCGTGTAATGAGAGCTTCCTTTGAATACAAGCTTCATGTTGTCGCTGGACTCAGGATCGTTGAAGACCAGGTCAGCCGTCACATCTTGGTATACAGGGAAGTCTTTTTTGTTGATAGCGGTATTGATATTGAAGCTGTTGATCACGAGAAACTCATTCAATTCCTCAAGTGCGATCTTCAGATCTTCTTGACTCACCGAAGTGATGGATTCTCTCGCTTCATCAATCTCTGCTTGCGTCAGACCGACCAGTTCACGATATTCTTCCTTGGCAATGATGTCAAGGATTTTAGGAAGCACATTGTTGACGATCAGTTCTACAGCCTCATTCACATTGTCGTTATTAATGGAGAATTGAATGATTTGCTTCGTCTCAATGCCTTCTGGAAGGCTAACATCGGATGCCGCGATTTCTTTGAAGTATTTCTCTTCGTCAAACTCACTCATGAATGCTTCAAGGATTTCATTCGAGAACTCTTGGGATTTCTTCGCATCCAGTGTGGCCGGATTGAAGGATTCCCCAGCTTCCTCAGCAAGCTCCTTCAGATCAAGAACTAGGAATTTGCCTACAACTTCTTCAGGCAGCGGCAGCATCGGGATATTCGGAACCTTCACATAGATTTTCTCCTGCGTCATCACCATATCCAGATTGAAGGACATGGCCATATCGCCCTTCAAGTTAATTCCCATTTTAAACTCGGCTTGCATCGGATCGGCTTGGTATACCCCATCCAGCGTGACTTCTGCATTCTTCAGGACGTTAAGAGCAAGCTCCGCATCTGCAGTATTTATTTCGGCAATGTTCATTACCAGATCCTCAATGACGAATTTGCTGCTCATCTCATAGGAAGTCATTGCTGTTGCACTCTTCAGTGAATTGACCATAGCAGCTTTCGGCTCGTCTTTCTTGGCGCAGCCAGCGAGAACGACTGTTACGGACAGTAGCAGCGTTAACATAATGGCTACTAACTTCTTGTTCATTAAAAACTCTCCCCTCTAGATCTTAAGAAAAAAATAACAGACCTTTTCATCATAACCTATTTTGTCAGATTGAGAAACACTTTTTGGAATTTTTTCTGAAATATCTCAGTTGTTTTGAAATCAAACTTCTTTATTCCAAATGATGTCGTGTTATTTGTAAGGGCCCTTTGAATAACACTTTCCCCTTTATACGAGGTGGAGTCAGAAAGAGTTTCAGAAAAAAATCAGGCTTTTTCTCATTAGACGAAAAAGAGCCTCCCGCACGATCGCAGGAAGCTCCAATCTTCTGTTATTCTCCTCATACAGCCGGCTCTGCATCGAGCCTACCCTTCTGGATTAAAGTTACCCGACTGCTTGCGAATTTTCGCACGATGCGACCCGGACAGCGGCTCTTGCCCACCACGTTGCTGTTCCTCACGCTCGCGCTTTGGCTCCTGCGCCTCCGGCACCGGAACAGATTTCGGTTTGCTCATGCCATGACCTCCATTTCAATTGCTGGGATAGCTGCCTTCCCAGGCGTTTGCCTGGCCTTGTGTCGACCTTGCCGGCATGATCAGGACCTGGGTCCTATAATCAACGATCCCGGTCAGTGATGTGTGATTTGCTGAAGCGCTTGTGCGCATTCATGAATGTGACGTGTGTAATCGCTAACCATCCCTTGAATGTTCTCGTTGCGCTCATCCGTCGTAGCGCCCGCTCGCTCCACATCGACCAGATCCACTCTCACTTCCCTGGAATCCACGTAGGTGCATTGAAAGTCGAATGAATAGTCCTGTCTCCCTGCCGTATCAATATGGATCCGGACAGCTTGAGGATTCCCTTCGTCTGCAGCTACCTCGGCCCGGTCTCCTGGCTTCAGAATCGTCCCGAGTCTTTCTTGCCAGGCACTGACCAGCGTTTCCTGATTTACATTCAGCTCTGAGTTCATCATTCACACCTCCCCTTCCTTATAAATTGCGGAGATGCGTGTTGTTTTATACAAAAAAAGCCGTCCCCCGAAGGGAACAGCTTACTCTATATATGTATGGCGGAGAGGATGGGATTCGAACCCATGTGGAGTTGCCCCCTAACGGTTTTCAAGACCGCCCCGTTATGACCGCTTCGGTACCTCTCCAAGATGGTATAAAGCTCTTGCATGAATCACATGCGAAGATCATTATACCACAGAACGACAACAATTATCAAATATTATTTATCCTTCGGAGCAATGACATTCACATTGCCCATGTAAGGACGAAGAACCTCCGGAATTACGACGCTGCCGTCCGCTTGCTGGTAGTTCTCGAGAATAGCCGCTACCGTCCGACCCACGGCAAGCCCCGATCCATTCAAGGTATGCACGAACTCCGGCTTCGCTTTCGCTTCCGGGCGGAAACGAATATTCGCGCGGCGGGCCTGGAAGTCCCCGATATTCGAGCAGGAAGAGATTTCACGGTACATCCCGCTCTCCGGCAGCCATACCTCCAGGTCGTAGGTTTTCGTGGAACCAAATCCCATGTCGCCCGTGCACAGCAGCATCACGCGATATGGAAGCTCCAGAAGCTGAAGTACACGTTCTGCATCTGCAGTCATCTTCTCAAGCTCTTCAAAAGATTGATCCGGATGTACTATCTTCACCATTTCAACCTTGTTAAATTGATGCTGGCGAATCAGGCCTCGCGTATCACGTCCGGCTGCACCCGCCTCGGAACGGAAGCAGGAGCTGTAAGCCACATAATACTTTGGCAATTCTTGAGCGCTCAAAATTTCCTCGCGGTGATAGTTCGTAACAGGCACTTCCGCCGTCGGGATAAGATAGTAATCCGTGTCGCTCAGCTTGAACAGATCCTCTTCAAATTTAGGAAGTTGGCCTGTTCCGTACAGGCTGTCCCGGTTGACGATATAGGGAGGAAGCATTTCTTCATAACCGTGTTTATCGCTGTGCAGGTCCATCATGAAGTTAATCAGCGCGCGTTCAAGTCGAGCTCCGAGTCCTTTATAGAACGTGAATCGAGAGCCTGTGACCTTGCCTGCTGCTTCAAAATCAAGGATGTCCGTACTTTGGGCAATTTCCCAGTGAGCCTTCGGCTGAAAATCGAACGTCCGCGGCTCGGACCAGCGGCGAACCTCTACATTCTCCTCTTCGGAAGCCCCGACCGGCACACTTTCATGAGGAATATTCGGAATGGCCAGCGTCAGCTCGGAAATCTGGTTCTCAAGCTCACGAACCTCTTCATCCAAACTTTTGATACGGTCGGACACCTCACGCATTTCTACAATGAGATCGTCTGCATTTTCACGGTTCTTCTTCAATCTCGCCACTTCAGCTGATACCGTATTCCGCCGGTTCTTCAAGTTCTCGCTTTCCTGGAGAAGCTCACGCCGCCGTGCATCCAGCTCGGGGAAATCCGAGATCAAATCAAGCGATTTGCCGCGGTTCTTCAATGCTTCCTCTACGCGGTGATAGTCGTTGCGCAATATTTTTACGTCTAACACGGGAAACCCTCCTAAATAACATCCAAATTCCACTTGTTTAAGAAAAACAAACTTGACTCTTGCAACAAGAGTCAAGATGTTTTCTCTATTCTTTTATTGTACACCAGTTCGACTTGCTTCCACCATCTCAATAAAATACTGATGCAATCGGAAATCATCCGTCAGCTCCGGATGGAAGGATGCAGCCAGAAGATGCCCCTGACGCGCGGTCACAATCTCATCCTTATAGGTCGACAGCACCTCGACGTCCGATCCTACCTCCATAATCAGGGGAGCACGGATAAATACCGCGCGTATAGGCTCGTCAATGCCCTTCACAACCAAATCGGTCTCAAAGCTTTCACGCTGCCGGCCAAAAGCGTTGCGGGCCACGGTCATATTCATCAGCTTCAGATGAGCTTCCTCATGGCCGTCAATCCGTTCAGCCAGCACGATCAGTCCTGCGCATGTTCCGAAAATTGGCTTGCCCTGCTCTGAAAACTGCCGGATGGCTTCCATAAATCCGTATTTGCGCATCAGCTTGCCGATGGTAGTGCTTTCTCCTCCGGGAATGATCAGCCCGTCCAAATCCTCCAGCTGCTCCACCCGTTTGACTGGAACGCCATCGGCACCAGCAAGCGATATGCTGCGAATATGCTCTGTGACGGCACCCTGCAGTGCCAGTACGCCGATCTTCATGTTACCCCTTCTCTCTCTTACCAACCGCGATCCTGCATCCGCTCAGCAGGCGACAGCTTGGAAATCTCGATGCCTTTCATCGGGGTGCCCAGGTTTTTAGATACCTCGGCAATCAATTTATAATCTTCATAATGTGTGGTAGCTTCAACGATAGCACGAGCGAACTTCTCCGGATTGTCGGACTTGAAAATACCGGAGCCTACGAATACGCCGTCTGCCCCGAGATGCATCATCAAAGCCGCATCCGCAGGCGTTGCAATTCCACCAGCAGCGAAGTTCACGACAGGCAGCTTGCCCGATTCATGTACACTTTTCAGCAGATCATAGGATACACCCAAATTCTTCGCTTCGGCATATAGCTCGTCCTTCGACATGTTCTGCACTTTACGAATTTGGCTGTTGATCAGACGCATATGACGAACAGCTTCCACGATGTTCCCTGTTCCCGGCTCACCCTTCGTACGGATCATGGATGCACCTTCACCGATCCGTCTGAGCGCTTCACCGATGTCCTTGGCGCCGCATACGAAAGGAACGGTAAAATCCCATTTATCGATATGGAAAACTTCATCAGCCGGCGTCAGGACCTCGCTCTCGTCCAAGTAATCGACACCGAGAGACTCAAGAACCTTCGCCTCGACATAGTGACCGATACGAGCTTTAGCCATTACCGGAATGGATACGACCTTCATGACTTCCTCCACAATGGTAGGGTCCGCCATGCGAGCCACGCCGCCTGCCGCACGAATGTCAGAAGGGACTCTTTCCAGTGCCATAACGGCAGTTGCGCCAGCAGCCTCGGCAATCTTCGCTTGCTCTGCGTTCATGACGTCCATGATGACGCCGCCTTTTTGCATTTCTGCCATGCCTCTTTTTACAGTAGCTGTTCCTGTTTCCATATGCCCTAGCCTCCCGAATAATACGATATATCTGAATCGCCACAAGCGATGCCAGTGGTATGTTAATTCATCACGCTGTCCGTAACTTTGTCCATGAATCTAACTTGATATTTTACCCCAATCAACTCAAATATACAACCCATTTACTCGGGATTTATACGTTTCGGTTAAAAAAGATTTTTGATCGATTCGAACAGATCTGCGAAGAACTGTGAGATTGCACGCATCAACAGCTTGAACCATCCCGCCTTCTCAACCTCGTCAGCTGTAATCAAATTAACCGTTACCGTCTGCTCACTGTCCATACCTTCTACTGTATAAGAGTATGTCACGGTGCCTACTTTTGTATCCTTCGCAACTGGCGCCGTCAGATTGTTGCTGTCGATGGTCGCTTCAAAGTTGATGTTAGCACCACTCGATCCTTTAGGAAGCATGAAGCTTACCGGCTTGTCCGTTACAATGGCAGCTTCTGTAGCCTTGCCCTTGCTGACCTGGATATTCTCAAAACCTTCTACCGTCGATTGTGCCGGTACAACCTCTTTGATTTCAAAATTGTCGAAGCCGTAATCCAGCACCTTGCGTGTTTCCTGGAAACGAGCGCCTTCCGATTTAGTCCCCATCACCACACTGATCAGACGCATGCCATCCCGTTCAGCCGTCCCTGCAAAGCAGTATCCTGCTGCCGACGTATGTCCGGTCTTCATGCCATCAAGGCCTTCATAGGCATAAGCTTTAAAGTTGGTAATATCCTTGTTGGACTCCAGCATCCAGTTGTAGTTAATGATTGGATCCTTATCCCGTTCACGGAACTTATAGGACGGAATCGCCGTAAACTCGGCAAAATCCGGATGGTCCATGACGATGTGTTTAACAAGAAGCGCGGCGTCCATGGCGGACATCACCGTTTCGCGATCTTCTTGTGGACGGAATTTCTCTGGCATATCGGCCCGGCTCAAACCTGTTGAGTTAATAAAAAAGGCCGTTTCCATTCCCATTTGCTTCGCGGTTTCGTTCATCATGGTGACAAACTCTGCCTCGGAGCCTGCCACATACTCCGCCAGGGCAACCGTCGCATCGTTCGCCGAGCCTACCGCCATCGCGATGTACAGCTCTCTTACCGTATGCTGATCGCCCTCAGCAAGGAAGATGCGGGAGCCTACACTCTTGGCTGCATTCTCCCGCACCGTGACGACATCATCCCAAGAGATGATGCCTTGCTTCACCTGCTCAGCCACAATATACTCTGTCATCATCTTCGTCATACTGGCGGGTGGCAACGCCACGTCAGCGTCGATGTTCAACAGTATCTGACCTGTGGTTGGCTCCAGCAGCACAGCGGATTTCACTTCGAGCCCGAGCTGATCTATGGATGGTACCTTGTCTGGCTTCGAATTGGTCGTAGTCGTCGCTTCCGTTTCATCGGTGCTTGTCGTCTCCGCCGTCGCTACCAGGTGGGACGCGGCGAAAGATACGGCCGGGACGGTGGAAAAGCCCAATATATTAACGAGCATCAAGGATGCTATAGTTCGTTGTACGATTTTACGTTTCTTTCTTGCAGACTTCTCTATCAATGGAATTACTCCCCTCTAATTCTCAATAAGTCAATTGCTTGTTCTATTCTATCATAGGGGGGGTATCAAAAAAAGACAAGCCAACCGAAATCCGGCAGGCTTGTCCGAGGAAATAAATTACATATATTCGCAGTTGATGTATAATCTGCTGTTAACCCGAGAGTAAAACATCAAAAGGCTCCTTCTTACAAGGAATAGTTAGGCGCTTCCTTCGTAATTTGAATGTTATGCGGATGGCTCTCGCGAAGACCCGCACCCGTGATGCGAACGAATTGGGTATCGTTACGAAGCTCTTCCAGATCCTTCGTTCCGCAATAACCCATACCAGAGCGCAGACCGCCGATCAGCTGATGGATTGTATCCGCAAGCGGCCCCTTATAAGCTACGCGACCTTCGATCCCCTCAGGAACCAGCTTCTTGTCATCCTCCTGGAAGTAGCGGTCCTTGCTGCCTTGCTTCATAGCAGCCATGGAGCCCATACCACGATAAGCTTTGAAGCGACGGCCTTGGTAAATTTCGAATTCACCAGGGCTTTCCTCCGTGCCGGCAAACATGCTGCCCAGCATGACGGCGTGTGCGCCTGCGGCGATTGCTTTCGTAATCTCACCGGAATATTTGATACCGCCGTCAGCAATAATCGGAATACCGTATTCCTTCGCTACGGTAGCACAGTCATAGATGGCTGTAATTTGCGGCACACCGATACCAGCAATAACCCGGGTTGTACAGATGGAGCCTGGTCCAATGCCGACTTTTACTACAGATGCTCCGGCTTCGATCAGCTCGCGAGTTCCTTCACCTGTCGCCACGTTACCAGCAATGATCGTAAGATCCGGATAACGCTCACGCAGCTTGCGCACAGCCTCGATAATGTTAATATGATGGCCGTGAGCCGAATCCACCGTGATCACGTCTACGCCTGCCTGAACAAGCGCCTCTGCACGGTCAAAGGTGTCTTTGGAGATACCGATGGCAGCGCCCACCAACAGACGACCTTGCGCATCCTTGGCGGCGTTCGGGAACTGGATTGCTTTCTCGATGTCCTTGATCGTAATAAGGCCTTTCAGGACGTTGCTCTCATCCACGAGAGGAAGCTTCTCGATTTTATGCTTTTGCAGAATCGACTCCGCATCCTGCAGCGTTGTGCCAACCGGAGCAGTGACCAGATTCTCGCTGGTCATTACATCGCGGATCACGGTGTTGTAGTCGTGGACGAAACGGAGGTCACGATTCGTCAAAATCCCGATCAGCTTATTATGCTCATCAACAATTGGCACACCGGAAATCCGGAATTTGCCCATCAGTTTCTCAGCATCAGCTACCAGGTTGTCAGCCCGAAGGGAAAATGGATTCGTAATGACGCCGCTCTCTGAGCGCTTCACCCGATCGACTTCCTCCGCTTGCTGTTCGATTGTCATATTTTTATGAATGATACCGATTCCACCTTCTCTAGCAATGGCAATCGCCAGAGGCGCCTCTGTAACGGTGTCCATTCCGGCACTGATCAATGGAATGTTCAACTTCACATGTTCACTTAATCTTGTGGTCACATCCACTTCCTTAGGGAGTACCTCGGATTTTCTAGGAACCAATAATACATCGTCAAAAGTAAAGCCTTCCTTGCTAAACTTATCTTCCCACACCTGGGTTATTCCTCCTTTGTTTGTCGTCTTCCGGCGGACTTTAAATATAGTTTCAAGGCTGGATGGGACGGCGTTTTCTGTATTTTCAGAAATATATTATTGCAATCTTAGCAAAGGCCCTATAGGCTGTCAAGGCATTGGAACAGACCTTTTTCTGCATAGCTGCACCATCCATTCAGGACAATATCCGTGTCTACCGTGAACGGACAAAGTCCGTCCATATCCTTACATAACAACTAATTAAATGCTGTACATATACAAAACACCATCCGGTGAGGAATGTTGGGACCACTCGGTAAAGCTGCTTTAGTATGCCCAGCGTGCAATGCATTAAAACGGTCCGGATGACCTGCAGAAGCAGGCAAGATAGACTTCATCACAGCAAACATGAGATTCACGAATAGCTTTATGCCAAAAGAAAAGACAAAAAACAAGCTCGCTATCGACGAATCGATAACGAGCTTGTTCGGTTGTTCGCCTGGCAACGTCCTACTCTCCCGGGACCCTTCGGTCCAAGTACCATCGGCGCTGGAGGGCTTAACGGTCGTGTTCGGTATGGGTACGCGTGGAACCCCTCCGCTATCGCCACCAGACATGATTTTTCGAAGCTTCCGCTTCTCAAAATCGCTGCGAGAAAATATCAATCCTTATAAAGGACATGCAGCTTGATTTCAGATGTTTTGATCACCTGAAAACTAGATACGAAACGATTTGCGTTATATTATCCGTAGCATACCCCAATGTTGTATCGGGGTTAGCATATGCTTCCGTAGCGAGCTTTACTTCGTAAAGCTTTTAGGATAAGCCCTCGACCGATTAGTATTGGTCAGCTCCATGCATTGCTGCACTTCCACCTCCAACCTATCTACCTCGTCGTCTTCAAGGGGTCTTACGAATTGGGAAATCTCATCTTGAGGGGGGCTTCACGCTTAGATGCTTTCAGCGCTTATCCCTTCCGTACGTAGCTACCCAGCCGTGCTCCTGGCGGAACAACTGGTGCACCAGCGGTACGTCCATCCCGGTCCTCTCGTACTAAGGACAGCTCCTCTCAAATTTCCTACGCCCACGACAGATAGGGACCGAACTGTCTCACGACGTTCTGAACCCAGCTCGCGTACCGCTTTAATGGGCGAACAGCCCAACCCTTGGGACCTACTTCAGCCCCAGGATGCGATGAGCCGACATCGAGGTGCCAAACCTCCCCGTCGATGTGGACTCTTGGGGGAGATAAGCCTGTTATCCCCAGGGTAGCTTTTATCCGTTGAGCGATGGCCCTTCCATGCGGTACCACCGGATCACTAAGCCCGACTTTCGTCCCTGCTCGACTTGTGGGTCTCGCAGTCAAGCTCCCTTATGCCTTTGCACTCTTCGAATGATTTCCAACCATTCTGAGGGAACCTTGGGGCGCCTCCGTTACTCTTTAGGAGGCGACCGCCCCAGTCAAACTGCCCACCTGACACGGTCCCTGTACCCGATAAGGGCACCAGGTTAGAACCTAGATACGATCAGGGTGGTATCCCAACGGCGCCTCCACCCAAGCTGGCGCTCAGGTTTCCTAGGCTCCCACCTATCCTGTACAGATCGTACCCAAATTCAATATCAAGCTGCAGTAAAGCTCCATGGGGTCTTTCCGTCTTGTCGCGGGTAACCTGCATCTTCACAGGTATTAAAATTTCACCGGATCTCTCGTTGAGACAGCGCCCAAGTCGTTACGCCATTCGTGCGGGTCAGAATTTACCTGACAAGGAATTTCGCTACCTTAGGACCGTTATAGTTACGGCCGCCGTTTACTGGGGCTTCGGTTCACAGCTTCGGGTTACCCCTAACCGCTCCCCTTAACCTTCCAGCACCGGGCAGGCGTCAGCCCGTATACTTCGCCTTACGGCTTCGCACAGACCTGTGTTTTTGCTAAACAGTCGCTTGGGCCTTTTCACTGCGGCCCCCTCGGGCTATTCACCCTACCGAGGCACCCCTTCTCCCGAAGTTACGGGGTCATTTTGCCGAGTTCCTTAACGAGAGTTCTTCCGCGCGCCTTAGAATTCTCTTCTCGCCTACCTGTGTCGGTTTGCGGTACGGGCACCTTCACCTGACTAGAGGCTTTTCTTGGCAGTGTGAGATCATGACCTTCGCTACTGTAATTTTCACTCCCCATCACAGCCCAGCCTTAACGATGTGCGGATTTGCCTACACATCAGCCTCACTGCTTGGACGGACATCCATCAGTCCGCGTCACTACCCTCCTGCGTCCCCCCATCGTTCATAACGGTTTATGGTGGTACAGGAATTTCAACCTGTTGTCCTTCGACTACGCCTTTCGGCCTCGCCTTAGGTCCCGACTTACCCTGAGCGGACGAGCCTTCCTCAGGAAACCTTGGGCTTTCGGCGGATCAGATTCTCACTGATCTTTTCGTTACTCATACCGGCATTCTCACTTGTATACGCTCCAGCGCTCCTTACGGTACACCTTCGACGCCTATACAACGCTCCCCTACCCCTGAATCGACTTCACTCCGCCTTCGAAGTGATGTGTTTATCCCCGAGAAGCATTTGGTCATCCTTGATTTCATCGCAAGTCTGACAAAAATGTTCATCCTGGGTCTTCACAGCCTCAAAGAAGCAGTGAAGTCGATTCAAGCCATAGCTTCGGTGGTGTGTTTAGCCCCGTTACATTTTCGGCGCAGAGTCACTCGACCAGTGAGCTATTACGCACTCTTTAAATGGTGGCTGCTTCTAAGCCAACATCCTGGTTGTCTGTGCAACTCCACATCCTTTCCCACTTAACACACACTTGGGGACCTTAGCTGATGGTCTGGGCTGTTTCCCTTTTGACAATGGATCTTAGCACTCACTGTCTGACTCCCGGACATAAGTCGATGGCATTCGGAGTTTGACTGAGCTTGGTAACCCTTGCGGGCCCCGCACCCAATCAGTGCTCTACCTCCATGACTCTTCATTCCGAGGCTAGCCCTAAAGCTATTTCGGGGAGAACCAGCTATCTCCGAGTTCGATTGGAATTTCTCCGCTACCCCCACCTCATCCCCGCACTTTTCAACGTACGTGGGTTCGGGCCTCCAGTGCGTGTTACCGCACCTTCACCCTGGACAGGGGTAGATCACACGGTTTCGGGTCTACGCCCACATACTCATTCGCCCTATTCAGACTCGCTTTCGCTGCGGCTACGGCTTCTCGCCTTAACCTTGCATGGGAACGTAACTCGCCGGTTCATTCTACAAAAGGCACGCCATCACCCATTTAACGGGCTCTGACTTCTTGTAAGCACACGGTTTCAGGTTCTATTTCACTCCCCTCCCGGGGTGCTTTTCACCTTTCCCTCACGGTACTGCTTCACTATCGGTCGCTAGGGAGTATTTAGCCTTACCAGATGGTCCTGGCAGATTCATACGGGGTTTCACGTGCCCCGCACTACTCGGGATCCGTCTCGGAGGGTTCACATTTTCGACTACAGGGCTTTTACCTTCTATGGCCGGCCTTTCCAGACCTGTTCAACTAATCTAAACCTTTGTAACTCCATGTGAGACGTCCCACAACCCCGAAGAGCAAGCTCTTCGGTTTAGGCTGTTCCGCGTTCGCTCGCCGCTACTGACGGAATCACTCTTGTTTTCTCTTCCTCCAGGTACTTAGATGTTTCAGTTCCCTGGGTATGCCTCTTCACAGCCTATGTATTCAGCTGTGAGTGACTGGTTATTACACCAGCCGGGTTTCCCCATTCGGACATCCCCGGATCAAAGCTTGCTTACAGCTCCCCGAGGCCATTTCGTCGTTCGCCACGTCCTTCATCGGCTCCTAGCGCCTAGGCATCCTCCGTGTGCTCTTAGTAGCTTAACCTTCACTTCATGTTTGCCTGATTCTCTTCCCTTGTTGCCAAAAGTCGTTCATCATGCAAACATTCCGTTCTACTACTTTAGTAACTTGTTGTGACACAAGTTCAGCTAAAAGGATATTTCTAAAACGCAAATTCGTTTCGTTATCTAGTTTTCAAGGATCAACGCAGTTACAATGCAACTGCTGTTTGAGAGTTGAACTCTCAAAACTGATCAACGAGTGGGTGGTGACTTTACGATGTAAAGTCGATCCGGCAGCTTGCGCTGACCGTGTGTTTGAATGCTCTCGTTGCAGAGAGCGATTCTCCATAGAAAGGAGGTGATCCAGCCGCACCTTCCGATACGGCTACCTTGTTACGACTTCACCCCAATCATCTACCCCACCTTCGGCGGCTGGCTCCTTGCGGTTACCCCACCGACTTCGGGTGTTGTAAACTCTCGTGGTGTGACGGGCGGTGTGTACAAGACCCGGGAACGTATTCACCGCGGCATGCTGATCCGCGATTACTAGCAATTCCGACTTCATGCAGGCGAGTTGCAGCCTGCAATCCGAACTGAGACTGGCTTTTTAGGATTGGCTCCACCTCGCGGCTTCGCTTCCCGTTGTACCAGCCATTGTAGTACGTGTGTAGCCCAGGTCATAAGGGGCATGATGATTTGACGTCATCCCCACCTTCCTCCGGTTTGTCACCGGCAGTCACCTTAGAGTGCCCACCATTACGTGCTGGCAACTAAGATCAAGGGTTGCGCTCGTTGCGGGACTTAACCCAACATCTCACGACACGAGCTGACGACAACCATGCACCACCTGTCTCCTCTGTCCCGAAGGAAACCTCTATCTCTAGAGGGGTCAAAGGGATGTCAAGACCTGGTAAGGTTCTTCGCGTTGCTTCGAATTAAACCACATACTCCACTGCTTGTGCGGGTCCCCGTCAATTCCTTTGAGTTTCAGTCTTGCGACCGTACTCCCCAGGCGGAATGCTTAATGTGTTAACTTCGGCACCAAGGGTATCGAAACCCCTAACACCTAGCATTCATCGTTTACGGCGTGGACTACCAGGGTATCTAATCCTGTTTGCTCCCCACGCTTTCGCGCCTCAGCGTCAGTTACAGCCCAGAGAGTCGCCTTCGCCACTGGTGTTCCTCCACATATCTACGCATTTCACCGCTACACGTGGAATTCCACTCTCCTCTTCTGCACTCAAGTTCCCCAGTTTCCAGTGCGTCCCGAAGTTAAGCTCCGGGTTTAAACACCAGACTTAAAGAACCGCCTGCGCGCGCTTTACGCCCAATAATTCCGGACAACGCTTGCCCCCTACGTATTACCGCGGCTGCTGGCACGTAGTTAGCCGGGGCTTTCTTCTCAGGTACCGTCACCCAAAGAGCAGTTACTCTCTCTGGCGTTCTTCCCTGGCAACAGAGCTTTACGATCCGAAAACCTTCATCACTCACGCGGCGTTGCTCCGTCAGACTTTCGTCCATTGCGGAAGATTCCCTACTGCTGCCTCCCGTAGGAGTCTGGGCCGTGTCTCAGTCCCAGTGTGGCCGTTCACCCTCTCAGGTCGGCTACGCATCGTCGCCTTGGTAGGCCATTACCCCACCAACTAGCTAATGCGCCGCAGGCCCATCCTCAAGTGACAGATTGCTCCGCCTTTCCATATTCAGCCATGCAGCCAAATATCCTATCTGGTATTAGCTACCGTTTCCGGTAGTTATCCCAGTCTTGAGGGCAGGTTGCCTACGTGTTACTCACCCGTCCGCCGCTAAATCTCAGGAGTGCAAGCACTCCATCGATTCCGCTCGACTTGCATGTATTAGGCACGCCGCCAGCGTTCGTCCTGAGCCAGGATCAAACTCTCCAATAAAGATCGAACATCTCTGGATTGCTCCAAGAAATCATCCAACCGATGAGTTTGTAGCTCATTTCAAAACTGACGAGAATTTGTTCAATTCTCTATTCATAACTCCCCGCCGAAGCGGTTCGTTTTACCCACTCGTTGTTCAGTTTTCAAAGATCAACTGCTTCGTTACCGGCGAATCTCGTTCGCATCAGCAACTTTTATATTGTAGCACATCCGAGATAAGTTTGCAAGCCTTTTTTTGAATGTTTATTTGATTCAAAATTCAGCTGCTCACTTGCTCTGTGCTGTCGGCCATTTCGTGACCGGATTTATAATATATCATGATAACAGCAACAAAGCAACCCTATGTCCGAACTTTTTATACTGGTAAAATATTGTAATCCATTCAGAGCTCTGGTTGCCCAGTCCCATCAGTAGCCGCGCCCATTGTTCAATTGAATTTTACGATAAGCCCCACGGCATCGCATACAACAACACGCATCACGAACCCAACCTCTATATAACAACAAACCAGCCTGCTCAATCGAGCAGGCTGGTTTGTTCTACATCTATACGCGCCGTAACCCTTCCATCATGCGCAAGCAGCGAATGCGATCGGCAAGAAGTCAGGGCTGCACGTCTCTATTCTTGGCGATTCCGCATGTGCGGGAACAGCAGCACATCGCGGATCGACGGGGAGTCCGTCAGCAGCATAATCAACCGGTCAATCCCGATGCCGAGACCGCCAGTCGGCGGCATGCCGTACTCCAGCGCACGAAGGAAATCCTCATCCATTTCATGCGCTTCATCATTGCCCTGCTCGCGCTCCTTAAGCTGCGCTTCAAAGCGCTGACGCTGATCGATCGGATCGTTCAGCTCGGAGAACGCGTTGGCATGCTCACGCGCAACGATGAACAGCTCGAAGCGATCGGTGAAGCGAGGGTCCTCGTCATTCTTCTTAGCCAGCGGTGAAATCTCCACCGGATGGCCGGTAACGAAGGTTGGCTGAATCAGCGTCTCCTCAACAAATTGCTCGAAGAATGCATTCAGAATGTGGCCGAACGTCATGTGCGGCTCTACAGGCACCTTGTGCTCTTTTGCCAGACGGTGTGCTTCTTCATCGGTCATCTGAACACCAAAATCAACGCCCACCACTTCCTTCACCGCATCCACCATCGATACACGGCGCCACTGTGGCGTCAAATCCACCTCGTGGCCTTGGTAGTTAATGATCTGTGTGCCCAGAACTTCCTGGGCGATATGAGAAATCAGATTCTCGGTTAATGCCATAATATCTTTGTAGTCAGCATAGGCTTCATATAGCTCGATCATGGTGAATTCCGGATTGTGACGCGTCGAAATCCCCTCGTTCCGGTACACCCGGCCGATTTCGTATACTTTCTCCAGACCGCCCACGATCAGACGTTTCAAATGAAGCTCGATGGCGATCCGCATGTACAGCTCCATATCAAGCGCATTATGATGCGTAATGAATGGACGGGCCGCCGCACCACCCGGAATCGAATGAAGGGTTGGCGTCTCAACCTCAAGATACCCGTGGGAATCCAGATAGCGTCTCATCGACTGGATGATCCGGGAGCGTGTAATGAATGTCTTTTGTACATCCGGATTGATGATCAGATCGACGTAACGCTGACGGTAGCGAAGCTCAACATCCTTCAGACCATGGAATTTCTCAGGGAGCGGATACAGCGATTTGGACAGCACTTCAAGCTCCTGCACCTTCACCGTAGTCTCGCCGGTTTTGGTCTTGAACAGAACGCCCTTGACGCCGATAATGTCACCCAGATCCAGAATGCTGAACGCCTCGTATTGCGTTTCGGACAGCGTGTCCTGGCGAACATAGATCTGAATGCGGCCTGTCAAATCCTGAATATGAGCAAAAGAAGCCTTACCCATGCCCCGCTTGGCCATAATGCGTCCGGCAAGGTTGACTTCAACCTTCTTCTCGTCCAGCTCTTCCTTAGGCAACGCATCATACTGCTTCAGCAAATCGCCGGCATGGTCGGTTCTTACGTATTTTCCGCCAAAAGGATCGATCCCGAGCTTGCGCAGCTCGTCCAATTTGTTGCGGCGGATCTGCAGCAGCTCACTTAGCTCCTGCTCTTGTTCCTGATGATTGTTTTCTTCCGTCATCGTCGTTCATCTCCTTCATATACGTCGATCGTTTACTCCCGATCCAGCAGGACGGCATGGTCCATATCCCACTCTCCGGCAGTCAACCAGAAATGACGGACCCGTCCTCCATTCAAAGCGCACTCGATCATATTCCCTGCGCTCCATCCATGACAACATTTAAAAAAGCCCCCCGAAGGAAGCTTTCCTCAACGTTCCGACTTACTTCTTAATGTCTACAATTTTATATTGAATAACGCCAGCAGGAACGTTCACATCAACAACGGAACCTTTTTGTTTGCCGATGATCGCTTTGCCGACAGGACTTTCATTGGAAATCTTGTTATTGAGCGGATCGGATTCAGCTGTACCCACGATGGTATACTCCATCTTGTCACCGAATTCGAGATCCTCTACGATCACGGTGTTGCCAACGCTTACCACATCGGTGTTAATATCATCGTTATTGATGATGCGGGCATTGCGGAGCATTTTCTCAAGTGTAATAATGCGCCCTTCAATAAAAGCTTGTTCGTTCTTGGCGTCTTCATATTCGGAGTTCTCACTGATATCGCCATATCCAATGGCCACTTTAATCCGCTCTGCCACTTCGCGGCGCTTCACAGACTTCAGGTTTTCCAGTTCGTCCTCCAGCTTCTTCAGACCATCCTGCGTCAGAATGACTTCTTTATCACTCATTAACCGATTCTCCTGTCATGTAAATAATTTAAAACACGATATGCTTACTATATGCGATTTCTCGGGAAACAGAACTTCCCGCTGATGCTTGTTCATTACTTGAATTTATACTGAAAGATTATATGGGAACCATTAGAAAAAGTCAATGCGCTCCGAAGGGCCTCCCGCCCCGGCCAGAAAGCCTGAAATGAAGCGCACCAGCTCCCATTAACCTATCGCGGTTGCAACCGGCGGATATACACTGTTGGAGGACTCATCTCCCCATTCGAGCTGATCCACGAATTGATTCAGAAGCTTGACCAGTTCATCCCGCTTGGTTTCCTCCATAATGATGTCCTTGATCCGGGCCGATCCTTTCAGACCTTTCAGGTACCAGGCCAGATGCTTGCGCATTTCGCGAACCGCGACCGCTTCACCGCGCAGGGCAATGAGGCGATCCATATGAAGAATCGCAATCCGGATTTTCTCTCTCGGATTCGGGTCCGGCAGCAACTCGCCCGTCTTCAAATACTCAACCGTACGGTACAGCATCCACGGATTGCCAAGCGCCCCTCTTCCAATCATGACGCCATCGCAGCCAGTCGTATCCAGCATGCGGCGCGCATCCTCAGGCGTCACCACATCCCCGTTGCCGATTATAGGAATGTTGACCGCTTCCTTCACCTGTCGGATGATGTCCCAATCGGCGCGCCCGGTGTAGAGCTGCTCGCGCGTACGTCCGTGCACGCTGACCGCTTGACCTCCGGCGCGCTCCACCGCCTGCGCATTCTCGATGGCATAGATGTGGTCGCTATCCCAGCCTGTGCGCATTTTTACCGTGACCGGTTTATCCACCGCATCCACGACTGCCGCCACCATCTCGTAGATTTTGTTCGGGTCCAGCAGCCAGCGCGCCCCCGCATCCATCTTCGTCACCTTCGGTGCAGGGCAGCCCATGTTGATATCAATAATATCCGCGTTCGTATGCTTGTCGACCACCTTGGCCGCCTCCACAAGCGCTTGACGGTCCCCGCCAAAAATCTGCAGGCTCAGCGGCTTCTCGCGCTCATCCACAAACAGCATTTCCTGCGTGCGCTTGTTGCCGTGCACAATCGCCTTGCCGCTGACCATCTCCGCACAGACCAGACCTGTGCCGAACTCCTTGGCAATCAATCGGAACGCCGGATTGCAGACACCCGCCATCGGCGCCAGTACGACCTGGTTCTTCATTTCAATATTGCCGATCTTTAGCATCTTGGCATCACTCCTTCGGGTTCCATTAATGATATATAGTCGGGACTGTCGCCAAATCCCGGTGCATTCCAAATGTCATCCATCCTCGACTATCTTCCCAGTATGCCGACTATCCTTCTCTCAGCTCCTGCAGCGAAATGCCAAGCGTGTCCGCAATTGTGGCCAACTGATGATCCTCAGCTGTACGATTGCCCCGCTCGATCGCTCCCAGCACAGCCAAAGAGATTCCGGTTCGGTCGGAAAGCTCCTGCTGAGTCAGGCCTTTCAGTTTTCGGAAAGCGCGGATACGCTGCGCCAGTTGCTTGTTTTCCAAAGCTGTATCCCTTCCTTTCCTTCCAGTGTCTCCAGCGCTGTCTGTACCACCTTATATAAACCGGAAGGCTCCTCCTCTGAAACAATGTCAGCCAGCGGTCTAAGCACGAAAGCCCGTTCCTGCATACGCGGATGCGGAAGCACAAGCTCCGGCGTATCGAGCCGCTGTCCGTCCATCCAGATCAGATCCAGATCCACCGTCCGTGGTCCCCAGTGAATGTGGCGAACCCGGCCCAGCTCCTTCTCGATGTGCTGCATTTCTGCCAGCAGCCGATGCGGGCTGAGCGAGGTGGAAACGGCGACCGCCATGTTCAGAAACATCGGCTGATCGACATACCCTACCGGCTCGGTCTCATACAGATGGGAGCAGCGCTCCACCGTAATGCCCGGCACTTGATCCAGGCGTTCAATGGCTTGCATCAGGTTCCCTTCCCGGTCACCTAAATTGGCCCCTAAAGCAATATAAGCCTCTGAACGATCAGAGGGGGTGTGTAACATCATGGTCGTCTCACTTTCTGGTCCGGCGAAGTTCGATCGTCACACCTTCAAAATGAATATCAAAAGGCGGGTGCGGCTTCGTCAATCGGACCGTTAAAGCATCGATAATAGTATAAGTGTCCAGTACCTTGGATGCAATATGCTCGGCTAGCGCCTCGATCAGCTGAAAGGACTCTTCCCGCATAATCCCTTGGAGGAGCTCGTGAATCTCGGCATAATTTACCGTTTTGCTCAGATCATCCGTCCGTCCGGCCTCACTTAGATCCATCTCCAGCTCCAGGTCGACATAAAAACGCTGCCCAAGCTTCCGCTCCTCTTCAAACACGCCATGGTAACCGTAATACTCCATCCGGCTCAGTATCATTTTGTCCATCACTTACGTCAGCCCTTTCACTCGGTTGTCCTTCATTATGCCCGGGTCAGCTCCGGCGAAACATACAGCATTGCATCACACATGCGCGTCGTGCGCTTCATATGCTTCACATCATGAACGCGAACGATCTGACATCCCTGCATAATGCCGTACGCCACCGTTGCGGCCGTCCCCTCCAGCACATCGTCCACCGGAAGATCCAGCGCCGTTCTGATGAATCGCTTGCGCGAGGTGGCAAGAAGCATCGGATAACCGAGCCCCACCAGATGATCCAGCGACGACATCACCTGCAGATTGTGCTCGTAATCCTTCGCAAAACCGATTCCCGGATCCAAAATGATGTTCTGCTCCTTAACGCCACCGGCACGTGCAATATCGACACTGTCCAGCAAATCCCGCTTCATATCCTCCACCAGATCGACATAATTCATGTCGCGGCGGTTATGCATCAGGATGACAGGACAATCAAGCGCCGCTGCCACGGCAGCCATGTCGGGGTCTTCTTTAAATCCCCAAACATCATTAATGATATGCGCCCCGGCCTCCACCGCCTGTCTCGCAACCTCCGCCTTATACGTATCCACGGACAGCGGAATATGCGGAGCCTGCTGGCGAAGAGCTTCAATGACCGGCAGAATCCGAGCCAGTTCCTCTTCCTTGCCGACCTTCTGGTGTCCCGGGCGCGTCGACTCTCCCCCGATATCTATAATATCGGCTCCTTCCTCGAATAAGCGAAGAGCATGCTCCACCGCACGCCCGGGATCGTGATAACGGCCGCCATCGGAGAAGGAGTCTGGCGTCACGTTCAAAATCCCCATAATCAGCGTAGATTGGCCAAGCTTCAGCACCTGGCCGTTTCGCAGCCGATATTCACGTTCATAAATGGTTGTTTTCATGGCGATATAACCCTGCTTTCTTTCGGTATGCCTGCAGCAGCTTCCCGGTGAGCGGCCCGGCGAGCCCATCTCCGATCCGGTGAGAAGCGCCTTCCACATCAATCAACCTCGTGACAGGCACGATCTCCTGTACGGAGCCTGTCGTAAATACTTCATCCGCCCCGGCGAGCGCCCCCCAGCGGTAACGCCCTTCCTCGGCTTCGACGCCCAGTTCCTCGGCCAATTCAAGCACGACCGCCCGGGTGATGCCCGGCAGCACCCCGGTGCTGATCTCCGGTGTATACAGCTTGTTTCCCTTTACAAAAAACACATTGCTCACAATGCCCTCGGCGACATGACCATCCGCCGTCAGCATAAGCCCTTCGGCCTGCGTGCCCGTGGCCGCATTGCGCTCGTCTAGCTCCCGCTTGGCCATCACATTATTCATATAATGGAGCGACTTCAGTCGCACCGGCGTCTCCGGCGAATTTCTTGTAACTGACAACAGCTGCAATGCGCGGCCCTCAGTATATAGCGCCGCCTTGAGCGGCGGCAGCGCCTTGGCGAACAGGAGTGTAGCCGGAGCCGTGTACTGACCGCTTGGCAGCCCCAACGGGGCTTCGCCTGCGGTCACGGTATACCGGACGTACGCCTCAGATAGCCCATTCGCCGCCATCAGCTGCTGAAGCCAGCCGGTAATCATCACCGGATCAGGCTGATGATGAATCCCGAGCAGCCGGCAGCTGTCTGACAGACGCTTAAGATGCCGCTCAAGCAAGAAGGGGATGCCGTTATATGTGCGAAAGGTCTCGAACAACCCCATGCCATACAATAGCCCGTGGTCCATTACCGAGACGGCAGCTTGATCCTGCCTCACAACCGAGCCGTTTAATCCAACATAGCTCATGCTTTCGTTCCGGCGCTCCGCTTGAGGAAGTTGCGCAGCATCTGGTGACCGTGGTCGGTAATGATCGATTCCGGATGGAACTGGACGCCCTCAACCGGATATTCCTTGTGACGCAGCCCCATAATCTCGCCTTCCTCAGTCCAGGACGTAATCTCCAGGCAGTCCGGCAGGCTCTCCTTCTCGACAATAAGAGAATGATAACGGGTCGCAGTGAACGGATTCGGGAGTCCCTCAAATACCGATGTGCCTGAATGGTGGATAGCCGACGTTTTACCGTGCATCAGCCGCTCCGCACGAATCACTTTACCGCCAAACGCCTGGCCAATCGCCTGGTGTCCCAAGCATACGCCGAAGATCGGAATGCTGCCTTTGAAATGCGAGATCACATCCAGGCTGATGCCCGCCTCATTCGGCGTGCACGGCCCCGGAGAGATCAGAATATGATCCGGAGACAGCTCTTGAATCCCTTCAATGTCAATCTCATCATTCCGGCACACCTTGATCTCCTCGCCAAGCTCCCCGAGGTACTGTACCAGGTTGTACGTAAATGAATCATAGTTGTCGATCACGAGTATCATGTTAGTTCCCTCCCATATGGACAGCCGGGGCTGCCGCTTCTTCTTCACTGCAGATCAGGGCCGCGACAAGCGCCTTCGCTTTATTGCGGCATTCCCTGTACTCCCGGTAAGGGTCCGAATCAATCACGATGCCCGCACCGGTCTGGATGTACCCGACGCCGTCCTGCACCACAAGCGTCCGAATAATAATGTTCAGTTCCATATCCCCGTTATAATCAATCCACCCCATCGAGCCGGTATACGGCCCCCGGGTGACAGGCTCAAGCTCCTCAATAATCTCCATCGTCCGAATCTTCGGCGCGCCGGTAATCGTGCCGCCCGGGAACGTCGCCGCAATCACATCATAGGCGTTATTCCCATGGCTGAGCTTCCCTTCCACCTGGGATACCAAGTGCATGACGTGCGAGTAACGCTCCACGGTCATCAGTTCCGGTACATGCACCGATCCATATGCGGCAATTCGGCCGATGTCATTGCGTTCGAGATCGACGAGCATAATATGCTCTGCGCGCTCTTTCTCACTGCCGGTCAGCTCAGCCTCCATGGCGGCATCCTCCTCCGGATTCGCCCCGCGGCGGCGGGTTCCCGCAATGGGACGCGCCGATACGACATCGTCCCTTACCTTGACAAGCAGCTCCGGCGAACCGCTCGCCAGCGTGAACCCGGGAGAGGTCAGATAGCCCATGTAGGGCGAAGGATTGAGCGCCCGCATCCATTCGTAGATATCCTGAGGATGCGCATGGAGCTTGAGGTGCCGGCGAACCGACAGATTCACCTGGAACACATCCCCCTGCCGGATATACTCCTGGATCGCCAGCACCGCCTGCTCGAAATCCTCCTGCGGAAAATCACTTTCCAGCCGGTCCCAACCTTCAACCTTCGGCCCAAGCAGCTCCCCGGCTTTCTCCAGCCTTTCGTTTCGCAGCTGCTCAGCGGCAGCGTTCTCCTGATCCGCGCCAAACATGTCCCTCCACTGGGCATGCATCCGCCGCGCCCGCTCCTTCGTATCCCGCAGCAGCGCTTCGAGCCTGAGCCTCTGCGAAGCCGTCAACTCCCTCCGCTCTTGCTCCGGGGTCTTCCGCACTTCCTTCCCTTCATCCAGCCATGAAACCGGCGCATGAACAGAACAGTACAGCGCATGCTCAATGTGGTCGTAAATCCACAGCTCTTCCATTCGCATCCACATATAATCCGGAAACCCGGGCTCATCGCTAGCCAGCTGTGGCAGCTGCTCCAGAGAGCGAGCCACATCATAGCCGAGGAAGCCGACACATCCGCCGCGAAAATCAGGCCAGCCCGGCACTTTCGGGGAGGCAAAGGGCCGCATCCAGCGCTCCAGAAGCTCCAGCGGCTGCCCTTCGGCGGTCGTTCGCTGTCCCGTCGCCAGCTCCAGCATCTCGCCTGACCCGCCTTTGCCTGTCAGGACGGACACCGGGTGAAGCCCCAAATACGTATACCGTCCGCCCTTTCCGCTCTCAAGCACAAATGCGTACGGCGAGCCCGCCTTCCACGCCTGTTTCCACGACGCAGGCAGACGGCCTCCTTCTCCCGACACTTTCACCAGATAAGGCAGCACGGTCCATCCTTCCTCAGCCCATGCTAGCCAGTCTGCCAGCTCTACATTCTTCACCATGCCTGTCCTCCTCGCGCCTTATAACAAAGCCGCACTCTTACTATTGCCTGTCAGTATACTGCATCCCGCCCCGCTTGAAAACCCCATACGCTGCAGTCGCCAAATAATGGGGCACGAAGTCTCCGGGAGCGGTGAAGGTTAAACTGTAGTATTCAGTATTTTGCCGCATTCGATTCTGATTCTCCCTGGTCCGCCTGGGCCGTAAGCATTTGAGTGCGGTTATGTTCGTTCTTCCTTTGATGCGATAGATCTCGCGGCGGATCTGGCCAGGCCTATCCCGTCGAGAATTACAAAAAAAGCCCCCAATGCTCTGAACATTGAGGGCCTGGCATATCGAATATAGGAGATTATGCCTCGAAATTGTACAGCGGAGTGCTCAGGTAACGTTCGCCGTTACTTGGAATGACAGCGACCACGCGCTTCCCTTTGCCCAGCTCCTTGGCTACCTTCAGCGCTGCATATACCGCTGCACCAGAGGAGATACCGCCCAGCACGCCTTCTTCTTTAGCCACCTTGCGAGAGGTTTCAAACGCATCATCATTCTCAACATGAATGATCTGATCATAGATTTCCTGATTCAGAATTTCAGGAATGAAGTTTGCGCCGATTCCTTGGATTTTGTGAGGACCTGGCTTGCCTCCGGCCAAGATTGGAGAAGCCGCCGGCTCAACGGCATAGATTTTAATATCAGGGAACTTATCTTTAAGCACTTCCCCTGCACCCGTAATCGTACCGCCGGTACCGATACCAGCCACAAATGCATCCAACGAGCCCCCGATGGACTCAATCGCCTCTACAATTTCAGGACCTGTCGTTTCGCGGTGAATTTTCACGTTCGCTTTGTTCTTGAACTGTTCAGCCATGAAGTAGTCCGGATTCTCCTTCAGAATCTCCTCCGCCTTCTTAACCGCACCGTTCATTCCTTCCGATCCCGGTGTCAGCACCAGCTCCGCGCCATAAGCGCGAAGCAGGTTGCGGCGCTCCATACTCATGGTCTCAGGCATAACGATGATCGCCTTGTAGCCTTTGGCTGCTGCTACCATAGCAAGACCGATCCCCGTGTTGCCGCTTGTCGCTTCAATGATCGTGCCGCCCGGCTTCAAGCGGCCTTCCTTCTCGGCCTCTTCCACAATGCTGACAGCAATCCGGTCCTTCACGCTCGCTCCCGGGTTCTGGTATTCCAGCTTCAGATAAATCTCCGCACTATCCTCCGGTACGATCCGGTTCAAACGCACCAGCGGTGTACCTCCGATCAGTTCTGTCACATTATTTACGACTTTTGCCATGAGTGAAGCCCTCCTCTGGATCTCAATATAATTTACAAACAGTAATTATGGATAACAAGCTCAGTTAAACCCTCTTCGTTGTGCGGATAGGAAGCATTCGCCCCACATCCTGATATCCGAGTAAATAGGTAGGTTTTCGTACATTCATCTTATCAAACGATATTGATTATTGTCAATATCATAGGGCAAGCGAATTCACAATTTCCGGGTAAATTTTCCTAGTCCATTCGGATGTGCCAACCGGCGCGCAGCGCCGATATTTAAAACAAGCCTCTGCCCGTTGGCATGCACGAAACATTTCCCGCTGGGCAAAGGCTATTATTTTCAATGAGTTCAATGGTGATGCATCGATGCACCAAGTGTTACGGCAGAACGCCGGCGAATATTTTTGCCTCATATTTCTCCCGCAGCTGCTGCTCCAGTTCGGACAACGAAACCGCCTGCTGCAGCGCAAGCTGCTTGCGAACCGCTTCGCGGATGCTCTCCTCGCTAAGTGTAGGCGGCTCGATCACATCATGCACATAGACGATGCCATACGTGTCTTCAAGGCGAATCGGACCGGCAATATCTCCGGCTTCCAGCAATGTAGCCGTCTCAAGCAGCGCTTGGGACTGAAAGGGATCATCCTCTTCCACCAGACCGATTCTTCCCCCATAATCCCGGGTGTATTCATCAATGGATACTTCTTGCGCCAGATCCGCAAAGTTTTCGCCATGCTCCAATCGATCCAGTACCTGTTCAGCTTCATCCAGGGTTGCAACTTCGATTACTGATATGTCTACTTGTTTTTTGGGGCGATATTGATCAGGATGCAATTTCAAATACTCGTCGATCTGATGTTGATCGATTTCAATGTCAGCTGTGGCAATCTTCTCGAGCAACAAGCGATATACCGTCTCATGTCTCAGCTCTTCTTCCGGAATGCCCAGCTGGCTCTCCATCTCCGCGATAAAGCGCTCCTTGGAGCCATAGCTTCTGCTCATCCGCTCAAACTCTGCCTCTAATTCCGCTTCACTTATGTCCAGTCCGCGTCCGCTGGCCTCCAGTGCGACAGCACGCCGGTTCAGCATCGTCATCAGCACATCGCGGCCATAACGCTTCTTCAGCTCGCCAACCCACTCGTCCTCAGTAATTGCCTTGTCCTGTACGGATGCAACCGCCGGAGAAGTTCCCTTGAATTGCTTGATCCCTTCGATGGAGCCTCCTCCTGAAAACAGCATCCAGCTGCCCATAAAGATAACGCCTGCTGTCAAGACAATGACGGTCGCCCACAATCCCTTCTCTTGTCTCGTCATTACGGTCGCTCATCCCAATACTTAAGATTTGGCCCGTGCCAGCACGGATTTTAACTGCTCTTCATCAAAGGTATAAGCTTCATTGCAGAAATGGCATGTAATTTCAGCCTGACCATCCTCTTCGATCATCTGCACAAGCTCTTCCTGGCCCATGCTGATCAGTGCCCGCTCGACCCGCTCATGGGAGCAGTCGCACGCAAAATGCACTTCCATCTCGTCCAGCTTGGTGAAATCCGGAACGACCCGCTTCAGAATGTCCTCCAGATCAAGGCCTTCTTCCAGCATCTCTGTAATCGGAGGCACCTGCTGCAGCGCCTTCTCAAGCTCCGAAACTTCCTCGTCCGTCACGCCCGGCAGCAATTGAATAATAAACCCGCCGCTGCGAGCAACCGTGTAATCAGGCGCTACAAGCACACCGAGACTTACGGCAGAGTTGGTCTGTTCAGATACGGCAAAATAGTACGTAAAATCCTCAGCCAGCTCGCCCGACACAATCGGAACGCTGCCCCGGTATGGCTCCTTGAGCCCCAAATCCTTAATGATATGGATGTGACCCGAGCGGCCGACAGCCGCAGCGACATCCATTTTGCCCGGCCGAATATTCGTCAGCTCGACATGCGGATTGTTAACATATCCGCGAACCTCACCATGAGCATTCGCTTCAGCCGCGATCAGCCCGATCGGTCCGTCACCGCGAACCTGGATGCTGAGGCGCTCCTCGCCCTTCATCATCGCACCCATCATTGCTGCTGCGGACACCGTCCGGCCTAAGGCGGCCGTTACAACGGGGTAGGTGTCATGTCTCCGGCGGAGCTCCTCCACCAAGTCTGTCGTACGGACAGCAAATGCCCGCACTTTTCCGTTTAATGCGGTTCCTCGCAAAATACGGTCATTGTGATTCCCCATCTTCAAGCCCCCTCATCTGCTTATGTCATAAATTAGATTGTACATTGTTAACGTTTCTATATAGGCATTAGTTGCGTTCATATATAATTCTTAACCCTTCAAGCGTCAAGAGCGGCGCAATCTCGTCAATCGAATCCGTCTCGCCAGCGATCAGCTCAGCCAAGCCTCCGGTGGCGATAACTTTAACATTGTCTGCCCCCATCTCGGCTTTTATACGCTTCACAAGCCCGTCAACCTGCCCGGCATAGCCATAGACGATGCCAGCCTGCATCGCGTGAACCGTGTTGCGCCCGATCACCTTCTTCGGTTTCTCCAGCTCGATCCGCGGCAGCTTGGACGCCCGCTGCACCAATGCTTCCGTTGCGATGCCGATCCCAGGCACGATCGCGCCGCCCAGGTAATTGCCCTTCTCATCGATGCAATCAAAGGTCGTTGCTGTGCCGAAATCGACGACGATCAACGGACCGCCTCCGTACAGCTCAACGGCCGCCACCGCGTTCACGATCCGGTCAGCTCCGACCTCTCGCGGATTCTCATAGCGGAGATTAAGCCCGGTTTTAATCCCCGGCCCTACAATGAGCGGGTCCTTATGCATGTACTTCTGGCACATCTCCTCCACCACGCCAACCAGCGGCGGGACCACGGAAGAAACGATAACCCCTTCAATTTCGCTTACCATGATATTGGACATCTGGAACAAGTTATGAATCAGGACGCCGTATTCGTCCACCGTTGCCCGGCGTGCCGTGCTGATCCGGAAATCATGCAAAAGCGTCTTACCTCTGTATACGCCAAGCACGATATTGGTATTGCCTACATCAACGACCAAGATCAAGCCGTGCCGCCTCCCTTCTTCGCGTTCAGATCCAGACTGATATCCAGGCTGCTGAAAGAATAGGTAAGCCGCCCAACCGAAATGACGTCCACCCCGGTTTGAGCGATTCCTTTAATCGTTTCGAGCGATACATTCCCTGACGCCTCGACTCGAACATGCGGAGCTTTGGACTTGATCATTCGAACCGCTTCCGCCATGGGCTCCAGTCCCATGTTATCGAGCATGATGATATCCGCCCCGGCCTGAATCGCTTCCTCTACCTGCTCCAGGCTTTCCGTCTCCACTTCAATCGTCATCGTGTGCGGGATATGGGCCCGGGCGCGGGTCACCGCGGCAGTGATGCCGCCAGCTCCCTTAATGTGATTGTCCTTGATCATGACGGCATCATACAGCCCAAACCGGTGATTGGCGCCGCCGCCGACACGGACCGCATACTTCTCCAGCATCCGGTGGCCCGGCGTGGTCTTGCGTGTATCAACCAGCCGGGTCGGCAGCCCCTCCAGCGCCTCGACATAAGTGCGCGTTCTTGTAGCAATGCCCGACATGCGCTGCAGCAGATTAAGAGCCAGCCGTTCCCCGGTCAAAATATGATGCGTGCTGCCCTCCACTTCCGCCAGAACCGTCCCCTTGCTCACCCGGTCACCATCCTCGACCATGGCCGTGAACTGCAGGGACGGGCTTACTGCGCGAAACACGGCTTCGGCTACCGGCATGCCTGCGATAATCCCGTCTTCCTTCGCATGTATGATCGCCTTGGACTCATGCCCCGGCGCAATTGTCGTCTGGGTCGTAATGTCTCCGGAGCCGACATCCTCTTGCAGCCAAAGCCGAATCCAATCCAGTAGACCCTCGTTATATCCATTAAACATCATCGCTGATTTCCTCCGTCATTCCTTGATCCCGGGTATGAATAATATGCTTCTGCCAGGCAGAATCATTCCGCTCCGGATAATCCTCGCGAAAATGCGCGCCGCGACTCTCTTCCCGGTGCAGCGCACCCTGTACCACCAGCAGCGAAGCGGTGAGCAAATTGGCAAATTCGTACTCCTCCCGCTTCGACAGCAGCGCTTGGAACAGCGGAAGCTGCCGCCCAAGCTCCTCCTGAGCCCGCAGCAAAGTGTCACGGCTGCGGCACAGGCCAGCGTAACGCACCATCACCTTTTGCAGCTTCAGCCGCTTCTCCACCATCGCCTGGAAAGGACCTTCAGTCCGGCCCAGACGGAATGACACTGCCGGGATATCCGAGCTTCGCTTCGGCAGGCTCCGAATCTGATTCACGATCCGGCTGCCATACACAACCGCCTCCGACAGCGAGTTGCTGGCAAGCCGATTGGCTCCATGCACCCCGGTCGAAGACACCTCCCCACAGGCGAACAACCGCTTGATGCTGCTCTCGCCATGCAGATTGGTCTTGATGCCCCCCATCATATAATGCGCAGCAGGGGAGACCGGAATCCAATCCGAGGATAAATCCAGTCCATACTGCATGCAGGTCTCATAAATCGTCGGAAAGCGGTGTTTTACCATCTCCGGCGATTCATGCGTAATATCCAAGTACACGAAGGTTGAGCGCGTCTCCTCCATCTCGCTGACAATCGCCCTGGCAACCACGTCTCTTGGGGCAAGCTCCAGCAGCTCATGGTAACGATGCATGAAACGCTCGCCTTTTATATTCCGAAGCACAGCCCCTTCGCCCCGGACGGCCTCCGAGATTAGAAAGCGCGGAGCGCCAGGATAACTGAGCGCGGTCGGATGAAACTGAATAAATTCCATATCACGAATCTGCGCGCCGGCCCGATAAGCCATCGCCACGCCATCCGCTGTTGCGACCTCCGGATTGGTTGTATAGCGATACAGCTGTCCGGAGCCGCCAGAGCAGAGGATCGTCGCCTGTCCGCGTACGAATACACGCTTCCCGTCCGGCATTTGCACCAGAACGCCAAGACATTCCCCCTGCTCCGTTACCAGGTCGATCACAAAATGATCATCCCATACCTCTACATTGTGAAGCATTTCAACCTGAATGGAAAGGGCTCTGACAATTTCGTAACCGGTAGCATCCCCATTGGCATGCAGAATCCGCCTGTGGCTGTGCGCCCCCTCCTTGGTCAAGGCCAGCTGGCCGTTCACCTCATCAAATATCGTGCCCAGGCGAATCAACTCCTGCACACCGGCCGGGCCTTCATTGACGAGCACATCCACCGCCGCTGAAGAGCAGAGGCCAGCTCCGGCCAGCAGCGTATCCTGCCGATGATAAGCCGGAGAATCATCCTCCGCCGTGACGGCGGCAATCCCGCCTTGCGCATAGCGCGTGTTGCTTTCTAGCAGCGATTTTTTGGTGATCAGCAACACACGATGCGTCGCACTCGCCAGAATAGATGTATATAAGCCGGCAATTCCGGACCCGATTACGATGACATCGGTTTCGACAACCGGCAGCTCCTGCAGATCAAAGTCAATCAGATATTGCGGTATCATGATCATTCACCTGTCTTTTCACGAAAGAGTAGCGCATGCTACTTCACTTGTAACATGCGCTCTAACGAAGTTCTGGCTTTCTCGGCAACGACAGGCGGCACATAAATTTGCGGCTTCATCGTCTCCAGAGCTTTTACCAGTTTTTTAAGGTTATTGACTTTCATGTTCGGACACACCAGGAATTTGGTTGCGAAATGGAATTGTTTATCCGGGCTGTCCAGACGAAGCTGATACCCCGTTCCATCTTCCGTTCCCACGATAAATTCCTTGGCCGGTGAATTTTTGCAATATTCAAGAATGGCGGTTGTGCTGCCTACAAAATCACCCATGGCGACCACTTCCGGACGGCATTCCGGATGCACCACGAACTCAGCATTCGGATACTTGGCCTTCATCTCCACGACATCCTTCACTGTCAGCATGTCATGGGTGTTGCAGTACCCTTCCCATATGATCAGCTTCTTATCCGTATGCTGCTGCACATAGTGGCCCAGGTTTTTGTCCGGTACCCATATTATCTCATCGGAATCCACCGATTGAATCACCTTCACCGCATTGGAAGATGTACAGCAAATGTCGGTCTCCGCTTTGATCTCGGCCGAGGAATTAATATAGGTGACCACTTTGGCATTCGGATGCTGGGCTTTCAGCTTCCGCAATCCATCTACGTTCACCATGTCTGCCATTGGACATCCGGCACGTTCGTCAGGAATGAGCACAGTTTTGTTCGGTGCCAAAATTTTGGCGCTCTCCCCCATAAAATGAACGCCGCAGAACACAATCACTTCTGCGTCCGTTTGCGCTGCCTTCTGGGCCAGCAAAAAGGAATCCCCTCGAAAGTCGGCTACTTCTTGAATTTCATCCCGTTGATAATAATGAGCCAAAATGATAGCATTTCGTTCCTTTTTCAATTGCAACAACCGTTCACGCAGCTCGCGATTCTGCTCCGCCTTACGCTCCAGCGCCAAAGCCTCCATGATCGACCCTCTCCCCTTATGTTGTGCGGCAGCTTGCCGCCGAATAACCAGATAGATAATCGGATGGCCACCAAGTTTGTGAAAGGAAGCGCATCCTTATGTAACATTAAATTTACACAATTCGCGTATTTCCTGTCAATGTGATAGAAAGCACAAAAAAACCGGAAAACGAATCTTCGTTCTCCGGTTCTTCAATATAATTCGGTATTTGGTGCTTTATCGGCCTGTTTTTACGCTAATGGTCCGCCGCTGCCTTTGTCCGAGCCGCTTGGAGGGTCCTTACGTTCCTCATCCTCACTGCTCCGGCTCTCGTCATCCATCGGATTGTTCGGAATTTCTTCCGTAGGAAGCGGTTGTTGTCCCTCTTCCTTTCCTTGGATACGCACCTTCACGTCGCCGATATTATCGACCGTCGGTTCGCCGCCTTCGGAGGAGCCTTCATCGTCGCTATTGCCTCCGCCGCTGTTGATCGAACCTGTCTCAATGAGGCTCTTGATCTGATCAAGCTCCAGCGTTTCCACTTCAAGGAGGGTGTTCGCAATCAAATGCACCTCTTTGGCATGGTCGGTCAGAAGCTGCTTACACTTCTCATAGCACTCACGGATAAACCGCTGCATTTCCTGATCGATCTCGTAAGCAATCTGGTCACTGTAGTTCTGTTCGTGTCCAATATCCCGGCCAAGGAATACCTGACCTTGGGAAGTGCCAAACTGCATCGGTCCGAGCTTCTCACTCATCCCGTATTCCACGATCATGCTGCGGATAATACCTGTCGCTTGCTGGAAGTCACTGTAAGCCCCGGTTCCGATTTCACCGATGAACAGCTCTTCGGCTACGCGACCCCCCAGAAGTCCGGTAACGCGATCAAGCAGCTCCTGCTTGGTAACCAGCATCCGGTCTTCCTTCGGAAGCATGATGACATATCCGCCAGCACGTCCGCGCGGAATAATAGTCACCTTGTGCACCATGTCGGCATGCTCGAGGAAGTAACCCACAATCGTGTGTCCTGCCTCGTGGTAAGCGACAATCCGCTTCTCGCGGTCACTGATCACGCGGCTGCGCTTCTCGGTACCGACGATCACGCGGTCAATCGCTTCATCCACTTCCGTCATGGAAATATCTTTACGATTGCGGCGTGCTGCAAGCAAGGCCGCCTCGTTCAGGAGATTCTCCAGGTCTGCGCCGGTGAAGCCCGTCGTACGCTTCGCGATAATGTCGAGCTTGACGTCCTTCGTCAACGGCTTGTTCCGTGCGTGAACCTTCAGTACAGCTTCCCGGCCTTTTACATCTGGGCGATCAACCGTAATCTGACGGTCGAAACGGCCCGGACGGAGAAGGGCTGGGTCCAAAATATCCGGGCGGTTCGTCGCGGCTACGATAATGATCCCTTCGTTCGCACCGAAACCGTCCATTTCAACAAGCAATTGGTTCAGCGTCTGCTCGCGCTCGTCATGACCGCCGCCAAGACCGGCGCCGCGCTGACGTCCTACCGCATCAATCTCATCAATGAAGATAATACATGGCGCGTTCTTCTTCGCGTTATCGAACAAATCCCGCACACGGGATGCACCGACACCGACAAACATCTCTACGAAGTCAGAACCCGAGATGCTGAAGAACGGAACACCCGCTTCGCCCGCTACCGCTCTGGCCAGGAGTGTTTTACCTGTTCCCGGAGGACCTACAAGCAGAACCCCCTTCGGTATGCGTGCGCCAACGGTATTGAATTTGCGAGGATCCTTTAGGAAGTCAACCACTTCGACAAGTTCCTGCTTCTCTTCGTCTGCCCCGGCCACATCTTCAAAAGTAATCCGTTTCTTCTCTTCATTATATAATCGGGCTTTGCTCTTGCCAAAGTTCATCACTTTGCCGCCGCCGCCCTGGGCCTGATTGAACAGGAAGAAGAACAGAGCGAACATGATGACAAGCGGGATAAAGGATGATAGCAATGTCAGCCAAATGCTCTGGCCCTCCATCGGCACAACCTTCAGTTGAACGCCGTTGCTCTCGCTGGCCAAAGTCAACTCTTCCATTGCTGCATCCGTAGCAGGAATATACGTTGTGAAATTCTGCGACTTATCTTCCGGGACGTCTCTATATTTACCGGTCACGAGGTATGCGTAACCGTCAAATTGAACCGTCATTTCCTCTATGTTGTTGGCTTTCATTTCTTGCCGCAGCTGATCATACCTAGGGGCGTCTACCGATTCGCCACCGTTAGTAACGAATTGTACTATGCCCACTACGACCAAAAATAGAATCAAATAAAAACCAGAATTCCGGATGAACCGACTCATCCCCTACCTCCTCTCAAGACACATAGATATTTTACCACGCATGTCTGGCCATCTCAACAAACGGGGATGGGCAGCGTTCCATGACCACTCGTGCGAATTATTTGCTGTAGATTTCCGGTTTCAAAATCCCGATGTAGGGGAGGTTCCGGTAATGCTCGGCATAATCAAGCCCATACCCGACCACGAACGCATCAGGCAACACGAATCCGGTGTAATCGGCTTGAAGATCAACCGTGCGCCGCGCCGGTTTGTCGAAGAGTGTGCACACGGCAACCGACTTCGCCTTCCGGTTCTGGAGCATTTCAATCAAATGACTGAGCGTAAGACCGCTGTCAATAATATCCTCAACGATCAACACATCTCTTCCCTCTACAGACACATCCAGATCCTTGATAATCTTGACGACACCAGAGGACTTGGTCGATGCGCCATAGCTGGATACCGCCATGAAGTCCAGCTCAAGCGGTACTGTTATCGTTTTAACCAAATCTGCCATAAAAATAAACGCACCTTTAAGAACGCAAATAACTAGCGGATTGCGTCCCTCGTATTCGGCGCTGAGCTTGGACCCCAATTCCCTGATCTTGGCTTGAATCTCTTCCTCGCTGATAAGTACTTCCTGAATGTCGTTATGCAACGTTAGCCGAACCTCCTACGTTATACTATGAAAGCGTGAAACTTCGTTCATCACTTGCTACATTTCCACAAGCTCCATACGGAGCACACGCGATGTATGCTGCCCTACGGCAGCATGTATCGATCGCCTTACACCCGGAATCCACACGATATTCCCGGAAGGATCACAGACGATCGGAATACGGGACCTTTCGGAAGGAGGGATTTTCTCGT
This sequence comes from Paenibacillus sp. FSL M8-0334, assembly GCF_038000405.1. NCBI lineage: Bacteria > Bacillati > Bacillota > Bacilli > Caryophanales > Paenibacillaceae > Paenibacillus > Paenibacillus sp. FSL M8-0334. The sequence goes on from NZ_JBBOCH010000001.1 coordinate 2,279,322, forward strand.
CAATGAGAATATCTTTCACCTTTTTGGTGCCGTTTAATCCCATGATCTTCATCTTATCTCCGGGCCTTCTGCTTCGGACCGTCAATGGAAACGCAAGCCGATCCGCGTCAAATTCCGCCTCGGCGGCTTCGCTGCTGGGCCTGCCCCTGCCTCGGTCCTTGTGATGGCTGATGATCAGCGTCTTGCCGATCTCCGGAAGCCTGATCTCCGATATGGCCGGTGAATCAATCGTGTATATGTACTGTTCCTGCTCTGATGGCGGCTGTGGCCAAAAGACGATGGTATCGTACTCTCTGACACAGGTGATCCCTTCTCCAAGATCCAACCGCCAGTTGGATCGGTCCTTGCGGAGAATGCCTTGGCGCACCGATTCAATTTTACTGAAATCGGCATTTTCCTGCTCTGACGGCAGGTAATTTAATATTAGTTTAATCAAACGCCGTTGTAAAGCAACATGTAAGCCCAAAAAGGAAGGCGCCTCAAAGGCGAGCCTTCCGTTGTTCTCCCGGACCAAAGTTTGGTACACACGCCGCGCCTCAAGCTCCACAAAATCATCTTCCTGCTGAATCACTTCGGCCAGCTGATTGAGCGAAGAGGAAATATGCGGGTGGTAGGTCTCCAGAAAAGGCAGCACTTCCAGCCGGATCGCGTTTCGCCGGTACTTGGTCTGCAGATTGCTGTTGTCCACAGCATAGGCAAAGCCGCACCTGTCGCACAGCTCCACAATCTCCGCCTTCGATCGCTCCAGAAACGGGCGAATGATGCCGATATGCTGCTCCCTGCGCTTCATCCTCATGCCCGCCAGCCCCGATGGACCGCTGCCCCGAAGCAGTCTCATCAGCACCGTCTCTGCCTGATCATCCGCGTGGTGGGCAAGCGCAATCGAGCTTGCCTTATATTTATGGGCGGTTCGGAACAAAAATTCATATCTTTTATCCCGCGCCGCTTCCTGAGCCCCTTTCCCGCTTTCTTCCATATAAGAAGGAATATCGAAATAGGCCATCTCCAGCGGGATGTCCAGGCCGGCGGCCAGCTGCTTCACCAGCTCCGCCTCCTGATCCGACTCCTTACGGAAACCGTGATGGACGTGGGCACATACCAGATCAAGCCCCTGCCTTGTGGAGATGGCATGCAGCACATGCAGCAAAGCCACCGAGTCAGGCCCGCCAGAAACGGCTACAACGATGCGATCACCGCTAGTCCACAGCTTGTGGTCCGCCGCTGTCTTTTCGATGTGTTGTACGAATGATCTTAACCTGTCTTCCACCATGAACAATCCCCTTTGCTAACCCGAAGGCGCGCCCGGCGCACAAGACGGCTGGCTTTCTGTCATGTTTCGCCTACCGAAAGATGCGCGGCTAACGAAACAGAAAAAATATCGTGCACGCCAAAATAAATAACGATAGCGCGAACGCATTTCGGAGCCAGCGCGGGGTATCCTGCTGCCTGCTGCGGGCTCTGCCTGCGGACGGCCCCCGGATGCTGCCTCTCCATTGGTTCAACGCTTCCCGTGAATCCGCGAACTCCCCGGCCAGCGCCTTGTTCAGCCATGCGGCATATGGCTTGAACGCCGGGTTTCTTCGCACGAGCATCACAAGATCAGTCATGCTGCGCGTCTGGGGGAGCTGGCGAGACGCTTCTCTGAGCGCTTTCTCATCCAGCACTTGTATGCACATCACGGCAAACGAGAACAGATCATAGGAGATATCCCCGGTCCGGCTTCCGGCATTCCAGTACCCTCTGTCATACCATTCCGTAAATTGCTTGACGCTTCGTCCAATCGAGCTGACCCCGCCGTAATCGATCAGCTCCACCTTGCCATAGGGAGAGACCATGACATTATCCGGCTTCAAATCGCCGAAGACGTAGCCGGATGCATGCAGGAGCGACAGCTTCTCGAGCAGGTTAAGCCCCACGAGGCCGAGCCATTCCTTGCCCCGCCGTCCGATGAATCGATGCAGCGGGTCTCCTTCGATGTATCGCATCACATAGAAAGGAACATCTCCGCTGCTGTCCTGATGGTCATCCGCCTCCACTAGATAAGCGTTGTGCATCTGCTCCTTCAGCGCGCTCAGCACATTAATCTCCGACTGCAGATCCAGCGCATCATAGCCGACCTTCAATGCATATCGCTGCCGGACTCCGGCCCGATGGACCAGGTATACTCGTCCGTTTGCCCCTTTGCCGAGCGTACGCTCCACGATGTACCTGCTCTTCCGCCACTTCCCTGTAATAACGGTGCCGGGCGGATATCCCGCATTAGACAACGTAGTCACCAAGCATCCCTTCCTCTTGGCCGGTGTGACCCTTCCATGATTGATTATTTCCTAGTGTACCATATTGGAAAAATTCAATCACCTTTAACAATGCCGGACCCGTCGGCGTAGCTCCCTTCATCTGGAGGCGGCCGAACATGCTCCGCACCCCGTCCAGATCCGAGGTCCAGTTCACATCCAGCACAACCTCCTCCCCGCTTCCTCTTCCCGGGAAGTGGAAGACCGCAAGACGGCTGGCTCCGGCCCGCGCTTTCAGGCTGAGCATCAGGTCACGGATCGCCTCCTCCACGGCAGCGAGCTTCGGCTTCATGCTTGCACTGGCGTCAATGAGCAGCGCTACCTCCAGCGATGAGGTCTCGGCCAGCTCATCGACCACTTCCACAACCTGCGACCGCTTGTCCGGCGGAAGCTCCTCGAGCGAACCTCCTCCCAAAATATGCTGTATCTCCTTATTTACCGCCTGCTGGATCGTTTGAACCACCGTTTTTCTTGTCATCATCTGCATCGTCTGGGCCAGCTGCGGTGTGCCTACGATCCGGTGCAGTCCGCCTCCCGCTTTGGCAATCTCCTGAATTTCAAACGCGCCAAGCTCCCCGATGGTGCCATAGTCCAGAACGCCGACCACATTCACAACAATGCCCTCTGCCAGCGCATGCGCCGCCGCCATAACCGGGCTTTCCCCTACATTGGAGCAACCGTCCGTAATGAGCAAAATTTGTTTCATCCTTCGTCGCCTCCCGACTCTTCTTAGACATCAACCCTGTCTTATAGTCTCTATCATTTCCATATTTGAGAGACTTCAAACGAAGAATTGAAAGAATAGACGGGCAGACGCCGTGCTTCTGATCTGCGGGAAACAGCATTTCCCGGGCAATGGGCACCCCGGCCCTCGCTAACTTACCGTTCGCGGTCTTTCCATGCGGGCCATGCCCGGCACGCGCACATTGGACCATTCCGGATGATAATGATCCACCCTGCCCACGACCACCGTCATATCATCATGAATTTGATTCTGCTGATAGCGGATCACCTTCTCCACCAGGCAATCCGCAATCTCCTGCGGATCACTGCTGTCAATCTCCTGAATCATGCGCTTCATCCACAGCTCCTTGTTCACGGCATACCCCGGCGCATCATAGATGCCGTCGGTCATCATGATCAACACATCGCCTACCTGAAGCGGAAGCGAGATCAGATCGACCTCGATTTCCTGAATAATCCCGATCGGCAAATTGCTCGCCGTAACCATGATGACCTCGTTGCCCCGTTTAATAAAGCTCGGCGTTGAGCCAATTTTCATAAAGGTCGTCCGGGCCGAATATTGATCAATTAACGCCATATCCACCGTCGCATATATTTCATCCGGCGACCTTAACATCAGTATCGAGTTCACCGATTTGATCGCCAGCTTCTCATCCATGCCGGATTGCAGCAGCTGCTCCAGAATGCTCAGCGCCGAGCTGCTCTCCAGCCTCGCCCTCTCCCCATTGCCCATGCCGTCACTCAGGGCGACGGCGAACGTGCCATTCCCAAGCTCCACCGTGCTGAAGCTGTCCCCGGACAGGACATCCCCGCCTTTGGCGGCGCCTGCTACGCCGGTGACGACCTCATAGGTTTTGGCCGAGCCGAACCGGACTGTCGCCAGACCGTCCCGAGGGTGGGTCATCGTCTCCTCCACCACGGCGATATGCTCACCGAGAATGTCCGACAGGAGCGGGGCTATAATCTTCCGGCATTCGTCATAGCCGCGGGTGTAGGCATGGATAATTTCGATCTCGACCCGGCCAGGGTCCAGGCTGACAATATCGATCCCTTGGATGGACAGACCCAAATGCTGAAGCGCCTCCCGAATCTGTTCCTCCTGCAGATGCATCGCCTGACTCTCGCGCTTGATTTCCCGTGCCAGATCCTCCATCACCTGGGACACGCCGGACAACTGCTCAGCCACAAGGTGACGGCTGTCGTATATTTGCCGTTTCCACTGCATATCATGTTGATATAAATGATACTGCTGCTTCAGAGTCTCCAGTACATCTTCCTTTTTGACACATAACCGGTTCCACTCCGGCGGCAAATCCTTCGGCTCCATGTCCGGATTCTCTTCAATCGCTGTCATCATATCCGTCATATATTTGTAGGTTTGATAAAATTTCATATCCCAGCAGCTGCTCCACTTATAGCAGGTCGCGCAGCTTCCCTCTGCCACGGCATTCATAAAGTGGTTCATCTCCTCCGTCCGTTTGCCGTGCGGATGCAGCGCACCCGAGGTCTGTCCGAAGCTCTGCGAGAGCTGGCGGAACACCTGCGAGAACTGGGACACCCGATCGGCTGTCAGATCGCGGACCCGCTTGGCATATTCATGCTGTGACCGGGTGTGATCCTGGGTGCCGGGTACATATTTTCCAATCGCCTGAATGACGCTTTTCGGTGTCAGTAAAAATAGCACAATCGCAGCGCAAGTCTCCCATGTGGATGTCATCACCTCTCCCGGACTGTTGAAGTAGATGGACAGGATCGTCGCTCCGAGCAGCATCCCGAGCGATACGCCTCCCTTCTTGCCGTCCTTGAGCATGCCTGCCAGCATGCCGGAGAAAGCCAGGAGGCTCATCTGGGCAAACGCCGAAATGTTCGCCAGACTAAGAATCAATCCGGTAATGACGCCGACCGATGCACCAAGCGGTGCTCCGCCCACCAGGGCAAACAGCAGGATGAGGTAGCGTGACAGCACATGCTCAACAGACATGGCTTGTACGGTCCACCCAACCGCACCGGTCATCACCGACGCCAGCAGAATGATGAGGCACAGAATCTCTTCATTGCGGAGCGCATAGGATTTCTTGCGCATCGTCAGCACCGGAATCGCCTGAATGAACACCAGGGTCAGAACAAAACTGAGCACGGCATTCAAGGTCAGCATCATCATCGCATACCAGGTCATCGACGGGCCGATCAGCACCGAGAACAGGTTCACCAGGAAAGTCGAGACAAACACCATTAACGGCGCGTAGGATATTTCTGCCCGTTCATACGTTTCAAGGCCCCGCAGCAGAAAATAAAAGATCAACAGCTCCGCCGGAATCATCCAGAATGCGGGGGATGGCGCGAACATGCTCCCTGCAATGATGGCCGCGCCTACAGGCATCATATAGTCTCTGCGCATGAACACGATGACGGCGAAATAAGCTGCGGCAAACGGCGAAAGCTCGTTTAATATCATGGCTCGTCCCAGTAAAAAGCCCATAAAGGTTAAGAGGAGCATCCACTTCTTGGCTGCAAACAGCTGGAGGGGGCCCTGCAGAAAAGACAGCTGCCCGATCCACTCAACGAGACGGGAACGCCAAGCTCCAGACTTCCCTTTTACCGTCTCCGTACCCGGAAACATCACCAAATTTCTTCTATCCATCATTACGGCACCCCATTCTTCAGGAATTTGTGGTAGGTCCCATTATAAAACCCCATCCTGAGAAAGTTTGTCAGAACACCGTAGGTCGTCCAAAGAAATTTCCGACAAAAAAGCCCGGTTCTGCGAACGGTTGCGAAAATGCCGCTCATCCCCGTGCCCGCTGGTGTCGGGGTCGTTCTCATTCGTTTATGCTGTCGGTTCTTCCGTCCGAAATGACGATCCCTCTGCCCCTTCCAGGGCTGCCGATGGCCGTAGATTGCGTAGGAACCTGTCGTACGCTTGGATGCGGCGACAAAAAAACCGCAGAAAGCGTATCGCCTCTGCGGTGGTTATATATTTTATCGAAATTACATGCGTTTGGCTCCGCGTCCGCCGCGTTTGCCTTCCGTATTCTTCTTCAGCGAAGAAATCCGTTCTTCACTATCTTTCAGGAAGCGTGACATTTTATCCTCAAAAGAAGTCTTGCTGGCTGCGGGCTTAAACGGGCGTCCGCCGCGTTCACGGTTGAATCCACCCCCGCCACCTCCGAATCGTTCTCCGCCGCTGCGTTCCGGTCTTGGTCCCCGGGGTGGGCGGCTCTCTTCAGCCGGTTTGTCGACGGCCTGCTTGATCGAAAGACCGATCTTGCCGTCCTTATCGACATTAATCACCTTAACGGTAACGACATCATTAATCTTGAGATGGTCGTTGACGTCCTTCACGTAATTGTCGGCGATTTCCGAGATGTGAACGAGACCCGTGACACCTCCTGACAGATCCACAAAAGCTCCAAAATGCGTTATGCCTGTCACCTTGCCCTCTAACTTGGTGCCCACTTCAATTGCCATAGAATAAAATGATCCTCCCTTAAAAATATACAGTTCGATTATTGAAAATCTCGCTGCGGTGATTTGATTATACGATAGTGCCTGAACAAGGTCAACAGACGTATGTCATGCCTTTTTACGGTTCTTTAACCGAATCTTGGGGCTGTATGATCGGTGTCTCATTCGGCAGGTACAAACCGAACTTTCTCCGCGCAATCTGGCCGATATATTCCGGATCCTCCAGGCGCTCAACCTCATGCTGGAGCTCCGCCAGCGACTGGTTCACAGCCGTATACTCCTTTTGCCTCTCCGCCAGCTTCTCGTTCTGATTATAGATGCGGTCATTGAGAGAGAACAGCGTCGAGCCAGCCCAGACCAAAAACAGTGCCATCATCGTCAAGTAAATTCGTTTCCGTCTGCGGGCACCTTTGTTTATCGTTTTCTGCTGGGGAGCCTGCTTGTGACTGTCAGCAAATCTTCCCATGACCATTTCCCTCCCTAAAACCAGCGCTTCCACGCCTTGATAACCTTGTCCGTTAATCGCCTGCTCCATGCCGGAAGCCGGAGCCGGGACGTAATCGGGCGCAGCATCCATGTGAAGAGGCGCCAAAAAGGCATCAGACACCTCAGAATCAGACGCAGCAGCGATAGGACGAACCTCCAAATCAGCTTAAGCAGCCCTACCAGTAATTTAAGAATGCCGATGACGGGATTCCATATCAGCACCCGTAGCAGTCTTGACAAAAAAGACAGCAAGCTTTTTGTCACCTGAATTAACATTACCACAAAACGCCGGGTTATAACACTCCATAATAAAAAATAGATCCAAACCCCTATAAACAGACCGATAAACACATAAAACCGCAGCTGGCCGTCATTGGTCGCGTAGAGCATCCGGAACACAAACAGGGCGGCTGCAATCCAATAGATGAGGTCCAGCGCATGCTGTGACCATCTCGGGAAGCGGAGCTGGCCGGCCAGCTCCCGGTAGCTGTCGAAGGCCAGTCCCATCGCCGCTCCGGAGAAGAGCATCCAGAGCAGCGTGATCCATTGTACACTCGGGTTCATTTAAACAGCTTGCCCAGGAGGCTTTTGTTTTTCGTTTGGGAACCGGGATTCAAATAGATCAGCGAATGCACCAAACCCTCAATCGTCAATAGCCCCTCTTCCAGGCTCAGGTTTTTAATATGTAAATTTTGCCCCCGAATGGTGAGATGCCCAAGCTCGGTCTGAAGCAGAAATTCTTCGCTGTCAAAGCTCTCCACGTTTTGAACCCCGGTGATGTCCAGCAGCTTCCGGTTCTGCATCCTCAGGTCATGGCGCTTGCTCTTCCCTTGGTCGATCATGGCATGTACCCCTCCTTTTTATCAATAGCTTATGGGGAGGGGTCTTTCTTTAGAACCTGAACCTATAACACATGTCCGGCCGGATCGCTGGCGGGTTTCGCTTCAGGTCATCTGCAGCACGCGCGGGATTTACGCTGCATGACGGCCGGAGACCGCCTGAGCTACATGCCGGGCAAGGTGTACAAATACCAAAAAACGCCCCTCCGACGAGCGAAGGGACGCTTTATGAAGCCATAGACATGGACCGTTACCAGTCCAATCCGTTGTCTTTGGCAATCGGTTCTTCCTTGACCAAGGTGTACAGGCTGGCCGCTTCGTCCTTGCGTGTGCTGTCTGCTAGACGCTCCACCCGGACGGTGACCAGCTTCTGGCCAAACTGGACCGTAATCTCGTCGCCCACCTTGACCGCGGTGCTTGGCTTGGCCTCTCGGCCATTGATCAGCACCCGACCCTGATCAGACACATCCTTGGCTACGGTACGCCGCTTGATTAACCTTGATACTTTCAGGAATTTATCAACGCGCATTATTTTACGGCTTCTTTAAGCTTGTTGCCCGCTTTGAACGCAGGAACGTTCGATTCAGGGATTTCAATCGTTTTGCCTGTTTGCGGGTTGCGGCCCGTGCGGCCAGCGCGCTTGCGAGTTTCGAAAGTTCCGAAACCGATCAGTTGAACTTTATCGCCATTAGCCAATGCATCGGTGATTTCGCCAAGGAAACCGTTCAGGACGTTTTCAACGTCTTTTTTAGTCAATCCGCTTTTGCTGGAAATGTTGTTGATCAGATCTGTTTTGTTCATGAATAAAATCCTCCCAATTATCAGAAAAGTAAAAATTGCGGTCATTTACCGTGAATGATGGCTGCTGCGTCGCAGTATGCCATCTAAAAGGATATTCTGGGTTGCTTGCAGAATTCCTGCCGCAATTCCTTGATTTTTTTAAAATAGATGTGAAAAGTTATAGGTGTTCACCCGGGATATCGCCATCTTCGCCCGCTTTCGACTTCGCTTCCTGCCACAGTGCCTCCATCTCTTCCAAGGTGCTGTCCTTCACAGACCGGTTCCGGGCAGCCAGCTGCTCCTCTATGTAATGGAAGCGCTGAATGAACTTCCGGTTCGTGCGAGAGAGCGCCTCCTCCGGATCTGCCCCGATAAACCGCGCCGCGTTGCATACGGCAAACAGCAGGTCCCCAAGCTCCAGTGCCTGGGCTTCGGCTGCCTCGCCTTCCGCCACTGCGGCCCTCAGCTCGGCAAGCTCCTCCTCGATCTTGAGAAAGACGCCGTGGATGTCCTCCCAATCGAATCCGACCTTCGCCGCTTTCTTCTGCAGCTTGTAGGCCTTCATCAAGGCCGGCAGATCGCGCGGTATGCCGGCCAGCGCCGAGGCTTCCTGCGGATTCTGTCCCTTGCGACGCTTCTCCTCCTGCTTCATCTGCTCCCAGTTCTGAAGCGCGCTCTCGGCATCATTGGCGCTGCGGTCGCCAAAGACATGCGGATGGCGGAAGATCAGCTTGTCATTCAGGCTCTGGATGACATCGTACACCGTGAAGGTGCCGAGCTCTTCCTCCATCTGGGCATGGAGCATGATTTGAAGCAGCAGATCGCCAAGCTCTTCCTCCATATGCTCGGGATCGTCCTCGTCAATCGTCTCCAGCACCTCGTACGTTTCCTCGATCAGATTCTTGCGGATCGACTCATGGGTCTGCTCGCGGTCCCACGGGCATCCTTCCGGACTGCGGAGAATGCCCACGATCTCGTGCAGTCTTGCGAAGGAACGCTGTCTGAGCCCGGCATCGTCGCTGCGAGGCACATAGACAAGCGACAGGTTCCCGTAGCCGTCGATGCGGTCCAGATCATACAGCGGAACCTGCTGGATGCACTCCTCGCCTTCCACGCCGAGGGCATGGCCAACAATGACCGGATAATCATCGGGATAAATCTCCATCAGCGCCAGCTTGACCTCAGAGGCCGTGAACATATCGTACACCTGGCCGATCAAGGTGTGCAGCTGGGGTTGTACCATATGGCTGTTCAGCTCGGCAGCGTCGAGCAGCTGAAAGCCTTCAATCGGATCGAAGCCAAGGCGGACAAAGGCTTCGTCCAGGAAGCTTTCGCCGCCGAGGACGGTCAGCGCCACCTGCTCCTTCGGGCACCGTTCGCGCAGGAGCCGCACCGTCGCTTCCGCTACCATCGGATGGCCGGGAACGGCATAGACGACCTCCGACCCTGCTTCCCCTGCCTTCGCCAGATTGATCAGCTGAGAGGCAATAGACTCATACACTTCCGGAAATGTATCATGCGTCTCATAGACATGATCAAACGACTCCAGCTTCACCTGAAGTTCCTCCAGCGCAGCCATCACCGGGTGGGATAATGTCCGCACATATACCCGGGAAGCGCGCTGCATCGTTTTCAAGATACCTAAGGTTAGACGGTCGGGATTCCCCGAGCCGAGGCCAACCACCGTAATTGCTGCGCTCATATGATACTTCCTTTCGCTATTCGTTCGCGGGATTGACGTTGATATCGTACACTACTATAGCACAGAAGATCAAACATCTCACGTCTGGCCCGCACCGGCTCGCGTCTGTCCATACTTAGCGGACGCCATAGCGGGCCAGAGCGCGTCCGGCTCCGCAGCAGCCGCAGCCGCTGCATGCATTGGTGGGCGCGGCATTGGGCATGCCAGGCGCGGGTGCGCGAGGCGGCATTCATCGCCGCTGCCCTGGCATGCGCGCGGCCAGCATGGCGGCGGGTCAGACGGCCGCACGCGCCGATAAGGGCGGCTGGGCCGTCAAGCCGCCCAGAGGGCCGCCGGGCGCGCGAATGCGCCGGCGGCCTCTGCCTTGCCCAAGCTGCCCAAGGCTACCGCAGCACGCGCATGGCCCGCAGCAGCGCGGCCAGCGGCTTGCCCACCTTGGGCAGCATCCGAAGCTCCTCCGCTGTGAGGAGCTTCGTCCAGGCGGCGCCGAGCACAAAGGCGCCGCCCCCGGCCGCCACGCCGCACAGGCTGGCGGCGGCCGCAGCCGCGCGGCCCGGGGCGAAGCCGGCCGCGCCAAGCAAGCCGCCTGCCGCGCTGCTCGCGGCCCAGGCGGCCAGCGCCACGGCCGCGAATACGAGCGCGGGCCGGGCGAGCAGTTGGCCGGCGCCTGGGCGGACGCCGGCGCGGCGCATCAGCAGCGCGATGTTCAGCGCTGCTGCAGTGAGATAGGCGCATACGCCGGCGGCGGCCGCGCCTGTAATGCCAAGCTGCGGCACGAGCAGCAGGTTCAGCGCAAGCTTGATCCCCGCCGCAGCGAGCAGATGCACGGCTGGGGCGCGCACGATGCCGACCCCTTGCAGCAGCGCCGCCGAGATGATGCTCATCGTGCCGCCAACCGCAGTAAAGGCGACCCAGCGCAGCGTCCCGGTCCCGGCGGCATCCTCATACAGCATGATGTTGATCGGTTCGGCCAGCACCGCCAGCCCTACCGATGCGGTCATCCCGAGCAGCCAGAACCAGCGCAGCGCCATGCGGGTCTGCCCTTTCAGGGCGTGAACGTCCCGCTTGTGCTTCGCCTCCGCCAGCGCAGGAATAAACAGCACCGACAATGAAGTCGCGAGCATCGTCACGAGCTGGACCAAGGGCAGGCCCCGGTTGTACAATCCAAATTCCGTCATCGCCCCTCGCCCTGTCAGTCCGGAATCGCTGAGCAGACGAGGCACCGTGAACGTATCGACCAGCCCGATGAGCGGAACGGCAAGGAGGCTCAGACAGACCGGAATCGCATAGGCGATCAGACGGCGAAGAAGAACACCGGTCCCCTCCTTACTATCATCGGCACTTCCTCGAAATTCATTCACCTCCAGCTGTGCTCCGCCGCTATGCGCGCCGGGCCGAACGCCCTCCCTCCTGCGCAATCCGGTCTGCTTGCGCCAGTACCAGCCCATGACGAGCAGACCTGCGGCCCCGCCAGCCGCTGAGCCGAGCAGCGCGCCCGCGGCGATCCTGTCCGGGGATGCTCCCTGCCGGATCAGGATGAGCAACAGCACGATCATGACGGATACGCGAACGCTTTGCTCTACAATTTGCGAGACGGCAGTCGGAACCATGTTATGAAGACCTTGAAAGTATCCCCGCAGCACGGCCATCCAGGGCACAAAAGCGAGCGCAAGCGCCGCGCAGCGAATGGAAGGCACAACCTGACTCGTTCCAATCCAGTGCCCGAGGAGCGGTGCGCCGATATACATCAAGGCACCGAGCACCATACCGAACGACACCAGCAGCAGGGATGAGAGGCGAACGATCCGGAGGCTGTCCTGCCATCTTCCTTCGCTCTCATATTCGGCGACAAACTTCGATATGGCCGCCGGAAATCCGGCCGCTGCTATCGTAATCACCATCGTATATAGCGGGTTTACCGTATTATAAATGCCAAAGGCCTCGTCTCCGCCCAAATTTTGAAGGGGGATTTTCTGCAGCGTGCCAATCAGCTTTGAGCCAATCGCAGCCGCACTAAGCACAAAGGCTCCCTGAAGGAGCCTGGCTCCTGTCTGATTCGGTTTCATCATCTCTCCGCCTTTATATCCCCAGCCTCCATATGAAGGCCTTGCCTAAGGCCGATGGAGGATTGTTTAACAGCTACAACAAATCCATTATACCGGGACGCGCCAGCAGGCACAAAAACCGGATGCTTCGCCAGAACATAAAAAGCTCCCGGCTGCCCAAGAGCGACGCTCTTGTTCAGCGGGAGCTGTAGACCATTTCGTACTAGGGATAACAGGCCAGCTTATTGTTCCATTTGCTTGCCAAGGAATCCGGCCGCGGTTTCCGCCATTTTGATTTCCATTTCACCCATCGTGACAGACTCATCCTTATTCAGCAGCACCACGCTGCCGATCGGATCTCCTCCCGCGATGATTGGCGCCGCGACAAACGAAGACAGCGTCTCTGGATGATCCTTACCAATCTCGTATGTGCCGCTGTTCGCTTCCAGGACCGTTTTGCGATTCTCCATGCAATTCTCCAGCAGATTGCCGATCGGCTTGTCCAAATATTCTTTCTTCGATCCCCCCGCAACCGCAATGAATGAGTCGCGGTCGGAAATGATCGTAATGTGGCCTGTGCCTTCATACAGAGATTCGGCATATTCTTTCGCGAAATCTCCGAGCTCACCGATCGGGGAATATTTCTTCAGGATTACTTCCCCGTCCCGGTCAACAAAAATCTCGAGCGGATCTCCTTCGCGAATCCGTAAAGTACGTCGAATTTCCTTAGGAATGACCACGCGACCGAGGTCATCGATGCGGCGGACGATACCAGTAGCTTTCATGTCACTTGTTGCCCCACTTTCTTAAGAAGATTTTTCAACTACTGTCCAGTCGGGAAGAGGATGTCCCCAGGTATATAAGTTAATGTCTGACCATAGTATTCATCCGTTCCCAATTCCTTATACATCATCTGTGCAGACATTGCCTGAAATGGGCATCGACTGAAGCGATGCGCTGAACGTTACGAAGTCGAAAATCCATCATCCTGTGTGTAAATTCATGCTGTTCGTTGGTTCCAAGCCACAGCTTTACTCGCCGTTGTTGCTGTCAGTTGTATCTTCCGGAGTTCCTTCCGCCGGCTGGCCTTGATCACCCTGGCCTTCCGGTCCTTCCGTTCCTTGGTTTCCGCCCTGTTCGCCACTGTTCTCACTCTTCGGGAGATCCATGCTTTCGATGATGTCATTCAGCTCGTTCTGCATGAATTCATCGATTTTACCTGCGGCGAGTTCATTGCGAATGTCCTCTTTATCTTCATCCGGCATCGTGTCATACGTTATCTCCTGACGGGCTTCCACCTTCATGACATGGTATCCGTAGGAGGTCTCAACCGGATCGCTGATCGTGTTCAGTTCCAGGCTCAGCGCCTTCTCCTTGAATTCTGGGACCCAGTCTCCGGCACGCCGGTTCTCATACAGGCCTCCCGTTTCCTTCGAACCCGGGTCTTCGGAGTATTCCTTGGCAATCGCAGCAAAGTCTTCTCCCGCCTCCAGCTTGGACTTCACTTCGTTCGCCAGCTTGAGGGCATCCTGCGGCGTCCGCTCATTGCCTTCGGCATCCGTGAACTGGATCAACACGTGGCGTACGGTGACCCGGGTGAAATCCGTCGGGTTGTCTTCGAAATATTCCTTGATCTCATCGTCGCTAACCTGGTTCTTCTCATACTCCGACACGGTCATGATCCGATGCATATAATTTCTCAGATCTTCTTCGGTCAGGTTGCTCTGCTCCAGATAGGACTGAAATTGACTTTCGCCGCCCATCCCGGTTTTGTACTGGGCGATCTGGTCATCCACCTGCTTCTGCGCAGCTTCCTTGGCGGCATCATCCGCCTTGGCAAAGAGATATTCGTAGGTCACGCTCTGGCGTGCCAGGTACTCCTTGAACTCATCCATCTCCAGGAACTGAGCATATGCCGGCGACATAAGCGCGATGATCCGCTGCTCCAGCTCGAACTCCTTCTCCGTAATTTCTCCACCTGTATATTTGACAACCACTTTGCTGTTGTCTACTTCGGGCTCCGTATTGTTCTCTTTCCCGCACGCTGTAAATATCGACAAGGTCAGTACGGCTGTCATCGAGACGACAATCGTTCTCCATGCCTTGTTATTTCTTGATGGCATTCTGTAGTTCTCCCTTCAAATGAAATGGCTCCTTGGCGGCTTCTAGGAACTGCTCCAGCAATTCGAGCAGCTGCTGATCGGATAATCCCTTGCCTTTAATTCGGATCACCATGGATGGCCCTTGTTCAAATTGTACACGTCTTTCGAACATATTTCCAATTCGCGCAAGTTCTGTTGCATTTACAGCCCTATCCTGTCCTTCGTAAAACTGCAACACAACATCGTCGCCGCGCTGTACAATCGAATCGATGCCATACCATCTGCCGTACACCTTCAGCCTGGAAACGGCGAGAAGGTTCTTGACCGCCTGCGGAGGTTCTCCGAAGCGGTCCAGCAGTTCATCCTCCAGCTCCGCCGACTCATCGATTGTCGAGACGACAGCCACTTTTTTATAAATTTCGATTTTTTGCATGCTGTCGTAAATATAGTCCGAAGGCAGATACGCATCGATGCCAAGGTCAATAGAGGTGTTCCAATCCTGGGTCGGCGCTGCCGGCTCGCCCAGCATGCTCACTTTGCGCTTCTGGATCTCCTCGGCCAGCATCTGCGAGTACAGATCGAAGCCTACCGAGGCGATAAATCCGTGCTGCTCGGCCCCAAGCAGATTGCCTGCCCCCCGAATGGCCAGGTCGCGCATCGCGATTTTAAAGCCCGAACCCAGCTCGGTAAATTCCTTGATCGACTGCAGACGCTTCTCCGCCACCTCTGTCAGCACCTTGTCCCGCTGGTACGTGAAGTAGGCATAGGCAATCCGGTTGGATCGGCCCACACGCCCGCGCAGCTGGTACAGCTGGGATAAGCCCATCTTGTCAGCATCGTGCACGATCAGGGTGTTCACATTCGGAATGTCGACCCCGGTTTCAATAATGCTGGTGCTGACCAGCACATCATATTCTCCGTCCAAAAAGTCGAGAATCGTCTTCTCCAGCTCGGTTTCCGTCATTTGGCCATGGCCGACGCCGACCTTCGCTTCAGGCACCAGCATGGAGATCTGGGCCGCCATTTCCTGAATGCCCTGAACGCGGTTATACAGGTAGTACACCTGTCCGCCTCGGGCCAGCTCACGCTCAATCGCTTCGCGGACCAGCGTCTGGCTGTGCTCCACAACATACGTCTGCACCGGGAAGCGGTTCTCCGGCGGTGTCTCAATGACCGACAGGTCCCGCACCCCGAGCATGGACATATGCAGCGTACGCGGAATCGGCGTAGCCGTCAGCGTCAATACGTCCACATTCGTTTTCAATTTCTTGAGCTTTTCCTTGTGCGTCACGCCGAACCGCTGCTCTTCGTCGACGATGAGCAGGCCCAGGTCCTTGAACACGATGTCCTGCGACAGCAGGCGATGCGTGCCGATGAGAATGTCCACTCCGCCCAGCTTCACCTGCTTGATCGTTTCATTCTGCTCCTTGCGGCTTCGGAAACGGCTCAACACCTGAATGTTAATCGGGTAGTTAGCAAAGCGCTCACGGAAGGTTTCGTAATGCTGCTGTGCAAGAATCGTTGTCGGCACCAGAACGGCCACCTGTTTGCCTTCAATGGCCGCCTTGAATGCTGCCCGGACGGCCACCTCGGTTTTACCGTAGCCCACATCGCCGCAGAGCAGGCGGTCCATCGGCCGGTTCTGCTCCATATCCTTCTTGATTTCGGAGATCGCCCGAAGCTGATCCGGCGTCTCGTCATAAGGGAACAGATCCTCGAACTCCTGCTGCTCCGGCGTATCTTTCTCAAAGCCATAGCCCGGAGCGGCCTGGCGCTCGGCATACAGCTTGATCAGATCGTCGGCAATATCCTGAACCGAGGAGCGGACCTTGTTCTTCACCCGGTTCCATTCGTTGCCGCCGAGCTTGTAAATCTTCGGCTCCTTGTCCTCGGACCCGACATACTTCTGAATCAGATCAATCTGTTCGATCGGTACGGACAGCTTGTCGCCGCCGGCATACAGGATATGCATGTAGTCCTTGTGAATGCCGTTAATTTCAAGCGTTCCGATTCCCATATATTTCCCGATCCCGTGGTTTTGATGCACCACATAATCGCCGACCTTCAGCTCGGTATAGCTTTTGATCCGCTGGGCGTTGTCCATATTTTGGGTCGTTTTGCGTGTCTTGCGCTGCTTGGAGGTGAACATCTCGCTTTCGGTGATGATGGCGATATGAACCGAAGGCATTTCGTAGCCGTTTTGCAGATGGCCCTCCAGAATCGTCGGCTCCTCAATGCCATAGTCGTCAAGCACCCGCCGAATCCGGTCCATGCGCTCGGCATCGCCGGCGAGCATGAACACCTGTACGCCGGATTTCTTCCAGCGCTCCATCTCGGCTTTCAGCACGTTCATCTGGCCATGGAAATCCTGCATGCCGCGCGTAATGAAGTTGACGATGTTTTTCGGCTGCATCTTGGGAACCTGCCGCAGGAAGATCGAGATGAGCAGCGCCTGATAACGATGCTCATAGATCAGCTCCTCGCTGTCGAGCGACAGCGGCAGGTTCGGCAGCGTTTTGCCGTTTTGCATCAAATGCAAATTCCACTCCGCCTCATCCCGCTCCAGCTGCTTCGACGTTTCAAGCAGACGTGCCGGCTCATCCATAATGAGCAGGGTATCGTCCGGCATGTAATCATACAGATGGGTCTTTTCCGGATACAGCAAAGAAATATATTTATAAATTTCAGGGAAATACATGCGTTCTTTCAGCATCTCCAGCTCACGGTGGATCTCCTCGCGAAGACGCAGCTTCGCCTGACGATCCGTCATCGCCTCCAGCTGGGCTTCCAGCAGCCGCTGCACCTTGTCCGCTGCCTGCCTCATCCGCTCTTCGGTCGCAATAATCTCCTTGCACGGGGTAATGACAACCTCGCGGACCTTGTCAATCGACCGCTGATCGGACGGGTCAAAGGTGCGGATGGAATCAATATCTTCGTCAAAAAGCTCAATCCGGTAAGCAAGCTCCGACGTCATCGGGTAGAAGTCCACAATGCCGCCGCGCACACTCATCTCGCCGCGGCTTTCCACCCGCTCGACACGCTCGTAGCCCATCTCGATCATCTTGTTCAGGAATTGCTCCAGCACAAGGGTCCCTCCGTCCTGAAGGGTGATTCGGGCTTCGGCCATCGCTTCAGGCGTCGGCAGAAGGCGACGAACGCCCGAGAAAGGCGCAACGACAATGCCCCGGAAGCCTCTGGCGCAGCGGGTAAGCACATCGATCCGCTGCGCCAAAGTCTCGGGGCTGGATACCGCCGATTCCGCAGCGACCAGTTCATTGGCCGGATAGAGCAGAACCTGATCCGGTGAAAGCGCATCCTGAAGATCATCTGCAATTTTCTGAGCGGAGAACATGTTGTGGGTCACGACCAGCAGCGGACGCTGCTGCTCCTGATACAGAGCCGCCATTAAGATTTGCCTGGACGAACCGGAAAGACCGGAGATCAATTGCTCCTTCATGCCGGCACGAAGGCCGGCAGAAATCGATTGGAAATCCGAATCTTTCGAGAATACATCAATAAGTGCTTGTAACAAAAGGGGCACCTCTCTTATGCACAAGAAATAAAAAACTTAAAATCTACTGCAATTCCATAATAGATCCAATATATAACCGAAAAGAGCCTTGAGCATAAAACTGCCAAGGCTGAGGCGGCATGACGAACAGCCGCCGGTGTGTCTTCGAGGATAGCAACTCAAGATCCGGGGCTTCCTTCCGGTTACTGAAGCGGATTGGTAAGCAGGCTGAGCTCGGGATTAGCCTCCAGCGCCTCTCTGCAGTGATCACAGGTCACCCGCACCGTAACCTCCCCGTTAAAATCATACGCTATTATATCCCTGCGCTCCTCGGGGGTCAAGGAATCAAAGCCTAATCGGGCTTCTGTCACCTCGTGGGAATCAATTCTGCCCTGAAACGTCCGGCAATGTCTGCAAATATAGTTTATCGCCATCATATGCCTCCTGAAGATCGTATATACCTTCAGTATGCCCGGTTCAGCCGCGTTTCAGACGAACAATTGGTGAACACTACCCGATGTTTCCAGATTCCTCTACGCCGTCTATGACTTGTTGAACTTGGCCATCGTCTGCTCAAACGTATGGTCAAGACTGTATTCCAGTGCATCACAGGTATGCTCAATCATCTGCTTCAGCGGTTCCTGCTCCTTCTTCGGAAACGCACCAAGCACGTAATCCACGATGGCATAGCCCGGCTCTGGCCGCGATATGCCCATCCGGACCCGGTTAAAGGTTTGGGTTCCGGTATGCTGGATGATGGATTTAATGCCGTTGTGGCCGCCTGCACTTCCCTGATAGCGAAGCCGGATTTTCCCGACCTCGGTATCCAGGTCATCATAGACCACGATCAGATCGTCCAGGGAAACCTTATAATAGTCCATATACGCGCGGACCGCTTCCCCTGATAAATTCATAAACGTCATCGGTTTGATTAAAACCGTTTTCGTACCAAGGATCATTCCTTCCGCAATAACCGACTTGCATTTGCTCATCGTGAATTTCATACCATGCCGCTCGGCAAGCGCGTCCAGTGCCATAAAACCGACGTTGTGGCGCGTCTTCTCATAAGCAGGGCCAGGGTTTCCCAGCCCGACAATCCATTTCATCTCGTCCAAGTTCCTTTCATCATTTTTGCTTTCTTCTTTGCCTTTTTCTGAGTACAATATGATCATACTCTAATCACGGATATAACAGGCCATACCGAAGCATAAATTCGAATACGCCCCATGAAGAAGGTGAATCGGCATTGAAAGAGTTTGATCAGCGTTTAACGCACCACAGCCATTTTCAATACCATATGAAGCATGCCATTCCCGTCCAAGTCTACGAGCGGGATTGTCACGTTGATGTGGGCTTGATTACAGCCGTGGACCCCAACTTCGTTGAAATCGAGGGAACGCTGTACAATCGACAAACATTCGTATTTGTATCAAGACCCGGCTACTAGTCCGACGGCCTCTGGGCTGCTTTGTTGTGAAAGCGTTTTCCCATCGGGAGTCCAGCCGAACCAGCGGCTCACCTGGTGTCACTCATAGCCGACAAGGGCTACATTTCCACCGGACGGTGGAGATGTAACCCTGCAGGCACGGTTTATTATTCTATTTCAAACAACTTACTGATTGATAATTCCTCATGTACCCGGATGATCGCTTCGCCCATCAGCGGTGCAACAGACAGCACGGTCAGCTTGCTGCTCGGGTTCGGATTCGTGATC
This sequence comes from Paenibacillus sp. FSL M8-0334, assembly GCF_038000405.1. Taxonomy (NCBI): domain Bacteria; kingdom Bacillati; phylum Bacillota; class Bacilli; order Caryophanales; family Paenibacillaceae; genus Paenibacillus; species Paenibacillus sp. FSL M8-0334. The sequence goes on from NZ_JBBOCH010000001.1 coordinate 2,299,004, forward strand.
GGAATCGTATCGGTGACAACCACTTCCTTGATCGGCGAGTTCTCCAGCCGCTCATGCGCCGGCCCGGAGAGCACCGGATGCGTACAGCACGCGTACACCTCTTTAACGCCGCCTTCCATCAGCGCATTCGCGCCCAGCACAATGGTACCGGCCGTGTCGATAATATCGTCGATCAGAATCGCCGTCTTGCCTTCGATATGACCGATGATGTTCATCACTTCGCTGACATTTGGTTCTGGACGGCGCTTGTCGATAATCGCAAGCGGCGCATTCAGGAAATCAGCCAGCTTTCTCGCACGGACAACGCCGCCATGGTCTGGCGATACGATAACCGGATTCTCAATCTGCTTGGAACGGAAATACTGGGCAAGAATCGGCACGCCTAGCAGATGATCGACCGGAATGTCGAAGAAGCCCTGGATCTGCATCGCATGCAGGTCCATCGTAATGACGCGATGCGCGCCGGCCTTCTCGATCAGATTCGCAACCAGCTTCGCGGTGATCGGATCTCTGGAGCGGGCTTTCCGGTCCTGACGGGCATAGCCGTAGTACGGGATGACAACGTTGATGCTTTTTGCCGAAGCCCGCTTCAGCGCGTCCACCATAACCAGCAGTTCCATCAGGTTATCGTTAACCGGATAGCAGGTCGACTGCACAATGTAGACATGGCAGCCGCGCACGCTCTCGGAAAGCTTCACTTGAATCTCCCCGTCGCTAAAGCTGGTCGTGTGGGATTCCCCCATCGGAATACCGATGTAATCTGCAATCTGATGGGCAAGTTTAGGATTGGAATTACAGGTGAATATTTTTAATTTAGAATCAAGATAAGTCATAGAATAAATAACCCTCCGTGCTGGTTCGTTGAATTAGGCTGTCCGATCACCGCTTGTTCAATTACCGGGAACCGGCGTTACGATTTTTTCTTGTTCTTTTTGGCGAGTGCTCTTGCCCGGATCTTCTCGGCGTATCCCGGCTTGTTCTCCTGTCGTTGTCTGGCAATTGCCAGATCGTTCTCCCCAACGGATTGGGTGATAGTCGAGCCGGCGACAACAAATGCGCCCTTGCCGACAGTGACCGGAGCGACAAGATTGACGTTGCTGCCGATGAAGGCATCGTCCTCGATCTCGGTAATGGACTTATTATAACCATCATAGTTGACCGTTATCGCGCCGCAGCCGATATTTACATTCTTGCCGACTTTGGCATCGCCCACATAGCTGAGATGAGACACCTTGGAGCCGTTGTCGATCGTAGCATTCTTCACCTCAACAAAATCCCCAACCTTCACATCCTCGCCCAGCTTGGCTCCTGGCCGCAGGTATGCGAATGGGCCGACAGACGTCCGGGAGCCGACTTCAGCCCCGCTCAATACGGAATGCTTGACGGACACGCCGTCTGCAATGACGGAATCCTCGATGTCCGAGTTCGGACCGATGGTGCAGTCCTGACCGATGACCGTATGTCCTTTCAGCACCGTGCCCGGATATAGAACGGTATCCGATCCAATCTGTACATCAGCCCCAATGTAAGTGGAATCCGGGTCGATGATGGTGACGCCACTCAGCATATGCTGCTTGGCAATCCGCTTCCGCATAAAGCCTTCCGCCTCCGATAGGGCAAGGCGGTCGTTAACGCCGATGGATTCTGCATAATCGCTGGTCTGGTAAGCAAGCACCGTTTCACCGGCATTCTTCAATATGCTGATCACATCGGTCAGGTAGTACTCCTGCTGCGCATTCTGATTGGTGACTTGTTCCAGTGCAGCAAACAGTTTTTTATTATCAAAACAATAGGTACCGGTATTAATCTCCTGCACCGCATCTTCTTCCGGACTGCAGTCCTTCTGTTCTACGATGCGCAGCACACTGCCCTCACTGCTACGAATCACGCGTCCGTAACCTTGCGGTTGGTCCAGATGTGCCGTAAGAATGGTAGCCGCTGACTGCTGCTCCTCATGAAGCGCCAACAGCTTATCTAAGGTCTCTGCTGTAACAAGAGGGGTGTCTCCGCAAATGACAATCGTGGAGCCGTCCACCCCGCCAAGAAGATCCTTGGCCTGTTTCACGGCGTGGCCTGTCCCGAGCTGTTCCTCCTGAAGGACATATTCCGCCGCGTCTCCAAGGTATGCGCGAACCGCGTCGGCACCATGTCCTACCACCACAACACTGCGCTCGCAGCGCGCCTGGCGGACCGTATCAAGCACATGTCCTACCATCGGCTTGCCGCAAACCGGGTGCAGCACTTTATACAGTTTCGATTTCATTCGTTTGCCCTGCCCAGCAGCGAGCACAATAGCATATCTTTTCAAGGGCCATGCCTCCTCCTCTTGAACTCAATACTGAATATATATCATTCTACAAAAAAAGAAAAGAGAGCCACGAGTATGGCTCTCTTTTCCTTGAACCCCAATTTTGAATCTTAAGCGCCTTCTTCAATCACTTCTTCTTCCGTGGCAGCGCGTTCATACTCGGCCAATACAGCCGATTGAATCTTCTCGCGAGTGCCGGAAGAAATAGGATGGGCAATGTCGCGAAACTCTCCATCTGGAGTGCGCTTGCTCGGCATGGCAACGAACATTCCGTTGTTACCGTCGATAACGCGAATGTCGTGAACGACAAATTCATTATCGATGGTAATGGATGCGATTGCTTTCATTCTCCCCTCAGAGTTGACGCGGCGGAGTCTGACATCCGTAATTTGCATGTGTGTTCACCACCTTTTTCCATCAGAGACTTGGGTAGTATAATTCCACACAGCAAACCCGAAATCCTTCTTTTTTCTAGTATAAAATGTCCTAAAAACAGGAATTTTTTTTAGAAAGTGATGTTTTCGACAGACTTCGTGCTGATTCGAATGAAAACGCTAACGTGCTCGACATAAATCGCCGCTTATTGTTCGAAGTAATTTCCAGGGGTTACCTTAATCATCTTGGTTTTGGAGTCGACATCCGACAATCTGGCCAGAGAAATATAGTCCTCCAGCAATCGTTCCTCGGACTCCACCGCTCCAGACTCCACCAGAACGCCTACACCTGCTACTTCAGCATTAAATTCGCCGAGCAGGTCGACCATGCCCTGAATCGTGCCGCCGGCCTTCATGAAGTCATCCACGATAAGCACCCGGGACTGTTCCTTCAGGGCTCGCCGGGACAAAGACATCGTATGGATGCTCTTGTGGGATCCGGAGACATAGTTGATGCTCACCGCTGAGCCTTCCGTCACCTGATGGTCCCTGCGAACCAGCACGACCGGCAGGTTAAGCTGTGCCGCAGTGGCATAGGCAAGCGGTATCCCTTTGGTTTCCACTGTCATGACCACATCGATATCTCTGTCGGCAAAAGCCGTGGCAATAATCTTGCCCGCCTCGTTCATAAGCGATGGCTGGCCCAGCAAATCCGACATATACAGGTAACCGCCCGGCAAGATCCGATCGGGCTGCTCCAGCTGATGGCACAGCTTCTCTGCAAACGCATAGGCATGCTCCTTGTGCAGCTTCGGAATATACTGTACTCCGCCTGCCGCTCCAGCCAGCGTCTGAAGCTCGCCGATGCCCTCGTTCTCGAATACATCCTTGATAATGGCCAGGTCCTCGCTGATCGACGACTTGGCAGCTCCGTAGCGCTCGGCGAAGGTCGTCAGGGGAATCAAAGTATGCGGTTTGGTTAATAAATATTGGGTCATATCGACCAATCGTTCACTTCGTTTTAGTTTTTTCACATGGGTTCCTCGCTAAATCCGAATATTATACTGTAAATATAACACTTTTGTACGTATTTTTACAATATGGATTGCAATTCCACCCGTTATCGTCCTTGTCTCTTTAGCTGCATGAGCTCACGGTTCAGGTGAGCAGGCGAACTGCGTACACTTCTTTGCAAAATCCGCGAAGCCCGTTATAGATGCGGGCCACCTTCGATTCCTTCGCCACCAGCCCGAATACGGTCGGACCGCTGCCGGACATTAGCGCCCCGTCGGCGCCCAGCTTCAGCATCCCCTCTTTCAGCTGCTGAACCTCCGGATGCATCTTCAGCGTCACTTCCTCGAGCACATTGCCGAGCGACGCGCACATGTCGCGGAAGCTCCCCTGCTCCAGCGCCGCGATCATCGCCTGCGCCGATGGATGATGCTGCACATTGTCAGCACGCAGTTTGCCGTACACCTCGGCCGTCGATACGTTAATCGGCGGCTTCGCCACAATGACCCAGCACTGCGGCGGGCTCGGGATCGGTGTCAGCTTCTCCCCGCGCCCTGTCGCAAGCGCCGTACCTCCCTGGACGCAGAAAGGCACATCCGAGCCGAGCTCAGCGCCTAGCGTGAGCAGCTCCTCCTCGGGGATATGAAGCCCCCACAGGCGATTCAGGCCGCGCAGCGTGGCTGCAGCGTCGCTGCTTCCTCCGGCGAGACCGGCTGCAACCGGTATTTTTTTGTCCAGGTGGATATGTACTCCCTTACGAACGTCGTAACGCTCCTTAATCAGCCTGGCTGCCTGAAAGGCCAGATTCTTCTCGTCCAGCGGAATATATCCCGCCTGACTCGTAATGATAATCGTATCGCGGGGCTGTTCCGACATCTCCAGGCGGTCGGCAAGGTCGATCATGGTCATGACCATCTCAACCTCATGGAAGCCGTCTGGCCGCTTGTGGAGCACATCCAGCATCAAATTGATTTTTGCCGGCGCTTTTTCGTATATTTTCACGACGTTCACCTATCCTTAGCTTTTCCCTTATGCATGAGCTTCCTATTCGCGAGAATAATCTCTAGTGCTTCTATCTTAACAAACTCGTGTCGCGAAGTCATGAATTCCCTGACAAACGAATGCCGGAATTTGCATGATGTCAAAATGACAGGCATCGCCTTGGCGGACATCCGGATGGATAAAAGAAAGACAGGACCCTCTAAAAGGCCCTGTCTCTCCATGATGGCTGACGATTAATCCGATTTGCGGGCTGCCTGTTCAGCAAGCTGGATGGCCCGTTTCACCATGTTGCCGGCATCCTTGGCCTTGATGCCTCCCCAGCCTTCCTTCTGAACCGTATCGTAAAACCCGAGCTCTTTAGCCAATTCATTCTTCAATTGATCTGACATGATGCGTCTTCGTCTGCCCATCGTGCCGCCTCCTTAAAATGATCATGATGGCCTAAAGTCAGCTTCTGAGTCACGCGTCTTCCGGCTCACTGCCGCTGCAATGGCCCCGTCACCGATCAGATCAGGTGTGAAGATCGCGCTTTTATATTATGCTCGCCGCACTCCGCCCTCATGCGGCAGGCAGCTGTATGGCAACAAAAAGCAGCCCCGCAAAGAGAGCTGCTTCCTTTAAAACATGAAGTTTAGGACTTGATATAGGTGATTCGCATCTGGCTGTCATCGCCAGTCACCATAATTTCTACAGTTTCCGTGAGAATATCAGCGTAGCTGTAGGATACGCGTTTAAAGGTTTGCTGGTCCTGGTCCAGCTTTACAATGAAAACAGAAGGGTACGTTTCTTCCAAAACACCAGTGCGCTCTACGGTCTTACGGCGACCACCATTAGCCCGAAGGGTAATTTTTTGCCCTAAATGGGCATCGAGACTGCGTTTGATTTCCAACAGCGCGTTTTTAGCCATTGTCGACGACCACCTCTTTCCTTGTCCATTATATATGATACCGGGGGCAAATGTCAAATCAAAAATATTTAATTATATCAGCATCAAAAATGTATTGTCAATGAATTTTTTTCGAAAGATGAACCGCGACTTCCATTTTGATTAATATGCACCATTCTTGCTTCAATTATGTATCCTCATCGGCCCATGCCAAAAAAGCGCGGGCTGCAAGGAAATCAAATTCCTCGCAGCCCGCGCTTCAGGATCGCTCCTAGGTTCCAGGGCTGTATTAGAGCCATTCTTGGCCCCCTTGTGCAATTAATTGACCGTTGGCGTCACCTTCAAGGTGGACAGGTCCTGAAGGCGCGGCAGACCGATGCGGTAGCTGCCTCGCGTCTCAATACCTCCGAGCCCCTGGCTGCCGCTAATGGTATGGTGAATAATATCGGTTATGTTCACCGTGTCCCTGACGGACGTGTAAGCGGCCTTTGCAGCCACGTATACCGGGTCCAGCGCATGGATCAGAATGCGGCCTGGAGAGCTTGCAAAGTTGGCGCCCGCCTGAAGTAGCGCCTCAAAATGAGACTGGCATGCCCCTGCCACAATGATCAGGGAGTCCATATTGCGTTCATATTGACGCGCGACCTGAATCGCCGAAGCGAAGTTTTGCGAATTTTTGTAACTGTCGAGACTGTACAGATTGTACGGTTGTCTGCGCTTGAGCACACCGTCATGGCCTGTGATGACGACAATGTCGGGCCTTACCCGCGGCAGCATATGGTACAGCACATCCGCCATGGCCGATTCATTGACGTAATGCCCTTCCGCCGGTACCCGAAGCTGATTGTACAGTGCCAGGCTTTTTTTCAAATATTGGGGGTCTCCATCCAGATGAAGAACCTTTCCAGGCACGTCAAAATAACCTTTATCCACGTTCTGGCCCCATTCATTCCGAAGGCTGGCCAGCTGACGCTCACTCTGTTCCTGCTTATGCTTCTCCAGGCGGCTTAATGACTCGCTGGCCTTAATCCGTGCCTGCTTTGTTCGTTCGCTTACAGCGGGATACGGCGCCTTGACCAGATCATCAGCCGGCGAATCAGCCAGCAGCCTGAATTCTGTCCCTTTAATGATGATGTTCTCCCGCCGTACATCCTCCACCCGGAACGTGATATCGCCGCCGTAGGATTTACGAACGACCAAATCTCCCAAGTTCATCAACATCACCCCTACCCTATGGTATGGGCATAAGCGGTGATTGGTTCATGCCGGATTCAAATTAACTGCGTTAACGGATGCCAGCCTCGTACAGAACGCGGCTAAGCCGCGCGTACTCCTCAATGCTGAGTGTCTCCCCGCGCCGGGACGGCTCGATCTCTGCTTCAGCCAGAAGCTGCTCCAGCCGCTCTCGCCCTTTCTCCGGGAAGAAGCGGCTCTTCAGATTGTTCGCAATCGTCTTGCGCCGTTGGGCGAATGAAGCCTGTACCACTTCGAAAAAGAACCCTTCATCCGGCACCGATACCGGCGGCTCCTCGCGGACTTCAAGCCGAATCACCGCTGACTCCACATTCGGCTGTGGAATGAATACGGTATGCGGAACCGTACAGACGAGCTTCGGCACGCTGTAATACTGAACCGCGATGCTCAGGCTCCCGTAATCCTTGCTTCCCGGAGAGGCAGCCATTCGCTCTGCGACCTCCTTCTGGATCATGATGACGATATTCTCCAGCGGGAGCTTCTCCTCCAGCAGCTTCATCAGAATCGGGGTAGTCACATAATACGGCAGATTGGCCACCACACTGACCTTGGCCTTGTCCGCAAAATCCGTACGAAACAGTTCGTGCAGATCCACCTTGAGCACATCGCCGTGATGGACACGAACGTTGCCGTACGGCTCCAGCACTTCCTTCAGGATCGGAATGAGACGCTGGTCGATTTCGACCGCGGTGACCGCGCCAGCGGTTTGCGCCAGCTTCTCTGTCAGCGCCCCGATCCCCGGTCCGATCTCCAGCGCCCCTTTCGTTTCATCGAGCTCGGCAGCCTCCACGATCTTGTGCAGAATGTTCTGGTCGATCAGAAAGTTCTGCCCGAGGCTCTTCTTGAAGGAAAAGCCGTGGCGCTGAATGATCTCCTTCGTTCGCCTTGGTGTTGAAATATCTTCGATTCGCGTCATGATGACTCCAAGCCTCCTTCATCCAGCTTCGCCAGCGCAGCTGCAAATTCCTCACGTGTAATCTGGAACATCCCGAGCCGCTTGTAAAACTGCTTGCTATTGCAATAGCCGATCCCCAGCAGATTGCCCATCTGCATGCGCCGCTGGGCTGCATCCGGATGAACCGTTAACCCGGCGTCAATCAGGTCGTCCATACTGATCTGGCTCTCTCTGCCTTCAAATGACGTATGCACACGTTCAAGCGCCCTTCTAATAGCCTCCGGCGATGCGTTCTCCACCCCGATGTCCCCTTTGCGGGTCGCATCTTCCTCCGGGATGAAGGCATGCTTGCAGCCAGGCACATGCCGATCTATAATCTTCCGGATTCTCTCGCCTGCATGATCGGGGTCAGTCAGAATAATGACGCCTCTCCGCTCCTTGGCAAGCGCGATCCGGCGCAGCGTATGCTGGTTAATGGCCGAGCCGCCGGTTTCAATCGTGTCGGCTTCAACCGCCCGCTTGATCGCAACCGTATCATCCCGGCCTTCCACCACGATAACTTCCTTGATCATACGATACAATCTTCCTTCCTCTTTCGCATCCGCCAGATGGCGTTCCGGCACATCGTTCATTCCAGCCGGTGCCAAGCTGTCCAAATCACAAAATAAAAGAAGAGGATGATCATCCTCTTCTTATCGTCAATGTATATTATAAGCTACATAGTATAGCATTATCATGGCAAAGTAAATTGGAATTATGGCTGGTCCAGGTTAATTGACATTCGGTTTTACCGGGCCGATGACATAGACGGTACGCCCGTTTTTGCGCCCGAAATTAATGGCTGCATTCAGCGAATCATAATAGACGTCGATTTTGTTGCCTTTGATCGCGCCGCCAGTATCTTCAGCGCGGCGGAAGCCCAGTCCTTCGATGTATACCCACCAGCCGATCGGAATGACGTTAGGGTCAACTGCAATCGTACGGCCCTCGGTCACTCGGGTTCCCGAAGCGGTACGTGTCCCGATGCCCGGCTGTTCCGAGGAATAGGCGGTCATGGATACATTGTTCAACACCTTGGTATATTTAAAATCAACACCGGCTTTGGAGACGACATTATTGTTATTCTCCGCTGCCTTGGCTTCTGGCGCCTTCTTCGCGGTGGCCAGCTTCGCAGATGTAGCCTTAACATTCACAGCAGCCGTCTGAACGGTCTGCTCCTCGACGATCTCCGGCTCCGGAGCCTTCTTGGTGCCGACTGCAATAATCTTATCCTTCGTTCTCCGTTCTACCTCTTGACCGATCTTCGTCTTGGAAACGAGCTTTCCGTCATGGTATACCTTCTCGTAATGATGAATCAGCACCCCGTTCTCGCCGCGTTGAATGACGCGGTTATCGCCTTTGACCAGAGAAGGGTCCGCCGTCTTGATCACGCGGAAGGTGCGGCTTTCCGGCTCCTGAACGGTTTGTTTCGTGACGCGGATGACACGGATATCCATGTTACCGGACAAATTCGTGTCTTCGGATGGCACAACTTTATCATCTACCCCGACCGTGATGCGAGCTTCCTTGAGCACATCAGCGACCGTATTCTGGGTGGTGAACAGCGTTTGAGTTTTGCTGTCAACTGTAATTTGGATTGGAACCGCACGCTCGATAATGATCCGGTCGCCGTCCTGAATCGCTCCATTCAGGGGCATCGACACCTGATCCTGCGGGTTCAACGTAATCGCCTGCTCATCCAGCACTTCTTGAAGCAGGGAACCACGCGTTTCGACTTTGGTCACTCGACCATCAACCACAAGATGAACTTCCTTACCCGTCTGATCATGAACAACCAGCGACACGAGCAATGAGACGGTGATGGCACCCATGGTGCCAAGCAACACCAATTGACGCAAATTTTCATGCTTCCATCGTAATGCGTAAGACATGCTGGATGATTGTGATTCATGGGTCTTCTCAGATTGAAAAACGCCCACTATTCCATCCTCCTTCATAGTCCCGCCGTCTGACAACGCATGAAATGCATTTGACGTGACTATAGCAAATTTTCCCACAGAGCGAACTGCTACTAAACGCCCTGCGTCAATCCCCGTCTTCCCGTCCATGCTTCGTCACCTCCTGTTTACCAACAGTATGACGATCACCTCTCCAATATTCAAAAACAAAAGAAGCCCTTGAAAGAGTACTAGAGGCTCTAACGTGGCTTCCTGATGACAATAATCATGGAAAAGGTGTGCACGAGAATTCCCCTCTTACTTCGCTTACGGAGTTAGCTGTCGGGTTTGGACGTAAGAGTGACGCCCTATGTCGGGAGCTTCGCTCATGGCGAAGTCCGTTCAATTCACCCCAAAGACTCGAATTACTGAAATCAAATACGGCCCGGCATCCCGCGGATGCATAAAGCTGTATCGGTTCCCCCGTTCCCCAAAAAGCAGGGATTAAGCGAGACGGTTCATGAAATGGTCCGCTGCAGATTCGAAATCTTGGCAGCTTCTTATCACTGAAAAGATGATATCCTGTTTACATGCAGGTTGTAAAGCAACAATCAACCACATTTTTCGAAGTAAATGGTTAAAATATTGTAATATCAACCTCTTTTGTATTAAAAAATCTTTAATTAATCGCAAATACTCTCTTTTTCACCGCTTTTGCTCCGGATTTTGTTTAATGGAAAATCGTTCCATAGCATTTCTCGTGGTAATCTCAGCCAGTTCTTCCACGGTAATTCCTTTCAATTCGGCAGCAGCCTCGGCCACCATCTTAACATATCCGCTCTCATTTCGCTTCCCCCGGAACGGATGCGGTGTCAAATACGGCGAATCCGTCTCGATCAATAAACGATCCATCGGAACCTGAACAAGAACCTCCTTCGGCTGCTTGGCATTCTTGAACGTAATCGGCCCGCCAAAGGAAATATGAAAGCCCATATGGAGGCACAGCTTTGCCGTTTCCCAGCTCCCTGAGAAGGAATGCATCACGCCGCCTACCTCGGACGCCTTCTCCTCCCGCAAAATCTTCACAATATCCTCATGCGCATCCCGGTTATGAATGACAATCGGCATGCCGAGTTCACGCGCAAGGCCAATCTGCCGGCGAAGCACGCGGTGCTGAACCTCCTTCGGGGAGGTGTCCCAGTGATAGTCCAGGCCGATCTCTCCGATCGCAACCACCTTCTCGTGAGCACAGAGCGAGGCGATCCAGTCCAGATCCTCGTCCTTCATCGTAATCGCGTCTACAGGATGCCAGCCAACGGCCGCATAAATAAAGTCATAGGACTCCGCCAGCTTCATCGTTGTCGGAATGGTCTCCCGGTTAAAACCGATATTGATCATTCTTGATACGCCCGCTTCAAGCGCCCGGGCAATGACGGCCTCCCGGTCCTCGTCGAATTGATGCGCATCCAGATGGGTATGTGTGTCGAACAGCATCGCGTCATTTCCACTCCTTTGGGTTGCTTTTTGTCGCAAACTTGCTTTGCCTGCCCCCGATCTGTTTAAAAGTATAAGGGGGAACGCCGAGATTTCTAGCGCAGCCAGAATCTATCTTACAAGCTTTGTCTGAAAATATCTGTGATATGTTTAGGCATGCGGTCAAGCGCATCCTTCACTTTTTCCGCCGGGAAATACAGATGATAACGCCCTTGGTGAATCCCGCTTATAGAGCGCACAATCTCCGATACCTCCGAGATTTCCCGCAATTGATCATGACGATCAAGCAGCAGGATCTGCTTCTCGCTCGAAGGCATGCCCGAATGAAACCTATCATAAGGAAGATCGGTCGGAAAATCAATGGCAAGGTCATATTCCGGATGAAGGCCTGCTTGCCGGAATGCCTCGCGAATATCGTCGATGAAAGACTCGTCCATCATGTCAAATTCCACGTATTTATACAGTTTCCGGTGCATGAATCGACCGCATAATTCGCTAAGCTGCTTGTCCTCCTCGGCGGTCCATTGCAGAAATGCCGTTTGGATCAACGCTTCATCCAATTGCAAATACTGGCGGACGGATAGCGAACCTTCAAAGAGGGACGGCAGCGGCTCGATCATGAACTTAAATCGGTATCCCTGGCTATGCAGCTCCTTCGCTCTGCGGAAGATCTGTCGCAAAATAATTTCGGAGCTTCGCGTCACCGGATGGAAGTATACCTGCCAGTACATCTGATACCGGGACATCAGGTAATCCTCTACAGCGTGCATCCCTGATTCCTTGACGACGATGCGATCACGAAACGGACGCAGCAGCCGCAAAATCCGGTCAATATCAATCGTGCCATAATTAACCCCGGTATAATACGCATCGCGGAGCAAATAATCCATACGATCCGCATCCAGCGGGCTTGTCACGAGATTCATTACGATCGGCTTGTCATACGTCTTGCGAATGACGGAGGCTACCTTCTCTGGAAAGTCATCGCCAGCCTCCCGCAACACCTCGTTCACACAAGTATCTCCGAGCACAATTCTGCATGTCCAATCTTCGTGATCCATATCAAACGCTTCTTCCACCGAGTGGGAAAAGGGACCGTGACCTAGATCATGGAGAAGAGCCGCGCATAATGCTACCATACGCTCGTCCATCGGCCAATCCGTATACCCTCTGCGCTCGAACTGCGAAATAATTTTCCGTGTAATTTCATATACCCCAAGCGAATGCGAAAATCGGCTATGCTCTGCCCCGTGAAAGGTCAGATACGACGTCCCGAGCTGACGCACCCGGCGCAGCCGCTGAAACTCCGGCGTATTGATGAGACGCCAGATCATATCATCCTGGACATGAATATAATTGTGAACCGGGTCTTTAAATACTTTTTCTTCCGATATTGGAGACAGCATCCTTCCTCAACTCCTTCTCATTTATCGTTCATTTTGGCCGATAAGCACTTTTTTTGACACTTAATGTCGAATAGTGTCGAAATAAGTAAAATCACGCCTTCCAAATCGACATCCAGGAAATCAGGCGCTTTTCAGGTCCTGTAATAGTAACTTTGTCGTAAGTACAAGGGTTCAGTACACTATATTTTCGTAAACAGGTTCCGATTTTTCAAAAATATAGGTTGACTGTTTTGGGAATCGTTGGTACTATAAATAACATAAAAGATAGAACTATGTCGAATTATGACTTTTTTAAATTATGGCGAGAGGGGCTATTATAAGTTATGATGAAATCAACAGGAATTGTAAGAAAAGTCGATGAGCTGGGACGGGTTGTTATTCCGATTGAATTGCGCCGCACACTCGGAATCGGCGAGAAGGACGCTCTTGAAATTTATGTAGACGGTGAGCGGATCATGCTCAAGAAATACGAGCCTGCTTGCATCTTCTGCGGAAATGCTGAGAACGTGACTTATTTCAAAGGAAAAATTGTATGTCACGAATGTATTTCTGAGATCCCTACACCTGTGACAAATTAAAAATAATAGTATATAATAAGTATATTCACTTTGTTAATTCTAACCTTTTTCATATCTCCTTGTGCCTTCCTCGGCTATGAACCCGGCCGCAGGAAGGTTTTTTTTGATCATGCCGGACAAACCGGCGCTTCTCCGCTTTTTCTGTCTGTTGAGCCCCTTCCACCGCTTGTTCCGGAGCCTCTGGCGCTGCCGGTTGTCAGACCCCGGAAACGAATAATATTCTTGGAAAAATTGGATTTCTTCTATTATAAATACCCCTTATGTCCTTGCGCTACGCTGCGGCCTGTTCTGCTGACCGTCCCTGCCCATGACCCATTCGTCTTCCGACTTGAGTCATGCAGCGAGACACCGCGCACGGGGAGCTGCGCGCGATGCAAAAAACGATGCCCTCCACGCTTACAACACCATGCTACAACAATGCGTTGTACACATCCCGCTTTGATACGCCCCGGTCGCCGGCAGTCCGTTTCATCGCATCCTTGCGGCTCATGCCCTCCTGCTCATAGCGGGCGACATGCTCTTCAAGCGACAGCTCCTGCCACCAGGCATTTTGTTCACGCAGCTCATCCTCGATGGATGCGCCCTGCACGACGATGCAATATTCGCCGAGCGGCGGGTGCTCCTCGAGCCATTGCTGACACTCGCTTACCGTCCCCCGGACAAATTCTTCGTAACGCTTGGTCAATTCCCGGGCCAGCGCAATGCTGCGGTCGCCCAGCGCCTCCTTAAGCAGTTCCAATGTTCGTTTGACCCGGTGCGGAGATTCATAAAAAATCAATGTCCCACTCGCGGCCCCCAGCCCCTGCAGCTGCTCCATCACATCCTTTCGTTCACGGGGCAGAAACCCGATAAACGTGAATCTTTCGGTCGGCAATCCCGATGCGATCAAAGCCGAAAGCGCAGCGTTCGCGCCGGGGATCGGAATGACCGGAATTCCGTCTGCAATCGCCAGTCTGACAAGGTCGGAACCGGGGTCGGAAATGGCTGGCAGACCGGCATCGCTGACCAGCGCCACATTTTTTCCTTCTATTATATAGCGTATGATTTCAGGACCGCTGGCAGCCTTGTTATGCTCATGATAACTGAACAGCTGCTTGGCCGGAATATCAAAATGCGTGAGCAGCTTTCGCGTCTGCCGCGTATCCTCCGCCGCAATAATATCACACTCCCGCAGCGTCCGAATCGCCCGATATGTCATATCCTCCAGATTGCCGATCGGCGTGGCCACCAAATACAGGCTGCCGCCCGGATGCTGCCCTTGATTGGCTTGAGCAAAGCTCGTTTGAACGATTGGTTTCATTCCTCTTCATCATCCTTATACGATCCAAAATAAATATCCATAAATTCGTCGCAGTATTGGCCCTCTTCGTTGTACACGATCAGCGGCGGCTTCAGTCGAACCTCCGGCTTGCCATCCCGTATGCCCTCGATCAGCACCATGTTGGCCTCCATATTCGCCCTAGGATGCACGAAGCGGATCACCTTCGGCTCAACTCGATACCGGCTCATCAGCGTAATAATCTCCGCAAGACGGAGCGGCTTGTGAACCATGCTCATTTTGCCGCCTTGCTTCAGCAGACGTGAACCTGCCTCAATCACTTCCTCCAATGTGCAGTGAATCTCATGTCTGGCTATGGCCTGGTATGGATTCAATTTCACATCACTGCCGTTCATCGGCATATAAGGCGGATTGACGGTAATCGCATCATAGGCGCCATAGCCGGTTTCCTTATACAGCTCCCTTAAATCGCCCTCGCGGATCGTAATTTGCTGCTCTAGCCCATTCATCTCCACGCTTCGCCGTGCCATATCCGCCAGCCTCGGCTGAATCTCAATGGCCTCGATCGGCGCTGAGGTGCGGGTGGAGAGCAGAATGGGAATGACCCCATTGCCTGTGCACATATCCAGGATTCGGCCGCGGCGAGGGATGCTGGCAAAGCGGGCGAGCAAAACCGCGTCCATGGAGAAGCTGAACACTTCTTCACTTTGAATGATGCCCAGCTCATGGGTGAGCAGATCGTCGATGCGCTCGGACGGCTGGAGGCTGATTTGTTTCAGTTTCATAATTTCATTCCTTTTTAGCATTGATAGTTCCGGCACCTCGGCCAGGAGGAAGGCGCTAGGTACACGCAGGTGATCTGGAGTGATGGAGCAGCTGCCTGCTTCAGCATCCATATAGCATCCATACAGTATAACCTTGCAACCTGAGAAAAAAACCGTAGGCGTTTTTCTCCTACGGCTTTCTCATTTATTCAGAAAAGACAGGCAGAACAGGCAATCCCCTTCCGTACGCAAATGCCCGTAATAGACATTGCATATATGGAAGCCTTCGTGGTACAGCCGGGCCAGGTTATCATAACCTTCCCCGACCACATCTTCCCCATGCTCCTCAGCCTTGTTCGGCTGCGGATGGTTCGGAGCAATCGGATGGGTCGCTTCTGCCGGATCAGCTTCCCTTTTTAATATCTTTCGGAGCTGTTCATTTTCAAAGCTGAGGCGATGGTTCTCTTCCAGCAGTTCCTTGATGACCAGCTTGAGTCCACCGAGTTCACTGTGCATATGTCCCATCTGTGTTTCCATCTCTTGAATGAGCGCAAAAATGTTTTTCTTCTCCAAGACTACACCCCGAAAACAAACATTGTATTTGTCTATTTGACTACAACGTCATCCATTGGAAGTTCCTTGACCTTACCGATCTCAAACAGCTGAACATGAACGGTTCGTTTATCCGCATTGAGTCCGACCACTTTGCCGTCCCCAAGCGAGGTGACAACCAATTTCCCGACGGATGGAAGCTCTTCCTTGACACTTTCATAATTATCATGCTCAAACTTCAGGCAGCACATCAATCTTCCGCATAGCCCGGAAATTTTGGTAGGGTTCAGCGACAAGCTTTGATCCTTCGCCATCTTGATCGATACCGGTTCAAAATCTCCGAGCCATGAAGAACAGCACAGTACGCGTCCACAAGGTCCAAGGCCGCCAAGCATTTTGGCCTCATCCCGTACGCCGATTTGTCGCAGCTCGATTCTTGTCCGGAATATGCTGGCCAGATCCTTGACCAGCTCACGGAAGTCCACACGGCCTTCTGCTGTGAAGTAAAAAATGATTTTGTTGCGGTCAAACGTGAACTCCACGTCCACCAGCTTCATTTTTAATCCGTGATCCCGAATTTTATTTAAACAGGTTGTAAATGCATCCTTAGCCGCCTGCTTGTTCTCTTCAACCACACGGGCATCAGAATCGCCGGCAATGCGGATGACCTTCTTCAGCGGAAGGACGACATCGGATTCACCCACCTGCTTCTTACCAATAACAACCTGACCATATTCAATGCCGCGAGCCGTCTCTACGATGACGGATTGCTCTTTCTCCACCGGAAGATCGAGTGGATCAAAGTAATATATCTTGCCCGCTTTCTTAAAGCGGACACCTACTACACTGTACAAAAATAAACCCCCTTGTGCCTGTACATCTAGGCCCGTATTCGCGCGCCTGGGGGTTTCGCTCACGCCGGAGTGTTACCGCCCAAGCCGATCAACAGCTGCTCCAAACAGAGCTGTCCATTGACATTATAGCGTAACTTCTTCTGACACTCTGCGGCCAAATCCATACAGGATACCCACTGTGCTGTGCTGCGGGCTGACGCATGACCAGAGATATACTCCGCCTGATCTATGAAAACGAGAGACTCTTTCCTTCCGTATTGGACATGGATCATGTCCTTACACCATAAATGGAACAAACTGAACATCATATCCAGATGCTCCGAGAGTTCGGTTTTGAACACCTTCTGACTCGCGGTAATGATCGCAGAGCCGCTTCGGTTCAAAGACTCCTTCCCTAATTGTAACACTACGTTTCTAATTTCTGCAAACCAATTCTCGTTCAATATTTTCCTGCACCCCTCAAGTCCGGATGCAAGCTGAACCGCGCAGCGCACAAGCGCGTGAGGGTACCCCTCGCCCACCAGCATCTGCTCCATCATTTGCGGTGGAAGCGCCCGGAAAGGCACCTTCTGTACCCGCGACTGGATGGTCGGCAGCAGTGCCTGTCCATTCTCGGCGATCAGAATGGCGACGACCGGAACCTGCGGCTCCTCCAGAAACTTCAGCAAGCTGTTGGCCGCCTGCGTTGTCATCTTCTCCGCCTGCTCAATAATATACACTTTCGGGTTGCGATGCTCCGAGCGATACGAGAATAAGCGCTGAAGCTCACGGATTTGGTCGATCTTAATGCTGGCGCCATCCGGACCGATCATCGTCAGATCGGGATGGTTGCCATGCTCGACCTTGCGGCATTCAAGACATTGCCCGCAGGCATCGTCTTCAAGCTCCGTGCAGAACAACGCTTTGGCAAAAGCGACAGCCATAT
Organism: Paenibacillus sp. FSL M8-0334; assembly: GCF_038000405.1. NCBI lineage: Bacteria > Bacillati > Bacillota > Bacilli > Caryophanales > Paenibacillaceae > Paenibacillus > Paenibacillus sp. FSL M8-0334. The sequence continues at coordinate 2,316,523 of NZ_JBBOCH010000001.1, forward strand.
CCGCCTGTCCCGCTCCCTTCGGGCCGCTGAACAGATAGGCGTGACTGACCGCCTGACGGCGAAGAGCGCTTTGCAGCAGCTGCTTGGCAGCCTCTTGACCTAATATATCATTAAAAGACATAAGTCCTCTCACTTTCTATGTTCAATACCTGTTCTTGTTTCTGATTCTAGAGCTTGTTCATATCTTTGTCCGAGCCAAGGAACGCGAACCCGGTATAATGGTTCTATCAAAATGCGTATGTTGTCAAAATACCAGATTAATCAATATGCCGCGAATTTCGCCGACCTTGTTAAGCAAATCAATTCTTCCCTGCTCCGTATCCAGAAGCTCGTCCGCCATGGAGAGCAGAACCGAATCAATCTCATCAATAATATTGTAACGCTTGCCTCGTCCTCTGCGGTCCCAGCCTCGCGTCTCTTTCATTTTGACCCCGCGACGGACGGTCTCTTCCAGGAATCGGCGCACCATTTGCTTATAAGCCTTCAGTTCCCGGACATTCATCGATTTCAGCAGGCGATCGCCCTGCAGGGCAATCTCCCGCATCTGGCGGGTCAGTTCCTCATGGGATGCCCTCTCCCCCTGCTGACGCATCATATCCGAGAAGGATTTCTGCTGCACGGGTTTAGCGGTATTATCCGGGACGGTTAATTCACTTTTGATGGGCCTGAAGCCCGGATTAATCTTCAACTCAATCCACCGCCTATATAATAAAAAATGCTATATAGACTGAACCAAAGAAAACAATCATCATGCTGGGTGCCCACCTCCCTATACAGGAGGGATGCTGTTATTCCCTAGTTCAATCTATATAGGTCGAACAACAGAACCTAAGAACTTTCTCTTAGAAGTGCTCAAATCTCTCGACAGGGAGGACAAATACTGTTGCGCCGCCCACTTGCACTTCAACCGGAAGCGGCAAGTAGGAATCTGTCGTTCCACTCATCGGGGTAACCGGCGTGACGAGCTGCTCGCGAACTTTACAGCTGGTGCGAATGACGCTCAGTACGCTTTCAACCTGGGAATCATCGACCCCGATCATAAAGGTGGTGTTGCCCGCCTTCAGGAAGCCACCTGTACTTGCGAGTTTGGTTGCCCGGAAATTCGCTTTCACCAGCGCGGCGGAAAGACGGTTGCTGTCCTTATCCTGTACAATCGCAACAATTAATTTCATTGCAAATCCTCCTTATCGTTTTTTGGCAGCTTAAAGCGCCATGCCTTATTATTTGACAAACACCCTCAAAAATCCTTTAAAAACGCGTCCAGATGTCTAATCATCTCCCGTTCGACCTGCTCTGGAGGTCTGGAAGCATCAATCAAACGAATTCGGTCCTTAAACCGCTCGGCCAGCTGAAGATAACCTTCCCTGACCTTTTCATGAAACGCCAGACTCTCCATATCCAGCCGATTCACTTCGCGCTCGGCATTCATCAGAATCCGGGACATGCCTGCCCTTGGCTCGATATCCAGCAGCAGCGTCAAGTCGGGCATCCGCTGATTGATAGCAAAGGCGTTAATGCTCCATACTTCTTCTATACCCAATTCCCGGGCATATCCTTGATATACGAGACTGCTGTCCACAAACCGGTCGCACAGCACCGTGACTCCCTGCTCCAATGCGGGCTCGACTTTCTCTACGAGATGCTGACGCCTGGCTGCAGCATACAACAGGGCCTCCGTCCGTGCGTCCATCGCGGTATGTTCCGGATCTAGGATAATCGATCGGATCTTCTCGGCGATGTCGATGCCGCCCGGCTCGCGGGTAATCAGATACGGCATGGATCGGTTCTGCATATACGCAGACAATCTGCCGATCATCGTCGTTTTTCCTGATCCTTCTCCACCCTCGATGGTGATAAATAACGGTCTGTGCTTGTTCATCGACAATCCTGCTTTCATGATGATTTAGGCTTGAAATGTTAGTCAAGGTGTCTTACGTGACTAGGAATATCTCATCTTAAGGGGCACGCTTAGATGCCTTCTTGGGCGCTTATCCCTCTCTGTGTCTCTGTGTATGCTTCGGTATCTTTTCTATATCTTTCTGACTCTCTACTGTCTCAATGGCTGGTGCTGTCATGTCGAGGGCTTCCCTCCCGGTCTAATCCTTATAGACAACGATCGTGTCCATGTCCGGGTCGGCCGTACCCTGACACTTGACGCCGGCATCTCGAAGACGGATTAATCGCGAGGCCATCGGCCCTGTGATTACCTCGCCCGGATACAGGACCGGGATGCCCGGCGGATAAGGGATGACCATCTCGCCAGCCACGCGTCCTGCGCTTTCTTCCACGCGGATAGCTTCAAGTTTCTGCGGATCGGCAGGCTGGAGAGAGAACGAGACGGGCGATGAATACGAACGCTCGCCGCTTGAAATGTTCCACGTGGAAACATCGGGAGCGGCAGGTGCGGCTCGATCGATGTCATCCAGGTTTAGCTCGGGCTCCTGCTTTACAATATGCACAAGAGCCCATAAGAGGTGATTGACATCTTCCAGTGTCGATCCCAGGGAGAAGAGCAGGACGACGCGCCGCTCGTCGCTCATCTCCGGCACACAGCCGCGCGCTTCGAGTGCGCGCTGGAGTGCGTACCCGCTAAGGGCCCCGGTGCGGTCATATATGACCGCTTTGAAGGGGTCCTGGCGGGTATACGCCGCCGCCCGGGCGCTGCTGGGCCCCGGCGGCGGGGCTGCTCCGCCGGCTGCGGCCGTGCCGGCGGCGGGGGTTGCGGGCTGCGGCGGCTGCAGCAGCCCGAAGCGCGGCAGCTGCGCGAGCCCGCGCTGGAAGGCGTCCACGGCGGCCAGGCCGGCCGTGAAGGCGTCCTGGCCCTGCGCGTGCAGCTGGCGGCGGGCCAGATCCAGCGAGGCCATGAGCGGGTAGGAGGGGCTTGAGCTTTGCACCATGGCCAGCCGCTGCCGCAGCAGCTTGCGGTCCAGCAGCTCGCCCTGCACATGCAGCATCGCCCCCATCGTCATGGCCCCCAGCATTTTGTGCGTGGACTGTACGACAGCGTCAGCGCCGCAGGAGAGCGCACTATCCGGCAGCATCGGATGCAGTCCGAAATGCGCGCCGTGGGCTTCATCCACGAGCAGCGGAACCCCATGCTGATGACAGGCTGCCGCCAGAGGCTTCAAGTCGCTTCCCATGCCGTAATAGTTCGGCATCGTCACCAGCACGCCCTTGGCCTCCGGATAAGCCTCCAGAGCTTGTCTCACCGTCTCCTCCGAAGGAGCCACCGCAAGGCCGCTGCCTGCATCTGTCTCCGGCTGGAGAAATACGACCTGTGCTCCGGCGAGCATCAATCCGTTCAATACCGATTTATGAACATTCCGCTGCACCAGCAGAAGATCCCCCGGTGCTGTGCACACGGTCAGGATCATCGCCAGATTGCCTGACGTGCTGCCGCCTACGAGGAAATAACTCTCCTCAGCCCCAAAGCAATCCGCAGCAAGCTGCTGTGCCTGCCGAATGACACCTTCCGGATGATGCAAATCATCCGTCCCTGTAATTTCCGTAACATCAATCCGCATGACCTCGCGGAGCAGATCCGCCTCTTGTACGCCTGCGTAGGCCTTGCCGTTTTTATGTCCGGGAACATGCAGCGAGACATTCCCTTCTTCTCTATAACGCAGCAGCGCTTCTAGGAGCGGTGCCTGATGCTTGTTCATACTCCCCATTGCGTTTCCCTTCGGATTATAATATCTACCCTATTTTATCGCAAATTGGCATCTGCGCCTATGGCAAAGACCGCAAATGACCCATAGACAGCAAAAAAGGCCTCTTCATCAGGGGCCTATGCACAGGGTCTCACTATTAAACATTTTTCGGAATGACGATTTGCTTTAATTGCCGAATAAAAAAATGATATTTTGCATCGTCCGCACTGGTATGCACAATCTCGGATTCGCAGTCCTCACATACGAATTGCGAAACAATCGTAATGCCTTCCGCTTTAGGTTGGTTGCAAACGATGCAGACTTGTTCGGTCAGCTCTTCCATTGATAACCACCCCACCTTGTTCCTTTTCCTATTAGTATGGCACAGTTTCTATTATTTTAAACCTTTTCATAGGATTTCTTTGTTACGCTTTATGTATATGTCGGTGACATTTCGCTTGTGTCTGTACCTTTTTTGGTGCTTAATAATAATATCGCTTCTACCGATAAAATACATAAAAGCAATGTTTCAAACTAGCTCTACCGGATCATCATAGACAAAGGAGGACAGCTACGCCCGATGGCAGAACAACCGCACGGTCAAGCCACCTTTTATCAATACCGATTATTAAAAAAAATTCCGATGACCAAGACCCTGCTGGCCCTCTATCTGATGCTACCCTTGATCGCGGCTGTGGCAGGGATTATTGCTGTGTCCTGGAGCACGATCCCGTACATGCTGATGGCCATCCCCATCGTATTGTGGATTCAATACTTCATAGGTCACTCGGCGCTGCTTCTGATGGGACGCAATTATACGAAAAGGTGGCGGTTCCAGCTCCGGCTTCCTTGGCCGGGCTATATGCCGGACCAGCACATCAGCCGGCGGGTGTTCCTCACCGTACAGCAGCATACAAGCTGGATTGGCTTGTGCCTGTACGCCCTGGTGGCCCTGTGGACGCCTCCGTTATTTACGCTATCTCTGGTATTCTGGCATCTGTGGCTTCTTTTGCCGCGTTTCTACTTCCTCGTTCGCTTAAGCATGAAGTATAAGGACGGTATGTTAAAATTCAATGCGGAGGATGTTTCCTATTACAAGCAATAGGTCGCTGTCTTCCAACCTTTGAAAACCATGTTGCTCATCTTACAACATATATCCCGGCGAACGCCGGAAGATAAGCCGCATTTCTGAAAACAGCAAAGGGAACTCCTCACCGCGCGGGAGCTCCCTTTTTCATTCTCCGAATGAATCATGAACATAGAAAAAGACCTCATTTCGAAGCCCGAAAGAGGTCTTTTATTTCTTGCTCTCCAAGCCTTGGATGGCTTGCTTCTTCGTCTGACTGGGTACCATGATGATCAGATACCCGTCATGAACCGTGAGATGAACGATACTGTTTCCTTTCTCAAAAACGAGGGAGGCGCCAGAATCATCCTTCCGCTGCTTCCAGCCCCAGGACTCGATTTCGTTCAAATAGGGTTCTGGTATATCGTCTCCTTCCTTTATGCCAGGAAGTGCGTAACGTACGTAATCCAACTCGGTATTGCCTGACGTCTGTTCCGTCTTGTTAGCTTCTCTCGGGACGGGGAACGATTTGACGTTAGCCGCGCCATTGAAGGAATTCCAGCTGGGTTCAGCATGGGTTCCACAGGCAGAGCTGGTCAATAATATCGTACCAGCGCATATAAGACCAGCTACGTGCCGCCGGCTTTTAAGCATCGCAATTTTTCCTCCTCTCCTCATTATACCGTGTGCTGCGTGTAGTTCTTAGGTAATGGTATAAGGAGAATCTCTGCATTCAGGCTACATACCTACTGCTTTTCGCAAACAGGTAAAATACATCAGCCCGCATATGCCCGAATATAACTAATTCTATTATACTGATTTCCTTTGTTATATCGGTAACAAAATCTTCATCTGTTCACACCTTTTGAAGAGCCATGTTATATAACAGTTCGGCTGAATAAATGAAAGTACGGTGATCAAACATATCTTAATAAAAAAATAAAAACCACCGTCGACTACTTCGACAGTGGTTCTTCGCCTGGCAACGTCCTACTCTCCCGGGACCCTTCGGTCCAAGTACCATCGGCGCTGGAGGGCTTAACGGTCGTGTTCGGTATGGGTACGCGTGGAACCCCTCCGCTATCGCCACCAGACATGATTTTTCGAAGCTTCCGCTTCTCAAAATCGCTGCGAGAAAATATCAATCCTTATAAAGGACATGCAGCTTGATTTCAGATGTTTTGATCACCTGAAAACTAGATACGAAACGATTTGCGTTATATTATCCGTAGCATTGCCCCCAAAGTACTCCTCCGATGCAAAGCGTATCGCTTCCGAAGTGAGTTTTCCTCTGGAAAACTTAGCATTTGCTTCCGTAGCGAGCTTTCTTTCAGAAAGCTTTTAGGATAAGCCCTCGACCGATTAGTATTGGTCAGCTCCATGCATTGCTGCACTTCCACCTCCAACCTATCTACCTCGTCGTCTTCAAGGGGTCTTACGAATTGGGAAATCTCATCTTGAGGGGGGCTTCACGCTTAGATGCTTTCAGCGCTTATCCCTTCCGTACGTAGCTACCCAGCCGTGCTCCTGGCGGAACAACTGGTGCACCAGCGGTACGTCCATCCCGGTCCTCTCGTACTAAGGACAGCTCCTCTCAAATTTCCTACGCCCACGACAGATAGGGACCGAACTGTCTCACGACGTTCTGAACCCAGCTCGCGTACCGCTTTAATGGGCGAACAGCCCAACCCTTGGGACCTACTTCAGCCCCAGGATGCGATGAGCCGACATCGAGGTGCCAAACCTCCCCGTCGATGTGGACTCTTGGGGGAGATAAGCCTGTTATCCCCAGGGTAGCTTTTATCCGTTGAGCGATGGCCCTTCCATGCGGTACCACCGGATCACTAAGCCCGACTTTCGTCCCTGCTCGACTTGTGGGTCTCGCAGTCAAGCTCCCTTATGCCTTTGCACTCTTCGAATGATTTCCAACCATTCTGAGGGAACCTTGGGGCGCCTCCGTTACTCTTTAGGAGGCGACCGCCCCAGTCAAACTGCCCACCTGACACGGTCCCTGTACCCGATAAGGGCACCAGGTTAGAACCTAGATACGATCAGGGTGGTATCCCAACGGCGCCTCCACCCAAGCTGGCGCTCAGGTTTCCTAGGCTCCCACCTATCCTGTACAGATCGTACCCAAATTCAATATCAAGCTGCAGTAAAGCTCCATGGGGTCTTTCCGTCTTGTCGCGGGTAACCTGCATCTTCACAGGTATTAAAATTTCACCGGATCTCTCGTTGAGACAGCGCCCAAGTCGTTACGCCATTCGTGCGGGTCAGAATTTACCTGACAAGGAATTTCGCTACCTTAGGACCGTTATAGTTACGGCCGCCGTTTACTGGGGCTTCGGTTCACAGCTTCGGATTGCTCCTAACCGCTCCCCTTAACCTTCCAGCACCGGGCAGGCGTCAGCCCGTATACTTCGCCTTACGGCTTCGCACAGACCTGTGTTTTTGCTAAACAGTCGCTTGGGCCTTTTCACTGCGGCCCCCTCGGGCTATTCACCCTACCGAGGCACCCCTTCTCCCGAAGTTACGGGGTCATTTTGCCGAGTTCCTTAACGAGAGTTCTTCCGCGCGCCTTAGAATTCTCTTCTCGCCTACCTGTGTCGGTTTGCGGTACGGGCACCTTCACCTGACTAGAGGCTTTTCTTGGCAGTGTGAGATCATGACCTTCGCTACTGTAATTTTCACTCCCCATCACAGCCCAGCCTTAACGATGTGCGGATTTGCCTACACATCAGCCTCACTGCTTGGACGGACATCCATCAGTCCGCGTCACTACCCTCCTGCGTCCCCCCATCGTTCATAACGGTTTATGGTGGTACAGGAATTTCAACCTGTTGTCCTTCGACTACGCCTTTCGGCCTCGCCTTAGGTCCCGACTTACCCTGAGCGGACGAGCCTTCCTCAGGAAACCTTGGGCTTTCGGCGGATCAGATTCTCACTGATCTTTTCGTTACTCATACCGGCATTCTCACTTGTATACGCTCCAGCACTCCTTACGGTACACCTTCAATGCTGTATACAACGCTCCCCTACCCCTGATGCAAGCATCAAGCCATAGCTTCGGTGGTGTGTTTAGCCCCGTTACATTTTCGGCGCAGAGTCACTCGACCAGTGAGCTATTACGCACTCTTTAAATGGTGGCTGCTTCTAAGCCAACATCCTGGTTGTCTGTGCAACTCCACATCCTTTCCCACTTAACACACACTTGGGGACCTTAGCTGATGGTCTGGGCTGTTTCCCTTTTGACAATGGATCTTAGCACTCACTGTCTGACTCCCGGACATAAGTCGATGGCATTCGGAGTTTGACTGAGCTTGGTAACCCTTGCGGGCCCCGCACCCAATCAGTGCTCTACCTCCATGACTCTTCATTCCGAGGCTAGCCCTAAAGCTATTTCGGGGAGAACCAGCTATCTCCGAGTTCGATTGGAATTTCTCCGCTACCCCCACCTCATCCCCGCACTTTTCAACGTACGTGGGTTCGGGCCTCCAGTGCGTGTTACCGCACCTTCACCCTGGACAGGGGTAGATCACACGGTTTCGGGTCTACGCCCACATACTCATTCGCCCTATTCAGACTCGCTTTCGCTGCGGCTACGGCTTCTCGCCTTAACCTTGCATGGGAACGTAACTCGCCGGTTCATTCTACAAAAGGCACGCCATCACCCATTGAACGGGCTCTGACTTCTTGTAAGCACACGGTTTCAGGTTCTATTTCACTCCCCTCCCGGGGTGCTTTTCACCTTTCCCTCACGGTACTGCTTCACTATCGGTCGCTAGGGAGTATTTAGCCTTACCAGATGGTCCTGGCAGATTCATACGGGGTTTCACGTGCCCCGCACTACTCGGGATCCGTCTCGGAGGGTTCACATTTTCGACTACAGGGCTTTTACCTTCTATGGCCGGCCTTTCCAGACCTGTTCAACTAATCTAAACCTTTGTAACTCCATGTGAGACGTCCCACAACCCCGAAGAGCAAGCTCTTCGGTTTAGGCTGTTCCGCGTTCGCTCGCCGCTACTGACGGAATCACTCTTGTTTTCTCTTCCTCCAGGTACTTAGATGTTTCAGTTCCCTGGGTATGCCTCTTCACAGCCTATGTATTCAGCTGTGAGTGACTGGTTATTACACCAGCCGGGTTTCCCCATTCGGACATCCCCGGATCAAAGCTTGCTTACAGCTCCCCGAGGCCATTTCGTCGTTCGCCACGTCCTTCATCGGCTCCTAGCGCCTAGGCATCCTCCGTGTGCTCTTAGTAGCTTAACCTTCACTTCATGTTTGCCTGATTCTCTTCCCTTGTTGCCAAAAGTCGTTCATCATGCAAACATTCCGTTCTACTACTTTAGTAACTTGTTGTGACACAAGTTCAGCTAAAAGGATATTTCTAAAACGCAAATTCGTTTCGTTATCTAGTTTTCAAGGATCAACGCAGTTACAATGCAACTGCTGTTTGAGAGTTGAACTCTCAAAACTGATCAACGAGTGGGTGGTGACTTTACGATGTAAAGTCGATCCGGCAGCTTGCGCTGACCGTGTGTTTGAATGCTCTCGTTGCAGAGAGCGATTCTCCATAGAAAGGAGGTGATCCAGCCGCACCTTCCGATACGGCTACCTTGTTACGACTTCACCCCAATCATCTACCCCACCTTCGGCGGCTGGCTCCTTGCGGTTACCCCACCGACTTCGGGTGTTGTAAACTCTCGTGGTGTGACGGGCGGTGTGTACAAGACCCGGGAACGTATTCACCGCGGCATGCTGATCCGCGATTACTAGCAATTCCGACTTCATGCAGGCGAGTTGCAGCCTGCAATCCGAACTGAGACTGGCTTTTTAGGATTGGCTCCACCTCGCGGCTTCGCTTCCCGTTGTACCAGCCATTGTAGTACGTGTGTAGCCCAGGTCATAAGGGGCATGATGATTTGACGTCATCCCCACCTTCCTCCGGTTTGTCACCGGCAGTCACCTTAGAGTGCCCACCATTACGTGCTGGCAACTAAGATCAAGGGTTGCGCTCGTTGCGGGACTTAACCCAACATCTCACGACACGAGCTGACGACAACCATGCACCACCTGTCTCCTCTGTCCCGAAGGAAACCTCTATCTCTAGAGGGGTCAAAGGGATGTCAAGACCTGGTAAGGTTCTTCGCGTTGCTTCGAATTAAACCACATACTCCACTGCTTGTGCGGGTCCCCGTCAATTCCTTTGAGTTTCAGTCTTGCGACCGTACTCCCCAGGCGGAATGCTTAATGTGTTAACTTCGGCACCAAGGGTATCGAAACCCCTAACACCTAGCATTCATCGTTTACGGCGTGGACTACCAGGGTATCTAATCCTGTTTGCTCCCCACGCTTTCGCGCCTCAGCGTCAGTTACAGCCCAGAGAGTCGCCTTCGCCACTGGTGTTCCTCCACATATCTACGCATTTCACCGCTACACGTGGAATTCCACTCTCCTCTTCTGCACTCAAGTTCCCCAGTTTCCAGTGCGTCCCGAAGTTAAGCTCCGGGTTTAAACACCAGACTTAAAGAACCGCCTGCGCGCGCTTTACGCCCAATAATTCCGGACAACGCTTGCCCCCTACGTATTACCGCGGCTGCTGGCACGTAGTTAGCCGGGGCTTTCTTCTCAGGTACCGTCACCCAAAGAGCAGTTACTCTCTCTGGCGTTCTTCCCTGGCAACAGAGCTTTACGATCCGAAAACCTTCATCACTCACGCGGCGTTGCTCCGTCAGACTTTCGTCCATTGCGGAAGATTCCCTACTGCTGCCTCCCGTAGGAGTCTGGGCCGTGTCTCAGTCCCAGTGTGGCCGTTCACCCTCTCAGGTCGGCTACGCATCGTCGCCTTGGTAGGCCATTACCCCACCAACTAGCTAATGCGCCGCAGGCCCATCCTCAAGTGACAGATTGCTCCGCCTTTCCATATTCAGCCATGCAGCCAAATATCCTATCTGGTATTAGCTACCGTTTCCGGTAGTTATCCCAGTCTTGAGGGCAGGTTGCCTACGTGTTACTCACCCGTCCGCCGCTAAATCTCAGGAGTGCAAGCACTCCATCGATTCCGCTCGACTTGCATGTATTAGGCACGCCGCCAGCGTTCGTCCTGAGCCAGGATCAAACTCTCCAATAAAGATCGAACATTTCTGGATTGCTCCAAGAAAGCATTCAACCGATGAGTTTGTAGCTCATTTCAAAACTGACGAGAATTTGTTCAATTCTCTATTCATAACTCCCCGCCGAAGCGGTTCGTTTTACCCACTCGTTGTTCAGTTTTCAAAGATCAACTGCTTCGTTACCGGCGAATCTCGTTCGCATCAGCAACTCTTATAATATATCACAACCAGATTCACATTGCAAGCTTTTTTTTTGAACATTTATTCTGGCGATGATTGCTGCCGTTTAAAGCGGCAAGAAATAATATAACATAGCATTTCCTTCAGGTCAATTCATAAACACTAGTAAATAACTTCCTGTATGAAAAGATGACGCTGCTGAGCCAGATTCACGATCTCCCCGTGTACGGAAACCATCGGTCTTGTTGGATGCTTGCTATCCGTAAATACGATCTCGCCCAGGCTTCCATTGCTGAGGCGTACCCTCATGCCGTGATGGAACGAGGTCAGTCTTTGAATAAAGGTCTGCACCAGCATCGGATCAAGCTTGCCGAAGGATTCAAGATGGAGCTGCTCGAGCACGGCGTAAGATGACTGTGCGTTGCGGTGGAACTTATCGAGAGTCATCGCATGGAACACATCGGTTACGGCGACGATTTTGGCATACATATGAATTCGGCTTCCCTCCAGTTTAAGGGGATAGCCTGTTCCGTCGACTTTCTCATGATGCTGCAGCGCTGCAAGCCGAACTCCTTCATTTACAGCCGCTACATTTTTCAAAATCTGATAACCGTACGTCGTATGCCTGCGCACCTCTTCCTGCTCCTCCTGTGTCAGCTTGGATGGCTTGTTCAGGATAATCGGGTCAATCCTCACGTTCCCGATGTCATGCAGCAGTCCTGCAAATGCAACCTGCATCCATTCCTTCTCCGGAAGACCAACCCACTGCGCCAGCTTGTACGAGGAGAGCGCACATAGAACGGCATGGTGATACCGGTAATCGTGCCTGTTCGTCACGCGGGGAATGAACTTGAGCGCATAATAGTCCTTCTGATGCTCAAGAAGCTGCTGCATTTGTCGCCGTACTTCATACATATGAAGCTCGCCGGTAATGGCAGACTGATAGCATCGTTTAATGAGGGCCAGCATCTTGTCATATTCCTCATGCAGAGATTGTTCCTTCCGGGCTGACGACTCTTCCTCGGCACTCGCTTGAGGCTGCTCACTGAACAGCAAGGACGGCTTCTGTCCCGCTGATTTCACAGTAGGCACTCTCGTGCTGTCCCCTTCGACAGATTCCACCGTCACTTGCTCCACCATAAAAGCTTTAAGCACCTCAATATCACGGGGAAGAAGAACCTTTCCTTTTTGCATTAAAAGGCCGCCCAAAGGCGTGTATACGTCTTCAGCCAGCTTGATACCGATCTGTAAATCACTAACGGTTATGATCGTCATGATTCATTGCCCTCTCCATCTTCTTCGGACTGCCGCGCAGCCTTCATCACCTTATTCCTATTCCATATTATAGTTCTTGTCCCTCGGCCTGCACAATATCGGTTTCCAAGATAGTATCTCGATATCACAATTCCCGAGCTGCTCTTGAGCGAAATCCATCCAGTACGAGAATCCTGCAAAATGCAGCAGCATCCCGGTCATATCTGCCTTGGCACATGACCGGGATGCTGTCTTATGACTGATTGTAACTTCCTCTATTCTCTTCTGAGCCACCCTACAATCGCTTCGGCTTCTATCATCGTTAAGCGTCGAGAAGAAGCTGTCGTTTCACTGAACAGGTTCAGCCCCACATCCTTATGGCTGAACGGAGATGGTGACAACCGACATCGGCGGAAGCTGGACCGCAAGCGCTCCTTGTTCAACTGCAACGCCGGTGAACGGCGCCGGTTGCACAGCATTCGGATGCTCGAACGTATTATGCGCATCCATCCGGTCTGCGGTAATGATGCTGCCCGACACTACCGCTGAATGCAGGGCATCCATGCCGCGGAGCTCCAGCTTCAGGTCCGCCTTCTGTTGATGATCAATATTGCACAAGCTGATATGAATAGCACCTGCGGAATTTCGTGATGCGGATACGGTGACCTGTGGCAGACGGTGCCCCTCATATTCATAGGTGCCGAAGGAAGATGCGACTGGCAGCAGTTCTGCATCCTGATGCACTTTAAACATATTGAACACATGATAGGTAGGCGTCAGCAGCATATCCTGCCCTTCCGTCAGGATCATTGCCTGCAGCACATTGACGGTCTGCGCGATATTGGTCATCTGTACACGATCCGCGTGGTGATGGAAGATGTTCAGATGCAGGCCGGCCACCAGCGCATCGCGGATCGTATTCTGCTGATACAGGAAGCCCGGATTGGTGCCTGGCTCCACATCATACCAGGTTCCCCATTCATCGATAATGAGACCGACCCGCTTCTCCGGATCATACTTGTCCATAATCTCGCTGTGCTTCGTAATCAGCTCATCCATATACAGCGCTTTCTTCATCGTCATGAACCATTCGTCCTCCGGAAACCCTAACGCAGAGCCTTTGCCGAGGAAAAAATCGCCCGGAACCGTGTAATAATGCAAGCTGAGTCCGTCCATATACGCACCGGCATTGCTCATCAGCACTTCCGTCCAGTTGTAATCGTCGGTATTGGCTCCACCGGCGATTTTGTACACCTTGTTGTCCCCGTAGTTCCTTACGTATGTCTGATATTGACGGTACAGATCTGCATAATATTCCGGCCGCATATTGCCGCCGCAGCCCCAGTTCTCGTTGCCTACCCCGAAATATTTCAGCTTCCACGGCTCTGCTCTGCCGTTATCGCGCCGCCAGTCCGCCATCGGAGACTCGCCGTCAAACGTCATATACTCAACCCACTCGGACATTTCCTGCACGGTCCCACTGCCGACATTGCCGCAGATGTAAGGTTCACATTCCAGCAGCTCACACAGCAGCATGAACTCATGCGTACCGAAGTGATTGTTCTCGATCACGCCGCCCCAGTTGGTGTTCACCATCCGTTTGCGCTCATCTCTTGGACCGATGCCGTCCTTCCAGTGATATTCATCAGCGAAACAGCCGCCCGGCCACCGCAATACCGGAATCTGAAGCTGTTTCAGAGCAGCCAGGACATCGTTCCTTATTCCCTTCGTATTGGAGATTGGTGAATCCTCCCCTACCCATATTCCTTCATAAATGCATCTGCCAAGATGTTCGGCAAAATGACCATATATATTTCGATTAATGATGCCTTTAGGCATATCTACATTAATTATTGCTTGATGGGCCATTCTATCAACAACCTCCTAATATGGATACCTGCACAGATGCCCGTCTCCACCAGCCTTGTGGAGACGGGCATGGCCTAACAGTCACTTATCCTTTGACCGCTCCGCCAACGATACCTTTCACGATCTGCTTCTGCATGAAGATGAAGAAGATGAATACCGGGATCAGCGTAATGACCGTCATTGTCATGAACATCGGCCAGTTAACGGTAAACTCTCCCTTGGCTCTGTAAATTTCCAGAACAAGCGTTGTATTCTCCCGAGTGCTGAGAAACAGCATCGGGGACAAGAAGTCGTTCCAGATCCACATGGTTTGAAATACGGCACTGGTTACCGTGATCGGTTTAAGCAGCGGCAGAATAATTCGCCAGAAGATGCCCTGAATGGAGCATCCGTCGATCGTCGCTGCCTCCGACAGATCCTTCGGAATCGTCCTCATGTAACCAAGTATCAGGAAGAAGACGAATACCGAGCCTCCCAGATACAACGTGACAAGCCCATACAATCTGTCGATCAGCCGAAACTGGGTCATGAGCTGGAATAATGGCACCAGCAGAGTTTGAAAAGGAACCATGAACCCGAGCAGCAGGTATACCATAATCATCCGGTTCAAGCGGGTGCGGTTGTATACCATGGGGTATGCCGCCATTGCTCCGATCAGAACCATCAGGACGACGGAGGTTACAGTGAGGAACAAGCTGTTGCCGAAGCTGCGCAGGATTGGCGTCTCCTCAAACACTCTGGCATAGTTCGAGAACACCCACTCCGTAGGCAAGCTTAGCGGACTTCTCAGTGTCTCCATCTCTGTCTTGAAGGTGTTGACAATAATGATGTAGAAGGGGAAGAACATCAGCAACCCGATCGGCAGCATGAGGACGTCAAGCAGCCAATGGTTCCGGTTTGATTGTCTCATTGCATGCGTTCCTCCCTTCGTTGCATCAGATTGAACTGCAGGAAGCCTATCACAAGCACGATCAGGAAGAAGACGACGGAGATGGCCGAAGCCAGACCAAACTGGGCTTCCGAGATCCCTCGCAGCACAATAACGTGTGTAATGGTGTGCGTTTCGAATCCAGGACCTCCATTCGTCAAAGCAAACGGAATTTCGTATACCTTCAGTCCGTTCGTAATCAGCAGCAGAATGCTGACCGTCATGGCTGGGGCAAGCAGTGGTATCGTCAGATACCGGATTTGCTGCCATCTGCTGGCCCCGTCAATGGATGCCGCCTCATAGAAATCACGAGGAATGGACTGCAGAAAGGCCAGATAAATGATGGCATGCCAACCCGTCACCGCCCATACAGCAACCACAATCGTCGATATTTTGGCCAATACAGGATCCGATAACCAAGGCTGCGGTCCGCTGCCGAACAGCTCGCGCAGGATGGTATTCAAGATTCCCGAAGGAACCGGGGCAAAGATAAAGCCCCAGACGAAGGCCAACAGCAATCCGCTCGGTATCGACGGGAAGAAGAATACCGCTCTGAGCACATTTTTACTCAGAAATTTCTGGTCCAGGATGAGCGCCAGCGGAATCGCCAGCAGCGTTACCAGCACTGTCGTTGCTACCGCAAACAGTACGGTGAAGGAAATCCCGGACATAATCGCCGGATCGGCAAACAGTCTGGCATAATTTCTTAATCCGATAAAATCGTAATTGTTCGAATACCCGTTGAAATTCGTCAGGCTCAGTGTAAATGAACGGATGAGCGGATAGATCGTGAACAATGTGTAGATTACCAGAATCGGAATCAGAAACACCTGGTATTGCAGCTGACGCATAAATTTACCCATGTTCATCTTCCTTTCAGGCGCGTTACCCCTTAGTAGTTCTCCATTTCTTCAAATTTTCTATCTATGGCTTGAATGGCTTCATCCACTGAAATCTTGCCTACAGCCACATCTTGCGTGGAGACCACGAACTGGTTTCTTAACGCTTCCTGATATCTTGGCCATGTCACCATCGGAAGATAGATATTGCCCTCGATCAATCCTTCTTCATAAGCCTGCTGCAGCGCAGGATGAACTTCCGCTTCAAATCCTTCGGCTGTCATAATCAATCCGGTGCCTTCATAGAACAGCTGCAGCCCCTCTTCACTGCTCAAGTATTCCAGGAATAACAGAGCTTCCTCTTGGCGCGGTGTTTTGCTGTTTACTGCGAAGCCGACACCCGGCGCACCTACATAATAGCGCTGACCCTCTTCGAATCCTGGCAGCCCCATAACACCATAGTCGAGGTCCGGCGTTTGATCCAGCTTATCAAGCACCCAAGGTCCGCTGAAGAACATCGCCACATTGCCGAGGGCAAATTCACTTTCGACCTGCTCACCCGTCAGACCGATCATATCCGGCGTCAGGATCCCTGTATCAATAAGGTCCCGCTTCCATACGTTGAACACTTCCGTCCATCCGTCGGCGAATGTTTTCTCTCCGGCGAAGATTTTGTCATCGAATTCAGGATCCTGGGACAATACCATATTTCCGTACAAAGCAGAGTGCACTTGCGTTAAATCCTGCATATTGTCGTACAGTGGAATAATGCCCGCCTCTTTCAGCTTGAGGCATACTTCCACGAACTCATCCCAGGTCTGCGGGAGTTCTGTAATGCCCGCTTGCTCAAACAGCGCCTTGTTATAGAACCATCCGCCTACCCAGCCGTTTTGGGTGAAGGCGTACGTTCTTCCGTCCTTGCTCAACATCGGTTTGTTGCTGTCGAGCATTACCTCCATAAACGGATAATCCGTCAGATCAAGCGCATGCCCTCCATCGATAATCTCATTCCGATTCTCTGCCGCAATCATAAAAATATCGGTAGCCGAATCTGACAGCAGCATCGTCTGCAGCTTGGATATATAGTCTCTTACTGGAGGAGCGAACTGGAAGTCAAAGGTAATATGCGGATACTTCTCCTGGAAGCCTTGCAGAACAGGCTTCATTTCTGACTCATTGTTCCACGCCAGAATACTCAATTTCACTTGATTGGGTTCGGAAGCGCTTCCGTTATTGCCCGTAGCCGAGTCATTATTACTCCCGCACGCCCCCAAAATGACCGATACCAGCATAACCACCACGAACAGCAGTGACTTTCTTTTCACTTGTAACGTCCCCCTCTTTGGATTGTTGTAAGCACTTTCATCGACTACAAGCTTACCTCTATTCCGTGACTGGTTGAATTCATATTGTTGCGCAATTTCTTGTATTTCGTTGCGCAGCTTAATGATCATTCTGACGGGACTGGCGGTACTGTTTAGGGGACATCCCGTAGTACTTCTTAAACGTTCGGCTGAAATGACTCTCGTCCACAAAACCGGTAACGGAAGCGATCAGGCTGTTCTTCTCATCCGTGCGTATCAGCAAGTCAGCAGCCTTCTCTACTCTGACCTGAAGGACATAGTTCCAATAATTGATGTCCATCTCCTGTTTAAATAAGCGGCTGAGCTGGAACTTGTCAATCCCGAACCGGTCGGCGATGACCTGCAAGGACAGATCCTCGCCATAATTCAGATCGATATACTGCTTGATCCGCATCATTAAGTCTACCGCCGGATTCACACCCTTGATGCTGTCCGCAATGCTGGTAAGAAACTCGTTGAACAGCTGCTCCAGTTGTGTCACATGGCGGCATTGCCTCAGATCCTCCATAGCCATCGTATGCCGTCCGCTTGTCGTTCCCGCCATGCGGGGGCTGGATTGGGCGATCGCGTAGAGCATATGCAGCACGATGGAATATACGCCTTCCGGGTGGATCTGCAAACTGCGGATTTGACGGAACAGATCTGCACTCAGCTTCTTGGCCGCTTCAAGATTGAAATCATGGACGACCATCTCCCGGAAAGCCTGTTCGACTGGCTGGAAGTCCGCCATCCGCCATTCTTGCGAAACAACCACCTCTCCGTATACGTTGACCGGATCATCGGTATAGAAGCCTGCCATAAGCGCTTCTTCACTTCTCTTCACCAGCTCTAGCAATCTGTGAGCGGAATCACCGGTAACTGCCATCAGCGGGCTGACGCCGATCATAACCGGGATATCTTGTAGGCACTGCGCTAATTCCTGTGTCTGACCCCGTCCGCTGGCACCAACCAGCCGGGAGAGCTCCTTCAGTTGATCCATGTCCATCATGCTGTCCAGTCCAACCAGAACACTGTAATAATCCTGGCTTCTCCGATAGATGATCGGTGGAATTACTGAGCTCGTCCAGAGCAACTGTTCCCGGAGCTGAGATTCGCTTACATCCGCGGCATTCAACAGATCAAGGACAGCGATATACTGAATTTGCAGCAGATTTAAGGCCCGTTTGACCTTAGCGATGCTTGCCGATTCCAGCGTCCTGGTATGCACAAGCTTCCCGAACTCCCGGGACAGCTTAGATATCTCTTCTTCTTGAATGGTGCTCAGCAGCTCTTGAATGGTGGCTGTCAGTGACACGATATCTACCGGCTTAAGCAAATATTGATACACTTCGAGCCTCAGAGCGTCCCGTGCATAACTGAATTCGTCATGAGCGCTCAGAATAATCGTTTTAGGCTTCTTAACCGTCTCATCCAGCTGCCGCAACGTCTCGATACCGGTCATATAGGGCATCTGAATATCAAGAATGACCACGTCCGGCAGAAATTCCTCTAGTAGCTGTAAGGTTTCCCGACCGTCATAAGCATGCTTCTTCTCGGTAATGCCAAGCGCAGTCCAGTCCATCGTTTTGTCCAAAAAAGTATGCAGAGACTTCTGATCATCCGCAATCAGTAATTTCATTCCGTTCTCCCCCCTTCTCTGCTTCGGGCAGGCACGACGAGATATACCCAGGTGCCGGCTTGCCTGCGGCTGCGAATCCGAAGACCATAATCGCTGCCATAGTTCAGCTTGATGCGGTGATTGACATTGTACAAGCCAATGTTTCCAACGTCTTGATCAGGCTTCTCAATCTGCTGCCTGAGGGCTCTCAGCTCCTGTCTGTCCATCCCCTCGCCCGTGTCGCCAATGGCAATCAGGAGCCCCTTCTTCACCTTGACAGCGCTGATGCATATCGTCCCCTCTCTGCGATCTTCGCCAAATCCATGCCGGATGCAGTTCTCTACAATTGGCTGGAGCAGGAGCTTCGGAATGTTCACCTGCAGCACGTCCTCATCCGGAATATGCTGCTTCACGGTTATACGGTCATCGTATTTCTTGTTCATGATGTATAAATAGTCATTCAACTGCTTCAGTTCGGTATGAAGCGTTACCAGTTCGCCGGTCTGCCGCAGCGAATACCGGAACAGGTTGCTGAGCGACAGCACAATCCGGTTGGAGGACTCAATGTTACCGCATACAATCTCGGTTTGCAGAAGCTGTAGCGTATTAAACAGAAAGTGCGGGTTGATCTGTGCCTGCAGCGCCTTCAGCTCTTCTTCCTTCAAAGCAATTTGTGTTAAATAGTTCTGCTGGATCAGAAGGTCGATCCGGTCCATTAATTCTTTGAATTTGGTGCCAATGATGTTGATCTCCCGGTACTGATAGTTTTTGTTTCGGATGTACAGCATGTCATCGGTTCCGATTTTGTTCAGCGTCCGCAGCAGTCCCTGCAGCGGACGGGATATCCGGAAGGTTACCGCCAGACTGATCAGCACGTTCAGCACAAGGCACAGATATAAAATGCGGTTCAGATTGGATTTGAGCGGAGCCGACTGGCTCGTAATTTCCGTCATGGGGATCGCAGAGATCATCATCCATCCTTCAATCACAGTAGGCTGGTAAATGATCAGATGTTCCTCCCCAAATAGCTGTTCGCGGAAATTGCCTGATTTCTCAAGATAGATGTTATCGATGCCTGCAAAATGCATCGTTTGGCCAATTTCTGCACTATCCTGATGTACGATAATCCGCCGGTGCTCGTCGATCATAAAGATGTTCGCCTGACTCTGGTACATGCTGCGTTCAAACATGCTGTTCACTTTCTGCAAGTCCAGATTCGCGATAACCGAGCCAAGTACCTCCCGGCGGTATCCTTTCACCTGCATCGCCACAGATAACGTGGGCTTTCCGTAACGGGAAATGTCCGAGTTCATGTAG
The DNA here is from genome assembly GCF_038000405.1 of Paenibacillus sp. FSL M8-0334. Lineage (NCBI taxonomy): Bacteria > Bacillati > Bacillota > Bacilli > Caryophanales > Paenibacillaceae > Paenibacillus > Paenibacillus sp. FSL M8-0334. The sequence continues at coordinate 2,336,700 of NZ_JBBOCH010000001.1, forward strand.
TAGTCCTGGTTATGAATCCCGAGGCTGAAGAAATAGTCCCCCTGCCGGGACTCGAACGACTCCAGGGCCCAAGTCTGTTCGGTAAAGGGATAATCCCACCAGAGTGAGCTGCGCGCATTCAAATTATTCACATAGCCGTTCTTGCCCAGAATCAGCACATCGCTGATGAGCGACTGGTAGGTGTTGATACTCTGCATGATCTCCGAGATGTTCCGTTCATGTTGAAGCAGATAAGCCATGTCGGGAATCTCGTCCTGCCTGAGAATGGCTCCCACCGACTGATTGCTTGCCAGAACAAGCAGCGACCGCTTGGTCTCCTCCAGATAGAAGCTGATTCCCTGGGCCGCCTGCTCCATCACCTTATTGCTTGAACGTATGACCTCTTCGGTAATCATACGGGTGGAATCGCGAATCGACAGAATGCCGAGCAGCAGAAGCAGCAGCATGTTGCCAAGCAGATAATAGATCAGGAAGGTCCGGTAAATCGTTTTTTCCAGAACAAAATTACGTATAAAGTGCATCATCTTCTTCATGCCATAAACCCCGATTTCGTCATAATCTCTCCAAGAGAAAGTAAACGCTATCAATATACCATAAGTAAAGCCTATCAAGACAAACCATTGTCATTCAATATAAAAATAAAAGAGCACAGATGCTGGGCGCATCCATGCTCTCTATGCTCTAGATAAAACGAAGGCTTATTCAGACTCTGGCGTTTCCATCTCGTCATGATGGTCTCCGCCATCCTCATCTTCGTGATCCGGTTCATCACTCTTATCTGCATGACATACCGTGCCGACCGAGTCGTCCTCACGGATATTAATCAGCTTGACGCCCTGAGCATACCGGCCCATGGAGGAGATGCCCTCGATGCTGGTCCGGATCAGGGTGCCCGTCGCTGTAATGATCATCAGATCCTGCTCCGATTTTACCACCTTCAGAGCAACGACAGGGCCGTTCTTCTCGGTGATGCTGATCGTTTTGATCCCTTTACCACCGCGGGTCTGCACACGATAATCACCTGCTGGTGTCCGTTTGCCGTAGCCCTTGGTCGTGACGATCAGGATATCCAGCTCCGGATCGACAACGTCCATGCCGATGACGCTGTCGCCCTCGTCCAGGGTGATCCCCTTCACACCGGTCGCGCTGCGTCCCATAGAACGCACATCGCTCTCCTCGAAGCGGATCGACATGCCGTGGGCTGTACCCATGATGATCTCCTGCTGGCCGTCGGTCAGCTTCACATCGATCAAGGAATCGTCTTCGCGCAGATTAATCGCGATCAGACCGCCCTTGCGGATATTGACGTAATCCTCAAGCGGCGTTTTCTTCACGACACCCTGACGGGTAGCGAAGAACAGGAACTTATCCATATCGAAGCTTTCCACCGGAATGACGGCATTGACCGTTTCTCCCTGCTCAATCTGGATCAGGTTGATGATCGGCGTGCCGCGAGCGGTCCGGCTTAGCTCTGGAATCTCGTAGGCCTTCAGGCGATAAGCCTTACCCTTGTCCGTGAAGAACATCAGGTAATGATGGGAGTTCGTGACGAAGAGATGCTCAACGAAATCCTCGCTCTTCGTTTCCATCCCGACAACCCCGCGGCCGCCCCGCTTCTGGCTTCGATACGTATTGACCGGCAGACGTTTCACATAACCGGTATGCGTAATCGTAATGACCACTTCCTCGCGAGGAATCAGGTCCTCGTCCAGAATGCTGTCCTCACCCACCGTAATTTCAGTGCGGCGCTCGTCAGCGAAACGCTCCTTGATCTCCTGCAGCTCGTCGTTGATAATCTGGAGAACAAGCTGTTCGTTCGACAGAATCTCACGCAGCTCTGCGATGCGCAGCAGCAGCTCCTGATATTCGCTCTCGATCTTCTCGCGTTCGAGTCCGGTCAGACGCTGCAGGCGCATATCCAGGATGGCCTGGGCCTGCTCTTGGCTAAGGCCGAATCGTTCCATCAGGCCATCGCGTGCGGCTTCCGTCGTCTGCGATCCGCGGATCAGGGCGATGACTTCGTCCAGATGATCCAGCGCGATCCGCAAACCTTCCAGAATGTGCGCGCGGGCCTCGGCTTTTTTCAGCTCGAATTCAGTACGGCGGCGAATAACCGATACCTGATGCTCCAAATAATAATGCAGAACATCGCGCAAATTCAGGATTTTAGGCTCGTTGTTCACGATCGCCAGCATGTTGATCCCGAAGTTGGACTGCATCGCCGTATGCTTATACAGGTTATTCAGCACAACGTTCGGATTGACGTCCCGGCGCAGCTCGATGACAATCCGCATGCCGTTACGGTCAGATTCATCACGCAGATCGGTAATGCCGTCTATGCGCTTCTCCCGAACGAGCTCAGCGATTTTCTCCACCAAGCGCGCCTTGTTCACTTGATACGGAATCTCGTGCACAACGATACGCGCTTTGTTGTTGTTCTCTTCGATGGTTGCCTTGGCGCGCATCGTGACAGAGCCGCGGCCCGTACGATAAGCTTGACGGATGCCTTCGCGTCCCAGAATGTAACCCGCAGTCGGGAAGTCCGGGCCCTGAATGTATTCCATGAGCTCCATCGGTGTAATATCCGGATTACGAATCATCGCCTGAACGCCATCGATAACCTCACCGAGGTTATGCGGCGGGATATTGGTGGCCATCCCGACCGCGATCCCTGAGACCCCGTTAACAAGCAGGTTCGGGAAGCGGGCAGGCAGAACGACAGGCTCATGCTCCTCACCGTCATAGTTGGGTGCAAAATCAATCGTCTCTTTATTAATATCACGCAGCATTTCCATCGCAATTTTTGATAAACGGGCTTCCGTGTACCGCATTGCCGCTGCCATATCTCCGTCAATGGAACCGAAGTTACCATGACCGTCAACGAGCATGTAACGCATGGAGAAGTCCTGCGCCATCCGGACCATGGATTCATACACCGCGGAATCACCGTGCGGATGGTACTTACCGATAACCTCGCCAACGATCCTTGCCGATTTCTTGTACGGTTTGTCCGGGGCCATGCCGAGTTCCGACATCGCATAAAGAATACGACGGTGAACCGGCTTCATTCCGTCCCGCACATCTGGCAAAGCCCGGCTGACAATGATGCTCATCGCATAATCCATAAAGGATTCGCGCATCTCCTCACCAATGTCCCGATCTTTGATTTGGGAGAAATTTTCTTCCGCCATGCTGGACCTCCTTCATTTTCAATCAACCAAGCCTTGCTCTATATGAAAAAAGCAGAATAATGATCAGAAAACTATAAATGCACCATTTTCTATTATATTACTTTCACAAACCGTTCACAATTAAACCCAGCGCTTGGCTGTGTGAATGTATGTTTTTGTACCGGAAGTCGGGATATACGCCCTGTCCTCCGTGCTTCCTTTCACATACAATGCAGTGCAAAGTATTTCGAATCATCACATCTGTATATTATACCACTATTTGTTTTTCTTGTCCTATGTTTTCACGCGGCAGGACTTGCCGGAGGCGCGATAAGACCTTATATCGGCTGATGAAGCCGCGCCCGGGAGTACTTCCTGTCACGAGTATACACTTAGGTTCGTTTGAGCATCGGAACAGCTGGAGCACGAAATCAACGGAAAGGATGAAGATCATTGGCTATACAGCGCGTAGCAAGCAAGTGGGCGAAAACGAAAATACTTCTCCAGAACAAAGGGATTGCCGCTTACATTCCTACAACCCGCCGCTATTCCATAGAGGCCCTTAGAGAACTGCTCGCCGCACATACGGTGGTATACATCAAGCCCGACCGTGGAACCTACGGGATTGGCGTTATGTCCGTTGAGATCGTTCCGCCGGAGAAATCCTCCGAGAACAGTGATCTTCAGGACAGCCAGAGCATCGCGGAATCCGCTTCCCCTTCCTACAGGCTTCGTTACGAACAGAAGAAGGAGACCTTCTCCTCCATCGAAGCCTTGCACAAAACGCTAAAGTCGCTGATCAACAAGCGCGAATATCTTGCTCAGCAGGGCATAGACCTGCTGAGGTTCGAGGGCCGGCCATTCGACCTCCGGGTGCTGACGCAGAAAACGCCGACGGGGCAATGGGCAACCACGGGCATCATCGGCCGCGTCGCAGCCAAGAACAAAATTGTGACTAACCATCACAGCGGCGGCATCGTCAAGCATTTCAAAACGCTGATGTCGGAGCATATGAACGCGGAGGAGATTGAGAACATCCGTCAGGAGCTGAAAATACTGGGGGTGAACGTCGCAGCCCAGCTGCAAAAATCATATCCCCGTCTCAAGGAGATCGGACTCGACGTGGCGATTGACAGCCGCTGGAACATTTGGATTCTCGAGGTAAATACTAGACCGGCTCTGTTTCCGTTCAAGAAATTCTTCAAAGACCCCAGCATCTACAACACGGTCAGAAAATATGCGCAGGCCTACGGCCGCAAGCTGCCTGACGCCAAAAAGGCCCGCTAGCACAAAAAAATCCCTTACTGCTTGAGGGCAGTAAGGGACAGGGCATATTTACACGTCCAGATTGCGCACCGACTTGGCATGCTCCTGGATAAAGTCACGCCGTGGTTCCACGTTGTCACCCATCAGCGTGTCGAACAACGTATCTGCGAGCATCGCGTCCTCGATGGTAACCTGGAGCATCGTCCGGCTCTCAGGGTCCATCGTCGTTTCCCACAGCTGCGTGGCGTTCATCTCACCCAAACCTTTGTAACGCTGGATATTCAGCTTCACATTCTCGCCGAACTCCTTAATGATCTCATCCCGCTCTTTCTCGCTGCCTGCATACCGCACCACTTTGTTGCGTTCGATCTTGAAGAGCGGCGGCTGGGCAATATACACGTATCCCGCTTCCAGCAGCTTGCGCATGTAGCGGTAGAAGAACGTCAGCAGCAGCGTGCGGATATGGGCACCGTCCACGTCGGCATCGGTCATGATGATGATTTTGTGATAACGGGCCTTGGACAGATCGAAATCATCGGCAATGCCGGTGCCAAGCGCGGTGATGATCGCCCGGATCTCCGCATTGGACAAAATGCGGTCCAGACGCGCCTTCTCGACGTTCAGGATTTTCCCCCGCAGCGGCAGGATCGCCTGGAAATGCCGATCCCGGCCCTGCTTCGCAGATCCGCCGGCGGAGTCCCCTTCGACGATGTACAGCTCACTGATCGAGGCATCCTTCGAGGAGCAGTCTGCCAGCTTGCCCGGCAGGGCGCTCACTTCGAGGGCGCTCTTACGCCGCGTCATCTCGCGCGCTTTACGGGCGGCTTCCCGGGCGCGGGAGGCCTGAAGCGCCTTGTCAAGAATGCGGCGGGACACCGACGGGTTCTCCTGCAGGAACTCCTGCAGCTTCTCGGCGAACAAGGATTCAACGATCCCGCGCACCTCGCTGTTGCCGAGCTTGGTCTTCGTCTGACCTTCGAATTGCGGCTCCGGCACCTTCACCGAGATGATCGCCGTCAATCCTTCACGCACATCGTCCCCGGACAGGTTGCCGTTGTTGTCCTTGATCGCGCCGGTCTTGCGGGCGTAATCGTTAATGATCCGCGTCAACGCACTCTTGAAGCCGGATTCATGCGTACCGCCCTCGTGCGTGTTAATGTTGTTGGCAAACGAGTAAATATTCTCGGTGTAGCTGTCGTTGTATTGCAGCGCAATTTCAACCTGAATATTGTCACGCGCGCCTTCCACATAGATCGGCTCCTCATGCAGAGCCTCCTTCTTGTCGTTCAAAAATCGGACGTACTCGATAATTCCGCCGTCGTATTTAAACGAATCGAAGGCACCGGTGCGCTCATCCTTCAAGGTCAGCTTGATGCCCTTGTTGAGGAAGGCCAGCTCCCGGATGCGCGTCAGCAGCGTATTGTAATCAAAAACGGTCGTTTCCGTAAAAATCTCCGGATCCGGCAGGAACGTCACGGTTGTGCCATGCTCCTCCGTGTCGCCGATGACTTTGATATCGTATTGCGGAACACCGCGGCGATATTCCTGTTGATAAATATGGCCGTCGCGTTTAACCTGAACGACAACCTGGGTCGACAAAGCATTCACAACCGATACGCCAACCCCGTGCAGACCGCCGGACACTTTGTATCCGCCGCCGCCGAATTTACCGCCGGCATGAAGCACGGTCATGACGACTTCAAGCGTCGATTTCTTAAGCTTGGCGTTCTCGCCGACCGGGATGCCGCGACCATTGTCAATCACCGTGACACTGTTATCCTCGTGCACAATAATCTCGATCGTATCGCATACGCCAGCCATCGCTTCGTCGATACTATTGTCCACTACTTCCCATACCAAATGATGCAGACCCTTGGCGCTGGTGGAGCCGATATACATCCCCGGCCGTTTCCGGACGGCTTCGAGTCCTTCCAGCACCTGAATCTGATTCTCATCATAAGTTGGTTGATTCATAGACATGCCTTCACCTACTTCTACAGATTCTGTTATGCCTGAGCTACAAACTGGCTAGCTCGCTTCTTAAGTGTCGCAGAGGAGATCGGAGAGTAATAAACGATCTGCTTCGTGACCACAATCGACTTGGGGTCTTCTTCGCCAATCCGCTCCACCACCTTATGCTGCTGGGCATGCGTGACGAACTGCTTGGAAATCTTCGAGGACTTCTCAATCGAGATGTCAAAGATCCCAACCAGCTCGGACGAACGAATGATCTTCTCACCGCCCAAATGAATATACATATGGCAACCACTCCCTTAAGAGCCCACCTGCCCGTCATGGACATGAAAAATGCTGGCACCCTTCAATTTGTCGGTATTCAAACTTTCGATTCCCGTTGCCGTGATGAATGTCTGCACTTTGCTCTGGAATGTCTCAATCAGCTGTGTCTGACGGTACGGGTCCAGTTCGGACAGCACATCGTCCAGAAGCAGGACCGGATATTCCCCGATCTCCTCCTGGATGAGTTCGATCTCCGCGAGCTTCAGCGATAATGCCGTCGTCCGCTGCTGGCCCTGCGATCCGTACGTTTGGACCTCTTTGCCGTTAATATAAAAAGCCAGATCATCTCGATGAGGACCTGCCAATGTCATACCACGCCGTATTTCTTGTTCTTTCATTTGTGATAATTTTATCATAAATCGGTCAAATAAGACAGCTTCATCTTCTTCCTCCGCGTCCGCAAAGGACGGAAGGTAGTGTAGAGACAGCTCCTCAAGGCCGTTTGTAATCCCCTGATGTATCGTTTCAGCCCATTTTTGCAATTTTTTTATAAATTGTTTCCTCTTCTTGACGATTTTAACACCATGCTCCACCAATTGGGTATCCCAGATGTCTAGCATCGCCTGCTGCGCCGCATCTTTCCCCCACAGCTGCTTGAGCAGATTGTTGCGCTGAACGAGCACCTTCTGGTACTGCTGGAGGTGGAACAGGTAGCTCGGCGCCACCTGGCCGATCTCCATGTCAAGAAACCGGCGGCGTACCCCCGGCGTTCCTTTGACAATTTCCAGATCCTCAGGTGCAAACATGACCACATTCAGCGTACCGATAAAATCGCTCAGCTTCCGCTGCTCCAGCCCGTTGATTTTGGCTTTTTTCCCCTGCTGCGACAAGGACAGCTCCAGCCTGACAGCTCCGTACTTCTTCTCTACCTCAGCCGAGATATGCGCGCTTGGCTGCTCGAAGGCGATGAGCTCCCGATCCTTGGAGGTGCGGTGGCTCTTCGTTAAGGCGAGCACGAAGAGCGCCTCCATCAGATTGGTCTTGCCCTGGGCGTTGCGCCCGATAATCAGGTTGACATCGCCGAAGGCTTCGAGCTGCAGAGCCTCATAGTTGCGGTAATGCTGCAGACTGACATTTTTGACAAACATGATATCCTCTCCCTCGTCTTCCGCTCCTTTAAGCAAGCGGCTGCGGGAGGCTGTCTATTGCGCGGCGACCTGAAAGGTCCCGCAGCCTTCCACCTTGATGATGTCGCCTGGATACAACTTGCGCCCGCGCCGGTCTTCCTTCTCATCATTGACCAAAACCGCATCCTCCGCAAGCAGCGCCTTGGCCATGCCGCCTGTGGATACGCAATCGGCCAGCTTCAGAAACTGATCCAGCTTGATATATTCACTGTGGATAAAAATTTGTTTCATGTGACTTCCTTTCGCCCCTGTGGATTGGGGATAACTTTAATGGCAATGGCGTGTTCCTGGGAACAGGATCTTCTTAGTTCGCCGTCCGGTATGGCAGGATGATGTACTGGCTCTTGCTGTCATCCAGCGGCTTCAAAATAATCGGGCTCATCACGCCGACAAACGCGATCATGAGCTGCTCGCTCTCTACCACCTTCAGCACATCGAGCATATATTTCGAGTTGAACGAGATGCGCAGCGGCTCTCCCTTGAACTCGACCAGGTCCAGTTCCTCGCGGACCTTGCCAAGCTCGGAGGAGCTGGAGGAAATCTCGATGCCGCCATTTTCCATCGTCTGCAGCAGCACGATATTCGTTTTCTCCTCTCGGGAGAGCAGATAAGCGCGGTCGATCGACTCGGTTAGTTTCTTTGTATCCAAAATGAGTTCTGTTTTATGCGTGTCCGGAATAATTCTAGAAGTATCAGGATAAATGCCGTCCAAAATGCGGGAATAGAAAAGAACCCGGTCGATCTTGAACAGCACCTGATTGTCCGATACGACGATGTCCACCAGCGTATTCTGGTCCGGAATGATTTTGCTCAGCTCGTTGAGCGTTTTGCCTGCAATCACCACGTTGTTGAAACTGATATCATCCGTGCCTTCCAGGTGAATGGAGCGCGTGGCCAGACGGTGGCGGTCGGTCGCCGTAAATTTCAGCTCATTGTCAGACAGCGTCCACAGCACCCCGGTCAGAATCGGCGTCGTTTCGTTGCTGGAGATGGAGAATACCGTTTGTTTGATCATATTCTTCAGCAGGTCGCCCGGAAGGGATATCGTCTGGTTGCCTTCAATGCTTGGCAGGACAGGGAATTCCTCGGGATCAAGCCCGACCATCTGAATTTCGGTAGCGCCGGCGGAGATAAAAGTGTGGAAGTTCTCCTTCACCTCCATTTGGACATCCTGGGAAGGAAGCTTCTTGATAATCTCGACAAAAAACTTCGCAGGAAGCACGACGCTGCCCGGTTGTTCCACCTCCACGATCGTCTGTTTATCATCCTCGGCAGGAATAAACGATTGAATTGAAATATCGGTATCGCTTGCGGTCAGCGTCACGCCGGAATACGTCACGTCCAGTTTGATCCCGCTCAGAATCGGAATGGTCGTCCGGCTCGATATCGCTTTGGAAACATGCTGGATGGATTCGTTTAATGCGTTTTTCAATATGCTGATTTTCATATTTTCACTCCTTGCGGATAGATAGGGGAGGATGTTCTGCTGCAGGCGAAGCCGGTTAAGACACCCTCTTTATGGATAATATATTTATTAATTATTAATAGTATCAGTAGTAGGGACACTGAATATGTGGATAAGCCCAAGAAAGGGCATAAAATTAAGCCTATCCACATGTGTACAGATTGTGCATAGGCTTTGAACTTGTTCAGGTAGGATTTTTGATTTTCTCCGTAATGTTATTGACCACTTTGAACAGCTCCTGGTCGGTTTTCAGCGACTGGCTGATCTTCTCGTGGGCATGGATCACGGTCGTATGATCCCGTCCTCCAAATGCCTCGCCGATCTTCGGCAGGGAATAGTCGGTCAATTCACGGGACAAGTACATCGCAATCTGTCTTGGGAAGGCTACGGCTTTCGTTCTTTTGCGCGCCTTGAAGTCCTCAAGCTTCAGATTGTAGTATTCTCCGACCTTCTGCTGAATGTCCTGGATCGTGATCATTCGTGGCCGGCTGGAAGGGATAATATCCTTCAGCGCTTCGGCTGCCAGATGGGTGGTTACATCCTGATTGGTTAATGAGGAGTAGGCCACAACGCGAATCAGTGCGCCTTCGAGCTCGCGAATGTTCGTATCGATCTGATTGGCGATATACATCATCGCTTCGTTCGGTATGTCCAGGTTCTCAGCCTTCGCTTTCTTGCGAAGAATGGCGATCCGCGTCTCCAGATCCGGTGGCTGAATATCGGTGATCAGGCCCCACTCAAAGCGGGAACGAAGCCGCTCTTCAAGCGTCGGAATTTCCTTCGGCGGACGGTCACTGGAGATGATAATCTGCTTCCGTTCCTCATGCAGCGCATTGAAGGTATGGAAAAACTCCTCCTGGGTCGATTCCTTGCCGGCCAAAAACTGAATATCGTCAATGAGCAGAATGTCTACATTGCGGTATTTGTTCCGGAAACTTTCGGCACGGTTGTCTCGAATGGAGTTGATGAACTCGTTGGTGAATTTTTCTGAGGAAATATAAACGACCTTGCTGCTCGGATTATGCTCCAAAATATAATGGCCTATCGCATGCATCAAATGCGTCTTCCCTAGTCCCACGCCTCCATACAGAAACAGCGGATTGTACGCCTTGGCTGGCGCCTCCGCTACGGCAAGCGACGCCGCATGGGCAAACCGGTTGCCTGACCCGATGACAAAGGTGTCGAAGGTGTACTTCGGGTTCAGCATATGCGACTGAATCTCGTCGCTGCTGACCTCCGATACGGGGGCTGGCTGCTGGGGAACCGGATCCGCAGGCTTAGGCTCTTCAATGACAAAACGAACATCAACCTGTTTGCCGAGCACTTCATATACGGTGGAGCTCACCAGCTTCGTATATCGGCTCTCCAGCCATTCCACCGCAAAGGTGGTCGGCGCGGATATGACAACGGAATGATCGTTCAGCGTCAATGCTTTTGTAGCTTTAAACCAAGTATCAAAGCTGGGTTTGCTCAGCTTGGTCTGTATTATCGATAAAATTTCCTGCCATAATTCGGAAGTATGGCTATCCAAAACTGTCACTCCTTTAAATCTTCCAAACGTGGCCCAGAGCCAAGTTGAAAATGTCGAAAGAAAATGAATGATGTAGAATTATCCCCAGAGTTCCACCCCTGTGGAAACAAAAAAATATGGATAAATTGAAATTGTTCACAACTTTATCCACAGGCTGTTGATAATATTATCCGTTCATTCACATATTCACATCCAAAAGTAATATCATCATAGCAAAAGAAGGGCTTATTTTCAATGTATGTCGCTAATTTATCCACAAATTCAATACGTTGTGCATAAATCTTATTCACACCACTATATATTGTTTATAAGCTGTTCAACTTTCGACAGGATCACCTTGGATCCGAAAAAAAATATACACAGGTTGTGCGTATAGAGGCAATATTTACTTCCAAAACCATGTGAATAACCGCTTGGCTGGTTGCCCGGATCATCGGTTTGGATTCTACCAAAGGTAAAATGGGGGAACTAGGAGAGTGCCTGGAAGAAAAAACAGCCCGTTCCGCCGCGGAATCTTTCCGCAGCCGGACGGGCTGTTTCTACTTTCACAGGCGATTACAATACGCGGTCTGGTCCATTATGCTCGAATTTGCGCTGAAACTCGGCGATTGCTTCGTAATCTTCTTCCAGCTTGCGCGAGATGCGTATGTAGATCGGGAGGAGCGAGCGGTAGATTTCGGCATGCTCTGTCTTCGGCTGATGCTCATGAGTTCCGCCGACCATCGACGAGACAATCTCCAGCGAGTCGGTCCGGCCGATGGCATACAGTCCGAGGACGGCAGCGCCGAGACAGGAGCTCTCATAGCTTTCCGGCACGATCACCTGCTGATCGAAGATGTCGGCCATCATCTGCCGCCAGATCGGGGATCGGGCGAAGCCGCCGGTGGCGTGGATCTTCGCGGGACGGCCGATCTGTTCCTCCATTGCCAGCAGCACGGTGTACATGTTGAAGATAACGCCTTCGAGCACGGCGCGGATCATATGCTCCTTCTGATGGTTCAGCGTCAGTCCGAAGAAAGAACCGCGGGCGTTCGGGTCCCATAGAGGAGCCCGTTCTCCGGTTAAGTAAGGATGGAAGAGCAGGCCGTCGGAGCCGGGACGAACACGGTCGGCAATTTGGGTTAGCACATCATAAGGATTAATGCCGAGCCGCTTCGCTGTCTCAATCTCCGAAGCGGCCAACTGGTCCCTTACCCAGCGGAAAATCATCCCGCCATTGTTGACCGCACCGCCAATGACCCAATGCTTCTCGGTTAACGCATAGCAGAATATCCGCCCCTTCGGGTCGGTCATGGGCTTGTCGACCACGGTCCGGATCGCACCGCTCGTACCGATCGTAGCGGCAACGACTCCCGGCTGGATCGCATTCACGCCGAGATTCGACAGCACGCCGTCGGCGGCACCGAGCACGAACGGGGTGGAGGGGAGCAGCCCCATGATACGGGCATAATCCGCATTCAAGCCGGTTAGCGCATGGGTGGTCGGCACTAGCTCGGACAGATGCTCCTCTGTAATTCCCGCAAGCCTTAGCGCCTCTTGATCCCAGGCCAGCTCTCTTAAATTCATCATGCCGGTGCTGGAGGCGATAGAGTGATCGACCACGTAGCGGCCGAACAGCTTGAAATAGACGTATTCCTTAATTGATATAAATTTGGCCGTCTGCTTAAAAATGTCCTCATGTTCATGGCGGAGCCACATCAGCTTCGTCACAGGGGACATCGGGTGGATCGGCGTGCCGGTGCGCATGTAGAGCTCCATGCCGCCCATTTCCTTCTTCAGTCGGTTCGACCATGATGCACTGCGATTATCCGCCCAGGTGATACAGCGCGTTAGGGGCTTTCCATCGTCGTCGACGGCAATGACACTGTGCATGGCGGCACTGAAGGAGACGAATAGCAGCTGTGCCGGGTCGATGCCGCTCTGGTGCATCACGCTTTGGACTGCAGCAAGGACGGTTTGAAATATTTGCTCCGGGTCCTGCTCCGCGGTTGACGGAGTGGGGGTGAGCAGGGGATATTCGCCGCCGGCCTTGGTCACGACTTCACCGTTTTCTTTGAACAGAACGGCCTTGGTGCTGGTCGTTCCGATGTCTACACCGATCATGTAATGGAGCGTACTCACAAGACATACCTTCTTTCGTTCAAGGCCATACTAACGGCCCCTTTATACTTATATAATCCATAAACCGAATTTGTAATTGTGTATACTTGTCGACAATAAAAGGCGAAGCAAAGGTGGGCAGCCCGCCCATGAATGCTGTGTCGAGTCAGGCCCTATCCTTATCATCTCCGAGCCGCACACCGCTGCTCCGGAGGGGGAGAGGGAGGATGAACGGATCTACTCTCCTTCCGAGAAACTGAGATGCAGCGTCTCTCGGGAATCGTCAAAATACTGCTGTGCCGCGTTCTGAATCCGGACAGGATCCGAGGATTCCAGGTCGCGAATGAGCTGATGGTGCTTGCTTAGCACCGCTTCAATTCTGGATTCGCCTTCACTGAATACTTGCCGGGTGGTGATCAGAATGACGGTGATCACGATTTGGCGGATGCTGCGCCACAGATGAAGTATGCGCTTATGGTCGGCTTCGGCCACGATGCGCTCGTGAAAGGACAAGTCCTGGAGCGAGAACTCTTCCGGATCGCCATGCTTTGCGGCCAGCTCCATCCGGTCCACGATTTGCTTCAAATGCTGGATCAAGGCAGGCTGTGGCTTCGCAAACACATGGGTTTGCACGAAGCTTTCGATCAGGTAACGCACATCGTACAGCTCTTCGACTTCCTTGAGCGATAAGCCAATGACGACCGCGCCCATGCGCTCCAATTGGATCAACCCTTCACTGGACAGCGTTTTCAATGCTTCGCGTACCGGAGACCGGCTCGTTCCGAATTCACCTGCAATCCGGTTTTCCGACAGAATTTCTCCTTTCTTGATCGCGCCGCTAATGATTTGCAGACGCAATTCGTTGGCAATCGCTTCCCCGAGGGAAGCGCCCTGAAGCCAAGAGGCAGGATATTTCATACACTGATTCCCCTATCCGAGTATGTAATCTCATGATACTAAGTTGATAATGATTGTAACATACGGGATGTCTTGGTTCCATCAGCAAAGTGCCGCTGTGTCAGGCCTCAGAGCCGGTCATGCCAGGGAGAATTTACTCCGACTTTTCCACAGCATGGCCGCCGAATTCGTTGCGGAGCGCCGCAACTACCTTACCATGGAACGTATCGTCTTCCAGAGAGCGGTAGCGCATGAACAGCGACATCGCGATGACTGGGGCATTGGCCTGCAGATCAAGCGCCGTTTCGACGGTCCATTTTCCTTCGCCGGACGATTTCATGACCCCTTTGATGCTGTCCAGCTTCGGATCCTTGGAGAAAGCATTTTGCATCAGCTCCATCAGCCAGCCGCGAATAACGGAACCATTGGACCAGACGCGGGCCACATCCTCATAGCTATAATTGAACGCGCTTTTCTCCAGCACTTCGAAACCCTCAGCAATCGATTGCATCATGCCGTATTCAATACCGTTATGAACCATCTTCAGAAAATGTCCGCTGCCGATATCTCCGGCGTACAGGTATCCGTTCTCCACAGCCATGTCTTGAAATAGAGGCTCAATGCTGGCGAATACTTCGCGATTGCCGCCGATCATGAAGCAGCCGCCATGCTGGGCGCCTTCCATCCCGCCGGAGGTGCCTACATCAAAGTAATGGATGTCTTGCTCGGCCAGCCGTGCTGCGCGTGCAATCGAATCTTTATAGTGCGAGTTTCCGCCGTCGATGAGAATATCTCCAGGCTGAAGAAGCGGGGAGAGGGAATCAATAACCGAGTCCACAACGGCGCCGGCAGGCACCATCATCCATATGATGCGCGGGCTCTCCAGTCTGACTGTCATTTCTTCCAAAGCGTGCACCCCTTCAGCACCAAAGCCCGCTGCCAATTGGACTGAATCGGCGTTCAGGTCATAAGCGACCACTTGATGTTGATGATGCCGTAAATTTTGCACCAGATTAAGCCCCATTTTGCCGAGGCCGATCATCCCTATTTTCATATAAGTACAGCTCCTTTTAACAATGTATACTTGTATACAAGTATATTACCAATTATCATACTACTCTTAAATAAGTCATCTGTAAATAAGGGTTGTTCCGTTCGTGTCGTTTCATTAGGTTATCCCCATGTGGATAAATGCACTCCAAGTAAAAAAGAGTAGTTGTGGAGAACTTATACGGGGGCAAACGTGGAAGTTTGGTTTGACTTTTGGGCCAGGACGTGATTAAATGTATAAAGGCATTTTCTGTGAAGATGTAAATGATGTTCGAACATTGAAGATAGGACAGTACTTGAATCTGTCTATCAAAATGCGTCGCAAACCGGCGTTTATTTTTTGAATATGGCAAGTCAAAGATTTCTGTAAGGGGGTGCATTAAATCATGAGACCGACTTTTAAACCGAACGTGAGCAAGCGCAAGAAAGTACACGGCTTCCGTCAAAGAATGAGCACAAAGAACGGACGTAAGGTATTGGCCAGACGCCGTCTTAAAGGAAGAAAAGTATTGAGCGCTTAATACTGTCGCCACGAAGACCACCGAGGTGGTCTTTTTTTCGTAATAGGCTCCGATTATGTGTGTCCAGCAGGTCATGTGCCCGGAGCTGTCGGCAGCATAAGCTATAAATGGACCGCATTCGTGTGACATCTTGCGTTTAACTTGCTTGGGCATGACTATACTATATTAATATAGGAAGAGATGCCGGATGCAATGAGTGTAAAGACATGGATTAACGGCAGGCAGGGAGATACTCGTGCATAGAAAACTTCGATTACGAAACCGCGCTGACTTTAGCCGGGTATATCGCCACGGAAAGTCTTTCGCCAATCATCAGTTTGTAGTGTATTGGTCACGCAAAAAAGAGGTAGAGCAGTTTCGGGTAGGCGTGTCGTGCAGCAAAAAGATCGGCAATGCCGTTGTGCGCAACCGGATGCGTCGTCTCGTCAAGGAGATCGTCCGGCGGCACAAGGATGAGATTGCTGAGCATACGGATCTGATCTTTATTGTGCGCAAAGGCGCACTGGACAAGTCCTACCGGGAACTGGAGAAAAGCGTGCTGCATGTGCTGCGCAAATCATCTCTTTTGAAGGCGAAGAAGGGCTAGTGGGTTGTGTTTATTTGTTCATATAAATATGTTATGATTTACCGTGGAATGGCAATGGCGAAGAGAGGGGTTATGAAGTGTCGCAAATGATGACAAGACGAGGAAAATGGTTCCTCCTCACCGCTGTATTACTTGCAGTGGCCGTGATTTCAGGCTGTGCGACTGGCGAAGAGCAGATGCGTACGATTGAAGACCTGAAGAACGGGGGCTTTTGGCAAAGTAACGTAGTTTATTACTTCACACTGGCGCTTGATACATTTGCTCAATGGTTTGACGGTGAATATGGATTATCCGTACTGGTGATGGTGTTGATCGTCCGTACGTTAATATTGCCGTTAACGCTGAAGCAGGTTCGAAGCTCCAAGGCAATGCAGGCGATTCAACCTGAAATTCAGAAGGTTCGTGAGAAGTATAAGGATAATCCGGAAAAGATGCAGATGGAAACGATGAAGCTGTTCCAAGAGCACAAAGTCAACCCGATGGCTGGCTGTTTCCCGCTGCTGCTACAAATGCCGATATTTATCGCACTCTATCATTCGATTTACTATAACGGAGAATTGCGCGGCCATGAATTTTTGTGGATGCAGCTCGGACAGCCGGACAAGCTGTTCATCCTTCCGCTGCTCGCTGCAATAACGACGTATCTTCAGACCAAGATGATGATGAAGATGAATCCTTCGCCGCAGATGGGCATGATGCAGTTCATGCTGTTTGTGTACCCGATTCTGATCTTTGTCATGTCCTTTCAATTTCCTTCAGCACTTCCGCTGTACTGGTTCTACAGCAACCTGTATACGATCGTGCAGAACTACTTCTTGTACCGCAACAATGACACGGCCGCTGTTCAGGCTAACGTAGCCGCTAGCACTAGCGCGAGTCAAGGTCAGAGAAAAGGAAACAAAAGTAGGAAAAAAGGTTCGAAAGGAGCCAAGAAGTCGAAATGAGCAAGATCGTCGCAACAGGAAAAACCATTGAAGATGCTGTCGCACAAGGGCTTGCCAAGTGGGGCGTAAGTCGGGACCGCGTGTCGGTTCAAGTATTGAGTCAGCCGTCAAGAGGATTCCTGGGCCTGTTCGGGGTCAAGGAAGCGAAAGTGGAACTTGAGCTCCTGCCTGAACGAGCTGGCGGCGAATTGCAATCTGAGACTCCGCTCGCGAAGCAGGAGGTATCGATCAAAGCAAACCAGACGGAAACGGCAGCGACCGTATCCATGCCGGCTGAAGAAGCTGTCGAATCGACGCCTGCGGACGTGAATTCCACTGGCCATGAAGGCAAAGACCCATATCACGAAGCGATTTCCTTTCTACAGGAAACCGGCCGTGCTATGGGGATTGAAGTAACGATTGAAATGGAGAAGGGTAAGGATTACACCACCCTTCATATATCAGGTTCAGGCCTGGGCTTGATGATTGGACGCCGGGGGCAGACGCTTGATGCGCTTCAATATTTAGCCAACATTGTGGCGAACCGGTATTCCGACAGCTATTTGCGCATTGTGCTGGACGCGGAGAATTTCCGCGAACGGCGCAAGAAGACGCTGGAGGATCTTGCCGACCGTCTGGCCGCACGCGTGCTGAAGACGCGCAAGGAGATCGTGCTCGAGCCGATGTCGGCGCCGGAGCGCAAGGTCATTCACGCCCGGCTTCAGGCCAAGGGCGGCGTGAAGACGTACAGCAAGGGCGATGAACCGAACCGGCGCGTTGTCATTACACCGAAGATGTAGCATTAGAGTTGAACAGAGCCGTATATCGTACAATGACTCCTTAGGATGACAGGGAGTCATTGTTTTTTAGAGTTGGGATTTTGGATGATCCTGTGAATATAGAGAAACGTATAGGTTTCAAGCTTGCTTGCTTAGTGAAGGACAGAAAGAGGTGACAGGTTGTGTATAGTGATACAATTGCTGCGATTTCCACAGCGGTAGGTGAGGGTGGAATCGCGATCATTCGGGTTAGCGGACCGGATTCGATCAAGGAAGTTGAGAACATATTCAAGAGCAAGATCCGCTTAAGCGAAGCGGCTTCCCATACGGTGCATTACGGACATATCATCGACCCGAGAACGAAGGAAAACCTGGAGGAAGTGCTGGTGACGGTGATGCGGGCACCGCGTTCTTTTACAACAGAGGATGTAGTCGAAATCAGCGCCCATGGCGGGGTCATTTCGGTTAAGCGGGTAATGGACATTCTGCTTCAGCAGCAAGTGCGGCTTGCAGAGCCTGGGGAGTTCACCAAACGGGCCTTCTTGAATGGGCGGATTGACCTGTCGCAGGCTGAGGCTGTCATTGACCTCATTCGTTCGAAATCGGACCGTGCGTTCTCGGTGGCATTGAAGCAGGTGGAAGGCACCCTGTCCCGCAAAATTAAGGATCTCCGCCATACGTTGGTGGAGACACTGGCCCACATAGAGGTCAACATCGATTATCCGGAGCATGATGTGGAGTCCCTGACTGCTGATTTTATTAAGGATAAAAGCCGGCTGGTTATGGATGAAATCGACAAGCTGCTGAAGACGGCGGAGGAAGGCAAAATTCTGCGCGAAGGGATCACCACCGCGATTGTCGGGCGTCCGAACGTCGGCAAATCGTCGCTGCTCAACACGCTTGCCCATGATAACAAGGCGATTGTGACCGATATTCCAGGGACAACCCGGGATGTTATTGAGGAATTTGTCACAATTAACAATATCCCGTTGAAGCTGCTCGACACGGCCGGAATCCGGGAAACGATGGACGTGGTGGAGCAGATTGGGGTAGAGCGCTCGAAGCATGCGGTCAATGAAGCGGATCTGATTCTGCTGGTGCTGAACGCCAGTGAGCCGCTGCATCCGGATGAACTGGAATTGATGGAACAAATACGCGGTAGACAATGCATTGTGATTATGAATAAAATGGACTTACCGACACAATTGGATATGGAGATTCTGCATCGATATTATCCGCCTGAACTGATCGTGCCGATGTCTGTTATAGCACAGGAAGGCATTGATAAGCTGGAGGAGGCCATCTCGAATCTGTTCTTCAGCGGACGGATTGAGGGCGGAGATTTGACCTATGTCAGCAATGTGCGGCATATTGCTCTTTTGAAGAAAGCGAAGGCGTCGCTTGAAGATGCTTATGAGGCTGCAGAGCAGCTTATACCGATTGATATGATCCAGATCGATGTTCGTCTGGCTTGGGAGCAGCTGGGTGAGATTCTGGGCGAGGCGGTCGGCGATTCGCTCATTGACCAGATTTTCTCACAATTCTGCCTGGGCAAATAAGGCGTGCATAATATCTGTACTTGCCGTTGTTGTCGATTCGTAGCTAAGGTTGTCAATTAGGCGGCACTTCCCGGCAGGCTCGCCTGAGAAGCGGGTCTGCCTTGGAGTGTTTGCCTTCAGGATATAGATCGTTCGTCTCTATATATTCATAAATATGAACAACAAGGAGGGTTTGCCATGAGTTACATGGGAGGCACCTATGACGTGATCGTTGTTGGTGCGGGTCATGCCGGCTGTGAGGCTGCACTTGCTGCAGCTCGGATGGGGTCGGAGACATTGATGATTACGATTAACCTGGATATGGTTGCTTTTATGCCTTGTAACCCGTCCATCGGAGGACCTGCCAAAGGTCATGTGGTGCGCGAAATTGATGCACTGGGCGGGGAAATGGGCCGCAATATCGATAAAACCTTCATTCAAATGCGGATGCTGAATACAGGGAAGGGGCCTGCGGTTCACGCGCTGCGTGCCCAAGCTGACAAATTCCAGTATCAGCACACGATGAAGGAAACGCTGGAGAAGGAAGAGAAGCTGACGCTGCGTCAAGGCATGGTCGATCAGTTGATCGTCGAGGACGGCGTCTGTGTTGGGGTTGTGACGCAGACGGGCACGGAATACCGGGCGAAAGCGGTTGTGCTCACAACAGGCACCTATCTGCGTGGAAAAGTGATCATGGGCGAGCTGATGTACGAGAGCGGACCGAACAATCAGCAGCCGTCGGTGAAGCTGGCGGAGAATCTGCGTGAGCTTGGATTTGATCTCGTCCGCTTCAAAACCGGCACACCTCCGCGTGTGCATAAGGACACGATTGATTTTTCGAAGACGGAAATTCAGCCTGGGGATGAAAAGCCGAAATTCTTCTCTTATGAGACGAAGTCCTCGGATAATGAACAGCTGCCATGCTGGCTGACGTATACGTCTGTGGATACACATCAAATTATTAACGATAATCTCCATCGCGCACCGATGTTCTCGGGGGTAATTGAAGGCACCGGTCCTCGCTATTGCCCGTCGATTGAGGATAAAATCGTTCGTTTCGCAGATAAGCCAAAACATCAAATATTCCTGGAGCCAGAAGGCAAAAATACAAAGGAATATTATGTGCAAGGCCTTTCCACCAGTCTGCCAGAGGATGTGCAGCTGGCGGTGCTGCGCTCCATTCCTGGAATGGAGAAAGTGGAAATGATGCGCAACGGCTATGCCATTGAGTATGATGCAATTGTTCCAACCCAGCTGTGGCCTTCGCTGGAGACCAAGAAATTGCCTGGCCTGTTCACCGCTGGGCAAATTAACGGAACCTCCGGTTATGAGGAAGCAGCAGGGCAAGGGATCATGGCTGGCATTAATGCGGCACGCAAAGTGCAAGGCAAAGAGCCAGTCATTCTGGATCGTTCGCAGGGCTATATCGGCGTATTGATTGATGATCTGGTTACAAAGGGCACGAATGAGCCTTATCGCTTGCTGACCTCGCGTGCGGAATATCGCCTGTTGCTTCGCCATGACAATGCCGATCTGCGCCTGACCGAAATCGGTCATGAGATTGGCCTGATCTCGGAAGAGCGCTATGCACAGTTCCTTCGTAAGAAAGAGCTGGTCGAGCAAGAGATCGAACGTCTGCGTCAAGCGAAGGTGAAGCCGGTTGAGGTGAATTCGATGCTGGAGGCTGCCGGTTCGGCCCCTATCCAGGATGGAAGCACGCTGCTGACGATTCTGCGGCGTCCGGAAGTGACGTTTGCCATGATTGAGCAATTGTCGCCATCTCCGTTTGATCTGGATGAAGAAATGAAGGAGCAAGTGGAGATCCAAATCAAATATGCCGGTTATATTGAGAAACAGCTTGGGCATGTGGAACGTCTGCAAAAAATGGAGAAGAAACGGATTCCGGAGGATATCAACTATGATGATGTTCATGGTCTGGCGATGGAAGCACGGCAGAAGCTGAACAGAATCCGTCCGATTTCCATCGGGCAGGCGTCTCGGATCAGCGGCGTTACACCAGCTGACATTTCGATACTTCTGGTGTACCTGGAGCATTACAACCGGGTGACCGCGGCGAAAGGATAAGGTATGGACGTGATTCAGAAGGATTTTGCAGAACGGCTGCAGGAGCATGGTATTCATGTCGATCAGAAGCAGCTGGATCAGTTTGAGACGTATTACGAGACGCTGGTAGAGTGGAATGAAAAAATGAACCTGACAGGTATTACCGAGCGGGATCAGGTGTATACGAAGCATTTTTATGATTCAGTGACACTTGCGTTTTATGTAGATATGTCGCAGGTCGGCACCTTGGCTGATATTGGCTCCGGCGCTGGCTTCCCGGGCATTCCGCTTAAGATCTGCTTTCCACATATCAAGCTGACGATTGTAGATTCGCTGAACAAGCGGATTAATTTCCTCAAGTTTGTGGTGGATACGCTTGGCCTATCGGATGTGGAGCTAATTCATGGCCGGGCGGAGGAAGTTGCCCGCAAGCGCGAATACCGTGATCATTTCGATCTGGTGACGGCAAGAGCGGTTGCCCGGATGGCGCTGCTGAATGAATTTTGTCTTCCATTCACGAAGGTAGGCGGCCAATTCGCTGCCATGAAAGGGAGCAATCCGGCTGAGGAAATTGAAGAGTCGAAGCGCAGCTTGAAAGAGCTGCGGGGGAGACTTGATCAGGTTCATTCGTTCTCATTGCCGATTGAGCAGTCTGATCGTCATATCGTCGTAGTCGACAAGGTGGGAAGTACGCCAGGCAAATATCCACGCAAGCCGGGGATGGCGGCTAAGTCGCCTCTGGTGTAGAACACATTGGTGCAGCAATAGGATGCCGGTGGAGTGAAATGGGCAAGGCGGAGGCATGCTAACATCATTATTTGTTGGGTGAAAATGCGACCTGGTTCATTTTTCTTCTATTATATAGGTGGTAAGAGCAACAATGTGATCGATAGAACTTAGCAGATGATTCGATACGGTGGAGAGGGGATGTTTCACGTGGAACATTCCCTCTCCTTTTCTATGGAAACTTGAGGCAATTATATTCTGTACTTGTTATGAAGAGTAGGGACACGAAAATCGAGCAAAAAAGGTTAATTTGAAGAATAGAGTTATAGAACAAAAAGTGGTAGAATAGAGACAAGCATACTGTAAGAGTCCGGTTTATTTACCGGCTTTTTAGAGAACAACGCCTTGTCATGTAATTGCACAGTAGACAAACTGCATGTGAAGGTTGTTTTTCTTGTGGTATCAGATCGTGATCCAGCTGTATGCATTCATTTTCTGATATCTCGATCAGGTTATAAGACCATCCACATCATGATTGATCCTATTCTCTATCGTGTCGACAGCGACGATGACAGATGAACGCAGGGTTAATGTGAAGGAGTTAGTTTTTGCAGGGATATGCCTGGCTGCTTTCGTTGTACATACAAGCTGCCCTGAATACGGTGGATTCTGTATTCTGCCGTTCAAGAGAGAGAGTGGGCGGGCGACAGCATCCATGCTGATCTGAGTGTTCTCAGATCGGGAACCCAAGCCGGGACATGATCCATGCTATCATGAAATTAGGTGGTAATATACGGAATGAAAGAACAATTTTCGAAGTTGTTTGGATTGGCGGCGGAACGAAATCAGGGAGATGAAGTAAAGCATATTCCGGTACATGAGGTCGTCAGCAGCCCTTATCAACCACGGACCATATTTGATGATGACAAAATCGATGAACTGCTGCAAACGATCAAGACACATGGTGTGATTCAGCCGATTGTGGTCAGGGTTCGCAATGGCGGCTACGAGATTATCGCCGGGGAGCGCCGCTGGCGAGCCGTCAAGAAGCTGGGACTCGATACGATTCCGGCTATCATTCGTGAGTTTAATGATTCGCAGGCGGCTTCGATTGCACTTATTGAGAACTTGCAGCGTGAAGGACTGACATCGATTGAAGAGGCCGTCGCTTATCAGAAGTTAATTGATCTGCATCAATTGACTCAGGAGAGTCTGGCACAGCGGCTTGGCAAGAGCCAGTCCACGATTGCGAACAAGATCCGGTTGCTGCAGCTGCCGGAACAAGTGAAGACAGCGCTCATGGAACGGAAAATTACGGAGCGTCATGCTCGTGCATTGCTGTCCCTGGATAATGAGGAGACCCAGCTCAAAGTGCTGGATGAGATTATTGCCAAGGAACTGAATGTGAAGCAGACGGAAGCGCGGATTGCCTTTTATAAGGAAGTCTCCACCGTGAAAAAATCTAAACGCATCTCTTACAGTAAGGACGTTCGTCTTGCACTGAATACGATCCGTCAATCCATTGACATGGTATCGGGCTCGGGCATGGCTATCAAGACAACCGAGAACGACCATGAGGATCATTACGAGATTGTGATTAAAATACCTAAACGATAAGATTAAGCGTGAAAGCGGTATTCTTCGTGCCGCTTTTTCTTTTGATCAGGAATACGGGATTGTTCCTGGATCGGTCGAGGCTGCTTACTGACGGGTATCTATTGGGGCAGAGGGGACTTATGGCCATGTATTTATGCGGATTCAAGAACGCTGCGCCTCATAACCAAAGTAGCGTAGCCATAACGGTGAACGGAACATTTATATTTGTGAGGCCCCAGCGGCTGACTGTGGATTTGTTAGCATAATCTACCTCGATAGAGGTTTTCTTTTATTTATATTCAGACTGACTGAATGAACATCATTGCGTCATACTTACTAGAGTCTACCTACATTGAGGTGAAATGAGTGTCAAAAATTATTGCCATAGCAAATCAAAAAGGCGGTGTCGGCAAAACGACGACGTCCGTCAATCTGGGGGCTGGACTGGCTTCGCTAGGCAAACGGGTGCTGCTCGTGGATATCGATCCTCAGGGCAATACAACGAGCGGGGTAGGGATCAATAAAGCCGATGTCTCGAACTGTATATATGATGTCATTATTAATGAAGTGCATCCGAAGGATGCAATTTGTGGAACCGTCGTTGAAGGCCTGGACATCATTCCGGCTACGATTCAGCTGGCAGGGGCGGAGATTGAACTTGTACCAACCATCTCTCGCGAAGTTCGCTTGAAGAAATCACTCCAGCTCATTAAGTCATCCTATGATTACATTTTGATTGATTGCCCGCCTTCACTTGGAATCCTAACGATTAATTCCTTGACGGCTGCAGATTCGGTCATCATTCCAATCCAGTGTGAATATTACGCGCTGGAGGGACTCAGTCAGCTGCTGAATACGGTCCGCCTGGTTCAGAAGCACCTGAACACTTCGCTTAAGATTGAAGGTGTTCTGCTCACAATGCTGGATGCAAGAACGAATCTTGGCATTCAAGTAATCGAAGAAGTGAAGAAGTATTTTCAGGAGAAAGTATATAAGACCATCATCCCTAGAAATGTTCGGTTAAGTGAAGCACCGTCCCACGGACAGTCGATCATCACCTATGATCCGCGTTCTAAGGGTGCGGAAGTATACTTGGAGCTGGCAAAGGAAGTGATCTCTTATGAGTAAACGATTGGGAAAAGGATTGGATGCACTTATTCCTTCTTTGTCGATTAACGAGGATGACAAGGTCGTGGAAATTCCGCTAAGTCAATTGCGTGCGAACCCGTATCAGCCTCGTAAAAATTTTAACGAGGAAGCCATTCAGGAGTTAGCGGAGTCCATTCGTCAGCATGGTGTCATTCAGCCGATTATCGTGCGCAGCGTTCTGAAGGGCTATGAGATTATTGCCGGGGAACGTCGTTTCAGAGCATCTCAATATTGCGGTAAAGCTGCGATTCCAGCGGTTGTTCGTTCTTTCAGCGACCAGCAAGTCATGGAAATCGCTCTGATCGAAAACTTGCAGCGTGAAAATCTGAATGCCATTGAAATCGCTGTTGCGTATCAAGGGCTAATGGAACAATTTTCCTTGACCCAGGAAGAGCTGTCGCTGAAGGTAGGAAAGTCGCGTTCGCATATCGCTAACTTTTTAAGGTTGCTGTCATTGCCGGAGGAAGTCAAAGAAAATGTTTCACGTGGAACATTGTCCATGGGACATGCCCGGGCAATTGTTGGCTTGAAGGACCCGGCACTTGTGAAACAATTGGCGAAGCAATGTGTGGAACAGGAGTGGAGCGTTCGCGAGCTTGAAGAAGCGGTGAAGAATCTGGATCGCAAGCCGGAAGAGAAGACGAAGGTCAAAACGAAGAAAAAAGATCCATACATTGACCACCTGGAGGAAAGCCTGCGGGA
This sequence comes from Paenibacillus sp. FSL M8-0334, assembly GCF_038000405.1. Lineage (NCBI taxonomy): Bacteria > Bacillati > Bacillota > Bacilli > Caryophanales > Paenibacillaceae > Paenibacillus > Paenibacillus sp. FSL M8-0334. The sequence goes on from NZ_JBBOCH010000001.1 coordinate 2,362,188, forward strand.
ACGATTCAAAACCACGGTCAAAATCAAGCACAACAAGGATAAAGGAAAAATTGAATTGAACTACTACAGCAAGCAGGATTTAGAACGGTTGTTGGAATTGCTGCAGTAGGTTGAGTATGAGGCGAGCTCGGATATCGAGTCCGGGTTCGTATGTTGGATGTCGAGTTCGTGTTCATAGGTGTGGAACTATAACGACCTATTGTGGTGATATAAGTGGGTCGCGAATAAGCTCGAAGGCAAAATGAAATGATGATATCGATGGAGTCACTGTTGCGTCACTGTGAATATTCATCAGCTATAGTGCTGTTTTATCATTATAAAATCAAAGACATGTCAGTAATTCCTGCGGGAAGGGTAAGGGATGTCTTTCTTAAACTGAGGGAGAGACGATATGGACACTATCGTTTATCTGGATCATGCAGCGACCTCGTGGCCCAAGCCGCCTGAGGTGATGGAGGCAATGAGGCTTGCGATGGAGGAGGCGGCAGCCAATCCGGGGCGAGGTAGTCACCGAATGGCTGTGAAGGCTTCCAGGGTTCTATATGAGACACGAAAGTCGTTGGCCCAGTTGTTCGGTGTGAACAACCCGAATGACATTGCACTAACTACCAATACAACCGAAGCGTTGAATTTGGCGCTTAAAGGCTATTTACGGCAAGGAGATCATGTGATCGCGACGATGATCGAGCATAACTCGGTCCGGCGTCCGCTTGAATACTTGAGAAGGACGAGGGGAGTCGAGGTTGATTATATTCCGGTGGATGAAGAGGGTCGCCTGGACATGCACCGGATGAAGGAAGCTTTTCGCCGTAATACGAGAATGGTCGTGTGCAGTCACAGCTCCAATCTGCTTGGCTCCATCCTTCCAGTGGCTGAGATTGGGGAACTCGCCAAACGACATGGCGCTGTATTGCTTGTAGATGCAGCGCAAAGTGCAGGCATGCTGGATATCCGGGTGCAGGAGATGAATATCAGCCTGCTGGCCTTCCCGGGGCATAAAGGATTGCTTGGCCCGCAGGGGACAGGGGGGCTATACATCGCTCCGGATGTGGAACTTGAGCCTTTGCTGCATGGCGGCACCGGAAGTCAGTCGGAATCGATAGACCAGCCTTCAGTTCGGCCGGATCGTTATGAAGCGGGTACGCCGAATACGATAGGATATGCCGGATTACAGGCCGGGATAAAAAAAGTGCTGGAGTTGACGCCGTCTGCGATATATCATCATGAGTGGGAGCTTACGCAGTATGTGATGGAGGCGATGCTTCATCTTCGTGGCGTTCGTGTGCTCGGTCCCCGGTTAGGGGAGGCACGAACAGGCATCGTTGCTATGACATCGGACAGGTTAGGGGCGTCGGAACTTGCGTTCCGTCTGGACCGGGAGTATGGTATCGCCGTGCGTTCCGGTTACCACTGTACTCCGCTCGGACATATGGCCGCTGGTACAGAACAGACCGGAGCGGTAAGAGCAAGTGTGGGCTACTCAACGACGAAAGAGGATGTGGATCGCCTGATCATGGCGATGTCGGAAATTCATGGCTGAAGAGACAGGTCAAGATGAAGATGAAGAAGAGAAAGGAAGAAAGCATGGCAGAGTTGAATGAATTGATCATGGAGCAGCTGCATTGGTTTGTCGTCGTAATGGTCATGATCATCTTGATCTTATGGATTACAGTGATGGTTCAAGGCTTTAAGCTGAGGAAAATGAGACGTCGGTATGAGGCCATGATGGCCGGCAGCGGTGTGGAAGACCTGGAGTCGCTGCTTGTTAACTTGAAGATCCAGGTTGATCAGGCTGAAGAGAGTCAGAATCGGCATCAGACCATGCTGGAATCTATCACCAAAGAATTGAAAGGGATGAAATCGAAGGTTGGCATCATTCGCTATAATGCTTTTGGCGAGCGTGGCAACGATATGAGCTTCTCCCTGGCTATACTCAGTGAGCATGAGGATGGCGTTGTCTTAACCGGTTTGCATAACCGGGAGAGCTCTTATGTGTACGCAAAGCCTGTGGAAAAAGGGGAGTCCAAGTATCCGTTGTCTCCGGAGGAGAAAGAGGCTGTCAATCTTGCGCGGCAAGACGGATAGAGCGGCTCCACTCCTTAATCCCTGTAAAGACACAGTCGGAAATGATCTCCGACAGACGCATGACCAAACTTAACCGTGTGTTCTGCAGCACGAAGTATTCCATAAAGCCGCCTACGTTGACAATTCCCGTAACATGGATGTCGCCGACAGGCGGTAATTCTTTATGTACACCTGCTCCTGGCTTCAGCGGGCCGTCAGAGATCTGAATGGAGCCTACGCTGGAGGATTGTCCAAGACATGCGTCAATGCCGATGATAAACGGATTATCAAATCTGGTATAAATAGAGTTCAAGGTGTCCTCAAGATTCATGGCATGGACCGGTTCATCCAGTGTGCCGTAAAGATGGAACATGGAAGTTTGATAGCGGGCGAGAGAGGTTCCAACCAGGGGGCCAAGACAATCTCCTGTTGACCGGTCCGTCCCGATGCACACAATGACCAGAGGGCGATGCTGAACGCCGGCTGCGGATAAATGAAGCAGCAAACGATGAATAAGGGCTGAATGGATTTCCGGATCGGTATGTGGTAATTTTAAACTTGAAGTCTCCGCGCGAGACGTTATCTTGGATAACCGGTTCATAGAATCTTCCTTTCATCTGCTTTTGGTAGTATCAGTATATGGATGAAAGATTGTTTTTATACTTTGGGAATTAAAATGAAATGAAAAGTCGATTCTTCCTGATCATAAGACGGAAGGAGAGACATACATAAGTCATTCTCATTCCTGTATAATCAGGCTGATTGCTTCGGGTAGCGATGGCATGATTAGGGCATAGTGAAGAGGATGGAACCATGGAGGGATGACATAGTGGAAGGTGCGATGCTGATCGCTTTTGATTCCACTCAGCAGGCGCTGCGAGCAGAGATGCTGCTGGAGTATGCAGACATAGAGATTGACCTGTTTCCTACACCGAAAGAGATTACAGCAGGCTGCGCATTGTCGATTCAATTTCCGCCAGAGGCGTTAAATGATGTACAGGACATCATTGTTCATGAACAGGTGGAGATACGCGGCATTTTCAAACTGAATGAAGATCAGTTATATGTCGGTATCGACGAGTAGGAGGAGTAGACATGCGCCAGGGTATCGATTTATATATGTTGGCTAGCCTCGAGAGCGACCTTCGGGATGAGACCGACAAGTGGAAAACCATGGTGTGGAATTGGTTCACGAATGAGGCGATGTGGATGGACGTCCTGTTATCTGTCATCCGGGTGGTCCTCATCTTTCTGCTCACGCGCGTTGTAATTCGAATTGTGTGCAGGATGATAGACAACTTTATGGTGCGGCAGGAGAGAAGCCGGATACATGTCAATGCCAGACGTTTTGTCACTGTTGGGGAACTGCTCAAGAATGGAACGGCGATCGTCTGCAATTTTATAATGATTCTGATCATCCTGGCAGAGTTCAATTTCAAGCTGGGGCCGCTGCTGGCTGGAGCGGGTGTGCTTGGCCTGGCTATCGGGTTTGGTGCACAGAGCCTGGTGAAGGACGTGATCACCGGATTCTTCATTATATTCGAGGATCAATTTGCAGTCGGTGACGTGATCAAAATCGGGGAGTATCGAGGCACGGTAGAGATGATCGGACTGCGGACAACACGGGTGAAGGGGTTGAATGGAGAGACCTACATTATCCCCAATGGAATGATTACAAGTGTTACGAACTATTCCCTCTCCAATTCACTGGCTGTTGTGGATCTGCCGATGAAGAATGAGCAGCAGGTGAAAGACACCATCTCGATGATTCAGGAGGCGCTGCAAGGGCTTCAGGAGCGCTGCCCTGAACTGCATAAGGAACCGGACATCCTCGGCATTCAAGCGCTCGGTACCGCAGAGTATACGATCCGGATTGTGGCCGAATGCAGCCCGAATGCCCGGGATCTCGTCGAGCGCCAAATCTATATGGAGCTTAAACAGGCGTTGGAGGATCAACAGCGAGAAGAGTCTGCCTCTGATGCATAAGTTGGGCGTCACCGCGGCTGTATGTTATATAATAGAGATAGATAGAGATCATAGAAGTAGAATATAAAGGAGCTTGGAGCTATGGAGCGCAAGGTATTTCAATTGGGGGATATCGTTCAGATGAAAAAGCCGCATCCTTGCGGCAATAATGAAATGGAAATTATTAGGATGGGAATGGACATTCGTATCAAATGCACGAAATGCCAGCACAGTGTGCTGATCCCGCGCGCCAAATTTGAGAAGAATATGAAGAAGGTCATTCGCTCTGCCGCCAGCGCTGAGGGGGAAGGGGAGCAGTGAGAGCTACGCCTGACGCATAATAGGACTATGCATAAAGGAAAGTATAAATTTAAAATTAGCACAAAATCAGGATAAGTTTACACCACAATTCGAGACAAGCCTATTGACCTAATCAAGTCCTCATGGTATAATAAATCTTGCTGTGGAAAGGTACCCAAGAGGTCCAAGGGGGCTGACTCGAAATCAGCTAGGCGTCGCAAGGCGTGCGTGGGTTCGAATCCCACCCTTTCCGCCATTCCCGTTAACATATTCGCTGAAGCGATTTACGAACAACCTCATACATAGTTAGCGTGCTTTTGAATGATACTCAGCAGCTAACATCTTAGAGATTAGATACTCTTCACGATCAAGTGAAGGGTATTTTTTGATATTGTAGAGCAGGAAATATTGGGTTGGAGTGTCTTCCTCCGCGAAGGTCTCGACTTCTGTACCTGAGCAGGAGGGGGCAGGAATTCTTCTCTATGCTCATATTCGGTTGCTGCTGATCAAAAAAAGGAAGGACCCTTCTAGGTCCTTCCACTGGTTAGGCGGTGCTTGTGAATTGGAATTCTGGCATTCTACACGGAGTAGCAAACTACGGCAACTGCCTGGCTTTACCTAACGGAGAAGCTGCTGCTAGTTCCCTTGCGCTTGCATGAAGTGCAAAATCAGATATCCTATGCGTCGTTCAGCTGTTACGTTCAACGGAACCACACCTCTCTCATGCACCGCCTGATGTTATCATGTGCAATCGCTGGCTTTTTATGCGTGGTCATGGAACAGGTTTATTTTGGCTGAACCCGTCTCTTGTTGACCCATACCCGATCATCATTGGTGTTCTCGGGAAAGGTGTCTCCGCGTTTGAGCTTGATCTGCTGTGGATCCTCGATCCCCATCACGCGGTCACGTACGCCGGATTCGATGTATACGCCGTCATTGGGAGCTGTATCCCCGGCATGGAACTCGCTTTGTTCTCCCATATCCGTCACCATCCTTCTATATAGTTGTAGTGCATTAATTATCGTTCTCCAAAATCAATCGCTTCATGGCAGGGAAAGAGCGCCAGCACTTGCATCCGATCATCCGTTCTGCTATAGTATATTGGTGCGAGTTAGGCTCGCTCCTTGCTCTCAACATGGGATTGAGGGCCGAAGTCCATAAGGAGGTGAAAGATATGCGCAAATATGAAGTGATGTACATTATTCGTCCTGACATTGAACAAGAAGCTGTTCAAGCTGCAGTCGAAAAATTCCAAGGCATCATCTCCAACGGCGGAGAAATTACAAAGCATGATGTAATGGGTAAACGCCGTCTTGCGTATGAGATCAAGAAATTCCGTGATGGTGTTTATGTTCTGGTTAACTTCAGTGCAACTCCAGAAGTTGTAGCCGAACTTGAGCGCCTGATGAAAATTTCTGACGAAGTTATTCGTTATCTCATCACGAACGACGTTGCTTAATACGTGAAACGACCAGACTTTGTAATTGATTCGTTCTAGGGAGGGGATTGGATTGTTGAACCGCGTCATTTTAATTGGCCGACTGACTCGGGATCCCGAGCTGAGATATACTCCTTCAGGTGTTGCTGTCACACAATTCACACTGGCTGTAGATCGTCCGTTCACCGCACAAGGCGGAGAGCGTGAGGCGGATTTTATTCCAATCGTGACCTGGAGGCAGCTGGCGGAGACTTGCGCGAACTACTTGCGCAAAGGCCGTCTAACAGCTGTGGAAGGGCGCATTCAGGTGCGGAACTACGAGAACAACGAAGGTAAGCGTGTATACGTTACTGAAGTTATTGCGGACAATGTTCGTTTCTTGGAGTCCAACCGTGACAACAACGGAGGTGCTGCACCTCGTGAGGAATCACCATTCGGCGGCGGAAGCGGCGGTGGAAACCGCGGCAACAGCAGCGGTTATTCGCGCAACAATCAGGATCCTTTCTCCGACGAAGGAAAACCGATTGACATATCGGATGATGATTTGCCATTTTAATACGGAAAGGACTGACAAAGCATGGCTTTTAAACAAAGAGAAGGCGGAGACAACGACAAAAGACCGGCTCGCCGTGGCGGCCGCAACAAACGTCGTAAAGTATGTTTCTTCACTGTGAACAAAATTACTCACATTGACTATAAAGATACAGATCTGCTCAAGAAATTCATCAGCGAGCGCGGTAAAATCCTGCCTCGCCGTGTAACGGGCACAAGCGCGAAGTATCAACGCGCGCTGACGATTGCGATCAAACGCTCCCGTCAAATTGCATTGCTTCCATACACAACAGAATAATCTGTTGAGGGAATAAGCGGTCCAGCCGAACAAGGCGGGGCCGCTTTTTTATGTACTGTTTCGTTCCTTCCGGATAGATGTAAGACTGCGTGTACGATTGCAGATCGAGCAGCTGCGCTGGAGCGGAACGGTTCCAAGATGAAGGGGTTACGCTGTGTCCGCTGTCAGGACATTGTCTCCTGAGCGCGTACACTGAAAGAAGCAATATGTCATATTAATTGCAAGGTTGGAGTAACGCTTGAAAGTTTTAAAGCCCTGAAACAATGTCTTTTTATAATGGACAGTGTCTATTATAGAAAATACATATGCAATATAGGGAAATGGGGGTCATCTCCGTGCAAAGCCTGCTTAAACGGTTGAATCAAGCCATCCTTCGAAAAAATTCCTTCTATTATATATAGGTGAGTTTACAGCTCTCCTGAAAACTGAAATTTATTTATCTTAAATTACTTTCATTACATCGCCAACGGGTCTAAGAAATTAGGCAGGAAGCAAGGAGCGCTTCCGCCAGCAAGGACATGTCTTTTCAACATAAACATCGGTCCTATTACAAAGCGGTCTTCACTGAGAACGCGAAGCATACGTCCCCGTCGGGGAGCTTGCAGATGCGGACCAGTACACGGTGATGTCCACTCAGAGGAAACAAACGTACATGAGATGGTAGATGATAAATCTTGTATGGTCATGCATAATCCTCCTGCCCATTCCAAAGGCTAAAGGAAAAAGGAGGAATCCCCATGTGCAGACGTTACTCCTTGTCGGCAGGACTCGACGAGGTCAGTGAACATTTTGGAATAAGCCGGGTCAAGTATTATTATAAAAGCCGTTACAACATCAGTCCGACACAGACGGTTCCGATAGTGCTGCAGGAGCAGGAGGAGCGGACGCTCGACGAATACCGCTGGGGGCTGGTGCCGTATTGGGGAAAAGATGCGGTCAATGCGAATTTGCACACCGTGCATCAGAACCCGACCTACCGGAAAGCGATAGACACAAGACGCTGTATCATTCCGTGTAACGGATTGTATTATTGGCGGACAGTAGGCAAGAAAAGCTATGCGGTTCGCACGGTCATCGGTGCCCAGGAGCTTTTTGGCATTGCGGGACTGTATGAGACCTGGCGGGACGCGCAGGGAAAAGAGATGCGTACCTGTACGCTGCTGATGGCGGAGGCGAATGTGACCATTCGGGAATTTGATACGCGGATGCCGGCGATATTGACGAAGGATGATATTGATCACTGGCTTGACCCCGAGCGAAAGGGAATATACGCGATCGAGCCGTTGCTGCGCACTTATCATGGGCCTATGCGTGTATATCCGGTCACACCGCTCATTGCGGATGACAAGCATGACCATCAGCAGTGCATTGAGGAAATGGACTTGAAGCAAGCCTGGGTGAAACACGTCTAGTACGCGATCAAGCATGATCGAGCGACAGGGGTGGATCCGTGACATGTGAAGCTCCGAAACATGCAAACGGGTAAGACGGGTAAGAGAACGAGAACGATCCGGCCTAAGGGCCGGATTTTTATGTTGGATGGAATCTCGCAGCACATTGGGGTTATAATTTCTGCCACGGGTCACAACGGCCAATAATTCCGATTTTTCCGCTAGGTTAAAAGAACAGGTGGGCTTTTTACTAGGGTTGTCTAGGAATGAAGGGGCATCTTGCAATATTATATGTGTAATTATAAATAACATAAACATAACGTTAAAATCGCCATATATTAGAATTTGAGGTTTGCTATTGACGGATTAAGGGGTTTTGCGTAACATAAGTTTACATAAGTTGCATGCTGATTGCTGCAGTACAGTTAGAAAATGTTAAATGGAGGTTGATATTGTATACATTTTAAGTAAACTTAGGATTAACGATGGCAGCAAACCAATTCATTAACCTCTTTTGGACCGCGAAAAACATGTTTTTTTTTAAAATTGCAAAAAAGTAATTGACGTTACCTAATTTTACACGTATCATAACATTAATTTTATAGGCACCAGGTTGCTAGAGACTTTGGCACTAATTGACCAATGGTATATTTTCTGTAAGTCTTTCACTATTTTCTCAACAAGATTCGACAGCTATGAACCCATTCCCGAAATTATTCAAGGATGATTTCAATATTCGTCCTGATAATTTATAGCATTATCATTATTTAGAAGGAGGATTAGCATGAAAAAGAAAATGTCGTTACTGCTTGTGATCATGCTCATGACGGTTACGTTCCTGGCAGCATGCTCCGGCGGTGGTCAGACAGCAGAACAGCCAAGTCAAGGGGAGCAAACAGAACAAACTGAAGGCAACGGCGAAAACACAGAAACGCCGCCAGCCGAAGAAGGGGATCAGAGCCAAGGTTATTTCGAGGCTGAGAATCCTGAAGCTAACCCAGCATCAGCTCTTGCTCGTAAAGACACGCTGATCGTTGGTATGACAGCACCTAAAGGGGTATTCAACCCATTCTACAACCAAACGGTATATGACAGATATGTTGTCGACGTACTGTTTGATCCATGGGTAGTTGTTGAAGAGGACGGAACGTACACGAACCGTCTGGCAGAAAGCATTGATGTATCCGAAGACAAACTGACTTATACCTTTAAACTTAAAGAAGGCGTTACTTACACTGATGGAACGCCAGTTACAGTAAATGACTATGTGTTTGCACTGAAAGTGTATCATGACGCAAGCTATGATGGCCAAACTGATATTTTCCAAGCTAACATTGTTGGCGGGCAAGAGTATCATGATGGTACAGCTTCCGAAATTTCCGGTGTAAAAGTAATCGACGATTACACTGTTGAAGTAACAGTTTCCGAAGCAAATGCAATGACGAAAGACTATCTCAGCACAGTCTATTTCGCACCTGCACATTATTATGGTAAAGACTACAAGCAAGGCGACCTGGGCTACATGGCTGACCTCCATGACAAGCCGATTGGTAGCGGTCAGTACATTCTGAAGAATTTCAGACCGGGTCAAGAGGTTGTAATGGAAGCGAACCCTGACTACTTCCTGGGCGAGCCAAAAATCAAAAACCTGATCTACAAAACAACAACGGAAGAAACTCGCCTGGCGATGTTCCAGTCCGGCGAAATCGATATGGACCGCGTTACGGTTAATGAAGACAACATTGAAGAACTGAGAAACATGGGCTTCCTGGATATCAACATCTTCCCAACGAACGGTTATGGATATGTTGCTATGAACCATGAAAACCCTAAGTTCCAAGATGTGAAAGTTCGTCAAGCACTCCTGTACGGTCTGAACCGTGCGGAAATTGTTGAAATCATCTATGGTGACTATGCAAACGTACTGAACATTCCTCAGTCCAGCCTGTCTTGGGCATACACTGACGAAGGCATCGAGACTTATGAGTTTGATCCAGAAAAAGCGAAGCAGCTTCTTGATGAAGCAGGCTGGGTACCTGGCGCAGACGGTATTCGTGAGAAAGACGGCGTTCGTTTCGAGGTTAACTTCTCGGCAACGGCTGACAACCCGGTTATCGATGCACTGATTCCGGTTATGACTACAAACTACCAAGATCTCGGTATCAAAATTACAGCTGAGACCCTGGACTTCAACGCAATCATGGATAAGAAGGACAGAGGCGACTTCGAAATGTTCTTCGCAGCATGGGGCTTGACTCCGGATCCGAACAGCACAGTGTACACAACTGGTGGTCAGCAGAACGACCTGGGTTACTCCAACCCTGCGTATGACGAAGCGATGAGAGAAGGACTTTACGCATTCGATCTCGAAGATCGTAAAGCCGCTTATGCGAAAGCATACCAAGTGTTGAACCAAGACGTTCCAGATCTTCTGATCTATCAAAGACGTGACGCTTGGGCGATCAACAGCCGTGTAAACGGTATTGAAATTTCGCCTTACAAAGACTTCTGCGTTGATCTGTACAAAGCAGAGATCGAACAATAACAGCAGGAAACATATGCTCAGCTCGCAAGAGCTGGGCATATCCACTTATAAGCCGGGAGGAATATTATGAAGCAGTACATTATCCGGAGGCTGCTGCAGATCATTCCGACATTGATCGGAATCTCGATTCTTATTTTCACGATATCAGCAATGGTGCCTGGAGATTATATCACCGCAGTGGACAACCCGACGATGTCTGCCGAAAAAGCAGCACAGCTTCGGGAAATTTATGGTTTAGATAAGCCGCCGGTCGAACGTTATTTCACTTGGGCGGGCAATATGTTAAAGGGTAATCTCGGAGATTCCCTTCAGCACAAAAAACCAGTAACAACCGTTATGGGGAATTACGTATGGAATTCCTTTCTCGTTGCATTTGTTTCATTGATACTCAGCTGGATTATCGCGATCTTTGCCGGCGTATTCTCGGCCAAGTTCCAATATTCCTTGTTTGACAAGCTTATAACTCTCTTTGTTTTCCTATGTATGTCACTCCCATCCTTCTTTATAGGTCTTTTGCTCATCAAGTTTTTCGCGCTGGACTTGGGTTGGTTCCCGGTAGGGGGGATGACGACATCCGGAATGAACGGGAATACATGGGAACAGTTTGTTGATATCTTATGGCATATGGCGTTGCCGGTGACCGTGCTCACGATGCTTAGCACAGGCAGCCTGACGCGTTATTTCCGCACAAGCATGCTGGAGGTTATCCGTCAGGATTATATCCGTACAGCACGTGCCAAAGGATTGAAAGAACGCACCGTTGTATTCAAGCATGCGCTTCGCAATGCTCTGCTGCCGGCGATTACTTTGATGGGATTTGAATTGCCGGGACTGTTCGGCGGCGCAATCATTTTGGAGAAAATATTCATATGGCCAGGGGTTGGTCAGGTGTATCTGGAATCGATCAATATGCGGGATTATCCATTTTTGCTCGGTTTCACGATCTTTATCTCTCTCTTGACATTGATCGGTAACTTAGTATCCGATGTCTTGTACGGAGTCGCTGACCCTAGAATTCGCTTAAAGTAGGAGGAGATTCATTTGTCCGCAGAGACTGCACCACTAAATACGAATCTAACAGCTCCGAAAAGACGGCCGGATTCCCCGTGGAGAATGGCCATTCGCCGCTTTTCCAAAAACCGCCTTGCTGTCATCGGACTGTTCATACTCATTTTCATGTTTTTACTTTGTTTTATCGGCCCGCTATTCTCGCCATATTCCATGTTCGATTACAGCGTAGCTGATAAAAATTTACCCCCAAGCTCAAAGTACTGGCTGGGGACCGATAAGTTAGGGCGCGATATTTTACTGCGTATGATGCTGGCAGGCCAGATCTCGCTTACAGTCGGACTCGTAGCGACCGCGATTGCCGTTCTCATCGGAGCTACACTCGGCGCATTAGCCGGATTTTATCGTAGATGGGTAGATACTGTCATCATGCGTCTGGCTGATATTTTCATGGCGCTGCCAACACTTCCGATCCTGATTATTCTGGGTGCGGTATTGTCTGATTTGAAGGTTAATCCTGATGATCGAATATATTTCCTGATGTTGATTATCGGTGTATTGGGATGGAGTGGCATCTCCCGTCTCGTACGCGGTCAAATATTGACGCTCCGTGAGCAGGAATTTATGCAAGCTACCGAGGCGCTTGGTCTTAGAGACCGTCGGAAGATCTTCCGTCATCTGCTTCCTAACACAATTCCGATTGTGATTGTTTCTGCAACGCTGTTTGTTGCCGGTGCGATCATTTCGGAATCAGCACTGAGTTATCTTGGTATCGGTGTCGTTCCGCCAACGCCATCATGGGGCAATATGATTTCTGCCGCGAACAGTCTGATTGATTTCCGTAAGAGACCTTGGATGTGGATTCCACCTGGTACCTGTATTCTGATTACCGTTGTGGCGATTAATCTGATCGGTGACGGACTTCGGGATGCCCTTGACCCGAAAATGAAGAAGTAGGAGATGCGATATGGCCAAAGATTTAGTTGAATTTCGAAACTTAAAAACGCATTTTCAAACCTCAGCAGGCACCGTGAAAGCCGTCGACGATGTCAGCTTCAAAATTCGCGAAGGCGAAACCTTGTGCGTGGTTGGTGAGTCCGGCTGCGGTAAAAGCGTGACTGCGATGTCGCTGATGCGTTTGATTGACGTTCCTCCTGTTGGAGGAGAGATCCTGTTTGAAGGCAAAGATCTGTTGAAAATGAACAAGCGTGATATGAGTCTGATCCGTGGTAACGAGATCGCGATGATCTTCCAGGAGCCGATGACGTCGCTGAACCCTGTTCTGACGATTGGGGAGCAGATCGTGGAACCGATTATGCTTCACCAGCTCGTGAATCGGAAGGAAGCGAAGCAGCGTGCAATTGAGCTGATCAACCTCGTAGGCATTCCGCGTGCGGAGAAGATCTATGAGTCTTACCCCCATGAATTGAGTGGCGGTATGCGTCAGCGGATCATGATTGCGATTGCGCTAAGCTGTAATCCGAAGCTTCTGATCGCGGATGAGCCGACAACGGCGCTGGACGTTACGATTCAGGCTCAGATTCTCGATTTGATGCGCGATATCAAGGAGAAATTTAACACCGCCATCATGCTGATTACCCATGACCTTGGTGTCGTGGCTGAAATGGCTGATTATGTGGTGGTTATGTATGCAGGGAAGGTCATTGAGGAAGCTCCGGTGATCGAGTTGTTCCAGAGACCAAAGCATCCGTATACGAAGGGCTTGCTGAAAGCGAAGCCGGTTATTAACCAGAAGCAGGAACGATTGTACTCGATTCCGGGGCAGGTTCCAAACCCGGTTGATCTCGGGGACAACTGTCATTTCCATGACCGTTGCGAATTCTGTATGCAGATCTGTAAAGAGAAAATGCCTCCGCTTGGTACCGATCCGAACGGCCATAAGGTCGCCTGCTGGCTGTATGAAGAGGAGGGGAAAGTAGAATGAGTCAAGCACTGATTGAAGTTGATAATCTTAAAAAATACTTCCCTGTTACCGGCGGCATCCTGCAGCGTACCGTAGGCCATGTCCGGGCGGTAGACGGCGTTAGCTTCACGATCAACAAGGGTGAATCCTTTGGCCTTGTGGGTGAGTCAGGCTGCGGCAAGAGCACCATCGGGCGTACCATTCTGCGACTGCTGGAGAAGACGGAAGGCAAGGTTATCTTCCAAGGCCAAGATATTCATGAGTTGCCTAAGGAGAAACTGCGGACGCTGCGTCCGAAAATGCAAATCGTATTCCAGGACCCGTTCAGCTCCCTGAACCCAAGAATCAAGGTGGGTGAGGCGATTGGCGAGGCTCTTATTGACCATCGGTTAGTAAGCAGAAAAGATTTGAAGGCCCGGGTTATTGAGACGCTGGAAATCTGTGGACTTGCAGCGTATCACTATGACCGTTACCCGCATGAATTCTCAGGCGGTCAGCGTCAACGTATCGGGATTGCACGGGCGCTTATTATGAATCCGGATTTCATCGTAGCGGACGAACCGGTATCCGCCCTGGACGTATCGATTCAGGCTCAGATTATTAACCTGCTTAGCGATCTTCAGCGGGACCGGCAGCTGACCTATCTGTTCATCTCCCATGATCTCAGTGTGGTAGAGCATCTGTGCGACCGGATTGGCGTAATGTACCTCGGATCAATGGTGGAGATGGCGAGCAAGGAAGAGCTGTTCCGCAATCCGCTGCATCCGTACACGAAAGCGCTGCTGTCTGCGGTGCCTGTTCCGGATCCGACGCTGAAGAGAGAACGGATCGTCCTCACAGGGGACATTCCGAGCCCGGCGAACCCGCCTACAGGCTGCAAGTTCCATACTCGCTGCCCGCTGGCTTCCGACCTGTGCAAACAGCAGGTGCCGGAGTACCGGAATGTGGGCAACGATCATTTTGTTGCCTGCCACTACGCTTAATACAAATCATCGAAATCTCATATTTTCAGACTAGATGCCAGGCCTCCTCAAGTGATTCACTCGAGGAGGCCTGTTTGTCATGGCCAATGATACCGCGTTACATAAATTTCCACTTAACTTTTTTTGAAAAAATGCAGACCAAACGCCGTTTTCAACCGTCTTATATATATACGGAGGGCTTTTTCATGATGAAAAAACGGTGGCTTATTATCCTATGCATAGGTTTAGTGATATTTGTCGGTACGGTATTATTTTCAAATACAGAACGCCTCGGTTTTAAGCCTGCCATCAACGCGCAAGCGGTCGTTCTGATGGAGATTGACACAGGGCGGATTCTTGTCAATCACAATGGAGAGATGCCTTTGCCGCCTGCAAGCATGTCCAATTTGATGACAGAGCTGATCATTCTCGAAGATCTCAAGGCCGGAAGAATATCCTGGGACGACGAGGTTGCCATCAGCGAGGAAGCATCTACCATCGGAGGCGTTCAGCTGTCTCTTAAAGAAGGCGATGTGCTAACCGTTCGCGAGCTGTTTCAAAGCGTAGCGGTTTACTCGGCCAATGATGCCGCTATGGCGCTGGCTGAGCATGCATCCGGCTCCGAGAAGGCTTTCGTGCAGCGGATGAACGCCAAGGCGAAGGAGATTGGACTTTCGAGCCATACGCGCTTTAGCAGCGCATCCGCGATTGATGGCCGGGGAAGCGGGAAGGCCGGTTCAGGGCAGGATGAAGGGACTAGAATGACAGCAAGAGATACGGCGCTGCTGGCTGCGCATCTTATTGATCATCATCCCGATGTTCTCACTGCCTCGAGCCAGACACAACTGAAGATTGTGGGGCGTGATTTATACTTAAGCAACACGAACTGGATGCTCCCTTCCTTGAGAGGTCCCTACTCCTATGAGGGCACAGACGGGTTGAAAACAGGGTACAACGAACAGCTTGGCTACTGCTTTACAGGCACGGCGGAGAGACATGGAACGCGGCTGATCGCCGTCGTTATGGGAACGCCGACGAAGGAAGCCAGGTTTGAGGAAACGCGCAAGCTGTTTGAATACGGCTTCTCCAAAACATTAAGCTGGAAAGAAAGACTCGGAGACTGGATGACGCATCCGGTAGCGGCTGAGGCCGTCACTCACGAGTCTTTCTCACGCCTATAGGAATCTAGCATTCCATGTAATAGAAACTGAGGTACATGTTGTGAATACCGTCTGAGAGGTTCACATTTCACAAGCCGCTGGTTACAATAGAGCCCGGGGAGTAATGACGATGACTCACCGTTAGGTGACGTCCTGGCTCGCCAGAAGCTGCCTGTGACATGGCGTGATGACCTAGACCCAGTGTGTCAGAAGATAGCGTCCCGTTTAATAGTAAAAGGGAGGTTAGCGCCCTCTTCCCGGCGATGCCCTGGCTCTTGGAGAAGGATAAATAAATATTTTCATATAAAAGAAGGAATCTGACTCATGAAGAGGAAAACAATATATATTACCCTTGCAGTCCTGCTGGTTGCGGGTGCAACCGCATGGATGTTCCGAACCCAGCTAGCGGTGATGGCGTTCGATCTGTTCATGGCAGAAGAGGTTGAGAACTCCTTGCAGCGGTCGTATAAGCCGCTCGAAGGTAGTCAAGCGCCCGATCCGGTGATGCTTCAGAGCAAGCCGTTCTCGGTCATGCTGCTGGGAAGCGACCAGCGCGAGAATGAACCTGCCCGTTCAGACACGATGATCTATGCTGTTGTGCGTCCGAAAGAATCCAAGGTATTGCTCATATCGGTTCCACGCGACACGTATACCGACATTATCGGGCGTGGCAGCAAGGATAAGATTACGCATGCGTTTGCCTTTGGAGGCCACCAGATGGCCAAGGACACGATGGAGGCTTTCCTGGACCAGAGGATCGATTATTACGCCTCGATTAATTTCCAGGGTTTGAAAGATGTTGTTGATGCGATGGGCGGCGTGGCGCTGCCGATCGGCAAGGATATTGTCAATAAGGGAAGAGATCACGAGAAGTTCACGATAGAAGCCAACAAACCGATATATAACGGGGAAGAGGCTTTGAACTATGTAAGATATCGGGAGGATAGCGATTTTAACCGGGCCAAGCGTCAGCAGGTGTTTCTCGATGTGGCCGCCAAGCGGCTCAGACAGCCTGACCAGATTGGCAAGGTTCCGGAATTGATCGAGATTATGGGAGACAACTTCCAGACCGATATGCAGCCTAAATTTATCATTGATCTGGCCAAACAGATGCTGACCGGGGGCAAGGTCGATATGACCAGCTTTACGATTATGGGTGACGGGATGCGGATTGGCGGCATTTACTACAACGATCCCGACCTGGAGGATGTTCGCGAAGCCCGGGCGTTGATTGACAACTGGATGAATCCCGATACGAAGGCGGATCAGCTGCTGAAACCGCGCGATGCGGATGTACAAATATGACTGCGTTCCGCCGCCTCCGGCCGGACCGGATCGGCGGATTCGCGTGTCATTCCAATAATAGTGATTCAGCAGTCCGGAATTGGCTGCTGATTTTGTGTCCCCGATGAATGGGAATTGCCTCCAGCAACGTATGTATGGGTATAAGGGTAAAATGGCTTTTGGCAAAGGTCATAAGGAGGATAACAGAATGAATATCGCGTTCTTTCTATTACCGAAACAAGACGTGATTTGTTTAACGCTTGATTCCACGCTCAGGCAGACGCTGGAGCGGATGGAATACCACAGGTACACGGCTGTGCCTGTATTGAATGACAACGGGGAGTATGCCGGCACGGTAACCGAAGGGGACCTGCTGTGGCATATGAAGAACTCCGGCGGCAAGATTACTTTTGAGAACGCTTCAAAGTTTGTGCTTAAGGATGTCCCGTTTCGAATGGATATTAAGCCGGTGTCGATCGACGCCAACATGGAGGATTTAATCAATCTGGCGAAGGTGCAGAACTTTGTGCCGGTTGTGGACGATATGAACCGGTTTATCGGTATCGTCCGCCGCAGCCTGATTATTGAATATTGCGAACGATTTGTGTCCAAGGAGACGGTTGAGCCGCAAGGGGCTTCGTAAGAAGCCGGCAGTTGTACCGGCAGGGCGTGTAACCGCGATTGATGGCGGGAAGCACGTCCTATTTATTTGCAAACGGCAGGAAGAGAAGCTTATGCATCCGGGGCCGGGGGGCTTTGTGTGAGTGGGATTTTTTTGTGCTATAATGGAGAATAAAGCTTTTTCGGGGAGAGATGGGGATGTCAAATATGCCGAAAGACTTGGATGTAGCCAAACGGGCCAAAGTCATTGAATGGCTCAAAACGGAAGTGATTGACAATGTATCCCGGTTGTTCAAAGCTTTATGGGAAGGAAGTACCACCAAGGTTGCAGACAGTTTGGCAAGCCTGATGATGAGCTCCTACATACTAGGGCGCAGGCTGGGCATGTCGTATCGGGATTTAGACAGTCTCTTATTGGAGAAATTGAAAAAGCATAAGCAGGAAGGTCACCAGCTTGAGGATTGGTACCAGGACATATCCGCGCTAGAAGAACATTTGCGTAAGAGGTGAACATATTGAAACTTCGCTGGACTACAGCGGCTTGGAGCATCATCTATCTGTTGCTGCTGCTTTCGCTTGTAACACCATTTTCGATCGTGACCGCATTTTTGCTCGTTCTGCCGGTTGCGATTCTGTTTACGGCGTTAGATACTAGATCATTTATTGTGCACATCGCACCGGTATGGATTATTGCGATGTTGATTGAACCGTTTTTCCTGTTGCTGGCGCTGTATTTCTTAATACCGGGACTTGTGTTCGGGTACTTGTACCGCAAAAGAAGACCGGCGATGCAGGTGCTCAAATACGGGATCGCAGTCCTGCTGCTTGAGATGCTTGTCCTGCTGATGGTAAGCACAACCTTCTTCGAGTTGAGTTTGTCGCGGTATGTGGATGAGATCGTACAGATGACCACAGCTCCGCTGACAGAAATGGGTGTGAACAGCAGTCTGGGCAGCCAGTTCTGGACAGAGGCAGACACCGCCGCATTAAAGGACAGAACGATGCAGCTCGTGCCGTTTGCGATGATTATCAGCGCGTTCCTGATGACGGTGGTTACGCATGCGCTGGCCCGTCCGACCTTGAACAGCATGGGGCTGTCCGTACCCCGGTTGAAGCCGGCTAGAGAGTGGATGATGCCGCGCTCCTTGCTCTGGTATTACCTGCTTATTTTTTTCATAAGCTTGGCTGTCCGAAATTCGGATAACAACTTTATGCATTTGATTGTAGCCAACGCGATGCCGCTGCTGCAGATCTGTTTCATGATTCAGGCGCTGGGATTCTTCTATTTCCTCGCCCATGAGAAAAAGTGGCACCCCGTCATTCCGCTGTTGACGGCTATTCCGATTGTCCTGTTTCCACCGGCGATCATTGTCGGCATCATAGACCTGGCGTTTCCGCTTCGTCAAGCGATCAGTAAAAACAAAAGATAGGGTGATCAGTCATGCCTAAATTTCTGCAGAAACGCTGGCACGGCTATCATACCGTTTGGGCGTTCGCACTGGTACTCCTGCTAGTGATCCTGCTGTCTTACTATAATACGATTCTCGGCATCATCGCATTGCTGCTGGCGGTGGTTGGCGGCTACACGATGCTGAAGGCAGAGATGAAATTCCGCCGGGAGCTGGTGGATTACATCGGCGATCTGTCCTTTCGTATTCAGAGGGTCGAGGGCGAAGCCATCAGCGCTCTTCCAATCGGCATTGTGCTATACAGCGAAGACAAGACGGTGGAGTGGCATAATCAGTTCGTGCTGAACATGTTTCCTCACGAGAAGCTGGTCGGGCAGTCATTGAACGAACTGTTTCCGCAGCTGAGCACATCGATGCGTGATGCCAAGGATGGCAAGGAGCCTGCGCCCGAGAGGTTCCGGCTGGAAATCGCGCATGAGGACAAGCATTACGAAGCGACGGTTATTCCGGAGGAACGTCTAATCTATCTGGACGAGATTACCGAGCTGGCCGTGCTTCGTCAACGATACGAAGAAGAGCGGCTGGCGCTCGGAATTATTATGATGGACAACATGGACGAGGCTTCGCAGGGAATGGATGACCAGCAGCGGACTGCACTCATTGCCAAGGTGACCAGCGAAATTACGGATTGGGCGCGCGAGTTCAACGTATACCTGCGCAGACTGTCGTCAGACCGCTATTTGATGATGCTGAACAAGCGTTCGCTGGATGCGCTCGAGAACAGCCGTTTCGTGATTCTGGACGAGGTCCGGGAGATGACAGCGGAGCTGAAGGTGCCGCTCACCTTGAGCGTGGGGCTGGCCTTCGGCTCGGACGATATCACCGAGCTGGGTCAGCTAGCCCAGTCCAGTCTCGATATGGCGCTTGGACGGGGCGGGGATCAGGCCGCTGTGAAGGCTGGGCAACGCCTCTCCTTCTACGGAGGCAAATCCAATGCGGTGGAGAAGCGGACCAGGGTCCGGGCGCGGGTCATTTCCCATGCGCTGCGCGATCTGATGCAGGAGAGCGATCGCGTCATCATTATGGGGCATAAGCTGCCGGATATGGACGTGATCGGAGCTTCCATCGGCGTCCTGAAAGCGGCACAGCTGTACAATGTGGAGGCATTTATCGTGCTGGAGGGACTGAACCCGTCCATTCAGCGTTTGATGAGCGAGGTGCGCAAGGACGAGGCGCTCATGGACAGGTTCATCTCCCCGGAACAAGCGATGCAGCTGCTCAGCGAGCACTCCTTGCTCGTCGTTGTGGATACGCATAAGGCGTCGATGACGATGGAGCCGCGTCTGGTGGAGCGAGCCAGCCGGGTGGTCGTTATGGACCACCATCGCCGGGGCGAGGAGTTTATTAACGACGCGGTGCTTATATATCTTGAGCCCTATGCGTCGTCAACCTGTGAGCTGGTGACCGAAGTGCTGCAGTATATCCACGACCGCGTATCGCTGACGCCGCTGGAGGCCACGGCGATCCTGGCGGGTATTACGGTTGATACGAAGCATTATGCTCTGCACACCGGGTCCCGCACGTTTGAGGCGGCCGGTTTCCTGCGGCGGCATGGTGCCGACACGATGATGATCCAGCGGGTGATGAAAGAGGATTTGACGGAATTCATTGCCAAGGCAGAAATCGTGAAGCATGCTAGAATGGTATATGAACATATCGCACTTGCAGTCTCGAAGAGCGGGGAGAAGATTCCGCAGCTGCTTATAGCTCAGGTGGCAGATTTATTGCTGAATATGACCGATGTTCAAGCTTCATTCGTCATTAGCGAGCGCCCTGACGGCCGAATCGGCATCAGTGCCCGCTCGATGGGCAAGCTCAATGTCCAGGTCATCATGGAGCGGCTGGGCGGTGGCGGACACTTAACGAACGCCGCAGTCCAGCTGGATACGACGCTGGAGGAAGCAGAGGAGAGGCTGCTGGAAGTACTGGCAGACATTGAAGCGAAAGAGGGGTTATTCGAATGAAAGTCATTTTTATCAAAGATATGAAGGGTCAAGGCAAGAAAGGCGAGGTTAAAGAGGTCTCGGAAGGCTATGCAACGAATTTCCTGTTCCCGCGCGGCATCGCTCGTCCGGCGACAGAAGGCAATATGAAGACTTTGCAGCAGCAAAATGCCTCCGAACAGAAGCGGAAGGCGGAAGAGAAGGAAGAAGCGGTGCAGCTCGGCAAGAAGCTGGATGAGATGACCGTTGTGCTGAAAGCAAAAGCCGGCGAGGGCGGACGATTGTTCGGCGCCATTACGAGCAAGCAGATTGCCGAAGCGTTGGCTGAGCAGAAGATTAAAATCGACAAACGCAAAATTGAACTGGGTGAGCCGATCCGCACGCTTGGCGTAACACAGGTGCCGGTGAAACTGCATCCTGAGGTCAAAGCGACGCTCAAGGTTCAAATTACGGAGGAATAAGCATGGGGGGAGAACTCTATTTCGATCGGGTGCCTCCGCAAAACCTGGAGGCGGAGCAGGCGGTGCTGGGCGCCATCCTGCTGCAGAGCGAAGCGCTGATCACGGCGATGGAACGGGTGCAGAGCGAAGATTTCTACGACAAGACGCACCAGATGATCTACGAAGTGATGGTTCAGCTCGGGGAAGAGAATCAGCCGATCGATTTGGTGACTCTCACCTCCAGGCTTCAGGATAAAGGCCAGCTGGAGGAAGTGGGCGGCGTCAGCTATCTGGCGAAGCTGGCCCACGCGGTACCGACAGCTGCGAACGTCGACTACTACGCCCAGATTATCGAGGAGAAATCGATGCTGCGGCGTCTGATCCGGACAGCGACGCAAATCGTCAGCGAGGGCTATACCGGCGGGGATGACGTCGGTTCGCTGTTGAGCGAAGCCGAGCGGCGCATCCTGGAAATCTCGAACCGCCGTACGGGAAGCGGCTTTATCGCGATCCGGGATGTGCTGATGGAAGTGTTCGAGAAGGTGGAGACGCTGCACCAGAACCGGGGAAGCACGACGGGCATTCCGTCGGGATTCGTAGACCTCGACAAGATGACCAGCGGATTCCAGCGCAGTGACTTGATCATCGTGGCCGCCCGTCCATCGGTCGGGAAGACGGCCTTCGCCTTGAACATCGCCCAGAATGTGGCGATCCGGGCGAAGGAGACGGTTGCCATCTTCAGTCTGGAGATGTCTGCGCCGCAGCTCGTACAACGGATGATCTGTGCGGAGGCCAACCTGGATGCCGGCGTTATGCGAAACGGGGATTTCAAGGGCGACGAGGATTGGTCGAAGCTGACGATGGGCATTGCCGCCCTGTCGGAAGCGGAGATCTATATCGACGATACGCCGGGTGTGACCGTGGCCGATATCCGGGCCAAATGCCGCCGCCTCAAGAAGGAGAAGGGCCTCGGCATGATTCTGATCGACTATCTGCAGCTCATTCACGGCCGCGGCAAGCCGGGCGAGAACCGGCAGCAGGAAGTGTCCGAGATTTCGCGTACACTGAAGCAGATTGCGCGGGAACTGGAAGTGCCGGTCATTGCGCTGTCCCAGCTCAGCCGGGGCGTAGAGCAGCGTCAGGACAAGCGTCCGATGATGAGTGATCTTCGGGAATCCGGCTCGATCGAGCAGGACGCCGACATCGTGGCATTCTTGTACCGGGATGATTATTACAACCAGGAAACGGAGAAAAAGAACATCATCGAGATCATCATCGCCAAGCAGCGTAACGGTCCGGTCGGCACCGTGGAGCTGGTCTTCCTGAAGAACTTCAATAAATTCGTCAACTATGAACGTACACATGCTGATGCATTTGCCGCAGGGTGATTCAACCTTGCGGCTTTTTTGTGTGTTCTCGATGGTTCATATGTGCCGCGGGCTGTAAGATTGCGAGTATTCAAGGTCGTTTACCTGAGAGTTAACGGATTCAGTGTCCTGTTCTTGTCCTAATTCCGAACAATCATAAATTGGATAGTGGAATTGTTCGCTTTTGTATTTGACTTTGAAAATTGGGGCTGTTACACTGATATTGCTGCTTTAGTGCAGTGATGTTTGACTGATGGTCTTTTTTATCATGCCCTTATCATAAAGGGAGAGAGTCAAGGAATAATACAGGGTGTATGAACACCGACGGAGGAATGAATATGTCAACGGTAGTCGTTGTGGGAACGCAATGGGGAGATGAAGGGAAAGGGAAGATCACGGATTATTTGGCGGAAAGCGCTGACGTGGTCGCCCGTTACCAAGGCGGCAACAATGCCGGCCACACCATTCTGATTGACGGCAAAAAATTCAAGCTTAGCTTGATTCCATCCGGAGTTTTCTATAAAGATAAGATCTGTGTCATCGGCAACGGCATGGTAGTAAATCCGGCTGCGCTGATCGAAGAGATTCAATATATTCATGACAATGGCTTTACAACCGACAATCTGGTCATCAGTGACCGCGCGCACGTCATTATGCCTTATCACATGGTGCTGGATGCGCTGGAGGAAGATCGGAAGGGACCGAACAAGATCGGTACAACGCGCAAGGGGATCGGTCCTTGTTATATGGATAAGGCGGCGCGTAACGGCATCCGCATCTCGGATCTGATGGACCCGGAAGAGTTCGAACTGAGACTTCGCCATATGGTGAAGGAGAAGAATCAAGTGATCACCCAGGTATACGGCGGGGAAGCCCTGGATGTAGAAGAGATTCTGGAGCAATACCTCGGTTATGCGGAAGCCATCCGTCCGTATGTACGGGATACCTCCGTGGTGCTTAACGATGCGATTGACGATAACAAGAAGGTGCTGTTCGAAGGCGCGCAGGGCGTCATGCTGGACATCGACCAGGGGACCTATCCGTTTGTGACGTCCTCCAATCCGTCTGCGGGCGGGGTATGTATCGGCTCCGGCGTTGGCCCGTCGAAGATCCAGCAGGTGATCGGGGTAGCGAAATCCTACACGACCCGTGTGGGTGACGGTCCGTTCCCAACCGAGCTAAACAATGAGATCGGCGATTATATCCGTGAAAAAGGCCATGAATACGGCACCGTAACCGGCCGTGCGCGCCGTGTCGGCTGGTTCGACAGCGTCGTTGTCCGTCATGCTCGCCGCGTGAGCGGGATTACCGGCCTGTCGCTGAACTCGCTCGACGTGCTCAGCGGGCTGGAAACGGTCAAAATCTGCACCGCGTATCGCTATCGCGGCGAAGAGATTAGCCACTATCCTTCCAGCTTGAAGATGCTGGCTGAGTGTGAGGCCATATATGAAGAGCTTCCGGGCTGGAGCGAGGACATTACAGGCGCGAAGACACTGGATGATCTCCCGGCTAATACGCGCCGCTATGTGGAGCGCGTGTCGGAGCTGACGGGCATTCCGATTGCGATCTTCTCCGTGGGACGCAACCGTGAGCAGACGAATCAGGTGCTGCCGATTTACGAATAAGATGGAACTGAATGAACATACAGAGATGGAAGCCTGCCGGGATCGGCAGGCTTTTTCTTCATGCGGCTTCCCCTTCTTTTTTCGAGAAAATATGAAAGTCGGAGACTGAACCTATGAGATCCCGTCAATACTGGAACAAGAGAGAATCGGATCATAGAGTGGCCCGGTTTTGATGATGAGAGGGTGGGATAGAAGGAGGAAGTCCTGATGAATATGTTAAAATGGCTGCTCAAGCTATGTTTGTCTGCTATTTTGGTCAGTTTCTTAACCATTATGACGACGGGGTTCGTCGTCAATGCTTATATTCAGTCTCTGCTTGCGAGTTTTAATATTCAGCTGGAGGGGCAGCCTTTCGGCTTAAGCACGATGATGCAAAGCATGCTGGGTGATCGGGGGGCCACGGAGAAGAAGAACGCGGAATCGCCGGTCCAGAACGCCGCGGACAGCGGCCGGGGTGATGCTAACGATCCGTCCTCACATACGGCAGGGCAGTCGACCCCTGAGGGGGATGGAGCTGGCGGGGCGACGGGTCAGCTGGAGGAAGAGGAGTCCACCGCGACAGAAGGCCAGGGCGAGGTCACTGATGAAGATCAGCCTCCGGACAATTCACTCCCGGTCATGGGCGGTGTTGATAACCGATCTGAAGACTCAGGGCTGGAGAATGAGCAGCTTGTGATGACGCCGAATGATATTGTGGATAAGAAGGACAGCTTGCCTGTGGAGGACAAAGAGGAGATCTTCCTGATCCTGATGCAGCGGCTTCCGCAAGCGGAAATGCAAAAAATATCCGAGGCGATGGAGAACGGACTGACGACCGCAGAGCTGGAGGAAATCGAGCAGATTGTATCCAAATACTTGAATGAGGAAGAATTCGACCGATTGCTGACCAAGTTGCAGGAATAGACGATCATTCCGTGTTTTCGGATGCGTTGTCACGATTTTGTCACCAAATCGAATACTTTGTAAAATGGGAAAATTTATGAGACCCGCGCCTGGCGCGGGTTTTTCGCATTCTGTCGGAACTTGAAAAAAGGTTTGTGCCTGTGCTAAAGTAAACGGAGATCAAAAAGGTTAAAATTTTGATACCTTTTAAAGAATGATGTGCCAACTTACATAATCATTCGGATTAGAAATGACACTCAAAGGAGAGGGACATGAGAGGTTTCAAAGGATCGTGGTGGAAAGACAGCGCCCTGCTCAAAAAGGAAGCTCAAAGCTCTGCGGAGCCTCAGGCGTCCGGCAGTGCTTCGAAATCGCCATCCCATCCCGAACGTCGCGGGTGGTGGGCTAAGCAAAGCAAGTGGGTCTGGATCACGGCTGGAGCAATCATCATCGCCGGCTCAATTTATACAACAAGCAAAGCCTACGTTAATGCAAATACAATCCCCTACTATCATGTATATGTTGATGGCAAGCATGTGGGCGCCATCGAGGATGACGCCCAGCTCGATCAGCTATTTGAGGCTAAGCAGAAGGAATATCAGGACAAGTATCCGGGCACGTTCATGGTGCTGCAGACCGAAGGCATCACAACGAGAGCGGACCGTGGATACAAGCCGGAGATTGACAGTGAGCAGACGCTTCAGAAACTGGACGGTATGCTGCAGGCCTACGCGCGCGGTGTGGAGCTGAAGGTGAACGGCGAGACGGTGGCGGTCGTGAAGGATCAGGAGACGGCACAGGCAGCGCTGGAAGCTGCAAAGCTCAAGTATGCGCCGGATGCAGCTCAGGTAGAGACGAGCCAAGTCAAGTTCACCAAGGTCTCGGCGTCCGCTTCATCGGACAACAAGGCATCCGAGGGCAGTGAACTGAAGTCGGTTAACATTAAGGAGAGCATCGAGCTGGCCAGAACGAAGGCGAGTCCGGAGGAAGTGCTGGATGTGGAGGCCGCTGTCCAGGTGCTGACAGATACGAAGGATCAGCCAGTCATCTACACGGTGAAAGAGGGAGACACCATCTCCTCGATCGCACAGCAATACGGGATGACGAGTGCGGAAGTGATGGCGCTGAACCCGGAAGTTGAGGAAAAGTATGTGCAGATCGGCTCCGAGCTGCGATTGACCAAGCCGGAAGCGCCGATTACGGTACGAACGGTGGAAACAGTCACCGAGAAACAGCCGAGCAAGCCGGAGATCATCGTTCGCGAGAGCGATGAGCTTCCGAAGGGCACGCGCAAGGTCGTGCGCCCCGGGCGTGACGGTGTGAAGGTGGTCAACTATTCAGTGACCAAGGAGAACGGCCAGGTCGTGGCCAAGCAGTGGCTCGGCCAAGAGGTGGTGCAGGAAGCGCTGCCGGAGGTCGTCTACAAAGGCACGAAGGTTGAGAAACCTGCCGCGCCTGCGGTCCAAGCGTCAAGCAGCAAGCAGTTCGCTTGGCCGGTCAGCGGAGCAAGGGTGACCAGCTCCTTCGGCAGCCGCTGGGGAAGATCCCATGACGGGATCGATATTGTGGGCAATCGGACCATCAAGGCTTCGGCCGCCGGTAAAGTGGTATTTGCAGGCGAGCAGAGCGGATATGGCAAGGTGGTCATCGTCGATCACGGCAACGGCTACAGAACCCTGTACGGCCATTTAAACAGCATCTCCGTGCGTAATGGCCAGTCTCTGCAGCAGGGCTCTAAAGTCGGGGTTATGGGCAGCACAGGCCGCTCAACCGGCATCCATCTCCATTTCGAAATTCAAAAAAATGGAGTTCCGCAAAATCCGATGAAATATTTATAAATCTGTGATATACTTGTAGCGTCAATGTGACATAAGCCATTATGGTTTCATATATCATAACAGTAAAGCAGGCCGCTCCTTTGTTGGGGCGGCCTGCTTTATGTTTCGGGAAGCAGCTGGTAGGGGGTCGGGGATGGAGGACCGCCGTAGCGGGAATTCATCTTTCCGCCTGCAGTTGTCCGCCCTTTGCGCTGAATGAATCCGGGCAGAAGTGGCAAAGGGCTTCCAAAGGCATTCTCCAAGCTGATTTCCTCTCGCTCCGTCAGCAGCATCCCCGTCATTCATGCTGGCAGCATCCAGAAGCCTAAGCGCTGGTCCCCCAAAGAAGGAAGCGGTCCTGCTTGGGGGAGCGGGGGGGCGGGGATGGAGGGCAGCCGTAGCGGGAACTCATCTTTCCGCCTGCTGTTGTCCGCCCTTTGCTTTGAATGAATCCGGGCAGAAGTGGCAAAGGGCTTCCAAAGGCATTCTCCAAGCTGATTTCCTCTCGCTCCGCCAGCGGCATCCCCGTCATTCATGCTGGCAGCATCCAGAAGCCTAAGCAGCTGCTCCCCCAAAGAAGGAAGCGGTCCTGCTTGGGGGAGCAGGAGTGGGGATGGAGGGCAGCGGTAGCGGGAATTCATCTTTATAGGAACAGCACCCATAACGTCAGTATCCCGCTTAGGGATACCAGATAAGTCGTGACGACATGCTCCTTCGTTTCCGGGATATACTTCTTATCCATGTATCTTTTTACTCCGAGGAACACCGTGCCCCCGAGCAGCCACAGCTTGGTAGCCAGCGCCTTGTCGATGATTCCGCCCCAGTCGAGAACCATCATACTGATTACAAAAGCAATGAAACACACCAATATGCGAAAATAGCTGTCACTCCCCTCGGTATCGAAAAGCGATACCTTTTCGGTCACCAGCAGCCTGCGAAGGGCCGCTTGGAGGAAAACCAGGATAACAAAAATACCGGCAACTTCCATATAAATCGCCTCCAGAGCATCTGATTAAGTGTCCAGCCCTGCGTATACGTCTTATCTAGTTTTACGGACACTCGGCGCCTGTGGTTCCAATATCGGGTAACGGCGGCGGACAGGACGACCAGCCCAGCGAAAGGCAATACTCCAGCCAGATGAGCGGTCGAACACCGCGAGTCCCCGGGTATGGCCCAGCACCTTCCGTACGGCCGGGCAGACCGGAACTGCTTCCGTGGTAGGGTGTACCTGCGCCCTAGGTGTGGTAAAATGAAAAGAAGACCGTTCAAGTGAAGGTATGAGGTGAAAGGTATGCAGGGAACGATTCTGGTGGTGGATGACGAACAGCCCATTGCCGATATTTTAAAGTTTAATCTGGAGAAAGAGGGCTATGAGGTCATCTGCGCATTTGACGGCATCAGTGCGGTTGACATTGCGCTGACGCGGCATCCGGACTTGATGCTGCTCGACCTGATGCTGCCCGGCAAAGACGGTATGGACGTGTGCCGTGAGGTGCGTGCCGCCAACCTGCAGATCCCGATCATCATGCTGACGGCCAAGGACGGAGAGATCGACAAGGTGCTCGGACTGGAGCTTGGTGCGGACGATTATGTGACCAAGCCGTTCAGCACCAGGGAGCTGCTGGCCCGCGTGAAGGCGCAGATGCGCCGGCAGCACAAGCCGGATTTCGGTGGGGGACGAGCAGAGGAAGCTCATGACACGAGACAGGGGCTGCGGCTGTTTGACCTGTTTATTGATACCGATATGTACCTCGTCTATAAAGGCGGGGAAGCGCTGGACCTGACCCACCGGGAGTATGAGCTGGTCTATTATTTGGCCAAAAATGCAGGCAAAGTGATGACCCGGGAGCACCTGTTGCAGGCGGTGTGGGGATTTGAATATTTCGGCGATGTGCGGACGGTCGATGTGACGATTCGCCGCCTTCGCGAGAAGATCGAAGAGAATCCGAGCAAGCCGGAGTATATTCTGACCCGGCGGGGGCTTGGCTATTTGATGCGCAGCCCTAAAAACGGAGGCCTCTAATGAAATGGCTGTCCTTCTTCCGCACAATCCAGGCGAAGGTGATCATTATTTATGTGCTGCTCATTTTGATTGCCATGCAATTGATCGGGGTGTACTTTGTCAGCGCGATGAAAACCTCGCTCACCAGCAACTTCACCAAGGATTTGCAGGAGCGGGCGGAGCTGATGTCCGTGCTGGCTGCCAAGACGCTTGGCGGCGAGAATGAATCGGAGGATGACCCGGTGGAGAGTCTGCGCGTCATGGTGAACAATCTGTTCAACCTGAACGGGGCTGAGATCCAGGTGCTGGATTCGACGGGGCGGGTACTGACGACCTCGCTGCCGACACACGCGGATTATGTGGGAACGAAGAACACCCAGACGGTGGTCAGCCGGGCGCTGCAAGGGATCAGGGACAATGAGGAATACATTATTGATGATGATAACATCCGCAAAAAGGTGGTTGCCAAGCCGGTCATCTACAACGAAAAAATCGTAGGGGCCATCTACATCGTTGCGAGCATGAGCGAGCTGTATGGCACGATGCAGCGGATTAACAATATTTTTATATCCGGGATTCTGCTGGCGCTGGGATTGACCGCTGTGCTTGGCGTCATTCTGTCGCACACGATCACGCATCCGATCAAGGAGCTGACCCGGCATGCCCGTGCGGTGGCCGAAGGCCGCTTCACCGAGAAAACGCCGGTGTTCGGCAGTGATGAGATCGGCCAGCTCAGCCAGGCGTTCAATTATATGACAAGCCGTCTGCGCGAGGCTCTGTCACAGAATGAGGAGGAGAAGGAGAAGCTTGCCTCCATTCTGACCAACATGAGCGACGGTGTGATCGCTACCGACGATGCAGGCCGCGTGATCCTGATGAATCGCCGGGCCAGTGAAATGCTTGGCGTGGAGGGCGAGGAGCTGGCTGGCCGCGAGATTAGCTCCCTGCTGGGGCTGGAAGAGCCGGAGGCCGAGTCTCTCGCCAAAGGCGGCGAGGTTGGCTCGAAGCTGCTGGAGTTTGTGCCGCGCGAGGGCGGCCAGCCGGTGATGATGCGGGTGACGTTCACCCCGATTCATCGCCGGGAGATTGGCATTACAGGCACGATTGCGGTGCTTCAGGACGTTACCGAGCAGGAGAAGCTGGAGGCTTCGCGCCGGGAGTTCGTGGCCAATGTATCGCATGAGCTGCGCACGCCACTGACTACGATCAAGAGTTACACGGAAGCGCTGGAGAGCGGAGCGCTGGAAGATAAGCAGATGGGACCGCGATTTGTCGGTGTTATCCAGAATGAGACGGAGCGGATGATCCGGCTGGTCACCGATCTGCTCCATCTGTCGCGGCTGGATTCCAAGGAAGCGGCGCTGCATAAGGAGCCGACGGATATTTTGGAAATGCTGGAGGATGTAGAGGACAGGTTCTCTTTTCAAATGAAACAGAAACGCATTCGCACGCTGATTGAGATCAAACCGGGGGTATCCACCGCCATGCTGGACCGCGACGGGATTGACCAGGTGCTGGACAATCTGATCTCCAACGCCCTGAAGTATACGCCTGATGGCGGAACGATTACGATGGGAGCGGCGATCACCGAGGATGGAATGCTCTCGCTGTCCGTCAAGGATACAGGGATGGGGATCCCGAAGAAGGATCTGGACCGGATCTTCGAGCGCTTCTACCGGGTGGACAAAGCCCGGACGCGCAATCTCGGCGGGACGGGACTCGGCCTGTCCATTGCCCGGGAAATTGTAAGGGCCCACGGGGGCTCCATATCCTTGCAGTCTGAGCTTGAAAAAGGAACCGTCGTCACCTTTACACTGCCTCTGAAAGACGAAGGGGGGTCTGCGACGTGAAGGAGCGGCTCAAAACGATTGTGCTCACCGTGCTGGTCGTCAGCAGTCTGGTGCAGAGCTTCTTCCTCATCTATCGTCTGCCGGGCAACGACTCGGCCGTACAGTCCCCCAATGCCTACATCCGCACCGAGGAGATGGGGACGGAGGAAAAAGCCGAAAATCTGCTGTACCCGGATAAAATGATCGTCCATATGGGGGAGAGCAAGCATACGATTTTCTATCCGAATGATACGTTCTACAACCTGATCTACACCCGGCTCAAGGGACGCACCTTTGACAGCTTTCAGCGCCGCATGGTGACCAATATGGATTGGGAGAAGCTGCGGTCGGAAAGTCAGGGTATCGAGCTGAGCTTCGATTCCGGTGTCCCGGTCAGACTGCTGCAGCGAGTGATGCAGATTCGCCCGGATTCTACGTTTGAAGGCGAGAGCATCAACCGGATGTGGCTGTACAGCGTGGAGGGGGAGCCCAAGATTCATGTACTCTTCTTCAGTACAAAAGGGGATGCTGTCTACGAGGCGGGACAGGCCGACTTGACGCCGCAGGATGTGCAGCAGCTGGTGGATTTTGGCCAGAACTGGATGTCATACACGCTGACCGATGGCGGCTATTATTTGCCCGGTACCGATATGGATATGATCCGTGTCGACATGCCGCTTGGCATGTACACGATTGAGCAGATGCAGCGGAGCCTGTTCTTCGATCCGAGCATTACGCGCAATATCCGGGAGCGGGATGGCTCCCAGATCTACACTGACAGCAAGCGAAGCCTGCAGGTAGACCATGCCCAGAGCTGGATCAGCTATACGGATCCGGCAGCGCCGCCGTCGGGCGAGAGCAACCCCGGGAAGGATGTGCTGTCTGCGATTGATTTCGTGAATCAGCATGGCGGATGGAACGGCATCTTCCGGCTGAGCCGGGCGGATGAATCCGAGGACCGGACCCAGGTCGGATTCCAGCAGTATTATGGCGGGTATCCGATTCTGAATACGCGTGCTTTCCCGTTTGGCGTTATGGAGCTGGATCTGCAGCAGGGAACGGTCACGTCTTATGAACGCTCGCTCTTGTACTTGCAGGACGAGCCGCTGGCCAAGCAGGTGGTGAAATTGCCGGGCGGCGAGAAGCTGGCGGCAAGCCTTGAAGAACTGGTCGGCGAGGCCTCTATGGCTTCCATTGCTTCGATTGATCCGGCCTATGTTCCGGAAAGCCTGGACGATGGCGTACGGCTTAAGCCGGTATGGGCGGTAAGACTGGAGAATGGCAGCATTCGTACGGTCGCCGCTGTGGAGTGAAACCAGTGATGGCGAATCGCCAATTTCCGAGACCGGACGCAGGGTTAAGCTATATGTGAAGGAGGGAAGAAGATGGACTGGGGACGAGCCAAAAATGTGCTGATATACGCCTTTCTGCTGCTCAATCTGGTGCTCGGTTATCAGCTCTGGATTGATTATCGGGAACAGGCCGGCTCCGGTCTGGACTTCACCTCCCTGTCGCCAAGCACCCAGCGGATCATGGAGGACAACCGGATTCAGGTGCTCAGCCCGATTCCGACGGAGACGCCGCAGCTGCCCAAGATTGCGTATACGTTCAGTGCGCAGGAGCAGAGGGAACCGGTGGTGATGGACACCCCGGTGGATACGAAGCTGATCTACGCTGATGAGCGGGAGCTGCGAAGCGCGCTGGAGGGCCAGGTCGAAGAGCTGGATCAGTACCGCCATGATCCGCAGTCGGACAAGGAGAATGTATTCGTGTTCCGTCCGCTTGTGCTCAAGGAGTGGCCGCTGTTCAATGTGGAGCTTGAGTTCTATCATGAATCGCAGAAAATTCAGGCCTATCATGAGCCTGTGTTCGATATACAGCCTACCGATGATGTGGAGGAGCAGAAGGTGCTTCCGGCATCGAAGGCGCTGGAAACGTTGATTGAGCGGAATTTTATCCCGCCGGAATCGGTGGTCAGGGATATCCAGCTCGGCTACTATGGGCAATTGTTTAATACGGAGGTCCAGCTGGCCGCGCCAACCTGGCGGTTTACGCTGGATACGGGAGAAATGATCTATGTTCAGGGCATTAGTGGAGATGTCTTCACGCCCAAAAGCGATACAAAGGAGTAAACAGACTTATGGGGATTTCATTTTCCGTGCTGTCGAGCGGCTCGACGGGCAATGCAACGATTGTCCGCAACGAGGATACGACGCTGCTGATTGATGCCGGCCTTAGCGCACGGCGGATCAATGAGCTGCTGAAGGAACGGGAAGTCATGGGGGAAGAAATCGACGGCATTCTGGTCACGCATGAGCATTCCGATCATATTCGCGGCCTTGGCGCAGTGGCGCGCAAGTACAACTTGCCGATCTATGCCAATGAGAAGACATGGGAGGCCATGGAGAAGTCGATTGGCGCGATTGCGGAGGAGAACCGGATTGTGCTGGAAAGCCATGAGGTGAAGGATTTTGGCAGTCTGCGGGTAGAGCCCTTCGAGATTTCCCATGACGCTGCAGCGCCGGTCGGCTACTGTTTCTATGATGGGGATGAGAAGCTGGGCGTTGCGACAGATCTGGGCTATGTCAGTGATAAGGTGAAGAAGGCGCTGGACGGCTCTGACGTGCTGGTGCTGGAGGCGAATCATGATATCGAGATGCTGCGTATGGGACGTTATCCGTGGAACACCAAGCGCCGTATTCTTGGCGATATGGGCCATCTGTCCAACAATTCGGCAGGCGAAGCGTTAAGCGAGCTGCTGACCGGGGATACGAAGCGGGCTTATCTGGCCCACCTCAGTCTCGATCACAATATGATGGATTTAGCCAAAATGACGGTGCGCGACACAATGGAAGACGCGGGCTGTTTTTTCAAAGAGAGTGAGTTCAAGCTGTGTGATACGTATTATGACCGCCCGACGCCTTGGGATAAGGTAGGCGAGTAGAAGGGCCGTTTCTTGAAGCTGGTGCAAGATTTCATGCATGAAAGCTATCATTCCAATCATAGAATAGAACCGGGAACAAGGCTGCTTCTTCATCGAATAAGAGAGAACGCAGCCTTGGTTATGTGGGACAGCTGATAGCGGGGACAGCGGTTGGTTAAGATTTGCTCAGTTCATCCTGGGCCCGTCTGATCATCTCTCTGACCATCGGGCCGCCGATCCTGCCGCCGATTTTGCCGGCTTGCTCGGTTGTAAGGTCTCTGTTGCCCGCAGGCTTCAGAGGTATTCCCAACGAATCGGCTACTTCGTATTTCACTTCCTTCTGTGCGCTCGGATCGACATGAAAGCCTTCCTGTTTCATCACCTGGTTCATGAATTGCTGCATTTCCGGAGATCTGTGTCTGCGGGATCTTCTAGCCATCGAAGTTCAACCCTCCTTTATATGATTGCGAACAATCGCGTGTTCTTTAGCATTCCCTGCGGGGAACAAGAACATGAGTGCGGGATTTAGGAAGATCGGCCAAATATGAAACCCGAGGGCTTTTTAGCACGTATGAATAGGTATGCGCATCAGGGGATAACGGTTGTTAGAAGAGATTAGAAGGCTTGTCCGGGGCGAATTGATGAGGGGCCTACCCTTATTTTGGTTCTAAAGATACGCTGACATGAAGCTTCGCTCGTATGTTACAATAGGAGATAATGGCAGATGGAATGAGGCCGCTATAAATTCAGCATTTCTTGTTGTATAAACGGATATGCCATGCTTCGCACACCCTGTTTGTGGTAATAAAGAGTACAGGGTACTTTTTTAACAGTGGTGCGGGAACACATACCTTTTATGTATATAATTAGCAATCATTGGTTTGTCGGCTGTTTCGGTTTTTCGCACAAGCATTTCGTGAAAGAGTACGATAAGGATGCAACTTTTCGGGGATATCATCAGTTAAATACTATATAGAGATAAGCAACTGAATGTCAGGCGATCATAGATAGCTTGGACACGGTTTGATGGCAGGTTGTTTTAAGGCAAGTACGTTCGGACGTTGTCGTTCAGGCAGAATGTCTACAGCTGGAAATGTCTTGCGTTAAACAACGAGGGAGAGAGGGATCGCAATGGGATTGTTTGACGACGATTTTTATTCTACAAAAGTATCCAGACGAAGCAAAAATGCCAGCGAGGACCGATCCGAGCGAGTGAAATGGAGATCCAGCCGTCGCCGGAGGGGGCTGACTACATTTCAAATATCGGCGATCAGCTCGGTATGTAGTGCGTTGATTGCCGTCATGTTGTTCAGCTTGATCTCCGGAAGTCCGGCCGATAAGCCTGCTGTAACCTATGTGAATGGGGGACAACAGGTAGCGCAGTTCGAGGGAGACCCGTACGAGCGGCTTGCCAATGCCGCTGCGAAGGTGCGCCCGGCTGTCGTCAGTGTATTGACACATAAGAACAGGCCGCCGGTGGAAGAAGAGGATTCATCAACACTGCTGCCGGAGGAATTTGAACTGCCGGAAGGATTTGATTTTGGCGAGGATTTTGATTTTGGAGAAGAGTTCGGCTTGTCTGAGGAAGATGCGCTCGGTTCGGGTGTGATCTTCAAGAAGCTGGAGGGCAAGGCGTATATTATAACGAATAACCATGTGGTGGAAGGCGCGGACACGTATGAAGTGGTGACGGTGAACGGCGAGATCAAGCCGGCGACGCTGGTCGGCACGGATCGGGTCAGCGACATCGCCGTATTATCCATCGATGCGAAGGGCATTGACGAGATCGCCGAGTTCGGGGATTCCTCTAAGGTCAGACTCGGTGAGACGGTCATTGCGATCGGGAACCCGCTGGGGCTTGGCGGTACGCTGACCTCAGGCGTGGTGAGTTATACGAATCGCGTGATCCCGGTGTCGCTGAATCAGGACGGCATTTACGACTGGGAAGCTACGGTTATCCAGACGGATGCGGCGATTAATGAAGGGAACAGCGGCGGCGCTCTGGTCGATCTTAATGGCCGTGTGATTGGCATCAACACGATGAAGATTGCCGATACCGGCGTGGAAGGGCTCGGGTTCGCCATTCCGGTCAATGACATTACGGAGGTGGTGACGGAGCTGATGCTGAAAGGCTACATCGCCCGTCCATATCTCGGCGTATATACGGTAGATCTGGGCAATCCGTATGCTCCGCTGAGCAAGAAGGAGCGAGAGAACCTGAAGCTGCCGAAGGGTGTGACCGAGGGCGTTGTCATTCTGGATGCGCTTGGACCTGCCAAGGAAGCGGGGCTTAAGCTGAACGATGTCATCGTGAAGCTGGACGGCAAGCCGATCAATACCACGCTGGAGCTGCGCAAGCATCTGTATCGCGAGACGAAGGTCGGCAGCAGTATGACTGTTACCTTTTATCGTGAAGGGGTGCTGCAGTCGCTCAAGGTGAAGCTGGAGGAGAAGAAGGAGGATTAACCCGAGGAGCCTCGAATTGTTCTCGGCTGTGTAATCCGCTACCGGCGATGAGCTGATCGGACTGATCGGTGTAATAAATAATAGGTTAACTTAGAGAAATAGATAAATCATGAAAAAGGTTATCGAATAGACGCGGTACGGAAAGGGGCGCATCAGGCGCTCCTTTTCTGTTAAAGGCATTTCCTTTTTCCACCGAGTGTGGTAGAACAGAAGAGTGGCTATAATAGACATTACCCAACACGATGCGAAAGATAGAAAGGATGCTTAATTCATGTACGTCGTATGCAAGGAACATGTGGAGATTGCCATCGAGAATTTTGTGGACGAATACGAGGACGCCCCGGATATTGTGGATCTGAAGGAGACAGAGTTTTCGGACTGGGACCCACCGGTGAAGTGTGCGGAGTGCGAGAAGCATGCGGAATTTTTAGTTGTGTAGAGGCATCGCGCCAATGCGGCCTCAATAGCATAGATAGAGCCTGGGAAAGCGTGAGAGATCACGCTTTTTTTTGCACTTGTGGGTGGGTAGATGGATCTGAGAGGATGCGGCGGGACTGGAAGTACTCAGATGTGTTCTTTTGTGCTAAGAATGAAGAAGTGGGCGTTATGCCCTGCCGGATCGCAAGGTGTGTAACATCCAGATTGTGGATGGTAGAATGGAGCTATAGATGTTGTCTCGTGGTGATGTGAGCAGTATGGGGCGTTAGAGTTCAGGATTCGTCTGGAGAACACAGGATGGGATATATACATAATGTTGGGCGGCCTACGTACACTCAATAGAAGAAGCGGTGTGCAGGTGTGGTGTTGCGGTATATGCGATGCAGACTGCATAGGAGAAACCATAAAGGGGAGGGCTCGGGATGTCTACGGTTCATGAAGGACTGCTGCTGGAGTTTCCGGTGCTGGAAACGGCCAGACTGCGTTTGCGGGAGCTGACTTCAGGAGATGCAGAGGCGTTGTTCCGCCTGTTCGCATCGGAAGAGCTGATGAAATATTACGGGCGGTATCCGATGAGCGAGATCATCGAGGCAGAGGAAATGATAGAGCGTCACCGGCTGCTGTTCGAGGAGCTTCGCGGCATCCGCTGGGGGCTGGAGCTCAAAGAAAACGGGCAACTGATCGGAACAGCCGGGTTCCACGCCTGGGTGCCCCATTATAACCGGGCAGAGATCGGGTATGAGCTGGACTCGGTCTACCACGGACAAGGGCTTGCCAAGGAAGCGCTGACGGCAGCGATCCAGTATGCGTTTGAGGCGATGGGCCTGAACCGGATCGGAGCGTTGGTGTATCCGGAGAATGAGGCGTCCGCAGGGCTTCTGCTGAGGCTCGGGTTCGAGCTGGAAGGGCTGCTGAAGCAGTATGCACTGTTCCGTGACCGGTACCAGGATTTGAATATGTATGCGCTGCTCAGGGAGCAGTGGGAGCGTAGAGGCTGAAGGGCCCATGGCAAAGGCTGAGGGTTAGAGATTAAAGGACTGAAATAACTGAAAAACTGAAAGACTGAAAAACTAATGCAAACCCAAGGGCCAGAGGCGTCAGCCTGTGGATCAGATGAAGCAAATAGCAAATAGCATTGAACAATTACAGCGTACGATCTCGGGCAAGCCGGATATGATCGGTGATGTGATTTAGATACGTTGGATAGTTATTGAAGCAGAAACGAGGGGGCGGCAGCCGTGTTCATACAGATTGTAGGTGTCGGAAAGTTGAAGGAGAAGTATCTAGTGCAGGGCATTGCGGAATATGCCAAACGGCTCGGCCCTTATGTGAAATTCGAGATGCTGGAGGTGCCGGACGAGAAGGCGCCGGAGAATATGAGCGAAGCCGAGGTCCGGCAGGTGAAGGAACGCGAGGGCGAGCGGCTGCTCGCCCTGATCAAGAGCGAGGCGCATGTGATCGCCCTCGCCATCGACGGCAAGCTGTGGAGCTCCGAGGAGCTCGCCGCCGAACTGGACAAGCTCGCGACCTACGGCACGAGCCATGTCGTGTTCGTCATCGGCGGCAGCAACGGCCTCTCCGATGCCGTGCTGCGCCGCGCCCAGCAGAAGCTGAGCTTCGGGCGCATGACCCTCCCGCACCAGCTTATGCGCCTGGTGCTGGTGGAGCAGATTTATCGGGCGGTGAAGATAAATCGGGGGGAGCCGTATCATAAATAGTGGTAAAATAGAAAGGGATTTTCAGGACGAGACGTTTCGTCCGCAGGCGACAATCACCGGTGCAGAAGCAACGGTTATGCTTTGGCGTGCCTATCAATATGGCAATGACAACAAGAGATTGGCGGCGGGCAGACAACGACGAGTCCCACACCAACTCCATCCACACCAGCTAAAACTACACCGGACTCATCTGCACCATCTACACCTGTAGATCAACCATCTGAATCCACACCATCCGCAAAGTTTACGGTGGAAACACTGGTTGGTGGTTCAGGGGCTGGTGATGTGGATGGCCCTGTGCGGACAGCGAGAATCAAAGAGATTGACAGCTTGGTCGTAGATAAGAGCAACAATGTCTACTTCCTCACAGTTAGAAGATGAATATACGAAAATTCAATAGCTCTAACGGCACAGTAGAGACATTCAAGACGATAAATCAGGACTTCAATTGGGATTACAAGGATGCAGCTGGGAATGCGAAACACTATGACTACAAAAACCTGACACCTCTGAAGCTGGCTTACAATCCGGCCAGAAACAAGCTGTATCTGGTTGCAAAAATATCTTCAAAGACATTCATCTATGACATCACAGGCAGCGTCAGCGTAGCGGCCTATGACCTTGACCACGAAGAATCCCGTTTTGTGGACTTTATTGCTTTTTCTGATGCGGAGAGCGTCATGGCGTTACAGGCAGTCATGAATTCCATGTCTATGAAGGCAAGCTGACTCAATCACAGGTCGAGCGGATCGCCAGTAGTACAAGCTACAACGCTTTGGATTTGTCCGACTACTACGGCTATGCTCCTGTCGCCGCCGCGCATGCAACAGCGGACAGTCTGTATGTGTTTGGCCGGAGCTAGATGTACAATCTGCAACTGTTTCCTGTGAAAGTGATATGGTTGCTGAATATGCGGATATTCGATTCGACAGTGTAGCTGCGTACAACGGGAAGCTGTATATGAGCAATGCAGGAACCGTCTACGAAATGGGAACGGGCGGAAATATGACGACCATCGTGAAGATGACTTGATCTACAAGGACGGGACGCAGATTCGCCAAATGAAGCAGCTGGGCTTTGGTTTAGAGAATATATAGAACAGACACAGAGGAATGGAGTTTGCTTATCCTATATTTAGGAGCCCTTCAAGGACCGGAATTATCGGAACAATGCTAAATTCGATGGTGTATCGGTAAAATCAAAGCAATTCTGATTAAACACTCCCAATAGCATTAATTGATTATTATTTATGGTAGGGATGATTGTGGATAATACGGAATGCTCGATAAAGTTGCTCAATCAATATGGTTGTTTGCAATCCTTTGTCCATGTCCATTTGACTCAGCATCAGCTTCTCATCGTATGGTGCGGTTTCTTTGCCGATAATAATGGAGATATCCGATGTCCCCGAAACTCCTAACTTACCGATCTTCTCTGCAAGCTCTTCCGACGACAGCGATTGCTTGGTGCTGGCAACAAGTATCTTATAACTACTATCGCTGAGTTTCTTTTCAAGCTGATCTTCCCTTTTTAGATAAATCAGTTTAATGGTACAGTATTGAGTTAACCGTTTTTCGTATTCCTTAATGGCTTCAAGATAAAATTTGTCTACTCTTTCACCAATAACAAAAACTAAAAATTTCATATTGAGAACTCCATAATAAATTTAACGTCGATTGAATGTTTAAAACTAACTACTAAATAGGCCGTTCGAATTGATCTATTCAGTTTACCACAATGAATTAATAGTACATAGAGGGGATTTTTTGCAGGAAAATTGAACCAATTGTCGAAAAGGACAAATAAGAATATTAGCTAACCATATTTTTATGACGGGGGTCGAATATATGGCGGTTGTTAATGTATACAAGATTATACGTGATAGACATGAGGTCTTAAAAGCCTATTTAGATAAAGAGTATGTGGTAAAAGGAAAGAAGGAACTCAACCGCAAACATTTAAATTCTACTAACAAGGAAGAGTTAGAGGAAGTTAGTTATATTATGACTCTTTATATTGGAAGGGGCACAGATCCGAAGACATTAACCTGGAATTGGATACTTAGTGCTTTTGGTACTCAGGAAGTCACCATAGATAGAGCGCCTAAAGCTATTGTATTAATTGAGGTGGGGAATTTACTATATGCCATAACATTTGGTCATTCATACTACAAAATAGACCAGTTCTCCGATAAAGAGTGGGCATTTAATTTTGCTAGACGATTAAATTATTTAAACGTAAGAACTCTTGCTATAACCAATCCTAATTCAAAGAGGAACAGGACGGTAAATACCTACTTGGATTATGAGAATCTTGATTTAGGTAGTGGAGAAGCTTTAACAAAGTTGAAAGCAAAAATATTATTGCCAGAAGACTTTAATCTATTCTCCAATACACTTGAGATAGGAAACTCTATTAGATTAACCACAAAAAAAGAAAACTTAGAAAATATAGCTGATATAGTGAATTATATAGAGAATACCATCACTTACAATCAGGAAATAGTCAAAATACCGTATTTCAAATTGGTGAAAGACGAGGTCGAGATTAATAAGCTAAAGGAGTTAATGAAAAACGATATTGAAACCGATCCGATGATGATAGATTTTTCTGAATATCAGATACACGCTACACGTATAGTTTTCAGTGATAATCATGAATATGAATTAAAGTACAGAGAAAAAAGGAAAAAGTACGATGGGATAAACTATGCAACAGTAAAATCTTTTATCGAGGAATTTAAGTTGAATGAGCGGAATGACCTATTAGATATTAATGTAGTTGTATGGGTAGATGGAAAAAGCGAATATACAACTTCTATTGAGAACTTGATTTTCTATACGAATGATAATTCAAATTCTCTTCTCTCAGATGGGTCTTGGTATGTTTATAATGAAGACTACTTGCAGTATTTGAATGACTCCATTAGTGAAATCCCTGTGGAATACGAAGAGAAGTTTAATTATAGTAAGAAATTACATG
This sequence comes from Paenibacillus sp. FSL M8-0334, assembly GCF_038000405.1. Classification (NCBI taxonomy): domain Bacteria; kingdom Bacillati; phylum Bacillota; class Bacilli; order Caryophanales; family Paenibacillaceae; genus Paenibacillus; species Paenibacillus sp. FSL M8-0334. The sequence goes on from NZ_JBBOCH010000001.1 coordinate 2,403,601, forward strand.
AACAATTTGTAGAGAAGAAATTCCAAGAGGAGCGGCAAGACAGTAACTATAAAGGACTTAAGCCTGATGAGATCCGTAAAAAGATAAAACAAAAATATTATAAAGAAAGATATTACAATGATTGGTTGGTAGAACAAGATAAGAGTTATGCTAACTTTGACCGCGATCTTCAAGCGATAGGTAAGCATAAGGTTGAGGTTATGGATATTTATAGAAGTAATGAGATGTTCGCTGTTAAATTCGGGAGTACATCTAGTAAATTATGTTACGCGGTTGATCAGTCTCTGGAGGCCATAAGAGCATACCACAGAGGAGAGATAGTCAAAGATATTGTTATTGAGAATGTATATTTGTGGCTTGTACTTGAAAGAAAGGAACTGCCTTTACTAAATGGTAAACCTGATATAAACCAATTAAACTTACTAATATTAAAGAACAAGTTAGATCAGTGGAAAAAAGAGGTTCGTTTACTGGGGTATCGTCCTGTGATTAAAATAAATTACTCTCGAGAATAGCCGGAGGATTAATATGTACTTTCAAAAAACATTTGCTCACATTGAGGGGAATCCTAACCTTCGTGAACCACAAGTACAAGGATATTTAAGGGTGAAAGAATATTTTGAATCTCCAGTTGAACATAAACCAGCATTAGTTACTTTGCCAACAGGGGTTGGTAAAACGGGCTTAATGGCCATTCTGCCTTACGGTATAGCCAAGCACAGGGTGCTAATTGTTACTCCAAATCGGACAATTCGTAATACTGTTACTGATAGCCTTGACCCTAGATACGAACATAACTTCTGGTGGAATCGAAAAGTCATTAATATTCCAACCAACTTACCGGAAGTCATTGAATACGAAGGTGATCCAAGAACGCTGGAACAAGCAAAAATTGTGATCACCAATATTCATCGACTTCAATCCCACAATGCAAGTTCATTATTGCAAAAGGTTCCACGGGAGTTTTTCGATATGATTATTATCGACGAAGCACATCATTCTCCAGCAGCATCATGGGTAGAGATGGAAGAGTATTTCAATTCGGCAAAGATTGTTAAAATAACGGGTACTCCTTTTAGATCGGACAAAAAGGAAATCTATGCTGAGGATATTTATTCATATCCGCTCAGTCGGGCGATGATAAAAGGCTACGTGAAGCAGCTTGTAAAAAAAGAGTATATACCAGATCAGTTAACCTTCAAGGTACAAGGATTTCAGGAAGACGTATTATTGGAGGAAGTATTGAAACTAAAAGACAGCGACTGGGTGGAACGAACGGTAGCCTACTCAACACAGTGCAGTGAAGCTGTTGTAAAAAGAAGCCTCCAAATCATGACTGAGAAAAGAGAAGCAACAGGAGTACCTCATAAAATCATTGCTGTTGCTTGTTCCATTGAACATGCAAGGGAGATTAAACAGCTATACGAAGCGGCAGAATGTCCTGCATCAATTATACACAGTGACATGGAACCTTCTGAACAAGATCGGGAAAGGGTGGACTTTCACAATGATCGAACGCATGTAATTGTAAATGTCGGAATGCTTGGTGAAGGATACGACCATCCCTACATCTCTATTGCCGCGATATTCCGGCCATTTAAGAGCTTATCGGCATACGCACAATTTGCAGGAAGAGCACTACGTTCAATTCCGGACGCAAAAGACGCGGCAATAGATAATGTTGCACATCTCGTATACCACAACGCACTTGGACTTGAGGAACTGTGGGAGTACTACAGCAAAGAACAACAAAAGGCTGAGATCATCGATCGGTTAGAGCAGTTGTTCGAAGAGAACGAAGGTGAAGGCTCCTCTGACGGTAATGGTGGATCAGAGCCCGATGTAGGGGAAGCTAGACAATCAGAAACCTATAGAGAAGAACTGAAGACATTTGTTGGTGATGAAACCATATTGGAAGCGTACGAAGAGGCAATTCGCCAGAGCAGAAACAAGACCGAAGAAGCATTAGAAACATTAAGGTCAAAGGGTATTCCGGTTACAGACGAGATGATAAAACTTATTGAAGGGTCTACGTTTGAAGATATTGCGAAATCGAAAAGACCCGATCTTGAATTGAAAGAGCGTCGACAAGAATTAAAAACATACATTGAAAATGGAATTGCGGAAATATTAACTGCAAAGGGTCTAAACCCCAAAAGGAAAGCTGATGATATTGCTAAAAAATTGGGTTACTATCGTGATACACAATTGGCCTTAGATGGCCTCTGCGTCAAAATAATTAACGAACAATTGCTGAAGGCGATTGGGTATCCAAGAAAACAATGGTCTATTGCCGACTTCAAGCAAGCAAGACCATTGGCTGAAAAATATGTGGCTTATTTAGCGGAAAGACTTTAGAATGAGTTTATTAACCGAAAGGAGGGTAACAATTGCTTAGTGTGCAGGAATTAAAAGTAAAGTTAGCACATGTTCTTGCCAATAAGGGGATTCCTCCTTTTGTGTTGGCAAACAATATTAGCGAAGCAAATTACGATGAGATTTCCCTATACAAACGAGATCAAAGGATTATCGTTGACATGTACTGCAAAGATGAAGAAACAGGTGAGCCGCTACAATTTAGGTATATGTACAACAAGGAAGAGGTACTGCTTAAATCAGAAATGATAATAGCAGGACGTTCAAGTGTAATGTGGGATAGAGAAGCAGAAATAGCTAGTTTGAGCAAGCAAATTCTGCAAGCTGAAGCTTTGTCAAGTTAAAAGCATGAGGGGCCTAGGAGATGATCCAGGTCCCTTTGCTTTTGAGGTGTGTAGCGGAGTTTAGTTTACCCTAAAAACCGATACGGTGAGCCGTATCACAAGTAGGGCTAATTTTGTAGGTTGTTATAGAAATTGAACCAAAGTACTAATAAAGTAGAAATTATTTAGGTTATTCATTAAAGTCTATAATTATTCCAACGCGGCCGCAGTATCCACCTAATAAGAGAATACTATGAAGGAAGGGTAAATATGATAAAGAAAATCGTTGTAGATCGGTTTAAGCATTTAGATAATATTGATATTGAGTTAGGGAGAATGAACTTATTTGTAGGATCAAACAACGCAGGGAAAAGTAGCATACTTCAGGCAATACAATTTGCAATATCGGCAGTTCAGACAACCACGCTTGAGCCAAATACAAGATGGATTGAAGAAGCATTAAATACCTCGGTTGCACCTAACCAACTTGTTTATACTCCATTAAGGGACGTTTATGCACTTGCCCCAGGTGGAATTCTTAGAGAACCACGAGGTGAAGGGATAAGTGTTCAATTTATTGAAGCCGAAAGCGGTGCTGAAACTAGTGTTCTTGTTGGAAAGGGTAGAAATAAAAACTTAACTGTTAGAATATCAGGGAGAAATTTAGGGGAAAGATTACAAAGCATCAACGAACCATATAGTATATTTGTACCCGGATTAGCTGGCATACCAGCTGTCGAGGAATATAAAACTCCGGGAATTGTTAGGAAGGCTGCTGCACGAGGGGATGCGAATAACGTTTTTAGAAATATCCTGTGGTTGCTTAAGCAAAATGGTGATAATTGGGGTAGATTCGTAAACGATCTCAAAATGGTTTTTCCGTACCTTGATTTAGATGTTAATTTTGTCCCTGATAGGGATGAACATATTAACGCAAATATTAGTGTCAACCAAGTAGAACTTCCAATCGATTCAGCGGGAACGGGAGTATTACAAGCAATACAAATATTGAGCTATGTGAATTTGTATAGACCTAAAATGCTTATCTTAGATGAACCTGATTCCCATTTACACCCAAATAACCAAAGGAAACTTGCTGCAGTATTACGACAACTTACTGAGGAGCGGGATTTGCAAATTCTATTATCAACTCACTCTCGACATTTAATTGACGAGCTACTAGAAAGTAGTAAATTGCACTGGGTTCAAAACGGGAAGATAAAGATTGAGGATGATTATGATATTGTTCGCGTTCTAACAGATATTGGTGCATTAGATAGGGGGGAGAGACTTCTAAGGGATAGTATCAAGTATGTATTACTTACAGAAGATTCAGATATAAAGGGTATAAGAGCCTTGTTAATTTCTTCAGGTTATAATATTGATGAAGTTGATATATGGTCTTATGAAGGCTGTGCAAAAGTAGATATTGCTCTTGTATTAAATGCATTTATAAGAAAACATGCCCCATTAACCAAAGTCATCCTCCATAGGGATAGAGATTACTTAAACGAAGATGAAATACAAGATTATAGAACCAGAATTGAAAATACTGGTATGGCATGCTTTATTACTGAAGGTACGGATGTGGAATCTCATTTTTTGATTGCGGAGCATATAAATTTTATTTTCCACAAGTTACTAAAGAGCAAGCGCATAGAATGTTAGATGAAGCAACCAGTGAGGTTGAGAGTAAGTCATTGGAGAAATTTATTAATTCAAGGACTAGAATCGATATAAGAAGTCTAGGTCCGAATAATATTAACCCCGGAAGAATCGCAATAGATGCAAATCAGCTATATAACAGTAATAAAATCAGGTACAGGCACGGAAAGAAGGTTATGAATTATGTTAAATCAAAATTGCAACGTATAGTTGGAGGTGATATTGAAATTCTAGTTCCCTCTGTGTTTGTTAAGAGCGAATCTTTACATAGGGTAATTGATCCCGTTAGCAAATAATAAATAAGTGTATCCTCTGGACAATGTCCTGTTCGCTCTTGATGATTCTCATCAAGCATACCTCCTAAAAAAGAACATGAAGCCCCCGTGGAAAAGGGGGCTTCACTCTAGGTCACGAATATGATATATGACCAAAATTGCTTGAACCGGTTTTAAACTAACGAACAGTTTAATGACAACGCTTTTAGGATGCAACTTTTCCCTGTATGTCACGTTTGATCTAGTAGAGAATGTAAAAGGGGGGACATTGTGAGAACAAAGGCGAAGCTGCGCAGCCTCCTGATCACAGCAACCTGTTTGGTTGTAGGGTTGTTGTTTACCGCGTGCGGAAGTGACAAACAAGCTACATCGTCTTCCTTGAAGGAGTTTGTCGTTCCCATGGCGGGCGAGGAGAACGAATCCGGTATCGTTGAGGAAGATGAGAAGGCCGGTTCCGAGCAAGAGACTGATCATGTGATGGCAGATCGAACTGTAGGATACGCATTTCCCGAGTCTATCGAACTCCAGTTCAAGCCAGTAGAATTGACCGCACTTGTCAATTCGAAGATTGGGGAAGGATGGGTAAAGACCCGAACCGTTCCGTTCGGTTCGATCAATGGGGATCCCGTCGTGCTGGACGTGTATAAAGTGCCGGAAGATGATTTATGCGGATTCGATTACGAAAGAGTCGTGCTTCTAACCCACAAGAACGAGAATTACAGGTATCCAGACTGTTTTTCGTCCAGTATTGAACACGAAACTGCTGAACAACAGCAGGCGTTGTTTAGGCTGGATTATAAGCAGAAAGAGCAAGGGGTACAGTCTATTGTGCATGGAGCCGTTGAATTGGCTGCCAATGGACCAGGTCGAATGGCTTATTATTATTACGATGGCATGCAAGGAGAATGGTTCGGATTCGAAGATTGGGGTTACCCAAGGGTCTCTGATTTGGATGGCGATGGAGTCGAAGAGCTCATAAATCAATTCCCTGGGTTGCACATGAGCTGGCCGGATGTAACCATTTACCGATGGAGTGACCAAGGTCTTTCGTATAGTGATTCTATTAAGAGTACGCTCAGGATGCCGAATGTTTCCTTCAGCAGTGCCACGCTAGACGAGCAGACCAATCACATCAAGGTCACGGCCGTTATGAGCCTCGAACAAGAAGCGTATGAAGCGGCAAACTATTTTTATGAAAGAGGGAAGCTCCAGCGTCAACCAAAGTGAACCTGGACATTTATGGGTTTGTACTATACTGAGAACTGAGAGGCCATCCTTTGCAGGATGGCCTAAAACTTGCCGTTACAGACAACGAGGTGAGCCGTATCATAAGTGACGGCAAGGTTGATCCATCCTAATGCAAACTAGAAATACTTATGCCAAAATAAGATAAAAGGTTGGGATGTGAGAAGGTAATGAAAACAATTGGACTTATAGGTGGGATGAGTTGGGAATCATCTTTACTCTATTACCAAATCATTAATGAAAGGGTAAAAGAAAGGAAAGGTGGACACCACTCTGCAAAAAGTTTGATGTATTCCGTAGATTTTCAAGAAGTCAAGGATCTCCAGCATCAAGCAAATTGGACAGCGGCAACGAAGATCATGATTGAATCGGCACAAAAACTTGAAGCAGGTGGAGCAGATGTCATCGTCATATGCACGAATACGATGCACAAGATGGCGTTGGAAGTGATGAACTCGGTATCGATTCCTTTACTTCATATTGCAGATGCAACAGCAAATAAAATTATTAGCGATAAAATAAAAAAGGTGGCTTTGTTAGGGACCGCCTTTACTATGGAGGAAGAATTTTATAAGGGTAGGCTTATCAACCGGTTTGGACTTGAAGTTATGGTTCCGGATGAAGCAGATAGAGTGGTCATTCACGATATCATTTATCATGAACTTTGTCTTGGCATTATAAATGAACATTCAAAGAATAAATATTTAGAGATAATTGACAGTCTTATCCGTAAGGGAGCGGAAGCGGTTATTCTCGGATGTACGGAAATCACAATGCTCATTTCGCAAGAAGACTGCAATATCCCGATTTATGATACAACAAGACTTCATGCCGAGGCTGCCGTTGATTTTGCGTTAGGGGACGAGGCGTAAAATGAAGGCGATCCGTATGGACAGAATAGTAGAGCTGTATCATAAGTAAGCACAAACTCATCGCTAAAAGAAGCGTCAAAGAACAGTTCAATGTCCTTGACGCTTCATTTGGTTGGATGGCGCCAGCATACATAGTTATAATCTTTATCAGAACAGAGAGGGACACAATTATTTGATCAATTCTTCTAGCGAAACGGGGAATAACGGTTTTACCAACTCATAAACTGCCGCAGCATATTGTTGAATTTCATATTGTGAGTCATGGGCAAGCCTTTGATTGAGGAAGTGACAAACAGATTGAAGTGAGGCTGTCCAATAATACGCTGTGTACATTCCATACGCCGAAGGGATAAGCAGACGTGCTTGTTCAGGAGCGATATTGTTTTCTAGAGCCCATTCATAATCCTTTAGCCCTTGTTCAATCTGCCGAAGTAATCTTTGTGTGGCTTCAAGACCGATTGTATTAGTTACAGGCTCTCCGCTTCCTTGCTTGGAGTTCTCAGGCTTACTTCGCCAATCAGTTGGGTTAGGAACATAATTCTCTACATCAATCGTTATGTATCTTCTAGAAGCTTCATTCCAAGCATCCATTGTGTGGTCACTTCCCACTACGTACTTCCAATGTTGCCGAGCTACCATAAGGGGGGCGTAAACTTCAAATTGAATAGTAGCATGACGGAATGGGGACATGTGATCTTCCCTTGCTAAAAACTTGATAAGCTTAACATCGTTAGGTGTAAGTTCCTTTGATTCTTTTGCGTAGGAAACCCTTGCACTATTTACAACGGACAGATCCCCACCCATATGGTCTACGAGTCTGACATATCCTTTATCAAGCACATTGATTTTCATGATAAGGCATCCCTCCATCATATGTTTTCAAAGAAATATCATAACAAATAATGGGGAGGTGGACCAGACTCTTTAAGTGAAGATGGAACATGGTATGGTTATACTCACCCTAAATATTAATTTAAACTTTGTGGTCAAACCGTAGGACGAAGATAGCAAAAATATATTGCATCGTATCATAGCAGAGTTCAATTGACCGTAGGGGCAAGATACTCAGAATAGTGAAAGCCATTCCATTAGAGGAGTGGCTTCTTCTTTATCTACTGATGTAGATTTAGCGGTCAAGCTTTGTACTTAGATATATTGCAGAGAACCGTACAATTGTAGGAAAAAATTATTATATTGGAAAATATTGAGAAGGAGAAGCGGTATATCTTAACGAATACTATAAATTAATTTATAGATGGGGGAGGGACTCATTATGAATAGATGAATGGAAAGTCGCGGTCATACGAACGCCTACGATCAAACGTAATAATAAACTGATTAGCTACTAGGATAAGTCAGTGATTATATACTTCCTGAAGAATACCCGGATTTTGTTTAGAAGGTTTATATGTATACCGGCTTAACGAAAGCTGGTATAGCACAACTATAATCTATGGAGGTTTTAAAATGACTAATAAAAAGTTTTCTTTTAAAGCCCTCTCACTTATGCTGGTCTTTGCATTCATCGTATCCGCATTTTACCCGGCCTTGCCGGCAGATGCAGCCGCTAGAGGAGCATGGGCTCCTAATACTGCCTATGCAGTAAATGATACGGTAACGTATAACGGAAGCACGTATACCTGTCTTCAGGCACATACTTCCCTTGTAGGTTGGGAACCGTCCAATGTTCCTGCTTTATGGCAGAGAGGCGGTGGTGGAACTACACCTCCAACCACGCCACCAGCAACAAACGGCGTGACATTCTATGCAGATATAAACTATGGTGGAACAGCAGTAACCCTTGGAGTAGGTAATTATACATTGTCCCAGTTGAACGCACATGGAATTCCGAATGACTGGATGTCCTCTCTTAGGGTTCCTAGCGGTTGGACGGTTGAAGTATATGAGAATGATCATTTTGGAGGAACAAAGTGGACCTTTACCTCGGATACCTCCTGGGTCGGCAATGCGGCTAATGATAAAATGTCATCGGTTAAGATTTATACGGGCTCACCATCTCCTGGAGTAACAAAGCCTGCCGAGGTGCCGAGTCATATATGGACCTATGTCATGAATGCGGATAATGCTTACGGTAAAGGCGGGGATTTTGCTTTATTGCTAAGTGCGGTTATCAAAAAGGAAAGCAGTTTTGGAGCAGGTTTACCAGGTAGTCCATCGGCCGGCGACGGATTGATGCAGGTAGAGCCAAACACACGCAGTGCTTATTCATCTCAGTTCGTCTCAAAATTTGGCCGTGCCTATAATCACAGCAGTGAACAAGATCAGGTATACTTGGGTGCATTGATTTTAAATGATAAAATTGTTAGATTCGGCAACATATACAATGGCTTACTACACTATAACGGAGGAGATAACTGGTATCCGGGCGCAACGGACTCTTATGGCCGTCCTATTCTGGCAGATCAATATGCAAATTCAGTGTATGCCACATATAAGGGCTATGGAGGCAGGAATTAAGTCGAATAGGGAAATGCCCTGGGAAGACGCTGAGCGGATCAGCGTCTTTCTTGTGCTTGCGGGCATGGCTCATATGAGTGTTACAGCTTCCATCGGCATTTCATCTTAGTGACCGCCATGAATCAAGTCTACAACTTTACTGACAGCAGCTGTCAGTGTAGTTGTTCTATGATAATGACAACCACTCATTACAGGTGAAGGGTTGCTGTTATCTAATATGAACTTGATGAGGAGTGATTAGAAATGAATAATACCGTATATCTGTATGTTTTTGACACCATGTCCGATTGGGAAATCGGTTATTTAGCCGCTGAACTGAACTCTGGAAGATACTTCAGACGGGGTGTGGCTCCGGCCAAAATAGTCACGGTTGGGATAGATAAGATCCCGGTAACTACAATGGGCGGATTGAGAATAATGCCTGACGTTAGAGTGGATGAGTGCAGCATTAAAAGCGCAGATGCTCTGATTTTACCGGGCGGAAATACATGGACAGAAGCGGTTCATGCGCCCATATTAACAATGGCCGGGATGTGTTTAAGGGAAGGAATCATAGTTGGAGCAATTTGCGGCGCTACCTTAGGACTTGCTCAAGCAGGGTTGTTAGATTCACGTTGGCACACAAGCAATGACCTGGCCTACCTTAAAATGGTGTGCAATTGTTACACGGGCGAAGCCTATTACAAAATGGAATCTGCTGTCACCGACGGGAATTTGATCACTGCATCCGGAGTAGCTCCATTAGAATTTTCTGTTCATGTTTTAAAAGCGCTCGACGTTCTTCTTCCAAAAACATTAGACGCTTGGTATCGTCTTAACAAAACTCATGAACCTGAATATTTTTACGAGTTAATGAACTCAGTCCAATGACAGTATAGGAACTGTTGAACAGCCACATTTTCCTATAAGGCACAGCTCAGTGCTGTTCCCAAAAGCCAAAGAAGGAGCGGAGACATGCGCTCTTTCTTTCTTTACAAGTCAATGAATCGCATTCAGTTTGGTTTCGCTTTCCGTGCAGCACCGATCAGCATCGGAATAGCAATCACAAGTCCTAGGATCACCGTGACAATAGAGCCCTCCAGGCCAAAATCTCCCCCTGTGAGCCATGCTGCTCCGTGTGCCTGCACAGTAAACAACCCGTCCGCAGGGAGTCCGGATACAGGAATGCCAAGCAAACTTTCGAGTGCATTCCAGGCAAAATGCAGCCCCATGACAAACCACAAATTGCGCCGCCACAAAAATGCAGCTCCGAGCAGAACCCCTGCTTCCAGGGTGATGGCAACAGCGCTCCATAGCGTTGCTCCTGGATTTCCAAGATGGAAGGCCCCAAAGGTAAGTGAGGTTACCGCAAGTGCAATCCAGCTGCCCCCTAATTTCTGTATAGCTTGAAGCATTAATCCACGAAACACCAGTTCCTCGAGTATCGCTGCGCCCAGCGCGATTTCAATGGACGCCATGACAATAGAACCCGGATCTGCCGCCGCCGCCCATTGAAAGGAGTAGCCGCCGAGCATAACAATAATAAGCGTGGACGCTGCGATAAACATCGCCCCCGTGATGACGCCTCGGACAGCTTCCACCCCAGCATGCTGCCGGGATAGCTCTGGAATGGGCCGCCGAGCCACGTATTTCATAGTAAGCTTATATACCAGGATGGCTACTAAGCCCAACAGGAGGGTTAAGAGTAGGGAGCCAGCCCCTTCTATTCGCTGGGTAAGCACAAAGAGTAATCCTTGTATAAGAATAATGACGACTGCACCCACAAGCATCCAGATTATTGGGAAGCGAAGCAGCCTCTCTATGCTGCTGGACCTTATCTTCTTCATGTCTTTCATCAACTCCTATCACATTTGGTTAGTTATGAGTTTAGGCTGAAAAAGTCATAAAGCACAGTGCGCTTTGGTCATGACATGGTTACTTGTGATCCAATATGCCCGAATCTCGGGCTAAGCGGGCAGCTTCTCGCCTTCCCTTGACATGCAGCTTCGAATAAATCGTTGAGATGTAATTCTTAACGGTCCCTTCACTGAGAAAAAGCGCCTCGGCAATCTCCTGATTGCGCAGGCCGCAAGCACATACTCCACTTCTCTATAAGAGGTCAGCATAATAATCTTGATATCAGGTAATCGCTTCTTGATCAGGGCCGTTGCCGCCACGCCGTCCATGACAGGCATGTTGATATCCATCAGCACAATGTCGGGCTGAAACTGCTCGCATCCGTGTTAGGCCCCATTCCATGAACGGTAATATTTTTTTCATAACATCATCATACAGGAAATCCATAAACTTGGAACCATTGTAAACATATAGATAGGCTTATGTGAAGAAATCCAACAACATGCATTTATTGACTTTATATTATAAGGTTAGTACAATTTTGTTGGTCAACCAACCAAGAAAGGGCGGTATTATATGAGCACACAGGATAAAAGGAAAGCATTAATCGAGGCGGCTTACAAAGTATTTGTGAAAAAAGGATATGTTAACTCTACGATAAAAGATATCGCAAACGAAGCCAATATGACATCGGGACTTGTTCATTATTATTTTAAAAATAAAGAAGAGCTGCTGCTTTCCGTACAACATGAAGTCCAAAAGCATTACCACAGGCAATATGACAGACGGACAGAAGATGCTGTAAGCCACGAGGGACTTTTGCTTGAAATCAAATCCAGAGCGGAGGACAATCCTGACTGGTATCGTTGGAGATATGAAATTTATTCTTTGGGGATCAAAGACGAAGGTGGGCATCTTGAACAGCAAGTAGCGTCTATTCTCAAGAATGGGAGAGAAAGTCTTTCCACACCACTTCAGCACATATTAGGCGATTCCCATAATGCTTCTGCGCTTGCCAGTATACTGTTGGCTTGCTTCGATGGGTTAGCGCTTCAGAAAATTGTCGACGATGACTTTGATATTGACCACGCGTATCAATTTTTGGACGAACTCCTTGAGCTTTATTTAAGCCAGTCCCATTCTGTATAAATTCTCATGTGTTCACTTGTATATACAACTAAACTAACCCGAAAGGTGATCATATGAAAAAAATAGTAATCGGTTTATTCATCTTCCTACTCGTCGCTCCCTCCCTTTCTGTTGCCGCTCAAGATCGAGATACGGCTCAGCAAATCGAAACATTTATGAAAGAAGCGCTGGAGGAATATCGAATTCCCGGGGCTTCGTTAGCAATCGTACATAATGGCCAGACCATTTTTCAAGATAGCTGGGGAACAATGAGTGACGGGTCAACAGTAACGGAAGACACGACTTTTCTTATAGGTTCAGTAAGTAAGCCTTTGACATCTCTTGCAATCATGATGTTAGTGGAAGAGGGAAGAGTAAAGCTAGATGAACCGATAGAAGCTTACATCCCGTGGTTTAAGTATCGAACAGATGGAATGAAATCGATAACGGTGCGTCATCTATTAGAACAAACAAGCGGGATAAGCGCTTATGATGGATTGAAAGTGACAGATCAGCGAGGTCGTGATAAGGAGAAAGGTATAACTCAAGCCGTTACAGAGTTGAGTGGGGTAGAGTTAAGCCGTGTTCCGGGTGAGGCATATGAATATAATTCAGCCAATTATTTGCTCTTAGGAGCTATTATTGAAGCGGTGTCCAATCAGTCCTTCGCAGCATATATGGATACGCATATTTTCTCTCCTCTTGGCATGAACAACACGACTGCCAATTACGAAAGTGCGATAGACAAAGGATTTGTGCCCGGCTTTCATTCATGGGTCGGCAGACCCGTTAAAGGCGATGGCTTGTATGATCAATCGGGAGCGCCTTATGGTTATATGACTTCAACCGCCAGTGACCTTACCCAATTCATAAACTTCATGCTAAACGGCGGAGAATTATTAACAGAACAAAGTCTAGAACAATTACAAACCGCACCTGAACATGGCAAACGATATGGTTTGGGATGGCACTTCCCAAGAACGGGCAATACATATCCTTATCATACAGGTGCAACGCCTGAATATCGATCGGAGGTATTCTTTATACCCGAACAAAATTTGGGCGCCGTTCTTTTGACGAATAAATACCATGAATTAGAAGCTGTTTCGTATTTAAGTATCATGGAGGGAATTCGGGCCATTATGAACGGAGAGAATCCGGATTTGGCACAATTAGACGGTAGCACGCAATGGATTACACTTGGTGTTGTATTATTGTTGGCGATTGTATCTTTTCTTAGTTTATTCCGACTAAAACGTAGAACCACGATAAATAAAAAGTTATGGGTTACTATGGGTGTCTTCTCCATCACACTCGCTGTCGGACTGATTCCATTATTCACATATAGTATGGGTGTTTCGTGGAGGACGGTTGGTCTTTTCCTTCCAGACATCGAATTTCTCATTCAATGTCTGATTACGATACTGGCAATTCACGGTCTCTTAACCTTCGTTTTTATTGCAGTGAAACGAAAAAAACAACATCTGAATATCAGTCGATGAACTGGATAGCAATGAGGCTATAGTGTGTAGATCATTACCGAAACGGGTGTCATAAATACAAGTCTCTAAAAGCTATAGTATAATTGTTTATATGAATAACTGAAGAAGGAGGAATGATGGCAAGAGCGAAGCCATCGATACGAACGGAATTATGCATAAAGCTACGAATGTCTCCAGGCTCGATGAATAGAAATATTGACCAGGAGCAGAAGTAAAATAGGAACACGGACCTTGCGAGCTACTGTATTATGTTGAGGAAGGAATGATTACCATACAACTGGTGCTGGACAAGATTACGAAGCAGTTCAACGAGAAGCAGGTGCTTCAAGGTGTGGAGCATCGATTCGAGAAGGGGAAGATCTACGGACTGCTGGGACGGAATGGGGCAGGCAAAACGACACTGTTCAATTGCCTTAGCGGCGAACTGAAGATGGATAGCGGCCAATCCTTGTTAGTGACGGACGGCGAGACGCGCGAACTGCGTGAGCAGGATGTGGGGTACGTCTATTCGCTGCCGATCCTGCCGGAATTCCTGACAGGCTATGAATTCGTGAAGTTCTTCATCGAGGTGACCCGCCGTCAGCAGGTGACGATCGACCATTCGATTGATCAATATTTCGACATGATGAGCATGGCGGAGGAAGAGCGGCATCGCCTCATTAAAGGGTATTCCCACGGCATGAAGAACAAGCTGCAGATGCTGCTGTTCTTGATCACGAAGCCGCCGGTCATTCTATTGGATGAACCGCTCACATCCTTTGACGTTATCGTCGCGCTGGAGATGAAGAAGCTGCTCCGCGAGATGAAGCATAACCATATCCTTATTTTCTCTACTCATATTTTGCAGCTGGCATCCGACCTTTGCGATGAACTCGTGATTCTGAATCACGGTCGGCTGTCGTCTGTATCGCCCGAACTGTTGCGCAGTCCGGAGTTCGAGCAGAGCATCATCGAGCTGCTGAAGGACGAGAGCCATGTTGAAGGTTCTTAGTACGTTGCTCGCGATCCGGACGTCGTCAGCGATCAATTTATTCTTCTACTATTTCCAGAGGCTGCCCTTGATTGGCAAGGTGGTCAAGAGTTCCATCTATGCAAGAACAGACTTGAAGCGCTCGGCCGGTGTTCTGGTGTTCGTGGTGTTGTTCTTGTGGAGCTTTGTGTCCAAGCTGCTGTACCTATACTTTTTTGTCTATTGGCCGGTGACGGCGTTCAGCGAATGGACGCGCACTCACGATCCGCTCACGCTGTTCGTTCACGTCTTTGTACTGATTAGCTTACTGGTTGCTGGAGTCAGCAGTGCCAATGTGCTGGAACCGAAGCGGGAGAAGTATGTGGCGGTAAAGCTGATGCGAATGTCGCCCAAGCATTATATGCACGCGGCTTTGTCCTACCGTTATGTCGTGTTCTTCATCAGTTACCTGCCGGCGCTGCTGGTATTCGTGCTGCTGCTGCAGGGCACGGTGATGCTGGCGGTGATGCTTGCGGTTGCCGTCACAGGGTGGAGGGTGCTGTGCGAGTACTTCCATCTGAAGCTATTCGAGAGGACGGGGATGGTGCTGGTCAAGCAAATGGCCATTGTATGGACCGTCATTATCGTAGGCTATGCCGCTGCGTATTTGCCGTTGTTCCTCGAGAAGCTGCCGGTAGTCCAGCCACTCCCGATGCATGGGTTAACGGTGCTGGTGATAGCAGGGGTAGGAACATGGGCAGCCGTTCAGCTGATGCGGTATCGTCATTACCGGGAGGCAGTGGATGCCACCACGAAGCGGGATGACCCGTACTTGAACGTCAGTGCCATGATTGCGGATGCCAATAAAACGAGCGTTCAAGCCCAAGAGAGCGACTATGCAGAGGAAACCTTGCGGCGTGAGCCAGTGGAGGGCAAGGAGGGCTATGGTTATCTCAACGCGATTTTCTTCGCTAGACATCGCAGCCTGGTCCGCCGACCGGTCCGCAAGCGTCTTGCAATAGTGGCCGGTGTCGGTATCATCGGCTCGATCGTGATGGTGGCCATGAGCCGGATTCTGCCGGAGTCCCCGCAGTTGGAGCTGAACATGGTGTTCTCTATTTTGCCGATTGCGATGAGCTTCTTGGCGGTTGGGGAAGCAACGTGCAGAGCAATGTTCTATCATTGTGACATCAGCTTAACCCGTTACAGCTTCTACCGAGACGCCGCTTATGAGCATTTCATGATCCGGCTTCGCAAAATGCTTGGGCAGAATCTGCAAATTGCTGCTGTGGTGGGGGGCGCGCTGACGTTGTTAAGCTTCACGTCGGGCGGGGACCTGCTGCAATGGGATACCGTACTGCTATGGCTCAGCATTATTGGGCTGGCGGTCTTCTTCACCAACCATCATTTGTTTCTATACTATATCTTTCAGCCGTATTCCACGGATCTGAACGTGAAAAATCCGCTATACTTCGTCGTGACGATGGTTGTGTCGGGGATCTGTGGAGCCGCGGTCTTTATTCCGCTGCCGCCCGTTATTTTCACGAGCTTTGTTCTCGTGGTTACACTTGCTTATTTGGCGGTTTCGGCTGTATCCGTCCGCAAGTATGCACATCGAACGTTTAGAGTGAAGTAACCGGAGAGGTGATGGAATCGCGGCTATAATTCTAATGATTGTAGAGCGAATCCACGGGGGTCTGATCTCTTGACAATCGGATCTATATTCCATTAAGAAGGCACCCTCATTCGAGGGTGCTTTCTGATTTCAGTATGTTTCCTAAAGGCATTTTACATGGGGTAATAAATGGTCATACTTAAACGAGCTAATGTTACTCCGGAATTATAATAGGTGTGGGGCCGATCCGCTTTAAATCGAATAGAATCGCCATTGTTCAGCTTGTATTGGCAATCATTCACCGTAATAGTAACCTCCCCCTCGAAAACCGTAATAAATTCTTCGGTACCCTTTCTATGGGGATCTGAACTTAACTTCGCCGCTTTATCCATTTCGATAGAGTAAACTTCAAAACGTCTCTCCTCCTCAAAGGGAAAGGAGGGAAATACCCTATACCTTCCATTGTCTTCAGATAAGACCTGCATCTCATTTCTTAAAATCACTTTGGCATCAGGCTGTGGGTTATGAATTAAAGAAGTAAAGGAGACCTTTAATCCATTAGCAATTTTCCAAATCGTTGAAAGTGTCGGACTGGATTCTCCTCGTTCAATTTGTCCGATCATAGCTTTACTGACACCGCTTAATTCTGAGACCTTTTCTAAGCTTAGTTTTTCCTTCTCCCTAATCGCCTTTAAATTTCTTGCCAATATCATGTTGATTTCTTCCATAAAAATCACCCCTATGTAATTTACATTATAACGTCCGTTATGTACAATATATTGCAATAAGTTATATTGTACGTTTCATACATTATAACATACGAAAGAAGGGGGGGAGATCAACATGCCTATGTTATCATTCTTGTTGTTTGTTTTTGTGAATAGCTTTACCCCAGGCCCCAATAACTTTATGGCGATGTCGTTTGGGAACAAATATGGATTAAAGAAAACAATGACGTTTTGTTTAGGAGTAGGAGCAGGATTTTTTGCTCTTGCCTTATTGTGTAGTTTTTTTAACCTTGTGCTTATAAACCTGCTGCCAGTTATAAAGCTTCCACTGACCATTTTAGGTGTAGGATATATGCTTTATCTGGCTTTCAAAACACTTACCAGTAATAATGACAATCATCATGGTAGGGAGAGGAATGAAGGCAGGGATCGAAATCTTTTTGTAATGGGGGTATTACTCCAATTTATAAATCCAAAGGGCGTGCTTTATGGCATAACCGTGGTAGCAACCTTCCTTCTTCCTTATTATAATTCCTACTTTAGTTACTTTATTTTCTCACTCTTTTTGGGGGCGGTTGGAATAATGAGTTCTTGCAGTTGGGGCTTATTCGGCGTTATATTTCAAAAGGTTTTAGTACAGTATAGAAGACCGTTTAATGTAATTATGGCGTTGTTATTGGTATATAGTGCTATTTCAATAGTTTTGCATTAATGGGCAATGGCGGCTGCATAGCCGCCATTTTGTTTACGCCGATAGATCCGATACATGAAGAAACCGAACCCAGGCTTACAGCTCGATTTTCCAGTTGCCCATCATCTTGGCGACCTCCGGATCGCGGTACGATAAGAATAGACTCTCCCGTGTATCGAGAGCCGAAATGCGTTCCATATCGTCCGCGCTTAATGCAAAATCAAAAATGTTGAAATTCTCAATGATTCGTTCTTTGCGAACCGACTTTGGAATGACAACAATTTCTCGTTGAACAAGCCAGCGCAATACAATCTGTGCGACGGACTTGTTGTGTTGTTCAGCAATCGAAGTCAATACTTCGTTGCCGAACAGGTTGCCCCGTCCTTCCGCGAACGGCGCCCATGACTGGTGCTGCACGCCCTGCCCTTTCAAGAAGGCAGCGCTCTCTGTCTGCTGATAGAACGGATGCGTTTCAATCTGGTTGACGGCGGGGACGATTTCGTTATGCACAATCAGGTCCATCAGACGATCCGGCATGAAATTGCTGACCCCGATGGCCTTGATGATGCCTTCCCGGTACAGCTCTTCCATCGCCCGCCAAGTGCCGTAGTAATCGCCGAACGGCTGGTGAATCAGGTATAGATCGAGATAGTCCAGCTGCAGCTTCTTCAGGGATTTGGCAAACGCAAGCTTGGTACTCTCGTAGCCAGCATCCTGAACCCAGATCTTGGTCGTAATGAACAGCTCTTCACGCGGCACACCGCTGCGTTTGATCGCGCGTCCGACCGCTTCCTCG
This sequence comes from Paenibacillus sp. FSL M8-0334, assembly GCF_038000405.1. Taxonomy (NCBI): domain Bacteria; kingdom Bacillati; phylum Bacillota; class Bacilli; order Caryophanales; family Paenibacillaceae; genus Paenibacillus; species Paenibacillus sp. FSL M8-0334. Next base: position 2,422,080 of record NZ_JBBOCH010000001.1, read on the forward strand.
TTAAGGTAACCGGCGGCGGTGTCGATCAAGCGGTAACCGGCCGACAGTGCTTCGTACACGGCGTTCTCGCACTCTTCTGCATCGGGAATTTGGTAGACCCCGAAGCCTAGGACGGGCATTTTCACACCATTATTCAAAGTTACAGTTTGCATTGCGATTCCTCCTATGGTTCAAATGTATAACAGCAACTGGTGCGTATCCCCGAGCATCGGGGACTGGAGCGGGATTTCCGATTACGGCTCAGCTGCTTTACAATAAGCTTAGTGCCTTCGTGTAACACGAAGGCAAGAGGCTTTTATTTTTTTTAAGGGGGAATCCACATGTATACGGTCAAAGAAGCCGCTCAGATTACGGGACTCACGGAGCACGCCGTTCGCTTTTACACGGATAAAGGTTTGGTGCCAAGCATACAGCGCAATGCGCATAATATTCGATTATTCGACGAAGAATCGATCAACTGGCTGCATGGCATCAAATGCCTCAAGCAATCCGGGATGCCGATCGATGTCATTAAGAAGTACATCGATTTATGTCTCGAGGGGGATTCGACCATTCCGCAACGCTACGCACTCATGATGGAGCATAAAGAAGCAGCGCTCGCTAAGCTCGAAGAAGCCAAACGGCACGTTGCCCATTTGGTAGAGAAGACAGCGCTGTACCAGGGCATTCTGGAGAATCGCTCTCCAGATACAATGAACCCCGCGCACTGGGACAGAATTCAGCATATGCATGGGGATGTGTTTTACTCCAGCGCTGCGCGTAGAGCGTGAGATCGTTATAAGCCTCTCGATAAAAACTTTTTGGCAGGCATTGACAAGATCACCTCGCAAGAGATATATTGTGAATACACGATATGCACAATTTGGTGAGGAGGGATGGATGAGGTGCTTGCATTAGACATTCGAAATGTAAATAAGACATACCCCAATTTTCAACTTAGGAATGTATCGTTTCAGCTGGAGAAGGGCTATATTATGGGTTTTATCGGTGCGAACGGCGCAGGGAAGACCACAACGATCAAATCCATTCTGAATATGACCCGCATGGATAGCGGAGAAATTCATGTATTGGGGAGAAATATGGCCGAGTACGAACTTGAACTGAAGCAGGAGATTGGGTACGCCATGGGCGGTGTAGATTTCTACACCCGAAGCAAATTGAAGACATTGACCAATGTGATCAAGAAGTTCTATGCCAAATGGGACGAGGGAACCTACCGCAATTACCTTCGGAGATTCAAGCTGGATGAGAACAAAAGGATTGCCGAGCTATCGACGGGAATGAAGGTGAAATACAGCATTGCCATCGCCTTGTCCCACGGGGCAAAGCTTCTCATTCTCGATGAGCCGACAAGCGGGCTTGACCCGGTGGCAAGGAACGAGCTGTTGGATATTTTTCAAGGACTTGTCGCCGACGGGGAAATCAGCATTTTGTTCTCGACGCATATTACTTCAGATTTGGAGAAGTGTGCGGATTATATAACCTTCATTGTAGATGGGCAAATCGTCCACAGCGGGGAGAAGGAAGAGTTCAAAGAGTCCTATCTTCTTCTCAATGGTTCTGCAGCGCAGCTGAACCAGGTGAAGGACAGATTGATTTCCTATAGGATGAATTCTTTTGGATTTACAGGGTTGATTCCCGCGAGTGACTTCGATAACTCCTGGAACATAAAGGCGGCAACGCCGAGCCTGGAGGAGATCATGGTCTATTATGCGAAGAAGGAGGATGAGTATGTATAACCTGGTGATGAAGGATGTACGGCTGGCCGTGCCCCCCTTTTTCTTTCTGTTTCCTCTCTTGTTTGGTGCCTTAATGCTCATTCCCGGTTGGATTTACTTTGTGGTTCCGCTGTATTTCTGCTGGATCACGATTCCGAATGTGTTCAACCAATTTAAAGCGCAGAACGATTTGATGTTTACGTCGGTGATGCCTGTCGCCAAACGAGATATGGTAAAAGCAAGGGTAACCCTTGTCGTCGGCTTTGAACTGCTGCATATTGTGATTGCCGCGATCTTCGGTTCCATTTCGATGAGCTTATATCCGAATGTAACCTATTATTTTTTCCCGCCGAATATGGGTTTCTGGGGGTTAAACTTTGTCATGTTTGCGATCTTTAACCTCATCTTTATCCCGATGTTCTATAAGACGGCTTACAAATTCGGCTGGGCGCTGCTCGCCGCCGTTACGGCCGCCATGCTGTTCGCCGGAATCACCCAATGGATCGGCATTCAAAGCCCGGTTGTGAATGAGATTTTCTACGGAACCGGCGCGCAGCAAGTGAGGCTCCAGGCCTTCATCCTGATCTCTGGAATCGTGATCTTCGCGGCGCTTTCCGTCATCGCTAATCGGCTTGCGGTGAAACGATTCCTCCAAGTGGAAGTCTAATGAACATTGCAATCTCGAACGCATCGGACAAACCGATATACCAGCAGCTTTTTGAGCAAATCAGCGCCCAGATTCTGAAGGGAGAATTGGAAAACGGCTATTGTCTTCCACCGATCCGACAAGCGGCTCAGGAGCTTAGCATCAGTGTCATTACGGTCAAAAAGGCTTGGGAGGCACTGGAGCGATACGGGTTGATTCATACCGTAACAGGGAAGGGCTGTTTTGTCGCCGAACTATCTGCTGATCGAAAATTGGAGATTCGCAATGAAATGATCCTGAAGCAAATGCTTCTTGACACCCCGTATTACAAATCCTTCGGGCTTACCCTGGATGAAGCGATTGAGATGTTGAAGAAGGTATATTAGACAAGGAGGGAGCTGGTTGAGCAGCTCCTTTTTTTGCGATATGTATGAGCGAAAGAACCCCATCATATGGAAGGGTAAGGTTTTCACCTCTAAGATTTGTTCGTGAAAAGCAAAAAGCACAAGGATCTCCTTACGTGTCGGCATATACCAGATTGTTTTGTGCGATACTAACCGAAACATGAAGGATAGGGGTCGATGAAGAGATGAATGAATATCAACCGGGACAGATTGTGTATGTCATCATTCGTAACCCGCATGTCCAGGGTGTCGCGAATGTTCAGGAAGCTGCGGTAGTGAATGATCCTGACTCGCCAGGAAATTATGCGCTATTTATATATGAGACGTATTATCCATTGAACGATGAGGTCGCGGTATACTCAACAGCAAGTGAAGCTGAAGACGCTTATAGGGAGGCATTCGGTTTATCGGACATGGGGGCGTACTATGGTTAAGCCATTTGTGCCTCAACTCGTATATGTAGAGCCAAGGGCATTGGAATATCCGTTGGGACAAGAATTAATATCCAAGTTTGAAACAATGGGTATCGAAATTCGCGAGACAACCTCACATAACCAAATCCGAAACCTGCCGGGAGACAACGACTTTCAAAAATATAGAATAGCGAAGTCCACTTTAGTCGTCGGAGTTCGAAAAACCTTAAAGTTCGATACTTCAAAGCCCTCGGCTGAGTTTGCTATTCCGTTTGCAACAGGGTGCATGGGCCATTGTCATTATTGCTATTTACAAACGACGATGGGAAGTAAGCCGTACATTCGGACGTATGTCAATATTGACGATATCTTTGAAGCTGCGGATCAATATATGAAGGAAAGAGCCCCTGAGATTACAAGGTTTGAAGCATCATGTACCTCGGATATCGCGGGTATTGACCACTTAACCCATACACTTAAGAAGGCTATTGAGTATTTTGGCCAGTCTGAATTGGGGAAATTACGCTTCGTAACGAAGTTTGCCCATATTGATCATTTGCTTGATGCCAAGCATAATGGGCGGACTCGCTTTCGATTCAGTATGAACGACGAATATATTATTAAAAATTTTGAACCCGGTACATCCAGGCAGGCAGAGAGGATCGAAGCCGCCAGGAAGGTCGGGGAGGCAGGATATCCATTAGGTTTCATTATTGCCCCTATCTATTTGCATGACGGATGGAAAGAGGGTTACAAGGATATGTTCGAGAAATTAGAATCCGCACTCCCCCCTTCTTCCACTAAAGATTTGACCTTTGAGCTGATTCAGCATCGCTTTACTAAACCAGCGAAGAATGTCATTGAGAAGAACTATCCGATGACGAAGCTGGAGCTTGATGAATCCAAGAGGAAGTGGAAGTGGGGACGGTATGGAATTGGAAAATATGTGTACACCGATCAAGAGCAGGAGGATATTAAAGATACGCTAGGCAGGTATATCCAAACGTATTTTCCTAATGCAAGAATTGAATATTTTACGTAAACCCGATTCCTTCATGGATGATGCGGTTTCTCTCATTATCTGCACCGGCAAGTTATTTTTGGGCATCCAGAATAAACATAGAGGCGTCTTGTCCCATAAATAGCTTACTTCCAGAATAAAAAGTCTTGGATTGAATATGCTTATACCCTATTTTCGTCATGATGTGGGATAGCTCACCTTGATGGAATCCATTAGCGCCTAACGAAAGAGCTGGCGGAGAAATGCTACAAGTGGAGCTTGCTGGATTAAGGAGAATGCCACCCGGAATAAAATAGGAGCCGATCAGATACCCATTCCCAGGTGCATGTTCTATCCCGCTTGCGATATTATGGATGAAGGAAGTTATTGTTGGGGAGGGCATGTGATGAGCCAGGGAGTAACCGAATGTAACGTATCTTCGAAAAGGGCTTTGGCAGGCTGGACGGAGCACCGCTGTGTGCGCGTGGTTCACGAACCCATCGCAGACGTACCGTCCGATGAATGAGAAAATTCTAGTGGTGGAGGATGAACGGCAGATATCGGATGCTATCGCTTATGCGCTCAGAAGAGAGGGATATCGCGTCGAAGTGGTCGATCATGGCGCAGCGGCCATTCCGAAGATGCTTGAGTTTCGGCCGGATGCCGTTATTCTGGATGTGATGCTGCCGGGAATGGATGGCTACGATATTCTGAAGAAATTTCCTGACCGGGGCAGTACGGGCGTCATTATGCTTACGGCCAAGGAGGATATTGTCCACAAGGTGCTGGGACTGGAGCTCGGAGCGGATGATTATATGACCAAGCCGTTTGATATGCGAGAGCTGCTGGCTCGCTTGAAGTCACTGCTGCGGAGAATGCAGGCTGCAGCGGAGAAGCCGGAGCCGGAAGAGATCGACCTGGGCGGCGTGAGGCTGCATGTGGGCAGGCGAAGTGTGGTGGCAGGCGATATTCCTCTGGAGCTAACACCGAAGGAGTATGACCTATTGGCCCTATTGGCGGTAAACCCCGGCCGAGTGTATACGCGGGAGCAGCTGCTGGATTCGGTATGGGGAATGGACTACATCGGGGGCACACGCACCGTGGATATTCATGTCCAGCGAGTGAGAAAGAAACTCGGGGCGGAGTTCAGCGACCTGATCCAGACGGTTCATGGCGTCGGGTATAAAGCAGCAGGAGGGCGCAGTGACCAACAGCATAAGAATAAAATTTAGTGTTTTTCTGGCCGTCTTATTGCTGCTTACCGTATTTGTGTTGAGCCTGCTCGTATTGGAGGGAATCAAACGAAATCAGCAGAGCTCGTATGAGCAATATTTAGCCCAGCAGGCGGTCACGGCGAACATATTCTTTATCCAGACCATCCTGGCTGAACCGAGCAAGGTTCCTGAAGCGTTCCTTGCGTCCGAAGGAGAACAGTTTGCAGAGCGGCTGGCATTGATCAGCGGGCAGTCGGTTGTTCTATACGACCGGGAAGGGGCCGTCGTCAGCTCCAGGAGCCCCGCTCGTTTATCCGACGGCTTGAAGGAGACACTGACATTTGCACTTGACAATAAAACCGCTTATTGGGCTGAGCATGATTCCCTGTATTATATGACCCCGCTAAGGGTCGGTAACGATCAGGTGGGTGTCGTCCAGTTCTATTACTCCTTATCGGAGAACCTGGCGTTCTATAATCAAATCAGGCAGCTTTTTATTTGGATCGGCGGCGGCGTATTTATGCTTAGCTTTGTGCTGGCTTATGTCTATTTTAATTCATTCGCGAATACGATCATCCGGTTGAACCGCATGGTGAACAGTGTCCGGGAAGGTCGATATGAAACGACGGTCCTTAAACGCAAGGATGAGATGGGAACGCTCAGTGAAGGCATTCATGCCATGAGCGAGCAGATCAAGGGACATATCGAGCAGCAGAAGCAATTTATCGGCAACGTCACGCATGAGTTTAAAACGCCGCTCACCTCCGTGAAGGCCTATCTCGACTTGCTGGATATGTATCCGGACGATCCGAAGCTGTTGGAAACGGCAAAGGCGACTATAAGGAGCGAAACCGAGAGGCTGTACGAGATGGTCGATAAAGTGCTGCAGCTGTCTGCATTAGAGAAGTACGATTTCGAATTCAGCAAAGAGCGGCTGGATATACGGCAAGTGGTTGTACCGGTTCTGGACGGGTTGAAGGGGAAGATGGACAAGTTTGGCATTCAATTGGAACAACGTCTGACGGAAGTTTACGCCGAGGCGGATAAAGACATCCTGACCATTATCCTTGCTAACCTGTTGGACAATGCCATTAAGTACAATAAGCCTAGAGGGCGTATTGTGGTAAAGAATTACTTGAAGGACGGCCGGGCGGTCATTGAAGTTGCCGACACTGGCATCGGCATCCCGGATGAGGTGGCGCGGCAAATCTTCGAACCGTTCTATACCGTGGACAAGAACAGATCCCGGCAGAGCGGCGGGGTCGGCTTAGGGCTGGCACTTGCCAAGAAGTACGCCGAATCGCAGGAAGGCTCCGTCGAGCTGGTGCAGACCGGAACGGAAGGAACAACGTTCCGCGTCTCGTTGCCAGCCTGTGATTTCTCGGGTACGGGTGGACGGTAATATTTTCGAAACAATTGTTTACATCTTCGAAATAGGTGGCGGCGAATTCGGAAACAATCTCCTGATAGCATAAGGAGCAAGGAGGAGATGAACTTATGAAATATACAACGCTGCTAAAAGCTGTGTCGATATTGGCATTGCTGTTCACCATAACAGCCTGTGAAGAGGAGAAGGAGGGGAATACAACCGTCATTGAAAAGCCGGGCGGCACGATTACCGTCATTGAAGATGCCGGTGAACCCGCAGGCAGGCCGAGCATCAAGGTAGAGCGGATCGACCCGTATGAGAATATGCAAATTTCCGACTGGCTGGATGAAGATACGGTGATCGTTGCCAAGGACAACGAAGCTTTGGAGAAGATGAGCCTGGCAGAGCTGTCGGATGCTTACCCGAGAAGCCTGTATGTATACCATCTTGATACTAAGGAATATGAGCTGCTGAAGGAACGGGAGAACGCCTTTCTGGGGGAAGCTGCCTTATCCGCAGACAAAGGCTATCTGCTCTATAGCGAAGTTTCTTTAGGCGACCCGGTGTACTATATGATGAACCTTGATACGGGGGAGGAAGTCGGTCTTTACGGCGAATCGATTGGTGGAGCTATGAGCGCCAGATGGGCCGATAATGATACGATCATCGGTGCGGCATACAGCGGCGGTGCTTATATGGCGACTAAAGCAGGGGAGATCACAACGATTGATGAATTACAGGAGGAAGCGTTATTCATCGTTCACAAGATGAAGGATAAATGGTATTACAACACCAGTGCCGATGAAACCTTGCAGGTGCTGGACCTTGCAACCAAGGAGAAGGCAAGCCTCGGCTTGGAGCATGTGTACGATGTCGTACCATCGCCGAGCGGAGATCAGCTGCTTGTGCTGCAGCAGGTTGGGGATAGAAGCACACTGGTGTGGTGTGATGAGACCGGGGGCAATCGTAAGACGATTGCGGAAGGAGCCGAGCTTGGAGGCGTATCCTGGTCGCAGGATCAGCGGATGATTGCGTACAGCCTCAAAGCGGATGTCAGCGGGACGACTCACGGTCTTTATGTGTACGATATGCTAAGCGACGAGTCGACCCAGATTGCGGTGGGTATCGGAAATACCGTGACGCGATGGAGCCCGTCAGGCGAATCGCTGGCGTATACAGAATGGAGCGGGACGCAGTTTAATAGCCACATCGTTCATATAGATTCTTCATTGTAACTATAGTGAGTAAGAGGGGGGCTAGCCCCTCAGTACTGGCCTTGAGCGGATGTATTATAACCCGCCGCAGATGAATTCCCCGGTTGGCACGGATGAATTAGAAGTAGGGAAAGAACAGGTTGTTATGGGCCTTCGCCCGGGCATCCTTTCCGCGAATGCATATGATGATTATGCCTATTCGTTGGAAAGGAGCGATTATATATGGGGTTTTTTCCATCGCCTGGGGCCGGGGGAGGATTTCCGGGACCTCCAAGCGGGCCCGGTGTGCCGGGGGGACCGGGGATTCCAGGAGGATTTCCGGGGGCACCAGGACTTCCGGGGGGGACACCGGGAGGAGCTCAAATGCCGACAGCTCCCCCGCCGCCATTTGTACCGCAAATGCAGGCTACCCCTTTTGCCGTTGACCCTGGAGCGATCAGAGGTTGCCTGTTCCGCTACACATACGTATGGCTGAACAATGGTGAGCAATTCTGGTTCTTCCCGGTATTCGTCGGGCGCACTTCGGTTGCAGGGTTCAGATGGTTCGGTTTCTTCTGGGCGTACTTCGGCATCGATTTGAATCGGATTCGCTCGTTTACTTGCTTTTAACGCAGATGGCAGAAGGGAACAGCTTACGGGCTGTTCTCTTTTGTTATGCATCTTTCTGTATTTGAGGGAGGTCACAAGCGAACCTACTCTTCATGACCTTCGATATATAATTAGTGCTTTAGACCCGCATTAACTTGAGCTTGTAGTCGGGAATTGTCGAGAAATTGTATAGTTCTCAACGGTATAATGGGCGGGGACGCCACCAATATGGCGAATTTTACTAAATTATATTAGATGTGGTGGAGATGGCCAAGGAAAGGAGGCACAGCGACTGGCCTCTGCTCAAAATTTTAGGAGTGAGGAGATTTTCGCATTGAAACCAAAACGCAGTATAGGTAAAGCTACGATATCCTTCTGTCTGGCAGTCCTGCTTCTCTTGCAGACAGTGGTATTTCCTGCTGCTACATATGCGGACGTTGCATCCGGTTCGCCTGACGCGGCTGACTCACTGACGGTACCTGATGCGGTGAACGACGCGCCAGTCGAACCGCCAGCGGTAACTGACGCAGTGTATGATGTCCCGTCCTCTTTTGCGCTAACGGCCACGCCGGGCGACAAGACGGCGGTGTTGGCCAACGCCAATCCGACGTTTAATCTCACGGTGAAGCAGGGTAACCCTGCGGTTGTGATTCCGCTTGGAGGCGAGATTAACGGCCGGGAGGATTTTGTCCTTGAGCTGGATAATATCGCGGTGCCGACTATAGGCGACGATGTCAATGCTCCGCCTGAAAGCGTGATTCAGCAGGGGGATTATGCCATCCTGGATAAGGCGATCTACTTTCCGGATGTGAATTTGACACCTGCAGGCCCTTTAGCCATCAACGAGGGCAACCGGAAAATTGCAACCGTTCAGTTTTTTACCGATTCCATCAGAATTACGTTTGATGGCACAGAGGTATATGACGGCAGTAGACGCGACGTCAAAATCGGCTTCTCCGCTGCTGCCAAGGCTGCGGATCAGAGTCCGGGCGGCGGCGGCGATACGACCCTTTTCGGAGATGGATACAAGCTCCAAAACTCTGATTTGGTGCCGGAGTACAGCATTGACGTCAAGTCGGCAAGCAACGGTGGTGATAACAGTGAAATCAGCACCGCCCATTTTCAAGAAGGCATCATTACATGGCGGGTGGTAGTGACTGCTACCGACACAGACGATAAGACAATCCCCATGCCGCTGGATGGACTGACCTTCTCTGACCCGCTTGCGGATGTCGGTGTATATGTGCCTGGGTCCTTCAATGTAGATGGAGTTGCGGCAGATCCAATCTATGCTGCTGACCGCACAATTTCATATAAGTTCCCAGATGTATCCACGGTAGATAAAGTTAGGAACACGGCGACCATCACCTTCCAAACATGGATTCCCAAGGATAAGTATTACTATGAGAAGAACGGTGCATGGGATTCGTCTGGCTGGACTGCTGTGACCAACAGCGCAAAGCTATTGGGTGACAATGAGACCGATGTGAAGACTTCATCGAATACGCATCGGGTTGCTGTGCGTCCCAACTGGATTGTGGTGAGCGGCAAGCCTTCCAGAAGCGGCAACGATACTCTTATTACCTGGAATGTTGAGGTAAACAGGGCAATTAGCAATGGCCGGGTGCTCTCCAAAACCGGCTTGCAGAATGTTAAGATAACAGACATCCTGCCTGACGGGACAGAGTTTGAGTCGGCAACTTATAAGAACGGGGATAGTGGTGCAGTTACCCCAATTACCCGAAATGCCGCAGGCGAGTACGATATCGCAGGCGTCATCGGCGGAGATTTGGACGGCCCCCTCTATTTGACCGTTGTAACCAAGGTGTCAGACAGCAGCAAGTCAACCTTTGAATACAAGGCGCGCGCTAACTGGGAATTGGACGTTATGGATGGAGGAGATGCCATTCAGAACAATGATGCGACCGGTTGGACCGCTCCTGCTTCCGTTGTGGACATTTCGAGGGTTACCATCGGGGCACATGCTTTCACGAAAGTAGCCGAAGCAGACTCAAGCCTCGCGTACGCGCTGCACAACGTAGCCGGTGCGAAGTGGAAGATTAGTCTGACACTGCAGTACGATCTGGATAATCCGGTTGTCTATGATTTACTGATTCATGGTGATTCTCTTGCTGTATTGGATCATCTGGATACAAATCCGAATGTATCGCCGGAGACCTTGAATGCAATCAAGAGTCAAATCGACGACAAGCAGCTCTGGCAAAAGTATCGTAACAATTCGCTGACCGTGAGCAATGGGCTGACGGGTGAAGTGATCACCTTGACTGTAAATGGTGAGCCGGTCGCGGATCTTATCAAGGTAACTGGGTTTAAAGGAGAAGTAAGGGGTGATGTTTCATTCGAAACATTCACGACCAACCCGGACAACCTGTTCCGTCAAGATAGTAAAGGTGCGTGGAGCAATCGCGGCTTGCTCTTCGATGGTGACAGTTATCAGGCCAGATCTGATGCTACTGTAAAGAATTGGGTGCGAATGCTGAACAAGGAGATGCTGTATGCGAGTGCAGTTGACGAGAATGGCAATCCGCTAGGGAACATAGCTGCCGATTGGAACCGCAACTACAGCAACTGGAGCGCCAGTGTTTGGACGAGACCGATTGTCGTCAATGACCCGAATTTGTATTTGGACAACAGCCGTGGTGACAATTACGTTCTGGCAGGCTATGATCGCAAAGATAGAACGGTCACCTTCCGACTGGCAGTCAACATGCCGGGCTTCAATACAGAAGAGATGGCTAAAGACGGCGGCGTCCGCATAGCCAGCGACATCAAGCTAGTGGATACGTTGCCTGACGGATGGGAATTTGTAGATTATGCTCCCGGCGAAGCATATCGACTTTATAAAGGCAATACAGGTTATCATGGGAACGCTGGCTTGGGAAGACAAAGCGGCGGTGGTTATGGACAATATGCACAAGCAACAGAGATCATTCAGCCGAGCGATCCAAGACACGTGGTGAGCTTCACTAAGAACGGCAATGTAGGTTCTTTCTCCTTCTCCAAGCTGGAGAGTCCTTACGTCATTCTGGTGAAGGCGCGTCCAACCAATGCAGCGCTTGCGACCTATAATCTAGGCAATAATGATGCTGGTAAGAATCAGGCTGTGTTCTCCATGAAATGGGGAGACAAGCTGTATAGTGCCACCGAAGAGCACAGAATTATTGTGCCTATGAAGTCTCTAAGCAAGACGGGACAAAAGCCTGTTGCTGGTGTACAGGAATGGACCGTGAATTACACGCCACCGTTCGAGATGAAGCAAGGTGTCTATTTGCTGGATACCCTTGCCAACGGATTGAAGCTGCGCACAAATCCAGATGGCAGTCTATCTCTCGAACCTTCAGACATTGCTGTTTATCCTGGCAACCTGAAGCCGGATGGCACGCTGGAGCGTGACGGAGGACCGCTGAATCTTGCGGATCCGGATAGTGAGGTGAAGGTCACCGCGGGTACAGACCCAGCAACGGGGGGATCGACGCTCAGGTTTGATTTTGAAGACCCTAACAAGCTCTATCAGATCGTTTACCAGACCGAATCCCAGGGCATGCAGCCTGGAGCGGCCGGGAATTCCATCCGGCTGATGGGTGACGATACCCTTCCGCCGATCGAAGCACAGAGCAGTATTATGCTCGATACGAACGATGTGGCGGGAAGCTCTAATGAGAATGGTCTGCTCTATCTCTTGAAGGTTGGCCCCGACGGCAAAACACCGCTCAGTAAAGTAAAGTTCAGGTTGTTTAATCCTGACGGTACTCCAGCCCAGGCTATAGATGGCAAGCTGCTGGAGGAAAAAGAGACGGGCACGGACGGCAAGACGAATTTCATTATTCAGGTGCCGGGGGACTATGTACTCAAACAAACGTATATCGATCTCGAAACCTACTTGCCTACGACTACGGAATACCGGGTACGTATCATTGATGCGCCGGGCAAGCCTGTCCTTGTAGACGGCATCAAGGTGGATTCAAACAATCCGCTGATCGTGCCTACACCGGCCCAGGGCAAGCTCACCATCACCAATAAGGTGGAAGGCAACGGCAGCGATCCTGATAAGGATTTCGAGTTCACCGTAACCTTCACCGGCGAAGGTATGGATGGGGAGTACGCTTATAAGAAGCCGGATGATACGTATGGCACAATCAAGAGTGGTGACACAATCACCCTCAAAGATGGGCAATCTGTGGTGCTCCCTGCATTGCCTGCGGGCCTGATCTATACGGTTACAGAGGATGATTATACAACCGTTGATGGTTACACGACGGATCCGGAGACGAGAGAATGGTCCGGTACCATCGTGAATCAAGGTGACCATAAGGCAGACTTCGTTAACAAACGATACGTTCGCAATCTGATCGTCAGCAATACCGTTACAGGGGATGGCGCAGAATTGGATAAGCCGTTCAAGTATACGGTGACCTTTGACGGTACAGGAAAGGGTCAAGAGTACAACTACGAGCATTCAGACGGTACGACCGGCACGATCAAGTCCGGTGACACGTTCGAGCTCACGGATGGTGAGACCTTTACAATTCAGGATCTTCCAGAGAATTTGAAGTATACGATCACTCAGGAGGATTACCGGAACGACGGCTACGCGACTACACCTGAATGGTCTAATGAGGGAGTCATGGCGCGCGTCGATCGCCAGGCGGACTTCACCAATGAACGGACCGTGAACAAGCTGACGATCAGCAACATGGTCATGGGCAACGGCGGTGACAAGACGAAGACGTTCGAGTATACCGTCCTCTTTGAGGATACAGGCAAGGATGGAAGCTATACTTACGAGAAATCGGACGGCAGCACGGGCACGATCAAGTCCGGCGAATCCTTCACCCTTACCGATGGAGAGACATTGGAAATTGTGGGTCTGCCTAAGGATCTGAAATACACGGTAACGCAGAAGGACTACACAACGGACGAATACGTGACCCTGCCTAAAGAACGGTATTATACCGGGGTCATGGCGGGCCAAGATGAAATTGCTCCGTTCACGAACGTGCGAGTTATCGAAGGCGGCTTGATCATCAGCAACACAGTTGAAGGTAAAGACAACGACAAGGCCAAGCCGTTCAAGTACACGCTCACCTTCACAGGCGAGGGTGCGGACAAATCCTATGCCTATGAGAAGTCGGATGGCAGCACAGGAACGATCACGAGCGGAGACACCTTTGAGCTTACCGATGGTCAGATTTTCGTTATCGAAGGACTCCCGACTTATCTCAAGTACACGGTGACCCAGGATGATTATACGCAGGATGGCTATGTGACTAAGCCTGAAAGCTTCGAACACACAGGCACCATTCCGGAGAAATCAGACGCTGAGGCGCACTTTGTCAACATTCGCCCATATCTGGAAGGCGTACTGCGTGACAACAACACAGGCGAAGTCATTCCGAATGCACCGATCACGATTACGAATCTGAAGACAGGCGAGAAGCAGACGATTCAGACGAATGGGGAGGGTGAATATTCCGTCCCTGCCGAGGCGGACACCGACTACACGATCACGTATACGAAGGTGTATACAGTAGGCGGAAAAGATGTGCCTATCGAGTTCACGCAAAAAGCAAATGTGGACAGCAGTGTGACAGGCGAGACCGTGCCGGCGGATATTACGGCCGTAGGGATCGTTCTGTTCAAGCAGATGGACGGAACAACCGAGCTGTTCAATCCTTCGCTTACCAGTCAGATGCGCATCTACTTGAAGGATAAGGACGGCAATTATATTCAGGAGAACGGTCGCCCTAAGGCGTTCCCGCTGGCTTCGAACGGCACCTTCTCCATAGAAGACGAAGAGCTGAGAGCGCAGCAGTACACGATGGAAGTTCGCTATCTAGCTGACACGGGCGAGGAACTGCTCTTCAAGGTGACGCAGCTGGACGTGAAGGCTAACGGGGAGCTGAATATCTCCGAGGAGTTAGTCGACCCTTACGGTACGGTGTATGATGAAACGACAGGCGATGCCGTCACAGGCAAGAAAATTGAAGGAGCTATCGTAACCCTGTATTATGCGGATACGCAGCGGAATCGAGATAAAGGGCGTACTCCGGATACGAAGGTGACACTTCCTCCGGTTCCGAATTTCCCGCCACACGACAACAAGAGTCCAGAGCAGGATAGCGACGCAAATGGCTTCTATGCGTACATGGTATTCCCTGAAGCAGATTACTATCTGATCGTCACGAAGGAAGGATACGAGACGCACAGAAGTGATACGATTTCTGTCGATTATGACATTGTGAGATACGACGTACCAATGAAGCCGATCATTTCCGGCGGCGGACCGGGTCCTGTCAATCCTGCCCCAGAGCCGGAGAATCCAGGTCCTGTTAGCCCGGCCCCAGAGCCAGAGAATCCAGGTCCTGCCGACCCTGCTCCAGAGCCGGAGAACCCAGGTCCTGTCAGCCCTGCTCCAGAGCCAGAGAATCCAGGTCCCGTCAACCCTGCTCCAGAACCGGAGAATCCAGGTCCTGTTGATCCTGACCCTGTCAGCCCGGTTCCGAGTCAGCCTGGCAACATCGATAATGGATCTAACAACAGCGATCAGGTGACGGATCGCGAGGACAACGGCGCTGGTCATGACGGCGATGTAGCGGATAAGGATACGGGCAAAGGAAGTAACGAGCTGGACGATGCTCCGAAAACGGGAGACAACGGCCCATCGCCTATCGTCTACATGGTTCTGGCACTGATGTCCTTATTTACGATTGGATTCTGTTTATTCACAGGTAAGAAGAAGCAGCAAATTCAGTAAACGGAAAGGCGGTAAGAAGATGAGCAAGATTAAAAAAGTTCTTATCGCCGTTTCCTTCCTTGTGCTGGTATTTTCCCTTGTTAAGTTAGCGACAGCGTTCCTGGAGGGTTATGCCGAGCAGGGGAAAATCGATGAGCTGACCCAAATTTGGGAAGAATCGGACAAAGGAGAAGGGGAGGCGCTCCCCTCCCCTTTCATTATGAAAGCGAACGAGCCGGTCATGCTCCCCGAATTTCGAAAGCTCTACGAGAGGAACCCAGACATCGTCGGTTGGCTGAAGATCGACGGCACCCGAATTGAGTACCCGGTCATGCAGAATCTACAAGACGAGCAGTATTATCTCGAGCATGATTTCGATAAGAAGAAGAGCAATGGCGGCCTCCCCTTTTTGGACAAGCACAGCCGGATCCATGGTTCCGACATATTGCTGATTCATGGACATCATATGAAAAATGGCTGGATGTTCAAGGACTTGATGAAGTATAAGAAAGAAAGCTTCTATAAGGAGCATGCCACGTTCCAGTTCAGCACGCTTTACGAACAGGAAGAGTATGAGATTGTCGCCGTTATTCTGTCACAAGTGTATCGCAAATCGGATGATGTATTTAAATACTATCAGATCGAGAAGGTAAATACGCCCGCTGAGTTCGATTCGTATGTTCGGAATATCAAACAGCTTGCTCTTTACGAAACGGGGATCACCCCCCGTTATGGCGACAAGCTCATTGTATTGTCCACCTGCGAGTACTCGACCGAAAACGGTCGGTTGGCGGTGGTCGCTCGAAAGCTTAATTGACGATGTCGACATACAGCGTTCTAGCTGGAATAAATCGCGTTCTCCATTGGAGGGCGCGATTTTATTAGATTTCTAGAAAGTAATTCCCAGGTGTTGACAGGGGGCTTTATCCCATGTTAGGATCAACCTAATTGATACGAACGGAGGGGTTACGTGTGTTGAACTAATTCTTCGATATTCTTTGCACAATGAATTAAGCGGTGGTTTAAGGCTATTTAACGTGCAATCGTAATCGAAGAATGGTTTGCCTCATGGTAACCGGATTAGTTATATGCGACTGGGGATAGGGAATAATATCTCCGTTATGTCATATACAAGGATTTTAGGAGAACTCATTATATTGCGTTCATTCTCAAATTCTCTATTCGATTACAGCATGCACAGGCCAATAACCTGTGTTTTTTTATATTTCTATTAATCAGTGGAGGATTTAAATATGAACGAACGATTCATAAAAGTAGATGGAATTCATATATGTACAGACAGTTTTGGAGAGCCCGTTAATCCCGCCATTTTGTTGATTATGGGTGCCCAATCCTCAATGATTTGGTGGGAAGAAGAATTTTGCCAACGTTTGGCGGACACAGGGCGTTATGTCATTCGTTATGATAACCGCGATGTTGGACGTTCAACAACTTATGAGCCTGGTCACCCGGGCTATACATTTGAAGACATGGCTGATGATGCCGTTCGTGTATTGGATGCTTATAAGATTGAGCAAGCGCATATCATAGGCATGTCCATGGGCGGTATGCTGGCTCAAATGATTGCACTGCGGCACCCGGGAAGAGTTCTAACCATTACCCTCTTGGCAACGTCCAATTTTGCTCCGCATCTTCCTCCGATGGAGGAAAGGATTATGGATTTTTTCTCGAATATGGGGGTTATTGATTGGTCTGACAAACAATCGGTAGTCGAATTCGCAATCAATCGGTCCAAAATCTTAACGGGATCAAAGCATATTTGTAATGAGCAGAAAACAGGCATGCTGGCTGGAAAAGAGTTTGAAAGAAGTAACAATATAGCCAGCATGAGTAATCACGCCTTGGTGACTGGTGGAGAATCTTATCTGGCTCGGACGAGTGAAATCAACGTGCCCGCGCTCATTATACACGGTACAGAAGATCCCATTATCCCTTATGAACATGCAGAACATGTGGCCCAAGAAATTCCGGGCGCGGTTTTACTGACATTGGAAGGCGCAGGGCATGAACTTCATGAGGATGATTGGGATATCATCATCGATGCGGTTTCAGAGCTTACTTCAATGCCAAATTGAAAGCCCACAACTCTTGGTTCAATCCGATCACTCATCTCGACATTTAGGGTCGGCATTATTCATTAACAGGGAAGCGGAGAGGGCCTATTCAGAGGTCCCCTCCATTGTGCATTGAAGTGATCCGCGAAAGATATATAGGATTTCCGTCAATGGTTGCCGGATCCTATGAAGCGATGATATATTTTGGATAGATTTACGTCTATATCAATGAGAAAAATAATAATCGTTGAGAGAGGTGTGTTTCAACATGGGAACCACGAAGGTAAGCGTTGAAGCCGTGATTAAAGCACCGATTGAGAAGGTATGGACGTATTGGACGGAGCCCGAACACATTACAAAGTGGAATCAAGCATCTGAAGATTGGCATGCACCACGGGCTGAGAATGATTTGCGGGTCGGCGGGAAGTTCGTAACCCGAATGGAAGCAAAAGATGGCAGCATGGGATTTGACTTTTCCGGAGTGTATGACAACGTGAAGCCGCATACGTTGATTTCCTATACGATGGAGGATGGGAGAAGTGTTGAGATTGCCTTTCGATCCGAAGGAGAAGAAACGAAGGTCATTGAAACCTTTGACGCGGATAGCGCCCACCCTGTTGAATTTCAACAAGCTGGCTGGCAGGCGATCATGGACAATTTCAAAAGGTACACCGAATCACGCTAAGTAAGCCTCTGGGGGCGTATTTATTCGCAGAGGTTTCCATTTAGCTTCGGCTTATGTAAAAGCAGAAGGCACCCGATTTCATATCGGGTGCCTTCTTGAATGAAACTTCATATCTGCATTACTGTGCTTGCAGGCGCTGAATCCGGTCATCCAGGTCCGGATGCGAGGAGAACAGCATCATGCGCTTTTTCCCGCTGCTAATCTTCAGTGTGGCAAGGGATGAGGCCTCGCCTTCGTTGGCCTGATTCATATAGGCTTTAAGCGATTGGAGAGCATGGACCATTTTGTCCTTGCCGGCCAGATCGGCTCCTCCCCTGTCGGCATGATATTCGCGGTAGCGCGAGTAGGCCATGACCACCATGCTGCCGAGGATTGAGAATGCAATCTGGAACACGATCACAGCGATGAAATGAACGATCGGAGCCAGCTCTTCCTTGACAAGGCGGGATGCTGCCCATGCGGCGATGCGCGACAGGAACACCACGAACGTATTGACAACGCCCTGGAGCAGCGTCATGGTCACCATGTCGCCATTGGCGATATGAGCGACCTCATGGGCAACGACACCCTCTACAGCATCGCGGTCCATATTATCCAGCAGTCCGGTCGAGACAGCCACAAGCGAACGCTTCTTCGACGGTCCGGTTGCAAATGCGTTAACCTCTGGCGAATCATAGATGCCAACCTCCGGCATATGCATAAGACCAGCCGCCTTGGACAGGCGATCTACCATTTCGACGAGCTCGCGTTCTTCACTGGACAGATTGCCATGAGGGTCCAGAACTTGAACGTTCATCATCTTCTTGGCCATCCAGCGCGACATCGCTAACGAGATAAAGGCTCCCGTGAAACCGATGACGGCGCTGAAGGCGAGCAGCGAGCCCATGTTGAGGCCGCCTTGCTCATTAATATAGCCCCCGATGCCGAGCAGCGAGAGAATAATGCTGATCGTCACCAATACTAGAATATTCGTAAGAATGAAGAAAAAAATCCGTTTTGCCATGCGTCTCCTCCTAGCGCTTCTATTTGCACTTTGTTTCTACTATTTTAACATACTTTGCATGATGATCCCACGAGTTTTCGGGACCTTCGGCATCCGTCGGTGGCTTAAGACGTAAGAGGAGCCGTCCGATTAGGATTTGCGATCTGGTCAGCATGGCTCTCCAATGGGTTAAAGCACAACAATGATCATAAGCATACATTCAACGGGACTTATAATGGTATCAGGAGGGAGGCAAATGAATGAGTATATCCAACAGATGATCGATTGGATCGAAGAACATCTGAATGAGAAATTTTCGCTGGAGGACTTGGCTCGTTATATGGGGTATTCTCCGTATTATTGTTCTTTTAAATTTCATCAGGTAACAGGAATAAGCATGAGACGCTACATTCTTCTGAGAAGATTGTATTTATCTACAGAAGATTTAGCGAATCAGCGAAAAATTCTCGATGTGGCGCTGGATTATCATTATTCATCGCAGGAAGCCTACAGCAGGAGTTTTAAATCCGTATTTGGTGTCAGCCCAAGAGAATTTCAACGCCATCAAATGCCTGTTCAATCATTTGCCAAGCTCACAATATATCAGAGTGAGGACGGTCGTAGAATGAAAATAGCTAGAGAACATGAGGTTGAACAATTAAAGAAGAGGAAGATCGAATTATTCGACGACAATGTACTGAATATATTAAATGGTCAACTCATGTATGAGGCGTTTAAAAACAAAAAGCTCATGGGAGATTCTGATTATGCACCATTCAATGAAGCAATGTGTGTGAACGCCACGACATCATCTATTTTCGATCATGCTTTTATTAATACAAGAGCGGCAGGGCATCGTGAGTCCGTAGAAAATTACACCAACAAGGTCATAAGGCCCTTAGCTCCTTTGTTGGATAAACACTATGACTACATTGTTTTATGGTTTGGCGAAGACATGTTCTGCCAGATGAATCTTCTAACGCTCCTTGCTTATCTTGAACAGTCTCAGTATCAAGGTAAGGTGTTTTTTAATAGCTTTAGAGAGGATGAATTTAAAGTCAGCCAAACGGAGGTTCCTTTAGGAATCTATCATTCGGTCTATGAAGAAGTATTGGTCCAGCACAGGAATCCAAGCAATGAGCTGCTCCCCGTGATGTACCAGGCGATAGAGCTGTTCTTAGAGATGCAGAAAGAAGATAATCCAGTAATAAAATATATCTCAAACCATAAACACCTGCCTACAACGGAACTGCTGAAGCGATTATTTGAGGTTTTCCCAAACGTGGGATATGGAGATGCGCAGTATTTAGAGCTGATTCGCAAGGTAGAATGAACGGCCTTGTTGCTTCCGCGGTAAGCTTGTTATTCCTGCAGCTGTTATAATTATACAATATTCATATGCGTTTCAATTGCGAGAAACCAAAGGAGGGGCAAGGGTGGCAAAATGGGACAATATGCTGTCCATGCTATGGATGCTGCGGACCGGAAGGAAGCTCACAGCTGCGCAGATTGCAGACCATTTAGAGATCAGCGTCCGCACGGTGTACCGGTATATCGATGCATTATGCGCAAGTGGCGTGCCGGTGGTCGCGGAATCGGGACATGACGGCGGGATTCGCATTCTGGAGAGCTTCAAGGATACGCCGCCGTTGTTCTTCAGCGCCGAAGAGTTGAAGGCGCTGATGGATGCGTTTAAATTTGCCCAAGGTGCAGGCTATCCATATACGGAGGAGATTCTCAGCGTGCTTACGAAGGTGGAGAACGGGCTGCACGAAGAGCTGCACCATGATCTGTCCCGCCGAACGAGCGGCCTCGATGTGATTTCTCCGGCGCGGCCGCCCTCCCTCATTCCGCTGCTCAGGGAGCTCGAGCAGGCAGTGAAGGATGGGCGCACGGTCCGTATCGCTTATCGCAAAGCGAATGCGGAGCAGGAGGATGAACGTGAAGTCGATCCGTACGGGCTCGCATACGACCGGAACGAGTGGTACATCGTCGCGTTGTGCCACCGGTCGCAGGCGGTCCGAACGTTTCGCGTGGACCGAATTGCGCAGCTGATACCGACCGGGGCGCTGTTCGAGAAGCCTGAGCGCTTCTCCGCGTCCGCCTATTTCCGCGACCAGTCCAACCGGGATCGTGAGGCGGACGGACCGTTGACGGTCATCCGCATTGAGGGAGGGCAAGATGCGCTGAACGCGATTTGCCACCACTGGCATCTGCGCCATTATCTGACGGAACGTACTGATCGGGAGGCGCGGTTTCTGATCGATGCTCCGACGATGAACAAGTACCTTCCGATGTATCTGATGACGTTTGGTCCGGTTATTCGTGTCCGGGAACCGCTGGAGTTGAAGCGCCGGATTCGGGAAATGGCAAGCAGCATCGTACAGCTCTATGAGGATGTTGATCTCGTTTGAACTTCACTGACAGCCGTTGTCAGCGAACCGGGTATACGATAGAGACAGGACTTCGATAGCTTAACGACTAAAAGGATAAGGAAGGTGCATTATTCATGCTTAGACACTCAGATCAGTTATACGATTATCATGTGTGGGCGAACGATCGGGTGTTCGCTCATCTGGAGCAGCTTCCGGAGGAAGTGTTTCATGCGGAAGTCACAAGCGTGTTTCCGTCCATATCACAAGCACTCGGACATATCTACTTGTTTGATCAGCTATATCTGGATGTGCTCGGGGAAGTTCCGAATGAGGAGATTTTTGTGAAGATGCCAGGTTGGAAGGAGGAAACGCAGGGCAAGTCGGTAGGGGAGATGCGCCAGCTATTTGCGAACGTCACGGAGCGGTACCGCGACTTACTGCGTCGCATACCCGACCCCGACAAGGCGATGACGATCGAGCATCCACGATACGGACGTCTCGATACGCGTTTCTCCGACATCCTGCAGCATGTGGTGAATCACGGGACGTATCACCGAGGCAATGTCACGGCTATTCTGAGGCAGCAAGGGCATCCCGGGGTCCCGACTGATTATTTATTTTATTTGATGGAGCGGCAGGGATAACCGCTGGAATCGGCCCATGATTTATGGGCGGCTTTGCATGTTGATCCCTTGTGATCAAGTCGTGAAACGGGCGGAGGAGGCGAAGATGTTTCCCTCCTGCCCGTTTTGGGTTCCCTCTTATTCTTGAATCCGAATCTATACCTGGTCCTAGTGGTCATCCCC
Source organism: Paenibacillus sp. FSL M8-0334 (assembly GCF_038000405.1). Classification (NCBI taxonomy): domain Bacteria; kingdom Bacillati; phylum Bacillota; class Bacilli; order Caryophanales; family Paenibacillaceae; genus Paenibacillus; species Paenibacillus sp. FSL M8-0334. The sequence goes on from NZ_JBBOCH010000001.1 coordinate 2,444,323, forward strand.
TTCTCTCAAACCACTTCTCCCTGAACGAAAGGGATAGCGATGCAAGGAGGGGGAGAAGACGGGACTTCTGTTTCCCTCATATCCATCCGTTCACCGCCTGCTTGGACGATATGAAGCTGCCTAGCTGCTTCCGCTTAGTGCGGGTGTGGTAGTGAACCTTTGTTCAACCTCATGCTATTGGAGTGTGACCTCAGGGTTGAGTGTGATTTCAAAGGCGCGCCACCAGATGAAATCCGGATTGTCGTAAGCAAGGCAAGCGCTGCTGTATTCTGCCAACGTCCACGCACACCCGTTTATCTCCTTGACACTGCATGCCGGAGCGGAGGTGCCGATTAGGAAAGCGTTCCTTCCGGCCAGTGTTGTCGTATGAATCTGCATTTGATCCCGGAGGATCGTGAACACATGCTGGTAAGCTGACTCCGTGTTAAAGAGACGCATGTTCTGATCAGCGAACGAGGCTTGCAGATTATCATAACGAATATGGCTTGGCGTTCTGGAATAGCTCCGGACTTCGGCTATAGCTAGCCTTTTATAGTAGTAATCCTTCAAAAACCGTTTGAACAGCAGCGATCCATGCGCGTTAACGGCCGACTTCAGCTCGGAGGCAGCGGTCTCTGTGACCAAGAAAGCATACCGTGCTTGCCCCATGCCAAGCGAGAGGCCCATAATGTTCCCGGCCGTATTCCATGCGCTATAACCCAGCAACCGTCCCGTATAATTGCTATCCAGCAGCGGTTCCGTAACCGCCTGATTGGCTGCGCCTCTTCCGGTGAAATCCATAACTACCGTTGCTATGGAGCTTTCTCCATTGGCATCGATACGGTTTACGGCACTGGACACCTGGGTTTCGTCTGTAATCGCCACAATTTCAATGTCTGGTGTGCTGTCTACATATAGGCCGTCAATCACATCGATATGACGAAGAATGTTGTGATGTACAGTCATGTATTCATAGTTGTTGATGATTGTGGAACCATGAGGACCGTAATATTGGATGGAAATTTTCGTTTTACTGCCTCCGCGATGCAGTTGATTAGCCATCCGTGCTACCAGCGAGTGACCCAGCCCGTCTGCATCAGGCAAAATAACAGCACGATCCGGATTCTGCCCCTCGCAACCGCCTAGATAAGTGTCAATGTAGTTCTCGACAAATCTAATTTCATTGATTTGCACACCTTCCTTGTTGGCATCGTCGACACCAATGGCCAGGAAATCGATATAACCGTGACGTACAAGCTGGTCGAGTACATAGTAGTTCGTTTTAAACTTATGTTGTCTAGTGTTATAGTAATGGCTTTTATTAAAATGAATGGTTTCGCCCAGCTCCGTGCCATCACTGGATACATTATAACCGCTCACAATGTCGCCAAAGTCTGTATATTCTCTTCGAGCTATACCCATGAAGCTACGAGACTCGGTGTACGCATCGTAAGAGAGTCCTTCCACATAAGAGGTGGTAGCGAGTCGCATAATGGTATCAAGCACATAGACCGGCTTGTCCGGATAAAGCTGTTTAATCTCACGGATCACATCAAGCAAGTCCGTGGTCTCCGAATCATAATGGGGATACGTCCCTGTTCCGCTTGTACGCAAACGTCTACTGCCGATTAACCCTCCATAAACAAGCATATCGATCGAAATAATGAAGCCCTGGACGGAAGAGGCATGGCGCTTTATGAACTGACGAATTTGTTCCGGTTTACCATAACTAGGAGCCGAGGTACCTATAAGCTGGGTGCCCGAAGCGTCTGCGACCGAATCAATTCGGTTGCGGATATCGTCCGCATTTGGCGTAATGAGGTTTAAGCCTGATGCTTGTCCCAATGTGATGACATCATCGAGGTTTACCGGACGATCATCCAAGGGTACATACAATACATTTTTCATTGGTCAACTCTCCTTTGATGATTGTGAAGTGGTATTCATTATATATATAGATAAATCTTTTGTTTCATTAACAATCATAAATTGTGTATTTATGAACTTTAGCATCAATAAAAAGGAGACCGGGGAAGTGCGAAGAATCATTTTAATAAGGGAGAGGTGAATGAGGAATGGATAAAAAAGCAGCGGCTATTGCAGCGAATGAAATGCCTGAAGGAACGCAGGTGATTTACGGACAGTACGCCGAACGAGGGGCTTATTATTCCTGTTCTTACCGGCCGGATATCGTATATGCCCAGTACGGGGATGTACAGAGACGGCTTCAGATTATTATGCCGCATCGTGCGGGGGCTCGTTTTCCTTTAGTTGTCTTCGTTCAAGGCTCGGCTTGGAGGAAACAAGACATTCATGTCAACATTCCAAACCTGTGCCATATTGCAGCGAAAGGGTATGTGGTAGCCAGTGTGGAGATTAGAGAGTCGGACATAGCGCCGTTCCCGGCCGCTCTTGAAGATGTGAAATGCGCGATCCGGTTTATGCGCACGAACGCAGCAGAGTACGGGGTCGATCCCAAGCGGGTTGCGGTATGGGGAGATTCATCGGGCGGGCACCTTGCCTTAATGACGGGACTTACCATAGGCGAATATGATAACGGCCTGTATAGTGAGCAGACAGATGAGGTGTGTGCAGTCATCGACTATTATGGCGTTACGGATCTGCTTACTCTAGGGAAGTATAATGACATTCTTGACCATGATGCAGCCGATTCACCAGAAGGGTTATTCATTGGAGGAAGAGTGCCGGACCACGTGGAACTGGCGAAGAAGGCTAGCCCCTTCCATCAGGATCTGGATAAGAAACTCCCACCATTTCTCATCATGCATGGAGACAGCGATAACATTGTCCATGTGAATCAGAGCATAGCGATGTACAAAGCGCTCCAGGAGCATGGACAGAGCGTGGTGTTCTATAAGGTGCTAGGTGCGGATCATGGGACAGGCTTTTGGAATCCGCAGGTGCTGGAGATAACGGAGAGATTCTTGTCAGCCCATTTATATCGTCCCATCCTTGATCCACCGCAATTTCAGCATGATCAGCATGAGGAATGAAATAAGTTGTACAGTGAGCCTTCCATCATACGTGGGGGGGCTTTCTTTTTCAGCGGGAACTTGCTATGATGAAATCACTTATTAAACGCGTTTAATAAGTCTCCGGAAGGATGGGATATTGTGCAATACAAGAAGCATTGGTCGATTCGGAAGATAAGAATTGGTAATGAAATCTGAATGGAGTCTAAGAATGGGAGCACACACAGGATGAGTACGCTTTTGTTATTGATAATTTATTTGGCCTTTATCAGCCTTGGGCTGCCCGATTCTCTGATAGGCGCATCGTGGCCTGTGATGCGGCAGGAGCTGGGCGCACCGATCGGAATGGCAGGACTGCTGTCGATGATGGTGACGGCGGGCACGATTGTATCCAGCTTGGTGAGTGGATTCGTTGTAAGCCGGTTTGGCACAGGCCGCGTGACGCTGGCGAGCTGCATTATGACGGCTGCGGCGCTGATAGGATTTTCTTATGCGCCATCGATCGCGTGGCTGATCGTGTGCGCCATTCCGCTCGGGCTCGGTGGAGGCGCGGTCGATGCCGCGCTGAATCATTATGTAGCGGCGCGCTATAAAGCCCACCATATGAGCTGGCTGCATTGTTTCTGGGGCATCGGAGCGACGGCCGGTCCGATGATTATGGCTGCATATTTGTCCGGAAATGCATCTTGGAGAGAGGGATATTTTGCCGTAGGGAGTATACAGTTTGCGCTGGTGATCATTCTGTTCGTTTCGCTCCCTTTATGGGGCTATATCGCCAAGCATCACTCCGGAGGTACGGAACGGCAGCCATCGGGCGGGCAGGAGCCCCACGATCTTACGGCGGGGAGCAAGCTTAAGAATGCAAGGGGAGTCAAATATGCCTTGGCCGCCTTTCTATTCTACTGCGGAGTGGAGACAACGGTGGGTCTGTGGGGGAGCAGCTATCTGGTCAGGGTACACGGGCTTCCGGCTGAGGAAGCCGCATTGTGGGTTTCGATATACTATGCGGGCATCACGATCGGAAGGTTCATCACCGGATTCATCACGTTCAAGGTCAGCAATCTGCTGCTCATTCGAACAGGTCAGATTATGACCTTTGTCGGCGGACTGCTTCTGTTGCTGCCGCTTCCGCCAGGCTTCGCGCTAAGCGGATTGCTGATGATCGGACTAGGACTCGCACCGATCTATCCGAGCATGCTGCATGAGACCCCTGCCCGATTCGGTGAGCGGCATGCAGGGAAGATCATGGGGTATCAGATGGCTGTTGCCTATACGGGGACGACGCTGTTGCCTCCGTTTCTGGGGGTGTTGGCCGGTTATACAACAATCGGCATATTCCCGCTCTATATCCTGTTTCTCGTTGCGGGAATGCTGTTATTCTCTGAAATTCTGAATTTCCTGATCAAGGGACGGAGTGAGGAAGGCCAAACCTGAGTCGATCGTGGTTCGAAAGGGAATAGAAACAACGGAGCACAATAATACCCCGGCGATCTTCGCCGGGGTATGTTATGTAATATGGAATTGCGCATACAAAAACACTGTGGTATGATAAAAAAACCGCCACTGCATCTTTTTGAAAAGATCATAAATAACCCATCTTATCTTTAATTTAATCTTAGCATCTGGTGCGGTGGTTTGTCAAATGTTTTTTTCGGAATAATCTGAAGGGGAGTGTGCGCTCGCATATGGTCAATGAGCAGGATTGGATTCAGGAACAGGAACGGCTGCATGTCGTAACGCAAAAGCTGCAAGCAAGAATTGCTGAGCTGGAGCCGGAGGTAGCTGGACTACAGAGTCACACGGCGGAAATTCGCCGACGCTTCTGGGAGGAAGTGACGGTGAATACAAGCACGGATGAGGATCTTGAAGAGACATTCTACAGCATTAAACAGCAGGAGGCATTGTTATCAGAGCGGGAGCGAAGCTACCGGCTGCGCGTGCAGCAATGGCACAACTTGAACCGGCTGCTCAAGTCGCCCTACTTCGGACGCATCGACTTCCAGGAGGATGGGCTCGGCTATCGTGAACAAATCTATATCGGTGTGTCCTCGTTCGTGGAGTCGGACGGGTTGAATTTTCTGATCTATGACTGGCGTACCCCCATTGCGAGCATGTATTACGATGCTTCCCCTGGACCTGCTGCATACGACACACCTGGCGGACGGATCACGGGAACGATGGAATTGAAGCGTCAATACCAGATTAAGGATGGTCAGCTTCTTAACGTGTTCGATACAAGCTTAACGATTGGCGACCAATTGCTGCAGCAGGTGCTGGGCAAGGGTGCGGACACACAAATGAAGAGCATCGTGGCTACCATCCAGAAGGAGCAGAATGCGATCATCCGTGACGACACCAGCCGAATGCTGATTGTGCAAGGGGCGGCAGGCAGCGGGAAAACCTCGGCGGCCCTGCAACGGGTCGCTTACTTGCTCTATAAACACCGGGAACGGTTAAAGGCAGACCAAATCGTTCTGTTCTCGCCCAATCCGATGTTTAACAGCTATGTATCAACCGTCCTTCCGGAGCTTGGCGAGGAAAATATGCAGCAGGCGACGTTTCAGGAATATCTGGAATACGGACTGGGTACAGGGCTGAAGTTGGAGGACCCGTTCGACCAGATCGAATACGTGTTGACAGAGCAGCACACACGCCAATACGAGGCCCGTCTGAAGGGGATTGCATATAAAGCTTCCGCGGAATTCCTCCAAGCGCTGAAGAATTATTCAGTGTGGCTAGGACGTGAAGGCATGTGCTTCAACAGCATCCGGTTTCGGGATCGCGAACTGATCGCTGCGAAACGGATGGAAGAACAGTTCTACAGCTATGATCCCTCCATCCGCCTGGCCAATCGCGTAGCGATGCTGCAGGAGTGGCTGCTGAAGGAGCTAACCTTGCTGGAGCGTAAGGAGCGGGAGGAGGATTGGGTCCAGGAGGAGCTGAATTACCTCGACAATGAGCAGTACGATGCCGTCCACAAAGAGCTGCACCAAGAGCGCGGGGTCTTCGATTTCGCCGAGCAATATGAGCAAATTCAGGAGAAGCTGCAGAACAAACGCCGCCGTGATGAAGGCGACTTCGATTATGCCGAACGGGAGGAAGAGCTGCTCGTCCGCGAGATTGTGAAGGCGCAGTTTCTACCGCTGAGACGAAGTGTAAAACGGATGGCGTTCATTGACATGCTCGGGTTGTATGCCCAGCTGTTTGGAAGCCAGGACGCATATACGAGAATGACGGGCGGGGCAGAAGTTCCGGAGTTATGGGCGGACATAGGCGAGCAGACCAGGGAGAAGCTAGGCCGATATGAACTGTTTTACGAGGATGCCACGCCGTTTCTGTATCTAAAAGAGCTGGTTGAGGGCATGCGCATGAACACGGAGGTCCGGCATGTCTTCGTTGATGAAGGGCAGGATTACTCCATGTTTCAATACGAATTTCTCAAGAAGCTGTTTCCCCATGCCCGCATGACGGTGCTTGGCGATTTCGGTCAGGCCATCTTCACACAGGCAACGGAGCTCTATGGCACGAACTCACCCTTGCTCCGGTTATATGGCGAGTCAGACACCCGGCTGATTCGGCTTGTGCGCAGTTATCGCTCCACCCGTGAGATTGTGGAATTCACCCGAGCGCTGCTGCCGGGCGGTCAGGATATCGTGCCTTTTGACAGAAGGGGGGCGAAGCCGCTTCTTATCAAGGCAAGCAGCAGCGGGGACCTGGTCATGCGAATGGCAGAGGATCTTGCGGCGCTTGAGGCCGAGGGCTACCAATCCATTGCTGTCATTACGAAGACCGCCGCCGAGAGCAGCGAAGCCTGGCATCGTCTAGAAGAGAGCGGTGCGTCCGTGCGGTTGGTCACGAAACAGACGCCTACCTTCGAGCATGGGGCGGTCGTCTTGCCCGCCTATCTGGCCAAAGGTGTTGAGTTCGACGCCGTTCTGATCTATGACGCCTCGGCACGGGTCTATCACCGGGAACGGGAGCGCAAGCTCTTTTATACGGCCTGCACTCGTGCTATGCACCGGTTACAGTTATATACGTCAGGGGAGTGGTCGCCATTCATTCAGGCGCTGGATGCATCGCTGTATGAGGTCCGGGCTGAAGGCGAGGGAGATTCCTCCGAAGTACCGGCAGAAGGCCGTTGAGGCCCATGACGGCTGTGCGCTGATCGTCCGTTCGCTCACACGAACCATTCACCCATCTAAACAATTCGATTCACACAACCCATTCGTCAATAGCCGATTCATGATCATGAATGAGCCATCCGCTCGGGATGGCTCTCTTTCTGTTTCTACAACCCTGGATCAGTATGGGGCTGTCCTCATCCAGACCTCAGTTAAATCTCCGAATCGATCGGCAGTTTCTTGATCGGGGCATAGATGTGGTAGGCGGCATCCAGATGCTGAACATCATCAAACACTTGAATAAGCTCGATATGCGAATCCTCGGTCTCCTGTCTGGTGATTTTCAGAAATCTTGCATAATCAGTTTTCAGCACGTCCCCAATGTCCAGGATATCTCCCGTATATTTGAATTTGGCACAGAAGAGCTGGGGGACATCCACGGTGAAATAATACGGCAGATCGATCTGCACTTCACGCGGAATGCCGAACAGCACCTTGAACCGGGTGGAGTGGGGCTCGCAGTTGGAATAGATCACATAGCATGGGTCGTCCGCGGTATCATCCATGTGATTGAACAGCATTTGGGCATGGGTTCGAATCCGCGCTTTGTAATCCCCGGCCAGGTCCACTTCAAAGGCGATGCCGCTCACCCGGAGCGTGCCCAGTTCCGTCTGAGTGAAATCGGTGACAATATCCCCGTTCACGTTCTTGACCGGTCTTTGTACAACAGCAGGAATCGGTTCAGGCGTAATAACGGCCTGCTCTGCTCGTAACGATTTGGGCGGCACCCCGTACTGACGCTTGAAGGCGCGTGTGAAAGAAGCTTGTGTACCGAAGCCCAGCTCATATGCGATGTTTGTCAGGGACATTGTTTTGTTGTGGATGAGCGGCAAGGACGCATTCAGCCTTCGCTTCAAGATGTACTGGCTTAACGAGCACCCCATCATCGCCGAGAACAAGCGGTGGAAATAAAATTTTGACATATGAAAAGCATCTGCAACGGAATCCAGTGACAAGGGCTGCTGCAAGTTGTCCTCGATATGCACCAGAGCCTGCTCGACCACTTTGTGATGGTCCATCGTCACCCCCCCTTCCGGGTTCTAGTGAATGTTGTGGTCAGTATACCACACCGCAATTAGCGGAGGATCAAATGATTTGTAAAATCAGAAGAACACGCTGCGGAGCCTGCATTCACCAGCCCCTGTCTTTACTGCGTTCCTTCCGGGGAGCAGCGTAGTACCGGCGCATTACAGCAAGATTTGAAAAGTAATGACGGGCTGGCCCTGGTACATTGGTGTCATACGGGAGGGCCAGAGGATATTTGCCTGGGCAAAATGGTCGCACACACCTTGGCATCTGGTCAGCATGCACCCCCGGTCATATAGATACTTGAATGGAGGTCGTCTCAATGGATATCAAGGATAACAAGCAAACAGGCAAGCCGCATATAACCGCATCCGGCCTGATGCGCGGTACCGGTGTATTTGCCATCTTGGCTGGACTGTTATACATCGCCATTCAGTTTATTCATCCTGCTGAGGAACTGTCCGCTGTCCGTACTGCCCCGTGGGTCATGGTTGCCGCTTTGAGCATGCTTATGTCCCTGTTCTTCCTGATCGGGTTGACCGGGATTTATGTGAAACAAGCGCAGGAGGCGGGCTGGCTCGGGGTGGCAGGATATCTGATCTTCAGCCTGTTCTGGCTGGCCTCGACCGCCTTCAGCTTCGTGGAAGTGTTTGTGCTGCCATTGCTGGCCACCGACGCACCACTATTCGTGGAAGGGTTCCTTGGGATTTTTGGCGGTGGCAGCAGCGAAGCTGACCTGGGCGCCCTTCCGGCATTGGCGCCAATAGCAGGGGGGCTGTACTTGCTGGGAGGTCTGTTGCTGGGGATCGCTACCTTTCGCTCCGGTGTTCTGCCCCGTGCGGCGGGGGCCCTGCTTGCGTTCGGGGCGGTGGTGACGCTCGCTGCTGCTGTCATTCCTCATCCGCTAGATCGGATTCTGGCCATTCCGATGGGGCTGGCCCTGATATGGCTGGGCTATGTGCTCAGCTCGGGTCGCGAGCGAAGTGCCGGTGTGTGAATGAAACCACAGGTTCATGATGGCCGGGGGCTCAAGCTTCCCGGTTATTTCCCATGTTCCCATAGGACAACAAGCTTCGGCGACCATATCATATATATGTCGTAACATCCAGTATCCGAAGGAAATCAAGCCCCTTCGTCGAACTGATATATAAGTAGCGAACGGAATAGTATAAATGGAACGCGCTTATATGCAGAGCGGGAAGAGAGGGGCGTGCGGGCAGCAATGAAGGACATTTTGAATAAATATATGAACAGACTGACCTCACTGAGTGAAGAGGAGCAGCAAGCCATTATCGAGGAGCTGAATATCGAGCACTTTAACAAAGGGGAGGTCCTGATTCGGCAAGGGGACATCCCCACGAAATGTTATTTCATCCTGCAGGGCTGCGTAAGGCAGTACTCGGTGGATGAAGAGGGACGGGAGATTACTTCGAATTTTTATACCGAAGAACAGGCGATAGCGGTTTTCAATCATCACCGGGAAGACAAGTCGTCAGACCATACATTCACCTGTGTGGAGGATGGCGTGATGGTTGTAGGCCAGCTCGACATTGAACAGGACATGTACAACAAATACACGCAATTAGAGACGATGACTCGCAGAATGATTGAAGAGAACTTAAGTCAGGTTCAGGCCGAGTTTGCCGTCTTTATCGCCTCATCGCCTGAAGAACGCTACAAAACGCTGTTGAAGAAGCGCCCTTCCCTCATCGACCGTGTGCCCCAGCACCAGCTGGCAAGTTATCTGGGGATGACCCCGGAGTCCCTGAGCAGAATCAAGAAGAGGGTGTTTCGGGACTCGATGTAGCCGGGGAGTCACGCAACGGACGCTTTCCTGTTCCCCCTCTGAACAGCAGCCATAGGGCGAAGCCCGCTTCTCCGGCTGTCATCGGCAGCATAAATACCATTTCAAGCACTGAGCCGATCCCCTCATGCTCCGCAAAAAAGATCTGAGCCCCGTGAACCAGGCCATAACCGGCTGAAGCAATCAGCAGCAGAATGCCAATCCATCTGGGCACATGGCCGGATTTCAGAGCCAGCAGCCCTAGAATCAGCAGGTGTCCGCCAAAGATAATTAAACCCACCGACCATATCTGTTCAAACGCTTCGAAATACAGCAATACCTGTGCTCCAACCTGCTCTTGCGTAAAACCCGATGACACGGCATCACCGCCGACCAGCAGCTGAACGAACAGCAGCTGCATAATCGCTATGCCCAGAATCGCCGAATACGTGATCCGAAGCCACCCGCCTAGCAGGGATAGATGGGGATGAGTAGGTTTGAAGAAGACATAACAGGCCCAGGCCACAACAATATCGCACAGTAAAATGACGAGCCAGCCCAAGATCTCTCCCCGAAAAAGAGCGCCGCTGGTGGTTACATGATTCAATGTGGCAGCTGCATCTCCAGGAACGAGCAAATTTCCATGGACATATCCATATGAAAACGCCGCGGCGATCATCATGATCACAAGTGCCGTACCGGCAATGAGCGCTGGTTTTCGCCGTCCCGCAATATCGTTTCTTAAAGGATTCATTCAGGCATTCCTCCCGATTGGTGATGACCCCATTGTAGCCGGTCAGGGCGGGATGTTCATTGACTTAAGTCAAGAGTTCGATTGAATGGACGGAGACCTTTCGAATACAAAAAAAGGCCTCAACGCCCACCATAAAGTGGGGATGAGGCCTTTTTGATTAAAAAATTACTGATTTCTTCTTTTCTCCAGTTCTTGCATGAATGCTTCTTCATTCTCAAACAATTCGACACCCATAAGGTAGGAGAGAATGCGCGGCAGGTTCGTGTTATCGATCAAACCAACGAATTCGTTGGCGCCTTTGCCGTACGCATACAATGGAAGCTCTTCTCCTGTATGATGACGGGATCCCCAGCTGATCAATGCGTGACCGGATACCACCGTTCCGACTTCATTAATGAGCGTAGTGGCATTATTCCAGTTGACGCTTGTCAATTGAGCAACATCCTCTTCGGTCAGCTTGAAACCAACAATAGGTTCAACAACTTGCTTCACATCAACCCAATAGGCTGTTGTAACGTTGCCATCTTCATCTTGTCCATAGGCTACTTGCAGTCCAATTAATTCGGCGATGGATTTCAGGTTGAAGTACGCTGTGCCATTCTCCACAAAGAAGTCGGATTCTTGCTCCTGCGAAGCAACTTTCACCGATTTCTCTGGCAGATTCACCGTAAATGCCGAATTCGCAATTTCAACATCGACAGTGAGATCAGTACCGTTGTAATCCAGTTTTCCGTCCAGCTGGTCAACGACTTCTCTCAGCGGCATGTAGATGTCATGATTAACTACCCGAACCGAGCTGCCAACATCGGTGGTGATTGCCTTGGAGAGCAGTTCCGCGCCGACGGTATTCACGCTTCCGGTTGCATTCTTCAATACAGCGATATTTTCTTGGTACCCGCCTGGCGTGTTACCGATGTTCATACCGCCTGTTTCGTGGTCGCCAACGACAACAACCAGCGTGTCCGAGTTTTCTCTGGCAAACTCAAGCGCGACGTCAACCGCTTCTTCAAATGCCAGCATGTCAGTAATCAGGGCGATAGGATCGTTGGCATGGCCGGCCCAATCAATCTGACTGCCCTCAACCATGAGAAAGAATCCTTTATCGTTCTTGCTAAGCGTATCCACTGCCAGCTTCGTCATTTCAGCCAAGCTTGGGACATTTTCTTTGTCGCGGTCAATTTCATACTTCAGATCACTCATGGCAAACAAGCCAAGAATTTGGTCTCCGTCTACTTGTCCAATTTCGCTGCGATTTGTAATATACTCATAACCCGCAGCCTTTGCTTCCTCTACCAAATTACGCTCCGGCTGTTTACCACCCTCAGACTCAGGCAAGAACATATCACGGCCACCGCCGAGAATAATATCGACATTATTGATATATTCAGTAGCAAGTGCCACTTCATTGCCGCGGCTTGGATCATGTGCCGTGAATACCGCAGGCGTTGCATGCGTAATCCGAGAAGTAGCAACCAGTCCCGTTGACTTGCCGCTCTCCCGAGCTGCGTCGAGAATCGAATCCGGTTTCACACCGTCCGGCGTAACCGAGATCACACCATTATTCGTTTTGTATCCGGTTGCCATCGCTGTACCTGCGGCGGCAGAATCCGTAACATTGGTATCTGCGGAGGCAGTCTTCATTAATCCTTTCACATAGCGTTCAAAGGACAGTTCCTCTCCCTTGTAAATCCGTGTTGCTGTCAAATAGCTGATACCCATGCCATCCGGAATTAACAGAATCACATTTTTTGCGCTGCCCTTTTCTTCCGCTCCGACAACGCTTACTAAACTGGTCCAAATGAGTACCGCTGCAATGAAAACCTTTGCGGATCTGCTGTAGAATTTCGAGAACATAATCTAACCTCCTACTAATCCATTGGAATAGCTTTACTATAATAGCAAAATATTAACGTATTATTCGAGGGAGGTTAAGATATTGTTAATTAAGGGTGTTTGTCTAGTCATTAAAATGATAACTTTAGTGTTTACAATCTGACTGTAGTCAGGTAGTATGTTTCCATACTGTAATTTTGGAGGTTCATATGGAAACGAAAGTGATAGAAGTCAGAAGGGCTGCTTTATGGGGGAGATCCTTTATTTTTATTATGGCTGCCAATGCCCTTCTGTTTATGGTGTTTGAAATGATGCTTCCGACATTACCACTGTTTGTCTCGCATCTTGGCGGAGGGGCTTCGGAAATAGGGATGGTAACGGGGGTGTTCATGTTCTCGGCGATCTTAATTCGTCCATTTACTGCGAAATTGGCAGCGCGTATAGATAAAAAGTATCTGCTGTTGATCGGCATCGCAATATGTGCGGCAATGACAGGTCTATACTACCTTGCGTCAGGTACGGCGATGATTTTGGTCCTCCGGGTCATCCATGGGTTTGGGTTTGGAATAGCGACCACGTACTTCGCTACCTTAGCGACAGAGAACATTCCAGTGGAACGCCGCGGGGAAGGAATGGGCTATTTTGGGGTAGGGGAGACCGTGGCGGTCTCGGTCGGACCTTTAATCGGGATGAGTGTGTTGACTCAATATGATTTTCACGGCCTCTTTTTCGGAGGGATGTTTATTTTGCTCCTGGCACTGCTGATGGCTGTGTTCGTCTCCCGGAAGCCGCATACTGGCACTGTGGAAGACCAACCGGAAGTTCCCTTTAAGCTGATTGAAAAAAGAGTACTCTTTCCTTCACTGCTCATCATGCTGATAGGGGTTGCGGCAGGCTCGATCATGTCGTTCATCGCGCTATACGCTGCCGAAAAAGGATTTGATAAGATAGCCTGGTTCTTCTTTATCGTTGCTTTGGCCAGCTTCGCGGTTCGCCTTGTATCCGGAAAAATGTTCGACCGTTTCGGCCCAGGCTCCGTGCTTGTACCCTCAGCTGTATTTATGGGTGTAGGCATCTGGTTGCTTACACAATCCGGAAGCGAAGCGTGGTTTCTCGTGTCGGCGGCCGTCTACGGACTAGGTTTCGGCGCTGTTTTTCCAGCGATTCAGACCTGGTGCATCAATCTGGTTGATGAACATGAGCATGAGAATGCGATGGCTTCCTTCTTCAACTTTTTTGACCTTGGCATAGGTGGAGGGGCGATGATTCTGGGCCTGGTTGCTTCAGCATTCTCCTATGAAGTAGTGTATGATGTAGCTATAGCCATCATGATCTTATACTTGCTTTTGTATATTGGTTATGCCAGAAGGAAGAGAAACGGATAAGTGAATGCATTGTGTCGGAGGTAAATCTAGTTGAGTAAAGACAAAATTAAGGAAATTGCGATTCAACACTTTAATCGTTACGGGTACGAGGGGACCCGGATGGCAAAGATCGCCGAAGAGGCAGGGATCCGCAAGCAGTCCCTTTCGTACCATTATTCGAGCAAGAAGGAGCTGCTGCTGGAGCTGTACGCGGAAGCAGTGCAAAGTGAAATCGAATTTGTGCATCATTATTTTCACCGTGCCGGCGGATGGTCTTGGGAAGACAGATTGTATAACTTCTTGGTGGAGCATAAGAACCGCTTCTTGATGCATCCTAACGTAAACTTAATGTTTGTGTTTTCATTTATCCCGCCACTTGAAGTGAATGACTATGTCTTATCTCAATACAGACGCTATCTTGCCGTGCTAAAAGGGGAGCTGACCGCGTTATTTGAGGAGGCTGGACATCCATCACCGGAGGAATGCTCGGTAGCCTATGTTACCCTATTGGACGGACTTGATGTGCAGCTGGTCTATGAGACACATCAATCGTACGAGCGCACGATGGCGATTGCTTGGAGCGTATTTCTTGCCGGAATACGGCATGTCTAAGCTAGATTCGGCGGCTAAAGGTACCTTCCATACACTATAAAACAAGAGGCTGTCCAGAAAGTCAGTGAAACCTGACTACTGGCAGCCTCTTTTTTTGTAAAACGCTAAAAATATGCGCAAAAAAACCGTCTTTTCCTGTAAAATGAAAGTTACCACACAACCATTTCAGAAAGGGACGGTTTTTATGCGTAATCAAATGACTACTACTAAACATTATAACATGCAACTCACATTTCCTCTAGAAAATATAGAAGGAAACATAGATTCTAAACGAAAGCTCACACCTGCTTTTAAAGCTTATGATAACAAGCAGATGCATATGATCTTGGATCTAGAATCACTAATCCCTTCCCACCATGTCGCTCGTATCATTGATGAAATGATTGAATCTATTCCTGACGAGCTGTTGTTTGCTCATTATGTTGGCGGTGGCCGTAGTTCCTACCATCCTAAAATGATGCTCAAAGTGATTCTTTATGGCTACTCTCAAAAAGTCTATTCCTGCCGTGGCATTGAAAAACTATTACAAGAAAACCTACCGGCGATGTGGCTAGCTGCGATGCAACAGCCGGACTTCCGCACCCTGAATGACTTCCGTGGTGTGCGAATGAAGAGCCTTATGGATGAGCTCTTTCAAACGATGATTAAAAAGCTCATCAACGACAATTTTATTACCATGGAGAACTACTTCTTGGATGGCACAAAGATTGAAGCTAATGCCAACAAGTATTCTTTTGTGTGGAAAAAATCTACGTTACGCTTTGAAGAGAAACTCAAAGAAAAGGTGCAGGCAACCCTTGCGCATATTCATACGCTCACGCAGCAAGAAGCTAGTGAAATGGTAGCTACCGATCCAGATGAGCTTCCTGTACAGCTTGAAGAAACAGCTGTTATTCTAGAAGAACAAGTAGAGCGCTTAACTGAACAGATCGCTCAAACCAATGACAGTGAAGCGAGAAAAGCCTTACGAAAAGAGCGTAGTGCCTGGAAACAGCCTCTGAAAAAGATTCGTCAAGACTTTCTTCCACGTCTGGCCAAGTATGATCAGCAGAAAGCTTGCTTTGGTGATCGCAATAGCTACTCCAAGACCGATCCAGACGCTACGTTTATGCGAATGAAAGAAGATCACATGAAAAATGGTCAACTTAAACCAGGTTACAATGTACAGATGGCAACGGAAAACCAATTTATTTTGTTTTATAGTCTTCACCAACGACCAACGGACACACGCTGCTTCATTCCGCATATGGAGCAACTTGCTGCGTCTTCTTTACCCATGCCTAAAACCGTGATTGCTGACGCTGGTTATGGTAGTGAGGAAAACTATTTGTACGCGTTAGGCGAAGAAAAAGAGACGCGATTTGATTTTCTTATTCCATATGGCAGCTATATGCACGAACAAACCAGACGCTACAAAAAGAACATGAAGCATGCAAGCAATTGGACGTATGAAGAGTTAGACGATCGCTTTATTTGCCCGAATGGTCGATACGTTTCGTTTAAGAAGTACCAGACGAAGAAGACACGCTCCGGCCTAGAGCAAAGCTTTAAGATTTACGAATGTGAGGATTGTAGCGATTGCCCATTAAAGGCAGCATGTACGAAAGCAAAGGGAAATCGTCAAGTACACTGGAACACGGTATGGGAAGAATTAAAGGCAAAGGCAAAAACAGCCCTTGAGGATGACGAGAAATCCGCGATCTATGCTCGACGTAAAGTCGAGGTTGAGAGTGTATTCGGTCACATCAAGGGCAATCGGTCGTTCCGCAGATTTTCCTTGCGGGGTCTAGAAAAAGTTCATACAGAGTTTGGGATTGTGGCCTTGGCCCACAATCTACTGAAAGTAGCAGGCATTCGCCTCGCTACATTCTTTCAAACGCAGGGACGTAAAAAGGTTGGACGGAGAAATGGTTCTCTTCTCGTCCAACCTTTTTACTTTAGGGACTTATTGGACAGCCCCATTCGTGCATCATAAGCGCGCGTTCCTGCTTATATGGATTATTCGGTTACTCCGGTCTGCCTTGCGTAACGCCGTGCACATAGGTGAACCAAGGCGTATCGAGCGCTCCCTGGCCCGGGTTATAGGTGAAGAAATACTCCACCGTATCCCCGTGCTGCAGGTTGTTCACCGGATAGGTGAAGTTTCCGTTTCCGGTTGGATGCATCGCCACATTCAGCTGACCGCCGTTATTGATCTTGTAGTGCAGATCAGCAAAGGTCGCGCCGTTGACATAGAACAACAGATCATCACCAGTCCGCTTCAGGCCGCGTACCTCATCGCCGATCACGATGGTGGAAGGCGATCCGGGGCCGTCCGGATTCTGTCCGCCTCCCCCTCCGCCTTCGCCGCCTTCTTTATACACACGTACATAGTCTACTTGAAGCGTAGCCGGGATGTCGCCCGGATTTGGCGCACGGCCGCCATCGAAGGTGCCGCCGAGGGCCAGGTTCACAATGAGATAGAACGGCTGGTCGAACGGCGCGTTCGGATTGTTCGGTGCAGCAAGCGAATACCATTGTTCTCTCGTTACCTTGAAGAAGAACTTGCCATCTACATACCATTTAATGTTGTCCTCTTCCCAAACGACAGAATAGACATGGTAGTCATTGGCGATGGTCTGTCCTTCAGGGAAATGATATTCACCGGACAGATGCGTGTTTGACGGCCATTGTCCGCCGAAGTGAACCGCGCCGGTGGAGGTTCCAGGCAGACGTCCTCTTGCTTCCATGATGTCAATTTCACCGGAGGATGCCCATGTGCCGTAGACATTGTCCTGCGGAAGCATCCAGAATGCCGGCCAGACCCCGTTGCCTGTCGGCAGCTTCGCGCGGAAGTCCACGCGGCCATACTGCAGGGTGAATTTATCCTTGGTGTTAATTTTGCCGGAGGAGTATGGTGCCACTCGGCCCGGGTCTTGAGGGAACGTTTTTGGATCTTCCAGGGCCCGGATATTTAGGTTACCACCTTGTACGAAAATATTTTGGGTGCTGTCCGTGTAATGCTGCAGCTCTGCATTACCCCAGCCCCATGTGTTCGGATCGTCATTGAGATAATACCCGACCTCATAATTCCATTTGCTATGGTCAAGCTGGGTTCCGTTAAATTCATCGTGCCAGATCAGGGTCATACCTTCAATATTCGGGTTGTCCGGCGTGCTGAGCGGAATGTCCTCCTGATCGCTTACGTCTGGACGAGGCGCGTTCGGATTGCCGATAAACGTGTAATAGACATAGTTATCGCCAATATTCCCGCCAGCCTGCCCGTTCAGCGGATAGCCGATGCGGATCTGCATGTCTTCCTGAATCGGCTGGAACCACAGGCCGTAGATATAGTCGGACCAGTAGCCCCACTGATTCGCATCGGACATGTTGTTGTAGCCGTTAGCAGAGTAAGAGAAGCCGCTTTGCGCGGAGTCGCTCAAGTCCACCCATTGTCCGTTTCTGTTGATCTGGTATACAAAATTTCCAAGCTCGGATGCAATTGGCGCACCGCCGTCAATTTTAGGCAGCGGAATACCGATTGCACCGCTGTTATCTGCCGTAAAGGTTGTGCCTTCATATGGAGTAATCATGTATGAATTCCTCACCGGTTCATTAAAGATGATGGTATAGATGACATTGGCCGAAGAGGTTTTCGACTCAAGCTTCACATGGATCGATTCGGTGACCGTGAACCAGTAACCGCCGCCGCCATCGGTGAATTGACCGAAGTTGCGGTCATAGATCCAGCCGCTGGCCGCATTGTTGTCGATATCAATCCATTCGCTGCTGTTGACAGGCTTGACGTACACCTTCAGATCATCGGCTACAGCCTCATAAGGAATGGCCGGATCGTTGTTGAAGATCGGATAGGTGAAACCGGCGCCGCCTGTAAAGCCTGCTGTGATCTCCGGTCCTTGTGTAGGCGTCATCGCCGTAATGGTCGTTCTGTTGATGTTCTGGAATTGAAGCGTGTAATTCAGCGTCACGCCATTCGCTTTGGAGAACAGTTGAATCTCTGTCGTTTCAGAGATGGTAAACCAGTAGCCGTTGAAGCCGCCATCGCTCCAGTGGCCCCAGTTCTGGTTATAGACAAAGCGGCTTACGCTGTCGATATCGACCCAATTGCCGCCGACTCTCACATTGACGCCTAAATCCTGGACAACATCCTGCAACGTGGCAGAGCCTCCGTTGAATATAGGCATGACAAATCCGTAGCTAGCCTGACCAACCCCGGATTTGGAAATGACAGGCCCGTCTGCTGGCGAAAAGTAATCCATAGAGGTAATGGTGGTTGCCGCTGCCTGAGCCTTCGATGCCGGCAACAGACCTACGCTGGCCACCATGACTACCGCTAAGAACAAACACCACACTTTTGACACCAAACGCTTCTCCGAAGAGTAAGATCGCCTCATAAATACCCTCCCTAAATAAAATAATAGTAGATGTCCTGGCTGAAAGGTCTCATAGGAAAACGCTTACACCAGAAACATCTTTATTCTATCGATAACGTCATCAGATGGATAGGTGCCATTTTTTTGGTTAGGTCCCATTATTTCGGGTCGTAAAACACAAGTCCACCATTGCCAAGACCTTGGACGTATGATAATTTTCGTGTATACGAGTAGAAAGGTGTAAGAGGGATCATCCACGCTGAAAGGAAATAGTACATTATGCCTAAAACCATTGTAGAGAAGCTGAATTTGCAAAAGTATCAGAAGACAGCCGTGTTGAATACGCCGGCAGGCGAGGAGAGTCTGGTTGAGCTGTCGGATGCGGATCACGAGCTAATCCAGGAGCAATACGACCTGATTTTTGCCTTCGTGCTGGATATGAATGCCTTTCAGCAGCTTATCGGGACCATCATCGCCGGGAATCGATTGCGTGAGGGCGGTCTCTTATATGCCGCCTATCCTAAAAAAGGAAACCGAGTATACCCGACTTATATTCACCGGGATTCGCTATTTGAGGGGGTTGGGGCGGACGAAGATGGCTATATCGGGACAAGCAGTCTCAAATTCAATCGCATGGTGGGGATGAACGAGGTATTTACGGTGGTAGGCTTTAAAAATGAAAGGAAAAAGGCCGTCTCGGGATCTGCGAAGCCAAGTCAAAGCGTGGATGATTACGTTTCCTTCATCCCGCAAATCGAAGAGGATTTGAGCGGTGCGCCGGCGGAGCTCGCGTTCTATCGTTCGCTTACGCCAGGGTATCGCAAGGATTGGGCCCGTTATGTATACAGCGCGATCCAGGAGCAGACGAGAGCGAAGCGCAGAGAAGAAATGATCGCTGTTCTGGCTCAAGGCTATAAAAGTATGGATCTTTATCGGCGGGGAAAAAGGTAACGCTGTTCGGCCAGGCAGGTTGTACAGTTTTTGTACAGAAGCGGTTGTTACAATGTGCTGGGACTCTATTCCCTCTAATAAATCATGAATGACCAAGATATAGGCGTCCTGTTGGAATGGAGGTAGACGGCTTGAACTGGCGAAGTGGACGCAAAGCGGTGTGGATAGGGCTATGCATATTGCTGGGGGCGGCTCTCGGAATCGGAGGCTGGCTGACCCGGGCGGGGGGAGAAAATCTGACGAAGCGTTTTATCATGACCCATATGACGAATCCGAACGGCACGTTGGCCACGTATTTACAAGGGGCCGATTCTGTCGTGCCTGAGCTGGCGGCTGGGCGAGAAGCGCTGTCCGAGTCCCTTGGGTTCTGGATGCAGGCGGCGCTGGCAAGTGATGATCTTGCCGAGTTTGAGAGAAGCTATGAACAGCTGGTCCAATACTTTATTGCCTCCGAGCCCCGCTACATTGCATGGAAGCTCAGCGGTGAGGGCGAGGCGCAAGTAAGCACGAATGCGCTTGGGGATGATTTGCGGATTATCGGGGCTTTGCTGGAAGGTGCCCGCAAGTGGGAGGAGCATCCTGAATGGATAGAGACAGCCCGCCAGCTTACGAATACATTATTAAGCCGCTCCGAGAAGAACGGCTACCTGGTGGATTTCTACGATTTTGCCAGAGCGGAAGCGCCGGACACGCTGAGTCTCGCTTATGTGGACTTGCCGGTGCTGGAAGCTCTTATGCAAGCGGGTCTGCTGGATAAGGAAGCGTACGGCCGATACCATGCGCTGCTGCAGGACATGCCGGATGACGGTGTATTTTTCCCCAAGTCCTATAACGTGGTGAGCGGGGAATACACTTATGTGTCCGAGGTGAACATGATTGATCAGCTGCTGGTGGCGATCTATGCGGGTGAAACGACAAAAGCGCAGTCGCTGCATTCGTTTCTGAAGCGGGAGTATGAACAGACCGGAATGGTCGCGGGACAGTATCGGCGGGCTGACCGGACAGCGGCGGTGGACTACGAATCCTCATCGGTGTATGGCCTGGCGATCGTATACTCGCTTCAGCAGGGAGACCCGGTGTTCGCTAACAAGCTGTATGAACAGATGCAGAGACTCAGGGGGCAGGATGAACGTTATCCCGGAGGGTATGTGTTTGAGGGAAATACGCATATTTTTGATAACTTGCTTCCTTTATTAGGGGAGTATGCAATTCGTAGGGGTGGACATGGAAAATAAAAAACTGATTCAGCGGATGGTGTGGGGCTACGTTCTGCTGCTTGCTTTGGCCATTGCAGGAAACGCTGGTTTATATCCATGTATTCATAAACCAGTCTTTCACCTGGATGGAGCTCGTGTTCGCCATAGGCTGCCTGGCTGCTCTGCTGCTCGGATTTCTGGCTCCTGCCGGCTTCTCGGCTGTGGTTACGTTCATATATATTGTTGCTTATTTTGTATGGCTGGCCACCTATGCCGAGGTGAACGTGTTATCCTTCTCCTTGCTGTGGCAGATCCCGGCCAATGTGGCTGCAGCGGCATTCATCAAGGCGGGGCTCGTTCGCAATAAACGGATGATGGAGAGGCTGGAGGAGCTTCAGCACAAACACCCGGAAGTTGACCTGGCGACGTTGCTGGGCAACAAGGAAGCTTTTAAAGAAACGCTGGTCAAGCAGTCGAATCTGGCCCATCGTTATTCGGAGACGTATAACTTTTGCCTGGCCATGTTCAAAATCGAATTTCTCCCGATGGTGCAAGAAGCGCTCGGCTCCCAAGGGTATGCCCGGCTGCTCGCGTCCTTGTCGGAAGCGATCCGGAAGCAAATTCGGTATGAAGATTACAAATTTGCCCTGGACGAGGGCAGGTTCATTGTGCTGCTGCCGATGACCAACCAGGCCTACCTAAAGGCGCTGACAGACCGGATCAAAAATGCCTTGATGGATATTCCGTTTCAGGACCGGAATGGCCGGGAGCTGAAGCTGGTGATCCGCGCCGGGGCGCTTGTGTTTGCCATTGTGCGGCGCTGGCGCTGCTCATCGCTACACTGACCTTCCGGGTTCGTGTCCATCGTAGATATGACCGGAGGAAGAACAGTGGCTGATCTCTTATTGGTTTTTTGCATACTGAGTATCTGGGCGGCGGTATTTCAGTCCATCGTCATTATGGGAGGGGCGGTCCGGTTCATTTTCAGACAGAGCCGCAAGGAGTGGGATATTCCGTCTCAGGATGAAATGGAGCACTTCCCCAAGGTGACCGTGCTCGTCCCTGCACATAATGAGGAGCTGGTGATCGCGGCTACGGCAGAGCATATTCTGCGGCTGAATTATCCGAAGGATAAAGTGCAGCTGATTGTCATTGCCGACAATTGCAGTGACCGCACGGCAGCGAAGCTCAAGGAGCTGAAGCAGAGGGAAGCCTACCGCGACCGGGACTTCATGATATTCGAACGCACGGGAACCGGCGGCAAGTCGGGAGCGCTGAACGATGCGCTCTTGCATGCCAAGCATGAGTGGGTATGCGTGTTTGATGCGGATGCGGCGCCGGAGCGGAACGCGCTGTATTTTTTGATTGAAAAAGCGCTGGAGGACCCGGACAGATACGGGGCGGTTTTTGGAAGGAACAAGGCGAGGAACCGCGGACAAAATTTTCTCTCCAAATGCATCAATCTGGAGCTCGTTACCGCACAGCGTATTTACCATACCGGGCTATGGGAGCTGTTCAGGCTGGGGACGATCCCCGGCACGAACTTTATTGTGAAGACGGAGCTGATCCGCGAAATCGGCGGCTGGGACACGGAGGCGATCACTGAGGATACGGCGATTTCCTTCGAGATTATGACGAGAGGTCAGCTGATCGCGCTGGCGCCTCAGGCGGAAGCCTATCAGCAGGAGCCGGAGCAGCTCAGCGTGTACCTGAAGCAGCGGGAGCGCTGGGCGAAAGGGAACTTTGCGGTTGTGATGGAGAATATCCACCATCTGTTTGGACGCTCAAGCTGGCGCATTAAGCTGCAGGTGCTGTATTATGCGGCGAGCTACTTCTGGTATCTGCTGTCCATTATCATCTCGGATATCATTATTGTCGTCAATCTCGTGTACTGGGGGATCTCGCTGTTTCATCCGGAAGTGGTATCCCCGTTCCAGTTCGCCGACGATCTGTATATTTACCTGATGATCGCCTGGGGGTTGATGTACTACCTCTTCGTATTACAGATCAATCTCGCGCTGGCGACGGATATCGGACAAAGCACGACGCAAAACTTTATTCTCTCCTGCTTGTCCTATTTCACATATGCCCAGCTGTTTGTGCTGGTGTCCATACGCGCGTTCTGTTCCCTGTTGATTGATAAGGTGACAGGGCGAAAAGTGAAATGGTACAAAACGCAGCGCTTCGGCTAATAGTAGAGCTCATAAGAAGCTCATGAGAGCCGCCCGATTTGCACCCACGTCGACTGCGCGCGCGAGAACAGCCTGTGAATATAATAGCTCAGGCTTGGCGAATCATGATAACCGTAGGACATCAGCGCCTTGGTATCCATGAAGCGCGCCTCGGTTGTAGGACTGCCCATGACAACGGAAATAAGCCGCTTCCCGTCTCTGGCCGCCGTTCCGGTAAAGCAATATCCGGCTGCGGCGGTATAACCGGTTTTCAGCCCGTCCAGTCCTTGGACGTGGTAGGACGGGTTCGTTGAATGCAGCATGTCGTTGGTGCTGAATACCGAAAGATCCCTGAACTCCAGCTCATACGCCTGGACCGCGCTGTAGTCGAGAATTTCCGGGAAATCGTTCACAAGATGGAAGGCAAGCGCCGCGACATCGGCGGCTGTCATCATCGTATTGCGCCCGGTTGCTTCCTCCGTGAGCCCGGTGGCATTCACAAATTGGGTGTAGCTGGACAGACCCAGCTCCCGGGCTTTGTTGTTCATCATGCGCACGAATTCAGTCTCGCTGCCGGCAATATGCTCGGCCAAGGCGACGGCGGCATTGTTGGCGGAGGGCAGGGCCATCCCGATGAACAGATCACGCACACGGAGCTGGTCCCCTGCCTGAATGGCGATGGAGGCACCGGTCGTGTGGGCTGCCTTACGGCTGACAGTCACATGCTCCTCCCACGTCAGGGCTCCGTTTCGGATATGCTCCAGGACGAGATATTCCGTCATCATCTTGGACATGCTCGCCACAGGATATGGCGTGTCTGTATCCTTGGCGTAGATCACTTCACCTGAGCGGGCATCGATCAGAATCGCAGCTCTTGCCGATACTTCAGGTCTCTTGCCGTATGTATGCCAGATAAGCAGGAACAGGGCAATGGCCAGGCAGACAAACAGCAGAAACAGCTGCCCCTCTCTGATTTTTCTCGTGCGTCGGGTTCTTTTCTTCATCGATCTTTGCTCCTATCCATACATGATTAAGGTCATTGTAATGGAGCGGATTAAAGAATCCGGAAGAAAATTCTAAAGAAATATAAAGATTGTTACGACTGCTTGTTCAGAAGCTGCAACTGGACGGTGAAGCAGGTCTTTTCACTGCTGCTGGACACGTCAATGGTGCCTTGATGCAGCTCGATAATATCTTTGGCAATGGCCAGTCCGAGCCCCGAACCGCCGGTTTCGGCCGATCTGGACTTCTCCACCCGGTAGAAGCGGTCAAAAATATGAGGCAGGTCGATCGCAGGAATCGGATCGCCGTAGTTCACAATGTCGATGATCAAGGTATCATCCTCATCCTTCAGAAAAATATCCAGGTATTTACCGTCTTTGCCGTAATGAATCGCATTGGAGAACAGATTCTCGAATACGCGCGCCAGTTTGTTGCTGTCACCGAGTACATATTTCTCCTCCGTCGAGTAAAATTGTCGGCATTCCACCCCGCTGCGCTCCAGCTCCAGGCGAAACTGCTGCTCCATCTGGCTGAGCATCTCCACCATATTGATCGGAATTTTCTCGAGGGATACGGTTTTGTTCCTCAATTTCGTGTATTCGAACAGATCATGAATCAGGTTGTTAAGCGCAGAAGCCCTGGCATATACAATTTGGGTATAGTAGCGGAGCTCGACCTCGTCCTTGTACTTGTCATTTTCAATCAGCGACAGGTAGCCCAGAATGGACGTCATCGGCGTTCGCAGGTCATGGGAGACGTTGGTGATCAGCTCGTTCTTGGTCATCTCCGCCTGCAGCTCCTCCTTCATCGATTGCTTCAGGCGATCGACAACGATCATGATATGGTCGGATAACAGGGCCAGGTCCTGGAAGGGCATCTCTTTCAGCCTGTCGTTAAAATTCCCCTCGGCAATAAACGCCACATCCTGGATCAACCGTGAGACACAGCGATCGTAGTAGGCTCTTCTTTCCCTGCGGTAGAACAGGTACAGGTACAAGAGCGTAAGCATCATCCATAGCACGAGATAGACCACGGGCTCTACCACCTGCAGCAATCGGTCCCACTTGCGGGGGCCAACGATATCTATAAAAGCATTTCTCGTATTGGTGAATACGAGGGAGTTGTATAAGATACTGGTGATGATATTCTCCAATAAGAGAAATGTCAGCATAGCCAGCCCTCCGGCCAGCACGATCAGGAATATTATTCTCCATCTCGGAAGGTCGCGCAGCAACCCCAGCAGTTGTTTATTCAATTTTATATCCCACTCCCCACACAGTATGAATGATCGACAAGCCGTTCATGGCAGACTCCAGCTTCTCCCTCAGGTTGCTTATGTGCACCATGACGGTCTTGGTGGACGCTGGTCCAGGCTCTTTCCATACCAATTCAAAGATCTCCTCCGAGCTGAACACCCGGCCGGGATGTGATGCCAGTAAATGCAAAATGCCAAACTCCAGCGAGGTCAGCTTGATCGTCTGCCCATCGACCTTGACGGTATGGGTCTTCTTGTTGATGGCCACATTGTGAACGACAATTTCGTCCTCTGAGCTGCTCATCGGCTTCGGATAGGCCCGCCGCAACAAAGCCTTCACCCGGACCACCAGCTCGAGCGGGTTGAACGGTTTGACCATGTAGTCATCGGCCCCGGTCATAAGGCCGTGGATCTTGTCCATATCCTCGGCTTTGGCGCTCAGCATTAGGATGGGGACGTTGCTCGTTTTGCGAATATGCTTGCAGACTTCAATCCCATCCACGTTCGGCATCATGACATCCAGCACGATCAGATCAATAGGGTGCCGGGCAAATTGGGACAAGGCATGCTCGCCGTCCTTGGCTGTATGAAGAGTATAGCCTTCGTTGGCCAGGTATAATTCGAGCAGCTCCAGAATTTTATCATCATCGTCTACGATTAGAATATCGGTCATGACTCATTCAATCCTCCACTTGGTATGCCGCAAAGGCGGATATCCCCGCGCTTGCCTGTCATCACATCAGTATGCACGGGAATTTATTTTATCTTAACACGGATTGTAAAGAAGAGAGATTCGAGGGTTCAAGGGAGGCGGCCTTCGGAGAAAAAAAGATAGGCTGTAGTCCGCGGAGGGGATGTTGTGATAAGCTCTCCTTATACGCGATGAGAGAACGGCGTGCTCGGTTTCACGGATGCCAGGCATCCTGCACAAATGACCACAGACGGGAGTAGAAGAACACGATGAGCAAATGGAAATTGGCTGTTATTGGCCTTGGGCATATGGGCAAGCATATGATTCATCGCTTGCTGCCACAGTTTACGGACAAGATCGAACTGGTGGCGTTATGCGACAATGACGAAGCAAGTTTGCGGCGCGAAGCAGAAGCGGCTGGAGGGAGCGCCCCTGCGCTATACACAGACTATCGGCTGCTGCTGGAAGAGATACCGCTCGATCTGGTCTATATCGCGGTTCCGCCATCCCTGCACTACAATGTGGCGCGGATCGCTTTTGAGAAGGGGATTCACGTCTTTCTGCGAGAAGCCGCTGGCCAACAGCCTAGCGGAGGCGAAGCGACTGCTGGAGCTGGCTGAGCAGGCACGGGTGAATCATGTGATTCACTTCTCGCTTCCGCTCGATCCGGCTGTACAGAAGCTGCAATCGCTCGTTCAGGAACGGGCCATCGGGAGCATTCAGCGTATGGAGCTCTACCTGGAGTTTCCGCAGTGGCCAAGAGCCTGGCAGCAGAATGCCTGGATTACGTCCCGGCATGAGGGCGGGTATTTGCTGGAAGTGGGCATCCACTGGATCAATATGATTCAGCAGGTGTTCGGCCCAATAACCCATGTTCAGAGCGAGGTCGAGTTTCCGGCGGATTCGAAACAATGCGAGAGCACCGTCAAGGCAACGATGCGGCTGCATCATGGCGTGGATATCCAGGTGTCGGGTACGGATCATCGTGAAGGGGAAGAGCGTGTCTCCCTGGTCGTTCACGGGGACGAGGGGACAATAGCGCTGGAGAACTGGCGCCATCTGTTCAAGGGCGGTAAGGGAGAAGAATTACAGCCTGTACCGGCCGAAGCGGAGGAGAGCAAGCTGCCCATCTTGAAGCAGATTCTTCGGATATTAGACGGGGAGCCGGGCCAGGTCTATGATTTCTATGATGGATATAACGCCCAGGTGGTGCTGGAAGCATTGCGCAAACCGGGGGAAGGCTTCACGGACTTGAGACCGCTGCTGCAGTCCAAGTGACGGATTTGACGATCTCGGGTCCGGATGGAAATTGTCCTCCGACTCAAGGTTATCGGGATGACATCGGGTGATTTGTATGCATGGTCGTACAAATCACCTTTTATTCGTTGAACTGGGCCGTCTTGTACAACAAATCGTATAAGTCATCCTGAGGCGAAGCATGCCGCGATCCTTTCTGTCTGAGCTGTAATCCGTGCGACCTCATGGCTTATAAAGAGGATGCAGATGCTCCCAGCAGGCTCTTCCTCTTGATCCCCTTTACGAGGGATTAATTTCCTTATAGATATCGTTTATAATGTAGGAGATTGTGGAAGAGAGCTTAGGCTAGCAAAATAATAGGGGTGAATGCGTTTGAAAAACAACAGTTCAAAAAGAATGGCGAGTTTTCTGATCTTATTTCTTGTATGTCATATTGCACTATTTCAACCAGTAGGTATGTCGGCTGCAGGGTCAGAATTCACGCAGTCCAGCACTCCAATAAGCTTAAGCTCCAGTACTGAACGGACCGTGGACTACATTCATAATCAGGATGGGTTTAGTTATAGCGGACTTATTCCGGCTCAACCGCTAGGCACAGAGATTGAAATGACGGGCTATCAGGATTGGCCGAGCGGTTTTACCAAAGATGGTTATGCCTTTGCTGGCGGGGTCTTTGACGGTCAGAGCATTTGGATGCTTCCTTTCAATGTCGATCAGGTTGTGAAAGTGGATAGCGTGACCGGCCAGATGACGGGGTACAACGACTGGCCTGCGAATCTTGATCTAGGGGGGAGCTACGGGGGCTTCTTCGTCGGGTCATTCAAGGGCGGGGCGTTTGACGGTGAGAACATCTGGATGGTCCCTTATAATGCCAGTCAGGTTGTTAAGGTGAACAAAGCAACGGGTGAGATGAGCGGCTATGAGAACTGGCCCGTGGGATTTACTAAAGGAGAAAATGCATTTTCAGGCGGGATCTATGCTGGATCAAGTCTGTGGCTTATTCCTGCGTCAGCTGATCGCGTTATCGAACTGAATACGGAAACGGGTGAGATGACCGGTTATGACGCTTGGCCCGCCGGATTTATGAAAAATCAGTATTCCTTTACGGGCGGTGTATATGACGGTCGAAATATTTGGCTGATTCCATACAATGCAGACCGGATTGTGAAGCTGGACACGGAAACAGGCGAGATGACAGACTATGACGCTTGGCCGGCCGGATTTACGAAGAATCCGTATGCCTTTGCGGGTGGTGTGTATGACGGTCAGAACGTTTGGCTGGTTCCTCTTAACGCTTTGCAGGTGTTGAAAGTCAATACGCTGACAGGGGAGATGACTAGCTACGACTTGCCTAGGGATGCTTGGCAAGGAGCCGGTGGGAGCATCTTTCAAGGTGGCGTGTATGATGGTCAAAGCATCTGGCTCCTTCCCTATTCGGATGGGATTGGGGTCGTGCGAATTGATAAAACGACAGGCGAAATGGCAACCTACAAGAATTGGCCAAGCGGCTTCTCAAAGGGGTTAGCTGCTTTTAATAGTGGTGTATTTGACGGCCAGAATATCTGGATGATCCCTTATAGTGCTGACCGTATCATCAAACTATTTTCGCTGACGTATACCATAGAGGAGATCCAGGATCAGCAAATGACTCCGCTAACGGTAGGGTATGAGCCGGGGACACCGGAAATCAAGACCATGACGATCACAAGGAATGGAACAGGGGAGTTAACAAGCCTTGCGGTGGCCTTAAGTGGAGCGGATGCTGATGCGTTTGAGATTAGCCAGCCCGCAGCTACAGCATTAAATCATGCAGCAGCGTCAACGACCTTTACCATTCAGGCGAAGGATGGACTGGCGCCAGGTACATACACAGGCTTAGTGACGGTCTCGGCCGACCATATGGAGGACGTTACCTTTACCATAACGCAAGTGGTTGCCGGAGTGTACGATAGTGTGATAAGTCCCGTAATGGCAAGTTTTGACAAAAATGTGACCTCTGCAACGTATGCCGATATAACAACAGAAGTAACATGGAAGGGAAATACGTTACTTGCGATAGAAAATGAGGGAGTGGCGCTGGTTCCTGATATAGATTATACGCTGGCAGATAACCTCGTAACGATCAAAAAGGAATACTTAGCCGGTCTGCCTCTAGGCGCCACGAGTCTGACGTTTACCTTTAGTGCAGGGGAGCCGCAGACACTGGTTATCACGGTCAGTGACTCGACACCCGTTATTGACGATGTCCCTGACAATGACGGTCCAAACGACGGTTCAAACGGTGGTCCAAGCGGCGGTTCAAATGGGGGCGCAACTGGCGGTACAAATGACGGCAGGGGGAGTAGCATGCCTCCAAATACCCACCTGATTTCGAAGGCTGGGGCAACCATTTCTTTTCAGGGGGGCCAGATTGTAATTCCTGAGGGAGCTTGGAACACATCCTTTTACCTTACGATTAACCGGCTGCGCAGCACAGAGGTTCTGGCTCTGGCCGATACACTCTCTTTAACAGGGAAAGAGCGGTTTGTTAGTGAAGTCATCGAGCTTAAAAAAGATCAAGCAGGGAAGTTTCATAAGGAAGTTACCCTACATTTGGAGTTAACAGAGGATGAGGATTTTGTTAATAGGGAAGGCATGAACGTGTCCCTTTACGGGTTGGACGGAGCAAATCAGGAATGGGTCGAGCTCAATAACGTTAAAGTGGACGAGGAGAAGCATAGCATCAGCGGAACGGTCGACCATTTTACTAAATTTGCGGCGATCGCCTCACAAGAGGAAGAGAAAGAAGCACCCGTACCTGTACCTGCTGTTCATTTATCCGATATTAGCGGACACTGGGCCGAGGAGAGCATCCATCGTCTGGTAGCTATGGGGGCCATTAGCGGTTATCCGGATGGAACCTTTCAACCGAATCAGCCCGTGACAAGATCAGAGTTCGTGACCATCTTGGTGCGAGCGTTTCAGCTTAAGCTAGAAGATGGACTTACGGCTTCGCCTCCTTTTGAAGATGTACAAGCGCATTGGGCGATTGAAGCGATCTCCGCCGCTTACGCTCACGATATCATTCAGGGCTATAGCAATACTTCCTTTGGTCCAGAGGATCGCATGACGCGCGAGCAGATGGCGGTTATGATCGGTAAGCTGCTGGGATTAGAAGCGACCACGTTCAACTCCATATTCGTGGATCAGGGGGCCATATCTGATTGGGCTAATCCAAGAGTGATGGCCGTAGTACAGCGCGGGATCATGAACGGGTATTCGAACCAGGCGTTTAGACCGGAAGCTTATGCTACAAGAGCGGAGGTCGCGGCTGTTATCCTTCGAGCTTTGGAGATAAAATAAGCATAATTCGCAGACGTGAGCGCTATGCGATCGAGCAGCCCTGTCATGCGGATTTAAGAAAAAGAAACCTATCCTTGGTAAAATGGCGGATTACCCAGCCACTAACCGAACAGGACAGGTTTCTTTTTTGTGCAGCTACCCGCGGATCCTCGTTTCTGCTTATGAATCTTTGCGGAGAATACCCCGCCAAATCACGTCGTTCGTGTCAACAACGCCGCCATTCCACCCGCATCTACTGGCGCTGCAGCGTGCGCATGAAAGCTTCGAGATTGCTGTGCAGGAAGCCAGTGTCCATCTCCATGCCGGTCATGCGGGCTTGAACGTCCCGCACAAAGCTCGTCAAGTCGCTGGTTGAAGTGCGGTCGAACCGGCCGGGGCCCGTGCTTCTCTGAAGCTCCTTCATCTGGTCGGCGGCGGCTTGTCGATATTCCGTTACCCAGTCCTCGCGCGCAGCCACCTTCCGGGCAAAGGTATCCAAGATGCTGCCCCAGTCGCCTCCGGTGGCTATCGCCTCCTGAAGCTGGGTCATGGTGTCCGGCTCGAATCGGCGCATCATCTCGCCCAGGTCGACATAATCATCAGGAGCGCCGACCGGTCTCTGTGCCGGAGTGTCATAACGGATGACATTGGTGTCAGGATCGACGGTGCCCGTGTTAGAGATCGCTGCGATGAGACGCATCGTATCCATCCATTGTGCAGCCGCATCCTTGTCCATGTAGTTGTCAGCTATGAATTGAGCCTGAGCAAGACCGAGCTCCACAAGTGCAGCCCGCTTATCCGTGTCTGTCTCGTTGGTGATGAAATTGGATTGAATAATGCCGTAAGCAGCCTCGCTTACCTGTGCCGGCTGATCCTGCAGCAGCTGCTTCAGCGAATCATGAATTTGAGCCGTTCCAAAATAAACAGCCGAATGATGCACAATAGCGGAATCGGCCAGCTGACGCGCACCGGGACTGATCTCGACCGAGTCCTTGTCATGCGGCCGCACGGGAGGCGCATCGGTCACTAACGCAAGCCGGTCGGGATGTGATTTGCGGGATGTGTAGAGATTCATGATGGTGTGTGGAGCATTTCCATTTACGTTCATCGTTATCTCACCCTATTACCTTCAATATTTACCTCTTATATCCATTTATATCGGACAAGTGAGCCGACATTTGAATATCCGCGGAAGAAAAAAAGCGGCCAGCTTGGCCGCTTGCAAGGAAATTCACGTTCGGGCATCATTACCCGCGGATGCTATAGGCAAAATGATATACGCGATCAATGGTATTCACGCTAGGCCGATCGGTCACTCTGGCCAGTACGCCGCAAAGATCAAAGTAGTGGGTGAAATTAATCGCTCCCGGCAAGAACTGGCTGAGGCTGGCGGTGGGAGACGGGAGAGATAGCGTAATGCTGAATTCCCCGCGGCTGTTGGTTGTAACAGTTCCGCTCCGATATCGATTGCCGCTGCCCTCGGTCCAATAGCTGTTCTCCCAGATCACTTCCACCTCTGCATTGGCTACAGCATAGTTATCGGACGTGGCCACCACGCCGTTGACTGTGAAGCTGTTTCCGGTAATCCGGTAGAATCGCCCGTAAGCATAGCTTGGATAATCGTTCGGACCGCCATTTGAGTTGTAACCGGTGATCACAATGCGGTCAGCCCGGAGAATCGGCTGTACATGGAGTGTGTAATTGGTATCGGAATAGCTGTTGGTTGTATACACCCGAAGGTAATAAGTGCCGGTACCTACAGCGGCTTTGTCAGTGTCGGAAGAGATCCGTGTCATGCGATTGCCGCTTAAGGCGCCGTACAGCTCCGCTTTGTAGCCGGCCGCGACAGAGGCCTGGTCCAGACTGATCTGGAATGCGTCATAATTGCGACTGGCTGGAACGGTGATTGCGTACCAATCCTGGTCCACTTCGGAGTTAATGGAGCGGCTGACAATGCTGGAACCTCCAAGCGCCACGGTGAACGGGTAAGCACGGAAAGCATTCTCATCCGTCTCGAACGGGTCATAGGTCGAACTCGTGGAGACCGTTAAATAGAACGGCTCGTTGATGCTTGCTCCGACCGCTCCATATACCTCCATCAGGTAGGCTTTAGGGGCGGAGGTCGTGTTCTTGGTGCCGACGTTCTCGGACAAGGTTCTGGCGCCGTCGGCATAGTTGTTCAGATGGGTTCCATAGATGGAATAATCAATAGGATTGGGGTTCAAATCACCGGTAGACATATCGAATTCATAAAGGTACAGATCGTAGTCGAGCTGTGCGAGTGCGGGGCTGTCAAGCTGAACCTGCAGGATATCTCCGGGATTTACGTAAAACGGGTATAAAAAGGCGGAGGTTCCTTCCTGCTGGATATAACCGATGTATGTAGAAGTCTCTGCCGAGGTGCTGATCGATTGCGGTGAGGCGTTCATTTCATGGGCGGATGATTTCGATTTTGTTGTGATCGAGTTCAGTGTTGCAGATAGGTCCGTTTGATGCTGCTTCAATTTCGTAGTATCCATCTCTGACTCGCTCTGGACAAGCTCGGTGATCATTTCTTCACTGGGCTGTAGTACCTCCGGTGGCGCGGCCGCCTCAAGATCTTCGCCGGTGATGACCGGGCCTTCCGGCAGGGGATCAGCAAATACCTGAAAGCTAAAGACGTGGATAACGAGTAGAATCATGGCCATGGTGAGGGAGAGTTTCTTTTTCATCAATTAGAACTCCTTTCAACCATCTAGAATATTTTAAATACAATTCCAGTATATTCTAAATATGATAGTTTGTTAAGGAGTTTCATAGATTGTTACATATATAGTCGTATTTCAACTATAACCATAAGCGGAACCTCTCTTGTAGCTGATGCGACATGTTCTGGTGGTAGTCCTTATCACGTAGATAGAGGCCGGTCTAAAGGGAATCCCGCAAGCGGCGAATGTCCCGAATTGGCGGCTGGCCGTACATGCGGGCATACTCGCGGCTGAATTGGGAGGGGCTTTCATACCCGACTTCGAAGGCAGCATCAGAAGCGTCCATCGAGGAAGAGAGAAGCAGGCGGCGCGCCTCTTGCAGGCGCAGCTGTTTCTGGTATCGGAGCGGGCTCATGCCTGTCACTTCTTTGAAAACTTCATAGAACGACGACTTGCTCATGGCCGCTTCTGCAGCCAGGTCGTCGATGCATAGCCGCTTCGCGAAGTTTCGGTTAAGCTGTTCGAGAACGCTCGCGATGCGCTGAGCATGACTGCCGATAAGAGCAAACTGCCTCATGCTGCCGCCTTGGTCGCTCTGAAGGATGCGGTAGATGATCTCGCGGATGATCATCGGGGCAAGAACCGGGATATCCTGCGGGGCATCGAGCAACCGGACAAGCCTTATAACCGCGTCGTTCAGCCCATCGTTCATCCGGCTGATGACCAGGCCACGCCGGGCCCCGGGTTCGGCGGGCGCCGATAATCCAGCCGTTTGGATGACATCCAGTAATCCGCGACGATCCAGCTGTAGTTGGAGGCATAGATAAGGGGCTTCCGGGGAGGCCTCAATCACTTGTCCGACAATCGGCAGATGAACTGAAGCCGTCAAATAACTGGACGGGTCGTAGCGGTAGCTCTCCTCCCCCAGCATCGCGATCTTGGCGCCCTGGGCTACGATGCAGAGCGATGGTTCGTATACAGAGTGCACAGGCTCCGACACCTGCGAAGACCGGATGATCCGCAACGACGGGATTGTGGTTTCATGGGTGCCGTCGGCAGCTGCGTATCGCTTCATCGCTTCAACGAGCTCCGCACTTGGGCCCGGCAGTTTATCAACCATCATTCATGCCCTCCGTTCCTGTTAGTCTACTCCTACCATTGTATGAATTTCCGGAAGATTAGGCAAACGGGGTGTAATATCCGGCTACCGCTGGCCTTCCTGCAGGCGTCATAATGAGTGTGTAAGTGATGTATGAGGTGAAGGGAGAGGGAAGAATGGGCAATCACGATCATCATCCGTACCCGCATCCGTATGTCGGCATGTGGGTCACTAGAGACGGATTCATACGGCATGAATTGCTGCCGAACGGACGCTATGACGAAGCGCGCGGCACCCGCCAAAGCGCTTATCAGGGCCGCTACACGATAGACGGGGACCATATCGAGTATGTGGATGATACGGGCTTTACGGCCGACGGGGATTTTCGGGAGGGTGTTCTGTATCACGCCGGCATGGTGCTCTATCGCGAAGAACGACATGAGAATGAGGAGGCATAAGACCATGTTGCCTATAAAGGATAAAGTGATCATCATTACAGGGGCGAGCAGCGGAATTGGGGAAGCGACCGCGCGTCTGCTCGCCAGCCGCGGTGCCCATGTCGTGCTGGGGGCTCGGCGGACAGAGCGACTGAAGGCGCTGGTATCCGCTATTGAGGCGGACGGCGGCTCGGCGGTGCATCAGGCGCTTGATGTGACCGATCCCAAGCAGATGGAGGCCATCGTCGCGCTGGCCCGTAAGCAGTATGGGCGGGTCGATGTGCTTGTGAACAACGCGGGAGTGATGCCATTGTCTCCGCTAGAAGCGTTGAAAATTGATGAGTGGAACCGCATGATCGACGTGAACATTCGTGGAGTCCTTCACGGTATAGCCGCAGTGCTGCCTGTTATGAAGGCTCAAGGAACCGGCCAGATCGTGAACATCGCTTCCATTGGCGCATATGAGGTATCGCCGACCGCGGCGGTTTATTGTGCAACGAAGTACGCGGTGCGTGCGATCACCGAGGGGCTTCGCCTCGAAGCCGGTCCGGGCATTCGCGTGACGCTTGTGTCGCCTGGTGTTACGGAGTCCGAGCTGGCGGACAGTATATCGGATGCGGGAGCTGCCGCGCTGATGAAGGAGTACCGCCGACATGCGATCCCGGCCTCAGCCATCGCAGGTGCGATCGCCTATGCGATTGAACAGCCCGCGGATGTGGATGTGAATGAACTTGTTGTGCGGCCTGCCGCGCAGCGGGCATAACGCCTTAAGCTGTCCGCTGCCTAAGCGGCGGGAAATGCGTACTGTCTGCCGCATATGCCAGCGTAGACGAAGCCCAGCCGTGAGGCTGGGCTTTTTTTGGGGCTATCTGTATATGCCAAGTTGGGGAGATTCGGATTAGGCTCGCATCATTCCTTTCCGAACAGCCCTTTATTAATCAGATGATACAGAATTTCCGCGATTTCCCGCGGGGACTTGTCCATGTCATTGCTGAGCCAAGCCTTCATCACATGGATGCATCCGCTAATAACGAATGTGCTCATGTATTCGGACAGATCCTCGTCAAGATGCTTCACGGCAGACCAGTGCTCCATAAAGTATTGATGGGCAAACGTCATGACCTTTAGCTGGAAGGAAGAATCCATTCTCTCGTTAAGCAGCGTTTGGCAGGTGTCTCGCTTGGAAGCAAAGTACTCCAACAAGTTTTCAAGCACGGGAAGGGCATCCTGTTCATTCTCATACTGGAACTGGTTCAGATATCCGGCCAAATCCTTTATAATTTCTTCCTCAATTTGCTCCAGCAGATCATATTGATCGGCATAATGAGCATAAAAAGTAGAACGGTTGATATCGGCCAGTTCGCAAATGTCCTTCACGGTAATGGAGGATAGTGGTCTTTCCTTCAATAGCTGGATCAAGCTGTCTCTAAGCACCATCCGTGTGTATTTTTTACGCCGGTCTAATGCAGCCATATCGAGCTCCTTCTTCCGTTTATCCAACATAATTCCCGATTGTGTCGGGTAACTTACGGATTCTAATGAACTGTATGTTGAGTAAGCAACACCGTGTCGATATAATGATAGCGTGTAGATGAATAATGGGCAAGAGAGGGTGCATTAGAATAAGTATGGCAGCAAGAATTCTCAAGTATAAAAAAGCCGTTGCGATCGTATTCGCTATACTTACGGTGATCTGCATCTTCGCACAGTTCGGGGTATCGGTCAATTACGATATGAAGGACTATTTGCCCGAAGGTGCTCCGTCCACAGCTGCGATGGACACGATGGAGAAGGAATTCGAAGGGAGTGTTCCTTCCAATCGTGTGATGATCCATGATGTCACGCTCCAAGAGGCGCTTGCGTTCAAGGAGGAGCTTGCGGCGATCGACGGCGTATCGGATGTAACCTGGCTTGATGATGCGTTCGATCTGAAGACGCCGATTGAAATGGCGGATGAAGAGACAGTAAGAACGTATTACAGGGACGGAACAGCCTTGTATATGTTCAGCATCCGGGATGGGGATGAAGTGGCGGTTACCGACGCCATATACAGCCTGATCGGCGAGGATAACGCCATGGCAGGGGAATCGGTGAACACGGCCACACAGCAGAAGATGGCAGGTTCGGAATCGCTGTTCGCAGCCGCGCTGCTCGTTCCGATCATTATCATCATTCTGGTGATCTCCACCACATCATGGGTGGAACCGCTGCTCTTTTTAACGGCAATAGGTGTCTCGATTCTCATTAATATGGGCACGAACCTGTTCCTGGGGGAAGTCTCGTTTATCACCCAGTCGGTCGCCCCGATACTGCAGCTGGCGGTGTCGCTCGATTATGCGATCTTCCTACTGCACAGCTTCTCTGACTACCGGAAGAAGGTAGCGGATCCGCAGGAAGCGATGCGGCTCGCGATGAAAAGCTCCTTCCCGGCGATTGCGGCCAGTGCATCGACGACCTTCTTTGGGTTCATTGCACTGTCGTTCATGAAGTTTGAAATCGGTTCGGACCTGGGCATTAATCTGGTCAAAGGAATTCTGCTCAGCTTCATTAGCGTCATGGTGTTCCTGCCTGCATTGACGCTGCTCTTCTACAAATGGATTGACAAGACCCAGCACAAACCGTTCATTCCGGCCATTAAAAATGTAGGCAAAGCCGTGGTGAAGGTCAGGGTTGGCAGCCTGCTTGTCGTTCTTCTGCTGGTGGTGCCAGCATTTCTCGCACAGGCGCAGACCACGTTCACTTATGGCATTGGCGATCAGCCCGAGACGACAAGAGCGGGCAAGGATATAGCCCAGATCAAGGCTCATTTCGGGGAAAGCACACCGATGGTGCTGCTGGTTCCTAAGGGGGATGTTGCCAAGGAAGAGGAGCTGGTGCGGGATCTGGAGGGCATTCAGCATGTTACAAGCGTGCTGGCATACGTCAACACCGTCAGTGCGGCGATTCCTCCAGAGTATCTGGACGCTTCGATCACGGAGCAGTTTTATTCCGAGCATTACAGCCGGATCATCCTCCAGACCAATACGAAGAATGAGGGCGAGGAGGCCTTCGGCTTAATTGAGAAGGTGCAGGAAACGGTGGCTTCTTATTATTCCGAGGATGTACATCTGGTCGGGGAAAGCGTGACCTTGTACGATATCAGAAATACGGTGCAGGAAGATAATCGACAGGTCAATCTGTTAACTCTTCTGACGATTGCCTTGGTGCTGCTGATTACCTTCAAATCGATCTCCATTCCAGTGATCCTGCTGTTAACGATTCAGTCAGCTGTGTGGATCAATCTGTCGGTTCCGTACTTCTCGGATACAACGCTGGTGTACGTAGGGTATCTGCTGATCAGCATCATTCAGCTGGCGGCAACCGTAGACTATGCGATTCTGCTTATGGATGCGTACCGGGAGCACCGGCAGGAGCTGACGGTTCGCGAAGCGATCAAGAAGACGCTGGATGAGAAAATATTTGCCATTGCGATTTCCGCTTCGATTCTGTCGAGTGTCGGGTTCATATTGTGGATCACCTCCTCCAACCCGATTGTAGGCTCGATTGGACTGCTGCTGGGAAGAGGCGCACTGCTTGCCTTTATTATGGTTATTTTCTTCCTGCCGGCATGTCTCGCAGTGTTTGATAAGTTGATTGCCACAACGACCTGGAAAGCAAATTTCTATAAGGAGAAAAGATGATGAAGAGTATACAAAGGGTTCTGCTAGTCTTCGCTGCTGTCATTCTACTGCTTCCGTCTTTTCTTGTGACAGCTTCACAGAACAGCAATAGCAGCACATCCAGTGAAGAGGTAGTGCAAGGGGCGGGGGTTGTCTCCGCCAAGGATGAAGTGGTTTATGCAAGGCTGGGGGCAACCGGCGATAAGCAAGAAATATATGTTGTCAACGTTCTGGACGTTGAACAAGCGGGGACAATTACAGATTACGGCACGTACACCAGCCTGAAAAATTTGACTGACATGTCCCCCCTGGAGCAAACAGGCGATGCGGTCGAAGTGGCCGCGCCGAAGGGGAAGTTCTATTATCAGGGGAATATGAACGATGCGGCATTGCCTTGGAATATTTCCGTGTCTTATCTGCTGGACGGGAAGGAGATTGCCCCTGAGGATCTCGCCGGCGCAGAGGGCCACGTGCAAATTAAGATTGAGACATCGTCGAACGAGGAAGTGGACGAGGTATTTTTCCAGAATTACTTGCTGCAGGTGTCGCTCTCGCTCGATACGAAGATTTTCCGCAATATCCAGGCACCTGACGGTGTCATAGCCAACGCAGGGAAGAATCAGCAAGTGACCTTCACCGTCATGCCCGAGAAGCATGCGAATCTGCTTGTCGAGGCGGATGCAGCCGGGTTCGAGCTGGACGGGATTGATATCACCGCCATTCCTTCCTCCATGTCGATCGACGCGCCGGATCTGGATGGGATGACGGAGGATATGGGCGCATTGACGAACGCCATCGGCGAAGTGCATGAAGGCGTCGGGGAGTTGCTGAACGGGGTCCATGAATTAAACGATGGCATGAAGGAACTCCACAGCGGCTCAGAGGAATACAAGAACGGCATTTCCACGATTCATCACTCCTCATCCGAGCTGGTGAATGCGTCCGGCAGCATCGCTCAGGCGCTCGATACATTGCATGCATCCCTGGACGGAGGGATGGACGAATCCGGTCTCGGGGACCTGAATCAGCTTGTGACCGGGCTTTCCCAGATTGCCGGCGG
This sequence comes from Paenibacillus sp. FSL M8-0334, assembly GCF_038000405.1. Lineage (NCBI taxonomy): Bacteria > Bacillati > Bacillota > Bacilli > Caryophanales > Paenibacillaceae > Paenibacillus > Paenibacillus sp. FSL M8-0334. The sequence continues at coordinate 2,484,007 of NZ_JBBOCH010000001.1, forward strand.
GCTTAGAGAGACCGCCACGGGGCTCGGTACTTTGCAAGAGAATTATGCGAAGGCGCATACCGCCTTGCAGTCGGCCATGGCGGCGATTCCGGAACAGGCGATATCGGAAGCGGACATTCAGCAGCTGTACGGCAGCGGGGCAGACCCTGCGGTTGTCGAGCGGCTGGTTGAGACGTATGCGGCCGCCCAGACCGCGAAGGGGACTTACTCGGCAGTGAAGGCAGGCCTTGATGCGGTTGATGGCGTGCTGGGACAAGTGCGCGCTTCCCTGGCCGAGATGGCCAATCAATTGGATGCGATGTCCCAAGGGCTGGCCGCTTCGCAGGGCGAGGCAGATGCTGCCGCAGCTTCATTCGTCCAGCTGCAGGAAGGAATCAAGCTCCTGTCTACGAATTATAAGGAGTTTCATGCCGGACTGGTCGAGTACACCGGGGGCATCAGCCAGCTGTCCAGTTCTTATGAAGAGATGCACAGCGGCCTAGGCGCGCTGTCCGAGGGCACCGCTGAGTTTGAGAACGGCATAGGCAAGCTGCATGACGGCACCGACGAGCTCTATGCTTCCACGAAGGATCTGCCGGATCAGATGAAGGACGAGGCTGACCGGATGATGGCCGAGTTCGACAAATCGGACTTTGAGCCGGTCTCCTATGTATCGCCGAAGAATACGACGATCAACACGGTTCAGTTTGTGTTCAAGACCGAAGGGATCAAGATTCCGGAGGTTGAAGAGACAGAGGCTCCGGAAGAGGCCAAGGCGGGCTTCTGGGACCGCTTCGCCAATCTGTTCAAAGGTTGGTTCTAGCTCGCTAGAATAGATTGGATTTGAGAGACATCCCGCATAGTGGCACCAGCCCGACAATGCTATAATGCTTGTAGATACTAGAGATAGAGATGAGAACTGACTCATAAACAGAAGGGGAGCCGACATCATTGAATATCGATATTGTCATTACGTTGTCGGTGCTGGTGCTGGCATCGGTCTTGTTTATATCCGGCAAGGTGCGCTCGGACATGGTGGCGATCGGCGCGTTGATTGCGCTGATGCTGTTCGGAATCTTAACCCCAACCGAGGCGCTGTCGGGCTTCTCCAGCACCGTGGTGATCATGATGGCCGGCCTGTTCGTGGTCGGCGGGGGAATCTTTCAGACTGGACTCGCCAAGCTGATCAGCGGCAAGCTACTCCAGCTGGCGGGGACGAGCGAGACCCGGCTGCTCATTGTCATAATGTTGGCGACAGGCTTTATGGGCACATTCATCAGCAACACGGGAACGATTGCGGTCATGATGCCTATTGTGGTCAGCATGGCGATGAGCGCCGGCGTCAATCCGGCTCGGCTGCTGATGCCGCTTGCGTTCGCCAGCAGCATGGGGGGAGCGCTCACCTTGATCGGGACACCGCCCAATCTTGTCATACAGGATGTGCTGGTGGCCGGAGGATTCGAAGGGCTGCGCTTCTTCTCCTTCACGCCGATCGGTCTGCTCGCCCTTGCCGTCGGGATCATCTGCATGCTGTTTCTGCGCAGGTGGCTGCCGAGGCAGGAGGATGGGCTGACGCAGCGATCGGAGGCTCGCTCCACGAAGGCGATTGCGGCGGAATATCGGCTGGGGCAGAATCTGTATCGCGTGCAGGTGAATGCCGATTCGCCACTATGCTCAAAAAGGTTAAAGGAACTGCGGTTGTCGGAACGGTATCATGTGAATATCATCGAAGTCCGGCGCAGGATGTCCATGAAGAATCAGTTCTTCAAGACGATTCCGCAGGAAGTGGCCACTTCGGAGACGGAGCTGCAGGAAGGGGATATTCTGTATGTTCATGGCGCCTTTGAAGATGTAAAGGTGCTGGCCGAGGATTGCGGGCTGATGCTTCTCGACCATCAAGCTGCAGAAGCTGCGCTCACCACTGGGGATATCGGGATAGCAGAGGTGTTGCTTGCTCCCTCCTCAACGCTCATTCACAAGCGGGTGGCCGAATCAGGATTTCGGGAGAAATTCCGGCTGAACATACTGGGGATCCGGCGCAAGGACGAGGTCATCCTGCATCATCTGAAGGATGAGCGGATGCGTTACGGAGATGCGATGCTGGTCCAGGGAGCGTGGAAGGATATCGCGCTGCTGGCCGAGGAGACAGATGTCGTTGTTGTCGGACAGCCTGCTGAGGAGGCGCGGAAGGTAACGCTTGACCATAAAGCGCCGATTGCCGCCGGCATTATGCTGCTCATGGTCGGCCTGCTCATTATTGATGTGATTCCGGCGGTAGCCTCGGTCATGATCTGCGCCGTCCTGATGGTGCTGTTCGGCTGTCTTCGCAGCATGGAGGATGCCTACAAAACGATGAACTGGGAAAGCATCGTATTGATTGGCGGCATGCTTCCTGTATCCATTGCGATTGAGAAGACGGGGGCAGCCGGCCTGTTATCCAATGGACTTGTGGACATGCTGGGAAGCTTCGGCCCGCATGTTATGCTCGCGGGAATCTATGCTCTAACATCGCTGCTGACGCTCTTCATCAGCAATACGGCGTGTGCCGTGCTTGTGGCACCGATCGCGCTGGCTTCCGCAGTGGAGCTCGGGGTCAGCCCGTATGCGTTCCTGTTCGCGGTGGCCATCGGAGCCAGCATGTGCTTTGCGGTTCCGTTCTCCACACCGCCGAATGCCTTGGTGATGTCGGCAGGACGTTATGCCTTCATGGATTTTGTCAAAGTGGGCTTACCGCTGCAGGTGATCGTCGCTGTAGTGATGATTACGGTGCTGCCGTTGTTTTTCCCGTTTTAAAAGGCATGATTTCCAGGCGTTAATAGTTGTGATTAGTCGTGATTTTCAGGCATTATATATTTCGGTAGACCCCTCGCAAGAGGGGTTTTTTCATATACCCACGAAGATGATTGGACATGGCCAAGTGGGCCATGCTGCCCGGTGATTGCCAGATGGCCGCGGGGGTGACCGGCTACCGAGAAGGGACATTGTGGGTGAGCCGCAGCATAAGGCTTGCTTATTGCTAAGGCATAAAGCTTGGTGTACCAGCCGGACGCATGCCTTATATGACTTGGCGATTCCGTCTTTTCTCTTATGGCTGATGCGAGCCCAGTCTTTTTCGGGCGGAATTGTTCTTGGGGGTCACCGGGATGTGCGGCATCGCTTTTCCGAGACCGTACTTCGGCATGTTTCTGTACATCGCTTCATAAGCACCGCCCTGCAGCTGATACGTTTCATGATATACGCCGACGGCAGGGTTATGGCCGACATGCTTATTGAAATTCTCCCATGCAGCCATGTGCTTCTTGTTATGGGCATAGGCAATCAGATCATCCACCGAACGCCAGTACTGGATCATCGCCGTGGTACGCAGCCCAAAATAACTCTCCATGGATAAGAAGCCCAGCTCCTCCTTGTGGGTATACAGCTCGCGAATCATGCCGGGCATAGCGTGAAACACAGGCAGCCACTTATGAACAGCCAGCGGCTTGTTAATCCGCATACCAATGATAAATACTACGATGTCCTCGCTGTTGTCCGTCGTATAGGGCCCTGTGAAAATAGAATTTCCCATCGTACCTCCTCTAATCAGCTTGAGTCATTTGCTTCCATCATACAACGCATTATATTGGAGGAGAACGGGAATGGCTGTGAAAATGCTGAATGAATGACTCCATAATCATTTACAAACCAACGGTCGGTATTTATAATGAGTGTATCACTTACTTTTGCATGGGAGGGGACCTATTGAAACAGGAGGAACGCAGACAACAGACGACGAGACGTTTAATGGAGGCGACCCGGGCGCTGATTGAAGAAAAGGGTTGTAATTCCATTACGATGCAGGACATCGTGGGCCGGTCCGGCCTGTCCAAGGGAGCGATTTTTCATTATGTGAAAAGCAAGGACGAGATCTTTGTATGGCTGCTGCAAGAAGGGCTTGAGGAAACAAACCAGCGTTTCATGAGCGAGATTGAGCAAGGGCACCGCCGCTTTGAGGAGCCGATGCAGCAGATCGCGGAAAGCATTATCCAATATGAGAATCCGCTTAACGTGACCAACAAGGTGCTGCTGTATTTGCTTGGCAAGGAAAAGGACCCTGTCGTTGGGGAGGCCTTGAAACTGTATTACGATCGGTCGGTGTATCTGTCCAGGCTGTGGATCGAGACAGGACAGCGCTACGGTGTTATTCCTGAATCGGTCGAGGCGGACAAAACGGCAGAGATGTTTACGCTGATGACGCTCGGTCTCCGGATCCGCTCCAGCATCCCGGGTACAGAGGCGGTCTTCAAAGCGCATGATATCACCGCGTGGATGACCAGTATGTTGAACCCTCCGAAAGAGGGGAAATAGAAAGGATGAGCGTATTATGGGAATGTGGTTAATCGTACACTTGATTGGTGTCCTCTTCATGGTCGGAAATGTGGTGACTGCGGCATTTTGGAAAATCAAGGCCGATCAGACCGGGAATCCGCATGTGATTCATCACACGGCCAAGCAAGTCATGTTGGCGGACTATGTGTTTACGATACCGGGCCTCGCCCTGATTATCCTATCTGGCGGGGTGATGGCCGGCGTATCAGGCTTCTCATGGTCGGGTCTGAACTGGCTTACGCTTTCACTAGGCCTGTTTGCCGTGACCGGAGTGATCTGGCTGGCTGTGCTCATTCCGCTCCAGCGCACAATGATCCGGCTGAGCGGCGAGAGTGCCAAGAGCGGTGTAATCTCTGCGGAATATAAGCGGGCATCCCGTTTATGGGCGATATATGGGACGGCCGCCACTTTATTACCGTTAGTCATTCTTTACTTGATGGTGATGAAAGGGTTTTAGGTTTAGGGGTGACGCTCGGTGGAGGGGTCTCGGGTGCGCATCATGCTGAGCAGGCTAGTCCCCCCGAATGCCAGTTGCCAAAATGGCCATGATTCGTTATGCTAGTTCCAAACTGAATAGAATGCGGGTGCTGGATGAAGTCCGGCTGAGATCAGAGCCTTGTGCTCGGGACCGTTAATCTGATCCAGGTAATGCTGGCGTAGAGAATATCGTTCGAATTGTTATAAGCCATTCGTGTATTCTCGAATGGTTTTTTTGCATATTCGGGAGAGAACGGGGCTAAGTTGTCCCGCCAATCCAGTGTCGTTCTCTGGATCGAACGTCGAGCTGTGATCAGGAATTTTGATAGATGCGGGAGTGATCCGACTTATGGGGAAGGAAAGTGGACTGAAGGAGCGTTATTCCAGACAGATGCTGTTCGCTCCGATTGGCGAGGAGGGCCAGCGGAAGCTTCTGGAAAGCACGGTTTGCATTATAGGGATGGGCGCGCTCGGCACGGTGCTGGCTAATCATATGGTTCGTTCCGGCGTCGGACGCGTTCGAATGGTGGACCGGGATTATGTAGAACCAAGCAATCTGCAGAGACAGATGCTGTTTGATGAAGCGGATGCGGCCGAGGCGCTGCCGAAAGTGGTGGCAGCCCGGAACAAGCTGCAGCGTATAAATTCAGAAATTGAGCTGGAAGCGGTATTCACGGACGTGACGCCAGCGAACGTGCTTGAACTGATTCAGGATGTGGATCTGGTGCTGGACGGAACGGATAATTTCCAGACCCGTTTTCTGCTGAATGATGCTTGTTTCTCGAAGCGCGTTCCGTTCGTGTATGGCGGGGCGGTGAGCTCGCGCGGGATGAGCGCTGTGTTCATCCCGGGGGTAACGCCATGTCTGCGCTGCTTCATCCAGTCGGCGGACGCCGGTGGGCAGACCTGTGACACGGTTGGAGTCATCTCGCCGATTGTCGATATTGTGGCTTCTTATCAGGCGGTGGAGGCGCTGAAGTACTTGAGCGGAGCCGCGGAGGCGAGAAGGGACAGCCTGCTGACACTGGATATATGGCATAACCAGTATTATGCGATGAAGCTTGGCAAGCCGAGGGAAGCCTGTCCTTGCTGCGGACTTAAGCAGTATCCGGCGCTCCGGGAGGAGGAAGCGACGCTGCTGTCACTGTGCGGCCGGGATTCTATCCAAATCTCGGGGCATGAGCCGTTTGACCTTGCGCTGTGGCATCAGCGCCTGAGTCCGGCTGTGCGGAACACGAAGGTGAATGATTATCTGCTCCGGGCGACGCTGCCGGAAGGCGAACGGCTGGTGCTGTTTGCAGATGGGCGGCTGCTCGTTCAGGGCACGGACGACCCGGCCAGGGCGAAGACGCTTGTGGCCCGTTATATCGGAAGCTGATGAATATGAGCAAGGAGGGTATCTAGACATGGTTGATTTTAGCTTGTACGCCATTACCGGCGAGAACTTCCATCCAGGTAGAGATCTGGTGGAAGTGATGGAGGAAGCGATCTTGGGCGGGGCGGATATTGTACAGTTCCGGGACAAGACAAGCAGCAAGGCCGAGATGTTGCATAAGGCGAAGGCGCTGCGGGTGTTAACACGCAAATACGGAATACCGTACATCGTGAATGATGATGTCGAGCTGGCGCTGGAAGTGGACGCAGACGGAATTCATCTTGGACAGGGAGATATGCCGATTGAAGAGGCCCGGCGGCGTGTCGGGGGCAAAATCATCGGCATCTCGACCCATGCGCTAGAGGAAGCGAGGCTGGCAGAGCAGCAGGGAGCCGATTACATTGGAGCCGGTCCGGTCTATGCGACGAAGACCAAGGCGGACGCTGTCAGCCCGGTTGGCTTATCCTATATTACCGAAGTGGCGGAGAACATCTCGATTCCCTTCGTGGCCATTGGCGGCATCAAGCTGAGCAATGTGGATGAGGTGATCCGTGCGGGAGCACGGCGTGTCTGCGCGATCAGCGAAATTGTCGGCAGTGATGATGTTACGGGCACATGCAGGGCGTTCATCGAGAAGCTAAAAAGCGAGGGGATGAGGGAATGGAGCTGATCATTAACGGCAGCAAGCGGGAGCTTCAGCTGGAGTCACGTACACTCGCTGAAGTGATCGACAAGCTGGGGCTCTCCGGCAAGCCGGTGGTGGCCGAGGTGGATGGCGAAGTGCTGGTGGCGGAGCAGTGGCCGGCTTTTGCAGTCATGCCAGGGATGAAAATCGAACTGGTTCATTTTGTAGGAGGGGGTTGAGCAGATGAGTGCAGATACTTGGCGGATCGGGAAGCATGAGATGTCGTCCCGCTTCTTTCTAGGAACCGGCCTGTTCCCGAGCCCGCTCGTGCAGCAGGAAGCCATTTCCGCCTCTGGCGCAGAAGTGCTGACCTTCGCTATTCGCAGAGTCAATCTGGATGCGGTCGAGGATGATTCCATTCTTCAGCATATCGAGCCTGGCGCATTTATCTTTCTTCCGAATACGTCCGGAGCCCGGACGGCGGATGAAGCTGTACGAATTGCCCGTCTCGCCAGAGCGTCAGGGCTGAGCGACTGGGTAAAGGTGGAGATCAGCGCAAGTGAGCGGACACTGCTGCCAGATCCGATTGAGACGCTGCGGGCGACGGAGATTCTGGTTCGTGAAGGATTTACGGTTCTTCCCTATATTTCGGATGACCCGATCATTTGCAGGAAGCTGGAAGAGGCCGGCGCAGCGGCGATTATGCCGGGCGGCGCTCCGATTGGCACCGGGCTCGGGATTCTGAATCCGTATAACATCGGTTTGATTGTGGAGGAGGCTCGGGTGCCGGTCATCATTGATGCCGGTCTGGGGACGGCCAGCGATGCTTCCCTTGCTATGGAGCTGGGCGCGTCCGCTGTTCTGATGAATACGCCGGTGGCCAAAGCGAAGGATCCTGTAGGCATGGCGAAAGCGATGAGGATGGCGATTGAGGCGGGCCGATTAGCGTACGTGTCCGGCCGGATGCCGAAGAAGCGGTATGCGTCCGCAAGCAGCGGCATGGCGTCACTGATCGTCAAATAAAGCCGCTCACTCCGCGCAGCGAAAGGGAATCATCCGGCTGCTGATGGGCTTCAACGGTCGTAATGGAGAGGCGGTGGGGGTGATGCCTGCCGGGTAACTCCTGCGCTAGGGTAGCTTTGGTGGCCGGGGCACCGTACAGTGGCGGGGGAAATTCCCGACTACAGGGGATAGAAAAAAGGAGCTGAGAAGATGAACGACACGATCATCGTCATGGGCGGCGGAATTATCGGGTTGTCCTGCGCGCTGGAGCTGCGCCGGCGCGGCGCAGAAGTGCGCCTGCTGGAAACGGCCTCCTGCGGCGGGCAGGCGTCGGGCGCAGCGGCCGGCATGCTGGCGCCATATTCGGAGAATCTGGAAGCTCCGGATGCGTTCTTTATGCTCTGCAGGGAAAGCTTGCAGCTGTATCCGGCCTGGCAGCAGCAGATTCGGGAGCTGACCGGAATGGACTTTGAGTATACCGCGTGCGGCAGCCTGTATGTTGCCTATCATGAAGCGGACCTGCTGGCGCTCGAAAGCCGAATGAACTGGCAGCGGGACTACGGCTCGAGCGCGGTTGTTTTGCAGGACCAGGAACTGTTTGACGCGGAGCCGGGACTGTCCCGCAAGGCGATAGCCGCGCTCCTGACGCCGGAGGAACACCATATTTATGCTCCGGATTTCGTCAAAGCGCTGAAGGCAGCCTGTTTGCAGGAAGGGGTTCGCATTCATGAGCATCTGGATGCTCTGGATCTGGTCGAGTGGAAGGATCGGATCGAGGTTCGGGCCCGCAGTGGTCGTGCTTTCACAGGAGATCAGCTGCTTGTCTGTACCGGAGCCTGGGCGGGCGCGATGTCGGACTTGCTCGGCGTCCGGATTCCTGTGCAGCCGATCCGGGGCCAGATCTGTGCTTACGCCTGGGGTGAGAACAGGACGCCGCTGAACCATATGGTTTTTTGCAGCCAAGGGTATATGGTGCAGAAAGGAAACGGTACACTGGTGTGCGGCGCGTCTGAAGATATCGCGGGCTTCGATTCCAGCGTGACTGAGCGCGGTATCCGCCGTCTGATGCAGTGGAACCATAAGGTGGTGCCCGTGCTTGAAGGGCTGAAGCCGTTTCACCGCTGGGCAGGGCTGAGGCCGTCGACGCTGGATGGCCAGCCGCTGATCGGCCGCCTGCCGCATGCGGATCGGGTGCTGCTGGCGGCAGGGCATTACCGCAACGGCATACTGCTCAGTCCCGTGACGGCGATGCTGGCTGCGGATTGTGCCGAGGGCAAGCCCCTCCCGGCATGGCAGCAGGCGTTCCGTCCCGACCGATTCGGGACGGCGGTCACCCGGGTGGATGCTGCTGGTGCTGCCCACGCAATGAGAAGGAGCTGCCCCTAGTTAGTTAGGGACAGCTCCTTTTGCTGTTGTCTGCTTTGGCCGTGGTGGTCCGGCCATGAGGCGATCATCAGTGATAAGCCAGCCCGAAGCGGCACGGCTTCTGGCTCTGTATGTATCGAGCGGAACGTCGATGATGACTAGAAAGATGGACCGGGAAGGCCGGCAGCGGTCGGAACAGACCTTGGCGGTTTATTCGGATCATTCCATGGCCAGACACCGGTGCTTCGGACTCTTAATGGCTAGCTTATATGCTTATAGTCTGTCTTCTGCTGGAACATGCCGGCTTCGAGGATCGCGAGATTGGCTTGTTCATTCAGACGCTGCTTCTCCGCGTATTTCCATTCATCTGCGGGGGAGGTTTTCAGTTCTCCACATACGTCGATGCCGACCACGTTCTTGCTCATGATGAGTGTGTGCAGTGCCACAATCAGCTGTTTCAGGCGCATTTTGCCATGATCCCAGTTGGTGACTGCATCAGCTTCATCCAGCACATCCTTGTCGATGCTGATATATATATCGTTCGTGCCAACGGCGGACAGCAGCTGCTCGGGATGTTTCAATTCAGGTAGCAGCACGGTTCTGGAACGATTGCCAGAACAGGATGGAAACGGGTCAGAGCGGACGCCTACCCAGACGACCTGCCGCATCGAGGGAAGATGGGCCATCGCTTCTGCTACCCATGAGCCGCATGTCAACATTCCCGGAAGCTGATCCGAACGCTTGGCATCGGTATGATTGTCGAATAAGACGAGGGTGAACGGGCGGTCAATCTCGCTGAGCAGGGCATAAGACACATAATGATAGTTGCCGCTGCCGATGTAGGTAATCCCGCTCGTCTTCCGGGCCGCCAGCCTGCGGCGGATCTCTTCCATCGCTTCTTGGGTGCAGAACAGATTGGTGGCCTCGATATTGGACAAATCAATCCACGCGTCGGCCCGCTCCGTTAGAGCAGGCTGCTGCTCGTACACATGATCAAAATCAAGCACCGTCACATCATGATGTAGAAGTCCCATGATCATCATCTCCTTACAGAAATAAGACTTCATGTTCATTCCGAATCGTTAAGGATGAGCGCTGCCATGATTAAGTTTATCATAAAATTTTGCCGTTTCTCATGTACAAGGTCACACGACTGTGTTCATCACTGCAGAGGAAGCAGCGACGGAGCGGATGTTCCCGGAGGCTCATGCCCAATATCGCTTCCTCTCGCCGCTCCAGTTCACCAGTGGGGAGCAGCCGGAGATGTCGGTCATGCTGGTCAGGATAGAGGCAGGCAAGTCGGACTATGATGAAATGGTCGTCCATGATTTTGTGGAATTTACCCCAAAGGGCGGGAACACGGGCGCCGTCGTTGATGGTTCGTGGGCCTGCCCTATTCCAATGATTCGGTTATAAGTCATGCGCCTATCCAATCTATAAAAAATTTAGATAAATATGATATTAAAATCTACAAATAATAGTGATACACTAGGAATAGGACATCTTGGATCCGAAGGGTGTGGCATGCTATGCAAGCGCGCCCTGGCTTATTGTGGCGTCTGAGCAGGAGCGCCTTTCATCCTTCCTGCAAAATCGTAGGGTAGAGGGACGGTAAATATGGACAACCGACAAACGAAAACCGACGTAATTTTAATTGGTGCGGGCATTATGAGCGCAACTTTGGGATCACTGCTGAAACAATTAGTACCCGAATGGGACATCACCGTATTTGAGAGGCGCTCGGCCGCAGGGGAGGAAAGTTCCAACGAATGGAACAATGCCGGAACCGGGCATTCTTCGCTGTGTGAGCTGAACTACACCGTGGAACAGCCAGACGGGTCTATCAATATTAGCAAAGCGATTCAAGTGAATGAAGAGTTTCAGTTCTCCAAGCAGTTCTGGGCTTATCTCGTCAACAGCGGCGTCATATCCAATCCGAAGGATTTTATTATGCCAGTGCCTCACATGAGCTTTGTTCAGGGGGAGTCGAATGTCGCTTTTCTGAAGAAAAGATTTGAAGCGCTTTCGGTTAATCCTCTGTTCGAGGGCATGGAATACTCGGATAATCCGGATCTGCTGAAGCAGTGGGTTCCGCTGATGATGAAGGACCGGATCGTGGATCAGCCGATTGCGGCTACACGGATTGAATCAGGCACCGATGTCAACTTTGGCGCTTTAACACGTTTACTATTTGATCATCTGCAGAAGAACAATGTCGGTATGCATTTCAATCATCAAGTTGATGATATTAAGCGAAATAGCGAAGGTTTATGGGAACTTAAGGTGCGGGATCTTGCCAGCGGCGCCGTTCGCCGTCATGCAGCCAAGTTCGTCTTTATCGGCGGCGGAGGCGGCAGCCTGCATTTGCTGCAGAAATCGGGCATTCCGGAAGGCAAGGGTATCGGAGGATTTCCGGTGAGCGGGCTGTTCATGGTATGTCACAATCCGGAGGTTGTGGCCCAGCATCATGCCAAAGTGTACGGAAAAGCGGCAGTAGGCGCTCCGCCGATGTCGGTTCCGCATTTGGATACCCGCGTCATTAACAACAAAGAGTCGCTGTTCTTCGGGCCATTCGCTGGCTTCTCGCCGAAGTTTCTGAAGTACGGCTCGATATTTGATCTAATCACCTCGGTGAAGCCGCATAATCTGGTGACGATGCTGGCTGCGGGTGCGAAGAACTTCCAGCTCACCAAATATTTGATCGGGCAGCTGATGCTGTCCAAGGAGCAGCGCCTCGAAGCGCTGCGCGAGTTCGTCCCTAATGCCAAGGGCGAGGACTGGGAGCTTGTGGTGGCTGGCCAGCGCGTTCAGATCATCAAAGATACAGCTTCCGGGAGAGGAACCCTGCAATTCGGGACGGAAGTGATCAGCGCTGCCGATGGTTCGATTGCTGCACTGCTCGGCGCCTCGCCGGGCGCATCGACCGCCGTGTCGGTCATGCTGGAGGTAATCTCCAAGTGCTTCCCGCAGCATATCAAGGCATGGGAGCCGAAGCTGAGAGAGATGATTCCTGCATACGGCACCTCCTTACTGCAAGAGCCTGCGCTGCTTCGGGAGATCCAGGCAGAGACATCGCGGACGCTGGGATTAACGAACGGCAATGGCGCGTCGGGTCACGGAGACAAGACATCTGCGCTTGCATAAGAATTATCTGTGAATAACATGAAAGAGGTTCGATTATGCTCGTCATGGAGCAATCGAACCTCTTTTTTTTTTTTGCATATCAGCTTCATGCTGGATGATGGCGATACTCGGGACAAGATACTTATAGCACTTTTGACAGAAAGGAACGGGTGCGTTCCTGCTGCGGGTTGGAGAACAGCTGATCAGGCGGCCCTTCCTCCACAATGCTTCCGCCCTCCATGAAGATGACGCGGTCTCCGACTTCACGGGCGAAGCCCATCTCATGCGTGACGACCACCATCGTCATGCCTTCCCGGGCGAGATCCTGCATGACCGTCAGCACTTCGCCGACCATCTCGGGATCAAGCGCCGACGTTGGCTCGTCAAACAGCATCACCTTCGGCTCCATCGCCAGCGCACGGGCAATGGCCACGCGCTGCGCCTGACCGCCAGACAGAGAGGCAGGATACATATTCGCCTTGTCCTCCAGGCCGACCTTGCGGAGCAGCTCCATCGCCTTCGCTCTGGCCTTGTCCGGCGCCCACTTCCGAACCCGGAGCGGAGCAAGTGTAATGTTATCCAAGACCTTCATGTGCGGAAACAGGTTGAACTGCTGGAATACCATACCGACTTCGGCGCGCATTTCAGTGATGTTGGTGTTCTTGTCCATCAGCGACTGGCCTTCGATGCTTATGTCACCGTGCTCGGGTACCTCAAGCAGATTGAGACAGCGCAGAAAGGTCGATTTGCCCGAGCCGGACGGCCCGATCACAACGACAACCTCCTGGGGCATGATGCGGGCATCGATCTCGCTTAGCACCGTAACCGAACCGAAGGACTTGCTCAGCTTCTTCACTTCGATGATAGGCTGCATGCTACATTCTCCTTTCGATATAGTTCAGCAGCTTGCTGAGGCTATAAGTCAGGATGAAATAGACCAGGGCCGCGGTCAGGTAAGGCTCCCAAATGCGGTAATACTGCCCGGACATCGCCTGGCTCCAGTACATGAGCTCCTGCGCCGCGATGACGGCCACCAGAGAGGAGTCCTTGATCAGCACGATGAACTCATTCCCGAAGGCCGGAATCATTCGTTTGATGGCCTGGGGCAGAATGACATATCGCATCGCTTGAACATTCGTCATGCCCAGCGACTGAGCGGCCTCCCGTTGCCCTTTATCAATGGACTGAATCCCGGCACGATAGATCTCTGCCGTATAGGCAGCCGAGTTGAGCGAGAGGGCGGTTATGGCTGCTATGAAAGGATCGGTGCGTCCAATAATCGCCGGAATTACCCCGAAATGGACGATAAAGATCTGAACAAACAGCGGGGTGCCCCGGAAGAAATTAATATAACTTTGAAAAGGCCATCTGATGTACCAGCGGCTTGACATCTTTCCGAATCCGATTCCAAGTCCAAGGATGGAGCCGAGAATGATCGAGAGGATCGAGATTCCGATCGTCAGCATCGTTCCCCGGAGGATCAGCGGCATGTAGTCGATAATAATGTCGAATCTGAAATCCATGCTATTCGCTCTTCCTTTCTGTCAATAAAAGAGCATGCGTGGTGTGATGCGTACGCATGCTCTTTCAGTGCTTATTGCGAAAGCCGGCCGCTGCTTACTCGGCCGCTTCCTGAAGTACCGTAATGTCCGGTGTTTCACCGAACCACTTCTCATAAATCTCGGCATATTTGCCGTTTTCGATCACCGTTTTGATCGCTGGGTCAAGCTTGGCCTTGAGCTCGCTGCCCTTCGGCAGGAGGATGGCATAGAACTCCGAACCGAAGTTCTCGACATCGGTAATGCCGATGAAATGCTTGGTCGGGTTGTTCTTGATGTACTCGCCCACGATGGCGTTGTCAGCGACTACGGCGTCAGCGCCGCCTTTGTCCAGCTCCATCAGCGCGACGGTGTTGCTGTCGAAGCGGCTGATATTCGGGTTGTTCTGTCCGAACAGCTCGCTGACGATAATGTCGGCCGTGGTGCCGCCCTGAACGGCGACCTTCTTGCCTTCCAGATCAAGCGCGCTCTGGATGTCGCTGCCTTCCTTCACCATGATCATGTTCGTGGATTCAAAATAAGGGATCGTATAATCATAGCTTGCCTTGCGGTCCTCCGTAATCGATACGGAAGAGATGCCTGCCTGATACTCGGTACCCTGTCTCACACTGGCTAGCATCGTATCCCAGCCGGTATTGGCAACTTCATACGGAAGGCCTGCCTCTTCCATGACCGCAGCCAGAAAATCAATGTCAAAGCCAACGATCTTGTCTTTGTCCATGTACTCCATCGGTGCATAGTTCGCGTCGGTCGCGAACTTAATCACTTGTTCTCCCTCTGAGGCGCCGCCTTGCGCACCTTCGCCGCTGCCGTTCGAATTCGATCCGCAGCCGACAATCGACACGGTCAATATGGCGGAGATGAGGAACAAACCCCATTTCTTCATGTTCATGTAAGAATCCCCCTATTTTTATGGATAACATCTTAAAGAGATTTTAGCAGAATCAGGTCAGTGTGACAATTAACTTTTCTGAACTGCGTGAGGTAATCTAACATGTGAAGGAATGCACATGTGGAAGGAACCGCCATCCCAACCCTTTGACCATGAAAAAAAGCGGCACGACGTTGTTCAACGTTGCACCGCTCATCGCTTGCTGCTTCAATAAATGTCTGTTACAGGGTGGTCTCCCCATCATAAGTAATGATTCGCTTGTACAGCTCAGGACGGCGGTCGCGGAATACTCCCCATTCGATCCGCATCGTCTCCAGCTCATCCAGATCGAACTCGGCGGTCAGCACCGTCTCCTCGGTCCGTCCAGCTTCGACGATTTTATTCCCTTGCGGTCCAGCGATGAAGGAAGAACCGTAGAAGTCAATGGCTGAATCCTCATCTTCCTCGCGGCCAATCCGGTTGGAGGCGATGACGGGAATCAGGTTGGCTGCTGCATGGCCCAGCATGCAGGTCTGCCAGTGATCCTTGGAATCGATGCTCGTATCCTGCGGCTCTGATCCGATCGCGGTCGGATAAAGCAGCAGTTCAGCGCCCATCAGCGCCATGACGCGGGCGGCTTCCGGATACCATTGGTCCCAGCAGATGCCTACGCCGATTTTGCCGTAACGGGTTTTCCACACCTGGAATCCGGTGTCGCCGGGGTTGAAATAGAACTTCTCTTCATAGCCCGGACCATCGGGGATGTGGCTCTTGCGATAGTGACCGAGCACTTCGCCATCGGCATCGATAACGGCCAGCGAGTTATAACGGGCATAGTTCTTCTTCTCGTAGAAGCTGATCGGCAGCACGACCTTCAGTTCCTTGGCCACCTGACGGAAATGATTCACCGCTTTGTTATGCTCAAGCTCTGTAGCATACGTATAATAATCCGACTTCTCCTTCTGGCAGAAATACGGGGTTTCGAACAATTCCTGAAGCAAAATAATTTGCGCACCCTGCCGGGCCGCTTCCCGAACGAGCTTATCCGCCTTGGCGATATTCTCTTCGATGCTGCCCGAGCAGCTCATTTGTGTCGCTGCAACCTTTACTTTTCTCAAGCGGTTCCCCTCCTTGTATCGTTTATCCCTACATTAGCTCGTCAGCTGCTGTTACGATCTTGCCGGCATTTGCTGGGTGATGCAGTGCACGTTTCCGCCCTCACCGATGATGGCCATGCCGTCGATCGTGCGAATTCGGCGATCCGGGAATACGGCCTGAAGCGTCTCGACCGCCAGACGGTCGGTTTCAGCAGCAGCGCCCCCGAATACCGGCAGGATGATTCCGCCATTCACGAAATAGAAATTCAAGTAGCTAAGCGTCAGGCGGCTCTCCTTGTAAAAGGCCTTCGGCGGCTGCAGGAGCTTCACAATTTCAAGGGCGCGTCCGCGCGCATCGCGTGCCTGCTCCAGAATCTGCAGATTTTCCTGGGTGATGGCGTAGTTCTCATCCTTCGGATCTTCGCACACTTGGAGAATGACTTTCCCCGGTGCCGCGAAGCAGGCGATGTTGTCAATATGACCATCGGTCTCGTCCCCATCCAGTCCGCGCTTTAGCCAAATGACCTTCTCGGTACCGGTATAGGCTTGTACCAATTCTTCGATTTGCTCCCGGCTTAGATCCGCGTTCCGATTCCGGTTCAGCAGGCATTCCTCGGTCGAGAGCAGCGTCCCGTCACCATCAACATGAATGGAGCCACCCTCCAGGATGAGCGGAGCATCGAACTGCTTGACGCCATAATGCTTCAGCAGCGCTGTAGGCACCGCGTTGTCCAAATCCCACGGCGCATATTTCTCGCCCCATGCGTTGAATTTCCAGTTCACACCCGCCAGCTCGCCCGATTCGTTCTTCACGAAGGTCGGGCCGTTGTCGCGCAGCCAGGCGTCACTGTGTTCCAGGGGAAGCAGCTCAATGTTGTCCTCACCCAGCATAAGCGATACTTTCTTCACTTCCTGAGGATCGACCAGAACGGTGACCGGCTCGAACTCAGCGATCGCCTTGATCACCTCGGCATAGCCGTTGCATACCGTTTCATAATCCTCCGGAAAAGTCATTGACTCCTGCACCGGCCAGGAAATCAGGGTTCGTTCATGCTCTGCCCATTCGGGCGGCATTCTATAATTTAACGCACTCGGATTCATCTCGTGTCCTCGACTCACTTTATTTAAAATTTGAAGGACCGGCACCCGGCCGGTCTCCCTAACCATAATACAATAAGATGTCGACTGTCTCAAACGATAAATTCAGCGGGATTATTCGAAAGATCATGCCGTCAGGCAGGGTCATCTGTTCGAGTTTAAGTCCAGCGGCAAAATGACTTGCTATTGGTCCGACTCAAGGAGGGGGTCAGGGCAATGTCTGCTCGTGGATACCGCTTGTTTCTTACTGTGTCCCGTTTCCAGCCTGACTATGAGCCTGAACCGGGCATAACCTTTTCGAACATAACAACACCGCCTTGTTAATAACAGGGCGGCATTGATGAGGGGGGACTTGTATCAAGCGTTCAGATCGTGCAGGCCAGGGCTGTGTTCATTAGGCATCTCGGGCATCATTGGTAGCGGGAACCCTTCCGGAGGCTGGGTGACCTGCAGACTGCCGCCGTTTCTGCTCGGCGTCTGGCCGCTGAATATTTCGCCAATGCGCGTGTTGTCGAGGCGGAAATTGAATTGGGCATTATGGAAGCCCATGTCGACGTATTTCTGACATTCCGGGTACTTGTGAATATCGTAATTCGGTACCGGGAACAGTTTGCCCCATTCCACACCGAGCGTTTCCAACGCCTTGGCAAACGCATTTTGATGGGCATTGTCGCGAACGATCAGAAAAGCAAGGGTTTCCCGAAACGTTTTATTGGTGCTCATCTCATAAATTCTTGATTTCTGAAGCACGCCTGTGGATTCCAGCACAAGATTGTCCATGAGATTGGCTACGAGATTCCCGTGATCGTACACATAGTTGCCGTTCCACGGGTTTCCGGCTGCATCAACCGGCAGGGAGCTTTGCGCGCCCATAATATAGTGGTGGGGGTTCGCATGCTTCACAGCTTCATCTAGCGGAGCGCCGTCAGCGCCAGCGTCGCCAACGCCTTCTGCTCCAGATCCCGTCAGCAGCTGGTTGATCGTATGCTGTACCAACTCCACATGGCTGATTTCTTCCAGGAACACACCGCGGATCAAATCGCGGAATTGCGTTGCCTTGCCCCGATAGTTGTTGCTCTGGAAGAAGAATTGCATCATCGTCCGCATTTCTCCGAATCTTCCCCCGAGCGTCTCCTGCAACACTTTGGCGGCCGCCGGGTCTGGCTTGTCCGGCACAATGATATTGATCAGGTCTTCCTTGTAAAAGTACATATCGTTTGCCTCCGATTTCCTGGGATGGTGAGTCATCTTCAGTTTTATTCGCTAACGCCGGTTCTATGCGGTCTGTTTGCAAGCAATCATTTCCATGCGGTGTGCCGGTTAGTCTCCATGAAGGGGATGCAATGATCTTCGGCCTGGAAGCATGAAATGGACGATTTCAGCGCATAATGGCATTGTTTCAACACCATGATTAAAGGAGCTGGACAGTATGGGAATATTAAGCGGCAACCCGAAGGACGAGCCTTTGCATTACGGTGAAGTATTCAGCATATGGGAAGCGTCCATGATGGCAAAAGGAAGCATTTCATGTTACGAAGCGTTTATGTATCATGCTGGGGACAAGGAGCTGAAAAAGCTCATTCAGGACTTTCTGGATCAAGCCAGGCTGGAAGTGAAGGAATGCGACGAGCTGCTGACGGATAACGGAATCTCTCCGTCGCCTATGCTGGCGGAACGCCCTGCTGCAGAGCTGGAGGACATCCCTCCAGGAGCCCGGTTCACCGATCCGGAGATCGCAGCCAAGCTGGCGGCGGATAATGCACTGGGTCTTGTCTCCTGCAGCAAGACGATGGGGCTTAGCATTAGGGAGGATGTAGGAGCTCTGTTTGCGAAGTATCATGTGACCAAAACAGCACTGGGACTTCGTGTTCTGCGTATGAACAAGGAGAAGGGGTGGCTGGTGCCGCCGCCGCTGGTTGCTAAACAACCGGAATAACCAGGCTAACATATCCAAATAGCAAAGAGGCTCCGCAGATCGTATGCAGAGCCTCTTTGCTATGGGTTCATGATGGAATGTTCAAAGCGGTTTGAATATTGGTCAGATCCCGCTCAATCTGTTCATTCATCTCATAAGGCTTGTAGAAGCCGCGTTCCATCATGTAGCCGATGATTTTCTCATGGGTGTCTACCGCTTCCTCCAGCTGCTGGATCAGAATGGACTTGATCTCCGGGCTGGCGCATTCGGTTACAGCCATCGCATAGTTTCGGACCCCGGTTTTGGCGCTAATGAGAAAATCCATGGCCACCATCTCGTCCGTCAGTTTATCCAGCCCCATAATGCGCTCAATAATTGGATTCACGATCTCATCTCCCTTATGTCCGAGTTGGCTAAAATATGGCTAAGCTCCTGGAGCTGCCTAGTAGATATCTCAACGTCATCCAGTAAAATTTGCTTCAGCTCCGGGTCAGACACGAGCAGCTTCATCGCTTTGGCTTTGGTCATGCAGAGCGTCTTGAAGGCTGCCAGTTCATGCACCTCCAGTGTCTCATGCAAACCGTAGGCGGCTGTATTCATTTGCGTTCTCCCTCCTAAAGTTATAATGGGTCATGGCTTCAGCACCACTTTGATGCAATTGTCTGTCTTGGTATCGAAGATGTCATACCCATGCTTCGCTTCGCTAAGCGGAATGACGTGGGTAATAATGTCGCTGGCATTGATTTTGCCGGAGGTGATCAGATCATACATATGCGGCATGTAGTGAATGACCGGTGCCTGGCCGGAGCGGATATTGATGTTGCGCAGCATGATGTCACCGAGCGGGAATCCGTTATAGCGTCCGCCATACACCCCGGTTATCTGAATCGTGCCGCCTTTGCGTACCGCCTGGGTGGCGATCACGAGCGCACTCATCGTCCCGCCCTGAAGCTTCAGCCCGCTGGCCAGAAACTCCATATCGCTCATCTTGCCGTCCATCCCGACGGCGTCGATGACGACATCCGCACCGCCTTTGGTGATCTCCTTGAGATAGGCGCCTACGTTCTCTTCCTGCTCGAAATTGACAATTTCTACGTTGTTGGTGCGCTTGGCGTGCTCCAGACGGTAGTTGACGTAATCAACAGCAATGACGCGCGAAGCGCCTTTCAGCCATGCGAATTTCTGGGCAATCAGCCCTACAGGGCCGCATCCGAGGACGATCACAACATCTCCCTTTTTGACGCCTGCGTTGTCCACACTCCAGAATGCGGTGGGCAGGACATCACTGATCAGGCACAGGTTCTCATCGGGCACCTCGCAGCTTTCCGGGATTTTGAAATGGGTGAAATTCGCGAACGGAACGCGCAAGTACTCGGCCTGTCCGCCGGGATACCCGCCAGCATTGCCGGAATAACCGAAATAGGCGCCGATCTGGCCGTTATCATTGGAATTGTCGCATTGGCTTTCCAGCTGATTTTTGCAGAAGAAGCATTCCCCGCACGCGATGGTGAAGGGGATGATGACACGGTCGCCTTTTTTCAGATGCGTAACCTCGGGGCCGACTTCTTCCACAATCCCCATCGGTTCATGGCCGATAATATAGTTCTCCTGGAGATTGGGGATCATCCCGTGAATCAGGTGCAGGTCTGAGCCGCATATGCCCGTACTCGATACTTTAATCACGATATCGTCAGGTTTTTCGATTTTGGGATCAGGGACGTCTTTGACAGTTACATTTTTAATGCCTTGGTAAGTTACGGCTTTCATGCTTGGTGTCCTCCTACATGCTCATCGGGCGTGCGATCGAACATCCCCTTGCGGCTGGTATCGTCAGGGAAGAGGTTCATCTGTCCAATCATGATGGTGTTTTTGGCAGCAAGCTGATCAAGCTGGTACTGTTCGGTCAGCTCATAAGGATGGAACCATTTCTTGCGCATCATCAGATCGGTAATTTCCTGGTGCAGTGCAATTCCTTGGCTTAACTGACGGCGGAGCAGGGAACGGGCTTCTGGCGATACGGTCTCGGTCAGCGCGATAGCCGTGTTGCGGACGCCTTCCTTCGCACGCATCAAGAAATCGACCGCGAGTGTCATATCGGCCAT
This sequence comes from Paenibacillus sp. FSL M8-0334, assembly GCF_038000405.1. Taxonomy (NCBI): domain Bacteria; kingdom Bacillati; phylum Bacillota; class Bacilli; order Caryophanales; family Paenibacillaceae; genus Paenibacillus; species Paenibacillus sp. FSL M8-0334. Next base: position 2,504,963 of record NZ_JBBOCH010000001.1, read on the forward strand.
CTCCGGCATGTTAAGCGCGTTAATCGGATCCAAGTAATCGTTATTCATTGAAGTGGTCCTCCATCATTCAGGATGGGTTCCGGCCGACTTTCGGGTACTGGGGCCTGAAAAGGAACGCTTTCGTAGACCGACTGCAGCTCTTGAATCGCCTGTATGGATTGTTCTACATCTTTTTGCATCAGCGCCTTGAGCTCCTGGTCAAACACAAGGCCTTGCATCAACTTGGATTTGGCCAGGCACAATGTCTTAAAGTTGAGCACCTCGTGAAGGTCCATCGACTCATGAGGGGCGAGTGTACGTGGTTTCATAGCGATCGGGAGCACCTCCATCTTTTTTTCAGCGATAGCTTTCCCTTACGCCTGAGAGTTATGCTTTGGGCTTGTTCAGCGTCTGACATGGCGTTACTTGTGGGCAGGCAAAAGCGGGGAATAAGCGGCTTTTCAAATGATGGCGGGTGGCGGTAAGGTTCTAAGAGGCAGTTAGGACGGAGAAGTCGGAGAAAGAACGGTATAGATATGGGGACGGTTGTGGGGAAGGAAGGACGGCCAAGAGCTGTGATTGGCTCGCAGCCGCCCCTCGGTAATGCTCGGGGGATCAACCTTTTTCAACTCGTTGGTTGTGGGGCAGGTGAATATGGCGGGTTTCTTGTCTATTGGACATCAAGCTGTGCAGTGCCATTCCGATCATGACGATGATTACACCGCACCATGCTAAGGGAGAAGGGATCGGCATGGATAGAATCCAGAGCTCGCCGGCCAGGGCGAATAGCACCTCCATCGACTGGGTTGCCTCTACGGCAGCCAGCTGCTGCATATTTCCCCGCACCATGTCAGTCGCCTTGAAGAAGAGTACCGTAGCGATTACACCGGAGAGAAGCGCAACCAGCAGCGCCTGAAAGGTCTGCCCGGTGCTAGGCATCCCGACGGTCACAGCGCCGTAAACGGAGAGCAGCAGCCAGAACGGCAAACTGGCGATGGTCATACCTAACACACGCTGGGTGGTATCGAGCCGTCCTTCGCACAGTTCCATCATTTTGCGGTTTCCGAGCGGGTAGGCGAAGGAAGCGATCAGCACGGGCACAAATCCGAACAGCAGGTCACGGGTAGAAAGGCTTCCGGCATGATCCAGCTGCATCAGCACAATGCCCAGCAGGATGATGAGCGACATGCCCAGCCCCTTGATCGGAAGTGCTGCCCGGGCCTGGACAGGCCCTTGCGGTGTATGCCTCGTTTCGAAAAATAAAGGGGTCAGAAGCGCGCCCGATATGATGGTGATCTGCCAGGTGCCTGCAATCAGCCAGCCAGGCGAATACGCGGCGGCAAAGCATAGCGGGGCGTAAAACAAGCCGAACCCGATACAGCTCCATAGCAGCCATGCGCCGGGCTTTCTTCGAATCTCGTGCCAGAGCGGGCGCAGCTTGCGCCCTGCAAGCACGATGATTAAGAGAAAAGGAAGCATAAAGAGATACCGCAGCGAGGCGCTCCAGATCCAGCTGCCTCCGGACAGCTGCATCGATGAGTTAAGCACAAAGGTAAAGGCAAAAAAGAAAGCCGCGCCCATTCCGATCAAGACAGGTCTCAATAAAGACTCACCTCGGCTCCGTTGGTTGTGTCAGCAATTCGCCAAGACTTAACCAGTTTTCTTCGACAAGCCGAACCGTCTTCTCATACTCCTTGTTGCGGAGTGCCGACAGGATGCGCCGATGCTGCGCTACCGATCCGATCCCTTTAACATGATTGAATTGCGCGACCTCCAGACGGTGAATCTTCGGAACACAGCGCTCCAGGGCCAGCAGGATCTCCGGATTGGCAGCCGCATCAAGGAAAACGTGATGAAACCGGGTATCCGCCTCTATGGCCTGAATAACATCGCCCTGCTCAATGGCCAGCCGCAGTTCTTCATTGATCGCTTCCAGAGCGGCGATGTCCTCCTCCTGCATAATAGGACATGCGAGCCTTGCTGCTAATGCGTGCAGCGCGGCAACCACCGTAAATGCATGCTTCGCCTCCTCGAATTGGATGGGTGCCACAAACGTTGAAGAACCGGGGAGTGATCCTATAAGTCCTTCGTCTTCAAGCCTTTTCAATGCCTCTCTGACCGGGGTGCGGCTAATGCCGAACTGGTCGGCTAACTCCTTGTCGCTCAGCCGCTGGCCTGGCTGCAATTCCAGTGTGATAATCGACTTTTTTAATGCATGATAAACCTCATCGCGCAGGGACAGTCGTTTAATGGGTTTAATATGATTCGTATTCATAAAACCAATATATCGGATATCGCCTTTGGTTGCAATGCGGAGAAGTTGGATGTCGTGTTATTTTGGGAACATAAATAGCCCCCAACCGTCAGATTGGGGGAGAGTGGTTGGGGGCTAAGGATTAGATGTTGTTCATATGGAGACTATGACTTACTCGACGATGGTCTCACCGCCGTCATTCCGAGTGATATAGCTGTGATCCCGGGACGCTTCTTCAATATGATGGAATGCCCAGTGGGTCGTAGCTACATCGGTCCAAGAGGCTGTGACTTCGTACAGTGGGCCTCTTTGGAGAAGACGGTTGAATACAACCACCGCTTCAGCACGCGTTAATGTTTTGTTAGGCTGGAAGCTGCCATCCGGCATTCCTTCCATGTACCCAGCTACATATACATTCGCGATGTTGCCTTCAGCCCAGTGGCCGCGCACATCACTGAAGCTGTGATTCGCTTCTCCCGTCAGATTCTGCAGACGGGCAATGATGGTGGCCATTTCTGCACGGGAGATCGCTTTTTCCGGTTGGAAGCTGCCATCTGGCATTCCCTGCATTAGGCCAGTGACGGTCGCGAAACGAATGGCCTCGCTTGCCCAATGTGTTTCGGTTACGTCAGGGTAAGCGACAGCTGTACCTGCTGCCGGCAGATCCAGCACCCGAGACAGAATGGTAGCGATTTGGGCACGGGTCAAGGCTTGAGCCGGTTTAAAGGTTCCGTCCGGGAAGCCGACCATATAGGCGCTGTGTGTGCCTTCTGCACCCTGGTCCAGATTCAGGATCGTGAATGTGCTGAACTTCCCGATTTCAAACGTTAGACCTAGAACGCCTTCTGCATATTCGCCAAGTTCAGGTGTAACCAGCTTGCGCTCTCCATCACTATGCTCGATGAAGATGGCCAGATTCGACAGGAACAACGCCCGTTTAGAGGCATCTGCCGGAATATGGCTGCTGTTCATTGGCAAGGTGATCTGTACAGGACGGCTAGGCATGTTCGTTTCGATCGTGAATGGACGATCGACGACATAGATATTGCCATCATTCAATACTTCTCGAACGAGCTGTTCCTTCTTGGCCCGTTCTTCCACTTGCTTGCGCTCATCAACTTGCTTGATAGGCACGAGATGGAAGTACAGATTTTGATTCAAATCACGAAGCGATGCATTCGGAATGGTGATCATCCCGTTATCGGTGAAGATTTCGAGATGGAGTCCTGACTCGTGTACGGTTTTAAGTGCCGCCACAGGAAGCTCTACCCGTACATCCTTCACTTCGTCATTCTCATCAGGAATGACAATGCGAACTGCGGTTGAGCCTGCTGCCAGTGTTTTCTGGACGGCTTCAGTCGCCTTGGACGATTCAAATGTTACTTTATCACTCTTGGTGCCATCGGCATTGCTTGTCCGTTCGATAACGGTCTGAGCCACGACGCCTTTTCCGCTAGCTTCGACATTGACCGTAATTCTTTCAACATTAGACGGTGCTGGGCTAGGAGGAGGTGTAGTGATATTTCCGCTGCCTCCATTATTGCCGCTATTGCCGCCGTTTCCACCGCCATTGTTACCTCCACCGTTCGGAGCAGCTGCTCTCGTTACGTTAATGGTGTATGTGGAGGTTGTTCCGTCTTTCTCTGTAATAACCATCGTGATTTCATTACTTCCTACATTCAGAGCAATAGCCTCACTGGCTTGTCCACTGTTTACTACGATGCCATTCAATGTAATCGTTGCATCTGGGGTTACCGGATTTACCGTGAATCGAAGCTCGGTTGTGCTGTAGTCCACGTTCATCGAGTATTCATAAACATCTGCAGACACATTCGGATGAAGGGCGCCCGTAGATGGTATGATGAGCTTTCGTGCCAGTGCATTTCTTGCATCGCGTACTGCCTGAAGTGCTTTATTAACTTGCTCTTGTGTAGCATTTCCGTCATTGAGTACCCGGTTAGCTTCGTCCAGCGCATCCTGCAGAGCCTGCCAGGTGGCTGGTGTGTATTCTGCCTGAACCAGGTTTTCGTTGTTAATTTCGGTCACTTTGTTTTCTAGCGCCGTTTTATTGACGGTAGGAATGCGTTCGAGCTTGCTGCGTGCGTCTTCCAGAGCAGTAAGCGCGTCATCGACCTGCTGCTGTGTAGCATTTCCGTCATTGAGTACCCGGTTAGCTTCATCCAGTGCATCTTGCAGAGCCTGCCAGGTTGCTGGTGTGTATTCCGCCTCAACCAGGTTTTCGTTGCTAATTTCGGTCACTTTGTTTTCCAGCGCCGTTTTATTGACGGTAGGAATGCGTTCGAGCTTGCTGCGTGCGTCTTCCAGAGCAGTTAGAGCGTCATCGACCTGCTGCTGTGTAGCATTTCCGTCATTGAGTACCCGGTTAGCTTCATCCAGTGCATCCTGCAGAGCTTGCCAGGTTGCTGGTGTGTATTCCGCCTGAACCAGGTTTTCGTTGTTGATCTCGGTCACTTTGTTTTCCAGCGCCGTTTTATTGACGGCAGGAATGCGTTCGAGCTTGCTGCGTGCGTCTTCCAGAGCAGTAAGCGCGTCATCGACCTGCTGCTGTGTAGCATTTCCATCATTCAGTACCCGGTTAGCTTCATCCAGTGCATCCTGCAGAGCTTGCCAGGTTACTGGTGTGTATTCCGCCTGAACCAGGTTTTCGTTGCTAATTTCGGTCACTTTGTTTTCCAGCGCCGTTTTATCTACTACTACAAATTGTCTATTTACAGGTTCCGACTGAGTTTTCTTATTACTTGCTGAAACTGTGATCGTATATGCACCTGGATTGAGAGTATCATCTAATGGGAGTTCCCAGTTCCCGTTCGCGTCAGCGGTCCTTTTCTCAGTGATGACAAAAGACGGATCTGCTGGACTAACGATCTCAATAATGACTTCCGCAAAAGGTTCTGTTACACCCGTTCGCCGTCAGCGTTGTCCCCGTAATCTCACCATCGGTACTCGGTTGGCTTATTTCATTCTTGAATGATCGCCATACCAGAGTATTGTTTGCATCATAACTTGCAAGAAGAGCACCAGAGTCGGCAAACAGATTTTCAATACTGCCCAAGCCGGCATCTGTTGCTTGTCCAAACTGGGTCCCTGCTGTCATACTCTGTGTGGTAATACCTGCCTCTCCAGTAAACGGACCATCTAAAATAAGACTTTTATAGTTTGCCATATTAACGTTTAACGCTTTGCCCGTACTATTGGTATTCCCCGTGATCCGTGCCTCACCCGACATTACGAGCATACCACTAGGATTACTGCGGAAAGAAATTCCTCCACCAATATTGTCCGTGATTAGGCCCCCGGTCATAATAAATTGTGATCCACTATCCACCAAGACCGCCGCGCCGGTAGAAATATTTTCTCTAATTTCTCCACCTTTCATTTCTACGACCGATCCTGTGTTGTCGACATGAATTACGCTTCCAGAAAATCCTGAGTTACTTCCACGTAAAACAGCCCCTTCTTCGATAATCAGTCGTGAACCTCCAAAGACATTAACTATTCTTCCACTGATCCTCTGATTATTGAAATTGCTATCAATGATAATATTTTTTAATGTTAGCTCTCCTGAAGTTAAATCAAATTGCGTGTCTAGAGCGTTATTACCGCTTGGCTCACCACGCTTAATCATAACAGTATTTACTCCAGGAGCCGTTGTTATCGTAACGCGCTTGTCTAAATTAAGCTTAAGTGCCTCTGAGTTTTTAGTAGTTTGTGTGATGTCGTCCAGGAGATATATCGTTCCCCCGTCACTAACCTCTGTATAGGCCGTCTTTAAGGTAGCGTATGGCGTCGCTTCAGATCCATCACCATTGATGTCATCGCCCTTGCTACTGGATACGTAAACTGCCGAAGAAGCGGCATAGCTTACCGGAGCTCCTAAACTTACGCTAATGCCCGTAAAGACTAGCGTAAAAATCAGAAACATAATCCCGATTTTACGCAAATTAATATGGTGGGCGTGCATTCAGATCATTCCTTTCTAAGATGTCTCTAGTGTTACTATCGTACGTCGTTTTACGATTTCGATATCGTTGTCTTATGATCCATTTTCTTCATACACGTAGTTGCTTGATTATTCACCTTCCTTATTAAATGTAATGAAAAAACTACCCAAGATTTCACATGATTTCGCTAAAAAATATCAAAATTCGTCATTGTTAAATTTATCAAGGGGAACTCTACAAAAACTCTACAAAAACTCTACAACCTTGTTATCAAATTGAATTAACGATTAAATGGGCCTTGTTTTCAAGCCAGTTGCATAAAAATAACACCAACCGTGAAGGTTGGTGTGTCAGGATTCACCTTTTCTATTCATTTCGGATTCACTCTCACCTGCGAGCCTTTGCCGCTCGTCTGAATGCCGCTCTCTTTCACTCCGACATCCTTCAGGTCCATCAGCAGCCGCTCCAAAACCGCCTTGGCGGCGGCAGCTTCTTTGGCTCCGGTCGCTTTGACGACGAGCTGAACAGGCTTGCCTGAGCGGAGGTGTTTGTCTGCCTGGCGAAGCTTGGTGTCGTAGTCATGCTCCTCGATATGTGCAGTGAAGCGGAACTCCTTCACCTTTTCCTTGGCGCTCTTGCTCTTCCCGCTATTACGGCTGGCGTCCGGCTTGGTTGACGCTGCTTTCTTCTGTGCCAGGGCCTTTCCTCGACCTTTGGGAACCAAAGTGCATGGCGGAGGACTACTCATGAGCGAGGTGCAGACGAGATCCAGTCCTTGTGACCGTGCCATCGCGAGTGCTTCCTCTCTGGATACCACCCCGAGATGCTCACCGCTTAAGCCGGTTAGATCAACTTCGGAAGCTCTGATTTGTTCATTAATAAGTACTGCCACGTAGGATGCCTCCCAGAAATATAGTTACAGCTATCATATATGCAAGAGCTTTAACATTTCAAATAAAAGCGGGATACTCCCGGGGGGAACTGAACCAATGTTGATGCTAGAATATACCTGCTTAGTCATCTGAACCTCTATCCGTTTCCAGAAGAAGGAAATCATGTTATCTTTAATGAAGGGACCTGGACGTGTCATCATGCATGATGCTGATCAAGCTGCTAAGGCGTACCGGGGGAAATATAGCCATAGGTAGGAGGAGAGGATGATGTCCGTCGGAATTTTAGCGCATCTGTTGGGGAAGCAGCCGTATAAGGAGCTGGCACGGAAGGTCGCTGAATATGGGTTTCCGTATGTTCAGCTTGCGCTGTCCAAAGCGATTACGGATGTGGACTGCTCACTTGGAAAGCTCAGCCCGGGCTTGGCGAGTGAGATTGGCGGTGCTTTTGCGGAGCATCAGGTTCGTATAGCGGTGCTGGGCTGTTACGCAAGCCTGGTTGAACTGGATGATGACGTCTATCGGCATAATATCGACCGGTTTAAGGAGCATCTCCGCTGTGCGCGGCATTTTGGAGCTCCGATCGTGGCTACGGAGGTGGGTAAACCCGAGGATTCTGCTCGCTTGCCGCAATATTGGGAGCGGCTGCATCATGCGCTGGAGGAGCTGGTGGAAGAGGCCGAACGGTGGGGCGTAACGATTGGACTGGAGGCTGCGCAAGGGCATCTGATAGACTCGCCGGATACGATGGCCGCAACGCTCGAACGCTTCCCCTCCTCATGTGTAGGAGTCGTTATCGATCCGTGCAATTTATTAAACGCTTCCAATTATGAACGCCAGGACGAGGTTATCCAATCTGCCTTTAAGCAGTTCGGATCTCGCATCGTTAGCGCCCATGCCAAGGACCTGATCCTCCGTTCGGATGGAGAACTTAAGGAGACAGCGGCAGGGCTTGGAGAACTGCATTATCCGCTGTTTTGGGAGCTGCTGGAGCAGCATAAGCCGCATGGATTTGTCACGTTGGAGGGTGTTCGTGAGGAGCAGTGTGCAGCTGCGGCACAATTCGTATTCGAAGGCAGGACAGCAGCGAGAAGCAGCCGCTGAAGGGAGCTGCCAGGAGGCAGCCAGCGAGCGGTCCATTGTTGCTATAGCGGACGCTGTTCAGAAGTCGCCCCCAATGCAGCCAGAATTGACGTGAAAGCGTCACCGGCAAAGTGGAGAGGCGGCTGTCAAGAATGATATAATTTGCATAAGGGATGATAAGGTAGGAGGCAGAAATGATGCGAGAGGATTTAATCGAACAGCTGGAAACATGGCATGAGGAAGATGAATTCGAAGAAATTGTAGATGCCATCACGGAAATACCTGAGGAGGAAAGGGATTACGAGCTGATCAGCCATTTGGGGCGGGCGCTTAACAATCTGGAGCGTTACGAGGAAGCGGTGGAGCAGTTTCTCTTGATCGAGGAGGAAGGACGGGAGGACGCGTTGTGGCATTACCGCATCGGTCTGGCCTATTACTACTTGAAGCGCTACGAGGATGCCCGTCGTGCCTTTGAGCATGCAGATCGTCTGGAGCCTGACGATGAGGACACGCTGGAGTTCCTGGACTTGATCAAGAAGAAGGAAGAGAAGGCGAAGGCAGCCGCTGCTCGGGCCGCTCGATCAACTGCTGCCAGGAATGTCAGCGCAGCAGATTTTTGGGATGACAGTCACCCTGCGGCTGAACAATATACGATGGCTTCTCCGACAGATGGGCTGATCGCCTCGGTGGAAGAAGAGCTCGTATTCAAGCTGCCGCCGCATTATGTACATATGATGAAGCAGCATAATGGAGGAATTCCCCGCAAGCGCCTCTTCGTGCTCGGGGGGACAGGCTCGGAGGAGAAGGAGTCGATTACAATTTCAGGCATTCTCGGCATCGGACGGGAGAAGAAGCTTTCCCTTTGCGGATCCGCTGGCAGCCGGCATATCATTGAGCAGGGCGGCTACCCTGAGATCGGTGTTGTCATTGCAACATGTCCGTCGGACAGCGAGGTGGTCATGCTCGATTATCGTGAATCCGGTAACGACGGGGTTCCCGAGGTTGTCCATGTGGACAAGGCAGACGGTTACCGCATTACCCCGCTGGCGCCAAGCTTTGAGGCGTTTGTGAACGGCCTGCAGTCCGAGAACTGAGCAGAGTGCGAAAGCACGGAGCGTCTTAAGTCAAGACCAAGACAGCCGGAGACGGAGGTTTTGGTCTTTTTGCGTTGTCTGTTTATTTTGGGTCCGGCTTGCTTAACCTAACGTTGAAACAATCAACCACGAAGAACTGGAGTGAGAACAATGGCGAATGGTCAAACAACGGCACATCAGGAGGCAGTGGAGACGGTCCGGGAGCTGATCAAAGGGATTGATATAGCTATGCTGACAACCGTTTCTGAGGACGGGCTCGTTTCGCGCCCTATGAAGACGCAGGAGGTGGAGTTTGACGGTGATCTTTGGTTTCTGACCAAGGAAGATACGGACAAGTACCATCAGCTTCAAGACAATCCGCATGTCAACGTGGCTTATGTCGGGAAATCCTATGTTTCGATTCGCGGACAAGGCGAACGGATTGAGGATCGGGCGAAAATCAAGGAACTGTGGAACCCGGGATATGCCAAGCTGCTGCAAACGACAAGCGATGATCCGCAGCTTGTTCTGATCAAGGTGAAGGCGGAAGCGGCTGAATATTGGGAGACAGGCAACTGGACCAAAATGATGAAGCGGATGTTCTCCCAGCTTACAGGCGCCCGCTCTGAGACCGAGCTCAACCACACGGTCAATCTGAAGTAGCCGGAGGATCACATTTTTTCCTTCTTGCCGCGATCGCGGTGTATCACAGGGCCGCCCGCGAGGGCGGCTCTTCTACTTTCTAATATCATAAGAACCAGCTGCTCCTCGATTTCTGTTAAATCCAGCCCTTCTCCTCCGCAATCTGAACCGCCTGCTGTCGCGAGTCGGCTTCCAGCTTCTGAATGGCTGAGGATAGATAGTTTCTGACGGTGCCCTTGGTAAGATACAGGGCTTTGCTAATTTCGCTGGTGGTCATGCCTTTCTTGGTCAGGCGGAGCATTTCCACCTCCCGGTGGCTCAGCGGATTCTCTTCTCTCATGAAGAGCGCAGCTGCGAGATCCGTGCTGATCACGCGCTCGCCGGCGACTACCCGGCGGATGGCTTCAATCAGGTAATCAATCGGCTCATCCTTGAGCAGATAGCCTTCGACCCGGGCGTCCATCGCTTTTTGCAGGTAGCCGGGGCGGGCGAATGTGGTTACAATCATGACCTTGCAGGGCAAATCGGCTGCCCGGATACGCTCTGCCAGCTCCAGTCCGCTGATGCCTGGCATCTCAATGTCGAGCACGCATACATCAGGCTGATGGCGCTGGATCGCTTCCCAGGCCTCATTTCCGTCCGGCACCTCGGCAGCAACCTCGATATCTTCTTCAAATCGAAGCAGCGAGGTGAGCGCTCCTCGGAGCAGTTGCTGATCCTCGGCAATCACCACTCGAATCATGATGGCTTCTCCTCCTTCTCTTGCTGGCGGAACGGAAGCAGCAACGACACCACGGTCCCCCCGCCCTCAGCATCGTCCACGGTCAGGCTTCCCTGAAGCGACTTCATTCGCTCCATCATGGACGAAATTCCATTTCCGCTATTTCTTCCGCCAAGCCCTACACCGTCATCAGCAATCGTGACATGAACATGATCGCCGGCGGTATCAATTCGGATGAAGCAATGCTTGGCCTGGCTATGCTTGATAATGTTCGTTGTCGCCTCACGGACGCAGAGCGCAAGCATCGTCTCCTCGACGCTGGAGAGCAGCGGCAGCGTGCTGTGCCCCGCAGCCTCCAGCTGGATGCCTGCGGTTCTCAGCAGCTCCCGGGAGCGCTCGATTTCCTGAGTCAGGGAGATGAACTTCATGTCGGACACGAGCTCTCTCACCTGCTTCAGTGCGGTTCTTGATGAGGTCAGAATGTCCATCAGCTCCGCCTTGGCTTTGGAGGAGTCCCGATCGATCCAGCGGGCAGCCAGCTCGCTCTTCAGCTTGATCATGGCCAGGGTCTGTCCCAGCGTATCATGCAGATCTCTTGCAATTCGCTGCCGCTCCTCCTGCTGGATATAATGCTCCAGCTGCTGGTTGGCTGCATCCAGCTTGCCCTGGAGGCTTTTGGTACGCTCTATGATATGGATGACGACAGGCAGGATCATCTGCACAATCATGACAGGTAGAAAGGTAATGCTCTGTACAAAAGGATCATCCGCCTCGAGCCGCGAGACGATAAATGTCATGAGACCAATGGCTGCAATTCCGATCGTAATATGCCACTTCGACCTCGCTCTTCCCAGCAGGTCTGCGAACACAAATCCAAACACCAGCATGCTTGCACTAAGATGCACACCGAGCAGTGTCAGTATTGCAACGCCGGCAAGCACGGCCACCAGCAGATAGAAATCCCGCCGCCACAGCGCGACATAGAAGGCGATGAGGTAGGCTGTCAGCAGCCCCAGCTTCGCCCACAGGCCAAGCGCCGAAGGGGCGGTCAGCACCATATATAACAAAAACACGAGTGCGATGACATCAATGAGCAGATATTGCTTGATCTGATCCCGCGGGTATATTTTACTGATCATCCAACCCCTCCGCTTCTCCCATCCGTTTATCTTGAAGTGATCCCGCTGAGTAGACGCCTCCGTACAGCCTCCATCGGACCGAGCTTACAATAGCGCAGCCACAGCGAAGCGAACGTTAACTGTAGGGCGGATAGGGCAAGCCATATGAATAGGATGGCCCATGAGTCGAGCCTTCCTCCCAGTCCGAGCCCCCAGCCATAGAAGATGCAGGAAGCGATGATATTCTGCATGACATAACAGCTGAGCGACATTTTGCCGGCGTTCTCAAGCAAGTGCCACAGTCCGTTCCATTTGGTATATTGTATCATTTTTCCGATGAGGGCTATATAGCCGAGCGACAGCAGCGGAGCGAAGAGATAGCGCACGGTCAGGTCGAAGGCGCCGCCGGGAACAAATATAAGAAGGTTTAACGGAAGGCCCAGATAGAGCCCGATGGCGAGCAGTCTGGCGCGAATCTTCTTTCCCTTCTCGTCCGGTGCGAACGCACCTGCGCGCATGAGCCGAACACCCAGCAGAAATAGAAATATATTCATCGGAATCGTGAAAATAGCTTCCAGTCGCAGCACCAGGAAATGGGATAGGCGGTATTGTACTTGTTCCAGCCAAGTTCCGCTCTGATAGAGGGCGACCACTCCGGAATCGCTGCCGAACGATATGTTGCCACCTGCAGCGAGAAGGAGCGCGAGAATCGCCAGCATGAAGGCGGCATGGAGGCTCCCGATCAGGGCCATCGTCCGCTTGATCCACCGTTCGCCGCCTTTCACGATGAAGGCCGATATGAGCGCCGTAACGGCATAACTCATCAGAATATCGTACTCCATCACGAAGATGAAATGCAGCAGGCCTTCCATGAACAGAAACAGGACTACCCAGATGTACACGCCAGGCCAGGGCTTGCCCCGCCGCATAGCCTGACGGTACTTCAATTCCATCCCGACGCCGAACATGATGGTCAGCAGCCCAAGCAGCTTGCCGTTCACCAGAAACAGCACGATCATGCGGAGAAGATCGTTGCTTTCCCACCACCCGCTCTGATTGAAGGTTGTAATGAAAGACAAGTCCCCGAGATGGGCGAATATCCATATGTTGGTTCCCAGCGTGCCGAGAATTGCGAATCCTCGAAGAATGTCCAGGAGGCGAATCCGTTGAGGTTGTGTTTCCATCATTCTCACTCTTTCTATACATTAGGATAGGATGCCATTCTAGTGTAGCGAGACAGGAAGCAGTGGAACATTCACAGCTGTAAAGAGATTGATATGACAGGTGTCATCCATCCCCATTTCATTGTGCATTCTCACTATGATACAGTGGATACAACACGGTAAGGAGAAGGGCAGGTTATACGAGTCATGCAATTTCTAACCCGGGAGCTGGCACAGGAAATCGTGGAGCGCACGATGAGCATTCTAAACCGCAATATTAATGTCATGAATGAGAGCGGCGTCATCATCGGTTCGGGGGATCCGGAGCGAATCGGTCAGCTTCACGATGGCGCGCTGCTGGTGCTCAGGACAGGAGAGCGTGTCGAGATCGACCAGTTAAGGGCGGCGGAGCTGAAATCTTCAAGACCGGGCATCAATCTGCCTATCAGTTTTAACGGCCAGACTGTCGGCGTTGTAGGAATTACAGGAGAGCCCGAGGACATTCGCAACTATGCTGAGCTGGTCAGAATGGCAGCCGAGCTTGTACTGGAGCAGTCGTTCCTGCTTGAGAATGTTCAGTGGAAACAGCGGATTCAGAATGACATTGTCAACCAGCTGATCTCGGAAGAGAACGTGGATGAAGAGAGTGTCATTGAGCGGGCGAGAGCGGTAGGGATTGCGCTCAGGCAGCCGCGGATGGTCATTGTGCTCGATGGGCCTGATAGTACGGAAGCAGCAGTGCAGAAGCGGGTTCGGGCCGTTCAGTATGAAGTTGGCAGGTCGGATCTGATCGGTGTCACCTTCAATCATGAAATCGTCATTCTTAAATCGGTGCCTGAGGCGCCCCAAGCGCAAAATACGGAGCTGACACTGTTTCTGAAACGGCTCCTGCAGGTGGCGGGCGGCAGCGTTCTGATCGGATGCGGCAGTCTGGCTGAACGACCGAAGGGACTGCAAGCTTCCTTTAACCAAGCAAGAAGCGCGATCCAGGTTGGAGGCAGGCTCCGGGCCGGAGCGAGGGTATACCGGTACGAGGACTACCGGCTGGAGATTATGCTATCCCAACTCGCTTGGGAAGAGGAGGATCAGCAGGCTTTTGCCTTCTACGAGCAACTGCTGGGTCATGAGAAGAAGGGCGAGCTTGCGCATACGCTGGAGGTGTTCATCGAGGAGGGCGGGGAGCTGCACAGCATCGCGGAGCGATTGTTCATTCACCGAAACACACTGCGCTACCGGCTCGACAAAATTACAGAACTGACCGGCAGAGACCCCCGGAACTTGAAGGGATTGATGGAGCTGTACATCGCGCGGCTGTGGCATCACCTTCGTTAATTGTGCATATGCACAATAGATGCCGGGTTTTACGCATCATTTTTCATCCTGTCCGCCAATGTAATCGCATTCGGTAAACGCTTACAATAAAGGTGAAGCTTCACTATAACGTCAACATCGGGGAGGAATTCGCCGTGGAAGTAACCGTAAGCGCTTTGGGAGCTATATGTGCCTTAATCATAGCGATTGTATTGATTCTGAGAAAAGTGCCGCCAGCCTACGGCATGATCGCCGGTGCCTTAATCGGCGGGCTGATTGGCGGTGTCGATATTGCCAGTACGGTCAATCTGATGGTGGAAGGAGCCAAGGGCATTATTCCGGCGGTGCTGAGGATTATGGCAGCGGGCATACTTGCAGGCGTGCTGATCGAGTCAGGAGCCGCATCGTCCATCGCCGAGACCATCGTCAAGAAGCTGGGGGAATCGCGTGCGCTGCTCGCGCTGGCGGTGGCGACGATGATTCTGACCACGGTCGGGGTGTTCGTCGACGTTGCGGTCATTACCGTATCGCCGATTGCGCTGGCTATTGCGAGCCGCGCACAATTGTCCAAAACCGCCATACTGCTGGCGATGATTGGCGGCGGTAAAGCCGGCAACATCATGTCGCCGAATCCGAACGCCATCGCAGCTTCGGATGCATTCGGCATCCCGCTGACATCGATCATGGCTGCAGGGATCATCCCGGCAGTGTTCGGCATTGCGGTGACGTACATGCTGGCCAAGCGAATGGCGAACAAGGGCTCTGCTGTTTCGGACCGGGACATTGAAGCCTCCGGAGACAGCAGAATGCCGACTTTCCTGACGGCCCTGATCGCACCGCTGGTGACGATAGTCCTGCTGGCACTGCGGCCGCTGTTCAACATCAACATTGACCCGATGATCGCGCTGCCCGTTGGCGGACTGATTGGCGCGATCGCGATGGGGAAGGCAAGGAAGATCAACGAGTACGCAATTTCCGGTCTTGGCAAAATGTCGGGCGTCGCCATCATGCTGCTCGGTACAGGGACGCTGGCCGGCATTATCGCCAACTCATCCTTAAGAGATGTCATTATTGACGCGCTGAGCGCATCCGGTCTGCCGGCATATCTGCTGGCACCGATCTCCGGTATCTTCATGTCGGCGGCGACAGCCTCGACAACAGCCGGAACGGCGGTGGCCAGCGGCGTGTTCAGCAGCACCATTCTTGGACTCGGCATATCTGCACTGGCAGGGGCGGCGATGATTCATGCGGGAGCCACGGTGCTCGACCATATGCCGCACGGCAGCTTCTTCCATGCAACAGCTGGAAGTGTGAACATGAATATCAAGGAGCGTCTGAAGCTGGTGCCGTACGAGTCGGCTGTCGGTCTGACGCTGGCGGTGGTTTCAACCCTCCTGTTCGGTGTCTTTAAACTCTGGGGTTAGTGCGCATCGGCGGTTCGGTCATGAAGGAGAATGCCACAAAAAAGGGAGATGTCAACGATGAAGATAGTCATTGCTCCGGATTCGTTCAAGGAGAGCTTGTCCGCGCTGGAGGCGGCGGAGGCGATTGAGAAGGGGTTTCGATCGGTGTTTCCTGATGCCGATTATTATAAAATGCCGATGGCTGATGGAGGCGAGGGAACCGTTCGTTCCCTTGTTGACGCCACGGGCGGCACGATCATGGAACGGGTGGTTACAGGCCCGCTCGGCGAGCCGGCTCAGGCCTTCTTCGGCATCACGGGCGATGGCCGGACCGCGATCATCGAAATGGCCGCTGCTTCGGGCCTGCACCTCGTGCCTGCCGAGCGTCGCAACCCGCTCCTCACCTCAACCCGGGGAACCGGTGAACTGATTCGGTTCGCCCTGGAGGAGGGGGTGGAGCATATGATCATCGGGATTGGCGGAAGCGCCACGAACGATGGCGGGGCGGGGATGGTCCAGGCCTTGGGCGGCAGGCTGCTGGATCGCTCGGGAAGAGAGATTGGCCCCGGAGGCGGCGCGCTTTCCGACCTGCATGAGGTGGATATGTCCGGACTGGATGCCAGACTGGCGGGTGTTCGGATCGAGGTGGCCTGCGATGTGGATAATCCGTTAACGGGACCGCGAGGCGCATCGGCCGTGTTCGGCCCGCAGAAAGGCGCAACTCCGGATATGGTGCAGCTGCTGGATCGGAACCTGTCTCATTTTGCAGATGTAGCAGAGCAAGCGCTTGGCAAGACATTTCGGGAGAAGGAGGGCGCGGGGGCGGCAGGCGGCCTTGGCGCCGGACTGATCGCTTTCCTGAATGCGGATCTGCGGCGGGGAATCGATATCGTCCTGAATGCTTCACGCTTTGAGGACATCGTGAGGGATGCGGATCTGGTCATCACCGGGGAAGGCCGCATCGATCGTCAGACGATCTATGGCAAGACCCCGATCGGAGTTGCCAAGGCCGCGAAGAAGTATGACGTGCCAGTTATCGGGATCGCCGGCTCCTTGTCTGACGACAGCGCCGTCGTCCATGATCACGGCATCGACGCGCTGTTCAGCATCGTGCCCGGAGTGGTTACTTTGCCCGAGGCTTTTGAATCCGCCGCTGTGAATATGGAGCGGACGGCCAGGAACATTGCTGCCTCCATGAAGATGAGCTTGCGTATCACTCGGGCTATACAGTGACGACCCAGTCCAGTCAGGGACTGCAGCCGCCATCAGCACGCTTGAAGCCGCCGCAGTGCGTAATAAGGGGAACACACGGATGATGAGGAGCCTGCGGGGAACCGCGGGTTCTTTGTCATTTCTTCATGTTTTTCGTGCCAGTAAATGTTATATTCTCTATAGTCATGTGGAAGCCTACGAAGGATCAGATGAGATCGTCTTTTTAGTTCGGATTGTAGATAAAAGCCTAAGGTCACTGGTTAGGCAGAGGCCGAAGCAGGGTTATAGTTGAATAAGCATAAGCACATGGAAGGCATGGCCTGTCCGTGCCTTAGGGAAAGGAAGATTCGATGACGGATAAGGACGTTGGAACTGACAAGCGTGCAGGATGGAATCTGGATAACAGTTATGCCGGCCTGCCGGAGGTGATGTTCAGCAGGCAGGAACCGGAGCCAGTGGCATCGCCGAGGCTGGTGGTATTGAATGACTCGCTGGCGGCATCGCTCGGACTGGATGCTGCGGCGCTGAGAGTGAAGGATGGTGTAGAAGTGTTCGCCGGCAACCGGATACCGGAGGGGGCGGAGCCGCTCGCGCAAGCGTATGCGGGCCATCAGTTCGGTTATTTCACCAAGCTGGGGGACGGTCGTGCCGTGCTGCTCGGCGAGCAGCTGACTCCGCAGGGCGAGCGTGTGGATATTCAGCTGAAAGGGTCCGGCAGAACCCCGTACTCCCGCCAAGGGGATGGCCGGGCTGCGCTCGGCCCGATGCTGCGCGAATATATTATCAGTGAAGCGATGCACGCGCTTGGCATCCCGACGACGCGCAGTCTGGCGGTGGTAACGACCGGTGAGCCCGTCTTCCGCGAGACGGAGCTGCCTGGGGCGATTCTGACCCGCGTGGCGGAGAGTCATATTCGCGTCGGGACGTTTCAATATGCGGCCCGCTGGGGGACGGTGGAAGATTTGCGCGCGCTCGCGGATTATACGTGGCAGCGGCATTATGCGGATCGGGACCCTGGAGAGAACCGCTACGTATCGCTGATCCGGGAAGTAAGCGAGCGGCAGGCATCCCTGATCGCCAAGTGGCAGCTTGTCGGGTTTATTCACGGCGTTATGAATACCGATAATATGACGCTGAGCGGAGAGACAATTGATTACGGCCCCTGCGCCTTCATGGACATCTACGATCCGGCGACGGTGTTCAGCTCAATCGACACCCAAGGGAGATATGCGTACGGCAACCAGCCGGAGATCGGGGGCTGGAATCTGGCCCGCTTGGCCGAGGCGCTGCTGCCGCTGCTGCACGAGGACGAGGCGCAGGCGATTGCCATGGCAGAGGAGGCGCTGGGCCATTATGTGGACAGCTTCCATCGCCACTGGCTGGACGGCATGAGAGCGAAGCTGGGGTTATTCCATGCAGAGCCGGAGGACGAAGCGCTGGTGAAGCGCCTGCTTCAAGTGATGTACAAGCAGCGTGCTGACTACACCAATACGTTCCGGGCATTAAGTCTGGCCGAGCCGGAGAAGACTGTGCTGGCTGACATTGACGCATTCCAGGAGTGGTACAGCCAGTGGCAGTCCCGGTTAAGCAGGCAGGAGGAGTCTGCGGAGTCGGCCTATCAGCGGATGCGTCAGCACAATCCGTCCGTCATCCCGCGGAATCACCGGGTCGAGGAGGCACTTTCGGCAGCCGTGGAGCAAGGCGATTACCGTGTGATGCAGCAGCTCCTAAACGCACTGGCGCAGCCGTATGCTTATTTGCCCGAGCAGGAGACGTATTGCCGCGTTCCGGATCCATCCGGAAGGCCGTATCGCACTTATTGCGGTACGTAACTGATCCTCATGCAACACAATAAAGGGCCGTTTGCCTATGAGGCAAGCGGCCTTATTTGTATGAAACGTTCGTTCCTTATTTGTATGAAACGTTCGTTCCTTATTTGTATGAAACGTTCGTTCCTTATTTTGTATGAAACGTTCCTTATTGCGGAGATGGAGCTTACGTGCAGATGAAGTTAGTTGTGCAGTCAACGCTTATTGTGCGGATCGTTCAGATTATGCAGACGGCGTATGTCGTACTGATAATACGATGATGCAGAAGATTCTATGGAGAAATTCCCTGGCATGGCGCTAGTCCGCGATTTTGTAGCTGGGTCCGATGACATCAATGCGATTCGTCCATATGCCTCCGGTATACCCGTCCGGCAGCCGCTCAAGATCCTCCAAGGTGTCATAGCCCTCTGACCATTCGCCGTCGCCTCCCACGAGAATGACGCGTGTATTTACCTTCTCCATCCGGCTCAGGAATTTGTCCGGCCACCCCCATAGAAGACGTGCATATTTCTCGGGAATATGCAGCTGCGTGTTCCGGCACACGGCAGGGACGTACCCGGTCCAGCCCGCCCCTTCATAGGAGATGAGACAGCTTTTTAAGGTTTCTTTGGACATGGCCCGAACGGTGGGCAGCTCATTTTTTAACGTGTAGACCGGCATATCTCCCCCGTATACCGACAGGCGGCTGCGCTGCTCGGCAGGCAACCGGCGCAGAAATTCGGCGAGAAGAGCGCCTTCCTCGGGATCGTTGCTTTTGATATGCAGAAGGAACTCTCCTTCAGGGATGTCGCGCAGCACCTCGTCCAGCGAGGGCATAAGTCCAATTCCTTTTCCTCGGAACGGGTAGGTCTTACCGCCGTCAGCCGTGTATCCGTAACCGATATCCAGCTGCTTCAGCTCCTCCATCGTATAATCCTTGATCGCGCCGGCAGCTTCGGTTCGGCAATCGAGGGATGCATCATGGAACACCGCAAACTGCTGATCCTTGGTCATCTGGATATCCAGCTCGACGATGTCGGCGCCCGCCTCAAAGGCGGCCTTCATCGACGGGATCGTATTCTCCAGATAGGGGTGCTCCGGCTCGAATATCCACTCTGCCGTACAAGTGTCCGCTTCGATTCCCTCCATCGGGAAGGTCTGCCCAAGGCCGCGATGGGCCAGCAGCAGCGGCTCGCTGTCAGGGCTTTTTGTAAATATGGATGTATTATTGAGAAATAGAAACCCTGCTATCATGATGCCCACAAGCAAGAACTTTCGCGTTATTTTCCACTTTTTTTGTTTACGCACAGTATGATCCTCCTGAAACCAATTGAAATGTACGGTATGATAGAAATAGATTCTTCTTATGATGGTAGTGATTTTGGCAGCTTACTCAATAGATGAACTATAATAATTGCATGATAATTGATGGCGAATCATTCGCTGACGGCAGGAACAGGAGGGAAAAGGATGGATAGGTCCTCCTTTTTGATGGTGGAACGGGGCAATCCCTATGAACATGGAGATGTTATATTGCTGACCCGGCCGGTGACGGTGCTTGGCCGAAGAGGGACACAAGGGGCGCCGGATGTTTCCTTTGATAATATCTATGTATCTCGGAGGCATGCGGCCATAATCTACCGGGACGGCGGTTTCTTCATTCAGGACTTGGAGAGCAAGCATGGTACCTTCGTCAACCAGCGGCGGCTCGCACCGGGCGAAGAGGTTCCGCTGGCCAGCGGGGATTCCCTGGCGCTTGCGCGGGATATGGTAGCCCTCCGATTCTCGGTGCTCAGCACAGATGAGACGATGGACATGACCCCGTTTATGAAACAGCTGGCGTTGACGGAGAGCGGAGCGATCCGGCTCGATCCCTACAAGCAGGAGCTGATCTTCCGCGGGGAGACGTATGCTTTTTCCGAGAAGGAGTTCAAATGTGTGGAGCTGCTGTTTCATCATAAAGGGCAGTTTGTATCGAAGGAGCAGGTGAAGCTCTCGGTCTGGCCGGAGCGAAGCTATGGGGAGGATGAAATTCCGGATGTCAGCACGGAGGAGCTGAATGCGCTCATCTACCGGGTCCGGAAGAAAACAAAGGATTTGTTCCAGATTGAGAGCATCCGTGGCCGAGGATATATTCTGGACGTGGAAGAAGAGCAATGAGGTTGTGCCAGGGCAATGATATTCGGGACGCCATACATGTGACAAGCGGTTGAACAGGGGAGCGTTGTAGACGGTATTTCCTCTGGTGCGGATAGGCGGTTTCGGTGTTCGTTCACTCCGGCGGCTCTCCATTGCCGAACTACGGAAGTGTTCTTGTGCGCATTGGGTATACTTGGTGGAGTTGCGGGTTTGGTGATTTGGTGTTAGGTGTTTGGTGTTCGGGGGCTGACCTCCGTCTTGTGGTTATATGAATCACCGTATGGTGGATTTGTATGATTATTCGTACATAACACACCTTTATTCGATGAAATGGGCCGTTTTATATGATTCGTCACACAAAATTGGAGCTTTATATGAGCTGACAGGATATTTGTATGATAAATCGTACAAATGGATTGTCATCGCTGGATGTAGCATAGGCTTTGTACGATACATCGTACAAAGTCACCTGTGGCGCAGCACGCCCCGATCCTTCTGCCTGAGCAGGAGTGAGCGGGGCGTTGTTACTGTGCTGTGGCCTGTTTCCGTGTCGTGCACCCTATTAGCGTGCTATGCGCCTTGTTCATCTGCCTTGTCCCTGTCCTCGTTAATGCTCCTGTTTAGGCGTTGTGTCCCTGTTAATGAGCCGGGCTGCGGTCAACTTCCATTCGGGGAGTCTTCCCTGACGATGCCGACATAATCTCCAGCCTCGCCCGGGCATTTCTTCAACCGAGAACATGTTCCTTTTAAAAGTTGTCAACAATATTCATGACGAAACCGGGTTTTCCTTTCGTTGAGCCTTGGGTCACTATGTCTTAACATAGAGATGTCAGAGTTTCAAGACCACACATAAGGTTCAATTCATCATACAGGAGGTTAATATAATGTCCAACGAGACAAATAAAAACGCTTCCGGCGGCATTCGAGTCAAAGTACAGCAGCTCGGCCGTCTCCTGAGCGGCATGGTAATGCCTAACATCGGGGCGTTTATCGCTTGGGGACTCATTACCGCGCTGTTCATTCCAGACGGATGGTTCCCGAATGAAGCGTTTGCAAGCCTTGTCGGCCCGATGATCAACTATCTGCTCCCGCTCTTGATCGGTTATACCGGCGGACAGATGATCCACGGCAAGCGCGGTGCGGTTATCGGTGCGATTGCAACGATCGGGGTGATTGTAGGCTCGGACATTCCGATGTTCCTCGGCGCCATGATTGTAGGTCCGATTGCGGCCTGGATCTTGAAGCAATTCGACAAACTGGTTGACGGCAAAATCAAATCCGGTTTTGAAATGCTGGTCAACAACTTCTCGCTGGGGATCATCGGTGGCGTTCTGCTCCTCATATCCTACAGCGGTATCGGCCCGCTGGTTCAGGGCATCACAAGAGTTCTTGCCTCCGGCGTGGATGTTCTTGTCAATGCGAACCTGCTCCCGCTGGTCAACATCATCATTGAGCCGGCGAAGATTCTGTTCTTGAATAACGCAATCAATCACGGGATATTGAACCCGATCGCGGCGGAAGAATCCGCACGTCTGGGCAAATCGATTCTGTTCATGCTGGAATCGAACCCAGGACCGGGCCTTGGTATTCTGCTGGCCTTCTGGCTGGTGGGCCGCGGTTCGGCGAAATCCTCGGCGCCAGGTGCGGTTGTGATTCACTTCTTCGGCGGGATTCATGAGATTTACTTCCCTTACATTCTGATGAAGCCGGTTCTGATTCTTGCGGCGATTGCTGGTGGTGTATCCGGTACATTCACCTTCCAGCTCCTCGGTGCAGCGCTTAACGGACCGCCATCCCCGGGCAGCATCATTGCCTATCTGACTCTGGCGCCTAAAGGCGGGCTGATTCCGGTTCTGGCCGGTGTGCTGGTAGCAACAATCGTCTCCTTCCTGGTTGCGGCTGTGCTGCTTAGAACAGGCAAGAAGGATGAGGAAGAGCTTGATCTGCAAGAAGCTTCTGCGAAGATGAAAGAGATGAAGACCGGCGGCATGAACGATCAGGTTGCTCCTGCATCGGCAGCGGTTGCGAACGCACAGAAGGAGAATGTTAACAAAATCGTATTTGCATGCGACGCAGGAATGGGTTCAAGTGCCATGGGCGCTTCTGTTCTCAGAAAGAAACTGCAGCAGGCGGGTGTCGATATCACCGTCACGAATTCCGCGGTCAGCGAAATTCCGGATGATGCCGATATTGTTATTACACAGAAGACGCTGACGGATCGGGCGATTGCCAAAAATCCGAATGCCGAGCATATTTCGATTGACAACTTCCTGAAGAGCCCAAGATACGACGAGCTCGTAGAACGCTTGAAGGATAAATCATAATCCATGCCTTATGACACGCTGGCGCGTATGTGCCGGCGTTGTCTCCATTTCATGAGAAGAGGGGGGCAAGAATCCTGGGACAATTAACTGCTAGACAACGCCAGATCCTTCTGCTTTTGCTGAATAGAACCGAAGGGATGACCGCTGCTGAGATCGCCTCCGACATTGGCGTGAGCGTTAGAACGGTTCATCGGGAAATGGAAGAGATCGAAAGCGGGCTGCAGGGAGTCGGGGTTCTGCTTCACAAGAAGTCGGGAACAGGTATCCGGCTGGAGGGGAGTTCCCCCGAAGCGGTCACCGGCTTGAGGGAGCGTCTTCTGGCCGGCATGCCTGCCGACTATTCAGCCGAGGAGCGCAAGGTGCTTATTCTCTGCGCGCTGCTGGAGGCGGATGAGCCGATCAAGCTGTTTGCCCTTGGGCACAGCCTGAAGGTAACGGTAGGAACGATCAGCAATGATCTGGATGAGCTGGAGTCCTGGCTGGCCCGGTTTGAGCTGCAGGTGATCCGGCGCAGAGGGTACGGTGTCGAACTGGAGGGGACCGAGACCGAAAGGCGGCGGGCCATCTGCCGCTTAGCCTCTGAATATTTGGATTATTCGGATCTAATCGGGGATGGGGAAGCGAATCATCTTCAGCCGGTGACCGCGCGGCTATTGACGATGATTGGCAAGCCAGTCCTCCT
This sequence comes from Paenibacillus sp. FSL M8-0334, assembly GCF_038000405.1. Taxonomy (NCBI): domain Bacteria; kingdom Bacillati; phylum Bacillota; class Bacilli; order Caryophanales; family Paenibacillaceae; genus Paenibacillus; species Paenibacillus sp. FSL M8-0334. The sequence continues at coordinate 2,528,727 of NZ_JBBOCH010000001.1, forward strand.
GGATGTGGAAAGAAGTCTGTGGGATATGGACTGGGGCTGGACCGAGCGGCTTAACGAAAATGTATACACGCAGCTTCTGATCGCACTGTCCGTAGCGGTCAGCCGAATTCGCCAAAGGCATGATCTGGAAGTAACCGATCCAGTGACTGAAGATGCCCGCACGCCGCCTATGACAGAGGGGGCGCGGCAGTTTGCCGACAGGCTTCAGAAGACGCTGGGGCTATCGATGTCAGAGGCCGAGACGGCGCATATTTCAAGGCTGTTCGACGAGGCGAGGGAGCAGTCGGAAGGAACCGAATTGCCCCATGTCGATGTGGAGACGATGGAAATCGTCCATCGGCTGGTTGAGGCGGTTAGCAGGCGCACGGGCTTTCCGTTCGGGGAGGATCGCACGCTTCGGGACGGACTTGTGGAGCATGTCGGCAATGCCGTGAAGAGGCTGCGCGAAGGAACGCGCATCCGCAATCCGCTGCTCAGTCCGATCCGCAAGGATTACGAAGAACTGTTTACGGTCGCAAGACAATCGGTGGATGAGATTACGCAGGGGCTTGACGTGCCCGATGAGGAGATCGGCTTTCTCGTGATGCACTTCGGTGCCTCCATGGAACGTCTCAACCAGCTGGGCCACCATCTGAAGGCGATTCTCGTATGCTCCAGCGGGCTCAGCTCGTCGAGGCTGCTCGGGATTCGGTTATCCAAGGAGATGCCGCAGATTGAGGTGCTTGGCAATGCTTCCTGGTATGAGGCGGCCCGCATTCCGGAGGACGACTATGATCTGATCATCTCTACAATCGACCTCCCGCTGCCAGGCGAGAAGTATATCAAGTTAAGTCCTCTGCTGACGGCCGAGGACAAGGAGAAGCTGCTTCAGTATATACAGAATGAGGTTGCTCCCGCCGGGAGCAGACCGGTCATCAAGCGGGAAGAACAGCGGAAGACCGCCTCGCTGGAGCGCCTGCGGTCCCAGGCGCTGCTATTGAATGAGGTCGTGTCCCTGCTCGATGACTTCCATGTGCATCAGCTGGATAACCGGCCTCGGGATTTGGAGGGGACTCTGGCTGCGGCTTTGGCTATACTAAGCAAGCAAGGCGCAGTCAGCAATGCGGCGCATGTCAAGGCGCGCCTGCTGGAGCGGGAGCGGATGGGCACTCAGCTGATCCCCGACACCGCGCTGGCTCTGTTCCACACGCGCAGCCGGGAGGTTGCGAAACCTTCATTGTCTCTGTTCAGACTGGCCGCTCCCGTGCCGCTTGAAGACGGGGCGGAAGCGCGGGTCATTCTGATGATGCTGGCGCCTAAGAAGCTTCCGAAGGAGAGTCTTGAGGTGCTTAGCGAGATTAGTGCGATGCTGCTGGGCACCGAGCTGATTGAACTGATGGAGCGGGGCGGGGAGGAAGAGATCAAGTCTTATCTAGCCGAAGAGCTGCAGCTGTTTTTTCGTGACTGACCATATAATCAACTTACAGAAAGAGGGAGAAACAATGAGCAACATACTGTCGAAAGATAAAGTGATTCTGAATGGTACGGCACAAGACAAAACCGAGGCGATCCGCATGGCGGGCGAGCTGCTTGTGAAAGCAGGTCATGTGTCGGCCGATTATGTAGACAAAATGCTGGAGCGCGAAGAGATTGCCTCCACGTATATGGGGGGCGGACTGGCGATTCCTCATGGTACGAAAGAAGCCAAGAGCATGGTGGCTTCGACGGGGCTGTCGATCGTTCGTTTTCCGGAGGGTGTTGATTTTGGCGGCGATGAGCCGGCCTTTGTGGTTATCGGGATTGCCGCAGCGGGTGGCGACCATATGGAAATTCTGACGAATGTCGCGATGATCTTCACCGATGATGAGAGCATCGGCAAGGTGATGGACGCTACAACCGAGGAGGAGATCCTTGCCATCTTCGAAGGGGGCATGGGAGCATGAAGGCGGTCCACTTTGGAGCGGGGAATATCGGGCGCGGCTTCATCGGACTGCTGCTGTCACAGGCAGGATATGAGGTCTGCTTCCTTGATGTGAATGAGGGACTTGTGTCCGAACTGAAGCAGCGCGGGGAGTATCCGGTAACGCTCGCCAGCGAAGGCCAAGAGACTACGATTGTAAAAGGGGTCACCGCGCTGAATAGTGCCGCTGAGCCTGAAGCGGCGGCGCGCGCGGTTGCGGAGGCGGACCTGGTCACAACGGCCGTCGGGGTCAACATCCTTAAATTTATCGCTCCGACGATTGCCGAGGGATTAAAGCTCCGGGCGCAGTCCGAAGCAGCGCCGCTGCATGTCATCGCCTGCGAAAACGCCATTGGCGGAAGCACGCAGCTGAAGGAGCATGTCTACGGGCTGTTGGATGAGAGAACGAAGGCATGGGCGGACCGGGTAGTGGCTTTCCCTGATGCAGCTGTTGACCGCATCGTTCCGCTGCAGCAGCACGAGGATCGTCTCAAGGTGGTTGTTGAGCCGTTCTATGAGTGGGCGGTGGACCGTTCGCAAATGCTGGAGGGCTTCGTGCCTGTGGAGGGCGTGCATTATGTTGATCGCCTGGAGCCTTACATCGAACGCAAGCTGTTCACGGTGAATACCGGCCACTGCTCGGCGGCCTATGTAGGTTTTCTGAAAGGCTATGCAACGATTCAGGAAGCGATGAAGGATGAAGAAGTGGCCGGGCATGTCCGTGCCGTGCTGGAGGAGACAGGCGCGGCGCTGATCCACAAGCATGGCTTCGATCAGGCGGAGCACCAGGCCTACATCCGTACGATTCTGGAACGGTTTGCGAACCCGGCGCTCACAGATGAAGTGTCCCGTGTAGGACGCTCCCCAATCCGCAAGCTGTCCCCTGGAGATCGGCTCGTTTCCCCGGCAATGCTGGCTTTTGAGAGCGGGCTATCCTATAAGAGCCTGGCAAAATCGATGGCGGCAGCGCTGCTGTTCGACGTCCCTGGAGACCCGGAAAGCGTGGAACTGCAGGCCTCTGTGAAAGAAATCGGAGCCAGCGATACCGCGTCCAAATATACCGGCATTGCAGGAGAGCATCCGATTATGGGCGAGCTGATGAGCCAATATGAAGAGCTGCAAGCCGCGGTATCATAAACGATCGAATTGAACGAAGCCCCTTGATTCCATTGTCATGGATCAGGGGGCTTCTTTTAGTGTGGAGTTGTAATCATGAGTGAAGCGGGAAATCGACAGGATAAGCGTAGAAAATAAAACGCTCCGGTGCGTTCCCCAGGTATCGGAACGGATAGCAAGTGGAGACAACTAGCACCTCTGTGCCCATCGGGCGAATGACAGTGGTGTCGTCTTTATCTACAATATCCGTGCTCTGAATTTCATATTCGAACACCCCGTAGGGCAGCTTCACCACAAAACGGTCGCCTACGGACAGTTGGTCAAAATCGCGAAACACGGTGTCGCGATGCCCGGACAGCAGAATCTGCTCGTTGTCCGATGGAAGGGCGGTCGAAGTATAGTGGCCGACTCCGCGCTCAAGCATTTCATCATCCGTTCCCTCGACAATCGGAAGCTCTACGTCAAGCTGGGGAACATACAGCACACCGATGGCTTCGCCCAGCTCCGGCCGAAATTCGGTTCTGTCCATAAGCGGCCCGAATTGCGTTCCCTCAATGAAATTCTCCGCAAGCAAATCCCAGTTGGAGCTACTGCTTGGCTTTTCCCCGCTGCTGCGCAGCGTCGGGGAATGGAAAGAGACCTTCACCCGTTGGTATGACTGCTCACCAAGCATTCGGGCAACTGAAATTGGGTTTAGCCGTTGGTGTCAGCAGTTACAGAGCTGGTATTCAACCGACACAGACTATCTCTTTGAATTGTCAACCACTAATTTTTAGATTGAGTCTTTTAATCATTGAAGCTTTTTTATATGCCTAAAACGCCGACATAGAATGTAGAAACAGAGATTCGCTCAAGAGGAGTCCGATCGCGTATCAAGGTTCACTTTATTTCCGTTCTTGTTATCCATAATTCTTCTATATTTTCGATATTATGTTTCTGTAAGTATTCTTTGGTTCGTTCCTCCAACCCAGCTATGGCTTTGATCCAATTCGAATTATCTAGACCTAAATTTTGAATGCCAAGCTCCTTCGTCTCTAACCATTCATGATTTAAAATGGAGAATTGTCTAATGATCCCCTTTAATTCTTTATCCACAATGGTTTCATTAATCTCTGAAAAAAACAAAGCGATCTTCTGAGCATTCAAGGACGACAAACTGTAGGCAAAGTCCTCCTCTTTATAATCAAGTTTCACAGCCCGAGTCGCATTTTCTAAAATAATTCGTGAAATGGTTTCATTATTATAAGCCAATAGGTATGCCTGATCCGAAGACAGGGCACCCGTGCCTAAAATTGCCTCATAAATGTTGTTATTCTCATATAAGATTGTATTTAAAGACTGAAGATTTTGCATAATATCGCTTGAAATATAGGATTTATATTTTGCCTTGGCCTGATATTGGGTAATTGCTGCTATCATTAAGCAAATAATAAGTGCCGTCACGAATAAGCCTTTAATTTTGCTTTTATTCACATACCTATTCATATTTATCAAATCACCTCTGAATGTGTTAGTTACTTATAAGATATTCAGCATGACAGCAAAAATACGGCGACTATCTAGTCGCCGTCGTATTAGGCAGTTTATTTTGAAACATTATATTTAAAACTAACATCTTTACTACTTGAATTATACAATAATCCATCATAGTAAACATCCCATTTTGCTTTCATTACGCCGTTAGCTGTTGCAGAAGTTCCAGTCGAACTCTCATATTGAACTGTAGTTTGCAATAATAAATGATGACCAGTGTTAGCTCCAGAAATATCAGTATACTTAAACATCTGATGATTCCCTGAATTAGCACTTTCAACAACTGTTGGATTAGAGTTCAATTTAATATTAGTAGTCCCTAATTTTATAGTCTTATTGGTTCCTGTATCTATGATCGCATTTATCCATCCTGTAATTTCACTTATTGAAGGTAGGGCAGGAAGTGCAGTTGACCATGCCTTTTCTGCAATTTTCATTACGAGTGATGATCCAGTACTATAGCCGGAAAGTCTTCCATCTACGATGGCGTTAACAATTGTAGATTTTGCTCCAACACCTGTGCTTAATTTCACGTTTCTATAACGAAATGGATTATCTACATTTCTATTAGTGGTTCCATTTATAGTGACATGCTCTGCAATCTTAAAACTATTTGTCCACGTTGATTGATTGTTCACATCAAGCGCCTTCCACGAACCATAGGGTAGAGACCATGCTTGTACATAATCAGAACCGATATAGAACGACTTATAATATGTTGTGGTGTGGGTCCAGTCCGAGAAATAACCCACCGCATTTGGAGAAATTATTGATTTTTGAACTCCAAGTTGGTTCATTAATTTCTCATTCGTTGGAATTTCTTTATCCTCAAAAGGCTTAATTACATTAATAAACCAGAAAAAATCCTTTTCCGTTGCAATTCTCTCATCACTATCAATACTAATTGTTCTCAGCTTCTCTGGTATGTCTAATTCAAACAACAATATATTCCCTTTATTATCTGTTAAATATAATTTTAAATGAGGTGTTTGTTCGTATTCTTGGCTTGTAATAACTTTATCGGGAGAAGAGTCGTTATATATATCAAAAAGAAGTATTTCAAAGTTACCATTTCTATCCTTAAGATCCCCTACAACACTATTAATAAAATCTTGTCTTTTGTAACTATTATAAAGATATCCTTCAGCAAACATTTCATACTCTTGGTTACCATAGCTAATATTAGCATTTAAGCGAAGATTGTTCTCATGAAGATCAACACTATCTATCTTTATTTCTGCGTTTTTTTCAAGGTTTTTGAGTATATCAGGAGAACTATCTGGTGTTCCATAAAGTTCATTAAACTTGTCTACAGACACAACAATCCCTGATCCAGAAAGTTCGCTAGAAGTATCCTTTTCAGCGTAGGAAGAGATGGTAGAAGAAAGCGTTACTAGAACAAGCAATAAGGTAATAGCAATTTTTTTCACAAAATTCATCTCCTACTCTTAATATTGTGGCTTTGTTTCCACTAGTTCTATAGGGGTATCAACTGATGCTTCCAAAAAATCAAATGAACATTACACTAAACGTTATCGTACAAAACCTCCTTCCCAAGTCTAAAGCAGATATAATCTATAAATTCATTTTCTATTATAATATAAATTACCATTGGAGTAAATAATATAAATTATTGGGATTTTATGGTTTTCTCTTAAAATAAGAATATAATTACAGAATCATAGAAACAGCAACCAAGGCCAGAGTGAACTGTGACCTAGTTGAAATAAACCGCCTAGAGCTGTAGCTAGCAAGCAGATGACCTCTGAAATCATCGAGGGTCATCCTTATTAATGTCCACTGGTATCTTTCTGAGTTGTAATAGCTTATGTATTCCTTCACTTGCACTCTCACTTCATCAATAGTGTGGCAGTCGCTAAAATCAACGTCGTCTTTCAAGCGACCGAAGAATGATTCCATTGGGGCGTTGTCCCAGCAATTTCCTTTGCGCGACATCGACTGCTTAAATCCTTCATCAGCAATAAAAAGACGAGTTTTAGGATGCGTGTAATGCATCCCTTGGTCAGAGTGCAGGATCGCTACTGGATGAATGTTTCCATCTAATCGCTCTAAAAAGATGTTGTAATGTCTGCTCGACAATCGGAAGTCCGAGTGTTGCTGTCACGTTGTCGGCAAGGATCGGCAATTGTTGTGACACGATATAAATAAACTTGAAAGTGGTTCACAAAAGGTTCAATATAAAGATATATAATATTAAAAGTTTTAGAAGGATATGCAATAACCAACTTGATATGATTAATGGAGGGAATAGGATGGAGATCGGAATCAGTTCGTTTGTAGAGACATGGCCGGACCCCGTGACTGGAGAGGTGATGAGTCACGATCAGCGAATTCGCGAGGTTGTAGAGGAGATCGTCCTCGCCGATCAGGTAGGACTTGATGTATACGGAGTAGGAGAACATCATCGCAAGGATTATGCGGCCTCTTCTCCAGCGATGGTGCTGGCAGCAGCAGCGTCAATGACCAAATATATTCGCTTAACCAGTGCGGTTACCGTGCTGTCATCGGATGACCCGGTCCGTGTGTTTCAGGATTTTGCCACCTTGGATGCTATTTCGAACGGACGTGCAGAGATTATGGCAGGGCGCGGCTCGTTTATTGAGTCCTTCCCATTGTTCGGCTATGATCTGAATGATTATGACGAGCTTTTTGATGAAAAGCTGGACCTGCTTTTGAAGCTCCGGGAGTCGGAGAAGGTCACATGGTCCGGCAAGCATCGTCCGCCGATTCATAACCTGGGCATCTATCCGCGTCCGGTTCAGCAACCGCTGCCCGTATGGATCGGCAGCGGGGGCAACACGGAATCGGTCATTCGTGCAGGATTGCTTGGATTGCCGCTGGTGCTGGCGATCATTGGAGGAAGCCCGCTTCAGTTTGCCCCTCTTGTTAAGCTGTACAAGGAAGCGGCTGCGCATGCCGGCCATGATCCGGCGAAGCTGTCTGTCGCATCGCACTCCCACGGGTTCGTAGGGACGGAAACGGAGGCGGCTGCGGACAAGTTCTTCCCATCCACCCAGGTATGTATGAATGTGCTGGGGCGGGAGCGCGGCTGGGGCTATTATGATCGCGGCAGATTTGACGCTGCACGAAGCTTTGAGGGAGCACTTTATGTAGGGGATCCCGAACTGGTAGCCCAGAAGATCATCCACCTCCGCAAGCATGTCGGCATTACCCGCTTCATGCTTCATGTGCCTGTCGGAACGATGCCGCATGATGATGTAATGAACGCAATAGAGCTGCTTGGAACCGAGGTCGCGCCAAGGGTCCGTGAAGAGATCCGCCGCTGGGAGGCCGCTGGAGCGCCTGAAGAATAACCAGGGCAAGAACATAAGGGAAGGTAAGCAGCCTTATGACTATGCCTCTATTCCGTACAGGAGGCCGAATCGGAACGAACGAAAGTGCCCGTAAGATGGAGATCTTACGGGCACTTTTTCAATCGAGATCATGACTTTACGGGAATTGTCATCTCCAGCTCTTTAATATAATGTTTGATGACATTGCCCTCACTGTCCAATTTATATAGGCCGGAATTGTCTTCTTTAAACTCAGGCTTGTATGGCTTCACGGTGATGGACTTTGCGCTCTTATCCAGTCCCTCCAGAATGAAGTCATGGTACATGTCGTCATTCTTGTTGTTCTCATCCGTGCCTTTTCCGCTGAGCATCTTCAGCTCGTTTCCTTGGTCATCCACAAAATCGTAAGAGATGCTTTGATACTCTCCGCGGGTTTTCATATATCCTTTCAAGATCAGCTGTACTCGGGAAGAAGTGGACGTAAGAGATGCCTTCTTGAGCATCATGGTCATTTTACCCGATGTTTTGGTTACATTCGGCTGTAGCATAATCGGTTTCTCTGCCGACTTTTGGATCGGAATGTTCAGCTTAAATGGTTCTTTGGAACCTTTCAAGTGCACCTTAGCGGTGAGCGTGAACTTGTCCGGCAAAGCTTTGATATTGTCACCAAGCCAAGAAGCGTCGGTTAATGAGATCAGGACAGCGTTTTCGCCTACAGCGCTCCAACGCAAGTCCGGTCTATTAGCATGGCTGCTGCCGAGGCTATGGAGTGGCTTGCCGTCGATCAGCATCTCCATATTATCGATGGAACCTTCAGCATAGATCACTTCTTCGAGCTCAGGATCATATTTCCCGGTCATCTCGCCGGAGAACTCTTTTCCGCTCCGTACAAGTTTGACTTGGATGAGGTTGCCGTCGTGAATGGCCTTGGTAGCGCTGAGGGTAATCCCTCCTTGGGTCGTGCTGGCAATCGCGGAAGCTTTCTTGGTCTCCTTGTTTTGGACTGCTGTTTTGGCCGGAGCTGCTTCAACGTAGCTCCAAGCCGCTCCCCCCAGCATGATGGCTGCAAGTGCAGCGGTCGATAGAACTTTATATGCTTTTTTCATAATACCCTCCGTGGTTGTTTTCTTCTTTCTTGCGAATGGTGATGATGTCTCCGTCCGCATTTACTGCTGGCCGTACATTTTTTTCAGGCTGGCCCGATCTACAGGTACCGTGATTTCTAGATCCTGTACGTATGTTTTGATAATCTCGCTATTCTCATCGAGTTTATATGGACCGCTATTTGCGGAAGGGTCCTCGAACTCGGGCAGAAACGCTTTGAGTGTGATGTGAGCCGGCGCGTCTGCAAAGCGGTCAAACAGCAGTTCATCTCGCTGATGCTTTTGGCTGTTATCCTCGTAGACGCCCATACCGCCTACCATTCCGAGCACCCGGCCCTGATCATCCCATATCTCATAGAGCAAGCTATCGCTGTTGAGGCTTTTTGCTGAATCGGTCCGCTCGATATTCATTCGGATTACCGTTGTGATCGGTGTAAATGTAACCTCTTCGAGCGTCAATCGGAGACTGCCCCATTCCCTTGTCTCTCCTGAAGGCATCACAATAAGTTCATTGTTTTTGCGAACAGGAATTTCCATAATAAACGGCTCCGCAATTCCTTCAAGCGCGATCTTGGCCGTTAATTGAAACTGATCGGGGATGGCTGCTTTCCCACCGTTCAAGTAGGAGTAATCAAACAGTTCATACAGTACAGCATGAGGATCCAAGGTCGGCTTACCGATCAATGCCAGCCTACCCCCGTTGGATTCGTTATTCATGGTTTGGCCGTTGATAAGCACATTAACATCACGTATGGATCCTCTAGCTGATGTGCTTTCGTTATGATCCATCATCCCGTGGGCCAATCCTTCACCTTCCCGCTTCACGGCCATGGACAAGCGAATTCCATCATATGAGACCTCCGGGATGCTAAGCGTGACCCCTTCATGGGTAATCCTGGTATCCGTCATAGCTACCAGACCTCGTTCTTCTGCCGTTTGTAATCCCAGGTTGTTGGTTAGTTTAAAAATACTGCCGATCACTGGTATTCTCTTGAGCGATTCGGCCATGGCCGGGGATAGATACGCGCTGCTCATCACCCCAATGAAAGCAGCCGCGGCTACGGCTCCAACGACTCTCCGTATCTTTTTGCGAGAGCGGTGTTTTCGATCGGCCTTGGTCTGCATCGGGATTTCAGCCAAGGAAGCATAAACCTCATCCTGCCGGCGGCGAATCATATCGGGAACCTTGGGATGCAGCTGTTTTCCCGCTTCCCGGAGTTCTTTATCCAGTTCAATGTGTTTCATAAGACAGCTTCCCCTCCCGAGTATGCTTTACCCGATCCGCCAGGATCCCACGCGCTCTGTGAAGGCGCGCTCGAACCGCTCCCTCTGAAATATCCAATACGCCTGAGATCTGTTTGATGGGCAAGTCCTGAAAATAAAACAAATGAATCACGATGCGCAGCGATTCGTCCAAGCTCTCAACCGCTTCATGAAGATCGAGCTTGTGACTGTCTTCGTAATAACCAGCGGATCTTGACGCTTCAGGCACTTCAGCCATAGCTACGGTCTTAACACGATTCCGAAGCAGCTGATTGCACTCATTGATCAAGATTCGGATTACCCAGGTTTTGAAATACTTAGGTTTTTGCAATGTTGCCAAAGATTTATACGCCTTCAGTGTCGTTTCCTGAAATGCGTCCGCAATATCTTCATCACGTCTTACAATGGACTTTGCCAAGCGGTACAACTCGGGCTCCAGCCTCCGGAAGAGCCGGATGAAAGCTTCCCGATCCCCTCGCTGTGCTCCCTTGACTTCCAGTTCCATATCGTGCACGACTGTCATCTCCTTTTGAGGGCCCTCTATAAGATTAGATGGACCAGCATGCCTAAATGTTATATTTAGACCTGAAAAATGTATTTCTTTTGAATTCCGTATGGGCGATAAGCTGCCGAATCGCGTGATTGCCGGGAACCGCTGGGAGTAATTGCGGTGTACGGGCTGCATCTTTTCGATCGGTTTATTTTGTCATAGGAGCTTCGCTTTCGGCAATAAAACTTGCAGGTGAGGGATCAGGGATGTCCTATCAATGTAAAAGCTTCCTAGCTTACAACAGATGATAGATAAAATAATAGGCCTGCTAAAAAAGAAGGAGGCTTATTTATTATAGAGAGAAGTTCTCCTAACAGTCTTTCGCAAATCTTGCGTATGGCAGGTTGGAGATCTGTATATATGTGGGCAGGATCTAAGAGCTGTAAGTAAATAAATATCAGGAAATGAACTGGCTGTCGAGATCTATCGGCAGCCGGTTCTTTTATTAAGTCATACGACAATAACATGCAAAAGACCGAGTCTCAGAGGTTGAATCTTCTCAGGATTTACCTCACACCCACTATCAAAAGTGGCTGGGTGAATTCGAACCTCTCTACCGGTATCATTAAAAAAATCAAATCTCATACGAAACCCCTTCTCGAAGTAGCCATCTGCATGGCGATCATCATCACAGAACAAAGAACTCCTGTGTGAATACAGGAAAATATCATCATTTAGGCTGGGCCAATGGTTTGAATAAATAAGACGTGACAGGATTGATCACGATACTCGATCGATCCGATCACGTCTTATAGCTATTGGATCACAGCGATTCTTTAATCAATCGTTTGTAATACAGCACCGACAGGAAGCCGAAGATCGAATACAGCGCGGTGTACAGCAGCATAACGATTACCATCGGCGTCCACAGCTCGGTTCCGAAGAGGAACCAGCCGGACTTCACGGCGAAGTAGCTGTGCAACAGCCCGACGATCAGTGGGATACCGAAGTTGAACAATTGCTTGATCTGAATGCCGCGCAGCAGATTGCCTTGGGTAAAGCCGAGCTTTCGCAGAATGGTATAGTTCGGTTTCTCCTCTTCGCCTTCGTCCATTTGCTTGAAGTATAGAATACAGCCCGAAGTTATGAGGAAGGTCAGCCCCAGGAAACCGACGATGAACATGATCAGCCCCATACTGCTTTTCTGGTCGAATATCAACGCCGGCTGGGACATGTAACCTGATTGTTCCGAGAAGCCGAGGTCATGAAATATCGCGTCAGCCTTCCCCAGCATGGAAGCATCGGGAATATCGATCCCGATATACACGGAGCTTTTGGACTGGAGCTTGGGGTCCAGATCTTGAGCTAGCTGCGCATAGATGCTTTGGTCCACGATTGCGGTGGGCAGACCCAGCGAGAAATACTGGGATACGACCGCGTCCTTGTCCACTCCAACCAGTTGTTGAGGAATGGACAGGGTCAGCCCCCTCAGTTCGATCTGACCTGTGGAACGCAGTGACATGAACTGGTTCAGGGCATTGTTCGAGCCGGTAAACAGCGTCTCTTCAGGGGATACGTCGACCCCTTCCACCTGATGGTCGCTCACGACAGGGAGGATCATCGTATTGCCGAATTCTTCCCCGAGATCTGAGCCTACAATGCCGGCAACGTCAGCCTCGATCTGGATCACGTCCCGCCGCGTCTCAGTATATTCAATGTTCTCCCCATTCAGCGCTTGTGTAAACTTGGCCGCATCCTCGGGCAGCAGTAAGGAGAAATGATTCGGTACGCTGTGCCGAGCGGACTGCTCTGTTGAGTAATAGGCAATATAGCTAAGCGACAGCAGGCCGATGGCCAGCGCGGATACGGTCGTAATGATGGTGAGCAGCAGGGCGTTCGATTTCATCCGGAACATGATCGACGACAGGGATAATACGTGGTTCAGTGACAGGTAACCGCCTTTGCTTTTGCGAATGGCATTAAAAATAAAGCTGACCGACCCCTTGTAGAACAAATAGGTGCCGATAATGACCGAGCCGAGAATGAAGATCATCGTGGCGAACAGCTCGGTGGTGCCTGTAAGCTTACCTGAGAACAGGATGGAGGACACGTAGTATCCTGCCAGAATCATCACCATGCCGAGCAGACCGATGAGGATCTCCAGCACGGACATCCTTTTCACCCTGATCTCCGCTGTGGATACGACCCGGAACAGGGAGAGAATGCTCTGCCCCTTAATGAACATGTAGTTCATCAGCATAATGAGCAGATAGATGCAGCCGAACACAATCAGTGTCTGCCTCAGGGCGCCGGATGAGAAAGAGAGCGTGGCCTGTGCCTCCAGCCCGACCAATTTGAACAATATCATCAGAATCAGTCTGGAAAAGGAGAAGCCCAGAAATATCCCGATCAGTATGGAGCTGAAGTACAATATCAGATTCTCGCTGCTTAGGATTCGGAAGATCCGCCCCTTGGTCAGGCCGATCAGTTGAAACAGGCCGATTTCCTTGCTGCGGCGTTTAATAAAGATCGTGTTCGCATACAGCAGAAAGACGGCAACGATGGCTACCAACAGCACTGACGAGGCTCCAAGCGCCGCGGCACCTTTGATGGAGCCCTTGTACTCTTCCATAGCCGGGTCATATTGCAGGGTGACAAAAGAGAAATAGAGCGCCACGCTGAAGATCAACGCAAAGACGTAGAGATAATAGTTCTTTATATTCTTTTTCAAGTTCCGGAAGATGATGTAGTTGAGATTCATGCCTGGACACCGCCCAATACGCCCTGGGTACGGATAATATCGTTGAAGAAGTGTTGGCGCGTTTCCTCGCCCTTGTTCAGCTGGGTGTAGATTTGACCGTCTTTAATAAACACGACCCGGCTGCAGTAGCTGGCGGCCACCGGATCATGCGTGACCATAATGATGGTGGCGTTGATCTTTCGGTTCAGCTCGCTCAGCTTGTTCAAGAGATCCGAAGCGGATTTGGAATCGAGTGCTCCGGTCGGCTCATCCGCAAAAATAATGCTCGGATCATGGATGAACGCCCGTGCGGCCGAGGTACGCTGCTTCTGTCCGCCGGATATTTCATTCGGATACTTGCTTGCGATCTCGTAGATCCCAAGCTCGGAGGCGATCTGCTGGAACTTCTGATCCGCTTCCTTCTTCGATACCTTCATGATGGATAAAGGAAGCAGCACATTTTCCTTCACGGTGAGCGTGTCGAGCAGGTTGTAATCCTGAAAAATAAACCCCAGATGCTGCTTCCGAAATTCAGCCAGCTCCTTCTCCTTCATGCCGGTAAAATCTTTTCCTTCGATCTTGATGCTGCCAAGGCTCACCTTATCGATGGAGGACAGCACGTTCAGCAGTGTGGTCTTTCCGGAACCGGATGCGCCCATAATGCTGACAAACTCGCCCTTCTCCACGCGAAGGTCGATTCCTCGCAACACCTCCTGTTTGTTGAATTTATTTCCGTAGCTTTTATGAATTTGGGTTGCTTCCAATATCGCCATGTGTATCACTCCTTGAGCTTATCATAACCCGGCCTGGTCCTTGTTTTCCTTCGATTGAACGAACAAAAGCATAAAGGCATGTGACATTGTTGTCACATGCCTGTCGTCTGAACCACATCCTGGCTGCGGGGAAAGGTCAGCGTGAAGGTCGTTCCGGCTCCTAACTTCGATGCAACCTCGATCCGAATGGAGAGGGCATCGGCTGCTTTTCTGGCCAGATAGAGTCCCATGCCGGTCGACGCGGTATCCTTGTGCATGGAGGTCGAGGTGAAGCCTTTGTCATAAATCCGCGGTACATCCTTCGGGTCAATCCCGCGTCCGAAATCCCGGACGTGAAGCTGCACATGGCCCTCGTCATCCCAGCCGCTTGTCACGGAGATATCGGAGCCGTCGCTACTGTATTTTACCGCATTGGTCAGCAGCTGCCGGACGATAAACCCAAGCCATTTGGCGTCTGACAGCACCTCACTGCCCGGGATGTCGAGTTCAAAACCGAGGCCTTTTTGAAGGCACCAGGACTGCAAGGACTTGATCTCCTTGGAAAGGATGGGGGCAAGCGGGATTGTCTCGATGAACAAGTCATTCTCGATAAAGGCGATCCGCTTCTGGTGGAGCTGCTGATCCAGCAGCAGGTGCACACGGAGCCACTCGTACATCAGTCTGGACTTCAGTGAGGGGTCCTCCAGCCGCTCGATCATTAACTGCATCGTCGTCAGCGGGGTTTTCACTTCATGAATCCAGGACATCAGGTCGTCCTTCTCCCCCTCCAGCTCAGCCTTGTAGCCTGATACTTCCCGCCGATAGCGATTCGTTTGCTGGTGGAGAGCCTGCATGACGAGTTCCTCAAACGGACGTTCAGGGTGAGCAAGTGCACCCAGGTCATACGTGTCGTCCCAGGCAGCCAGTTGTCTGTAGAACCGGGTTTCCCTCTGGTATCTGACAAACAGGAACACAATGAACACGAGCGTTGACAAAAACACGATATACAGCAGGGAGCGAAGCGGGATCGAAATGTCGATGGCGGCCACGGACAGCACGAGCAGCTGCAGGAACAGGAACAACCCGATCCAGCTGAGCCGCTCCCGTAGATATTGCCTGATCATAGCTCGCCGGCCTCTTCCGTGGCGATATACCCTTGACCGACCTTCGTTTCAATGAACGAGGCCAGCCCGATGGACTCCAGCTTCTTGCGCAGCCGGTTCACATTGACGGTCAGCGTATTGTCACTGACAAACTGCTCGTTATCCCACAGGCTCTGAATGAGCTCTTCGCGGCGGACAATCTGATTTTTGCGCTCGATGAGCATCTTCAGAATATACATCTCGTTCTTCGTCAGCTCCACTGTGCCCGCTTCGTTCGTCATTGTATTCTTCACATATTCGACGGTGGCGCCGCGCCAGGTTCGCAGATCGATTCGCTCTGTATTATAGTTGTACACCCGGCGCAGGGTGGCCTGGATCTTCGCAATCAGCACCTCGAAATGGAACGGCTTCTGAATGAAGTCATCGGCCCCGAGCTGCATCGACATCACCATGTCGGTTGGATGGTCCCGCGAGGACAGAAAGATAATCGGCACATTGGAATGGGCCCGGATCATTCTGCACCAATGGAAGCCGTCGAACTTCGGCAGCTGGATATCGATGATGACCAGATCGGGCTGAATGTCAGCAAATTCCTGCATGACCTTCCCGAAGTCCTGTACGCCATAGACGTTGTAGGACCACTGCTGCAGCCGGTCTCTAATTTCATGGTATAGCGTGATATCGTCCTCAATGAGCATAATTTTAAACATGGAATCACCACATTTCTTGTCATCAGCTTGTCTTTATAGTGTATAGCAAAAGCGTGGGATGATGCTATCTACGCTTCCAGAATCAGATTCCGAGGAATGTTAGGTTTGTAGAGAAATTGTAAAGAACCCAACTATCCGCTGTATGAAGCCACCCACCGTCTTATTGTGCAGGGTCGGCTAATAGAAGGCTAGGGGCTGCTGTTTCTGTATCAAGTTGGCGGATAGATTGGTTATAAACAATTTTTCCCTACCCATCCATATATGAGCATGCCATAATGAAGGAGTATAGCGACTGGGGAGGGGGGTCACCTGTAGTGACCAGTACAATCCGGCCGCTGCAGCTCCCGGAGGATTACGAGGGGATTGCACGGCTGTTAAACAGTTATTGGCCTGAGCCGACGACGGCAGAGCGGCTGATGGAAGACGATGCTAAGATGTATACCGAGGGCCACACCTACCTGAATGCGGATGGACTGCTTGCAGGCTATGATCGGACTCGTAGGGTAGCCGTAACAGCGGCGGGTGAAATTGTTGGTTATTTGTTATCGTGGCGTGCTCCTTGGACTGAGCCTGGGCAGATCAACAATACGTTAATTGTGATGAAATCTTATCGCCGACAAGGAGTCGGTCAGCTCTTGGCTAGGCATGCGGCCCTTTGGAGCCAGGGTCTAGGCGCGAAGAGGCTGGTGTCAGAGATATGGGACGATTGTGAGGACTCGTTGCGCTTTGCCAGACATCAAGGATTCACTGTAGAGCGGCATACATACCAATCTGTCTTACCAATGGAGCATTTCGATAGGAGCAGCTTTGGCGGAGTGGAGCTATTTCGAAAGCTGGAAGGGCGCGGACTGAGATTTACAACCCTGAAAGATGAGTTCACCCCTCAGAATGAAGAAAAGCTGTATGAGCTATATAAAGAGACACTTGTTGATATTCCAGGCTTTCATGAGGAGGTGCCTCCGATTAGGGAATGGAGAACATGGCTTCTGGAAGTCGATGGTTACGCTCCGGATCAGGTGCTCATTGCAGCAGATCGTGACCGGTATATTGGCGTTACTAACGTGCTGTATAATCCGAGTACCAAGGGGATGTATCATGAGTATACTGGCGTTAGCAGGAAGTACCGGGGCCAAGGGATTGGGCTGGCATTGAAGCTGAAAGCGATACAGCTCGCCAAGCAGCGGGGGGCTGTGTACATCCGCACTGACAATGACTCTTTAAATGAGCCTATTCTGAGAATTAACAGTCAGCTCGGCTACAAACCTCTACGGGGACAATATAAAATTACCGCCAATATTGAAGATATAGTTCGCTGCTCGTCTTAACAAACGAGTGATCTGAACCCAAAAGAAGAATGCCATGCCTGTTCGTTGGTATTCTTCTTTTTGTTTTGTTTAAAATATCGATATGTATGCTGCATGCTGATTAAGGGAAGGCTTTGAACGTCGCTTTGGGGATAAAGGCTATAGATTGCCTTTTTCACACTATTGACGAATCACATGAAATACTATAGTATTATCTTTAAATTAAGAATTATTATTTAAAATTAAATGAGGGAGCCGGAAGGAACTTGTCGTTAACCAGACTTCCTATATATTTGGAGATGGAGGGCTTCAATCATGAATCAATTAAAAGGGATACATCACGTTACAGCCATTACGAGCAGCGCGGAGAAGAACTACGAGTTCTTCACCTATGTACTGGGCATGCGCCTCGTGAAGAAAACGGTGAATCAGGACGATATCCGGACCTATCATTTGTTTTTTGCCGATGACAAGGGAAGTGCCGGGACGGACATGACGTTTTTCGACTTTCCGGGAATTCCGAAGGGCATGCATGGCACGGACGAGATTTATAGAACGTCATTCCGGGTGCCAACCGATGCGGCGCTGGACTATTGGGTTAAACGCTTTGACCGGCTGCAGGTGAAACACAGAGGCATTCAAGAGCTATTCGGGAAAAAGGTGCTGGTGTTTGTCGATTTCGACGATCAAGAGTATCAGCTTATCTCTGATGAGCTGAACGAGGGCGTGGCATCGGGCACACCATGGCAGAATGGCCCGATTCCGCTGGAGTATGCGATTACCGGCCTAGGTCCGATTTTTGTCCGCGTCTCGAACTTTACGCAGTTCAAGGAAGTGTTGGAGAAGGTGCTTGCGTTCACCGAGATTGACCAGGCGGGCTCCCTGCATTTGTTCGAGGTCGGAGAAGGCGGAAACGGCGCGCAGGTTGTCGTTGATTACAACACGGTTCTTCCCCGGGCGCGCCAAGGCTTCGGTACGGTTCACCATGCAGCCTTCCGCGTGGAGGACCGCGCTGCACTGGAGCACTGGATCGAGCGTCTGGACAGCTTCAATTTCCGTCATTCGGGACATGTGGATCGCTTCTTCTTCGAATCCTTGTATACCCGGGTGGCTCCGCAGATTCTGTTTGAGTTCGCCACGGACGGCCCCGGCTTTATGGGCGATGAGCCTTACGAGACGCTTGGCGAGAAGCTGTCGCTGCCTCCGTTCCTGGAGTCCAAGCGGGAGCAGATCGAGCGAATGGTACGGCCGATTGATACGGTACGAAGCACGAGAACGTTCGTGAAGGAATAATCGCTTGGCACAGTAAGTGATGAATATGGCCCGGACAGCGGAAGAGGGGAGAGCGTTCCCGGATTTTGCTGTCCGGGCTTTTATCGTATGTTCAGCCGTTCCCCGCACTTGGGTCTCGAAACCCAGCTTCCCCAATTTACCGATTAAGTACATCAAATTTGGTTTAAAAAGAAATACTGAACAGAGTACGATAAACCAGATCAGGTTGGGGTGACACATATGAAAGGGAATCTCCTGAAAAATACGGTGTTTACTGTTGCTGCAATCATTATTGCGGTTCTCGCCGTATTAGGAGCCGTGATGCCGAACGCGTTTGGCGCAACCGCCAGCTTTTTATTCAATGTCACAACAAGCAGTTTCGGCTGGTTCTATCTGTTGTCCGTGTTCGTCATTATCATCTTTCTGATATGGGTGGCGGCGAGTAAATACGGAAACATCCGGCTCGGCGGCGATAAGCAGAAGCCCGATTATCCGTTCTTTACCTGGATCGGGATGCTGTTCTCTGCGGGCTTTGGGGTAGGTCTGGTGTTCTGGGGGGTTGCAGAGCCGATGAGCCATTTCTTCACCACACCGTTCTCCGGGGTGGAGCCACAGACCGAGTCAGCCGCACGGTTGGCGATGGGATATTCGTTCTTTCACTGGGGGATCAGCCAGTGGTCGGTATTTGCGCTGGTCGGGCTGGTGATTGCTTTTCTGCAGTTTCGCAAGGAGAAGAATGGGCTTGTATCTACGGCGCTTGAGCCTGTGACGGGGAACAAGCCTGCGGTGAGGAACACGATTGACATCCTGGCGGTCATCGCCACGGTGATGGGGATTGCGACTTCCATCGGGCTCGGTGTCATGCAGATGAGCGGTGGTCTGAACTCCATTATGGGTATCGGCAACAGCGTATGGATTCAGCTCGGACTTCTGGCGTTTATTTTTGTGGCCTATATGATCTCCTCCACGACGGGACTGGATAAAGGCATCCGGTATTTAAGCAATGTGAACCTGGGGCTGGCGCTTGTATTTCTGCTGTTTGTCTTTATACTGGGGCCTACTGTCTTTATTCTGGAGACCTTTACGCTGGCGCTCGGCGATTATGTGACGAATTTTGTGCAATACAGCCTTCGTTTGCAGCCTTATGTAGGCGGAACCTGGGTGCGCGACTGGACGATCTTCTACTGGGCGTGGGCGATTGCCTGGTCGCCTTATGTAGGCGCCTTTATCGCCAGGGTATCCCGGGGACGGACCATTCGCGAGTTCATCGTCGGCGTCATGGTTGTACCGCCGTTCATTGCCTGTCTGTGGATTGCGGCATTCGGCGGCACAGCCATCTGGTATGATCTCCATGGCGGGGCAGGCATCGCCAATGCGGTGCATGAGGATGTGACCTCGGCTTTGTTCCAGCTGTTCAATCAACTGCCGTTATCGACAATAACGTCGATTCTGTCTGTCCTGCTGATTCTGACCTTTCTGGTCACGTCGGCGGATTCGGCAACGTATATTTTGTCCAGCATGACCACCTTCGGCAGCCTGAACCCCCCGATGTTGATCAAGCTGGTATGGGGCACGCTGATGGCTGCGATTGCCGGGGTGCTGCTTTATACCGGTGGCCTGGAGGCGCTCCAGACCGCGTCGCTGATTGCAGCGCTTCCGTTCGCCGTACTGCTCCTGCTGCTGATCGTAGCGGTGGTTAAACTGCTGCGCCGCGAGCCGCTTCCGATTCGGAAGTCGGACCTGAAGCGATTTCGGCGCCTGGAGGAAGCGGCAAACAAAGAAAGGAAGTAAGAACAGGAAGCATCCAGTAGCAGTAAATAAACAGCCCCTATCCCGTTGCACATGCTGGATAGGGGCTTTCGCGTTATTTCTTTAGCAGCAGATACACAAAGTATGGAGCGCCGATCAAAGCGACCATAATGCCGCAGCAATGCCGTCAGGATCGGCCAGATTGTGCCCGATGGTGTCAGCCAGAAGCAGCATCCAGCCGCCGATCAATATGGCGACCGGAATGTACAGCTGGTTGCGCGAGCCGACCAGCGCCTTGGCGATATGCGGGCCCCGCATGCACTAACGACCAGCAGCGGCAAGAACCATATCCACTTCCGGCTCTTGTTCAAGTAGGTGGTTATCCTCTACTTCTCCTTTTAGCAAATGATAAGTGATGCATACAGGCTTTCCGGTCCGAGGGTCACGGCCGATCTCAGCATCAATATTGAAAACCTTTCTAAGCACGTCGTGAGTAATGACTTCTTCACTTGATCCAGTCTTTACAATCTGGCCATTCTTCATGGCGATGATGTAATCGGCAAATCGCGCCGCATGGTTAATATCATGGAGAACCATAACGATCGTCCGTTGCTGCTCTTCGTTCAGCTTCTGAAGAAGCTCAAGCACCTCAAGCTGGTGGGCCATATCCAGGTAAGTTGTAGGCTCATCCAGAAAGATCATTTCCGTTTCCTGTGCCAGCGCCATGGCGATCCACACGCGCTGACGCTGTCCACCGGACAGCGCATCCACGGAACGGTATTTATACTGCTGGGTTCCTGTTACTTCAAGCGCCCAGTCGATAACCTCCATATCCTGCTTTGACAGGCGTCCGAAACCCCGCTGATGAGGGAAGCGCCCGTAGGATACCAGCTCGCCTACCGTCAATCCGCCCGGTCCTTCCGGCGTCTGAGGCAGAATGGCCATCTTCTTGGCCAACAGCTTCGTATGTACCCTGGAAATGTCTTCGCCATCCAGTACCACGGAGCCGCCCTGATGCGGGATAATGCGGGTGATCGCTTTCAGCAAGGTCGATTTCCCGCAGCCGTTCGAGCCGATGATCGTTGTGATCTTCTTGTCGGGGATATCTACATTAAGACGGTTCAATATGAGGTTTTCACCATAGCCGACGTTTAATCGGTCGGTACTCAGGCGGGTCATATGAAAAGCACCTCCAAAGGTGGGATTTATTCATGATAATGATTCTCAATATCAGCCATAATATTAAACGCAGGCTTTCTTTTTGTCAATAAACTTCTTAATTATAAATTTAAAAAATATTAATTTATATAGGAAATAAAAATAATTTATGTTCATTTTTTTGACGAAAGCGGGGACGATTAAGCTTGTTTTTCTAAAGAAATCAGGCTTTAAAGATGAGGAAAAGATGAATATTTCATAAATCCGACATTGTAATTGGAGTAGATTGCACGTATACTAAATGATAATGATAATCATTTACGTTATTGGCTGAGAACAGGCCATGAATAATAGATCGGGAGTGAAGATGGATGAGCAATGAGATTTTTGACGTGACCGTCATCGGCGGTGGGCCAGCGGGACTGTATTCGGCTTTCTACAGTGGCCTGCGTGGGATGAAAACCAAGATTATCGAATATCAGCCGATGCTGGGCGGCAAAGTCCATGTGTATCCGGAAAAGATGATCTGGGATGTTGGCGGGCAGACGCCGATTCCCGGTGCGAAGCTGATTGAGCAGATGGTTCAACAGGGCTTAACTTTCAATCCGGAAGTGTTCCTGAATGAGAAGGTGGAATCGATTTCCCGAAATGCAGAGGGATTGTTTGAGCTTCATACGTCCAATTCAGGCATCCATCTGTCCAGAACCGTCATTGTGGCTGTTGGTGGCGGTATTCTGAATCCGCAGAAGCTGCAGATTGATGGCGCGGATCGCTTCGAGGTCTCCAATCTGAACTATACGGTCAAGTCGCTTCAGCACTTCAAGGGCAAAACGGTCATTGTATCCGGCGGCGGCAATTCGGCGGTCGATTGGGCCAACGAGCTCGAGCCGGTGGCGAAGAAGGTGTACCTTGCTTACCGCAAGGATGCGCTCAGCGGTCATGAAGCCCAGGTTGACCAGCTGCTGAACAGCTCCGTCACCTGCTTCTTCCACACCGAGATTACCAAACTGCTGGCCTCGGATAATCATGAGATGATCGAGCGTGTGGAGCTAACGAACAGCCAGACCGGCGAGGTTACTGTGGTTCCGGTGGATGAGGTCATCATCAACCACGGCTATGAGCGTGACATGTCGCTGCTGGAGAACAGCCAGCTGGACATTTCCCGGGTTGATGACTTCTATATCGCAGGCAATGCCCATTGTCAGTCATCCATTCCAGGCCTTTACGCAGCGGGGGATATCCTGCATTATGACGGCAAGCTGCATCTGATTGCAGGCGCATTCCAGGATGCGGCCAACGCGGTTAACAGCGCGAAGCGGTACATAGATCCGGAAGCGCATAAGAGCGCGATGGTATCTTCCCATAATGAAGTGTTTAAGGAACGGAACCGGGAGCTTGTGAAGCAGATGATCAAATCGTAGAGTGATGCATGCTGATCGCTTGGCAATGTTAGGAGCCCCGCTCTTTGCGTCCGATCCCTGGATCTGTAGGCCCTAGGGGAGGCAGGGACATGGGGGTGTAAGCTCCTGAGTTGCTGCATGGATCTATCCCAATTAGCTATATGATTTAAACATAGAGAGGAACCAGCTATTGAGCTGGTTCCTTTCTATGTTTCTATTTATGGTTTATTTTATTGGATCGTTAACATTTCTAGTATTGGCTCGTTGGAATTATCGCTAGGAATCGTTAATGTTAACCCTCCTAAAAAGGAGTGTACTAATAAAAACCAATATTATGTCCGCGGCAAAATCTTTAACTTCTAGTTTCAAAGCAGAGCGGGAAGTATAAGGATAGATAGACAATGAAGAAGAAGGGGGGACCCCTCATGAGCAAATGGAAGGCTACATCACAGGTTAAACGGTATGCAGGGATCAGCATCCTGCTGGGCGGCGTCCTGTTCATCATTGCTACGCTGATGCATCCTCCGGCCACAAATCCTTGGACAGGACATCATGTCATCGCTATGATATCCGACATGCTTGTCTATTGGCAGTGGGATCATAGTCTCATGCTGGCGGCGGTCATTCTGTGGCTCGGGGGCTTGTCCATGAGCGAGAGCTTCGCGGTTAACAGGCCGGCGGCAAGGATGGCTGCCCGGTTGTTTGTGGCAGCTCTGACGATCTGGGTTCTTGTACTAGCGATGGAACTGACAACCCTGCCTTCCCTTGCTCTGGAATGGCACCGGGTGGACGCCGGAACGGCAGCGCTTGGCGCAGGCTTGTTTGCCTTCGGCATCATGGCAGGCGACTTTGCCATGATGCTGGCATGGATTGGTATCGTTCTGCTGGGCTTTTCGCTGCTTGCAGAGGAAGCGATGAAGCCTGCCATCGCATGGGCGGGCATAGCTGCGGGCGCATGGGGAGCCGTCGGAATTCCGGCTGCACTGCTGCTTCCCGAGTGGAGTATAATGATCTACCCGGTGACTTCGGGTCCCGTGTTTCTGTGGACGCTTGTATTGGGCATCTGGATGGTGACCAGGCCGCGGGCTTGATGCAGTCTGTAACCAGTAATGGGCGTAAAGTAAGAACTAGGGAAGGCTGGTTGAAATATAAAAGGCCGCCTAAGCATGCCACCTCCCTGCCCATTCGATGTTACGCCCGTTTGAACCACAGCGAGCGGTAATCCACCCGTCCGTTGCTAGTCAGCCTCACCCCCTGCAGATGGCTGCCTGTCTTCACATATACATAGTGAGATCGGTGATACAGGTAGTGGATAAAGTGCTCCTGAAGAAGCTGCTCCTCCAGCTCCAGCATTTCTTCCCATGCACGCTCTGACCCGGATATCATTCGGGAGAACGTCTGATCCACAAGGTGACGGTAGGAAGGCGCAAGCTGTTTCAGAATAAAGCTGGTGTCGCTCTGATAAGTTCGGATAAAACTTACAAGCGGACTTTGGGCAAAAACGACCCCTGCTACCACCACATCGACTTCGGCAAGACGTTCGGGACGCATGAGTTCGTGGATGGGCACCACGGACACCCGACATCTTACGCCGAGTTGTTCCCACTGACGCTGCAGCCACAATGCCACCGGCCTGTGATCGGCTTTAGGACGCAATTCGGTGGAACAGATGTGCACGAGCTCTCCGTTGTAGCCTGATAGTCTCACCCATTCTCTTAACTGATGAATCGTCGGTCGGCTCGGGCGGAAAGCACTGCGCTCCTGACTGACATCGTAGAATAAGCTGTAGGCCGGCATGTATCGTTCCGAGTCCATCTCCTTGTCGATCCGCTCAATGGGAAGCGCCAAGCACAGCGCTTGTCGCAGCAGCAGGTTCTGATGCGGCCCCTGTTTATTCATGTTAAAGGTAAAATAAGATGCCCCATCCTCTATATTCTCAAGCTTGTCCCAATCCTCGCTATCACTGCAAGTTCCTTTGCGGTCACCGTCATCCGTCTGTTCCGGCGATCCGGCGAAGTTGTATTGATACCTCAGCAGCTCGCTTTCCTCTCGGGACAGGTCAGGTACCGTCAAGATTTCCACCCTGTCTAGCTCTGCCCGCCCCAGAAAATAAGATTCAAAGGCCTCAAGCACCAGCATCGTCCGGTCATGTTTGGCGATTCGAAAGGGGCCTGTTCCGACAGGCATGCGGTGAAAGGCTTCCGGATCCCTCTCCCATATGTCATAAGGAATAATAGAGGTTGCCGGAGAACGGAAATATTGTGGCAGAATCGCGCTTGGCACAGCCAGGGTAAAAGCCACCGTATGGCTGCCGAGCGCCTTCATATCGCTGATCTTCAACTGCTCCCAGAAGCTCCGGGTTAAGCGGTTAAGCTCGGGAAAACGCAGGAACGTCTGCACCACGTCCTCCGCGGTCAGCTCCCTTCCATGATGAAACCGCACACCTTTGCGAAGGTAGAATCTCCACTCCATCCCCCCATGAAGCCGTTCCCAGTGATGCGCCAGATGAGGCACGATCCGGTGTGTGCTGCGATCATACTGCACAAGCGTGTCAAACACATGCTCCACATAGTGACTGTCATGACGAGACAGAATGTAAGCCGGATCAAGGCTTACGATGCACGGATAGAAAGGATACCTGAGCACATCCAGCTCCTTGTTTCCCTCCATTTCCATCCGGTACCCCAATTGATGCCCGAGCCATGCATGAAACTGCTCCTTGACCCGATGATCGGCTTCTGAGATGACGGTTAACGCCATGTCATACTTTCCTTCCCGTACCCACTGCCGGGCCTCCTCTGCCTTCGCTTCATCTGGATGCACCAAGAAGGTGAGCTTGGAGGCTTTGCCCCGGCCTCTGGCAGCCTCCCACTGAATCCATTGCTGCTGCTGAAACTGCTTGATCAGCCATTTGGCATGCCGCGTGGTACAGCATAAGCAGTTCTGGATATCTTCCATCTTGGTCAAGCGGGTGAGATGAACCCTTCCATCTTGATCCTGTAGGTCAGAAGTGATGTAGGTTTCGTAAAGCCGGGTATAGTGCTCAATTAATTTCATGTCGACATCCTCTTCAAAAGGTGAGATTAAATCATAACCAGTTTACACTTTTTCCTCACCTTTTTTAACTCTACACTGAGATCACATAGAGAAACGGCTGGTTTAGCCGTGTAGAACAGGGGGATTTACACATGGATAAGAACACCAGGCTACCGAGGGTTGGTCCCAAAGCTGCTCCGTCGACCGCGCCGGCTTCGCTGTGGTCTAATCGGAACTTTTTATATTTATGGACAGGAACCATTCTTTCCAATTTTGGTTATCAAATCTATCTGGTGGCGCTGCCACTGTTGATCTATGATATGACGCGCTCGGCTCTGACGATGAGTATGATGCGGGCGATTGATTTCTTTCCGAACATTATGATCGGGATGGTTGCGGGTGTCATTGTGGACCGCTTCTCCCGGAAGCGGGTCATGTCGATCAGCGTGCTGTTGAGACTGTTTACATTAGCGGGAATCATGTTCTTGCTGTATGCCAATCGACTTGAGCTGTGGCATTTGTACGTGCTGGGATTTGTTTTGTCAGCGGCGGGTTATACATTTGGCAACTCGCATCACTCGGTGCTGCCCTTGCTGTTGGATAAGAAGCAGCTGACGGCAGCCAATGCTCAGCTCACCTTCGTAGATACCCTGATCATGATGGTTGGCCCCGGCGTTGCTGGGGTCCTGATCGCGGCTTTTTCCTATGAGGTCAGCTTTGGCATCTTTCTTGCCTGCATTGTACTGCTGTGGATTTGCGTTAGTCTGACTCGGATTCCGGAGACGGCGAGCAGGGCAACAGGCGCCAAATTCTCGGTTTGGAAGGAGATGAAGGAGGGCATAGATGCTCTCCTTGACAATAAAGTGCTGCTGACGCCTACGCTGGCGGTTCTCTTTAACAACTTCTCAGCCAGTCTGACCTCGGGGGTGCTGATGTTTTTTGCGGTGGATGTACTGCATGCCACCGATCAGCAGGTCGGCCTTATGATTGGTATGGGTGCTGCCGGCGGAATGGTGGGTTCCGTGTGTATTCCGTGGCTGCGGAAACGGTACGGTCGCGGCAGGCTGTATGTCGGCTGTGTGCTGACAGAGGTGTTGGGTTTTCTGCTGCTCGTATTTGCCTATGCTTGGTGGGTCATAGGCTTTGGCCTCTTTATTCGAACATTTGCCATTACGATGTCCAATGTCGTCTATTTCACAATTCGGCAGGAGTTCACGCCTAATCATCTGCTTGGCCGGGTGGCAGGAACCTCCTCCATGCTGATGAAGCTGGCTCTGCCCCTGGGCCTGTTTATTTCAGGAATATGGGCCGAGTACCTGCCGATTCCGTTGCTGTTTCTGATGTCGGCGGTGCTCACGTTCATGATGTTTTTGATCCTGCGGAAGCATTCGTTTGTCAACGTACAATAATTCCAGAGCATGAACCTTCGCCCAGGCTTGCGCATACGATGTAGGTACCAAACTTGCTGCCTGGAAAGGGCGTGAACATCGTATGGGGATTCACTTGACGGCAATACACTGGGTATACTTGGCTTTTATCGTGCTGATCATCACACTGCTGATCAGGCGTCGCGATACGACGATGGTGTGCATCACAGGTATTTTTGCGCTCGGGCTGCTGGCGGTCGGGTCGCTTAGCGGCTCCGTGTCCGGCGTCTTCGAGTCTTTCATCTACGCAACGAAAGAATTGATGGGCACCATCATGATCATATCCATCATTGTGGCGATGAGCAGGGTGCTGATTCGCACCGGTATTAATGAGACGATGGTCGCCCCATTAACCCGGTTTCTGAGAACACCTGCGATGGCCTATTGGGGAATCGGGCTAATTATGATGGTGACATCGTTCTTCTTCTGGCCATCCCCGGCTGTAGCGCTCATCGGCGCTGTGCTGCTGCCGGTAGCGATTCGGGTCGGGCTGCCTGCGATTGGAGCGGCCATGGCCATGAATCTGTTCGGACATGGAATTGCGCTATCGGGTGATTACATTATCCAGGGAGCACCTAAATTAACGGCCGATGCTGCAGGTCTTCCGGTGACGAGCGTGATGGCGGCAAGCGTGCCGCTGGTCATCGTCATGGGCGCGGTAACGACGTTCACAGCATTCTGGATCATGCGAAGAGAACAGCAGTTGGGCACTTTCAGAGACGGGCTGATCGCCGCCAACAACACGAAACATCCGCTCACGGAGCCTAAAGACGAAGGGGAAGGGATACAGCCGATTTCTCCAGGTATGAAAAAAGGGCTTGCCATCGCCATCCTGCTGTTGTTTGCGCTGGATGTGGCCACGATGTTTCTGCTGAATTTGCAGGGCGGTGACGCCACGGCCTTAGTGGGCGGTACAGCGGTGCTGATTCTGATGGTAATTACGCTGATGGCCCATCGGAATCGGGGGCTGGAGCAGATGACCTCCTACCTTATTGAAGGATTTATGTTCGGATTCAGAGTGTTCGGGCCTGTCGTTCCCATTGCGGCTTTCTTCTATCTTGGCGATGCTGCTTTCACTGAAATGTTCAGCGGTGATGCCCTCCCTGAGGCCTCACACGGCATTGTCAATGATCTGGGGCTGGCGCTGGCCAATACCGTTCCGCTCAATGGCGCGGTTGGCGCAGTGACGCTGACCATAACCGGGGCCATTACCGGACTGGACGGGTCCGGATTCTCGGGCATATCGCTGGCGGGCTCCATCGCCCAGCTCTTTGCCACGGCGATTGGTTCAGGCGCGGCGACATTGACAGCGCTGGGCCAAGTAGCAGCCATTTGGGTTGGCGGCGGCACGCTGATCCCCTGGGCGCTTATACCTGCTGCGGCGATCTGTGGAGTCAGTCCGTTTGAGCTGGCCAGACGGAATCTGAAGCCGGTCATGCTTGGCTTGGCTGTTACTACGGTTGTGGCTATGCTATTGATATAACCTTGTATTTATTCTTTAGAGGAGCCATAGTCAATAATAGTCATCTTTATGTCGTAAGAGATGGGGACGTGACTGAAAATATCATCCCAGTTGTCCTTCACCTTCTTCCAGACCTTGGGGTGCGAGATGCGAATCTGCTCTCCGAAGCCCGCAGCATCGGTATGATAGACATTCTGCAGCTTGTACAGAGCCTGTCCGAGCTGTTTGCGGGCTTGTTCCTCGAATTTTTCCTCGAGCTTCTGTAAAACAGTTGTCTGTTGAGGTGTGATGTCGGGCTGGCTCCAATCCTCAATCAGTCTGCCCTCCGAGCTAATTTTAATCTGAAAGGAGATGTCGTCTCCAGATACGATGGGGACGACCTTGGCGGAAGCATTCTTGATTTCGTAGGTAATGGCACGTCCATCTATCGTGTAGGTTTTAACAACACCACCAAATTTTTTTTCCGTAATCCAGGACAAACCTTCGACTTCCGCCTCGCTTAATTCACCGACCCACTTGTTGGTCTCCCCTTTGATAATGGCTGCACCTGATAGGTACTGTTCTCCTTCAGCGGACACGATATTTTGGAGCATGAAGCTGGATTTGGATCTAACGTTGTTTTCAAGCATGACCAAGGTGACTGGAGGTAGAATTTTCTGATTGCGGTAACGGTTGCGGTGGGCATCTCTTAGCCTGAAGGCCGGAATTTCTCCGGGGTGTTGGGAATTTAACACCTCAGAAGCTTTGCCGTGACTGATCATAACCAGACAGCTCTCTCGAATGTCATTATCCCTGAATATGGAGTCAAAGATCTGTCCCATGCCGTACTGCTTGGCCAGTTCGCTGGACACTACAACGACCTTCAGGTGAAGTCCGACCAACGGCCGTTCATTCCGTAATGCGAATTGGCGGAACACCTGTAGGATCGAATCTCCGGTCAGCTGTTGATTTTGATAGGACCCCCCTTGTGAACCGGATGAGGGGCTGCCTTGACCGCCTTGCTTCTGAGAACTTCCGGCCGGGGCAATTTGTACCGTGACTGTCACTGTGTTCATTTTGGGGTAGTGGCCACCCTGTTCGTTGGCTTCCTGTTCAAATTTTGAAGGACTACCTACATCGAGTCCAAGCCCAATGTATACACTCTGATCCTCTATTTCTCTGTGCCCCCAGCAACCGGTTGTAATCACCTGCAGCACAATGAAGGTCAGCATCAGCCCAATTCGCATGGTTCTGCTCATTTCCGCCTCATTCCTTTCTTTCGGATGACGCTGACAAGGAGAAGTATAGGCGGAAAGCCGCCGAACAAGATGATCGATGCTACACCTAGCATTTCCCCCAGCTTGACGGTCTCCATAAGAGTTTTCGGGACCATGGATACAATAAAGATCAATGGCAGCGTCACAAACAGGAGTGAATTTGGTTTTTTATTAAACATCGTCGAACATCCAAGAGAAGCAGCGTAGTGCATAATTGAGAAGGAGGTGAACATCTGCATAATCCAAATAACCAGCATCAGCGATTCGAAGCGTTCAAAGATGAGTCCTTGGTATTCGTAGCTCCGAACAAGAGTAAGGGTTGGATAGGTTTTGTTTGCGGTTGCATATAGGCCTAGGACGCCTATGGATAGAATCACTGTAATCAAAATGATCATTGTGGGTATCCATACACCGGCGTGCAGGGCGCGTATTCCTTGTTTCGGTGTTTTCATAAAAGCTATGAGAATGAATAGAATCTCGTAGCCGGTAAGGGCCGAAAGAGCAGGCATGATCCCGTGAAGAACAGGTGTGATGCCTGCCCCCAGCACGGGCCGCAACTGCTTGATATCGAATAGGTTTAGGCTGGACAGAATGCACACCATGAAAAAAATAAGGGTAATCGGCAACACGATTTCATTAAGCCTGGCCATGCTGTTGATGCCGCCAACGTTCAGGTAGAGGGCAATCCACATAAAAGCCATAATAATGGACCATCTTGGCGTGCCTTCAAGCAGAAAATCGCTGGTGACTTCGGTCATCATTCTGAGCTCATAGGCAGACATGGTGATGAAATAGACGATCATAATAATGATAATCACATAGGCTACCGATTTCCCTGTAATTTCCGGCATGAACTCATAGAGCGTCTTTCCCCTGAATCGCTGGCATAACCAGAGGATGAACAAGCCCGCCAAGAAGCAGATGAGGCCGCTAAGGATGACGGATATCCATATATCCGGAGTCCGGGCGGCTTCAAGCAGGTTCCTCGAAATCGTCATAATACTAGCGCCGAGGGTATAGTTAATCACTAGAACAGCTGCCTGTGCAGTGGTGATTTGATCTGTATGTTTGTTCGTTGTGCTGACCATAGAAGCAAACCTCTTTCTACTCAGTTCGTCCTGCGATCCTTATCACGGGGATTAAGCATGGCTGGGCGCTGTTTTAAGATTTTCAAAGGGGAGCGGATAACATAATCCTTCCAGTCCCGAAAACGATACGGCACCAATGGACTTAGATATGGGATGCCAAAGCTCCTCAGTTTCACCAAGTGAGAGCAGATCAGGAGGAAAAACATGATCACACCATACAACCCGAATATGCCTGCAAAGATCATAGCGGTAAAACGGAGAATGCGAAGCGTGATACCCGCACTGTATACAGGGATGGTGAAAGAGGATATCGCCGTTACCGCTACGACAATGATCAGAAACGGACTTACGATCCCGGCATTGACAGCCGCATCGCCAATGATAAGACCCCCGACGATACCCATGGCGGGGCCGATCGGCTTAGGCAGGCGGATCCCGGCCTCACGAAGAATCTCTATCGACAGCTCCATAATGAAGGCCTCGATAATGGACGGGAAAGGCAGCCCTTGTCTAGACTCGACGATGGACAGCGCAAGGCTGGTTGGTATCATACCGGAGTGATACGATATGAACGAAATGTACAGCGACGGGGCCCATAAGGCCAGGAATGCGGCAGAAAACCTCAAGAGTCGAACGAAGGAGCCTGAGATCCATCGTTCATAATAATCCTCCGGGGATTGCAATAGCATGCTGAACGTAACGGGCATGATTAAGGCAAACGGCGTCCCGTCCAGCAAAATAGCGGCTCTGCCTTCGAGAATAGCCCCGATAACTCTGTCCGGTCTCTCCGTATTTTGCAGTTGCTGAAACGGGCTTAGCGTGCTGTCCTCTATCAGCTGTTCGATATACCCTGAATCCATAGGGTCATCGATGGCCATTCTGCGTATCCGCGAATCAATCTCGTTGATCAGCTCCTGGTTGGCAATATCCTTCATATAGATGAGAACAAGCTCCTTCTTAACGCGGGTGCCCACCTCGTACTTCTTCATTACCATTCCTTCATCCTTGCCATGCATACGGAGCAGCCCCATGTTCTCGCCAATTCTTTCCGTGAATCCGATGCGTGGGCCGCGAAGGAGCGCTTCTGAAATAGGGTCCTCCACGTTTCGACTTTTTCCTTTGGCCATTCCGACGAGGAAGAATCCCTTCATACCCTCAATCAGCAAGCCTGAGCTTCCGTTCAGTACTCCCTGCACGAACGGTTGTAGCTTCTCACCCCATCGAAGATGACTGACGGTGAGGAGGTGGCTTTCTAAATAAGCTTGGATTGACTCGCTGGACTGCTCGAAATCCTCCCGGTCTGCCTCGGGGACTCCTTCTCTCATTAATGGAGCGATCAGATGGCTGTCAATCAGGTTGCTGTTCGCTAATCCTTCCACATAGACAACGACGGCCCGGCAGGAGGTTCCTCTGATGGTGAATTCGCGAAAATGGACATCTGCATTATGCGCCATGCTTTCTTGAAGCATTTGCAGATCTTGGTCGTATTGCCCTGTTCCCGAAATTTCGGATAGACTTGATTCCCGCTTAACATTCTTGCTCTTGTCTAAATGAAGGGAGAACACGGACCGAATGGAGTCTCGCAATCTTCTCGAGACCCATACAAACAAGATGGGGATGAGGATAACGAGGGTAGATTGTACAAAAACACTCCATTTCGGAATATAGAACATTACGGTAGACAGCAACCTGATCACCCCGATTCTGGCATGGTAGATATCAGGTGTATTTTTACCACAGGTTGGAGTGTTTATTCCTTTATTTTCTTTTCCACGCATAATTTATGAAACATATCGATATGCATAAGGCCGGTCGGGGGCGTGTTGCCCGCGGTTGCATACCGATGTAAGGACTGCGGAACGGGTCGCTGCGTCCGTGCATCTGCGTCCGATACGGCAGGGATGTTCTTCGAGCATCCACCGTGCCGCGGCCGTTACTCGCCAGAGAGCAGACATCCTAGCGGCATTGGCGCATGCCAGGAACTCCCCTTGTGTTTATGCGGAAATTTTGGGACAATAAAGAGCGGATGTTAAAAACCAAGGCACGCGCCATCATGCATCGTGCTTCATGAATAGAAAGAGGAAGATCAATGAACAAACCATCCATTTATGGATTAACTTTTGAACAGTTAACGGACTGGCTCGGTGAACGGGGACATCGGAAGTTCCGGGCAGGGCAGGTATGGGAGCAGCTCTATCGCAAACGGGTGTCGGCTTTTTCCGATATGACCGAGGTGCGGGAGGACTGCGTGAAGCTGCTTGAGGATCATTATGAGATTATGACCTTGAAGGAGCATACGAAGCAGGAGGCGCTCGACGGAACCGTCAAGTTTCTGTTCCAATTGGTGGACGGAAATCTGATTGAGACCGTGCTGATGCGGCATAAATTCGGCTTGTCCGTCTGTGTGACGACCCAGGTAGGCTGCAACATCGGGTGCAGCTTCTGCGCCAGCGGCCTGTTGAAGAAGAGCAGGGACCTGACCTCGGGTGAGATTGTGGAGCAGGTGATGCAGGTTCAGCATCATCTGGATCAAGTCGGCAAGGGCGAGAAGGTCAGCCACATCGTTGTGATGGGCATCGGCGAGCCGTTTGACAATTATGTGCACATGGCGAATTTCATTCGCGTCATTAAAGATCATAAGGGGCTGGCGATCGGCCCGCGCCACATCACAGTCTCGACCAGCGGCCTGGCGGATAAAATCGTGGAGTTTGCCGACAGCGATCTGAACGTGAATCTGGCGATTTCGCTGCACGCTCCGAACAATGAACTGCGTACTCGCATTATGAAGATTAATAAAGCCATTCCGATCGAGAAGCTGATGACCGCCATTGATTACTATCTGGATAAAACGAATCGGCGCATCACGCTGGAGTACATCCTGCTCAAGGATGTCAACGATCAGCCGGAGCATGCGCTAGAACTGGCCGAGCTTGTAGGTGAGCGGCGGCATCTGGCTAACGTCAACCTCATCCCGTACAATCCGGTCGATGAGCACAGCCAGTATCAGCGCAGCTCCAAGGAGACCATCACCGCTTTCTACGATACGCTCAAGAAGCAGGGGATCAGCTGCAGCGTGCGTCTGGAGCACGGTACCGATATTGATGCCGCCTGCGGGCAGCTGCGCAGCAAGCAGATCAAGAAGGCGCAGTGATCGGGGAAATCATCGGAATTACGAGAAAATCCGCTAGAAATAGCGGATTTTTTTGTTGAGAATAACAATTGAACAACCTATGAAGTGGGTTTTGAGGTAAAATATAACTGAATCATTACATAGAGATGCTACTGAAGGCGAACGATGGCCGAGTGTATTCAGCAATAAGTGAGGGGACGACGACGTGCATTATTTTTTAGTCTATATCCTGTCGATGCTGTTAGGAGTAGGGCTAATCATGTATGGAAACCGAGGAAACAAGAGGCTGGAGAAGTACACGGGCATTTTCATCGTTAGTTTAAATGTGCTTGTTCCGGTCTTGGGTTTTATTGCCGGTGTGATCGACGGATTCAAATCGTAGTGAGGGTGGCTTGAATTTCAAGCCGATATCGCAATTGGAGGGAATATGAAGGACATTGTATATATACTGTATGTCGTTATCCTAGGCGGCATCGCGGTGTTCACGGGGGAGATTGTCACGTTTGTTATGCTGGGCGTCATTCTGATTGCTCTGCATAATATACTGAAGGTTCAACAAGAAATTTCAAGGAAGCTGGATCGTCTGAATCAGCGAGAGAGGGAATAGCTCCCGAGCCCGATCGACGCATTAGAGGGATATCGTCCGATAAATTGTACACCGTCGTCCAGTGACGAACAACGCCCCAATCCTTTCTGCCTGAGCAGGAGTGATCGGGGCGTTGTTTAGTATAGAGCAACGTATGGGATTATACAGCCAGTGTGAATGAACCGCATCCCATCCTCAAGGCAGTCTCTCGAATCTATTCTCTTGGGCATCAATTAACGCTAATTTGTAATTCAGCTTCTCCAGCGCTTTCATGAGCCTGCTGATTTGATCCTCCACTTTGTTCTTCTGGCTGAGGAGCATCATTTTTCTTAGAGGCAGTGTCCGATTTCCGCTTTTGTACAGCTCGGCATACTCTTTGATCTCGGCCAGAGGCAGTCCTGTCGAACGAAGGGCTTGAACCATCTCAACACAATCGACGTAGTGGTCGCTGAATTTGCGAACGCCGTTAGCGTCCCGGTCAACAGCGGGCAGTACGCCTTCTTTCTCATAGAAACGGAGTGTATACGGGGAAATGCCGGTTCTTTCCACAACTTCCTTCATCGTAAAAGCCATAAGCTATCGTCACCGCCTTTGTGTGCTTAGAGGTACTCTAATCTTATTGTACAGTCCGCGCTTGCTTTCCGTCCAATCTCCTCCCGCCGTTACAGGCATCAGGGTATGCATTTGACTTCGAGCAACTGTAACCCGGTAAGCTTAGAGAGAAATCTGAACTGAGGAAGAGGAGGGTTTACCCGTGACCAAAACAGTATTGATTACAGGCAGCTCCACCGGGCTTGGTTATACGGCAGCACAGAAATTTGCCCGAGAAGGATGGAATGTCATTGCGACCATGCGCAAGCCGGATCAAAGGCTGGCGGAGATCTACCCGGAGCGGATTGCCGTCTACGAGCTGGATGTGACGAAGCCGGCGACGATTAAAGCTGCGATCCAGGCAGGTGTGGAGAGGTTCGGCCGGATTGATGCGGTCGTGAATAACGCCGGTGTCAGTGTCCTGTCGATATTCGAAGCAACACCGATGGAGGTGGTGCGCAGCGTTTACGATACGAATGTCTTCGGCGTCATGAATGTCATCCAGGCGATTACGCCCTATTTTCGTGAACAAGGGGGTGGAACGATCGTTAACGTCACCTCGAATGTCGGCTTCACATCCAATCCGCTGTTGTCGATTTATGTGTCTACCAAGCATGCGGTTGAAGGGCTGACTGAATCTCTGTCCTACGAACTGGAATCGCAAAATATCAAGATTAAGCTTGTGGAGCCGGGCGCGATGCGCACGACAAACTTTGCTGCGAATACGATGGCTGCGACCGAAGGTGTGTCGGTCCCGCCCGCGTATAAGCCTTATTATGATTATATGATGAATACGATGATGAACTATCCGTTTGATAATGCGGACGAGAACCAGGTTGCGGATCAGGTGTATGCCGCTGCCTGTGATCCGTCCATTCGGCTGCGCTACCTTGCAGGGCCGGATGCGGAGGAAACGGCGAGACTGAGGTGGACCCGCTCGGAAGAAGAGTATATGGCGACGATGCGTGATTTGCTGGGACAAACGGCTTGGCGCAACAGCCGGCCTGATGTTGAACAATGATGTGCAACTCTCTGTGACAAAGGTGGCTTGGAACATGGAAGATAGACTGCATCCTGAACTGAAGTCGATGTTTGCTGGTTTGCCGGAAGTTATCTACACGAGGGAGAACCTGGAGGAGAAAAGAATGGAGATGCAGCAATTTGCTGCGGCCATGGCGGCGACGCTGCCTGTGCATGAGGGGGTTCTGACCTCGGAACGGTATATTCCATGCGTGGCGGACGGTCCGGACGTCCGGATCAAAATTTACGAGCCGCGAGAGAAGAAGGGCGCGCTTCCGGGCCTTCTCTATATTCATGGCGGCGGATATATCCTCGGATCCGCTGATATGATGGATCCCGCTATGAAGCAGATGGTATCCGAGCTCGAATGCATCATCGTGTCAGTAGATTATCGGCTAGCGCCTGAGCATCCGTATCCGGCACCGCTGGAGGATTGCTATGCCGCGCTGAAGTGGTTCGCGGACCATGCCGAACAACTGGGAGGTGACAACTCCCGAATTGCTGTGATGGGCCCGAGCGCCGGCGGCGGATTGACCGCTGCGCTCTCCCTCCTGGCCAGAGATCGGCAGGGGCCTGCGATCATGTTCCAGATGCCTCTATATCCGATGATCGATGATCGGATGGTTACCCCGTCCAGCCAGACGATCACGGACGACCGGGTATGGAGCAAGGCCAAGACAGAACTGGCCTGGTCGTTGTATTTAGGGGAACGCGAAGACGGAGCGATCTCTCCCTATGCGGCCCCGGCTCGCGCAACCGACTTGTCCGGTCTTCCTCCAACGTATATCTGCGTTGGCGATCTGGACCCGTTTCGCGACGAAACGATCGAGTATGTGACCAGGTTGGCCGAGGCAGGAGTGCCTACGGAATTCCATCTCTACCCGGGGTGTTTTCATGGCTTCGAGGAGTATGTTCCCGGCGCCGAGATCAGTCAGCGTGCTGTGAATGAATACAAGACAGCATTGAAGCAAGCCTTGCATAAGTAACGATGCATGTGCATCCGCATGCGCCGGCATGATATAAGGATACGGGGAAGAAGCTGTGCACCATCCCGATCAGGTTAGCCAACAGCGGATTTGGGATATATACAACAATGTCGCGGTCAGCGCAATGCTGACCGCGACATTGTTTAATGTTTCGGGCGAATCCTTACTATAATGGGGCTCCGGTCTGCTCCTGGCGATAAGGCGGCTTGCCATTGCTGCCGGGGCTCTTCTTCTTCCTTCCCTGCGCGCCGATCAGCAGTGAACCGAACGGCAGCAGGCTGGCCAATTTGGCGATGCCAATCGAGCCTGCGGCAACGATCAGGAAGGTGATGAGGGTCGCGATCAGATGCGAGCCCTCCAGCTGCATCGGCCGGGTGACCCCGGAGACCAGCATCAGCACAAACGCATGGGCGAGGAATCCGCCGAATGAATGGCGGCCGACGAACAGCATGAACCGCTTCATCATCCCGCCATGCCGGTCGATGATGACGGCCAGGCCATAGACAGCCATCAACTGGGCGACAATGAGCAGGAAGATGGTCGGCCGCAGGTAAGTAGAGGCCCCCAGCATCATGCTCGTTGTCGATATCCCCAGCAGCTCATATCCCGCCCAGATGTACAGGAGAATGAACGCCAGTCCGCTTGCCAGCAGACTGCTGACGGCAACCCGGCGAAACCGGTCCAGTCCGTACGCGCACACCGCTCCGAGCAGAAAATAGAAGAAATAGAACACAAACCATTTGGACCGATGGACCATCAGCCATTCCCAGAAACCCCCGATGGCGGCAGCGCTGGCGCCGGCCCGGTAATAGGAAAACCAGGTCAGTGCCCCGTATACGATAGCCGCACCTGCCACCAGCATAAGAGTGCGCCGGAATGCCTGCTCAGGCTCCCGCTGAATGAAGCTGTGCACAGGCTTGGCCAGTCTCAGCAGCAGCGGCAGCAGCAGGTAAAACTGGAAGATCAT
The DNA here is from genome assembly GCF_038000405.1 of Paenibacillus sp. FSL M8-0334. NCBI lineage: Bacteria > Bacillati > Bacillota > Bacilli > Caryophanales > Paenibacillaceae > Paenibacillus > Paenibacillus sp. FSL M8-0334. The sequence goes on from NZ_JBBOCH010000001.1 coordinate 2,567,222, forward strand.
CAGGATGAACCACAGATGATAGCCATAGCTTGGCTCTACCAGCTGACGGACAAGCGTGGTCCACGTGCCGGCTGCGGTGAACGAATGGCCGGATATGATGCTGACGGACACCCAATAAATGACGGTCCACGTCAGGAACGGTACCAGAATATCGGTTGCCCGCTTCCGCACGTACGTTAGATAATTCAGCTTCTCCGCGTAGTTATAGAACAGGATCAGCCCGGACAGAAACACGAAGGTCGGCGTGCCAAACCGGGTGAAGTGAAACAGCATGCCCAGCATGACCGCATCCGGCTGCGCGATGTCCGGTCTATATATATATTCTGCAATGCAATGCTGCATTGTGATCGCCATGAAAGCCATTGCCCGCAGCAAGGTCACTTCCTCAATGCGCTCTTTTCTCATCGTCTCCCCTCCGTTCTCTCTATTTACAAATCTGTGAGATGATGTCATGTTCGTTCGAGCCATTATAACAAAAAAACTGCGAAAAAGGCACACCTCATCCAGTTCCATATTCATCCCCCTGTTCTTCAAAGCAAGGCGCTCGAAAAATCACATTGACAATCGAGCAAGCCCGGCGATAATATATACTGAACGTTCGGTATAAATGAATGAATACACAAGAGATGAACCTGGGGGAGCGAGAGATGAAAGCATTGGCAACCAGAAACAACGGAGCGATTTTATTGCTCATGTTTAATATATTTATAGGATTTGTAGGTGTCGGTCTGGTCATTCCGATCATGCCAACCTATATGAATGTGCTGGGTATTTCCGGAACGATGGTCGGTTTTCTCGTGGCTGTATTTTCGTTAACTCAATTTCTGGTGGCCCCGTATGCGGGAAGCTGGTCAGATCGTTATGGGCGTAAATGGATCATCGTTGCCGGCCTGTTCATATTTGCGTTATCCGAACTGCTCTTCGGTCTGGCAACGAATGCGCTGCTGCTCTTTATCGCAAGAATGCTCGGCGGCGTATCCGTCGCCTTTATCATGCCTGCTGTCATGGCTTATGTAGTCGATATTACGACAGAGGAGGATCGCGGCATGGGCATGGGCTGGATCAATGCGGCGATCTCGACCGGTTTTATCATCGGGCCGGCCATCGGCGGCTTTCTTGCCGAGTATGGTCTGCGGGTGCCTTTCTTTGCAGCGGCGGGAGCTGCAGCCTTGTCCGGTCTCGTGTCTATGCTGATTCTGCCGGAATCGCTGGACAAGAGCACGCGACTTGCCGCACAGAACCGGGAGGAACAGAAGGAGTCCCAGCTCGTGCAGCTGATGGGGTCTTATCGTACGCCTTATTTTACCGGGCTGTTGATCATCCTGATCATTTCGCTCGGACTATCACAGTTTGAGACGGTGCTGGGACTTTTCGTAGATCATAAATACGGGTATACCCCTGGCCAAATTGCGTGGCTGATCGCGGTTGGCGCTATCGTTGGCGCGGTGATGCAGCTCACCCTGTTTGGGCGATTGATCCATTGGATCGGGGAGAAGAGGCTGACGGTATATTGCCTGTTATTGATGGCCATATTCATGGTAACCACGATTTTCTCCGCGCAATATTGGATGATGCTCGTATCCGTGACGATCGTTTTCCTGGCGGTCGACTTCGTACGTCCGGCCATCAGCACGTATTTTTCCAGGATAGCGGGGAATGAGCAAGGGCTTGTCGCCGGGCTGAATGCGTCCTATACCAGTCTGGGGAATATCGGCGGCCCGATTCTGGCAGGAGCCCTGTTCGATATCGAGATCAACTCTCCGTTCCTGCTCGGCAGTCTCATCGCCCTGGTGGGCTGGATGTTCAGCCTGCGCTGGATTCACAAACCGGTGGAGCGGCCAGCCGATACGGCAAGATAAGCGGGCTTGTTGATGTCGGGGCGCGCATGCGCCCCGGGCGGTTAATCCAGCGAAAAGCACGAAGGAGAGATAATGAAGGGAGCAAATTCGTGAATCGAAAAAAGGAGCAAGGGGAACAAACGAAGAAACAGGTAGCTGAAGCAGCCAAACATTTATTTGCCCAGAAGGGCTACAAGGGAACCTCCATCGAGGACATCGCAGCGGCCACGGGCAAGAGCAAAGGCAACATCTACTATCACTTCGGCAGCAAGGAAGGACTATTTCAATATCTGCTGGATGAATGGGACCGGGATTGGCTGGAGCAATGGAGAGAGAGGGAATCCACCTGGTTCACCATTACCGAGAAGCTCCAGGGTCTGGCTGAACATATTGTGAAGAATGACCTGAACCATCCGCTGACCAAAGCGATGGACGAGTTTCTCAGTAGCGAGTGGGACAACAGTGAAGTACAAGACAAGGTGACGGAGTTCTATACGGCGCAGATTACCTTCTATCAGGAAATTTTGCAGGCGGCCATGGCAGACGGGCAGATCCAGCAGCATGATGCGCGGATGCTCGCCGTCATTCTTGGTGCCCTGATGATGGGCCTTGGCGAGATGTCCCGGCGCACCCAGGTGAAAGATACACTCGAGCTGTATCGCCAAGCGATGCATGTCTTTCTGCAAGGGACGCTGGACCCGGGGACCTGAACAGATCAGGGCGTAGGGATGGCCTACGCCTCGACCTGCATATGCGGACATCTTTTCTTCAATTCATCGATAAACCTCTCCGGCTCCTCCGGCGAAATCTTCACACTCCCAAACGCCGCTGTCGTATAGAAGATCTCAAGCCCCTCGCGCGCGGACATCACCCGATAACCGGTATAGATGGCTGTTGTCGGCGCAGTCTTAGTGATGCTCTGATAAGGAATTCGGCTTCGAAACGGACCTCCGCTCACAAGTAAATCCTCTTGACGAAATACATATTTAATGGACAAGGTGCACCACAACAGAAAGGCTGTTATCGCCCCGAATATGCAGCTCAGAACGACAATGACCTCCAGTATATTGCCCCCCTCAAGAAATAGCGGCCAGAAGGTTGCGAGCGCCAGGATCAGTATGATGATCATAAGAAATCTTTTATAAAACCGGTCTACTTTCGAACGATAAATCATCCCATGATCAGCCCCTTTAATAAGTGATATGGAAACAGCTTTGAACGTCTATTATATCGCATTCTCCGCCGCCTTAGCGTCATTACTTAGGATAAGCCGTCATGGCATATAATGAATATCGGGCAATTATACCGAACGTTCGGCTGGAGGAATGTTGCAACTGTCATAGTCAAGGCCGGATATGTAAAGTATAGTAAGAACATCAGCGGCGGATTTCAAGTTCGATCTGCGGGCACGTTTATTTATGAGACGATCGGCTGGAGAGAGCGCTGGCGGATGTGCAGACCTATCTGCCGAATATCCAAATTGTCGTAAATATTTAACAGCAAGCGTCAACAAATTTACATCACTGTAAACCTCTTGAGGCCGGAATTATGTTATCCTAGACATACTTAGCTGTGCGCCCGGATCAATGTGTGCGCATTCATATTCCAATTAGGGAGGGGATAATCCGTGAATATTGAAGTGCGTTTATGCCCGAAGGAACAGTCATTTATCATTCATAACTTGTATCCGCTGTACTTGCATGACATGTCTGAGATATGGGGAACCCGACCTAATCCGTACGGTATCTTTGATGAAGATGCCGGCGTAAGAACGCTGAGTGAGTTGAGCGAACGGCATGAGAACTGGTGGGAGCAGCCATCCGATCTCTTTCCATACCTGATCACAGTGGACGGCAGCGCAGCGGGATTCGCGCTTGTGACTGATGAGTCGGAGGCATCCTCCCCGAACACAAAGTATCATCTGAACGATTACTTTGTGCTGCGCGCTTATCGGCGGCAGGGTGTCGCTCAGAAGGCAGCGGTGCAATTATTCAACCAGCTTCAAGGCGGCTGGGAGCTTCAGACGAATTCGAGCGAGCGGAATATGACAAGCCAGATTTTCTGGCGGAGAACGCTGGATACGTATACCGGCGGGAAATACACCGAGGGCAAAGGCGTTCACCCGAAAAAAGGAGACATGCTGGTCTTCCGGTTCAGCAGCAACAGATAAACGCCCCGGTGACACGGAATCAGGCGGGGACTGCGTATAAGACGGTCTGGCGCCTCTTGACGGAAGCCGATAGTTGGGATAGACTAATAAAAATTTGAAATGCACTGATGAGGAAGCCGATATCGTTGGAGCTGGTTCAGAGAACTGCTGGCAGGTGCGAAGCAGTCAGCGGCGATAGAGATGGCCGTCGCCTCGGAGCAGGTGCGCTGAAGGTTACATAAGCTGTGTAGGCGCATCCGGAATCCCGCCGTTATGTATCGGGAAGCATCCGCTTAGGAGTCTTGCGAATGATGCAGGCTTCATGCGGTGTTGAGGCGCGCGCCGGGAACGGTGCGAAGTTGGGTGGTACCGCGGATTGAACTCCGTCCCTTGTGGGGCGGAGTTTTTTGGTGCAGCTGGAGGGTTATAGGCCAGATACTTATTAGGAACGAGTATCGTTTGGCATGATTCAATAAATAACTAGAACATGAAGGCATATAAGCCGATAGCACTGTTCTAAGAGGAGATGGATAACAATGGTTCATACAATTGCAATCGAGCCGACAACCAACAAGAAGCCGAAGCCTTCGGGCGAGCGCCTGGAGTTCGGGACGGTATTTACCGATCATATGTTCATGCTTGATTATGATGAGGGCAAGGGCTGGCATGACCCGCGCATCGTGCCGTATCAGCCGATTGAGCTGGATCCGGCGGCCAAGGTTTTCCATTATGGCCAGACCGTATTTGAAGGGCTGAAGGCCTACCTGACGGAGGATCAGCGAACGCTTCTGTTTCGTCCCAACAAAAATATCGAGCGTTTGAACCTGTCCAATCATCGTCTAAGCATCCCGGCGCTGGATGAAGAGCTGGTTATGCAGGCGATTTCGGAGCTCGTGCTGATTGACCGCGACTGGATTCCTTCCGAGCCGGGAACGTCGCTGTATATTCGTCCGTTCGTGTTTGCAACCGAACCGCTGCTGGGGGTTGCCCCATCGCGTCAGTATAAGTTCATGATCATTCTGTCCGTCGTTGGCTCCTATTATCAAGAGGGCATTAACCCGGTCAGCATCTATGTGGAGCCGAATTATGTCCGGGCCGTAACCGGCGGCGTGGGGCATGCCAAGACGGCAGGAAACTACGCGGCCGGCTTGAAGGCACAGGAGGAAGCCCATGAGAAAGGGTATTCGCAGGTGCTGTGGCTGGACGGGGTTCATCGCAAATATATCGAAGAGGTCGGGAGCATGAACGTCTTCTTCAAGCTGGGGGATACCGTTGTGACCCCGGCGCTGAACGGAAGTATCCTGAACGGGGTGACGCGGAATTCGGTGCTGGAGCTGCTGCGCCACTGGAACATTCCGGTCGAGGAGCGGGCGCTGTCCATCGACGAAATTGCGGAAGCCCATCGCAGCGGCCAGCTGATTGAAGCGTTTGGCACCGGCACGGCAGCTGTAATCTCACCGATTGGCGCTTTGGAATGGCAGGGGAATAAGATGGTCATTCACGGGGGAACAACCGGCGAGCTGTCCAAGCGGGTGTATGATACGATTACGGGCATTCAGCGCGGAACGATGGAAGATCCGTTCGGCTGGACGGTGGAGCTATCCCGTTAATCATCCGGCGCGCGGCGGCTGTGAGGATCGCACTGCGTCTGCTCGCGGTCAAGCGAGGTGATCCGGTGCCCCGGGCCGTTGTAACCAAGCGGGGAAAAGAAAAAGGACCTTGCCGCTTATGGGAGATGGATTCCCGTGAGCGGACAAGGTCCTTGTTGTTATGCTCTTACGATCAGCGTGCAGAGGGGATAGAGCCCGGCGACTGACTGGAGCCGGAACTAGAGCTTGAGCTCGCGCTGGCGCGCAAGGCCTGGTGCCAGCATTCATATCTGTTCCAGGCGGCGCCGCGCTCGAGCAGGGACTTGCATGTATAGATCCCTTCCTCGATTGAATCGGCGCTGCCGCACAGGTGGAGCCGAACCGCCGCATTCAGCAGCACCTGATTGGTGAAGGCGATGTGCGCCTGGCCTTGCAGCACTTCCTCGGCGGTCTTCAGCTGCTCGGCTGCGGTCCAGTCCTTGTCGGGGGGAGTGGCCTCCAGGCCGAAGGTCTCCGGATCAATCATATGCATGTGCGATTCCCCGTCCTGGATCAGATGGACGCGGGTCGCCCGGTGGATGAACAGATCCTCTGATCCCTCTGTACCCTGCACGATGAGCGCTTTACGGTATTTGAGCGTCTCCATCAGCTGGCCCATCCGGTCGAACACGGTGCTGTGAAATACGCCATACACGATATAATCAGCGTGACTGTAATCCAGCAGCTTCTCTGCGGTATTCAGAATCGTTCGCATGCCAAGCTCCTCCCGGAGAGGCCGGAGCGCTTGCAGCGGCGGACACCACTGCTCGGCATCGACCAGCAGCACGCCGCTCTGTTTGGCTGCCATCAGGGCATGGTCGGGCAGGACGCTTGCCGAGTCGATGCCCTTCTGTCGTAGCAGATCCATCAGGGTTACGCCCCATTTAGGAGGCAGAGAGGCCATCCCGTGCAGCGTTACAGGTACACCGGCCGCGGCAAGCAGAAACGCGGTGGGGAAGGTGGCGTAAAAAGATGATTTTCGCCCGTCATACGGACCCGCGCAGTCCAGGCCCGCATGAGCCGATGAGCGGTATGTCCGCTCCCGCAGCACGTGCACGAACGCCTCCAATTCCTCGGCACTCTCCATCTTCATGCGTTCCGCAACGAAGAACGCTCCGATCTGGGCGGGAGTTGCTGTTCCATCTATTATCGACTCGGCTGCGGCAAGAGCTTCGCTGTAATTCAGATCACGGGCGCCCCGCTTGCCTCTGCCGACCTCTTTCAATATATCGATCATCGTCATCATCAGGACCTCCGTTTCGTCAATCACGTTCTCTCCCGCTACGACGAGGAAGCGGCCGATCGGTGGATCTCTTGGCCTGTTGGCCTCGCTGGGCAGGGAGTCTTGTCACATAGGACGTCACGCCATCAGGTGCTGATGAGCCTTAACAATGGAAGTCGCCACATCGACAATCCGCTTGCGCTCATTCATGGCTCTACGCCGCAGCAGATCATAGGCCTCCGCCTCGGATATCCGGTTAATGTCGCATAGAATGCCTTTGGCCATGTCAATCCATTTTCGCTCTTCAAGCTGGGCTCGCAGCTGCCGTCTTTCCGCATCCCACTGCTGCCGGTCGAAGAACTGCTTCGCTCCAATATGCAGCGCCCAGTGAAGCTCGGCGGGGCTCATGGTAGGCGTCATAATGCCATCGATTGGAACATCGTCCTCGCATGCGGCTGCTGATGCCGTTGCGGCGTACGGGCTGCACCACCACAGCAGCGGCATGGACTTCCACTCATTCAATGTCCTGTGCCAGGTGTTAAGCCTAGCCATAGGCAGATGGACGACCGCGGCATCGATGTCGTGAATACAGCGGGGGACATCCGCTGCGGAACAGGCGGTATATACTTGGTATCCACACTCGTTCAGGCTCTCCTCGGCCACCGCAGTGGATTCGATCGAGGTCTGTTCCTGCCCGGCGGCAGCGGAGCCCTGTTCATGAATAAGGAGTAAGCAGCGCATCGAAAGAAATCCCCCCTCATTGAGAAGCTGATTATCATCAGTTGCAATCGTACATGTCAATTAATATAACATATAAATCAAGGCTTGTTTCACGGGACGTTTAAGTTTCAATCCCAGTGTACTCCAGATGATAACTTATTTTCATTTTTTCATAAAGAGGGTAATTTCCCTGCAGCATCAAGAAAAACGATGGTTCCATCGCAGTTTGCAGTTCGGTCGATTAGGAAAAACGCTGCGGCTGTAGCGAATTTCCAATCCCGGGTGATAGGTAATAAAAGATTACGCAAGGATAGAAAAAATTTTTTTATCTCGAAAATTATGTAATGTATATTGACATGAAAACCGGCGTCTTATATAGTTAAGAGCAATAAAACCATAAAAACATTGTTCACGGATACAACGGTGTGTCCGGGTAGAAGCGGCAACGAAGCCTGCCTTCGCCAGATCAGAAGAGAGATGATGGATCTTTTTTCTTGGCGAATGCGGGCTTTTTCTGTTGTTTTTCACCCCTGAACATAGCCGAAAAGGAGAGAACCTGCGATGAACGAACCTAAGAAGTTAGTGCTGGTTGGCAACGGGATGGCGGGCGTAAGAACGATTGAGCATGTGCTGAAGCTGTCGCCCGGAGCGTATGAGATGACGGTATTTGGCGCGGAACCTTATCCGAATTATAACCGGATTATGCTCTCCAAGGTTCTGGCGGGCGGCACGGATATGAAGGAGATCATAATCAATGATCTGGATTGGTACGAATCGAACGGCATTCAGTTATATAAAGGAGATGCCGCTGTCCGGATTGATACGGACAACCGCAAGGTCATCTCTGAATCCGGTGTCGAGGCCTCGTATGATGCGCTCATTATCGCAACGGGCTCGAATCCGTTCATCCTTCCCATCCCGGGCGCCCGGAAGGAAGGCGTGATTGGTTTTCGGGACATCCATGACTGCAACAAAATGATCGAGGCGGCAAAGTCATACAAGAAGGCGGCGGTCATCGGCGGCGGATTGCTCGGACTGGAGGCGGCGCGGGGCCTGCTGAACTTGGGCATGGACGTCACGGTGGTCCATCTTGGCAAGCACTTGATGGATCGCCAGCTGGATGCCCCGGCTTCCGAAATGCTGCGCCGCGAGCTGGAAGAACAAGGCATGAACTTCCTGATGGAGAAGCAGACGGCTGCGATTATCGGCAGGCGCCGGGCTGAGGGGCTGGAGTTCGCGGACGGGAGCAGGCTGGAGGCCGATCTGGTGGTGATGGCCGTTGGCATTCTGCCGAATGTGGAATTGGCTAAATCGGCCGGGCTTCAGGTCAACCGCGGCATTATCGTGGATGATTACCTGCAGACAAGCGCTCCGGGCGTGTATGCGGTCGGGGAGTGTGCAGAGCATCGGGGGATTGCCTACGGGCTAGTCGCGCCGCTGTATGAGCAAGGGGCTGTGCTGGCCAAACGCCTGGCCGGCGTGGACACAGACGGATACGCGGGCTCGGTCACTTCGACCAAGCTCAAGGTATCGGGTGTGGATGTGTTCTCTGCCGGGATGTTCAATGATGCGGAGGGCACCCGCTCGCTGCGGTATCAGGATGACATTGACGGTGTATATAAAAAGATCGTGCTCAAGGACGACAGGCTGATCGGCGCCGTCTTGTTCGGGGATACGTCAGACGGTGCATCCTTATTCTCCCTGATCAAGAGCGGCGAATCTGTTGCGGGACGGGAGAAGGAGCTGCTGCTCGGCTACCAGACCGGACAGTCCTCGCTGTCGCCGCTCGCCCGGCTTGAGTCCTGCTCGGAGGATGAGATTATATGCGGCTGCAACGGTGTGACGAAAGGGCGCATCGTCGAGGCGATTGCCGACGGCAATCACACGGTAGGAAAGATCAAGGGCTGCACTAAGGCGTCGGCCTCCTGCGGCGGCTGCAGACCGGAGGTGGAAGGGCTGCTTCAGCTCTACGGCGGGGATATGGCCGGTGAGCCGGTCAAGGAGGGCATCTGCGGCTGCACGTCACTGAGCCGGGATGAGATTGTATCCAGCATCAAGGAGCTTCGCCTGCTCAGTGTCAAGGAGACGATGAACGTTCTGGGCTGGAGCGAGCCCGAAGGCTGCTCGAAATGCCGCCCTGCGCTCAACTACTATTTGGGCATGCTGTGGCCAGCAGAGTACGCTGACGAGAAGGAGTCGCGGTTCACGAACGAACGGTACCACGCCAATATTCAGAAGGATGGGACGTATTCGGTTGTGCCGCGGGTGTACGGGGGCGTAACCTCACCGGCTGATCTGAAGAAGATCGCGGCGGTAGCGGAGAAATACAATGTGCCGATGGTGAAGTTCACAGGCGGACAGCGGCTGGACCTGCTCGGGGTGAAGAAGGAGGACCTGCCGAAGATTTGGGAGGAGCTCGACATGCCGTCAGGCCACGCCTATGGCAAGACCCTTCGGACCGTGAAGACCTGCGTGGGCTCGACCTTCTGCCGATTCGGCACGCAGGACTCCATCGGGATGGGCATTGAGCTGGAGAAAGCATTCGAGCGTCTCAACACCCCTGCGAAGGTGAAGCTGGCGGTATCGGGCTGTCCGCGCAACTGTGCGGAAGCCACGATTAAAGATCTCGGTGTGGTTGCGATTGACGGCGGCTGGGAAATCTACGTCGGCGGCAATGGCGGGGTCAAGGTCCGGGCAGCGGACTTGCTCTGCACGGTGAAGACCGAGGAAGAAGTGATGGAATGGACCGGAGCCTACCTGCAGTACTACCGCGAGACGGCCAACTGGAATGAGCGGACTTCGGTCTGGCTTGAACGGGTGGGGCTTGATGCCATCAAGGCGGCTCTCGAGAAGCAGGAAGACCGTCAGGCGCTCGTATCCCGGATCGAGGAGACGCTGAGCCGGACAACCGATCCGTGGAAAGAAATCATCGAGAATCCGGAACTGCGCAAGAACTTCATGCCGCTGGCTGAAGCCGGAGCAGGTGCCGGTGAAACCTTGGGAGGTAGAAGGTCATGAGCAAAATATTTGTTGCGAATCTGGAGGATATCGATCCCAAAGGCGCGCGCACGCTTCGTATCGAGGATACGGAAATTGCGTTATTCAAGCTCAGTGACGGCAGCGTAAAAGCGGTGGAGAACCGGTGCCCGCATAAAGGCGGCAAGCTGTCTGAGGGCATGGTATGCGGAACGGCGGTGCACTGCCCGCTGCACGATTGGAAGATCGACCTGGCCAGCGGGCGCGTGTACGAGCCGGATGACGGATGCATTACGACCTTCCGGACGGAAATTGACGGCACAAGCGGTTCGGTCTATATCGTCCTCTAGACCGGATGCAGGTGCCGCGCGCGTGCGCTTAACAGAACGGTCTGGAGCTTCATGAATGACAATTACAGGGGGTGCGCCATATGCGGACAACAGGCAGGGTCAGTATCGTTGGAGCGGGACCGGGGGATCCGGAATTCATCACCGTGAAGGCGCTGAAACGTATACAGGAGGCCGACGTGATCTTGTACGACCGGCTGGTCAATGAAGAGCTGCTGTCCTATGCGCCGCCAGAGGCGATCCGCATATACTGCGGCAAAGCCCCGGGGGAGCATGCGGTGCCCCAGGAGGGGATCAACAAGCTGCTCATCCGTTATGGGCTGCAGGGCAAGCGGGTGGTCCGGCTCAAGGGCGGCGATCCCTTCGTGTTCGGTCGTGGCGGGGAAGAGGTGCTGGCGCTTGCCGCCTACGGCATTCCGCATGAGGTCATCCCCGGAATTACATCCGCCATCGGCTCGGCGGCTTCGGCGGGCATTCCGCTAACCCACCGCGGTGTGGCGGCATCCTTCGCCTGTGTGACAGGCAGCCGCTGTCACGGTGATGGTACGCCGGTCCGGTGGGATCTGCTGGCGCACAGTGTGGATACGCTTGTGATCTATATGGGCGTCAAGCAGATACCGTTCATCCGGGAGCAGCTGCTGCTTCATGGCAAGCCTGGTGCGACCCCGGTTGCCTTCATTGAGCAGGGAACGACCCACCTGCAGCGGAGCTTCCTGTGTACCGTGGAGGATATGCAGGAAGTGGCTGCGCAGGTGAAGCTGGGCAATCCGGCGCTGATCGTAGTCGGTGAGGTAGCCCATATTCCGGAGCAGGTCGCAGCGCTGCAGAGCGCTGCGTCCATGCGAATTGGTTAATGGCGGGGGACGCTCGCCGAATCTTAGGTTAAGTCAAATTCTCAAGGCTGTTCAGAGGCAGGTCATGCGGCGGGGCATGGCCTGCTTTTTGTTGCAGGCCTGCTTCCCGGCAGAGGTGCTATCGCGCCTGGTAAATTGCATTTATTATCCGTGGCGGTTCTTGAAGTCGCGTGGTAGGATGGGGGTAATTGAATGGTTTCGTGAATATTCATAATCCAGGAGGTGCCGGCAATGGACCGCCCGCAAAGCATTTTGCCTGACCAGATTGCATTTACCCATGCTGCATTTCCGTTCACAGCCTCCACCACGAGAGGGATCTTCATCGGGGCTCAGCGCCTTCACTGGCATCATGCGCTGGAGCTCAATTATATCCGCAGCGGCACGGGCTATATTGTGATCAATGGGATGAGGCTGTCGTTCAAACAGGGCGACCTTATTCTGATCAACAGCAATGATCTTCACCGGGCCTACGAAACGGACAACCTGGTGATGGACGTGATGATGTTCGAGCCTTCGCTGCTTGCTATCGATTTGAAATATGATCCGGATCTGCTGCTGCCGTTTCGTGCTTTGGGAACGCGTTTCCCGCATGTCGTGAATGCCGACTCGCCGATATATGACGAGCTGGTGCTGCTGTTCAGCCGGATGATGGAGGAGAACCGCATCAAGGGGACGTCCTTTATGAGCCTGATTCGTTCGGATCTGATCCGCTTCTTGAGCCTGGCGAATCGCCATCTCACGGCACCGGCTCAGGAGAAGCAGCGAGTTCCGGTTCCTGTTCGCGGAATGCATGCGCTCAAGGAGGTGCTGCGGACGATGGAGCTACATTTTGCCTACGGGTGGACGCTGCGCGAGCTGGCCGATCTGACGCATCTTAGCCCATCCCGCTTCAGCGCGCTGTTCCAGCAGGTAGTCGGAACGTCGCCGCATCATTATTTGATCCAGCTTCGGCTGACTCATGCCGTTCATCTGCTGGAGACAACGGATCATAAAATTATCGAGATCGCTGAAAGCTGCGGTTTTCGCAATCTGTCCAATTTCAACCGGCTGTTCAAGCTGCATATCGGGGCTTCGCCGAGCGAGGTTCGTGAACGCGCTTATACGGGGGCAGGGGGTTATCCCGGTCCCCAATTGTCTCCACCTGATAAACAGTAAGATTGTATCACTCCCCGGTGGTATAGCGGTAGAAGGAACCGCCCTGCAAGCGGTATGGTAAACGTATACCACCACATGACGCAGCCCAAGGGCGGCGGTAGGAGTGAGACGATGAGTTTGTATCTGGGAGTGGATGCCGGGGGGAGCAAGACGCACGCGGTCATCTGCGATGAGAATGGGAATATTGTAGGTAAGGGAATGTCCGGTAACGGCAATCATCAGACGACTCGCGAGGCGGAGCGCAACATTCAATCGGCCTGTGAGGCAGCGCTGCGGTCGGCCGGGGCGGCTCAGGAAGAGATCAGCTATGCGTATTTTGGGCTCGCCGGCGCGGATCGTGAAGCGGACTTTGCCATTCTGCGTCCGATGATAGCGCGTCTTGGCTATGCGCGGCATGCGATCGCCTGCGACACGATCATCGGCATGCGGGCAGGCACCAGCCGGCCATACGGCGCGGCAATCATCTGCGGTACGGGATTTAACAGTGCGGCCCGAAACCGGGCGGGCGAGGAGTTTCAATACGGAGGATTCGGCTTTGTCTACGGAGACGGCTATGCCGGAGGGGCCGGTTTTGCCCAGCTGGCATTTCGCTCGGTCATTCGCGCCTGGGATGGGCGGGGGCCTAAGACGCTGCTCACGCCGCTGGTGCTCCGGCATCTCGGCTATGACGAGGTGGAGCCGATGTATGAGGATGTCTTGTACGGCAACATTTCGATTCCTCCGAGTCTGGTGAAAATCGTATTCGAAGCGGCCGAGGCCGGCGACGAGGTGGCCACGCGAATTCTGGTCAGCGAAGGAGAAGAGCTGGCCAACGCCGTATGTACACTTGTTCGGCGTCTGGACATGACGCAGGAGATCTTTGACATCGTGTATATCGGCAGCGTGCTGAATCGTCCGAACAGCTCGATACTGACCAGCGCCATCGAGCGGGTGGTGGCAGAACGGGCCCCGGGCGCCCGCTGTGTCCGATTGACATCTGACCCGGTTGTAGGGGCGTTGATGTGTGCGATGGAAGCGGACGGGCGGACGATTAAACCGGAGACGGAAGTCAGGCTTAAAGCGTTTGTGTTTGATGAAGAGAGCGTATGAGGGAATCTGAGGCCATATTAGGGAACGGAACAATCATGGGAGGCGATTTGACGTGAAGCATTCGTCGGGCTTGAAAATAGCGGTGATCGGAGGAGGCTCCTCCTACACGCCGGAAATTGTGGAGGGCTTTATCCGTCATTATGATCAAATGCCGGTTCGCGAGCTGTGGTTCGTGGACATTGAAGAGGGCAAGCATAAGCTGGATATCGTCGGCAATCTGGCGAAGCGGATGGTGAAGGAGTCCGGGCTGCCGATCGAGGTCCATCTGACGCTGGACCGGAGACGGGCGATTGAAGGGGCGGATTTCGTTACGACACAGATGCGGGTCGGTCTGCTGGCCGCCCGGAAGCTGGATGAGCATATTCCGATCATGCATGATGTGATCGGGCAGGAAACGACCGGACCTGGCGGCATGATGAAGGCGCTGCGCACCGTGCCGGTCATCCTCGACATTTGCCGGGATATCGAGGAGCTGGCGCCGAACGCATGGATGCTCAATTTTACGAATCCGGCGGGTATTGTGACGGAGGCGGTTGCCAAGCACAGCCGGGTGAAGTCGGTCGGGCTGTGCAACTCCCCGATCAATTTCCAGAAGTTCTTGGCGGCGGAATACGGCGTGCCGGAGAAGGACGTGCTCGCTGAATTTGTCGGCATCAACCATCTGCACTGGGTTACCTCGGCTATCGTAAATGGGGAGGAGAAGCTGCCGGAGCTCCTGGACGGGGGCAAGACCTATACGGCCCGTAATGTGCCGACCCTCGGCTGGGATGCTGAGTTTCTGCAATCGCTTGGTGCGATCCCGACCTACTATTTGAAGTACTTCTATATGACTGACAAGATGCTGGCTGATATGAAGGCATCGCTTGCGAAGGATGGCACCCGGGCGGATGTCGTCAGCCGGGTTGAGCAGGAATTGTTCGAGCTGTATAAGGACGAGAATTTGGCGGAGAAGCCAAAGCAGCTTGAGCAGCGGGGCGGTGCCTACTATTCCGAAGCGGCTGTCAATCTGATGAACTCCATCTATAACGACCGGCATGACATTCAGACGCTGAACGTATCCAACGGCTCGATGTATGACTTTCTGCCTGCGGATGCCAGCATCGAGATCAACTGTGTGGTGACCGGACAAGGGCCAATTCCGCTTGCGCCACAGCATGTTCCGGAGCATGTCAAAGGATTGATGCATGCGGTTAAGGTTTACGAGCAGCTGACCATCGAGGCGGCGATTACAGGAGACCGGGGCATAGCGCTGCAGGCGCTGGTGCACCATCCGTTAGTGCCGTCGGTCACCGTGGCCAAGAAGCTGCTGGATGAGATGCTGGAGGCGAACAAGAAATATTTGCCGGCCTTTTATCAAGCGTAGTTTACGAACAGCGAAGAAAAAATGAATTATGACCGATTATAATCCTGACAGCCTTGTTGTCAGGATTATTCGTTTAGGATCGATAGCAGATGACCCACACTTCACCAACCGAAGGAGGGATGCCCGTGAGACTGGATCGTTTGCTTGGAATTACGCTGGAACTGCTGGCCAAGAAGCGGGTGACCGCAGCGACATTGGCTGCCAAATTTGAAGTATCGGTACGCACGGTCTACCGTGACGTGGAGTTGATTAATCAGGCCGGTATTCCGGTTGCATCATTCACCGGCGCAGACGGAGGATTTGAGCTGATGGATGGATTTTATCTGACGAGGCAGCACTTCTCGGTTGACGATTTGTCGGTCATCTATACTCGCACTCGGATTTCGTCCGGAAGTCGGCATCCCGGGTGCGGTAGCTGCACTGATCTACGTCCTCCTTTTCGCTTATTGCACGAGCTGGGTATTCGCGTTTGTCGGCAATACGGTCAGACGGCCGGAGACGGTATCGGGCACAAGCATGATGGTGGTCTATCCGCTCCTGTTCGCCAGCAATGTGCTTGTTGACACCTCGACGATGCCGAGCGGTCTTATGATGGCGATTGACTGGAATCCGATCAGCGTGGCCGTGAGCTTGACGCGGGGACTGCTTCACGGCACGGCGAGTGCTGCCGATAAGGCGGCAGGCCTCGGGGTCGGCCTGCTGCTGCTCGGTATTTTTGCTCCGCTAACGATCTACGTCTACTTACGGAAGCAGTAGCGGCCAAAAGCAGCTCTAGCGCTATACCCCCGAATAGGCCATGAAACCGCCATCAACCGGAATGACCGTGCCGGTCACAAAGCCGGACGTATCGTTATCGACCAGCCACAGCAGCGTGCCGAGCAGATCGGTGGGAACACCGAACCGTCTCATCGGGGTGTGGGTGATGATTTTGCGGGAGCGGTCTGTCAGTGATCCGTCCGGCTGAAGAAGCAGGTCGCGGTTCTGCTCGGTCAGGAAAAATCCCGGTGCGATCGCATTGACGCGAATGCCGGATTCCGCCAGATGAACAGCGAGCCACTGTGTGAAGTTGTTGATCGCTGCTTTGGCTGCGCTGTAGGCCGGAACCTTGGTCATCGGGCTTGGCGCGCTCATGGAGGAGATGTTCAGGACGACTGCTCCCGGGCGGTCCACCATGCTTTCGGCAAATATCTGGGTCGGGATCATCGTGCCGATAAAATTCAGGTCGAACACGTCGCGGAACCCGGAAATGCTCAGTCCGAAAAAGGTGGTGACATCCGGCTGCCCCATATCCTCCGGCCGGAAAATCTCATGGGTGGTGTTGGCATCCTTGCGGTTGCCGCCAGCTCCGTTGATCAGAATGTCGCAGGGGCCGAAGGCCTCGAGAACCGCGGCCTGCGCCTGCCGGACGCTGTTCACATCGGTGACATCACAAGCGACCGCAATCGCTTTGCCGCCAGCGGTCTTGATCTCATCGGCGACATGCTGGCCTTTCTCCACGGTGCGATTCAGCACCGCGACGCTCACACCCTGCCGCCCCAGTTCAAGCGCCATCGCACGGCATAAGACGCCGGAGCCGCCGGTAATGACGGCGGTTTTGCCGGCTAGCGACGGGTGCAGCGGGAGAGCGGGAGCCTCCTGCTCAGCAAGGCCGGCATGGCTGCCTGCGCCTCCCTGATCTGGGCTGACAGGGTGCGCTCCTGCGGAAGGTTCGCGCCCGTCATCTGCGTGATGGGCCGGACCTGATGTTTGTTCATGCAAACTCATCGTGACTCCTCCTTATTTTACAGCGGATTCATTCCTGCGGTAGGCATCCCACAGGCCCCACAAGTACATGATGCCGAGGGCACGGTCATACAGGCCGTAGCCTGGTCTGCACTTCTCGCCCCACAGATGGCGTCCGTGATCCGGTCTGCAATAGCCGGAAAAGCCGTTCTCATGATACGCCCTGACGATGCCGGAAATATCGACGGTTCCGTCCTGTGTCCGATGAGAGGTTTCAATGAAGTCGCCGTTCTCATACACGCGCACATTCCGGATATGCGTGAACGGGATGCGGTCATGGAATTCATGAATCATGGAGATGATGTCATTGTCCGGATTGGCTCCGAGGGAGCCGCTGCACAGGGTGATGCTGTTGGCCGGGCTATCGTACAGGCTCAGAAATCTGCGGAGATTCTCTTGTCCCGTAATGATGCGGGGCAGCCCGAAGATCGACCAAGGCGGATCATCCGGATGAATCGCCATGCGGATGCCGTTTTGCTCCGCAACCGGAATGACGGCCTGTAGAAAATAGTCCAGGTTGCGCCACAGATCGTCGGCGGTTACGCCGCGATAGGCCTCGAACAGGGAGGTGAGATGCATCAGCCGCTCGGGCTCCCAGCCCGGCATCGTCAGCGCGCTGTTCTCGCTGATGTTTCGGACGAGGTCCATCGGGTCAATGCCGTCGATTCTGGATTTTTCGAAGAAGAGGGCGGTTGATCCATCCTCCATTTCCTTGAACAGCTCGGTGCGCGCCCAGTCAAATACAGGCATGAAATTGTAGCAGATGACCTTGACGCCGACCTTGGCCAGCTTCTCGATCGTACGGATGTAATTCTCGATGTACTGGTCCCGTGACGGAAGCCCGAGCTTGATGTCCTCATGCACATTGACGCTTTCCACAACCTCGATATGAAGTCCGTAGCGCTTGGCTTGATCCCGAACCTCCTCGATGCGTGCCAGCGGCCATTCTTCCCCGGCCGGTATGTCATGAAGCGCCCATACAATGCCTTCTACCCCGGGGATTTGTCTGATCTGATCCAGCGTGACTGTATCGTTGCCCTCGCCGAACCATCTGAATACCATACGCAAAATTGTCCACCGCCTTTAACAGGATAAAGATGTACACAGCCTGAAGTTAAGTAAAGATTATATATCTTCCTTGTTTCCGGAAGGCAATTCAAAATACGTCATTTAAAATAATCGGGATGCTTCTCTCGAAGCACGGTCAGATTAGAGATCATGAGGCTGAGATGATGCTGCATCACCTGTTCGGCCGTATCGGCATCCTGCCGCCGGATAGCCTCCGTAATTTCACGGTGCTGTTCATACAGCTGACCCCAGTGCGGATCGGTGGACAACCACAGCATCCGGCTCCGGTTCAGATGGGCATTCATCTGCTGCAGCACGCTCCACGTTCCCTGCTTGCGGCAGCCCTCGAATAGAATCCGGTGAAAAGCCTCATCAAGCTCGAACATTTCACGGCCGTCATGCTTCTCGATGCTATGCTTCTGAGCGGACAGATTGGCATCCAGCTCGGCCAATCGCTCCGCCGGGAACTCGGCGCAGGCGAGCCGGACGACGGCCTTCTCGAGCTGCTCGCGCATGAACCGGGCTTCCTCTACCAGGTCCGGGTCAATGAGCGACACTCGCGTGCCCCGCTGCGGAAGGACGACGACGAGATCTTCCTGAGCGAGCCGAACGAAGCTCTCCCGAACCGGCGTGCGGCTAACTTCGAAGGCAAGCGAAACCTCCTTCTCGGATAAAGCGGTTCCGGGAGGCAGCTCCAAGCTGACAATTTGCTGCTTGAGACGGGAATAGACGTTGTTCCCCGCTGAGCCCGGTTGTGACCGCCAGGATTCAACCATGACATCACCTCCTATTTTGTTCCATACTACCATACTTGTATGGTAGTATGGAACAAAAATTTTAAAGCGCTTTACATTCCGAGGAGGGAATGAATACTGCGTGATCTGAAGCATATCGAATGAACCTGGCCATTGAGAAGGCAACCAATGACAACGGAACAAATGACAAAAAATGATGGCGATCCACTCTTATAGGGTGGGGGGCTATATGATATACTAGAGATAACAAGAACGGGACGGCATCATCGGTTGTTGTGCTGCTGAATTGATAATCGAGGCCGATGCCAAGCCAAGGACCAAGGGGGAAAGGGAATGTCAACAGAGAGCCATACACATGAGTGCGCGGTAACAAGTGAGCGGAAGAGTCACCATTCCGAGAAGACGAAGAACAATCTGATCAGCAGATTGAACCGGATTGAAGGCCAGATTCGCGGTGTGAAGGGCCTGATCGAGAAGGATACGTATTGTGACGATGTTCTGAACCAGATTTCCTCCATACAGTCGGCCTTGAACGGGGTCAGCAAGCTGCTGCTGGAGCACCATATGAAAAGCTGTGTGGTAGAGCGGCTGCAGGAGGGTGACGAGGAAGTCATCACGGAACTGTTAACGACGATGAACAAATTGATGAAATAAACAAAGGCTGGCTTCCAGCCTGCCGCGCGGGCTGAAGCCGGTTCTGTGGGCAGCCTTCGTTCAGCGCATGGGAAGGAACACAGAACCGGGCAGCGCAGGATGGATTCCTTCAAGTCCGCATATGGGCGGACTTGAGATTGGGCTAGAAACGTCCCGGCAGCGTACGGTGGTGATTGGAGGTTATTTCTTGGTCTGTAGCAGCGGGCATCGTTGTTTTTCAGCCCAAGTATGAAAAATCCATTGACGAAATATAGGGTAGGGGGGTATTCTAAATTCAACAACAAAATTAGAAAAAGAGGAGGGATTGACGGTGGAACAGGCAACAATCAGGGTAGAGGGCATGTCGTGCAGCCATTGTGTGAGCTCGGTTGAGGGCGCGTTGAAGGCAAACCATGTACAAGGCACGGTTGATTTGGCGACAGGGACGGTCTCCATACAATATGACCCGGATAAGATCAATCTGGATACGATCAAGAACGTTATCGAGGAGCAAGGCTATACCGTGCGTTAACGACAACAGCGAAGAAATGGGGTGAATCGGCATGGGAACAGATGCAGCCGACAAGGATTATAAGAAGACATCGCTGCAGCTTACCGGCATGACATGTGCCGCTTGTGCGAACCGGATTGAGAAGGGGCTCTCCCGTATGGAAGGGGTGCAGGAGGCCAGCGTTAATTTTGCCTTGGAGAAAGCAGCGGTCGTATATGATCCGGGGGTTGTGACGGTACAGCAGATGGAAGAGAAGATTGAGAAGCTCGGGTACGGCACTGCCAAGGAAACGGCGGATCTGCAGCTGGCAGGCATGTACTGCGCAGCCTGCGCCGTGAAGATCGAGAAGGTGGTCAACCGGATGCCGGGCGTGCAGGAGGCCACCGTCAATTATGCCATGGAGACGGCTCGGGTGGAATATAATCCGGCGGAGGTGTCACTCCAGGATATCCAGCAGCGTGTGGAGAAGCTCGGCTATCAGGCCGTGCCGAAGCAGGAGGCTGAAGGGCGGCAGGATCACCGGGAGCAGGCGATGACTATGCAGAAGCGGAAGTTCATTCTGTCTGCCGTGCTGTCGCTGCCGCTGCTATGGGCGATGGTTGCGCATTTCTCCTTCACCTCCTGGATCTGGATGCCGGACTTGTTCATGAATCCATGGTTCCAGCTGGCGCTGGCCACTCCGGTTCAGTTCTATATCGGCAAGCAGTTTTACGTCGGCGCCTACAAGGCGCTTCGGAACCTTAGCGCCAATATGGATGTGCTGATCGCGATCGGGACATCGGCGGCGTATTTCTATAGCCTGTATTTGACGCTGGATTGGGCAATGGCGGGCGCTTCAGCCCATCATGGGCCGGCGATGTACTACGAGACAAGTGCCATCCTGATCACGCTGGTCATTCTGGGCAAGCTGTTTGAATCGCTGGCGAAGGGACGGACCTCGGAAGCGATTAAAGCGCTGATGGGGCTTCAAGCGAAGACGGCGCTGGTCGTCCGGGACGGCCAGGAAATGACGATTCCGGTGGAACAGGTGCTGGTTGGCGATACGGTCATCGTGAAGCCCGGCGAGAAAATTCCGGTGGACGGCCGGGTCGTGGACGGCATGTCGGCTGTGGATGAGTCCATGCTGACAGGTGAAAGCATACCGGTGGAGAAGAAAGCCGGGGACACGGTGATCGGGGCGACCATGAACAAGAATGGGCGACTGACGTTTACGGCTACCAAGATTGGCAAAGAGACCGCCCTGGCTCAAATTATCAAGGTGGTGGAGGAGGCCCAAGGCTCTAAAGCGCCGATTCAGCGGATCGCGGACGTGATCTCGGGCATCTTCGTACCGATTGTTGTCGGCATTGCCGTGCTGGCCTTTATCGTATGGTATTTCTGGGCTGCGCCGGGCGACTTTGCCCATGCGCTGGAGATCGCGATTGCCATTCTCGTGATTGCGTGCCCTTGTGCGCTGGGCCTGGCCACACCGACCTCGATCATGGCCGGCTCCGGCCGGGCCGCCGAATTCGGTGTGTTGTTCAAGGGCGGCGAGCATCTGGAGGCGACGCATAGGATCGATACCGTCATTCTGGACAAAACGGGAACGGTAACGAAAGGAACTCCGGAGCTGACCGACGTGGAGCCATACGGCATGGAGGAGTCGGAATTCCTCCGTTTGACAGGGGCTGCGGAGAAAGGCTCGGAGCATCCGCTTGCCGAGGCGATCGTGGCCGGAGTTGAGGCCGCGGGGGTGCAGCTGCCGCAAGCAGAGCAATTTGAAGCGATTCCGGGTCACGGCATCCGTTCGGTCGTCGACGGGAGAGAGGTGCTGGCCGGAACAAGAAGGCTGATGGCCGCGAAGCATGTCTCCGTGGAACCCGCGCTGGGCCGCATGTCCGAGCTGGAGTCAGCGGGCAAAACGGCCATGCTGGTGGCTGTCGATGGCAAATATGCCGGACTGGTTGCAGTTGCCGATACGATCAAGGAGACATCGCAGGCGGCGGTGGCGCGCTTGAAGCAGATGGGGATCGAGGTCATCATGATTACCGGCGACAATGAACGCACCGCTCAGGCGATTGCTGCACAGGCCGGAATCGATCAGGTGCGGGCAGAGGTTCTTCCCGAAGGCAAGGCGGATGAGGTGAAAAAGCTGCAGCAGCAAGGCCGGAAGGTGGCGATGGTCGGCGACGGCATCAACGATGCTCCGGCGCTTGCAGTGGCCGATATCGGCATGGCGATTGGCACAGGCACGGATGTCGCCATGGAGGCGGCAGACGTCACCTTGATGAAGGGCGATCTGGGCAGCATTCCGGATGCCATCTATATGAGCCGCCGGACGATGGGCAATATCCGGCAGAACCTGTTCTGGGCGCTGGCCTACAACTCGCTCGGCATCCCGATTGCCGCCATCGGGCTTCTTGCACCCTGGGTTGCCGGGGCGGCGATGGCACTAAGTTCCGTATCGGTGGTGTTGAATGCGCTCCGCCTGCAGCGAATGAAGGTATAATGCACACCTTCGTATGAGCGTATCGCACCGCCCGGAACAAGCGGGGTGGCCTGAAAGCGGATGGTAGGAGAGTCATGAGAAGCCGAAGGCGCTGACGGTTGAGGCAAGTGGTCCGGGGGCTAATCATTTGGCCGGAATACAGAATGGGGCAAGCTGAACGTTGAAATGGGAGTGAGAAGAAGTGGCTATGCGAAAATTTGCGGTAACGCCGGGATTTGAGGTTGGCGGAACGCTGTTCAAGCCGGAGCAGCTGGCCGTGCTGGGCTCCATTGTGGGAGAGAACGCCCGCATCGAGCTGACCACATTTAAGCAGCTGTACGTGGAGATGGACGAAGAACGGATCGAGGAGGTGGAGGTGCAGCTTAAGGAGACGGGGCTGCAAATTCATCCGGCAGGCTTTGTATCCAAAAGTCTGATCACCTGCAACTTTTGCCGAGGGGCTGAGGATTCCGGACTGGATGTTGCCCTGATGCTGGATGAGGCCATCGCAGATCATCCCGTACCGAATCCGCTCAAGATTGGGTACGCCGGATGCGGGCTCGGGACAAGCGAACCTTTGCTTAAGGATATTGCCGTCGTGAAGATTCGGGAGGGTTATGACATCTATGTCGGCGGTGAACCGCGTGGGCTCAAGGCCGGTATTGCCAAGCAGCTGCATTCCGGGCTATCCTCCCGGCAGCTCGTTCCTGTCATTCGGCGGCTGATCTCGGTATATCAGGAAGCCGGCAAGAAGAAGGAGAAGTATTCCCGTTTTGTGGAGCGGATGACGGTGGAGAAGCTGCGCGTGCTGACGCAGGCCGAACTGGAGGCCGTTTAACTGCGAGGCTATAGATTCTTCTCGCCCTGTCATCACTCCTGTATAGGACGAGCTTATTGGCAGCTGTGAAGTACGAAAAGAGCGATCTGTTGTGGCGGCTAGATGCCGCAGGACAGATCGCTCTTTTTGGCTGTTGGAACAGTGGACGCCCCGGCTATCCACAAGACAGCATCTGAATCCGCCATATGCAGTGTGCTGACCGGGGCTATCGCTTGGGTTTACGTTTATGCTTGGGGTTTAATCCCCGTAATATCAGCAAGCAGCTCATAGGAGCGCAGGCGGGCATCGTGATCATAGATTGCCGAGGCCACGATAATCTCATCGGCATTCGTCATTTGCTGGAACTGCTCGAGCTGGGCGCGCACGGTCTTCGGACTGCCGATGGCAGAGAAGCTGAGCTGCCCTTTCACAATGGCCCGCTCCTGTATCGACCACAGTTCCTCCATATTGTCGACCGGAGGCTGCAGCTGACCGGTGCGCCCGCGAATAATATTCAGGAACTGTTGGTAAGCTGAGGTTGCCAGACGCTCAGCTTCCTCATCCGTATCAGCACAGATGACGTTAACGCCGATCATGGCATGCGGATTCGCCAGCTCCTCGGATGGGCGGAAATAGCTGCGGTACAAATCCAAAGCCTGCAGCAGGAAATCCGGTGCAAAGTGGCTGGCAAACGCAAACGGCAGACCCAGCTGTGCAGCGAGCTGGGCACTGAAGCCGCTGGAGCCAAGCAGCCAGATCGGAATGTGGAGTCCTTCACCCGGAATCGCTCTTACCCGCATGGAAGAGCCGGATATCGGGTTGAAGTAGGTGCGCAGCTCGCCCAGGCGATCGGGGAAGTCCTGTCCGTCGCTGCCAGGACCGCGGCGCAGCGCACGGGCGGTCAACTGATCTGATCCCGGCGCGCGGCCAAGACCGAGGTCGATGCGGCCCGGATATAGAGATTCGAGTGTGCCGAACTGCTCGGCAATAACCAGCGGAGCATGGTTAGGCAGCATGATGCCGCCTGATCCGACGCGGATGGTGCTGGTTCCGCCGGCCACATAGCCGATGACCACCGATGTGGCGGAGCTGGCTACGCCTGGCATATTGTGATGCTCGGCCAGCCAGTAGCGGTGGTAGCCCCATTTCTCCGCATGCTGGGCCAGGTCGAGTGTATGTCTTAGCGAGACCGCTGCGGTGCTTCCCGTTGTGATGGATGCAAGGTCCAGGATGGAGATCGGAACGTCGCCAAGCTGTTTGGGACGAGCGGTGTGCTGCTGTTGTTCGGGTTCTGACATTAGGATATGCCTCCTTAATCATAAAGTGGGCGGACATCAATGTATCCATACCGTTCCGTCATTCACCGTCCTGCAGTGGAATGAAAGCGGACTGTTCAAGTGCTATAGCAGCCTGGCGCTCATCTGACTGGCATGGGTGGCCAGTTGTTGCTCGAGCAAACCAAGCTATAGAAACATACAGCGTCGCCAACGCCGCGGTTTGGCCGCGATTGGCGAAACAGGAGGGCCATGCAGCGTATTGGCTCCGGTAGAAGCAGAAAGCGCAGAGCCCACTGTATCGCTATTATATCCTTACTTTTTCACAGGAACAAATGAAAGAACAGCCCTTATTCAGGAACCTGACTTAGAAAACAGGGGATAGCAGCACCCAGAAGGCCGATGGATCGTGATATCGGGTTGACAGTATACTCTGTGATACCTAAATGTCAGTCGTTATGATGCTGTATTGTCAGCTCCTTTATTCCGTTCATATAGGGACGCAGCGCTTGCGGGATATAAATCGACCCGTCTTCCCGCTGATGATTCTCCAGCAGCGGGATCAGAATGCGCGGCGAGGCAACCGCCGTATTGTTCAGCGTATGGCAATAGCGCAGCTGGCCTTCGCTATCGAGGTAGCGAATGTTCGAGCGGCGAGCCTGGAAGTCGAGCAGATTCGAGGACGAATGGGTCTCGCCATAGGCCTGGCGGCTTGGCATCCACGTTTCGATGTCGTACTGCTTGTAGGTTTTCTGCGACATATCGCCTGTGCAGACCGCCACGACGCGGTAAGGCAGCTCAAGCAGCTGCAGCAGCTCTTCGGCATTGGCGGTAATCTCCTGCAGCAGCCGCTCCGAAACCTTTTCGTCCGCTTCGCACAGGATCACCTGCTCCACCTTGGCAAACTGATGCACGCGGTACAGCCCGCTTACATCTCTTCCCGCCGAGCCAACCTCGCTCCGGAAGCATAGCGAAGCGGCTGCCAGGCGGAGCGGCTCGCTCACATCAACAATCTCCCCGCTGTAGAAATTGACCAGCGGCACCTCCGATGTGCCGACAAGCCAGCGGTCTTCGTCTGCGATGGCAAATGCCTGATCCTGTCCCAGCGGGAAGAAGGCCGTGTTCTCCATGGCGGCTGTTCGCACCATCAACGGCACATCGAGCAGCATGAAGCCTTTGTGCATCAGCCTATCCAGCGCCAGCTGCTGAACCGCCCGGTGCAGGAGCACGCCGGCTCCCTTCAGATAATACCCGCGCGACCCTGCGGTTTTGACGCCGCGCCCGATATCCATCATCCCGTGAAGCTCACCGAGCTCGACATGGTCCCTCATGGGGAATGGATACACGGCGGGCTCGCCGATGCTGCGCACCTCCACATTATCCTGATCCGACGCCCCAACAGGGGTATCCGGCGAGACGATATTCGGAACGAGGGCCAGCCTTTCGTTGAAGCGGGCCTCCACCTCCCGGAGCTTCTGCTCCTGTTCGCCGAGCACAAGGTTGATGTGTTTGATTTCCTGCTTTTTCAGCTCAGCCTGATCCTTCGCTCCCTGCTGCATGAGCAGACTGATCTCCTGCGATCCTGCGTTTCGCCGCTGGCGCAGCTGTTCGACTTCCTGGAGCCGCCTGCGTCTGTCGTTGTCCAGATCCAGCAGCTCCGCGACCGATAATTTGATGCCTTTGTGGTCAGCGGCCAGCTGAACCCGTCTCTGATATTGCTCACTTTCCCGAATCGATTTCATATCCAACATCGACGATCCACTCCTTATTCATGAAAATAAAAAAAGCGTCCTTGTCCGTATGGGACGAGGGACGCTTGTTGCGCTCGCGGTGCCACCCAAATTGATTGAACGCTCTCCCGGTCAATCTGCTGACGGGCCTTGTTCAATCCACTTTGAATCCGCGGTAACGGGCGGACCCGGTTAACTTAGGGGGATCATAGCTCGGCTTACTTCGTGCAGATCACATCACGCAGATCTACTCCCCTTGGCGAAAACACCTCTGAGTTGGATGCTCTTCATCGGTCTGATGTTGATATTGTTGTACAGTATACCGCAAACGGCGGGATATATTCAAGTGGCAGGGCGCCTTTTTTCATGATCAGATCGTAACCTTCCAGGCAGCACCAGCCCACTCGGCCAAGACCGCGACAGCGCCGAAGCTATTCCTTTCAGGAAACGGTCATACTGTACTATAATGAAAGAGGTTTGAAAACAGCATTCATGCATCAGGAGGACTGGCGTTGATCGATTCATTAAAGCGGGAGCATGAGATTATCAAGATATGTCTGCTGGCAGGCAAAATCATGCTGCAGAGCGGGGCGGAAACGTATCGGGTCGAAGACACGATGATGCGGATCGCCGCGTCTTTTGGCGTGGAGAACAGCCACAGCTATATGACGCCGACAGGCATTATTTTTTCGGTGGAGGAGCCTCAGCATATCACCCGGCTGATCCGGATCTCGGACCGGACAACCAACCTGTATAAAATCGAGCAGGTGAACACCGTATCCCGAAGCATCAGCATGGGGGAGCTGACCATCGAGGAGGCTTACCGGAAGCTGCAGCAGATTGAACGGGAGGAGGCGCTATATCCCTCCTGGCTTCTCATTCTTGTCGCGGCTCTGGCAAGCGGCTGCTTTTTGCTTATGTTCCGCGGGGTGTGGCCGGATTTTATCCCCTCGGCGATTGCCGGAGGACTCGGCTTCACCTGCTTTGTATATATGCATCGCGTGATCCCGGTTCGGTTTTTTGCCGAGTTCTCCGGGGCGCTTGTCATTGGCATCGCATCTGTGTCGATGGTCAAATACGGATTCGGACAGCAGCTGGATACGATCATTATCAGCTCGGTCATGCCGCTGGTGCCGGGCCTGCTCATTACCAACGCGATTCGGGATTTAATGGCGGGGCATCTTATATCCGGCTTGTCCAAGGGAGCGGAGGCGTTTGTCACTTCCTTTGCCATCGGGGCAGGCATCGCCTTTACGCTGTCATTTTATTGAATGAGGAAGGGAGAGAGCGGCAATGATGTATGTGGAGCACCTCGTGACGAGTTTTATCGCTTCCGCGGCCTTCGGGATGATCTTTAACGCCCCGAGAAAAGCGCTGCTGCAATGCGGCTTTGCAGGCATGGTGGGCTGGATTCTATACATTTGGCTGCAGGAGATGATGGTTAATCCGATTCCTGCGACTGTGGTGGCGGCCTTCTGCGTGACGATGATCAGTCACTTTTTTGCGAAAAAATATAAGACCCCCATCATCGTATTCAGCGTATCGGGCATCATTCCGCTGGTGCCGGGGGGGCTGGCCTACAATGCGCTTCGCAACGTGGCGGAGAACCAGTTCGACCAGGCGGTGCAGCTCGGGCTGCAGGCGTTCATGATCTCCGGCGCAATCGCGCTCGGGCTGCTGCTCTCGGAAGTGATCAATCAGGTTCTGAGGAAGCTGGTGACCCGTTGAGGAGAATCCGGGAATGGAAGCTCGGTCCATAGGATATCATCAGCTTACCGTATGTCGGCTGCACGGCCGGGATGCGGTTTTTTCGCGTTGGACGGGGCTTGCAAGCTTCGACTTACATTTCCCTATCACAGGAAAGAGGTCTGTAGTTATGAGAAAAAGGGATAGCGCATCCACGCTTCCACCCATGCCCTGTCAGGTGTCATTATAATTGCCAGTGAATTCATATTATTCCTTTTTATTGTCTGAATCAGGAGCTGTGCCTTATAATCTACTTGCACTGAATGATCTGTAATTTAAAGTGTTGTGTAACCGCATTCAACAAGCTTCGGAGTATATAAAAAAGCTGTAACTACGCAAAGCGACATCATTCAGGCGATGGCTGTATTCCACTCCAGATCAGGAAGAGGGATGATCCATGCAGGAGCTGGCGCTGCATCTGTTCGAGCGGATGGGCATGCTGCTCATCCTGACCTTTATATTGACGCGAATCCCGCTGTTTCGTCAGCTGCTGGACCGGCGGGAAATCTCCGGATTGCAAACGCTGTTGAACGCTTTTCTGTTCGGGCTGTTTGGCATCCTTGGCACCTATGCCGGGGTCGTAGTGGAGGGGAAGGAGATCAGCTCCTCCTTCTGGCTGCTCCCGCTTCAGCCGGATCAGGCGCTGGCGCATGCCGCGCTGGTCGGCGTGGTGATCGGGGGATTGATTGGCGGCCCGCGCGTCGGCTTTGGCGGCGGCCTACTGGCCGGAGCGCATCTGTTCTACATGGGCGGCTACACCGGGCTCGCAGGCTTGATCGCAGCGCCGCTGACGGGCATCCTGGCCGGTGGCGTCGCCCGGTTCTTCTCGCAGGAGCGGGTTGTCTCCCCGGCCAAGGCACTGTTCGTTGGCATGTTTGCGGAGGTGCTGTACATGGGGGTCATTCTGATATGCGCGGATGATGCCGCCCAGGCGATTGAACTGGTCGATCTGATCGGTCTGCCGATGGTGCTGACAGGCAGCATCGCGATCGCGATCTTCACGACGATGCTGCGGGTGGCGCTGGCGGAGGAAGAGCGGGCAGCAGCCTACGAGACGGAGAAGGCGCTGCATATTGCCGAAGCTGCGCTCCCCCATCTGAAGCAGGGGCTGACCTACCGGACGGCCCAGGCGGTCGCCGATCTGCTGCTGCGGGAGCTGAAGACGACGGCGGTCGCTGTCACTGATACGGAGCGGTTCCTGGCCCATGCCGGAGCGGCGAGCCGGACGATTGATCCGGGGGAGCCGATAGCGTCCCTGCCGGCCCGGCAGGTCATCTCCACCGGCGTGCTGCAGGTGGTGGAGCATGAAGAGGATATTCAGCCCCGTCATCCCTCGCTCGGGGCGGCCATTCTCGTGCCGATGATGGAAGGTGCGAGAATCGTCGGCGTGATCCAGCTGTATTTCAAGCGGCCGCAGGACATCGGACGCGTCGAGCTGGCCATGGCCAGGGGGCTCGGGCAGCTGATCTCCTATCAGCTGGGCGCAACTTCCCACGAGAACATGGCCAAGCTCATGAAAGAGGCCGAGCTGAAGCTTCTGCAGGCGCAGATTCATCCGCATTTTCTGTACAACACCCTCAATGCGATTCATTCGCTGATCCGAACAGACCCGCAGCTCGCCAGACACGCGACGATGCAGCTGGGCGCCTTCATGCGGCTGAATGGGAAGGTTATGGCATCCCGCAGAACAACCATCCGCGAGGAGATGGAGCTTCTGGGCGCCTACCTGGATATTATCCAGATCCGCTTTGAGCACCGATTCGCATTCCATAGCGAGCTTGAACCGGATCTGATGGACCTTCATATTCCGCCAGCGACACTTCAGATGCTGGTGGAGAACAGCATCAAGCATGGATTCCGCCACACGGCCAGAGGCGGCATTATCAGGCTCTCGGTATATCGTGACGGCGACATGGCCGTCATCCGGCTGGAGGATAACGGCTGCGGCATCGCGCCGGCCGTGCTGGAGCGACTCGGGGAACGGCCGCTTCACGAGGCCGGGGGGAGCGGTATCGGCATTTACAATATCAATCAGCGGCTGATGAGTTTGTTCGGCCGGGAGACCCGGCTCATGATCGAAAATCTGGCGGAAGGCGGCTGCGGGATATCGTTCCGCATCCCTATCCGCATATCGGAAGGGGGGCAGTACCTTGAAGCGAATTAGAGCGATGATTGCCGAGGATGAACGGCTGGCCAGAGAGGAGCTGGTCTACCTGCTGCAGCAGGAACCGGATATCGAGCTGCTTCCGCATGCCGAGAGCGGCCGGGAGCTGCTGGAGCTGGCTTCGCAGTGGAAGCCGGATGTCGTATTCCTCGATGTCCATATGCCGGAGCTTGAAGGCCTTCAGGCTGCCCGGATGCTTAAGGCGTCAGCTGCATCGCCGCTGATCGTGTTCACGACAGCCTATGACGAATATGCAGTGGAGGCGTTCGGCCTGAACGCCATTGATTATTTAATGAAGCCGTACAGCCACCTGAGGTTCCGGGAGTCACTGGAGCGCGTACGCGCCCGCCTGTTTACAGAGCTTCCTTCGCCAACAGAGCCGTCCGATCCGGGAAGCAAGGCCGGGCAAGAGGAGCCTTCCCCTGCGGAGAACCGGGGCCGCGCCATGCGAGGCAAGCTGCTGCTTGATGACGGAGGCAAGCATGTCCTGGTTGACCCGGAAGCGATTGTATACGCGGTGCGGGAGGAGCGAAGCATCGTCATTCATACCGCGGAAGGGCGCAAGATCAAGAGCAAGCATACGCTTCAGGAGCTGGAGGAGCGGCTTGCGGGTTATTCCTTCTTTCGCCCGCATCGCAGCTATCTGGTGAACGTAGACCGGATTGCAGAGCTGTTGCCGTGGCAGAATGGCGCCTATAACCTCGTGTTGAAGGACGGGGATGGGACGGTCATCCCGTTGTCCAGAGAAGCAGCCAAGGATTTGTTCAGGCTGCTGCGTGAGAGCTAGTGATTAGGGAGGCGCGGTCCTGGCTACCCGAAGCATGATGCCCGAAGGGCTACCTTCCCAGGCGGAGATCACCTGTGATCCGGTGCTGTTTCGCACCATCCGTCGCCGCTCGATGCGGTCCACACGCGGTACACGGCATTTCGCGCAGAGATGGCGACGCTTCGCGCAAAGGCGGTAGTATGCGAATCAGGTCGCGTATATAATCAATTTGAAGCGCTTACAATTTGATTGGATTGAAACGCACTCTGCTGTGGATGGAGGGGAAATGGAATGGAGACCAAAGGAAAAAGCTATATGGAAGTATGGCATTCCGACAAATTCAAAAAACTGCTCACACACAAGAAACGTTTCATAGTTCCGATGACTGTATTTTTTATGCTGTTTTATTTTGCACTGCCGATTCTTACCTCGTACACGGACATCTTGAATCATCCGGCAGTCGGCCCGATTACCTGGGCCTGGGTCTTTGCCTTCGCCCAGTTCATTATGACTTGGGTGCTGTGCATTCTGTACACCCGCAAGGCTTCGCAATTCGACCGGATTGCGGATGACATCAAACAGGAGATGGAGGCTTAAGCGTATGGCGATTGCGTTATTTTGCGGTATCGTACTGCTCACGCTGATCATCACGTATTATGCCGCCAAGAAGACAACGAATACGAGCGATTTCTATACGGCAGGCGGCGGCCTGAAAGGCTGGCAGAATGGAACCGCGATTGCCGGCGATTATATGTCGGCAGCGTCCTTTCTGGGGATTGCAGGGTCCATCGCGCTGGTGGGCTTCGATGGCTTCTTCTACAGCATCGGCTTCCTAGTAGCTTATCTGGTTGTGCTGTATCTTGTCGCGGAGCCGCTGCGAAATCTCGGGAAATATACGGTGGCGGACATGATTGCCGCCCGCTTCTCGGATAAGAAAGTTCGCGGTGTAGCTGCGCTCAATACGATTTCAATCTCCATCTTCTACATGATCGCACAGCTTGTCGGCGCGGGCGCGCTCATTAAGCTGCTGCTGGGGCTGGATTACACGCTGTCCGTTCTGATTGTCGGTGTGCTCATGACGATCTACGTCGTATTTGGCGGCATGCATGCCACCAGCTGGGTGCAAATCTCGAAGGCGGTTCTGCTGATGATTGGTACGTTCATTATTTCCATCATCGTATTCGCCAAGTTTGACTTTAGCCTCACGAACATGTTCGAGCATATGAAGACGGCGACGCCGCTGCAGGAGGCCTTCCTCCACCCGGGGAACAAGTACAACGTACCGCTGGAGACGCTGTCGCTGAACCTGGCGC
This sequence comes from Paenibacillus sp. FSL M8-0334, assembly GCF_038000405.1. Classification (NCBI taxonomy): domain Bacteria; kingdom Bacillati; phylum Bacillota; class Bacilli; order Caryophanales; family Paenibacillaceae; genus Paenibacillus; species Paenibacillus sp. FSL M8-0334. The sequence continues at coordinate 2,599,589 of NZ_JBBOCH010000001.1, forward strand.
TCGTGCTCGGGACTGCCGGTCTGCCTCATATTCTGATCCGCTTCTTTACGGTGAAGGATGCGAAGACGGCGCGCAGCTCGGTCGTCTACGCCACCTGGATTATCGGCCTGTTCTATGTGATGACGATCTTCCTTGGCTTCGGGGCTGCGGCCTTTGTCGGGACGGCTGACATTACCCAGGTCGATACCGCAGGCAATATGGCGGCGCCGCTGCTGGCCAAGGCGCTTGGAGGCGACTTCCTCTTTGCCCTCATCTCGGCAGTCGCCTTCGCAACCATACTGGCAGTTGTTACCGGACTTGTGCTGTCGGCAGCCTCGGCCTTTGCCCATGATTTCTACGGTCAGATCGTGCGCAAAGGAACCTCCTCCGAGAAGGAGCAGCTGAAGATGGCGCGTTACGCCTCCATCGGCGTATCCATTCTTTCGATTCTGCTGGCGCTGTTCGCGCAAAATATGAACGTTGCCTTCCTCGTGTCGCTTGCTTTTGCCGTGGCGGCCAGCGCGAACCTGCCAGTTATTCTGTATACCGTCTTCTGGAAAAGATTCAATACCACCGGCGCGGTTACAGGCATGCTGACAGGTCTGATCAGCACCGTTGTTCTGGTTGCGCTCAGCCCGAACATCTGGGACCCGAACGGTCAGGCCATTCTGACAGGAACTCCGATCTTCCCGATGACCAATCCGGGCATCGTCTCGATTCCGCTCGGCTTCCTGGCGGCATATCTCGGAACGTACTTCTCCTCCTCCAAGGATGAGGCGAAATACGCCGAGGTGCTGGTGAAGGCTAACACGGGAGCATAACCGGGGACAGAAGAGGGCATCAGGCACGAAGTCTGAAGCCCGGAGTCTGAAACAGGTGTCTGTGCCTGATGCCGACGTTAGATGGCTTAAAGCGGATGAAGGACATAGAAAGGGGGACTCCTGCTGCTGTTACAGCAGTGAAGTCGCCCTTTTTTTGTCATTGCAAGCAGAAATCAACGAACATAGGAAGAGGGTAGTGAATATTCCATATTTATTTATGACGGAATTTGTCATATCCTATAATCAGGAACGGAGCGTCTGTACAACATGCAGTTGGTCCATTTCCATACATACTTACCAGAGGAGAACTTCATCAAAATTATGAAAACTAGCAAGCGTACGATGAGCAGACAGAAGCAAGTCCTGCTGCTATTAGCAGCTATCCTGTTCCTGGCATGTGCAGCCTTCGGATCCTACTGGTATTACAAATACCAGACCCGGTTCATTAATTATGCCAAATCCGAACCGCTCATTCCGGTGCAATCCACAGCCGAAATTGACAGCGATTATGACACGATTGTGGTCGGAACCGACCCGGAAGGCATTGCTGCGGCGTTGTCCGCAAGCCGAAACGGGCAGCGTGTGCTGCTGGTCGATGGCTATCAGCGAACGATGCTTGGAGGTCTGATGACCGAAGGCGGGCTGAATACGATTGATTTTAACTACTCGCCGGAGCAGCCTTCCTTTCTGGCTACGCTCCGTCCGGTCAAACTATTGAACAAAGGAATTTTTGAGGAATGGTATTCCTACTTTAATACGTCATCCTTCGATACGACACAAGCGGCCAACCGCTTCTATCAGATGGTTGCTGCGGAGCCGAACCTTGACCTGCTGATGGGGGTGCAGGCGATGGCGCCTGTCGTGGAACGCTCAGGAGATCAGGCAGTCGTGACCGGCGTCGTGCTCACTCTTCCGGACGGACAGGAACATACCGTCCATGCCGGTGCAGTCATTGATGCAACCCAGAATGCGGATATTGCGGCCGCTGCCGGCGCGCGATTCACGGTGGGGCGCAATGATACCGAGTCCGGCGGCACGCAGTTCATGGCTTCAACGCTGGTGATCAAGCTGAGTGGTGTTACCCAGGAAGCATGGAACAAGATGCTGACGCACGGCCCGGACACTTCCGGTGACCGGATGAGCATCTGGGGGTACACGGAAGCGCGGCATTATGAATCGACCCGCCCGGATCGTGTCAAGATGCGGGGGCTGAATATTGGCCGTCAGAACGACGGAACCATTCTGATCAACAGCATGCAGCTGTTCCAGGTAGACCCGCTGGATCCGCAATCGGTTGCGGAAGGCTTGCGGGTCGGTCAGGAAGAGGCGCCGCGGATTGCCGAATACCTGACGACTACGTTTGAAGAGTTCTCGGGCCTGTCTTATGCCGGAACAGCATCCGAGCTTTACATCCGGGAATCCCGTCATCTTATCGGCGAATACAGACTGAAACTGGCGGACGTTATGGAGAATCGCGTGCACTGGGACGATATTGCCTACGGCTCCTATCCGATCGATATTCAAAGCACGAGTGACGGCAGGACCGGCACCATCATGATGAAGCCGGAACGCTATGGCGTGCCATTTCGGACCCTTGTTCCTGTAGGTGTGGACGGGCTGCTCGTCGTCGGGCGCTCCGCCAGCTTTGATTCCATCCCGCATGGCAGCGCGCGGGTCATTCCGCTCGGCATGGCGACCGGCGAAGCGGCCGGGGCGGCAGCGGCATTTGCCTCCAAGCAGCAGATCAGCTTCAGGGAAATGTCACATTCCAAGGAGTTGATCGGTCAGCTGCGCACGATGCTGGAGAAGCAGGGGATGGATCTCACCCCGCATCATGTGCAGGAACCGGCCTATTTGACGCACAAAAACTACAAAGGCCTTCTGGCAGCGGCCAGCTTGTACCTGACCTCCGGCAACTATACGAATGACGGCTGGGCGCTCGATTCGCCTGCCAACGTGCAGCGTTTCTTCAATGCGGTTGCCCAGCTGTCGAACGCGTATCCGGACCTGTTCCCGAATTTGTCTTCAAGCGTGCTGAGCCATCTGGATGATCCAAGACAGCAGGCGCTCGATCTGTCTACAGCTACGTATATTCTGGCTTCGTCCATATTCGGAAGGGACCAGGTGACACCGGATACGTCGCTTGCGGAATTGATAGACAGGGGCTGGATTGCGGAAGAGACGCTGAGTCAGATTAGTGATCCGCAATCGCTAACCAATGGCGATTACTTTATGCTGATTTATGATCTGTCACAGAGCTATTTGCATCTCGAACTGGATGCATCCACGATATAGTGAACAGCCCCGGAAGGGGGATTCCTGCTGCCTCGCAGCAGTTGAATCCCCCTTTTTTGTCATTTTACGGTAAAATAGTAGGCGATGATGCATGATTAAAGCGAAGGAAGGAGGCCTGTAGTGAACATTTCCGGCATCGTATTTTTTCTGGCGATCGTGGTCGGCACGCTGATGATGACGTATTACGCGGCTGGCAGGACCACCAGTACCCACGATTTCTATGCGGCAGGCAATCGCCTGAACGGCCTTCAGAACGGGCTGGCGATCTCTGGCGACTATATGAGTGCAGCCTCCTTTCTCGGTATTGCCGGTTCGATTGCGGTGTATGGCTTTGACGGCTTCTTTTATTCGATCGGATTTCTGGCCTCCTATGTGATCGTTCAATATTGGATCGCCGAACCGCTTCATAATTTGGGCCGGTATACGATGGCTGATGCGGTGGCGGTCCGGTTCCGGGAGCGGCGGCTGCGCGGGCTGATCGCACTGAACAATCTGATGATCACCGTCTTTTATATGATTGCCCAGCTCGTCGGTGCAGGCTGGCTCGTGCATCTCTTGTTCGGACTTGAGACCTCGTGGGCGATTGTGCTGGTGGGGATTCTGATGACGGTGTATGTCACCTTTGGCGGCATGCTGGCCACATCCTGGGTACAGATTGTGAAATCGATTCTGCTCGTCAGCAGCACCTTTATTATTAGTCTGATCGTACTGGCCCGGTTCCGGTGGGACCTGCCGGGACTGTTCACCGCCATGCAAGAGGCAACGCCGCTGAAGGAGCGGTTTCTCCAGTCCGGGAACATGTTCGATCATCCGCTCGATATGCTGTCGTTTAATATGGCGCTGGTGCTGGGAACGGCAGGGCTTCCGCATATCATCGCCCGTTTCTATACGGTGCGGGACCCGCTGGCGGTCAGGCTGTCGGTGAAGACAGCTACGCTGACCATCGGCATTTTCTATGCGATGACCATATTCCTCGGGTTCGGGGCAGCCGCCTTTGTGGATTGGTCGGCATTGTCGGAACGGGTGGAGCTGGCGATACCGCTGCTTGCAAGCGCCCTGGGCGGCGAGTTTCTGATGGCGTTTGTGTCGGCGGTGGCTTTTGCCACAATTTTGGCCGTCATTTCGGGCCTGGTGTTAACCGCCTCATCCGCGTTCGCTCACGATGTGTACAGCAGCATATTCCGCGGCGGCCAGGCGAGCGAGAAGCAGCAGATGCGGGTTGCCAAGCTGTCTGCCATAGCGGTCGGGCTGGCCTCCATCGTGCTTGCGCTGGGTGCGCAAAAGCTCAACGTGGCGTTCCTGGTCTCGTTTGCCTTTGCAGTTGCCGCCTCCGCCAATCTGCCGGTGCTGTTGTTCACGCTGTTTTGGCCCCGTTTTAATACGGCTGGCGCCATGCTGAGCATCGCCTGCGGCCTCGTAACATCGCTGGCCTTCATTGCGCTCGGCCCGAACGTCATGGACCCGGAATCCGGATGGATCCGGGCCGAGGCGATATTTCCGCTCAAGCATCCCGGCATTGTCTCGATTCCGAGCGGATTTGCCGGCGGTATCATCGGATCGCTGCTGGCGGGGCGAGTCAGCTCGAAGGGACAGTTTGAGGTGATGCAGACGATCGCCCATGTCGGTTCCGTTGACCGAAAGAAGGCTTGAGGCGGGGATAGTGCCGCTAATCAAGCGGGGTTCACGAGCGGGCGGAGAACAGGTCAGGATCCAGCGATAGCATACGAAGCGGCAGCCTGCAGCAATGCCTTCGGTCACGAAGGGCTGCTGCGAGCTGCCGCTATTAGGTCTGTTGTATTTGAGATCAAGGGGATTATTTAATGCCGATCCGCATGCGGTAGCTAAACATGAGCGGAAGCGTCCGGCCTTGGAAATAGTCCGTGACCAGCGCCTGGAATTGATCCAGCTTCGCATGGATTTCCGGCAGGTTCAGCTTGAAGACGGTCTGAATTCCGCCTTGGCTGACAGCAAGGCCAATATAACGCTCGGCTGTAAAAGGCTCAGTGTGATGGAACACAATTTCCTTGGTGAATCGAAAATGTCCGCTCTCCCGGATATGCTTCAGATGCTCGTCCTTATTGCCTTTATAAGCCTGCTCCGCGGCATCGACATGGCGGTCGATCAATTGCTCGGAGAGCTCGATCAGTTCATGGTAGGCCAGTTCCACCTGCCAGTCCAGACTTGGCGGCCAGTCGCAATCGTAGGCGGCGAAGATGCCTCCCTCACGCAGGACGCGGGCAATTTCTTTCAAGGTGGACACCGGCTCCATCCAGTGGAACGACTGGGAGCAGGTGACAATCTCGGCCGCGCCGTCCGGCAGTTCCAGCTGATTGGAATAGCCGGGAACAAAGGACATCTCGGCCGCTTGAACCTGATCGTCTGTGGGCGCACCTGCCAGCGACATCAGCTTGTCTACCGCTTTGCTCCGCATATCGTCGTTCGGCTCGACCCCGATAATTCGTGCTGCGGTATCTCTCCACACGAAGCTGGACAAGCCGGTACCGCTGCCGATGTCAACAACGAGAGAAGGCCTGTGCCCGAGATATTGGGTCAACAGGGTAACGACTTCCTGCGGAGCCTCGGGGCGATGCTGGTCATACGTGTCCTGGAACCCGTTGAAACGCTGCACGTTGCTCAGGCGATTGCCTTCGGGCACGGTTGTGGCGGATGGAACTTTGCTTGTTTCCTCTGTCATTGCATGGTCATCTCCTTTTGTCTCTGATTCGACTCGCGCATGCATTCACACGGGCTGCCGATGTGTCATCGGCATCGTGGATCATTTGCGGCTTATACGACTATTTATTGAGCGAGCTCCTGATGCGGTTATAACGATCATATCATGCCTGAGCGATGCCAGTCATTGGGCTGGAGATATTCGCGTGGGGAATAAAGGGCGGTCTAAACGGTTATGGGTAGTGTACATAAGGCGCGGGCATGTACAATAGAATCAATATAAGTCGAAGACGTACGGCTGGCGGCAGAGGGTAAATGACGGCGGAGTCCTTAGCGCAGGAGGACCCCGCTCGCATAGCCTGATGCTGAGAAGCGCACAGATCGACAGAGGCCGGGCAACCGAACAACCGGCCATCCGGCCATCCGGCAAACCGGCCCGGGCCCGGGCCGCAGGCTCAGATAAGAACAGGAACAGGAAGAGGGAATTACAATGACAGCAACGATGCATAAAGGGATATTTTTTGATGTGGATGATACGTTATACGACCATTTGACTCCGTTTCGGGGGGCCGTGCAGGAGGTGGCCCAGCCGGCAGATTCATTCCCGTATGAAGCGGCATATCACCGGATGCGGTATTATAGCGACCGCTTGTCCGAGGAGCTTGGCGGCGCGGGGGCGGCGGCCTACGGGGAGGCGGTGCGAGAGATGCGCGTGCGCCGTTTCCAGCTGGCGCTGGCGGAGTTCGGCATTGCACTGGATGAGAAGCAAGCGGAAGCGGTTCAGCGTGTTTATCATGAGCGCCAATTCCGCATCGAGATGTTTGATGGCGCTCGGGAGCTGCTGCGGACGCTGGTTGAAGCCGGCCATATCGTCGGGCTGATTACGAACGGGCCTGAGGCGCATCAGATGAACAAGATCAGGGCGATGAACCTGGGCGATCTTATCCCGCCGGAGCGGCTGTTTGTATCAGGCGCGGTGGGATGGGACAAGCCGGACGCCCGAATCTTCCGGCATGTGAACGAGGCGACAGGAACGCGGCCGGAACACAGTTATTACATTGGCGACTCCTGGCGCAACGATGTGGTTGGCGCGCTGGCCGCAGGATGGCATGTCATCTGGTTCAATCACCGCGGTGTGAAGCCCGAATCGGATAATGAGCCGCATCATGTGGCGGCGAGCTATAAGGAGCTGGGTGAGCTTCTTGCCCGGCTTGGATGCGTATAGGCGTGCACATGGCAGGCGGTCGGTCGGTCAACTTGCTCATGCCGTCCCGTAGTGCTGCTGTGCCGCTAGCTTCTATATTCTAATTCATTCAGGCCGATCCTGCATTCAGGCCGGTCTGCCAATATCCTGCCTTGTATAAGCCCGCTCCTTCCTTCTGGATTCCCCCGCCCCTGTGCCTGAATGGGCATCCCCTCTACTCCGTATATTGCTTGCGAAACTTCAGCGGTGATATTCCGAAGCGGGCCGAGAAACGCCTGGTGAAATAGGGCGGATATTGAAATCCGACATGCTCGGCGATACGCGATATGGACCACGGAGTGGTCAGCAGCAGCCGCTTGGCTTGATCCAGCCGATACTGGAGCAGAAATTCGGCGGGAGTGATGCCATAGGCTGTCTTCATGCAGCGTGTCAAATAGTTATAGTGATAATGAAGCGCCTCGGATAATCGGGCATTGCTGATCGGCTCTCTGTAATGCCGTTTGATATACGCTTCAATCTGCTCGGCTACCTTGTGAACCCGGGTCTGCTCCTGGTCGATGCGGGATCGGTCCAGCAGCTGCATCAGCTCGATGAACAGCGTCTGCTCCCGCCAAAATGCAGTCGAACGCGGCTCCACCGTCAAGAGCTGCAACGCTTCCAAGAGACGGAAGGCCTGCTCCGGGTCCGGCATCCGCCCTTGCTTCGGCAGCTGGATGCTGTGTGCCATCGGGCTGTCTTCACGGCTTGCATCCGGCTCGTGACACTGAAAGTGCAGCCAATAAAAAGAGGACTCCTCCAGGCATCCCTGCACCGAATAATGATAGGCATCCGGGAGCAGAATGACCATATCGCCAGGCCCCAGCGCCCACTGCTGGCCTTCCTCTCCGAGATAGAGACATCCCTTGTCCACCATGATGAGATCGTATACCCCCAAGTTGCGCCGGCTCGGGTGACTGTCCCCGGGGGCATAGAAGGATCTGCCGGATTCTATATAGAAGGGCAGCGGGAGCGGGGAGAATGTCAGAAGGGAATGATCAGCCATTTGCCATCACCTGACCCTGTGTGAAATTGTATAAAAAACAAGCTCATATCTGTTATCGCTTTCATCTTATCACAAAACGTAAAATGGGAGGAGCAAGGGCTATTATATATCGTTCAAAGGAGTGTTTAATCATGCTCACGATCACGGCACCTTCCAAATCTGTTCCGCTTCAGCAAGTGAAGCTTGATGATCCGTTCTGGTCCCAATATGTGAAGCTGGTGAGAGAAGTTGTCATTCCATACCAATACGAGGCGCTGCACGACCGGATACCGGGGGTTGAGCCGAGCCACGCAATTGCGAATCTTCGGATCGCAGCCGGAAGAGCGCAGGGGGAATTCGGCGGGTTCGTATTCCAGGACAGCGATCTGGCCAAATGGATGGAGGCGGCCGCCTATTCCATCGCCGTACATCCGGATGCTGATCTGGAGAACAAGGTGGACGAAATTATAGATATGATTGAGGAGGCCCAGCAGCCGGACGGCTATTTTAATACGTATTTCACGATTAAAGAGCCGCAGAAGCGCTGGACCAATCTGACCGATTGCCATGAGCTGTACTGTGCAGGGCACCTGATGGAGGCCGCTGTAGCTTATTATCAGGCAACCGGGAAGCGCAAGCTGCTGGATATTGTCTGCCGGTTCGCAGACTATATCGACGCTGTGTTCGGCCCGGAGGAAGGCAAGATTCACGGCTTTGACGGGCATCAGGAAATTGAGCTGGCGCTGGTGAAGCTATATGAAGTGACCGGGGAAGAAAGATATTTGAAATTGAGTCAGTATTTTATCGATCAGCGAGGCACCGAGCCGCACTTCTTCCTTGAGGAATGGGAACGGCGCGGCCGGACATCCTTCTTCTCGCGAACGTCAGCCCCGCCTCACCTGGACTATTACCAAAGCCATATTCCGGTCAGAGAGCAGCGGGAGGCTGTCGGCCACTCGGTTCGAGCGGTGTATATGTATACGGCGATGGCTGATCTGGCGGCCCGCACGAACGATGCGCAGCTGCTTGAGGCTTGTCAGGCGCTATGGCGCAACATTGTCCATAAGCAGATGTATGTTACAGGCGGGATCGGTTCCACCCATCACGGCGAGGCGTTCACCTTCGACTATGATCTGCCTAACGATACCGTCTATTCAGAAACATGCGCCTCCATCGGGCTGATCTTCTTCGCGCGCCGCATGCTGCAGCTGTTCCCGAATTCCGAATATGCCGATGTGATGGAGCGGGCGCTGTACAACACAGTGATCGGAAGCATGGCCAAGGACGGCAGACATTTCTTCTACGTCAATCCGCTCGAGGTATGGCCGGATGCGTCCCGGAAGAACCCTGGCAAGCACCATATTAAGCCGGTTCGGCCAGGCTGGTTCGCCTGCGCATGCTGCCCGCCTAATGTAGCCCGATTGATGTCTTCGCTCGGCGAGTATGTGTACACCTCAAGCTCGGATACGCTATTCACTCACCTGTATATCGGCGGCGAAGCCAACGTGAATTTCGGGGACGTCCCGGTGAAGGTTGTGCAGAACAGCGACTTGCCGTGGGGCAGCAGCGTCAGCATGACCGTCCAGCCTGAACAGGAGACCGAATGGACAATCGCTGTCCGTATTCCGGGCTGGTCGCGCGGCCAAGCGGTCCTGCGGGTGAACGGAGAAGAGATGGATCTGAATGCGGTGGTGAAGGACGGATATGCTTACCTTCGCCGGGTGTGGGCAGATGGCGATACACTGAGTCTGGAGCTGTCCACGGCGGTTCAGGTGCTACGCTCGCATCCTCATCTGCGGGCCAATGCGGGAAAAGTTGCAATCCAGCGGGGACCGATTGTTTATTGCCTGGAGAGCGTCGATCATGGCGCGCCGGTTTCCTCGATATTGCTGGCATCCGAGCCGAATCTGAAGGCACAGTTCCATCCGGATCTTCTGGGCGGTGCGACCGTCATTGAAGGTGAAGGTTGGCTCGAGGAAAGCGATGATTGGAAGGATGATCTATACCGGGCCTCTGCGAAGAAGCTGCGTCCGGTTACGATTAAGGCCATCCCTTATTATCTGTGGGGCAATCGCGGCGAGAATGAAATGGCCGTCTGGATTCGTGAAGCTCCCGCTCTGACCTGACCTGATTCATCATTATAATCTCTAGGCTCCATCATTCCTGCACAACGAACAGCGGGACTTCGTATCCTATCGGTTACGAAGCCCCGCTGTTTTGCCGTCCGGTTCGAGCACGAGCACAATAGACCAGCAATCGCCCTTCTCCTATCTTTCAGGTCATCCCACAAGCTTGTGTGCTCATTCGTTCCCTAATGCGAACCTGATCCGCAGCATCATGGCCTGGCCCATCACGTGTGGTCAAGCGCATATGCTGCCGTAACTCGATGACTGCGCCGCCGCTGCATAGCATCTTCTACGGTTCCAGAAGCTTCCGAACGGAGGCTTCAATCTTCTCCGGCGTATCCGTCGGCGCAAAGCGCTGGACGACCTTGCCGCTGCGGTCAATCAGAAATTTGGTGAAATTCCATTTAATCGCCTTGATCCCGAGCGCGCCTGGAGCCTCCTCGGTCAGATGCTTGAACAGGGGGTGAGCATCTGCTCCAAGCACATCGATTCTTGCAAACAGCGGAAAGGAAACGCCAAAATTCAACTTGCAGGCTTCCTCAATCGCCGAGTTATCCTCCAGCTCCTGATTCATGAACTGATTGCTCGGAAAGCCGAGCACGGCAAAGCCTTGATCCCGGTACGTCTGATACAGCTTCTCCAGACCTGTAAACTGAGGGGCGAAACCGCATTTCGTGGCGGTATTGACGATCAGCAGCACCTGTCCTTTGTAGGGCGCCAGCGTTTGCTGCTCTCCCCGGATCGTTGTGACTTCAATGTCGAATAAACTCATCCCTATCATTGCCTCCTTTCACCTTCCTGAGGTGATGTTGTACGCGCCTGTTTCAGACTTCTCTCTGTTTCATCTCTGCTTCGAATCCCGGCTTGTTAGCTTTAGGTTATCCGCTTTCCCAACGGATTGCAAATGGGGATCGCAGCGCATAACAACAAGCCGGATGAGATGTCCGACATAATTTCACCAGGAAAAAATTACATCAAAACATGGACGAAACGGCCGGCTTGTGATAATAGTTAATTGAGGATTTTGTAAAATCCTGACTGAAGTATGAGGAATTAGGGGGACGTCATGAGTCTGAAAAGCCAAATGCTCAAGTCAACGCTGATCAGCGTTTTTGCCTTTATGCTGGTTGTACTGATTGTCCTGATTCCACGGGACTTGAATATGAGAATTGAAGGCTATATCGTTGTAGCCGACCCGGCCTTCAAGTGGAGTCAATTTACGGAGAATGTCTATCAGTTTTTTAGCAACGCGATTGCCAGTGGCAGCCTCGGACCGTCCCGATACCAAGGACAATCTGCGGAGGCGGCCGCTTTCGAAGCCGTGGGGATGAGCCTGCTGGTTATTGTTTCTGCTCTGTTCTTGGGGCTGGTGTTTGGCGTTCTGAAAGGGGTTGCCGATTATAAGCTGTCCAAGACCAAATTCAGCGTGTTCGGGAATTGGACAACCTGGCTCTTCCAGTCGATGCCGGATTTCTTCCTGATGCTGGTGATCCAGTGGTATCTCGTCAAGCATGTCCCGTTCATTCGTTACTTTGCGGTTGAGGGATGGGAGGCTTTTGTCATTCCGGCGCTGCTGGTGTCAATCTATCCCGTCGTTTACATAGCAAGAATTACTTCCAGCTCGCTCGCGGCCCAGGAGGGGAAGCTGTACATTATGCTGGCCAAGGCGAAGGGGCTGAGAGACAGGGTGATTGTCTTCAAGCATATGCTGTTAAACGGCATCGGCCTTATATTGACCCACCTGCCCGGGCTGCTCGTATACATATTGTCGAACCTGTTCATCGTCGAGCTTTACCGCAACTATCCCGGCGCGTCCTGGCGCTTGGTCCAGGCCCTCGACTTTAATGCGTATACAGGGACGGGGCCAGGTTATGAACCAGGGATTATTATCTATATCTGTTTTAGCTTTATGGTGCTGTTTCTGCTGGTGCAGTGGATCAGCCATATGGCTCGTCGTTTTTTGGGACCGCAATAAGGGAGGAAGTATCGTTGAAGAATGTTCCATTGTGGCTAGGCGGATTCTTAATCGCATTTCTTTTATTTGTAGCGTTTATCGGACCTTATCTGCCCATGATTGACATGGAGCTGAATCAGGAGCGGTCGCGCTGGGTTACGGAGGACAAGCTGGCCCTGCCCGCATTCAAACCATCGGCGAAGAACTGGCTTGGCACGGACAAGAACGGTGTGGACAATCTAAGCAAGCTTGTGGTGGCGGCGAAAAGCACTCTGTTCATGGTAACCGCCATTGCGGTCGTTCGCTATTTGATTGGCGTGCCGCTCGGATTGCTGGCGAGGAAGAAGAGAGGTTTCTTCCACAGCCTGGTCTCCTTTATGGAGCAGATATTCTCATTCATGCCGCCGATATTTGCCGCAGCACTGCTGCTGGCTATTCCGTTCTTCCTGTTTACGGAGAACCGGATTGCCTGGGCCATTGTGATCCTTGCAGCTGTTGAGGCAGGCAGGGTGGCAACAACGGTGCAGGAGCAGGCTAATCAGCTGTCCCGGGAACCATTTATGGAAGCGGGCATTGCGCTGGGTCTCACTTCCCGCAAGCTGATGAGGAATTATTATTTGCCAGCGCTGGTTCCGCAGCTGATCGTCAACTTCTGTATGGATATGGGCAAAGCGATGCTGCTTCTGGGTCAGCTGGCGATCATAGGGATCTTCATCTCCCACGAGTGGAAAGAAGTTGAAGAGTACACGATGCAGTTTGTGGAGACCGGGGTGAACTGGGCTACCTTGCTGTCCAGTAACCGCATGGACATCTACCTTGGCAAAATGGAGTTTGTCATCTATCCCGCCGGTGCCATGATGCTGGCTATCATCGCGTTCAACCTGTTCGGCGAGGGGCTGCGCCGTCACTTTCAACTGAAGGGCTGATGGCGGTTTCGCCCTGCCCGGAACGTTCATTCAGGCTGTGCCCAGACGGATACGCTGCCTCCATTTACCGGAAATACAGCATATCCGTCCGGTCCAATTGTGATCCGGTCGCTTCGCGCTTGCGTCAGATCCACCCACACCTCGCCGGCGCGGTGCTCGCCGACATGCATTCGCTTCTCGCCCGCATCTCCGTTCGAGATGACGACTGCGCATCCGGAGCCGTCCATGTCCGGAAACCCCTTGCGCACCCAGCCGATGGTGTTCGGGTGGTCAAAGTAATCGATCTGCTCCCCGTATGCTTTGGACCGGCGGGCGTACAGGAGCGGATCGAGCACCTCCTTTTTGCCGGGAATAGGATGCTCCCCGCCAATCCCGTAGTAATCGCCGTAGAAAACAACCGGATAACCATCCTTCCGCAGCAGAATTAAAGCATAAGCGCTGGGCTTGAACCCGTCTTGAACCCAGGACTCCAGCGACTCCTGGGGCTGGGAGTCATGGTTGTCCACGAACGTGACGGCATGCAGCGGATGGGACTGCACCAGCGTGTCATCCAATATCGTGCGAAGATCGAATGCCCTTCCGCCCTGGGAGGCAGCTTGCAGCTTGTAATGCAGCGATACATCGAACAGATCGATTTTGTAATCTACCGTATCGAGGAAGTCCCGACAGTCCGCAAGGTCCGGATTCCAGAACTCTCCGAAGATATAGAAGTCCTCCCCGCGCTTTTTCTGCATCTCCACGGCAAATTGTTTAATGAAATCATGGTTGATATGCTTGATTGCATCCAGCCGGTAACCGCTGCACTGAATTGTATCGACCAGCCACTTGCCCCATTCAATCATCTCCTTGCGCACATCGGGATGCTCGTAATCCAGATTGGCGAACATGAGATAATCATAGTTGCCAAACTCATGATCCACCTTGTCATCCCAGCCCTTATGCTCCCCAACCATTCTATATATCCCGCTCTGCTGCCGAGATGCGTCATAGTCGGTGCCGTTAAAATGCTGAAAGTTCCATTTGAAGCTTGAATATTGATCCCCTCGACCGGGAAATGTGAACTTGGTCCATCCTTCAATCTCAAAGGGCTCGGATATGACCTTGTTGCGGTCCATCGCATCCACCTGGACAACCTGAAACCGCTCGGTTTCATCCGCGCCTGCCTTATGATTCATGACGAGGTCAACATAGCAGGCAACGCCGTGTTGCTGACAAGCGGCAATGGCGTCTACAAGCTCCTGCTTTGTCCCGTATTTCGTTCGGACTGAGCCTTTCTGGTCGAATTCCCCCAGATCATATAGATCATATACGCCATAGCCGTTATCTTCTGCAGAGAGGGCTTTGGTCACCGGCGGGAGCCAGACAGCGTCGATGCCGAGTTTGCTCAGTTCCGGAGCCAGTTCGCGGAGCCGGTTCCAATGTGAACCGTCCGCAGGCAGATGCCACTCGAAAAATTGCATCATCGTATGATTTTGATTCATCATGCAGCGCCTCCTAACAGTTCCATTTTGTCCGAAAAAAAGCCGAAACAGACTATAAGCACCCTAGACCTTTAATAACAACACACCTTAAACAATATTTCTGTCTCTTCGATGATTACAATGCGCGGGAGTCGTTAAAAATAGTACTGTTGCTTAACTGAATCTGCAAAAATTTAGAATAGAAGGAGGATCAGACGATGAAAACATGGAATACGATTGCGCTGCTGCTGCTCATTATCGGGGGCATCAACTGGCTGCTTGTAGGGTTGTTTCAATATGACCTTGTTGCAGGCATATTTGGCGGACAAACTTCAGGAGCCTCCCGTGTGATTTATACCTTGGTCGGTTTGTCCGCATTGTATTGTATTCGGCTCTTCGGATATGTAAGTAATGATGACAGATCTGCCGCGAGATAAGTCAATATATCTAACTTCAAATGTAACAAAATGAAAATTGCATGGATTACAGAAAGTTTACATGAAGAAAGGCCGTTTCCTTGAAAGGAAGCGGCCTTTCGGCATTTTCTTCGCATTGTCATTTCCGTAAGTGCCGATTAATACTAGTCAAATTCAACATATTCAACTAAAATGAACCATGTTAAAAGTGTAAAATCAGCGTAAAATACGATCTTAAAAACAACATATTTACGGATATGCCCGTCAGCTTCTAGAATAAACCCAACAGCCGCGCTGGACGCATTGATGATATGTAAATGATAAATTACATGACATAATATGATGTGTTCCAACGATGAAGCTGATTCCCTTAAAGAGAACGGAGACAAGAGACAACAGGCATAATCAAGGGAGAACTTGAAGGAAAGGGGGAGACAATGCCGCTCCGATTGTTCTTTATAGCCGTTTAGCTGTGAAGCGCATCATGCATGGCTTTCAGCAGCGTGCGCGTCTGATCACAGCTGTACTCCCAGAACATGATCCCTGCAAGGCCCTGATCCTGGATGTACTTGCACTTGTGGGCAAGAGATTCGGCATCATCATACGTAATGAAGCTGCTTCCATTAAATAAATAAGGAGCTTTGGCTTCATCGTCCCAGTACCTGGTGTACTCCGGATTGTTGAAGTAATCGGCAGCAAGCTGCGTATAGGTGGGCCCATATCCGCCCGGGCCAGGTGTCATCTGCAGGAGACCGTGATTGCGATCAGGGACATCCTTCCACATCCGGGAGTAGAATGCGGCACCGATGACAATTTTGTTCAGGGGCACACCCGCCTGGGTGAACAAGCGTACGGATTGATCGCTACTAATCCGGAACAAGTCGCCGGTGGAGGTGTACAGATTCGTATGATGCCCTGTCAGTGTCTGAAAGCCGCCGCGCATATCGTAGGTCATGAGCTGGACGAAATCGAGATAAGGGGCCACGCGATCCATTTCGGTACCATCAAGGTAATATTGATCGGCGCCGGCTGCGATGGTCAGCAAGTAATGCCGATGGCCCCTGCCGTACTGGTCCAGAGTGTCCCGCAGTTCTTGCAGGAGCAGCGTGAAATTCTCCTTGTCCTTCGGGGAGGCGGCAATGTTGGCCACCGCATAAGTCGGGTACTCCCAATCGAGATCTATGCCATCAAACGGATAACTTCTCAGGATCTCGATCGCGGACTCGCAGAAGCGTCTTCTGCCTTCGGCCGTCATGGCCGCTTCAGAGAAACCGCCGGCACCCCAGCCGCCTACGGACAGCAGAATGGTCAACTCGGCGTTGATCGACTTCAGACGAAGCAGTTCGCTTGCCGTTTCAGGATAAGGATACGTAATGGCTGCGTCCTGGACGTGACCAAACGCAACGTTCACATGGGTGAGGCGCTTCGCATCGTCGGCCGTAACCTCCGGCAGTGCATTTCTGCCTACATATCCGGCCAGAATTTTCGTAACCTTGGTCATGATCATTACCCCTTTCATCAAATCGAAGTGAAATGCATTTTTCCAAGAGTAAGTCCAGTTCCAGCATATGTCAACCCATGCACCAGAAGAGAAACAGATTTCACTGCCCTGGCTGGAAGCGGACAAACGGCTTATACCCAATTCGTTATAAAAGCGCTATCATTTTAGAAAATCAGCCTAGACGATATCACTGCAAAAGGAGGGGAAGTGATGCAGCAAGATGTTCAAGCCGCCTTGCCAAACAGCATACCGGACCCGTCGGTTCCGGTTCAGAAGAAGAGGACGTTGTGGCGTAGAATCACCCGGAACTGGGAGCTGTATCTGTTCATCGCGCCAGCATTTTTCTACTTTCTGATCTTTCATTACGGCCCGATGTACGGGATCCAGATCGCTTTTAAAAACTTCATCCCTACGATGGGCATCACCGGAAGTCCCTGGGTTGGATTCGAACACTTTGTGCGTTTTTTCGACTCCTATTATTTCTGGGATTTGCTTTGGAACACCCTTAGCATCAGCTTGTATGAGCTTGCCGTCGGATTCCCGCTGCCCATTATTCTTGCGCTTGCCTTCAATGAGGTGAAGGATTCCTTCTTCAAGCGTACCGTGCAGACCGTCACTTACGCGCCGCACTTTATCTCGGTCGTTGTCATGTCCGGTATGATCATTACCTTTTTGTCGCCATCTTCAGGCATTATTGTGCATATAATTCAGTTTCTCGGCTTTGACGCTCCCCAGTTTCTGACCGATCCGGCCTGGTTCAAGACGGTGTATGTACTGTCCGGCGTGTGGCAGAGCACGGGATGGGGGACGATTATCTACCTGGCCGCATTATCGGCGGTCGATCCGCAGCTTCACGAAGCTGCCATCGTGGACGGCGCCAGCCGCTGGAGACGCATTATGCATATTAACATTCCGGCGATTGTACCGACCATTACCATTTTGCTGATTCTGAACATGGGCAGCATTCTCGGTGTAGGATTCGAGAAGATCCTGCTGTTGCAGAACCCGCTGAATATGGAGGCTTCCGATGTGATCTCCACCTTCGTCTACCGATCGGGATTGCTGGATGCGCAGTACAGCTTCTCTACCGCTGTCGGATTGTTCAACTCGGTGGTGAATGCGATTCTGCTCATCGTTGTCAACCAAATAGCCCGCCGGACAAGCGAAAACAGTCTGTGGTAGAAGGAGAAGGAGGGAGAAATCAATATGCCATCTGCAGTGAAAGAAAGCAGAGGAGATCGCTGGTTCCTGCTGTTTAACTACATGTATCTCCTATTTGCACTTGTCATTGTTCTGTATCCGCTGGTGTATATCATCAGCGCCTCAATCAGTGATCCGAGGTATGTCAGCTCAGGTGAAATGTGGCTTTTGCCCAAAGGCATTACGTTTGAAGGCTACGCCCGCGTATTCGAGAATTCGAAGATCTGGACGGGATACAAGAACACCATTATCTATGCGCTGGTCGGGACGGCCGTGAACCTGCTGGTGACGATGCCGGCGGCCTATGCGCTAAGCCGGAAGGACTTTGTCGGTCGGGGATTCTTCATGGGCATGTTCCTGGTGACGATGTTCTTCGGCGGAGGGCTTGTTCCAAGCTACCTGCTGGTGAAGGATCTGGGCATGGTCAACAGCATGTGGGCGCTTATTCTTCCCGGTGCTGCTTCGATCTGGAACATCATCGTGGCCCGTACGTTCTTCCAGTCGACGATTCCTAGAGAGCTGCAGGAAGCGGCTCATATTGACGGATGTACGAACCTCAGACTGTTTATGAAAATCGTGCTTCCGCTCTCGCTTCCTATCATCGCGGTGATGGCTCTATTCTATGGCGTCGGTCACTGGAACAGCTACTTCAGTGCCATGATCTATCTCAATGAGGAAGCGAAATATCCGCTTCAAATGATTCTGCGACAAATCCTGGTTCTGCAGGAGATGGGCTCGGAGATGACCGGACCGGTCAGCGGAGAGGTGGCACAGGCACTGGCGAACAAGGCCGATGTCGCTGCGCTGGTCAAATATGCGGTCATCATCGTATCCACCCTGCCGGTCATTGCGGTATATCCGTTCCTGCAGCGTTATTTTGTACAGGGCGTGATGATCGGTTCGGTTAAAGGTTAACATCGCGCTGGCCATTCTTCACCTCGGTCAGACCGCGATGAAATAAATGAACATCACAAAAGGGAGGCTCTTATTATGCGAGGTTTAAAAAGAAAATGGGCTATTATTCTTACGTTATCGATGCTCTTCTCGATCTTGGCAGCTTGTGCTTCTTCTTCCCCTTCTACATCCGAACAGCCTGAAGCAGGCAGTGCAACAGGCAGCAATGTGAACAAGGAAGGGTTCCCGATTGTGAATGAGCCCATCACCTTAACGATGATGGCGAAGGATGCCGGGATGAAGAACTGGAGCGAAATGCCGGTTATTCAGGAGATGGAGAAGATGACCGGGATCAAGTTCGAGTTCCGGAACGCACCGCTCGACAGCTTTGATACGAAGAAAAACCTCGTATTTGCCAGCGGCGACTATCCGGATGTATTCTACGCCGCAGAGCTTACTCAAGACGAGGAAGTCCGGTATGGAGGTCAAGGGGTGCTGATTCCTCTGGAAGACCTGATTGACGAATATGCGCCGAATATTAAGAAGATACTCGATGAAAATCCGGAGGTTCGCAAATCGATCACAACCCCGGATGGGCATATCTACTCCCTGCCTCGCATCGACCTGTCCGCCGTATGGTATCGCGGTCCGATGTGGTATAACGGCGAATTCCTGAAAGCTCTGAATATGGACAAAATTCCGGAAACGACCGAAGAGCTCTACACGTATCTGAAACGCGTGAAGGAAGAGGATCCGAACGGCAATGGTCAAGCGGACGAAATTCCGTTCTCCTCCGTTAAGCTGGATGATGTGCGGATGTTCATGCTGGGCTGGTGGGGCATTTACGGCGAGGTCATTTACGCAGACAAGGACCACAACGTGCATTACACGCCGATGCAGGAAGGCTATAAAGGCTATCTGACATTCCTGAATCGGCTCTGGAACGACGGGTTGATGGATAAGGAAACCTTCTCTCAAACGGACGACCAGAAGAAGTCTAAAGGGAAGAACAATCAGCTGGCGATCTTCTCGGACTTCCATCCGTACTTCACGCTTGGCGGAGATCCGAATCCAGAGGATGAGCTGATGAAGCCGCTGAAGAGTGAAATTGCAGATTCACCGGTATACGGCAAGCATCCAGGGCTGTCCAGAGGCGCATTTGCCATCACAAGCTCCAACAAGGCACCGGAAGCGACTATGCGCTGGATCGACTATCTGTACAGCTATGAAGGCGCCGTGCTGTTCGATCTGGGACCTGAAGGCATGCTGTGGAAATACACCGACAAGGACAACCGCGTGAAAGAAACCGTCCCAGTGGAAGGAGACCGCGAGGAATTCCGCGCGACGCTAACGCCGAACTATGGCATCGTGACACCGGGCATCGTGAACAATGATGTACAGAAGGGTCTGAAGACCGACTATGACGAGTTCCTGATCAAGGAAAATGAAGAGAAACTGCTGCCTTATGCGAAAGTTCCTTATCCGCTTGTATATCTGACTGCAGAGGAGACGGAGGAGATCAGCAAGCTTCGTTCCGATCTTGACACCTATGTTAAACAGATGGAGGCTAAATTCGTAATTGGCCAAGAGCCGCTGACGAACTGGGATGCCTACGTCGAGCAGATCAAGAAGATGGGCGGGGAGCGCATCGAGGAAATTTATCAGGCTGCCTACGATCGCTGGAACCAAAACCAATAAACTAAAATGGCGTGATCTAAAAAAGCAACTCCCCCTTGAACCGGGGAGTTGCTTCCTATATATCGATATTCCGATATGAGCAATGAGCAGCTCGGATAAGGACTAGTCCTCTTCATCATCGGCAAGCTCGGCCGCGCCGCTGTTCCCGTACTGCTTGCGGTACTGTCCCGGCGTACAGCCCATCTCTTTCTTGAACTTGCGGATGAAGTTCGGTGTATCCAGATAACCGACCCGGGTGATGATGTCCTTGAGCGGATCGCTGGTCTGAATCAGCTGGCGGATCACCTCGTCCATTCGCTTCTGCCATATATATTGCGAGAAATTGGTGCCTACCTTCTCTTTGAAGGAACGGCTGAAATAGGATGCCGAGATGGAGAATTTGGCTGAGATGGTGCCCAGGCTCAGCGTATAATCAGTGAAGTTCTCGTCGATGTAAGCGATGATTTTGTTGAGCAGGGTGTTCTCCTCGTATACGCTTTTTCGCTCGACATGATCACAGATTTCAGCGGCAAGCACATTCAGCTTCTTCTCCAGCTCCTCGAGAGAATCGAAGGAGGTCAGCTGAGGGAGCTGCTTCACCACATGATGAATGCCAAGCTCCGAGGCCATCTTCAGCATCGTATTCATAATGTCAAAGCAGATGCACCGCAGCAGCGCCACCGGGATCTTCTCGGTCTTGAGGCTGGTGATCGCCGTGTGAATCGTCTGCGCGGCAACATTGTAGCTGCCCTGCTTCAGGCTCTGGTTGAGCTTCAGCAGCAGATCCTTCGGTATCCAGAAGGCAGGGTCCTGCACCTCGGATAATTTATCGAAGAAGCCGGTGCTTTCCTGGTTGTTCAGCATGCAGAAATCAAGTGCCGATGAGGCTTCAATATAGGATTGATGCAATTGCTCGGGACTGGTGTAGGCTGTCCCTACCCCGATCGCGAGAGGGACCGGCGAGTTGCTTCGTATTCTCGACCGCACGGCTTCCACGATCTGAACTCTGCGCTCGTACAATACGCTCGGGTCTTCGTTATCGGCGTCAAAGCCGATGATCAAGGCCAGCTGCTCCGGCTGCGGAAGCTCGACGCCATAGGCAGAAGCGGCATGCTCAGGAATGCTGATATCGGTAAAGAGCGGCACGATAGACGGTACAGGCTCCTCTTGCAGTTCGGCATCATGCGGTTCGGCCTTGGCTGTCTGGTCCCAGCTAATATGTATGACAAAATAATGCGAGTGCGGGAACCGGATGCCGAGCATGCTCTGCACCTCGGCCGTATAATCCCGGGAATGGCCGTATTTGAGCAGCATCAGCAAGTACTGGTTCCGGGCATAAGGCTCCTGAATATCGATGCGCTTGATGTAATTGTGCAGTGTTTTTTTGATCCAATCCAGCTCGTTGCTGGCCGGAGGCTCGGAAGATCGCTCGGTAAGGGTTTTCAATTTCACGATCTCCATTAGATCTGATATCGGGTGATACTGCCGTCTTGCGAGCAGGATCGCGATCAGTGTCCCCATCACCACAACCACCGAGAATACGAGCAGAATGAAGGTGCGGATATGGAGAATGCGCTCCTGGAACTGCTTGCTTGGCATCGCAGTCACGTAGGTCCAGCCGTTGTCTTCGGACTTGACGGAAACGACCGAGTGCTGCTCCTGATTCAGCGTAATGCTGTGAATGCCGGAAGTGAGCTGGTAGAGGGCATTCACCTCATCCGGGGTAACCGGCTCGCCGTGGCGGTTGGCAGCAAGCACATGGCCGTTGTCATCAAAGATGTAGGTCATCCCCTGGTAGTCGGTCAGAATGGAGTCGATCAGTCCGGTCAAGCTGGACTCGGGAATGAGATACATGACCGTGCCATGAGGATAAGGCTTGTTCGGTGTAATGGGCACGAGATACGCCATGAGCGATTGCTGCAGCTGCCCGTTGCGGTCTACGAGCTCTGATGGCCGCATGGTCGGGAAACGCACGTTGTTCAGATCGTTGATGAAGTCTTCTTTTTTCCAGCTGTGGAATTTGTAGCGGCCAAGAAACACCGACAAATCCTCCAGGCCCTTCGCCGAATAAATAAGGTCTTCCCCACGGAAATAAAGAAACAGCTCGTTGATGATGGAACTGGTAGCCTTGTACTTCTCCAGCGTACTGATCGCATCGCGGCTGTAGTAGGGATGATGCACGAGATAGGGTGTGAGCTGGCCATCGTAGGCAATCCGGGAGGCAATTTCGTGCAGTTCCTTCATGCGCTCGTCGATGACGGTCATCGCTTGCGTAAGCTGATTTACATTGGTGTGTTCGATTTCGGAGCGGAGGGTGTCAGTCGCATTCTGGTAGATAATAAACGTCAATATAACAAGAGGTATAAGGAAAATGGAGATGTAGGATAGCGTGTATTTCAGGAGTAGCTTGGATTTAAAGTGATTCCACTTCATCTTCATGTAGGTACCTCCTGTTAGCTTCTTATTTAAAAATAGTAAGAGAACTAGGGATATAAATCAATGCTCCGCATTCAACTTTCGCAGAAATTGATGAGGAGCAGGGAGGGAATCGTGATGAATTACAGCGGTGTGCCTGAACCGGGCATCGAGGTGCAGCCAAAACATTACATTTGCCGAAGGGCTTCGGGGAAGCTAAAGCTGGATGGACGCCTGGATAAGCCATTCTGGGAGAAGGCGGAATGGACGGAGGATTTCGTCGATATTGAGGGGGAGCTGAAGCCGAGACCGCCTAAGCGGACCCGAGTCAAAATGCTATGGGACGATGATTATTTCTATGTGGGGGCCGAGCTGGAAGAAGAGGAAATATGGGCGACGCTGACTGAGCGGGATTCGGTCATTTTCCATGACAATGATTTTGAAATCTTTATTGATCCGGACGGCGATACCCATAATTATTACGAATTCGAGATCAACGCATGGAATACGGTATGGGATTTGCTGCTGCCGAAGCCATATCGGGACGGAGGTCCGGCGATCAATGGATGGGATATTCATGGGCTGGAGACCGCTGTTTATATCGAGGGCGAAATCAACAACCCGTCTGCCGACAACCGGAAATGGAGCCTGGAGGTAGCGATGCCATGGAGCAGCCTGAAGGAGTGTGCGCCGGAGGGGCGCGGGCCAAGGGCTGGTGAATGCTGGCGGGTGAACTTCTCCCGGGTGGAGTGGCATGTGGATGTCAAGGACGGTCAATATGTGAAAAGGCTGGATCCGGCTACCGGCAAACCGCTGCCGGAGGAGAACTGGGTATGGAGCCCGATGGGGATTATCAATATGCACTATCCGGAGCTGTGGGGATATGTGATGTTCGCCGATCATGAGCAGGCGGAATTCGTGCTTCCGCCGGATGAAGGGATCAAGCGTCTGCTGAGGAAGGTGTACTACCGGCAGCGGAACTATTACGCCGAGCATGGGGTCTTTAGTGACCGGCTTGACATATTGCTGGGCGAGGCGGAGAAGGGCTGGGAAGACGGCCTGCTTGATCTGAAGCTTGAAACCACGTCGAGCTTGTTTCAGGTCTCGGCCCGATCAAGCGATGGGCGCAGCCGGGTATGCATACGGGAGGACGGCAAGTTATGGACGGAGCAGGAGGGAGCGAGAGGATGAATACAACCTACGGATTTGATGTGCAGGTGATGGAAGAGAAATTTGCAGCCAAAAGGCAGTGGGCGAAGTTTCGGGAGCGGGAGCTGTTCGACGTTTTTCGTGAGCCGCTGACGGAGGAAGAGCGGCTGCTGCTGAAATTTCTGTATGCGTATATGCCGCTGCATGACCTGGCCGATTATGACGGGGCGTTCTTTCTTCGTCACGTTCGGCATGCGCTTGAGGTTCGGGAGCAGATGCCATGGGGGCGGTCGGTGCCGGAGGAGCTGTTCGTTCATTTCGTGCTGCCTTACCGCGTCAACAATGAGAACATCGACGAAAGCCGCATGGTGATCCACCATGAGCTGGCCCCGAGGGTACAAGGCCTGTCGATGTCGGAGGCGGTGCTGGAGACCAACTACTGGTGTCATGAGCGCGCGACTTATACGGGCAACGATGCCCGGACGGTTTCGCCGCTGACGCTGATGCGGACCGCACTCGGACGCTGCGGGGAGCAATCCACGCTGGCGGTGACCGCGCTGCGCAGCATCGGCATTCCGGCGCGTCAGGTATATACGCCGCGCTGGGCCCACTGCGACTCCAACCATGCCTGGGTGGAGGCCTGGGCGGACGGCGCCTGGCATTTCATCGGCGCCTGTGAGCCGGAGCCGGTGCTGGACGAAGGCTGGTTCCGCTCACCATCCACGCGCGCGATGCTGGTGAACACCCGGGTAGCGGCTGATTATGATGGTCCGGAGGAAATTTGCTCGGATCATCCGTGGTATGCGGAGATCAATATGCTGGACCATTATGCGCCAGTGAAAGAGATCTCGGTGTATGTTGTGGATGAGGATGGGAGGCCGGCGATCAATGCAGAGGTGAATTTCCAGCTGTATAACTTCGCTGAATTCAGCACGATTGTCACCAAGAAGGCCGATGCTAAAGGGCGTGTCACCCTGATGACAGGACTTGGCGATCTGCTCGTTCATGCCCGTGGAGAGCAGGGCTGGGGCTTCCGGCATATCCGCGTGTCCGAGGCCGGGGAATTCGAGCTGACCATTCACTCGCAGCCGGACTACGGTCAGGTGCTGGAGCTGGATATGGTACCCCCGCCGGTGTCCGGAGGGGAAGAACGGGTCGTCAGCGAAGAGATGCGCCGGCGCCACGAGGAGCGGATGAAGGAAGGAACGGCCATTCGCTCGGCATATGAGGCCACGTTCTGCTCCGAGGCGTATGCGGCCAAGCTGGCTGGGGAGCTGGCGCTGCCGCTGGAGCGGCTGCTGCCGGTGCTGCAGCAGTCGAAAGGGAACGGGGAGGAGCTGGCTCTGTTCCTGCAGGAGATCAAGCCTGAACACCGGCTGCTGGGACTTCGGCTTCTGGAAAGCCTGCGGGTGAAGGATCTGACGGATACGTTCCGGGAGTCGCTGCATGATCATCTGAACGGCGCCCTGCCGTTTGTGGATCGCGTTCCGGATTCGGAGCTGTTTGATGCTTACGTGCTATGTCCGCGGGTACACTTTGAAATGATTGCGCCGTACAGGGCGTTCTTCCAGCAGTCCTTTACCGAGGAAGAGAAGTCGCGCTATGCTGCGAGCCCGCAGCTGCTCGCCGAGCACATTGGCAGCTTGATTCAGGTAGCCAGCGATGTGGACCGTTATTCAGGAATGGCAACGCCCGTTGGTGCCTTCCGGCTGAAGGTGGCGGATCGGCTGAGCCGGCATATCGCGTTTGTGGCGGCGGCGCGCAGCCTGGGCATCCCGGCCAGACTGGAGCCGCTGAACGGCACGCCGCAGTTCTGGCAGGCAGGAAGCTGGCAGGATGCGGTGCTGGACCCGGCGGGGCTCCGGCAGGAGGCTGCAGAGGCAGGGGCGGCTGAACTGGCTGCGAAAGGGAAGGTATGTTTTGTACAGCCGCCGAATCAGCCGGCAGCGGACGCTTCATCCGACGTGGCCACGTATCATTACAATTTCACGCTGGCCCGGTTGGAGGAGGGCAGGTATCGTACGCTGTCGATTCCGTTCGGGGAAACGGATGTATACAACAAGCCTTACGAGGTGCTGAGCGGAGATTACCGGCTGACGACAGGAACCCGGCTTGGTGACGGTTCGGTTCGGGTGCGCCTCTCTTTCTTTAGCGTTGCGCCGGGTGAAGAAGTGAAGGCACCGCTGATATTCCGGGAAGAGGAGATTGAAGCGCCCGTATGGGGCAAAGTCAGTGACCGCGTATGGACAGATTTTGCCGGCAGCGGCAGTGTGGCCGCCGAGCACACTGGCATCGTCCTGGTCTGGCTGGAGTCCGAGCGCGAGCCGTCCAAGCATGTACTGCGTGAACTGAGAGAGCTGTCTGACCGGCTGGAAGACTGGGGCGGGCCGATCAAGCTGTTTAGCGAGGCAGCGCCGGCATCACAGGATATGGATGGGCTGCCGGATCAGGCCACGCTGCGGGTAGAGGAGGACGGTGCCCGCGGACTGCTGGAAGAGGTGAAGGCAACCGTGCCTGATCTCCAGGGCCGGGAATGGCCGGTCGTGCTGGTTCTGGATGTGAGCCGTCAAGTCCGGTACATGTCTGAGGGCTACAAGCTCGGCATCGGAGCAGACATTGTGAAGACGCTGAAGGCGCTCGGCTAGTGCTGAAGGAGCTGAACTGGCAATGAGGTGCCGCTGAGGCACCGCAAGGGGTTGGCTCACTATACAGATGACTTACTTATATCATGAATCTGAGAGCTATTAGGATAT
The DNA here is from genome assembly GCF_038000405.1 of Paenibacillus sp. FSL M8-0334. NCBI lineage: Bacteria > Bacillati > Bacillota > Bacilli > Caryophanales > Paenibacillaceae > Paenibacillus > Paenibacillus sp. FSL M8-0334. The sequence goes on from NZ_JBBOCH010000001.1 coordinate 2,626,053, forward strand.
GCTCCCCTGGAGGGTCTTTCGGTGAATCCTTCCTAACAAACAAGCTGGCCAAGTAGAGGCCAGCTTGTTTGTTAGGGTTGCATTATGTGTTGGAATTTCTCCGTTTATAAAGATAGAATCCTGCGAGCCCCAGTCCGTTTTTTTAACTTAACTTATCTGCATACCGCTGCCGCAGCTTGTCCGCCATCTCCCGGACATCGTCTGCAGAGGGCAGCTTGAACCGGGCGGCCGCCTGGGTCAGGTCATAGCCAGATTGCCACCGGCGGACCACGTCCTTGACTGCATGCGTGAAGCTGTTCACGGCGTCGTCCTGCCCGGGGATGAGCTCTTCCAGACTGGCGGTACTGCTCTCTTCCACGAGCGGATAGCTGCCGGGAGCCGCGCCGGAGGCGGCGATGTCGTAGAAGGAGCGCACGAGCCTGGCGCGCTCGCTGCCGGAGCCGCTGGCGATGATGAATGCCTGGATGATGAAGGCATGCCGCTGGCGGCGCTGGGCGATGCCGCAAAATTTAAGCCCACCGATGCTGAGATCATACGTTCCGGGGCAGAAGGCGCCGGCGATCTCGCCGGTGTCCACCTGCGCCTCGGTAGAATGCAGCGCGTCCCGGATCAGCTGCACCATCACCTCGAAGTCGTCGTGGAAGTCCGGAGCCTTGCCCGTAGAATCGAACGGCAGGATCAGGGACAGATTCACGACGCCTGCGTCCAGGGGAACGGCTGCGCCGCCGGAGTGGCGGACCGCGGTGTTATAGCCCTGGGAACGCAGCCAGGCATCGCCTTCCGGCGCATGGGGGAGGCGGCTGTCCCGCACGCCCATGACAAAGGCGCGGGGATGCCGCCATAGATGGCAGATGGCTGGCCCGCCATTCCCGGTTTGGCTGCAGAGCAGCTCGTCCATGGCAAAATGGTGAAGGACATCCATCGAGGATAGATCAGCGGTTCGGTCCAGTATAAGTATCGGCTGGTGTTCGGGTAAGCGGAAGGGGATATTCATGTTCAAATTGTTCAACGGGTAAGCCTCCTCTATATGTAAAGCCGGAGCATGTTCTGCTGAAATGAATGGAATTGATATGAACAGAATACCACAATGCCCGGGGTGGCATGAAAGATTTGCTTGCGCCTTTCGTTTGACAAGCAAGCGGCATCTTTTCTAAGATGAAAGAAAATCCTTGTTAAGTTATTGTATTTATAGGAATGGGCAGAACATCAATGGTAGATAGACAGGTAGAACCACTTTGACAAAATTTTGGCGAAGATAGGATGCAGCGGGATCAATTTTGCCAGGACCGTATAGAAGGAGAAGAGCATGGACGTTTATAACAATGTAGTGGAGATGATCGGCCAGACGCCGATGGTAAGGCTCCAGCGCGTGGTGCCCCAGGGTGCGGCCGACGTGTATGTCAAGCTGGAAAGATTCAATCCGTCGGGCAGCGTGAAGGACCGGGCGGCGTATAATTTGATCCGCACCGCAGAGGAACAGGGCTTGCTTGCTCCCGGAGGAACCATCATTGAGCCGACCAGTGGCAATACGGGCATCGGCCTGGCGATGATCGCGGCGGCGAAAGGCTATCGGGCTATTCTGGTCATGCCGGACAATATGTCCAAGGAGCGGATCAACATTCTGAAGGCCTATGGCGCAGAGGTGGTGCTGACGCCGAGCAGCGAGCGCATGCCAGGCTCGATAGCCAAGGCGATGGAACTGCGAGCACAGATTCCTGGCAGCTTCATTCCGCAGCAGTTCCAGAATCAGGCGAACCCGGACATTCACAGAGTCACGACGGCGCCGGAGATTCTGGAGCAGATGGAAGGGCGGCTGGATGCCTTTGTGGCGACCGCCGGAACGGGCGGGACGATTACCGGCACCGGGGAGGAATTGCGCAAGCATCTGCCGGAACTGCATATTGCGGTTGTTGAGCCGCAGGGCTCGCCGGTGCTGTCTGGCGGACAGCCGGGGCCGCACAAGCTGGTGGGCACAAGCCCGGGATTTGTGCCGGATATTTTAAATACGGAGATCTATCATGAGATCATTCAGATTGCTGATGAAGAAGCGATCGGGATGGTCCGCAGCCTGGCTCGTCAGGAAGGGATTCTGGTCGGGCCGTCCTCCGGGGCCTCGGTATTTGCCGCGATCCGCGTAGCGGAGCGGCTGGGAGCAGGGAAACGGGTGGTATGTATGGCTCCGGATACAGGTGAGCGTTACTTGAGCATGGATATTTTTGGACCATAATGATAAGACTGCGCTGCGGCAGCTTGGCTGTACAGCAGGGAAGTTGCAGTGTAAGACGTGGGTGGTTGCCCGTATCGTATAACCAAACGAAGAACCGGACGAAGCAAGAGAGGGATCTTGCCGTCCGGTTCTTTGGTATATTCATGGGTGTTGTTCGGGCAGTGATGAAAGCCCTCATTCCCCTGAGCCCCGCGCTTCACTGGAAGTCAGCTCTGATTTCTGAATTGAGCCAGAGCCTGTTTGCCGCTCTGCACGACGATCACTTTATCGGTATAGGGCGTGAGCATTGCAGCGATCTTCCGCTTGCCTTCCCGCTCGTAGCTGTGATTCCACTTGAACATCTTGATCAGCATGTCAAAGGTCGGCTTGTAATTCGCTTGTTCGATCCCAAGCTTCTGTTTGATGAATCGCTTGACGATCTGGCGACAGCGAGTGAGATAGGACGGGCTCAGAAATAGGATCAGATCGGCTTCCTCAAGAGCAGGCCGAACCCAGTGATGATAGTGTGCGCCTTCGCTTACCCAGCTTTCGCTCTGAACTATCTGTTGGAGCAGGGCAACGATGGCTTCGTCATCACGCCGGATATCCCCAGCGTCCGCTCGGATCCATACGACATTGTCCAGTTCATAGAAAGGAGCATCCATCCGGGCGGACAGGGATCGGGCGAGTGTTGTTTTGCCGCTGCCTACAGAGCCGATAATATGAATTTTGCGCGGAATTTTCTTTTCCATATCAAGTCATGAGCCTCCCGGTCAGAGAATAGAGGTTGGAAAATAAGGATTCGATTCGCGTGCTCATATGTCCTCTTTTTGTGCGTCGATCTCTATCTGGTGCCCGGTTTCTCCGACCGTGATATTTTTGTTTGAATCATTGTGCCTAGTTTAGCTTAGCTTTGCAGCATGTGAAAGAAACCCCGAATCTGCTCAGCCAGAAGCTTCGGCTGCTCGGCGGCAATAAAATGCCCTCCGATATTTAGATCCTTCCAGCGAATGAGATTAGGAAATATACGCTCCACGTATGCCCGTGGCGGGCGAGTATTCGGCTCGGACGTTAGAGCAATGCCGTGCGGAACAGGAGAGGACTCTCCCGGGCCGGGCCAGCGGGTATGCCTGCCTTCGTAATAATAGCGGTTAGACGAATTGATGGTCCGAGTCAGCCAATAGATTGCTACGTTGCTAATGAGGAAATCCCGGCTGAAGTGCTGCAGCAGGTCGCCATCCTTGGGGTAAGTCCAGTCATGCCATTTTTCCAATATAAAAGCGGCAAGTCCAGCTGGCGAGTCCTCAAGGCCATAAGCCGCCGTCTGAGGCTTGGTGCCGAGCAGATGCGCATATCCGCCTTCCGATGCATACCACTGCCGCTGAAGGTCAAGGTACTCGGTTTCCTCCGGGGTGAGAATGGTCGTTTCATCCGTGTACGGGCTTGGATTGGCTGGCGACGTGGTGTGGTAGCCGATTATGCTCTCCGGTTGATCCAGACAGAGCAGCCCGAGGATGCTGGCGCCGATATCATACCCGTGGGCGCCGAACCGATCGTACCCTAGGCCGGCCATCAATTGGCCGAGAAGTTGCCCGGCCTGCCGGTCCTCAAACCCCGGCTCCCTCGTCCCGATGGAGAAGCCGTGGCCAGGGATGGATGGAATAACAATATCAAAAGAAAGCCCGGAGCCATCCCCGTATGTATCCGTCTCAGTTAGGTAGGGGGCCAGCTCTAGCATCTCATAGAAGGTGCTGGGCCAACCATGGGCAAGGAGCAAGGGAATGGGGCTCGCGCCGCTGCTCTTGATGTGAATAAAGTGAATGCGATGTCCGTCAATGTCGGCGATATAATTCGGATATGCATTGATGTTGCGCTCCATGCGGCTCCAATCGAACTCGTGCCTCCAGTATCGAATCATTTCCTGCATGAAGGCTAGCGGAATTCCATAGTCCCCATGTGCATGCTGGATTTCATCCGGCCAGCGGGTCATGTCCAGACGGCGATTCAGGTCTTCGATATCCTCCGGCGCTACCCGGAAGCGGAAAGGCTGAATGTCTATCTTCATATTAGGCACTCCTCTCGTTTCATTGAAATAGGGGTGGTGTTTGCATGTGGTACGCTACGATCTTATTCGCTTTATGGATGAGGCGGTGGTCTGCCATAGCTGGCTGTACAAAGTTGACAGAACCCGGTTGGAGGGGCGTTATGTGAATATGTGATAAAATGGAGTAAATCATGAGAAACGTGACTTATAAAACATATTTAAAGGTTAGCTAACCTGTTATTTTATTTTAATGGTTTGCAGGATCAATAGCAACAGGAGGTTGGGCTGTGATGGAGCAAGACTATCAGGGGCTGGAAATTATAGCGGATTTCATCAATACCTATGATCGGCGAATGCGATATGAGGGGGACCCGGGCACAGAGTGCTGGGTGGTCCCTGAGGATTTGAAGCACTGGTTGCAGAACATTCATTATATTGCCGGCGAGGAGCCTGTGTCCGAGTCTGATCTGGCGCTGGCGAGGAAGCTGCGAGCCGCGTTAAGAAACGCTATTGAGCTTAACCCGCATGATCGGGGGCCTGATGTTGACGTGGAACCACTCGAGAAGGTTGCCAGGGAATTCAAGTACGCGATTAGGCTTGAAGACAACGGGGACAAGCTGGAGCCGCTTCATCAAGGAGGCAAGCAAGGGCTCGGGCATGTATTGGCATTGGTATATGAGATGAGAAGAAAAGGGCTTTGGCGGCGAATTCGGGTCTGCTTGGCCCCGGATTGCCAGTGGGTATTTATAGACCGATCCCGTCCGGGAACAGGAAAGTGGTGCCTCATGAGCGCCTGCGGCAACCGCGCCAAGAACAGGGCGTACCGGGAGCGGAGCCGGGTGAGCCGATCGTAGGATCGTGATTGATGATTGCAGGGCTGGCACTGCATTTTAGGGTAAAAAAAAGGCTGTCCCGGAAGTCAGATCAACAGACTTACGGGACAGCCCAGCACGCAACGACACTCCTAATGTTTAGCACGATGATCCCACTGGATCAGGTAGCGTCCTGAACGAAAGGGATCACCATGCAACATGCAACGAAGTAGACAGGAGACGCCGTTTCATGTGCTTGCTTCTTCATATTCTCATTTACTCATAGCGTGTGAAGTGTTTGACCTTCTTGCTCGGATCATCGTCTGATCAACGATCAGACGATCCGTGGTCGTCGTTGTCAGCGGTGAACAGCCCCAGCTCACTGATCGACCACCAATGCAGGTCTTCCCCGGTTTGCACGATCTTGACGTAGCGGGCTGTTTGCAGCGGGAAGACCGCGGTGATGATCGGACCTTTGCCTTCGCCTGAAGCGACCGGGCCGCTCCAGTTCTCGGCGTCGCTGGACAGGTAGACTTCGTAACCGCGTGCGTAATCGTCTCGGCTGCTGCCGCTGTCCATCACGATTTTGTCTAGCGGTGTCGCTTCGCCAAGGTCCAGCATAATCCATTCGCCGCCCTTCTGCTCGGCACCGGAGGTCCAGCGGGTGAACATATCGCCATCCAGCATCGCCCCGGTGTGCGAGAGGTCAGAGTTGGCCGATGCGCTGATTACCCAGTCTGCCGGAGTCAGCTGCCGCTGCTTGCCGATGCCGTAATACACCACGGACAGCTCGGCAACCGACCACCATTTGTCGGATTCCCCGGTCTGAACAATTCTAATATAGCGGGCCGTCTGCGGAGGGAGGGTCATCTCAAGCATCCCGGGCTCGCCTGCTCCACTGGCGACCGCGTCTCCCCAGCTTTGACTGTCCTCAGACACATACACCTTATAGCTGCGCGGGTAATCGTCTGTGGAGCCGCCAGGATCCAGGATGACGGTATCGAAGGTGTGGGCTGTACCCAGATCGATTTCCAGCCATTCTCCACCTGCTTGAGGCTGTCCGCTGGTCCAGCGGGTGTGGATATCGCCATCCAGCATATGGGACGGCCTTTCCTCGTCAGCAGACGAGGAGGCAGTCACTGTCCAGCCAGGCAGATCCTCCGGTTTATCCGTCCCCGGTTCTTGTACCGGAGGCTGGGACCCAGGCTCTCCAAAACGTGCAAGCTTGATCTCGGCAATCGACCACCAGCTGTCCGACGGGGCAGTCAGCATGATTTTGAGGAATCGGGCGCGCTGAGCCCCCAGGGAGACTGCCAGGCTCGGCGATGCGCCAGCCCCTGTGAACACGGCTTCTCCCCAATTCTCGCCATCGTTGGAGACATATACTTCGTAACCGCGCGCATAATCGCCCCAGCTTGTGCCAGAATTCATGAACAGGGTATCAAAGGACTGCTCTGATCCGAGATCGACCTGCAGCCATTCACCTGCCCGCTGCGTTTGTCCTGATGACCAGCGGGTGGAGAGGTCATTATCCGTCAGGTTGGATACCGGCTCGGAACTTGCGGAGGCCGTGATCGCCCAGGATGTCCGGTCCAGGTAGGACACGCCCTGAGACGGGTCGGGGCCTTCGACTGTTGTATGCCGGGTTGGATCAACGGCAACTAACGCGTTCGGATATACGGTGGCAGAGCCGACAACACCGTTTTCGTTATAGAAGTGAATGGTTCTCGGGCTCTCTGAAGGATTCCAGATTTGTGCTGTGTACACGCCGTCTTTTTCATATACAGTAGCTGCCGGATAATCGGCCCAGATCGCGGTGGAGCGGTGCCCCAACGTAGCCATACTGTTAACGAACCAGTACGTATTGAATGCTTCATTCTGCTGCATATGGGTTGTGTCCCATTTGGCCAGCACAGCCTCCGGATCGCTGAGGGACTGGAATGGCCAGATGATATGGAACCAGGTGTTTTCAGGCTGGCCTCCCAGCTCATCGATCAGTCCCTGATACAGGGCAGCGGCTTTCTCAGGCTGACGACCATAGTAGGTCATCCATTCGGCTGACGGGAGCCAGTGAATGCCATAGACCATCTCATGATCTCCGGAGAAGAACGTTCCGTACAGGTAGGCGCTGCCGTACACATGCCCGACGACCTTATGCTTGTACGCCTCTGGCCAATTGTCTCCGTCATAGTTGAACCAGTATTGCTCGGCCGCCTTCTCTTCGGTTGTGAAGCCCCAGATGCCCGCATCGCGGTAGGCATCATTGCCGGTGACAAGCCCCCACATGTATTCGCCAACCCAGCCAAATAATGCTTCGCCGGCCGCTTCCTGGTTGTTCCCGCTGCGGTTGTCGGCATAGCCTCCGGCCCAGGAGTGGCCTTCGTAAGGGTCGAAGTTGCGGAACCAAGGGAACAGGTTGTCTGTCCGGGACGGGTTCGCATAGTCGCGAATCAGCACCTCTGTCATATCGCCATAATCACGCAAGAACTCCTTGTCGTAGGTCGCCAGCACCGCGGACGCGAAGACGTAATAGCCATACGTGAAGTGATGGTCCGTCAGTCCCGTGTTCAGCCCGAATCCGCTGGCGTAAGGGAATACGGACCCCCAATACGTCGAGTAGTGAAAATAATGGGAATGACGCGGCTCATCAGGGGAATACGTATACCAGTCCGTCAGAATGGTGCGCAGATCCGCCAAATAGCGGTCTCTTCGCTCGGTGTCTCCAAGCTGGTCGCTGATCAGCACCGCTACCGCGAGCGGATGCAGCTTTTTCCCTTGCCAGTAAGGATCCGCGATCATCAGCCCGTTCGCAAGATCGGCATCGAGCTGATCGAGGTAAGCCACGAGCTGGGCCCGCGAATAATCCGGGTTGCTCGGTTCTACAAATTGCGGAATCATGCCGTAAAAACGGTCTTCCGTCGTAAATGTGCTGCCTTCCCGCACTTTCAGCGTACCGCGGATGGACGGGTAGCTAAGCTCGGTCAGCGGAGTTGTCGTGATTTTCCACTGGTGCGGCAGCAGTGTCATGATCGTTTCCTCGGAAAAGCCAGGTCTTTTCAGCTCGGTCTCCGAGGTGAAGTTCGTTGTGACAAGGGAGGTGTCCTCGTCATAGCGATAATCGACGCGTGTATCGGTCACAAACGCATAGGCGTGCTGGTAGTATCGCTCCAGCTCGGTTGCCGAAGGCAGGGCTGCGATGGACAGGTAGTCGCCTTGTCCAAGCTTGATTTTGACCGTATTCCCAAGCTTCATGAACGTCGTTCCCGGCGGCGCATAGATGCCATAGCTGCGGACGAACGTCTGCGGCGCTGGGGCCCGGTCCTGGTTCACCACTTCAAAGCCGATATGGTCGGTTACGAGCACGTCTCCGTCATTCACCAATACCGGGTTGTTGTTATCATCGAACAGTCGGGAAAGCACCGGCGAATGAATAATGACAGCATCCGGGTTCTCAAACGTGTTGTACAGGAAAGGCGAACCCTTCACAAAGGTGGTGCTCATCTTAGCCGTATCGTCATCACTCAGGATGACGCTGGCGGAATAATCGCCATAGCCGGAAATTTTCGTCTCCATTTCGGCTGGATGGATGTTGTTGACGAACAGGTATAGATCCGGGTCGCCGTCTGCGTCGATGTTATCGCCGCTTGCCGACACATAACCGGCACCCGGGTTCAATACCGCGAGTCCTTGCTTCGTGTACCAGTTCTTGAGCGGCAGAGTGATCAGGCCGTTGCCATCGCCCAGGTTGGCGATCAGGATCGACTGCCACCAGCCATTGGACGGGATCGGCGCCTGGATATTCGGCGTCCGGTATTTCGGATTTTTCGGCTCCAGCTGTGTGATATCGTTGATCTCATAGCTTCCGGCTCCTACTGGCACAGCGGAGGGAGCCTTTACTTCCGGAATATCATAAACAGGCTGCGGGTCCCCTTCGCGGTAAGCGCGCACTTCAAATTCGAACAGTGAATAACCGTTTGCGCTGCCGCGCGCGATGCCGGCCATTTTGACATAGCGGGCCTGGGTGTACAGCGGAATGACATCCTTGCCGCCGGAGCCGTTCAGCTCCCGGTACACGGTCGTCCACTCACGGGCATCGTTGGATACCTGAATGTCGTAGGCACGCCCGTAAGCAGCTTCCCAATGGAAGGCGACGCTGCCGATTTCGCTGACTTCGCCCAGATCGACATAGATCCACTCCGTATCCGTGTATACGGATGACCATCGTGTTCCCGGATCGCCATCGGTCGCATTGCGGGCGGCGTAGTTGCGCTCCTCCATCCGGGCTTTGTCCTCGGCCGAGCGAGTCGGCTCATCAATTTCGAGAGAGGAGACCGTAACCGGCTTGTTCAGCGCCAGATTGACGGCTTCCGGCTTCGGCGGCTTGTTCGCACCGCCAGTACCGTAAACGGTCAGCTCCCATATCGAAATGCCGTAAGCCTGCTGCGCGCGCTCGGTGCTATAGACGCGGACGTAGCGGCCGGCTGCGGATACTTCGCTCTCGACCTCACCGGCTCTTCCTTGAATGACATCCGTCACATCGGTCCATTCGATCTCATCGTCCGACACTTGAATGGTGTACGCACTGGAATAAGCATTCTCCCAGTTTACGGTCACCTTGGAGATGTTCGCACTGGCGCCGAGATCGACGTAAATCCATTGCGGGTCCTTCTGCCATACACTTTCCCAGCGGGTATTCGGGTTTCCGTCCACGGCCAGATCCGGCGTATTTCCGCCAAGGCTGGAAGAGGCGTAAACAGGTCTGTGAAGCGACAGTATAGGATCGCGATCCGCTGCATGAACAGCCGGAGCTGCAAGCGGCAAACTGCCTATCCATAATAGGAACGCGATCACAACGTTCGCGAGTATGATGAGGGGATGTTTTCTCCTCGTTGGTTGTCTGTACATATGTTCTCTCCTATCCATCATGATATAAGCCGCATCCTTCCCCAAGAGGTCTTTCTCTAACGCTCCTTTCACATATTCATGGGGATTGGCTCCACGGCTTATATCGACGGCCAGACTTTTGAATTTGAGTAAGAACATCTAATAAAAGGAAATTTCCTTCTCGGGTAGGAAAGATCAATACATAAAGATGTACATATTCTAGAGGGACCAGGATAAAACAGCTACCCTTGCAAAATTAGGCCAATGATCTGCTGGTTTTTCGGTCTGTTGCAGCAGCTGAAACACCCGGAGCAGCGCCTGTTTCTATATAAAAAGAGCGAATCGGTCCTCATAGTGCTCAAGACCGATTCGCCGTAATATAAATATAGAATTGGCGTAAAGAAACCTCTTCACGCGGCTCGAACAAGCGCCCGATGATTTATGGATGCATCGTTCATCATTCGATGGATTCAGCGTTGTGCTGACAGTCACCTCGCGTCCCGTGCCGATACCGCTCAGGTACGAGATGAGCAGCGCCGAGCGCTCCGTATACATATTCCACCGTGGCCGCGATGGCGGCTTCCGGCGGCTGCGGCTCCTCGAGGAGCAGCGGACGGAAGTAATAGTTTCGCTTATGGAACAGCAGGCTGCCCAGTACGAGCAACAGCGTCGTATCGATGGACAGGAAGTGGAACTTGCCTTGACTGCGCCCGTCCAGCATCAAGTCGCGCAGCTTCGACCAGATTGGAAACGTTCGGTCTTGGATCGCTTGCAGCCGCGGAGAGTGCATTAGAATTTCCTGTTCCAGAATATTGCCCATGTCCGGGTCGTTTAACTTAAACAGCATGACCTGTTCTATAAATAATGCCAGGCCGGTCTCCGGCTGAGCGAGAATGTCCCGGTACTGCTCCAAGGCATCATCCACATTGGGGAAAAACTCATCAAACAACGCGGAGAACAAATTTTCCTTCCCGCCGAAATGGTACGAAACCAATGCTACGTTGGCTCCTGCCTCCTCGCAAACCTGGCGAACCGTCGTTCCGTCGAACCCATGCTTCGCGAACAGCGTCTTCGCCGCGAGAAGAATTCTGGTTCGGATGTCCGGTTCCGTCATGTCGCAGCGCCCCCTCTTTTAATTCGCCGCGAATGCACTCCTCTCGGGCAGTGCACGGCCGCGTCTCACGGCCGTTACGGCGATACCTATTCCTAAGTATACCAAAGCGCTTGCCGCTAACGCGAGCGCTGGTGCTGTAGTGCTCGGCCCGCCGAACAGCAAGTTCATCAGGCCTTCAACGGCATAGGTGGCAGGCAGCGCATCGCCCAGTCCCTGATAGAATCCGGACAGCATTTCGCGCGGCACCATGGCGCCTGACGATACGAGCTGTGCCGACAGCAGCATAATGTTGAACACCATGCCGCCTGTGCCGAACAGCAGCAGGAAGACCTGCGCCAATGTCATGAAGGCAAACAGGAACAGTGTCTGGAAGCCCCACAAGGACAGAAAGCTGTGTTCGGTTGAGCTGCCCAGCAGCGTGACCAGCGTCACGCCGAACAATCCGACAATGACGGCTGTTCCGACATTGATGAGCTGACGCGCTGTGAATCGCTGCCACTTGGAGTGCCGGCTTGTCAAGGCTGCGGATGACTGCTCCAGATTCATGCCGAGCAGCATCGAGCCGACGTAAGAGGCAAGCACCATCATCATCGGCACCATTTGGTCAGCCATATCGGGCACCGGATTGCTGATTTCGTAGCTTCCCTCAATGCGGGAGGTCAATCCTGCAGCGAGCGCTTCCGCTTGCGGCTCAGCGATCTGCATGGAGGCTAGGGTCTGCTGGACCCCGTGCTGTGCGGCAAGCTGATTGGCCGTCGCAGTGATTTGCTGGGCGACACTGGCCATAGCATTTTTTATCGTGACGACATTGGATTCGTTCATGGCATACGTAATCATCCCCTTGGATTCCGTTGACGATACCGCTTCGCTGAAATCGGCGGGGATGTGAACCACCATCTGGACCTCCCGCTGCTCCAGCTGATCGCGAGCCTCTGTCAAACTCCCCGGCTTGATAACGGTGAATGGCAGCTGTTCATGCAGCGACGCCGCGAGCACAGCCCCGAAGCCGGCATCCTCATTCACAACGGCAATCTGCAGTTGGCTCGTTCGTTCATTAACCCCGCTGTACCCCGTCATCCATACCACACTGAAAATAAGCTGGAACAACGCCGCCGTAGCGATTCCGATGATCGTTGTTTTCTGTTTGAAAAAATCCTTAACCACTCCACCCACTTGATTCCCTCCCAATTTAAATGTTTGTTTAAAATAAACGTTTGTTTAAATTGTAGACAACAGATGGGACCATGTCAAGCCACTCGATGTCGATAGCGCTTGGAGACTTGCTTGAAGGAGCCTAACCTATTTGCCAGCTGATGCGTCTGGCTTTTTCCGTCGGGGCATTCCTACCCTTCGGTGGCGGACTCCAGTTCAGGGATAAGGGCGTAAGGTCACACCAAAAAGCGACCCATGAACGGATCGCTTTCGAGAATACAAATGATTCGATTATTTGCGAGTCCCATGCTGCTTGTTCGGCAGCTTGCTGCTCGGCGTTCCGTGGCCGTGCTGCTCTTGGTTGCGGCGGGCCTTCTCGGCGTTCTCATTCATCTTTTCCACAAACTCATGCGTGCTGCTGTCCATACCGGACCTCCTTCAACGTAACCATCCGTGATCACGGCGGTGTATTCACCGATTAATATAACCGTAATCCCGGGAATGTATGAATCTGTAGGCATAAAAGCTGTCTTCCCCGCATTCAGCCCGTTGGAGATGGAGCATCACGATCGGCTTGCCGGGATTCCTCCGCCGCTGGGCGTAACTTCGCCAGCTTCGGCTTTATTCGTCCGCTCCAAGTCCAGTAGGTCAGGCTCCGCATCAGCCGCTCAACCGGGCCAGAGCGGAACTTTTCGAGCCAGAGCAAGCTCGCTGCCGCCTGGGCCATATATATGGCAAGCGCCAGCAGGATGCCTGGCCATACGCCAAGCCGGCCGAACTGCCCGAGTCCATAACCGTAGAAAATCGATGTGGAAATGACCGTTTGCAGCAAATAGTTCGTCAGCGACATTCTGCCGACAGCTTCGAACCCGCGAAATGCGAGGGAAGAGCTCGGAGCTTTCGCATACAGCAGCGCGAATAGATGAATGTAACCGAGCGCCAGGAGCTGCCCGCCAAGCACGATGCATACCCCGCTCAAGGCGTGGGTGCTTCCGAGAAGGACAGCGGCGGTTTTCAGCGCCAGACCGAGCGGAACCAGAAGCGACCAGCGCAGATAGGTTGTGGCTTCCGCCGAGGGTTGAAGGAAGCGGCCCTTCTTGGCAGCCGCCATGCCGAACAGAAACATCGGCGCGTTCATAAACGGCACAATCAGAATGACGATGAGCATTACCCATTCCGGCAGATCCAGCGGCGGTTCCGAGTTCAGGCGATAGTCCATGATCTCACTGTAGCTTCCCGACTGGTACACATGGGTCGTTTCTGTCACGTAGCTCTCCATTCGCTGTGTTTCCTCCAGGTTCTTCTCCGCTGCTCCAAGGCTCACGATACCGGTAAGTGTCAGAAACAGAGCGCCCCATAGGATCAGCGTTCGAGGCTTTCGTTTCAGAAAGAACAGAAGCAGCAGCGTTATTGCCCCGTAGAAGATCAGAATATCGCCTTCCCACAAATAATAGCCGTGCCCAATCCCAAGCCCGATTAGCGCCAGCGATCTGCGAATGAAGCTCCATCTCGACGTTCGGCCTCTCGCCGTTAACGCGTCCCGCATCTTGATCATGCTGTATCCGAACAGGAACGTAAAGATCGGCATAAAGCTGCCCTCTACGAGAACCTGAACCAGCCTGTGACCGAGAGTATCCGTTGTGGTCGGATGGAACAGATAAAGTGCGTCCTTGCCATACATCCCATATTGAAAAATAAGCATATTGGCCAGCAAAATGCCCAGCAGACTTAATCCGCGTATGGCATCAACGGCCGCTGCGCGTTGTGGTATTTTGACCACCGATCATCACCTCTTGCTGAACAGTATAGCGAGCGGAGTTAACGTCCCGGATAAGACCAGCCTAACTTTTCCTTAAATTTGCGGTAATTGTTTAGCTCCTGTTAAGGTAGTTGTGCTAGCATTTAGCTAGAGGGTGGGGAGATATGGAGAACGCAAAAATACTAATTGTCGATGACGAACCTTCCATTGTGAAAATGCTGCAGATGGTGCTGCGCAAGGAAGGATTTAACCAAGTATATACGGCGGGGAATTGCAAGGAGGCGCTGGAGGCGATTTCGGCCCACGGCGCGGACATCGTGCTGCTGGATGTTATGCTGCCAGACGGAAGCGGCTTTGATCTGTGCCCGAAAATCCGGGCTTACGGAAGCCCACATATTCTGTTTCTGACAGCGAAAGCGTCCGATTTGGACGTGCTCACCGGCTTTGCGATGGGCGGGGACGATTATGTGACCAAGCCGTTCAATCCGCTTGAGATTGCAGCCCGAATCAAGGCGAGACTGCGCCGGACGGGGCTGGGAGGAGTCCCGGCCGAGACGGAGCCGGTCGTTGCCGGGCGGGTGTGGGATTACGGGCGTTTTGTGCTCGATGAGACTGCGGGAGAGCTCCGCGTACTGGGACGGCCAGTACAGTGTCCGGCGCTGGTGTTTTCGCTGCTGCTCTATTTCTGCAAGCATCCTGGCATCGTCTTTTCCAAGTCTCAGCTGTACGAGGCGGTATGGGGGATCGACGGGATCGGCGAGGACAATACGGTTATGGTGCATATCCGCCGCATTCGTGAACGGATTGAGGAAGACCCGAGCCATCCGAAGCTGCTGGTCACGGTCAGGGGCTTGGGATACAAGCTGGTGAAGGAGAACGCCTGATGAAACTGCGGAGAAGGCTCGCTTTTCATTTTACATATCAGATGATTGCCCTGTCGGTTCTGATGCTTTGCGTGCTGCTGGTGCTGTTGTTCTTCCTGCTCAAGCATATCAACAACGAGGAGATGAAGCGCAATTTCCCGGCAGGTGTGCTGGAAGGCATCGTGGCTGAGACGATAACGGAGGATGGCGTCGTTCGGTTGGCGGAGTATTGGAATGTACTGCTAAAAGAGAGTGACATGTGGCTGCAGGTTGTAGACACCGGGGGGCAGGTCATTCATGCATCCAATACGAATTCGGATATTCCGGTGCAATATTCAGTGAGCCAGTTGCTCGAGATCCAGGAGAGCGGGCGATTAGGCGGCTATACCGTCAATTGGGAGATGGATATGGCCTATGAAGAGCCCTTGCTGTACTTGTTAGGACGAGTGGATGAGAAGGCGGATTGGCTGCAGTCCTGGTTCGCCCGATACCAGGAGAATGGGGTTGTCAGTCCGGAAGGGAGTGTCAGGCTGGGTGAGGAGCTGGCTCGTCTGGGTGGTTTTTTACATGTGATCAATGGCGAAGGGGAGATCGTCCAGGCGATTGGTGATCGATCCGCAGAGAAAGACAGTTATCATCCGCTAGAAATTATTGCGATGCAGGAACAGCCTGGAACGTATTCTACATCCATTACCGTCTATCGTGATCAGCGCACGGGACATACGTGGTTATATCATACGCCGCGGGAGAATGTCGCGAATAAAGTCTCCGTCATGCAGGAGGTGATCTGGGCCACAGTATGGCTCATGATCTGCATGCTGATCATATCGCTGGCCATCTCGTTCTGGAACGGCTATCGGTATAGCCGGCCGCTGCTGCTTTTCACAGGCTGGTTCGAACGGATGGGACGCGGGGAGTATGACGAAGTGCTGACACCGAAGGACCGGAAAAGGGTATTCCGAAGGAATGGCAAGCTCCGCATGAGATACAAGCTGTACAAGGAAGTGATCCATGCTTTCTATCTGATGGCGAATCGACTGGCGGAGGCCAAAGAGGAGCGGGAGCGACTGGACCGGAACCGCGAGGAATGGATGTCAGGCATATCGCATGATCTGCGAACCCCGCTGGCCTCGATTCAGGGTTATGGCTATATGCTTGAGAACGCGCCGGAGGAATGGAGCAAGGAAGAGCTGAGGGAGATGGGCACGGTCATCCGGGAAAAAGGCGACTATATGCTGGATCTGATCAACGATTTCTCGCTGGTATTCCGTCTCAAGAGCCGGATCGCGCCGCAGGAAATGTCCCCGGTCGATGTCAACGAGCTGGTGCGGCGCTGCGTGCTGAAATATGTGAACGATGCTACATGGAGCAAGGCGTCCTATACGTTCAGCGGCGGAGAGGGAGAGCTTCCGGTTAACGGGAATGCCAATTGGCTGCAGCGTCTGATGGAT
This sequence comes from Paenibacillus sp. FSL M8-0334, assembly GCF_038000405.1. NCBI lineage: Bacteria > Bacillati > Bacillota > Bacilli > Caryophanales > Paenibacillaceae > Paenibacillus > Paenibacillus sp. FSL M8-0334. The sequence goes on from NZ_JBBOCH010000001.1 coordinate 2,642,338, forward strand.
AATCTGATTACGAATGCTGTCAAGCATAATCCGGATGGAATCGAGATCGAGGTACGGGTGGAGAAACGCCTGGGATGGGTGGCGATCACCGTGGCTGATCAGGGGGTTGGCATGGATGAGGAGACGATGGCCAATCTGTTCGAGCGGTATTATCGCGGGACGAATACGGAGGAGAGCATGGAGGGCTCCGGGCTTGGAATGAGCATCGCCAAGGCGATTGTGGAAGCGCATCAGGGTCAGGTGCAGGTCTGGTCGGAGCCGGGAAGAGGGACGGCAATTACGGTCCTGCTGCCGGAGATGGGCGATAGGGCTTGGGATGGTGCGGATGAAGCGGCGGCGACAGGCGTGAGGCGGAGCTGAGCATCCGATGATCGAAGCGCTGCGTATGCCTTAGGGGGCAGGATGCCGAGCAAGGCCTTCCTTCCCGAAGGGGATGAATAGGGAGGATAAGGGCTAAGAAAGCGAAAGAGACAAGAAAAGGAAATCGCGGCTGTCTTGACTTCTCAGGCAGGAAGATTATAATTCTAACAACAATGCAAACAATGAAATATACAGATAGGGCTTTATAAGATACATTCTTGATGTATATGCCGGAGAATAAGGCTCTGGCGTTTCTACCAGGTTACCGTAAATGACTTGACTACATGAGGATGACACAGCGAATATGTAGGGGGCGCAGCGGATCGAAGAAGCAGCCTGCCTGCTGTCTTTCGCGGAAGGCCCCTTTCGTTAAGCGGGAGCCGCCGGTTTAGTCCTTGCGGGGACAATCGCGGCATATGGTAATCGAGTGACGAGAAGGGGCTTGTGTCATCTATAAATGTGATATCATGGGCAACCCGGGCGAAATTGTAGCCCGGGTTGTTTTTTTATTACCTCGCCGCCGCATGACAGGGAATGAATTGGGCTCGGGTTAGGAAAGCTTGAAATATAAGGGAGTGGAGATCGAAATGACAACAATTCAAAGACAGCCTCGATATGAAGTTAGCGATCGCCTGGGGCGCATTGCGCTTGGCCAGGAGCCTGCCGAGCTGGTGATCAAGAACGGCACGCTGGTCAATGTGTTTACAGGGGAGCTTCAAGAGGGGATAGACATCGCTATTGCTGCCGGGCGAATTGCTTATATCGGACAAGCGGATCATACGATCGGAGACGGTACGAAGGTGATCGAAGCCCGCGGACGATATATCACACCTGGACTGCTCGACGGGCATATGCATGTCGAAAGCACGATGCTGACCGTAACGGAATTCGCGAAGGCTGCCCTCGTGACCGGCACAACGGGCGTGTTCATGGACCCACATGAGATCGCGAATGTGTTCGGCATGGAAGGGGTGCGCTGGATGCATGAAGAAGGCCGCGAGTTGCCGCTGAAAGTGTTTACGACCATTCCGTCTTGTGTTCCGGCCACGTTCGATCTGGAGGATGCCGGGGCCCAGCTGGGCGTGTCCGACATTGAAGAGGGCCTCACCTGGCCGGGCGTGGCCGGCCTCGGAGAGGTCATGAATTTCCCGGGGGTTGTCTATGGCGACCCGACGATGAAGGGTGAGATTGAAGCGACGATCCGTGCAGGCAAGGCCGTGACCGGGCATTTTCCGGCAGAGGATGACCGGATGCTCCAAGCCTATCTTGCCGCAGGGGTGAGCTCGGATCATGAGACGGTTACGAGAGAACAGGCGCTCGCGAAGGTTCGGCTCGGTCTGCATCTGATGATTCGCGAGGGCTCGGCCTGGCAGGACGTGAAGGAAGTGATCAAGGTGGTGACGGAGGACAAGGTGCGGACGGACAACATCTCCCTTGTCACAGACGACGTTTACCCGCAGACGCTGCTCCGGCTTGGTCACATGAACCATGTGGTGCGCCGGGCCATCGAGGAGGGCGTAGAGCCTGTCACCGCCATTCAGATGGCGACGGTCAACGTGGCCCGCTACTTTGGGCTGGATGGAGATCTGGGCAGTATTTCACCAGGCAAAATCGCGGACATGCTGCTGATCGACGATCTGAACAGCATGGTTCCGTCCATCGTGATCACTGATGGCGAGGTGGTAGCGGAGGCCGGGCAGCTCATCAAGCCGTTCCCGGTTTATGAGTACCCAGAGAAGGCCTTCAGCTCCGTTCGTCTCCAGCGGGCGTTAACGGCAGCGGACTTCCGTCTCCTTAGCCAATACGAGACGCATCAAACGAAGGTGAACGTGGTCCGGGTCATTGAGAACAGCGCCCGCACAGCCAAGCATACGGCTGTTTTGCCGGTGAAGGAAGGCGTGATTCAGCCGGATGTCAGCCAGGACGTCATCCAGCTGGCCTGCATTGAGCGTCATCAAGGCACCGGGCAAATCTCGCTTGGCTTCGCAACCGGCTTCCAACTGAAACACGGTGCGGTGGCCTCCACCGTAGCGCATGACAGCCACAACTTGCTGGTCATGGGCACGAATACCGAGGATATGGCGCTGGCAGCCAACGAGCTTGCTGCTTGCGGCGGCGGCATGATTGCCGTGCGGGACGGCAAGGTGCTGGCAAAGGTCGCAATGCCGATTGCCGGACTGCTTGCTGACCGGCCGGTTGAGACGGTTGCGGAGGAAGTTGCAGCGCTGGAGGATGCCTGGCGTGAACTGGGCTGCCCGATCCATGCACCCTTCATGACCTTCTCCCTGATCGCGCTGCCGGTCATTCCGGAAATCCGCATTACGAATCGTGGGCTTGCGGATGTGACCGAGTTCAAGCTGATTGAAACGGAGATGGGACCGGTGTCATAAGCGAAGGGTTCTGCGCTTACGCATCCCCGCGTGTCCCGGCCCACTTGCTTATTCCGTGGACGCCGGGCGATGGGCGGTAGGACTGAAGATCGTCTCAAAGCCCGTGCTGGCCAGATGAGGATAGTTCAAGCACAGCTTCCGGTAGGCGGCGGTAATACGGCCGTGAAGCGGATGGCTGAATGGGATGCCGAGCACGTGCGAGACCACTTCACGAATCCCTTGCTTGCGGATTTGTTCTTGCAGCTTCAGCGCTTCGGGATCGTCAGCGTGATCAAACAGAAGGGCGGCGGCAATGGCCGTAACCAAACCGGATGTATTCAATCCGAGTCGCTCAGCCTGCATGGCGGGATACACCAGGCGTTCACTGGATGAGAGCTTGCGGATCGGGGAACGGGCGACACGAGTGATCGGATCGTGAAAATGCGGGTTTGCGAATCGTCCCAATATTTTCTCGATATACAGCCGATGCTTCTTCTCGTCGAAACCGTAACGCTCGCGGAGCAGCGCTCCGGTCTCCATTAGCACCCCGGTAACTTTGGAACGGATGCCGGGATCGGACATCGCGTCCTGAATTGTAGAATAGCCTTCCAAATATCCGAAATACGCGGCGCAGCAGTGTCCGGTATTCACGGTGAACAGCTTTCGTTCCAAATAAGCGTCGAGCGAATCGGAGTAACGGACGCCCTGCAGAGGGGGAAGCTCGCCCTTGATCTCGTTGCGGTCAATCACCCATTCGGAGAAAGGTTCGACCATCACTTGCAGCGGATCTTTATGCTTTTGCACGGGGACGATCCGGTCCACCACCGTATTCGGATAAGACACGAAGCGGTCGGCATCTTGAATTCCCCAGTTTTCCAGGTAAGGGGAGACCCATTTCTTCAACAACTGGCTTGCTCCGATCCCGTTCTCGCAGGCCATAATATGCAGAGGGGTTGCATTGCCCTGCTTTATCCGCTGACGAATCCCGCGGGCAATCGATTCGGCAATGTCCTTCAGTGCGCTGATGCCAACAGCCGTAGTGACGATATCCGCTGCGGCAATCTGCGCGGTCACTTTGCCAGACTCCCCCAGACTTAGCGCCGTTACGTTGCCAACGATCTCGGATTTGCGATCCTCATTGGCCAGCACAAGAGGGTATTCCCGCCGGGTCTGAAGTTCGCTGATTTGCTTCTTGTTGCGGGCGACAAAACATACATGGTAACCGGATTTGGACAGTATCGGGCCGATAAAACCTCTGCCGATGTTTCCGGCCCCGAAGTGGACAGCTTTCATCGTGTATTCCTCCTTTTTGGTCTTGAAGACTGGAATGAAGAAGGAACAGGACAGGTAGGGGACTTGATATTTCGCTTCATCATTATCTCCGTCCTGTTCCTACAACTTGCTGAACATCCTTGTCGGACAGGCCTTTGATCATGATCGGTGTGAATGGAGTATAGAGGATTACTTAGCTGTTAGCTAAAAATTTTGCGTGTGACTACATGTTCGAAATCGAGGGAACTTAACGAATCGGTCTTGTGATGCGGAACATCAAACTCCAGATAACGGGTCAGTTCATTGGGGATAACTACGCAATGCATGCCTGCAGCTGCGGCTGCTTTCGAGCCGTTTGGGGAATCCTCGATGGCCACGGCATCCGAAGGCGCGAGGTCCAGAAACTCCAGAGTTTGCACATACAGCTCAGGATCAGGTTTAACCCGGGCCACATCGTCAGAAGTGCGGATACATTCAAAGTAATCTTGAATATCAAGCAGCTCCAAATGCTTTTCAACCCAGGCCTTGGAAGAGCTTGATGCTAGCCCCAGCTTTAGATTTGCCTCTTTCGCCGAGTTCAGAAACTCCAGAATGCCCGGGCGGATTGCCTCTTTCTCCATCAGTTCACTGTGCCGCTGCTGAACCGCGATGCGGAATTCCTCTTTATCAATGGGCAGGTTCAGGTCGGTCATCAGATATTCGTAAGGATTAAAAGAATTCAAGCTGGTGCCGATACAAGTGGAATAGTGTGCGAGTGTCAGCTCTACTCCATACTCCTGGTAGGCTTCGCGAAAAGCATAGTACCAGGCAGTCTCGGTATCGATGATCGTTCCGTCAAAATCAAAAATGAAACCTTTGATCAATTTAACCACTCCCTTATGTTAATAAAGTGTTAGTTAATATAACAAAACGAGTTGGATATCCGGCGGTTCCCATAATTGAATTCGCCGTTGTCGTTAAAAAAACCGTAACATAAGCTTTGTCAAGTCGTCAACGCGGCAGATAATCTGACGCAGTGTGATTGCGGTTTCATACGGATCGATGGAAGCACTTGCATTTTAAGCTTTTCATTCATGTGATTGTGGAGAATGCAAGCCAGCTAGAATCCGGTTTCATTCCCGGTGTATCAGCATATTTGTTCCGCCTGATCCGGAAGGGCTGTTACCAATAACGATCGTGAGGCATCGCGCTCCGGCATGCTGTTTTAAGAAAAAAATTATTTTTTTTTAGTTTTGGCCCATTTTTTGAGGAAACGTCTTGTGAAATTGGATTTCCGATATATGATAAAAGCAACAAGTATGCATCGTTGTATCATCAGGAAACAAGGTACATAACAGGTGATGCTGGAAGGGGAATAGGACGTGTCGTGGTCTAACAGTGTGGCTTTTATTATCCTTTTGGCGGTCGCTGCAGCGGCTGCTATCGTAATCAAAATCATTCGATCCCGGATCGATCGTCATCAATATAATGCATATGACGCCGGAGACGACTTGTACGAGGAATATGAGGAATACGAGGAATACGAGGAGCCTGAAGAGTTTGTATATGGATCGATCGTCGTTATTCAGTTCATAGGCTTGGCCTCTCCAATATATTGGGTGGCTCATGAATGGGAATTTGATGAGTATGGCGTGCTTCATCTGGACTACCTGGAGGATGGCCGAAAGGTAACGGTTTCCGGCACTTATACTGTAGAGTATTTATCGGATCGCAATACGCTCGAAAGTGTCATCAGCCGGTATAATCTGGATGAATTCTTATGTAAAAGCTAATATGAGAGGACGTAAGCCGGCGCTGATCTGCGCGGGCTTTTCTTTTTTCATCATGATTAATTAGTGATTTTTGTCACGAATTTATAACTTTTTCCCGCATGTGCTTCTGATTTATGTGATTTTTATCACAATATTCAAATTATCCCTCTGCGAAAATACAAACAGAACCGTGAGCAGCCGAACCGAACTTCACAAGGCATGCTCAATCGAAAGGAAAGAAAGGGGTATTTTATGGATCCGGTCATGCTGGCGCGAATTCAATTCGCATCGACAACCATTTTTCATTTTATTTTTGTGCCGCTATCCATCGGTCTGGCGTTTCTGATTGCCATCATGGAGACGATGTATGTGGTGAAAGGCCAGGAAGTGTACAAGAAGATGGCCAAGTTCTGGGGCAAGCTGTTCCTGATCAATTTTGCGGTCGGGGTCGTAACAGGCATTCTGCAGGAGTTCCAGTTCGGGATGAACTGGTCGGATTACTCCCGCTTTGTCGGGGACGTATTCGGTGCGCCGCTGGCGATTGAAGCGCTGCTGGCCTTCTTCCTGGAGTCGACCTTCATCGGCTTGTGGATCTTCGGCTGGGACCGCCTGTCCAAGAAGGTTCACCTGCTCTCGATCTGGCTGGTTTCCCTGGGGACGGTCATGTCGGCGTTCTGGATATTGGCGGCCAACTCTTTCATGCAGCGTCCGGTCGGCTATGTCATCAACAACGGACGGGCAGAGATGAACGATTTCTTCGCGCTCATTACGAATGGACAGCTGCTGGTAGAGTTCCCGCATACGATATTCGGCGCGCTCGCCACAGGGGCATTTCTGGTCACCGGGGTCAGTGCCTATAAGCTGATGCGGAAGCAGGATGTGACCTTCTTCAAAAAGTCCTTCCACATCGCGGTTGTTGTAGGGCTGATATCCTCTATACTCGTAGCCGTATTCGGTCATCAGCAGGCGCAGTACCTGGTGCAAACCCAGCCGATGAAGATGGCGGCGGCGGAAGGCTTGTGGGAGACAAGTGATGATCCGGCGCCATGGACGGTCATTGCGGCTATTGATCCTGAGAAGCAGCAGAACGCCATGGAAGTGAAGGTTCCGTATTTGCTGAGCTTCTTGTCTTACAGCAAGTTTTCCGGGGAAGTGGTCGGGATGAAGGAGCTTCAAGCCCAATACGAGCAGGAGTATGGGCCTGGTGACTATATTCCGCCGGTGAGAACGACCTTCTGGAGCTTCCGGATTATGGTGGCGTCTGGCACAATCATGATTCTGCTTGGCTTGTATGGCACGTGGCTGGCACTGCGCAGGAAGCTGGAGCAGGCCGGCAAATGGTTCATGGGCCTGATGCTGTACAGCATTTCGCTGCCGTTCATAGCCAATACAACCGGATGGATTATGACGGAGATCGGGCGTCAGCCATGGACGGTATTCGGACTGATAACAACAGAGAACAGCATATCGCCTAACGTCAGCGCAGGCTCCATTCTGTTCTCACTTATTACGTTTACTGCGATCTATGCCGTTCTGGCTGTCGTAATGGCCTATCTGTTCGTGAAGGTCATCAAGAAAGGGCCATATGCGGAAGAGACGGGCGATCAACATGTGAGCGACCCGTTCGCGAAGGAGGAGGACTACAATGCTGTCTCTTAATGAACTGTGGTTTATTCTCGTTGCTGTGTTGTTTATCGGTTTCTTTTTTCTGGAGGGCTTCGATTTCGGAGTGGGCATGTCGACCCGGTTTCTCGCGAAGAACGACACAGAGCGTCGTATTCTTATCAACTCGATCGGTCCGTTCTGGGATGCGAACGAGGTATGGCTGCTGACCGCCGGGGGTGCGATGTTTGCCGCATTCCCGAACTGGTATGCCACGCTGTTCAGCGGCTTCTATATTCCGCTTGTGTTTTTGCTGCTGGCGCTCATCGGGCGCGGGGTCGCCTTTGAATTCCGGGGAAAGGTCGATAACACCCGCTGGAAAAAAGTATGGGATGCGGCAATTTTTCTCGGCAGCGTGCTGCCTCCGTTTCTGCTTGGCGTTGTGTTCGCCTGTCTTATTCAGGGGCTTCCGATTGATGCGCAGATGCAGCTGCATGCCGGCTTCTTCGATGTCGTGAACCTTTATACAGTGGTCGGCGGCTTGACGATAGTAATGCTCTGTCTGCTGCACGGCTTGATGTTCACTACGCTGCGCACGACAGGTCAGCTCCAGGAGCGGGCGCGCCGCCTGGCCCGGCGTTTGCTTCTGCCGGTTGCAGGGCTGTTCATGGTCTTCGGCGTGATGACTTACATGGTGACGGACATTATCGAGAAGAAGGGCATGCTCGTATCGCTGCTGCTCATCCTCGCGATGGTAGCCTTTCTCATCGGCGGCTATTTCATGAGCGTCAAGCGCGACGGCTGGGCGTTCGGGATGACCGGCGCGGTCATCGTGCTGCTGGTGACGTCGGTGTTCGCCGGGTTATTCCCGCGCGTCATGATCAGCTCCATCGATTCGGCATTTGACCTGACGATTTACAATGCGGCCTCCGGCCCGTACTCGCTGAAGATTATGACCATCGTCGCTGTCACCCTGCTGCCATTTGTGCTGGGCTATCAGATCTGGAGCTACTTTGTGTTCCACAAGCGCGTGAATGAGAAGGAGCATCTGGAATACTGATGGGCAAGGAACTGCTGGGGTATAAAGGGGCGAAGCCGGTATTTCTTCTTGTGGCATTATGTACGGTAGCGCAAAGCCTGGCCATCATTCTGCAAGCGAAATGGCTGGCAGAAGTCATCTCGGCGCTGTTCGCGGGCTCAAGTCCGTACCAGCAGGCCGGAGAGATCGGCTGGTTTCTGCTGGCGTTTCTGGCCCGGCACGTCATCTCCATGCTGCAGCAGCGTCTGGCCCAGCGGTTTGCCGAGGAGACCGGCTCCGATCTGAGACAGAGGCTGCTGGCAGCGCTGTTCCAGCGCGGCCCGGCGGCTGTTCGTACCGAAGGGACCGGGAATGTGGTCACGCTGGTGCTGGACGGGATCGGCAAGTTTCGCAAATACGCCGAGCTGGTCATCCCGCGCATGCTCGGGGTAGGAATTACACCGATTTTGGTATGGCTGTATGTATTTGCGACTGACCGTATATCGGGCCTGATTCTGCTCGTGACGATGCCGATTCTGATCGCATTTCTCATTCTGGTAGGACTGGCTGCGAGAAAACAAACCGAGAAGCAGCTAGGTTCCTACCGGGTGCTGTCCAATCACTTTGTCGATTCGCTGCGCGGGCTGGAGACCTTGAAGTATCTCGGTCAAAGCGCTGGCCACAGCCGCAGCATCAAGCAGGTTAGCGAAGGGTATCGGAAGGCGACGATGCGGACGCTGCGCGTAGCCTTTCTGTCCTCTTTCTCGCTGGACTTCTTCACGATGCTGTCCGTAGCCACCGTGGCGGTTAACCTGGGCTTGCGCCTGATCAATGGCAGTCTGGAGCTGCTGCCTGCACTGACAGTGCTGGTACTTGCACCAGAATATTTCCTGCCTGTGCGCATGCTCGGGGCTGACTTCCACGCGACGCTGGACGGCAGGCAGGCGGGGCTGGCCATGCAATCGATGATCCGGGAGGCTGAAGCCGAGTCTGGCGCTACGCAGTTCCCGGACACGAAGCAGCCAGCAGCAGGCGAGCAGAAGAGGCCGCCTCAAGCTCAAGGTCCGCAGCGATACGCGATAGGGAATGCGAATGGAGGTTCATCAGGCCTTCCGCGTAAAGCCGGGAAGGGCCCGGCCGCACCACCGATCGGGAAGTCCTTTGCCTGGGAGACGGACAGCCTGCTGCGGCTGACCGGGATTGGCAAGCGGTATGAAGACGGCGGGCGCGCGTCTTTGGAGGGAATTGACCTTCAGATCCGGGGGCGGAGAAAGGTTGGCATCGTGGGCGAGAGCGGTGCAGGCAAGTCAACACTGATTGATCTGCTTGGCGGGTTCGTCCCGGCATCGGAGGGAACGATCTCGTTAGATGGCGTGCCGATGTCGGATGCAGATAGGCGCGCATGGCGTGAACAGATCACTTACATGCCCCAGCATCCGTATCTGTTCAGCTGCTCTCTTGAGGATAATGTGAAGTTCTATGCACCGGATGCCTCAAGGGCAGAGGTTGTTCAGGCGGTAGATATGGCCGGACTGTCGAAGCTGGTGGCGTCATTGCCGCAAGGGCTGGATGAGCACATTGGCGGAGGCGGACGGGCGCTTAGCGGCGGACAGGCACAGCGCGTGGCGCTGGCGAGGGCGCTGCTCGGCAATCGGCCGGTGCTGCTGCTGGATGAGCCTACGGCGCATTTGGATATCGAGACCGAGTATGAGCTGAAGGAGACGATGCTCCCTCTGTTTCGGGATAAATGGGTGTTCCTGGCAACCCACCGCCTCCACTGGATGCCGCACATGGATTACATTATTGTCCTGGACGCCGGACGAGTGGCCGAAACCGGGACACACGGAGAGCTGATGGCCAGGCGCGGGGTTTACTATCAACTGATCACATCGCAAATGGAGGGAGTGCTTTGAAGCAGGAATCGTGGCTTATAACGTATGCTACCGCGCATATTTGGCGGTTTGTGCTGATCGCGGTGCTGGGCATTCTGACTGTTCTGTTTGCGGGGGCGTTGATGTTCACCTCCGGGTATCTGATCTCCAAATCGGCACTGCGGCCCGAAAATATTCTGATGGTGTATGTTCCGGTAGTTGGCGTGCGCACATTCGGCATCGGCCGGGCGGTCATCCATTATGTGGAGAGGCTGGTCGGGCACGACACCATCTTGCGCATCCTGTCACAAATGCGCCTTCGCCTGTACAACCTGCTGGAGCCGCAGGCGCTCCGGCTGTCTTCCCGGTACCGCACAGGCGATCTGCTGGGCGTCCTCGCAGAAGATATTGAACGTCTTCAGGACGTTTATATCCGAACCGTCTTTCCGGCTGTGACCGCACTTGTGATGTACGGGGGGATCGTGGCGGCGCTCGGGGCTTTTGATCCCGGATTTGCCGTCTTGATCGGGTTGTATGTCTGTCTGCTTGTATTTGTTCTGCCGCTCATTTCGCTGCTGCTGACCAAGCGGAAGAGCAGAGCGATCAAGCAGCAGCGCAGTGCATTATACCGCAAGCTTACCGATGCTGTGCTTGGTCTGAACGAGTGGTTCGTGAGCGGTCGTCAAGAACAGTTCCTGCGCGGATATGAAGAGGATGAAGCGGAGGTAGACCGGACGGATCGACAGCTGAAGCGCTGGGCACGGTGGCGCGGCCTGATCGCGCAAGGGGTGGTGGCGCTGACGGTCATCTCGGTATTGTACTGGACAGGGCAGCGGCATGGGGAAGGCATGCTGGATGTGACGCTGATTGCCGCTTTTGTCCTCGCCGTTTTCCCGTTGATGGATGCTTTTCTTCCCCTGTCTGATGCGGTGGAGAAGATACCGCATTATGAGGAATCACTGGCCCGGCTGCGGGCGATTGAGGCAGGAAACGCAATGGGAGGGCTGGCCGGTGCTGCATATGATAGAGAGAGTGTGGAGAATCGAAACCGGTCCGGAATGCAGCATGCCGCCAAGCTGGACCTGGCGAAGAATGCCCGGTTCTTGTCCGACGCGGGCGCGGGGGTTCATATTCTTGTGAGGGATGTCTCATACCGTTATGAGAAGGAATCCCTCTCAGCTCTTGCGACAGCAGAAGAGGAGGGCCTTGAGCGAGAGACCCGGGATGCGGTTCGTGGCCTGTCGATGGACATCCCTCCTGGCTCGAAAGTAGCGGTCATTGGCCGATCCGGTGCAGGCAAGTCGACGCTGCTCAAGCTGCTTCAAGGCGTTATCTCTCCATCGGCGGGCAGTGTCACGTTGGACGGGAGTCCGGCGGACCATTATGGAGATGGCATGGCTTCGTTTATATCGGTACTGAATCAGAGCCCGCACCTGTTTGACACGACACTGGAAAACAATATCCGGCTCGGGCGTCATGACGCTACAGCAGAGGAAGTGGACGAGGCGGTAAGGCTTGCCCGGCTGGGGCCGCTGGTGCAGTCGCTTCCGGCAGGCCTCAAGACACGGATGCAGGAGGCGGGCCAGCGTTTCTCCGGCGGAGAGCGGCAGCGCGTGGCCCTCGCCCGCATTCTGCTGCAGAATACGCCGGTTGTCATTCTGGATGAGCCGACGGTCGGCCTTGATCCGAAGACTGAGCGGGATCTGTTGTCCACCATTTTCAGCAGTCTGCATGGCCGCACGTTAATCTGGGTTACGCATCATCTCGTAGGGATCGAACAGATGGATGAAATTGTGTTTATGGATGAAGGGGAGATTACGATGAGAGGGACGCATGCCGAGCTGCTCCAGCGCTCCTCTCGTTACAGACGCTTGTATCGGCTCGACCGGCCAGGCGTCATGTGAACTCCCTCGGGGTGACACAACAACATACAGCCCGTGTCTTCGAAGGATGTGTTCTTCGAGGGCCCGGGCTTTTGTGCGTTGTAAACGTGAGGAAGATGATCAACCGGCAAGAGCCTGCATAGGGAGCCATGGGATCGTTGTCAGCATGAAGGGGAAGCATTTTTCATTCCGCTGCCATCTGTGTCATAATAGGATTGGAATTTAAAGCGTTTTTACATGATGGGTAACGGCTAGCAAAATAGACACGAGGAGGAAGATGAGATGGACTACCGTATTGAGAAGGATACGCTTGGTGAAATCAAGGTGCCTGCGGATAAGCTGTGGGCTGCCCAGACCCAGCGAAGCTTGGAAAATTTCCGCATAGGCACGGAAACGATGCCGATGGATATCATCCGGTCCTTTGCCGTGTTGAAGAAAAGCGCCGCCATTGTGAATGGCAAGCTGGGCAAGCTGGAGCCGGGCAAGGTAGAAGCGATTGTGACAGCGGCTGACGAGATCATCGCGGGGCAGTGGGATGAGCATTTCCCGCTGGTGGTATGGCAGACCGGAAGCGGCACGCAGTCCAACATGAACGTGAATGAAGTGATTGCCCGCCGCGGGAACCAGCTGTTGAAGGATAAAGGGGCGGACACTGCGATCCACCCGAATGACGATGTTAACAAGTCCCAAAGCTCAAATGATACGTTCCCTACCGCAATGCATATGGCGGCTGTCGTGGCGGTGGAGGAGCAGGTGCTGCCGGCACTGCGGCGGCTGAAGCAGACGCTTGCGGACAAGCGTGATGAATATAAGGATCTTATAAAAATCGGACGCACCCACCTGCAGGATGCAACGCCGCTCACCCTCGGACAGGAGATCAGCGGCTGGCACCGGATGCTGGAGAAGTCCGAGCAGATGATTGTGGCTGCTGTCGAGCCGCTGCGCGAGCTTGCCATTGGCGGTACGGCGGTTGGTACAGGCATCAACGCTCATCCGGATTTCGGCGATATGACCGCTGCCGAGATCAGCACCCAGACCGGCTACAGCTTTACTTCGGCAAGCAACAAGTTCCATGCGCTGACGAGCCATGATGAGCTTGTATTTGCTCATGGTGCGCTGAAGGCGCTGGCGGCTGATCTGATGAAGATCGCCAACGATGTGCGCTGGCTGGCCAGCGGTCCGCGCTCCGGCATCGGCGAGCTGACGATTCCGGCTAACGAGCCGGGCAGCTCGATTATGCCGGGCAAGGTGAACCCGACCCAGAGCGAGGCGCTTACGATGGTCGTATGCCAGGTGATGGGCAATGACGCTGCCATCGGCTTTGCGGCAAGCCAGGGCAATTTTGAGCTAAACGTGTTCAAGCCTGTCATCATCTACAATTATCTGCAGTCGGCTCGTCTCCTTACGGATGCGATGGATTCCTTCAACCGCAACTGTGCGGTGGGCATCCAGGCGAATATCGAGGTGATTCGGGCCAATATGGAGCGCTCGCTCATGCTGGTCACCGCCCTGAATCCGCATATCGGCTACGAGAACGCGGCGACCATTGCGAAGCTGGCACATCAAGAAGGAACGACCCTGCGCGAGGCAGCGATCAAAAGCGGCCTGCTAAGCGGCGAGGAGTTTGACCGCATCGTTCGTCCGGAAGAGATGATTCACCCGAAGGCGTAGGGTTGGCGGAGACCGTTCAGTAGGTCAGCAAGCATAACCATTAGCGTCACTTCCCCTTTCACGGATGCTTTCACGATAATCCCTTTTAATCAGGTAGCGAAAGAAACGGAGAACTGCCGAGAAGGGGATAGGTACATCGGCATAAACAAGCGCTGCTCCAAGTCGCGCTGCAGGAGGAAGGTGTAGGTGGGTAAGGCTGGCGATTATTTCTCCACGCCCTTTTATTCGATCTTTTAATGAGCCTATAGCCTATGCTAGCTCCCAGCCTGAACTCCCTTTTTTTTGCTCCCTGAACGAAAGGGATAATCATGCAAGGGGCAAGGGCTCAGAATCGAGGAGCCGATCACGTTGGGGATTAGGCTTGATATAAAAAAAGTTGGACGGGAAACATAACGTTTCTCCGCCCAACTTTTTATTATGGGGACTTCACTGGAATTGGAATACTCTAGCTCCGATTCGCCTACCGAACACCCTTTGCTACATACCCAACGTGTTGCTGCTGCTTTTATACCGCGCCAGTCTGTTGGCCAGTACGGTAATCAGGAAGGAGCATAGCAGGCTGGCAGCCATCGAGATTAAGAAGCCGGTGGTGTTGTTGGACGTAATCGGACCGACAAAGGATGGCACATAGGCGGTGCCCCTTACGCCGAATAAACCGACAAGCATACCGCCAAGCCCGGCTGAAGCGATAGCTCCGGCGAAGACAAGCTTGTTCGAGAACATGAACGGATATGCAGCCTCCACGAAGGTGCCAAACCCCATATTGATCGCAAAACCCGGTGCGGCTACCGCGGCTTCTCCTTTATTGCGCGGGGAGATGATATTGGCGAGCGTAATGCCAGCCGACACCATAACCAGGCCAACCATATCCACGGCCCCCAAGAAGCTGTTGCTGGTCGTCTCCATCTCCAGCAGGACGATGGGCAGAATGGCGGCATGATATACGCCGCCGATAATGGCCGGCCATATGAGCAGACCCGCTACTAATCCAGCGATGGCAGGGTTCCAGGACACCAAGGTCTCGATCAGAGCCCGGATTCCTTCCCCGGCTGCCAGCGCCACCGGCGCGATAAGGAAATAAACGATAAGTCCGGATATAAGGCCCGAGATCCCGCCTGCCACGATATTGACGGTTGTCGCGGGGAAGCGCCATTCCACACATTTGCGGAATACATAATGGACAATCAGACCTGCGCCAATCCCGCCGATCATCCCGCCGATAATGCCTCCCTCAACGGACAGCACACCAGCGACAATGCCGGCGACAATCGATACCTCGTCCAGCTCGGAAATTTGCTTGGCTGCGATGACGGATAGAATGACCGGCAGCGCCTTGATCATCAGGTCGAACACTTCGGACAAGGCCGACAACCCCGGAATTTTACTGGCTGCCAGAATAAGGGCCATGCCGATGAATCCGGGCAGCGACGCCATCATAATGCCCCGAATGCTGATGCGGCGCCACGGGGAGGCGGAGACGGCTTGATCGCCAGCACCTGTCGAAGCGGCAGCCTGTCCGATCACCGGGCGATAGCTTAACTTCCAGTGCTTGCTGAGGGAGGTTGCAAACGCAACGGCACGGGTCCGGTTCGTCGTGCCTGTCGTGCCGGAGGCGGCAATCACGTTGGCCCCTTTGGACTGGATGACCGCCATTGAAGAACCGCCTGTGCCGGTTAACGGAATTTTCTCCTTCACGGCCGCGGCAATGGCATTTCGATTGCATCCTTCCGGATCGGCGCTCATCACAATCAGGCCATCAATTTCGGCAAGCTCAATCTGCTCGGCGATTTCAAGATCGAGCCGCTCGGCGGCTTGATTGACCTCCTCCAACGTTCCTTCAGCCACAACAATCGGCTGTTGCTGCGTCACACTCCAGCCGTACAATTTGGCAGGAGTACGGTCTGTTGCAGTATCCATAGAGCCTTCGGCAGCAATGAACTGCAGAGCCCCACAGGACAGGCCGGCGCTTTTTAGCTGCACTAAAATTTCATCGAGAAGCTTGAGCGGGTCTCTGCCCCCGAGGTTGTACAGATTTCCGCCGCTGCTTCCGAGAATGGCGATTTGACGATTCATAGGCTGAAGCCTCCTGTATGTAGAAATAAACTAAAGACTATATTACAGCAGAGTTATAACTTGTTAAAGTGTTAAATTATCCAGAAAAAAATCTGCGGCCCCCTTCCCGAAGGAGGAGCGCCGCAGACGGTAATCATGGTTATGAATGAGAGTGAGAATCTTCAGCGACCGGGACGGGTTCGTCCTCCTGCGCTTCTTCCGGCAATTGCTTCACGATCTGAAGCTTGGTGTAACGGTGGGTTTTCTTCTCCAATACCGTGAACACCAGATCTTCATAGGTCCAGGAATCGCCTTTCCCAAGCTCGGAGTTGTGGCCGTACAGCCAGCCTCCGATCGTATCCAGGTCATCCGTATCCAGATTGGCCGGGAGCAGATCGTTAATCCGGCTGATCGACACCTTGCCGTCCGCAATGATGCGGTTCGGCTCCGGTTGGGTCAGTTCGTGTTCTTCATCATCATCGAACTCATCGCGGATTTCACCGACGATCTCTTCCAGGATGTCCTCAATTGTGATCATACCCGATGTGCCGCCATATTCGTCAATCAGGATGGCCATATGGGTACCTTCCTGCTGCATTTTGCGAAGCAGTTTCTTGATCGGAATCGCTTCGGATACGGTCATCGCAGGATGAATCAGCTTCGACAGATCCATGTTGGAATTGTCATCGAACTCCAGAAAGAACTGTTTCGTATTGATCATGCCGACAATCTGGTCCTTGTCACCTCTGACAACGGGGAAACGGGTGTACTGCTCCCGCTTGATAATCTGTAAGTTTGTGGCCAGCGGTTTGTCTGCATACAGACAGATCATATCGGTACGAGGGACCATAATTTCCTTGGCCAGCATATCGTCAAAAGCAAAGATACGGCTGACGTAGCCATACTCGCTCTGGTTGATCTTTCCGCTCTCATAACTGTCGCTCAGAATCATGCGAAGCTCTTCCTCGGAGTGAGCCTCCTCGTGCTCGCTGGCAGGCTTCATGCCGAACAGGCGAACGAGCTTGTTGGCAGACCCGTTCAGGAGCCAGATGAACGGATACATGATGCGGTTAAACCAGATAATGGGCTGGGCGCAGAGGAACGAAATCGTCTCCGCTTTATTTATAGCAAGTGTCTTCGGAGCAAGTTCCCCGATCACGACGTGGATATAAGTCATAATAATAAATGCCAGTAAGAACGATATCATGGAAGCTACCGCACTTGGCAGCTCCAGACTTTCAAAGACCGGATGCAGTATCTTCTCGACCGTCGGCTCCCCGAGCCATCCAAGCCCGAGTGCGGTAATGGTAATACCTAGCTGACAGGCGGATAAATATCCGTCCAGGTTGGAGGTGACCTTCTTAACGGCGAGGGCGCCCTTGCGTCCTTCCATCACCAATTGATCCACACGACTTGGCCGAAGCCGGATGATAGCGAACTCTGTTGCTACGAAAAACGCGGTTGCCGCGATTAATACAAACACTAGGAATAGATTAAGGCCTATATTGCCATCCACGTAAAAACACATCCTTTTCTCTTCTGATCTGAATTAGTTTTTAGATAACCATGGCGTACTATGCATGGATATCTACATAATTCGATCGGAACTTCAAAGGCTCGAGCAGCATGTGCTTTAGGATTAGGAACGTATCCGATTGTACAGGCTCATCAATGCTCTTGGGCAAGAGCGTTATGAACACCCGGGAGAACACTTCCGGCATCATCCGTCCAGGCTCGGGGCTCTTAGGGAGCATAGGCGGCGCAGGGCGCACGCTCTCCACAGCTTCAGGCGGATTCTCTTTCGATTCGGAAGGCTCCGCGGCAGCGACGGAAACCAATGTAATCATGATTAGCGTCATGCCGAGTATTATACTTAAGATACCGTTTATCCTTCGTATGGGGTCCAAGTGAAATCGTCACTCCTAAGTTCATATCATCGGTTCTTTGCCGCAGCAGGTAACCGAGCGTACCTGACCAGTGGTATTCATTATATGGTCGTTGTAAGGTAATCTTCACCACTATCGATAAAAATAAAACAAAACGTATATGTTACTAATCATAAGAAATAGCAAGCCACCCTGTCAAATACCAATCCAGAAACCCTGGTACGACGCGGATGTATCGCTCTTCAGCAAGCGGCTATGCCGATGTCAATCGCCAAGCAAGCAGGGCCTGAGCCAGGAAGGGTGTTGCCCAACGCCCTTACGCCAAAAGAGCCTCCCTTGCCTGATGCAAGGGAGGCTCTGATTCATGGATCATTATTGATTGTGGCTGGGCAGCTGTTTGACATAGCTGTCGGACAGATGAAGCAGCTCCAGCGCACGCTCGAACTCATTCTCTGTTGCCTTGACGGCGGATGCATCGGAATGTGGAAGAGGCTTCGCTTCCCCGTCCTCAAAGCCGATGCCCGGAATGTACAGCGTCGAGCTGTTGATGAAGGTGCCGGAAGGAAGATAATAGCGCTCCGGCAGCAGGTTCTCTTCGCCATGGTTCAGCAGATCTTGACCAAAGTACAGATGGCCCTCCATAGAGACGCCCATCAGATTCGCGATCGTCGGGAGCAAATCGATCTGTCCGCCAACCTGCTCCAGTACATCCGGCTCAATGCCGCTGCTGTGAATCATGAGCGGGATGTTAATCATATCGGCCGAATCATAGTCGCGGCCGAAAATTTCGTGCATCAGCTCTTTATCCTTGTTGTTCAGCGAGTAAATCGGCAGCCCGAGATGATCGCCATAAACGACGATCAGGCTATTGTCCCAGATGCCGTCTGCCTTGAGCTGCTCTATGAATTGTCCCAGCGCGTCATCGGCATAGTTCTGTGCCCGAATATACTCGCCGACGAAGGTGCCCTCATAGCGCTCCGGCAGCAGCATCCGGTGCTTGTATTCAGGAATCGTATACGGATGATGAGCAGACATCGAAATGACCTGGGCGTAGAACGGATTTCCGGAATGAGCCATGCTTTTCAGCTCCGGCGCTGTTTTCTCATACAGCACATCATCGGAGGCCCCGAAGAAGAGTTTGTCCTCTTCTCCGAAGAAGGATTTGTCATAATAGCGGTCAAAACCAAGCGCCTTGTACAGCTCGCCCCGGTTCCAGAACTCTACGACATTCGTATGGAAAGTCGCCGTATCATAGCCTTCCGCCTTGAGCAGCTTCGGTAGACTTGGCAGCGCCTTGTCCGCGTAATGCTGCGTGGCAGCCCCCCGAGGCGGGATATAAAACGATGTGTTGACTACGAATTCAGCATCCGAGGTGTTGCCCTGGCCGACATTCTGATAGAAGTTCGGGAAGTACAGACTCTCCCGGGCCAGCTTGTTCATGTTCGGCGTGATTTCCTGTCCGTCAAGCTCAAGGCCGATCAGGAACTCCTGGAACGACTCCATCTGGATAATGATCAGATTCTTGCCCTCCGCGACGCCTGCAAGCTGAGGCTCTTCGGGATCGGAAATGCCCTTTAACGCATGGATGGCTTCCTGATTGATAGTCTTAGCATCCACCAGCTCCGTATTTTCCTGCTGGAAAATCGTATAAGCCTCATAGTTGAGAATGCCCATCTCCTGAGCCTTGATGATCTCATTCATGCTGGCGCGATTCGGCATGATCTGAAACAGACAGATCATAAGGGAAAGAACGAATACAACGGAGGTGAGCATCCGCTTTTCCCTATGGGCGTGCCGGGCTTTCCATTGCTTAACCCGGTCGCTGCGCCGAAGCAGAATGAACAAGACGATAATATCGGTAAAGATCAGCAAGTAGTAAGGATCCATGAGAGAGAATACGCTATTGCTGACAGCCGTAACCTGATTCACCTGCTCCAGCGCATGATAGGTTACGATGACACCGTAATATTTATAATACATGATAGCTGCGAAGAAAATGCCCGTCAGCAGCAGGTTGACGGCCATGTAGATCGCCATCTTCCGTTTGGAAGCGAACCATTCAATCAGACTGAACAAGAGCCAGATGAATGGAATCTCTGTAATAAGCGGTCTCCAGGGTAGGACATCGTCAAAGATGACCATCCAGGCGAGATAGCTCTTGAGCAGCAAGATGATCGAAAAAAACATAAAAGGTTTCGTGAGTGTTAACCGAAACCGTGAAGTGGAGAACACTGCGATCGCCTTCCTTTCCATTCCGTCTTCGGTCCTCATTTCGTCACTCTTAGGAATAAAACGTAATTTTGGATATAAATGTTCAGTTATTCTTATCCTGATTTTACAAAACTGATGAACAGAATTTATTATGCCCTCTTCACATCGGGTTGTCAAAGCGGGAAGTCACAGCCGAGGAAATGGAAAATAAGGCAAAACCGGGGTCCGCACAAGAAAAACGGCGATACCCTTCGTTTTTGCCTTTATTTGGGTTATTGCAGGAAGGAGACCATCAGTGGGGCAACCCCAAGCGTAAACAAGGCGGCCACGATCATCGAAATGCTGGATATCGTTCCCGACAGGGAGTTGAACTCAAATGCTTTGGAAGTGCCCGTTCCGTGGGCGCTCGTCCCGAACAGCACACCCCGGGCGATGTCGCCTTTGATATGGAATATGCGCATGATGGAAGGCCCGATCATGGCGCCGAGAATGCCGGTGAGGATAACAAACACCGCCGTCATGTTAGGCACGCCGCCGATCACTGCCGACACATCCATCGCAATGGGGGTCGTAATCGAGCGCGGGATCAGACTGGTGGCCAGATCACTGCTCAGGTGAAGCCATTTGGCGAGCAGCGCAGACGAGATGATGGCAAACATGGAGCCGGTCAGCACGCTGACGATAATTTCGGCGGCATGCTTTTTCAAAGTTTGAAAGTTCTTATATAACGGTACCGCAAAGGCGATCGTCGCGGGTTGCAGCAGCTTGCTGATCCACTGCGCTCCTTCATGGTATGCCTCATAGGAGCCGCCCGCTTGGGTCAGCAGGACCACGATGAGGAGCGGCGTGATCAGAAGCGGGGACAGATAGACCTTCGGCAGACGCTGGTACAGCATCTTGGCGCCCCAGTAGATGCCGATCGTCAGCGGCAAGCCGTATAATCCGAGCAGTAACAAACTCATATGCGCTTTCGCTCCTTTCTGGAAGAGATCAGGGTGGCCGTAAGGCCGGATGTGACCATCACAGTAATGGTGCCGATCAAGACAACCGCCAATATTTGAAGTCCGTCGCTCTCCAGCATCGGAAAAAATTTCATAATGCCAACTGCCGCAGGGATGAAGAACAACAGCAGCTCCGCCAGCAGCCAGTTTGCGCCAAGCTCAATCCATTCAAGTTGTAAAATGCCTGTTTCGAGCAAAATAAACACAATGACAATTCCCAGAATGCTGCCGGGAATGCCGATATTCAGCCAATCCACCAGTCGATCCAGCAGCAGGGACAAGAGCATAAAGCCAGCCACCTGCAAACTTCCTTTTATGACGTTTTTCATGATCTGTCCCTCCTTTTCATTCTTTAATGAAATTTTACAACGACTGCTTTCATAGGTAAAATGCATATATCGAATGATATCCATTCCATTTATCTATACTAGTAAAACAGTCAGAAGGGATGCGATCAGATGGACATACGTCATTTGCAGTATTTTTTGGAGGTTGCCCGCGCGGGGAGCTTTACCAAAGCGGCGGAGCGGCTGTACATCACCCAGCCCACCATCAGCAAGACGATCCGCAACATGGAGGATGAATGGGGCGTAACGCTGTTTTATCGCCAGGGAAAGAAGATCGAGCTGACTGATGCCGGGCGGATCATGTATCAGCAGGCACAGCAGATGGTTGAGTCCTTTCAGCAGGTGTCCGACGAGCTGGAGGACCTGATGAACCTAAGACGCGGGCATTTGCGCATCGGTCTGCCGCCGATGGTCGGCTCCAGTTTTTTTCCGGAGGTCATCGGCTTGTTCCATCGCGAATATCCTAAGATTACGATCCAACTGTTTGAAGACGGGGCGAAAAAAGTGGAGGCCGATGTGGAAAGCGGACAGCTCGATATCGGCGTAGCAGTGCTGCCTGTGGATGAGCAGGTGTTTCACTCCTACTCTTTTGTCAGGGAGAAGCTGAACCTGCTGGTACATCCTTCACACCGGCTTGCAGGGCGGGAGTGGGTGGATCTGGCGGAATTGGCGGATGAACCCTTTGTGCTCTTTCGCGAGGATTTCACCCTTCATGACCGGATCATCCGGGAGTGCATACAAGCAGGGTTCGAGCCCAGGGTCGTCTATGAAAGCTCGCAATGGGATTTGATCAGCGGCATGGTGGCGGCGAATTTGGGGATTGCCCTGCTGCCGGAGACGATCTGCAAGGAGATTGATTCTTCCAGGGTGGCGATTCTGCCGCTCGACAATCCGACGATTCCGTGGCAGCTCGGGATGATCTGGCGGAAGGATCGCTATATGTCCTTTGCGGCGAGGGAGTGGATTGCCTTTACGCGCAAATTGCTTGGGGAGACAGACGAGCCGGGCGAAATCCGGGTTGACGAACAGGGGGATCGTACAAGAACCTGATCTGGCTGGAAGGGAATGGACCAATATGTGATATTATACATTTCCAAACGGGAGCGTCCCGATCATAATCAGGAATGGCTCGCCCGGCACATGGAGAGCAGGGGGACGATGCCGCTTGTTGGCGTACGGGCCGCGCGGGCTTCCGCTTTGTTTTTTGCCGGGAAATTTGGGGCATGTTACGATAAATGAACAAAGGAAACAGGGTAATGATGGGCAAGGCTCAGCACGCGAATTCCAAAATGCTTGAAAAGGAGGTCCCGAGCATGACCATCCAGGCAGGAATCATCGGTTACGGACTGTCCGGGTCCGTGTTTCACGTACCGGTAATCACGAGTGTTCCTGATTTTGTCATTACGACCGTCGTATCTTCGAAACCGGACAAGGTGCACCGCGATCTCCCCGGAGCGAAGGTGGTGAGCACGGTCGATGAATTGCTGGCTGACCCCGAGCTTCGGGTCGTCATCATCACGAGTCCGAATACGACGCACTATCCGTATGCCAAACAAGCGATTGCGGCCGGCAAGCATGTCGTTGTGGAAAAGCCGTTCACCGTCACCTCAGCTGAAGCGGACGAGCTGATTGAATTGGCCAGGCAGCATGGCGTGCTGCTGACGGTATATCATAATCGCCGCTGGGACAATGATTTTCTGACGGTCCGCAATCTGCTGGATATGAGAGCGCTCGGGAAGCTGTCGCTATACCAGGCACACTTCAATCGCTATCGGCCGGAGGTCAAGGAGGATAAATGGCGGGAGCAGGGGCTTCCCGGTTCGGGGACACTGTACGATCTGGGCTCTCATCTGATCGACCAGGCGCTGTTCCTGTTCGGAATGCCGGCTCGCTTGTGGGCTGATCTGCAGGCGGAACGGCACGGGTCGCAGGTGACGGATTATTTCCACCTTGTACTGATCTACGAATCGTTTCGGGTCATTCTCCATGCCGGCTCGCTGGTGCGCCAGACAGGGCCGAAATTCGAGCTGCATGGCGACCTCGGGAGCTTCCTGAAATACGGGGGCGATCCCCAGGAGGATCAGCTCAAGGAGGGCATGCGCCCAGGCGATACCGGCTGGGGAGAGGATCAGCCGGAGCAATACGGCCAGCTCGCGACAGAGTTTAGCGGTCTGGCTGTGCAAGGCGAGATTGAAACGCTGCCGGGAAGATATCAGGCTTTCTACCAGGGACTGGCCGAAGCGATCCTGGAAGGGGGCCCGCTGCCGGTCAGTGCCGAGGATGCACGGGACGTCATCCGGATCATTGAAGCGGCTTACGAGAGCGCGAAGGAAGGAAGAACGGTCACGATTACCTGACGACGATCGGTAGCAGATGTTGTAGAGCCGAGGCTGCGGTCAGACACATAGTTTTCTCCGGATGAGGAATATTAGGATGGTATGCTTTCACAGCATGGGGGAGCGCTTTCTGTTCCCATCGAATCCACACGAATGATAGGAGAGAACGGATATGATGAAGAAAGGCTGGGGCCTGCAACCTGCGTTCCTGCTGCTCCTGGTGCTGGTGCTTGTCTCTGCTGCCCCTGGCACTGCGCTTGCAGCAGGCAGCGGACCATTTCATTTCGGCTTTAAGAAAAGCGTTGACGGGAAGCTTCCTTCCATTGATCAGGAGGGCTTCAAGGAGCTGCTTCAGAAATACGGCGCCATATTCATGGGCGACCCCGAGAAGAAAGAGCTGTACCTCACCTTTGACAACGGTTACGAGAACGGGTATACAGCGCGGATCCTGGATACCCTGAAGGAGAAGAAGGTGCCGGCTACGTTTTTTGTGACGGGCCATTATGTGAAGACCCAGGAGGAGCTGCTGAAACGGATGGCAGCCGAAGGCCATATTATCGGGAACCATTCCTGGAACCATCCGGATGTGACCACCATTTCCCCGCAGCAGCTCCAGCAGGAGCTGGAGCGGGTCAAGGCGGAGGTGGCCCGCATCACCGGCCAGCAGGAGATGAAGTATTTGCGAACCCCCCGGGGGATCTTCGATGAGCGATCGCTGGCGGTCAGCAAGGAGCTGGGCTACACGAACGTGTTCTGGTCACTGGCTTATATGGATTGGGATGTGAAAGCTCAGCGCGGGGCAGGGTACGCATACGATAAAGTCACGGCGCAATTGCATCCGGGAGCGGTGATGCTCCTGCATTCCATTTCCAAGGATAATGCCGAGGCGCTGGGCCGTATCATTGACGAGGCTCGCCGCCGGGGCTACGAATTCAAGTCCCTGGACGATATGCAGAAGAAGGCGCCTTAATTGCCGGACAGGCCGCGCAGGTGGTGGTCCTGTCCGGGGAACGGTGGGCCGCCATCCTGCGGTAAAACAACGCATGCTGAGTCTGAGGATGAAAGAGCGTGCGTCCCTTCTGGAACCAGTCGGGAACTCAAGACCAGGCGCATAGGACCGTATCGCTATTAGCGGGCGGTGCCTGTGCGCTTTTTTGCTGTGTGCTCAAGTCGGAAACGGCCGAGCGCTTCGTCAGCCAGACGGTGCATTCAGGAACGGATGTTTGGTATAATACGCTCTATAACAAGATGAAATCGGCGTATTCGCATATCGAACAAGGTGTATCGTGAAGCTGATGTCAAAGGAGACCCGCCAATGCCTGTGATCGTTCCAATATCCGTAAGGCCGCTTGTCGAATATGTGTTTCGAAGCGGCAGCATTTCATCCGGATTCCGGTCTGCTTCGACGCTGGTCGAGGGCACGAGAGCACACCAGACGGTGCAGAAAGAATACGGTGAACATGACCGGAAAGAAGTGCAGCTCGAAACAGCCATTCCATATGAGGATATGGTATTTCAGATTGAAGGCCGCTGTGATGGCCTGCTCTTTCAGGGAGAGCGAATATGGATCGACGAGATCAAGTCCACCTCCGGCCGACTGGAGGATATTGAGGAGGACAGCTATCCGGTCCACTGGGCACAGGCCAAGATGTATGCCTACATGTATGCCAAGCAGCATGATACGCGCACCATCACCGTCCGTTTGACCTATGTGCACATACCGAGCGGAGAGCGCAAGCAATATGAGCAGGAATGGAGCGATGCGGAGCTTGAGACATTTGCGCTGGATGTCGTGGCGGCCTTTGCGCCCTATGCCAAGCTGCTCCACGAGCATAGAACGCGCAGGGATCATAGCATCCGGGAGCTCGCCTTTCCGTTCCCTTCTTACCGGGAGGGGCAGCGGAAGCTGGCCGGGGCAGTCTATAAAAGCATTGCCGAGGGCAAAAAGCTGTTTGCGAAAGCCCCGACAGGCATTGGGAAAACGATCTCCACCATCTTCCCGTCGGTGAAAGCGATTGGGGAAGGGCTGCTGGATCGGATCTTCTATCTTACAGCCAAGACCATCACCCGCACGGCGGCTGAGGAAGCGATGGCCCGGATGGAACGGGGCGGGCTGCATATGCATACCGTGACCCTGACGGCCAAGGACAAAATTTGCTTTCGCGAGGAAGAGGGCTGCGGCCAGGAGACCTGTGTTTTTTCCGAAGGCTATTATGATCGGATCAATGAGGCGATTCTGGATCTGCTTACCCATGAAACGCTCATAACCCGGCCGGTAATTGAAACGTATGCCCGCAAGCACCAGGTATGCCCGTTTGAGTTTTCGCTGGACGCCGCGTATGCGGCCGACGCTGTCATATGTGATTATAACTATGTATTTGATCCACGCGTGTCATTCAAGCGGCTTCCTGAGGAGGTTAAGAAGCGCAGCGTGCTGTTGGTGGACGAAGCGCATAATCTGGTGGACCGGGCTCGGAGCATGTTCTCGGCAGAGCTGCATAAATCGGCATTTCTGTCGCTGCAGCGGATGTACAAGGAGATTAATCCCGCCTTGTACTTGGCTGCGCAGAAGGTGAACAGCCGCTTTATTTTGCTTCGCAAGGTCAGCGGCGGACAAGAGCGTTTCGTCGGCTCACAGCAGCCCGAGTTGATGTCCGAACTGCTGGAGGAGTTTGTGATGCAGGCCGAGGCGGAGCTAATGTCCGGCAGAAACGGGGAAGAAACGGAGGCTCTGCTGGAGACCTACTTCGCGGCACAAGCGTATCTGCGCATCTCGAGGCTGTATGATGAACGGTTTGTCACCTATGCCGATATCGGGGCCAGCGAGGTGCTGTTGAAGCTGTTCTGTCTGGACCCTTCGTATCTGCTGCAGCAGGCCGGCAAAAATTACCGCTCGGCGGTGCTTTTCTCGGCGACGCTGCTCCCGTTATCCTATTACCGCGACATGCTGGGCGCGGACGAGGAGGACTACAGCTTGTCCATTCCATCCCCCTTCTCCCGGGAGCAGCTGGATGTGCGTTTGCTGCCTGTCTCGACACGCTTCAAGGACCGGGAGAAGAATAAGGAAGCGATTGTTCAGATGCTGTGCCAATTGGTGAAGGAGAAGCCGGTCAATACGCTGGTATTCCTCCCTTCCTATCCGTATATGCAGGAGATCCATGCAGACTTCATCCGGGCGATACCCGAAGTTCGGACACAGCTTCAGGGGCAGGGCATGCGCGAGGAAGAACGCGAGCAGTTTCTTAGCGCCTTTCAGGCTGAATCAGAGGAAGCTTTGGTTGGATTCGCGGTGATGGGCGGCATCTTCTCTGAAGGAATTGATCTTCGCGGCGAGCGGCTGTCGAGTGTAGTCGTTGTGGGTGTGGGGCTGCCCCAGCTGTCGTTTGAGAACGAGATCATTAAGGATTACTTCGAACAGACCGGCAAGCCCGGCTATGATTATGCGTATGTTTTTCCAGGTATGAACAAAGTGATGCAGGCCGGGGGCAGACTGATCCGCTCCGAGGAGGACAGCGGGACGCTGGTGCTGGTGGATGACCGCTTTCTGAGCCGTCCTTACAGCCAGCTTCTGCCGGAGGAATGGAGACACTACACAAGACGGTAGGCCCCTTGATATACCCGGTTTCCGCAGCAGCGAACCGCCGCTGATCAGCAGTACGGCTCCCGAGCGTGAACCGGCTCCTTCCCCGATATGCGCAGGTTTCGTATACATGCAAGGCTGCCAGTGATGGCAGCCTTTTGGCGCGTCTTCATAATAACGCTCGCAACGTTATAAGGCGAAGGGAAGGACGGGGGGATTCCGTCTAGTTCCAAGCATTCATAGAACAAAGTTGACATATGATGGGGGGCGCATTATATTTAGGTTACCTAATAATTTAGATGCCTATGCAAAACAGAAAAGAGAGGGATTGGTAATATTGGAAAACGACCATCAACCATCGGAAGATGAAGCATCCTCGAGCCGGGGCTGGGATGGAAAGGCGGGCTTTGAGAACAGTGTTGCCCGGAACCTGGTGAGAAGCATATATCGGTTTCACAGGCAGGAATGGGAAATCCATATGAATATGGAGCATACCCCTGGGGAAGTCCGGGTGCTGATGAGCCTCCTGGACCGGAGTGAGAGTCCGGAGCTTCCCGGGTTGAAGGTGTCCGAGATCAGCAACCGGATGAGAGTGACATCGCCGACCATCACGCAATTCGTGAAGGGGCTGGAGAAGAAGGGACTCGTAGAGCGGGTCATTGACGAGAAGGACCGCCGGGCGGTTCGCGTCTGTCTGACTGCGGAAGGCAAGCGGGTCGTTGAGGAAGTTCAGGACAATGTTACCCGCTATATGAACGGTTTGGTTGATTATCTGGGGGAAGAGGACAGCAGGAAGCTGACAGAACTGCTGAACAAGGCTTCCACATACCGAAGCAGAACGTTGCGGCCAACCGAAGGGCAGGATATGGAGCGAGGGAGATGAGAATATGCTGAAGCTGTTTCGATATATGCAGCCGTACCGCAATGCGGTGCTGATGGTGTTGCTGTTCACCTTTTTGCAATGTCTGGCGGAGTTGTATTTGCCAACGCTGATGGCGGACATTGTCGATATTGGAATTCTGACCGGAGATATTCCTTATATATGGCGCGTCGGCGGCTTTATGCTGCTGGTTGCCGCGCTCGGAATGCTCTGCTCGATTGCGGCCAGTTATTTGGCGGCTAAGGCAGCTTCGGGCTATGGACAAATTTTGCGCGGGCGGGTGTTTACCCATGTCGGAAACTTCACACTCCATGAATTTGACAAGCTGGGCACCGCATCGCTGATTACAAGAACGACCAATGATATTACCCAGATTCAGCAAGTTACGATCATGATGCTGCGCATGATGGTGATTGCCCCGCTCATGTGCGTCGGAGGAATCATTATGGCCGTCTCCCGGGATACCGGTCTGACGAGCGTGCTGCTCATCGTGCTGCCGGTTCTGGCGCTGGCGATCTTCCTGATTGCCAAGAAGGGTATTCCGTTATTCAAGGCGATTCAGGTCAAGATCGATACGCTCAGCCGCGTCGTGCGGGAGAACCTGACCGGTATGCGTGTCATCCGCTCCTTCAATCGGATGAGCCATGAGAAGGTTCGCTTTAATGATGCCAACGAGGATTTGACAGCCACTTCGATCAAGGTCAACAAAATTATGGGTGCGATGATGCCCATCATGATGCTAGTGATGAACTTTGCGACGGTGGCTATCGTCTGGTTTGGAGGACATCGGATCAATGCCGGGCACATGATGGTCGGAGATCTGATGGCTTTTCTTCAATATGCGATGATGATTATGTTCTCCTTAATTATGCTCTCCGTCATGTTTGTCATGATTCCGCGGGCGCAGGCATCTGCGGTTCGGATCCAGGAGGTGCTCAGCCTTGTCCCTGAGATCAAGGATACGGACAAGGAACCTGCTGCGACCGGGCAGAAGGGCGTTGTCGAGTTCGAGGACGTCACGTTCTATTATCCGGGCGCAGAGGAGCCGGCGCTGTCCAATATTTCGTTCCGGACAGGTCCGGGCGAGATTACAGCGATTATCGGCGGCACCGGATCAGGCAAGTCGACCCTGATCAGCTTGATCCCCCGTTTCTATGACATAACGTCCGGCCGGCTGCTTGTGGACGGCGTGGACGTGCGGGATCTGAAGCAAGAACAGCTCAGATCGAGAATCGGGCTTGTGCCGCAGAAGGCGCTGCTGTTCACCGGGACGATTGCGGACAACATTCGTTACGGCAAGGAAGATGCAAGCATGGAAGAGATACAGCATGCCGCTGAGGTCGCTCAAGCTGCCGATTTTATCTCCAAGATGGAGGGCGGATACGAGGCGGTGATCTCTCAGGGCGGAAGCAACGTATCGGGTGGACAGAAACAGCGGCTGTCGATCGCACGCGCGCTCGTGCGCAAACCGGAAATATATCTGTTCGACGACAGCTTCTCTGCGCTTGACTTCAAGACAGATGCCAAGCTGCGCGCCGCGCTGCGTGAGGAAACCGGCGATGCCGCGGTATTGATTGTTGCACAGCGGGTGAGCACCGTGATGGATGCCGACCGCATTATCGTGCTGGATGAAGGACGGGTTGCAGGCATAGGGACACATGCAGAGCTGATGGAGAACTCCCGCGTGTACCGGGAGATTGTCGCTTCCCAGCTGTCAGAGGAGGAGATCGCATGAGTGACAAGAAGGAAAGACGGGGGCATTCGGGAGGCGGTCCCTTTGGCGGTCCTCATGGACCGGGCATGCCACCGGAGAAAGCGAAGGATTTCAAGGGCACATTCAAACGGTTGTCCGGTTATCTGAGACCGCATCAGGGCAAGCTTCTGACGGTTCTTATCGCTGCGATCCTAAGCACAATCTTTGGCATCGTCAGTCCGAAAATACTGGGGGATGCGACGACGCTCCTCTATCGCGGCTATATCAGCGGGGACGGCATCGACTTCGTGGCCATCCAGAAGATCATGCTGTGGCTCGGCGGACTATACCTGCTCAGCTCGCTGTTTGCTTACATCCAGCAGTACGTGATGGCCAGTGTGGCCCAGCGTACGGTGTATGATCTGCGCAAGGAAGTGAACGACAAGCTGGGCCGCCTGCCGCTGAAATATTTCGATGCCCGCACGCATGGCGAAACGCTGAGCCGGGTGACTAATGACATGGACAACATCAGCAACACGCTCCAGCAGAGCTTGACACAGATGATCACCTCTGCCGTCACGCTGGTCGGGGTCGTCATCATGATGCTTACGATCAGCCCGCTGCTTACGCTTGTTGTCATTCTGACACTGCCGCTCAGCATCATTGTTACCACCGTGGTGGCGAAGCGCTCCCAGCAGCATTTTGTAGCCCAGCAGAAGCATTTGGGAGAATTGAACGGCCATGTGGAAGAGATGTATACCGGGCACAAGATCGTCAAGGCATTCGGCCGGGAGCGCCAGTCTGCCGAGAAATTCGAGGAAGTGAACAACCGGCTGTTCGATGCCGGATGGAGAGCGCAGTTCATCTCCGGAACGATTATGCCGCTGATGGGCTTTGTCGGGAATATCGGATACGTAATCGTCTCTGTCGTGGGGGGCGTGCTTGTTACCCGCAGAGCGATTGAAATCGGGGACGTTCAGGCCTTTATCCAGTATTCCCGTCAATTCACGCAGCCGATCACACAGCTGGCGAACATCGCCAACGTCATCCAATCGACCATTGCTTCTGCAGAGCGGGTGTTTGAGGTGCTGGATGAGACGGAGGAAACTCCGGATGCCAGCGCTGCCTCGAAGCCGGACCGTCCGCGCGGCGATGTGGCGTTCGAGCATGTGAGCTTCGGCTATCATGAGGATCAGCTGCTGATCAAGGATATGAACATCGAAGTGAAGCAGGGGCAGACGGTGGCTATCGTCGGTCCGACAGGGGCAGGGAAAACAACGCTGATCAACCTGCTGATGCGCTTCTATGAGCTTAATGCTGGCCGAATCACCATCGACGGTATCGATATTACCTCAATGAAACGCGGGGAGCTGCGCAGCCTGTTCGGGATGGTGCTCCAGGACACCTGGCTCTTCAATGGCACGATCCGTGACAATATCGGGTACGGCCGCGAGGGGGCGACCGAGGAGGAGATCGTTCAGGCCGCCGTCGCAGCGCATGCGGACCATTTCATCCGTACGCTGCCGGAAGGGTACGATACCGTGCTGAATGAAGAAGCGACGAATATTTCACAAGGGCAGAAGCAGCTGCTCACCATCGCCAGGGCGATCCTGGCGAACCCGGCGATCCTCATCCTCGATGAGGCGACAAGCAGCGTGGATACCCGGACCGAGATGTACATTCAGCATGCGATGAATGAACTGATGAAGAACCGGACCAGCTTTGTCATCGCGCATCGTCTGTCTACGATCAAGGAAGCGGATCTGATTCTGGTCATGAATCAGGGAAGCATCATTGAACAGGGAACCCACGAGGAGCTTCTGGCGGCCGGCGGCTTCTATGCCGACCTCTACAACAGCCAGTTTAGCTCCCGGAAGGAAGCGGTCTAACCTGCGCTGCTGTCTGAATGGCGGTCATATCGAGCATTGCTTTTTCATATGGTTCTACTATAATGAAGGTTATGAAACTTGGCACGGGACGTGCTCATTACGTATAAGGGAGCCATGATCGTTATTGAATAAGGCTGAACTGAATCAAATTGTACAGGAGCTGTTACGTCGGTCAGGCAGTACCGTGACGGTTGCGCTGGAGTCCTATTTTCCCGGGGGACGCTTGGTCGGAGGGAAATATGCGATGAACTCGCACACGGTCACGATGTATACCGAGGTGATACGCCAGCAATGCTTGCAGCTGTTCGGATCGCTGGAACAGGTCGAAGCCTATTTTGCCGTCGTATTCGCCCACGAGCTGGGTCATGCGGCTGACCAGACGCTGCAGGAGCTGTGCAGCAGAATGGACACCTCGGAGAACGAGCTTGTGCGCAAACAGATTGCGCTGCAGGCGGAAGAGAATGCATGGCATTATGCGGCCGCATGGATCGCGGACATCGATCCGGCATTCGTGCGCGTCATTGTCGAGCAGTCGCTGGCTGCTTACCGCACAGAGATCGCATCTTCAGAGATCGCGTGATTCTGGAGAATTCCCATTTATATTTCAAAAAATAGAAGCCCGCACCTGCGGATGACCTTGCGTCATCTTCTGGTGCGGGCTTGATTGTGTTTCCATCCGGCGACGGGTCTAGTCGTCAGGGTTCAGCTTTTTTAGCGGTTCAATCGCCGGCCCTTCCAGCACCTCGCCATCGAACGTGTACCTGGAGCCATGGCATGGGCAATCCCATGAGCGTTCCCCTTCATTCCATTCTACTTCGCAGCCCATATGGGTGCAGGTCGTATCCACCATATGAAGGTTTCCTGCTTCATCCTTGAATGCTCCTGCACGCTGCCCATTATGGCGGACAATTGCTGCTTCCCCAGGCTCGAGCTTGGATGGATCGGTGTGCTTCAGGTCCACTTTGCCGGCGATGAAATCTTTGACCACGCCGGCGTTTTGAACGACCAAGGTTTTCAGGCTTGGATCCACTTTGAAACGGGACGGGGAGAACAGCTGGGCATACCGATTTTTGCGCTGAAGGACTTTGTCCGCCAGGATGTGAGCGGCCAGCGCACTGGTGGTCATGCCCCATTTCCGGAATCCCGTAGCTACAAAAATCTTGTCCTCATTCGGCGTCAGCGAACCGATGTAAGGCAGGTTGTCGAGCGTCACCAGATCCTGCGTTGACCAGCGGTACGGGATCTCTTTGGCCCCGAGCAGCTTCCCGGCGAACAGCTCCAGGTTTTCGTAATGCTTGTATGTGCTGATTCCTTTTCCTGTCTTGTGATTCTCCCCGCCTACGATGACCAGATCTTCGCCCTGATAAGAGGCGGACCGCAGGGAGCGGACGGGCTGGTCAATGCTGAGATACATCCCGCCGGGATACGCGGTTTCCGGCTTGACCGCAATCGCATAGGAGCGTTCCACGTGCAGTCTGGCGAAGTACATCCCCTTGCCGTCATAGAACGGGAAATGGGAGGCGGACACGGCAAAATTACAGGTGATTTTATGATTGCCGCGTGTCGTCTGCAGGATGACCGGGCCGCTTGTATCCGCCTGTTCATCAATGGTGGTGTATTCATAAATCCGTCCGCCGAGCTTCAGAAACCTCTCCGTCAGCCGCTTCATGTACTGGAGCGGGTGGAACTGGTACTGTCCGGGCATCTTGATCGCACCTTGAATCGGGATCGGCAGCGGAAGCTTGTCCATCCACTCGCCTGGAATGGAAAGCTTCTCATACGTCTTGAGTTCATCCTCAAGCTTGGACAAACTGCGCTCATCCTCCGTATAGATATAGGCATCCTCCAGCTTAAGCCCGCACTCCTGCTCCTCCTCACCGACCATGTCCCGGATGAACTCAATGGCTTCGCGGTTTCCTTCATAATACTTTCGGGCATTCTCCGCGCCAAAATGCTTCTCGAACTCATGATAGATCAGACCATGCTGGGCTGTAACTTTCGCCGTCGTAAATCCGGTCGCTCCGTTCAGAATTTTGCCGGCTTCAAGAACGACCACATCCATGCCCTCCTTCGCCAGCAAATAGGCCGTCGTAATACCGGTGATGCCACCTCCAACGACAGCTACATCAGCCTGAATATCTTCAGCCAGTCTATCGAAGGACGGCAGCTCGCTTGTGGCCCGCCACAAAGATTCGGGATATTGCGGAAGCCCTTGCTTCAGATTGCCTGACTCATTCATACAGCACTCCTCCTTGAAATCATCATTTTCGCCTGTCTTTTCCATCTTTGTTTTCATTATTACCACGCCATGAAGATTAGAAACTTGTGCTGCTGACCAGCAGGCTCGTTTCGCGGGTTCATTCGTCCAAATTTCTTCCGTCACTGTAAATAATTTGGGGGGATTGTGAAAAAAATACCTTAAACGGACCAGATTCGGAAAAGCGAGGAAGTTGAGGGATTCGATCATGAAAAAGCAGAACAAGCTTAACCCCAAGCAGGCGCTGGCCTGGCTGCACAGACAACTGAAGGGCGTCTCGGATATCGAGGAGCGCAAGTTGAAAAAGGGCTTTGAGGAGATCGACATCATATACTTCAAAAGCATGTGCGATCCTGTCATGATCAATAACCATTTGATCAACCGGTTTTATGAGCTGGACGATGTGCCGCTATATCTGGAGTTCATCAGATCTTTCCCGAAAAGTCTGGAGCCTGACAGGGAAGAGGATATGCTGCGCAACATGCTGCGCGGAGCGGTCACTATCTTCACCAGGGACAAGGTGCTGTTGTTTGACGCTGAGCTGGTGAATACGAGCAGCATTCAGCCGGCCAGTACGGAGAACGTCATTCAGGGCCCTGACGATTCGTTCACGGAGAACGTTGAGGTCAACCTCAATCTTATCCGCCATCGTTATCAGTCGGCCCATCTGAAGAGTGAATATATGACAGCGGGAAGAGCATCACAGACCCGGCTCATTATTTTGTACGATGATACGATCGTCGATAAGACCATTCTGGAAGAGGTAAAGAATCGGCTGTCCGATATCACATCGGATGTGATTCAATCCGCATCGGATATTGAAAGGTCAACGATGCCTCCGCATTGGCGCCTGTTTCCTACGATGATGCTCAGCGAGCGGCCGGACCGGACGGTCATGAATATTTCACAGGGTAAAATCGCGATTCTCGTGGATAATACCGGCTACTCCATTTTGGTTCCTTCGATCTTTAACGACTTCTTCACCGCCATGGATGATAAAATCCAGCTGCCTCCGATCGGCTGGTTCCTGAAAGCCATCCGGTACATTGCATTGTTTCTGACGGTGCTTCTGCCAGCGATGTACGTTGCCTTTACGTCATACAATCCGGAAATACTGCGGATGCAAATTTCCCTGCTTATCGCAGGCAGCCGGGCCACGGTGCCGTACCCCTCTTTTTTTGAGGTGATTTTCATGCTGCTCGCCATGGAGTTTCTGACCGAAGCGAGCGTGCGACTGCCGAAGGCGATTGGTCCCACAGCCACGACGGTCGGCGGTCTTATTCTCGGAACAGCGGCCACGGAAGCGGGGCTGGTCAGCAATATTATGATCATCCTCGTATCCGCTGTGGCGATAACAAACTTCGTGATTCCATTCTCCATGATGAGCATGGGGATTCGGGTGAGCAAATATGTGTTTATTCTTCTCGCTTCCACCTTCGGGCTGGTCGGCATCGTGCTTGGCATGGTAGCTATGATCACCTATTTAACAAGCCTCCGCACCTTTGGCAAGCCATATCTGAAGATGTTCGCCATGGATTGGCGGAAAAAGGGGGATGAGCGGAGTGGTTAGGAACAAGTATTTCTACTACCTCTTCTTATTGAATGCATCGATCAATCTGATTAACTTTGTTCCCGGCATCATGCTGGATGACCGGTTTGATGGGGGCATGATGTCCATCCTGTTATCGATCCCGGTCGGTGCCGGATTGTTGTATCTATTTGCAAAGTTGATCACCAAATTTCCGGGAGAAGGACTGCCGGAAATTTTATATTCTACCTTGCCGGGATGGCTGGCGGCCCCGATGCTGATCGTAGCCGCCGCGGTCTGGTATTTCTCCAGTGTCATTACCCTGATCAGCTTTACCGATATTACGGATCGGTATATCAATCCGGACATTGCGACATACCTCATTCTGGGCGGATTCATTGTGGTCGTCGGATTGGCCGCCAGACTCGATTCCGAGTCCATTCTGTATGCGCTTGAGATCGTTCTGTATATGGCGGTTCCGCTCATTATTTATATGTCCTGGCGCGCGCTCAGCAGCCCGTTTTTCAGCTATGACTCTGTTCGGCAGATTATAACGTATACCTGGAATCCACCTACATACCAGACGATGGCGGCGGCTACATACGTCTTCACCGGATACATCAACATGGTGGTGTTTAATCGGGTGTTCCATAAATTCAGAATGAGGCATATCATTCTGATCATTATGATGAGCATTGCGACATTGGCTGTATCGATGCTGGGGCCAATCGGGTTTCTTGGAACGATCGGTGCGGGAGAGCATGAATATCCGGCGTTTGCGGCGATGGACTCGCTCAGAATCCGCTACTTTATCATCGAGCGAATGATTTATGTGTTCTACTTTGTGTACATGACGCTGTCTCTGCTCAACTCGATTGTCCACTGGCATGTCAGCAAGGAGCTGATCATCGGGGTGTTCGGGTTCAAGGGAAGCCCGTCACCCAAGGGAGACAAGAAGAGGAGAAGGGCCGAATGGTGGATTATTGGGGTGTTTAGCTTGATCGTGCTAGTCATCTCAGGCGCAATTAACCAATACATGTTGAAGGATATGGCGATTGTGTTCGTTGATTCCCGGTTTGCCGGGGAATTTGTGCTGATTGGAACGCTGATATATGCCGCGGTCAAAAGAAAGAGGAGGAAGAAAGCATGAGACACTCCACATATCGTGTGATGATTTTGTTATGTGCGTTCATTCTGCTTCTGAGCGGCTGCGGATTCCGTGACATTGACCTCAGGTTATTTGTTGTTTCCATCGGTGTGGATGTGTCGGAGAAGGGGCCGAACGTGAACAGATATAGCTTCAAGATGGCCATTCCGACAGGTGATCCAAAGTCGGGGGAGGTCAAGTCGCTGACCGTTACTCAGGAATCCGAGAGCATTGCCGAAGCGATACGTCAGGTTAAGTCCAAGGTGGACAAGGAACTGGATTTCGGGCACTGCAGGGCGGTGCTGTACGGCGAGTCATATGCGCGCCGAAGCATCCGCAGCATTCAGGACTGGACGGTTCGGCGCCGGGACATCCAGCTGCTGATGTTTCCGGGTGTGGCGATTCCGACGGCGGAGGCTGTGCTGAAGATCCAGCCGCCGACGGAGCGGGTCGCCGGCAACGCGCTTGTGCTGGCCATTAGCGAGGACGGGACCGAGTCCCCGTTCATTACGAGGACGTTTGCCTTTGATCTCAACCGCAAGATGAGGGAGATCGGAGAGGACCCGGTCATGCCGGTCATTACGACCGAGGGAAATGTGCTGAATATCGACCGCGTCGCACTGATGGACAAGGAGCGGGTCAAGCTGATCCTGAACCCCGAGGACACCAGACTCTATAATATGCTGGATCGCAGGGATATACGGACCAATCTCCGGACGAGGCGGGATGGCGAGATTCTGGAGATGAATGTGGAGCGCTCGAAAGCGAAATACAAAATTATCGATGGTTCTGATGGACAAGGAGAGATCAGGTATACCATTCGGCTGTCCGGGACGCTGGAGGAGAAGCAAATGGAGGAGCAGATGACCCTGGAGGAGCTTAAGAAGATCGAGGAAGCTTTCAGCCAAGAACTGTCGAAAGACGTGACCCGACTGCTGAAAAAAATACAGGAAACCGGGTTGGACCCGCTTGGCTTCGGTTTGCGTTATGCCGGAACGCACTGGAACAATGATACGGAAATGCAGGACTGGGAGCGGCTGTACCCGCAGATCAAGTTCACGGTGAAGGTGCGGACGAAAATCAAATCGAACTTCTTCAAGCGGTGACTGGAGGTCCTTCTGACGAATGCGCTGAGAGATGGTAAAATAGAGAGGAGACATCCATCTTCATATAAGGGAGGTTCCACCAATGGAGTTCAGAAGATTAGGCGGAAGCGGGCTCAAGGTTAGCGAAATCAGCCTTGGCAGCTGGCTGACCTATGGCGGGTATGTAGAACGTGAAAATGCAGTCAAGTCGATTCAGACGGCGTACGGGCTTGGCGTTAATTTTTTTGATACGGCCAATGTCTATGCGCAGGGTGCTGCAGAAGTGGTCGTAGGAGAGACGCTGGGCGCGTTCCCGCGCGAGTCCTATGTGCTGGCAACCAAAGTGTTCGGAAATATGGGAGACGGCCCGAATGACCGCGGACTCTCCCGCAAGCATATCATGGAGCAGTGCCATGCCAGCCTTAAGCGCCTTGGTACGGATTACATCGATATTTATTACTGCCACCGATTCCATGAGGAGACTCCGCTCGAAGAAACGCTGCGGGCGCTTGACGATCTAGTGCGTCAAGGGAAGGTGCTGTATGTGGGTGTCAGCATGTGGACAGCTGCCCAGATGGAAGCTGCACTGGCCGTGGCTGACCGGTATTTGCTGGATCGCATCGTGGTGAATCAGCCGCTGTACAATATGTTCGAGCGGCAGATTGAAGAAGAGATTATTCCGCTTGGTGAACGTAAAGGGATTGGACAGGTGGTCTATTCACCGCTGGCCCAAGGGGTGTTGACTGGGAAATACGCCAGTCTCGAGGACGCTCC
The DNA here is from genome assembly GCF_038000405.1 of Paenibacillus sp. FSL M8-0334. Lineage (NCBI taxonomy): Bacteria > Bacillati > Bacillota > Bacilli > Caryophanales > Paenibacillaceae > Paenibacillus > Paenibacillus sp. FSL M8-0334. The sequence continues at coordinate 2,680,801 of NZ_JBBOCH010000001.1, forward strand.
GGAGAACAGCAGGGCCTCCAAGCTTGGAACCGACAGGCTGAAGATCAGCCCGGAGCGTCTTGAGAAGGTACAGAAGCTCGGCGCAATAGCCCGAGAGCTTGATATCACGGTCGGCCAACTGGCACTTGCATGGATTCTGCGTCAGCCGAACGTAGCGAGCGCACTCATTGGAGCAAGTCGGCCGGAGCAGGTGGAAGAGAATGTGAAAGCTTCTGGCATCCAGCTGTCTGAAGCGACATTGACCGCTATTGAAGAGGTACTCCAAAGTTAGGGGGCTGTAATCCGGGAGCGATACATACCTTGTTTCGCCCGGTGTTCTTCGCGCGGTACAGCTCCTGGCCAGCTTGCTCCAGCAATTCGATAGCTTGCCTGGCCATCATCGTATCGGGATGAACAGCCACGCCGACGGATACGGTAAGGTGAAGCTTCGTTCCGCTGTGCAGGAGAAAGGTATGCTTCTCCACGGCTTCCCGGATTCGCTCCGCAATCGCCGTCATCTCGATGGGAGTTGCTTCCGGAACGAGCACGGTGAATTCATCGCCGCCGCTTCGGGAAACTTCGTCAAATGAGCGGGCATGCTCCTTCATCACATTGCCAAGCTGTAATAACACGGCATCTCCGGCCTCATGGCCGTAGGTGTCGTTTATTTTTTTGAAGTGATCAATGTCAACAATAATAAGGCCAAGCCGCTCGCCGAAATGCTGGGCTTCGAGAAACCGCTCCGAGAGCCGTTGCTCGAACTGCTTCAAATGGCTGAGATTTGTCATATCCCCAGGCGCCGCCGGGGTATTAATCTGAAGCAGAAGCTTGTTGGCTGCATGTGTATGTTCGGTCAGCAGGCAGAGCAATGCTGCGGCTATGATGGAGACTACCAGCTGCGTAATGAAGAATATAAACGCCCGATCATGGTCTGTCATGTTGGTCAGAATGACGAGCAAATGGATCACCATGCTGCCGGCATTCATGATTTGCATCTTGGTCATCCGGTCGAGCCGTGTCGTCGATATCCAGCCTGAGATGACGGCGATCAGCAGCATGCCGGAACCGATAATGACGGAGGAGATCGATACGCCGAATATGACCATCCGGCCGAAGCCGATAAGCAGCCCGGAAATGATGGCCGGAATCCAGCCGAAATAGATGGCTGCCACCATCATCACAAGATGTCGCAGATCAGCGGTAAGGTTCATATCAATAGGAAATGAATGAAGCATCATGATCTGGCCAATCAATCCAAATAAAATGCCCGCATAGATCTTCACTTTTAATGAGGGAGTATCCATGCTCAAGGCGTAGCGCTGCGTCAGCCATCCAGAGATATATAGGAAGGTGGCGAGTATACAAAAGTTGATTAACAGGCTGTTCAGCATTGGGGGTGAAGAGCTCCTTTCACATTTCCTTGAATAAATGTTGGAAATGAGGACGTTCCTCCCTATTTTAAGGATAAACGGGGCCAAACACCAGAAATTTATCGCCCTCAATTTACAAAAGGTGCGAAAATGCGAGCGTATTCTCCTACATCCACCATTCGATGCCTGTATAAAGGATCAGCCCGCTCATACTTGCGTACGCACTGAGGATGTGCTGCCTGGACTTCGGGTTCAATCTTCTTTCGACAAATGCTCGGAAAGCCAGCAGCACGGATACAGCAAGAATACAGTCATGGTGAGAAGATGTTCTCCTCTCCGAACCTGTGCCACCGATTCATGTGTTTGTACAGCCACCCATTCGTTTCACGGGGGAGGTTCAGTTTTTTCTTCAACCATAAGGAGCCGAACCAGAAGGCTATCGTATACAAAATGGTGCAGATCAGGAACATGAGCGTCTTCTCCTTTCCGCCTTACGTGTCCACTTAATAATGGAATTATATCTATATTATTCCATATATAAGCTCTCTTGGGGAATGGAATGTTGGATATTGATAAATCATATCTATCATATTGACCAAACTCGAAATAAGATTTATACTTATTCTAAAAATAAAATTAAAAGGGTGAATACCTTGAAATCCATAAACCTGACGACGCAGCGGCAGGCGGTATATGATGTAGTTCGGGAAGCGAACGACCATCCTACCGCTGCGGATATTATGAACCGACTGATGGAGAAGGGCTATAATCTGGCGTACGGTACGGTCTACAACTCCCTGCGCTACCTGACAGACAAACAGCTGATCAGAGAGCTGAAGCTTGGGGAAAGCGCCAGCCGCTATGATGCCAGAATGGATGATCATCAGCACATCATCTGTGAGGTATGCGGTAAAGTAGACGAAGTCATGACCGAGGTGCCCAAGGATTGGGCCGACACGGTAGCGGGTGAAACGCATTACGTCATTCATCATGCTCATGTTGTATTTGGGGGGGTATGTCCGGAATGTCAAACCAAACGGAAGAACTGATGGCAAGTATCGGAGCTGTGCTGCCGTTTCCAGACTGGAAAGTGGAGAATCGTTATACTGAGCCTGGCCTTGGCTTCTCGATCGGCGATGCTTGTCCGGTGTCCCTTCGAGCTGCACTGCTGAGCCGCTCACCCGGACGTGTACAGGATATGCTGATCACCTTGTCCGAGAATTGCTTTGAGGTCATGATGTTCAGAAAGTGGGAACCGGGGCTGCAAAATGCCTTGAACACAGGCATTCTCATCGCGGATATGACCGGCTGCCGGGATATTGTCGCTTTCCGGAAGGAAAGAGATATGCTGATTCCAGGAGAGGCCGGAGTGCCCGTGCTCTATCTGGTCAATGAGGAATTGATGGGCCGGGCAGGCGGCAGTCTGCTGAGCGAAGAGCTGATGGTGTGGCCAGCGCGCTCCAAGCAAACGATGCTGTATCAGGTGCAGCGCACGATTCGCCTGTTCTCCGGCGTAACCTTACGGTCCGAAGAAGGAGCCAAAGGGCTGGTGTTCAAAGACCTGATTGTCGACAGAGAGAAAATGACCCTGCACCAAGGACATACGCCGGTTCATCTGACAAAAACCGAATTCAGTTTGCTGATTCACCTGCTGGAGAGCGGCGGTGCTGTATGCACGCGCGAGGAGCTGATGAGCAAGATTTGGGATACGGATTTTATGGGCGGCAGCAATGTGGTGGACGTTCATGTCAAAAGTCTTCGCAAAAAGCTGAACGACCATGCGGGTGCGCCGCGATATATCGCAACAGTACGAGGAGTGGGTTACCGCCTGGCGGATTAATCCGCTCTTTTTTTTGCCAAGTTTTATCATTGTTCTTTCATATGAACTTCATATAAGGCTCATTTGACCATCATGACCTTCTCCCTCCACAGATGCTACAATCAATTCATAAATTTAGATTCAGTCTAATATCAATTATAGTTCTAGGAGGAATAGATATGATGGATCGCTTGACCACCAACCAGGGAACCCCTGTAGGAGATAACCAGAATTCGAAGACAGCCGGCCGGCGCGGACCGACGCTGCTGGAGGATTACCATCTGATCGAGAAGCTTGCCCATTTTGACCGTGAACGGATTCCTGAGCGGGTCGTGCATGCACGCGGAGCCGGGGCACATGGCGTCTTCGTGGTAGAGAACGACTTGAAGCCTTACACTCGGGCAGCGTTCCTGCAAGAGATCGGACAGGAGACACCGGTCTTTGTACGCTTCTCCACCGTGATTCATGGCACTGGTTCGCCGGAGACGGCCCGGGATCCTCGCGGATTCGCAGTGAAATTCTACACGGAAGAAGGCAACTATGACCTGGTCGGAAACCATCTGCCTGTATTCTTCATCCGGGATGCCATCAAGTTTCCGGATATGGTGCATTCGCTCAAGCCATCGCCAGAGACGAACATTCAGGAGCCAGGACGTTACTGGGATTTCATGACCCTGTCCCCGGAATCGACGCATATGATGACCTGGGTATTCTCGGATCACGGCACGCCTGCCAACTATCGCGAAATGGACGGCTTCGGGGTTCATTCGTTCAAGTGGGTCAATCAGGAGGGGAAAGTCACTTATGTTAAATACAAATGGGAGTCCCTCCAAGGTGTCCGCACTTTGAACGCCGATGAGGTGACAGAGGTCCAGGGCAAGGATTTCAATCATGCCACACGCGATCTTCATGAGCATATCAAGGAAGGGAATTTCCCGAAATGGCGCCTGCTCGTGCAGCTGATGTCGCCAGAGCAGATGGATGATCTGGCATTCGATCCGCTTGATCCGACCAAGACATGGCCGGAGGAGCTGTTCCCGTTCATCCCGGTAGGCACGATGACGCTAAACCGCAACCCGCAGAACGTATTTGCGGAAGTGGAGCAAGCTGCCTTCTCGCCAAGCGCACTCGTCCCGGGCATCGAAGCATCGGAGGATAAACTGCTGCAAGGCCGACTGTTCTCTTACCCGGATACACAGCGCCATCGTCTTGGACCGAACTATCTGCAAATTCCGGTGAACTGCCCGTATGCTCCCGTTCGCAACCATCAGCGTGACGGCTTGATGAATGTGAAGCAGGACCCATCGCCGATCAACTATGAGCCAAACAGCTACACCAGCGGGCCCGTAGAAGACCCTGCATACCGCGAAAGCGAAGCGCCGCTTCATGGTCCGACCACCCGGCAGCGGATTGAGAAGACGGATGACTTTACACAGACCGGAGAACTGTACCGTTCGTTCACGCAGCAGCAGAAGGATAATCTGATCCGCAATCTGGTGACTGATCTTCGTCAGACCAAGTCGGATATCCAGCTGCGCGCGGTTTGCAATTTCTACCGGGCGGATGCGGAGTACGGTGAGCGTCTGGCCGCTGGCCTCGGCATCGATCTGAGCGCCTTCATTCCGAGCGGAAAGTAACCAAACCAGCCAGGCGCTTTATCCAATGAAGCATCGGGCGCATGGCTTTTATATAAATGGTGTTGATGCTCAGCACGAACAGAAAGAGTCCTGAATCAGGGCTCTTTTTTTTTAACGGATTCTCAAGGGAAAAATAATGTGACGGCATGTGATAAATTTCCAGTTAATTTAAGGACTGTTTCTTCCGATAAATTGTCGATATAAGGGGATGTTGGATTACATTATAGACAAAAGGGGATCGTGCCATGAAAAAAAGAAATGCCCAGCGAATTCGCAGGAATATGATGGTTGCCTACTTGCTTGTCCTGCTGGTGCCGAGCATCACCATCGGTTATTTCACTTACCGGGATGCGGCAGCAACCATTGAGCGTCAAATTATGGAGGATGCAGCATCTAGTGTAATTACGGCGGACAAAATTATCGACCAGACGATTGGAGCCAAGCTGCATGACCTGGGCTATTTCATTGGCGAGATGAATTCTGCGAGCGCGAATCAAGAGCAGGCGAACGGGGGGACACAGATTCGCGATGGATTAAGGCAGTATCATAACCTTCATCCTGAGACGTCGAATATCTATGTAGGTACAGCGACGGGAAGCTTCATTTCGGGTTCAAATAATCAGGTAGCTGACGATTATGATCCGCGGGAGCGGGATTAGTACCAGCAAGCGATGAACAGTCCGGGACAGCCGATTGTAACGGCTCCTTATACTTCCGCTTCCAGCTCGGAGACCGTGGTGACGGTAGCGCAAACACTGGAAGACGGTGAAGGGGTCATGGGGATCAATTTGAATATGGACCAGATTCGCGATCTCGTTCAAGTGCAGGTGGGGCGCGAGGGATATACCACGGTTGTGGATCAGACTCATAAATTCCTGTTTCATCCGGAATATCCGGCAGGCACCGATGCCGAGAGCAACGGGGATACCGAGTGGGTGGCCCGGCTGTTTGAGCAAGCGGACGGACAATTCTCATTCCAGCATCCGGACAGCGGGCATTGGCAGATCAATTACATCACGAATGAATGGACAGGCTGGAAAATCGTTGGCGTCATGTCCAACGATGAGGTCACTGGCGCCGTAGCCGATATTCGAAGCACGATGATCTGGCTGCTGGCAGGTTCTCTCATCATCGGCCTCGCTCTGGCAGCGTGGAATATCCGCTCCGTAATTGAGCCGGTTCGCAAGTTAAGAGAAGCGACAGAAATTATTAGCGGCGGCAACCTGGCTTATCGTCTGACCGGATTCAAACGCAATGAGATCGGCGAGCTCGCGGATAACTTCCAGCAGATGGTTGATAATTTGCGGGATATGATCCACGGGGTCAAGGATATGACCGAGAATGTATCAGCTTCCTCGGAGCAGCTGTCGGCCAGTGCTGAAGAGAATACCAGAGCTATCGAGCTTGTGACATCTTCTGTTCAGGAGGTTGCCGTGGGCAGCGAGCGTCAGGTTCAAGCGGTTGCAGACGGGCTTCAGCGTATGAACGAGGTGAACGGACAGGCAGATACAATTGCCAGCACACTGGAGGAAGTCCATTACAATATGCAAAGTACGGCCAAGCTGGCCGAGCAGGGGAATCTGGCGGTCATCACTACAGCGGACACGATGCAGGGCATCGATACTGTTGTGAAGGATCTTGGGGGCGTCATTGAGCAGCTTACGTTAAGAACGGAGGAGATTAGCGGCATCATCGGAGATATCGTGGACATCTCCCAGCAGACCAGTCTGCTGGCGCTCAACGCCTCGATTGAGGCGGCAAGGGCCGGAGAGCAGGGCAGAGGCTTTGCGGTGGTCGCAGCTGAGGTACAGAAGCTGGCTAAGAAATCGGAGGGCTCGGCGCAGCAGATTACTAGTCTGATCGGAAGCGTGCTCGAGGAAGTGAAGCGGACGAACGAGGCGATGAGAAGTGCCGAGGAGAAGGTATCTGAAGGCGTTGGCGCTGTTGATGTTACCGGACGATCCTTCTCCCGGATCAAAAAGTCGGTGGAGAGCGTGACCGCGAGTGTGGCCGGAACGACAGAGATCGCCCATGCGCTTGCTTCCCACGCCGCGGTTACCAAACAGGCGGTGGAGTCGATACGGGAAATATCGGAGCAGGCGCTGAGCAACACCCAATCGATCTCGGCCGCCTCCGAGGAGCAGCTGGCCTCCATGGAAGAGGTCGCTGCATCGGCATCCGATCTGAGCCGGTTGTCCGAAGAGCTGCAGCAGCTGGTTGAGCGGTTCAAGCTCTAGGATCTCCACAGGAACGATTCATAATAAGTCCTATCGGACATCGGGAAGGAACAGGCCACGTGGCCTGTTCCTTTCTCTATGCAAGGCAGGCGAAAGGGCTAAAGCGCCCCTCATATGCTTCGGGAATATATGCGGCCGGAGAATGATTCCCGAGGCATCGTGCGGGCCGACAGAGGAATTCGGACATAGCGGGGCGAATACCCGAGTAGATTTAATCGTGGCGTATCACTTCTTACAGGTTCCATCCGTTCTGTGAGATTTAAGGCGCATGGCGTGAAGCCCGAGGCGCTGGCTGACTTTATATTCAATGGCCAGACCAGTATACTGTATAGAAATGAGAAAGCTGTACATATGAGGGGAGGAAGGACAATATGGCACAACATATGAAGGATCGGGTGATCGCCCTGGCAGGCCCGCGCAAATCAGCCGAGATGTCCAAGCTGGTTGAGAAGATGGGAGGAACTCCGCTGATCTGTCCCGCCCAGGGGACTGTTTTTCTCGATGATGAGGAGCTGCGGGCGGCCATTGCCGCATGGGTGGCCGATCCGCCGGAGTGGGCCATTTTCACGACCGGAATTGGACTAGAGGCGATCTTTGATATGGCTGAACAGATGGAACTGCTTGAGGCGATGCTTGGGGTTCTGGAGAGCACCCAGATCGCTGCCCGGGGATACAAAACAGTCAATGCCATGAAGAAACGGGGCCTCGTTCCTGTGGCCAGGGATGATGACGGCAGCACAGCCGGCTTAATCCGTGCGATGGCGGACTGCGAGCTGGATCACAAGCGCGTCATTCTTCAGCTTCACGGGGAATCGGCACCACAGCTGGTGAGCTGGCTGGAAAGCAAGGGCGCTACCGTCCGGACGATCCTCCCTTATAAACATATACCGCCGCAGGAAGAAGACCTTGAGCGGTTGGTTTCGAACATTGTAGCCGGGAGCGTGGATGCCGTTGCTTTCACCAGCGCTCCGCAGTTCCGTTTTCTGACCGATTATGCCGAGTCCAAGGGGCAGCTGGCTGCGCTGCTGGATGCGTTTGCCGGTCCGGTGGTTGCCTCTGCGGTCGGCAAGGTAACTGCACAGGCGCTGCGCGAGGCCGGGATCGAGCGGATTGTAGTGCCGGAGGAAGAGCGAATGGGCGCTATGATGGTGACGCTGGGACGTTATTTTGCCGGGGAACCGGATCGACAGCGCCAGGCTTGATGCTCTGAGCGGCTGCGAAGGAATATAAGGAACACGCATCGAGGATGTTGCCCTGACGTGAACTCTCCACGTGCATGGAACAGGATGTCCTGTGAATGATATAGACAAGATCCGCGATTTATGGGAGGACAAGAGATATGGATAAAAGAAAGGCTTTGCTGCTCGGCAGCTACACACACCCGAAGTTTCACCCGCTCCAAGGCGTTGATAAACAGATAACCCATGTGCTGAATGATATGTTTACCGTTCAATGCACGGAGAACCTGAAAATGCTGCATGAAAGCAATCTGTACCCCTATGAGCTGTGCATTGCCTACAGTGACCTTTGGGACGAGAAGGTATCTCCCCGGCAGACGGCCGGCTTGCTCTCGTACGTAAGCGGTGGCGGAGGCCTGCTGGTTCTGCATAACGGCATTTCTCTGGCCAATCGGTATGAGCTGGCTCAACTGATCGGTGCCCGGTTCGACGGCCATCCGCCGATGCGATCCCTGTCTTTCAAGCCGGCAGAGACGCAGCATGATATTATCGAAGGGATTGAGCCGTTTGAGCTTGAGGAGGAGCCCTATCAGTTTGAGTTTGATCCGTTTGCGGAGCGAACGGTTCTGCTGCAGTATGAGGCGGATGGCGAGCTGTACCCGGCTGGCTGGTGCCATACGTACGGAATCGGCAGGGTGGTATTCCTGATGCCAGGCCATCATGAGCCTACCTTCCTTCAGCCGCAGCTGCGCATCATCATTGCGCAGGCGGCGAAATGGGCTGCCAGGGTTCCCGGTTAAGCCCGGGGCAAGGAGGTATGGAGGCTTGAGCGAGAACATACTGATTGTGGAGGACGAGGAGAAAATCGCGCGCCTGCTTCAGATTGAGCTGGAGAGCGAAGGCTATCAGGTGACTAGTGTCTACAACGGTCCCGATGGGCTGGAAGCTTACCGCAGCGGCGGGTTCGATTTGATTTTGCTCGATGTGATGCTTCCCGGCATGAGCGGCATCGAGGTCCTCAGAAGAATCCGGGCGGCGGATCCAAGCACAGCCGTACTGCTGCTGACCGCCAAAAGCTCGGTCGAAGACAAGGTGTCCGGTCTTGATCTGGGCGCAAATGACTATATTACGAAGCCCTTTCAGATTGAAGAGCTGCTTGCCCGAATCCGGGCCGCCTTTCGTCTGCGGGCAGCGGCTCCAGCCCGGCATGAAGAGCCTGGAGCGTGGCTGGTCGCGGCGGATCTGAGGCTGAATGAACAGACGAGGGAAGTGATGCGTGGGGAGCAGCGAATTGAGCTGACGCCAAGGGAGTTCGATCTGCTCGTGTATCTGCTCAAGAACAAGCGCCAGGTGCTGAACCGGGAGCAGATTCTCACCGCAGTCTGGGGGTATGATTATTACGGCGATACCAATGTCGTCGATGTCTATATTCGGTATGTACGAAAAAAAATCGCAGCGCCGCAGGCGCCTGAGCTCATCCAGACGATTCGCGGCGTCGGATATGTGCTGAAGGACGACGTATGAAGCTCAGCAGCAAAGTCCATTTGTATTCGTCGGTTCTGATGGCGGTTCTCCTGTTGGTGATGAACCTGTCGATATACTTCGTGTTCAGCCGGATGACACTGGACAGTCAGTTGAAGCAGGCCGATGCGGAAGCCAACCGGATTGCCCAAGGGCTTATTGCGGCCGCAGGAGCCATACCGACGGCGGATCTGCTCCGGGGTTACGTCCCTGTTGATGGACTGCTGCGGGTCATCGGCCCGGATCAGAACGGTCCGGCGCCGGTGATCTCCAGCTCCCAGCTGGTTCTGGCCGAGCTTGAGCTGCCTTATGCGCCGGACAAGCGGGCCGAGATTATATCCTATGCAGGCGGCACATACTCAGCGGTGTCCCTGCCTGTTATCTGGCCTGACGGGGCGGTGATGAATGTGCAGGTTGTCCGCAGCCTGCAGGCGACGATGGACAATCTGCAGGTGCTCCGAATTGTCCTGATTGTGGTGTCGGCAGCTGTTCTGCTCCCTGTTATCGCCTCCACACGGGTGTTGGCACGGGTCATCATGCAGCCGATTTCTGCATTGACCCGGACGATGCGGGAGATTCGCAGCAGCGGCCGGTTCAGGCGAATCGAGCTGGACCCGAAGTCGAAGGATGAGCTGGTGGAGATGGGGGCTGCCTTCAACGATATGATCACCTTGCTGGAGCGCAATTACGAGAAGCAAGAGCAGTTCGTATCCAATGCATCCCATGAATTGAAAACGCCGATTACGATCATAGAGAGCTACGCCAGTCTGTTAAAGCGAAGAGGACTGGATCGACCTGAACTGTTCCATGAGTCTGTGGAGGCGATTCACTCCGAGGCCGTGCGCATGAAGGAACTGACCGAGCAGCTGCTGCTGCTCGCGCGTAACCGTGACGAATGGCAAGTCAAGATGGAGGATGTCGATCTGGTGGAACTGTGCGAGGCGTCCGCCGGCGCTTTTCGCAGCGCCTATCACCGCGAGGTCCAAGTTCGCTCCGATCAGGGGGCCGTGTATGGCTGGACGGATCGGCAGCGGCTGAGACAGCTGCTGTTTATTTTTTTGGATAATGCACGGAAGTACAGTGAGGAGGCCGTGACGGTCGATATTCAGACCGCCGGGGGGCAAGCTTCAATACGCATCACCGATCGCGGCATCGGGATTCCCAAGGAAGAGCTACCGTATGTGTTCGACCGGTTCTACAGGGTGGATGAGGCCCGGAGCCGCAAAGGCGGAGCGGGTCTTGGGCTGTCGCTCGCCAAGGATATTGCGGAAGCGATTGAAGCAGAGCTTGAGCTGGACAGCCTGCCCGGGGTCGGGACGACCGCTGTCATCAGGTTGAAATTGGCAGAATGACCGACGAGTTCTCTCAGCGTATTCTAACCTGGAGCGCGTATACTTGCGGTAAAGAAACAGGCATGAGGTGATGGAATGCGAAAAAGGATACTGATGTGGAGCGGTTCGCTGGCGGTGATATTGCTCTTGACACTTGTCATCATTCGTCCTTGGGGAGATGCACCGCGGCTGCTGACGCAAGCGGAAGCGGCTGCCGGAGTCACAGAGCAGTATCCTGGCGATGTGCTGGATACGGTGCTGGAAGACGACATGTACCGGATTCGGATCCAAGCTGTAACCGGGGTGTATGAGCTCAGGGTAGATGCATATCAGGGGGACATTATTGCAATTGAACGTCTGAATGATCAGGGGGCGGGGATGCTGCCAGAACCTCCGGTACAGAATCCGGGTGAAGCCGATCCTGGGGCGGAAGATGCCCGAGGCGAACAGCCTCCCCCAGATGAAACGGATGCTTCCACAGATCCGAATGGAGAAGCGCCGCCACAGAACGGGCAGGAAGGCCGCGAGCCTTCGGGGAACCAGGGATCAACCGCCAATCGTCCGATCACGGAAAAGGAGGCGATCCGCCTGTCGCTCGCCGAATTCCCCGGCACTGTGGATGATGTCGATTACCGGGAAGGCAGGGATGGCCGATACTACCTGGTTGAGATTGACACCAAGGACGGGCGGGAAGTGACGGTGCAGGTGGATGCCATCACAGGCCGCATTCTGTCAGTTACGGTGGACGATGATTCAGACGATGACGATGATGATGATGGATGAGGAAGGCTGTCATCTGATTCTCATCAATTTCTAATCTTTCTCTCGGAGTCCTCTCATGTTCAGCCAATAGGATAGAACTATGCAAAGGCAATCAGAACATGAGGAGGCATTCTAACATGAAAAAACGTACATGGATGACAGGCGCACTCGCCGCGGTTATCGCGGCAGGCGGAATTTACGGAATCAGCGCTGTTCAGGCAGACGGATCGGGGGCGTCAAGCGCATCTGGCCGCGCAAGCGTAAGCAGCCCGAGCCCGTCGAGCGGTTCAAGTGCATCCGAGGTGAGCGCGTCCGTGCAGAGCACCAGCACGGCTACGACCGGGAAGAAGCTGATTGGCATGGAACAGGCTGAGAAGAAAGCAAAGGCCGAAGTGAAGGGCGTGGTCGACAGCATCGAGCTCAAGCGCTGGAAAGGGTCTCAAATCTATGAAGTGGAGATTGACCAAGAGAAGCGCGAAATGGAGGTTCGAATTGATGCATACAGCGGCAAGGTGCTCAGCGTCCGTGAAGATGACGACAACGATGATTGGGATGATCGTGTGCCAGCCAATGTGATCGGCGCAGGCAAAGCGGCAACCATTGCCGAGAAGCATGTGCAAGGCGCAGTGGCAGTGGAATCGGACCTGGACAAGGACGATGGCAGATGGGTGTATGAAGTGGAACTGAGAACGTCCAGAGGCTCAGCCGAGGTAGAGGTTCACGCCATCACGGGCAAGGTTATCGACACCGATTTTGACGATGACGATGATGATTGGGATGATCGAGACGACCGGGATGACCGCGATGATGACAGAGACGATGACGGGGACGACGATTAAGCCCTGTGCATAGATCACGAGAAACAGCTCCGAAGATCTGAGGATCTTGGGGCTGTTTCTTTATGTCCAGAAGACGAGGTGTCCGGTATAACTTGCAGCCTGAGGACTTTCATTCTCGGATAGATGATTTTTACCAGAAAATAAGGGTATAATGGAAGCAGATGAAGACCAGGAGGGATGAAACGTGAGTGATCTTTTCAAGAAAGCAATCTCGTTAGGATTAGGCCTTACCGTGGTCAGCAAGGAAAAAGTAGAGAAAATTGTGGACGATCTGGTCAAACGTGGGGAGCTGGCTCCGGCAGAATCGAAAGCGCTGGTCGAGCGGTTGGTCGAGCGGGGAGAGGCGGAGCAGTCCCAGATCAAAAGCTATATTTATGAACAGGTGCAAAAGGTGCTGAAGGAGCTGGACGTGCCGACAGAAAGCGATATCGCGAGCCTGGAACAGCGAATCGCTGCCCTTGAGCACAAAATCGTCGAGCTGGAAGGATCGCGGCAGGAATAATATGGCGGTCCGAATTCGACATGCCGGACGTTACCGGGAAATCGCCATGGCGCTAATGCGTCATGGCTTTGGCTATATGGTGGAGGAGATGGGGCTGTTTCACGTGCTGTCGCTTCCGGTGCGCTGGATATCCCGGGAGGAGCCGGAGACAGTCACGGTGGGAGAACGGGTGCGTAAAGTGCTGGAGGACCTCGGTCCGGCATTTGTGAAGCTGGGTCAGCTGGCGAGCACAAGGTCGGATCTGCTGCCTGACCCTTTGATCCAGGAGCTGGTCAAGCTGCAGGAGCGGGTTCCGCCGTTCTCCTCGGAAAGCGCACGTCAGCTGATCGAGCAAGAGTGGGGCGTGCCGATCGACGAGGTGCTTTCCTCTTTCGAAGACAAGCCGCTTGCCGCAGCCTCGATTGGCCAGGTTCATGCCGGCCGGTTAAAGACGGGCGAGATGGTAGCGATCAAGGTGCAGCGTCCCGGCGTTGCCAGAATGATCGGGCGGGATCTTGAAATTCTCCGGGACTTGATCTCACTGGCCGAGAAGCGGTGGGATTGGGTAAAGCAATATCGGGTGGATCAGATCGTAGATGAGTTTGCGCGGGCGATGATGGCCGAGCTCGATTACAGCCATGAGGCGCGCAATGCAGAGAAAGTGGCAGCTTACTTGACGGATCATGAGTACATCCACATTCCCAGCATTTACTGGGAGTTCACTTCCTCCAAGGTGCTTACGATGGAATATGCGGACGGTGTCACGCTGAGCCGCTACCGGGAGCTGGCGGACAAGGGGCATCATCTGAAGACGGTGGCCGAGCGGCTGATTGAAGGGATGCTGCAGCAAATTTTCATCCATGGCTTCTTCCATGCCGATCCGCATCCCGGGAACCTGCTGGTCCGGGCCGACGGGAAGCTGGTGTTCCTGGATTTCGGTTTGGTAGGGCAGCTCAGCGAGGAGATGAAGGATCATCTGTCGGGGCTGATTATCGCGCTGATGAGGCGCAACACGGACAGTATGGTGCGGGCGATATCGCGCATGGGGCTGATTCCGGATGACTGCGACATGGACCGGCTCAGGGCCGATATGGATCGGCTGCGGGGAGAATATGTGGATGTTCCTTTCTCGAAGGTGCGGATCGGCAAGGCGCTAAGCGATCTGTTCGCGGTCGCCCAGCGGCATCAGATCATGCTGCCGCCCGATTTGACCTTGCTCGGCAAGTCGCTGCTGACGCTGGAGGGCGTTATTGAGATGCTGGACCCGGAGCTCAGCATTATTGATATGGCGGAGCCGTTCGGACGGAAGCTGCTGAAGGAGCGGTACAACTCACGGCGTATTGGCAGAAAGGTGCTGGACGGGGTAAGCGAACTGGCGCAGAGCCTGCTCGATTTGCCGGGGCAGGCCCGGCAGCTGTCAGCGATGATCAGCAAGGGCAAGCTGCGGGTGGAGATCAGTGTGCCCGAGCTGCAATCGCTCATGCACAAGCTGGACCGGATCAGCAACCGCCTTTCGTTCAGCATTGTGCTGCTGGCATTCAGCATTATTATGGTGGGGCTGATTATCGGTTCTTCCCTGAGTCACGAGCCGATTATGCTGTGGCATTTCCCTGTCATTGAACTGGGTTTCATTGTCGCTATTCTGATGGTGGCCTGGCTATTGTATTCGATTTTTAAATCCGGGAGGTTCTAGCACCCTGGTGTCAGGCCTGGAGCCTCGCATGCTTACGATGGAGCAACCAGGTCTGAACACCGATCAGCAGCCACTCGATCCCATGATAGAACAAGGCGATGAACAGCGCCTGCAGCAGGCTGCGGATCGGCAATGCCGGAAACAGCAGGGCGATAAAATACAGCAGCAGCGTATCGACAGCCAGCGTGGACGCCAATTTGGCCATGAGCACGCTGTCCCGCTTGAGCGTTAGCCGCAGCGTGGCGATGACGAGCGGATGAACGAGGCACTCCAGCAGCAGAAACCCGATCAGTGCAAACAGCGGGAAGCTTAGCAGCACTTCGGCGCTGCCTGGGGCAAGGGTCTCTCCGGCGCTGCCGGTGATGCCAAACAGCCGCACATACAGAAGCGAGCACAGCTCAAGCGGTACGATGATCGACGCCGACAGGAGCGGGATGAGCCATAGTTTCTGACGGAAGGGAATCTGCGCTCCGTCCCGGGTTGCGATATAATTAAGCATCATATTCATCATTCCAAGCAGAATCAACAGAACGATGAAGCCGAGCAGCATGTGGAGTAGGTTCATGCCTTGCACCTCCTGACCGGTTGATAGCATCTGATCTGACATTACCAAAGACAGGAATGAATGTCAGTCTATTTCCTGAAAAAATATAAATGAGGTGGAATGTTTGCCGAACTTTCAACAACTGGGCATCGACGAACAACGAGTACAAAAACTGAAGGAGCAGGGCATCGCAGAACCGACGCCGGTACAGCAGGAGACGATCCCGCTGCTTCTGGACGGCAAGGATGTCATTGCCCGCGCGCGGACCGGGACCGGCAAAACGCTGGCTTTTCTGCTCCCGATTCTGCAGCGGATCGATACTTCTAAGGCGTATCCGCAGGCCCTGATCATTGCGCCGACGCGGGAGCTAGCGCTCCAGATTACGGAGGAGGCGCGCAAGCTGACGTCCGGGGAGCAAGACGGTGCCAAAATTCTGGCTGTCTATGGCGGTCAAGATGTGGAGAAGCAGCTGCGCAAGCTGGAGGGCGGCCGCCATGTCATCATCGGGACGCCGGGCCGGCTGCTCGATCATCTGCGCCGGGGCACGCTTGAGCTGGGCGGTGTGAAGATGCTTGTGCTGGATGAAGCCGACCAGATGCTGCATATGGGCTTCCTCGACGAGGTCGAAGCCATTATTCATGCGGTGCCGTACCGCCGGCAGACGATGCTGTTCTCAGCGACGATGCCGGGCGGGGTGAAGCAGCTTGCCGGAAACTATATGAATGAGCCGGTCGATATCGTCATCAAGGGAGCCTCTCCGGTCCCGATCGAGCAGATCAAGCAGGCGGTTGTGGAATGCACCGACCGGACGAAGCAGGATGCGCTGCGGGCGGCGATTGAGCTGTACCGCCCTTTCCTGGCGATTATTTTCTGCCGGACGAAACGGCGGGCCTCCACCTTGAACGAAGCGCTGCTGGCCCATGGCTACGCATCGGACGAGCTCCACGGCGATCTCTCCCAGGCGAAGCGAGAGGCCGTCATGAAGCGCTTCAGAGAAGCCAAGCTGCAGCTGCTGGTCGCTACTGATGTCGCCGCACGCGGCCTGGACGTAGAGGGGGTAACCCACGTCTTCAACTACGATATGCCTCATGATGTTGAAAGTTACATCCATCGTATCGGCAGAACAGGCCGGGCGGGTGGAAGCGGCATGGCCGTCACCTTTGCCGCAGGGAAGGATGCTCAAGATCTGCTGCGGATTGAAGAGGGGATCTCCCTTCGATTGAAGCGGCTGCATTATGCTTCGCGAGAGGATGCGATTCGCGAAGGGACGGGCGGAAGTATAGACGTCTCCGGCCCGAGAAAAGCTAGAAGCGTCTCCTCCTCCGGGCCTAAGGATCAGCAGCGCGGCCGTGGAGGAAGCCGGAGAGAGGAGGCTTCCGGACGCAGCGGCGGGTCCGGCGCCGCTAGAGGTGCCCGCGGTACCAGCGGCGGCCGCGGGCACCAGGCGGAGCGGTCCGGCCCAGGCGGGCGCTCGGGGGCGGGCGGTCAAGGACGCGCCGGCAGCGAGCGTGCCGGCGGCGTCAGCAGCGGCCGCCGGAGCGGCAGCGCAGGGCGGACGAGCGCCCAAGGGAGCCGCCGTGGCTCCGATGGCGGCCAGGGAAGCCGTGCGGAAGGCAATGCCCGCAGTCAGGGCCGGAGCGGCGGTCGCCGCGGCCGGGGGCGGTCATAGGCCTCCGGGCTTGCGCTGCCTTTGCCTCCGGTTAACTCGGGCTGATACAGCAGGGCAGCACGGCTTCTGCTTTTCCATTGGCGAGCACGATGGGTTCGGCTGCGGCGTTCCTTGCTGGGTCGTTGATTAGCTTCGGGTGGACAAGGTTAAGTAAAGATTGTACCTAGTCGAACAAAGGAGGCGTTATCATGTCCGAGCATAATCATGTCGTCAACAAGAATGGTGAACTGGATGTCAATAAGGTCGATGATGCCATCGATCGCATTGATGAAGGGGAGAAGGAACGGATTCTGGCCAACTTTGATTCGTTTCAATCGTATTTGAGCAAGCGAATTCAGCTGGCGCAGAACATCGGGCTTGGCGAGGAACAGCTGGCACAGGCTGCTGAGAAGGTGGCAGGCTACCTGGCCGAGAACGAGGAACCCCGCAATGCGGAGGAGAAGCTGCTGCAGGAACTGTGGAAGGTCGGCTCGAAGGAAGAGCGGCACAAGCTGGCTCATATGCTGGTGAAGCTGGCCGAGCGTCGCCAATCCCATTAAGACGCTGTATGACCCCTTTCCGGGATGGATCCGGGAAAGGGGTTTTTTCGTTTCATCGCTTCAAAGTATCCATTTTTTATGAGTTCCATTATATAATCACTTATAGTGTAAAGCGGATGTATGGAAATCTATATTTTAGATCAAAAGGAGTTGCCTGAATGTCCGAGATTCTACTGGAGCAAAAGGAACGGAAAATGAGGCCCCAATGGTGGGTACTGACCTTTAGCGTATACGTTATCGGGCTGTTGATCGGTGCCGGACTCATGATTGGCCCGCTGTTTCTGGTCGTGATGTTTCCGTCAATCGGCATCTATTTAACATTGCTGGCCATTCCGCTCGGCGTTTATATTTTCAGAAAAGTGTTAAGTGCCTTGCAGGGCCGAATATGGGTGAATACGCATCTCAGTGAATACCTGTTGTACGATGACAGAGTGGAGTACACCGTTTGGGACCCCAAAGTCAGGGAGAAGAAGGAAGGGGTTGTCCCGCTATCAGCGGTCACCGAGCTGTATTATGGCATGCATGTGTTTCACTACAATTACACCTACAGGCCCACGAAGCTGAATGAACCGCTGCAGCAGCTGGAGCTTCTGCCCATGCTGTATCTTGTACATCATCATCAATTTCAGCGGCAGATGCTGGCCATTCCGTTTACGAATGTGGTGGAGGCCAACCGCTGGCTGGAGATTGTCGCCAAGGAAGAGAAGCCGCTATGGCTAACGAGTGTAACGTCGCTGCACGATTATTATGTTGGCGATGTCCCGGAGGAGCTATCAGGGGATATTCATCTGGAGCGAGCCAGGTTTGACGGCAACATTGACGTGGCGTATCGTCCGTACATGGCGAAGATTACCCAGCAGCAGGCAGAAGAGGCTGCGAAGCAGCGTCCGCCTGAGGAGCAGCGGCAGCGTCTGGAGGAGGAACAGAAGAAGCGGCGGACCTTTCCAGGCATCGGCCGGCTCGCCTGGCTGGTCTTTCCCCTGCAGTATGCAGGAGGCTTGTTGGTGGTGAGGCTGGCCACGGAAGGAAAGATTGATCCGGAAGGGATAGCGATTCCCGCCCTGTTGATCGGGGGTTGCGGACTGCTGTTTTTCTTGCTTGTCAAATGGATGAAATGGCCGCAAATCCTGATTTATGCGGTTGTATCGCTGATCAGTTTTTTGTTCGTAGACACCTCCGAAGTGGAGACAGACCCGTCGTATGTCGCCAGCTCCTTATTGTTGGGCATGTCGGTCTTTTCCCCGCTGCTGCTGAGCGTTATTTATGTGATCGTCCGTTCGATCAGAAGCTTGAGAGAGGGCAGGAAGCATGCCAAGGATTCCGGCGTTCCTTCATAATACGGATGGGGAAGAGGCCAGACGTCCGGATACACCGCTTCAGCGGTCCTCCGGATCGCCTGGCCTCCTTGTTACTTGTAGGGGCGTGTCTCGTACCCGAACCGGTATGTATCCATCGGCTGTTCCGTCCGGGTTCGCTCGATCTGTTTCTTCTCTCCCGGTTGAAGGGTGATATTCTCATACGTTTTCGTAAACACTTCCTGATTGTCATGGTCCTGCAGCGATACGGTGATGTCACCTTGGAACGGCTGGCTGCTGTCATAGTTGCCGGCATACACCAGAAGCTCAACATTTCCTTCATTAACGAAGGCGCCTACGTAAAGCGCGACTTGATCGCCCGTATTCGGATTCCACTTGGCCTCTTGTTTTGCATATTCATTGTCAAGTGCAGAGACCATCGTTTCTTTTTTGTACATCGGTTCCTGCATGACAAGCATGAGCACGAAGGTAAGAAAAGCATAAGCAATAAGCGATGAGACAAGCGTGTGTTTCATGATAGTCTTGCTGTCATACTTTCCGATGATCAAGGCGAGTAAGGCAAGCACCGTCACCAGGAGCACACCGGCATGCCAGGGAGTAAGGAATAATTCGGGGTACAATTTCACAATCGATTCCTCCGCTTGCGAGATAGAATTACAGCAATAATATCATAGTACAAGCGTAGGGATATATCTATATGGGGACATCGACGTATTTGGATTCCGGCAACGGTTCCGGTATGATGAATTATAGGTGGAGAAGGGTTCTGACCAGAAGAAGCAAGGTGAAGAAAAGGAGGAAACAAAAATGTCTGTTTACGATTACACCGCTGAGGATACGAAAGGTAACGCGATTTCGCTTGCCGATTATAAAGGCAAAGTGCTGGTGATCGCCAATACGGCCAGCGAATGCGGCCTTACGCCCCAATATGGCGACCTGCAGAAGCTGTATGAGGAATACGGGGATCGCGGCCTTGTCGTTCTGGGCTTCCCATGCAACCAATTTGGGGGTCAGGAGCCGGGAACAAGCGAGCAAGCCGCGTCGTTCTGCCAGCTGAACTATGGCGTAACATTTCCGATTTTCGCTAAAATCGATGTCAACGGCAGCGATGCGCACCCGCTATTTCAATATTTGAAGGCTGAGCAGCCGGGGCCGCAGGAGAGCGGTGAAATCGCCTGGAACTTCACCAAATTTTTGGTGGATCGTGAAGGAAGGGTGGCTGCACGCTTTGAGCCAAGAGAGACGCCGGAGTCGATGCGAAGCACGGTGGAATCGTTGCTGGGATAAGGCTGGCGAAAGGTAATTAATACTAAGATAGAGCAGGTCTGTTGCGTTCCGGGGAAGCCCGGCCCGGGCAGACCTTTTTTAATTTTGCAGGAGATCCCTCTTTCTGCTGTCACAGCAGTTTCTAATATGCCCTGGACGGCCTGGATTTATAGCTGGATCTGCCGGGGAAACGGATTAATTACCCGATAACCGCTGGAACGGGAGGGAGGAGTGATATACAAAGCGGTATTGCCACTCGTTGTAGGATTGTCAACGCGATCGCTCTCTTTTTCATTGTGAAAAAATGAACAAAGTGTGACCAAATACAAAAACGGCTTGATTTGTGAAATTGATCACATTATAATAAAAGCATAAATTCAAGTGAAACAATTCACAATATCAACAGACACTTTTCCAGAGAACACTTGTCACTGTCCAGCATGATTCGCAGCAAAACCGTTCATCTTAAACCAATACGAAGCATTACCACGAGGAGGAACAACAATGAAAATCGCTGTTATTGGCTGTACCCACGCAGGAACGTCCGCTATTGTCAACACGGCCCACTTGTATCCGGATGCTGAAATTGTCGTCTACGAGCGTAATGATAATATTTCCTTTCTGTCCTGCGGGATTGCATTGTATGTCGGCGGTGTCGTAAAGGACCCTCACGGCTTGTTCTATTCTTCGCCGCAGAAGCTGGATGAGCTGGGCGTCACCACGAGAATGCGTCATGACATCCTGGCGGTTGATACGGACCGAAAACAGCTGCAAGTGAAAAACTTGGACACCGGCGAGGCGTTTGAGGATACGTATGACAAGCTGATTGTAACGACCGGCTCCTGGCCGATTGTGCCGAAGCTTGACGGGATCGATTTAGACAATATTTTGCTCTGCAAAAACTATAATCATTCCAACACCATCATCGAAAAGGCCAAAGACGCGAAGCATATCACGGTCGTAGGTGCTGGATATATCGGGGTTGAGCTTGTGGAAGCCTTTGAGATGAATGGCAAGCAGGTGACGCTGATCGACAGCGCCGACAGGATCCTGAACAAATATCTCGACCCGGAATTCAGTGGTAAAATCGAAGATTCCTTCCGTGAAAAAGGGATTGAAATGGCCCTCGGACAAACGGTAAAAGCCTTCGAGGGAACTGACGGCAAAGTGAGTAAGGTGATTACGGATCAAGGTGAGATTGTTACCGATCTGGTGATTCTGTGCATCGGCTTCCGGCCGAACACCGAGCTGCTTAAAGGCCAAGTGGATATGCTTCCGAATGGCGCCATCGTCGTCGATTCGTACATGCAGACGAGCAAGGAGGATGTGTTCGCTGCCGGGGACTGCTGCTCGGTTCTGTACAATCCTACCGGAAAAACGATGTACATTCCGCTTGCCACCAACGCGGTGCGGATGGGAACGCTGGTGGCGCGCAATCTGGTCAAGCGCACGACACCGTATATGGGCACCCAGGGCACCTCGGGTCTTAAAATTTACGAGCATAATATTGCCTCGACCGGGCTGACCGAAGGGGCGGCCAAGGATGAGGAGATCGCTATAGAGGCTGTGACCATCCATGATCATTACCGTCCGGAGTTTATGCCGACGGCTGAAGAGGTGACGCTGAAGGTAGTGTATGACCGGGACACTCGGCGGCTGCTGGGGGCGCAGGTCATTTCGAGAGCGGACTTGACCCAATCGATCAACACGCTGTCGGTGTGCATCCAAAACCGGATGACGATAGACCAGCTCGCATTTGTTGATTTCTTCTTCCAGCCGCATTACAACAAACCGTGGAACTACTTGAACAGCGCTGGACTTCAGGCGCTCCCGCCGATCGAAGTGAATACGCCGATGCATGTCTGACCGATGCACAAGGGAGGTCACCGTCGCCAGTCCAACTGGGCGCCGGTGGCCTTTTTCATATGAACCGGAGGCTTCGATGGCGATCAGCGCTCGTGCACACGGCTGCTCTCCACATGCAGCGTGATCTAGGTTACGTTCGGGTCAAGGGCTCCTGCGATACAATAGCTGTATTAGGAGGGCTTCCTGCTTGCAGGCAGGGAGCGAAGGGAGAGAGCGTGCATGTCCTATTATAAGCCTCAGGAGATCGCAGGCATTACCGCAGATAATGGAACGGCCAAAGCGCGAAATTCAGCAGGAGCGGTGGTGGTGCTGGGCTTCTTAGCCGGCGCGTTTATCGCACTCGGCTACCTGCTGGCGATTCGTGTCATGGCGGGAGCGCCTGAGCATTGGGGGACGATAACGGGACTGATCGGGGCGGCCGTGTTCCCGGTTGGTCTTATTCTGGTGCTGCTGGCTGGCGGAGAACTGCTGACCGGCAATATGATGGCCGTATCGCTGGCGCGGCTGGTCGGACGGATTTCAACCACGGAGTGGCTTCGGAACCTGCTGCTGGTCACCGTCAGCAATTTTGTCGGGGCTGTGTTTGTCGCTTATTTCTTCGGTCATGTCACCGGTCTTACCGGCAGCGGGATTTATTTGGATAAAGTCGTCGATCTGGCGGGGCATAAGCTGGAGGACAGCTTCTTGCAGGCGTTCTGGTCTGGCGTCGGCTGCAACTGGCTTGTCGCACTGGCGGTGTGGCTGTGCTACGGCTCATCCCAGATCAGCGGCAAAATCCTCGGCATCTGGTTTCCGACGATGGCGTTTGTAGCGATCGGCTTTCAGCACGTTGTCGCCAACATGTTTCTCATTCCAGCTGCCATATTCGAGGGCTACTACAGCTGGGGTGAATATATTCTCAACTTTATTCCGGTATGGCTCGGAAATCTGGTCGGTGGAGCTGTATTTGTAGGTGCAGCCTACGCCAGCGTATATTTGCGGGCTGGGCGTTCCCCGGTGGCCCGTACCAGCCAGCAGCAGGAGAGTTACAGCAACAAGGCCGGGTGAACGAAAGTGCCAAGGCAGCCGGAGCGTTACGGGGTTATCCGTGAGGCTTTCCTTGAGGCTGGCAATACACACACGAGATATCGTTCCACAGATAGCCACAGATTGGAAACGCAAACAACAAATTCGCCATGCAGGTCTCGGGGGAGGAGACACAGCATGGCGAATTTTTTGGGAGTGGTCCATGATATGGCAAGGACAGGGAGGGTCTGGGTTCCTCATCCTTGCTCTTGTTATGAATATACCCGCGGATTCGAGAGGTGAAACATCGCCAATCGAAAAGTTATCAGAAGCCGGAACTTTACGAATACATCGGCTCCCTTTAAGATTAAGAAAGATCACATGCAGACGTGCCGAAGGGAGAGGACGAAATGATTCAACAGGAAAACGGCGTGTTTCCGGCGGTTTGCCCGCTGGATTGTCCGGATACATGCGGCCTTCTGCTGCATAAAGAGAACGGGAAAATCGTGAAGATTACAGGCAATCCGGAGCATCCGATTACCAAGGGGGCCATCTGTAACAAAGTCCGCCATATGACACACCGCATATACCATCCCGAGCGCGTCCTGTATCCGCTCCGGCGGACAGGCGCGAAAGGCGAAGGCGCCTTTGAGCGAATCAGCTGGGACGAGGCGATTCGGGAAATTACAGAGCGGTTCAAGGCTTTGATCGCGCAGTATGGTCCGGAAAGCATCCTGCCATACAGCTTCTATGGGAACATGGGCATTCTGAGTGTGGACGGCATGGACCGGCGTTTTTTCAACGCGCTTGGCGCGAGTCAATTGAAGCAGACGATCTGTAATTCCGCAGGCAATGCGGGCTTCAAGTCGGTCATGGGCTTTAACGGCGGGACGGTGCCGGAGGATACGGAGCATGCCGACGTCATCATCGTATGGGGCGGCAATATTGTGAGCACCAACATGCACCAGGTTGTGCTGGCTGAGAAGGCCCGCAAGCGCGGAACTAAAGTCATTGTGATCGACGTCCACAAAAATCAGACGGGACAGTGGGCCGACTGGTTTATCCCGCTGTACCCGGGCACCGATGCTGCGCTGGCTGTCGGCATCATGCATATTATGTTCCGCGACGGTCTGGTGGATGAGGAGTTCCTTCAGCGCTATACGCTGGGGCATGAACAGCTCCGGGAGCATGCAGCCTCTTATACACCGGAATACGTGTCGAGCATTACCGGCATTCCGGTGGCGGATATCGAGAAGCTGGCTGACCTATACGGGCGTGCGGCGGTATCCTACATCCACATTGGCAACGGTCTTCAGCATCATGACAATGGCGGCTTGACCGTTCGCAGCATCACCTGTCTGCCTGCGCTGACCGGTCAATGGCTGAAGCGCGGCGGCGGTGCGGCGAAATCGAACGGCGGCTATAACAGCATGAACAGCGAAGCGCTGGAGCGGCCGGACCTGCGGCCGAACCCAGAGGCGCGAACCATCAATATGAACCGGATCGGTGAAGCGCTGGCGATGACGGAGCATCCGATCAAAGCGTTGTTTGTCTATTGCAGCAACCCGCTGGTCGTGGCACCGGATGCAGAGCGAGTGCAGGCGGGTTTTGCCCGGGAGGATCTGTTCACCGTCGTCCATGACCTGTTCATGACCGATACGGCGAAGTATGCGGATATCGTGCTTCCGGCGACCTCCTCATTTGAGAATACGGATCTGTACGCATCGTATTGGCATCAGTACGTTCAGCTTCAGGAGCCCGTTATTCCTGCCCTCGGCGAGAGCAAAAGCAATGTGGAGCTGTTCTCCCTGCTCGGCAGAGCGATGGGATTGGACGAGGAAGCGTTCGGCGAGCGAGAGGAAGATATGATTGTCCAGGCGCTCGATTATCCGGACAATCCGTACTTGAACGGAGTGACACTGGAGCGATTGAAGAAGGAGCGGTTCGTGAAGCTGGATATGTCGCCGCTGGCGACCTATCTGGACAGACTTCCGACACCGTCAGGGAAGATCGAGCTGTATTCGGCCGAGCTGGAAGCGGCCGGACTGCCGCCGCTGCCGAGCTACGTCCCGGTGAAGGAGGGATATGACGGCGTGCGGCGCGGGCGGGGACGCCAATATCCGCTCATGTTCATCTCGCCGCCAAACCATAATTTCCTGAACTCCACCTTTGCCAATGTGCCGAAGCATCAGCAGCTGGAGAAACAGCCGGTGCTCCAGATTCACCCTGAGGATGCACATGAGCGGGGGATTGAGGACGGCGATCAGGTTGTGGTGTACAACGATCGCGGCACGTATGAGGTAACGGCGAAGGTAACGGACAAAATGCTGCCGGGCACCGTGGTCAGCCAAGGCCTGTGGTGGGAAGGGGAGAGTCGGAAGCAGCGCGCGAATGCGCTGACGCCGGATCGCCTGTCGGATATGGGAGAAGGGGCCACCTTCTTCTCCACCGTGGTTGAGGTACAACGGCAGCCGTAAGGCAGCTGATCGATGGAGTAGACGCTGCTGGCAAGCAGGCCGCGGTGAGCGGCATTATCACGTTCGAAGCGATAAGAAATTGGAGTCCTCCGGCAAGCCAAGATGATCCAGGAACGGATGTCTTTTGCCGGGGGATTTTTGTATCCGCAATATTCTTTTCTTTACAAGTGGGGGTCTGTTCGTTAGAATTAAACCGTACAGTCGGTTTTTAAGGAGTTGTGGTGAAGGAGGCGCGGCAATGGCGACAGAGAAAGCACTCCGAAAACGGGACCTCATTCTGGACAAAGCGAAGGAGCTGTTTATTCAGCACGGATATGCCGCAACATCCATGGATGATCTGGTTCGGTACAGCGGGATCAGCAAGGGCAGCATCTATTATCACTTCGAGAGCAAGGAACAGCTGTTTGTCCAGATTCTTCTGCGGCAAAATGAGGAATGGATGCGGGCATGGGAGGAAAAAAGCAGTCAGTATAGCGGGTTTGAAGCCAAGCTGTACGGGGTGGCCGACCACCTGGTGGACGATTTCTACCTGAATCCGCTCGTCAAAGTAGCCGAGGAATTTCATCTAGGCGGCGCGGAAGACAGCAACCTTATGGAACAGTTGCTCGAGATTGTTCAAGCACCGAGACAGCTTTACCGCGATATTTTTGCCGATGGCGTTCGGGAAGGGAAGATGGCTGCAGACGATGTGGATGAAATGGTGATCATCTTTGCTTCCATGCTGGATGGCATGTCGACCTCGTTTTACGAGCGCTCCAGCGAGGATTTGAGGAAGCTGTACCATCGCGGAGTGGATATTTTCCTTCGCGGGATCTTATAGCAGCATGACATCATGGAACCGTGCTCCTATCTCCATAGGATACGGTTTGTCTTCATCATTTAATAAACTGACTAGTCGGTTTTATAGAAAAGGGGGATGTGTTTAATGAAAGGTCTACTGTCGAGCCGCGCTTTTGTTCTGCTGATGTTATCTGATCTTCTGCAAAATGTAGGGATCTGGATTCGCAATATGGCTTTGCTGTTCTTCATTATGGAGAAGAGCGGGGGAAATCCGGTTGCGGTCTCCCTGCTTACGGTTATTGAGTATGCGCCGATCTTTATCTTCTCGGCCATTGGCGGGGTGCTCGCGGATCGTTGGCGTCCCCGGAGAACGATGCTGTGGGGCGACATCCTCAGCTTCATATCGATTGTGATCATTCTGTTCACCGTCATGTCGGGAATGTGGCAAGCCGTATTTGCGGTCACGCTGGTCTCAGCGATCGCCTCGCAATTCTCTCAGCCAGCATCTGTGAAGATTATTAAGCGCAGTCTCCCGGATGAACTGGTTGCCCAGGCGACCGCCTTATCGCAATCGATGATGTCGCTGTTCATTATCGCCGGTCCCATTATAGGCACGGCGATCTACCAGCACCTTGGCCTGGAGGCTTCCTTGTTCAGTCTGCTCGGCGTCTTCGGACTGTCGGCTGTTCTTATCGTCTGTATTCCTTCTTCGGTGGATGAGGGCGGGACGGTACGAAGCGGGCCGTCCTCCTTCCACAGGGAGCTGGGCGAGGGAATCCGTTATATCACGGGAAGCCGAATGCTCCGGATCATGCTTCTGATCTATGCAGTGCTTGCCCTGGGCGCGGGTCTCGTCCAGCCGCTCGACATCTTCGTGATCACGAATCGACTGCAGCTGGACATGACCGCTGTTCAGTGGTTCACTGCACTGGAAGGAGTCGGCATGCTCGCCGGCGGAATTATGGCAGCGATTCTTGCCGGAAAGCTGAACGGGAGGCTGCTGCTCTTCATCGGCTTGGCATTTCTCGGGATCTCCACTTGTGTGGAGGTGCTGTCCCTATGGCCGCTCTTGACCGGATCGCTTCGTTTTCTGACCGGGCTGTTGCTGGCGCTGGGACAGACTGCACTGATGGCCATGGTCATCCGGGGCGTGGAGGAGGCTTATGTGGGAAGGATGAGCGGTCTGCTGAGTCCGGCATTTACCGCCATGCTGCTGATCGGATCAGGGATAACCGGGGTGTACATGTCGCTGACGTCCATTTTCGTCGTTTATTTTACCGCCGGCGGATTGTTCCTGCTGGCCTCCCTGATCAGCCTCCGGCTGCCGGCAGCCTCCTCGGCGCTGCCTTCCGGAGCCCAAACGCCCCAAGCGGCTGCATCATCTTCAGCGCCCGCCTGTTCTTCACAATAAAGGCGGTTGTCAGCCGCCTGTTATTGCTGAGTTAAAGCGTCAATGAATGTGCTTGCCGAAAACGCCGCTTGAGGCGATACTAAATGGTGGGCAATCGACAAGACCACCAAAGGTGTCACTTGATCATAGAGGCGATTCGCGAGAGATATCAGCGAGTCGCTGTTCACGTAAAAAGAGCCCGGGAGGGCTTTTTTTCTGTGCGTTTTAGCGGTTGCCACTGCGCTGGCATGCAGACAGATGAACATGCCGCCAGTAATTCTATTATGGATATGGACGCTTACAGGCAGCGGAACTTTGGCTTGCCTGTCGCGCTTTTGGAGACTTTTCACGATGAAGTTAT
The DNA here is from genome assembly GCF_038000405.1 of Paenibacillus sp. FSL M8-0334. Taxonomy (NCBI): domain Bacteria; kingdom Bacillati; phylum Bacillota; class Bacilli; order Caryophanales; family Paenibacillaceae; genus Paenibacillus; species Paenibacillus sp. FSL M8-0334. Next base: position 2,708,861 of record NZ_JBBOCH010000001.1, read on the forward strand.
TATCGCAGTATCCCAAGGAAGTAAAAGCATTTCTCGTAGCCAGCCTGGTTGCATCCGCCGGCGGTTCCTTGATGTGGCCACTGACGACAATGTATGTGTTTGATGAACTGAACCGCAGCATGCAGGATGCAGGACTGGTGATTCTTATACAGTCGCTTGGGGGCATTATCGGCCAGCTCCTCGGTGGAGCGCTGTATCATAAGGTCGGCGTAAAAAGATTGATCGTCGGCTCCTTGCTGCTGAATGCGCTTGGCCTGTTCTCGCTTCCGCTGATCAACGGATATTGGAGCCTTCTCATTGTGACGATGGGGCTCGTCGGGCTCTTTAACGCCGTCTCGATGCCGGCGATACAGGCCTTTATCGGCTTTCGCTTTGCCGATCGGCGGGGAGAGCTGTTCAACGTCGTCTATGTGGCGAACAATATCGGAGTTGCGCTCGGAACCGCAATGAGCGGCTTTCTGGCGGAAATCTCGTACCATCTCAGCTTTGTGCTGAACGGGGTAACATCATTTGGTTTTGCGGTGTTCTTCCTGATCTATCTGACCAAGCTGGATGCGCCGAAGGAGGCAGCAGGCCCAGCCCTTCGCAAAACGCCGCTGTCGGCCGGGCCGGGTGCGTGGGCGCTGCTTTCCCATACACGGATTTATCTGTATATGGGACTCGGCTCATTGTTTCTCTGGTTCGGCAATTCCATCTGGAATACAGGCGTATCGCCGTTCATCATCTCCGAGGGGATGTCGAAGGCCGCATACGGGTATCTGTGGACGCTGAACGGCATTCTCATCTTTGCCGCCCAGCCGCTTGTCGGTTTGATCAGACGCTGGCTGGCCCGCACGGAGTCCAGCCAGATGACGGCAAGTGCGCTATTCTACCTGGCGGCTTATGTGGTGATTGCCTTGATGCAGAGTTACCCGGGGTTGGTGCTGGCGATGGTGCTGGCCACCTTAGGCGAGATGCTGATCTCGCCGGCAATTCCGGCCTTCATCTCGGAGCGGGCGGGCCGTTCGGCTCCGTTCTATATCGGCGTCGCCGGCGGCATGGGCGCAGCTGGACGGGTGCTCGGGCCGTACTTTATGGGAACGATGTTTGACAGCGGCGGACTGACACCGGTCGCATGGCTGGCCGCCGCAACAGCGGTGCTCTCATGTATCGCCTTTGTTGTGCATGCACGAATGAGCCATCATTTTACACTTCCGGAGGATGCGGGCGGTGCCCCGCCTCTCGGAGGCACGGTGCTGCAGAAGCCACTGCTGGATAAGCCGTCTGAATCTTGATGGTTGCGCTGGAAGGCATTATGTCTTCACGCGAAAGGATGACGCTAGGGCTGCCGGCCTGTGGCATGCACGGCTTCACGCTCCTGTGTAGTTCCTCGGCAGCGCCCCTGCATGGAGGTGCCCGACTTCTGCCCCAGGCTGGCCGGCTCAGGCGATGACCGTCCCTGCATGGATCCCAGCCAGCTGTTATAATGAGAGTAGCTACGGTTCATAGAGGGGGGGATGCCATGAAAGCCAGCCAGGAAGTTCTGCTGATCCGCTTGTCCGAGATGAAGGATGCCGGCTGCCTGATGGAGCTGGATCATCTGGTCTGGGACCGGAACACGGCGCCGGAGCCGCTTGTGTGGACATCGCGGGAGCAATACTTGCTGCACTGTCCCCCCGGAAGCCAGCTGGTTGCCTTTACGGGGGATGTGCTGTGCGGGTATGTCGGCTTTCGATCCCCGAGCGGTCTGGCGAGTCAACGCCACGTGAAGGAGCTGAACATCGCCGTTCATCCTTCGTATCGCCGTCAGGGCATTGGTCGGCAGCTGATCGAAGCGGCTTGGCATATGGCCCGGAGGGAAGGGGTCGCGAAGCTGAGGCTGCGGGTGCTGTCCTGCAATCCCGGGGCGCTTGCTTTCTACCAAGCCTGCGGGTTTCAGGAGGAAGGGCGGCTGTCAAGGGAATTCGAGGTGGACGGCCGGTTTGTGGACGAGATATGGATGTGCCTTTTTGTCTGATAAGATAAGATGCTATTGATCGTATACAGGAGCGGTTCGGCAGGATGCCGGGCCGCTTGTATTGTATGAGGGGCGTGGGTCCTGTCTGCGGCTAGACAAGGGCTGCGCATGTGCATATAGTTTAGATAACGATCAAATAGATAAGAGGGAGCTGGCAGAAGATGAGTATGCGGATTGTATCCCTGAACGTAGGGAAGCCGATCACGGTAGATTATCTAGGCAAGCCTTTGAGTACGGGCATTTACAAGCAGCCGGTAGAGGGTGCGGTATTTCTAGGGAAAGAAAATTTTGCAGGCGACGGCCAGGCCGATCTCGTCCATCATGGGGGAGCGGACAAGGCGGTATGCGCCTATCCGTTCGAGCATTATAAGTATTGGGCCAGCTCCCTTGGCAAGGAGATGCCGCCTGCTTCATTTGGGGAGAACCTGACGCTCCAGGGCCTGCTTGAGGATCAGGTGAGCATCGGGGATGTATTCCGGGTCGGAGAAGCGGTGGTGCAGATCAGCCAGCCGAGATACCCGTGCTTCAAGCTGTCGCAGAAGCATGGGGTGAAGGATATGCCGGCCCGTGTGCTGAACACCGGTTACAGCGGCTTTTATTTCCGTGTGCTGGAGGAAGGTGAAGTGAGTGCCGCCTCTCCGGTAACCCGTCTTGAAGCTCATCCGAAAGGGATCACCGTGCGCGAGGTGCTGCTCCTGATGAAGGACGGCCGCAAGGATGAGTCCGGCCTGTCCCGCATGCTGGAGCTGGAGGAGCTGTCTTCGAGCGTGAAAGGCCAGTTCGCCAAGTGGCTTGAAGCGCTGCGCAGCTCCAGCTCCAACTCTTAACGTACAGAACCTATGATTTTACAGCCGTCTCCATTCGCTTTGCAGCATGCCATAGACCGCATGGTTGACATAGCCTTGGGGCAGCTTCTCCGCTTCGCGAATAACCCCTTCCAGGACGAAACCGAGCCGCTCGGGGATGGCACGACTGCGCTGATTGGCGGTGGCACAGCGAATCTCTACCCGATTCAGCCCCATCCGCATCAAGGCGTGCTCGGTGAATGCGCGGCAAGCGCTGGTCATCAGCCCTTGCCCGGTGTAACGCTCGCCCAGCCAGTAGCCGATGCCGACGGAGCGGTTGTTCCAGTCGATCTCGTGGTATGAGATCGTGCCGGCGAGTTCTTCACGAACCCAGATGCCGGCGGAGAAGCCGCCGTTATCGGCCGCTTGCTTAAGCGATCCTTTAATATAATTCAATGAATCATTCACTTCCCGCACCGCGTCAACCCACGGCAGCCACTTCCGCAGGCGGTCCCGCGACCGGTCTGTAAGCTCGAACAGCGCCCGTGCATGCTCAATCGCCAAGGGGCGCAGTTCCACATGTTCGTCAAGCGTAAATGCAAACATCGTGTTCTTCTTCTCCCATTCCTTCGGTATTCCCGACTTCTTTATCGGGTTCTTCTCACGCTTTGCTCCAGCGCATAGATGTCTTCTTCAAGGGTGGCCATCCTGTCATTCACCACAAGCCTGCAATCGCTGAGCGCCTGGTTGTATATATAGGGGCCGAGGGTCGCCGTGAAAAAATCAAGCACACTTTCTGCAGCCAGATGGCCGATCGGCTCACCGCGCTCCACTTCGAAATATTCCATCACTTGCTCTACCAATAGCTCGCGTTGCTCCTTGGGAATTTTAAGGGGTCTCATGAAGAAGCCCTCCTATCGGCTGTTTTCTTTCATGCTACCTCAATAAAAAGCCACCGTCAAAGCCTGCTTGATCCCGCCGCTGCAGCTTGCCTTTAGCCGCCGATGCGAATACAGGGGACATGTCCATGCCAGAGCGGATATCGGCTTCAGCAGCCCAAATCCATCCTGCCAAGAAGCTCTCCATTCCTTGAACAATTGCGGCGTTACAGGTATATTTAAGAGAAACACGTTTATACAGGCTAATAGACGGAAAATTAGGACGAAAGGTTGATCAACGTGGAGAACCATCGGGGCACCCCCTCCAATTTTATAAAAAACATAATTGAAGATGACTTGAAGTCCGGCAAGGTGAAGGAGATTGTTACCCGATTCCCGCCGGAGCCCAACGGCTACCTGCATATCGGACATGCCAAGGCGATCTGGATCAATTTCACGCTGGCTGACGAGTTTGGCGGGCGGACACATCTGCGGTTTGACGACACGAACCCGGTCAAGGAAGACATCGAGTATGTGAACTCGATCAAGGAAGATGTGAAGTGGCTCGGCTTTGAATGGGAGGAGCTTCGCTACGCCTCTGACTATTTTGAAGAGATGTATGACCGCGCGGTTCTGCTGATTAAGAAAGGGAAGGCCTATGTGGACGATCAGTCCCCGGATGAGATTCGGCGGACGCGCGGAACGCTGACAGAACCGGGCAAGAACAGTCCTTACCGTGATCGCAGCGTGGAGGAGAACCTGGACCTGTTCGAGCGTATGCGTGCAGGTGAATTCGCCAATGGCGAGCGCGTGCTTCGCGCCAAGATCGATATGGCTTCACCGAACATCAACCTTCGCGATCCGGTTATCTACCGGATTTCCCATGCGCATCATCATAATACCGGAGACAAGTGGTGCATTTATCCGATGTATGCTTACGCTCATCCTCTGGAGGATGCGATCGAAGGAGTTACGCACTCGCTGTGCTCGCTTGAGTTCGAAGATCAGCGCCCGTTCTACGACTGGGTCATCGCGGAGTGCGAGATGGAGAGCGTCCCTCGCCAGTATGAGTTCGGCAGACTGAATGTCGCTCAGACCGTTACGAGCAAGCGGAAGCTCAAGCAGCTGGTAGATGAGCAGGTTGTGGATGGCTGGGATGACCCGCGGATGCCGACCATTTCCGGGATGCGCCGTCTGGGCTACACGCCGGAGGCCATTCGCAACTTTGTGTATGAGACCGGCATTTCCAAAGCCTATGGCACGGTGGACCGCCAGGTGATGGAGCACTTCATTCGCGAGGATCTGAAGCTGAAGGCGCCTCGGACGATGGCGGTGATCGATCCGCTCAAGGTGGTCATTACCAACTACCCGGAAGGGGAGACGGAATGGCTTGAGGCGGAGAATAATTCGGAGAATCCGGAGATGGGGTCGCGTCAAATTCCGTTCTCCCGTGAAATTTACATCGAGCGGGAAGACTTCATGGAGGATCCGCCGAGCAAGTATTTCCGGCTGTTCCCGGGCAATGAGGTTCGCTTGAAGCATGCCTACTTCATCAAGTGCAATGAAGTGATCAAGGACGAGAACGGTGAAGTCGTTGAGCTTCACTGCACATACGATCCCGAGACGAAGAGCGGCACCGGCTTTACCGGCCGCAAGGTGAAGGGAACGATCCACTGGGTGGAGGCTTCCCAGGCGGTGCCGGCGGAGTTCAGACTGTACGAGCCGCTATTCAAGGACGAGACGGCTGCCGAGGAAGAGCCGGAACAGGAAATTGCCGGAGAAGCCGAAGGCGAGGCTACGGAGACCGAGACGCCAGTGGAGAAGTCGTTCCTGGACGATCTGAATCCAAACTCGCTGCAAATCGTGCACGGCTTTGTGGAACCGAATATGAAGGAGGCCAAACCGCAGGATAAGTTCCAATTTTTCCGTCATGGTTACTTCAATGTCGATTCCAAATATTCGGAGCCGGGGCGTCCGGTATTCAACCGTGTCGTTTCGCTCAAGAGCTCTTTCCAGCTGCCGAAGAAATAAGCTTTAGCATCGAAGCGGCAACAGGGACTTTACATTGCAAAAGACTCGAACATCTTGGTCGATGTTCGAGTCTTTTTTTAGTTGCTCAACGCTATTCGGTTGTCGAAACCTCTTCGATCTCTTGACCGTTCTCATCCAGGTTTAGCGGATGATAGCCTTGTCTGCGCAGGGTATACCACATGCTGCCAAAGCCGATCGCCCCCATGATGGCCAGCAGCATGCCCGACTGGTACATCATCTGGGCCCCGAAGTTCTGGAACATCCAGCCGCCGGCAATGCCGCCGATGACACCGGAGATACCGCTCCAGCTCAGCGTATACAGCGCTTGGCCCGTCGCCTGGAACGCCCGTGGAACGAACAGCATCGTCAGCTGGACCCCGACATAGAAGTAACCGCCGAAAGTGACGCAGTGAAGCAGCTGGATGAAGGCGACCTCGATCGGGCTGGAGGCGTCCGCCATCAGATACCAGCGGAGGGCAAACAGCAGACTGACGACGGCCAGACATCCGACAAGCACATGGATGTTCCGCTTGAGGAATCGGTCAAACAGCAGAAAGACAGCGATTTCGAAGATAGAGGCAAAAAATATCGCCAGTCCGACCATCTGTTTGGAGCCGCCGAGCTCCAGTATGTAAATGGACATAAACGTATTGTTTGCCGTGTTCGGAACCGATACAATGATGCCAAGCAGAATGAATGCAATAAAGTACATGTTGGAGAACAGCCGCCCGAATCCTTTCAGGCTGACGCTGGCCGTATGGCTGGTCCGCTGGACGCCGGGAAGCAGGAAGATCAGCACCGCTGCCAGCACAAGCATAACCGAGAATACGATCGAAATCCGCCCGGAGCCGAGCCTGTCTATTACAGGTCCGGCCGCAATTGCGGTCAAAGCCCAGCCGAGGGAGCCCCACAGCCGGAAGGCGCCGAATTTATGCCGGGTTCCTTCAATATAGGTCAGAATTAATGTGTTGGTCTGAGAGAACATCGGTGTCTGGAAAAAATAAAACAGAATCATGGCCATATAAATCATCGTGTACGTGTTGGCCTGAAATACCCACTGTACCAACAGCAGAGTGCCGGCCATCATAATCAGAAGCACGCGTTTGATATCTCCAGCCCGGTCGCTCCAGAAGCCCCAGAAAGGATTGGCAAATACCGACACGAATGGAGCGATGGCCATCAGACTGCCGATCTCGATTTTGCTCATGCCGATATCCTGCAAATACAGCTGGAAGAAACCGGTGAAGATGACCATGGTTCCATACATGAAGAAGTTGAACAGCTTCAGGGAGTGCAAGGATGCTGAGTCATTGTTCTTATTCCGCAAGAAGGTCATTCCTTTCAGAACCGAATGCAGTCCATAATGCGACAGTGTCTCAGTAGCTGCCTGTCCTTCTCAATGTAACACGCATTCATATGGGATACAAATGATCTTTTTATCGTATTTTTCAACAAGGATACTGATAATGGGTCCGGAATGCAGCGATAAACGATGAAAGGATTGTCTAAACATGAACGGAAATCACGCAAGTGAAGAGGAGAAAAATACGGTCGTAACCGGCATTGTGCTGGCTGGGGGCGCCTCCCGCCGGATGGGCACCAATAAGGCGCTCCTGCCGGTAGGGGATAAGCGCTCCATTGAGCATGCGGTTGCCGGTTTGAAGCCGATCTGCAGCCGGGTCATCATCTCTTCGAACGATGAAGATGCCTATGCCTTCCTTGGTCTTGACATTGTGCCGGACCGATATCCGCAGTTGGGGCCGATGTCCGGCATTCATGCAGGGCTGTCGGCATCCGAGAGCCGGTGGAACGTGGTGGCCGCATGTGATATGCCGTTCCTTGATGCCGCCGTCATTGCCGCGCTGGTACAAATAGCGGAAGCTGCCGAGCGCAGGGAGCCGGGGCTGGAGGCGGTCATTCCTGTGGCTGCCGGACGTGAGCAGCCGCTGCTGGCTGTCTATCGGCGGGACGTCAGACATGGTCTGGAACGCAGACTGCAGAAGAGGGAGCTCCGTCTAACAGATTGGATCCTGGGGCTCCGCAAGGAAATCGTGGATGAGGCGCGGCTGGCGGAGCTGACTGGCCACCAGCCGGAACGGCTGCTCTTTAATATGAACAGGCCGGAGGATTATTCGGAAGCCTGCCGCTGGATCGGTCCCTCCGATCGGCAGCTTGGAGACGGATGACTGCTGCCACCCCCGAAAAACAAAGGTCAGGCTGACCGCAATGGAGCGCGATCTGGCCTGACCTGATGTTATCCCCCGATCTGGGACATCCGACGCACGGTCGGTGTATGGCTTTGCGCTTTTCTTTCCAGTGCGAGCGCCATTTCATGATTTTGCGGCTTTGCTCCGAGCGCCTTGCGGAACATATCGGCGACGGCTTGCGGATCATCGACGACCCGGCGAACGTTGAATTCATCCGACCAGTACAGGCAGGCCTTAATGTTGCCGTCCGCTGTCAGTCTGAGCCGATTGCAGGAATCACAGAAGTGTTCGCTGACCGGATGGATCAGGCCGAACGAGCCAGTGGCCCCGGCCACTTTCATATTGCGGGAAGGACCGTTGCCGGAAGGGCCTTTCTCATCGACAACTTCCCAGCCGGCCTCCTGACATACTTCCTGAACCCGGCTCAGCGGCAGATACGAATTCCGCCAATCCTCGGAAGCCTGGCCAATCGGCATATATTCAATAAATCGGACGTGAAGAGGACGATCCAGCGTAAGCGCGATAAAATCGCGAATCTCATCATCATTGAAGCCCTTCATAAGGACCATATTCAGCTTGATCGGATCAAGCCCGGCCTCGTAGGCAGCCTCGATCCCGCTGAGCACGCGCTCGACATTTCCTCCGCGGGTGATGCGCTCATACCGATCCGGCTGGAGGGAATCAAGACTGATGTTGATGCGGGTCAATCCCGCTTCCTTCAGTAATCTGGCCTTCGATGCCAGAAACATCCCGTTGGTGGTTAGTGAAATATCCTCGATGCCATCAATGGCAGAGATCATGCCTACCAGCGATTCCAGGTCCTTGCGTACAAGCGGCTCGCCGCCGGTCAGACGCACTTTGGAAACGCCCATCGGGGCAAGGACTCGGAGTACGGAAGCTATCTCCTCGAAACTCATAATTTGGTCGTGGGGTTGGAATTCCATTCCTTCTGCGGGCATACAATAGACACAACGAAGGTTGCATCGGTCCGTTACCGATATCCTGATATAATCATGGACCCGGCCGAAGGAGTCTTTTAACGGTTCGATCATGAGCATCCCCCTTTCGCTAGCTTCGCATGGTCACATTGTAGCTATTCCCCGGATAAGAGTCAATGCCGCAGTGCATGTCCGGAAACCGGACAGGCCTGTGGCATATGGACGCCGTGTAGTGAGGTTTATCACGGTAAGCGCTTTCGGTTTGGCGTATACTGAAATTGTCAAGAAACGAGGGGCTCCGTGGATAATGAAGTTATCGCGCTTCCGGAATGCGAAACTTCCCAAGTATTTCCGAAATTTTCGGAAAAAAATGCAATTCCCTTTCATTAGACCTGCATCTAAGATATACTGTGAATGATATCACATCCAACAAGATCGGTTTCAGGTAGGAGGTTCAATATGACGATATCACCTGATCAAACTTTAGAGGTACCCGACGTCTGCCACAGGTGGCTTGAGAACCGCGGCGCGATTTATGAGCTGCTTATTGATTTTCTTGGACAATGGCCAACGTTGTCTCTCGTTGCAGAATGGAGCCGGGGAAGCGGAATTGGAAAAGCGGCGGAATTGTCCCAGGGAGGACAGGAGCTGCGCAATTATTTAAGCAATCGTTCACCGGAGGAACTGGTGCGCATCAGCGAGTATGAAGAGGCGGAGTACCGCCGGTTGCTGGCTTACTCCAAGCAGCGGCCGCTGACCGAAACGAAGTATACCAAGCGCGGTAACGCTCAGGATCTGGCGGAGTTTTACGCTTCCGTAGGGGTTGCGTTCAAGAAGCTGGAAGGGGAAGCGGACGATTACATCGCGATTGAGCTGGAGTTTATGACATTGCTCCATGATCGCATGATGAACAACACGTATTGCGAGGACAGCATGATTAAACTGATGGAAATTCAGGAGAAGTTTTTACAGGATCATCTGTTGACGTGGATTCCGTCGTTTTGCCAGGATTTAAGGACTGCTACCGATAGCCCGCTCTATCAATCGCTGTCGCGATTATTGGAGGAATTCCTTGTTCAGGATCTCCATATGCTGAGAACCTGGAGACAGCACCGGGATGTTAGTCGAATCTCTTGATCTGTCGTTTACAATATAGACGTGCAACCTTTGAATGATGAGGTTAGATAATATAAAGCCGCGGTCTCCATATCGGAGCCGCGGCTTTTCTGTTAATTGCGATCACTCTTGTACTTGTTTTCTGCGATATTTCATCAGGAATTCGTATACGATCGGAACGATGACAAGCGTCAGCAGCGTCGAGCTGATCAGACCACCGATAACGGTAATTCCGAGTCCGCGCGAGATGATGCCGGCACTGTTTTCCCATCCGAACACCAGCGGCAGCAGCGCACCGATCGTGGCTAAGGCTGTCATCAGAATTGGACGCAGACGCGTCGTTCCTGCTTCCAGCAGCGCCTCGCGCGTGCTGAGTCCCTCGCGCTCTTTATGAATAACGCGGTCGATCAGTACGATGGCATTGGTGACAACGATACCGATCAGCATGAGAACCCCCATCAGAGCGGATACGTTCAGAGTCTCACCCGCAACGAGCAGGCCGACAATCGCACCGATCACAATGAACGGCAGGGAGAACAGAATGGCGAATGGTGCGAGTCCGCCTCCGAATGTTACAACCAGAACGAAGTAGACGATGGCGATGGCCGCCAGCATGGCCAGACCTAGCTGTCCGAACGTTTCGTTAATCTGCTCGGTTACACCGCCGAACTGTACGGAGACGCCGTCCGGCAGATCCAGCTTGTCAACTTCAGCTTGCAGCTTCGAGGAAGCCGCACCAATGTCGCTGGTCAGAATGTCAGCCGTCACGGTAACCGTCATTCTGCCATCCATCCGGGTGATCGTATCCGGTGTCGTTCCTTCTTCAACCTTGGCCAATTCCTTGATCGGAATGTCCATGCCAAGCGGCGACGTTACGGTTTCATTCTCAATTTCCTCAAGGCTCGTGTAGGTTTGGCTATCGGCCTCGATATACACTTTATAGCTCTTGTCCTCAATCTGAATCTCCGTCAGCACGGGACGTTCGCGCTGAGGGCTGAGCTTCATGGCCAGCTGGCCTGCGGTAAGACCGAGAGAGCTCAGTTTCTCCTGATCCGCAACGATGGTGTATTGCTGATAAGAATCCGACAGGCTCGTCTCCGCATTGTCGAAGTTTTCGGTATCCTGGCTGGCAATCTCCAGAATCTGATCAGCGACTGGTCGGATCTGCTGCAGCGAGTCGCCGAATACGTTCACCGTCAGCTGGGATCCGCCGAAGCCCCCGGTCATATCCATATTAGCCCAGGTGCCTTCCGGTACGATTTCGGCCAGGCCTTCGATCAGACCGGTCTTCACGTCTTCAAAATTCGGGGTATCTGGTTCATACATAATATAGAACAAGCCCGAATTGCCAGAGGAGCTGCCCATGCCAAGCGGACCGCCGCCGCCGATTGAGTATTGCATCTTCTCGATATGTGGCTGCTCCAGAATGAATTTCTCCGCTTGCAGCGCACGCTCTTCTACATCTTCAAGCAGAACGCCTGGTTCCGGGGAATACGTAACCATCACATACTTGTCTTCCTGCTCCGGCAGGAAGCTGACACCCAGGAACGGCGTCAACAATACGCTGCCTACCAGCAGAATAACGGCCATGGCGAACGTAATGATTTTATGATTCAGGGACCATTTCAGAATCGAGCGATAGCCGCGGGCCATGGCGCCCGGCTTCTCTTCATGATCATGCGTATTCTTAAGCCCCTTGCGGAAGAGGCTGTGAGCCATAGCTGGCACCAGCGTAATCGCAACCACGAGGGAAGCGAGCAGGGCGAATACAATCGTCAGAGCAAACGGAATGAACAGCTCGCCTACCATGCCGCTGACCAGGGTGAGCGGCAGGAACACCGCGATGGTGACGATGGTCGAGGACATGATCGGTACAAACATTTCACGCGTTGCTTCAAGAATGAGCTGCCGCCCTTTTAATTTCTCGGTCGACAGGGACATTCGCCGGTATATATTCTCGATAACGACGATCGAGTCGTCCACGACGCGCCCGATGGCAACGGTCATTGCGCCCAGGGACATCATGTTCAGGGTAATATCCATCTGCCACAGGCACAGCACAGCAATCAGCAGGGACAGCGGGATGGAGATGATCGATATGATCGTGGATCTGATATTCCGCAGGAACACCATAATGATCAGGACAGCGAACAGAGCTCCGTACAGTGCTTTGGACAGCATTGTTTTGACGGAATCCTCAATCGGCTTGCCCTGGTCCAGCATGATGGTCAGATCCATGTCCGGATAGACCTGTTTCAAATCTTCGACTTTATCTTTCACGAGGTTGACGACATCCACGGTGTTGGCGTCATTGGCTTTCACGATCTGGATGCCGATCGACTCCTTGCCGTTCGTCCGGGAGATGGACTCGGAAGTGCCGATCACCTCAATGTCGGCAACATCGCTTAGCTTGACGGTAGGAATGCCGGCAGGAATACCCGCATCCATATCGGCCGTGCCCGGCTCTTCCAGGGCTAGCTCATCCGGAACACCTGCATCCGGAACGCCTGCACCTGGAGCGCCACCCATTCCGGCATCAGGCGCCATGCCGCCAGGGGCAGCTGGAGCTCCGCTCGGAATTACCGGGATGGCAACGTTCTTCAGATCATCCAGATCCACGATGCCTCCGTCAACCGCAACGGCTTTCTGGGAACCTTCCATCTGAAACAGACCTAGCGGGGCATAGATCGAGGACCCCTGTACAATGCCTCTGACAGTATCCTCCGTAAGTCCGAGTTCATTCATTTCGTCCTGTTTGAATTTGAGCCGCACTTCATTGACGTATTGGCCAGCTACCTGAATCGTGGCAACGCCATCGAGATCTTCGAGCTGCGGCGCGATCTCATTCTCCGTAATCCGGGTTAATTCATCCAGGCTCATGCTTTCATTGTTGGCAATGCTGAGCGAGACGACTGGCATCGAGCTCATGCTGAATCTGGAGATGGTCGGGCGCTGTGCCCCCTCCGGCAGCTGAATGTCGCTAAGCGCTTCGCGAACAGCAGCGGTAGCGTTGTCCAGATTTGCGCCGTAATCAAACTCCACAATCAGGTTGGCTGCGTTCTCCATCGAGGTGGAGGTGATGGTTTTTACGCCATCAATTCCCCGAAGTCTGGTTTCCAGCGGCTTCGATATTTCTTCGACGACACCTTCAGGCGCTGCTCCGGGATAGATGGCCGTAACACTCAGGAAGGGAACGTTAATGTCCGGGATGGTCTCCTGCTTCATGGTGAGACCGCTGTATAAGCCGCCGAAGCTGACGATTATCGTCAACAGCCAGATGGCAAACTTATTACGAAGCGAAAAGTTAATGATTCCTTTCATTCGTCGGTGTTCTCTCCTCTCAATCTGCTCTATTTTTCTTTGTTAGACATCGCTGGCTTGCTTCGTAAAGCCTGGTGCAAGATAGATATCCAGCATTGTATTCATCGTTTCCTTCAGCTCTCGCTGCAGATCGGCTAATCCTTCAATGCCGTCCAAGTTAGCAAGCATTCCTTTCACAACAGCCCGGCTTGGTCGGATCGAGATCAGTTCCTTCTCCATAATGCCAAGCGATTCCATTGCGTCTTCTTTGACCAGAGGGTCAACGGGCAGTCCTTTGAGCTCCTGCTTCATCGCTCTGATAATGATCAGCGGATGTCGTGGCCCTTGCACTTCGTCTTCCAGGCAAATCCGGTCAAACTGTACGAGCACATCCGGCGGCACAAGCGGCTCAGGCCGTCTGTTCAGCATGCTGTGAACGATATCGTCCATCAGCTGAATCAGATGGTTGGCAGCCTTGCCCACATTCAGGTGAAAACCCGGCAGGAACAGAAAGCGGATATAAGAGCCCAGCATCCCCAACACGAACATGGCAATCTCCATGGTGTACGGCTCGGCTTCGGCCCCGTACAGCGTCTTGAGTTTATTGTTGAACCACACGAGCGTCTTCTGGAGCTGATCATGAAAATGATCTTTATCAAATGGAGTGTTGCCAGGCGGCAACTGATCATGGAACTGCTTGAGGAGAAACTCGCGAATCTCCAGAAAATGAATCAGCAGCACTTCCACCTGCTTGATCAGCTGCTCCTTCAGGCTCAGCAGCGGGTCCTGCTCAATGCTTAATATCTCGTCTTTGATCCGGTTGGCAATATAGTCGTAAATGCTTCGCTCAAGTTCCTCTTTGGACTTAAAATGCAGGTACAGGCTTCCTTTTGACATCCCGCATACTTCCGCGATCTCCTGCATGGATGTCATCGAGGAGCCTTTTGCAGAAAACAGCTGCATGGCCGTGATGAGAATCTGCTGTCTTTTTTCTGTCATTTTGTCCACCAATCAGACGCTCACCTCACAATACAAAACTACTTGGTTTTTATAATGACCGCCGGGTCAAAATAAGTATACAAAAAAGGAACGCCCAATACAAATGTCGCATGGGCGCCCCTGCAGACAGGCCTGCCTTCTAGGTCTGCGGCCTGGTTTTCTCAAGTTATGTGATGATTTTGAGCCCTACCGCAGCACACAGAATCATGGCGATAAACAGCAGGCGTCGCCACTCTCTCGGCTCACCGAACAGCAGCATGCCCACGGCGGCGCTGCCGACCGTTCCAATGCCTGTCCAGATCGCATACGCCGTGCCCATAGGCAGGGTTTTCATCGCATAAGACAGCAGGGAGAAGCTGGCCGCGAACGATACGCAGAGCAGCAGCACGTAGGGCCAGCCCTTGCGGCGGGAGGCCCCCTGAATTCCGATCACGCCTGTAATTTCGCAGGCGCCGGCCAGTATAAGCGCAAACCATGCCATATCAGCTTCTCACTCCTTTCGCAGGCTGCGGCTGTTCATCCGTCACAAGCTTCAGGCCGATGACACCGGCCAGCAGGATTGCAATCAGTATAATTTTCGATAGCCGAAAAGGCTCGCCAAAGGCCAGCATCTCCGTCGTCACCGTCCCCGCCGTTCCGATGCCGGTAAAGACAGCGTATACGGTACCCACCGGAAGCCGCTGAGCCGCCTTCATAATAAGATAAAAGCTGAGCACAATCGTAACGAGCACGGCGGCCCACTCCCATAGCTGCTGGGCATGCTTCAAACCGATAACCCATAAGATTTCAATCAAGCCGGCAAGCAATACATAAATCCAGTTCCTGTTCATATCGGTTCTCTCCTTTAATGCAAGCCTATTCCTTCGTGACCCCTGACCAATAGACCGGCCATACCGCCGCGATCCGCCGGGCCGTACGGTCTTTGCCTCCATATAGAATCTCGACATAAATGCCGTCCAGCAGTGTAATGTACGCGATAGCCGCCTGGCGCGAGTGGTGGATGATATCGCCATGAGCAGGACAGCCTTTGTCCAATAATCGGGTCACCATGTCTTCCTGCCGCCCGATGAAGGGGTACACCATCTCCTCCATTACTTCCACGTACAGGGAGCTTGGCGGAAAAAAGGACATCCGTAAAAAAAATCGGGTCTCATCATCCAGCTCATACGCGGCCTGGCGGCTGTCGAGAAATCCCCGCAGCTGCTCCTCCAGCGGCTGGTCGGCGCAAGAGGCGAAGAACGCGTCGATCTTCCGCTCCTGCTGCTCGAATACGTCTTGCAGCACCTGCAGAAACAGGTGCTCTTTACTGGAGAAATGCGCATAGATCGACGGTTTCTTGATCCCGCAATCATCGGCGATCGATTTCAGCGATGCACCTTCATACCCGTCCCGGGCAAAATGGACAAGCGCTGCTTGTTTAATATTGTCTGCACTCATGGCGAAGCCCCCTAACTAACGGTCGTTAGCTCAAGTTATAACAGGGTATGTTAGATTTGTCAATGAAGGACGAGAACGTTTCTGTTCTTCATATTTGACAGCGAGGCCGAGCGGCCTGTCCTTTAGTTCCTGCACCTGATCATGTAGAATATGGGTGACAAGCATCATAATGATTTGTCATGCGGATTTCGATTTGACGATATTTGATATAAGAAAGTTGGCTTAACCCAATTCTCCGTGCTAGACATCATAACGGTCAGAAGCGAAGGGGAAGGGAGAGACTGGCGAAGCCAAGCGTTCGCCTTTGTCCCGGATTTCAACCGCTGAGGCAATGAATGAAGAACACATCATCCTGATAAAGAAAAAAACAAGGGGATCTTACGATGAGAAAGGGAATACTGGCCGTTTTAATATCCGTCATTTTGTTTGCGTTCTATTATTTCGGGGTCAACGCTTTTGGTAAAACAACCGGGACCGTGATCGGGATATTCTCCACGCTGACGGTTGTGTCGATCGGTTTCATGATCTTCATGGAGAATCGGCATCCGACCAGCACGATGGCTTGGATCCTGCTGCTGGCGCTCATGCCGCTTGTCGGACTCGTGTTCTATTTTCTGTTTGGCCAAAACTACTTCAAACGGAGAAAGTATGATAAAAAAGCACAACGAGACATCTTGGCTTACGAAAGTCAGGCTTCCCGCAGACAGGCCCCTGACCATCCTGCCTTTAAACCGAAATATCATCAGCTCCTTCAGCTGTCCAGAAGGCTTGCCCGCACGCCGGTGTCTTTCGCTAGTGATACCCGAGTTCTGACCAACGGCGAAGAAACGTTTAATACGCTGTTACAGGAGCTTGAACAAGCGAAGCATCACATTCATATGGAATATTACATTTATCGTTCCGACGCCATCGGCACCCAGATTCAGCAGCTGTTAATCCGCAAGGCACGAGCTGGCGTGGCTGTCCGCTTCATGGTTGATGCCGTCGGCAGCTTGCAGCTGCCGCCCTCTTTCCTGAATGAGCTCAAGGAGGCCGGCGTACAAGTCGCTGTCTTCGGAAGCCCGAAATGGATCTTCTTCACCAGCAGGGTGAATTACCGAAATCACCGCAAAATCGTCGTGATTGACGGCAGTGTCGGCTTTATTGGCGGACTTAATGTCGGCGATGAATATTTGAGCCGCAGCAAAACGTTTGGCTTCTGGCGCGATACCCATCTGCTTGTGCGAGGCGAGGCGGTGCGGACGCTGCAGGTCGTCTTTTTGCAGGACTGGCATTACGAGACGGGCGAGCAGCTGTCAGACCAGGCCTATTTCTCCCCCGAACTGACGGAGAACGGCCGAGGGGCCGTCCAGATTATCGCCAGCGGGCCGGACAACGAGCGCCGGGCGCTGAAGAACATATTTTTCTCCATGATTGTATCTGCACGCAAATCGGTGTGGCTGGCTACACCGTATTTTATACCGGACGATGACATTCTAACCGCGCTACGGGTAGCTGCGTTGTCCGGACTGGATGTGCGCATTCTGTTTCCGTCCAAACCGGATAAATGGCTGCCGTATCTGGCATCCCATTCCTACTTTCCGTCACTGCTCAGCGCGGGCGTGCGCGTATATGCGTATGAGCGAGGCTTTATGCATTCCAAGCTTCTGATCGTAGACGGCGAAGTGGCCACCATCGGCACGGCCAATATGGACATGCGCAGTTTTCATTTGAACTTTGAAGTCAATGCGCTGCTCGTTCAAACGGACAGTGTGCAGAAGATCGTGGATGACTATATTGAGGACCTGGAGCATGCCAGCCTGATTGACCGGACCAAGTCCAAGCAAAAACGGATCGTGACCCGCCTTCTCGAATCTGCTGCCCGGCTGATGTCACCGCTGCTGTAGAATCGCCTTCGAGGGAGGACGGGAGGTTCAAGTCTAAATCTGCATCAATGAGGGGCGTCCGGTTGACAATGTATAATGATGGGCGCTGGAATTTTGCGAGGAGACAAGCTTTCGGCTTGATACGATACATTTTTAACTTATTAGGAGGTACGGAATGGAATTGGAACGGAAAAGGAACGAGGCAGGCGATAGCCTGAATCATCATGACTCGACAGCTGTACCTGAGAAAAGAACCGGCCCTTTGCTGCCGGAGGTCCCGACCGGTGAACGAAAGATCGAGCACGTGCGCTTGTGCCTGGAAGAAGAGGTCGGCTCCCGGGGCGTTACGCCCGGCTTTGAACGGTACCGCTTCCGCCATGCCGCCTTGCCTGAAGTGGATTTTGACGATATCGATCTCGGCACCTGGTTTCTTGGATATGCCGTTCGCGTTCCGTTCTTGATCAGTTCCATGACCGGAGGCAGCGCAGCCACAGGGGAGATCAATATGCGGCTGGCCGAAGCAGCCGAGCGTCGGGGATGGGCGCTCGGCGTCGGCTCGGTGCGCGCCGCGGTGGAGAAGGAGGAGCTCGCTGCTACCTTCCGCGTCAGGGATCGCGCGCCGAGCGTGCCTGTCTTCGCCAACCTCGGTGCTGTGCAGCTCAATTACGGCTTCGGTGTGGAGGACTGCCGCCGCGCGGTGGACATTGCGGGCGCCGACTTGCTGGTGCTCCATCTGAACGGGCTGCAGGAGGTGTTCCAGCCGGAAGGCAACACCCGCTTTGGCAATTTGCTGGTTCGGATCGAGGAGCTGTGCCGGAAGCTGGACGTCCCGGTCGGCTTCAAGGAAGTCGGCTGGGGGATCGATGGCGAGACGGCCCGGCTGCTGCTGGATGCGGGCGCGGCGTTTATCGACGTAGCCGGAGCAGGCGGAACTTCCTGGAGCCAGGTCGAGAAGTTCCGCAGCCATGATCCGGTCCGGCGCGCAGCGGCCGAGGCCTTCGCGGATTGGGGCAACCCGACCGCCGAATGCATCCGGGAAGTGAAGGCCGCAGCACCGGACTGCCCTCTTATCGGCAGCGGCGGGGTTGGCAGCGGCGTGGACGCGGCCAAAGCCATCGCGCTTGGCGCCGATCTGGCGGGCTTTGGCCGCGGGCTGCTGGGAGCCGCGGTATCGTCCGAGGCGGCGCTGGATGAGCGGCTCGCCCAGGTCGAGCTGGAGCTGCGAACGGCCATGTTTGGCATCGGGGCAGCTTCCATTGCTGAGCTCCAGGCGACGACGCGCCTGATGAGGATATAGATGGAACAGAGATCCGCTCAAGATAGATACGGAGATCTTCCCAAGATGGAACGGGATCTGCCCCAGGGCAGAACGGACTTGGAAGCAGCCCTGCGGGTGCGGGGATATTATGGTTTGAACTCTATGAACGATCTGCTATAATGAGTGAGATTATGAGTGAACGTTAATCCATTCGGCGTGAATAGCGCAGGATTAGAGATTCGAAATACCGTAGCATCTGATTCCGCCGCCCCGAGCATTATGGCCATGGGATCGGATGGTTCAGAGTATAACCGATAAGGAGTTGTCACATAAATGGCTTTGAAAGCTGGGATCGTTGGTTTGCCGAACGTCGGCAAATCCACATTGTTTAACGCTATTACGCAAGCAGGTGCCGAGTCGGCGAACTATCCGTTCTGTACCATTGACCCGAACGTCGGGGTGGTTGAGGTTCCGGATGAGCGTCTGGATAAGCTGACAGAGCTTGTTCAACCGAACAAAACCGTACCGACCGCTTTTGAATTTGTCGATATTGCCGGCCTCGTCCGCGGCGCAAGCAAAGGCGAAGGGCTCGGGAACAAATTTCTTGCCCACATTCGTGAAGTGGATGCGATCGTCCATGTTGTAAGATGTTTCGAGGACGAGAACATTACGCATGTTGACGGCAAGGTGAACCCGGTCAGTGACATCCAGACGATCAATCTGGAACTGATTCTCGCAGATCTGGACAGTGTCGAGAAACGGATTGACCGGACGAAGAAGAACATGAAGGGCGGCAACAAGCAGTTTGCCCAGGAACTGGAGCTGCTTGAGCGGCTGAAGGAAGCCTTGTACAACGACCAGCCGGCTCGCAGCGTGGAGCTGACCGATGAGGAGAAGCTGGTGGTGCGCGATCTTCATCTGCTGACGCTGAAGCCGGTGCTGTATGCGGCAAACTTAAGTGAGGACGGCGTTAATGATGCCGACAACAACCCATATGTGCAGCAGGTGAGGGAATTCGCAGCAGCTGAGAACGCGGCTGTCGTCCCGATCAGCGCCAAGGTTGAAGCCGAGATCGCCGAGCTCGAAGGCGAAGACAAAGCGATGTTCCTCGAGGAGCTGGGGCTTGAAGAATCCGGCCTGAACCGCCTGATCAAGGCAGCGTACAGCCTGCTTGGCCTGTATACCTACTTTACAGCTGGGGTGCAGGAGGTTCGCGCGTGGACGATCCGCAAAGGCACGAAAGCGCCGCAGGCAGCGGGCGTCATTCACAGTGACTTTGAGCGCGGATTTATCCGGGCCGAAGTTGTATCCTATGAGGACCTGGTTGCCGCCGGTTCGATGAACGCTGCGAAGGAACGCGGCCAGCTTCGTCTCGAAGGTAAAGAATATGTAGTAAATGATGGAGATGTCATGCACTTCCGCTTTAATGTGTAGATCATGTAAAGCCGCAGGCCACAGCTCTCTGTACCTTCGTGTGCATGAGCCGTGGTCTTCTTCTATGCTCATTATCTGCCTTCTCCTAGTGTGGCCTGCGTCTTATAAGTGGGCAGACCTATCTAGTCAAAGCGCTGTTTCCTTGTTATAATAAAAAGTCGTCTGCCACTGTACCAACCTGTAAAGGAGATAAAGTGGCGGTATGCTGTTTACAAGTGTGGAAGTTTACTAATAATTGAGGAATATTACGTAGTGAGGTGAATTCCTGTGCTGGACCGATTGCAATCCCTGGCGGATCGTTACGAGAAGCTGAGCGAGCTGCTGTGTGACCCTGATGTTGCAAGCGATGCAAAGAAGCTGAGGGACTATTCCAAAGAACAATCTGATCTGCAGCCTGCTTATGAGGCTTATGTTGAATATAAGAATGTTATCGAAGAGCTGGATGCCGCCAAGATGATGCTTGGCGAGAAGCTGGACGATGAAATGCGTGACATGGTCAAGATGGAGATCGAGGAACTCACCTCCCGCCAGCAGTCGCTGGAAGAGAAAATCCGGGTTCTGCTGCTGCCGAAGGATCCAAACGATGATAAAAACGTCATTGTGGAGATTCGCGGTGCTGCTGGCGGTGATGAAGCGGCTCTGTTCGCTTCCGACCTATACCGGATGTACACACGCTATGCGGATTCGCAGGGCTGGAAGGTTGAAGTGCTGGATGCCAGCATGAACGACCTCGGCGGGTTCAAGGAAGTCATCTTCATGATTAATGGCCGCGGCGCCTATAGCAAAATGAAATTCGAGAGCGGTGCCCATCGCGTGCAGCGCATTCCTACAACGGAATCGGGCGGCCGTATTCATACCTCCACCTCCACGGTAGCTGTCATGCCGGAAGCGGAGGAAGTGGACATCGAAATTCTGGATAAAGATATTCGCGTGGATACGTTCTGCTCCAGCGGAGCGGGCGGACAGTCCGTCAACACTACCAAGTCGGCGGTGCGCGTAACACATATTCCGACAGGCATCGTGGCGACGTGCCAGGATGGCAAGTCGCAGAACTCCAACAAGGAGAAGGCGCTGCAGGTATTGCGCGCCCGCATCTACGACATGATGCGCCAGGAGGAAGAAGCGAAGTATGCCGGCGAGCGCAAGAGCAAGGTGGGTACCGGGGACCGAAGCGAGCGCATTCGGACCTACAATTTCCCGCAAAGCCGGGTCACGGACCACCGGATTGGACTCACGCTGCACAAGCTGGATCAAGTGATGAACGGCGAAATCGAAGAAATCGTTTCGGCCCTGACGCTTGCGGAACAGGCGGAATCGATGGAAAAAGGAGTATAACGCTTTGGAGCGGATATCATTTGTTATGACGCCGGAGCGCAGCATAAGGGAAGCCTTTGTGGAGGCTTCTTCTTTTTTAGACAGCTGCGGTGTGCAGGAGCCCCAGCGCAATGCCCAGCTGCTCCTGGAATATGTGCTTGGCCTCACCGGTTCAGCCTACTATATGGCGCTGACGGAGCCGTTTCCGGCTGAGCGCCGCGAGCTGTGGGAGGAAGTGGTCTCCCGCAAGGGCAGCGGAGAGCCCGCCCAATATATTATGGGGGAGCAGGAGTTCTACGGGCGGGCGTTTCAAGTGACGCCGGCCGTGCTCATTCCGAGACCGGAGACGGAGCTGCTGGTCGAAGCGGTGCTGCAGCACGGGGCGAGCCTTGCTCCCCGCGATGGCGAGCGCCTTCTCGCGGCGGACATCGGCACAGGCAGCGGGGCGATTGCGGTGACGCTGACGCTTGAGGCCCCGGGATGGCAGGTGCTGGCCAGCGATATCTCGCCTGAGGCGCTCCGGGTTGCGGCCCGGAATGCCCAGCAGCTTAACGCGGCCGTGGAATTTCGGCAGGGTAACCTGCTGGAGCCATTTACGGGCATGGCGCCGGATATCGTCGTGTCCAACCCGCCGTATATTCCGGCAGAGGATATACATGGGCTTCAGCCGGAGGTGCGGGACTTCGAACCGCGAACGGCCCTCGATGGCGGCCCGGACGGCCTGGCGCCGTATCGGATTATGATGGCGCAGCTTCCGCTGCTGGCAGCGCCGCCGCGGCTGATTGCGTTCGAGCTTGGCATGGGCCAGGCCGCCGATGTAGCTAAGCTGCTGCGCCGCGCCGGTCATTGGGATGAAATTGTGACCGTACCGGACTTGGCCGGGATCGACAGGCATGTTCTGGGAATCGCCCGTTAATTGTATTCAGGGGGTTTTTCTTTTAAAATAAATGACGGTGGGTTTCACGTGCAGACATGCGCGAGCGATGGGCGGGAAGAACGAATCCCGGCCGCAGCCTCAGAGGTGCGCAATACGCATAGGTCTGGCGTGATATCTGATCTGTTCATATAACTGCAAGTGATGAACTCGGGAAGCGAAGACTTCGGGTACAGCCTTTTTGAGATGGATGAAATGCGCAGTTTCTGCAGATAATCGCCCGCCTGAACAGTCGCCGTGTTTCTTGCGAGCTTTAGATTGGGCGATACAAGCTCCTGTTTGTGATGGGCGCAATCGCAGAGGGCAAACTTTTTGGCCGTGCGCATAGTTTATGAACTGTAAGGCACAGCGGGGGCACAGCTCCGGTACGGGAGGACCGAGGTCATGTTGAATTACTTTTGGGAAAAAATAAAGAAAATCGATTATTTAATCGTGTTTGTGCTGCTCATCCTGATGGTTGTCAGTCTCACCTCCATATACAGTGTCACCAAAGACACTAAGTTGGATGGATCTCACATCTCGATGATTAAGTTTTATATTGTTGGCTTCATCGCTTTTTTTGGCATGAGTCTGGTCGATTTCCGGCTGCTTATCAAATATGCTTGGTACATTTATGGTGGCGGACTGATTACGCTCGTATTGGTTATTTTTATCGGGAAGGACCTTAACGGTGCCCAGGGATGGATCTACATCGGGACATTAAGTGTGCAGCCTGCGGAGTTGTTTAAGCTGGTGCTCATTATTTTCTTGTCCTTTGTGCTTTATCACAAAAGAAAGAAGCCGCATCTCAAGTTCTGGAGCGATGTCGTCCCGATCGGCATGATTGCCTTCTTACCGTTTGCGCTGGTGATGGTTCAGAATGACCTCGGGAATGCGCTGAGTTATTTTGTAATCCTGGTAGGGCTGTTGTGGATTGGCAATATTAAATACACCCACGCTCTCATCGGGGCCGTGGTGCTGCTCGGCGGCGCCTTCGGCGGTACGCAGGCGTATATCCACTTCCATGATGAGCTGGTGGAATCTAAACTGTTGAAATCGCACTGGATGGCTCGGCTGGATTCCTGGCTGCTCCCTGAGGAAGCGCCGTCGGATACCGTCTACCATACCCGCAATGCCAAGCTGGCGATTTCATCCGGCGGGCTGAGTGGAGCGGGCTATATGGAAGGCGGTTATGTACAGAGGAATTTCATACCGTATGCGTACTCGGATTCGATCTTTGTTCAGATCGCCGAGGAGTACGGATTTATCGGCTCCTCTGTGCTGCTCCTGCTTTATTTCATTCTGATTCATCGCATGATTCTGATTGCGCTCGAATGCAAGAACAGGGCTGGCCCCTACCTTATTGTCGGGATCATTGCCATGTTCATATACCAAATCTTCGAGAACATCGGCATGTTTATCGGTCTGATGCCGCTGACCGGGATTACCCTCCCGTTCATCAGCTATGGGGGTACGTCGTTGTTGATTAATATGGCGAGTATTGGTGTGGCGATGAGTGTGAAACTCCACGGCCAAGAGGTGGAAGAGGATATGCCGGACCCGCATGCGGTGCGGCCCGCCGCTACCCGGACGAGAGAGGCATAGCATAGCATCGATCAAACAGCTTTGTGCATGGCCACCGCGTCGGTTCGGCGGAGAGTTGTGAAACGCCGGAGGGCGTGTGCGGTTATTCAGAGTCGTCCAAGGGAGATCCCTTGGGCGATTCTTTTTTGTCTCGAATCGAGCAGGTGACGTCCACAGCATGGCCCGTACTTTCAACACGGGGCGGCAGATCCATATTCGTGTTCCGTTGGCTTTGCATGATTATCCCGTTCGATCAGGCAGCAGGGAAGAAACAAACAAAACAGACTAATCTAGCAATGAGACAAGGAAGCAGAGTAGCAGAGCAAGTAGATCAGCAGAGCAAGTAGATCAGACAAAGAAGCAGAGCAGAGAGCAAGTAGATCAGACAAAGGAGCGGAGTAAACAAAGCAAGTAGAGTGGACAAAGCAAGCAGAGTAGAAGAAAGCTAAGGTTAGATAAATAGATAAAATAGCTTGCAAAACAGACAAAGCTTACAGAATAGATAAAATATACAAAAAATGAAATCGTATACCAATCAAATACAGTAGACGAATCAGATACAGAAGATCAATCAGGTATAGTAGGTCAATCAGATACAGTAGATTAATCAGGTACAGTAGATCAATGAGATACAGTAGATTAATCAGGTACAGTAGGTCAATCAGATACAGTAGATTAATCAGGTACAGTAGGTCAATCAGATACAGTAGGTCAATCAGATACAGTAGGTCAATCAGATACAGTAGATTAATCAGGTACAGTAGATCAATGAGATACAGAAGATCAATCAGGTATAGTAGGTTAATCAGATACAGAAGATCAATCAGGTATAGTAGGTCAATCAGATACAGTAGATTAATCAGGTACAGTAGATCAATGAGATACAATAGATCAATTAGATAAAGTACCTCTATCAGATCAAGTGGATCAATAAGATCAAGGTAAGTAAAAACAGGTGAAAGTGAAAATAATCACATTGAGTCATAGGCTGTTTTCTTTTAAGTCTGGTGCCCTGTTCAGCCGCGACCGCGAGTTCTTTCGTTGCCCTTTTTTCTGACATCTAGCGTCTTTGCGCGAGCAAATCCATGCTTTTTCTCCCCAAATGAATCCCATCCTTTCTTCCTGAACAAAAGGGATAATGGTGCAAAGGTAAAAAAACAATACTGGAATCCGCGGAACGGGGCTCCGGAAAATACTAAATAATGCTAGATTCTACGTTTATATCTTTGCCGAGCGGACATACTGGTAGCATCATAGATTAACGATGAGAGAGGCGATCAGGATGCTGGCAAATAATCAAGAGACTCTTCGTATTGTTGTTAAGAAAATCATGCTGCTATTATCCAGTATGTTCATGGTTATGATGGTGTGGGAAGGTCAAAGAATCGACGCCTCGGTGGTAGGCGGACCGATTCCGCAGGAGTCGATCCGGCTGCGCATTCTGGCTAATTCGGATAGCCCGGCTGACCAGCTTGTGAAGAGAGAAATTCGAGACGCGGTGATCGAGCAGATGCAGCTGTGGGTCATGCAGCTCGACGATCCGCAAAGCCTGGAGGAGGCCAAGGCGCTGACGCAAAAGCACTTGCCTGAGATCCACAAACTTGTAGGAGAAGAGCTTGCCAAGCGCGGATTGAGCTATGGCTATCATGTGGAGCTCGGCGTGGTGCCGTTTCCGACCAAGATGTATGGGGGAACCATCTACCCGGCAGGAGATTATGACGCGGTTCGCATTACGCTGGGAGAGGGACGTGGACAGAACTGGTGGTGCGTCTTGTTTCCACCGCTTTGCTTTATCGACGGGGGCAGCGGCGATGCTGCAGCTCAGCCGGCTCCAGCGGCGTCTGTCAGCACGGCTTCCGCATCGGCGGAAGCGTCAGCGTCCACGGAGACACTGGTCCATGCGAGCGCGAGCGAACCGGAAGTGCGTTTTTTCCTGGTGGATATGTTTCTCGGATTGTGGAATTGGGTGTCGGGTTTGTTTGGATGAATGTGAGATTCCTGATGTTGATGCTTCAGCGTCGCTTGACTGGACCGTGCAAGGTATCGGTACCGGGAGACTTAGGTTTCCAAGGGCTGGAGGGAATATGGCGGGGTGGTAGGGGCGATATTTTCAATCCTGGTATGGTATGATACACTTGATCGGAAAGAGTGCTTTCTCTTGGGCGCGCCAACGTTATCTTGGGTTTGGCCGGGCTTGAAGAATCAAAGCGCTTTTTATTATGGAGCGGTAGCTTTCAGATCGAACTTTCGGATTGAATGAATATACTAGAAGGCATGGGATGTGCTCATGAATATCAATAAAGATCGGGATATGGACAACAAGGAACGCTTGCTTGCCAGGGAGGAGCTTGAACGCGGGATAGACACCCTGGTGTGGCACATCAGGTCGGTGACGGAGCAGGAGACGGGCGTGGCTGCGAGCCGTTTGACTCAATCGTTAGAGAAGGCGGCTGTGCTGCGAGTGAAGCTGGAAGAAGCGGGGCAAACGCTCGCGCATGGCGGAATTGTGGCGTTTCCGACCGAGACGGTATATGGGCTCGGCGCAGATGCAAGAAACACGCAGGCGGTGGAGAACGTATTCGCAGCTAAAGGCCGTCCGTCGGACAATCCGCTGATCGTGCACATTTCGGACCGGTCCCAGCTCGAAGCGCTGGTGACGGGAGTCAATGAGACGGAGCGCGCCTTGATGGACGCATTCTGGCCGGGCCCGCTGACGCTGGTGCTGCCCGTGAAGGAGGGGGCCGTCTCCCCGCGGGTGACGGCCGGGCTGGACACGGTGGCGGTCCGCATGCCGGACCATCCGGTAGCGCTGGCGCTGATCAGCGCTGCCGGATGTCCGCTCGCTGCGCCGAGCGCCAACCGCTCGGGTCGGCCGAGCCCGACGCTGGCCGAGCATGTGCTTGTGGATTTGGCCGGCCGGATTGACGGCGTGGTCGACGGCGGCCCCGCCGGGGTCGGCGTCGAGTCGACGGTGGTGCAGGCCGGCCCGGACGGTGCCGTGACGGTGCTTCGTCCCGGCGGCGTCACGGAGGAGCAGCTTGCCGCAGTGGCGGCAAGCGTGCAGCGCGACCCGGCGCTAGCGCAGGCCGGGTCGCTGGAGAGCCCGGCGCCGCGCTCGCCGGGCATGAAGTACACGCACTATGCGCCGAAGGGCGCGATGTGCGTGGTGCAGGGCCGGGACGCCGATGCCGTGGCGTCCCGCATGGCGGCCGAGCTCGAGGCAGCGGCGCGGCGCGGGGAGGTGACCGGTGTGCTGTCGTACGACGAGCACATCGGTCGCTTCCGCGCCGGCGTAGCCGTCTCGCTCGGCAGTGCGGCGGCACCGGAGGAAGCCGCCCGCCGGCTGTACGCCGGGCTGCGCCGGTTCGACGATGAAGGGGTCACCTTCATCGTCGCCGAGGCATGCCCGGAGCAAGGGCTTGGCGCAGCCGTCATGAACCGGCTGCTGAAGGCGGCGGGGCATCATGTCATCCATACGGATTGAACGCCCCGCCCTGCCTCACGCCTCTGCCTGCGCCGCATATCATTAAGGCGCCGCAGGTATGGACAAGCTGCCGCTCGGGCAGCTTGTCCATACGACGATTGCCCCGCGTCTTAATCTGCGCGGCGCCAGTCAAGGCGCAGCCGTCATGAGCGGCTGTAGGCGCAAGCCGCGTATCGGCGCATGCATGGTTGTGCTATGGCCCGATAACGCGGGCGGGCCGCTGCAGCGCCTTTCCAGGCATCTTTTCCCCCTTGTCCGCATAAGGTGTACAAGACCACAGAACTTGGGGGAATCGGCATGCAGATGGCATCTGTCCATTCGGGACAGCTTGCGACAATACTCATGATGGCGTTTGCGCTTGGGCTTGACGCCTTCTCGCTGGGCATCGGCATGGGCATGAGAGGAATCCGGTGGAGGCATGTCTTGATGACCAGCCTGCTAATTGCCGTGTTCCACATGATTTTGCCAATGCTCGGGATGATGGCTGGCCGCTATATGGGCCTGCTGCTCGGTCAGGTGACCGGGTTGGCAGCGGGCGGGCTGCTGGCTCTGCTTGGGATGCATATGATCTATAATGCCTTCCGCGGCGGCGGACAAGTGATGAAGCCTACCGCCTGGTTCGGAATGCTGCTGTTCTCCCTCAGCGTCAGCATGGATTCGTTTTCCGTCGGCCTCTCGCTCGGGATGGTTGTCAACGATATGGTGCTGATTGCGCTCAGCTTCGGCGCCGTTGGCGGGCTGATGTCCGTGCTTGGACTGACAGTGGGACGGCAGGTAAGCGGCAGACTGAGCGAGTATGGCGAGATGCTCGGGGGCATTATTTTGTTTGTGTTTGGTTTGATGTTTATCTTTTGATAGAATACTGGGTAATAGATACTTCGGGAGGTGGGGGTCGTGAAACATATTTTATTCGTCTGCACCGGGAATACGTGCCGTAGTCCCATGGCCGAAGGGTTGCTGCGCAAGCTGGCCAAGCAGCGTGGAATCGAGCTTGAGGTTCGCTCTGCCGGCGTTGCGGCGGTAGAAGGGATGCCGATATCACGGCATGCGGAATCGGTGCTGAAGGACCAGGATATTCACGATCAATTCTATTCCAAGCCGCTCACGGGCGAACTGGTCAATTGGGCGGACTTGGTGCTCACGTTAACGCAGTCCCATAAGCAGTATGCGATCCGCCAGTTCCCTGATGCTGCGGACAAGACTTATACCCTTAAGGAATATGTGGAAAATGACGAGCGGGTGCTCGGCGATCTGAAGGAACAGGACAGCCTGTACGTGTCGATGGAGCTTGCCAAATCGCTGGGCAATGACATCAGCGACGCGGACAGGGAGCGGCTGATCGAGCTGCGGCAGCGCATACCGAGCTTTGACATCTCCGATCCGTTCGGCGGATCCCGAGAAGAGTATGAAGCGACAGCTGCGGAAATCCGCACCGCTATATTCCGGCTGCTGGACAAGCTGGCGTCCTCGGACCAGAATCGGGCTTGATCCGATCATCGGATGTTCGTCTCATCCTGCGTTCTCATCAGGCCCTACATTTTTTTGTTTATTGTTAAAGATGCGTGATGGTGGCGGTGAGGTTTATTTGGGGCCTTATTTATGAAATGTTGTCAGGCGCCTGAGGCGCGAAAGCAGTCTGGTTTATCATCAGGGCATCGCGCAAAAGGCGCTTGCCTTTCATCTGCAATTGCTTTAAGATGAAGGGGAACCTAAAGATCCGGTGTAACTGGCGACGAAGTGGATGAAACCACGATGGAGCATCGGATGATACGGCCGGTCGCCTGGGCAAAGAGCATTTAGTACACTATCGGTGTGCTGACTGCTCTTTTTTCGTCTTTTGCGCGGAAATTGCGGTATAATGAAACAAGCTTAGTCGCAAAAGCGAACATGAATGAGGGGGTTATTCATAGATGAAGGTAGCACTCGGAACAGATCATGCTGGGATTCGCTTGAGAGAGGAAATTGCCAGCGTCATTACCGGTCTCGGGCATGAGGTCATCGATCTCGGATGCGGCTGCACGGATTCCGTCGATTATCCGGACTACGCGCTTCCGGTCTGCGAGAAAGTCGTATCGGGCGAGGCGGATCGGGGGATATTGATATGCGGAACAGGAATTGGCATGAGCATTGCTGCCAACAAAGTGCCTGGCATCCGGTGCGCATTGACGCATGACGTATTCTCCGCCAAGGCGACCCGCGAGCATAATGACAGCAATGTGCTGGCGCTCGGGGAGCGAGTCATCGGTCCGGGTCTGGCAGCAGAGATCGTCACCGCCTGGCTGACTACGGAATTCAGTCATGGCGAGCGTCATGTGGGCCGTGTTGACAAGATCAAGGCGATTGAAGAGCGGTATTTGAAGCGTTAATCGTCCGGTGACGGAATCGAGCAGGGCGCTGAATCGCATCCCTTATAGGTTTGGGGGCTTGTGCGCAGCTGCTTGTCCGGCAGATCAGCGGTATGAAAGGAGACGATCGACTTGAGTACATCTTCGAACATTTCTTTCAGCGAACAGACAGCGGCCATCGTCCGGGAATTGGCCGAGGCGGCGAAGCTGGGTCCGGGCAAAGTGCTGGTGGTCGGTGCGAGCACCAGCGAGGTGGCTGGTCGGCGAATCGGCACCGGCGGTGCGGTGGAGACGGCGGAGGCACTGTATCAGGGCATCGCGGAAGTCCAGGCGGCGTTCGGTTTCGCAGTGGCCTTTCAATGCTGCGAGCATCTGAACCGGGCGCTGGTCATGGAGCGTGAGCTGCTGGAGACGCTGGGCCTGAATGAAGTGGCTGCGGTGCCGGTTCCCGGAGCTGGCGGCTCAATGGCGGCCTACGCCTACCGGAAGCTGAACGATCCTTGTCTCGCGGAGCGGATGGAGGCCCATGCGGGCATCGATATCGGCGAAACCTTGATCGGCATGCATCTGCGGAGTGTGGCGGTGCCCTTCCGCCCGAGTCTGAGGTATATCGGCGAGGCGCGTGTGAACGCGGCCTATTCCCGGCCGAAGCTGATCGGCGGCCAGCGGGCGGTGTACCAATTGGAGTCTGAGGGCGGCTCGGCCCTTTGTGATTAATTCGATGAGACGCTTGGTGTACAGCTGCGCCTGACATGAGGTGCGGACACAATAATCTACAATATGGGAGGATTCGAATCATGATGGAACACTTGCGGAAGAATGACCCAGCGGTGCTGGAAGCGATGGACCTGGAGCTGAAGCGTCAGCGCAGCAATATCGAGCTGATTGCCTCGGAGAACATTGTCAGCGAGGCGGTTATGGAAGCGATGGGCTCGGTGCTGACCAATAAATATGCGGAAGGGTATCCTGGCAAACGCTATTACGGCGGATGCGAGCGCGTGGATATCGTAGAGGATATTGCGCGCGATCGTGCCAAGCAATTGTTCGGTGCGGATCATGCCAATGTGCAGCCGCATTCCGGAGCTCAGGCCAATATGGCGGTATATCTGGCGGCGCTTAATCCAGGCGATACCGTGCTCGGGATGAATCTGGCCCACGGCGGTCACCTGACTCACGGCAGCCCTGTGAACGCATCGGGTGTGCTGTACAATTTCGTGGCTTATGGCGTGCAAGAGGATACGTTCCTCATCGATTATGATGAAGTGCGCAAAGCGGCTTTCAAGCACCGTCCGCGCCTGATTGTTGCCGGAGCGAGCGCATACCCGCGCATTATTGATTTTGAAGCGCTGGCTTCCATCGCGAATGACGTGGGTGCCCTGTTCATGGTTGACATGGCTCATATTGCAGGTCTGGTAGCTGCAGGTGTTCATCCAAGCCCGGTTCCTCATGCCCATTTTGTAACAACGACCACGCATAAAACGCTTCGCGGCCCGCGCGGCGGCATGATTCTGTGCAAACAGCCGTGGGCGCAGGCGATTGATAAAGCGGTGTTCCCGGGAAGCCAGGGCGGTCCGCTCATGCATGTCATTGCATCCAAAGCGGTAGCTCTCGGCGAGGCGCTGTCCCCGTCCTTCAAGACCTATGCCGAGCAAGTGGTGAAGAATGCCAAAGTGCTGGCTGACACGCTCACGGAGGAAGGTCTGAACATCGTCTCCGGCGGCACGGATAACCATCTGATGCTTGTGGATACCCGCAACCTGGACATCACAGGCAAGGATGCGGAGAAGGTGCTGGATTCCGTTGGCATCACCGTCAACAAGAACGCCATTCCGTTTGACCCGACAAGCCCGTTTGTCACAAGCGGCATCCGGATCGGTACGCCAGCGGTCACTTCGCGCGGCATGGACGAGAAGGCGATGGCTGCGATCGGCAAAATCATTGCTATGACGCTCAGAGCGCCGAAGGATGAAGCTACGCTTGAGAAAGCGAGCAAGATGGTTGCGGAGCTGACCGAGCAATATCCATTGTATGCGGACATGAAATATTAATTATACACCGGTCAATGTAGAATCGAATGAGGCCTCATCTTCCCGTTTGGGAAGATGGGGCTGTTTTTATGCGGAAAATAGCTGGAGAATCGCGGATATGTGGATGAGCTGCATATCGTTCTCTTTTATCCCAACATATACTGCAAGAATGAAAGGGGGACAGACCAAAAATCAGCACGGCCAATGCATAGGTGCGCCCTGGCATCATTCTGCTGAGATCTGGAAATCCTAGTAAGGAAGCCCGGCCCGGCTGCCGCCCTCCGCAGCCTTTGGTGAACGATGAAGAAACATGACTTGTGCAGGTGTAAAATCGCGAATGGGAATGATATAATAGACAAGATTTATGGAGCTTACGCTGTTTTTTGCCCATATTTGATGAGGATTAAGCAAATCCTGTAATAACATTTGGATTAAACCGGAGGGACCTGAAATGGGAAAATTGGTGATATGTGATCACCCATTGATTCAACACAAACTGACTTTTATACGCGATATGCGCACCAACACGAAAGATTTTCGTGAACTGGTTGATGAAGTCGCCACTTTGATGGCTTACGAGATTACGAGGGAGGTTCCTCTTGAGACGATATCGGTACAGACACCGGTAGCCGAAACGGAAGGCAAGGTCATTTCAGGAAGAATGCTGGGCTTGATCCCGATTCTCCGCGCGGGTCTTGGCATGCTTGACGGCGTTGTGAAGCTTCTTCCAGCGGCCAAAGTCGGACATGTCGGGCTGTTCCGCGATCCCGAAACCCTCAAGCCGGTTGAATATTACACCAAACTGCCAACCGATGTGACCGAGCGCGAGCTGATTGTGATCGATCCGATGCTGGCGACCGGCGGCTCTGCGATTGCGGCGATCGACGTGCTGAAGAAGCGGGGCTGCACCCAGATCAAGATGATGAATCTTGTAGCCGCGCCGGAAGGCGTTAAGGCGGTGCATGATGCGCATCCGGATGTGGATATCTATGTTGCTGCGCTGGACGAGGGACTGAACGATCACGGTTATATCGTACCGGGTCTCGGCGATGCCGGAGACCGCCTGTACGGCACGAAGTAGATAATGATAATGACCAATGGCCTGGAATATACGCTTAGAGTAGAACCAGGCCTAGCATGTATACAGAGGGGGAAATCGAAGCATGTCAAAGATAAAAGTAATGACGATCTTCGGCGTTCGTCCGGAAGCGATCAAAATGGCGCCGCTCATTCTCGAGCTGCAGCGTCACCCGGATCATATTGAATCCATCGTGTGTGTGACCGCCCAGCATCGGCAGATGCTTGATCAGGTACTGGACGTATTCAAGATTGTGCCGGACTACGATTTGGACGTGATGAAGGACCGTCAGACGCTGAATGAGATCACCGTTCGCGTTCTGGAGGGCCTGGAGCCGGTTCTGAAGGAAGCGAAGCCGGATATTGTACTTGTCCACGGTGACACGCTCACGACGTTCCTGGCAAGCTATGCCGCGTTCCTGCAGCAAATTCAAGTCGGGCATGTGGAGGCCGGCCTCAGAACGTGGAACAAGCTGTCTCCTTATCCGGAAGAGATGAACCGCCAGCTCACGGGCGTGCTTGCCGATATTCATTTCGCGCCAACCGAATGGTCTGCTGGCAATCTTCGTAAAGAGAACAAGAAAGAGTCAAGCATTTACATCACAGGCAATACGGTGACGGATGTGTTTCAATATACCGTACGGCAGGACTATACCCACCCTGTTCTGGAATGGGCCGAAGGGAAACGGCTTGTGCTGATGACCGCTCATCGCCGGGAATCCCAAGGGGAGCCGCACCGCAACATTTTCCGGGCGATCAAGCGGATTGCCGACGAGTTTGAGGATATCGCTATTGTGTATCCGGTCCATCCGAGCCCTGCGGTGAAGGAGCCCGCACATGAGATTCTGGGCGGCCACCCGCGCATCAAGCTGATCGAGCCGCTGGACGTTGTGGATTTCCATAACATCTATGCGCACACCCATCTGATTGTCACGGATTCCGGCGGAATGCAGGAGGAGGCGCCTTCATTCGGCGTGCCGGTTCTGGTGCTGCGTGACACGACTGAGCGTCCGGAAGGCATCGATGCCGGCACGCTGGAGCTGGTGGGTACGAATGAGGAGGATGTCTATGGACGTACGAAGGCATTGCTGAGCGATCAGGAGCTGTACAACGAGATGAGCAAGGCAGCGAACCCTTACGGCGATGGACGCGCTTCCGAACGAATTGTCAATGCGATTTTGCACCATTTCGGGGTTCGAAAGGATCGTCCGGAAGAATTTCACAGAATGTTCACAAAGTAATTATTGGCTGCATTCTGACCGCAAAGTTGACAGCATACAGTTGAACTGTACGGTTATTGCGGCGTTTTATGTAGTTCCGGCTGCATAAAACGCCTGTTTTTCACCATAAATCCGGCAAATCGATTCATTGACAAACGCTTGTTATGTTAAGTAAAATGAGTTGGGATTAGAGGTTCATATGAAAAATCCGAGAAGTCAAGATAGCCCTTGGTTGATAGCGCTCTATATTAGCGGGGCCGGTGGCATGCTGGCCGCTTACATTGTTGTCGGTTTTTTTGTCGGCAGATGGCTGATGCTGCAGTTGGACGGGCCCAGAGCTTGGCTCGCTGTTGGAACCGTGACGGGACTGTTTTTGGGGATTTTGAATATCGCTCTTCTCATTAAAAAGTTTCTTGGGGGCACAAAGTGAATGATTTGACGACATCCATTGTGAATGCCGTAACCAGGACTGTGCTGCTGTGCTTATCCGCCTTCCTGTTGGGATGGGCGCTGTACCCGAATCTACAGTCGGTATTTGCCGGTCTGACTCTCGGGGTCGTTGGCGGCCTGTTCAATGTCCGCTACCTGTCCGTCAAGATCAGACAGATTGCTGACATGGCTGTGAACCAGGATCACAGAAGGCTGGGCTTTGGATTTGTCACAAGACTTTGTATTGCTTTCTTGGTTGTAATGCTTGCTGCCAGACTGGACCAGGTGTCTCTGGGTGCAACTATTGCAGGGCTGTTTATCCCCCAGTTGTTGACCATTCCAGTCAGCATTATTGTTAGCTTGAGGAACAAGAAATGATCAGCGCTAATTGGAAAGGGGTGAATACAATTTCATGCATGAATCACCGATCATAAAATTTGGCGGATTCCATCTCGATCTGTCGGCCGTCATAATGCTGTTTGTAACATGTACCATCGTGTTTGTGTTAGTGCGGCTGGCCGTTCGTAATCTATCTGTCGAAAACCCTTCCAAATTGCAGAACTTTATGGAGTGGGTCGTGGAATTTGTGCAAGGCATCGTAGCGAGTGCTATGGATTTGAAGAAGGGGAAGGGGTACATATCGCTTGGTCTAACCTTGATCCTGTTTATCTTCGTAGCTAACCTGCTAGGGTTGCCATTTGCCATCATCACGGACTTGCCTGCGAACTTCGAAGTGTTTGGCAAGACGATTGAAGCAACAAGGAATCTTCATGACGGCTATATGGCCCACGTTCTTTGGTGGAAATCGCCGACAGCGGACATCTCGATTACAGCAGGGCTTGCGATCATCGTCTTTATTCTGATGAACTATCTCGGATTGAAGCTGAACCGCAAGCATTACCTGAAGCACTATCTGGAGCCGTTTCCGATTTTCCTGCCGCTGAACATCATCGAGAACCTGGCGAAGCCGGTCGCGCTGGCCATCCGTTTGTTTGCAAACATCTTTGCCGGTGAGGTGCTCATTACGGTGATTTTGAAAATGGGGATCCTCGGGATTCCGTTCCTGGCTGTATGGCAAGGGTTCAGTATCTTTGTCGGTGCCCTTCAGGCCTTCATTTTCACAATTCTGACGATGGTTTACATCGCACAGACTACGATTCACGAAGAAGCAGCACATTAATAAACTCCAACGGATTACCTGATCTTTTATCGGTACTTCGAAAGAGATATATTATAGTAACTATAATTTTGTAAATGTATAAGGAGGATATTTATCAATGGAATTTTTAGCAGCAGCTATTGCAGTAGGTTTGGGCGCACTTGGCGCAGGTTTGGGTAACGGTATGATCGTGAGCAGAACAGTAGAATCCATCGCTCGTCAGCCAGAGGCTCGTGGTCCGCTTCAAACAACGATGTTTATCGGTGTTGGTATCGTCGAGGTAGTACCACTCGCTGCTACCGTTATTGCTTTCTTGATCATGTTTTCTTAATAAATATACAACGGTTTGGCGGGGAGGGCCGATGCCATCCGCGCCTTCGTTTTGTTAAGAACAGTACGCGCATTAACGGAAAGGAGTGAGCTTAATCCATGGAGGTACTTTGGGAGAATATTTTAATCTCGATCGTAGCATTTGCCATCCTATACTTTCTGCTTCACAAATATGCGTTCAGCAAATTGTTCGCCATTATGGAGCAGCGCCGTGAACTGGTGATGAATCAGATGAATGAGGCCGCGGAGACGCGTAAGCAGGCGGCATTGTATGTCGAAGAGCAGAAGAAGGCGCTGGATCAGGCTCGGCAGGAGGCTCACGAAATTATCGAGCGTTCGAGACAGACCAGCAACAAGCAGGCTGAGCAGCTTATCGAGCAAGCTAAGGAAGAAACGGTTCGCTTGAAAGCCGAAGCCGTTCGCGATATTGAGAATGAGAAGAACAAAGCGGTTGAAGAACTCCGCGGCGAGCTTGGCAGCGTATCTGTGAAGATCGCATCCAAGCTGATCGAACGCGAAGTGAAAACCGATGAGGCCCAGGAACAGTTGGTCGACCAATACCTTAAAGAGGTAGGAGGCAGATCATGAGCCAAAATACAGTAGCAGCCAAGCGGTATGCGCGAGCGCTGTTCGAAGTGGCGGCTCAGCAGCAGAAGGGGCTGGAAGTAGAAGAGGAATTGCGGGCGATCGTCTCTGCCATCGAGGGAGATGGCGACATCCAGAAATTCATCGCTACTCCGAATATTCCCCAGTCCGTGAAGGTAAACGTTCTTAAGCAGGCACTGGAGGGCAAAGTATCCCAACCGGTGCTGAGCACACTGGAACTGCTTCTGGACAAAGGGCGCACGGAATTGTTCGCCGAATTATTGAACAGCTATGTGAAGATTCAGGGTGAAGCTCTTGGATTCGCGGATGCTGTCGTATATTCGACCTACCCGCTCAATGATTCGGAGAAGGAACAGGTGGCTGCCGAATTCGGAACGGTCGCGAACAAGAAAATCCGCGTGAACAACGTTGTTGACAAAGGCTTGCTCGGCGGACTGAAAGTGGTTATCGGCGACAAGCTGTACGACGGCAGTCTCGCAGGGAAGCTGGAACGTCTTGAAAAGTCTTTTAATAGACGAGCAAAGTAGATAGGGGTGAAAATGTTGAGCATCAGACCTGAAGAAATTAGCACTTTAATTAAAAGTCAAATTGAGGAATATAAATCCGATATCGCGGTTTCTGAAGTGGGAACGGTGATTCAAGTTAGTGACGGTATTGCTCGCGTTTACGGCCTGGAGAATGCGATGTCCGGGGAACTCCTGGAATTCCAGAGCGGCGTGTTCGGTCTTGCACTGAACCTTGAGGAAAGCAATGTCGGTGTCGTTATCCTCGGTCCTTACTCTGACATTAAAGAGGGCGATCAGGTTAAACGTACCGGACGGATTATGGAGGTTCCAGTAGGGGAAGCTCTGCTCGGCCGCGTCGTCAATCCGCTCGGACAACCGCTTGATGGCAAAGGCCCGATTGAGGCGGCAGCGTTCCGTCCGGTAGAAAGCGCGGCTCCTGGCGTTATCGATCGTAAATCGGTACATGAGCCAATGCAGACCGGGATTAAAGCGATTGATGCGATGGTTCCGATTGGCCGCGGACAGCGTGAGCTTATCATCGGGGACCGTCAAACTGGTAAAACCTCCATCGCCATCGATACGATTCTGAACCAAAAGGGCAGTGGCGTGAAATGTATCTACGTTGCGATTGGTCAGAAACAATCCACGGTAGCTCAAGTAGTGGAAACACTTCGTCGTCACGGAGCACTTGAGTATACCATCGTCGTTACAGCATCGGCTTCCGAGCCAGCTCCACTGCAATACATCGCACCATATGCGGGCTGCGCGATGGGTGAATATTTCATGTTTAAAGGTGAGCATGCGCTCATCATCTACGATGACTTGTCGAAACAAGCAGCAGCTTATCGTGAGCTGTCCTTGCTTCTCCGTCGTCCTCCGGGCCGTGAGGCTTATCCGGGTGACGTATTCTATCTGCATTCCCGTTTGCTGGAGCGTGCTGCGAAGCTTAGCGATGAGCTTGGCGGTGGTTCGTTGACGGCGCTGCCGTTCATTGAAACACAGGCTTCCGACGTATCCGCATATATCCCGACAAACGTAATTTCGATTACCGACGGTCAGATCTTCCTGGAGTCCGATCTGTTCTATGCAGGTCAGCGTCCGGCGGTTAACGTAGGTATTTCCGTATCCCGTGTCGGCGGTTCCGCACAGATCAAGGCGATGAAGAAGGTTGCCGGCGGTCTGAAGCTCGACCTGGCGCAATATCGTGAGCTTCAAGCGTTCTCCCAGTTCGGGTCCGACCTGGATAAATCGACGCTGGCTCGTCTGAACCGCGGTTCGAAGCTGATGGAGATCCTGAAGCAGGGCGTAAACCAGCCGCTGTCGGTTGAACAGCAGGTTGTCAGCCTGTACACCGCAGTCAGAGGCTACCTCGATGACATCGAAGTTGCCGACGTTCGCCGCTTCGAGAAGGAATTCCTGGAGTTTGTGGAAGGCAACAAACCGGAAATCCTGCAATCGATCACAGATACGAAGGACCTGACTTCTGAAAATGAAGAGGCGCTGAAAGCTGCGATCGAACAATTCAAGAAGGGCTTTGCCGCTTCGGTGTAAGCTCCTCGGGCACACTTTAGGAGGGGAGCCGGGCCTTGAAGTCCGGTATCCTCTTTCATCATATGGAATATAACGGTGGCTGCATTGCCAGCGACAGAATTGATAGATTTGCGAAGTAGCTTTGGCTCAGCCAAAGTTAAGCTAATGCTTACGAAGTTAGCTTTGGCTTTGCCAAAGCTAAGCAAATGCTTACGAAGTAACTTTGGCTCAGCCAAAGTTTTAAGGTGGTGAAAACATGGCAAGAGGCTTACGTGATATTAAACGGCAAATCAAGAGCATCCAGAACACCAAACAGATCACCAAGGCAATGGAGATGGTCGCCGCCGCGAAGCTGAGAAGAGCGCAGGAGAAGGCAACGGCCGCTCTGCCGTATTCAGATAAGCTGAAGGAAGTGGTTTCCAGCATTGCAGCCGGTACGCAAGGCATTAGCCACCCTATGCTGGAGAAGCGCGAAGTCAAAAAGACCGGTTACCTGGTTATTACGTCTGACCGCGGTCTTGCCGGTGCGTCGAACTCCAACATTTTGCGTAAAGTGTACAATTTCATTTCCGAGCGTCATCAATCCAAAGACGAGTATGCGATCTTTGTGATCGGGCGCAAAGGGCGCGATTATTTCCGCCGTCGTGAAATGCCGGTTGTAGAGGAGCTTACCGACCTGTCGGACAGCCCGACGTTCGGGGATATCAAGTCCATTGCTAATGCGGCCGTGGGGCAGTACGAGCGTGGAGAGATTGACGAGCTGTTTGTATGCTATAACCGCTTTGTCAATGCCTTGACGCAGGACCCTCAAGTGGACCAGCTGCTTCCAATGGAGAACATTGGCGGCGGTGACTCCGCGGCAAGCTATGAATATGAGCCTTCCCCGGAAAGAGTGCTTGAGGTGCTTCTTCCAAAATATGCGGAAACCCTCATTTTCAGCGCAATGCTGAATGCAAAAGCAAGCGAATTGGGAGCGAAGATGACGGCTATGGGAGCGGCTACGAAGAACGCCAGCAAGCTGATCTCCGAGCTGACGCTGACTTACAACCGTGCGCGTCAGGCAGCGATTACGCAGGAAATCTCCGAGATCGTCGCTGGGGCGAATGCTCAGCAATAATTGCACTGAAAATTTGTTTATAACGGATATGCGGCTGAGGTTATGGCCGCGCTAAGAAGATCGTTCGCCGCCTAGAGAGGTGAGCGTGTAGGAGGGAATACGTTAACATGAAAAAAGGACGCGTTGTCAGCATTACAGGCGCTGTTGTTGACATTGAATTTGAACGCGGTCATCTTCCCGAGATTTTTAACGCCATCAAAGTAAGCTCGGAAGGCGATCGCCCCATAAACCTGACTCTTGAAGTAGCCAACCACCTGGGAGACAATCTGGTTCGTTGTATCGCGATGTCTTCGACGGACGGTCTCGTTCGCGGCATGGAAGCTGTTGACCTTGGCGCTCCGATTACGGTGCCGGTTGGCGCTCCAACGCTGGGCCGTGTATTTAACGTGCTTGGCGAGCCTATCGATAATGCAGGGGATGTTGTAGCTGAGATCAACGAACCGATCCACCGTGAAGCTCCTGCTTATGATGAGCTTTCTACGCAAGCAGAAATGCTTGAAACAGGTATCAAGGTTATCGACCTGCTGGCTCCGTACCAAAAGGGTGGTAAAATCGGTCTGTTCGGTGGTGCCGGTGTAGGTAAAACCGTAACAATTCAGGAACTGATTAACAATATCGCACAGGAGCATGGCGGTATTTCCGTATTTGCGGGCGTAGGCGAGCGTACTCGTGAAGGAAACGACTTGTACCATGAGATGAGCGATTCCGGCGTTATCAGCAAAACCGCGATGGTGTTCGGACAGATGAACGAGCCTCCGGGCGCGCGTCTTCGCGTAGCATTGACCGGCTTGACGATGGCGGAATATTTCCGCGATCAAGAAGGCAAGGACGTGCTTCTGTTTATCGACAACATCTTCCGTTTCACACAAGCAGGCTCCGAAGTGTCCGCACTTCTCGGACGTATGCCTTCCGCGGTAGGTTACCAGCCAACGCTGGCTAGTGAGATGGGTCGTCTGCAAGAGCGGATTACTTCCACTAAAAAAGGATCGGTTACATCCATTCAGGCGATTTACGTACCTGCGGATGACTATACGGATCCGGCTCCTGCAACAACGTTCGCTCACTTGGATGCGACAACAAACCTGGAGCGTAAAATTTCCGAGATGGGGATTTACCCTGCCGTTGACCCGCTGGCATCTTCATCCCGTATCCTGACACCGGAAGTGGTAGGCGAAGAGCATTACAACGTTGCTCAAGGCGTGAAACAGATTCTCGCCCGTTATAACGAGCTTCAGGATATCATTGCGATCCTCGGTATGGACGAGCTGAGTGAGGAAGACAAAGCGATCGTTGCTCGCGCACGTCGTGTACAACGTTTCCTGTCCCAGCCATTCCACGTTGCCGAAGCGTTTAACGGTATTCCTGGTAAATACGTGCCGGTTAAAGAAACGGTACGCAGCTTCAAGGAAATCCTGGAAGGAAAGTATGACCATCTTCCTGAAGCAGCCTTCCTGTTCGTAGGTACGATCGAAGAGGCAGTTGAAAAAGCAAAAACATTGTAATCTGACACTATTGTGTTCGGTTGACCGTACCCGTGCGGCTTGATTAGGCCTGTACGCGAGTTTTTCGCGGATAACGGTTAGGAGGGATGGAAGTGAGCACCTTTTTGTTGGAAATCGTAACGCCGGACCGTGTTGTGTACTCGGAACAGGTTAATGGGGTTACGGTTCGCGGTGTGGAAGGGGAACTGGGTATTTTGCCTGGCCACATCCCGTTTGTTACACCGCTTCAGATAGCACCCGTTTATGTCAAGATCGGGAATAACAGACAGCCGTTTGCCGTTCAGGGCGGATTTATCGAGGTGCGCAAGGAGAAGGTTGTTATTCTTGCCGAAAGCGCCGAGAAGGCTGACGAAATCGATCTGGAGCGCGCGGAAGCCGCGAAGGAGAGAGCACAGACCCGTCTGAATGCCAAAGGCAGACAGGACGAAATCGACCATCGCCGTGCAGAGCTGGCTCTGCAAAGAGCGATGAACCGGATCAAAATTTCCGGCAACACCAAGCACTAACATCACCAAGGCAGCAGTTTCTGCGAAAGCGGACTGCTGTCTTTTTTTGTGGGGAGGAGGATACTCTATGTTTAAGTTCCGTGCTAGATTTCCATCAGGAAGCATTTCCTGCGGAAACAATGCCTTAATGATCGAACCGTTCCTCTGTATCCGGACCTCATCGACCTCATCGCAGCATTGCGATCAGCCCTCTAGCCTACGGATTACTCCTGCAAGATGAGTCGTCAAGTACATATGGTTTTGCTATATATAATAGAAGTTTGAGGTCTAAGAAGGGAACCTAAGTGGGGAAT
Source organism: Paenibacillus sp. FSL M8-0334 (assembly GCF_038000405.1). Taxonomy (NCBI): domain Bacteria; kingdom Bacillati; phylum Bacillota; class Bacilli; order Caryophanales; family Paenibacillaceae; genus Paenibacillus; species Paenibacillus sp. FSL M8-0334. The sequence goes on from NZ_JBBOCH010000001.1 coordinate 2,751,047, forward strand.
CAAAGATATCAATCTCTTATTCTCTTAAATGTGCGAATCTCCTATGATATCTACCATTCCACTTACTAGAGTCATAGCATAGAATATTCTATCTAAGAGGAAGGGAGGAATCACAGATGGCTGTACTTCTTCCACTGCAAGTGTTCTCGCTGGCCCCTAATGTTGGCAAGTCATACTATGAAAATCTGAATGGAGGCGCGGATGCGGCTGTAACGGTGAACAACTTGTCTGAATTTGATGTTGCGCTCGTGATCACCAGTGTCAACGCGCCTGTTCAAACCTATGTTATTCCAGGCAACAACAGTCTCACCCTGGTTGTGCCTCGGCTTCTGGTGGCTGCGCTGTTGACCGGCGCTGTGCCTGCTTTTGGCACCATTCAGGTGGTGTCTGCACAATTGTAATGGAGAAGAAGCATAACGGAAAGCCGGCCCTGTAGGGTCGGCTTTTTGTTAGCAGCAGAGAATGAATACCGGATAAACATAATAAAAGCAGAGCTGAAAAAGGCGAGAGCTGCAAAGGGAGCTGACAGACCCCATCGAGCGCGCAGTGCTTTGCTGTAGGGAAGCGCCCGTCAACGACATAAGGGGGCTAGCGAGCGTAGTATAAAAAAACGTTTGAACCAAAAGCCCAGATGATACATATTGTATTTTATGACAAGTTTCTTGAATTATTAAGGGAATTTAATTATTTCCGAGGAAATGGAGTGTAGAAAGGTCTGGATTCTTGGCGACTTGCCAAGTATTATAGAAGAGTCGGGCCCTTAAGGGCTGAAACTGTACGAGATGGAGGGAGGAGTATGCGCGAGGATATCCTTGGAAATTCGGTTATGAACACTGTGGGTGTGAATGGACTGATATCCATTATTGTATCATTGGTCTGTATAGCGCTGGCATGGTGGGCTCTGCAGCAAGTAAAGCTGGATTTGGTCGTTCGAAATCCCAAAGGTCCGCAAGGCAAGCTGCTTCATGTGCTGCTGGCCGTGGTACTTGGGCGTTTTGTCGCCCAATTCCTGATTGACTATATTACTTGGAGCCAAATGATCCGATATATATTTTAGCGGGTTTACCGCATTAAATACTCGACATACTTATGTGGGCCGTGAGCCTGATCATAAATGGCATGGAACCGTGAGGCTAAAAGGTGATCCGGAGCGAGCATCATGACGCTGCTGTTTCGTGTGAATAAGGACGATTATCGTCATGTTTGAATTGGCAAGCAAATGGTTATATCTCTGTTAGGCTGCTAAGAGAAGATGTCGAATAAACGTATTTTATTATGTTAACACTGAAAACAAGGATAAGGTCTGGGGAACGAAACCGTGTGACTTCGGGACTATGGCGTTCACCCGGAACAGTTGGGCTTTAGGGGGCAGCCGTGGAAATGAATGGCATCCGCTCACAACCTAAACTGCGAATAACAGGCGTTTCACGGGCGCATGGTTCCATGAATCGTAAATAGTTCAAAAAACGCTTGTACAGCTTAATTCATCGGTGATATGATGAAGCTTAGTGATTTAGCAATGAACTACTCAACTTATTGAATAAAAGGAAAAATATGGACGCGGAGGGAACCATGATGAGCAAATTTATCGTCCGCGGTGGCAAAAGACTGACCGGAAGCGTCAAAGTCAGCGGAGCAAAAAATTCTGTTCTTCCGATCATCGCTGCCTCTCTCTTAGGGGAAGTAGGGGAAAGTGTTATTATGGACGCACCTCCTCTTGACGATGTAATTACAATCAGCAAAGTGTTAGAGTCACTCGGTGCGGGCATTACATACGAGGGCGAAGTGATACGTGTTAATGCAGAGCACATAACATCCTGTGAGGCGCCTTACGAATGGGTGCGCAAGATGCGGGCATCTTTTCTGGTTATGGGGCCTTTGCTGGCGCGTTGTGGCCAAACACGAATTTCCCTTCCGGGCGGATGCGCAATTGGTACAAGACCGATTGATCAGCATTTGAAGGGGTTTGAGGCACTCGGTGCTGACATCAGTCTGGGCCAGGGATATATAGAGGCGAAGAGTAATGGCAGACTGCGCGGGGCGAAGATCTACTTGGATGTTGCCAGCGTAGGAGCCACTGAAAATATTATGATGGCAGCCACATTGGCTGAAGGGGTAACCACGATCGAAAATGCGGCGAAAGAGCCGGAAATTGTCGATTTGGCCAATTACCTCAATGCGATGGGAGCCAAAGTTCGCGGCGCCGGTACCGGGGTCATCCGAATCGAAGGGGTTGAGCAGCTGCACGGTGTTCAGCATAACGTCATTCCTGACCGGATTGAAGCAGGCACCTTCATGGCCGCTGCGGCCATTACGGGCGGAGACGTCTATGTCGAAGGCGCTATTGCCGATCACCTGGGACCTGTCATTTCCAAAATGGAGGAGATGGGAGTCACTGTCCTGCCGGATGAGAACGGAATTCGCGTCATTGCCGACAAGCCGCTCAAGTCCGTGGATGTGAAGACACTCCCTTATCCAGGATTCCCTACGGATATGCAGTCTCAGATGATGGCGCTGCTGCTTGTATCCGAAGGTACAAGTGTCGTGACGGAAACGGTGTTTGAGAACCGGTTCATGCATGTGGATGAATTCCAGCTGATGAATGCGGAGATCAAGGTAGAAGGCCGATCTGCGATCGTGACGGGCGGAAGCAAGCTGCAGGGCGCGAAGGTGTGCGCAACAGACTTGCGCGCCGGTGCGGCGCTTATTCTGGCTGGTCTCGTAGCTGAAGGTACGACGGAAGTTAGCGGTGTGCATCATATTGACCGCGGTTACGTGGACCTGGCCGAGAAGCTGTCGGGGCTTGGTGCCGATATTTGGCGGATTTCGGCGGATGAAGCACCGAAGCCAGTGTCGCCGTCGACTCCTGTCGAAGTCAAGGACACACCGGTCTTGAAAGTACAGCCAACCTGGGTATAAATCCGGTTCGTTATTTTATTTATTACTGAAGTGAGAGAAGCTCTGCCGCTTGCGGCAGGGCTTTTTTTGTACATATATGATTTGTGCAGTACAGATGAAGGACAGATATTATAAGCTGAGGGTGAAGTACCATGGGGGTCCGTTGTCTCCCAATAACCTGGGGTGATTTGTATGATATGTCGTACAAAACTCACTTATACTCGATGAAATGGCTGGGTTTGTACGATTTGGCGCACAAAATCGGAGGGTTGGATGGGGTGACGAGCATATTTGTATGATGGATCGTATAAGTTGCTTGTCATCCTGGGATTCCGTATAGACCTTATACGATAAATCGTACAAAGTCATCGTGGTGAAGCGCGTAGGCCCCGATCATGCTGCCTGAGCAGAGTGAATGGGGATTTTATTGTAGTTGTTACATCCAGGAAGGTTCCTTTGGCCTTCTCGATGCATATGCGGCATTGATGCCGGCGTATGCCGAGCCTTCTTTCTTAAATGACGATTGGTCAACGATGAAGTGCTGTTGTCTTTATCCCCTAATTGCTCGAATGGCTCCCTTCTGCCGCACCCGTTCGACCAGCCGCATTTCGCTCCGGGGCGCCTTACCCGGGTTACTCCATCGCCGCATCCCTTCTACAACCCATCCCTCGCACATTGTTTATGGAATATATATCGAGGAGCGTTCCCAAACTGAGGATATAGGTATCTATTTCAAGTCATCTACTTAAGGTCATCTACTTTTCTCTTAAACAGGTTCTATCAAATGGCCGGGCCCCATAATTATAAGTAGAACGAGCCGTCACGGCAGGATGCAGCAATTGCACAGGAGGGAAGACAGATGAAAGATTCGAAGTATCGGATTCATGTAGCCTTGCATCAGGAGGAAGCGCAGCGAGTGGGACCGGATGATAGGAAGCTTGAGGCCCGCCGCGTGGAGACGTCGAAGGATCAGGGAGCAAATGTGCTCACGTGGCGGTTCCCGAGCGAGCAGGCTGCACAGCCGGGGCACCCGGCTGCCGATCAGCATGCAGGCGAGCGAGGGCCGGCAGTCACGCGGGCGCAGCCGCGTGACGCCGCGGGGACGCCGGACGCCTCCGGCATGTCCGGCGCTGCCTCCCGGGCGGCCGTGCCGCCGCCCGGGAGCCGGGCCGGGGCGGCTCCTGCGGATGCCGCCCCAGGCGGCGGGCCAGCGGCACAGCCGGGCCCGCCCCTCGCGGCCGAGCCGCCGCGCCTGGCGCAGCCGGCGGCGGCTGGCCGCGTCCCGCGCGCGCGGGGGCCGCACGTTCCGTGCGCGGCCCTCGCGCGCCGGGCGCCGCGGCTTCGCTGCGCGGCGCGGCACGGCCGCCCGCCCGGGGCGGCGGGTGCGGGTGCACCCGGCCCTGTGGGCGGTGGCCGTGCTGCTGGCCCTGGCGCTCGCGCTGCCGCTGCTTGTGGTTGACCCCGGCAACCACAAGCAGGCGCCGCTCCCGCCGGGCCCGGCCCCGCTGCCGTCCGCGGAGCCTAGCGGCGCGGACGAACCGGTGGTGTCCGTCTACCTAAGTGCGACGGACACCGTGGAGGAGCTCCCGCTGGAAACGTACCTGGTCGGCGTGCTCGCCGCCGAGATGCCGGCCGAGTTCCAGCTGGAGGCACTCAAGGCGCAGGCCATCGCTGCACGGACTTACATCGTGCAGCGGCTCGCGTCCGGCGACCGCAGCGGCGTGCCGGACGAGCGGGCGCTGGTGACCGATACGGTCAGTCACCAGGCCTACATCTCCAGCGAGCGCCTGACCAAGGAATGGGCCGGCGCCGGCAAGGAAGCCGAGCTTGCCAAGCTCGCCCGGGCCGTTAAAGAAACCGAAGGCATGGTCATGACGTATGAGGGAAAGCCGATCACGGCTTCTTTTTTCTCGACCAGTAACGGATATACTGAAAATTCAGAGGATTATTGGAAGAACGAGATTCCTTACCTGCGGAGCGTAGCGAGTCCCTGGGACCGAGAGATATCTCCTAAATATGAGGATACGGTGACGATCCCCCGGGCGGAGTTTCTATCGAAACTCGGGCTGTCCGAGGGAGCCGTTCCCGTCGCTGCAGGAGGAGAGGGAGCCTCTTCTTTCATCAAGATCCTATCTTATACGCAAGGCAAACGGATTGAGAACGTGAGAATCGGAGGGAAGACATTCACGGGCAGGGAAGTAAGAGAGAGACTCGGGCTGCGCTCCAGCCAGTTCAGCTGGAAGGTGGAGGGCGGGAACGTCATCATTACCACTTACGGATATGGCCATGGCGTAGGCATGAGCCAGTATGGGGCCGAAGGAATGGCACGGGAAGGGCGTACCGCCGAAGAGATATTGGCACACTACTATACGGGGATTTCTTTTGATAAATCTTCAAATCTTCTGTCTTCAAAAAAATAATAGTCAAATACGTATAAAAGAGTTGGCCCCGGTAACAATGGTTACTGAGGTGATAGCCAATGAATGAACAGAACAAAAATACCAAACCCCATGAAGAAGCTCCTAAAACCAATCAGGGAGATCAGGCGCAAGCGCCGGCTTCATGGAAGAAAGTGTTGTCCAAACGGTGGGTGTTCCCGGCAGCATACTTAGCAGCAGCGGCAATTATACTAACCCTCGTGTGGGTCTACCAGGACGCCAGCCAGAAAGAGTTGAAGCCGCTAGAGAACGCGTCGGAGGTTTCCAGCACGGCCACAGGTTCAGAGCTTGATCCAGCAGCCGAAGGTCAGAATAACGAAGCTGTTGAAGTGGTTGCCAATGCCGAGGATATGATCTGGCCGGTAGCCGATGATGCAGCGGTTAACGTCGTGAAGCCTTTCTTTGACGAAAGCGATCCGGAGACGCATCAAGCAGCGATGGTTCAATACAACGATACGTTCAGTCCGAACCTCGGCATTGACCTGGGAACGGAAGACGATCAGTCCTTCGAAGTCAGAGCTGCGCTCAGCGGAAAAGTAACGCATGTGGAGAACCATCCAATCAACGGTTACGTGGTTGAGATTACCCACCCGGGCGAGCTCAAGACCGTATACCAAAGCTTGACGGATGTAAAGGTTGAACAAGGCGCTGAGGTGAAGCAGGGCGACGCGATCGCCATGGCTGGCCGCAGCGAGTATGAGAAGGACCTGGGCAACCACGTACACTTTGAAGTGTATGAGAACGGGAACCTGGTGAACCCTTCGAAGCTGCTTCCGCAGCGCTAAGCTTGTCCTTGCTTCCATAACGAAATGCGCCCACCGCGCACATGATTCAGGCAGGAACATTTGGTTCCTGCCTTTTTCTTTGCTCATTTGCAGACGAAGCTGAAAACCCTTCCCCCGCCTTGGTTTTTCGCGTTGTGGTCCAAGCCCTGACCCGGCATGTCCGGAAAATAAATGGGCCCGGGCAAGCTTGTCAGCCCGTGAAACCGCGAATATCCCGTCATGCCCCTCATATAATGTACCAAACTATCCACACAGTAGGGAGGCGGGAGCGTGCACGATTACATCAAAGAGCGGACCATTAAGATCGGACGCTGTATCGTGGAAACGAGGCATACGGTTCGAACAATTGCCAAAGAGTTTGGCGTGTCGAAGAGCACGGTGCATAAGGATCTAACCGAACGTCTGCCGGAGATTAACCCGGACCTGGCGGATCAGGTAAAGCACATTCTCGAGTACCACAAGTCCATCCGTCATTTGCGAGGCGGAGAAGCGACCAAGATCAAGTACAAAAAAACCGGCAGCAACCGTGAGCCGGTAGCTACGGCAAAATCCTGAGTTTTTTAGGGCTCAGGTCGCTAGATTGTCGTTGAATCCCTCCCCTAAAGTATGATATGTTAAAAGCTGGTATAGGATCGAATTATGGGACCTGATTTGCCGAAGATCATCATGAAATGCAGGATTTTGTCGAGAATCGGAAACCGGCGCAGTGTACACAGACTCTTTACCATAAAATAATTACTTTGGGGGCTTTTCATGATGTTGAGCAAGGATATTGGAATCGATCTCGGGACAGCAAACGTGCTTATTCACGTCAAAGGGAAGGGGGTAGTGCTTGACGAACCTTCCGTAGTCACTATTGAGGCCGACACCAAACGAGTCCTTGCCGTAGGAGAAGAGGCGCGGCGTATGGTCGGGCGAACTCCTGGCAACATTACGGCGATCCGCCCGCTGAGGGACGGGGTCATCGCCGATTTCGAAATTACAGAAGCCATGCTGAAGTACTTTATTGATCGCGTAGGCGGACGCAGCTGGTACAGCCGGCCCCGCATTCTGATCTGCGCACCGACGAACATTACCTCGGTGGAGCAGAAGTCGATTCGGGAGGCAGCTGAGCGCAGCGGTGCCCGGGATGTTTTCCTCGAAGAGGAGCCGAAGGCGGCAGCAATCGGAGCAGGCATGGACATTTATCAGCCAAGCGGTAACATGGTCGTGGATATCGGGGGCGGCACGACAGACGTAGCCGTCCTGTCCATGGGCGATGTCGTCACCGCCTCTTCGATTAAAATCGCAGGGGACAAGTTCGACGAAGCGATCACGAAGTACATCAAGCATAAATATAAATTGTTGATCGGGGAACGGACAGCAGAGGATCTGAAAATTGTGATCGGCACGGTTCGTCCGGGCGGGCGCCAGGCGGAGATGGATATCCGGGGCCGGGACATGGTTTCGGGCCTGCCGCTGACGGTGACGGTTTCCTCGTCAGAGGTGCAGGAAGCGCTGTGGGATCCGGTGTCCTCCATTGTACAAGCAGCCAAGTCGGTGCTGGAACGCACGCCGCCGGAGCTGTCGGCGGATATTATTGACCGCGGTGTCATTCTGACAGGCGGAGGCGCGATGCTTCACGGCCTGGACGAGCTCTTGACCGATGAGCTGCGGGTACCGGTCCTCATTGCAGAGGATCCGATGCACTGTGTGGTAAAGGGTACGGGAATTATGCTTGATAATTTGGACAAGGTCGTTAAGAAAAACTTCTAACCTTCCGATATATAAAATAATCATTCATCAATATGCATCGTTGATATGGACCTTGAATTTGGAAGGGAGTGCCTCCATGATAAGAGGATTGTATAATGCAGCTTCCGGGATGATCGCCCAGGAGCGCAGGCACGATACGGTAACCCAAAATATCGCCAACATCAATACGAACGGATATAAGCAGGTGAACAGCGTTCAGCGCACCTTTCCGGAGATGCTGATCTCCATGATCGGGGGGAACGCTCAGAATCCGAACCGTCAGGTGGGAAGAATGAGCACCGGCGTTTTTGCCGAAGAGAGCATCTCGATGCATCTTCAAGGAGCGCTTCGGGAGACCGGGAAGACCACGGATCTCGCGCTGGTCACCAGCCTCGAATTGTTGAATCCGGCAACCGGCGAGAATTATCTTTTTGACGCTTCGGGCAAATACGTGAATGAGAATGGCGATGTGGTCTACCGTCCGGAAGGATTTTTCACGGTACAGAACGCAAACGGTGATGTTTTATACACAAGAGATGGCAGCTTCCGCGTCAGTCCGGAAGGAAATCTGATCACCTCCGGCGGTTATCAGGTGCTGGATAACAATAACAACCCGATTGTGTTGACAGGCCCGGTCTCGAACCTTAAAGTGAATGAACAAGGACAAATCGTGGACGCGGACGGAAATGTGGATGCAACGATCGGAATCAGCGTTGTGCAGCAGCCGCATCAGCTAATCCGGGAGGGTGAAGGCGTATTCCGCTTGAGAGACCAGAATGGCAGCGAAGTTCGCTGGCTCGCCGCCGAGGACAATGCGGTGATCCGCCAAGGGTATATTGAGGCTTCGAATGTGGATCCGGCACAAGCGATGGTAGATTTGATGGCCGCTTTACGTGCTTATGAAACGAACCAGAAGGTGGTTCAATTCTATGATAAGTCACTTGAGAAAGCGGTCAACGAAATCGGCAGAGTCTGATCATCTCGTTTGAAATATAGCGGAGCTGCATAGTTGCAGCTTTCATTGAAGTAAGCTAACAGGAGGTTAGTGATGAACAACTCCATGATCAGTGCCATGGTCTCCCTGAACACCCTCCAGCAGCGTCTGGATGTGATCGCGGACAATTTGGCCAATCAGAATACAGTCGGCTATAAGAAGAAGGAAGCGTCCTTCGAGGATGTTCTGACCCAGGTTCAGCGGCATCATCAGGATTTCAGCAGACCGGGCCGGGCGACGCCGCCGGGCTTCACGCTCGGGTATGGCATGAAGCTGTCTTCAATCACCCAGAGCATGGAGCAAGGCCAGCTTCTGGAGACGGGCTATCCGCTCGATCTGGCGATCCAGGGCAACGCGATGTTTGTCGTGCGAAGCGGAGGCGAACTGCGTTATACCCGTGATGGCAGCTTTAACCTGGTGCCTGATCCAACCGCCGATGGCAATCTGCTGCTTGTGGATGCCAAGGGCAATCCGGTGCTGAACACCAACAATGCTACGATCTCCATTCCGGATAACGGCAAGGTAGCGGTGGATGAAGAGGGACGGATCCTTGTTGAAACGGCTGCCGGCCGGACGGAGGCTGGCCAGCTTCGCTTGGTCGAGCTGCAGCGGCAGGATGGTCTGGTGCCGATGGAGGACAATCTGTATATGATCGGCAATGGCCTGGCGGAAGGGGATGTGTTCGATCTGGCACCGCCTGCGGATGGCATGCGCCGTTCCACGGTGTCTTCCGGGTTTCTTGAACAGTCCAACGTCAATATGGCGGATGAGATGACCCGCATGATGGAAGTGCAGCGGGCATATCAACTGACCGCACGCGCGCTATCGTCCAGCGATACGATGATGAACCTTGCCAACACAATGCGAGGGTAGGTGGGCTTCCCATGAGTGAATCGAAGGAGAATAACCGCCCGAGAACATCCGGGTGGAAAATCACGCTTCGGATTATGGTGCCGGTGCTGATGGTGATGGCCTTGTTCGGAGGGATGACCTTCGGCTATGTTGTTTTAGGCAAGCAGGAGCTCAGCGAGGTTTTTGAATGGAGCACGTGGCGGCATGTGTATGATCTGATCTTCGCGCCGTAACGGAGGTGAAGAGATGTGGAGCCTGTCCGGATCCCCGGATGGATTCCAGTGGACACGCCGCATATGGTAACCTTATGGCAATTTACAGAAACTCCCCTTTAAGGGAGTTTTCTTTTTTTTCGGTTAAACGGTATAATGGGATGGGACTTAGCATTCTTTCGGGTGAGGATGAGTGCGCGGTAAAAGGGCCTTCCCCATGAACAATAATGTCGAAGGAGAAAGCCCCTTATCTTAACCTTCACGTCTGCAGTCATGAAGGATATTACTCATTTTTTCCGTAAACCTGTGAATTTATGCAAGGCTCTTTTATTCTGTCGAAATTCGAGATTTTTGATAGCCCGAGACGTTCCTGTGAGCTGCTTTTGACAACCTATTCGGATCAGGCAGGAAACGATATTTTTTTCAAACGCCCTCGCTGGCGGGTAAGTACATAAGGTGGATTTTGCAAAAGTCCAGGTGTGATGTTTTGCATCTTCCTGAAGGAGGAAATACCGTGTTGAACATTAAACAAATTCAAGAGATTATTCCGCATCGCCCTCCATTTTTGCTGGTGGACAAAATTGTGGAGATCGAGGATGGCAAACGCGCCGTCGGGATTAAAAACGTAACGATTAACGAGCCTTTTTTTGTCGGACATTTTCCTGAGTATGCCGTTATGCCGGGTGTGCTGATCGTTGAGGCACTGGCTCAGGTCGGTGCTGTAGCGATTCTGAACGTAGAGAGCAACCGGGGCAAGCTGGGCTTTCTTGCGGGGGTGGACGGCTTCCGTTTCCGTGGACAAGTTGTTCCTGGAGACACGCTTCGCCTGGAAGTTGAAATAGTTCGTCTTAAAGGTATGATCGGAAAAGGAAAAGCGACGGCTACCGTAGACGGCCGCGTGGTTGCCGAAGGCGAGATTATGTTCGCGCTGGCGGATAAGGAGTAATTCCATCATCACTCTTGTTGGTCGAAGGAGGAGACTTTGTTCATGACAATGATAAGTCCAAAATCAATGGAAACGGTTCAGCGCTGGCTGAACGACCCCTACGTAGATGAGGAGACCAAGAGCGAGCTTCGCGCATTGGAGAATGATCAGGCAGAGCTGGAGGACCGCTTTTATCGCGATCTGGAATTTGGTACAGGCGGACTGCGTGGCGTCATTGGTGCAGGAAGCAATCGAATCAACAAGTATACGGTAGGACGAGCCACGCAAGGCTTGGCCGAATACATTAAAGCAATTCACGGGGATGCGGATGGCAAGCCTTCTGTCGTGATCGCGCATGACTCCCGCCACTTCTCGCCGGAATTTGCGCTGGAAGCGGCGCTCGTATTGGCGGGCAACGGCATTGTAGCGAAGCTGTACCCTTCCCTTCGTTCCACGCCGCAGCTGTCCTTCAGCGTTCGTCATCTGGGGGCGACCGGAGGCATTGTCATTACGGCAAGCCATAATCCGCCGGAGTACAATGGATACAAGGTGTACAACAGCGAAGGCGGGCAGCTGGTGCCCCATGAGGCGGAGAGGGTAATCGCTCTGATCCAGCAGGTGGACTCCTTTGCAGCCATTCGGCGATTGTCGAGGGAGGAAGCCGAGGCGCAGGGCCTGTTGGTATGGCTCGGCGAAGCGGAGGATCGGGCGTTTATTGATACGGTGGCCAGCGTTAGCGTCAATCGGGAGCTGATTGCCTCCAAGCTGGCAGACGATTTCACAATCGTGTTCACCCCGCTGCACGGGACAGGCAATATGCCGGTGCGGCAGGTGCTGGAGACGATCGGATTCAAGCATGTGCATGTGGTGAAGGAGCAGGAGCAGCCGGATGGCGGATTTCCGACTGTGAAGTCCCCGAACCCGGAGGAGCGCGAAGCCTTCACGCTGGCCATGAAGGTTGGCGAGGAGATTCAGGCCGACATTCTGATCGGAACGGACCCGGACGCTGACCGGATGGGAGCGGTCGTGAAGAATGGCAAAGGGGAGTACGTCGTTCTGACTGGCAATCAATCCGGAGCGATTATGATTCACTATCTGCTGAGTCAGTTGAAGGAAACGGGTAAGCTGCCTCATAACGGCGCCGTCATCAAAACGATTGTGACCAGCGAGATGGGGGCGGCGATTGCCGAGCATTACGGGGCAACCATCTTCAATACGCTAACCGGATTTAAATATATCGGGGAGAAAATGACACAGTTCGAGCAGACCGGCGATTATACGTACTTGTTCGGGTATGAGGAGAGCTACGGCTACCTGGCTGGCAACTACGCCCGTGATAAGGATGCAGTGCTTGCATCCATGCTGATCTGTGAAGCGGCAGCTTACTACAAGGCTCAGGGCAAGACCTTGTATGATGTGCTGCAGGAGCTGTACGAGCAGTTCGGATTTTTCCTTGAAAGTCTGGAGTCGCGCACGCTGAAGGGTAAGGATGGTCTCGCACAGATTCAGGCCAAAATGGCGGACTGGCGCAGTCAGCCGCCACAGCAGGTGGCTGGGCTTGCGGTCGAGAAGGTGCTTGATTATTCACAAGGGCTGGACGGGCTGCCGAAAGAAAATGTGCTGAAATATATGCTGGAGGACGGATCATGGTTCTGCCTCAGACCTTCCGGCACGGAGCCGAAGATCAAAGTATACTTTGCCGTCCGCGGAGCATCGCTGGAGGATGCCGAGCGTAAGATCGAGTCGCTGCGGGACGAGGTTATGGCCCGGGTCGACGGTTAATGGAATGAAATGATCATCAGTGAATGAGAACGATGGGACTTCCTTGCTGAACATTGCGGAAGCGATGAGGCGAGGGGTCCCTGTGGTTCGATGAGGAGGTACTTTAGTGGTTCAGAAATGGAAACGCTGGAACACGGCAGCCCGGAAGTGGCTGTGGATTCTGGTTGTTCTTGGCGTGGCAGCTGCCCTGCCGGTTGGATATGACCGACTGCAGACAGAAACAACATCCAAAAATGTAGAATTGGTGTTTAATTATCGCGATTTGGTTGACATATCTGCGTATCAGGCTCATCCGCAAGATTTCATCAGTGAACAACTGGATCGTCTTCAAGCTGCAGGTGTCACAAGCATGGCGCTGTTTGAGAGCACGCTGGACGAGCTTGTGAAGTCCCGCCGGGTGGTGCTGTACGATTCACAGCAGGTTGCCGATCTTACCGGGAACGTAATTTCCCCCAACGAGAATTTTACTTATGTAACCTTCACGAATGAGGATCAGGCACTCCGGATTCGCCCCATCATTGAACAGACGTTCATGATGCTCGATATTCCGGTCCGCAGCTGGGAGTATAACGGCAGTGAAGGGTTGGTGATTGAGACCCCTCGGGCGAATGCCATCATCAAACCGTTGTCACCGGATCCTATTGCCTTTGAGATGCTCCGAGACCGTGGTTTTCAGATTGTGCCTCGTTTAACGGACAGCCTGCCGTACAATCAAGAGCACACGGAAAATCTGATCGCTTATTTTGCTGAAAACGGGGTGAAGCGGATCCTTTTTGATGGTGAAGCCGTCAAGGGATTTAATGATGAGGCCGAGCAGGAGAGTATGACAGCTTTTGCTGAATTGCTTAATAAGTATGATATCGGTCTAGTTGCTATTGAAAATATCCGGAATCAGCAGAAAGGGTTCGCAAAGCTGGCCTACCTTACGGATTATAACGTTACCCGCGTTTATTCACTTAGCGCGCGGGATGCGAACCTGGATGTGGACGTAATCAGTGATCGTTTTGCCCTTGCGTCCAAGGATCGCAACATCCGGATGTTCTATCTCAATGCGGAGCCAAGCCGGGATATGACGAAAGCTTCGATCACCCATCCGTTGGATAATCTGATCGAGAGCTTGACCGAACCGGGACATGCGATCAAGAAGATAGAGGATAACGGCTTTACGATTGGGCCGGCTGAAGCATTTAAGGTGACGGACTCTTCCCTTCAACGTTATTTCAAAATGGTCGTTGTTGTCGGAGCCGTTGCGCTGATCGCGCTGATGATTTCCTTCTACATTCCGTTTCTAACGATAGCGGCCTTCTTGTTCGGTATGGTGGGCAGCGCGGGCTTGTATGTGTTGAACGCCTCCTTGATGGAGCAGGCGTTAGCGCTCTTCACGGCGATTAGCGCACCGACGTTGGCTGTTATTCTGGCGATCCGCAAGGTCGATCATAGCCGCAAACAAGTGCAGAATATGAAGACAGGCCAAAGATTGTCGAATGCCATTGTTCTGATGCTTACAACAACCGTTCTGACGTTGATTGCAGTGCCGCTTGTTGTCGCACTTTTGAACAATGTCACGTACATGCTCGTATTGGATCAGTTCCGTGGTGTCAGCTTGCTTGCTGCTGCGCCGATCGCACTGATTGCCTTGTATGTTGTGCTGTATCGCGGAAGCTCGGCGGGCTCCACCTTTGCAGCGATTCGTAAACTGCTCCAAACGCCGATTACGCTGGTATGGATCATTGGAGCAGGTGTCGTGGGCATTGTGGGCATGTATTACTTGAGCAGAACCGGTAATGCTGGCACGGTGTCGTCCATTGAGATGGCGTTCCGTTCCTTCCTCGAGAATACGTTCGGGGTACGCCCGCGCAATAAGGAGTTCCTGCTGGCTCATCCTCTGATGGTGCTTGGGTTGTTCCTGTCGTTTAAGTACCGCTACGGGGTGTACTTGCTCATCATCGGTGTGATGGGGCAGCTGTCGATGGTCGGAACCTTTACGCATATTCATACGCCGCTGGATATTTCGGCGATCCGGGTCGTTCTCGGGCTTGTGCTGGGTCTTCTGATCGGATTGATTGCCGTAGGGGTATGGCAGGTCGCAGAAAGGATATGGAAACAATGGTCTCCACAATTAATACGATAGTCATATCCGGATATTACGGATTCAAGAACAGCGGGGATGAAGCCGTGCTCAAGTCGATCCTCACCGCGCTGGAGCAAGAGGGACAGGCTGCGGGCATACAGGTGCAGCCCGTGGTCCTGTCCATCGATCCGGAATGGACGGAGCGGACCTATGGTGTGAAGTCTGTGCACCGGATGAAGCTGGGTGAAGTGCGCCGGGCGATTAAGGAAAGCGACGGATTGATCAGTGGCGGGGGCAGTCTGCTGCAGGATGCCACCAGTCCGAAAACGATTCCCTACTATCTTGGCATCTTGAAGCTGGCCCAATGGGCAAACAAGCCGACCTTCATCTATGCCCAGGGCGTCGGTCCGGTGAACCGGGGCTTGTTCCATCCGATGATCCGGTCCGTGTTTCGCAAATGTTCGTATATCTCGGTTCGGGATGTGCAGTCAGCCGAACTGCTTCAGTCGTTCGGGATTGATCAAGCCAGCATACAGGTAGTACCAGACCCGGTCATGGGGCTTCCGCTTCCAGAAGAAATCGGGGCAGGGGTAGATACAGGGGCACCAGGTACTTCAGTTGAAGCTGCCGAGCGCAGTGTATCCGAGGCGCCGCCTGTAGACAGCGAGGTTCAAGATCGCAGTCCTGTGCCTGTTGTCGGGATATCAGTCCGGTACTGGAACCCGGAGAAACGCGAGCTGGCAGCGATCGCCGAAGCTCTTCGGGAGATCAGCTCCGACCGTGCAGTGCATTTTCGGTTTCTGCCTTTTCATCAGCCTGATGATTTGCAGGCTTCGCGGTATATTGAGCAGCTGATGGGGGATATTACGCGCGATGGATCCCGAATCAGCTACTATCTTGAGGAGAAGCAGGCTCAAGATATGCTGCGCGAGGTGGGCAGCTGTGACGTGGTGCTGGGCATGAGGCTGCACAGCTTGATCTATGCAGCGAACCGAAAGGTGCCATTGATCGGCATTTCGTATGACCCGAAGATCAATCACTTTTTGAACAGATTAGACAGTGAGCCGGCCGGCAGCAGTGATTCGCTGGATCCGGCCGTATTGAAGGATCGGTTGTTGAAGCTGCTGGATAATGCTGAATCCTGGAAGGCCGAACACGAGGAGCAGATTGCCGTGCTGAAGCGGGAGGCGGCTTTGCCTGCACGCCGTATTGTTGAATATTTACGCCACAGAGGATGATGAACATGAATGAAACCACTCAAATTCCGACCGTATCGGTTTTTGGAGTCCCTTTTTCCAAACTGGATATGAAGGAAACGGTGAAATACTTGACGGAGGCGGTGCAGTCGGGACAGCCGCATCAGGTGATTACGGCAAATCCGATTATGGTGATGACGGCCCTTGATCGTCCGGAGTACAAGCAGATGATGAAAAGTGCGGAATTGATCGTTCCGGACGGGACGGGGATTGTCTGGGCTGCGGGGGTCGGCGGCGATCCGCTCGACGGGCGTGTAACCGGCTTCGATCTTTTACATGAATTGTTCAAGGCAGGGGAAACCTATAGATGGAGATTTTATCTGCTGGGTACGACGACCGAAGTGATTCAGGAAGCTGCCAAGCGGTTACAAATGCAGTATCCGGCTGCAGTGATTTGCGGCTATCGGGACGGATTTTTTGGAGCGGACGAGGATGTGGCTGTCATTGAAGATATTCGGGCTGCCCAGCCGGATATTTTGTTTGTCGCCCGTGGTGCGGACAATCAGGAGCCGTGGATCGCTCAGCATAAGGAAGCGCTTGGTGTTCCGGTCATGATGGGTGTTGGCGGTTCCTTCGATATCATTTCCGGCAAGCTGAAGCGGGCGCCGAAGGTGTTCCAGAAGCTGAGATTGGAATGGTTTTATCGTCTGCTCAGGGAGCCAAGCCGGTATAAGCGAATGCTTGCGCTGCCGAAATTCGCCCTGAAAGTGCTCCGTGAGAAAGAGAATGTGACAAAACCAGGCTATTAAGTATGATTTTGCACGTTTAGTCCGGTTAATCGCCGGATATTGGCATTGGATTTCGTCCTTGAAGGGAGTATAATTCAACCGGTAGACAATATTGGGGGTCGAATGATTACATGTTAACGCTATACATCGTCGGGTTTGTTGTGTCGCTCCTGCTGGCGCTGCTCCTGACTCCTTTCGTCAAGAAGCTTGCGGTGCGTATTGGGGCTGTTGACGTGCCAAACGCCCGAAAAGTGCATACAAGAATCATGCCCCGGCTTGGCGGGCTTGGCATATATCTGGCTTTTGTGCTCGGACTGATTGCCGTGCTTCCGTTTTTTCCTGAGACGCTCTCGGCGCGTGATGCCAATTTTATGAAGGCATTTCTGATCGGTGGTTCGATGATCGTGTTGATCGGAGCGCTGGATGATCGCTTTGAGCTGTCGGCCAAAGTCAAGTTTCTGGCTCAAATCGCCGCAGCTTGCGTCGTTGTGTTTGGTTTTAATATTACGGTGGATTTTGTTAATATTCCGTTTCAGGATCGCTACTCCTCGCTGGAGAGCTGGGTGTCGATTCCGCTTACGATATTCTGGATTGTCGGCGTGACCAACGCCATCAATTTGATTGATGGGCTGGATGGTCTGGCTGCCGGGGTGTCGGGAATTGCCATCGGGACGATCCTGGTCATGGCTTTCTTGATGGGCAATACAACGGTGGCGTTGCTGTGCCTCTTACTGCTGGGCAGCATTATCGGGTTCCTGTACTTTAATTTCCATCCGGCTAAAATTTTCATGGGTGATACAGGCTCGCTGTTCCTTGGATTCAGTCTGGCTATGCTGTCACTGCTTGGCTTCAAGCAGATTGCCATCGTATCGTTCATTACTCCGCTGATCATTATCGGTGTGCCGCTGTCGGATACCTTCTTTGCTATCATTAGAAGAAAGATCCAGAAGAAGCCGATCTTCTCGCCGGACAAGGGACATTTGCATCACTGCCTGCGTGAGCTTGGCTTCAGCCACCGCCAGACGGTGCTGATCATATATGTTATTGCTGCGTTCTTCGGTGTGCTGGCTGTGATTCAGTCTTCAGCCGCCATGTACGAAGCCAACTGGGTAACGTTTGTTGTTATCTGTATTATGATGTGCTTCATGCAGATTGGGGCTGAAGTGATAGGACTTGTCAGCAAGACCAAGCGGCCGATCCTAAGTTTGATCAATCGGCTGCGGATGAAGGCGAATACGGAAAGCCGTTCGAAATAATTTCTATTTTTTTACTGAATAAACCAATTTATTTGGACCTCACCTTTTTTTGGTGGGGTTTTTTTGATATATTCTAAAAATTTGGATATCTGTAACCGATACATATGGAAGATACCTTCGAAACTAAATGCAAGGGAGAGATTAATCAGAGATGAAGCGAGCGAAACGTATCATGGTCTGGTTGATGCTGACGACCATGCTGGTCACGCTGGTCCCGGCGGGAATCATCAAGCCTGTCCAGGCGGCATCTGCAGCAACCTACTTTATTCCGGATATTGTTGAGATCAGAAATACGGCTTTGTTAACGACGGAACCGGGGACTTCCCAGATTACGCGGGAAAATGTGTACAGAACCAACAACCCGGCACTGTCCATCACAGGTACGTATTCTCATGTGGCAAGTGATACTCTGTCGGTCAAAATCGAGCGCCTCAGCTCTGAGCCTGTAACCGGGGGCGGTGTAAGATGGGTGACGGACAGCTCGACTGCGATTACAGCGCCTGTAACTGCAGACACAACCTCCACGAACAAGTTCACCGCAAGTAATATGACCTTGTTCTCAGGGTTTAACAAAATTACATTTTCCGGGATGCAAGGCAGTGTTGAGCGTTCCGATACATTCTATGTATTGTATGACAGAATTCCATATATCGAAGGCCTGCAGCTCATGGGTGGCGCAACACCGGTGAACCTTAATGAAGGTACGCGCGTGGTTGTGACAAACCCGATGGGAACACTTCAAGGTAACGCGAAGAATGCAACGCAGGTCACGGTGTCTTTGAATGGTGGAACAGCGTTTGTTTCGTCTTTATTGGAAGACGGTACCTTCTTCACACCTGCGCTGAACTTTACTCCAGGATTCAATACGATTGATCTCGAAATTAAGAATGCTTCGGATTCGATCCGCGTAAGTCGCGGGGTGTATTTCTTCGATCCGGCTGAGCCTTTCATCGGAATTGATATCGTTCACGGAGGAACTTCTTATCCGTCGATTAATAAAGTGCCTGTTCTGACGAGTCCAGCGACAGACGCTACACTTGAGGTTGAGGCATTGGTTCCATACAGTGCAAATGCTTTTGCCGGGAATGCCACATATAGCCTTGGCGGACAAGCTGCAGTTCCAGTGACGGCGGCGGATGTGATCAGCGAGACGGTCATTCCGGGTCCTGACGGTGTTACGCCTGCTTATCGCCTTGTGAAGTTCAGAACCGGAACGTTTCCAGTAGCTGCTGGAACACAATATTTGAATTTGGCTTTAACCTATGAAACGTTCTCAGCCGCTTACAATATTAGTTACAGATATCTTCCTGGCGAGGTCGTAATCACAGGTATCGATCTCCTTCCAGGCTACAACGGAACGGATAATGTATCGACAGTAACCCGCATTCCGCTGAATAAGTCGGAGACCGAGACCGCTGATTTTTACATTGTGGTCAAAGCGGATAAAGCGCCAACGACGACTGTAGAAGCTAAGTATTTGCCGATAAGCGCAAATGCTGTCAATATTACTCGCGTGAATCCACAGCCAGCAGGGCTTGGAGCCAATGAGGAAGTATACAGAATTACGGGCTTCTCTAACGGTCAGCATATGATTGGCTTCAACTACCAGGGCTCGACCTCAGTGTACAACGCTGAAATTTCTTATGTTTCGAAGAACTACATTTATGTAGCGAATTTGCATGATGGTCAGACCTATTCGTTTGATTCTCGTTCGACACATACCCTTAATGTAGAAGGGGAGTACATCGGGTTTGAGAATATTAACAGCCCTTATTTCAACGCCCAAGTGTTCGTGAACGGAATTAACGGTGATCCGAACCCAGCCAATCCGGGTCAATGGCTGACGATTAATGGAGGCAGAGCGACCTTCAATTTAAACTTTACAATTGATGCCGCTGGCCCACTTGTTTACGGGGAAAACCGCATTGTATTTACCGGTACGGCTACGGATGCTGCAGGAAACGCGCGGGAAATCCGTAAAGAGCTCAGAATTTATATCATTGATACGAATATTTCCAAGATTACAAACTTCATGCCTACCTTGGCAGTTCAGGGCAGAGAGCCATTTGATAATCAGGACCCAAGCACATACCCTGATGACAAAATGAACCGCATCTTTAATGTTTCACCTGAGTTTGTGTGGAACAACGAGCGATATGTAACCAGCGAGCAACGATATGACCTGGTGATTCGCGGTAACGGCGCTTCCAAACTCAATGTCTATTTTGGATCACAGCCATTCTTCTCACGAGATATTAGAGATAGAGGCAACTTTGATCATATTCCGTCCTCCGTGTTTACATATAACGGAAGAGACTACACTTACAGCTTTGCAGGGAATGAATCGGACTTCATCCTGCGGATTCAAGATATTCCGTTTGAAGAGCCAGGAAGTCATGTATACAGTCTGGAGCTTATAAACGGTACAGGTGCACGTGCCACACAGCGCCTTGAAATTGTACGCGAGGTATTGCCTTATCGTATTCTTTCGCCTCAACCTACCGTTGGCGAGGAAATTGTCGTAAACAAAAACTTTGTACGGTTTGACATCGAGGCCGAAGGGGCCACCGAGGTTCTGATTGGCAAGGAACGCGCGATTAAGCGTGAAGATATGGATAATCGTTTTGTGTACGACTACGTTGGGCTGAAGCCAAACAGATCGAACAAAATTGATATCCAGGTTGTCCGTCCTGGTGGAACCATCAAAGAGTCTATCTATGTGTATTACACCGGAACGGTGACGGTCGACAGCCAGTTCATGGCGGAGAAGGTAGCTAACAAGTATACTGCGTTCAACAAAAAACTGGAGCTTTCGTTCCCGAAAGGCACCATTCTGCAATCTGCAAGCACATCCGGTAATGGGATTACAAAGTTCTATCCGGACAACAAAATCCTCTTCGGAATCGCGGATCCGCGGGACGGGGTTGTGGAGCGGCGTAACGATTATGGAAACATCATCAATGTAACGCCGGATGATCGTACTTCAGGCGGAGCTGGCATGATCCGTATTCCGGAATACCTGGTGCAGCGCTTTAACTCGACGGCAGATACGAACAACTTCACACTCGCATCAGATATTTACTGGATTCATGGCGGGATCGGCGAGCAGAATGATCGTGGGCAGATCGGCTATAAGCCAAGCACGAACGGACTGTCTCCTTACTCGCTCGAAGGTAACTTTACCGAGTTTACACCAGATCGTAAGATCGTTCCTTCCCAGCGCGGCACCCTGAAGCTGTCCTTCAACAGCAACATTGTGGATGAAGCCGGAACGACAGTATCGGTATTCCGTTATGCGGATAATGGCCGGTGGGTAAATATCGGCGGGGAAGTCGACATGAAGAACAACACGATCACCGTGCCTTTTGACGAGTTTGGCTACTATAAAGTAATGAAGATGCGCCTTGGATTTAGCGATATTACGAACCATCCGTGGGCGAGAAACATTTTGAATGCTCTATATGCGAAAGGAATCATGAACAACCTCCGCTTCGGTGAATTCGGTGCGGATGACCAGACAACTCGCGGCGAATTTGCGATGCTGCTGGTGAAGGGGCTGAATCTGCCGCTGAATTACGACAATCAGCCAACCTTTGTGGACATTCAGCCGGGAACCGGCACGACAACCTGGGATTATGCCCATATAGAAACAGCAGCAAGAGCAGGTATTATTCAGGGACTGGGCGACGGCTTCTTCGGCCCGACTCAGCGTGTTACACGGGAACAGGCAGCTGTGATGATCGCCCGCGCGCTGGATCTGAAGATGGCAGCCAATGACAGCAAGCTGGAGCAGTCACTGTCCAAAGCGTTTGCGGATGCTGGCAGAGCTGATTACTATGCGCGTCCGGCCATCCTAGCCGTGTCCAATGCGAAGATTATGCAGGGTAGTCCATTCACAGTACAAGGGCAGAGCAAGCCGCTGTACAACTTCAATCCGAAGGGCAATCTGACCCGTGCGGAGGCAGGGAAAATTGCGGTTGAGCTGTTGAAGAAAAGCACGAAGATTTTCCCTAAAAACTTGAGCTAGTCCATTTTGAAATCTTGCCAAAGCTGCTCCTGAAGCGGAATAATCCGCGGCAGGGGCGGCTTTTTTTTCCGAGGCTGGCCCCGATTACCAGAATCTATTGTTTTGTAATTTATTGTAGAATACGCTACAATAGCGGAAGCACATACTATTTTTAAAGGGTGAAGATGAATTATGAAGCCGATCTTATCGAAAGCGCAGCTCGATTACATGAAGGCCAAAACGAAGTTTGAGGATAAAGCCAAAGTGATGGAGAAGAAGATTGAGCTGGCTCGCGCCGCTCAAAATGAGATATCGCAGGAAGTCATGGAGGAGCTCGTCGTTGAGACAGGTTTTCATGATGCATTTAACGAGTTGACGATGGCAGAGAATGCGCTGATTCAGTGGTCGCATTCCACGATTAAGCATGAGAAAACTTACCGTGATAACAAGGCAGAGATTGAACTGATGTACAGCCGGCTGAATGACGATCCGAAGATGCGGAACCGAATTATCCAGCTTGCTATGAAGATTCGATAGATTTCAACAGAAGGCGCCAAACAGGCGTCTTTTTTTGTTGTCGTTTGGTGGCGGAAGCGTATTGTTACTGGAAATTGCGGTTTCCGAAAAAAAATTAAAAAAACTTTGCAACTGCCGCAACTTTTTAAGAAACAGAACGTTTAAAGATATAGAACGCGGCGAGCGATCCAGGATTAACCGAAAGAAGAAACTTGTCTATAAATTAGAAAAATGTTCTTTACGGTTATAGGGACTCGTTGTATAATACCTAGGTAGGATTCTATTCTAGTTATGAAGTGTTCTCTCGTTAACAGGATTCTGTGATATCATCACAGACATCATTATTGATTACTGCTCAACTCGGGAAAGGAGGTGCACGGCTATGAGTGATAAGAGCTACCAAATTAAAGAAAACAATCAAGTGATGATTCAAGGAGGAGAAAAAAAGGTTATGAAGAAAATTTTATCCGTGGCACTGTCTACAGCAATGGCATTCTCCATGTTTGCTTCTGTTGCATTCGGTGACGACGCACTGACTTCTCAACAAAAGTTTGACATTCTTAAAGAAGAAGGCATCTTCACTGGTTATCCAGATGGAACTGCTGGTCTGGACAAGGAAATGACTCGCGGCGAGTTCGCCAAAGTCCTGGTTGAACTGCTTGGTCTTGAGCCAATTCAAAACAAAGCTTCCTTCAATGACAAAAACTACGCTGCTGGTAAATGGCCGGCTCCATACGTAGAGGCAGTATACGCTGCTGGTATCATGGAAGGTAAGAACACAACGAAAATGATTTTCGACTTCAACGGTAACATCACCGTTCAAGAAATGGCGAAAGTCCTCGTTACTGTTCAAAACCTGGAAATTCCATCCGAGACAAACAACAACGCATCCAACTGGGCTAAAGGTTATGTTCAAGCAGCAATCAATGCTGGTCTGATCAACAGCAGCGTGAACCCACTGGCTAACGCTAACAGAACTCAGCTGGTTGAAGTTGCTTACGCAATCTACCTGGCTCAAAACAAACCAAAAGTTGCTTCTTATGACGTTCAAGAAGACGGTAAAGTGGTTGAGTTCACCCTCGCTAACAGCGAAAAAGTGAAAGTAACCCTTGAAACTCCTCTGAAAGCAAACGTTGCAACTGAGGTTAAATTTACTTACAACAACTACGAGTACACTGAAAGTGTAACTTGGGTAGTAACTGCTGCTACTAAGATCGAAGGCGTATCTGCAACTAACTACAAAGAACTCACTGTTAACTTTGACGGTGAAGTAGATACTGCTACTGCAGAGAACGAAGATAACTACAAAGTAACTGGTGTTACTTTCGAATCTGCAAAATTGTCCGATGACAAGCGCAGCGTAACATTGCTTGTTGCAGAAAATTCTGCAAACAACTTGCCTCAACAAAAAGACGCTAAACTGGAAATTAACAATGTTAAGAACTCTGATGGTTCCAGAACGTTCAAAGAGACAATTACATTCAGAGCGGTTGACACTCAACTTCCAGAAGTGACTGAGGTTGTTGGTCTGGGAACTAAGGCATTCAAGGTTGTATTCTCTGAGCCTGTTCAAGCTAACACTGCAGCGAACATTTCTAACTACAAAATCGATGGAAAAGCAATTTCCGGCTGGGTGAAATTCACTTATCCTAATGTTGCTTTCATTACAACAGACATCGCCGTAGGCGAGCACACACTGAGCGTTCAAGGTGTAACAGACTTTGCTAACTTCCAAGTGAAGCCAGTTGACGTTCAGTTCAATGTTGCTGAAGATACTACAGCTCCTGAGGTTGTTTCCGTTAAAACTAAGGATCTGACAAAAGTTGAAGTTGAATTCAACGAATCCGTTAAATCCGTTGACAAAGTGTATCACACTTCTTCCAGTAGAACTGCTGACAAAGTCGAAATCAAAGACAATGTTGTAGTTCTGGAATTCAACGGCGACAAAAAACTTAGCCTGGGCGAGAATACAATCTATCTCCAAGGCGTAAAAGACTACAGCGACAACTCCGCTAATCGCGAAGCTAAAGTAACTCCAGTACTGGATACTACTCGTCCTGTTGTGAATGATGTCAAGGTAGAAGTTGAAGATAATGCTACTGTTATGACTGTAGAATTCTCTAAAGACGTAAACCTGGATGACATCCAAAAACGTGACAACTTCGTTCTGAAAAACTCTAAAGGTGAAGTTGTGACTGATAAAGGCTTTAATAGCGGTAAACCTGTAAATGCTCCTGCTTATGTAGTTAAGGATGCTAAAACTTACAAAAACCGTGTTGAAATTAGGTCTATTGGCAAACTTCCAGCTGGTACGTACACTCTCGAAGTAGCAAACATTCGTGATACTGCTACCATCGGGAACACAATGCTGCCACAAACTTTGACAGTTGAAGTTACCAACTCCGAGACTCTGCAAGTTGTTAGAGCTTGGATAGACACAACTTCCAGCAACGATGATCTCTACATCGATGTCCAATTCAACAGAGCTGTAGCGGTTGATGGAAATGGAACAGCACTTGACATTAACAAATATAGCTATGTAACTGGTAGTGTATACAAAGTATTCCCTACGAAGAATGCTCCACAACCTTCGTTGAGAAATGCTGAAACAGTGCGTATTACACTGCCTAAGAAGGACATTAGTGCCGATGAACTTAAAGGTGCAGAGCTGCGCGTAGTTAACGTTGCTGACCTTAATGGGAACTACCTGACTACTGCTCAGACTCCTATCGCTGATTCTGTAGCAATTCCTGTGAAATCTGCTAAGGCAACTGCTGAAGATAAAGTAACTGTTGAATTCAACGGGAACATTACTTCGGTATTCTCTAGCGACTTCTACTTCGGAACACTGAGAGGAACAGCTGGCGAGCCTAAGTATAACGACGGTGTTACAAAAGTTGAGTTTACTTTGAATGGTAAGTTCAGCGATGTTACAAACTTGCCTCTACTGACAACTGTTGCTAACCCTCAATCCTCTGATAATCTTGGACACAAGATTGCCAAGGTCGATGGTCTGCAAATCACAGACGGAATTGCTCCGAAAGCAATTGAAGCTAGATCGGTTGTTGGCGATGTTTATGTAGATATCGAGTTCAACGAAGAAATCAACGTATACTTTACTCCAGATGCATTTAAAGTTTATGTAAATGGAGGAGAAGTTAAAGTTAAAGGTGCTACTAAAGCTAGTGCCAACGTTGTTCGCGTAGAACTGGAACAACCATTCAACCCAACAATTCCAGGTGCTCAAGTTTCGGTACCAAACAACAAAAACGGTAAATATATCGTCGATCTGGAAGGAAATGCTCCAGACACTGTTTACGAATCCATTAAGTACTAATTATTGTACTTCAGAAAACTGCCCGGACTTGATCCGGGCAGTTTTTTTATTAAAAAATGAAGGAGATAACAGCATGATGACAAAAAGGAAATACTTCGCTGCAATCATTTCTGCCTGTATTTGTATCGGTGCCGGTTCGATTCTCAGTGTAAAGGTAAACAGTGCAAGCACCACCCCAGGCACGACCGACGATCCGGTTGTCACCAAGAGCTATGTGGATCAGCAGATCCAGAAAGCGCTGGGTGGCGGGGCCACCAATCCAACACCGACTCCTTCTACTCCAGAGCAAAACTCAAATGAAGTGAAAAATGTATCGCTGAAACCTGGGGAGATCCTCGTTGCTGATGCAGGTACCGAGTTTATTGTTCGCTCAGGGAATGCAGTCATCTATACGGAGGATGCGAACGGCGTTGCAGACTTGACAGCGGGTGTTGACCTGCTGAATGGACAAGCTGCTCCTAAAAACCATCTGCTCTCCTTCCCGCGTGATGGACGCGGTATTCAAGTAAAGCCTGGGCAAACGAACGGTCTGATTGTCATGGTACGCGGTGGCTACACCATTAAGTAAACGTAGCGTTCTTTGTGCCAGATTTAGTTATGCGATAAGCGAATTCTTTAATCCGTTGTATATTCATTACCCTAACCAAACAGATCTTAATATCTATAATTATTACCAACAGTGACAACGTTTAATACGTGTTGCGGTCATGCTTACAACACATAATAGGTCTGTAAACAATTACAGGAGGTGTTGATCATGGCGCGCAGCAATCGGAATCGACAAGTTGTACCAGAGAGCAGACAGATGTTGAATCAAATGAAGTATGAAATTGCAGCCGAGTTTGGTTTACCTGTCGGATATGGTGGTAGCTCTAACGGAGCCGATACGGAATTCGGATCTGAGTTGGGGATAATGAGTACAGCAACCAGCCGTCGTCCGGGATGGGGGCATTTAACTTCCCGTGACAACGGATCTGTCGGAGGAGAAATCACCAAACGCCTGGTACGCAATGCTGAACAATCCCTGTTCGGACAACTGTAAAGATTCATGGAATTGTGAACTTATAGGTGTATGAATTACGTGTATGAAAAACAGATTGAAAAAATCTCGAAAACCCTCGGAAACTGCTTGTTTATTGGATTGACAGGGGGTAGCAAATAAGTTAATATGCATGTTGAGGATTGTACATTCAAACCTTTTCCAATCGGGAAAGGTTCATTTTTTGTGTAGGACCTCTTAATATTTCACATACTACTATATGGGAGGTTGATCTCATGTCTTTAACAGGGCGACGTTTATTTACATCCGAGTCCGTGACAGAAGGACATCCGGATAAAATCTGTGACCAGATTTCCGATGCGGTACTCGATGCATTTTTGGCCAACGACCCTTATGCTCGCGTAGCTTGCGAAGTTTCCGTGGCAACTGGTCTAGTGTTGGTAATTGGTGAAATCAGCACCAAATCCGAATATGTGGATATTCCATCCATCGTGAGAAATACTGTGAAGGAAATCGGGTACACCCGTGCAAAATACGGTTTTGATTCCAATACATGTGCTGTGTTAACATCGTTGAACGAGCAATCTGCCGATATTGCACAGGGGGTAAACGCTGCACTGGAAAGCCGTGATCCTTCCCAAATGGATAAGGAAACCGAAAACATTGGCGCTGGTGACCAGGGCTTGATGTTTGGCTTTGCCACCAACGAGACGCCTGAATATATGCCGCTCCCGATTGCGCTTTCCCACCGGATCGCTCGTCGTTTGTCTGAAGTGCGTAAGGACGGTACTTTGGAGTACCTTCGTCCAGACGGTAAAACTCAAGTGACGATTGAATACGATGGCGACAAGCCTGTACGTGTAGATACTATCGTTGTGTCCACACAGCATTCCGAGGAAGCGACGCTGGAGCAAATCCAGAAGGACATTAAGGAAAAGGTAATTCTTCCGGTTGTACCGGCAGAGCTGCTCGATTCGGAAACGAAATATTTTATTAACCCAACAGGCCGTTTTGTAATTGGTGGTCCTCAAGGGGATGCCGGCTTGACCGGTCGTAAAATCATCGTGGACACTTACGGTGGCTATGCCCGCCATGGCGGCGGAGCTTTCTCTGGTAAGGATCCTACGAAGGTGGACCGTTCCGCGGCATATGCAGCCCGTTACGTAGCTAAGAACCTCGTTGCCGCAGGCTTGGCTGACAAATGTGAAATCCAGCTTGCTTACGCGATCGGCGTTGCAAATCCGGTTTCCATTAGTGTCGACACTTACGGAACAGGAAAAATCAGCGAAGATAAGCTGGTTCAACTCGTGCGTGACAATTTCGATCTTCGTCCGGCTGGCATTATCCGCATGCTGGATCTTCGTCGCCCAATTTACAAGCAGACCGCTGCTTATGGACATTTTGGCCGCACGGATCTGGATCTCCCATGGGAGCGTTTGGATAAAGCTGAAGCGCTCAAGGAGCAGGCAGCAGCGCTCTAAACCGATGCGTGGGTTAGGGGCAGTAGATCTGAAACCTGTGAACGTTACAATTTAGACATCATAAAGGGCCGGTATCCGTTATAGGGTATCGGCTTTTTGGTATTTAATATTTGGAAATACAGGAAATTGAACTTGTACTTTGCCCTATTTTTTTATATATAAATACTAGAACAGGAATTATCCCCCTGCTAGACCAGGAACCCCCGCTTTGATACCGCAAAAGGTTGAGTTAAAATACGCGCATGCAATTTTTTATAACAAAATCGTAACTTTTCCGCTAAAACGAAGTCTATTAAATATAGACTTTATTTGTTCGGGCAGTGGTTCTGAACAAGAGATGGGAGAGTTACAAGAACATGAGAGGTCAGGAAAACGCGTTACGCAATGCGGGGAAAAAATGGGCTATTATTACGCTTGCAGGTGTCATTTTTATAACTCCTGTTCTGGGAAGCGGAGTACCGATCATCGAAAGGTTGGCCCCCGTGTCGGTCGCTCACGCGGCGGCATCTTCAGTCCAGAAGCTGGGTGAGGAGATCATTACCTCGGGTGCGGTGTTGATGAAGTATCAATACACGAGCACCACCGGTACGAAATCACTGGCGAATGTGATCCGCGTCGATCTGAGCAACAAGCATGTGAAGCTAGATGTGATGACAGGGCAAGGGAACCAATTTACAACAAGACAAAGCACAGGCGGTATGGCAAAAGAGTATGGAGCTGTTGCCGCATTAAATGGAGATTTCTTTAATACGAGCAGGGAAGGGGCGCCAATTGGGGGACAAGTGACAAGCGGGGTTCTCATGTCTACCCCTTCGGAGCTTAAAGGGATGTACGCTTTTGCCGTGACGAAGGACGGTAGGCCGATCGTGGATGAATTTGCATTCTCCGGGAGCGTCACAGCCGAGAATGGAGCATCTTTCCCTCTGGCAGGTATGAACAAAACAGCCTACAACCCTGAAGGAACGGGATCGAGCTACAGCCATGTGGATGCTGCATATATCTACACAAGTGCCTGGAAAGCAGTGGAGCGTCCGCAGAACAGCTCAACGACACCGACGGAAGTGCTCGTGAAGGATGGCGTCATTGTCGAAATTTCGGATCGTGCCGGTCTGCCAACATCTGTGCCGGAAGGCAGTTATATTTTACGTACACATGGCCAGGCGGCTACCTTTGTACGAAATAATCTGGCCGTTGGACAAACGCTGAAAACCGATTATGCGCTTGTCTCCAAAACGACAGGGCAAAAGCTGGATCCATTGAGCCTCCAGATGATGATTGGCGGCCATTCGATTCTGGTTAACGACGGAAAGGCCTCCTCTTTCTCTCGTGACGTAAGCAGCCTTGGGGGCTCCCGTGCACGCTCAGCCGTTGGATACTCCAAGGATGGGCGCTACGCGTATCTGGTTGCGGCAGAGCGCAATGACAACAGCCCGGGCATGACATTGGCACAGCTGCAGGACTTCATGGTGAAGGTTGGCGTGTGGAAGGGTGTCAATCTGGACGGCGGCGGGTCGACGACGATGGTGAACCGTCCTTTGGCGGAGACGAGCACGCAATTGACCTTCCATACGGAGTATGGCACAACACAGCGCAGCATTGTTAACGCACTGGGCGTCTTCTCTACAGCACCGCAAGGCACCTTGAAAGGCTTGAAGGTAAGCGGCAGCAATACGCTCTTGATCGGGCAGACAGGCTCTTATCAGCTGAAGGGTTATGACACTTACTATAATCCGATCGACGCGGGATCGATCACGCCAACGTGGAAATCGAGCAACGGCAATCTGACGGTAAGCGGGCAAGCGATTAAGGGCGTGAAGCCGGGAACAGCTACGTTGACAGCGGTGAGCGGCAGTGCAAGTGCCTCGATGCAGGTCAAGGTGCTTGGAGCCGATGATATTACGGCCCTTACATCAACCGTATCCAGTGCGCCGCTGAAAGCAGGCACGAAGGTGTCTGTACCGGTAACGGCAGTGACAAGCAGCGGCCAAAGCCTCGAGGTGCCGAGCAGCGCGCTCAAATGGGAGTTCATTGGGTTCAAGGGCAGCGTATCGGACGGGCAGCTGACGGTCTCCTCTGTGAACAGCGGGACGAAGGTGGGCTATGCTATCGCCCGTTATGACGGCTTTAGCACGGTGATCATTCTCTCGGCAGCGGGGGAGAGCACATGGGAGGATTTTGAGAAAGTCAATTATCCGATCGCTTTCACAACCAATGTGTCCGGTGTGACCGGGACAGCCAAAGTGGAAAAGGGCAGCGGCAACCGATCCGGCTCGAACGTGCTGAAGCTGACTTATGATATGACCGCCGGGCTGGGACAGAAAGTATACGCTTATGCCCAGCTTAATGGAACAACCGGCAAAACGATTCCGGCTCAGGCAACTTCGATGACCCTGGATGTGGAAGGGGACAACAGCTTGAACTGGCTGCGTGCCGAGCTGAGAGATAACAATGGCAAAACGGTGTACGTCGATCTTGCCAAAGCGATTGATTGGACCGGCTGGAAGACACTCCAGATTGATCTGACAGGCTACAATATTGCTTTCCCGGCCGAGATGAAACGCATGTATGTCGTGAATGTAGAAGAAGGTCAGGATGAGCGGGCGCTGACGGGGTCGGTAGCTTTTGATAATATTCGCTTTACCATGCCGTCTCTCTCCAGCAACGAAGGGCTGCCAACAGGAAAAGCTGTCATGACGATAGGGCAAAAATCAATGGTGGTGAATGGGTCAAAAGTAGCGATTGATTCCGCTCCTGTACTCCGCGGAGGAACGACATATGTGCCGATTCGGCATGTGCTCGACGCCTTTGGCGGACAGGCTTCCTGGAACAAGGACGCGCAGCGCGTCAGTGTGCTTCGCGGCGCAGTGCTGCTGGATTTAACGGTTGGCAAGAAGGCGTATGTCCTGAACGGAAAACGCCACTCAGCGGCTGTTGCACCTGTCATTATTGGGGGAAGGACTTTAGTCCCATTAAGACTGGTTTCCGAGCAGTTAGGGATGAACGTAAAATGGGACAAGAAAACGAAGACCGTCACGATCGAATCATGATATGGTATGATATGTATATGAAACGTTAGAAATGGAGTAGAGTGCGTGGATTATCAAGCCGATGCCATTGATCGTGTCATAAAAAATGCCCTCAAAGTCATGGAGGACAGCAAGTACCAAATGTTTGACATTCTGGAGGCTTCTAGACAGGAGCTGCTGTCTCTCAATCAGGAATTGAAACGAACTTTAAAAGAAACAACCGAAACCATCGAGAAGGTGGACCAGCTCGAGAAGAATTACCGCAGATCCCGGATCCGGCTGACAGAGGTCAGCCGGGACTTCGTCCGGTATAAGGAAGAGGACATCAAGCAGGCGTATGAGAAAGCGACGCAGCTGCAGCTGGACCTCATGATATACCGGGAGAAGGAGATGTATTTGAAAGCGAGGCGCGAGGAACTGCAGAAGCGTGTTCGCAACGTAGAAAAAACGGTCGAGCGTGCGGAACTGATCGGGTCCCAGATGGGGGTCGTCCTGGAGTATTTATCCGGCGAGCTTGGTCAGGTCTCCAGAATTATTGAAAGTGCCAAGAACAGACAGGCAATTGGGCTCAAAATTATTTTGGCCCAGGAGGAAGAACGCAAACGCATATCCCGGGAGATTCATGACGGACCTGCTCAACTGCTGGCAAATCTGGTTCTTAGGACGGAAATTGTAGAAAGAATGCTCGCAAAGCAGGAATTTAAGATGGTGCAGGACGAAATAGTAGATTTGAAGGGTCAGGTCCGATCCAGCCTGGAGGAAATGCGAAAGGTTATCTTTAATCTGCGTCCTATGGCACTAGATGACTTGGGATTAATCCCGACGCTGCGGAAGTATGTTCACGACTATGAAGAAAAATCGAAAATCCGCACAATTTTTGAGACACGGGGCAAGGAGCATCGTCTCTCTTCTGCGATGGAGGCGGCCATCTACCGCTTGGTGCAGGAAGCACTCACGAATGCTGCAAAGCATGCTTACCCGACCTATGTGCTTGTGGAGATTACCTACCAGGCGCAGCTGGTCAAGATCGTGGTACAGGACAATGGCCTGGGCTTCAACGTAAGAATGCTGGAACAGAAAAGCAAGGAGCACTTTGGGTTAATAGGCATGCGGGAGAGGGTTGAGCTGCTCGAAGGGAGAATGGAGATCGAGTCAGCCGAGAATCAAGGAACGAAAATCGTGATTCATATCCCGACGAACGTAGAAAAGAGAAAGGAGTAATAGGATGGAAAATATGGAGAATGAAAAATCAATTATTAAAGTCCTTTTAGCCGATGATCACCAGTTATTTCGGGAGGGCTTGAAGCGCATTCTGAACATGGAGGATGACATTGATGTCATCGGAGAATGCGGCGACGGCATTCAGGTGCTGGAGTTCTGCAACGACGTCAAGCCGGATATCGTTCTGATGGATATTAATATGCCAACGGAGAACGGGGTTCAGGCAACGGAGAAGCTGCGTGAGATGTTCCCGGAGATCAAGGTCATTATTTTGTCGATTCATGACGATGAAAGCTATGTGTTTGAGACGCTCCGCAAGGGAGCCAACGGCTATCTTCTGAAAGATATGGAGGCCGAGTCGCTGATTAACGCCATTCGCTCCGTTCATGAAGGCTATGCTTTTATTCATCCGAAAGTGACAGGGAAGCTTATCCATCAGCTGCGCCGCATGACGTATGTCAACGAGGCTGGGGCGATGTCCGAGAACGGCTCGCGTGAGGCTGGTGTGAAGTTTGTAGCCGGGGAGAACAACCCGTTGACCCGCCGTGAAGCGGAAGTGCTTCGTCTGATGGCTGAAGGCAAGAGCAACAAGATGATTGGTGAATACCTGTTTATCAGTGAGAAGACAGTGAAAAACCATGTCAGCAGCATTTTGCAAAAAATGGAGGTTGATGATCGTACCCAGGCGGTAATCAACTCGATTAAATATGGCTGGGTAACATTATAAGCAGGCCAGTCCGAATCCAGGACCTGGCATACATAGGGGAGAGGGGCTGCCGAGGGGCGGTCCTTTTTGTTTACGCGACTCTTCGGGGCGAACTAAGGCGTTCACTGGACAGTAGTTCGTTCATTGAGGCGATTGTAGAAGACGTTAAGTGTCCCCGCCCATCCCGGACCATGACGTGTGGGCTCCGGTTACACCTTTGTCACCGTCCAATCTGAACCGGCATATAGTGGTGGTATCAGAAGGAGGTGAGTCTCATGGTTGCCCATTTGTTATGGATTCTCGCGGTGTATGGAGCTGCGGTGGCGCTCGTCCATATCATCCATCGACGTAGCCGGGACGGATACGATCAAGGCCGGACCCGTACCAAACATTACGTATTGATCACGTCCAATCATGAACATCGGGTGGAATGGTATTTACGAGCTTTGTCGCTGTACGCTCTGTTAAGCGGGAGTCGGGTGAAAGTCACCGTCCTTGATAAGCAATCGGATGATGATACAATGAAAATTGTCAGCAGGCTAAAAGGATTGACCGGCATTGAACTCGAGTATCACAGCCTGGGAGCTGAAGACCCAAACCTGGTCGCGACCGATCGGAATCCTCTTCATGATCTCCTATTCTATGTCGATCTTAGACTGCCAAGAGAGGCTGCTCGAATTCCATATGTACAAGGATAGATGCAGGCGGCCAGCGAGACGTGATATAATGAAGAAGCAGGTTCATAGCATGCGGCGAATAGCATACAGCAAGTTGGTGTGAAGCACACTCCGGACTGTCTGATCGACAGGGGAGTGTGCTTTTTTTGTGGGAAAAGAAGAGCGAGAATCAGCCGGAGTGCCGCCTATAGTGGCGATCTGCGTCCGATTGCCTGTGCCTTGCATGATTATCCCGTTTGATCAGGCAGTGGATGACTGAACATTAAATAATCAATGTCGGGTGTCGTGACGGATGAATGAACATTGAACTGTCAATGTGATCAGGTGGCGGATGAACGAGCACTGAATCGTCATTTTGTCGGAATCTGTCCGCCCGCGTTTGAAGTCTGGAAGTCAGAACATTAAAAAGTCAGAAAGTTATCCATACTTGAAATCTCAAATCTTAAACCTGCTCAAATCTTGAACCTTCTCGAATCTCGACCTGTTTAAATCGAATGTCTCTCTTCTAGCATCCGATTGTCCTCCTGAACGAAAGGGATAACGGGGCAAGGCGAAAGCCAGACGAGGGGCAGGGCAAGGACCTTGCTCTTCAAATAACAAGCGGGTTCTTCACCCTTAACTTGGAAGTGGACGTCCGACATCCTCGCAATGGCGTTGAACTGAATCATCTCTCGTTAGACGATCAGCTTTTGTTCAAGCGAGGAAATTATAGTGAGGAAAGGATGAAACCTGATGCGGGTGGCGCTGTATATGCTTCGGAATGAAGAGCAATGGAATTGCTGCTTATCGCTCGATCTGCGCGTGGATATAGAGTGGTGGCTAGGATCGCTCAGGAATAACGGCAAGGGAACGCGTATGGTTGTCCTCTCGGAACACATACCCCTCGGATGGGCCGTAGCATGGAGGGATCATTATACGCCGCTGACGGGGATGGACGCATGGGGGGAGACGGAATGGCGGCGGTATATGCGGGGAAAGCTGATGTCCTTTGTAGAAACGGAGCCACCTGAGAACCGAGCGTCTTGGGAAGCTTTGCTCCATGGGGTGAGCTTATGGGGAGAGTTCGAGCTGAGCTCTCAGAAGGTGCGGCGGACCGCTTCGCACACCTTGAGCGCGTCGCTGCCATTGGGAACAAACGGGGCATTCGCCGCAGCAAGGACGTTGCCGGGGGAGCGGCAGGGGAGGCGAGAGTCGCAAGGGATAGACTTGGACGAGCTGATGCGGCGGACGGAGCTGTTATGCCGCCGCATGGTAGGCCGAGCCTTGCTGGCTGGCGAGGTGGAAGGGCTGCTCGCGGAGGTCGCCGGGGACGGCGGCGACTGGCGCCCTGCGGCCCAGCTGGGCTGCCTGCTGGGCAGGCTGCGCCTGGAAGCGGGGCTGGGGCCGGATCGGCCTGCCCCGCGCGGAGTGCCCGGCTGGCTGCGCCGCCGCCGGGCACCGGCCCTTCGCTGCCGGCGATGCGGCAGCGTGGCCGAGAGCCGCACGGCATGCGCCGCGTGCGGCTCCGCGGCTTGCGCCTATTGCGAGGCCTGCCTCGCTATGGGGCGCAGCCGCGCTTGTGCCCTGCTGCTGCATGGCACAGCAGGGCCGGCCGTGCGGGGCACGGCCGGGGGTTCCCCCACCGAGGCCCTGGGCCGGTGGGGGCTGAGCGCAGCGCAGAGCGCCGCCGCTGGCGCTGCGCTGCGGTTCTTGGCGGAGCCGCGTGCCGCGGGCTCCGCGGGGGCCGCCCAGTTTCTCATCTGGGCGGTGACAGGAGCCGGAAAGACAGAAATGATCTTTCCGCTCCTGCAAGCCGTCCTTGATGCGGACGGCAGGGTGCTGGTCGCGGCTCCCCGTAGAGATGTCGTACTGGAGCTGGCGCCGCGACTAGCGAAAGCTTTCCCCAGCGAGACCGTCGTTACGCTGTATGGCGGGAGCCCGGACAGGTGGAAGGAGGGGCGCATTACGCTTGCCACGACCCATCAGCTGCTACGTTTTCGCAGGGCGTTCGATCTGGTGGTGATCGATGAGATTGACGCTTTTCCGTATCACAACAACCCCATGCTGGATTATGCGGCAACGGGAGCGGTCAAGCCTGGAGGGAAGTACATTCTCTTGTCCGCTACGCCGCCAGCCAGGCTGCAGCGACAGGCGGCGGCAGGAAGGCTGCCGCATGCCAAGGTGCCGGCGCGGTTCCATGGTCATCCGCTGCCGGTGCCGGAACGGATGCAGATGATGACGCTTGCCCAGTGCCTGCAGAAGCAGCGACTTCCGTCGGCGCTGTTGAACCGGCTCAGGTCCTCGCTGGGACGGGGAGCGCAGGTCTTTCTGTTTGTGTCGCGGATTAAGCATATCGAGCCGATGCTTCGGCTTTTGCAGCAGGCGCTGCCTGGGACACCTGTTGACGGTACGTCCTCCGTGGATCCTATGCGGGCGGAGAAGGTGATGTCGTTCCGCAACCGCGACATTCGTGTGCTGGTCACCACGACGATCCTTGAGCGCGGCGTAACGGTACCGAAAAGCGATGTGTTTATCGTGGACGCCGATAGCGAGCTGTTCGACGAGGCCGCGCTTATTCAAATGGCCGGACGTGCCGGACGATCGAAGGATGATCCGGCCGGGAGGGTGCTGTTTGCAGCCTCGCAGTGGACGCGAAGTCAACGTCTGGCTGTGCAGCAGATCAAGCAGATGAACCGGATTGCGAGTGCGGGAGGGTATCTCCGACATGGTGGTTCATGAAGAAGTTAACTTTTGAAGCCAGTAGAGGCGAATATCGGGCACCTACGCATCTGGCATTTAGTAGATATATGCGGTGCTTGAAAGTACATAACGGGGGGCTGTCCATATGTTTGGGCATGGTTTAGGCCAATTATTAAATCGAGTGCAAGAGTTGTTGGGGCCATCCGATCCAAGCTGCTTGACCTGCGGCAGGCGCACCCGGCTGACTCGTGAACTGCCGGGTATATGTCCGGCTTGTTTCAGAATGATACCTTGGATCACGAGCATTCGCTGTTTCCAATGCGGAAGGGCCATCGGTTGTCCCGATTGCAGCCGGCCAGGGGCAGATGAAAGGGCCTTTGTCCTGAATCGAAGTGCCGTTATGTATAACGGGCCGATGCGGGAGTGGCTGGCCCAATATAAGTACCGGGGAAATGAACGCTACGCGGAGCTGCTGGGAGAGATGATCGTTCGTCCGTATGTTCAATTAGAGCAGGACTTGCGCGTGGTATTAGGCAATTCGGAGACTTCCGGCATTCATTCGGCGGATCGGCTGATCCATGCGGTTACGTCCGTCCCTGTCAGCGAGGCGAGGCTTCAGGAGCGGGGGTTTAATCAAGCCGAAGTGCTGGCAGAGCTGCTGGCAGGCAAGGTGAAGCTGCCGTATGTCGGTCTTCTACGGCGCGTACGGCACACCGATAAACAGAGCTTCAAGAACCGCATGGCGCGATTGAAGGATATGGGGAGCGCGTTTGACAGGGATCCGAATGCTTGTATGAGATTGTCTCAAATTGCGGAACGGGCAAGGGGGAAGCGAAGGGCCCCGTTACGAATTTTGCTGATTGATGATATTTATACGACCGGCAGTACGGCGGATGCCTGTGCTCATGTGCTGCAGTCCTATGAAACGGAACTGGATATGCCGATTGAGGTCTACTGCTTGACTTGGGCACGATCTTAGGAAACAGATGAAGTGAAGAGAAATTCTATGAATTTGCCGCGCAAGCCAATAGACGTGGCAGGCAATATCATGTAATCTAGGAGTATTAAAGGTTTCATACGTAAGCGGAGGTCGTTGAGCATGAATCTTGGGAATTGCCCTCGTTGCGGCAAATTATATGCCTTGAATTTTCGTGATATGTGTCAGGATTGCTTGAAAGAAATTGAGAAAGAATATGAGAAATGCGCGACCTATTTAAGAGAACAGAAGGGTGCCACGATCCATGAGGTATCGGAAGCCACGGAGGTTTCTGTCCGGCAGATTACGAAGTTTATTAAAGAAGGCCGAATATCGATAGCGAATGCGCCGAACATGGCGTATCCTTGCGAAGTGTGCGGAACGCTGATCCGTGAGAGCAACATGTGCGACTCCTGCAGATCACGGTTGACACGGGAGCTTAGGCAAGCGGCGGAGAACGAGAACGAGGATCGAAAGTCCGGGTCCGGCAAGGAGAAGGAGACTTATCGAGCCATTGATAAACTGCGGAAAAACTAACTTTTGAACTATTAACTATGTTTCAATCCGGACCGATAAACTTAGTAAAGCTTATCGGTCCTTTAATTTAAGCGAGGTGATTTGAGAATGAAGATCAACGAATCGGGACGCCTGAACGGCATCAATTCGTATCAGCGGAATATAGAATCGAGAGAAGCACAGCATATCGATAAGAAGCAGCGCCGGAAGGATGAAGTGTCCATCTCCATGAAGGCAATGGAACTGAATGCACAGAGCAAGGTTCAGGATCCGGAACGCGCTGAGAAGGTTCAACGTTTGAAGGAGGAAGTGGAGAGCGGGACGTACCAGGTGCCTGCCGAACGACTGGCAGATAAATTGCTTCCTTATTTTCAACCCTATAACAAATCGGGTGAATCCAAGTGAGCGTTAGGTCCATTATCGATTGTATGAGACGGCAGATTGAGCTGCACGAGCAGCTGATCGAAGCGGGGAAAGACAAGAGACAAGCCATCATGGTGAATGATGTGGAACGTCTGACAGCAGTCATAACCAGGGAGAACCGCCTGCTGAAGCAGGTGGCGGAAACGGAAGCGCTGCGACAAGGCGCCGCTGATAACTTTTTACGTGAAAAGGGCATCCGCTCCCAG
The DNA here is from genome assembly GCF_038000405.1 of Paenibacillus sp. FSL M8-0334. Taxonomy (NCBI): domain Bacteria; kingdom Bacillati; phylum Bacillota; class Bacilli; order Caryophanales; family Paenibacillaceae; genus Paenibacillus; species Paenibacillus sp. FSL M8-0334. Next base: position 2,789,748 of record NZ_JBBOCH010000001.1, read on the forward strand.
CTTCAGCTGACGGTTACTGAATTGACTCGACTTGTATTTAACCCGGAAGAGAAGGATGAGCTGCTGGCCGTGCAGCGTGAATTGACGGATCGGCTCTTGGAACTGAAGGAATTGAACAACAGCAATCGGGATTTGATTGAGCAGTCCTTGGACTTTATTGATTACAGCTTGAACTTGCTGGTTAGCAACCCCGATGATGACATGCTTTACCGACATCCTAACCAGCCGAACACGACAGGCAAGGGCCATAGCATGTTTGATACCAGGGCATAAGAAGAAAGGAACGTATACGATGAGATCTACATTTCATTTGCTTGAAGTCGGAAAACGGGGCTTGATTGCACAACAGGCAGCCATTAATACGTCCGGTCACAACGTAACCAATGCCAACACACCGGGTTATTCCCGGCAGACCACACGTCTTGTTGCTTCCAATCCGATCGCGTTTCCCGGAATGCAGCGTTCTCAGGCAGCGGGGCAGCTCGGCATGGGTGTTGAGGCGGAGAGTATCACGCGTGTGCGCGACTATCTGCTCGATATTGAATATCGGAACCAGAATACGAATTTGGCGACATGGGCTGTTCAACAAGAGACGCTGCGAAATATTGAAGGGATCTTTAATGAACCTTCGGAGAGCAGTTTAAGTAATAACATTGCAGAGTTTTGGACGGCTTGGCAAACACTGAGTAAAAATCCGAGTGATGCCGATTTATCAGCGCGCATGGCTGTCCAGCAGAAGGCTATTGCTTTGACAGAAACATTTAATCATATATACTCCCAGCTGGATACGCTGCGCAACAACCTGACGGCTCGGATCGACACCAAGATCATGGAAGCGAACAATTACATCGACCAGATTTCAGAGTTGACCCAGAGTATTAAACGTATCGAGGGCCTTGGCGATAACGCCAATGACTTGCGGGACAAGCGGGACTTGCTTGTTGACCAGCTATCGGCCCTGGGCAATGTGGTCGTAACGGAAACCGATGATATTTATCAGGTTACGTTTGGAGGTCAGCTTGTTATTGATGATATGGCATCCACTCCAGTTACTGCAGCTATCGCAGCTACGTTGACAGGCGGCGAGATTGCGGGTTATGTAACCTCTCGCGATGTACACGTGGAGACTTACATTAACCAGCTCAACATCATGGCAAATACGCTTGCAACCGGAAGAGTGGAGGTAACCCTTCCGGCGGGTACGATATTGCCTCCAGGAGTTACGATTCCGAACGCTGTCATGGATGCGAACAATCCGCGTATGTTGGCTCAGAATACGCCGTATACGGTAGATGGCCTTAACGGACTGCACAAGCTGGGTTATACATTAAGCGAGCCTGCAACCGCTGGAGGGGACTTCTTTGTATCGGCGGATGGAACACCGATTACCGCGGGAAACATTAGGTTAAGTTCTACGATTCAGGGGGACTTGAAGAACATTGCCGCTTCGTTGCGGACAGAGATGAAGACCAATCCGGATGGAACGACGTCGGAAGTTGTTCTGAAAGGAAATGGCGGAATGGCTCTGCTGATTGCCGGCTTGTCCGAGCTCTCGTTCAGCTTTAACCCGAATAATAACAACGGCGCTTTGACCAATATTTCAAATTTCGAGGGTTATTTGCAGTCAATTGTCTCAAAATTAGGCTCGGACAGCGTGAACGCCCGGAATATGATGGAAAATGGCGATCTGCTCGTACAGCATGCGGACACGCTTCGGATGTCGATTAGCAGCGTGTCTCTAGATGAAGAAATGTCGGATCTTATTCGCTTCCAGCATGCATATACTGCGTCTGCGCGGGTGGTTACTACAATCGATGAGATGCTGGATAAACTGATCAACAGCACCGGCATCGTCGGCAGATAGGAGGAATGAATGATGCGAATTACGCAATCTATGATGACTAGTAACATGATGGGCGGTCTGCAGGGCAATTACAAGCGGCTTGACAAATATCAGGAGCAGATGATGACCCAGCGCCGTATCAATCGTCCTTCCGACGATCCGGTCGGAGTTGCAGGTGCGCTGCAATACCGGAGTCAGATTACGGCCACAACTCAATTTGAACAAAACGCAGAAGATGCGAATTCTTGGCTCAAGTATGGGGACACCGTGTTGATGGAAACAACTCAGATTATCCAACGCTTGGCTGAATTGGCGGTTCAAGGCTCGACGGAGACGACCCCTGCTGATGCTCGAGTTAATATTGCAGCAGAAGTGGAGCAATTGTATAATCAGTTGGTTTCCCTTGGTAATGCTCAGTTTAAAGGGAAGTATATTTTCAATGGGGAGCGAACGGATCAACGACCGTTTCCGGATGACCCTACTCAAACTCCTTATGATCTGGACAAAGGAGTTGTTATGTACCAGGTAGGGGCTGGCATTACGTTCCCAGTGAATACGCTTGGAGAAGAAGTTTTCGGGGCTTTTGGAGATCCGTCAGGGATCTTTGTGGTCGTGGATAATTTTAGGCAGGCATTACTTGCCGATGATACTGCAGGCATTTCAGCCGCTATACCTGCCCTTCAGAAGAACCTGGAGACTACAATCATAGCGCAGGCAGAAATTGGCGGAAGGCAAAATCGCCTGGAATTTACACTTAGTCGACTCGGCGATCTCAATATAAACTATATGGACCTTCAGTCCAAAGTAGAGGACGCGGATATCTCTAAAGTGATTATTGAGCTTAAAACTGCGGAAAGCATCTATCAGGCTTCACTCGATACCATGGCCCGGATTATCAGGCCTAGTTTAGTGGATTTTCTAAGATAGGGGGGAGTTACTTATGAATATCCCCCGCATTCAAATTCAGCAGGGATTTTCTCGGTTGGGTATTGAAACAACGAAGGGTCTGCATAGCATAGAACAGCCCCGACCTTCGCTCAATATGAAACAGCATCGCGGCGTCCTAGAAATGGAGCAGACGATGCCCGGACTCGAGATCGATTCAAGAAAAGCCTGGTCTGCACTCGGTAAACCGAGATTTGAAGAGATGACTGATCGGATTGCTCAATCCTCCCTTCAAATTTCCATGCATAACATTGCTGAGATTGCCCGTAATGGAGATAGAATGATGGCTTTTCAAGAAGGTGGAAATGTCTTTGCTGAGATTGCTAGAGACAATGTGTTTAAGGATCGGCCTAGGGTTGAATTATCGGGAGAGCCGGGATATGACAATGTAGATATTACATTTATCCCTGGACAAGCACATATCACTTATCGTCCTGGTGGCGTTACGTTCAATCCGGAAACCTATAAACCCGTCATTGATTATTACCCCGGTAAAGTGAATCCGTATTTAATCCAGAAAAATTTTATATTTATGTCTGCCGCGGGCAAACAATTGGATGCGGTTGTCTGATGGCAGATATACAATAGCTATAATGATTTTAATGCATTATAGCTATTGTTTTTTAATTAAGGAGGAAGGATGTCATGATGGTCAACACGAAAAGATTTGGGCTCGTAGAAATTAACGAGGATCAAGTTATAACATTTATTGGACCGGTACTAGGCTTTGAGAACTTAAAGAAGTATGCCTTTGTTTCAACTGGAGAGGATCGCCAACCCTTTGAATTTTTGCAAGCAATCGAGGATGAGAATTTGACATTCATCGTAACAGATCCGTTTGTCTTCTTTAAGGACTATGAATTTCAGCTTGATAAACATTGGACTGAGGCTTTGGATGTACATCGTGAAGAGGACATTCAAGTCATGGTTATTGTCACGGTGCGTTCACCTGAGGATATTACTTGTAATTTGAGAGCCCCTATTGTGATTAACCGGACAAAAAGAGTAGCAGCTCAAGTCATTTTGGAGCAAGGAAGTTACCCGACAAAGCAACCTTTACTTGGAGGGAAGAAGGGAGCTGATGCCGATGTTAATCCTGTCTCGAAATAAAGGTCAAAAAATAATGATCAATGACAATATTGTTCTTACCGTTATTGATATTAATGGGGATCAGGTCAGGATTGGCATTGAAGCACCTTCAAATATATCGATTTACCGAGAAGAGATATACGAAGCCATCAAACTGCAGAATCAAAATGCCGTTGATTTCAATGATAATGTTGAAGATATCCTTCACGAAATTGTCGCCAAGAAAAACAATAAAAAAATATAAAAAAATCATATAGAGCTATAAACATTAAGGTAACTCGACCGATAAATATATTAAGGATCGCGCGACATGGTATGGACGGCCGAATGCCATAGTCCCGATCACTAAGGGTGAAGCAAGGATGCTCATCACTAACATATTCCAAGGAGGAATTTTATCATGCGTATTAACCACAATATCAGCTCTTACAACACACAGCGTCAACTGACTTTCAACAACACTCAACAAGGCAAATCCCTTGAGAAATTGTCTTCCGGTTACCGTATCAACCGTGCCGCTGACGATGCTGCTGGCTTGGCGATTTCCGAGAAAATGCGTAACCAAATTCGTGGTCTGGAGCAAGCCAACCGTAACGCATTGGATGGCATTTCCCTGATTCAGACCGCTGAAGGTGCATTGAACGAAACTCACGCAATGCTTCAACGTATGGCCGAGCTGTACACGCAAGCAGCGAACGAAGTGTTGACAGATACAGACGCTCAAAAGATTGACGCTGAAATTTCTCAGCTGAGTGAGCAAATCGACTCTATTGCTACACAAACGAAATTCAACACGAAAGAACTGATCAGCGGTACTGTTGCTGGCGAGACATTGACTTTCCAAGTTGGTGCAAACAACGGTGACACCATTACTCTAACACTCGCTGCTGCTGATGGAGCTGCTCTTAGCCTGGATAACCTCACAGCTCTTGATGGCACCAACGCTACTGCTGCTGGTAACCTGGATATCGTTCAAGCTGCAATCGACACAGTTTCCGCGATCCGTTCTGATCTTGGTGCTGTACAAAACCGTCTGGAGCACACAATCAACAACCTCGGAACAACTGCCGAGAACCTGCAAGCTGCTGAATCCCGGATTCGTGACGTTGATATGGCTAAAGAAATGTCCGAATTCACGAAAAACAATATTCTTCAACAAGCTGCGACTGCAATGTTGGCTCAAGCCAATCAGCAACCTCAAGGTGTGCTTCAATTGCTTCGTTAATTTTTATCGCAGCTCATGGAAGCCGGCCGGATTATCCGGTCGGCTTTTTTTACAATGAATATTAAGGGAGTTGCAGTGGATGCGAGTTAATCCAATAAATGAACCCGTGACTTCATCCCATGACTTCAATGTAGGTACTGCTAAGGCACAAGGGGAAGCGGATAGACATAATGATATGACATCAAATCCTAGTCTCTCATTAGGAGACAAATACTTTAATGAACTGATAGAGAAGACCAACAAAAAGCTTGCTTCGCAAGGTACTCATTTGCAGCTGTCTGTTCATGACATGAGCCGTCAAATTGTAGTGAAGGTCGTTGATACGGAAACGGATGAAGTCATCAGGGAGATACCGCCTGAGAAGTTCATAGACCTTGTTTATAATCTTTGCAGACAGGTTGGTCTGATCGTAGATGAAAAGGGATAAACTCAGGAGGTGTGAACAATGATATCACCTATTCGGTTTGGAGGTATCGCCTCGGGGCTAGATACAGATATGCTAGTTAGCCAGCTGATGACTGCAGAAAGAATGCCTCTAAACAAATTAAATCAACAAAAACAGAAGTTGGCATGGAAACGAGAAGCTTACCAGGAAATGAACACCCAACTGACTGCTCTTCGCACGCTAACGGATAAGCTCAGGTTCACTACATCATTTAACAAACAGGCAGCCTCAAGCAGTAATGAATCCGTTATTAAGGCTACATCATCTTCGAATGCTGTTAGTGGAAGCTATAGCATCCAAGTGAATAGCCTGGCTTCGTCAGCACTTGTAACCGGGGACACAACGAATATCAATTTAAAAGATAAAATAGGGGTCTCCTCTGAACAAACGTTCACAATTACCGGTCCTAAGGGCGACATCGAGATTAAAGTGACTCCCGATTCGACATATGAATCTGTTATGAAGCAAGTAAACGCAGCGAATACAGGCGTTAACCTTAGCTTTGACAGCATTAACAAGCGTTTTATGGCGACAACAACTTCTACCGGTGAGTCGGCAGTTCTGAAGGTGGATGATCCTGACGGTGTTCTTCAAAATTTCTTTAAGCTGGATTCAGCCTCTTTTCCCCAGACCGGAAGTAACGCATCAGTTACTATAAACGGAACAACCATGGAGCTGGAGAATAACTCCTTTGAGTTTAATGGCGTACGTTTTGATATTCAAGGAGTGTCGACTTCGGCGGTGTCCGTTACGGTGTCGCAGGATACCCAAAATATTGCCTCCGTCATTAAGGAATTTGTTGAGCAGTATAATGCTCTTGTAGATTCAATTAATGGAGCAACAAAGGCAGTGCCGAATCGGAGCTATGCTCCGCTCACGAGTGAGCAAAAAGAAGGTATGACTGAAAAGCAAATTGAACTCTGGGAATCGAAGGCCAAGACTGGACTTTTATACCGTGATAGTATCTTACAGGAAACACTGACATCTCTTCGGGGGATGCTTCTCCAAAGTGTAGAGGGTCTGCCAGAGGAATTTAATAGTTTGTCGGATATAGGAATCACATTTAAGAAGTTTGTCCCAGGCATGACAGGCGAGTTAGGAAAGCTGGAGTTGGACGAGCAGAAACTCCAAGATGCTATCACGAATAATCCGGAAGCGGTTATGAATCTATTTACCAAGACCACCAGCTTGAAACCGGGCGAGCAGGGTTATGTTGAAGAGGCAGGCTACGGGGACAGGCTCTATAACGCGTTGAATACGAGCATCAATAAAATCATCAAGCAAATCGGTACAACGACGATATCTGACAGTGCGGACAGCAGTATATTCGGTCAACAATTCAGAGATCTTAACAGCAGAATTGACACACTGGAAAACCGCCTTAAGGCCGTGGAGGAACGTTACTATAAGCAGTTTACAGCCATGGAGAAAACATTGCACAAACTAAATTCTCAAGCAAGCTGGATTGCACAGCAGTTAGGCCAATAGTATCGAAATGCCGCCTATTTATGATGGAAACTTACGTTAATAAGGAGAGGTTAACAAATGATGGCACCGACACCCAATTATCAACAACAGTATCTAAAAGCGAAGGTAGAAACCGCTAGCCCCGGTGATTTAACACTCCTGTTATACGAAGAGTTGCATCGTAAATTAAATATGGCAAGGGTACTCTATGAGAAGGGGCAATTTCCAGAAATGATGGATCGGTTGCATGGGGCTCGCTCAATACTGTATGAGTTCATAGCAACACTAAACTTCGAATATGAAATCTCTCATCAATTAAGGCAGCTATATGATTATTATATTCGAAGAATAGGGGATTTTGCAGTGAATAAGGATATCTCTATTCTTGATGAAGTCATTGAGTTTGCGAGAGAGTATACCGATACTTGGAGACAAGCATTGGCCCAAGTCAAAAGTGCTAAAGGTAAATCATGAACCGAGAAGAGATCTTAGAGCAATTGCAGAGCAAATATTCGGAAATTGTAAAGTGCAATCAAATTACCCTCTACTACGAACTTGAGAAGGAAATAGATTCATGTTATGAAGTGCTCCAATCCTCGAGCCAAGATGCCTACAGTGAGAAGGAGCTTAATTTGCTGCAAGAAGTAGCCAGTCTTCATCAAACCATTGTTGGCATGATGGAAGTGAAGAAACAGCAGATGACGAAATTGAATCAACTAGCAAAGGACAATTATGCCCGGACAGCCGTCACAGAGTCATATTTCTTTGATAAACAATCATAAAAGGAGGAGAGTTATGAATAAGAAGTCAATAGCTTTATTGCTTCTTTCCTTTGTTCTGCTTATAAGCGGTGTGCCTGTGCAGCCTGCATCAGCCAGTTCTGCAAGCTATGTCACAGCTACAAAAAGCTTAAATCCATCAAGTATTCTTGTAGGAGGAGAAACTGAAGTTACGTTAAATATTCAGGGAACGCCTCCCGTCAATGTAGTGAAACCGAACGATGTCTTACTGGTCATCGACCGTTCCGGAAGTATGGGAACGGAGAAGATGAACGCTGCTAAATCGGCAGCAAAAGGATTTATTGATTTGATGGATCTGACCCAGCATAGAGTAGGTATTGTTGACTATAGCTCGGATGTAAGATCCTATGACTTAACCACAGATGCAGCGGGTGCCAAGAGCTATATCGATACTTTGTTTGCTAATGGCGGAACGGCTACAGGGGATGCCATTAACGTCTCGACAGAACTGCTTGCTAATCATCGGGATGAAGCACAGCCAGTTATTGTCTTATTGACTGACGGTGAAGCGACAGGTACTGGTGATGGACTGAATGCATTCGATTACGCGCTAAAGAAAGCTAACGAAGCGAAGGACGCGGGGATTGTATTCTATACAATCGCTTTATTAAATGTCGGAGACAATCCGGATAATAGTGCGCCGAATAATTTACTTAAGAACATGGCAACAACTTCTCATCACCATCATTTTGTGCTGGGATCCGTTGGCTTGAGCGCTATTTATGAGGCCATCGTTCAAGAGATTGGTCTTGCCAGCGCGTATGACGTCGTAGTTAAGGATGTTGTGGCTCCTGGCTTTGAGATTGTCCCAGATTCTTATCTCAATAATATTCCAAAACCCGAAGTTGTAGGTAATACGTTAACATGGCGATTCCTCGAGTTAAAGGACGATACCCTTACCTTTACTTACAGTATTCGACAGAAACCTGGAGGAAAGAACGGTACCTTTCCTGTAACAACCACCGAATCTGTGATTACTTATAAAGATTACACAGGATCTTCCAAAACATATAGAATTCCAACGGCAAATCTTGAGGTCACCTATTTGCCGCCTGTGATTGATAGTATTACGCCTGATAAAGGGTTGACTGCCGGTGGAGAGCCGGTAACCATTACAGGCGCCAATTTTAGGGCAAATGCAAAAGTGATGTTCGGAACTAAATTCGCGACAAATGTGGTTGTCGTAAATGAAAACGAGATCACTGCGACTACACCTGACGGAACACAAGGTATGACCCAGGTGAAGGTAATTAATGATGATTCCCAGTCGGACACCATCGATTTTGCTTATTATGCAATACCTGAAATCACAAGTATCACGCCGACAAATGGTCCAATATCAGGGAATACGAATGTAAAGATCTATGGTAAGAACTTCATGAACGGTGTTAAAGTTAAATTCGGAGATCGATATGTAACATCTCTAACCTACTACAACTCCGGGTATTTATATTTACAAACACCTGCAACAGATACTTGGGGAGCTGTAGACGTGGTTATAGAGAATCCGGACGGCACAACCACCGTGCTCGAGGATGGATTCTTTTATGATGAACCTCCTAAATTGACACTTACTGATGTTGCACCTAATGAAGGTCTTACGACTGGAGACGAGATCGTGGTGCTCACTGGAATGGAGTTTAAAGCAGGGGCCAAGGTTTTCTTTGGAGATATTGAGAGTCCTTCTGTGACGGTTAACTCAGCTTCAAGACTTACTGTTAAAACCCCGGTAGCGCCAGAAGGTACTGTGGATGTAAAAGTAGTAAATACGGATGGGGCCGAATCAGTTTTATCACAGGCGTTTACATTTTTACCTCCGCCGCCTCCGAACCCACCCCAAATTACTGCTGTGTCTCCAAACTCCGGTAGGTTGGATGAGTCTACGCTTGTATATGTAGATGGTAAAGACTTTGTTAGTGGAGCCGTCGTTTATTTTGATGAAAATGAAGTTTCAACTAGTTATCTTAGTGATACGAGACTTCGATTCAGAACACCGACTGGCAACGAAGTGAAGTCGGTAGCAATTAAAGTCGTCAATCCAGATGGGCAATCAGATGTTCTAGAGGATGCCTTTAGTTATCTCCCTCCTCCTGAGAAGCCCGATCCGGTCATTAACGGTGTAACGCCAGCGAACGGACCGATGGCAGGAGGAACTTTGATCTACGTTGACGGTGCAAATTATCAGCAGGGGATTCAATTATTTATGGTTCGTGATGGAGTAGAGACACCTCTTTCCGCTGATTATCTCAGCTCCTCTCGTCTCAGACTTCGCACCCCGGCCGTCAACGCGCCTGGAGCTGTCGATTTTAAGGTCGTCAATCCAGATATGAAAGAAGCAACGTTGTTATCAGCGTTTACTTATGATCCGCCACCTGTAATTCCGGCGCCAACAGTTTCTCTGATTTCTCCTTCTGTAGGAAATACGAAAGGTGGAAATATTGTTGAGATAACAGGAGAGAACTTCCAAAGAAATGCAACGGTTAGCTTTGGGGGTTATACAGTAGGATTGCATACGTTTGTAAGCGACACGAAAATCCGGGTAAGAGCACCAGAAGTAACAACAGCTGGAATTGTTGATGTTACAGTGACCAATCCAGATGGTCAGTTTTTTACCGTCAACAATGGGTATACTTTTGAGGAGTTACAGCCTATCATTACCAATGTAAGTCCTTCTAATGGTCCGCTTGCGGGTGGTACGCTAGTATACGTTGATGGCATGTATCTTGAGCCTTCTTTAACCGTTACGTTTAATGGTAATGTTATAAATTATGATTATTTGAGTGCAACTAGAGTTCGATTTAGAACTCCAGCAGGTACAGCACCAGGCCCTGTTGATATCGTGATTACCAATCCAAACGGTAACTCGGCAACTTCACAGTTTACTTATGACGCACCACCTCCAGTTCCTGCACCTACACTGCGGGCACTTTCACCTACCAGCGGTCCTGTCAATGGAGGTACGCTGCTGTATGTAGATGGTTCTAATTTTGTCAGTGGGGCAAAAGTTCATATTGACGGTGTTGAATATTCTGCCGATCTGCTTAGTGCAACTAGACTCAGACTACGCACTCCTAGAGCAAATGCGCCTGGTGCAGTCGAGGTAAGAGTCGTTAATCCTGATGGTCAGCAATCCGGAGCTCTATATTTCGAATATAGATGATGGAAATAGTAATTGATTGGGAAAAGGGTGCTCGTAGAGCGCCCTTTTTTCATATCAGAGAGTCAGCAATGTTTCACTTCCCGCCCCTTGGGTTAATAATATGACAGACATACTCGTTCATTTTTTTGTCTATTGCTGCCGAATTCTGGTGTCGAAGACCTATAGACAATTTCCGACGTTTTTTTTGACGGAAAAAACTGTCTCCGGGGCGATTGACACTGGATAACGCGGGGTGCTATAGTCGGAAATGTGGACGGACAAATTACTGTCACACTTTATTTGACAATGAAGGGAATGTTAGTGCATGCAAGGTAAAGTTAAATGGTTCAACGCAGAAAAAGGTTATGGCTTCATCGAAACTGAAGATGGCGGCGACGTTTTCGTACACTTCTCCGCAATCCAGTCTGAAGGCTTCAAGACCCTGGAAGAAGGACAGTCCGTTGAATTTGAAATCGTTGAAGGAGCACGTGGCCCGCAAGCAGCTAACGTAATCAAATTATAATCATCCCGGCACAGCCGACCTACATAAACATGGTATAGATGGTTAGCAATTGAGGATTCGCTAGCGAGAGACCCTGATTCGTCAGGGTCTTTTTCTGTTTTTTGTAAGCGGTGTCGCGGCGGATGCCCGTCCCGTGTGCGACCGGGGTTCCGCTCACAGCCAGCTCATCGCACACGAATACGAATGATGCCGCCAAGCCACGATTCCTTAGCCGGCCACAAGAGGCGAGTATCCATAACAATGACGCAATCTTTCCACGGCAATCCCCCAATATTTTCCTTTCCATATTATGTGCGAAAATTCACAAAACTGCCTTTTACACAGCATTAACATAATGGTATAATAAGGTTGCAAAGGAGGAGTGCCCTATGCAATTCAGTATTCGAGGTCAACAAATTGAAGTGACCGAAGCTTTGAAGGACTATGTTGACAAGAAGCTCAGCAGACTTGAGAAGTACTTTGATGCACCCCCCGCCTCAGAAGGATACGTTACACTTAGTGTCATTCGAGGATTGCACACAGTGGAAGTGACGATTCCGCTCCCAGGCGTGGTTCTGCGCGCGGAACATCGAAGCGATGATATGTATGCTTCCATTGACGCTGTTGTGGACAAGTTGGAACGTCAGATTCGCAAACACAAGACGAAGCTGAACCGTAAGTTCCGTCAGGAAGGCAGTCTGAAGATGCTGATTGCCGAGAATGACCAGGCCGCAGGGAACGCTGTTCATGAGGACGAACATGAAGAGGACCAGTATCAGGTCGTCCGCACGAAGCGTTTTGCCATGAAGCCGATGGATGTGGAAGAAGCTATTTTACAAATGAACTTGGTTGGACATGACTTTTTCGTTTTCTCAAACATTGACACCAAGGAAGTGAATGTCGTCTACAAGCGTGATGACGGCAAGTATGGACTGATTGAGCAAGGCTAAGCCAAGTGCTGCTAGCTCCCCGCTAGCTGCTATCCATCTGCATGGCCAAGCCGCAGGCTCCATACGCAAGCGACGATAGATTTACCATGACATGAGACTGCAGGATGAGCCTTCACCCGAATGCCGGGTGGGGCTCTTTATTTGAGTTGCAGGATGCGCTTGAAGGCGCTCAGAACAGCTCGCCTGGAAGCAGCAGAAAAATATGGTGTCTCCCGGCTTCGCAACTTTTCATATAATTAAGGCGTCTTAAAGAAGAAGAGAAAATGCCGCTATCTCACTCTTGAAGTAACCCTAATGTTGCGGCATCACATACAAACTGTTACAATTTATGCAAACCCTATTCCGGTGGACGGACTTCAAGAGGCCTGCCAGGAATGGGAAATCATAAGGAATCCATGAATCGATTTCATCATTTAACCCTTTGGCATTTAATGAAGTTGATTCGATCACTTGTTTTGCACGAAAGGGGTTAACCATGCTAGGACTTGTCAAAAAGATTTTCGGCGACACCAACGAGCGTGATGTCAAACGTCTCATGAAGACGGTCGATGTAATCAACCAATTGGAACCGCAGTTTGAGGCGCTCTCGGACGAGCAGCTACGAGCTAAAACAGAAGAGTTCCGCGCACGGATCGAGAAAGGTGAGACGCTGGAGGAACTGCTCCCTGAAGCGTTTGCGACAGTCCGCGAGGCTTCCAAACGGACACTGGGCAAACGTCATTATGATGTCCAGCTAGTCGGAGGTATGGCCCTCCACGAAGGGAAAATCGCTGAAATGAAGACCGGTGAAGGTAAGACCCTGGTGGGTACACTGCCGGTTTATTTGAATGCCCTCCTGGGGAAAGGTGTTCACGTTGTTACCGTCAACGATTATCTGGCGCAGCGTGACAGCTCTGAGATGGGGCAAATATATAACTTCCTGGGCATGACCGTCGGGGTGAACCTGAGCGGCATGGAGCATGCGGAGAAGCAGCATGCGTATGCATGCGATATTACGTATGGAACGAATAATGAATTCGGCTTCGACTATCTCCGCGATAACATGGTGCTGTATAAAGAGCAGATGGTACAGCGTCCGCTGTATTTCTGTATCATTGACGAGGTTGACTCCATTCTGATCGACGAAGCACGGACACCGCTGATCATTTCAGGTCAAGCGCAGAAGTCGACGGAGCTGTACTTTGCGGCAGACCGTTTTGTGAAGCGTCTCGTGCCGGAGGAAGACTACACGGTCGATATCAAGGTCAAGGCCGTTTCGCTGACCGAGAAAGGTGTGGCGGCAGCCGAGCGCGCTTTTGGCATCGACAACCTGTACGACCATAACCATGTAACCTTGAATCACCACATTGTTCAGGCGCTGAAGGCCAATGTCATTATGCGCCGGGATGTCGATTATGTTGTGACGGAAGATGAAATTGTCATCGTCGACGAATTTACGGGCCGCCTGATGGCAGGTCGCCGTTATAGCGATGGTCTCCATCAAGCGATCGAAGCCAAGGAAGGCATTGAAGTTCAGAATGAGAGCATGACGCTTGCGACGATTACGTTCCAGAACTACTTCCGGATGTACCGCAAGCTGGCGGGTATGACAGGGACGGCGAAGACGGAGGAAGAGGAGTTCAAGAAGATCTACGGTCTTGAAGTGCTCCAGATTCCTACCAATAGACCGAACCGTCGTAACGACATGCCGGATGTCGTCTATAAGAGTGTAGACGGCAAGTTCAAGGCCGTTGTTAACGAAATCGTGGAGCGTCACCAGAAGAACCAGCCGGTGCTGGTTGGTACGGTCTCCATCGAGAATTCCGAGCGACTGTCCGAGATGCTCAAGCGCAAGGGCGTTAAGCATAAGGTGTTGAACGCGAAGTATCATGCGGAGGAAGCTGAGATCATCTCCAAGGCGGGCCAGCCAGGCGCGGTTACGATCGCAACGAACATGGCAGGACGCGGTACGGATATTATCTTGGGTGAAGGCGTTCAGGAGATTGGCGGTCTGCACATCATCGGTACAGAGCGCCATGAATCCCGCCGGATCGATAATCAGCTCCGCGGTCGTGCGGGTCGTCAAGGGGATCCGGGCTCGACCCAGTTCTACCTGTCGCTCGGGGATGAACTGATGAAGCGTTTTGGCACTGATAACGTGCTGAACATGATGGAGCGCCTGGGCTTCGAAGAAGACCAGCCGATTGAGAGCAAGATGATTACACGCGCGGTGGAATCGGCTCAGAAGCGGGTAGAAGGCAACAACTTCGACATGCGTAAAGTCGTTCTGCAATATGACGACGTGATGAACCAGCAGCGCGAAATCATCTACAAGCAGCGCCGTGAGATTCTGGAATCCGAGGACATCAAGCAGATCGTCCTGGATATGATCAAGCCTGTTATCCAGCGTGTGGTAGAGGCGCACTGCAGTGACGATATTCCGGAGAACTGGGAACTGCAGGAAGTGGCCGATTACGTTAACAACAAGCTGCTTGATGAGGGCGCGATTACCCGTGAAGATCTGTGGAGCAAAGAGCCGGAAGAGATGGTGGAATACATCTTCGGACGCGTGCTGAGCAAGTATGAGGAACGCGAGCAGGCACTCGGCCATGAAATGGTTCGGGAGTTCGAGAAGGTTATCGTTCTGCGTGCCGTAGACAGTAAGTGGATGGACCATATCGATGCGATGGACCAGCTTCGTCAAGGTATTCATCTCCGTGCTTACGGCGGTACCGATCCGCTGCGTGAATACCAGTTCGAGGGCTTCGAAATGTTTAATGCCATGATTGCGACGATCCAGGAAGAAGTGTCGACCTACATTATGAAGGCACACATCGCTACGAACCAGGAGCGCCAGGCTGTCGTGGACGAGAACAAGGTATCCACCAACAGCGGCAGTGAGCCTGCACAGAAGCGTCCGGTTCAGGTCGGCGATCAGGTGGGCCGTAACGATCCATGTCCATGCGGCAGCGGCAAGAAGTACAAGCATTGTCATGGGCAGAACGCTTAAGTAACCAAGCGTTGTCCCGTATGATGTGAAGTGAATATTGACCCGCGCTTAGGAACGAGCGTGATTACCGGCTCCCTTAAGAGCAGTGGCAATCTTGGCGGCCTTTAAATGGCCTTCTGGATACCGCTGTTCCTTAAGGGAGTTTATGTGAATAAATGGATATTTCGTCACGCTTTTCGTGTAGAACAGGATATACTATAAATCGAAATACGGATTAGAGAAAGGGCGATAAACATATGATCGATCCAAGTGTAAAGCAAGACCTGCGCGAGATTAGCAAGAAACTAACCAACCTTAGGGGGTCTCTTTGACTTAGATTACAAGCAGGAGGTCATTGAGAGCTTAGAAGAAAAGATGGCTGCACCGGATTTCTGGGATGACAATGAGAAGGCCCAGAGCATCATTTCGGAATTGAATGGCGTCAAATCCAGTGTGGAGCAATATCAGAAGCTGCAGCAGGAATATGACGATGCGGTTGTCATGATCGAGCTTGCGGATGAAGAGGGCGACGAATCGCTCAGCGGTGAGCTCGGCGAGTCCGTCAAGGAGCTGGTGAAGCGGGTGGAGGATTTCGAGCTTCAGCTGCTGCTGAATCAGCCCTATGACAAAATGAATGCCATTCTGGAGCTGCACCCGGGCGCTGGCGGAACCGAGTCTCAAGACTGGGGGCAAATGCTGCACCGAATGTATACCCGCTGGGCGGAAAAGCGCGGCTTTAAGGTAGAGACGCTGGATTATCTGCCGGGGGATGAAGCTGGCATCAAGAGCGTGACGCTCCTCATCAAAGGCTTCAACGCCTATGGCTACCTGAAGGCGGAGAAAGGGGTGCACCGTCTCGTACGCATCTCGCCGTTCGACTCTTCCGGTCGGCGCCATACCTCGTTTGTATCCTGTGATGTTGTGCCGGAGATTACGGATGATGTTGAGATCGAAATCCGTACCGAGGATTTGAAGATCGATACGTACCGCGCTAGCGGCGCTGGCGGACAGCATATCAATACAACGGACTCAGCGGTCCGGATCACCCATATCCCGACCGGGATCGTTGTCACCTGTCAGAACGAGCGCTCCCAGATCAAGAACCGCGAGCGCGCGATGACGATGCTTCGCTCCAAGCTGTATGAACGGAAGCTGGAAGAACAGCAGAAGGAACTGGCCGAGATTCGCGGTGAGCAATCTGACATCGCTTGGGGAAGCCAGATCCGTTCGTATGTGTTCCATCCTTACAGTATGGTCAAGGATCACCGGACCCAGGTGGAAACCGGAAATGTCGGTGCGGTGATGGACGGAGATCTGGATGCTTTCATTGATGGTTATTTGCGCAGCCAGATCCGGCACGACGCCGAATAAGACCCCTGAGGAGAGATTTGACCCGTTATGGCCCAATCCGTTCGTAACGCGAATGTTCGCAACCCAAAGAAACGCGAGCCGCTCATCCCGATGAACGGCCCGCTTCGACAGACTGTCGATACTTTGTTTATCATTATCGGCTCATTTATTATGGCCGTATCGTTTAATTTATTCTTTCTGCCGAACCAGATTGCTTCAGGCGGCGTGGCCGGCCTGTCGGTTCTGGCTGAAGCCTGGCTAGGCATCGAGCCGGCCTATACGCAGTGGGGACTCAACATCCCGCTCTTCATTCTGGGCTTCTGGCTGCTGGGCAAGGAGTATGGCATTCGCTCGCTGCTTGGGAGCATCGTGCTCCCGCTATTCGTTTATTTGACGAAGGACTGGCCGGTTCCAACCTCCAATGCCCTGCTGGCCTCCATTTATGGAGGGATCGGCGTCGGGATTGGGATGGGGCTGGTCTATCGCGGACGCGGCTCCACCGGCGGAATGACGATCGTGGCACAGCTCCTGCAGAAATACAGCGGACTCAGCTTCTCCATCAGCGTCGTGCTGATGGACGCAATCGTGATCTCCTTGGCTGCGCTGGTGCTGTCGCCTGAGCAGGCGTTGTTCGCGCTTATCGGTCTTTATGTGACCGGCAAGGTGATCGACGGTATCGAGCTTGGTTTCAGCTTCACCAAGGTCGCATATATTATATCGGATCGTACGGAGCCGATAACAAAAGCCATACTGGAAGATATGGACCGGGGGTTAACAAAGCTGACGGCCGAGGGAGGCTACACCGGCGAGAAGCGAACGGTGCTGATGGTCGTGGTGAGCCAGAGCGAGATTCCGAGGCTGAAGACGGTTGTCCAGTCGGTAGCGCCTGATGCATTTGTCATTATCAGCAATGCGCATGAGGTGCTCGGCGAGGGCTTTCGGGATATTAAAGGATCGTCCTGATCTCCTGGTGAGCGGATGACCACGAACACGCCAGCTTCTATCACGATATGTGCTTTTTGAAGGATCCTTATGATAGGGAAAGTATAGATACAGCTTCTGCAGGCTGACCGCCTGCAGAAGCTGTATTTTTTTGTTTTTATGAATAACCATTGTATTTATATGAATGAGGTCGTATAATAATACATATTTATGAGACGGATAACAGAAATCGATGATCGTTTAGCCTGGCGGCCAGAGCCGCTTGTCGTATACATGCTTGCCCAGCAGTACGTGGAGAGAGGATGAGTCATAATGGTACAAGAGAAGTTGAGAGTTGCAATCGTAGGTTCAACAGGCTACGGCGGAGTGGAGCTGATTCGACTATTGCAGGCGCACCCGAATGTGGAGATCACATCGGTCATTTCTTCGTCCAGCGCAGGTGTGCCGATATCGGAGGGCTTCCCGCATTTAACCCATATCATTGAACGGAATCTGGATGGTGTTGAGCCGGCTGACATTGCCGCTGTGGCCGATGTCGTGTTTACGGCCACTCCTTCGGGCGTCAGTGCCAAGCTCGTTCCGCAGCTGCTGGCGGCGGGGCTGAAGGTCGTTGATTTATCCGGTGACTTCCGCCTCAAGGACGGTAGCGTATATGAAGCATGGTATAAGCACCCGGCGCCGGACAGCGAGTGGCTGGACAAGGCGGTTTACGGGTTAAGCGAAGTATTTGGTAGCGAAGTCACGGGACAGTCCTTCATTTCGAACCCGGGCTGTTACCCGACCGCGACGCTGCTGGGACTTATCCCGGCGCTCAGCGCGGGCTGGATTGACCCGAAGACGCTGATCATTGATGCGAAATCAGGCGTTTCGGGTGCAGGCCGCGGAACGAGCTTGACGACGCATTATGCGGAGATTAACGAAAACTTCAAAGCCTATAAAGTGAATAAGCATCAGCACATTCCTGAAATCGAGCAGGTACTGAGCCAGGTGAGCGGAGCGCCGGTGACGGTTACGTTCACTACTCATCTCGTACCGATGACAAGAGGAATTATGAGTACGATGTACGCATCGCTTCTGGGCACATATACTGAAGATGATTTGATCGAACTGTATCGCCAGTATTATGAAGGACGCCGATTTGTCCGCATCCGCGATAAAGGCGTATGGCCGGCAACGAAAGAGGTTAGCGGGTCCAACTACTGCGATATCGGCTTTTCCGTCGATGCCCGCACCAACCGGGTAACCTTCATATCGGTCATCGATAATGTGGTGAAAGGTGCTGCAGGTCAGGCGATTCAGAACCTCAACTTGATGATGGGATGGGAGGAAAGCCTCGGACTTACGTTTACACCAGTGTATCCGTAAGCGGACGAGGGGACATGAACATGGAACAGAAGCTGTATGCGATCGTTGATGGTGGAAGTATTGTAACGCCGAAAGGATTCAAAGCCGCAGGTTTGCATTGCGGGCTTAAGAAGACGGATCGTCATGATCTCGGGGCCATTGTATGCGACGTGGCTGCAACTGCGGCGGCGGTCTATACGACAAATGCGGTGCAGGCTGCCCCGCTTCAGGTGACGCGGGAGAGCCTCCGCAGCGGCAAGCTGCGGGCGATTGTGGTCAATAGCGGTAATGCGAATGCCTGCACAGGCAAGCAGGGATTGGAGGACGCTTACGTCATGCGTTCGAGCGCTGCTGAGCAGTTTGACGTGGCAGAGGACGATGTGGCCGTTGCTTCGACAGGCGTTATCGGCGAGCTTCTCCCGATGGACCGGGTGACCTCG
Source organism: Paenibacillus sp. FSL M8-0334 (assembly GCF_038000405.1). Taxonomy (NCBI): domain Bacteria; kingdom Bacillati; phylum Bacillota; class Bacilli; order Caryophanales; family Paenibacillaceae; genus Paenibacillus; species Paenibacillus sp. FSL M8-0334. The sequence continues at coordinate 2,809,197 of NZ_JBBOCH010000001.1, forward strand.
GGCATTACCGGGCTGCCTGCCCGCCTCAGCGGGGATGCGGAAGGCGCTGAAGCGTTCAGCCAGGCGATTTTGACAACGGATCTGGTGAAGAAGGAAGCCTGCGTCACCGTCAAGGTGAACGGAGTCGATGTGACCATCGGCGGTGCGGCCAAAGGCTCCGGCATGATTCATCCCAATATGGCAACAATGCTTGGGTTCGTGACGACCGATGCGGTTATCGATCAGGAAGCGCTGCAGCAGCTGCTGCGCGATACAACCAATACAACCTTTAATATGATTACGGTAGATGGAGATACGAGCACGAATGACATGCTGATTGCAATGGCGAGCGGCCTTGCAGGCAACGAACCGCTAACGCCGGCTCATCCGGACTGGGAGGCCTTTGCGGCCGGATTCCATGATGTGTGCCGGGTGCTGGCGATGGCGATTGCCCGTGACGGCGAAGGGGCCTCGAAGCTGATCGAAGTGCGGGTCAAAGGCGCAGAGTGCGACGAGGACGCGCAGGCGATTGCGAAGACCGTGATCGGCTCGAGCCTGGTCAAATCGGCGATGTTTGGCGCGGACGCCAACTGGGGCCGAATTATTGCAGCCGTCGGGCGCGCAGGACGTCCAGTGAACCCGGAGACGGTGGACATTCACATCGGCCCGATCCATGTGCTGGAGCAGTCCAGACCGGTTCCTTTTGACGAGGAGGCTGCGCTTGCCTACCTGCAGGGCAGCATGGTGGAAATTAACGTGGACCTGCATATCGGAAGCGGCAGTGCAACTGCGTGGGGCTGCGACCTCACATACGACTATGTGCGGATTAATGCGGCATACCGGACATAATAGGCCGGTCAAGGCAACGGGGAAGCGGCGATATCGAGAGACGATATTGAGATCAGATTACGCGTGAGAACCTAAATTCACGGGTATGAAATATGGAAACAGCTTAACAAGTTCGGATCAGGAGGGGACGAAACATGAAAAGTGTGACAGAACACCAGGAGCAGCAGCAGGGGGCTGTAGCCGCCGGCGGGACGTTTGTCATGAAATGCGGGGGCAGCACGCTGGCTGCCCTTCCGGATAGCTTTTTCGAGGATTTGGAGAAGCTGCAGCAGCAGGGAGTCCATGCGGTCATCGTTCATGGCGGCGGACCTGCCATCTCTGGCAATCTGGAGAAGCTGGGCATCGAGACGGAGTTCGTGAACGGACTTCGGAAAACGACGGAAGAGGTGCTGGACGTGGTCGAGATGGTGCTTGCAGGCACCATTAACAAGCAGATCGTGCGCCGAATCCAGCGTGCGGGCGGCCAGGCGATCGGTCTGTCAGGCTCCGATGGCGCGCTCATTCAGGCAAAGCCAGTGACGAATCATGAGGAGGTCGGCTTTGTAGGCGATGTTACTGATGTAAAGTCCCCGATCCTGACGGGCATGATGGATATGGGGTATATCCCGGTTGTAGCGCCGATTGGCGTGGACGCTGCAGGACAGCGATACAACATTAATGCCGATACGGCGGCAGGGGCAGTGGCCTCTCATCTCGGCGTGCAGCAGATGATCGTGGTTACTGACGTGCCGGGCATCCTGAAAGGATCCGGAAGCGAGAAGCGGGTACTTCCTTCCGTGACCGTCCAACAGATCGAGGATATGATCGGAACGGGTGAAATCTACGGCGGCATGATTCCGAAGGTCAGAGCAGCGATCAGCTGCATCCATGGCCAGGTGCGCGAGGTCGTGATCGTGGACGGAAGCGAGCCGAATGTGCTGAGCCGCGTGCTGGCAGGGGAGAAGCTCGGTACACGCATTGTGCGGATGTAAATGCAGGCGGAATTATTTCATACATCATTAAACCATTGAAAGCCGAAGGAGCGTGGAGGGTCATGGGAAAAGAAAGCTCGTTGTTCCAAACGTATGCGAGATATCCGATCAGTCTGGTGAAAGGGGAAGGCAGCTGGCTATGGGATGACCAGGGGAACAAATACCTGGACTTTATGTCAGGCCTGGCGGTGACCAATCTCGGTCATGCCCCTGCCAAGGTCAAGGAGAAGCTGAAGGGACAGCTGGATGAGCTGTGGCATGTATCCAATCTGTTCCATATTCCGGGCCAGGAAAAAGCGGCCGAGCTGCTGACGGCAAATACGTGCGCGGATGCGGTCTTTTTCTGCAACAGCGGGGCAGAGGCGAATGAAGCCGCCATCAAGCTGGCGCGCCGCTATCACCAGAAAGTGAAGGGAACGCAGCGCTTTGAGATCATCACTTTCGCGCAATCCTTCCATGGACGCACGTTGGCAACGTTGACCGCGACCGGTCAGGACAAGGTGAAGGACGGATTTCTTCCGCTTCCAGCCGGCTTCAAGACGGTGCCGCTGCATGATCTTCCGGCACTGGAGGCAGCGATTACGAAGGATACGGCGGCGATCATGCTGGAGATGGTCTTGGCCGAAGGCGGCGTGCATCCGGTGGATCCGGAGTTTCTGAAGGCGGTCAGCGAGCTGTGCAAGCAGCATGGCCTGCTTCTCATCGCCGACGAGGTTCAGACCGGCATGGGGCGTACAGGCAAGCTGTTCGCGCATGAGCATTACGGGATTGAGCCGGATATCTTCACGGTGGCCAAAGGCCTCGGCTCCGGCTTTCCGGTAGGCGCCATGCTCGGCAAGGGCTTCCTGCGTGAAGCCTTCACGGCGGGGAGCCACGCCTCCACCTTCGGCGGCACGCCGCTGGCAAGCGCAGTGGTCACTGCCACCATCGAAACGATGCTGGAGGATCAGGTGCCGCAGCGAGCGGCAGAAGCGGGCGAGTACTTAATGGGCAAGCTGAACGAGAAGCTGGGCAGCCATCCTTTTGTCAAAGCGATCCGGGGCAAGGGTCTTCTGATCGGGATGGAATGCGCGGAGCCGGTCGGTGAGCTGGTGCTGAAAGGTCAAAGCCGGGGGCTGCTGTTTGTCACAGCCGGACCGAACGTGATCCGTCTGCTCCCTAATCTGTATGTCACCCGTGAGGAGATGGATCAGGCAGTCGAACTGCTGGCTACACTCATTCAGGAGCATACGGCGGTTAACCAGGCATAGAGAGTCGTGATACAATGAGAACATCGATTAGATACAGCAAGGAGGATGCAGTTTATGGCCGCTAGCGGACAAGTGCAGCAATTGAACCTGAAAGGGCGCGACATGATCGAGCTGGACGATTATTCAACCGAGGAAATCCAGTATCTGCTTGACTCGGCGATAGAGCTCAAGCGCAAACAGAAGAGCGGAGAGGTGTACCAGCCGCTGAAGGGAAAGACGATCGGACTGATCTTTGAGAAGTCGTCCACACGGACGCGGGTTTCGTTCGAAGCCGGTATGTTCCAGCTTGGCGGACACGCGCTGTTCCTGAGCAAAAACGACATTCAGCTCGGGCGCGGAGAACCGATCAGCGACACGGCCCAGGTCATGTCCCGCTATTTGGACGGCATCATGATCCGCACATTTGGCCATGACAATGTGGTCAATCTGGCGAAATATGCTTCGATCCCGGTCATTAACGGGCTGAGCGACATGGCGCATCCTTGCCAGGTGCTGGCTGACCTGCAGACGGTGCTGGAGCATAAGGGCAAGCTGAAGGGGCTGAAGATGGCCTTCATCGGGGACGGCAACAACATGGCCCACTCCCTCCTGATCGGCGGGGCGAAGATGGGGATGCATGTGGCTGTCGCAAGTCCGGAGGGCTACCAGCCGGATGCCGGCATCGTGCAGCTGAGCCGTGAGATTGCAGCCGAGTGCGGCGGTCAGATTACGGTGACCCAGGACCCGATCGAGGCGGCCAAGGATGCCGATGTTGTATATACGGATGTGTGGGCAAGCATGGGCTTTGAAGAGGAGCAGGCGCAGCGGGAAGCGGCCTTTGCCAACTATCAGGTGAATGAGGATCTCGTCAAGGCTGCGAAGCCGGATTATCTGTTCCTGCACTGCCTGCCAGCCCATCGCGGGGAAGAGGTCAGTGAAGGCGTGATCGACGGACCGAATTCCGTCATTTTTGATCAGGCGGAGAATCGCCTTCATGCGCAGAAAGCGCTGATGGTTGCTTTGATGGGATAATAAGCTAGAACGATCGTAAGAACATCGGCTGCTGGTCTGCAACAGCAACAGGCTGAATACGATGGCGGCACGAACGACGGATAAGATGAGATTCTGATGAGATTTTGAAGTAACAGGGAGAGGGAGTTTGGATAAGATGGCTAAACAAAAAATCGTACTGGCGTATTCGGGCGGTCTCGACACGTCGGTCATTCTGAAATGGCTGAAGGAAACCTACGACGCAGAGATTATTGCGTTCACCGCGGATATCGGGCAAAAGGAAGAGCTGGACGGCCTGGAGGAAAAGGCGCTTGCGACCGGTGCTTCCAAAGTGTATATCGACGACCTGCGGGATGAGTTTGCCAATGACTTCATCTTCCCGATGTTCCAGGCGGGCGCGATGTATGAAGGGCAGTATCTTCTCGGTACAAGCATCGCCCGTCCGCTGATTGCCAAGCGCATGGTAGACATTGCCCGTGCGGAAGGAGCAACTGCGATCGCGCACGGCGCGACTGGCAAAGGGAATGACCAGGTTCGCTTTGAGCTTGGCGCGGCAGCGCTGGCGCCGGAGATTGATGTCATCGCGCCATGGCGGCTGGAGGAGTTCCGCAACCAGTTCCCGGGTCGCGCAGAGATGATCGCTTATGCGGAAGCCCACGGCATTCCGGTAACGGCTTCTGCAGCGAAGCCGTACTCCATGGACCGCAACCTGCTTCATATCAGCTATGAGAGCGGCGTGCTGGAGGATCCATGGTTTGATGCAAGCGCTGAGGAGAACAAGGATATGTACCTGCTCAGCGTGTCGCCGGAGGATGCGCCGAATGAGCCTGAATACGTTGAGCTTGAGTTCAAGCAGGGGAACGTCGTTGCGATCAATGGCGAGTCGTTGACGCCGCTTCAGGTCATGGAGAAGTTGAACGAGCTTGGCGGCAAGCACGGCATCGGTCGGGTGGATATGGTGGAGAACCGCTTTGTGGGCATGAAGAGCCGGGGCGTGTACGAGACACCGGGCGGAACGATTCTGTTCACCGCGCACCGCAAGATGGAGTCGATCACGATGGACCGCGAGGTGATGAACCTGCGGGACAGCCTGATCACACGCTACAGCACGCTGGTGTACAACGGCTTCTGGTTCGCGCCGGAGCGGCTGGCCATTCAGGCGCTGGTTACAGAGAGCCAGAAGAATGTCAGCGGTACGGTTCGCCTGAAGCTGTACAAAGGCAACATCATCGGCGCTGGTGTGAAAAGCCCGGTCAGCCTGTACAATCCGGACATCGCAACGATGGAGGCGGATCCGACGCAGGCCTACGACCAAGGCGATGCTACAGGCTTCATCCGTTTGAACGCCCTGCGGCTTAAAGTAGCCGCCGGTGTCGATCAGAATCAATAACGAACGAGTTTCGTGCCGGAATCGCGAAGATACAAGTTTAGGCGGAAGGCCGTTTTCATGTCGGAGTGAGGGAGGTAGCGGTCTGGGGGATCCGGATCGAATGCCAACTTGCCATTCTTTCGGCGGGAAGCGGCCATCTGCCTTAAGTAAGAGAGGGGCAAAAGGTGTGAGCAAGCTATGGGGCGGACGTTTTACGAAGCAAACAAACGCATTGGTTGAGGAATATACGGCGTCAATCGGGTTTGACAAACAGCTGGCCGAAGAGGATATCCAGGGCAGCCTGGCCCATGTGACGATGCTGGGCAAATGCGGCATCCTGCCGCAAGAGGACGTGGAGACGATCAAGGCGGGGCTGAACAAGGTGCTGGATCGCATCCGTGAAGGAAGCGTTGACTTTTCGGTGTCGGATGAAGACATTCACATGAACATTGAGAAAAATCTGATTGCGGAGGTCGGGCCGGTCGGCGGCAAGCTGCATACCGGACGCAGCCGTAACGACCAGGTGGCAACGGACATGCATCTGTATTTGCGGAACCGGGTAGTGGCGCTGACGGGCATGCTGCATGAAGTGCAAGCGGCGCTGCTTGGACAGGCCAGAGAGAATCTGGACACGATTATTCCGGGCTACACCCATCTGCAGCGTGCCCAGCCGATTCTGTTCGCGCATCATTTGATGGCGTATGTGTCGATGTTCCAGCGGGATGTGGACCGCCTGATCGACAGCTACAAGCGGATTAACCTGCTGCCGCTCGGCGCGGGGGCGCTGGCGGGCACGACGTTCCCGATTGATCGTCATTTTGTAGCCGAGCAGCTTGGCTTTGATGGCGTGTACGAGAACAGCCTGGATGCGGTCAGTGACCGGGATTTCATCCTTGAGTTTTTGTCGCATGCCTCCATCATCATGATGCATCTGTCCCGCCTGAGCGAGGAGCTGGTGCTATGGAGCAGCACGGAGTTCAACTTTATTGAACTGGACGATGCCTTCTGCACAGGCAGCAGCATTATGCCACAGAAGAAAAATCCGGATGTGCCGGAGCTGGTGCGCGGTAAGACTGGCCGTGTCTACGGCAACCTGATGGGTCTTCTGACCGTGCTGAAATCTCTTCCGCTGGCCTACAACAAGGATATGCAGGAAGACAAGGAAGGCATGTTCGACACGGTTGCAACGCTGGAGGGAGCGCTGCAGCTGTTCGCGCCGATGATTGCGACGATGAAGGTGAACAAGGGGCGGATGCGTGAGGCGGTGAATACCGATTTCTCCAACGCGACCGATATTGCCGACTTCCTCGTTGGCAAAGGCATGCCGTTCCGTCAGGCGCATGAAGTGATCGGCAAAACGGTACTGTACTGCATTCAGAACAACAAATATTTGCTGGATCTGAGCATCGAGGAGTTCAAGCAGTTCTCCGAGCTGTTCGATGACAGCATCTATCATGTGCTCCAGCCGGAGACGGTTGTGAATGCCCGTAATGTGTATGGAGGTACTGCCGAGCCTCAGGTTCAAGCCGCGATCGGCCGTGCCGAGCAGACGCTGAGTGCAACGAAAGCATGGGTCGAGGCGCACAGCGTATCAAGCAACGGGTAAGTCAGCCGGTGTATGACAATAGTAAAGGTCGAAGACCTGCTCGTGATGAGCGGGGGCTTCGACCTTTTTTGCTTGCGATCCAGAATCAGCGAGCCAGCCAGACCGAAGCGCCGGGCCGGTGCTCGTCTTTCGTGGTGCAGGGCGAAGTTACGCCTGCGTTGATCTCAGCGGGAGCCATTTCAGCACATCCTGGATTTTGGCATCCCAGTAGCCCCATTCATGGGAGCCTGGACCTTCTTCGTAAGTATAATCAAGCGAGGTTTCTTCGCACACCTGCTTGAAATTCTGATTGCTCTCATACAAGAAATCTTCAGTTCCGCAGCATTGATAGAGTTTAGGCTTCGGCCCTTCGGAGCGATCCAGTTCCTTTACCAGATGCAGCAGGTCATTCTCGGTTCCGGTAATGTCCTGCTCACCATAGATGAGCTTGAAGTCAAACTGACGCTCGGGCGCATACGGATTACGGAGGGCGCCGGCCATATCGAGCGCGCCGGACAGGCTGGCTGCAGCGGCAAAAGCATCCGGCCGGCGAAGCGCCAGCTTGAATGCCCCGTAGCCGCCCATCGACAGTCCGGCTACGAAATTGTCCTCCCGCTCATGCGACAGCGGGAAGAAGGATCTGGCCAGCGTAGGCAGCTCTTCGCTGATAAACGTCCAATACTTGCCGCCGTACTCCATGTCGGTATAGAAGCTGCGATGAACCTGCGGCATGACTACGGCGATGCCCATTTGGGCGACATACCGTTCAATCGATGTCCGGCGCAGCCAGATGGAGTCATCGTCGGACAGCCCGTGCAGCAAATACAGCACCGGATGGCGCTCGGCGCGCACGCGGCCCTCCATGCCGATCTGGGTGGCGGTCTGCTGCGGGAGAATTACGGTCATGGACGTGCTCAAGCCGAGCACTTCCGAGAAGAAACGACATTCGATCAGTGCCATGATGAACGAACTCCTTTCAGAATAGAAGGTTGGAATGACATCTAACGGAATTTCTTGGCAGCATCATTAGCTGTACTTTGATCATATCATATCCGGCGCGCTAGAATGATAGCTTCTTCTCGGTCTTGAGACCGAGGCGTCTATCCGCCAGCGGTCGGTTACAGGCAAGCGGGCAATGTGCTACAGTGGGTGTAATGAAATAGAGCGTTGGCAGACCCGGACGGACCCGGGATGCTGATATCTAACCTGAGAGAATCGGAGGGCCTCCCATGAGTGCATACGAAAAGAGAAGCGACCTGAAAATATCCGGTGCAGGAAACGGTTCAGGCGGCGTGTACGATAAAGTGAAGATCGACGGCGCTGGCACGGTAAACGGCGATGTGGACTGCCATGACTTTGTTGCCAACGGCAGTGCGAAGGTGCAGGGACAATTGAAGGCTGAAGCGATTCGCATTCATGGCTCGGCAAGCGTGGAGGGACCTGTCCAATCGGAGTCTATGAAAATATATGGAAGCGGCGGCTTCAAACAAAATGTCAGGTCTCGTTCGATCTATGTGGCAGGGCATTGTGCCATCAAGGGGCAGTGCCAGTCCCAGGAGCTGGAGCTGACAGGCAGCCTTAGCGTGCACGGCGATGTGCAGAGCGAGGTGATGCAGTCCAAGGGAAGCTTCCATGTGGACGGCAGACTGCATATCGGCAAAGCGGATATCCAGATGGTTGGCCCCTGCAAGGCGATGGAGATCATCGGGGATGACGTTGCCGTCACAAGAAAAGGAAAGAAGTTCTGGGATCTCCTGAATTTTTCTTGCAAAATGCCGGGGCTTGAAGCCGATCTGATCGAAGGCGATGTTCTTCATCTGGAGTTTACCGAGGCCGATATCGTGCGCGGAAATCGCGTGACGCTCGGCCAAGGCTGTAAGGTACGTCTGGTGGAATACAGGGACGAACTGCATCAGGACCCTCAAGCCAAGGTTGGCGAAGCGCGGCGGATCTGATGCGTCAAGGTCGTTTGGCCTTCAACTTTCATGAAAGCCCGCAGATGCTGAATGCTCAGCTGTCTGCGGGCTTTTACGCGGTTCCCGGGCGGTGGAGTGAGTGGGCCACCACATGCAGTCCATCGATTGCCGTCAGCCATGTGACGCCGTACGCAGGCCAACAGGCAGGCGCAGAGGGCATCCCACCTCATGAGCCTGGGCAGGGAAGTATGCTGGTGTCAGGTCATCGCTGCCGTTTAAGGCGTGTCTGTGCTGATACCGTCCTCGACGATTTTCTCCTGCGGCGTTTCGGGCGCCTCAGGCATTCCGGCCCCTTTCGGATTAATCGCGATGATGCTGCTCTGTGCCCGGTACGTGTCCTTGGAGATTCTTTCGGTTTCGACCACGCTGCCGTTCACCTTCTTGGTCCGGTAGGTTTCGACGACATACCCCGGCTTTCCGTTCTGGATCACTTGCCGGAATCCGGGCGGAAGTGCGGCGTTATGAATGATTTTCTCCGGGGAAGGCAGCGTCTCAACCGTTTTCGATTCCAGCTCATAGACGGTGTTTTCCGGGAAGGTCCCGAACATTTTTAGTGTCAGGGTTCCGTCTATAACCTCGGAGCGGATTAACAGATGCTTGCCGGTGTTGTTGCGAAACCGGAAGTTGATCGCCCCTTCGGCGAAGGTAGCATCCTGCCCCTTCGGCATGTAACTGACGGGCAAGGAATGATTGCGACGCTCGGTAATCTCGAGCCCGATCAGCAGTGCCGCATGATAAACCGTGCTCGATACCTGACAGATTCCCCCGCCGATTCCCGGCACCAGCCTGCCGTTCACGATGACCGGAGCCTCCTGGAAGCCGTATTCCTTCTCGGCAATCTCGATAATATGAGCATAGTTGAATTCATCGCCGGGCTTGAGGATCATCCCGTCCACCGCCTTGGCCGCAGCGGTGACGTTATGTACCCTGCCGGGTGCGCTCGCCCCGAGGGAGGTTGAGGTCTCGATGATTTTCCGCTCGATTCCTTCCGCCTTGAGCGATTTGACCGTCTGCGCAGGCTGCATCAATGTGAGGGGAAGCTCGACGGCGATGCCCTCCTGCTGCCCGGCTTCCAGATCGGAGAATTCACCCGGAATGGCGGCGCTGAACCGGTCGTAGAAGAGCGGCCAGTCGATCCGGTAAGCGGTTCTTTCCGGCGTGTACCTGACCACATCATCCTCTGAAATGCTCCGCACGGCGTTGACGGGTTCCCCGAAACGCTTCTTCTCCCATTCTTCGGAATATCGTGCCTTCAGAACATCCCGGTTCCAGTGAGCGGACAACTCGAAGTTTCTCTCGAAGTTTTTCCGGTACATGGCCCGGGTCCATATATTCCCCTCGGACAGCTTATTGACTGCGTCGATAAATTCCTCTGCATGAAACGTCACTCCTGCCTCACCGAGCGAGAGTTGCTCTGTTTGCCCCTTCAAACCGTCGGCCTGCAGCTCCAGCCTGACGTCTTGCATCGTGTTCAGCCGCTGCTCCAGCTCCTCAAGCACCGTTTGCGCCTCCTGTCCGCCGACATCCCAGCCGGACACCACGACGCCCTTTGGCAATTTGGTCTGATCTGTATACAAGTGGAGCAGACCGTACCCCACTGAACTGATTAGCACCAAACCGATAACAACAATAAAACCAAGATGAATTTTTTTCATGAAGAGACCACCTTTTACTTCGTATTGGCCGGAGTTCATGCACGGGATCTGTGTGTGACATGCACTTGTTCATATATATGTCAGAGAGCCTTCAAACTTTCGGCTACTCAAAAGGTAACAAATTTGTTACAATAGGTAATGTCGTGAGGAAATTCCGTGGTTTTTAAAGGAATTCCATGGAAACTGTCGAAAGTATAAAGGCTAACTATGTGTTGGGAAGTGATGAAGTGATCGAAATGCAGGACGTGTGGAAGACTTATCCGAACGGAGCGCATGCGCTTCAAGGCGTATCGGTTAAGATCAACCGCAATGAATTTGTATACGTCGTCGGTCCGTCCGGCGCGGGTAAATCAACATTCATGAAGCTTATCTATAGAGAAGAAGTGCCTACCAAAGGGCAGATTTCCGTGAATGGATTTAACATCGGAAAGCTGAAGCAGCGCAAGATCCCCTATGTTCGCCGAAATATCGGGGTTATTTTTCAGGACTATCGTCTTCTGCCCAAGCTGACCGCTTACGAGAATGTGGCGTTTGCGATGGAGGCGATCGAAGCGCCGCCGAAGCTGATCAAGAAGCGGGTCATGGAGGTGCTGGATCTGGTCGGTCTGAAGGCCAAGGCGCATCGTCAGCCATCCCAGCTGTCAGGCGGGGAGCAGCAGCGGATTGCCATCGCACGGGCGATTGTCAACAACCCTGCGGTCATTATTGCGGACGAGCCCACCGGCAACCTGGATCCGGAGACGTCCTGGGGCATTATGCAGCTGCTCGACGAGATTAACTTCCGGGGAACGACCATCGTAATGGCGACGCACAACAAGGAAATTGTCAATACGATGCGCAAGCGCGTACTTGCCATAGAACGCGGACAGATCGTCCGTGACCAGCAGAGAGGGGAGTACGGCTATGAGTTTTAGAACCCTCTTGCGGCATTTGCGGGAAGGGGCGAAGAGCGTTATTCGAAACGGGTGGATGTCGCTGGCATCCATTACGTCCATCATCGTGTCCTTATTTATTCTCGGCGTTTTCATTCTGCTTGTCATGAATGTCAATGCGCTTGCCGATAAAGCAGATAGTAATGTTCAAGTCAACACATATCTGAATCTCAATGTGGATGAGGAGATGCGCGAGACGGTTAGGCAGGAGATTGAATCGATGCCTGAGGTCAAGTCGATCAAATTCGTGTCCAAGGACGACGGTTTGAAAGAGCTGGAGGAGACGCTGGGTTCCGAATGGCTGGAGGGTTACAGCGAGGGAGATCGCAACCCGCTCCCTGATGCGTTTGAAATCTCGGTCATCGAGCCCACTACGGTACCATTTGTAGCCGACAAGATCAGCGCGCTGAATGAGAAGTATCCGGTGGAGCCGATTCTTCGGGTGAAGTACGGGGAAGACACCGTCGAAACGCTGTTCAAGATTACACGCACCGTCCGGAATATCGGATTTATATTTGTAGCCGGGCTCGCGCTGATGTCGATGTTCCTGATCTCGAATACCATTCGAGTGACGATTCTGGCCAGACGCCGCGAGATTGGCATTATGAAGCTGGTGGGCGCTACCAATTCGTTCATCCGCTGGCCTTTCTTTGTGGAGGGCGCTTTGCTTGGATTTTTCGGCTCTATCATTACCGTCGGGCTCCTGTTTGCCGGCTATCAGCGGCTGTTCGCCGCAGCACAGGCAGATATGACGCTGGCGCAAAGCCTGATCCCGCTTGGAGATCTGTGGCTGCTTCTGGGCGGCATCATCATCGCGCTTGGAATGGCCATCGGAATCTGGGGCAGCACCATGTCGATTCGGAAATTTTTGAAGGTGTAAAAAAATGACAAAGGATGGGGAGCGAAAGTTGAAGAAAATCGCCGCTGCAGCAGCCGTTCTGTTACTGGGCGCTGCATTGATCCAACCCTCTGACGGACAAGCTGAGAAGAAAACGGCAGCCGATGTGGACCGCGAGCTGAAGGCCTTGCAGGAGCAGGTTCAGAAGGCCCGGGAACAGAAGAACAAGGCTGCGGAAGAGAAGAAGGAAGCACAGCATTACAAAAACAAAGAGACGCGCAATCTTCAATATGTCATGCAGCAAATTGAGATCGTGAGCAATGAACTGACCAAAATCACGATGCAGATTGAGGAGACGGAAGACCTGCTTCGCAAGACCACGCAGGAGCTTGAGGCTGCCGAGGAGCGCATCGTCGCACGTGAGGAGCTGCTGGACTCCAGGCTTCGCCTTATTTACATGGACGGGCAGGTTTCCTATCTGGATGTGCTGCTGTCCTCCACAAGCTTCAGCGATTTCCTGGAGCGGGCGGATTCCTTGAAGACGATCGTAGATCAAGACCAGGATCTTCTGGTCCAGCATAAACAGGACAAGCTGCTCGTGATCGAGAAGAAGAAGGAGCTTGAAACCCAGTATGCAACGGCCAAGGATCTGTACGCTCAGATGGAAGACCGCAAGAGCGAGCTGAATGAGAAGGAGCAGGAGAAGCGTGTGCTTCTGGCTCAGTATGATCAGGAAATTGAGGATGCTGAAATTTTGAGCGAGGAGCAGGATCGTCTGCTGGTTCAACTGGCAACGAAACGTTCCGATCTGGAGAAAGAGAAGAACAAGCTCGCGGCTGAAGAGGCGGCTCGCAAGGCAGCCGCAGCGAAAGCGGCCGCAGCGGCAGCGGCCAAGAAAGCCCAGGCCACGACCCTTCGCGGCAGCTCCGGCGGAGGCTATACCGGCAATGGCGGACCGTTTGCTCTGCCTGTATCCGGTGCGCGGCTCTCTTCCAATTATGGCCCGCGTGTGCATCCGGTAACGGGCGAGAGAGGCAAGATGCATACCGGCGTCGACTTTGCAGCACCACAAGGGACGGACATTCGGGCTGCCGATAGCGGCACGGTCATTTTGGCCCAATGGTGGAGCGGTTACGGAAACTGTGTTATTGTTGATCATGGGGGCGGAGTATGGACGCTGTACGGACATATCCGCAATGGCGGCATCATGGTTAGCGAAGGCGAGAAGGTATCTCGGGGACAGAAAATTGCCGAGGTTGGCTCCACGGGGCAAAGCACAGGACCGCATCTGCATTTTGAGGTTCGTATCAACGGCAGTCCGGTGAACCCGATGCCTTACTTGTAAAGCCCCGATATTGTTCGGAAAATGAGACGGTGTTTTCGGATCAGGAATGTATAGCATTTGGAAGTCAGGCGATACTTATGAATCCGGGGTTACAACCAGTCCCAGGCGCAGCTATCCGATGCAACCTTTGACCGCTGTATAAATATTCCCGTATAACCAATCATATACTAGGTGGACGGGGTTACCCCATGAATGAATCATTGAATCGTGCAAAGGCGGTGAAATACATGCTGAAAAAAAGGACGGCTGTCTTTCTGGTCATCGCAGCCATGCTGTTTGGCGGGCTGTTTACGATGGTCGTGTCGGAGCTAGCCGGCACGGAGCAAACGGGAGAAGCCCAGGGCTTGCTCGCGAGCAGCCTTGCCGAGAGCCAGAAGGCGAGCGGCCAGGCCGATCAGGATGAGACCAGGAAGCTGCAGGTGGCTCTGGATCTGATTGAACAGAATTACTACAAGGATGTTGACCGTTCCAAGCTGATTGACGGTGCGATTAACGGCATGATGGGTGCGCTGGAGGACCCGTATTCGAACTATATGGGCAAAGCTGCGGCAGAGCAGTTTGAGGACAGCATCTCCGGCTCGTTCAGCGGCATCGGCGCAGAGGTATCCTCCGAGGATGGCCATGTGGTGGTTGTGTCCCCAATCAAGGGATCCCCGGCGGATAAGGCCGGCATTCGTGCGAAGGACATTATCTTGTCGGTGAACGGCGAATCGCTGCAGGGACTGGACTTGAATACAGCGGTATCCAAAATCCGGGGGCCTAAAGGCTCCGAGGCCGTGCTGCAAATCAAGCGGGCGGGATCGGAACAGCCGATTGAATATGTGATAGTCCGGGACGATGTCGATTTGCAGACGGTGTCCGCACGCATGGAGGCTGACGGAATCGGCGTGATCGAGATTTCCCAGTTCTCTGAAAACACCGGCAAACGGTTTAAAGAGGAGCTCAAGAAGCTCGAGGATCAAGGCATGGAAGGCTTGGTCATTGATGTCCGAAACAACCCGGGCGGGGTTCTGTCGGTCGTGATCGATATTGCCGAGCAGTTCGTTCCGAAAGGCAAGCTGATCGTGCAGGTGGAAGATAAAGATCAGAAAAGACAGAAGCATGTCTCGGGCGGAAGCGCGAAGCCATACCCGGTTACCGTCCTGATGAATAAAGGCAGCGCAAGCGCCTCTGAAATTTTGGCCGGTGCGCTGCAGCAATCGGCAGGCGCGGTGCTGGTCGGCGAGCATTCCTTCGGAAAAGGCACGGTCCAGACGAGCTTTGACAAACCTTTTGGTGACGGAAGCCTGCTGAAGGTG
This sequence comes from Paenibacillus sp. FSL M8-0334, assembly GCF_038000405.1. Taxonomy (NCBI): domain Bacteria; kingdom Bacillati; phylum Bacillota; class Bacilli; order Caryophanales; family Paenibacillaceae; genus Paenibacillus; species Paenibacillus sp. FSL M8-0334. The sequence continues at coordinate 2,824,234 of NZ_JBBOCH010000001.1, forward strand.
ACAATCGCCAAGTGGCTGACGCCAAACGGATCGTGGATTCACGAGGATGGCATCGAGCCGGATATCAAAGTGGAACAGCCGGAATATTTCACGGTAGCGCCAATTGACAAGAAGAACACCCTAAAATTCGATATGAACAACAACGATGTGAAGAGTGCCCAGATTATGCTGGAAGCGATCGGCTTTGAGCCGGGACGGAAGGATGGTTATTTCGACCAGACGACCGAAAAGGCAGTGAAGAGCTTCCAAAGCAAACACAAGCTGGAGGCCGACGGGGTCATCAACAGTGCAACAGCGGAAGCGCTGGAAACTGTGCTGATCGAGAAAATCCGCGATCCGAAAGAGGATAATCAATTGAATCGCGGGATTGCCGAGATCAGGAAGGAGATCGCGGCCAAGGCGTCGAAACATTAAGAAGGCTAGCACTTAGCCTTCTTTTTTTCTTGCCGGAATATCCGAGGCGAGGGCGGGATATTCGCGGACATGGTATGTATAGCTTGCTTGTTCAGACATTGGGAAAGGAGCGTGGCATGCTGTTGGAAACGGCAATACAATTGTTGTGGCTTTGGACGGATGCAGGGTTGCAGCTGCTGACGCAGCCCTTTTATTATATCTCCATCTTGTTTGTCATGATGTTCTACCGAAGGCAGGTGCTGCTGGAGCGGAAGCTGTTCCATGTGCGGCTCCATGCATGGGGCCGGCAAACCTGGCGAACGGTGCTTGGCGGCTTGGCCGCTGGCCTGGCCGTATCCATCGTGGTTGCCTTCCTGGGCGTGTCGCTGAGTCTGGAAGCGATTCTGTGCATCTGGATAACTGCACTCATTCTGATGTTGTTTCGCATACGTTTTCTTTGTTTTGCGTACGCGATCGGCTTGCTGGGGCTGATCCAGGGGGCACTAAGTCTATTCCCCAGCTGGCAGCCTCAGCCGTTATGGCTTGAAGCGGCCGTCTCGGCCATTCGCGGGCTGGACATTCCGTCGCTGCTGGCCTTGTCGGCGGTGCTGCATTTTGCCGAAGCGATGCTGATCATGATCCAGGGGGCGGGCTTTGCAACGCCGCTGTTTCTTGAAGGTAAGCGTGGAAAGCTGGTTGGCGGCTATCATATGCAGAGCTTCTGGCCGCTGCCGCTATTCCTGCTTGTCCCTGCTGCGGAGGGAGGCGGCATGCTGCCGTGGACGCCGTTCTTTGGCGGGGATGCATGGAGCGGGGGCTTTACGATGCTGGCGCTTCCGGCCATGATCGGCTTCGGCGAAATGACACAGAGCATGCTGCCGAAGGAGAAAGCGAGAGTGACCTCCCGGCGCATGGTCGTCTATGCGGCGATCGTGCTCATTTTAAGCCTGCTGGCCGAGTGGTGGTCCCCGGTCATGTTCGTGGCTGCGCTGGCGGCCCTGGTGCTGCATGAGGGCCTTACGTGGCACAGCCGGTATGAGGAACAGCAGCGCAGCCCGGTCTTCGTGCATCCGGCTCAAGGGCTGCGTATATTGGCTGTGTTGCCGAACAGTCCGGCAAGCGAGCTTGGACTGCTGGCGGGAGAGACGATTCTGAAGGTGAACGGGACGCTGGTGCACAGCAAGGAGCAGCTGCATGCCGCGCTCCGCCAGAACCCGGCATTCTGCAAGCTGGAGGTACAGAACCATGAAGGCGAGAGCAAATTTGTGCAGCGGGCCATTTATGCCGGCGAGCACCATCAGCTCGGGGCGATTGTAGCGCCAGATCCGAATGACGGGATCGCAGTGCAGCTGAAGCCGATCAGTCTGGTGGCGCTGATAGCCAACAAGCTTCATGTTGGCGGCAGGCAGGGCGCGAGTTCCCGCAAACGGAAAGGGAAGATCCACAGCGAAGCGGACAAATCGATAGATCTGTAAATTTGATCGTTACCGGATAATGAATAAGCCTGCATTCTCTCTTGAACGCTTGAAGAGAGAATGCAGGCTTATTTTGCGTGCATTGGTCAGGACGTGCCGACCTGTTTTAAATAAAATATGGCGATCTGGGTTCGGTCCCGCAGCTGCAGCTTGCTCAAGATGTCGGTGACATAGTTTTTGACAGTCCCTTCACTCAAGAACAGCCGCTCCGCAATTTCTTTGTTGGATAGCCCGTCCGCGATGAGGGAAGCGATGTTTCGTTCTGCGGGTGTGAGTCCATAGCGTTCGAGCACCGAAGGGGCTGTCTGCACTCGATCAGCCGGACGAAGCATGCCTGTCAGCTTGCGTGCGATATCCGGATGAATCAGCATATTGCCATCATGCACGGTTTTGATCCCCTGGATGATCCGGTCAGGCGGAATGTTCTTCAGCAAATAGCCGCTGGCTCCGTTCTGCAGCGCCTGGACGATATAATCATCATCATCGAAGGTGGTCAGCATCAGCACCCGACTATCGGGGTATTTCGTCCGGATTAAACGCGTTCCCTCCACGCCGTCACAGATCGGCATCCGGATGTCCATCAGGATTACATCAGCGGCCACTCCGCTGTCCAGCAATGCGACCGCCTCTTCTCCATGACCGGCCACAGCCGTTACCTCAATGTCCGAATCCATGCCGATTAATAGTTTCAGGCTTTCCCGAATGAACGGATCATCGTCTACGATAAGAACGGAAATCAAGCACCGTCACGCCCTTTCTATATCGATTTACACCATATCGGTTGTGCGATAGACAGGAAGCTGAGTAATGACCGTGAAAACCGGGGTGCGGCGAATCTCAAGCAGGCCTCCGATCAGCTCGGTCCGCTCCCTCATGCCCCGAATGCCCATCCCTTGCTCCATCGGGCTTGACGAACTAGCCGCGTGGTCGCCAGTTTCACCATTGTTGGAAACTTCCATTCGCACATGCTCTTCGCCATAATGGATTACAATGTTCACCTGACTGGCGCCTCCATGACGAATCGCATTGGTGATCGCTTCCTTGGCGTTTCTGTACAGCACAACATGCTGGCTGGGGTATAGCGGGTAAGGCAGTCCTTGAAGCCGCAGATTCGTATCTATCCCGGTCTCCTTCTCCGTCTCCTCAAGCAGCCGGTCCAAAGCGTAATCGTCGGACAGGCTGCGCCGCGGGTTCACCCGTTTCACGGCAGCGCGCATTTCCTCTATGCTCTGGCTGAGCTGATCCCGAATCTGATGCAGCATTTCCATCCCTTTGGCCGGATCGCCCGGCGTGACTTGAATGGCGGCTTCGGTCATCATTTTAACGCGGATCAGCCGGTGGCCGATATCATCATGAAGCTGGCGGGAAATACGGGTTCGCTCAGCGGTCTGGGCGGCGCTTTCCACCTGATGGGCGAAATGAAGGAGGCGCTTGCCCGCTTCATCCTGCCGATAGTGATCCTGCTTCAGCTCATCATAGAGTCGGAGCGTATGCTCCTGCTTGCGCATCCCTTCCAGAATCAGGCTTACAGAGACGAGAACAAGCACTAATAAGAAGTTGGCGCTTGTCTTAATGAGCGGCTCCGAGTCCATCAGCGCATGGTTGATCAGCACCAGATGAAGTGCTGCCAGACTCCAGCCATATGTGCGCGTGAATAACGGAAGATAAGCGCACAGGCTGGATACGGACAAGAAGGCCATCATAAAGCCATAGTTGCGGCACAGCCACCAGGACAATCCGATTTCCAGCAATAGTGCCGCTTTCAGACTGGCCTCTCCGGGCAAATAGCGGCTGAGCACGGCTATGGCAAGAAACAACAGAACATAGACCATATACTCGCCGTAATGCTCAAGCGGATTCAGATAGATGGCGGCGATCGCCGGCAGCAGAATCATCCCGTAACGGAGGATAGAGAGCGACTGAGACATATGCAACCCGCCTTTTTGTTCTTTAGCTTGTTGTCTTTACTATAACATAAGGGGGGATCCCCAGAGGGGGTGACTTTGGTCACCAATGAAGGTGACCTTATCTACCTTTATCCTGACGAGGTCTGGGGTACAATCGAGATATCAGAGACAGGAAGAATGGAGTGGGATAACGATGGCACCCTTTCTTGAAATGAAGGATGTTGTGAAACGATATGGCGGCAAGCTGTCCGTGGACCATTTGAATCTCAGAGTGGATCAAGGTGAAATCCTGGGGCTGCTCGGGCCGAACGGGGCCGGCAAGAGCACATCGATCAACATGATCTGCGGTCTGCTGGACATGGATCAGGGAAGCATCCATGTGGACGGTATCTCCGTGAAGGAGCGTCCGCTGGAAGTGAAGAAGAGGATCGGGCTGGTTCCCCAGGATTTGGCCCTGTATGAGGATATGACGGCACAGGATAATGTCGCTTTTTTTGCCAAGCTTTACGGGCTTCGCGGGGCGCTGCTGAAGGAGCGGGTAGCGGAAGCGCTGGCTTTTGTCGGTCTTCAGGATCGCGCGAAGGAGCGGCCGTCTACCTTTTCCGGCGGGATGAAAAGAAGGCTCAATATCGCCTGCTCGATCACGCATCATCCGAAGCTGATCATTATGGATGAGCCAACCGTCGGCATCGATCCGCAATCGCGCAATCATATTTTGGATTCCGTCAAGAAGCTGAATGAGATGGGGTCCACCGTCATCTATACGAGCCATTACATGGAAGAGGTATCGGCGATCTGCGATCGGGTAGCCATTATGGATCAGGGGCATGTGATTGCCTTCGGAACGCTGGCAGAGCTGAAGGAGCGCGTGAGCCATGAGGAGAAAATCATCATGACGATGGAGGGCATTACGCCTGCGCTGATTCATGAGCTGTCGGAGCATAACCGGGTCATTCGCGTCATCCAGAGCGAGCAGCAGGTCGAGGTATATCTTCCGTCCGCCCAGCAGGAACTGCAGGATATTTTGTATATATGCGGCAAGCATCAAGCCGTCCTCCAGACGCTACAGTGCGAAGAGGCTGGACTGGAAACGTTGTTCCTCAGTCTGACGGGACGAACACTTCGAGACTGATGGCCGCGCTGAAAAGGGAATGGAGAAGGGAGAGCCTGACATGAAAATCGCAGCGATCGCCTGGTTTGAACTGAGAAGAATGGCGACAAGCCGGTCTGTTTTGATGAATCAATTTTTGCTGCCGCTCCTTTTAATTTTTATATTAGGAAATGCGTTGTCCGGTTTTTTTGGCGGCGGGCAGGAGTATGTGCAGCAGATGGTCCGGGTTGGAATAATAGCTGAGGGTCCGGGCCGGGAGGTGCCGGCAAGCCTGCAATCCGTGATCGACTCGCCGGAAGTGGAGAAGCTGCTTGTTCCGACCTATATGATGGACCGGGAAACCGCTGAGAAGCAGCTGCGGAGCGGAGATCTGGATTATGCCGTTATCATTCCGCAGGATTGGGAGCAGCGGATCAGCAGCGGGGAGGAGACAAGGCTGGAGCTTCTGCCGGGCAAGGACCGGGAGCTCAATTTGATTGCCGACACGGTGTTCAAAAGTTATACAGCGGAGCTCAACCACCGCATGGCAGATGCGGCCATCCTGGGGATGGACAGCATGTTAGCGTGGTTGGCAGCGGGCGGAGAAACGGCACCAGGCCCCTTCGTGGAGGTTGGACAAATGAGCGAGCAGGGGGCGACTTACTCGGCTGCCCAGTATTATTCGGTGTCTATGCTGGTCATGTTCCTGTTATACTCCGGCTTGATGGCCAGTGTCAGCCTGTTTGAAGAGAAGGACAGCCGGACGCTGTACCGTCTCCAAAGCGCCCCGGTGCCCGGCAGCAGCATATTTATCGGGAAACTGACTGGCGCTAGCCTGATTGCAGTCATACAGGCGGTGGTCATCGTGCTTGGCTCCATGTGGCTGTTTGGGGTGGAATGGGGCGACAGACCGTTGTTCCTCGTTCTCGTCTGTATGCTGGTTACCCTGGGATCGATGGCTCTGGCGGTCGTGGTCACATTGTTCTCAAGGACAGCTGCCGGAGCGCGGGGCGTGATGCAGACGGTCATCATTGCGATGACGTTTGTCAGCGGGGGATTTACCCCGATTGCGGCCGAGTGGGTGCAGCAGATCAACACCGTCACCGTGAATTTCTGGGCGATGCAGAGCTTGCTCCGGATCATGCTGCACAGCAGCGGCTCCGAGATTCTATTCAGCATGGGCATGCTTGCTGCTGTCTGCATCGGATTAACCGCGGTTGCCTGGATAACGTATCGGAAGGTGGGGTATCATGCATAGCTTAACGATAGCCTGGAATATGGTCAGACGTACGCTGGGCCGTAAAAAAGGCTGGGTTGTATATTTGGTCATGCCCTGTATCGTAGTCGCGCTTGCCGTACTGCTGTTGGGTCAAACGAAGGCGGTCGGCATTGTCGTCTCTTATGTGAACGATGATGAGGGCCCAGCCGGACAGTATGTGATTCGGGAGCTTGCCAGGCATGATCAATACGTGCTGAAAGAGGCTGCATCTGAAGCTGAACTACGGGACGGCTTACTCCATAATACAAGCACTGTCGGGATCCGGATTCCTTCCGGGCTTAGCCAAGGGCTGATCGAAGGGGAGGTTCCAGGCGTGAAGCTGTATGAACTGACCGCCTCCGAAGGGGCAGCCTCGGTACGGCTGACGGTCGAATCGGCCATTAAGCGTCTTCATGGCACCGGTTCGATCATTCGGACAGCAGGGGAGGAAGCCGGCGGCATGCAGATGCTGGAGCAGGTGCTGGGGCAGGTGGAGCGGTATACCATCGATACGGCAACCACGGATCTCCATCTATATTCGCGGCCAGGTCTGGCCAATGTCACAGGCTTCACGTTGATGTTCATGATGGGACTTATCTCCAGTGCCGTCACCTTAATCGTTGATGACCGCAGGCAGCGGACGATGTCGCGTATTTATACAGCGCCGGTGCGGGCGTACGAGATTGCGCTCGGCAACTTCCTCGGCAGCCTCGTGGTCGGATCGCTGCAAGTCATGGTTGTGCTGCTGCTGAGCAGAACAGTGCTGAGGTATGATTACGGCATTCCGTTTGGGCTTCATTTTCTGATCCTGACCGCCTTTATGATGGTGTCGCTGGGCCTGGCAACCACGATTGCAGGGATGATCCGCAACGATAAAAATACCGCAGTCATCAATTCCCTGATCATAACTCCAACCAGCATGTTGGGGGGATGCTTCTGGCCGATCTCCATCATGCCGGATTTCATGCAGAAAATCGCCAATTTCATCCCGCAGAAATGGGCAATCGAAGCGGTGGAGATCGGGGCGACTGGCGGCTCGCTGGCCGATATCGGCCTGCCCTTGGCGGTGCTTGGGCTGATGGCTGTCATTTTGCTGGCGGTCGGATCAGCGGTGCTGCGTCCAAGTGAGGTCGGCACCGGCGGCCGGGCTTAACGGCTGGCTTGAGTGGCTTGTCAGTGCCCCAAGGACCCAATCGAAAAAAAAGAGCGCCAGGTGGACAGATACGGCAATCTGTCTTCCTGGCGCTTTCGGCTTGAATGTAGCGGTTGCTTGCCTATTGCTGCAGCTGTCTGAGCACGGTGATTTCAACGCGCCGATTCTTTCTCCGGCCATCATCAGTAGCGTTGTCAGCCGCGGGCCGCGTATCGGCATAGCCTGCATACTGGAAGCCTGCAGGGTCCAGCCCGCTCTCGTCAATGAAGAAACGAAGCACCGACATCGCTCGCGCACCGGATAGCTCCCAGTTATCCTTGTAGCTCGACCAGCGGCTGAGCGGCACATTGTCGGTATGCCCTTCGATGCTGATCGCTGCATCCAGGCCCTGAAACAGGCTTGCGAGCTTGGTCAGGACCGGCGCCGCTCCGGGCTTGAGCTCGGCGTGACCGGTGTCAAACAGGAAGCGATCGCTTAATGTGATGGCGATGCCGCGAGGCTCGTCCGCAATAAAGATGTCTTCCTCCAGCTGATGCTCCTTGACGTATTGTTCGATCACGGCCATGAAGTCGGACAATGCCTTTTCCTGATCGCGGAAGGCCAGCTCGCGCTCCGTCATGGCTTCGGCGGGCGCTTCCGGTTCGGCTTGAGGAGCATCGGGATTTTTATGCTTCTCGGTATCAGCTTTGCCCGTGATGCCCGAGCCTATCTCCAGAATGCTGTCCCCGCTCTGGAAGGTGGCCTGCAGCGACTGTGTGACAAGCTGATATTTGTCAGAATCGAGCTGGCTCATCGCATACATGACTACAAAAAAGATCAGCAGCAGCGTGATCAAATCCGCATAGGTAATGAGCCAGCGGTCGCGTCCGCCTTCACCTTCCTTCCTCAGAGGCCGCCGTCGTCTATTCGGCTGTCTCATGCGAAATCCCCCTTGAATGTGAAGACACAGCAGCGTCCTTATTCGTGAAGGCTGCGAGCTTTTTGCGGACGATCAGCGGGTGCTCCCCGTTCTGTATGGCGAGAATTCCTTCGAGCGCCAGCTCCATCCGCTGAATTTCTTCCTCGCCGCGTGCTTTAATTTTGGACGCAATGGGCAAAAAGATAATATTGGCACTGGCAACCCCGTACAAAGTCGCGGTAAATGCAACGGCAATCGAGGGACCAAGACCGGTTGGGTCCTGGAGGCTGCCAAGGACGTGGATAAGCCCCATCACCGTCCCGATGATGCCCATCGTTGGCGCATAGCCCCCTGCCGATTCGAATATTTTGGCATAGCCTTCATGCTTTTGCTCGGCTGCATGGATCTCCAGCTCCATGATTTGGCGTGCCATTTCGGGATCTGTGCCGTCGATAACCATTTGGATGCCTTCCTGGAGAAATGGGTCCTCGTCATCGGCTGCACGCTGTTCAAGCGCGAGCAGCCCGTCCCGGCGGGCAATGACAGACATGCTGACAATCGCTTCGATCAGATCCTCCGAGGAGCGTCCGCCTCGTCCGAAGGCCAGCTTCAGGGCGGTTGGAATCGTGCGTAGACGGGAGGACGGGAAGCTGATGACAACCGCAGCCAGCGTCCCTCCAAAAACGATGAGCGCAGCCGTTCCCTGCAGCAGTCCGCCGATATGTCCGCCTTCCCATAAAAATCCTCCGATCAGCGCGGCTAAACCGGCAAGCAGGCCAATGATGATTGTAATGTCCATTCGCTGTCTCATCTCCTTTTGTAATATGAACCATTAAATTAAAACTTCATTAAAGTGTTTGCAACCAAAAATCGTTAGCGGTATAATGGGACGGGAACAGATATTCTTATTTACTGGACCATAGGCGATCTATTTCCCGGTAGTTATTTCATCGGGAAATTTCGATATATCTTTTAGACTTACTTAATTTTAGACGATGAGGGTGATAGGGACAATGAGCGATATTGTTGTCAGTACCAAATCCTTTGAAATCGTGTCGGAGTTCCAGCCCCAAGGGGATCAGCCGGCTGCGATTGACGCATTGGTCGAAGGGCTGCGCCAAGGGAAAAAGCATCAGACGCTGCTGGGAGCAACAGGGACGGGGAAGACGTTTACGATCGCGCAAACCATTGCCAAGGTGAATCGCCCCACGCTTGTGATTGCGCATAACAAGACGCTGGCTGCACAGCTGGCCAGCGAGTTCAAGGAGTTCTTCCCCAACAATTCAGTGGACTATTTCGTGAGCTACTATGATTACTATCAGCCGGAGGCGTATATTCCTTCTTCGGATACGTATATCGAGAAGGACTCCAGCATTAACGAGGAGATCGATAAGCTGCGCCACTCGGCGACCAGCTCTTTGTTTGAGCGCCGGGACGTTATCATTGTGGCGAGCGTATCGTGCATATACGGCTTGGGATCCCCGCGGGAATACGGCGAGCTGCTGCTGTCGCTGCGGGTAGGGATGGAGAAGCCTCGAAACCAGATTTTGTCACGGCTTGTGGATATCCAGTATCAGCGGAACGACATTAATTTTGTCCGCGGCACGTTCCGGGTACGGGGAGACGTTGTTGAGATTTTCCCGGCCTCCCACGGCGAGCATGCGATTCGGGTGGAGCTGTTCGGCGATGAGATCGAACGCATTACCGAGATCGATGTGCTGACGGGCGAACTGATTGGCGAGCGGGAGCATGTCGCCATCTTCCCGGCCTCTCACTTTGTTACGCGAGAGGAGACGATGCGTGCTGCGCTCGTCAATATTGAACGTGAGCTGGAGGAGCGCCTGGAAGAGCTGCGCTCCCAAGGCAAGCTGCTCGAGGCCCAGCGTCTGGAGCAGCGGACACGCTATGACATCGAAATGATGAAAGAGGTCGGTTTCTGCTCCGGTATCGAGAACTATTCAGGGCCGCTCACCTTCCGGGAAAGCGGAGCCACCCCGTATACGCTGCTGGACTATTTCCCTGACGACATGCTGATCGTGGTCGACGAATCCCATGTGACGCTGCCGCAAATCCGGGCGATGTACAACGGGGACCGGGCGAGAAAGACGGTGCTGGTGGAGCACGGATTCCGTCTGCCGTCAGCGCTCGACAACCGTCCGCTCAAGTTTGAGGAGTTCGAGGAGAAGGTAAGGCAGATTATCTACGTATCGGCAACGCCGGGGCCTTACGAGCTTGAGCACTGCGATACGATGGTAGAGCAGATCATTCGTCCGACCGGTTTGCTTGATCCGATTATTGATGTGCGTCCGACCGAGGGCCAGATCGATGATCTGATCGGTGAGATCCATGACCGCATCGATCGCGATGAGCGGGTGCTGGTCACCACGTTGACGAAGAAGATGGCTGAGGACCTGACCGATTATTTGAAGGAAGTCGGCATCAAGGTCCGGTATATGCACTCTGACATCAAGACACTGGAGCGGATGCAGATTCTACGGGATCTCCGGCTTGGCACATTCCATGTCCTGGTCGGCATTAACCTGCTGCGGGAAGGGCTTGACCTGCCGGAGGTATCGCTGGTGGCGATTCTGGATGCCGACAAGGAAGGCTTCCTGCGTTCGGAACGATCGCTCATCCAGACGATCGGCCGGGCTGCCCGGAACTCCGAGGGCAAGGTGATCATGTACGGTGACACGATCACCGAATCGATGGATCGGGCAATCAAGGAGACCGAACGCCGCCGCAGCATCCAGATGGCGTACAATGAGAAGCACGGCATCACGCCGCAGACGATCCGCAAGAAGATTCGCGACGTGATCGAGGCCACGAAGGTGGCCGAGAGCAGCGCCGACTACTTGACGGACGCCGCAGGCAAGATGTCCAAGAAGGAGCGCAAGAACCTGATTCATCGCCTGGAGGCGGAGATGAAGGAAGCGGCGAAGAACCTCCAGTTCGAGCGGGCCGCCGAGCTGCGCGATGCGCTGCTTGAGCTGCAGGCGGAATAGTCTGTCGATAGGGAGTCTGCGGAGAGGGAAGGGCATTCGCGACCAAGCGAGGGCCTCCTGAACTCCTGAAGCAAGCAGCACAATCGGGGAAACCAGTGATACAACGTCATAGGACGTTTATGTATAGATAGATACTATTTTGATACAAACGGTGCTTGATGCGGGATTTATTTATTCGTGGTTAAGCCGCCATAGGAGATGATATCATTTGGCAAGTGAAAAGATTGTGATCAAAGGCGCCCGCGCCCATAATTTGAAAAACATTGATGTCACCATTCCCCGCGACAAGTTCGTAGTTCTGACGGGACTCAGCGGATCAGGCAAGTCGTCTCTCGCTTTTGATACGATCTATGCCGAAGGACAGCGCCGGTATGTAGAATCGTTGTCTGCCTATGCGCGTCAATTTCTGGGGCAGATGGAGAAGCCGGACGTCGATTCAATCGAGGGCTTGTCTCCGGCGATATCCATTGACCAGAAGACGACCAGCCGCAACCCGCGTTCAACGGTCGGCACGGTGACGGAGATCTATGACTATTTGCGCCTGTTGTTTGCCCGCATCGGTCATCCGCACTGTCCGGAGCATGGGGTTGAGATTACCTCCCAGACCGTTGAGCAAATGGTAGACCGGATTATGCAGTACCCGGAGAAAACCAGGCTGCAGATTTTGGCGCCGCTTGTGTCCGGCCGCAAAGGGGAGCATAAAAACTTGTTCGCCGATATTGCGAAACAAGGATTTGTCCGGGTACGGGTCGACGGCGAGCTTCGCGACCTGTCCGAGTCCATTGAACTGGAGAAGAACAAAAAGCATACGATTGAGGTTGTTGTTGACCGGATCGTGGTGAAGGAGGATATCGAAGCACGGTTGGCCGACTCTATTGAGACGGCGCTGAATTTATCCGGCGGACAGCTTCTCGTTGATATTATCGGTCAGGAGGAGCTGCGCTTCAGCTCGAACTTTGCCTGCCCGATCTGCGGGTTCAGCATGGAAGAGTTGACACCGCGCATGTTCTCCTTCAACACGCCGTTTGGCGCTTGTCCGGATTGTGACGGACTCGGGGTGGAGATGATCATCGATCCCGAGCTGCTGGTTCCGGATCCGAGCAAGAGTGTGGAGCAAGGAGCTTTCCAGGCTTGGAGCGGAGGCACCTCTAACTATTACCCGCAGTTTTTGAGATCAGTATGCGAGCACTACGATATTCCCCAAGATGTGCCGGTCAGCAGCCTGAGTGAGGATCAGATGAACAAGCTTCTGTACGGAACAGGCGGCGAGAAGGTACATTTCCGATATGAGAACGATTTTGGCCAGCGGAAGGAAGCGTATGTGCCGTTTGAAGGAATTATTCCGAATCTTGAGCGGCGCTATAGGGAGACGAACTCGGAAGGCATCCGGGAGTTCATTGAAGGCTTCATGAGCAGCAAGCCGTGTGACACTTGCAAAGGGCACCGTCTTAGAAAGGAAAGTCTTGCGGTCACGGTCAACGACCGGAACATGGCGTATGTGACCAACCTGTCGGTTGGCGAGTCGCTTCACTTCTTCGAGGGTCTGGAGCTGAGCGAGAAAGAGCAGCAGATTGCGAATCTGATTCTGAAGGAAATCCGCAGCCGGCTCGGCTTCCTTGTGAATGTCGGCCTCGATTATTTGACGCTCAGCCGTTCGGCAGGCACGCTGTCCGGCGGTGAGGCACAGCGGATACGCCTGGCTACGCAGATCGGCTCAAGCCTCATGGGCGTCTTGTATATTTTGGACGAGCCGAGCATCGGCCTGCACCAGCGGGATAATGATCGTTTGATCTCGACGCTGGAGCATATGCGCAATATCGGCAATACGCTGATCGTGGTCGAGCATGATGAGGATACGATGATGGCAGCGGATTACATTATCGATATCGGACCTGGAGCAGGGATACACGGCGGTCAGGTCATCGCACAGGGAACGCCGCAGGAGATCATGCAGGATCCGAATTCCTTAACCGGCCAATATTTGAGCGGGCGCAAGTTCATTCCGGTGAACACCGACCGGCGCAAGCCGGACGGGCGCTGGCTGGAAGTGCGCGGAGCCAAGGAGAACAACCTGAAGAACATCAATGTGAAAATTCCGATTGGCGTATTCACCGCAGTGACTGGCGTATCCGGCTCAGGCAAATCGACGCTTGTTAACGAAATTGTATATAAGACGTTGGCGCGGGATCTGAACAGGGCGAAGGTTCGTCCGGGTAAATACCGGGAGATGAAGGGCCTTGAGCATATCGAGAAGGTTATAGATATTGACCAGTCCCCGATTGGAAGAACACCGCGTTCGAATCCGGCCACGTATACCGGTGTGTTTGACGATATTCGGGACATCTTCTCCCAAACGAATGAAGCGAAGATCCGCGGCTACAAGAAAGGCCGCTTCAGCTTCAACGTGAAGGGTGGACGCTGTGAGGCGTGCCGTGGAGATGGCATTATCAAGATTGAAATGCACTTCCTGCCGGACATCTATGTGCCTTGCGAGGTGTGCAAGGGCAAACGGTATAACCGCGAGACGCTGGAAGTTAAGTACAAGGGCAAAAATATTTCTGATGTGCTGGACATGACGGTGGAGGACGCGGTGGAGTTCTTCCAGAACATCCCGAAAATTCACCGGAAGATCCAGACACTGATGGATGTCGGATTAGGCTATATCAAGCTTGGGCAGCCTGCTACGACGTTGTCAGGAGGCGAAGCCCAGCGGGTCAAGCTGGCGTCCGAGCTGTACCGGCGCAGCACCGGCAAAACGATGTATATCCTCGATGAACCGACAACAGGGCTTCATGTGGACGATATTGACCGATTGCTTGTCGTTCTGCACCGCCTGGTGGATTCCGGTGAATCGGTGCTTGTCATCGAACATAACCTAGATGTAATCAAGACCGCTGATTATATAATCGACCTTGGTCCCGAAGGAGGAAGCGGCGGCGGTACGATCATCGCAACCGGCACGCCGGAAGAGATCGTGAAGGTGGAGGAGTCTTACACCGGCAAATATCTGAAGCCGATTCTCGAACGAGACACGAAGCGGACGAAGGAGCTTCACAAGCTGGAGGCGGCTCGCTGATATTCAGATTCAGCGGGCCTTGAGCCTTCCTTACGTATCCCCCCCTCTCCGGGGTGTGCTATGACGTAACGCACGTTGGAGCGAGTTTTTTTTGAATTTTTTGGAGTAAGGGCTTGCATCCGGACGGGCGCACGGATAACATAGAAGGAGATATGCTAAAATGCTCGAGAAACCCACGAGGAGGTACGTTTCATGTTCCTTGCAGCAGTATCGGATGCCAACGCGACGTTCAAAACATTCGATATTTTCATGATCCTGTTTACGATTCTGATCTTTATCGGCGTGGTGCGCCTGTTGACGGCTCGCCAGAAAAATAAATTCGCAATCGCTTTCGGACTTGTCAGTCTGGCTGTGTTCCTGTATTCGGACTATGCCATGATTACCGGCTGGTTCAAATAGTCAGCTTTATCGCGAATCGAAAAGACAGCTTCATTACAGCTACATACAAATGAGACGTCTGGTCCACATGGGTGGAATGAAGGCGTCTTTTTTGTTTGCAACGAGTCGTAATGTCGCGTCCAACAACGATGGATCTCATCGATAAACCGTTTTCTTGATGATGCCCTAGCATAGCTGTTGCCTAAATCTGTTACCTAGAGGGGCCCCAGGCTGCTATTCTTGTGCGCGTGTCGCCAGGTTACGATCCTTGTGCCGGTGTCTCTAGGTTGCGACCCTTGTACGGCTGTCTTTAGGTGCTATCCTTGTGCTGCGTTCCCTATGCTGCTACTCCTGTGCGGTCTGCCCCTGGGTTGCTATTTAATGCGATTGCTCCTGGAATGTTATCCTTGTGCCGCTGCTTTTGCATGATTATCCCTTTTGTTCAGGGGGAGGATGAAGATGGATGTCTGCGGGCGAGGGCGAGGGGGCCAGACAGGTGAATGGACAGATGAATAAACAGATGAATAAACAGATGAATGAACAGATTGAATGAACAGATGAATGAACGAGGAAAGAGACAAGGAATAGAAAAGGAAATAGAAAAGGCAATGGATCGAAAATTAGCCTTCGCAACGCTTGACGATTCAATCGAAGAAGAGGAGAAATCATGAGTTGATAAAAGAAATTAAGGAAAAAGATAGGAATTAAACGAGGATTTTAGTTGAAACAGATAACATTAGTCTGGTATAATAAGGATATAAAAGAACGTATGTTCGATCCTATTGTTCGAGGTGAATAATTATGGAGGTTCATGGGCTAACAGATCTTCAACCATTCCATCGTCGTTTTCAGAACGAGCAGGCCTGTTTGGAGGCCGTGATCGCGATGAAGTGGCCAAACGGCTTCGTTTGCCCGCGCTGTGAACACACCGGGTGCAGCCGTCTGAACTCCCGACGTGTTCCCTTGTTCGAATGCGGACGGTGCAAGCATCAGACATCGGCTTTGGTGGGCACGATTTTTGAAGGAACTCGTTTGCCTCTGCTCAAGTGGTTTATGGCTCTGGACTTGTTCCTGCTCCCGGATGGCATCTCGGCGTTGCGTCTTAGTCAAGCGATCGAAGTCACCTACAAGACCGCTTGGTTAGTGCTGCACAAAATTCGTCATGCTGTCGGCGAATTCGATGCGCGGGAGCTGCTCTACGGCGAGGTGAAGGTGAACAGCGATCAGTATGGCTGCAATCCCTCCCGATTTGAAGTTGTGCATCCGCATGCCTCTGTGGTTGTCGCTGGTTGTACGGTCGATGAGTTAGGTGAACCTCAGCAGGTCAAGCTTGAACTCGTCCCACAGAAGAGAGGAAGCGATAAAAGGGCAGCTCGTCGCGAACTAACTGCATTTATCGATGAGCACGTGGATCGCCTTTTATCCGAGGTACAGCTGTTCTCCCAAGCTTTTCGACTATATACACCGCTGCGGAACATAGTAAGAGAGGCTTGGAAGTTGCTGAAGAGTACATATGGCCCGTTAGGACAGAAGCATCTGCAGGCGTATCTGAACGAGTACACAGGACGCCGCTGGCTCCGCATGTCTGAAACGGAGGAATCGATGGGGCAGAAGTTGCTGCAGATGTGCATGGCGATCCCCGGGATTTCCTACCGCCAGCTGATCACTCGCCAACCGAAACAGTCCCTTGCTGCGGTTGCTTGAAAGAGAGGGGTGAACAGTTGGGGGTGTGGGTGAGAGGAGCTGGTGAGACAGATCGATTTGAGTTGCGAGCTCGCGTGAACAAGTACTGATGAGATGGTATTGCTTCGCTGAAGGCGACAAGGAGTCAAGCATAGTATAATCCGCTTTTTCATTTGGTCCGTGCGCTTATCCTGTAGCCTCATTCCAAAGTTACATTCCAAAACTAAATTCCAAAACTAAATTCCAAAACTACAATCTAATTTACATCCCAAATACATCCCAAATACATCCCAAAACTATATTCTTAGTCTACATTTCGAATCTACATTCTCAGGAGTGCTACTAAGCTGTCCTTCACAAGCTATTCTTCTATGCTATTCTTCTATGTTGTTCATCTAAAATGTACTTTCTAGCTTATCTATCAAGCTAATCTGTAAAGTTATTCTTTTAGGTTATTTTTTAAAATTATTCTTTTAAGTTATCCTTCTAACCTCTAAGCTGTTCCTTAAAGCTTCCTCCTAAGCTACCTATTCTAGAGACCGACAATTCCCAGTCTTTTTAATCATTTCTATGCTGCCTGATTAAAAGGGATAACGATGCAAGGGATCCGGGACAGACTATACTTTACACGTGCTGGATAATAGAATGGAGGAATATGGAAAACTATGCTACATTAATAAGGAGAACGTTTGGTAGGGAAAACGGGAGAGGGACAGGGTGAATCCATGAACAAAAACTTAGTCAGAAAGTCCACGCTGCTGCTCGGTGCAGCTCTGGTGCTCGGTAGCGCTGCCGATTGGGGAATTGGCAAAGTCGAAGCGACAGCGGCAGTTCCAGGATCAGTTTCAGGATCAATTCCAGTGACCGCCTCAGCGGCAGTGTCGGTGGCAGCAGCAGGGTCAGTTTCAGGTGTGAAGAGTACATATGAGGATCAAGTACCGAGGATCATTCAGAATGCATCTCCCTCGGTAGTCGGCATTATCGGAAAAACTGCGCAAGGAGTTTCGTACCAGGAGGATCGCTATAATCTGGCACATGGCACAGGCGTCATCTGGACAGCGGACGGATGGATCGTCACGAATGCACATGTGGTGGATGGATTAACCGAGCTTACTGTGGTCACATCGGACGGGAAGTCTTACCGGGTCCGTGAGGTTTATAGCGATGCCAAGAGCGACATTGCTCTGATTAAAATTAATGCAAAGGCTTTGAAGCCAGCTAAATTCGCCAAGACTGCCCAGACTTCTCAAGTAGGGGAGCGGGTGGTGGCCATTGGAACGCCGATTTCCTTCTCACTCCGTAACTCTGCAACCGTTGGGGTTGTAAGCGGATTGAACCGGAGTGTAGACGGCTCCTATCGTCTGATCCAGACGGATACGGCGATCAACCCTGGCAATAGCGGGGGGCCGCTGGTGAATATGAAAGGAGAAGTCATCGGGATTAACTCGATGAAATTTGCGGCCATCGGGGTCGAAAATATGGGCTTCTCGATTCCTGTGGAAACGGTACGTTATGTTGCCGAATATTTGCTCGAATACGGCGAAGTGCCAAGACCAACGCTTGGTCTGGAGCTGGAGGAGAGCTGGTCGGCGATCGTTGGCCTGCCAAGCGATGATCCGTTGATGGTTACGCAGGTCTTAAGTGATGCCGCATGGAAAGCCGGAATTCGAGAGGGGGATGTGCTGTATGCCATTGATGGCAAGCGCGTCTACTCGGTTGTGGATATCAATGAAATTTTAAAGTCTTTTTTGCCGGGACAGAAGATTAACCTGCTTATGCAGAGTGATGGAGACATCGTGAATCGCCGGCTGACTTTGGGCTGGGACGCCTATGACGGAATCCTTGCCGATGAAGAGGAGGCCGACCAATAATGTTGATGTGGGAGAGAGAGAATAGCCATCGGCGGCAGTGGATGAAAAAGGCAGGGGTGGCATTGCTGGCGCTGTGCCTGATGACACCGTTGATGATGACAGCGGCTTGGGGAGACAGTGTAACTGATGAGCAATATGAACAGCAGGAGCAGACGAAGCAGGAGCAGACGAAGCAGGAGCAGA
Organism: Paenibacillus sp. FSL M8-0334; assembly: GCF_038000405.1. NCBI lineage: Bacteria > Bacillati > Bacillota > Bacilli > Caryophanales > Paenibacillaceae > Paenibacillus > Paenibacillus sp. FSL M8-0334. The sequence continues at coordinate 2,842,604 of NZ_JBBOCH010000001.1, forward strand.
CGAAGCAGGAGCAGCAAACGAAGCGGGAACAGCGGTTGTTGGCCATCCAGACAGGCAGCTCCAAAGCGACGGTGAATGGTGAGAGCCTTGGGATTGCTAAGCCAGTGATACATCAAGGCGCTGTGATGGTGCCGCTCGGTGTGTTCAAGCAGGCTTTCGGCAGTGAGATTCGGCTGGAAGGAAACAATCGGATTCGGATACTGCAAGGGCCGCACAATATTGTGCTGGTCATGGACAGCAAGACGGCCTGGATTGACGGACAGAAAGTTGAACTTCCCGTTGCTCCAACCATGATTTCCGATACGCTGATGGTGCCTCTGCGTCAAGTGGCCTCGGGAATGGGAGCGAAATTAAGCGCCAGCGGTTCCGGCGCCTATACGGTTAGCCTCAATGTGGTGGTTAAAGAACAACCGGATCCATCCGGCATGGAAGGCCCGGGTTCATCGCGCATAGGGAACAGTTATTATACTTGGAGCATCAATTATCCATCCTGGATGATGATCATTCAGGGGGCTTCAGACGAAAGCGCGTCCTATTTTACAGATCCGACGGGACGCTATTATTTGGAGCTCCATGCCCTTGATCAGACAGTGCCTTTAAACGTTGAGGATCTGCTGGAGATAGTCATTAGCGATGTGAAGGAATCGAGGGAAACGATTCTGCACCGGGAGGCCGTCTCCAGTGCATCTGTGGCGTATGCCAGAGCCGTCACCAGGGATATGGACGGATTGCTGTGGGAGACTCGGGCATATTACGCGAATGATCGGGTGTACATGCTCTATTTTTCCGATGCGAATGCAGAGCACTACACTGACATGAACAGCCATGCTGCTTTTCTGAACTCCTTCAGGCCTTCCTTTCCGGCAGTGGATCCTCATGTGAAGGATTTGTCCTCGGTTGTGGACGGGCTTATGGATGTAGGCAATGATGAGTATGGTGTCTACCTGAGTGTGCCGGCTGATTGGAACATGAACGATGAGGAAATGATGTATTTCAAACAGAAGGAAGGAATACTGGCCGTCACCGTTACCTCTGTTCCGAAGGGGGCGAGATCCGGTATAACTTCATGGGTCGATGAGATCAAGAAATGGTATGCGGAGTCGTTTGTAGAGGATGCTTACAAAATGACCGGGCAATCGCCAATCGAAATTTCAGGCGTGGAAGGCCAGCTCCTGGAACTGCAATATAACTCAGGCAACGGCTGGATTTACACATATCAAATCCTGATTGAACACAACGGTTATCGGTATCATATTGAATATGCCTATCCGGAGCGGATAGAAGATGGTGCTGGGTTGTGGGAGAAGATGCTGGATTCCATCGACATCGATTATGACCGGGTACCGGATCAGTTCGGGGATCTCGGAGAAGACAATACGCTTGTCGACAAAACAAAAATGAGTACGAAAAGCTCATCTGCATACCGTTATCATATAGATATTCCATTGTACTGGACGCCGATCAGTGACCGGTTTGAGCAATCGGATATTCAATATTCCTTCATGGGAGGAAACTTTGAAATTATGGCGCGGTGGAATAGTCCGGCCGACCGGATCATCCAAGAGATGAAGCGTTATTACACCGAAGCTAACGCGTCTAACAGCAAGCTCAAGCTGCTGAGTGTGGAGAATATCACTTTTGCTGGTGCATCAGCGGTATCCTTTACGACACATCAGGAGAAGGATGGGGTCGGATTCACGACGCGCGAGATCGTATTCGAGAACAACGGCATCACGTATATGATTGTTGCGGAGCTGAACGATGCGAATGCAACCAAGGAGCAGACCGATGTGATCGAGCGGACGTTAGCGTCGTTTGGATTGACGAAGTAAATGGGTGTAGTAAGTCGTTGTGGCTTTCGAAGTATCAGGATGTCATGTTTGTATATCCGCATATGATTGTGAATAAAGCTGTTGGCAGCTGCTTATGGTCCACGAAATCGTGTGCCATGGGCGGCTGTTTTTGTTGTAGGGGATACGCGTCCGCCTATGCTACAATAAACTCCAGTAGATGGATAACGGGGGAGCTTATGAATAAGACGATAGGCATGTTCGCCCATGTGGATGCGGGCAAAACAACACTGGCTGAACAGCTGTTATATATGACCGGCACAATTGCTCAGCCTGGGCGGGTGGATCATCAGAGTGCCTTTATGGACAATCATGGGATCGAGAAAGAGCGAGGCATTACCGTGTTTGCGGACCAGGCGGTGATGACGTATAACGGCAGCACCTATTATTTAATGGATACGCCGGGTCACGTCGATTTTTCACCCGAAATGGAGCGGGTGATCCAGGTGATGGATGCCGCTGTTGTCGTGATTAGTGCAGTGGAGGGTGTTGAGGGACATACGGGAACGGTGTGGCAGCTGCTTCGAAGATATGGTATCCCTGTGTTCGTATTTATTAATAAAGTTGATCGGGTCGGTGCCGACGTTCGACGGGTGCTTGAAGAGATTCGAAGAGAGCTGTCGGCAGACGCTTGTCTGATAGAAGAAGGGGATGATTTCACTTCGGGGGTGCTTCGTCCAGCGTTAATCGAGGCCATTGCCGAGAGGGATGAAACCCTGTTGGACTTTTATATGGAGCAGGGCTATGAGGCCGAAACCTGGACAGAGGCGATGCGGACGCTGGTCCGCGAAGGCCGGATCTACCCTTGCTTTAGCGGCTCGGCACTGCAAAATATCGGGGTGTCCCATTTTATGAAGCAGCTGGACGTGCTAACGGAGACGAACTACCGCAGTGAAGGGGAGTTTGCCGCCAGGGTATATAAGATCCGTCATGATGCAGGCACAAGGCTTACGTACATGAAGGCGGTCAGCGGTTCGCTGCAGATTCGGGATGAGCTGCAGTATCATACCGGTTCAGAGGTGGTGACTGAGAAAGTGACCGGTATCCGATGGGTCAACGGCAGCCGCTTGTCGAGCGTGGACAAGGTTAAGGCGGGTGAACTGTTTGCAGTCACCGGAATTACGGCTGCGGGCGCAGGTGATGGTGTCGGGGCGCTGTCCGGCAAAACCGTGTACGAGCTGGTACCGGCCTTGAAGAGTAAGGTGGAGTTTGACAGCGATATTCATCCCAAGGATATGCTTCGCTGCTTCCGGCTGCTGGATGCAGAAGACCCTTCACTATCTGTGCAATGGGAAGAGCAGGTGCAGGAGATTCATATTCATGTGATGGGTGTCATTCAGCTGGAGGTGCTTCAGCGAATTGTGCTGGAGAGGTTCGGATATCAGGTTGCATTTGGTCCGCCGGAGATTTTGTACACGGAGACAATAGCGGAGGAAACGGTCGGATGCGGGCATTTTGAGCCGCTGAAGCATTATGCCGAGGTGCATCTGAAGCTGGAGCCCGGGCCAAGAGGCAGCGGCATCGTGTTCCGTAATGCGTGCCATCCGGACGTGCTGCCGGTCAATTATCAGCATCTGGTAGAGCAGCATATCGGGGAGCGGGATCATCGTGGCCTGTTGACCGGATCGCCATTGACGGATATCCAGGTCACATTGCTGAAAGGTCGTGCTCACAACAAGCATACCCATGGCGGAGATTTCCGGGAGGCTACGTATCGTGCGCTGCGGCAAGGGCTTGAGAAAACGAACAATATTCTGCTGGAGCCTTATTATCAGTTTAAAATCAAAGTGGATACCGCGTTTGTCGGGAGATTAATGTCGGATCTGACGCGGGCCAAAGCCAGCTTTGAGCCGCCGCAGACGCTTGGAGATCAGGTGGTGGTTATCGGATCTGCGCCAGTCGCGACCATGATGAATTACAGTGTGGAGCTAGCGGCCTTCACGCACGGGAAAGGCATGATCTCCCTTCAGTTTGGCGGATATGATCGCTGCCATAATGAAGAGGAGGTCATTGCCCGAAAGGGATACAACAAGGATGCTGATCCGGAGTACAGCTCCTCGTCGATCTTTTGTGCGAAAGGCCACGGCTATAGTGTACCGTGGGATGAAGCGGATGCGCATATGCATATCTGAAGCATGGAAATGCCGATAAAGCTGGAGCTTATCCTGCTGCCGACCTTCCTGAGTTCTCGGCATGCGTGTCAGTGCCACGCAGTGACCAATAGGTGAGGCCCGTGGTGATCAGCATGAGGATACCGGTTATCAGAAATACGGAGTGAATATTCAGGAATCCACTGATCGCACCGCCTGCGAGCGGGCCTGCCATGCCGCCGATCTGTGTGGCGGTCTGGTTCAGACTGAATGCCCGGCCGCGGAAATCGCTCGGGGTATGCCGAACAACCAATCCGTTCAGTGCAGGGAATACCGCACAGAAGAAGATGCCATAAACGAAGCGAATGGCCGAGAACGCCCAAATATTGCTGAATAGCATCTGTGCCAGGGAGCCAATGCCGCCGGCGAGCAGGCCGATCAGAAGCACCCGATGAAATCCGATTTTGTCGGCAAGCTTGCCCCAGCGTGCGGCAAACAGAATGCTGGCGATCCCGACGATGGAGAAAACAAAGCCGGCGATCATTGAGGTATGCTTGCTGGATCCGCTGATATCGGCGACATACAGAGGCAGGACCGGCTCGATGGTCATGACGGAAAACTGGGTCAGCAGGGTCAGCATCAGCACGAGCATCAAGGTTTTGTTATGCCCGGCTATACGGAACGTGTTGATGACGGATACCCTTTCCTTGCTCGGGACAAACTTCTCTTCCTTCACCCATAATATGACCAGCACGGTTGCAATGAAGCACAGGCCGCCAGCGAGCCCGAAAGCCATCCGGTTACTGAACAGGGAAGCGAGCGTGCCTCCGATCAGCGGCCCAAGAATGCTGCCCGTTGCAGTTGCGGTGGACATCATGGACAAGGCATACCCGACCTTGTGCTCGGGAGTGTTCGTCCCGACAATGGCGATGGCGCCAGGAATGAAGCCGGAGAGCAGACCTTGCAGCAGCCGCAGCACGAGCACCTGATACTCGTTCGTCACAAATGCCATAAGCACATAGATGACAAACAATACGAGCCCCGCGCGGATGATCATCGGCTTGCGTCCGTATTTGTCACCGACGGCTCCCCAGAACGGCGAGGACAGTGCCCCGGCAAAAAAAGCGGCGCTAAACAGCAAGCCGGACCACATTTCGGTATTCTTGGTCACCCCAAGCTCAATGAGAAAGAGCGGGAGAAAGGGGATGACCATCGAGAAGCTTGACGCTACGATAAAGGAGCCAAACCAGAGGACCCACAGATTTTTCTTCCAACTTTCCATAATTTCTTCATCTCCTGATGTTTATGCTGATATCGCTCCGGCCCCCTTTACATTGCAAAGTTATATGATGAAAAATAACAACCCTAGCGGAATTCCACCTATTTATTACCCTGATTCCATAGGAGCATGCCATGCGGAATAGCATTTATACCTTTGAATCGCAAACAGTACGGCATATATAAGGTGAAATTTAATACAATGAATGCTTCACGTGCTTAAAGACGAGATTTTATAATTTCAGAATGGAATGAGTAACATGTGCGTTTCTTAAGTAAACGCTGTACAAAAGCAAACACCTCTCCAATTTGGTAAACTGAAAGCAGCGAAAGCTGCCGTTTCCAAAATGAAAGGCGTAAGTTCATGGTACACCACATTTCATGTTCTGGGAAGGCATGGGAAAGAAGTTAGGAGCGTTGAAGATGAGAGAGACGTTAAAAGGGTTGTATTCGTCGGCTTTGCTGAGCGATGTGGCAGAACAATTGAAGCAGGCTTACCCGGCCTTTGATTCGAATCAATTTATGCAGTTAATCCAGGACGAGGCCTGGGAGCAGGAGGAGTTCAAGCAGCGAATCAGGCATATTGCGCAGGCCCTGACGGACACGCTACCTTCTGCTTACCGAGAGGCGCTGGACATATTGAAGCAGGTGGCCCCTCATTTTCGCGGGGTGGAATATTTGTTTTTCGCGGATTATGTGGAACTGAACGGACTTGAGGACTTTGAAGCCTCGATGCAGGCACTTGAGGTGTTCACGGTCTATTGTACGGCGGAATTTGCGGTGCGGCCGTTTATTATGCGGGATCAAGAGCGGATGCTCATACAGATGAAGGCGTGGGCGCTGTCGGACAATGAGCATTTGCGCAGGCTGGCCAGTGAAGGCAGCAGGCCGCGGCTTCCCTGGGCGCCTCAGCTGCCTGCTTTGATAGCGGATCCGAAGCCGGTGCTGCCGATTCTGGCACAGTTAAAGGAGGACCCGTCCCTTTATGTGAGAAAAAGTGTGGCCAACCACCTGAACGATATTTCCAAGGATCATCCGGAACTCGTGCTGGATATTGCGGCAGAGTGGTACGGCCATCATCCGTTAACGGACTGGATCGTGCGGCATGCGCTGCGGACATTGCTTCGGCGCGGGGATGTGCGGGCGCTGTCTATCTTTGGCTATGAGGAGCTGGACGAGCTCCCGGGGCTGGAGATTACCGATCTTCGGCTGAAGCGGACCGTTATTGCCGTGGGGGAGGAGCTGGAGTTTTCATTTCGCGTTGTGAATGAGACCGGGGAGCCGCGCCAGCTTCGGATTGACTATGAGATCGATTATATGAAGCAAAGCGGCAAGCATGCGCCCAAGCGCTACAAATGCTCGGATAAAGTGTATGAGGCGGGAAGCTGGGCGGTGGAGAAGAGGCAGTCTTTCAAAATCATCTCCACGCGCCGTTTTTATGCAGGGGCGCATCGGCTTCATATTGTCGTGAATGGCAAACGATTGGCTTCGGCTGATTTTGTGCTGGAGGGTGCGGAATCTATAAAATAATTGGGAATGGAAAAGTCCCCGCAGACAGCTGACGTCAGGCAGCAGTTCTGGTACACTAGATAAGTTGAAAAGACGTTTATAGAATAGGAATTGTTACAAGACTAGATAGAAACTAGAGTGTACCGGTGATGTTACCGGCGGGAGGATATAGATGGATACAAAAGCGTTACGAAGAGAAGATGTGGAGCTGCTGGCGCCAGCGGGCGATTGGGACTGCATGCGCGCGGCGGTGGCCAATGGTGCGGATGCGATCTTTTTCGGTGTGGAGAAGTTTAATGCACGTGCGCGGGCGAACAATTTCCGGATGGACGAGCTGCCGGAGATTATGGCTTTCCTGCACAGCTACGGGGTGAAGGGCTTCCTGACCTTCAATATCCTCGTATTCGAAAATGAGTTGATAGAGGCCAAAGAGCTGATCGATGCCTGTGTTGATGCAGGCGTGGACGCCGTGATCGTGCAGGATCTCGGCCTGGTGAAGCTGATCCGCGAAATTTCGCCGGATTTTCCGATTCACGGTTCTACCCAGATGACGATCACTTCCCCGGAGGCGGTGGAGTTTACGAAGCCGTTCAACATGGAGCGGGTGGTGCTGGGTCGCGAGAACAATCTGAAGCAGATTCAGAAGATCGGGGAGCAGGCCAAGCTGCCGATGGAGGTATTCGTCCATGGTGCGCTGTGCGTCTCTTATTCGGGCCAGTGTCTGACCTCGGAGATGTGGGGCGGCCGCTCCGCAAATCGCGGAGAATGCGCGCAGGCTTGCCGTCTGCCGTATGACCTGATTGTGGACGGCGAGCCGAAGCCGATGGGCGATGTCGCTTATCTGCTCTCGCCGAAGGACCTGGCGGCCATTGACCTGATGCCAGAGCTAATCGAAGCGGGTGTGACCTCTTTCAAGATCGAAGGGCGTCTGAAAAGCCCTGAGTACGTAGCGAACGTTGTGAGCAAATACCGGAAGGCGATTGACCGGTATTTTGACGGGGAGGATGCAAGACCGAGCAAGGAGGAAGTGCGCGAGCTGCAGCAGAGCTTCTCGCGCGGCTTTACACACGGGTTCCTGGAAGGGACCAACAACAAGCAGCTGGTTGAAGGGACGTTCCCGAAGAGCCGCGGCGTGTATCTGGGCCGGGTGGAGCAGATCCTGCGCGATGGCGTTGTATGCCGCCTGGAAGCGCCGCTGAAGCGTGGTGACGGGATTGTGTTCGACGCAGGAGACCCGACGAAGCAGGAAGAGGGCGGACGGGTCTATGACGTGCGCCGCAAGGGTGTGAAGATCGAGGGCGAGGCCCAGGAGGGCTGGATCATCGATATCGTCCCTGGCCGCAGCGACGTCGATCTGCGCAAGGTGCATGTAGGCGACCGGATCTGGAAGACCAGTGATCCGGCGCTCGACAAGCGTCTGCGTCAAACCTTCGAGACCGACAAGCCGTACCGGGTGTTCCCGGTACATGTGCGGGTCAGCGGCCGCCCAGGGCAGCCGCTGTCGACGTGGTGGACCGATGTGCAGAAGGGCACGACGGTCCAGGTGGATTCGGAGCTGGAACTGGACATCGCCCAGAAGCGGCCGCTGAACCAGGAGCTCCTGGAGGAGCAGCTTGGCCGCCTGGGCGGAACGGTGTTCCAGCTGGAGCAGCTTGACGTCGAGCTGTATGGCGACGTCATTGTGCCGATTCGCGAGCTGAACAGCATCCGCCGCCGTGCGGTGGAGCTGCTCGCTGGCGAGCGGCCGAAGCCGCCCGTGTATGTGAAACGGGTGGTGGAGGTGTACGGCGATGCGGCTGTGCCGGCATCGCCGGTGGCGCGCGGTGAGGCGAAGCTGACCGCGCTGTGCCGCAGCCTGCCGCAGGTGCAGGCTGCGCTCGAAGCCGGCGTGGAGATGATATACGCCGACTTCGAGTTTATCAAGCAGTTCCCGGCAGCGGTGGAAGCCGTGCGTGCAGCCGGCAAGCAGATTGCGCTGGCGACGCCGCGCATCCATATGCCGGGCGAGAACGGCTACCACAACAACATCCTGCGCCTCCAGCCGGATGCCGTGCTGGTGCGCAACACCGGTGCGCTGTATTATTACCTGCGCCACCGGATGGAGAACCCGGGGGCTGCGAATCCCCGGCTGATCGGCGACTTCTCCCTGAACATTGCCAACCACAAAGCGGTTGACCTGTTCACCGAAGTCGGCTGCGACATCGTCACGCCTTCGTATGATCTGAACATCCAACAGATGGTGGATCTTCTGTGCAAGGCGGACACGGCTAAGCTGGAGATTGTTATCCACCAGCATCTGCCGATGTTCCATACCGAGCACTGCGTGTACTGCACCTTCTTAAGTGAAGGTACGGATTACACGAACTGCGGCCGTCCGTGCGAGGAGCATCGCGCTTCCCTCCAGGACCGCATCGGCATGTCCCATCCGGTCCGCGTGGACGAGGGCTGCCGCAACACGGTATACAACGCGATCGAGCAGTCCGGTGCCGAGTATTTGGCCAACTTCATGGAGCTGGGCGTGTCCCGCTACCGTGTAGAGTTCCTGGAAGAGACGCCGGAGAAGGTTCACGAGGTGATTGACCTCTACAACCGTGCCCTGCGCGGGGAAATCAGCGGCACCCAGGTATGGAAGAAGCTGAAGGCCACGAACCAGCTTGGCGTAACGCGCGGTCAGCTGGTGAAGTAACGCGCTGGTTGATCGCGGGGCCTGCCCCTGCGATCAACACGAGTGGGTTTGTCCGCGAGCAGACTTGTGGTCTGGCGGTAGATGATAGGGATATAAGAGGAAAGCAGAGGCAAGGCAGACCTGGCGCATAGCTGGTGTGCCTTGCCTTTTTTATATGGGAGGGACTGGGTTGCGGCTGTTGAAGGGCTGCTGTTTATTTGCTAATTTTCATGATTTTATGACAAACACGGCCTATTTTCGATATAATGGCACTAATCTTGTTTATTACTATGTTTGGTGTTGAAAAGGAGAAGCTTTCATGAAAATACGCAAGGCCATTATTCCAGCAGCAGGACTAGGAACACGGTTTCTGCCTGCAACCAAAGCGATGCCCAAGGAAATGCTACCCATTGTGGATAAGCCGACGATTCAGTATATTATTGAAGAAGCCGTAGCTTCTGGTATTGAGGATATTATCATTGTCACGGGAAAGGGAAAAAGAGCGATTGAGGATCACTTCGACTCCTCGTTTGAGCTGGAGCATAACTTGGCGGAAAAGGGAAAATGGGGGCTGCTTGAGGAGGTGCGGAAACCTTCGGAGATGGCCGACATTCACTATATCCGTCAGAAAGAGCCGAAGGGTCTTGGTCATGCGATCTGGTGTGCCCGTAAGTTTATTGGCGACGAGCCGTTTGCGGTTCTGCTGGGCGACGATATCGTCGAATCGGAGACGCCATGCCTGAAGCAGATGATGGATGTATATGACAAGTATCAAGCTGCAATTGTAGGCGTGCAGCCTGTAGCTAAGGATCAGGTGGACAGGTATGGAATCGTCGATGGAAGAGAAATTGCAGAGCGAATATACGAAACTTCCAGGCTTGTAGAAAAACCATCTCGTGAGGAAGCACCTTCGAATCTGGCTATTATGGGGCGATATATTTTGCCATCTATGGTCTTTAATATACTGGAAGCTCAACAACCCGGGAAAAACGGAGAAATTCAACTGACAGATGCACTATCTGAACTATCACGCAACAGTGCAATCCTCGCGTATCAATTTGAAGGGATTCGCCATGATGTTGGTGAAAAGCTTGGATTTATCGAAACGAGTATACACTACGCTTTGCAGCATGAGGATTTACGCGAAGATTTAATTACATATTTAAAAACTACCTTGTCAAAATTAAATTAATAAGGTTCATCGCTAACTCTGTTTTCTGTTTGTTGAGAAGATGAGGTTTAGAGAGCGAAATTAAAGAAAGAGGAGCTAAAACTCCTCTTTTTTTTGAACTTCCTTTGCCTTGCGCCGAATCCTTTTCTTGAATAAAATTGGACATTGGGCTCAACGATCCAGCCGAAGCTGCGTCTGACCCACACGGAGGAAAGCATGCAAGTGACAGCTATGCCCACCACGACTAACATAACTCTGCCAAAGGCAGAATCGAAGGGCTCCAGCCAGCCATAATGCAGCATGCCCTTCACCAGGAAGCCATGCAGCAAAAATACATACATCGTATGCTCTCCCAGATGGGTAAAGGGAAGCTTCGAACCCGGAATGATGGTGAGCACAGCCAGCCCCATGACAATGGTAAATCGATACCAGATTAACGTAATACTTCGGATAGCGAATGCTCTTGGAGAAGTAACCGGCAGCAAAAATAAACAGTGGCATATGAAAAGAGTAAATAAATTGATAGACCGCTTGGGTGGTTCGTTCGCCGTTAAAGGGCTCCATAAAATGCCCGACAACGACCAGCAGGATCAGTATGAATTTAAGGTTATCGAAATAGACGTCTCTCTCTTGAAGTCTTTCTTGCATAGGTGACGCTCCTTTGGTTGCCTACCACAGATGTTATGTATAAGGATAAAAGACTTATAGGCGAAGCAGCTATGGTGAATTCAGGAAGAAGGCTTTGAGTGTGGGGAGGGCCAGGGTCGCTTCAATGAGTGCGGGGCGGGGCTCTACATTACGGGTGTGAACTTTACAAAGTCCATTTTTGCTCAATAAAAAAGGATATAAGTCATTAACCAATGAACAGGGTGATATAACATGGATTGTCCGTGTATCTGCATAAAATAACAAAACGGGAATGCTCATCAGGACAATCGCCCTGACAAGCACTCCCGTATTCATTAGAATTGAAGTTCTGCTAGCTGTTTAACACTTTGCTCGGCATTTGGATCAACCTGGAGCAGGCGCTCCATGAGTGCCTCATCGTCAGTGCCAAGCTTTTGCAATGAAGCGAGGTACCAGCGAGCAATTTCCTGCGGGATCGTCTGTGATAAGTCCTCCTGGATTCCCAGCTTGAGGGCATCCGCAGCCTCCTGCGGCTGATTCATCATATAATACATTTTACCTGCGTTTAAGATCATATCAGGTGTGTTTTCGAATCGACGGCCTTGAAGCTGACCTTCAGGCAATGTTTCCAGGTAACGAATACCGGCTTGAACCTCGGCGAATGCATCGGTAGCCTGTTTGAAATACTGGTCTTTCGTTGCAATGTCCCCAGTGCCCAAGGCTTTGCTTCCCAGATCATATCCTTGATGGATGATTTTCTCGTACCATTCGATATCCCACTTGAACTTATACGCGTTGTTAATGAGTACCTCGTAAGCCAGTTCCGGCTGCTGTTTCAGTTCATACCCTTCAATCAGACGTAAAAGCATGAATTTATTGTAGGGCTCGTCTTCTAGCGCACGATTCAGAAGGTCAACGGCCAGATTGTAGAAGCCCTCCTCTTGCGTCTGTCGATACCCCGTATAATACAGCGAGCTTAGCAGAAGAACCGAATCCGGATGGCTGGAGCGAATGCTCAGATCTTTGTCCAGCGGAGCTTTGATCTCCTCAAACGACGAATTACTTGTCTGAGCTAAACGGCGTGCATCCATAGCGGCATCTGCTGCTTGTACGTAGCGGATGGACGTGATCAGAACAATGATCGCACCGATGCCGACAACTGCGCTAAATGCGCCTCTAGCGGCTGATTCAGGTAACGTCCATTTCTTCACCGGTCTGCTGTCCATGGCTGCAGCCATACCAGCGAGCCCCAGGAAGACAAGGATCCCCATAAATACGTAACTCAGGTTAAAGTCCAGAATACTATGCAGCAAAATCGACAAGACGATAATCAGATACAGAAAATGACTGTTCTTTCCGTCAGTATCCTTCTGTACGTATCCACGAATGTATTTATAGAAAATAAAAATGATAAACGCCATAAATACCAGGAAGCCCAGGACACCAACCTCGATCAAGTATTGCAGGAAGAAGTTATGGGCCTGACGGCTTGTATACGGGTTGTTCTGATACTGCTCGTACAGTGAGGCCCAGGCTCCCCCGCCGGCTCCAATAATCGGATAATCGGCTAGCACCTTCATGGCATCCTTGTAAAATGTGAAACGTTCCAGCACACTGTGCTGATTGAAATTGATGTTCTCAAGTCGAACGCTAATATTCTGAGGCAGAATGTTCTTCAGACTCGTCCCGATAAATAGGAAGATCAGTACTCCGCCAATGACAACAGAGCCAATCGGCAACCACAGACTCGCGCCTTTCTTCTCTGACCAGGTGCTTAATACCGATTCCAGCTTTGGAGCGACGAAGCGCTGGATGACCCAACCTAGCAATCCCATGATGATCGAGGCACCGATCAGGATTCCCCAGCCTTTCAGTGCTCCGCTGCCGCTGAAGGTTTCATTAAGCTGCAACCCAAGGTCCGTAACGGATTTGGATATGAGCAGTGATATAACACCGGCCATTCCACAGTAAAGTATCCATAATAGCTGCTGTGCTGGTTTCAAGAACAGGAGCAGGAGTACAAATACGACCGGCAGCATCACGAGCCCACCCCGTGATAGGGTCAGGAGAAGCGATACGATGATCGGAACAAGCATGAAGCTGTGAAAAGCCTGGCTGTACCATTTGCGAGATGTCGTAACGAAAAAAACGGCTGCAAACAGGAAGGCCATCAGAAAGGCAGCATACGTGTTAGCGTATTGGAATACGGAGGTCAGGCGCAGACCGTTAGAGTCTGTCATGACCGCATGGGTATAAATGCCGTTTAATACCGTGTTAGAGAACCATTTGGCAATTGCACCTGCGCTTTCTCCCTGGCCGAACCAGTGGAGCAGACCAAATCCGACAATCAGATAGGCAATAGCCATGATAGCTCCTTGGATCATCCGGTTCCCAAGCGCGTCCCGAAGAACATACAATCCAATAATGAATATGATCGCATAAATACAATTAATGATGACCATGTTAGCGGCTTGGGTCTGTGAAGCAGCGCTAATCATCGAAATTATGTAAGTTAACGGCAATAGCAGTACACCTACCGCAAGCCAGTCTCTCTGTTCCGTTAGCTGGATCCTTTTATAGTACTGTGCAATCCAAAGGAAGAGTAACAAACATGATAATATCGCAGTCCAAAAAATAGGCTTCTCAAAATCTAGCTGAAATCCGTTAAACAAAGCCGTTTGGAAGGGAGTCCAGGCTAGAAATAGGATAATTCCTGTAATTAACATCCAAAACAACGTCGATCGGGATTGGGTATTCCTCGACGAAGAGGCAATTTTGCCGTATACTGGTTTCGACAACGTAATTAGCTCCTTTTCTTGTAGATACGACAATATTTTAGCATATAGATTTGGAAGGAGCTATATTGCATTATTTTGACTTGAAAGGAATGTTTAATGGCCGAGATGTTTAATAGTCGATATTTATTAAAGCAGTTAGTTAAACGGGATATATTATCACGTTATAAAGGCTCGATCTTAGGGCTCTTTTGGACATTTGTGGTACCAATTCTGATGTTAGTTGTGTATACATTTGTATTTAGTGTAGTTTTCGAAGCAAGGTGGAACGTTCAAGAGGATAATCATTTACAATTTGCTCTAATTATATTTAGTGGAATGACAATTTTTAATTTTTTTTCAGAAGCGATAAACAGATCACCAAGTTTAATTGTGAGCAACAGTAATTATGTAAAAAAAGTGATATTTCCGCTTCATTTATTACCAGTGTCTACAGTTTTATCAGCATTAGTGCATATGGTAATTAGTTTTGTAATCTTAATAGTAGGTGTCACAGTACTAGGAGATGGAGTGAAACTCACGATACTTTATGCTCCAATTGTTCTAATGCCGATCGTTTTATTCACATTAGGGTTAGCCTGGATTTTAGCTTCATTGGGTACATATATAAGGGACATAGGTTATATTGTTAATGTGTTGACCAGTGCATTAATGTTCCTTAGTCCAATCTTTTATCCAATTGATTCTGTGCCTGAAGAAATTAAATTTTTATACTATATAAATCCTGTAAGTTATACTGTTGAAGATATACGAAATATCGTAATTTGGGGATTATCACCAAACTTCCATTGGTTACTGATTGGAACTTTATCAGGTTTATTAATCTCTGTGGTTGGCTTCTATTGGTTTAAAAAAACAAGGAGTGGGTTTGCCGATGTGCTATGATAATGTTATTTCTTTGAGAAATATTTCTAAATTATATAAAATTTATGATAAGCCACAAGATAGACTTAAACAGATGTTATATCGGAATAAACGCTCATTTTTTAAAGAGTTCAAAGCGCTGAATAACATTACATTTGATATATCAAAAGGTAGTACGTTGGGGATAATAGGGAAAAACGGCTCTGGTAAAAGCACATTACTACAGATTATAGCAGGAACAGTGAAACCAACTCAGGGTGAATTGAATGTTAATGGAAGAATTGCTGCGTTACTAGAACTCGGTAGTGGTTTTAATCCTGAGTTTACTGGTAGAGAAAATGTCTTTTTGAATGGTAGCATTATGGGGCTAACCGAAGATGAAATTAAAAAGAGAATGCCCTTAATAGAGAAATTTGCAGAAATTGGTGCCTTTATTGATCAACCCGTAAAAACGTATTCATCGGGGATGTTCGTTAGATTAGCTTTTGCCTGTGCTGTGAATGTAGATCCAGATATTTTAATTGTTGATGAGGCACTTGCTGTAGGTGACATGCAATTTCAGTTGAAATGTATAGACAAAATGAAGGAGTTTAAAAAACAAGGGAAGACAATTGTTTTTGTTAGTCATGATACTTACTCAATTAAAAACTTTTGCGACGAAGTAATCTGGATGAAGGACGGCGAAATATTCAGACGTGGTAATGTGTTGGATGTTACCAATGAGTATGAAAATTTTATGAATAAAAAAGAAGATGAGATAGGAACCGAAAATAGTAAAGAAATGACCATAAACAGAGAAGTTCTTGAAATAAATTCAGTTGTTTTTAAAAACAATGAAGGCATAGCAAAGAAATCTTTCGAAATAAATGAAAATTTGCAGGTTGAAATCCAATACACTTTGAAAAAAGAGATTGATGGAATTGTAGGAGGAGTGGCTATAACAGACCAGCGTGATACTTATATCTGTGGTATAAACACAAAACTTGACAATTTTAATTTACCCAATTCTCCAGGGGAATATAAACTTGTATGTAACTATAATAGTATAAAATTGCTACCAGGTACTTATTATATAGATGTAGGTTTTTTTGAAAGTTCTGGTTTAGTTAGGCTTGATTATAGAGCGAAATTCGATTTTTTTAATATATATTCTATTGATTACTTGGCAGAAGGGATATACCTATTAGAGCACGATTGGAGTATGGGGGCTGAATCCGTTGAAATACAATCTTGAAGTGGATTTATCAATCAAATCATCACATTCGCTAATTCTAAGTAGGATCAAGCCAAGGTCTAAAGTTTTAGAATTCGGTCCAGCTACAGGTTATATGACGAGATATATCAAAGAGAAACTTCAATGCGAAATAGTGTGTGTTGAGATAGATACTGAAGCAGCAGCTAAAGCAGAAGTTTATGCAGACAAAATGATTGTCTCAGATATCAATGCATTGAGTTGGAAAGAGGATATTGATGGCCTCAAGTTCGACTATATTTTGTTTGCTGATGTGTTGGAGCACCTCTATAATCCGGGACTTGTATTGGCGACTGCTTCAGAATTTCTAGAGGAGGGAGGTTATGTAATGACCTCCATACCCAATATATCACACAATTCAATTATTTTGGAATTGATGGAGGGGAGATTTAATTATCAGCAAATTGGACTTCTGGATAATACCCATATACGCTTTTTCACTCGAGAAAGTGTGCTTAAACTCTTGAGCGATTGTGATTTGGAGCCTGTTGAATGGTTAACAACGATGAGAAGACCAAATAGTACAGAGTTTAACCAAGACTATAATAAACTACCTGTCCCGGTTCGGAACTTTTTGAAAACTAGAATTGATGGGGAAGTATATCAATTTGTAACTGTCTCACAAAAAAGTACTGAACCAGAAGCAAATATAACAAGATTTCAAGTTGAACAATATCAAAATTATCTAGACAAGGATTATTGTCAATTTTACTGGGCGAAAGACAAGAGATTTTCGGAGAACAACTCTCAGAACATTACAATTAGTGATAAATCCTTTTCGTTGTATAGATTTAAGATCCCTGAAGGGGCTTGGAACTCATTGAGATTTGACCCAGCAAATACAATAGTTCTCGGGGAAATTAAGAATATCAGATTAATCTGTTCAAATAGCATTGTTAAGGAAATATCGAATGAAGCAATAACTGAAAGTGTAAATACAGTGATTCTGGAAAATAACGCAGTGATCAGATTCGTATCACTTGGTGATGATCCTCAGCTTTTGTTTCAAGATCTAAGTCGCTATACTAAATCTGGTTGCGTTATTGAGTTTGAAATGAAGGTCGAAGATAACATAGCCACAATTATTGAAGAGTGCGTCAATTATATACATCATTACGTAGATTTATATAATACACAACAAGAACAGACTAACCAATATAGAGTCGAGTTGAAGGAACATAAAGCCAAGAATAACATGCAATTAAAATTATTAAACGAAGAGATTGAAAGACTAGGAGCGCAGAATGTTCAATTAGATAATGAATTAAAAAGTAAGATATATGATTTTGAAATGGAAATAGGGTTACTGAACAATCAATTAGAAGATATTTGTAAAAGAGAGGAAAAATTGAAAAAGGAGATAAATGCCATAACTTCCTCGCTATCATGGAAAATTACAGCACCTCTACGGAGATTATTCGATTATATAGGAAATAGAAAAACGAAGGAGTAATTTAAATTGAGTAATATAAGTTGTGACATTATCATACCTATTTATAATGCATTAGATGAACTTAAAGAATGTGTACAATCACTGGTTAAATATACAAACCTCCGTCATCATAGAATAATCCTAATTAATGATTGTAGTCCCGATGAAAATGTTGGAAAATACTTAAACAATTTAAATAACCAAAATATATTAGTGCTTCACAATGATAGTAATATAGGTTTCGTAGGAACTGTAAACAAGGGGATGTCCTATTCCGATAGAGATGTAATATTATTAAACAGCGACACAATCGTGACCGAAAATTGGTTGGACAAAATGGTAGAAGTCGCATACTCGAATTTTTCAATTGCCACAGTTACTCCCCTCACAAATAATGGGAGTATATGTTCGGTGCCTAACTTTTTGGAGGATAATACAATACCTGAAGGTTATACCATAGATTCTTTTGCTGCCTATATTGAAAAAATTTCGTTGAAGGAATACCCAGAAATCCCGACTGCAGTGGGCTTCTGCATGTTTATTAAAAGAACTGTCATAAATGAAATCGGTTTGTTTGATGACAAGACTTTTGGTAAAGGATATGCTGAAGAAAACGATTTTTGCTGTAGAGTAATAGAACATGGATATAAAAATGTTCTCGATGACCATACTTTTATCTATCATAAAGGTTCAATGTCCTTTAAGGGTGAGAAGCTCAACCTTCTGAAGAAAAACCTAGATATATTAAATCAGAGGTATCCTTATTATGAACAAAGTGTCCATGATTTTATTGTTAAAAACCCTTTAAAACCTATCCATGACAATATTTACTTGCGATTGGAATCTAGTAAATTTGCACATGAAGTTAAAGGAAATATACTTTTTGTTCTTCATAACTTTTTCGATGAGCCCTATAATCACCCTATTGGGGGAACTGAATATCATGTAAAGGACATTGTCTTAAGTTTAGAAAATTATAATTCGTATGTCATTGTTACTAATGGAAATGAAGTTGTCATGAAACAATACAGGGATGGGCGGTTTATTGCAAAATATAATTTCCCTTTCTCGGATCCTCTTACTTTAAAGCATTTTCATCATAAAGAATACAGTGAGATAATACAGAAAATCATAGGTTCTTTCGATATTTCATTAGTGCATATACATCATTTAATAAAGCACTCATTTGACATTCCTTATATAGCCAAAAAATATAATATTAAGGTTTTGTTCACTCTTCATGATTATTATCTGTTTTGTCCAAAAGTGAATTTACTCGACGAAAATAATAACTATTGTATTGATATGAGATCTGAGGAAAAATGCTCTAGTTGTTTACGAGCTTCTTACGGCTTCCATACGACCTTCATTAATAAATGGAGAGAAGAAGTCAAGAAAATGCTACCTCTTATAGATAAATTTATTACACCTTCGGAGTTCACTAAACAACTATTCCAATCGGAGTATCCAATTATTTCCGACCGTATAGATGCAATTCCTCATGGTGTTATAGGACTAAATAATTCTGAGAAAAATGCCTCTTTTAGTAATAAGAAAGTTTGGAATATTGGCTTTTTAGGTGGATTATCTCCCAACAAAGGTAGCGATTTGATTTATCGGCTAATAACAAAATACTCCAATAAAAATCTGAATTGGCACCTTATTGGTGGACTCGGAGATCAGAGACTTAATTTAATCAATAAGGAAAATGTAATCAAGCACGGTGAATACAAAAGAGAGGAACTAAGCGATATCCTCGAAGAAATAGATCTGGATCTTATTTGTTTGCTGTCACCTTGGCCAGAGACTTTCTCATATACTTTGTCAGAGGCTTGGCTGCATAATATTCCGGTATTAGTGACTCCCATGGGGGCACTTAAAGAAAGAGTAGAAGAAGTAGGTGGTGGCTGGATATCAGATTCAATTGATTTAGACGATATAATCATTAAATTAAACCAGATTCTGGACATGAAAGAAGATGAAGTATTAACAGTTAAAAGAAAGATTGCTAGCTACAAATTTGTTAATAAACATGAAATGGTTCAGAAATATAATGGTCTGTATGAATTATTTGATGCAAATGTACCAAGCATTAACTTAACTAGCTTCAGTAGTCAGGATATTGTAAGAGCTATAAAATACTATCTTCCAGAAGATTCATTAATTTCAGAAAATGAATATCATAATCAAGTGCAAAAGCTAGAGGAAGAATTGCAAAAAATGAGATCCACAATCGGTTGGAAAGTGCTCGCAAAGTTAAGAGCTAAAAATAGTTTGATTCTTAGATTAGGTAAGCGTGCAATTTATCTATTCTTAAAGATTCGAAAAACTTCTATGAGTAGGTCAAATTCCTAATCAGAACGGATAAAGGGGAGTATAATGCCAATAGATACAAATCTTACTACTATTAAGGAAGCATATAATCCAAAAGATAACTTGTTTGACTTATTGCGGTTTGTTTTTGCCGTCATGGTGATATATTCACATTCATTTGTTTTATTAAAAGGGCAAGGAGGTAGTGAAGATTTACTTGCTAAAATCACAAATAATCAAATATCTGCCGGTTCACTTGCCGTTAATTGTTTCTTTGTATTAAGTGGGTTTCTAATTATGCAGAGTTTGTCTTCTACTCCTTCAATTTCTCAGTATATTAAGAATAGATTTTTGAGGATATTCCCTGCGTTTTTTGTATCATTATTCTTAATTTCATTTATAATAGGCCCATTTTTAACGGTCCTTCCATCAAGTGAATATTTTAAGATGAATCAAGGGGGGCCTGTTGATTTTATTTTTAAAAATATTACGTTCAACATTTTCGGGTATTCTTGGACGGTTAGGGATTTGTTTCAGGAAAATCCGTATCCAGGATCGGCCAATGGTTCAATGTGGACACTCAAACATGAAGTTGCCATGTATATGTTTCTACCGTTGACAGCCTTTTTTTTATTAATAAAAATAAGAAGATTGTTCTTATTATTAACGGTAATATTGAGTTTTTTAAGTGTGTTTAATTTACTTTACAATTACAAACTGTTTAATTTAGTAGGCGATACTTTTTGGATATTAAGTTCAAATGAATATGATAATTTCATTAGATTAACACCATATTTTTTAATAGGTTCTTTATTATATTTATACAGAGACAGGGTAGTTCTACATTATCGTTTAGTAATTTTCTGTTTAATGTTATTATTGGTAGGGGTCAAAGTTGGATTGTTTAATATAGTATTAATTGTTGCTTTGCCCTATACCATAATAACGCTTGCTATTAAAATTAGATTCTCTGTTTTCAGAAAATATGGTGATTTTTCATATGGGATGTACATTTATGCATTTCCTATCCAGCAATTATTAGCATATAAGTGGGGAGAGAGTCTGACAGTATTTTCGTTTTTTCTTTTAAGTACCTTTGGAACCCTTATTGCTGCCATTCTATCTTGGCATATTATTGAGAAAAGAGCTTTGAAACTAAAAGATTTTAAGTTTAGGAGGGATCATAATAAAAAAAATGAGAAGATTCCAAGTTTATAGACATTTTCCTATTACTTTAATCTTACTGTTAGTTTTTTTATTTCAGGTGATACCATCGATAGATAGTGATTTGTCTCTGATCCGTGATAGGTATAATATTTTAGTTTCTACAGAAAAAAATGGCCAAGGCAGCATAATTAGAGACGATAATCATTTGGGAAGTATCATAAATAAAATGAAGAATATTAGTGGAGATTATACTTATATGTACTTAGACACATCGGATGAGAATGGGACAATGAATTACTATAGATTGAGATATGCTTTAGTTCCAGCTAAGAGTCTGAAGTATCAATATTATGGATACCAACCATTTGATGAAGAGTTATATACGAGATTAATTCAACAATTTGAAGTGGACTATCTTATTGTTCACAGAGATAACGGATTTCTTGAATATCTAGGAGAACCTTATAGAAACCAAGAGAATGCTGTGTTTAGAATAACAAATAAATCGACCGGTGAATTGCGATCACGAGTAGAACTAGTCAATTAAGGAGATAGAATGATAAATTTATTTTTATATGTTCTAGTTATATCATTTATTGGTTTGCCTTTAGTGGTCTTATTATTCAATAAGAAAAATTATGTTTCACTTATCTCTCTATCGTTTCCAATTGGGTCAGTTATAATTACTCTCTATTGTTGGTTCCTATCAGTATTAAAAATAGAGTATAGCTTCAACAGAATATTTATTCCTTTAATAATCATTAGTTCTTTTTTAACAATTTACTTAATTATAAACAAGCTAATACGAAAATCATCAGAGCCAATAGGTCATAAAATCGAAGATCCAAAGAATTGGAAGTATTGGTGTGCGGTTATCGGTGTGTGTGGAGTCGTACTAGTAAAATATTTGACAATATTATTACATAGTATTTCTACAAAAGTATATCAACCAGATGAATATTCACAATGGGCTTTTCAAGCAAAGTTAATCTTTTTAGGGAATGGATTGGAGAGTTTTTACGGAGGGCAAGGTTTTGAAACGGGATTCGAAACATATCCTAGTTTCATCCCGCTACTTGCTGCGAGTTTTTACTCATTTTGTGGTGAAATACTTGATTCGTTCGTAAGGGTAATAGGGCCAGTGTTTTTGTTCTGTTTAGTAGTTTTTATTTATTCGGAGATGAAACAATATCTTAAAAATATCATAATTAACTGGGTAGTAATTGGGATATTTTTAACCTCGGGATTTGTTGTTTTTGAGATGTCGAGTGGTTTATATGCAGATATAGAGTATACGTTTTTCTATACTGTATCGGCTGTCTTTTTAATTAAGTACCTTATGAATAATGATAAAAAAAAGGAAATGATGTTATCCGCATTATTCATAACACTTGCAGCATGGGTGAAAGTTGATGGTCAATACTTAGCGTTGATTCACATAGGTATCATTTGCAGTAGCTTTCTCTATAATGGAGTATTATTAAAAAGATTAAAAGAATTGATGTTTTTTTCAATTATTTCACTTACGATACCATTTTTGTGGGGGTTATATACAGCCGTTCGTGATTTTCCCGATTCAAGATGGTCCATTAATCCCGTAATAGAGTATAGTTTTCCTATGCTTTCAGCGTCTATCCAGCAGATTATGAATACAACAAATTGGGGGCTTTTTTGGATAGTAGTTTTTTCAATGATAATTTTGAATTTATATATAGGAATTAATAAGCAGCAATTTTATTTACTAGCATTAATGATAGCAAATGTATTATTTTTATATTTCTCTTATATAGTAATGTTTGGAGAAGAAGCTAAAACTGCTGCTTCATTTGCTAGGTACATCTTAAGAATAGCTCCGATATCTATGTTATATGTGTCTACTATAATAAATACTGCCACAAAGGAGATATCCAATGAAAATATTGGTGGTAATTCCTGCGTTTAACGAAGAGAAGAATTTAGTTGATCTTATCAATAGAATTGGTTTTCTAAATGAATGCCAAGTTAACGTAATTGTAATTAATGATAAATCAACAGATAATACTATAAGTTTATTAAACAATATGAAGGTTGAGTATATTGACTTACCTTGCAATTTAGGTATTGGAGGAGCTGTTCAGACAGGTTATAAATATGCTGAATTACATGATTTTGATATTGCAATTCAGGTTGATGGTGACGGCCAACATGATCCACACTTTATAAAAGATTTAATAGATCCCCTGATAGAAGGGCGAGCCGATATGGTAATAGGCTCCAGGTATATAAAAAAAGAGGGGTTTCAATCAAGTATAATGCGGAGAGTTGGAATTCGTTACTTTAGCCTGGTAATAAATTTATTAACAGGTGTAGTTGTAACAGATCCGACATCTGGTTTTAGGGCATGCAATTCAAAAGTTATAAGACAATTTGTGAGGTATTATCCTGTTGATTACCCTGAACCCGAATCAATTGTTTCTTTATTGAGAAACGGGTTTAAAATTGAGGAAATTCCTGTAGTTATGGCGAAACGCCAAAATGGCAAGTCTTCAATTAACAAATTCAAGTCCATTTATTATATGTTCAAGGTTTCCCTGGCTATATTTATTGATATGTTAAGGCAAAAACAAAAAAAATTACAGTCGTAGGTGAAAAATTGATACCATTTAAACTTCAACTATTTTTAGTAGCTATATCGGTTTTAATATTAGTGTTTTTTATAATAAAGATTAGGGCGTATAAGCTAGAATTAAAGTATACCGTCCTCTGGTTATTAATTATTTCGCTAAGTATTATTATGGCGATATTCCCAAATATATTATTGTTGATTTCAAGATTATTGAGTATAGAAATTCCTGTTAATGCACTTTTTCTTTTTGGCCTTGTAGCTTGCTTCTTTATACTCTACAGCTTGACTTCAACTATATCTGACTACTCAATGAAAATAAAAGAATTGTCACAGGAACTGGGTTTGTTGAAAAATGAAATAAGAAGGCTGAAGGATAGTGACAAAGATTTTGACTAATATATTAAACAACCAATTTGTTAAGTATGCGTTAGTTGGTGTAATTGGTACAATAATACATACATTAATATTGATAGTCCTTACAGAATTCTTTTTCTTAAAACCCATCTTGTCAACAAGTTTTGGATTTATAGCTTCTTTACTGTTATCCTATTATCTAAATTCAAAATGGACTTTTTCAAGTAATAAAATGACAACTGTTTCTTTTGTAAAGTACTTCACTGTTTCTCTATCAGGTTTATTTCTTAACATTGCTATACTATATATTTTTGTTGATTTATTTAATCTATGGTATATATGGGCTCAAGTGGTTATTGTGGTAATAGTACCAATATATAATTACTTATTGAATAAATTATGGTCTTTTAATAATTCTAGAGAGTATGGTGATATCAAATGAAAGGTATAATTTTAGCTGGTGGAACGGGGACGCGTCTGCACCCCTTAACTAAAGTTACCAATAAACATTTGCTTCCAGTAGGGAAATATCCCATGATTTTCCATTCCGTATGTAAACTAAAACAAGCGGATATCCAAGATATTCTCATTGTGACTGGTAAGGAACATATGGGAGACGTTGTGAATCTTCTTGGCAGCGGTAGGGAGATGGGCGTCACTTTTACATACAAGGTGCAAGATGAAGCAGGGGGGATTGCTCAAGCCCTTGATTTGGCAGAACATTTTGTAGGTGATGACCAGATGGTAGTAATTCTAGGAGATAACGTTTTCGAAGATGACATATCGCCATTTGTAAACAATTTTCGAAAACAGAATAATGGAGCGAAAATTCTGATTCAAAAGGTTCATGATCCTAAGCGTTTTGGTGTTCCTGAAATAGACGGACAGAAGATAGTTTCTATTGAAGAAAAACCAGCAGAGCCCAAAAGTAATTATGCTGTAACAGGGATTTATATGTTCGACCATAAAGTATTTGACATCATTAAAACGCTCAAACCATCTGCCCGCGGAGAACTTGAAATTACTGATGTGAATAACGCTTACATCTCAAGAGGTGAGCTAACCTTTGATATTCTTCAAGGCTGGTGGACTGATGCGGGTACACATGCTTCTCTCGCACGGGCTAATGAGTTGGCAAAAGATATTGTCTTTGGCGAAGAATTCGGAAAATTCAAACTTTAGAAGAAGGGTGGTATAGTTGTGAAAGTAACTTCTCTAAAATTAAACGGTGCCTCCTTTCTTGAACCAAAAGTCCACGGCGATCACCGGGGTTTTTTCATGGAAAGCTATAATGAGTCGGTGCTTGCAGACCACGGGATCACGTACAATTTCGTTCAAGACAATCAATCCTTGTCTGCAGAACCTGGGGTACTCCGCGGGCTTCACTACCAGCTTAACCCTAAGGCCCAGACGAAGCTTATTCGAGTACTGTCGGGAGCAATTTACGATGTAATCGTAGACATTCGCAAAGGCTCCCCTACTTTCGGCCAATGGGTAGGTGTTATTCTAAGTGAATACAACAAACGCCAGCTGCTTGTTCCAAAGGGATTTGCTCACGGCTTTTGCACACTCGTGCCGAATACCCAAGTCCTGTACAAGGTGGACGAATACTATTCCCCTGAACATGACCGCGGCATATTATGGAATGATCCGGCCATTGGCATTGATTGGCCGGTATCTAATCCTGTACTGTCGGATAAAGATCAGCAGCATCCATTACTTCAGGATGCTGAGATGAATTTTGAGTAGGGGAGTACGGAGACCATGAAACTTCTAGTTACCGGCGGCGCCGGATTTATAGGCAGTAATTTCATTTTATATATGATGCAGCAGCATCCAGAGTATACAATCGTGAATCTGGATGCTCTTACCTATGCAGGGAATTTGGAAAACCTTAAGTCTGTGGAGCAGGAAGCCAACTATTCCTTTGTCCAGGCGGATATTGCGGATAAAAACGCAGTAGATCAGATCTTCCAGGAAGGCGTTGACGTCGTAGTTAACTTTGCTGCTGAGTCCCATGTCGATCGCAGTATTCTAGAATCTGAAGTTTTTGTAAATACGAATGTTCTAGGTACACAGGTTCTGCTGGATGCCGCTAAGAAGTATGGTGTGACCAAATTCGTTCAAGTATCTACTGACGAGGTATACGGATCGCTGGGTGAGACGGGACTATTCACCGAGACGACACCACTTGCACCGAACAGTCCATATTCGGCCAGCAAGGCTGGTGGAGACCTTCTTGTCAGAGCCTATCACGAGACTTTTGGGCTGCCTGTCAATATTACTCGGTGTTCTAACAACTATGGACCTTATCAGTTTCCTGAGAAGCTGATTCCGCTCATGATCTCCCGGGCTTTGAACGACGAGTCTCTTCCAATATATGGGGACGGGTTGAATATCCGGGACTGGCTATACGTAGAAGATCATTGCAGCGCGATTGATCTTGTCATTCATAAGGGACGCCTCGGTGAGGTTTACAACATCGGCGGCAATAACGAGCGCACCAACATTCATATCGTCCAAACGATTCTCAAGGAGCTCGGGAAGCCGGAATCGTTAATTACCTATGTTGAAGACCGTCCTGGTCACGATCGTCGTTATGGCATCGATCCGACGAAGATTACGGAGGAACTGGGCTGGAAGCCGAAGTATAACTTTGAGACTGGGATTAAGGAAACGATTCAATGGTACTTGGATAATCAGGACTGGTGGACCCGAATTCAGTCGGGTGAATACCGGCAATATCTAACGAAGCAATACGGCACTCGTCTGGGTGACAAGCAATGAAGGTATTGATCACCGGAGCGCAAGGACAGCTTGGGCAGGATGTGGTGGCGATCTGCAGTCAAGCTGGGTTTGAGGTGGTTGGTTGTTCCCGGGCTGATCTGGATATTACGGACGAGGCTCAGTGCCTACAGGTTGTTACTGGGCACCGCCCAGATTGCATTATCCATTGCGCCGCTTATACGGCTGTGGATGCCGCGGAAAGCGACATAGACGGAGCCTTTCTGGTTAACGCTATAGGCACTCGAAATGTGGCGATGGCGGCCGAGCAGGTGGGTGCTAAACTCGTATATATCAGTACGGATTATGTGTTTAACGGGGAGAGCGGTAAGCCGTACCTGGAGTATGATCTTGTGGATCCTCAAACGGTATATGGAAAATCCAAGTATGCCGGAGAGCAGATGACTCGGGATTTTTGCACCCGCTGGTTTATTGTGCGGACCTCATGGGTGTTCGGGCTTCATGGAGACAATTTTGTGAAGACGATGCTGCGTCTGGGGCAGGATAAACCGCTTCTCCAGGTGGTGAATGACCAGAAGGGATCTCCCACCTATACCGTTGATTTGGCTCGTTTTCTAGTTGACCTGATCACAACGGAGAAATACGGTATTTACCATGCCTCGAACAGTGGCTCCTGCACATGGTATGAGTTTACGGAAATGATTTTTGCCGAAGCGAAAAAGGAACTAGGTTTATCCATAGCTGCTACACTTCAGCCGTGTTCAACCGAACAGTTCCCGCGCCCTGCCAAACGTCCTTCGAATTCCGTAATGGAGCATCTTGCGATTCGCGTTAACGGTTTGGAAGAGCTGCCTCATTGGAAGGACGGATTAAGGCGGTTTATGCTGGAAATGAAACAGCAACCTGATCTATACTTGTAGTAAATCCTAAAGACCTGATATGGATGCAGGTCTTTTTTGTTATCCCGGAGGTTTTAGTTGAGATGAAGAAGGTTCAGGTGTTGCTGTCCGCCTACAATGGGGAGCATTATATAGCAGAGCAAATCAACAGTATTATTCACCAAAGCTATCCCCATATCTCGATTCTGATTCGGGATGACGGGTCCTCTGATCGGACAATGGAAGTGATTCAGGCATTGGTTAAGACCTATCCGGAGCGAATCGCAGTGATCCAAGGGAGGAACGTTGGCGTTGTAGCCAGCTTTTTAGAACTGATGCAGGATTCTGATCCTCATGCAGATTATTACTGCTTCTGCGATCAGGATGATGTATGGCTGGAGCACAAGGTGCAGTCGGCACTCGAATGCTTGAAACCTCACGACGAGGAAGCGGCGATGGTGTTTACCGCAACGCGGTTAGCGGATCGTGCACTACAAGCTCAAGGCATTTGGCCGAAGCCTCCGAAAAGGCAACCTTCATTTTATAATGCATTGGTTCAAAATATTGCTGTCGGGGCTACCATTACGGTTAATAAATCAGCAAGAGATCTTTTTGTTAACTATCCAGGAGTAGAGCACAACCGAATCATTATGCATGACTGGTGGTTTTACCTAATCGTATCGGCCATGGGCCATGTAATATATGACAGTAATCCTTCCATGCTCTATCGTCAACATGGAAACAATGTTATTGGAGGCAGTAACTCTGTAATCAGCAAGATCAGACAAAAATTCCGCAGCTTTATAAGACATAGAGGCAAGTACATGCTGCGTCGTCAAGCTGAGGAATTCCATAGAGTATATGGTCATCTGCTGAATAAGGAGAAGAAGTCTCAGCTCGAAATGTTTATAGCTCCTAGAAAGAATGTGTTTCAGAGAGTGAAATATGTGAGGAGAAGCCAACTTTATCGACAGTCATTGCTAGAGCAGTGTTTATTTAAGTTTTTAATTATATCAGGGTACATTTAAAAATAGGTATTGACCAACTAGATTTTAGTAATTTAAGTTCTATATTCCTGCCCTTACTGCGTCTTTATGCTATAATGTCGATAGATTACTATATTTGTCAGGAGACATTAGCGTATGGATTTAAGCATCTTAATCGTGAACTATAACACCTGTCAGCTGACGGTGGACTGTTTGCGATCGGTATTCGCATCGGAGACCGGATATACATATGAAGTCATCGTGATCGACAACAATTCGAAAGATGCGTCCGTACAGACCCTTCGCGAGCAGTTCCCGCAAGTGAAGCTGATCGAGAATACGGAGAACACCGGATTTGCCAAGGCGAACAACCAGGGGATGGCGGTGTCGCAGGGGCGGTATGTGCTGCTGCTAAATTCCGACACGGTCATTCAGACGGATACGATTCAGACGATGGTCGCTTTTATGGATGATCATCCATCGGTGGGGGCTTCGGGCTGTAAAATCATTCTCCCGGACGGTTCCCTCGACAAGGCCTGCAAAAGAGGCTTTCCTACGCCTTCCGCCTCCTTCTATTATGCATTCGGTCTGAGCAAGCTCTTTCCGAACAATCCGCGGTTCAACCAGTACCAGCTCGGTTATCTGGATCCGGATCAGGAGTATCCGGTGGACTGCCTGGTCGGTGCGTTCATGCTGGTGCGCAAGGAGACGCTGGAGCAGGTTGGCGGGCTGGATGAGACCTTTTTCATGTATGGAGAGGATATCGACTGGTGTTACCGGATTAAAGAGGCCGGCTGGGGCATTCACTATGTTCCCCGCACCACGATTGTTCATTATAAAGGCGGGAGCGCGCGGCGACGCCCGTTCAAGATTATATACGAGTTCCATCGGGCGATGATTTTGTTTCATCGCAAGCATTACCGAAAGAAATACAACATATGGGTTAACGGGGCCGTTTATGCCGGAGTAGGGGTGAAGCTGGTGCTCTCCCTGCTGACGAATCGGCTGAAGCCGATTCGGCCGGCGACGATGTCCCAGACATCCTCTGGCGGAGTGGAGGTGAAATCATGATCCGTAAAAATCAAGGCTTTCTAACGAAGCTGTATATGCTGTCTGACTTTGCGCTGGTGCAGCTTTCTTTCCTGCTGGCCTGGTGGCTCAAATTCGAAAGCGGCTGGTTCCCGTACGAAAAGCCGCTGCCTGTCGGCACATATGGGATGTGGAGTCTGATCTATGGCGTCATTGCGGTGATGGTGGGGATCATGGTGTCCCTGTACTCGCCGAAGCGCAAGAAACGTTTTGCCGATGAATTCATGAAGATTTTCCAGGCGCACTTTATCGGCCTGTTCATTTTGCTTAGCGTGATGTTTTTCGTGAAGGAGATTAACATCTCCCGGATGTATTTGGGGATCTACATGATCCTGAACGTTGTGCTGATCATTCTGTATCGTTACTTCCTGAAGAAGGCGCTGCGCCATTTCCGGGAAAAGGGCTACAACCGCCAGTTTGTGCTCATCGTGGGTGCGGGCTCCCTGGGCAAAAGGTTCTTCCGGAACCTGCGCCAATACCCGGAGCTTGGGTACGAGGTCATTGGCTTCCTGGATGATTATCAGCAGTGGGGAGAGGCCGAATCCAAACGATTCAAGCCAATTTTGGGCAAGGTCAGCGATCTTGCGCATGTATTGGACAACAAGTTAGTGGACGAGGTTGTACTTGCCCTGCCGCTTGATGCTCATCATAAGTACCCGGAGATTATCGAGACCTGTGAAAAAGCGGGCGTGCGCACGCTCATTATTCCGGATTTCTTCGACTATCTGCCTGCCCGGCCGACGTTTGACAACTTTGCCGGCATGCCGATGATCAATGTGCGGGATATTCCGCTCGACTTGACTGCGAACCGGCTGTTCAAGCGGGCGTTTGATATTGCTTTCTCGCTGATTGCCATCATACTTACACTGCCGGTGATGATATTCATATACATCGGAATCAAGCTGACCTCGCCTGGGCCGGCGATCTTCAAGCAGGAGCGGGTCGGGCTGAACCGGCGCACATTCTATATGTATAAGTTCCGCTCGATGAAGCCGCTGCCGCCGGGTGTGGCTGATACGGGCTGGACGGTGGAGAATGATCCGCGCCGCACCCAATTCGGCTCCTTCCTGCGCAAGACGAGTTTGGATGAGCTGCCGCAGTTTTTCAACGTGCTGCTGGGTCATATGAGTGTGGTCGGGCCGCGGCCGGAGCGTCCTTACTTTGTTGAGCAGTTCAAGGAGGAAATTCCGAAGTACATGGTGAAGCACCATGTACGCCCGGGCATCACCGGCTGGGCACAGAGCAACGGCCTTCGCGGGGATACGTCGATTGAAGAGCGAATCAAACACGATATTTTCTACATCGAGAACTGGTCGATCCTGTTTGATATCAAAATCATTCTGCGCACGATCCGCAACGGCTTCAAGAATGCGTACTAGTCTTCCAGGCTTTGTGAATGCTGAGAGGCCGTCAGCCTCGGTTGCTGGCATCGTTGCGGCATCTGAAATGACGAATATGAAAGATCCAATTTATGGGTTCGATGAGCCTGTCTCTCTCGATTAGAGAGTGGCGGGCTTTTTGAATTGAGGGTGTACTAATTCAGGTCGAATCTCCTAAACTGAGGGATAACATGTGTTCGCATGAAATACGAACATTGACTTGCTATGCCCTGCTGGCATAGACTTGATGAAGAGACAATACAGGGTAGGCTGGATATATCATTTCATCATTCAACTTATCCCCATCACCAGCTACTGAAGAACGTGGAGGTATGACGCTTGAAAGACTTGATACAATCCTGGAGGCATGTGTTTAAGCTGGATCCCGACAAGGAGATCGGAGATGACACGCTTGAAGCGGTATGCATGTCAGGCACGGATGCGATTATGGTAGGCGGCTCCACCGGAGTCACCTATGAAAATACCGTGGATCTCCTGTCCCGAATTCGCCGCTATGAGCTGCCATGCGTGCAGGAGGTATCCGATCTGGAAGCGGTTGTGCCAGGCTTTGATCTATATATGGTTCCGATGATTCTGAACACCGGGGATACCACCTGGATCATGGGGCGGCACCGGGAAGGCATTGAGCGCTACGGATACATGATACCATGGGAGCTGATTGTAACCGAAGGATACATCGTCCTGAACGGCGAGGCTGCGGTCGCCAAGCTGACCGGCGCCGATGTGTCTCTGGAGGCTGGCGCTGTCAGCGCCTATGCCCAGATTGCGGACAAGCTGATGCGGCTGCCGGTCCTCTATCTGGAGTACAGCGGCACTTTTGGCGATATGGACATCGTGCGGACCGTTGGCAGGACCTTGGAGCAGGCTCGCCTGTTCTATGGCGGGGGAATTACGAACGCGGAACAGGCTGCGGAAGCAGCTGCCGCTGCGGATACCATCGTCGTTGGCAATATCGTGTACGACAATCTGGAGCAGGCGCTCGATACCGTCAAAGCGGTGAAAGGCTGAACCAGACCTGTTTTTATTTTCTATTCTATACCTATGCTAGGAGGCAAGCTCTATGTTTTCCATTGACATACATGAGGCGATCAAGCGTCTCAATCCCCAGCAGCGCCAAGCCGTGGAGGCTACGGACGGACCGCTGCTCATCATGGCCGGAGCCGGTTCAGGCAAGACGCGGGTGCTGACACACCGGATCGCTTACCTGATTGCTACGCGCAAGGCTGCGCCGTGGAGCATACTGGCCATCACCTTTACGAACAAAGCCGCGCGCGAGATGCAGGAGCGGGTATCCAAGCTTGTCGGCAGGGAAGGCCAGGATATTTGGGTATCGACCTTCCACTCGATGTGTGTTCGTATTTTGCGGAGAGATATTGAACGGATTGGATTCACCTCCAATTTCAGCATTTTGGATTCCACCGATCAGCTGTCGGTCATCCGCAATGTGATGAAGAACCTGAACATTGATCCGAAGAAATTTGAGCCCAAGGCTGTTCAGGCGGCGATGAGCGCCGCGAAGAACGAGTTGGTTACCCCGCAGCAGTATGAGCAGAAGGTTGGGGACTATTTTGAGAGCATTGTGGCCCAGGTGTACACCGAATACCAGAAGCGCCTCAAGAGCAACAACTCGCTCGATTTCGATGATCTGATCATGGCCACGATCCAGCTGTTTAAGGAAGTGCCTGAGGTGCTGGATTTCTATCAGCGCAAGTTCCAGTACATCCATGTGGATGAGTACCAGGATACGAACCGGGCCCAATATATGCTCTGCCGGATGCTGGCGGACAGCCATCACCGGATCTGCGTCGTGGGGGACAGTGACCAGTCGATTTACCGCTGGCGGGGTGCGGATATTACCAATATCCTCAATTTCGAAGAGGACTATCCCGAAGCGAAGACGATTATGCTTGAGCAGAACTATCGTTCGACCTCGAACATTCTGGATGCAGCTAACGCGGTCATCAACCTGAATACGGGCCGTAAGCCGAAGAAGCTGTGGACCGAGCAGGGCGAAGGCGAGAAGATCAAAGTGTTCCGCGGCGATACGGAGCATGATGAAGGGTATTTTGTCACCTCGGAGATCAGCAAGAACGTCAACGCAGGCAAAAGCTATCAGGATCACGCCATCTTGTACCGCACCAATGCGCAGTCTCGGGTCATCGAGGAAATTCTGATCAAGTCGGACATTCCGTATCAGATTGTCGGCGGCATCAAGTTCTATGATCGCAAAGAGATTAAGGATATTTTGGCTTATTTGCGCCTCCTCTCAAACCCGGATGATGATATCAGCTTGACCCGGATTATTAATGTGCCGAAACGAAGCATCGGGGACACGACCGTAGCCAAGCTGGCGACGGCGGCGGCCGAGCGGGGGATGTCCATCTACCGCGTGCTGGAAATCGTCGATGATCTTGGTTTTGCAGGCCGTACACGCAATGCGCTGGTCAACTTCTATGATATGATCTCCGCGCTGAATCGCATGGTGGAGTTCCTGTCCGTTACCGAGCTTACGGAAAAAATGCTGGAAATGTCGGAATACCGGCTGGAGCTGCAGAACGAGAATACGATTGAATCCCGGTCACGCCTTGAGAACATTGACGAGTTCCTGTCGGTCACGCAGGAGTTTGAGAAGAATAACGAAGACAAGTCGCTGGTCTCCTTCCTGACCGATCTTGCGCTCATCGCGGATATCGATACGATGAATGATGATGAAGAGGATCGCAGCGATGCGGTTGTGCTGATGACGATGCACAGCGCGAAGGGGCTGGAGTTCCCGTATGTGTTCATTATTGGCATGGAGGAAGGGGTATTCCCGCACAGCCGGGCCTTTATGGATCTTGAGGAATTGGAAGAGGAGCGCCGCCTGGCTTATGTCGGCATTACCCGTGCGGAGAAGCAGCTGTTCCTGTCCTGTGCCCGCATGCGGACGCTGTTCGGCCGCACGACGGCCAACCCGCCTTCACGCTTCCTGGATGAAATCCCGGATGAGCTGAAGGAGGACACGCAGGTGGCGCATGACCGCTATCGTCGCGGTGGCGGCAGCAATCTTGGCGGCTCATACGCCGGCCGTGGGTTTAACAGCGGCGGTGGCAGCAACTTTGGCGGAGGGAATCGAGCACGTGATCTTTCGCTTGGCGGCAGTACAGCCTCTGCCCCAGCTCGCTCAGCGGCTCCGAACAGCCGTGTAACGGTCACGACCGGCGGGGCGGCCCACCAGAAAGCCGGGGAAAGCTCGGGAGCCGGGGAATTCAAGGCTGGCGATAAAGTGGCCCATGGCAAATGGGGAACAGGTACGATCGTATCGGTGAAGGGCTCCGGCAATGATATGGAGCTGCAGATTGCCTTCCCGGCACCGGTCGGTGTGAAGCGGCTATTAGCCGGATTTGCTCCGATTACGAAGGTGGAGTAGTAACACGTAGATGAACGGACACTAGACGCTATTATATAGGGAATGTTAAACAGGGAAGTGCGCGACGATGCGGCACTTCCCTGTTTATATTTGCATCCATACCTGGTATGACGCATGACAGGATGTGACTGTCATCCCATAGCATATCGCTCAACACGATGAGCACGCATGTAATCGGCCCAATCCAATCTGTCCCACCGTATTACTGTAGCTCGGAACAAGCCAGGTCTCCCCCTAGATTTCGGCTCACCATGGCATAGGCCTACATAGCCGCATATGGTCGACCGACCGCATCATGCAGCGAAACTCCGCACCCTGGGAGCTGCGCGTGGTGCGAACTCGCCCTCAGTTAAGTCGTCTCCCCGACAACCAGTTCCACATCCAAAATCGTGGTGTTATTAATGTCCCCGGGCTCTTTCTCGATCATTTGGATCAGCGTATTAAGCAGCAGCCGTCCGATACGGTCGATCGGTTGTTTGATCGTGGTTAATTTCGGATTTTGCAGCATGCGGGTGAAGGTGTGATGGTCATAACCGACAATCTTTAGCTGCTCAGGGACTTTTATTCCTTGCTGTTGGGCATAGATATACAGTGCGTAGGCCACGATATCATTACTGCAGAATACCCCGTCATATCCGGTCAGCTCAACCGACGACAGCTCATGGGTGATGAAATCCCAGAAATAGTCGAAGGTCAGCTTATTGCGGGCTCCCTGAATGAAATCGTATTCGACGCCATGTTTCATGCAGGTGAGAATAAAGGCGTCTCCCCGCCGGTTAGATAGCATGTCGAGATCCAGCGGCCCCGAGATATGCAGTATTTTCTTGCAGCCCTGCTTGATCAAGTGTTCGGTTGCTAACTCGCCCCCGCGATAATTGTCTGAACCGATGCACGGAATGTTGGGAGAGATCATTCGGTCAAATGATACTATAGGCAGCGCAACCTTCTTATACTGTTCGATATCCAGCGTGTGGCTGCACATAATAATTCCGTCCACCTGGTTTTGCCGGAGCATGTTGATATAATTCGCTTCCTTTTCGGGATCGTCGAGCGAATTGCATACGAGCACTTTGTAATTTCGTTCATTAGCCAGAATCTCAATATATTTAATCAATTCGGAGAAAAACGGATGATTGGAATCCGGAACAATGACCCCGATGAAAAAGGTCTGGCTTCTTTGCAGGGCCCTGGCAATTTGATTGGGATGATAATCAACCTCTTGCATAGCCCACTCGACTTTTTTGCGGGTATCCTTGCTGATATAGCCTCGGTTGTTGATGACCCGCGATACAGTGGTGACGGAAACCCCGGCCTTTTTGGCCACATCTTTAATGCTTGTCATATGATCATCCTTTTTTAGTTTATAGCCTATTTTTTAATTCTAGAGTGATGGTGTATTTCCTTTTTCAACTATAGCATGATTGTGTTAACGTTACCACATAATTATGGCATATACGCCACAAGGACACAATCAAACACCTAAAACAAAGAAGTTTTTTATGTGAAAACGTTTGACATAAAATATAAAAGTAATATAATAGGCATGAGCTCACATCAATCTAACTTAAAAATGCCAGATTGGGGGAAGACACATGAAAATGAGGAAATGGGCGTCTTTATCGCTTGCCACGATCATGCTTACAGCAGTTTTGTCGGCTTGCGGGGGAGGCGGAAAGGCGAATGAAGAGGGTCAGACAGGAGATTCATCATCCAACAAGCCGGTAGATATCACGGTGTTGGTCGGCAAGGAAGAAATTGCTAAGCCGTTCGAAGAGATGGTCCGGGAATACAACGAGCTGCAGGATCAGGCCAAGGTAACGATTATTCCGTTAGCCGGGGCGAATGGATATGAGAGAATGTCAACGCTGTATGCATCCAACAATGCTCCGACTGTGATCAGTATCGGCCAGGAATTGCCGCTGATGCAGGACAAGCTGCTCGATTTGTCGGATCAGGAGTGGGTACAGCATGCGTCAGCAGGCACACTGGACTATGCCACCTTTGACGACAAGGTACTAGGAATGCCGATGGCTGTTGAAGCATTTGGCTTTATTTATAACAAGGCTGTGCTGGATGAAGTGAGCGGCGGCAGCTTTGATCCAGACAGCGTAAGAACTGTCGATGACTTGAAAGCGCTTTTCGAGAAAATTGAAGCAAGCGGAATGGCTCCGATAACGGTCAGCCCGTTGGATTGGTCGCTTGGTGCCCATTTTGCCAACATTATGTTCACGAATCAGTCTGCTGACCGCGATGAGCGCCATCAGTTTCTTGAGGAGATCAAGAATGGTGCTGTTGACCTCGAGAACAACGCGGTGTTTAACGGATGGATGGATACGTTCGATCTGATGAAAGCGTACAACTCGGCGAAGAACGCGCCGCTCGCGGCTCAATATGACGAAGCGCCGCTGTATCTGGCCGATGGTCAAGCTGCCATGTGGTTTATGGGCAACTGGGCTTATCCGCAAATCAAGGAAGCTGATCCGGACGGAGACTATGGCTTCTTGCCGGTGCCGATCAGCAATAACCCTGATGATTATGGCAACAGCCAGATCTCCGCAAGTGTTTCCTTGTACTGGGCGATTGACAAAGAACAGTCCACACCTGAACAACAAGCTGCAGCTAAGGACTTCCTGAACTGGATGATCAGCAGTGAGAAAGGTCAGGATTATTACGTTAACCAATTCAGTGCCATCCCGGCATTCACGAATTTCCAGATCCAGCCGGAAGACAGTCTGTCTCAATCCGTGTTGTATTACATGGATAACGAACGGACGCTGGAGTGGATGAACCTGTACTTCCCGCCAGACGGCTTCCCAACGATGGGAGCGTCGTTGCAGAAGTATTTGACCGACAACTTGGATCGGGCTGGCGTTGCGAAGGAATTTGAAGATTATTGGAAGACGAAGGAATAAAACTGCATGATTCGGAGGGGTAAGCCACTTGGCTTATCCCCTGCTGTATATTGAGAACCCTTCTTGAAGGAGCGTCCACAAACATGTATAACGAGAAAACTTGGTTAGGGAAGTTGAAGGTGTTCGGGCTGTTTGCGGCTGTGCCGCTGTTTGTGTTTTTTACAGTTGTCATTCTGCCCTTTTTGGCAGGTTTATTCATGACACTGACAAACTGGACCGGGACCGGCAGTTATGAATTTACGGGTCTAAGCAATTATGTCGTGGCATTGCGGGATTCCGTATTCTGGGATTCGATGTGGCTGACGCTGAAATACGTACTCTTTACGTTGCTGTTGACCAATGTGCTTGGCTTTGGCCTTGCTCTGCTCGTCACCAGCGGGCTGCGCAGCCAGAACTTTTTCCGGGCCGGATTTTTCACGCCGAACTTGATCGGCGGAATTATTCTTGGCTTTGTCTGGCAGTTTATTTTCACCCGGGTCCTTGTATACTTGGGGACCGAATTTAACCTTGGCATATTCTCATCATCCTGGCTTGCCGATCCCGGCACGGCATTCTGGTCACTCGTCGTGGTTGGTGTATGGCAGAATGCGGGCTACATGATGCTGATTTATATCGCTGGTCTTACGGGAATCTCTGCTTCGCTGACCGAAGCGGCTAACCTGGACGGTGCCAGCTACTGGAAGCAGCTGACGCGGATTCGCATTCCACTGATGGTGCCTGCCTTTACAATCAGCCTCTTCCTGACATTGCAGCGCAGTTTCATGGTTTATGATACGAACCTGTCTCTGACCCGGGGCGGACCATACCGTTCAACAGAGATGATTGCCATGCACGTCTATAACGAGGCATTTGTTTATCAAAATTATGGACCGGGCCAGGCGAAGGCGTTTGTGCTGTTCTTGATTGTCGCCTTAATTGCCATCCTTCAGGTTAGAGCGATGAAAAAGGTGGAGGTGGAAGCATGATGAGCGGCAAAACGGGAAAAAGAATTCTCTTGTTTATTGTGAGTTTGCTGTTTCTGGCCGTGTTTATTTTTCCGCTGCTTATGATTTTTCTGAATTCCATGAAATCACGTCTGGATATTGTGCGAGATCCGCTGGGCCTGCCCACGGAACTGAGCTTTGTGAATTACAAAGAGGCCTATATGACGATGAATTTCTCGCATGCGCTGATGAATTCCGTGATCGTTACGGTGCTCTCAGTCGCTCTGATTATCGTATTATCGGCGATGCTGGCTTATTTTCTAGTCCGCTGGAATTGGAAAATCAATAATTACATTCTGATGATTCTGGTATCGTCGATGATCATTCCGTTCCAGGCGGTCATGATTCCGTTTGTGTCGATTTTTGGCGACTTGAACATGCTGAACAGCAAATGGTGGCTGGCTTATTTTTATCTCGGCTTTGGCCTTTCACTGGCTACATTTATGTACCATGGCTTCGTTAAAGGGGTTCCGAAGGAGTTGGAGGAGGCCGCATTGATCGATGGCGCGGGGAAATTCCGGGTATTCGGCCAGGTGGTATTCCCGATCCTGAAGCCGATCTCGACGACGCTGGCGATACTGGACGTACTGTGGATTTGGAACGACTTCCTTCTGCCGTCACTCGTGCTGATCTCGGAAGAGGATCGAACCTTGCCGCTGTCCACGTTCTATTTCTTCGGGAAATATACATCGGATTATGGCGTGGCCATGGCAGCCCTTGTATTGTCCATCATTCCGGTCATCATATTTTATCTCTTTATGCAAAAACAAATTATTCAAGGTGTCGTTGAAGGAGCAGTTAAATAATGTCATATAAACCAATGGATTTTTCGAAGGATTCCATCGCCAGGGCTGAAGCGTATCTGGAGCAGGTGAGACCCGCGGCTGAAGCGAGCCGCTGGAAACCGAAGTATCATGTGTCTGCCCCGGCCAACTGGCTGAGCGACCCCAACGGTTTTTGCCGGTTCAAAGGCGAATACCACTTGTTCTATCAGCACCATCCATACGCTCCCAAGTGGGGGAACATGTACTGGGGGCATATGAAAAGCCGGGATCTGGTTCGCTGGGAGCATATGCCAACCGCTTTGGCGCCGGATCAAGACTATGACAAGGACGGTTGTTTTTCCGGGAGTGCGATGGAGAAGGACGGGAAGCTGTATTTGCTGTATACGGGGAACGTTTGGACCGGATCGGACTGGACGCGCGATTTGCAGCAGGTGCAGTGCGCGGCGGTCAGCGAGGACGGTGTCACTTTCACGAAGGTGCCGCAAAATCCATTGATCTCGGCCGCACCTTCGGGGGATATCCATCCCAATCATTTTAGAGATCCGAAAGTGTGGCGGCAAGGCGAGTATTACTATTTTGTCCTGGGCTCGCGAAGCCGCAGTGATCGGGGGCAGGCGCTGCTGTACCGTTCCTCTACGCTGCTGGATTGGGAGTTTGTCAGTATATTGGCGCAAGGGGACGCACGCTTGGGTTACATGTGGGAATGCCCTGATCTGTTTGCCTTGGATGAGAAGCATGTGCTTATCATTTCTCCAGAGGGGATGGCGCCGGAGGGCGATCTGTACCACAACAAAAGCCAATCGGGCTATCTCGTAGGGAAGTTTGATGAAGAGCGCGGCACGTTTGAACATGGTGATTTTCATTTGCTGGATTATGGATTTAACTTTTACGCGCCACAGACTACGCTCGACGACCAAGGGCGCCGGGTCATGGTAGGCTGGATGTCCATGTGGGATGACGAGATGCCGGAGA
Source organism: Paenibacillus sp. FSL M8-0334 (assembly GCF_038000405.1). Lineage (NCBI taxonomy): Bacteria > Bacillati > Bacillota > Bacilli > Caryophanales > Paenibacillaceae > Paenibacillus > Paenibacillus sp. FSL M8-0334. The sequence continues at coordinate 2,882,735 of NZ_JBBOCH010000001.1, forward strand.
AGAGTGATCAATGGGCGGGCATGATGACCATGCCTAGAGTTCTTACGATGAAGGATAATCAGGTGCTGAGCATGCCGCATCCAGAGCTCTCCCAGCTGCGGGGAGCAAACATTGCGTATAATGACATCACGCTAATAAATGAAGTGAACTTGGAAGGTGTTCGCGGGCATTGCCTGGAGCTGGAACTGAAGGTTCGTGCAGAAGAAGGCTCGGTGTTCGGTCTGAAATTCGGCTGCAGCGAAGACGGCACGGAGGAAACAGTGCTGACCTATGACGGCCGGGAGGGGAAACTGATTCTGGACCGCACGCGTTCTGGACAGGGTCCAGGGGGAGTTCGCAAGGCCCCGGTGCAGTTGCGGGATGGGCGGCTGGTTCTGCGCATCTTTATCGATCAGTCCTGCGCTGAAATATTTGTGGGCGATGGCGAGCTGGCGATGAGTGCCAGATTCTATCCAGGCGAAGCCTCGGACCGCATCGTGTTGTTTGGCGACGGCTCTGCCGTTGTGGAACAACTGGATAAATGGGAGATGAACAGCTGCTGGCTGTAATGATAGATGCATTGATTCTCTGAAGGAATGGGGACGGAGGTTCATGATGAGAGAGCAGAAACGACAATGGTGGAAGGAAAGTGTGGCGTACCAGATTTATCCGCGCAGCTTCCAGGATTCGAACGGAGACGGCATCGGCGACCTGCGCGGCATTACGGAACGCCTCGATTATTTGCAATACCTGGGGATCGATTTGCTATGGTTAAGTCCGGTTTACGATTCGCCGAACGACGATAACGGATATGACATCCGCGATTATCACGGCATCCTGGATGAATACGGCACGATGGAGGATATGGATGAACTGCTGGAGGAGGCGCGCAAGCGAGGCATCCGGCTGGTGATGGATTTGGTTGCCAACCATACCTCGGATGAGCATGCCTGGTTTATCGAGTCCCGTTCCTCGAAGGACAGCCCGAAACGGGACTGGTATATTTGGCGCCCGGGGAATGAGGGGGCGGAACCCACCAACTGGGAATGTGCATTTGGCGGGTCGGCCTGGGAATACGACGAGAACAGCGGGGAATATTACCTCCACTGCTTCTCGAAGAAGCAACCGGACCTGAACTGGGAGAATGAAGAAGTGCGGCAAGCGCTCTATTCCATGATCCATTGGTGGATGGACAAGGGCATTGCCGGCTTCCGGGTGGACGCGATTACGTATATTAAGAAAAATCCGGCGTTCCCGCAGCTTGCTGCTGCAGATGGCAGACGTTACGCGCCGGTGGAACAGGCCAGCCTGAATCAGGAAGGCATCCTCGACTTCCTGCGTGAATTGAAGCAGGAAGCGCTGGAGCCGCGGGGCGCAATTACGGTTGCCGAAGCGCCGGGCGTGCCGCTGGAGCAAATCCGGGACTTTGTTGACGAAACGGACGGCGTATTCACGATGCTGTTTCAGTTTAGTCATGTCGACCTCGACATCAAGCCCGGAGGCAAAGCCGAATTCACCGACTGGGATATGAAGAAGTTCAAGGAGGCATTGTCTCTGTGGCAGCGGGAATCCAACCGGCACGGCTGGATGGGGTTGTTTCTGGAGAACCACGACCATGTCCGTTCGGTATCCAAATTCGGCGATGATGGACAATACCGTGATTTGTCGGCCAAAATGCTGGCGGCGTATTATTTCCTGATGCGAGGGACGCCGTTTATCTATCAGGGGCAGGAGATCGGCATGACCAACTGCCCGTTTGATTCAATCGATGAATACCGCGACATCAGCAGTCTTAATCTGTATCGAGAGGAGACGGCCAAGGGCCGGCCGGCATCAGAGATATTGGACTATCTAGGCAAACGCAGCCGCGACCAGGGACGGACACCTATGCAGTGGAATGCTGAGCGGGAAGCGGGCTTTACCTCCGGGACGCCGTGGATTAAGGTGAACCCTAATTACACCGAGATTAATGTGGAGAACAATATGCGGGATGAGCACTCGGTGCTCCAGTTCTACCGGAAGCTGATCGCCTTGCGGCGTCAGTATTCAGCGCTGGTGTACGGGTTCTATGAGGAGCTTTGCGAAGAGTCCGCGGACATCGGCATGTACCGGCGCGTCCATGAAGGAGAAACGTTTATCGTTGTCTGCAATTTTACCGCTGACCGCGTGGAGTGGGCTGGGCTGACGGAGACGCTGGCAGGCGGAGAACGGGTGTTGTCCAATTATGAGACAGAGGCGCAAGGAAGCCTGCGGCCTTATGAGGCTGCAGTGTACAGATGGGCAGCTGTAACGTAAGAACAGAGCACCCTATGGAGATATTACTACAGTGATCTAATTCTGCAGGTAAAGCAAGCGCTGCTCGGCCAGAATGGATAATGTCTGCAATCCATAGAGCGGGGCTTGCAGGATCTTCGAATACTTCTTGGAACACCCCTGGTTGTCCCTTGTCTGATGCGAGGGCAGCCGTTGACTTCAAAGTGCAGGATTCGATATAATATTGGCTAATCAACCGATGTTAATATGAATCTGCCCACGGGGAAACTTCCTCTCGTCCCTGGCGATGATACGCTATGGGGCGGGAGGTTTTTTGAGTTGAATCAATCGGGATACATGAATAAATAGAAGGAGGCTTGCCCCTGCATGGACGTCAAGGGAACAATGGAGGAGCTCATTGCGGAGCTGAACAAGTACAATTATCATTACTACACACTCGACGAGCCGCTGATCAGCGACAAGGAATATGATGCGCTGTATGATCAGCTTGTGGCACTCGAATCGGAGTCGGGAATCATCCTCCCGGACTCGCCGACGCAGCGGGTGGGTGGAGAGATTCTGAAGGGCTTCACACCGCATCGTCATCTGGCTCCGCTATGGAGTCTCGATAAAGCGCAGAATATCGATCAGCTCCGCACCTGGCATGAACGTGTGGTCCGGCTTGTCAACGACTACAACACGAAGAATCCGGACACTCCTCTACCTAGCCCGTGCTACGCGCTTGAGCTAAAGTTTGACGGACTGACGCTTAACCTGACCTATAAGGACGGCAAGCTTGTCCAGGCTTCCACCCGCGGCAACGGTACGGTGGGTGAAGGCATTCTGCCACAGGTGAAGACGATTAAATCCGTTCCGCTGACCATTCCTTATACCGGCGGGACGATCGAGGTTCAGGGCGAGGGCATTATGAACCTGTCCGTGCTGGAGGAGTACAACAAGACGGCGGCAGAGCCGCTGAAGAATGCCCGCAATGCTGCCGCAGGCGCCCTGCGCAACCTCAATCCGAAAGTGACGGCAGAGCGGAAGCTAAGCGCGTTCTTCTATAATATCGGTTATTCCGATGCCATCTCCTTTCGGGATCATCGGGAAATGATGGCGTTTCTGCAAGAGAACCGCTTCAAGGTGAATCCGTATATTTTCTACTTCGAACAGTTTGATGATGTGATGGAGCAGCTTGCGGATATTGAAAAACGGCGCTCCGAGCTCGACTATCTGATCGATGGCGCAGTTGTTAAGGTTACCGATTTTCGCACCCGAGAGGTGCTCGGTTACACGGACAAGTTCCCGCGCTGGGCGGTCGCTTATAAATTTGAGGCAGAAGAGACGACGACGGTGCTGCAGTCCGTCACCTGGAATGTTGGCCGAACCGGGAAGATCACCCCGCTTGCCAGAGTGGAGGCTGTCGAGCTGGCCGGAGTCACCGTACAGAACTGTACCCTGAACAATATCGGCGATATCGAGCGCAAGAACCTCAAATTCGCACTCGGCACACGGGTGTTTATCCGCCGATCCAACGATGTCATCCCTGAAATTCTCGGCAAAGTGACCGAGGAGAACGACGGGGAGGAGATTGTGTACCCGGAACAGTGCCCGGCGTGCGGATTCCCGCTGGAGCAGCGCGGCGCGCATTTGTTCTGCAACAACAAAACCGGCTGCAAGCCGCAGATTATCGCGCGGATTACGCATTTTGCCTCGCGGGATGCGATGGATATCGAGACGTTCAGCGACAAGACGGCGATCCAGCTGTATGATGAGCTCGGGGTGCGAGAGCCGGCAGATTTGTATGAGCTTTCGTTTGAGAGCCTGCTGAAGCTGGAACGGTTCGGTGAGAAAAAAGCCCAGAATTTGTTGGATGCCATTGAGAAAAGCAAGGAGCGGGATTTAGCCTCATTCCTCTTCGCGCTGGGCATTCCGAACACCGGGAAGTCTACCACCAAGATGCTGGCGGATCACTATCGTGATCTTCATCGAGTGATGGAGGCGACGGCCGAGGAACTGGTCGAGCTGCCGGACATTGGCGGCATCGTGGCCGAGAGCATCGCGGGTTACTTTGCCGATCCATTCGCCCAGGCCAGCATTGAACGCCTGCTGAGGCTTGGCGTGCAGGCGAAAGCGCCGGAAGCGCCGCAGCAAGTGACCAGCGACTCCTTCTTCAGCGGCAAGACGGTTGTGCTGACCGGTACGCTGCATCTGCTGACACGCGATGAGGCGACTTCGAGGCTGGAGGCGTTGGGAGCGAAGGTCACGGGCAGCGTCTCGAAGAAGACCGATCTGCTGATTGCCGGGGAGAAGGCGGGAAGCAAGCTGGCGAAGGCGCAGCAGCTGGGGATTGATATTATCGACAATGAAGAAGAGTTTGTGCGGCTGTTGAACGAATAGAGCGTCTTCTTCATCCCTTCAACGATAACGATGTGTAGCGATAAGTTTTTTGAATATGGAAAAGGATCCCACCCTCGACGGTGCGGGTCCTTTCTTTTTTTACATCATTCTACATAATTGATGGTTATATATATCGACATATGATGTCATTTTATGCTACACAAAGCTAAAAAACGATAAAGGATATTTTATTTTCTATCTAGAATTATTTACCTTGGGTCAGTTTTGTTGACAAAGGAGGGATGCGATTCATTGACGATATGCATGATGCATTCAGACCCGGACGATAGGTTGCAAGTCATTTATTGGGGAGGGGCGAAGCCTTGAGTAAAAAAGTGTTGTCTACATTGCTTAGCTTACTGTTATTGTTATCCTTGATCATCCCAGCAGCAGGTGCTGCACCATCAACGATTGAGCTGAAACAGGGATTAAGTGCAGAGGAAGCGCTGCAGCTTAAACGGATTCTGGATGAACGGGCTCTGCTTTCCCAGTCGCCTGTACTCGATGAAGCATTGGAGAATGTCGGGTCTGGTCCGGTTCATGTCATTGTTGAATTGTCTGAGGAGCCTGTTGCTTTGGCGAAGGGGATCTCCACGTTTTCCGGCCGGTCGTTCACCACATCGGCTGAAGCGAGAGTGGAAGCCCAGGTGCAGAAGCAGCAGGAGAGCTTTGAGCGTACTTTGAATGCAAATGATATTGAATTTGAGATTCATAATCAGTACAGCCATGCTTTTAATGGGGTGGCGCTTGAGGTGGAAGGCAGCCAGGTGGAAGAGCTGCTGGAAATTCCGGGGGTGCTTGGCGTATACCCGGATCTGGAAGTTGAGGTTGAACCGAAGAAGGGCGAGGCTAGCCCTTATATGAAGGATACCGGACCTTACATCGGAGCTCCTGAGGTGTGGGATCTGGGTTACAAAGGAAAAGGCATTAAGGTGGGGGTTATTGATACAGGCATCGATTACACCCATCCTAATTTAATAGATGCTTATAAAGGCGGATACGACTTCGTTGATAATGACGATGATCCTTATGAAGCAACGCCGCTTGACTGGGAGAATGATCCGCAGAACCGTCCGCCGGTGAATGCCAACGGAAGAACCTTCTGGACGGACCATGGCACGCATGTCGCGGGTACGATTGCGGCTCGCCCAGCCGGGGAATTCGGGGTGGTCGGCATTGCGCCGGAAGCCGAGATCTATGCTTATCGCGTGCTGGGCCCGTACGGCAGCGGATATTCCAGCTGGGTGCTGGGCGGGATTGACCGCTCGGTTGCGGATGGGATGGATGTGATCAACCTTTCGCTTGGCAACTCGCGCAATGATCCGGATTATATTACGTCCGTGGCGATGAATAATGCCGCGCTCGCGGGTGTCGTGCCGGTCGTCTCTGCCGGAAACAGCGGTCCGGCTCGCTGGACGCTGGGATCGCCGGCGGCGTCTGCGTTTGCGATTTCGGTGGGCAACTCAACGGGTCCAAGCCATCAGATTACCGCTACGACGTACTTTTTCACGGAGGATGATCCGGATTTGAATCTGCCGCAGACTGATGGAAGCAAGGCTCCGGCGGAGCTTGGTCAGTCCGGTAGTGTGGAGCCGGCGGTTCCGAATGCGGACGCTTCTCCGGAGGCATCTCCTGGAGAGGATGAAGCTGCAGGGCAGGGGGATGCCCCGGCTGAGATCGCCGCTGGATCTGACGGAAGCGCTGAAGCTCAAGCAGCAGAAGTAGCGAACGGCGACGTGGTAGAAGATAACGCGGCTGCGGGGTCTGATGAGAGCAGCGCGAACCTGCAGCAGGCTGGTGATAACGCGGAGGCAACGGATCATTCTTTAGCCGAGGCGGCAGATGAAGCTGCGCTCGAAGCTGCCGCTGCTGCAATCGCGCCTGCACCGGCGCCGGTGAGCGTAGTGTCTGCGACCTACGATATTGATTTTATGGCCTGGAATCTGGCTCATGATCCTGCTGATGTGTTACAGGGAGATTATGAATTGGTATTCGCCGGTCTTGGTTATCCTGAGGACTTTGCAGGACTGGACGCCACGGGCAAAATTGCGTTAATCCAGCGGGGGGTAATCCCGTTTGTGGACAAGATTGAAGCTGCCCGAGTGGCAGGAGCGGCGGGAGCGATCATATACAACAATGTGGATGAGTCCAATCCGGTCGCTATTCTTGGAGACAGCTTTTTCTTCATCCCTACGGCCAGAATGACCAAACAGGATGGGGAGCAGGTCAAAGCGCTGCTCGAGGCCAATCCTGGATTGAAGGTTCGATTCACTGATTTTGACCGGGTTCAGATTGAGGGCGATGACATCAACAGCTCGAGCTCTCGCGGACCGGCCAAGAAAACGCTGGATATCAAGCCGGATGTCGTTGCACCAGGAACGAGCATCCTGTCCTCGATCCCAGCCTACGGCAGAGATGATCCGCAAGCGGATTACGAACAGGCGTATGACCGTTTTACAGGAACGAGTATGGCTGCGCCGCATGTAGCGGGGCTGGCTGCGCTTCTGGTGGAGAAGAACAGAAACTGGAGTCCGTTTGATGTCAAAGTAGCGTTGATGAACAACGCGAAGGTACTGGATACAACAACGTACGACGTGATCGACCAAGGAGCGGGCCGGGTGCAGGCGCTGAAATCGATTCAGGCAGAAGCCTTGGTGAAGGTGCTCGATAAGACGTCTTACGAAGAATATGGTGTGAGAAACGAACATGATAATATTACGGGCAGCATCAGCTTTGGCAATTTCACAGGGTTGACGTCCAAGACGATCAGCAAAAAAATAAGGGTTGAACAGCTGGGGCCAGCCGGAGGCGGAGCGTACACGGTGGATGTGCGCACATTCAAACAAACGCCGGGGGTGTCCGTCACTGTCGATAAGACGTCCTTTACATTGAACGGTCAAGAGGAATTGACCGTCACGATCGAGGTTCCGGAGGGCATCTCCGGTGTGTATGAGCATCACGGATATATTACCTTGAGCAATGGTTCGCAGTCCTATTCCGTTCCGTTTGCCGCTTTCTTCAATCTGGAGATGACGGGCATTAAATACACCAAGGTATATAGCGATACCGAAGCATTTTTACCGCATTTCCAGCTGGATCAATTCCGGGAGCTGGATAAGATCAATCTGGCGTTTGAATTTTATAATCCGATGGAGATTGTCATTGTAGATCTGTACGACAGTTTAAATCCCGAATCCGGCAAGGATAAAGACGGGATTATCGGTCAAATCTTTGGTGCTCAGGGGTCGTTTGGTGCCAATACCGCCTACAGCATTGGCTGGGACGGGAAATATATCGACTACGAGACCGAGGAAGAGCGTGAAATCGAAGATGGGCTCTACTCCATTGAGATTGCAGCTTTGGGAACTAATGGCCGAGCGTTCGGTGACTATGCTTCGATACCATTCTTTGTGAAAAGAGAAGCGCCGGTTATTCAAGCGGATGCTCCTGTTAACGGAAGCCAGCCGGTGCTGACAGGAACGATTGACGACCTGTACGTCACAGCGGCACCTGCCGTGTGGGATGAATGGGCGCTGAAGCTGGATGTGAGTGAGTGGCTGGATGCCCGTTATACCATCAAACGCGGCAACCAATCGGTGAAGCAGGGAACCTTTGATGTGGAACAGGACGGTTCCTTCCGCATCGCGCTTGACGGGCTTGCGAATGGCAATTACGTCGTCGAACTGTCTGTGAAGGATCGCCAAGGGTTCGAAGGCAAGGCGTCCGCCTCGGTTCAGGTGACGGGTAGACCTAGCGATCCTGGTCCGGGTAGTCCGGGTGCGCCGGGTGGCGGCGGTAGTGGCGGCAGCGGTGGCGGCGGTGGCTCCAATGCGGGCGGCGCTCCAGCTCCTGTCCCGTCACCGGCTCCAGAACGGATCGGAGATGCCAGGGTGACCGAGAAGAAGAATGCTGACGAATCGGTTTCGGCTACGATTGAATTGCTAGAGAATGAAGTGACGGCACAACTGGCTGCGGAAAGTGAGGAAGTGCGGCTGGATGTTTCGAAGATTGATTTTGCGAAATACAGTGATTTTACATTTACGCTAAGTAAAGCAGCAGCGGATAGCATCAAGGAGTCCGGCAAGCCATTGGTGATTGAAGGTGCAGGATTTACGCTGACTTTGCCGGCAGATTCATTGAATGAGTTTGCGGTTTCCGGCGGAGGAATCGGGATCACGGCAGCCTATACAGGCATCGAGCGCAGCGATGACTCCAATCTGACGACGGTGACACCTGCGTTTGTGCTCAAGCATGAAGGCGAGCTGGATCAGCCGATCTTGCTCTCGCTGCATTATAATCCCGGTACGGTGAAGGACGCTCGCAAGGTCGGCATCTTCACGGTTTCGGCTGAGGGGACCTTGACGTATGCAGGGCTGCCGCACTCTTCTGCGCGAGGCATCATCAGCATCGAGATCGTTTCTCCTGGCAGCTACATCGCGGCAGAGAATAATGTGACCTTCAACGACATTTCCGGACACTGGGCGCAGCAAGAAATTGAGGTTGCAGCAGCTCATCACGTTACGAACGGCACCGGAGCTGGTCGATTCTCTCCAAGCAGTACGATCACGCGTGCCGAGTTCGCGACATTGCTTGACCGAATTTTTGCGACTGGCATCAGCTGGGAAGAACGAAGCCAGGAGCCGGGAGCCCGTGCCGCACTGACGCGTGAAGAGATGGTGGTCATGATCACAGGGGCGCTTGGCGCAGAGCTCGGCACCGGACCGCTGAATTTCGTGGATGCCAGCTCGATTGCTTCTGAAGCTCAGGCGGCGGTAGCATTTGCCGTGAACAACGGACTGATCAAAGGGATGAACGGCAACCGGTTTGCTCCAGAAGAAACATCGACCCGGGCGCAGGTATCGGTGATTGTATACCGTCTGCTCGAGTATCTGGATAAGATCTGAAGCTTTAAAGCGAGACAACAAAGACCCTGATATCAGGGTTTTTGTTGTTTTTTTCTGGGGATGCCCCTATGAATGGGGCAGGAACGCTTCATCTCACCAAATATCCCTCTTATGAGGGATGTATCTTGGTCTGGGCAAAAGATACTATTTTACTAGGTATGCAGTCTGAATTGGGGTGATTTTGTGTACCGCAAATATGACGCAAGGAGGGAAAGAGCTATTAAACGTGTTGCAGCACAAGCATTTAAGATAATGGCCATGATTGTACCATTGCTACTGAGTACACTGGTCATACCAGTGAAGGATCAGGCATCTGCGTTTAATGTACAGGCCGAAACGATTGGTGCCGTTTATTATGATCCTAGAGGAGTATCCACGGTGCTCCACATCTACAGCGACGGGACAAGCATTAAGTCATTGTCAGACATTAGTCAAGTTCCTTCGGACGCACGCTGGGTTACGTTCATGGTGATTTACATGGAGGGAGCCGAGATTTATTACAGCCGGGACGGTGTTACAACCGAGAAGAAAAAGATTAGCAGCTGGAACGAAATACCTGCCGATGTAAAGTGGCTGACATTAAGCAATTTTGATGGGTCCTTCAGCGAGAATCAGCTTATCTCCAACCAGCAATATACGTACAGCGTTGATGGAGTCAATGTATTAAGTGGTCCTGAAGTGCCGGCCAATGCGTTATGGGCAACATTGAGCTACTATACAACGACCTGGGCTGGCGAGGGTAGGGCCTTGAATTACAGTCGCTCCCGAGAGACTTACACACTTAATGTGGACCCTATTCGGAGCGCTTCGATTCGATCTAATGGGGCGGATCCCACCTATGCCAAAGCCGGCGATGAGGTGACCCTTAGAATTACTTCTCTTCCATCGCGGCGATTGACCGGCCTAAGTATAGCTGGACAGGCTGTGACGGCCAGCTCGAACGCGGACTTAACCGAGTCTTGGGCCACTGTTACACTAGGTCCCTCAACTCCTGAAGGGATAATAGATTTCCTCGTAGAATACGAGGATGGAAGCCAAGGCAGGACCTTAACGGCAACGACTGACGGAAGCTCTGTGCTTTTTGACAATACGCCCCCTTCCGTAACACTTACGCCATCCACATCGGATTGGACGCAGGATAACGTGATCATTAACGTACAATCGCAAGATCTTGGGAGTGGAATTCAAGTCGAAAAATGGGCAGAAGGCCGGCTCGATGCAGCATACTTCCGAAGCGGGGGCAACTTGGCTTCAGGTAAAGTTATAACTGCATATCAGAACGGGTGGTATACCTGGTATGCGAAAGATCGAGCGGGAAATGAAACGGTACAGTCCATTGAAATTGCAAATATAGATCGTATCGCGCCTTCCTTGAACCTGTCTTCTTCTCCGACGGATTGGACTTCAGTGGTTACCATATCAGCAGATGCCGTGGATCATGAGAGCGGAATCTACTTCACGCATTGGGCTCCGGGCGTCCAGCCTGTTTCGTTCTTTAAAAATCGCAGGGGAAACTTTTTTCGAGGCAGCTTTAATGTAACGAGCAATGGCGACTATACCGTTTATGCCGAAGATTATGCAGGAAATGCAGCGACAAGACAGATCGCTATTCATAATCTGGACGACATTCCGCCGGCCATTTCGTGGACACCTTCTACAATCGAACCAACCGCAAAGGATGTCGTCATTACGGTCGACGTCTCTGATCAGGAAAGCGGAGTCGATATCGTGAAGTGGGCGGCTGGACAGCAGCAGGCCTCTTATTTTGCCACAGGTGGCACGGAGGTGCAGGGTGCGAATTTCGCGGTTTCGGAGAACGGGTTATACACGATTTATGCCAGGGACAAAGCTGGGAATGAACAGTTGGAGACCGTAGAAATCACTAATATTTATAACAATGGGTCGAGTCTTCAACTATCTCTCGGCAATCCTGGCTGGACGAATATGCCCGTTCGCATTCAGCTCGATATTACGGGGAATGGAAGTGGTATCTCTGTTCAAAAATGGGCCTACGGCCAGCGGGATTCCCAATATTTCGAAAATGAAGGGACTCTGTTGGCGGGTACGAGTTTTACAGTTGACAGCAACGGGATGTATTCCGTTTATATCAAAGACAATGCCGGATATGAGGATGTGGCTGTTATCGAGGTTACCCGCATCGATCGAGAAGAGCCGGTCATATTGGAGCCGATACTGACCCCAGATACATGGACAAACCAGTCTGTTGAGGTAAAGGCAGATGCCACTGACAATTCAGGGATGGTATCTCGAATGAAGTGGGCGCCCGGTGTGCAGGACGATGTATACTTCCAGCAAGGCGGTGGGAAACCATTCCAAGACGTATTTCTCGTTGATATTAACGGAGATTATACGATTTATGCGGAAGACGCTGCCGGTAACGGGAGTGTGAGGGGTCTGAAGGTGAATAATATTGATGTGCAGCTGCCGATCGTGCATCTGCAGATCTCCACCGATCTGCCAACCAATGAGAACGTTACTGTGATGGCTGACGTTTACGGTACCCTCAGTCCGATAGCCGCGATGAAATGGGCGCCGGGGCAGCGGTCGATATCCTATTTTGGCACGCAGGGGACCGAATTTGACGGAGGCTTTGAGGCGGAGTTAAACGGATGGTATACCATATATGCCGAGAGCGCTGCGGGAAATAAGCAGATTGAAATGATTGAAATTCATAACATATTTAAGGATAAGCCTGTCATTCAGCTTGCAGCCTCCCCAACTGTACCGACGAAAGATAATGTAACGGTTACGGCTTCGGTTTATGCTCCGAACCCGATTGTCGATCGGAAGCTTGCGTATGGACAGCTTGATAAGGCTTATTTCAGCCACGGAGGTGACCTGTGGAGTGATCAGCTGGAGGTCCATGACAATGGCTGGATCACTTATTATGTACGGGATCATGCTGGCAATGAAGCGTTGAAGCAGCTGGAAATTACGAATATTGACCGTGAGAAGCCTGTAATTACACTGCTTGGTGATGCCAGCATTACGATAGTTCAACATACTGACTTTGTTGATCCTGGAGCGGTTGCAAGTGACAATATGGATGGTGACGTCACGGATCGTATCCAGGTTACAGGTCAAGTGGATTCATCGAAACCGGGACAATATATACTTCAATATTCAGTAACTGATCGCGCAGGGAATGAGGCCGAGGAAGTAATTCGAACCGTTACTGTTACGCCTCTGCCTGATAAAGGAGATTCGGAATGGCCTAATCCTTGGCCGGGAAGCGGAGGCACCTGGTCGGGTCCGCCTGCTGCTGATAAGGGAGAGGGGGATGGAGGGACTAAAGTGCCGATTCCTGGAAAGGGAACGGAAGAAACGCCTCCTGAACCAACGGTCCCTGACGCAGGTAAAGAACCTATGGCCTTGCATGATATTTCTGGACACTGGGCAGAAGTGGCAATACGAGCACTATATGATCGGGAGCTGGTGAAGGGATATCCTGATGGGACTTACAAGCCTGACCTTCCGGTTACCCGGGCGGAATTTGTTACACTGCTCGTGCGCAGCCTTCAATTGGACGGAGAAGGTAAGGCTCCTTTTACCGATTCAGCCGATCATTGGGCTAGCAGCGCCATCAATGCTGCAGTTGAACACGGAATTGTTGAAGGATACAGCAGCCGGGCCTTCGGTCCCAATGATCCAATCACCCGGGAGCAGATGGCTGTCATGCTGTCTAGGTCCGGCCAGCAAGCGGGCATTCTTTCCCGTGATTCCGATCCAGGAGAGCTATCCTTTAAGGATCAGAGCTCCATTTCAGCTTGGGCACGTGAACATGTATCTGCCCTCATTGATAGTCGGATGATGAACGGTTATCCTAATGATCGCTTCCTGCCTCAGGGGTATGCAACACGAGCCGAGGTGGCCGCAGTTATATACCGCTTTATCCTAACTCAAGAGCACCGCAAGTAAAATGAAAAAAGCTTACTTAAGGATTATGCCTTAATGTAAGCTTTTTAATTTTCCGAAAGGGGGCTTCAATAGTATGTTGAATTATCCTCCTGAAGCAGACCGAGCGTATTGGCCACCGCCACAGCTTTTCCTCTTCGGTCAACGTTCAGCTTTTCGAGGATTTTCTTAACATGGGTCTTGACCGTCTCTTGACTGAGGGTGAGGTTTGCTGCAATCTCTTTATTGGATAGACCTTTCGAGACCAGACGAAGCACTTCCTTCTCCCTTGCCGTTAAATCGTAGGTATGTCCTGCCCCCTGCGGGCTTGCAGATTGGAGGCGGGGCCCGGAAGGAGACGGGCTGGAATGAAGACTGGCTTTGATGGCGAATAATGCCTGGGAGGCAATGTTTCTCAAGACGGGAAATCGCTCGGGTACGAACGCTTTTGCGGTCATCTCGTTTTCTAAATATAATACGCCCAGAAGCTGCTCCTGAGTTATTACGGGAAGATAAAGTACAGATCCCTTTGGTGTGCGAGATGGAACATTTGCCTTAGATTCGATAAAGCCCTCTCCCTGTGCCGCGGCGGGTCCATACACAACCCCCTTCGTTTCTGCCGATTGATAAAGCAAATGTCGGTTAATCCGATGGGCGGACTCAAGTGGTTTATTCCTGAATGCGGTCTTCATCTGTCTGCCATCAAATTCTGCTTCAGTCACCACATGCCAGGTTCCGTCCTGCTGCATCAGCATGAATCCGCAATGAGCGCCGGCATTCATGACTAACAGCTGCATAAAGCTTTCAGCTACCCGCTTCATCTCCGTTTCCATAGTGAAAATATGTGAGGCCTGAACCACAGCGGCTAACTCCAGCACTTGCGGATAATTGGCTATATGTCCGGATAGGGGCATGGAACCTGCTCCGCCTAAGGCCTGGTCGGTTTTCTGCATTGTTTTGAGAGCGAATGCTTGTTGCGGCGGTTGAACCAGAATCGATTCGGAGGAGACTTGGTTCGTGGCATCGTCTTTGTATAGCGATGTAGTTATCTTGTTCTCAACAGCTAACTGATTTTGTTTAATTGATTCCATAATGTCTTTCATACTTGAATAACGGTCATCCGGGTCTTTTTCCAGCATCTTCATGATGAGCTCGGCTATCCATAGAGGGATGTTTACATCATGGAAGGGCTCAGGTTTCAAGGTTAGATGGGCGTGAGCCCATTGCAAAGCGTCTTGGGCAGCAAAAGGAAGCCTCTGACATAACAGTTCGTAGAACGTCATACCAAGTGAGTAGATATCGGCCCTTGCATCCAACTGATGAGCCATTCTTCCGGTTTGCTCCGGAGACATATAGACAGGGTTGCCTTCCAGGCTCCCATAACCGTTCGGCTCCAATTGCTCCTGGCGTGCGGCGTATCCGAAGCCCGTCAAATACACGTCCTGTGAGCTTTCCTGGATCAGGAGAGTATCGGGCCTGATATTAAGATGAAGAATACCGTGTGAATGGAGTTCATGCAGACGGTAGGCGGCCCGATCTAGCATCTGTATTAACTTTAGAGGAGATGCGCCGTGCCTTCGTACATACTCCCTGGCAGTAATAGCATGGATAGGGTGAAACTCTAGCACCATCATCGTTTTGAGCAAAGTATAGGATACGGGTCTCAGCAGCCCATCCATATTCAGATCTTTGAGAAAATGATATTCATGAATAAGCTTCGCGTTTTCGATTGTTGTTCGTACGCCCTCTTTAACGACTTTTAGGAGCATGGTTTTTCCGGTTCGTTCTGAACGGGCATACACTACCAGTAGATGTGAATCCTGGTAGACGATACTTGTGATCGTATATCCTGGGATTTCCAACATTTCGCTAGTTCCTTTTTCTCGGCCTGTAGTATGCAACTTCATCTATTGCCTCCTACTGTGGCTCGTTTTTATCAGTATACCATGCCTGTTGAGCAAGAGAGTGAAAGAATATAGGTTAACTCATGGCAGAAATCTATGTTTGGATTGGTGGTTATCAGGAAATATGAAAAAACACCCAAACACCCGCATTGGTGTGCGGATGCTGAGTGTTTTGGTGGATAGTATCTCAAGCTTAATTAAGGGTCATCAATTTATTCTTAGCCTTATCTTAGACATATAGTTACTCGCTTGCCCATTCATCCAGCTTGCTGTCTGTTGGCAGCAGCCAGGCAAGGAAGCCGAGGAGCGGAAGGAATCCGACGGCAATCATCACGTGATCAATGCCCCATGCGTCACCGAGATTTCCGAGAACGAGTGACCCGATGCCGCCCATGCCGAAGGCAAAGCCTGTGATTAGTCCTGATACCGTCCCGATATTCCCGGGATGCAGCATCTGTGCATAGACAACGGTCACCGAGAAGCTGGACAGGAGCACGAAGCCGCTAATAACCAGCAGTACCCCGGCCCAGAACGAGGATACGAACGGGAGTATCAGTGCAATTGGAGCTGTCCCGATCATGGAGAACATGATCATGTTGCGTCTGCCGTAACGGTCGGCCAGCGGCCCGCCGAAGAAGGTGCCTATCGCGCCGGAAGCCAGGAACAGAAAGATGTAAATCTGAGCGTTTTCTAAAGAGATCCGGTATGTGTCCATCAGATAAAAAGCATAATAACTGCTAATGGCAGCCCCGTACCATGAACGAATAAATACGAGGACAACGAGAACGATGGTGGCATTTCGCACGCTTTTGCGGCGAGCAGGACTGATCGTTTTGTTGGCTGCTCTTTTCTTGAAGGTGTAGCCTGCCTTGAGCATGCCGGCATACCACGTGGCGATGTAGCTCTGAACAAGGATGCCTGCGCCCGCAACAAAGGTAAAGAACATCGCGCCTGCCTGGCCGAAAGGAACGAAAATGAATTTGGTCAGCAGCGGAGCCAGGGATTGGCCAGCATTCCCGCCCACCTGGAAGATCGATTGAGACAATCCTTTTCGCATCCCGGCAGCCATATGGGCTACCCGCATGCCTTCCGGATGGAAGGTGGCTGAACCCAGTCCGATCAGAATAACGGCTAACAGAACCAGGGCATACGTTGATGCGTAGGCAAGCAGAAATACGCCGGCAAACGTAAAGCACATGCCGATAGGCAGCAGGATCGGGGTGGGTCTGCGGTCTGCTGCGTACCCGATCACCGGTTGGATAATGGAAGAAGTGAAATTGATAGCGAATGAAATCCAGCCAATCTGGGTGAAGGTGAGCAATAAGTTATCTTTTAATATAGGAAAAATGGCAGGAATCACCGATTGGATCGAATCGTTGAACAAGTGCACAAAACTGATGGCAAGCAGTATTCGGTATACGGTTGCCTGCTGGACACCTCCCGTTGCAGGATTGGGGGGAGGAGATGAAGCTTTATCAAGCGCGACGCCTCTGTCCGCCATATATGAAACTCCCTTCTTATGTAGGTTGTTGAATATAAGAACACGGATGACCTAACCTTAAAACCTTTTCGGATTGAAATCAATGGGGAATTCAACAAAATCCCGAAAGGGATTCATTAACCGAGATTCAGCGCTGGCTGCAAGCAAAAGATATTTTGGCAAAGGGCTTGCTATTTTTTCGTCTCCATGCTATATTACTAACTGTCGCTTTTTTCATATGCTTTATTGCTAGTTTGGATGGCATTGAAAAAAGGTGTTGACATAAGGTTGGTATCTTGGTATGATATAAACCTGCGCTGCTGATGAGGATTCATCAGGGACGCGCAAAATCAAGTTCTTTGAAAACTGAACAAATGGAACACGTCAATTGATAAAGTAACGTTTAAATTACGTTAGCTTCTAAATGAGCTTAATCGCTCTTGACAATACTCGACAGATTGGATTCGCTCAGCCGAGTGGAACCCCGATCTGACGAGATCGATCATCCTCTGGGTGGTCGTTGATGGAACACCTCATGACCTTCGGGCATGAGATTCCTTCCATCTTTATTGGAGAGTTTGATCCTGGCTCAGGACGAACGCTGGCGGCGTGCCTAATACATGCAAGTCGAGCGGAATCGATGGAGTGCTTGCACTCCTGAGATTTAGCGGCGGACGGGTGAGTAACACGTAGGCAACCTGCCCTCAAGACTGGGATAACTACCGGAAACGGTAGCTAATACCAGATAGGATATTTGGCTGCATGGCCGGATATGGAAAGGCGGAGCAATCTGTCACTTGAGGATGGGCCTGCGGCGCATTAGCTAGTTGGTGGGGTAATGGCCTACCAAGGCGACGATGCGTAGCCGACCTGAGAGGGTGAACGGCCACACTGGGACTGAGACACGGCCCAGACTCCTACGGGAGGCAGCAGTAGGGAATCTTCCGCAATGGACGAAAGTCTGACGGAGCAACGCCGCGTGAGTGATGAAGGTTTTCGGATCGTAAAGCTCTGTTGCCAGGGAAGAACGCCAGAGAGAGTAACTGCTCTTTGGGTGACGGTACCTGAGAAGAAAGCCCCGGCTAACTACGTGCCAGCAGCCGCGGTAATACGTAGGGGGCAAGCGTTGTCCGGAATTATTGGGCGTAAAGCGCGCGCAGGCGGTTCTTTAAGTCTGGTGTTTAAACCCGGAGCTTAACTTCGGGACGCACTGGAAACTGGGGAACTTGAGTGCAGAAGAGGAGAGTGGAATTCCACGTGTAGCGGTGAAATGCGTAGATATGTGGAGGAACACCAGTGGCGAAGGCGACTCTCTGGGCTGTAACTGACGCTGAGGCGCGAAAGCGTGGGGAGCAAACAGGATTAGATACCCTGGTAGTCCACGCCGTAAACGATGAATGCTAGGTGTTAGGGGTTTCGATACCCTTGGTGCCGAAGTTAACACATTAAGCATTCCGCCTGGGGAGTACGGTCGCAAGACTGAAACTCAAAGGAATTGACGGGGACCCGCACAAGCAGTGGAGTATGTGGTTTAATTCGAAGCAACGCGAAGAACCTTACCAGGTCTTGACATCCCTTTGACCCCTCTAGAGATAGAGGTTTCCTTCGGGACAGAGGAGACAGGTGGTGCATGGTTGTCGTCAGCTCGTGTCGTGAGATGTTGGGTTAAGTCCCGCAACGAGCGCAACCCTTGATCTTAGTTGCCAGCACGTAATGGTGGGCACTCTAAGGTGACTGCCGGTGACAAACCGGAGGAAGGTGGGGATGACGTCAAATCATCATGCCCCTTATGACCTGGGCTACACACGTACTACAATGGCTGGTACAACGGGAAGCGAAGCCGCGAGGTGGAGCCAATCCTAAAAAGCCAGTCTCAGTTCGGATTGCAGGCTGCAACTCGCCTGCATGAAGTCGGAATTGCTAGTAATCGCGGATCAGCATGCCGCGGTGAATACGTTCCCGGGTCTTGTACACACCGCCCGTCACACCACGAGAGTTTACAACACCCGAAGTCGGTGGGGTAACCGCAAGGAGCCAGCCGCCGAAGGTGGGGTAGATGATTGGGGTGAAGTCGTAACAAGGTAGCCGTATCGGAAGGTGCGGCTGGATCACCTCCTTTCTATGGAGAATCGCTCTCTGCAACGAGAGCATTCAAATAGGCTGACCGAAAGGTCGCCGATCCCTTTGCGAAAGCAAAGGCACACATTGACGTGCTTTCATTTGTTCAGTTTTGATGGAATTTGAGGGGCTATAGCTCAGCTGGGAGAGCGCCTGCCTTGCACGCAGGAGGTCAGGGGTTCGATCCCCCTTGGCTCCACCAATTCTTTTCCATCTAAACATTGATCCTTGAAAACTAGATAACGAAACGAATTTGCGTTTTAGAAATATCCTTTTGATGAAATTAAACTTGGCTTTGCGCCAAAACTAATTTCATCATAGCTGAACTTGTGTCACAACAAGTTTCAATAAAAGTAGCACGCGAAGGTTTTGAGATCATCGATCCTTTGGAGGTTTGTTTCCACCACTGAACGGTTTTATCCAATCAGGGAAACAAACGGACAACAGAGCGAGGAGCGCAAAACCGGAGCAAATGGTTAAGCTACTAAGAGCACACGGAGGATGCCTAGGCGCTAGGAGCCGATGAAGGACGTGGCGAACGACGAAATGGCCTCGGGGAGCTGTAAGCAAGCTTTGATCCGGGGATGTCCGAATGGGGAAACCCGGCTGGTGTAATAACCAGTCACTCACAGCTGAATACATAGGTTGTGAAGAGGCATACCCAGGGAACTGAAACATCTAAGTACCTGGAGGAAGAGAAAACAAGAGTGATTCCGTCAGTAGCGGCGAGCGAACGCGGAACAGCCTAAACCGAAGAGCTTGCTCTTCGGGGTTGTGGGACGTCTCACATGGAGTTACAAAGGTTTAGATTAGTTGAACAGGTCTGGAAAGGCCGGCCATAGAAGGTAAAAGCCCTGTAGTCGAAAATGTGAACCCTCCGAGACGGATCCCGAGTAGTGCGGGGCACGTGAAACCCCGTATGAATCTGCCAGGACCATCTGGTAAGGCTAAATACTCCCTAGCGACCGATAGTGAAGCAGTACCGTGAGGGAAAGGTGAAAAGCACCCCGGGAGGGGAGTGAAATAGAACCTGAAACCGTGTGCTTACAAGAAGTCAGAGCCCGTTCAATGGGTGATGGCGTGCCTTTTGTAGAATGAACCGGCGAGTTACGTTCCCATGCAAGGTTAAGGCGAGAAGCCGTAGCCGCAGCGAAAGCGAGTCTGAATAGGGCGAATGAGTATGTGGGCGTAGACCCGAAACCGTGTGATCTACCCCTGTCCAGGGTGAAGGTGCGGTAACACGCACTGGAGGCCCGAACCCACGTACGTTGAAAAGTGCGGGGATGAGGTGGGGGTAGCGGAGAAATTCCAATCGAACTCGGAGATAGCTGGTTCTCCCCGAAATAGCTTTAGGGCTAGCCTCGGAATAAAGAGTCATGGAGGTAGAGCACTGATTGGGTGCGGGGCCCGCAAGGGTTACCAAGCTCAGTCAAACTCCGAATGCCATCGACTTATGTCCGGGAGTCAGACAGTGAGTGCTAAGATCCATTGTCAAAAGGGAAACAGCCCAGACCATCAGCTAAGGTCCCCAAGTGTGTGTTAAGTGGGAAAGGATGTGGAGTTGCACAGACAACCAGGATGTTGGCTTAGAAGCAGCCACCATTTAAAGAGTGCGTAATAGCTCACTGGTCGAGTGACTCTGCGCCGAAAATGTAACGGGGCTAAACACACCACCGAAGCTATGGCTTGAATCGACTTCACTGCTTCTTTGAGGTTGTGAAGACCAGGATGAACATTTTTGTCAGACTTGCGATGAAATCAAGGATGACCAAATGCTTCTCGGGGATAAACACATCACTTCGAAGGCGGAGTGAAGTCGATTCAGGGGTAGGGGAGCGTTGTATACAGCATTGAAGGTGTACCGTAAGGAGCGCTGGAGCGTATACAAGTGAGAATGCCGGTATGAGTAACGAAAAGATCAGTGAGAATCTGATCCGCCGAAAGCCCAAGGTTTCCTGAGGAAGGCTCGTCCGCTCAGGGTAAGTCGGGACCTAAGGCGAGGCCGAAAGGCGTAGTCGAAGGACAACAGGTTGAAATTCCTGTACCACCATAAACCGTTATGAACGATGGGGGGACGCAGGAGGGTAGTGACGCGGACTGATGGATGTCCGTCCAAGCAGTGAGGCTGATGTGTAGGCAAATCCGCACATCGTAAGGCTGGGCTGTGATGGGGAGTGAAAATTACAGTAGCGAAGGTCATGATCTCACACTGCCAAGAAAAGCCTCTAGTCAGGTGAAGGTGCCCGTACCGCAAACCGACACAGGTAGGCGAGAAGAGAATTCTAAGGCGCGCGGAAGAACTCTCGTTAAGGAACTCGGCAAAATGACCCCGTAACTTCGGGAGAAGGGGTGCCTCGGTAGGGTGAATAGCCCGAGGGGGCCGCAGTGAAAAGGCCCAAGCGACTGTTTAGCAAAAACACAGGTCTGTGCGAAGCCGTAAGGCGAAGTATACGGGCTGACGCCTGCCCGGTGCTGGAAGGTTAAGGGGAGCGGTTAGGAGCAATCCGAAGCTGTGAACCGAAGCCCCAGTAAACGGCGGCCGTAACTATAACGGTCCTAAGGTAGCGAAATTCCTTGTCAGGTAAATTCTGACCCGCACGAATGGCGTAACGACTTGGGCGCTGTCTCAACGAGAGATCCGGTGAAATTTTAATACCTGTGAAGATGCAGGTTACCCGCGACAAGACGGAAAGACCCCATGGAGCTTTACTGCAGCTTGATATTGAATTTGGGTACGATCTGTACAGGATAGGTGGGAGCCTAGGAAACCTGAGCGCCAGCTTGGGTGGAGGCGCCGTTGGGATACCACCCTGATCGTATCTAGGTTCTAACCTGGTGCCCTTATCGGGTACAGGGACCGTGTCAGGTGGGCAGTTTGACTGGGGCGGTCGCCTCCTAAAGAGTAACGGAGGCGCCCCAAGGTTCCCTCAGAATGGTTGGAAATCATTCGAAGAGTGCAAAGGCATAAGGGAGCTTGACTGCGAGACCAACAAGTCGAGCAGGGACGAAAGTCGGGCTTAGTGATCCGGTGGTACCGCATGGAAGGGCCATCGCTCAACGGATAAAAGCTACCCTGGGGATAACAGGCTTATCTCCCCCAAGAGTCCACATCGACGGGGAGGTTTGGCACCTCGATGTCGGCTCATCGCATCCTGGGGCTGAAGTAGGTCCCAAGGGTTGGGCTGTTCGCCCATTAAAGCGGTACGCGAGCTGGGTTCAGAACGTCGTGAGACAGTTCGGTCCCTATCTGTCGTGGGCGTAGGAAATTTGAGAGGAGCTGTCCTTAGTACGAGAGGACCGGGATGGACGTACCGCTGGTGCACCAGTTGTTCCGCCAGGAGCACGGCTGGGTAGCTACGTACGGAAGGGATAAGCGCTGAAAGCATCTAAGCGTGAAGCCCCCCTCAAGATGAGATTTCCCAATTCGTAAGACCCCTTGAAGACGACGAGGTAGATAGGTTGGAGGTGGAAGTGCAGCAATGCATGGAGCTGACCAATACTAATCGGTCGAGGGCTTATCCTACAAGCTTTACGAAGTAAAGCTCGCTACGGAAGCATATGCTAACCCCGATACAACATTGGGGTATGCTACGGATAATATAACGCAAATCGTTTCGTATCTAGTTTTCAGGTGATCAAAACATCTGAAATCAAGCTGCATGTCCTTTATAAGGATTGATATTTTCTCGCAGCGATTTTGAGAAGCGGAAGCTTCGAAAAATCATGTCTGGTGGCGATAGCGGAGGGGTTCCACGCGTACCCATACCGAACACGACCGTTAAGCCCTCCAGCGCCGATGGTACTTGGACCGAAGGGTCCCGGGAGAGTAGGACGTTGCCAGGCGAACAACCGAATAAAGCCCGTTATCGAATATTCGATAACGGGCTTTATTATTTACAGCATGAATGGTTAAGGAAATGAAATTCATGTAGTCAGTCTAATTATTATTGAGTATGGAGTAGTCGGCTCAAATTTTTGCATGAAGAATATGGGGGAACTCTGCCGCCAGACAGGTATAAACTAAGTTCTCTCGGCTGGTGTCCGTTGACCGTAAGGCAAGACGGTGAGCGTCGTCTGCATCGGCTGTCCGTTTCTGATCCATGTTAGCGTGTAGGATCCCCGGGCTGCATAGAGGTTACTTTTTCCTCGAGTTGGTCATAGTTCTGGATACAATGATCATCCGCCTGCACTATGACATCACCTGCCTCGATAATGCCATCTGCAGACGTATTAGGAATAACCTCGAGGACCTTGGTGCCAGACACTTCGTGATCCTGGTATGTATAATGCTGAACACCGATCCAACTAGTCCAGAAGGAAGAGCGGATGTCTTTGCTATCCTCAAGCACATATTTCATATTCTGCATAAAACGATACGTACCAAACGCCATATTGTCCATCATCATATACTCTTGTTCACTGGCCCAGTGTCCAGTGTATTCAATCGCGACCAGTGTTCCATCAGCATGCTCTTCGAGCGTCCATATTGTGAACTCTCCGGCTTCGTTCTGAAGGGCCAGCTTCTTGTATGGAATCAGCTCAACGATCTTACCTCGGTAAGAGACGCCCCACCCATAATCCAGTTCGACAATCCCTCCTACGGTCAGGTCGATTCGACAATGACGTGTCTCCCAGCGGTTTCGCTCCTCGGGATCGGTTAATGCGCTCCATGCTCGTTCTGGTGTCGAGCGGATCAGAATCTCTCTTTTGACATGGTTAAAAATGTTTCCCATACTAAGACTCCTCCTCAAGATATTGTTTCAATCGATTCAGCTTGTTGTCCAGAATACGTCCGATTTCATTCTGAAGACGCTGATACTCTACTTCGAAAACAGGGGTATTTAATCGGTAAAAGCAATATTTACCTTCCCGTCGCTCGAGTACAAGCTTCTCTTCTAACAAAATAGCAAGGTGTTTCTTAATTGCAGGCTGTGAGATGGTAAACGACTTTACAATCTCCAATTGGGGAAGTTCCCGTTCAGCTAACATATTCAGAATCTGTCTTCGGATGGGATCGGATATAGCCCGGTATATATCGCTCATCCAGTATCTCCTTCCTGAATAAAATATAACCATAAGGTTATATGAAATAGATT
The DNA here is from genome assembly GCF_038000405.1 of Paenibacillus sp. FSL M8-0334. Taxonomy (NCBI): domain Bacteria; kingdom Bacillati; phylum Bacillota; class Bacilli; order Caryophanales; family Paenibacillaceae; genus Paenibacillus; species Paenibacillus sp. FSL M8-0334. The sequence goes on from NZ_JBBOCH010000001.1 coordinate 2,906,784, forward strand.
AATCCTATTCAGCATAGATGTCAAATTTTTTATAAAAACAACTATTTACAATACCAAAACACTAGTGTACTATTTAACTATGACACCAACACGGATGAGGAGTGGAAACATGAACGGATCATATGCGCCCGCCGAGCGGGAGGCGCACGGGGGAGCCGGAAATGCAGCAATGGCGGTCTCGGAAACCAGCCAAGCGGTTCTGTCAGTAGCAGGCGTGACGAAAGCGATCGGCAATCGAAAGATTGTCGACGGGCTGACCTTTGATATTTACCGGGGGGAGGTTGTAGGTTTGCTAGGCCCTAACGGTGCAGGCAAGACAACAACCATCCGGATGATTGTAGGCCTGATTGAAATGACCAGCGGTGATGTGTTCGTCCAGGGGCATAGTATTAAGAAGGATTTTGTAAATGCAATTCGTTACATCGGTGGGATTATCGAGAATCCCGAGTTCTATCCATACATGAGCGGCTATGACAACTTGAGACAGTATCAACGCATGGCCGAGGGTGTGAGCATCGGAAGGATTATGGAAGTGGTGAAGCTGGTCGGACTGCAGGATGCGATTCATAAGAAGGTCCGCGCCTACTCGTTAGGGATGCGTCAGCGGCTTGGGATCGCCCAGGCATTGCTGCACAGCCCTTCCATCCTGATTCTGGATGAGCCGACGAACGGACTGGATCCGGCAGGCATTCGCGAAATGCGAGATTACTTGAAGAAGATTGCTAAGGAAGAGGGCATATCCATACTCGTCTCAAGTCATCTTCTGTCGGAGATGGAATTGATGTGCAGCCGGGTTGTAGTCATTCAGGAGGGCAAGCTGTTAACCGAGCGCTTGATTGGTGAGCATTCGGCGGATAATGTTCAGCAGCAGGTGATGATCTCGCTACGAGTAAACGATGTCGAGCTGGCACAGCAGACAGCGAAGCTTCATCAAGGGATCCAGGTGCTGGACGCGCAGCCGGATAACGGGACAGTCACAGTACAGCTCCCAGAGGAGGATATCCCTTCACTTGTGGATTCCTTGTCTGCAGCAAGAGTAAGAGTCTACCGCATAGAAGAGTGCAAGTCCTCGCTTGAGGATGAGTTCCTGAAATGGACAGGAGGGAATCGCATTGCGTAGCTTTGGGTATTTGCTCTGGAATGAGTGGTTGAAAATGTTTAAGAAACGCAGCTTCTTTATACCGTATCTTTTGCTGGCAGGGATGGTCATTTTTGTGGCGTTTATTCTGTCCGAGTTCGCGCAGGGTTCGGCGGATGGCTATGGTTTTGCGGAGATGGCGCTGTCGACAAGAGGTATGGGGGCCATGCTGACACTGCTTGCGATTGTTATGACGGCCGGCACCGTTTCGAAGGAGCACAGCATGGGCACGATCAAGTTTTTGCTGATTCGGGCGCAGACGCGGACCAAGATTCTGGCGTCGAAATATGTCATGGTGCTGATCTACTCCGCAACGCTTGTTGTTTTTCTCGGAGTGATTGCTGTATTGACCGGACAAATTGTGTTTGGCCCGGGGGATGGGGCCGGGGCGACTACGTTCAGTGAGGTGCTTAGGGCCGGCGTTTACAACTTGGTGTATACTGCCGTCTATGTGACTTTGGCCTTCACAGCTGGCATTCTCACCCGATCCACAGGATCGGCCATCGGTATCGGCATGTTTATGATCGTGGCGGAAAGCCTCGCCGTCCAGCTGCTAGCCAGATATAGCTGGTCCAAATATTTGCTGTTTTTCAACGTCGATCTGTCCATGTATGATGGAGGCGCCGGATCAGTATTTCCGGGCATGAGTTTAATGTTTTCTATTATTGTTCTCGCTGCATACCTTCTCTTCTTTCTTATGGCTGGATTTATCACGTTTAATAAACGGGATGTCGCCTAGGAAAATGAGCTAGTGCAAACAACGCTAGTATAGGTGCATGTAGGGAAGAGTGGCCGAAAGGAGTAACGGGAGCATGAGTATTGAGTTCGATAATAACCTGCCGATCTATTTGCAAATTATGACTTACCTGAAGAAAGAAATCGTGATCGGAAAGCTTCGGCCCGGTGATAAAATTCCATCTGTCCGTGAGCTTGCAGCAGAGCTGCAAATCAATCCGAATACAGTGCAGCGAACCTTTCAAGAATTGGAGCGTGAAGGTATCGTGGAAACACGTCGCGGCTTGGGCCGATTCGTAACCAGTGAGGAAGAGAAAATTATGACGATAAAAAAAGAGATGGCTGGCGAACTGCTGGAGAATTTCATCAAAGGCATGCAGGAGCTGGGCTTTGAAGAGCAAGACATCGTAGCGATCGTAACCGATGCGGTGAAACCATAACCGGTAATAGGAGAAGGGAGAATGTACAGCATGGATCAACTGCTTCAATTCGACCATGTCAGTAAAGTATATATGCGAGGAAGAACAGCTCTTAACAACGTATCCCTGAACATTGGCAGCGGAAAAATCATCGGACTGCTGGGGACCAACGGGAGCGGAAAGAGCACCTTTATGAAGATTGCCGCCGGACTGCTGCAGCCCTCCTCAGGCCATGTGACGATCAGCGGAACCCCGGTCGGGCTTGATACCAAGTCTATCGTCTCGTTCATGCCGGACCGGCCGCTGACGGAAGCATGGATGAAGGTGTCGGATGCGGTCGCATTTTTTCAGGATTTCTACCAGGACTTCGATGTCCAGAAGGCACACAACATGCTGGAATTTATGAATATTCAGCTTAACGATCGAATCAGCGCGCTGTCCAAAGGGATGAATGAGAGACTGCAGCTGACGCTGGCACTGTCCCGCAATGCCCGGCTGTATATGCTGGATGAACCGATCGGAGGGGTGGACCCGGTAGCCAGAGGCAAAATTCTGGACGCGATTGTGGAGTTCTATAATGAGGACAGCTCACTGATCATTTCCACACATCTTGTAAGGGACATTGAACGAATATTTGATGAAGTTGTGTTTATACGAAATGGTGAAATTGTGCTGCATGATGAAGTTGAGAATATCCGCATGAAGCATGGAAAAAGTGTAGATGAGATGTTCAAAGGGGTGTTCGCGGAATGATAAGGCTTCTGAAATACGACTGGAAACGCAACTCTACCACGGTGCTAGGAGCACTCGTAGTTCTGATCATTGCTCAAATCGCCATCATGGTCATGGGATTCATGTGGGGATGGCTTCCGGCCGCTATGCTGGGTCTCGGTATCATGGCCTACAGCTCCGTTGGTGTGCTAATGGTAGTGCTTGTGGTGAAAACCTTCGACTATAACATCAAGAGCTATCAGCGGCGTCTGCTCCCCCTCCATTCCATATGGTCGATTCTGTCCCCCTTGCTGATGGGGTGTCTCGGTGTGCTGTGCTTAGGTGCAGTGGTTCTGCTTCACTTGTGGATGTACTTCAACCTGCTTGGTCTTCACGATTCCAGCTTGGCATTCCACACCGTTTTCGATAATTGGGACTACCTGAAGGCACTGATCATGCTCGTTTGGAACTTTATCTTCCTGATGCTGACGATTTTCTTTGCTACTGCAGTATCTAGAACTACATCAAGTAGAGCCGGAGTCTGGATCGGCATCCTTACATTCCTTGTGCTGCACTCTATCATCGGATGGGTGTCCCAAAAGCTGTTTGGAGATGGATACTGGTCGCAAAGCGGGTCTATTAACGAAGAAGGAGTGTTCTTTCAACTTGGCCCGGTGGGTCAGTCCTGGGGGGATGCGATACTTGAAGTTATAGTCTCCATCCTCCTCCTGTATGCAACAGCATATCTGATTGAACGGAAGGTAGCAGCCTGAGCAAGTCGCGGTTATTACGAAATATGGGTTTTAAAAATAGACAACGAAGGCAAGCTCGGTGACCGAATGGGCCGAGCTTGCCATTTCTTTTACCATCAAACATTATAACGTTATATTCACATCGCTATGAATCTATGCTATGCTAGGGAAGACAGTAAGATGGATAGCAGTAACTGGAACGGATTCATTAAGCAAATGGCTCAGGACAGTCAGTATAGGAATTGCAACAGGGAATGGGAAAGGAAGGGATGAGGCCATCTTGGAAAAGCAACTCGTAATTCGCAATGTCCAGACGGTACAGGGTACATCAATGGATATTGTCGTTGAGAACGGCCGGATTGCGGCTATAACCCCGGCTAACTCGGCCCAGGGGGATAAAGTGTATGACGGCTCGGGACAGTATGTCTCCAGCGGCTGGATCGATATGCATGTGCATGCGGTTCCCGGATTGGATCCCTACGGTGACGAAATTGATGAGATTGGCGTCAAGCAAGGGGTAGCCACCATTGTAGACGCAGGCAGCTGCGGTGCAGACCGTATCGGAGAACTGGCGCAGGATGCAGCGCGGGCCAAGACCAACGTGCTCGCATTCCTGAACATTTCGCACATCGGGCTGGAGCGCATTGATGAGCTGTCGAATCTGGACTGGATTGATGCTGAGCGCGTCATGGAAGCGCTCGGGTCTTACCGGGATATAATTGTCGGACTGAAGGCAAGGATTAGCCGGAGCGTCGTTAAGGAGCAAGGAGTGGAGCCGCTGCGGCGGGCGAGGAAGCTGTCGCTTGATACATCGCTGCCGCTGATGGTGCATATCGGCTCAGGCCCTCCCGGGATTGAACAGGTCATTTCCCTGCTGGAGAAGGGCGACATCGTTACCCATTACTTGAACGGGAAGGCGAACAATCTGTTCACCCCGGATGGTAACCCGTTGCCGGCGCTTCAGGAAGCTATTGCGCGCGGGGTACATCTGGACGTCGGGCATGGAACTGCCAGCTTCTCCTTCCGGGTCGCCGAATTTGCCAGAAGACACGGGATTGCCCCGAACACGATCAGTTCGGATATTTACAGAGGTAACCGGTTGAACGGCCCGGTGTACAGTCTGGCTCATGTGATGTCCAAGTTTTTGCTGCTGGGCTACAGCCTGAACGAAGTGATTGCAGCAGTGACTGAAGCAGCAGCCGTCTGGCTGGGAAGGCCTGAGCTTGGGCGGATCCAGGTTGGGGATCCTGCGCATCTGACGCTGTTTACCGTCACCGAGGGGGATATTGAACTGACGGACTCCGAGGGAGAGACGAGAATTGCCAAACGATATATTGAGCCAAAAGGAGTTGTGGTCCATGGATCATTCACTGCATGCTAAATACGGATTGAAGCGAGTTGTTAATGCGAGCGGGCGCATGAGCATTCTCGGGGTGTCAGCCCCGACGGATACGGTCATGGAAGCGATGAGAATCGGCGGACAGAGTTATGTGGAAATTGCCGATCTGGTGGACAAAGCTGGCGACTACATCGCCCGTATCCTTGGATCGGAGGCTGCGGTCGTGGTGAACTCGGCTTCCAGCGGCATCGCGCTGTCCGTGGCGGCGATTGTGACCCAGGGCAACCGCAGACGAAGCGACAGGCTGCATCAAGAACCGATCGCGAACAATGAGATCATCATGCTCAAAGGGCATAATGTTCAGTATGGGGCGCCGGTAGAGACGATGGTATACCTTGGCGGCGGCAAAGTCGTTGAGGTGGGGTATGCCAATGAAGGCCGCAAGGAGCATATTGAGGAGGCCATCGGCGAGCATACCGCGGCTATTTTATATGTGAAGTCCCATCACTGTGTTCAGAAGAATATGATATCGGTTGAGGAAGCCGCCGAGGTGGCACGGGCGCATGACATTCCGCTGATCATCGATGCGGCAGCCGAGGAAGACATCCATAAATATGTGAAGTACGGCGATCTGGCTATATACAGCGGGTCGAAAGCGATTGAAGGGCCCACCTCCGGCATCGTGGGCGGCAAGCGTCAGTATATCGAATGGGTGAAGGTACAGCTTCACGGCATTGGTCGCAGCATGAAGGTGGGCAAAGAGACCACGTTTGGCTTGCTGCAGGCGCTGGATGAATACATCGTCAAGGAAGACAAGAGTGAGCAGGAGAAGGCCGCGCTGGAAGCCCTGAAGGGGCTGTCTGCTCTCTCGGGCATCGAGGTTGCGATTGTGCAGGATGAGGCAGGACGTGCGATATTCCGGGGCCGGGTGAAGGTGAATCCGGATGAGGCAGGCGTGACAGCCAAGGAGATGAACGATCAGCTCCGCGAGGGCGCAATTGCCATCTACACGAGGGACTACGGCGTGCGTCAGGGTTATTTCGATATCGATCCGCGCTCTTTGGCGGGAGACGATTTGCAGGTCATTATTTCAAGAATTCAGCAAATAGCAGGAGGCAAATAATTATGGCAAACATCGATAACAGATTGTACAAGAACCGGACTGCGCTGAACGTCCTGGCTGGCAGCATTCAGAATGCAAAAGAAGTATTCGAAGCGGCGGAAGGATATGTGCTCGTTGGCGTTCTCTCGAAAAATTATCCCACTGTGCAGGAAGGGGTAGCTGCGATGAAGGAGTACGGGGCAGCGATTGAAGATGCCGTGTCCATCGGTCTTGGGGCAGGCGACAATCGTCAGGCCGCTGTCGTGGCCGAGATTGTAAAAAGCTACCCGGGCACGCATATCAATCAGGTATTCCCGGCGGTAGGAGCCACCCGGGCCAATCTTAACGGTGCTGACGGCTGGATCAACAGCCTGGTGTCCCCGTCCGGACAGGTCGGCTATGTGAATATCTCCACGGGGCCGTATAGCGCGGCTAACAGCGAGCATGCGGTTGTGCCGGTTAAGGCGGCAATTGCTCTTGTGCGTGATATGGGGGGCAATGCCCTGAAATACTTCCCGATGCAGGGGCTTAAACTCGAAGATGAGTATCGAGCAGTTGCTAAGGCATGTGCCGAGGAGGGCTTTGCGCTTGAGCCGACCGGCGGCATCGACAAGGACAACTTTGAAGCGATTGTCCGCATCGCACTGGAAGCCGGGGTACAGCAGGTCATTCCGCACGTCTACTCGTCCATCATCGACGCCGCGAGCGGAGATACGATCGTGAGTGATGTTCAAGAGCTGCATCAGAAACTTAAAGCGCTGGTGGATCAGTATGCCTAAGGTTATCGCTGCGTTCGGCGAGGTCATGATGCGGCTTCAGGTTCCGGGCTACGCATCCTTGGCACAGGAGAGTCATCTGAATTATTCCTTCTCGGGAACGGGTGTCAATATTGCGTCTGCGCTGTCGCGCCTCGGACATACCGGTTATCTGATCAGCACGCTGCCGGATAATCCGCTCGGGGAGGCAGCCTTGGCCTACCTGCGTAAGCTTGGCATCCATACCGGATTGGTCAGCAGGGCTGGCAAATATATCGGCATGTATTTTCTGGAGAACGGCTTTGGCGTCCGTCCGGGCAGGGTCACTTACACCGACCGGCTCGGCAGCAGCTTCAACACCGCGGGAGACGATGTCTACGACTTTGAAGCGATCGCTGACAGCATTGATCTGGTGCATTTTTGCGGGATTACGCTTGCGATGAATGATCAGGTACGCTCTCAAATGAAAAGCCTCGCCCGTGCCGTCAAGGCCCGCGGCGGCAAGGTGGTCTTTGACTGCAATTATCGGCCTTCCTTGTGGGGGACGGACCGCTATGCTTATGCCAGACCGCATTATGAAGAGATGCTGTCCTTGGCGGATGTGGTGTTCATGAATGAGAAGGATGCGATGTACATCCTGGGACTGACCACGACGAAGACGGAACGCCGGGCGCAGCTGGAGGAGTTGATTCCACAGGCGGCAACCAAGTATGATATAAAGGTTGCAGCCGGCACTCATCGCAGCATTAACGGCGATAATACGCATTCTTTGCAGGGATATATTTATACGGGGGGCGCTTTCGAATATTCGAAGCAACTCACCTTCTCGGTTCACGACCGGATCGGGGCCGGGGATGCGTATGCAAGCGGCATAATTCACGGCACCCTTGAAGGGTATGACCCGAAGCGAACCGTAGAGTTCGCAGCCGCTGCCGGAATGCTTGCGCATACCGTGACCGGGGATACGCCTACGGCCAATGAGCGCGAGATTGTCCAGGCGATGAATGAGCACATGTCAGATGTTGAAAGGTAAGATCAGAGATGACGATTACACGGAAGAACGGTCCGCTATATTTGCAGATCAAAAAAATTATAAAAGACCGCATTCTGCACGGCGTCTATCCGCTCGGGTCCCATATTCCGTCCGAGCCGCAGCTGGAGCGGGAATTCAACGTCAGCAAGATGACGATCCGCAACGCAATCCAGGAGCTGTACCAGGAAGGTTATGTGGACAAGCGAAGCGGCGTGGGCACCATTGTGATCCGCAACACCTCTTTTTCTAAGCTGTCCAAGGGCAAACGCTTCACCGAGATTCTGGTCGAGGAAGGTCATCAGATCCAGAAGCAGCACCTGAGCTTTGGCTGGACGCAGCCGGAGCCGGGCACCGAATTGTACGAGAAATTCGGCGAACGCTGCCGGTATATTGAGCGCCTGTATTTGCTGGACGGTCAACCGTACATTCACTATATTCATTATATTTCATCCAGAGTTGACCTGGGGGAGGAGCTTGATCAAAGCGAGCTTCCCTCACTATATGACCGGATTGAAGAGAGCAGAATCACGCTGGAGCAATTCCGTGACCGGTTCACGGTTGCACCGGCGCAGGAGGAGACCGAACGGCTGCTCGGGGTGAAGCCGGGCACACCGCTTCTGAAAAGGCTCCGCTCCTCCTATGATGCCGAAGGCTCGATTATAGAGTACAGCATTGGCTACTACAACACGGAGCTCCAGCATTATTTGATCACCTATGATCTGTAAGACCTCCAGTTCTGTCGATGGCTCCCGGTTATTGTCCGGGGTCGGCCCGGCACTAGGAGTTGAACAGCAGCACATAGATCAAGAGCATTCCCGTCCTTGCCATAAGGATTGGGGGATGCTCTTTTGTGTGTACAGGGGGCTGTGAGCGGAAGGCTGCCTTCAGGGCTATAAACAGGCTGGAAATGGGGTACAATAATGATGTGAGGCGTGAATGGAACATCATAATAGAAAGCCCTTGGCAAAATAAAAAAATGTGCTATAATAAAGTTAAAGTCAAAGAAAGTCAAAGTCAACGAAGGGTTCGCAGTTTTTGATTATGGTTAATTCAACCTATAAGCAAGGCTCTGTGCGGACGTGTAAGATCCCTATCCATCTTTACGTTTCAAGCAGTGGAGGATGAACAGACAATGCGTAATATCTCTGATATTATCGAACAATACCTAAAGAGCATTATACAGGAAAGCCCGGAAGGAACCGTTGAGATCCAGCGGAATGATCTGGCGGAGCAGTTCTCATGCGTGCCATCCCAGATCAATTATGTCATCAGCACACGGTTCACGCTCGAGAAGGGGTTTCTCGTGGAGAGCAAGCGCGGAGGCGGCGGCTATATTCGTATACAGCGTATCGAATTGCCGCAGCATTCGGCGCTTCATAAGCATCTTAACCACACGATTGGCAATATGATTGACCAGACGGTGGCAGAGGGGCTGATTTATCAGCTTGAGGAAGCCCGGTTGCTCACCAAGCGGGAGGCTTGCTTGATGCGCGCCGCAATTTCTCGGGAGTGCCTGAACGTCAAGCTTCCTTATCGGGATGAGCTGAGAGCCCGGATTATGAAGGCCATGCTTGTATCTTTATTAGGTAAGTGAGTCTGTCTGTTAAGGAGGCATGTGATATGTTATGCCAGGAATGCGGCAAACGGCCAGCAACGCTCCATTTCACCAAAATTGTGAACGGGGAGAAAACAGAATTTCATTTTTGTGAATTCTGTGCCCGAGAAAAAGGGGAATTGATCCCCGGAACGTCGAATGGTTTTTCTATACACAGTTTGTTGTCGGGCCTCCTGGATCTGGATCCTTCCGGAAAAGGGCAGACGCCAGGTGCGATATCGGCACAATCTCTGCGGTGTGAAGAATGCGGCATGACCTACTCCCAGTTCAGTAAGGTCGGACGCTTCGGCTGCAGCTCCTGCTACAACTACTTCTCGGATCGTCTGGACCCGCTGTTCAAGCGCGTTCATGGGAATACGGCGCATATCGGCAAAGTGCCGAAGCGCAGCGGCGGCCGGATCAAGATCAAGCGCAGACTCGACGAATTGAAGAAGGAACTTCAATATCGGATCGTGCGTGAAGAGTTTGAGGCTGCGGCCGAAATCCGGGATCAAATTCGAGAGCTCGAGAAGAACATGGCTCAAGGTTAGCGCTTCGTGAGCGATGAGCCAATGAAACTGGACTTGAAGTAGGAGGGATTGCGTGATGTCCAATCTTCGGTTTACGGAACATGCGCTCAGCGAATGGATGCGTGGAAGCGGTCAGGACTCCGACATTGTCATTAGCACTCGCGTCCGGGTAGCCCGCAACCTTCAGCATCTTCCTTTCCCGCTGTTGGCAACGAACCAGCAGTCCGGTGAAGTGCTTGAGCGCCTGACCAAAGTCATCGAGGATGAGCAGCTGTTGAACGACTTCGGCGTGCTGCATGTCATACCGTTAAATGAGATTAACGATCTGGACAAACAGGTGCTCGTTGAGAAGCATCTGATCAGTCCGAATCTGGCCAGCGAGTCCCGCAACGGCGCTGTGGTGCTGACAGATGATGAATCGGTAAGCATTATGATCAACGAGGAGGATCATCTCCGCATTCAATGCCTGTACCCCGGCTTTCAGGTTCATGAAGCCTGGGAGCGGGCATCGGCGCTGGATGATATATTCGAGTCCAGAGTCGATTATGCCTTTGATGACAAGCGGGGCTACTTGACCAGCTGTCCGACGAATGTCGGCACCGGGCTTCGGGCTTCGGTGATGATGCATTTGCCGGCGCTGGTCATGACGCAGCAGATCAACCGGATTCTGTCGGCGGTGTCGCAGGTAGGGTTGACGGTCCGAGGGATTTACGGAGAAGGCAGTGAGGCGCTGGGCAACCTGTTCCAGATTTCGAACCAGATTACGCTCGGGCAGACCGAGGCCGAAATTATCGAAAATCTGCACAGTGTCGTGCTTCAGATCATAGAACATGAGAAGAACGCCAGAGAGCGGCTTCTGAATGAATCCAAGATCCGGATTACGGACCGGGTGATGCGTTCCTACGGCATTCTGTCCTATGCGGCGGTCATGGATTCGAAGGAAGCGGCACAGCGCTTGTCGGATGTCCGGCTCGGGGTGGATCTGGGCATTCTGGAAGGACCGCCAAGCTCGGTCATGAATGAGCTGAATGTGAAGACACAGCCCGGCTTTCTGCAGAAGACGTTCGGCGAGAACATGAATCCTTCGGAGCGGGATGTGTACCGGGCGAAACTGATCCGGGAAACGCTTGGTCATACTTGTAGTTAATGATATGAATTGAACTGCAATACGATAATAACGATACGAATCGAACATGGAGGTGCAATACGATGATGTTTGGCAGATTTACAGAACGTGCGCAAAAGGTGCTGGCACTCGCTCAGGAAGAGGCCGTTCGTCTGGGCCACAACAATATTGGAACAGAACATATCCTGCTCGGACTCATCCGTGAAGGGGACGGTATCGCAGCGAAAGCGCTGATTGGCCTTGGCCTTGGACTGGAGAAAATCCAGGACGAAGTGGAGAGCCTGATCGGACGCGGACAGGAGCAGCCGACGAATATTGCTTATACGCCTCGCGCCAAAAAAGTCATTGAGCTCTCGATGGATGAGGCTCGCAAATTAGGCCATACTTATGTAGGGACTGAGCATATTCTGCTCGGTCTGATCCGTGAAGGAGAAGGCGTCGCAGCACGCGTGCTGAACAACCTCGGCATCAGCCTGAACAAGGCGCGCCAGCAGGTGCTTCAGCTGCTCGGAAGCAGCGAAGCCGTGTCGAGCCATCACGGAACGCCACAGAACGTCAGCACACCGACGCTGGATAGTCTGGCCCGGGATTTGACGGCCATTGCCAAGGAAGGCAATCTGGACCCTGTCATCGGCCGCAGCAAGGAAATCGAGCGTGTCATTCAGGTGCTCAGCCGTCGTACGAAGAATAATCCGGTGCTCATCGGTGAGCCGGGCGTTGGTAAAACGGCGATTGCCGAAGGGCTGGCGCAGCGGATCATCAACAATGAAATTCCGGAGACGCTTCGCGACAAGCGGGTCATGACACTCGATATGGGCTCTGTCGTGGCAGGCACGAAATACCGGGGCGAGTTCGAGGACCGTCTGAAAAAAATCATGGATGAAATTCGTCAGGCCGGCAACATCGTTCTGTTCATCGATGAGCTGCATACGCTGATCGGCGCTGGCGGTGCGGAAGGCGCCATTGATGCATCGAACATTTTGAAGCCGTCCCTTGCTCGGGGCGAATTGCAGTGCATCGGTGCAACGACGCTGGACGAATATCGCAAATATATCGAGAAAGACGCAGCCCTGGAGCGCCGCTTCCAGCCGATTACGGTCGATCAGCCGTCTCCGGAGGAAGCGATCCAGATCCTGTACGGACTGCGTGACCGTTACGAAGCGCATCACCGTGTGAAAATAACGGATGAAGCAATCGAGGAAGCGGTAAAATTGTCGGACCGTTACATTACAGACCGCTTCCTGCCGGATAAAGCGATTGACCTGATCGATGAGGCCGGATCGAAAGTCCGTCTGCATACGTACACGATTCCGCCGAACCTGAAGGATCAGGAAGCGCGTCTGGAGGATATCCGCAAGGAGAAGGACGCCGCGGTCCAAAGCCAGGAATTCGAGAAGGCTGCCGCGCTTCGCGATACGGAACAGAAGCTTCGTGAAGAGCTTGAAATTACGAAGAATCAGTGGAAAGAGAAGCAAGGCCGCACGGACTCCGAGGTAACCCCTGAGGATATCGCGGACGTTGTAGCCAACTGGACCGGCATTCCGGTCAACAAGCTGAAGGAAGAAGAGACCGAACGTTTGCTGAAGCTGGAGGAGATTCTCCACAGCCGCGTCATCGGCCAAGAGGAAGCGGTGAGAGCCGTCAGCCGTGCTGTGCGCCGTGCGCGCGCCGGTCTGAAGGATCCGAAGCGCCCGATGGGCTCCTTCATCTTCCTCGGCCCTACAGGCGTCGGGAAGACGGAGCTGGCTCGTGCGCTGGCCGAAGCGATGTTCGGCGACGAGAACGCCGTGGTTCGGATCGATATGTCCGAGTATATGGAGAAGCACTCCACTGCGCGTCTCGTCGGAGCGCCTCCGGGATATGTTGGTTACGAAGAAGGCGGCCAGCTGACCGAGAAGGTTCGCCGCAAGCCGTATTCCGTTGTGCTGCTCGATGAGATCGAGAAGGCTCACCCGGAAGTGTTCAACATCCTGCTCCAAGTGCTTGAGGATGGTCGTCTGACCGATTCCAAGGGCCGCGTGGTCGATTTCCGGAATACGCTGATCATTCTGACGTCCAACGTGGGCGCAGAGGCGATCAAGCGCAACTCGACGCTTGGCTTCACCGCCGCGAGCGATGCCGGACGCGACTACAACAACATGAAGGGCAAAGTGATGGATGAGCTGAAGAAGAGCTTCCGTCCGGAGTTCCTGAACCGGATCGACGAGATCATCGTGTTCCACTCGCTCGAAGAGAAGCACATCGCCGAAATTGTGACGCTGATGTCCGACGAGCTGCGCAAACGGCTGCTGGAATTCAACGTGGAATTCGAGCTGACCGACAAAGCGAAGAGCTTCATTGCCAAGGAAGGGTACGATCCGGCCTTCGGTGCTCGTCCGCTCCGCCGGGCACTGCAGAAGCATGTTGAGGACCGGTTGTCCGAGGAACTGCTGAAGGGCAATGTGGTCAAAGGCGACTCGGTGGTCATCGACGAGGAGAACGGCGAACTGGTCGTTCGCAAGACAGGCAAAGTAACAGCCGCTGCCGAAGCGGAATGATCATATAGATCGATTGAATAGAAGAACTGCACTGAGCGTCCGGGGGGATTCGTCCTTGGGCGCTCATGCTTTTTTATCGGGATCAGCCAGGTTCCTCTGCGTATACTTGCGCAAATGTGTTTGCACTTTTCTAACGTGTGTTATGCAACGATCATCCTAAATCCGACGGCGATAGACAAATTTGTTAAACAACGGTTAATTATAGCTAAAAAAAGTGTGCCGCCACACCGAAATCAACAATAGGGACAACTTCCTTATAAAACCATGGGTATAGGCACCTAAAGTTACTGAATAGTCTTTACGATGAATTGTGTTCAATGGTAAACTTTGAGTAATGTCTGATTTTGCAGTCTTTTACGGAATCCGACAATGACCGAACGTGATAAAGGAGACATTCATGGCCAAAACTAAGACGAAATTTACTTGTACTGAATGCGGCTATGAAGCCCCTAAATGGTACGGTAAATGTCCGGGCTGCCAATCATGGAATTCCATGGTGGAGGAGACCGAGACAGTTGTCAAGACCCAGGGGAGGAACTCCCCTCTTTTTCATAGTAAAGAAAAACCTCTTTCGATCATAAATATAGAGAGTGGCAAGGAACCCCGTATCCAGACCGGGATTACGGAGCTGAATCGTGTTCTCGGCGGCGGGCTCGTTCCCGGCTCCCTTGTGCTTGTCGGCGGGGATCCCGGGATCGGTAAGTCCACGCTGCTGCTCCAGGCCTCGAACCGTTTGGCACAGAGTGGTGTGCGGGTGCTGTATATATCGGGAGAGGAATCGGTCCGCCAGACCAAGCTTCGTGCTGATCGGCTCGGGGCGCTGTCCGAAGAGCTGTTCGTGCTGTGCGAGACGAACCTGGAGGCGATTGAAGAGGCGATCGAGAGCGTGCAGCCGGGCTTTGTTGTCATCGACTCCATTCAGACGGTTTATCTGCCGGAGGTGACGAGTGCGCCTGGCAGTGTAGCTCAGGTGCGCGAATGCACATCCCGGTTTATGCGCCTAGCCAAGGTGAAGGGCATCGCCACGGTTCTCGTTGGCCATGTGACCAAGGAAGGGGCCATTGCTGGACCGCGCATGTTGGAGCATATGGTGGATTGCGTGCTGTATTTCGAAGGCGAGCGGCATCACACGTACCGCGTGCTGCGCGCCGTTAAGAATCGATTCGGCTCGACGAATGAAATCGGCATTTTCGAAATGGGCGAGGATGGGCTGCGCGAGGTCGGCAATCCTTCCGAGCTGTTCTTGTCGGAGCGTCCGCTCGGCGTGGCCGGCTCGACGGTGGTGGCGAGCATGGAGGGCACGCGGCCGGTGCTTGTGGAACTGCAGGCGCTGATCTCAACCACCCATTTTCCTTCGCCAAGACGAATGGGTACCGGGGTCGATCATCACCGGATGAATCTGATCATCGCCGTTCTGGAGAAGCGAATGGGCATGTTCCTCCAGACGCAGGACGCATACCTGAACGCAGCCGGGGGCGTCAAGCTGGATGAGCCGGCGGTGGATCTGGCGATTGCCGTCAGCATTGCCTCCAGCTTCCGCGATATTCCGACCAAGCCCTATGATGTCATCTTTGGCGAAGTGGGTCTGACCGGTGAAGTTCGGGCGGTGTCCCGGGCAGAACAAAGGGTGAAGGAAGCGGAGAAGCTTGGCTTCAAGCGTGTCATCCTGCCGGAGAAGAGCCTGAAAGGCTGGAAACATCCGAAAGGAATTCAAATTATAGGAGTTAATACCGTTGCAGATGCACTGGCGGTTGCGTTAGATTAGGGGGCATATGAAGGTGAAGGAATCGAGCCAACTGGATAAAATGAATGATCTGCTTAAGCTGGTAGCTCCGGGAACACCGTTTCGCGACGGCCTGGAGAACGTGCTGCGGGCGAAGACAGGGGCGCTGATCGTGGTCGGCTACAGCCCGGAAGTGATGGAGGTTGTGGATGGGGGATTCTCCATTAACTGCGATTTCTCGCCCAACTATTTATATGAGCTGGCGAAGATGGACGGCGCCATCATTCTCAGCGAAGACCTGAAACGAATTTTGTACGCCAACACCCAGCTGATCCCGGATTCCTCCATCGCCTCCATCGAGACGGGGATCCGTCACCGGACTGCGGAACGGGTGGCCAAGCAGACAGGCAAGCTCGTTGTGTCCATCTCTCAGCGCCGGAACATTATT
This sequence comes from Paenibacillus sp. FSL M8-0334, assembly GCF_038000405.1. Classification (NCBI taxonomy): domain Bacteria; kingdom Bacillati; phylum Bacillota; class Bacilli; order Caryophanales; family Paenibacillaceae; genus Paenibacillus; species Paenibacillus sp. FSL M8-0334. The sequence goes on from NZ_JBBOCH010000001.1 coordinate 2,922,726, forward strand.
ACGCTGTATCAAGGCTCGCTACGGTATGCGCTGAAGGAAATCGGCGTCATTCTGACCAAGGCGAACCAGGCGATTCAGACGCTGGAACGCTATCGGGCAGTCCTCAATCAGACGCTGACCAACCTGTCGGCATCGGAGTTTGAAGAACTGGTCACCATTCCGGAAGTGGTCAACGTTATTCAGCGAGTGGAGATGGTGCTTCGGATCAAGAAGGAGATCAAGCGCTATATTAATGAGCTTGGCAATGAGGGCCGGCTGATCAGCATGCAGATGGATGAGCTGGTCAGCAATATGGAGGAAGAAGCCTGGCTGCTGTATGCGGATTACGTGCGCGAGTACAGCGAGGAGAAAATCCGCGAAATCATACTGGCTTTGAAACGCTCAACGGATGAAGAACTGCTCGACATTCATCACATTGTGCGTCTACTCGGATATCCGGCCTCGGCGGCGGCCTCCGAGGAGGAGATTCTGCCGCGGGGCTATCGCATTTTGAATAAAATTCCCCGTCTGCCGAATGTGATTATCCGCAACCTGGTGGACCGGTTCCAGGATCTGCCGAGCATTATGGCTGCTTCCATCCACGAGCTGGATGAAGTGGACGGCATCGGAGAGGTTCGCGCACGGACCATCAAGGAAGGGCTCAAGCGTTTGCAGGAACAAGTATTCATTGACAGGCAAATTTAAAACCCCTACAATCAATGGATGTCTGCACGTACACTGTTAGACGACGAGGTGAATATACACATGACAAAATCAATTCCGAACATGTTTACGTTAGGTAATCTGTTTCTCGGAATGATTGGTATTATCCTGGCTTTTGAAGGCCGGACCAGCATGGCTGCGATTATGATTATTATCGCCATGCTGCTCGACGGACTCGACGGGCGTGTCGCCCGGGCCCTGAACTGCCAGAGCGAACTGGGCAAGGAACTGGATTCATTGTCCGATGTTATATCGTTTGGTGTTGCGCCTGCTTTGATCATGTACACAGCTGTTTTCAGCGATTTGAATAACGCATTGGCCTGGACCGTGACAGCCATCTTCCCGATGTGTGGAGCGATGAGGCTGGCAAGATTTAATGTTCGTCCCGGCATACCTGGGTATTTTATCGGACTGCCGATCCCGGCAGCAGGCGGCGTACTGGCTACGCTGGCATTGTTCAACGAAGAGATTATGGCGCCTTACATGATCGTGGCGATGCTGCTTCTGTCTTATCTGATGGTCAGCAGCGTCAAGTATCCGAATTTCAAAAAAGTCGGAATTCCAAAGACTGCCATCAAATTTACTCCGATTGTCATTATCGGCGCTGTCATGGTTGCCGTGTTCTTCCCGGAGCAGACATCGATGCTGATCTTTGTGCCGCTTGTGCTGTATGCAGGCTACGGGCTGCAGCAGAACCTGCGCAGATTCAGAAGAAAAAAGCGCAAGAAGGACAACAATTCCGAAGAAGCTTACCAATCTTCCGATCACTAGCAACCTGCCATTATTCATCATTCGAATATTTCCAATAATAAAAAGCATTTATTTCCTGCCCTTAAGCAGTGAAATAAATGCTTTTTATATGCATATAAAAGGCCGTTCCTTATATCGAAGAACAAAATGATCGTCTGGTGCTGCCAGCGCAAGTGCTGATTATGACAAGTTAAACAGACCGAGCGTCGAGCATTTCTGGGACTCTTTGCTCACAACATCATCCAGCTGGATGTCCAGCAGATTAGCCAGGGCGGACATGTAGAAAAGGCTTCGTCCAAGCTCGGAGCTGACGGCCTCACGGCAGTTCTCGCACAGCTCACCCTTCACATGCGTGCCGGCGAGTTCCCGGGCATGCTCAAGGTCAGCGCCGATATCGAAGGTCTGCTTCGTGGCGTGAAGCTCGATGCATCCGCATTCCGTAACAGCCTTGGTGACAGCTCGGTTAACGGATGCGCTGCTTTGACCATTTTTGGACAATACATCCATCAAGCTGCGATGACGGAGCAACAATTCGGAAACTTGATCCTGAAAAGCCTGTAAACTAGGAGCGCTCATTTTTACATCCACCTCGATATTTATGAATTGAATTCATTATATTCCACACGTTCAGCCGATTTCAACCAATTTAGGGATTGGCAGGGCGGTAAGGCACAGGGGGAGGCAGCAACAGAACGGCGGCTGGCAAGGAGACGAACATGACAAGGAAACATTTTCAAAAAAAGCTAACCAAGACGATTATGCTGTAAAAAATTGGACCATACTGGAAAGTAAGAAGAGGGAAACATTGATTTCTGAAGTAAAAGGAGGTGCGAAAGCTCATGATTAAAAAAGCTATCTTAGCATTTGCGGTTTTATGCGGAGCATGGTGCGGATATACGCTGTACCATACGGTCCCGCAATCATTCTCGGAGCTCTCGCCGATATTTGATCAAGGTATATTCGCGGCAGGCAGCGGGGCATCCGCGCTGTTGGGGGGATTGTTGTTTGGCGTGATTGGCATGCTCGTGGCTGACAAGGTGGCAGGCCGTCTGCAAACGATGATTTCCGCTTTCTCGCGGATTCCGATGAATGAGCTGGCTGCCGGTACGGCAGGACTTCTGGGCGGATTGCTGCTGTCGCTGTTAATGTCGCCGGGGCTGCTGTGGCTTGGACAAGCCGGGAAGCTGATGCAGGTCGGAATTACGCTCTTGGGCGGATACATTGGTCTTAGGATCGGGCTGGAGAAGAAGGAAGAGCTGGCTTCGCTATGGATGTCCGGCAAATGGAGCCAGGTGGCCGAGCCGGAAGGCAGACGCATTGAGGAGCATAAGATTCTGGATACGAGTGTCATTATTGATGGCCGCATTGCCGACATTTGCAAAACCGGATTTATTGAGGGGACGATTGTCATCCCGGAATTCGTACTGGAGGAGCTCCAGCATATTGCGGATTCCTCGGATCTGCTGAAGCGCAATCGCGGTCGGCGGGGACTGGATATTTTGAATAAAATTCAGAAAGAGCTCGAAGTGAAGGTACTCATCTATGAAGGGGATTTCGAAGAAATATCCGAAGTGGACAGCAAGCTGGTCAAACTCGCCAAAGTGCTTCAGGGGAAAGTGGTAACCAATGACTTTAATCTGAACAAGGTGTGCGAGCTTCAAGGCGTATCCGTGCTGAATATCAACGATTTGGCCAATGCGGTCAAGCCGGTGGTGCTGCCAGGGGAAGAAATATTGGTTCAAATTATTAAGGACGGGAAAGAACACGGCCAAGGCGTTGCCTATCTGGATGACGGTACGATGATCGTTGTCGAGGGAGGACGGGAATATATCGGCACCATGATGGAGGTGCTGGTGACAAGCGTGCTGCAGACCTCGGCCGGCCGAATGATCTTCGCCAAACCGAAACTGTTGGAAAAAGCCCAGTAAACGGAGTATGATGAAGGTATACATATGTCCGTTTTCGCCACGCCGTGGTTGAGAGTGGGAAAGACAGGAGTTTTGGGTATGTTGTCGAGCTTCGGGGCCGTCATTGTGGCGGCGGGGAAAGGGTCCCGCATGGGGACCCGGGAGAGCAAGCAATATCTCATGTTGAATGAGAAGCCAATTATGATTCATACGCTGGAAGTGTTCAACCGGCTGCCCTGGCTGCGGGAGATCGTACTCGTCACGGGCGAGGGCGAGGTGGAGCGCTGCCAGAGGTGGATTCAGGAATACCGATTGGACAAGGTGTCAGCCGTCATTACCGGCGGCAGCGAGAGACAGCAGTCCGTTTACCAAGGAATCAAGCAAATTTCTTCAGATTGGGTAATGATACATGACGGTGTCAGACCGTTTGTCACATCGGAAGAAATTGAACGGTGCCGGGACGCGGCGCTCCGCGAGGGCGCATCGGTGCTGGGGGTTCCTGTCAAGGACACAATCAAGCAGGTGAACGGTCAAGGCTTCATTGCAGGAACGCCGGATCGCCAAAGCTTGTGGGCCGTTCAGACCCCACAGGCTTTTCGTCTTTCCGATCTGCTGCAGGCTCACCAGTCAGCGGAGCAGGAAGGGTTTGTCGGCACGGATGACGCCATGCTGGTCGAGCGTATGGGCGTTCCGGTGGCGGTGGTCGAGGGGAAATACAGCAACATCAAAATCACCACACCAGATGATCTGGAGTATGCAATGTTCTTACAGAAACGCAAGGGAGAGAGCAGGGAATGATTCGTATTGGACAAGGATTTGACGTGCATCAGCTGGTGGAGGGGAGGCCGTGCATCATTGGCGGTGTGACCATTCCTTATGAGAAAGGGCTGCTCGGGCACTCGGATGCGGATGTGTTGCTGCATGCCATTTCGGATGCCATTCTGGGCGCGCTGGCGTTTGGGGATATCGGGCGGCATTTTCCAGATGACGATCAGGCTTTTAAGGATGCCGACAGCCTGGAGCTGCTGCGCCAGGTATGGGCGATGGCCAAGGAGCGGGGTTACTCGCTTGGCAATGTCGATGCAACGATTATTGCACAGAAGCCGAAGATGGCGCCGCACATCCCGCAGATGGTCGAGATTATAGCGGGAGCGCTTGAAGCGAGTGCCGAGCAAGTCAATGTCAAGGCTACAACAACCGAGCAGCTGGGCTTTACCGGACGCGGCGAGGGGATTGCCGCACAGTCTGTTGTGTGTCTCGTGAAAGGTATGCTATCATCTTGAAGGAATCTTTGAAGTAAGCGAACGGAGGGGTTGGAAATGACCGGAGAAGTCCGTGTGCGCTATGCACCGAGTCCAACGGGACATTTACATATCGGAAATGCTAGAACGGCTTTATTTAATTATTTATTCGCCCGCAAGCATGGGGGCAAATTTATTATTCGGATTGAAGATACGGATGTTAAACGCAACGTGGAGGGCGGAGAACAGAGCCAGCTGAAATATTTGAAGTGGCTGGGGATGGAATGGGACGAAAGCGTTGATGTCGGCGGAGCGTATGGACCATACCGTCAGACAGAGCGTCTGGATATATACAAGCAATACTGGCAGGAGCTGCTGGATCGCGGTCTGGCTTACCGCTGTTATTGTACAGAGGAAGAGCTGGAGAAGGAGCGGGAAGAGCAGATGGCCCGCGGTGAAACGCCGCGCTATTCCGGCAAGCACCGGAATCTGACGGAGGAGGAGCGCCGCGCGTTCGAGGCGGAAGGCCGTGTCGCCAGCATTCGCTTCCGCGTGCCGGAGGATCGGGTATACACGTTCGACGATATGGTGAAAGGAACGATTTCCTTCAACAGCAAGGAGACCGGAGACTTTGTCATCGTGAAGAAGGACGGCATTCCGACGTATAACTTTGCCGTGGCGGTGGACGATCATCTGATGAAGATCAGCCACGTGCTGCGCGGTGAGGATCATATCTCCAACACGCCTCGCCAGCTGATGATCTACGAAGCGTTCGGATGGGAGCCGCCGAAGTTCGGGCATATGACCCTTATTGTCGGCGAGGATCATAAGAAGCTGAGCAAGCGGAACGAATCGATCATTCAGTTCATTGAGCAGTATGATCAGCTCGGCTATTTGCCGGAAGCGCTGTTTAACTTCATCGCCCTGCTCGGCTGGTCTCCGGAAGGAGAGGAAGAGGTGTTCTCGAAAGACGAGCTGATCCGCATCTTCGATGAGCACCGTCTCTCGAAGAGCCCGGCTGTATTCGATACGAACAAGCTTGCGCATATGAACAACACGTATATCAAGAATGCCGATCCAGATCGTGTGGCTGCGCTGGCTATTCCGCATCTGCAGAAGGCGTCCCGCCTGCCAGACGTGCTCTCGCCGGAAGAGGATGCTTGGGCGCGTGCGCTCGTGGCGCTGTATCAGGAGCAGATGACGTCTGCGTCCGATATCGTGGATCTGTCCGAAGTGTTCTTCCGGACGCATCTGGAGCTGGATGAAGAGGGGATTGAGGTCATGAGCGGCGAGCAGGTGCCGGCCGTGCTCTCTTCGTTCCTCGGCAAGCTGGAGCAGTCCGATGAATTCAGTGCCACGAAGATTGCGGCGCTGATCAAGGAAGTGCAGAAGGAAACCGGATTTAAAGGCAAGCAGCTGTTTATGCCGATTCGTGTAGCCTTGACGGGACAGACCCATGGACGCGACCTGAACCAGACCATCTGGCTGCTTGGCCGTGACCGCGTGCTTGATCGTCTGCGCTCCCAGATCAAGGGAGCCTGAGATGTCCGCTGAAACAGGCGCATAATCCGCCTTGTCAGCTCCTTGCTTCATCGGGTATAATTACACTCAAACTAAAGTGAATTATAAGATATAAGGTGTATGGCGGTGGCTCGTATACCGGGCTTACAGGCCGCTCCTTATATTGCCAATATCATCTTGCAAAAAGCTACGATCAGGAGAAGTACGCATACAACAGACACGCCCAGAGAGGATAACCGGCTTAAAGGACAAGATCAGCTTGACGAAGCCGGCTGAGAGTTATCCCGTTCGTCTGCAGCGGAAATGCACCTGTGAGCTGCGTGGTTGAAGCGAATCACATTCGTTAGATCATGCCGGTTGTCTGCCGTTAATGACTTGAGTGGAACCGTAGAAACCCGTCCCTGACCGGGGAGGAGCTATTGACGGTTCAAGCAGAGTGGAACCGCGGATCTGGCGCCTCTGCAGCGAAAGCTGCAGGGGCGCTTTTTTCTAAACAACAATTTGTCGACATTTGCGGGGAGGCTGTGACCCACACATCTTGATCAGCAGCTATGCATGTGGTCTTTTCACCGCCGTGCTTGGACTCGAATAGCAGAAGGAGAGAGGGAGCGCACATGTTCAAACAAATCAAGTCGGACATTCGGGCCGTGTTTGAGAATGACCCGGCTGCCCGCGGACTTTTTGAAGTCATCTTTACCTACTCGGGCCTGCACGCCCTCTGGGCGCATCGGGTGGCACATGCGCTGTTCAAGCGGCGCTGGTATACACTGGCCCGCATCATATCGCAGATCAGCAGATTCATGACCGGGATCGAGATTCACCCCGGGGCCAAGATCGGGAATAGACTGTTTATTGACCATGGCATGGGCGTTGTGATCGGGGAGACATGCGAGATCGGCGACGACGTGGTTATCTACCAGGGGGTAACTCTGGGCGGTACGGGGAAGGAAAAAGGAAAGCGGCATCCGACCATCGGCAACAACGTGGTCATCGGTTCGGGCGCGAAAGTGCTGGGATCGTTTACGATTGGAGACAATTGTAATATCGGATCCAATGCCGTCGTTCTGCGGGAGGTTCCCCCGAACAGCACTGTGGTTGGCAACCCGGGGAAGGTGGTCAAGCAGAATGGGGAGCGGATTCGAGATCGCCTCGATCACACGAACCTGCCGGACCCGATCGTCGATATGCTTCGTTCGATGCAGAAGGAGATCGATCAGCTTCGGGCAGAGATAGAGGAGGTCCGTGGAGAGAGCGGGCATAAGGAAAGAGAGCCGGAGGCATTGGTATCCTCGGTCAAGAAGGAATAGCCGAAGAAGCGGCCTGTCCGGCCGGAAGGGAGCCGCAAACCGCTTGGGCAGATTGATAACGAGCAAGAGGAAAGGATTGTGACCTGACCATATGGCACTGCAAATTTATAATACATTAACCAGGAGCAAGGAAACCTTTGTGCCGGCGCAGCCGGGCAAGGTGAAGATGTACGTGTGCGGACCGACCGTATACGACTATATTCATATCGGAAATGCGCGTCCGATGATCTTTTTCGACGTAGTTCGGGCATACTTCGAGAATCAGCGCTATGATGTCAACTATGTGGTGAACTTTACCGACGTCGATGACAAAATGATCCGCAAAGCCGAACAGACCGGGACGACGGTGCCTGAGGTTGCGGAGAAATTTATCGCAGCTTATTACGAAGATTTGGACGGCCTGGGCATTCCGAGAGCGACGCTGAATCCCCGCGTCACGGAAAACATGGAAGAGATCATTGATTTCATCCAGGAGCTTGTGGACCGGGACTTTGCTTATGAGAACGGCGGCGACGTCTTCTTCCGGACCCGGAAGTTTGATGATTACGGCAAGCTGTCCCAGCAGAAGCTGGACGAACTGCAGTTTGGCATCCGGATCGAAGTGGATAAGCGCAAGGAAAGCCCGGAAGACTTCGTGCTGTGGAAAGCGGCGAAGCCGGGAGAGATCTACTGGAGCAGCCCTTGGGGCGACGGCCGTCCGGGATGGCACATCGAGTGCTCGGCCATGGCTCGCCGTTATCTCGGCGACACGCTGGACATTCACGGCGGTGGCCAGGACCTGCAGTTCCCGCACCATGAGTGCGAGGTGGCCCAGTCGGAGGCGCTCACAGGCAAGCCTCTGGCCAATTACTGGATGCACAACGGCTATATCCGCATCAACAATGAGAAAATGTCGAAATCGCTGGGCAACGGGGTGCTGGTGAAGGACCTGCGCGAGCAATATGCCAAAGAGGTCATCCGTTATTTCATGCTGTCCACGCATTATCGCAATCCGCTGAACTACAGCGATGAGGTGATGGCGCAGGCGATCAGCAGTGTCGAGCGGCTGGCGAATGCTGCCGGGAATGTGAAGCATCGGCTGAGCGCTGCCGTCGGTCTGCCTGATGAGGCGCCGAGCGAGGCTGTTGCTGCGAAGATGTCGGCTGTGCTTGCAGAGTTCCATGAGAAAATGCAGGATGACTTCAACACGCCAGATGCGATTACGGCAATGTTCCTGTGGGCGAGCGAGGCCAACCAGCTTCTGCAGGAAGCTTCGGTTCCGGCGGCTGATCTGCAGGCGGTGCTCCGCGCCTTTGAAGAGATGAACGGCGTGCTTCGCATCGTGGATTCGGCAGAGGCCGAGGAGATGCTGGATGAGGAGATCGAGCAGCTGATCGCCGAGCGCACGGAGGCCCGGAAGAACAAAAACTGGGCGCGTGCGGATGAAATTCGCGACATGCTGGCTGCACAGGGCATCCTCCTTGAGGACACGGCGCAAGGCATGCGCTGGCGGCGGAAATGAGCGGGCCAGGACCAGACGTGCCGGATTTTGGATGGTTTGATTTTCCGCCATCCAAGCCGGCGCGGCTCATCCCCCCGATCGTGCTCGCTTATATCGGAGACGCCATCTACGAGGTGGCGGTTCGACAATATTTGATCTCCAAGGCGAATCTGCGGCCGCATCATCTGCATCGCTTGGCCACCGGGCTGGTCTCGGCCAAGGCGCAGAGCCGGATCATCGCTTATCTGGAGCCGATGCTGACCGATGAGGAGCGGGATGTCGTGCGGCAAGGGCGCAACGCCAAGTCGGGCACGATGCCCAAGAATGCGAATGTGCTGGAATATCGCCATGCGACTGCGTTCGAGTGCCTGATCGGGTATTTGTATTATACGGGCAATCAGGATCGGCTCCGCGAGCTGATTGGCACAAGCATCGAATACATTGAACAATAAACGGGGCGGTCTGTCGGCTTCGGTATGATAACAACATTTTGGCTGGGGCCTGTATTCGGGTCCCGGTTCAAGCAGGAGGAGCAAATCAGTTATGCAGGAAGAAGAAATTGTCGCCGGCAAGCATTCCGTGACGGAAGCGCTGCGATCGGGACGAACGATTAATAAAATATGGATTGCGGAAACCGCGCAAAAGCATCTGACATCGCCGATTATCGCCGAGGCGAAGAAGCTTGGCATCGTGATCCAGCATGTCGACAAGCGCAAGCTGGATCAGCTTGCCCCCGGGGTTCAGCATCAGGGCGTTGTCGCGCAGACAGCGCCATACGCATACGCCGAGGTGGATGATCTGCTCAAGGTGGCGGAGGAGAAGGGGGAGCCGCCGTTTCTGCTCATTCTGGATGAGATCGAGGACCCCCATAATCTCGGCTCTATCCTGAGAACGGCAGATTGTACCGGAGTCCACGGCGTCATATTGCCGAAGCGCCGCTCGGCGCAAATTACGGCGACGGTCTCCAAAACCTCGGCCGGCGCGGTGGAATATGTGCCGGTGGCGAGAGTCACCAATCTGGCCCAGACGATTGAGCAGCTGAAGGAGCTGGGCGTGTGGATTGTCGGCACCGTGGTCGATGCGGATTCGGATATTTACGACGCCACCGTGTTTGACGGCCCGGTTGCGGTCGTGATCGGGAATGAGAATAAAGGCATGGGGCGTCTGATTCGGGAGAAATGCGACGTGCTCGCCAAATTGCCGATGGCTGGCAGAATCAACTCGCTGAACGCGTCGGTTGCCGCTGGTGTCGTCATGTATGAAGTGCTTCGCCGCCGCCATATGAAGGGTTAGAGATCCATGGCCGATTGGCGCGATGTGCTGCTGGTGGACGGCTACAATATGATCGGCGCCTGGCCGTTTCTTGCAGAGCTGGCCAAGTCCAGCATGCAGGATGCGCGGGATGCGCTTTTGGAGAAGCTGGCCGATTACCAGGCCTTCTCGGGCCGGCGGGTCGTGGCGATCTTTGACGCCTACCGGGTGCCTGGCCTCGGTAAATCCTACACCCAGGGCAAGGTTCAGGTGTATTTTACGAAAGAGAAGGAAACGGCTGATGAATGCATCGAGCGCCTGGTCGGGGAGTTTAGTCACCGCCGGCGCAAAATTTATGTCGCAACGAGTGATCTGATTGAGCAGCACGTTATTTTTGCGCTGGGGGCGCTCCGGGTGTCTGCCAGAGAGCTGCTGATCGAGGTGGAGCAAAGCGAGCAGGAGGTGCAGCGTCAAATCCGGAAGGAAGAGACGAAAAACCGGAATACGCTTGATTCCACGCTGCCGCCGGATGTGAGGCAGATGCTGGAACGCTGGCGCCGGGAATGAAGCCTGGAAGAAAGGACGCTTTGGCAGCCGCAGGTTGCGCATGATCTCCCGCAATAAAAAAATTTATACTTGACATTAAATGTTAATATCGGTCTATTTAGGCAATCTGTGGTTGACGGTCTGATAGACATCATATATACTTGTCATATATTTCAAGCGAGTGACGGACTACCGTGCGTTCCGGGCCGGAGGGATTCTATTGAGTGTAGACCTCAGAGAAGTCGTGTTGTCAGGGTATGATGTGATTAGTGATGAAGACATTGTCGAGGCGGTCCGCGAGGGTGACAGCGGTGCGCTTGAGTATTTGATCAACAAGTACCGGAATTTCGTGCGCGCCAAAGCACGCACCTATTTTCTCATTGGCGCTGACCGGGAAGACATTGTCCAGGAAGGCATGATCGGCCTTTACAAGGCGATCCGTGATTTTAAGGGAGACAAGCTTTCCTCGTTCAAGGCTTTTGCCGAGCTGTGCATCACAAGGCAGATCATTACGGCGATCAAGACGGCCACGCGGCAGAAGCATATCCCGCTCAATTCCTATATTTCGCTGGACAAGCCTATTTATGATGAGGATTCGGACCGTACCCTGCTTGACGTCATTTGCGGCACAGCAGTCAGCGACCCGGAGGAACTGATCATTAACCAGGAAGAATTCGTTGGCCTGGAAGATAAGATGTCCGAAATTTTGAGCGACCTCGAGCGTAAAGTGCTCATGTTGTATTTGGACGGTCGTTCATATCAGGAAATTGCGGTAGATCTCAGACGTCATGTGAAATCGATTGATAATGCGCTCCAGAGAGTCAAGCGCAAGCTTGAGCGTTACCTGGAGGTAAGGGATAACGGATAGAACTCATTCATTTATTTTGCTATCGTACATGTTACTTGGATCAGGAAAGGCTCGAACAGAGCCTTTTTTCATTTTTTGGATAGTCTGTTTTAGGTTTTTGTAAGATTGAACATAATGGTATAGAATGATCAGCAATACCGGTTTACCAAGTTCTGTACCTTGCAATCAGAGAGAAAAAGGCTTGAAATGGCGCTACCCTTGTGATAAAGTGATTTAGGTAGGCCTAAATTCGCGTGTTTTATGAATGAATCGTTGTTGCTTATGCGGGCACAGCGGTTTTATTCATCTCGCAGAAATAACCGCGTTTTACGTAATGCTAAGGCGATGTTATTTCTACTAGGATCAATATCGGTTCTTCTGATAAAGAAGGACGTCTTCGGGAGGTGCACATCATGCGGGTAATTATCACTTTGGCTTGTACAAGCTGCAAACAAAGAAACTACACAACCACCAAAAACAAGCGAAATCACCCCGACCGCATGGAGATGAAGAAATTTTGCAAGTTTTGTAACGAGCAAACTCCTCATCGCGAAACAAGATAGTTTTCTTTTGGAGGTGTAGTCGGCGTGAAACGTGGTTTCAAGTCTCTGTTTTCCTTTTTCTCTGAAAGCTGGGCGGAACTTAAAAAGGTTCGCTGGCCCAATCGTAAAGAGCTGACGAACTATACGTTGATTGTTCTTGGCACCATAGTGTTTGTCGCGATTTATTTTTGGGTTGTAGACATCGGTATTTCCGCTGTGATCGAAGCGATAATTTAGAAGGGTCCCAGGTGGCTTGATATGGAAAAAAGATGGTACGTGGTTCATACCTATTCCGGGTATGAGAATAAAGTCAAAGCCAATTTGGAAAAACGTGTCGAGTCCATGGGCATGGAGGACAAAATATTCCGGGTTCTTGTTCCGATGGAAGAAGAGGTCGTAAGCAAGGACGGAAAGAAGAAAACCGTCATGCGTAAGGTTTACCCGGGATATGTCTTGGTCGAGATGATTCAGACCGATGATTCTTGGTATGTTGTTCGCAATACGCCAGGGGTAACGGGCTTTGTCGGTTCGACAGGCTCAGGCTCCAAGCCGACGCCTTTGCTTCCAGAAGAAGTTGAACAGATTCTGAAGCATATGGGTATGGAAGAGCCGAAACCGAAGATCGAATTCGATATCAAGGAATCCGTTCGAATCAAGGTTGGTCCTTTTGCGAATTTTGTGGGCTCCGTGGAAGAAATATTGGCTGATAAGAGCAAGCTGAAGGTTCACGTCAACATGTTTGGACGGGAAACCCCGCTGGAGTTGGACTATACTCAAGTGGAGAAGATATAGATTTTTTGTTCTTCGGGTTTCTTGTGGGAGGGCGCTTTGCCGCGTCCGTTAACCACTATTGAGGCAAGGAGGTGTCTATCATGGCTAAAAAAGTAATCAAGGTAGTTAAACTGCAAATTCCTGCAGCTAAAGCGAACCCGGCTCCTCCGGTAGGTCCAGCATTGGGTCAAGCGGGTGTCAACATCATGGCATTCTGTAAAGAATTCAATGCGCGTACCGCCGATCAAGCTGGTCTGATTATTCCGGTTGAAATTTCGGTATTTGAAGATCGTTCCTTTACGTTCATTACCAAAACTCCACCGGCTGCTGTTCTGCTTCGCGTTGCTGCCAAGATCGAAAAAGGATCCGGCGAACCGAACAAGAAAAAAGTGGCTACGGTTAAGCGTGACGCAGTTCGTCAAATCGCTGAAACCAAAATGCCTGACCTGAACGCTGCATCTGTTGAAGCTGCAATGAAGATGGTTGAAGGTACTGCTCGCAGCATGGGCATCACAATCGAAGACTAAGGTCTCGTGAACCCGGACGTTCTTCGTCCGGAAATATGTGGGAGGATTTTCCGCTATCACCACAAAGGAGGAAATACGAATCATGGCTAAACACGGTAAGAAATACCTTGAAGCTGCCAAGCTGATCGACAGCGAAGCAGTGTATGAGCCTTCTGAAGCCGTTGGACTGGTGAAAAAGGCAGCTACAGCTAAATTCGACGAAACTGTCGAAGTAGCAGTGCGTTTGGGTGTTGACCCTCGTAAACAAGACCAGGCTGTTCGTGGTGTTGTTGTCCTGCCGCATGGTACGGGTAAAACACAACGCGTTCTGGTATTTGCAAAAGGTGACAAAGCGAAGGAAGCGGAAGCGGCTGGCGCTGATTTTGTAGGCGATCAAGATATGATCAACAAAATCCAGCAGGGCTGGTTCGAGTTCGACGTCTGCGTAGCTACACCTGATATGATGAGTGAAGTTGGTAAACTGGGCCGTCTGCTCGGCGGTAAAGGCCTGATGCCTAACCCTAAAGCCGGTACGGTTACTTTCGACGTTGCCAAAGCGGTTCAAGAAATCAAAGCTGGTAAAATCGAGTACCGTCTGGACAGAGCAGCTCAAATTCACGCGCCAATCGGCAAGGTGTCCTTCACTGAAGAGCAATTGAATGAGAACCTGAAAGCTCTCATCGATGCTTTGAACCGTGCGAAACCAGCTGCTGCTAAAGGTGTATACCTGAAAGGCATCGCCGTTTCGTCCACGATGGGACCGAGCGCTCGTGTGAACACAGCAACGTTCAAGTAATAAATACCGTTGACTTTGGTCAATGATGTTTGTTATGATGAAACAGTTGTGAGTTTATGAGACTGTTCGTTAAAGTTGAATATGCTTACCGTAGACAGTAGGTGCCCTAAGCAGGCTTAATTTCCTACCGAGGTGTTATGATAGAATGTCAGCAGCTTGTCCGGCTATGCCGGTCAAATGATGATTTCATCAGGCCTTCGTGATTCTACGGAGGCTTTTTTAGTGCCCGTAGGAAGAGAGCGGGGGGCTTGGCCTCAATCGCTACTTAGTACAACCAGGAGGTGTAATCATTGGCAAACGCAAAAGTGATTCAAGCGAAACAAGAAGCGGTTGATGTGATCGCAACGAAGCTGCGCGAGAGCGTAACGACCGTTGTTGCTGACTACCGTGGATTGAACGTTGCGCAGGTTACTGAACTGCGTAAACAGCTTCGCGAAGCTGGCGTTGAATTTCAAGTTTTGAAAAACTCGCTGCTTCGTCGTGCAACTGCGGCTGCAGAACTGACAGAACTCGATGAAGTGCTGACAGGTCCTACAGCTGTTGCATTCAGTGTCAATGACGCCGTCGCTCCGGCAAAAATCCTGAACGATTTTGCTAAACAGAACGACGCGTTGAAATTGAAAGGCGCCGTAGTAGAAGGTCGTGTAATTGGAGAAGGCGAGATCAAAGCTCTGGCTGAGCTTCCATCCCGCGAAGGTCTCCTTTCCATGCTCCTCAGCGTCCTTCAAGCTCCAGTTCGCAACTTCGCGCTTGCAGTTAAAGCTGTGGCAGAGAAGGAAGAGCAAGGCGCATAAGCAGTGTGAACGATTCGCTGTATGATTGTAACTATACAAAATTCTTATAATAAACGGAGGTTCAACTTAAATGAGCAAAGAGCAAATCTTGGAAGCAATTAAAGGCATGTCCGTTCTGGAACTGAACGATCTCGTTAAAGCAATCGAAGAAGAATTCGGCGTAACTGCTGCAGCTCCAGTAGCTGTTGTAGGTGGCGGCGGCGCTGCTGAAGCTGCTGAGCAATCCGAATTCGACGTAGTACTGGCTAACGCTGGTGCATCCAAAATCAACGTTATCAAAGTGGTTCGCGAAATCACTGGCCTCGGCTTGAAAGAAGCGAAAGAGCTGGTTGACAACGCTCCTAAAGCTCTGAAAGAGAAAGTATCCAAAGACGAAGCTGAAGCTGTTAAAGCGAAGCTTGAAGAAGCAGGCGCAACTGTAGAGCTGAAGTAATTTCTCTCTAACGGATATGTCAGCATGATGCAAACCCCTTGAATTTAGGTTCAAGGGGTTTGTTATTGTGAGGCGTTAACCCAAGACAGGTCTGTTTGAAATCAGCCGGGGGTATACTGGTACAATTGGCGCTCTTTGCTCCTTGTTCGGGGGAAAGAGGGGAAACTGGATTCAGATGGAGGGGCGTATGCCGAATCAGCACTATTACTCTAATCAGCCGAAGACGGCGCATGATCGCAAAGAGCTGAGTGCAGTCCTTCGGGGAAACACGTTCCGTTTTATCAGCGATGCGGGGGTATTTTCCAAGGGCGGCGTAGATTATGGCAGCAAAGTTTTGATAGAAGCGATGGACATTCGGCCAGATGCTTCCGTGCTGGATGTCGGGTGCGGTTATGGGCCCATCGGTTTGGCTGCGGCGAAGCTCGCTGCTGCCGGACATGTGACGATGATCGACATTAACAGCAGAGCTGTCGAACTGGCGAAGGAAAACGCGATTCGCAACAGCATTGCGAATGTCACGGTGATGGAATCGGATCTGTTTGCTGCGGTGAAAGGCCAGCAGTTTGATGTGATCCTGACGAATCCTCCGATCCGTGCGGGAAAAGAAACGGTGTTTGCGATTTTTGAAGAGGCGTGGCATCATCTTCGCGACAATGGTGAGCTGTGGATCGTGATCCAGAAGAAGCAGGGCGCTCCTTCGGCGAAGGCGAAGCTGGAGAGTCTGTTCAAGAAGGTGGAAGAGGTAACGAAGGATAAGGGTTATCGCATCTTCAAGGCGACAAAGGCTTGAGGAAATGAACGCAAATGCATGAAATGAAAATTAATGTTTCAAAATACGGCAGGGCTGTTGACTCGGTTGACCCGCTGTGTTATTATTATAAAATGTCAGTATTAGGATGGTCTCTTTGTCTTTAGTTTGCTGAAATGTCAAGGCCTAATGTGAAGGGAACTGCATAAAGTCCGTCGCATTAACGTATAATATGTACATTTTGGGCAAATCTACTGGATATGAGATGATTATCATAACCATGGATAAGCTGCTCTTTTTTCGAAAGTTGATTCGATAAGGGCTTTTCTCTATTTATGGGAGTGTCCTCTGTATGTACCATTATAGTGTTACAAACAGAGGTTCGCAATGAATTTTTAAAGTGAGTAGACATGAGGGGTGAGTTTAAGTTGGCAGGACATCTTGTTCAATATGGTCGACGCACTCGGCGCAGTTATGCTCGTATCCACGAGGTACTCGAAGTTCCGAACCTGATCGAAATCCAACAAAAATCTTATGAATGGTTTTTGGAGGAAGGGCTTCGCGAAATGTTTCAGGACATCTCGCCAATCCAGGATTTCACAGGCAACTTGGTTCTGGAGTTCATTGACTACAGCCTTGGAGAACCGAAATACACCGTCGATGACGCAAAAGAACGCGACGTTACTTATGCGGCGCCGCTCCGCGTGAAGGTCCGTCTCATCAATAAGGAGACTGGAGAGGTCAAGGAGCAGGAAGTGTTCATGGGGGATTTTCCGCTCATGACGGAAACCGGAACATTCATTATCAATGGTGCCGAACGGGTTATTGTCAGCCAGTTGGTTCGCTCTCCCAGCGTCTATTTCAGCACGAAAGTGGATAAAAACGGTAAGTCAACCTACACTGCTACAGTGATCCCGAACCGCGGCGCATGGCTGGAACTCGAAATGGACGCGAAGGACATCATCTATGTCCGGATCGACCGCACCCGCAAAATCCCTGTAACCGTGCTTTTGCGTGCGCTTGGTTTTGGTACGGATGCCGAGATTCTGGAGTTGCTGGGCAATGATGAATATATTCAAAACACGCTGGACAAGGACAACACGGACTCTACCGAGAAGGCGCTGATCGAGATTTACGAACGTCTTCGTCCGGGCGAGCCGCCGACGCTGGAGAATGCGAAGAGCCTCCTGGTCGCGCGTTTCTTTGATCCGAAGCGTTATGACTTGGCTAATGTGGGTCGCTACAAGATCAACAAGAAGCTTCATATCAAGAATCGTTTGTTCAACCAGCGTCTGGCTGAAAGCCTGATCGACGTTGAAACTGGCGAGATTATCGCAGAAGCAGGACAAACGGTAGACCGTCGTCTCCTCGACGAGATTATGCCACACCTCGAGAAGAGCGTTGGCTTCAAGAACTACCATGTGGCCGGCGGTGTGCTGGATAGCGATGATATCCCGATGCAAACCATTGATGTCTTCTCTCCAATTGAAGACGGCAAGGTAGTGAAAGTGATCGCGAACGGAAATATCGACAAATCCGTGAAACATATTACGCCGGCGGATATCATCTCTTCCATCAGCTATTTCATCAACCTGCTGCATGGAATCGGGAACACGGATGATATCGACCATCTGGGCAACCGCCGTCTGCGTTCTGTTGGCGAGCTGCTGCAGAACCAGTTCCGTATCGGTTTGTCCCGCATGGAGCGCGTTGTGCGTGAAAGAATGTCGATTCAGGATGCGAATGTGATTACGCCGCAGGCATTGATCAACATTCGTCCTGTTATCGCATCCATCAAGGAGTTCTTCGGAAGCTCCCAGCTGTCCCAGTTTATGGATCAGACGAACCCGCTGGCAGAACTGACGCACAAGCGTCGTCTGTCTGCACTCGGACCTGGTGGTCTGACGCGGGAGCGCGCAGGCTTCGAAGTCCGCGACGTTCACCACAGTCACTATGGTCGTATGTGTCCGATCGAGACGCCGGAGGGACCGAACATCGGTCTGATCAACTCTTTGTCTACCTTTGCCCGCATTAACGAATACGGCTTTATTGAAGCTCCGTATCGCTGGGTGGATCCGAAAACAGGCAAGGTAACCGAGCAAATTGATTACCTGACTGCGGATGAGGAAGACAACTACGTGATCGCCCAGGCGAATGCCGAACTGAACGAAGACGGCAGCTTTACAGATGATGTCGTTATCGTTCGTTACAACAAGCAATCCGATAACATCCTGCCGATGCCGAGCGACCGTGTGGACTACATGGACGTATCGCCGAAGCAGGTTGTATCCGTGGCGACGGCGCTCATTCCGTTCCTTGAGAACGATGACTCTAACCGCGCCCTGATGGGATCGAACATGCAGCGTCAGGCGGTTCCTCTGCTCGTGCCTAAAGCTCCGCTTGTCGGAACAGGCATGGAGCATAAAGCTGCTAAGGATTCCGGTGTATGTATTGTAACCAAATACGACGGGATTATTGAACGTTCGTCCGCTGACGAAATCTGGCTCCGCCGCGTGGAGAACGTGGACGGACAAGAAGTCAAAGGGGACATCATTAAATATAAACTGCACAAGTTTATGCGTTCCAACCAAGGAACCTGCATTAACCAGCGTCCGATCGTCAAGCGCGGCGACGTGGTGAAGAAAGGCGACATTCTGGCCGACGGTCCTTCAACCGAGATGGGCGAATTGGCGCTTGGCCGCAACGTTGTTGTCGCGTTTATGACTTGGGAAGGTTATAACTACGAGGATGCGATCCTTCTTTCCGAGAAGCTCGTGAAGGAGGATGTGTACACTTCGATTCATATCGAGGAGTACGAATCCGAGGCTCGCGACACGAAGCTGGGGCCGGAGGAAATTACGCGCGACATTCCGAACGTCGGTGAAGAAGCGCTGAAGAACCTGGATGAGCGCGGCATTATCCGCATCGGTGCCGAGATTAGCGCCGGAGATATTCTCGTCGGCAAGGTTACGCCTAAAGGGGTAACGGAACTGACGGCGGAAGAGCGTCTCCTGCATGCGATCTTCGGTGAGAAGGCTCGCGAGGTTCGCGATACGTCACTTCGCGTGCCTCACGGAAGTGACGGCATCATCGTTGACGTGAAGGTGTTTACCCGTGAGAACGGCGATGAGCTGCCTCCAGGCGTCAACCAATTGGTTCGCGTCTACATCGCACAGAAACGGAAAATCTCTGAAGGCGACAAGATGGCAGGACGTCACGGTAACAAAGGTGTCGTTGCCCGGATCTTGCCTGAAGAAGACATGCCGTTCCTGCCGGATGGCACACCGGTACAGGTTGTGCTTAACCCGCTCGGGGTTCCATCGCGTATGAACATCGGTCAGGTGCTTGAGGTCCATCTGGGTATGGCTGCCCTCCAGCTCGGCATTCACGTTGCAACGCCGGTATTTGACGGTGCAAGCGAGTATGACGTGTTCGATACGATGGAGGAAGCAGGCATGCAGCGCAACGGTAAGACCGTGCTGTATGACGGCCGGACTGGCGAGCGCTTCGAGCGTGAAGTTACGGTGGGCGTCATGCACATGATCAAACTGGCGCACATGGTTGACGACAAAATCCATGCCCGTTCCACAGGCCCTTACTCTCTCGTTACGCAGCAGCCGCTGGGTGGTAAAGCTCAGTTCGGCGGTCAGCGCTTCGGTGAGATGGAGGTGTGGGCGCTTGAGGCCTACGGTGCAGCGTACACGCTGCAGGAAATCCTCACAGTGAAATCCGATGATGTTGTCGGCCGGGTAAAAACGTACGAATCGATTGTCAAAGGCGAGAACGTTCCGGAACCAGGTGTTCCTGAATCGTTCAAGGTATTGATCAAGGAGCTTCAGTCTCTCGGTATGGACGTCAAAATCCTAAGCGAGGACGAAGAAGAAATCGAGATGAAAGAACTCGATGATGAAGATGATGCCGCAGGTGATAAACTGAGCCTTAACTTGGAAGGCGCTGAAGTCGGAGTGGAATAACGGCTGCTGTTCACCCCGTCGGTCTTTGGCCGGCGGCGGTGTTGCGACCGTAGCACATAATTAGGACTAGGTTGAGGAGGGTTGCTCCTTGTTGGACGTTAACAATTTTGAGTATATGAAAATCGGTCTTGCTTCCCCGGAGAAGATTCGTTCTTGGTCCCGCGGCGAGGTGAAGAAGCCGGAAACGATTAACTACCGGACATTGAAGCCGGAAAAGGAAGGCTTGTTCTGTGAACGGATTTTCGGTCCTCAAAAGGACTGGGAATGTCATTGCGGTAAATATAAGCGTGTCCGTTATAAAGGCGTTGTCTGCGATCGCTGCGGCGTCGAAGTTACGCGTGCCAAAGTCCGCCGCGAGCGGATGGGACATATTGAGCTGGCCGCTCCTGTATCCCATATCTGGTACTTCAAAGGCATTCCAAGCCGGATGGGTCTGGCGCTGGATATGTCTCCAAGATCTCTTGAGGAGATCATCTATTTCGCATCTTATGTCGTAACCGATCCAGGCGATACGCCGCTGGAGAAAAAACAGCTGCTGTCCGAGAAAGAATATCGCAGCTATCGTGAGAAGTACGGTTATGGTTTCCAGGCTGGCATGGGTGCTGAGGCTGTGAAGAAGCTTCTTCAGGATCTGGATATTGAAAAAGAACTGGAATTCCTGAAAGAAGAGCTGCGTACGGCACAAGGCCAGCGCCGCAACCGCGCCATTAAGCGCCTTGAAGTCATTGAGGCGTTCCGCAATTCCGGCAACAAGCCGGAGTGGATGGTGATGGATGTACTGCCGGTGATCCCGCCTGAGCTTCGTCCGATGGTTCAGCTGGATGGCGGACGTTTTGCCACTTCTGACCTGAATGACCTGTATCGCCGTGTTATTAACCGGAACAACCGTTTGAAGCGTCTGCTGGATCTCGGAGCTCCGGACATCATCGTACAGAACGAGAAGCGTATGCTTCAGGAAGCGGTTGACGCGCTCATCGATAACGGCCGTCGCGGCCGTCCGGTTACAGGACCGGGCAACCGTCCTCTGAAATCCCTCAGCCACATGCTGAAAGGTAAGCAAGGGCGCTTCCGGCAGAACCTGCTCGGTAAACGGGTAGACTACTCCGGTCGTTCCGTTATCGTCGTAGGTCCGTACCTGAAGATGTATCAGTGCGGTCTGCCTAAGAAAATGGCGCTTGAGCTGTTCAAGCCATTTGTGATGAAAGAGCTGGTCAACAAAGGTCTGGCTCACAACATCAAGAGTGCAAAACGCAAAGTTGAACGTGTAAGCCCAGAGGTCTGGGACGTGCTTGAAGAAGTGATCAAGGAGCATCCGGTACTGCTTAACCGTGCCCCTACGCTTCACAGACTCGGTATCCAGGCGTTTGAGCCGATTCTCGTTGAAGGTCACGCGATTCGTCTTCACCCGCTCGTATGTACAGCGTACAACGCGGACTTTGACGGTGACCAAATGGCGGTTCACGTGCCGTTGTCTGCAGAGGCACAGGCGGAAGCTCGTCTCCTTATGCTGGCATCCGGCAACATTTTGAACCCAAAAGACGGCAAGCCTGTCGTTACCCCTTCCCAGGATATGGTCCTTGGTTCCTTCTATCTGACGATGGACAACAAGGAAGAGAAGGGCACCGGCATGATTCTGGGCAGCGTGAACGAGGCGGTATCCGCATATCAGCGCGGTGTTGCAGGTCTTCATGCACGTGTTGCCATCCCGGTTAAAGCGCTTGGCAAAACCAGCTTTACCGAGAAACAGCAGCAAGCGATGCTCGTAACGACGATCGGCCGGATCATCTTTAACGAGATTTTCCCGGCAAGCTTCCCGTATATTAACGAAGCTACGCGTACGAACTTGCTTCAAGGTACGCCGGAGAAGTATTTCATTTACGAAAAAGGCACCGATATTCAAGAAGTGATTCAGAATCTTCCGATCAGCGGTGCTGTCGGTAAGGAATATCTGGGTCAGATTATTGCTCGCTGCTTCGAAACGTACCATACAACCGAAACCTCCATCATTCTGGACAAAATCAAGCAGCTCGGCTTCACGTACTCGACACGTGCCGGCGTGACCGTAGCGGTCTCCGACGTTATCGTGCCGGAAGAGAAGAACGAGATTCTGAGAGAGTCCGATGAGAAGGTTAACGTCGTTACGAACCAATACCGTCGCGGTCTGATCACCAATGAAGAACGCTATGACCGCGTTATTGATATCTGGTCCAAAGCGAAGGACGACATTACGGAAGTTCTGATGAAATCGATGGACCGCTTCAACTCCATCATGCTCATGGTGGACTCCAAAGCGCGGGGTAACAAATCGCAGATCACCCAGCTGGGCGGTATGCGGGGTCTGATGGCCAACCCGTCCGGTCGAATCATCGAATTGCCAATCAAATCGAACTTCCGCGAAGGACTGACGGTACTCGAGTACTTCCTGTCCACGCACGGTGCGCGTAAAGGTCTGGCCGATACCGCGCTTCGTACCGCTGACTCCGGTTACTTGACACGTCGTCTGGTCGATGTCGCCCAGGACGTGATTGTACGCGAGGACGAGTGCAGCACGGATAAAGGCTTTACCGTAAGCCGCATCCAGGACGGCAAGGAAGTCATCGAGGATCTGTATGATCGTATCGAAGGCCGTTATTCCTTCGAAACCGTTCGTCATCCGGAAACAAAGGAAATTATCGTGAACCGCAACGAGCTGATCGATTCGGACAAAGCGGCCGAAATCGTGAAGGCTGGCGTAGAGAAAGTTCAGATTCGTTCGATTCTCAGCTGCCGCGCTCGCTATGGCGTCTGCAAAAAATGCTACGGCCGCAACCTGGCTACCGGCAAACATGTTGAAATTGGTGAAGCGGTTGGTATCATCGCCGCCCAATCCATCGGTGAACCGGGAACCCAGCTTACGATGCGTACATTCCACACAGGCGGTGTTGCCGGTGACGATATTACGCAAGGTCTTCCGCGTATCCAGGAGCTCTTCGAGGCCCGTAACCCTAAAGGTCAAGCGACCATTAGTGAGATCGACGGCGTCGTCAAAGAGATCCGCGAGACGAAAGACCGTCGTGAGATTGAAGTTCAGGGCGAAGCGGAAACGAAAGTCTACTCCGTCACATACGGCTCCCGTCTGCGCGTAAGCGAAGGACAGCATATTGAAGCCGGTGACGAGCTGACAGACGGATCCATCGATCCGAAAGAAATGCTTCGCATCAAAGGGATTCGCGGTGTGCAGAACTACATTCTGCAGGAAGTACAGCGCGTTTACCGGAACCAGGGTGTGGAAATCAACGATAAACACGTTGAAGTGATGATCCGGCAGATGCTGCGCAAAATCCGTATCGTTGATGCGGGAGATACGAACCTGCTGCCAGGCTCTTACGTGGATATCCATGAATACGAGTCAGCGAACAAGGAAGCGATTCTGTCCGGTAAAGAGCCGGCAGTTGCCAAGCCGGTGCTGCTCGGGATTACAAAAGCGTCTCTGGAAACCGACTCATTCCTGTCCGCAGCCTCCTTCCAGGAGACTACGCGCGTGCTGACCGACGCCGCCATCAAAGGTAAAGTCGACCAGCTGCTCGGTCTGAAAGAGAACGTCATTATCGGTAAGCTGATTCCTGCCGGTACCGGTATGAACCGCTACCGCAGCGTGAAATTCGAAGGTCAGGATCTTCTGAACGACGAAAATCAGGAACTGGAGCCAGCTTCCGTAGAGTAACAAGAAAGAAAGGATGGGACGGGATGTGAAAGCAGCCGTAATCCGGCGCTTTGCTCCCGTCCCAGAGTTTCTTTTTTTATCCGATTTAATAGCTTGACATCGTTTGGGGCAGATGCTAATATAGCAAAGGTGCGTGAATAGTTGCCTTGTTCCCTGATCTTTTGGAGGAATGCTTGTGTCTAATGAAAAAGGATTACAGGATGCACATGTCAAGATCGGCACCAAACAAACGATGAAGGCCGTGGAAACAGGCCAGGCCGCAGAAGTCTATGTGGCTGAAGATTGTGATCAGCGTCTGATAACCAAGATCGTATCCCTGTGCAGCAAGCATCAAGTGCATATCAATTATGTGCCTACGATGAAGGGGCTTGGGGAAGCGTGCGGCATAGAAGTCGGCGCAGCCATGGTCGCAGTCTTAAAATCATGAGTAGGAAACTGTTTTTGTTGGAGGAGCGTACTTCTCTCGGCAAAAACTTTTCATTTGTTCTTTTATGAACCGCCTGGGTCTGTGGACTTAAAACTTGGTTTGTAACAGGATGATAATTACGGGAAGGGGGTGGCTAGAATGCCAACAATTAACCAACTGGTTCGCAAAGGCCGTCAAGCAAAAGTGTACAAGTCGAAATCTCCAGCTCTTCAAAAAGGATTCAACGCTTTGAAACGTGAGGAGACGAACTTGAGCGCTCCGCAAAAACGCGGTGTTTGCACTCGTGTAGGTACAATGACGCCGAAGAAACCGAACTCCGCACTTCGTAAATATGCCCGTGTTCGCTTGACGAACCGCATTGAGGTGACGGCATACATTCCGGGTATCGGTCATAACTTGCAGGAGCACAGCGTTGTATTGGTTCGCGGCGGACGGGTAAAAGACCTTCCGGGTGTACGTTACCACATCGTTCGCGGTGCGCTTGATACCGCTGGTGTTAACAACCGGATGCAAGCTCGTTCCAAATACGGTACGAAGCGTCCGAAAGCAAAAAGCAACTAATGCTCATGTGACAACAATAGCATGACCATGATTGAAGAAAGGGGGATATCCATGCCACGCAAAGGTCCAGTTACAAAAAGAGACGTGCTGCCGGATCCGGTGTACAACAGCAAGCTGGTTACTCGTCTGATCAACCGTATCATGTTGGATGGTAAAAGAGGTGTTGCTCAAAGCATCCTTTACAATGCATTCAACATCATCAAGGAACGTACAGGCAATGATCCGATGGAAGTATTCGAAGCTGCTATCAAGAACATCATGCCAGTACTGGAAGTTAAAGCTCGTCGTGTCGGCGGTGCAAACTACCAGGTTCCGATCGAAGTTAAACCAGAGAGACGTACATCCCTTGGATTACGTTGGCTCGTAAACTACTCTCGCACACGCGGTGAGAAAACAATGGAAGAGCGTTTGGCAGCAGAGATTATCGATGCTTCCAACAACACAGGCGCTTCCGTTAAGAAGCGTGAAGACACGCACAAAATGGCTGAAGCAAACAAAGCATTTGCTCACTACCGCTGGTAGGATTAACAGTCACATTAAACTTCAATTTTGAAGGGAGACTATTCGCATGGCAAGAGAGTTCTCCTTGAAAAATACACGTAACATCGGGATCATGGCGCATATTGACGCTGGTAAGACGACCACCACAGAGCGGATCTTGTTCTATACCGGTCGTACGCACAAAATCGGGGAAGTTCACGAGGGTGCTGCTACGATGGACTGGATGGAGCAAGAGCAGGAGCGCGGAATCACAATTACGTCCGCTGCTACAACCGCTCAGTGGAAAGGTCATCGCGTTAATATTATCGACACCCCGGGGCACGTTGACTTCACAGTAGAAGTTGAACGTTCCCTTCGTGTATTGGATGGGGCAGTAGGTGTATTCAGTGCGAAAGAGGGCGTTGAACCTCAGTCGGAAACCGTATGGAGACAAGCAGACCGTTACGGTGTACCGCGGATCGCATATGTGAACAAAATGGATATTATCGGCGCTGACTTCTTGAATGTTGTAAAAGACATGAGAGATCGTCTGCAAGCGAATGCGGTAGCGATTCAGCTTCCGATTGGTGCAGAAGCTGACTTCATCGGCATCATCGATCTTGTCGAGGAAAAAGCTTATATGTATAAGGATGACCTCGGCCAGAACATCGAAGAAGCTGAGATTCCAGCCGAATACAAAGATCAAGTTGAAGAGCTTCGCAACGAGCTTATCGAGAAGGTAGCTGAGCTGGACGAAGATCTGACCATGAAATACCTTGAAGGTGAAGAAATCACGGTTGAGGAGCTGAAAGCTGCTCTGCGCAAAGGTGTAGTAGAGGTTAAAATCTTCCCTGTAATCTGCGGATCTTCTTATCGTAACAAAGGTGTTCAGCTGATGCTTGACGCTGTTATCGACTATCTGCCGGCTCCAGTTGACGTACCGGACATCAAGGGTACCCTTGAAGACGGAACGGAAGTAAGCCGCAAATCTGCCGATGAAGAGCCATTTGCTGCTCTGGCGTTCAAAATCATGACGGACCCTTATGTTGGTAAGCTGACGTTCTTCCGTGTGTATTCCGGTATTCTGCAATCCGGCTCTTACGTACTGAATGCAACGAAAGGCAAGCGCGAGCGTATCGGTCGTATCCTTCAGATGCATGCGAACAGCCGTCAAGAAATCAACCAGGTTTATGCTGGTGATATCGCGGCAGCTGTAGGTTTGAAAGATACCGGTACAGGTGATACACTGTGTGATGAGAAGCATCCAGTTATTCTGGAGTCCATGAACTTCCCGGATCCGGTTATCGAAATCGCAGTTGAGCCTAAAACAAAAGCCGACCAGGATAAAATGGGTGTGGCCCTCGGTAAGTTGACAGAAGAGGATCCAACGCTTCGCGCTCATACGGATGAGGAAACCGGCCAAACGATTCTGGCAGGTATGGGTGAGCTTCACCTTGATATCATCATCGACCGTATGCGTCGTGAGTTCAAGGTTGAGACCAACGTTGGTAAGCCTCAGGTTGCTTATCGCGAAACCTTCCGCAAGCCAGGGCGTGTTGAAGGTAAATTCGTCCGTCAGTCCGGTGGTCGTGGTCAATACGGTCACGTATGGGTTGAGTTCGAACCTCTCGAAGCGGGTAGCGGCAACCAGTTCGACAGCAAGATCGTCGGCGGTGCTGTACCTAGAGAATATATTGGACCAGCACAACAAGGTATTGAAGAGCAGATGAAGAACGGTGTACTTGCCGGCTTCCCGCTTGTAGACGTTAAAGCTACAATCGTTGACGGTTCTTACCATGATGTTGACTCCAATGAAATGGCGTTCAAAATCGCCGGTTCTATGGCTTTGAAAGCGGCGAAGGATGTATGTAGTCCTGTCCTGCTTGAGCCAATCATGAAAGTAGAAGTTACCGTGCCTGAGGAATACATGGGCGACGTAATGGGTATGCTGAACTCCCGCCGTGGACGTATCGAAGGTATGGACTCCCGTGGCGGTACGCAAATTATCCGTGCGAAAGTGCCTCTCTCCGAAATGTTCGGTTACTCTACAACTCTTCGTTCCGGTACACAAGGCCGCGGCGTATTCTCGATGGAACTCTCCCATTACGAAGAAGTTCCTAA
Source organism: Paenibacillus sp. FSL M8-0334 (assembly GCF_038000405.1). Taxonomy (NCBI): domain Bacteria; kingdom Bacillati; phylum Bacillota; class Bacilli; order Caryophanales; family Paenibacillaceae; genus Paenibacillus; species Paenibacillus sp. FSL M8-0334. Next base: position 2,950,134 of record NZ_JBBOCH010000001.1, read on the forward strand.
GAATATCTCCGATGAAATTGTGACCAAGTTCAAAGGCGCAGAGTAATAAGTTTCACCTGCTGGATTAGGAGACGGGATGATCGTCCCGTTCATTCCGTTCCAGCCTAACATATATATCCCCTTAAGGAGGAATTGTTCAAATGGCAAAGGCTAAATACGAACGTACGAAACCCCATGTTAACATCGGTACTATCGGTCACGTTGACCATGGTAAAACAACTTTGACTGCTGCAATCACTACTGTATTGTCCAAAAGATACGGCGGTGCTGCTGTAGCATTCGACCAAATCGACAAAGCTCCTGAAGAGCGCGAGCGCGGTATCACAATCTCCACAGCTCACGTTGAATACGAAACTGATACTCGTCACTATGCACACGTTGACTGCCCAGGTCACGCTGACTATGTTAAAAACATGATCACTGGTGCTGCTCAAATGGACGGCGCAATCTTGGTTGTATCCGCAGCTGACGGCCCAATGCCGCAAACTCGCGAACACATCCTGCTGTCCCGTCAGGTAGGCGTTCCTTACATCGTTGTATTCCTGAACAAATGCGACATGGTAGAAGACGAAGAGCTTCTGGAACTGGTTGAAATGGAAGTTCGTGACCTGCTGAGCGAATATGACTTCCCAGGCGACGACACTCCAATCACTCGTGGTTCCGCTCGTGAAGCGCTGCAAAACCCAGATGGTCCTTGGGCTGACAAAATCGTTGAAATGTTCAAAACCATCGACGAGTACATCCCACTGCCAGAGCGCGACACTGAGAAGCCTTTCTTGATGCCTGTTGAGGACGTATTCTCCATCACAGGTCGTGGTACTGTTGCTACTGGTCGTGTAGAGCGCGGTACGATCAAAGTTGGTGACGAGATTGAAATCGTGGGTATCGCTGAAGAGACTCGCAAATCCGTTGTTACGGGCGTTGAGATGTTCCGTAAATTGCTGGATTCCGCACAAGCTGGTGACAACATCGGCGCATTGCTTCGCGGTGTTGAGCGTACTCAAATCGAGCGCGGTCAAGTACTTGCTAAGCCTGCATCCGTTAAACCACACACGGAGTTCACTGCTCAAGTATACGTACTGAGCAAAGAAGAGGGCGGACGTCATAAGCCTTTCTTCACTGGCTACCGTCCACAGTTCTACTTCCGTACTACGGACGTAACTGGCGTAATCAACCTGCCAGAAGGAACTGACATGGTAATGCCTGGTGACAACATCACCGTTACCGTTCAACTGATCGCTCCAATCGCGATCGAAGAAGGTACGAAGTTCTCCATCCGTGAAGGCGGCCGTACTGTAGGTGCTGGTTCCGTTGCTTCCATCATTAAGTAATTAACGCTTATTCCATAAGCGATCGATATGCAACAGTGTACTGTAACGAGCAACAATGTGATGTAACGATAAGAGAGTCCGGCCCTCAAGGCCGGGCTCTTTTTCTGTGACAACTTCCTTCTATATATATGATAGAATTTGCGAAGCAATTCCTGTCCCGTGTTTAAGACGGGGGACGGAGATCTATACTGATAACAGCCAATACATGGCTTTTCATGAATTATGATTTAATGCTTGCAATACGCCTATCTTTTCTATATAATAGTGAATGTTGTTCTGCGACGTTGCGATGATGTGAGAGGTTACCGACACACCCGGCCCCTTTGCCATGAGGAGGGTGATCGGAAAATTTTCACGGAGTATGTCCGATACCAAATTGGGCGATAGAAGGAGGGAATAAAATGGCAAAGCAAAAAATTCGTATTCGCTTGAAAGCATACGACCACAGAATTCTTGATCAATCCGCTGAGAAAATCGTTGAGACAGCTAAACGTTCGGGTGCTGGTGTTTCCGGTCCGATCCCGCTTCCAACTGAGAAACAAGTAATTACCATTCTCCGTGCGGTGCACAAGTATAAGGATTCTCGGGAACAGTTCGAGATGCGTACTCATAAACGCTTGATCGATATCGTGAACCCGACTCCACAAACTGTGGATGCCTTGATGCGCTTGGACCTGCCGTCCGGTGTAGATATCGAAATCAAACTGTAATTGCATAATGAATTAGTGAAAAGAAAAGAGGTGTCAACATGAAAGGTATCTTAGGTAGAAAACTCGGAATGACTCAAGTGTTTACTCCAGAAGGTAATGTAATCCCTGTAACGGTTATCGAAGCAGGTCCTTGTGTTGTTCTGCAGAAAAAAGATCTTGAGAACGATGGATACGAAGCGATCCAGGTTGGTTTCGCTGATAAGAAAGAGCAACGTGCCAACAAACCAGAAGCAGGACATGCGAAAAAAGCAAATACTGCACCTAAGCGCTACGTTCGCGAAATTCGCGGTGTTGACCTCGCGAGTGTCGAGGTCGGCCAGGAGCTGAAGGCAGATGTCTTCTCCGAAGGCGAATTTGTTGACGTAACCGGTATTTCCAAGGGTAAAGGTTTCCAAGGTGTTATCAAGCGTTGGGGACAAAGCCGCGGACCAATGTCTCACGGTTCCCGTTATCATCGCAGACCAGGTTCCATGGGTTCGATCCAGGCTAACCGTGTTCCTAAAGGAAAACGCCTGCCAGGTCACATGGGCCACGAAACAGTTACCATCCAAAAGCTTGAAGTGATCAAGGTAGACGCTGAGCGTAACGTTATCCTTGTTAAAGGTTCCGTTCCAGGACCGAAAAAAGGCTTTGTGCAAATTAAAGAAACGGTGAAGAAATAATCACCTAAAGAAAGGAGGAGCAAACAATGCCTAAAGTAGCACTTTATAATGTCAGCGGTAGCCAAGTTGGCGAAGTAGAACTGAATGAAGCGGTATTCGGGATTGAGCCGAACGTGCATGTTATGCACAGTGCAGTATTGCTGCAGCGCGCTTCCCTTCGTCGCGGTACGCATAAAGTAAAAGGACGTTCTGAAGTACGCGGCGGCGGTCGTAAGCCTTGGAAACAAAAAGGCACAGGACGCGCTCGTCAAGGATCGATCCGTGCACCACAATGGAAAGGCGGCGGTACCGTATTCGGACCAACTCCGCGCAGCTATTCCTTCAAACTTCCTAAGAAAGTTCGTCGTCTGGCGATCAAATCCGCTTTGTCTTCTAAAGTGAACGACAATGCAATTATCGTACTGGATCAATTGACGCTGAATGCGCCAAAAACGAAAGAGTTTGCAAGCATCCTGAGCAACCTTAAAGTAGGACGTAAAGCTCTGATCGTTGCTCCTAGCTACGATGACAACGTTGCCCTTTCCGCTCGTAACATTCCGGGAGTGAAGTTTGTAGCGGCTGATGGCATTAATGTTCTTGACGTACTGTCGTACGATCAACTGATCATTACGAAAGAAGCAGTTCAGAAGGTAGAGGAGGTGCTCGCGTAATGAAGGACCCACGCGATATTATCAAGCGCCCGGTGATCACGGAACGTACGGCTGACTACATGGCAGATCTGAAATATGCTTTTGAAGTTGATATTCGTGCGAACAAAACCGAGATCAAACAAGCTGTTGAATCCATTTTCAAAGTGAAAGTTTCGAATGTGAATACGATGCGTGTTCCGGCGAAGCCGAAACGCTATGGCCGTTATTCCGGTTACACTTCCGAATGGAAGAAAGCGATCGTAACGCTTACTCCGGACAGCAAGCCGCTCGAATTCTTTGAATCTGCAGAATAACAATTTCTTGAGTAAGGAGGGAAAACACAGTGCCTATTAAAAAGTATAAACCGACATCCCCGGCTCGCCGTAACATGTCCGTGTCGACTTTCGAAGAGATCACCACGAACAAGCCGGAGAAATCGCTTTTGGCGCCGCTGAGCAAAACAGCTGGCCGCAATAACCAAGGTAAAATTACGGTTCGTCATCATGGCGGCGGACATAAACGTAAATACCGGATCATCGACTTCAAACGTAACAAAGACGGCATTCCAGGTCGCGTTGCTACGATTGAGTACGATCCAAACCGTACTTCCAATATCGCTCTGATTCACTACGCAGACGGAGAGAAGCGCTACATCATCGCTCCTAAAGGTCTGAAAGTAGGAGATCAAGTTGTTTCCGGCGTAGGTGCCGACATCAAAATCGGTAACGCACTGCCGCTTGAGAACATTCCGGTGGGTACTGTTATCCACAATATCGAATTGAAGCCAGGCAAAGGCGGACAATTGGTTCGCGCTGCTGGTACAGAAGCACAGCTTCTCGGTAAAGAAGATAAATACGTAACGATTCGTTTGTCTTCCGGTGAAGTTCGTCACATCCTGAAAACTTGCCGTGCAACCATCGGTTCTGTGGGTAACCAAGACCATGAGTTGATCAAAATCGGTAAAGCAGGCCGCAGCCGCTGGCTCGGACAGCGTCCTGAAGTGCGCGGGGTTGTTATGAACCCTAACGATCACCCTCACGGTGGTGGTGAAGGCCGCGCTCCAATCGGACGTAAGTCTCCTATGTCTCCTTGGGGTAAACCAACCCTTGGTTACAAAACCCGTAAAAAAGGCAAAGCTTCTGACAAATATATCGTTCGCCGCCGCACGAAGTAATGCGCTCACTCGCATAGCTTCGTGAAGTGCCGAAGGTAACGAGATCATTTGGTGAAGGGAGGATTTCTATATGAGCCGCAGTTTGAAAAAAGGACCTTTCGTCGACGGATACCTGCTTAAAAAAGTAGAGGAAATGAACAGCTCGAACAAAAAGGCTGTGATCAAAACTTGGTCCCGCCGTTCCACTATTTTCCCGCAATTTATCGGTCACACGTTCGGTGTATATGACGGCCGCAAGCATGTGCCTGTATATGTAACAGAGGACATGGTAGGACACAAGTTGGGTGAGTTTGCTCCAACTCGTACTTACAAAGGTCACGAAGACGATAAGAAAACGAGAAGATAATTAACGAAGCTCTTTGTTTGAGAGGAGGTTAAACAATGGAAGCAAAAGCACATGCAAGATCGATTCGGATTGCTCCTCGTAAAGCTCAACTCGTAGTTGACTTGATCCGCGGCAAGCAAGTCGGCGAAGCGATCGCAATTCTTCGTCACACTCCAAAGGCTGCATCTCCAATCGTGGAGAAGTTGCTGAACTCGGCTGTTGCGAATGCTGAGCACAACTACTCTTTGGATGTTAATAAATTGGTTGTAACCCAAGCTTATGTTAACCAAGGTCCGACCATGAAACGTTTCCGCCCACGTGCGATGGGACGTGCAAGCCGGATTAACAAACGCACCAGCCATATTACTTTGGTGGTAGCTGAAAAATAAGGAGGGAAAACGTGTGGGCCAAAAGGTAAATCCAGTAGGACTCCGTATCGGTATTATCCGTGATTGGGAATCCAAATGGTATGCAGGCAAAGATTTCGGTGATCTTTTGCTGGAAGACGTGAAAATCCGTGAATACCTGAAAAATAAATTGAAAGACTCCGCTGTATCCCGTATTGAAATCGAGAGAGCGGCAAACCGTGTGAACGTGACGATCCACACTGCGAAACCAGGCATGGTTATCGGTAAAGGTGGTTCCGAGGTAGAAGTGCTGCGCGGACAAGTGACTAAAATCGCTGGCGGCAAAAAAGTTCACATCAACATTTCTGAAATTAAAAACCCTGAACTGGACGCAATTCTTGTTGCTGAAAGCATTGCACAACAGCTGGAACGTCGTGTATCTTTCCGTCGTGCACTGAAACAAGCAATTCAAAGAACGATGCGTGCAGGAGCGAAGGGGATCAAAACATCGGTCAGCGGACGTCTTGGCGGAGCCGAGATTGCTCGTACGGAAGGCTACAGTGAAGGAACTGTTCCACTTCATACGCTTCGTGCAGACATCGACTATGGTACAGCAGAAGCGCATACGACTTACGGCCGTATCGGCGTGAAAGTATGGATCTATCGTGGAGAGGTTCTTCCTACGGCTAAGAAACAAGCTGCTCAGGAAGGAGGCAACTAATCATGTTGGTACCAAAGCGCGTAAAACACCGCAAGCAACAACGCGGTAATATGAGAGGTAGAGCTAAAGGCGGTACTGAAGTACTCTTCGGTGAATTCGGTCTGCAAGCTACGGAACCAGGTTGGATCACCAACCGTCAGATCGAAGCTGCCCGTATTGCTATGACTCGTTACATCCGCCGGGGTGGTAAAGTATGGATCAAAATCTTCCCGGATAAGCCGATCACTCAGAAGCCTCTCGAGGTTCGTATGGGTAGCGGTAAAGGTAACGTTGAGAAATGGGTTGCTGTTGTTAAACCAGGCAAAGTCATGTTTGAACTTGGAGGCGTGTCCGAGGAAATCGCCCGCGAAGCGATGCGTCTCGCCGCTCACAAGCTGCCTGTGAAAACGAAGTTTGTGAAACGAGAAGAAGTGGGTGGTGAAGCAAATGAAAGCTAATGAACTGCGCAACTTAACCACTGCAGAAATCGAGCAAAAAATCGCCGGATTTAAAGAGGAACTCTTTAACCTCCGTTTTCAATTGGCTACAGGCCAGCTTGACAATCCAACTCGGATTCGTGACGTTCGCAAAGAAATAGCTCGTGCTAAAACCGTTATCCGTGAAAGAGAACTTGGGATTAGTTAATGAAACGGACATGTGAGTGTCTGGATTCAGGAAGGAGGCTAACAAATGAGCGAAGAACGCAATGCTCGTAAAGTGCAAATCGGTAAAGTCGTCAGTGACAAAATGGATAAAACCATCGTTGTAGCTGTTGAGACGTATAAGAAGCATGACTTGTACCACAAGCGCATTAAATACACGAAGAAATTTAAAGCGCATGATGAGAACAATGAAGCTCAAATCGGAGATACCGTTAAAATCATGGAAACTCGCCCTCTCTCCAAAGACAAGCGCTGGAGACTGGTTGAAGTGGTCGAAAAAGCGGTTATCATCTAACTTGTAATCAGTTTGTCCGAAAGGAGGAAATTGAAATGATTCAACCATTTACACGTTTGGCTGTGGCCGACAACTCTGGTGCGAAGGAACTGATGTGTATCCGCGTATTGGGTGGAACGGGTCGCCGTACAGCTCAAATCGGTGATCTGATCGTATGCTCCGTCAAACAAGCAACACCAGGAGGCGTTGTCAAAAAGGGTGACGTTGTTAGAGCGGTTGTTGTTCGTACGAAACGTTCTGTGCGTCGTAAGGACGGATCCTACATCTCTTTTGACGAGAATGCAGCGGTTGTAGTGAAAGAAGACAGAAGCCCACGCGGAACTCGTATTTTCGGACCAGTTGCTCGCGAACTTCGCGAAAGAGACTACATGAAAATCGTTTCCTTGGCTCCGGAAGTTATCTAATAGCACGGACAAGTAAGAAGAACTGGCTAGTCATAGGAGGTGTAACGAATGGCTAATGTGAAAAAAGTTCTGGAATCCCATAACAATAAACTGCACGTGAAGAAGGACGACACAGTTATTGTTATCAGCGGTAAGGACAAAGGCAAGAAAGGCCGTGTCATTGCTGCGTACCCTCGGGAGAACCGCGTTCTGGTTGAAGGTGTGAACATGATCAAGAAGCACCAAAAGCCGAACCAAGCGAACCCTCAAGGCGGGATTATTGAAAAAGAGGCTCCGATCCATGTCTCGAACGTCATGCACGTTGATCCGAAGAGCGGAAAAGTAACCCGTATCGGTTACAAGGTACTCGACAACGGCAAGAAAGTTCGCGTCGCGAAAAGATCCGGAGAAGTTCTTGATAAATAAGACTTGTTAAGAAAGGAGGTCCTTGAATCATGGCAGCAAGAATGAAAGAACGTTTTCTGAACGAAGTAACTCCTGCGCTGATGCAGAAGTTTAACTATAAAACAGTAATGCAAGTACCAAAAATCGAGAAGGTTGTCATCAACATGGGTGTAGGTGACGCTGTAGCGAACTCGAAGGTGCTTGATTCCGCTGTAAACGACATGCAGCTGATCGCTGGTCAAAAGCCGGTTATCACTCGTGCGAAAAAATCCATCGCAGGCTTCAAACTGCGTGAGAACATGCCAATCGGGGTAAAAGTAACCCTGCGCGGTGAGCGCATGTACTACTTCCTCGACAAGCTGTTCAACGTTACGCTTCCGCGTGTACGTGACTTCCAAGGTGTATCCACCAAGGCGTTTGACGGACGTGGAAACTATACGCTCGGCTTGAAAGAACAACTCATTTTCCCTGAAATTGAGTATGACAAAGTGGATAAAGTTCGCGGTATGGACATCGTTATCGTAACGACAGCAAAAACCGACGAAGAATCCCGTGAACTGCTTGCTCAACTGGGCATGCCTTTTGCGAAATAAGACGGTTGTCCCTTTTCTCCGAAACTATTTAGGAGGTGTCAGGCTAAGTGGCAAAAACTTCGATGAAAGTTAAACAACAACGCACACCTAAGTTCAAAGTACGGGCTTATACTCGTTGTGAGCGTTGTGGTCGTCCACATTCGGTACTGCAGAAGTTTAAGATTTGCAGAATTTGTTTCCGTGAATTAGCTTATAAAGGCCAGATTCCTGGCGTGAAAAAAGCAAGCTGGTAAGAAGTTTATAACCGGGAAGGAGGTTTATCCTACATGACTATGTCCGATCCAATTGCAGATATGCTAACTCGTATTCGTAACGCGAACACGGTTCGCCACGAAACGGTAGAAATGCCTGCTTCGACGATTAAGAAACAAATCGCTGAAATTTTGAAGCGTGAAGGTTTCATCCGTGATGCGGAGTTTGTGGAAGATAACAAACAAGGGATCATCCGTGTATTCCTTAAGTACGGCGCAAACAACGAACGTGTCATCACAGGTCTGAAAAGAATCAGTAAACCAGGTCTTCGCGTTTACACGAAGAGCAATGAAGTTCCTCGTGTTCTCGGTGGACTGGGTATCGCGATCATCTCCACATCCAAGGGAGTTATGACCGACAAAGAAGCTCGTCAAGCCAAAGCTGGCGGAGAAGTTCTCTGCTACGTATGGTAATCAACGTCACAAGATAGGAGGTGTAACTGTATGTCCCGTATTGGTCGTAAACCAATTGCAATCCCAAGCGGTGTAGATGTTACATTGGATAACAATGTCATCACGGTGAAAGGACCGAAAGGAACCCTGACTCGTGTACTGCATAAAGATATGCAAATTACTGTAGAAAATAACGAAATTAATGTTGTGCGTCCATCCGACAACAAAATGCATCGTTCTCTTCACGGCACAACCCGCAGCGTTGTCTCGAATATGGTTAGCGGTGTAACAGAAGGCTTCTCGAAGAACCTTGAACTGGTTGGCGTCGGATACCGTGCCAGCAAGTCCGGAGACAAAATCGTACTGAACGTGGGTTACTCCCACCCAGTAGAAATTGCACCGGAAGCCGGCATCGAGTTCGAAGTAGCTGGAAACACCAAAATTACAGTTAAAGGTATCGATAAAGAGCGTGTAGGTGCATACGCTGCTAAGATCCGTTCTGTACGTGAGCCTGAGCCTTACAAAGGCAAAGGGATCAAATACGAAGGCGAACGCATTATCCGTAAGGAAGGTAAAGCCGGTAAGAAGAAATAAGCTGCTTGACGCTTCGGTTATCCGATGGCTAGTTAAGCAATTTCTTCTTACTTACCCCATGCGTCTAAAAGTGAAGCTGTCATGGCAAAACTGAAGGGAGTGAAAGGGAAGCATGATCACGAAACAAGACAAGAACAAAGCGCGCTTGAAAAGACACCTTCGTGTCCGTAAGAAAATTCAAGGCACGGCTGAGCGTCCTCGTCTGAACGTATTCCGTTCTTCGAAGCACATCTACGCTCAACTGATCGATGATGTAGCTGGCGTAACATTGGCATCGGCTTCTACGCTTGATAAAGAATTGAGCGGTGACATTCAAAACGGCGGTAACGTTGAGTCCGCACGCAAAGTCGGAGCTCTTGTAGCTAAACGCGCTACGGAAAAAGGCTATAAGTCGGTTGTATTCGACCGCGGTGGATACTTGTACCATGGACGTATTCAAGCACTGGCAGAGGCTGCTCGTGAAGAAGGCCTTGAATTCTAACTTATTTACAAAAGGAGGTAAACGACTTGCGTATAGATCCTAACACTTTGGAACTGACTGAAAGAGTAGTAAACATTAACCGCGTCGCTAAGGTTGTTAAAGGCGGACGCCGCTTCAGCTTTAGCGCACTGGTAGTTGTCGGTGACGGTAAAGGTTGGGTAGGAGCAGGTATCGGTAAAGCAGGCGAAGTACCGGATGCCATCCGCAAAGGTATTGAGGATGCTAAGAAAAACCTGATCCATGTTCCACTCGTTGGAACCACCATTCCTCACCTTGTACAAGGTCACTTCGGAGCAGGTAAAGTATTGCTTAAACCAGCTTCTGAAGGTACCGGGGTTATCGCTGGCGGACCGGTTCGTGCCGTGCTCGAGCTGGCTGGCGTAGGCGACATTTTGACAAAATCTCTAGGTTCTTCGAACTCCATGAACATGGTCAATGCGACTTTGGAAGGGTTGTCCCGCCTGAAGCGTGCTGAAGATGTTGCCAAGCTTCGCGGCAAATCCGTCGAAGAGCTGTTGGGTTAAGGAGGGAATCTCATGGCTAAACTTGAAATCACCCTCGTGCGCAGCGTGATTGGACGTCCAGAGGATCAGCGTGCAACTGTGAAAACACTTGGACTTCGTAAAATCAACCATTCCGTGGTTCAAAACGACAATCCTGCGATTCGCGGAATGATCAAGAAAGTAAATCACCTGGTTTCTGTTAAAGAAATCGAAGGTTAATCCCGGGTGCTTCCCGGATACATTAAGGAGGTGCAACGAACGATGAAGTTACATGAGCTGAGCCCAGCGGCTGGTTCCCGCAAAGAGCGCAAACGCGTTGGTCGCGGTACGAGCAGCGGCACGGGTAAAACATCAGGTCGAGGTCATAAAGGACAAAACGCTCGTTCCGGCGGTGGTGTACGTCCAGGCTTCGAAGGCGGACAGAACCCGTTGTATCGTCGTCTTCCGAAGCGCGGTTTCGTAAACCCTACACGGAAAGAGTACGCGATTGTGAACATCGAAGAGCTTAACAGCTTTGCAGCAGGTACTGAAGTGACTCCAGAAGTTTTGGTCGAAAACGGTATTGTGAAAAATACGAAGAGCGGCATCAAAATTCTTGGCAATGGCGAAGTTACCGTTTCATTGACTGTAAAAGCTAATAAGTTTTCTCAATCTGCGGTAGAGAAGATCGAGGCTGCCGGCGGTAAAACCGAGGTGATCTAATGTTTAAGACCCTGCAAAATATATGGCGTGTCGAGGACCTTCGCAAACGGATCCTGTTCACCCTGTTCGTACTGATTATTTTCCGTATCGGATCGTTTGTACCGGTTCCAGGTGTCAATAAAGACGTCTTTACTCAGGCGAATCAGGCAGGAAATGAATTGTTTGGTCTACTCAACACGTTCTCGGGGGGCGCGCTATCGCAGTTTTCGATCTTCGCCCTTTCGATATTCCCATATATTACAGCGTCCATTATCGTGCAGCTATTGTCGATGGACGTCATTCCGAAGTTCGCGGAGTGGAACAAACAAGGGGAACATGGTAAAAAGCAGTTGGCTCAGATTACTCGTTATGGTACGGTATTACTGGGTCTCATCCAGGCCTTCGCGTTGTCCATCGGGTTTAACCGGATGTACGGCATGGATATGGTGCCAGGAGCAACCTTTATTGATTTCGTTGTGATCGCGATCGTGCTTACCGCGGGTACTGCGTTCTTGATGTGGCTCGGTGAGCAGATTACGGAACGTGGAATTGGTAACGGGATTTCGATTATTATCTTTGCCGGTATCGCAGCTGGGATTCCAATGCATATCCGCACACTGGTCGAGTCGAACTTCATTCAGGATAATCAAGTCTTCCTGAACTCGCTGAAGGCGATCATTATCCTTCTCATTCTGATTCTGATCATTGCCGGTGTTGTATTCATCCAGCAAGGGATCCGCAAGATCCCGGTACAATACGCGAAGCGTGTTGTGGGCAACAAGATGTATGGCGGGCAGAATACACATATTCCGCTCAAAATTAACGCTGCAGGCGTTATTCCGGTCATCTTCGCCATGTCCTTGCTTCAGTTCCCGGTGATCTTGGCGAGCTTCTGGGCACATATGGCTTGGGCCAGATGGGTTGATGCCAACCTGGCATATGACAGCCCACTCGGAATGGTGCTTTATGTTCTTATGATCATTGGTTTCACGTTCTTCTATACATTCGTACAGATGAACCCGAACCAAATGGCCGAGAACATGAAGAAGAACGGCGGCTACATCCCGGGCATTCGCCCAGGTAAAGCTACTGAGAAGTATCTGACTCGGGTAATGACCCGCTTGACAATGACAGGAGCATTGTTCCTGGCTGTAATCTCCGTGATGCCGGTATTCTTCGGCGCTCTTGCCGGGCTTCCGCGTACGGTACAAATCGGCGGTACCTCCTTGCTGATCGTAGTCGGTGTTGCACTGGATACGATGAAGCAAATCGAGAGCCAGCTGATCAAGCGTCATTACAAAGGGTTTATCAATAAATAGGCGATAGGTTCCGGCGAGTAGGTTTACTGCTTCCCGGCGCCTATTGTGTTGTTCTTGCTTGTCAAGCAAGGGGAGGGAGTGACGTAAGGTGAACATCTTATTCATGGGTCCTCCTGGGGCAGGAAAAGGAACACAAGCAGAGCATATCGTGAATGAATTCGGCATTCCGCATATTTCAACAGGCGATGCTTTTCGTCTGGCGATCAAGCAAGGAACTCCTGTTGGAATCAAGGCGAAGGAATATATCGATCAAGGCCTGCTGGTACCTGATGATGTGACAATCGGAATCGTGGAAGAAAGATTGCAGCAGTCCGATTGCGAAAAAGGTTTCTTATTGGATGGTTTTCCAAGAACCCTTTCGCAAGCGGAAGCGCTGGATGAAATTCTGGCACGCCTGAGCACTCAGCTTGACCATGTCATCAACCTGAAAGTGGATCGGGATAAGCTTATGGCTCGACTCACAGGTCGTCGGATTTGTAAGCAATGCGGCTCGACCTATCATGTGATCTTTAATCCTCCCAAACAGGAAGGCATTTGTGATAAATGCGGCGGTGAATTGTATCAGCGCTCCGACGATAACGAAGAGAGCGTAGGCATTCGCTTGGACGAATATATCAACAAAACAGCACCACTCCTCACGTTTTATGAGAATAAAGGTCTTTTGCGTCAAATCGATGGCGATCAGGAAATCGACGCGGTTTCCGCACAAATTGCGTCTATACTGAGAGGTTAAGGAACATGATCATTTGTAAATCCGAAACGGAACTGGGCTTGATGAGAGAGGCAGGGCGAATTGTGGCGGAATGCCACAAACTTCTCGCTGCTCACGTGGAACCGGGCATTACGACCGGGGAGCTGGACCAGCTGGCCGACAAGTTCATTCGAAGCCAAGGCGCTGTGCCATCTTTCAAAGGCTATAACGGATTTCCTTACAGCATTTGCGCATCAGTTAATGAAGAATTGGTGCATGGATTTCCAAGCAAACGCAAATTGATCGAAGGCGATATCGTCACGTTTGATATCGGTGCGCAGTACGAGGGTTACCACGGTGACTCAGCATGGACCTACCCAGTAGGCCGCATTTCCGAAGAAGCCCAGCGTTTGCTGGACGTCACGGAAGGCTCGCTCTATGCGGGACTCGCGCTAGTCAAACCGGATGTCCGCTTGTTTACGATCTCTCATGCCATCCAGCGTTATATCGAGGACGCAGGTTTATCTGTTGTCCGGGAGTATGTAGGCCATGGCGTGGGCACTGATCTGCATGAGGATCCGCAAATTCCGAACTATGGCATTCCAGATCGCGGACCAAGACTCAAACCGGGCATGGTGCTCGCAATTGAACCGATGGTCAATGCCGGTAAACGGCATGTCAAGACGCTGGAGGACAATTGGACGGTAGTCACGGTTGACGGCTCGCTGTGTGCTCACTTTGAGCATACGGTAGCAGTAACCCAGGACGGCATGGAAATCCTGACGAAGCTGCCGGAATAAGGTGATGGACTTGAATAAGGAAATCACACTGGAAATCGGCCAGATCGTCAAAGCGCTGAAAGGCAGAGATGCTGGACAGTATGCCGTTATCGTCGGGATTGAAGACAGCAGGTTCGTATGGATTGCGGACGGGGACAAACGGAAGTTTGACCAGGCCAAGAAGAAGAACATTCTTCATCTGGAACCCCAATCCTTCATAAGCAGTGAAGTAGTGAACAGTTTGCAAGAAAGCGGAAGGGTCACAAACGGAAAGCTGCGGTTCGCCGTTGCGAAGTTTATGGCCGAACAATCCAAGGCAAATCAGAAAGGAGACTAATCTGTGGCTAAAGAAGATGTCATTGAAGTCGAAGGAACGGTTATTGAGCCGTTGCCGAATGCTACGTTTAAAGTCGAGCTGGAGAATGGTCATCAAATTCTTGCTCACGTTTCCGGAAAGCTGCGGATGCACTTTATCCGCATCCTCACAGGAGACAAAGTGGTTGTTCAACTATCACCGTACGATTTGACCAAAGGTCGCATTACGTACCGTAAATAGATGACGTTCCCCCGGGGAACAAGGAAAGCTGCCAGCGGTTTTACTGAAGTAAAACACAGCAGCGGTTACGAACGGTTTTGTTTTGGCAAAACTAAAGTCTAGTTTCGAAGCTGGTTTTACAAACGTAAAACTTGGAGGAGGTAATTAACATGAAGGTAAGACCTTCTGTAAAGCCTATTTGCGAAAAATGCAAAGTCATTCGCCGCAAAGGGAATGTAATGGTTATCTGTGAAAATCCGAAGCACAAACAAAAACAAGGTTAATAGAAGGGGGTGTAGCGTAAAATGGCTCGTATAGCTGGTGTGGATTTGCCACGTGACAAACGCGTTGAGATCGCCTTGACTTACATTTTCGGAATCGGTAAAACGACTTCCCAAAAAGTACTGAAAGAAACAGGCATCAATCCTGATACTCGTGTCCGTGACTTGACGGAAGATGAAGTTAGCAAATTGCGTGAAACGATCGACGGAAGCGTTAAGGTAGAAGGTGACCTTCGTCGTGAAATTTCCTTGAATATTAAACGTCTGACCGAGATTGGCTGCTACCGCGGTATTCGTCATCGTCGTGGCTTGCCTGTTCGTGGACAACGTACTAAAACCAATGCTCGTACACGTAAAGGTCCTCGTCGTACCGTAGCGAACAAGAAGAAGTAAGAAAGGGGGATAATAGACAATGGCTAAACCAAAAAAAGTCGTACGTACTAAACGTCGTGACCGCAAAAATATCGAAAGTGGCGTAGCTCATATCCGTTCTACGTTCAACAATACGATCGTAACGATTACGGATCCTCACGGAAACGCGATTTCTTGGGCAAGCTCCGGCGGCCTTGGATTCAAAGGCTCCCGTAAGTCGACCCCGTTCGCTGCGCAAATGGCTGCTGAAACAGCTGCCAAAGCGGCTATGGAACACGGTATGAAATCGGTGGAAGTTATGGTTAAAGGTCCTGGCGCTGGTCGTGAAGCAGCAATCCGCTCTTTGCAAGCAGCTGGTCTTGAAGTTAACCTGATTAAAGACGTTACACCAATTCCACATAACGGATGCCGCCCACCAAAACGTCGTCGCGTATAATGAAGTCATCCTTGTTAATGTGGTATAAATCCGGTGCAATCTGCTAATAATGGTTGTTTAGGCATACTACTACATGGATTACTGGATAAGATGACAGTTTCATATAGGAGCGACGTTTGAAGGAGGGGTACTTGCGTGATTGAAATCGAAAAGCCGAAAATTGAGACCGTTGATGTCAATGAAGAAGGAACCTATGGAAAATTCGTAGTAGAACCGCTTGAGCGCGGATACGGCACGACGCTGGGGAATTCACTTCGCCGCATTCTGCTGTCCTCGCTCCCGGGCGCAGCGGTCACATCGATTCAAATCGATGGGGTGCTGCATGAGTTTTCCACGATTCCGGGTGTCATGGAAGACGTGACCGAAATCATTCTGAACCTGAAGGCTTTGTCGCTGAAGATTCATTCCGACGAAGAAAAAGTGTTCGAGATTGATGCGGAAGGTGAAGGGGTAGTCACTGCGGGTGATATTCGCGCAGACAGTGATGTGGAGATTCTTAATCCGGACCTGCACATTGCGACGCTCGGCCCTGGCGCAAGACTTCATATGCGTATTTTTGCTAATCGCGGTCGTGGCTATGTCCAGGCGGATCGGAACAAACGCGATGACCAGCCTATCGGCGTCATTCCCGTCGATTCGATCTATACTCCGATTAGCCGTGTGAATTACGGCGTGGAAAATACGCGTGTTGGTCAAGTGACCAACTACGACAAATTGACGCTTGAAATTTGGACGGATGGAAGCATTCGCCCGGAAGAGGCGGTTAGCCTCGGCGCGAAGATCCTGACTGAGCATCTGTTCCTGTTCGTCGGCTTGACCGATGAAGCGAAGGATGCTGAGATCATGGTCGAGAAGGAAGAAGACAAGAAGGAAAAAGTGCTTGAAATGACAATCGAGGAGCTGGATCTCTCCGTTCGTTCCTACAACTGTCTCAAGCGTGCTGGTATCAATACGGTACAAGAGCTGACCACGAAAACGGAAGAGGATATGATGAAGGTTCGTAACTTGGGCCGCAAATCCTTGGAAGAGGTTCAAGAGAAGCTCGAGGAACTTGGATTGGGACTCCGTTCGGAGGATTAAGTTCTAAGATAGGCTAGCAAAGGAGGGAATACACATGGCATACCAAAAGTTGGGCCGCGATTCCAGTGCACGTAAAGCATTGTTCCGTGACCTGGTAACGGACCTGTTCTTATACGAGCGTATTCAAACGACAGAAGCCAAGGCGAAAGAAGTTCGTTCGATCGCTGAAAAACTGATCACTCAAGCGAAGAAGGGTGATCTGCACGCTCGTCGTCAAGTGGCAGCATTCGTGCGCCGCGAAACGGTAGACGGTGAACAGGATGCAATCCAAAAACTGTTCTCCGATATCGCACCTCGTTACGCTGAGCGTCCAGGCGGATACACTCGTATCCTGAAACTGGGTCCTCGTCGGGGCGATGCAGCTCCAATGGTTTATTTGGAACTGGTTGACCGCGCGTAATTTGATTTAGGTTATGAAGTGACTGAAGTTATATATGCCCGGCTCTGCTCTCATTTATTCTGTATCAGATAATACGGGTGGAGCCTATGATCGGGAAGTGGTGCGAGATACAGTCGTTCATTCTGGTTCGACTCATCTCGGCTACCCCATGGGCATTCATAACGGGGACCTTCTAGTCATGCGGCTGACTCGAAGGGTTCGGCTGACATGATGAAAAGGAGCTCCTTTGGGGCTCTTTTTTGACATTTAGAGCGGTTTATGTTCCGGATCTAATGCAAGTGCCTGCATAGGCTTAGACGTGAGACAGCACCCTGCGAACGTGGGGCTGCTTAGTGAGTGGATGAATGGGTTCAGGAGGACAGCATGCGCAATCTTCTGATGAAGGTCAGCTATGACGGAACCGATTATAACGGGTTTCAGACGCAGCCAGGTGGCCATACGATCCAGGACTATCTGGAGGAAGCGATCCTCGCCTTATCGGGAGAGCAGGTGAAAATCACCGCTTCTGGCCGTACCGATGCCGGAGTTCATGCGCGGGGCCAAATCTTTAACTTCTATACCTCCTCGCAAATTCCTGTGGAGCGCTGGTGCGTTGCCTTGAATTCCAGGCTGCCGGAGGATATTGTCGTGACCGAGGCGATGGAGGTGCCGCTGGATTTCCATTCCCGGCGGGAGGCCAAGCGCAAAACGTATCGGTATACGATTAATGCCAACCAATTTCCGGATCTGTTCGGACGCCGTTATCAGCTTCATCACCCCGGATCGCTTGATATTGAGGCGATGAGCGCGGGGCTGCGGCATCTGATCGGCACGCATGATTTCACATCATTTGCATCCCGAAAATCAACCAAACCGTCGCATGTCCGGACGATTTACGATGCGTGGATCGAAACGGATACATCCATGTGCCGGTCAGGCACAAGGGATCAAGGCCTTATCCATACGTATGTGAGCGGTAGCGGTTTTTTGCAACATATGGTACGGATTATTATGGGGACGCTGATTACCGTCGGGGAAGGCAAGCTGAAGCCCGATGAGATGAAACGGATTCTGGAAGCCCGGAATCGCGCGGCAGCAGGCCCTACAGCAATGGGAAAGGGCTTGATGCTGTGGAGTGTGGAGTATGATATTACGGATGGTGTGAAGCCCGATCTTTGGAATACGTAACACGTACACAATAAGAGGAGGTATATTCTGATGAAATGTCCGGTATGTGATGATGTTCGTATGCGGGAGGTCGAGAAGAACGGTGTTCTGATCGATGTTTGCCCGGAGTGCAAAGGGGTCTGGCTCGACCGCGGAGAGCTCGAGAAGCTGATGAGCGAGATTCGCGAGGTTCGGCCGGCCTTTAACGAATGGTATGAGCGGCAAGATGATCGTGGATATGATCGACGTGATGAAGAGTACAGACGTCCATATCCTGACAAGGATTCGGAATATGACCGCCGGTATCCCCCACACGATAAGGGCTATCGGAAGAAGAAGAAAAAATCGGTCCTCGACGTTTTTGGCGACCTGTTTGACTGATTTCCGTTGCCTTTAAAAAGCCAAATAACGCTTGCTATTTATGGGCGGTTCCTGTATTATATAAGTTGTGTTTTCTTAGAGGCTCTCCCACAGCCCCGGCTAAGAAAACCGTCAACAATGATCCATCAACAAACAATGCTTTACACATGAACGCAGATAAATTAACGAATATTTGAACCGATTTTCGGATGAATACAAGGAGGAACTAAACATGCGTACCACCTATATGGCGAAGCCTAATGAAGTTGAGCGCAAATGGTACATCGTTGATGCCGAAGGCAAAACGCTTGGCCGTTTGGCAAGTGAAGTTGCGGCTCTGATCCGCGGCAAGCATAAGCCACAATTTACTCCACATGTCGATACTGGAGACTTCGTAATTGTTATCAATTCCGAGAAGATCCACTTGACTGGTAAGAAACTGGCTAATAAAAAATACTATCGTCACTCCCTCCATCCGGGTGGATTGAAGGTTACTGTTGCTCAGGACCTGATCGCGAAATACCCTGAGCGCGTTATTGAGAGTGCCGTACACGGAATGCTTCCTAAAACCCGCATGGGCGAGAAGATGAAACTCAGATTGAAAGCATACGCTGGCACAGCACATCCACACGAAGCACAAAAACCAGAAGTTTACGAACTTCGCGGCTAATTAAAAAGGAGGACAGTTTCATGGCACAAGTACAATACTATGGGACAGGTCGTCGTAAGCACTCGGTAGCACGTGTACGCCTCGTACCGGGTGAAGGACGCATCGTCATTAATAAACGTGAAATCGATGAATATTTCGGCTTGGAAACACTTAAGCTGATCGTTAAGCAACCACTTAACCTGACTGAAACACTGGGCAAATACGATGTACTCGTAATCGCTCACGGAGGCGGTATCTC
This sequence comes from Paenibacillus sp. FSL M8-0334, assembly GCF_038000405.1. Lineage (NCBI taxonomy): Bacteria > Bacillati > Bacillota > Bacilli > Caryophanales > Paenibacillaceae > Paenibacillus > Paenibacillus sp. FSL M8-0334. Next base: position 2,969,560 of record NZ_JBBOCH010000001.1, read on the forward strand.
CGGACAAGCGGGCGCAATCCGTCACGGTATCTCCCGTGCGCTGCTGAAAGCAGACCCAGAGCTTCGCGGTTCCCTGAAAAGAGCCGGCTTCCTGACTCGCGACCCTCGTATGAAAGAGCGTAAGAAATACGGTCTTAAAGCAGCTCGTCGCGCACCTCAGTTCTCGAAGCGTTAATATTCTTATATGCAACACAACCAGCCCTTGGCCTTTGGCCAGGGGCTTTTGTTATGCTTCTCATCAGAAGATGTTACCAGTCTGTTTAAGAAGCGGTCACTTGTTGCTGATACTTAAATAACTACTCCTTCGTTGCTCATCCGCTGGTTTTTCGGGAAATCCCGGAATGCCGGCGTTTTTTTGTATTGACGGAAGGATCGGCATGAACATTTCATGGGCGTTTGAAATACGATAATAGGGAGCAGAAATCCAGGCAGAAGCAGGGGAAATGGCCGTTGGGTGGTTGACAATTATTAGGATTGTTTTATACTGTACTTAATTCATATTATTTCAGTAGGGTTTTAAGGTTTAATCGGGAGGCATGCGATTATGAATTTACTTGAGAAAGAAGACTTGATTAAGGTCAAATCCGAGGAGCTCGAGCACGCGAGTGCAGAGGAAGTGATAGCGTATGCTGTTGAAACCTTCCCTAATATTACGTTTGCTTGCAGCTTCGGGGCAGAAGATGTGGTTATCGTTGATATGATCCAGAAGATTAGCCCCCAGACGGACATTTTCTATCTGGATACCGATTTTCACTTCAAGGAAACGTATGAAACGAGAGACCGTATGGTTGAGCGCTACGGGCTGGAATTCGTGCGGGTATCTCCGAAACTGACACCGGAGGAACAAGCAACCCAGTATGGCGATGAATTGTGGAAAACCAATCCGAACCAATGCTGCAACATTCGCAAGGTCGAGCCGTTGACCCGTATTTTGACGCAGTATGAGGCATGGATTACCGGGATCCGGAGAGATCAGGCACCGACACGGGCCAATGCGAAGAAGATTGAGTACGACACCAAGTTTGGTCTCGTCAAGTTCAATCCGATTGCGGATTGGACCAGCGAGGATGTATGGAATTACATCCGCGAGAACAATGTCATCTATAATCCGCTCCATGACCAGAACTACCCGAGCATTGGCTGCGAGTATTGCACAAGACAGGTCATGCCTGGTGAAGACCCACGTGCGGGACGCTGGGCAGGTCATGAGAAGACCGAATGCGGACTTCATAAATAAAACACGGAATTTGAAATCATAACGATTGCTGATTGCATGAGGCAGCATTGGAGGAGGAATACGCATGACAGCCATACGCCCTCACGGCGGCACGCTGGTACAGCGGGTTGCACAAGGAGAAGAGCGTGAGAAGCTTTTGAAATCGGTCGAGTCGCTTCGGAAAATCCGGGTGAACAGCTGGACCATCTCGGATCTGGATCTGATCGGGGTTGGCGCTTTTTCACCGCTCCAGGGCTTCTTGAATGAAGAGGACTATCATTCAGTTGTGAAGTCGATGCGCCTTGCCGATGGCACGGTATGGAGCATTCCGATTACGCTCGCTGTGGAGGACGAGACCGCCGCCCAGCTTCGCGTAGGCGAGACAGCTGCGCTGGTCGGAGAGAACGACGGCGTTGTGTACGGTGTCATCGATATTGAAAGCATTTATCAGGTTAATCAAGCCGAAGAAGCCGTCCATGTCTTTAAGACCGACGATCTGGAGCATCCGGGTGTAAAAAAGCTGTTTGACCGTCCTGCTACTTATGTGGGAGGCCCGATTCAGGTGCTGCAACGTCCACAGCCTGAGCGCTTTGGCGAGTTTTACTTCGACCCTGCGCAGACGCGCGAGATATTCCAGGCGAAAGGCTGGAAGTCCGTCGTTGGCTTTCAGACCCGCAACCCGGTTCACCGGGCGCATGAATATATTCAGAAAAGCGCGATGGAGATTGTGGATGCTCTGTTCCTGAATCCGCTCGTCGGGGAGACCAAGTCGGATGACGTTCCCGCAGATGTGCGTATGAAGAGCTATTTGACGCTGCTGGACAATTATTACCCTGAAGATCGCACCTTCCTCGGCGTATTTCCTGCTGCCATGCGTTATGCTGGACCGAGAGAAGCGATTTTCCATGCCATCGTCCGCAAGAACTATGGCTGCACCCATTTTATCGTCGGCCGTGATCATGCCGGTGTCGGCGATTATTACGGAACCTATGAGGCTCAGGAGATTTTCAAGAACTTCACGGCAGAGGAAATCGGAATTACCCCGCTCTTTTTCGAGCACAGCTTTTTCTGCAAAAAATGTGGCAACATGGCTTCCAGCAAAACATGCCCTCATTCCAAAGAGGATCATCTGACACTGTCCGGAACGAAGGTTCGGGGCTTGCTTCGCGAAGGTGTATGTCCGCCGCCGGAATTTACCCGGCCTGAAGTGGCTCAGGTGCTGATCGAAGGCATGAAAGAACAGATTGGCGTATAAGAGGTCATAATTGTCCGCCTTGTCCCATATCATGGAGTAGAACACTCATGGGACGAGGTGGTTTTTTTATGTCCAGGCGGCGAACAGACAAGGTGACATTGTGGATATCCTGGAAACAGATGAAGCGGATGCTGATGGGAGCGGGATTGCTGGCGCTGCTTATTGCCGTGCTATCCTATGAGGTTCCTACAGCCCGGACCTCGCAGACATGGAGTCTGCCGCTCGCAGGCAAAGTCATTGCGCTGGATGCCGGTCACGGCGGGCCTGATGGCGGGGCGGTCAGCCGCCAGGGTGTGATCGAGAAGGACGTCAATCTGGCGATTACGCTGTATCTTCGCGATTACTTGCAGCAGGCGGGAGCGGTGGTGGTCATGACTCGGGAAGGGGACTATGACCTGGCAGCTGAAAGCACGAAAGGATACTCCAGAAGGAAGACAGAGGACCTGATGCAGCGTGTCCGCAAGATCGAAGATGCCAAAGCGGATCTGTTTATCAGCGTTCATCTGAACAGCATGCCGTCGAACCGCTGGAGAGGGGCACAAACCTTCTATCCGCAAGGCAATGTGCAAAGCCAGAACCTTGCGGAGCTGATCCAGGCCGAGATTCGGCACAATCTGGAGAACACCAATCGACTGGCGAAAACAGAAAATACAGTCTACTTGCTTAAAGCGCTCCGCATTCCTTCGGCGCTTGTAGAGGTCGGTTTTCTCTCTCATCCCGAGGAGTCGGAGCTGCTGCGCGATGAGAAATATCAGCGGAAAGTAGCGGCTTCCATCTATAACGGGATTCTCCGATATTCTTCCGGAGAGCAGGCTGAGTCGGCAAATGCGGTAGAGTAGTGGTATAATGTAAACGAAACCAAAGTTGCAATGACCATTACATAAACCGAGGTGCATATCATGCTGACTAGAGAACAGGTGCAGGAGATTCTTCAGCCTCTAACCGATCCGGAGACCGGGCAGAGCCTGATGGGACTTCAGCGTATTCGTGATATCGTCGTGAAAGAGCGCACTGTAAGATTGTCGGTAACTTACAGCAGCGAGGATATGAAGGCATCACTGGAAGCGCAAATCCGTGAGCTGCTCCAAGCGATGGGGGCGGAACATATTCATATCCGGATGCGGCCGCTGGATCAGACAGGGGTTGCGGAGGCGTCGAACGGAGCTAAGGAGCCTTCGGATCAGGAGAAGCTGACCAAGGGCCATGCCGCCGGCATGGTGAATAACAAGCTCCTGAGCGAGCAGTCCGGGGTTCATTTTATCGCGATTGCCAGCGGCAAGGGCGGCGTCGGCAAATCCACCGTAGCCGTCAATCTTGCAGTGGCACTGGCACGTCAGGGCAAGCGGGTCGGACTTATCGATGCGGATATTTATGGCTTCAGCGTGCCGGATATGATGGGCATCGAAGAGGGGCCTTCCGTCTCGGATGATGGCATCATAATGCCGGTGGAGCGTTTTGGCGTGAAAGTAATGTCTATGGGCTTTTTTATCCGGGAGAACAGCCCGGTAATATGGCGCGGTCCGATGCTTGGCAAAATGCTGCGGCAGTTCTTCGACGATGTTGGTTGGGGAGAGCTGGATTACATGCTGCTTGATCTGCCGCCTGGGACCGGAGACATCGCGCTGGATGTTCACCAGATGATTCCGCAGAGCAAGGAGATTATCGTGACAACGCCGCATGCGACAGCTGCGTTCGTAGCTGCCCGGGCCGGTGCGATGGCCATTCAGACGGAGCATGAGATTCTGGGTGTTATCGAGAATATGGCTTACTATCCTTGCCCGCATTGCGGGGAGAAGGAATATGTGTTTGGCCGCGGTGGCGGCGGCAAGCTGGCGGAGACACTGCATACCGAGCTGCTGGCCCAGCTGCCTCTCGGAGCGCCTGACAACCATCCTGCAGAGCCGGATTTCTCTCCATCAGTATATAAAGCCGAGACGGAGTGTGCGGGAATCTACGACGAGGTTGCTGTCAAGATAGCAGCCAAGTGCGAAGGAACAGCCGTTTAACCGGTCGTTCGCCTTGCTAATATCGCGTTGCACATAAGAGTGCGAGTCAGGGATGATATCCGCTGACCCGCACTTTTTTTGCATACTATGCATTTGTCGTTACGTGTTATCATTACATGCCCGGGGGCAGAAGCACTGCAAGGTAGTGAATCCGATTGGAAAAGGGGGATGACTAGCTCATCCTGTGGTGCGCTGTGATAGCGCGTGGGGACTGTGCTGCAGAGGCTTAGGATCCGCCATCCTGCTGCTGTCCGCCGTCTTCGCCGTTACCACCTTCTCCGTTTTCTTGCCCGCCTTGACCGCCGCCCTGACCTTGGCCGCCTTGATCCGGCTCTTTCTTCTCCACTTTAGGCTGCAGTTCGTCTCGGACCACCGCTTTCAGCAGCTCTAATACTTCCATGCGGAAGAGCGGGTTTTGCATCGTTTCCTGCATGATGGTCATGGACTGCTTGCGGTAATCCGGCGTGTTGGTCAGCTCCAGAAATGACTTCATCACTTCCGGCGACTTCATAATTTGCTCAATCGATTTCTGGTATGTCGGATCCTTGATCAGCTCCATGTGGAGCTGTTTGCTTTGGGTGTTGATCGCTTTGGCAAAATCACCGGCAAATTTCGGATCGGTCATAATTTTCTCGATTTCCTTCTTGTACTCTTCAGATACGAGCGTATCCTTCACGGCCAGCCGAATTTGTTCTCCCGACTGGGCACTGATCATTCGCATGCTCATGGATCCGCCGCCGGCAGAACCACCAGTTCCTCCCCCGCTGCCACCCGACAGCGCGTCCTCGACGGCTTTCCTTCCTTCATCCGTCTTGAGTATATCGACGACCATCGACTTGATTTCTTTATATCCCATCTGGGGGGAAGAGCTTTGTTCCGCGCCGCAAGCGCTCAGCAGCAGGGCAGCTCCCGTGAAGAGTATGCATATACGGAATAATGGCCACCTCATTCCCGTTGTCCTCCTTTTATGCGGTTGTACGGATAGTATGTTGATTGTTATGAGGAAATATGTCGAGGATGGCATGGTTTTTTATTGTGAACGTTGGTAAAATAATGATTTGTGGGGGTGTCGTATTGAGTTTACGTAAATGGTCGAAACTATTTTTTAAAACATTGCTCGTAGGAGCGATCGGAGCCGTCATCGCTGGGCTCATCCTGCAGCTCTTCAACGGCGGGATCCAGTTTAAGAGCACGGTTGATATCTTGATATATCCGTCGATTTTGCTAGGGTATGGAGCTCTGGTGAGCGTGTATTCACAGATGGGCTTTTTTGCTTACCTGACACTGAATTATATGGGGACAGGTATCTTCCGGAGAAGGACTTGGCAGTACATACAGGTTGTGCTGGCGACATTAGCGCTGTTCGAACTGGTGTTCTTCCGCACCTTTGTTGGCGGGCAGAGCAGTTTGCAGTCCGATCTGATCCTCGGCATCGCGATTCTGCTTGTAGCTATTGTTGTGGCTTATTTCAAGGTGAAGAGCACGAATGCATCCGCGTGGATTCCAACCATCTTCTTCATGGTGGCTGTAACGATCGTGGAGATCATCGGCGTGCTGGGGATCGGTGTGCAGAATGCCACCATTTTTATTATCATTCCGCTGCTGGTATGTAATGCGTACCAGATCCTGACGCTGCACAAAGTAACCCAAGACGAAAAAAAGAGCTAAACGCTTAGCTCTTTTTTTGTTAATGGATGATGCTGTGGCGGGGGGTTACATGCCAACGGCATCATCGATGCCTTTTTGAATGGTAGCCTGGTCGCGCACTTCATTGCCCTTTGCGCTGCTCTGCTCCAGCAGGTCGGTGACCGTCACGAATTCATACCCTTGCTTACGCAGCTCCTCAATAATGAGCGGGAGTGCTTCATGGGTCTGCTTGACGGAATCACTGGCATGCATCAGCACGATATCGCCGGGATGCGCTTTGGAGACGACCCGGTGGACGATTTTGTCGACGCCGATATTTTTCCAGTCACGGGAATCGGTGTCCCACTGAATCACTTTGTAGTTGAGGCTTTCTGCAATACTGAGCACCCTTTTGTCAAAATCGCCGTTCGGAAGTCGAATCAATCGAGGTTCTTGTCCGGTAACTGAGGTTAATATTTGATGGGCCGTCGAGATTTGTTTCCGGATTTCCTCATCGGTCATCGCGCTGTAATTGTCATGCTTGTATCCGTGGCTTCCGATTTCATATCCGCTTTCCTTGATTGCGTTCACGATATCGGGATGGGTTTTGCTCCAGGGCGCGGACAGGAAAAAGGTCGCCTTCTCGACACCGTTGTCCTTCAGTACCTGCAGAATCGGTTCTGCGCGCTTTTCGCCCCAGCTGATGTCAAATGTGAGGGCAATTTGCTTTTTGTCCGTAGTTACGCTGTAAATAGCCGACGGCGTGCTTTCAGAGAACACCGATATGTTGTCACTTTCGACATAGATGACTCCGATGGCGAACACAGCAGCGGCAATAACAAAGAAGAATCGCTTGATTTTTTTGCCGTTGAATACATAAAAAGAATTCATAATACGAGCGCCCCTCTCCCTTCGGTAAGCTAGTGCTTGTTTACTTTCAGGATATGCTCGTACTTGTGAGTTATACCAATTAAGGAGGTAACGGATGTTTCGTTTTAGTGCTTTTCTCAGAGATGTCAGTTCGATTCGAAAGGCTGTCATTCTGTCAACCGTCTTGTTTACGCTAGGGATTATTGCAGGCTGGACATCGGAAGGCTTTGAGGATCTGCTGATCAGTCAGCTGCAAGGATTGAGCGAGATCAGCCAGCAGCTGCAAGTTTCGGAGACGCCGGAGCTGAGCTTTTTTGTGTTTATTTTTCTGAACAATAGCATCAAAAGCGTCATTGTGATGTTTTCCGGGCTGCTGTTCGGCCTGCTGCCGATCGTGTTCCTCGTGATTAATGGAATGGTCATCGGTTTTCTGCTGAAAATTGTGCAGGCAAGCGGGGAAAGCCTGTTTAATCTTGTGGTCAAAGGGCTGCTTCCACACGGCATCATTGAAATCCCGGTGATTATTATCGCTTGCGCCTATGGGCTGGCGCTTGGTGGGTTGGTGCTGCGCAGCATCTTTAAGGGAGCTTCACAAGCTGGGAGAGGGATCGGCCAGGAATGGCGTTCATTCTGGCGCAAGCTGGGGACAGCATCTCTATGGGTGGTCGTTCTGCTGTTTGTCGCCGCTATTATCGAAAGTACAATTACGTACTGGCTGATGTCATAAATTTGGTGAAAAGTGTGCATACCTAATAAAGCGCCTGGCTCGAATCATGCCTCGGAAGATCAAGGCGGGGAGAGCCGGGCTTTTTTTACAAATCCATGTGAACTGCTGCAATCGAGGTTTAAAGAACCGGCTCATCCGGTTAAACACCTTACATATAGGACATGGCTCTATGCTGCAAGCTTTCCGCCTAGAGTGGGCGTCCGCTATGAAACCGTTCGAAGCGACAGTGAGCATACTTGATTTTCGCTAATTATACTAAGGAGGTTCTACCATGCTGGGAATGCTGTTTAACGAAAAGGAATGCAAAGAACTCGATTATGTGCTGAGGAAAGAGCTTGATGAAATGCTCCTTGACTTGAGTGATGGACGGCTGGACCACAATATTCGGCAGGCGATTGCCAACCGGTATAAGACCGTCTTCCGGATGTATGCACGATTCGCTCCTCAAAAAGAACTCTCCAAATATGCGCGTAACGGCAAGTTTCCGCAAATCAAACATTAAAACCTTAGAAAAACACCTCGAAATATAAAAAAGAGTGTTGACTATCCTCGTTTGAATGTGGTAAATTAAGTTTCGCTTCCTTAACGAAAGCTGATGCCGCCAACCGGCGGCAGAGATGATTCTTAAAAGAGAATGAAAAAACTTTTAAAAAAAGTCTTGCAAAGTAACTAGGAAGTATGATATATTATAAAAGTCGCCGCTGAGAGATGCGATGACGAAAAAGCAAGATGATCGATCTTTGAAAACTGAACAACGAGTGGGTAAAACGAACCGCTTCGGCGGGGAGTTATGAATAGAGAATTGAACAAATTCTCGTCAGTTTTGAAATGAGCTACAAACTCATCGGTTGGATAATTTCTTGGAGCGATCCAGAAATTTTCAATCTTTATTGGAGAGTTTGATCCTGGCTCAGGACGAACGCTGGCGGCGTGCCTAATACATGCAAGTCGAGCGGAATCGATGGAGTGCTTGCACTCCTGAGATTTAGCGGCGGACGGGTGAGTAACACGTAGGCAACCTGCCCTCAAGACTGGGATAACTACCGGAAACGGTAGCTAATACCGGATAGGATATTTGGCTGCATGGCCGAATATGGAAAGGCGGAGCAATCTGTCACTTGAGGATGGGCCTGCGGCGCATTAGCTAGTTGGTGGGGTAATGGCCTACCAAGGCGACGATGCGTAGCCGACCTGAGAGGGTGAACGGCCACACTGGGACTGAGACACGGCCCAGACTCCTACGGGAGGCAGCAGTAGGGAATCTTCCGCAATGGACGAAAGTCTGACGGAGCAACGCCGCGTGAGTGATGAAGGTTTTCGGATCGTAAAGCTCTGTTGCCAGGGAAGAACGCCAGAGAGAGTAACTGCTCTTTGGGTGACGGTACCTGAGAAGAAAGCCCCGGCTAACTACGTGCCAGCAGCCGCGGTAATACGTAGGGGGCAAGCGTTGTCCGGAATTATTGGGCGTAAAGCGCGCGCAGGCGGTTCTTTAAGTCTGGTGTTTAAACCCGGAGCTTAACTTCGGGACGCACTGGAAACTGGGGAACTTGAGTGCAGAAGAGGAGAGTGGAATTCCACGTGTAGCGGTGAAATGCGTAGATATGTGGAGGAACACCAGTGGCGAAGGCGACTCTCTGGGCTGTAACTGACGCTGAGGCGCGAAAGCGTGGGGAGCAAACAGGATTAGATACCCTGGTAGTCCACGCCGTAAACGATGAATGCTAGGTGTTAGGGGTTTCGATACCCTTGGTGCCGAAGTTAACACATTAAGCATTCCGCCTGGGGAGTACGGTCGCAAGACTGAAACTCAAAGGAATTGACGGGGACCCGCACAAGCAGTGGAGTATGTGGTTTAATTCGAAGCAACGCGAAGAACCTTACCAGGTCTTGACATCCCTTTGACCCCTCTAGAGATAGAGGTTTCCTTCGGGACAGAGGAGACAGGTGGTGCATGGTTGTCGTCAGCTCGTGTCGTGAGATGTTGGGTTAAGTCCCGCAACGAGCGCAACCCTTGATCTTAGTTGCCAGCACGTAATGGTGGGCACTCTAAGGTGACTGCCGGTGACAAACCGGAGGAAGGTGGGGATGACGTCAAATCATCATGCCCCTTATGACCTGGGCTACACACGTACTACAATGGCTGGTACAACGGGAAGCGAAGCCGCGAGGTGGAGCCAATCCTAAAAAGCCAGTCTCAGTTCGGATTGCAGGCTGCAACTCGCCTGCATGAAGTCGGAATTGCTAGTAATCGCGGATCAGCATGCCGCGGTGAATACGTTCCCGGGTCTTGTACACACCGCCCGTCACACCACGAGAGTTTACAACACCCGAAGTCGGTGGGGTAACCGCAAGGAGCCAGCCGCCGAAGGTGGGGTAGATGATTGGGGTGAAGTCGTAACAAGGTAGCCGTATCGGAAGGTGCGGCTGGATCACCTCCTTTCTATGGAGAATCGCTCTCTGAGACGAGAGCATTCAAATAGGCTGACTGTAAAGTCGCCGATCCCTTTGCGAAAGCAAAGGGACCAAATCAGGTTTAGGCCTGAGATTATGCTTTCGGAGTAGCTTTACTTCGTAAAGCTTTCGCCCACTCGTTGGTCAGTTTTGAGAGGTCAATCCTTTCATACATATATACGTTTGGTGATGATGGCGGAAGGGTTCCACGCGTACCCATACCGAACACGACCGTTAAGCCTTCCAGCGCCGATGGTACTTGGACCGAAGGGTCCCGGGAGAGTAGGACGTCGCCAAGCGTATGATATGGGCCCTTAGCTCAGCTGGTTAGAGCGCACCCCTGATAAGGGTGAGGTCGGTGGTTCGAGTCCACTAGGGCCCACCATTTCAACTTCATATTTAGTGATGAGGTTCCTTTTTGGGGCTATAGCTCAGCTGGGAGAGCGCCTGCCTTGCACGCAGGAGGTCAGGGGTTCGATCCCCCTTGGCTCCACCATCATACTCATATCACTTCCATAAATTGCAGGTTGCACTGAAATGTATGGCATGATATGATAATCTTCCGGTCGAAGGACCGGGGGTGATCCTTGAAAACTAGATAACGAAACGAATTTGCGTTTTAGAAATATCCTTTTAGCTGAACTTGTGTCACAACAAGTTTCAATAAAAGTAGCACGCGAAGGTTTTGAGATCGTCGATCCTTTGGAAGTTTGTTTCCACCACCGAGCGGTTTTATCCAATCAGGGAAACAAACGGACAACAGAGCGAGGAGCGCAAAACCGGAGCAAATGGTTAAGCTACTAAGAGCACACGGAGGATGCCTAGGCGCTAGGAGCCGATGAAGGACGTGGCGAACGACGAAATGGCCTCGGGGAGCTGTAAGCAAGCTTTGATCCGGGGATGTCCGAATGGGGAAACCCGGCTGGTGTAATAACCAGTCACTCACAGCTGAATACATAGGTTGTGAAGAGGCATACCCAGGGAACTGAAACATCTAAGTACCTGGAGGAAGAGAAAACAAGAGTGATTCCGTCAGTAGCGGCGAGCGAACGCGGAACAGCCTAAACCGAAGAGCTTGCTCTTCGGGGTTGTGGGACGTCTCACATGGAGTTACAAAGGTTTAGATTAGTTGAACAGGTCTGGAAAGGCCGGCCATAGAAGGTAAAAGCCCTGTAGTCGAAAATGTGAACCCTCCGAGACGGATCCCGAGTAGTGCGGGGCACGTGAAACCCCGTATGAATCTGCCAGGACCATCTGGTAAGGCTAAATACTCCCTAGCGACCGATAGTGAAGCAGTACCGTGAGGGAAAGGTGAAAAGCACCCCGGGAGGGGAGTGAAATAGAACCTGAAACCGTGTGCTTACAAGAAGTCAGAGCCCGTTAAATGGGTGATGGCGTGCCTTTTGTAGAATGAACCGGCGAGTTACGTTCCCATGCAAGGTTAAGGCGAGAAGCCGTAGCCGCAGCGAAAGCGAGTCTGAATAGGGCGAATGAGTATGTGGGCGTAGACCCGAAACCGTGTGATCTACCCCTGTCCAGGGTGAAGGTGCGGTAACACGCACTGGAGGCCCGAACCCACGTACGTTGAAAAGTGCGGGGATGAGGTGGGGGTAGCGGAGAAATTCCAATCGAACTCGGAGATAGCTGGTTCTCCCCGAAATAGCTTTAGGGCTAGCCTCGGAATAAAGAGTCATGGAGGTAGAGCACTGATTGGGTGCGGGGCCCGCAAGGGTTACCAAGCTCAGTCAAACTCCGAATGCCATCGACTTATGTCCGGGAGTCAGACAGTGAGTGCTAAGATCCATTGTCAAAAGGGAAACAGCCCAGACCATCAGCTAAGGTCCCCAAGTGTGTGTTAAGTGGGAAAGGATGTGGAGTTGCACAGACAACCAGGATGTTGGCTTAGAAGCAGCCACCATTTAAAGAGTGCGTAATAGCTCACTGGTCGAGTGACTCTGCGCCGAAAATGTAACGGGGCTAAACACACCACCGAAGCTATGGCTTGAATCGACTTCACTGCTTCTTTGAGGTTGTGAAGACCCAGGATGAACATTTTTGTCAGACTTGCGATGAAATCAAGGATGACCAAATGCTTCTCGGGGATAAACACATCACTTCGAAGGCGGAGTGAAGTCGATTCAGGGGTAGGGGAGCGTTGTATAGGCGTCGAAGGTGTACCGTAAGGAGCGCTGGAGCGTATACAAGTGAGAATGCCGGTATGAGTAACGAAAAGATCAGTGAGAATCTGATCCGCCGAAAGCCCAAGGTTTCCTGAGGAAGGCTCGTCCGCTCAGGGTAAGTCGGGACCTAAGGCGAGGCCGAAAGGCGTAGTCGAAGGACAACAGGTTGAAATTCCTGTACCACCATAAACCGTTATGAACGATGGGGGGACGCAGGAGGGTAGTGACGCGGACTGATGGATGTCCGTCCAAGCAGTGAGGCTGATGTGTAGGCAAATCCGCACATCGTAAGGCTGGGCTGTGATGGGGAGTGAAAATTACAGTAGCGAAGGTCATGATCTCACACTGCCAAGAAAAGCCTCTAGTCAGGTGAAGGTGCCCGTACCGCAAACCGACACAGGTAGGCGAGAAGAGAATTCTAAGGCGCGCGGAAGAACTCTCGTTAAGGAACTCGGCAAAATGACCCCGTAACTTCGGGAGAAGGGGTGCCTCGGTAGGGTGAATAGCCCGAGGGGGCCGCAGTGAAAAGGCCCAAGCGACTGTTTAGCAAAAACACAGGTCTGTGCGAAGCCGTAAGGCGAAGTATACGGGCTGACGCCTGCCCGGTGCTGGAAGGTTAAGGGGAGCGGTTAGGAGCAATCCGAAGCTGTGAACCGAAGCCCCAGTAAACGGCGGCCGTAACTATAACGGTCCTAAGGTAGCGAAATTCCTTGTCAGGTAAATTCTGACCCGCACGAATGGCGTAACGACTTGGGCGCTGTCTCAACGAGAGATCCGGTGAAATTTTAATACCTGTGAAGATGCAGGTTACCCGCGACAAGACGGAAAGACCCCATGGAGCTTTACTGCAGCTTGATATTGAATTTGGGTACGATCTGTACAGGATAGGTGGGAGCCTAGGAAACCTGAGCGCCAGCTTGGGTGGAGGCGCCGTTGGGATACCACCCTGATCGTATCTAGGTTCTAACCTGGTGCCCTTATCGGGTACAGGGACCGTGTCAGGTGGGCAGTTTGACTGGGGCGGTCGCCTCCTAAAGAGTAACGGAGGCGCCCCAAGGTTCCCTCAGAATGGTTGGAAATCATTCGAAGAGTGCAAAGGCATAAGGGAGCTTGACTGCGAGACCCACAAGTCGAGCAGGGACGAAAGTCGGGCTTAGTGATCCGGTGGTACCGCATGGAAGGGCCATCGCTCAACGGATAAAAGCTACCCTGGGGATAACAGGCTTATCTCCCCCAAGAGTCCACATCGACGGGGAGGTTTGGCACCTCGATGTCGGCTCATCGCATCCTGGGGCTGAAGTAGGTCCCAAGGGTTGGGCTGTTCGCCCATTAAAGCGGTACGCGAGCTGGGTTCAGAACGTCGTGAGACAGTTCGGTCCCTATCTGTCGTGGGCGTAGGAAATTTGAGAGGAGCTGTCCTTAGTACGAGAGGACCGGGATGGACGTACCGCTGGTGCACCAGTTGTTCCGCCAGGAGCACGGCTGGGTAGCTACGTACGGAAGGGATAAGCGCTGAAAGCATCTAAGCGTGAAGCCCCCCTCAAGATGAGATTTCCCAATTCGTAAGACCCCTTGAAGACGACGAGGTAGATAGGTTGGAGGTGGAAGTGCAGCAATGCATGGAGCTGACCAATACTAATCGGTCGAGGGCTTATCCTACAAGCTTTACGAAGTAAAGCTCGCTACGGAAGCATATGCTAACCCCGATACAACATTGGGGTATGCTACGGATAATATAACGCAAATCGTTTCGTATCTAGTTTTCAGGTGATCAAAACATCTGAAATCAAGCTGCATGTCCTTTATAAGGATTGATATTTTCTCGCAGCGATTTTGAGAAGCGGAAGCTTCGAAAAATCATGTCTGGTGGCGATAGCGGAGGGGTTCCACGCGTACCCATACCGAACACGACCGTTAAGCCCTCCAGCGCCGATGGTACTTGGACCGAAGGGTCCCGGGAGAGTAGGACGTTGCCAGGCGTACATATTCCCTGATAGCTCAGTTGGTAGAGCACTCGACTGTTAATCGAGTTGTCACAGGTTCGAGTCCTGTTCGGGGAGCCACTTGCTTCCATAGCTCAGTAGGTAGAGTGCATCCATGGTAAGGATGAGGTCACCGGTTCGATCCCGGTTGGAAGCTCCAGATTCACCTTTTATGAAGCATTACATAATGCTACGCTTGTGGCCCGTTGGTCAAGGGGTTAAGACACCTCCCTTTCACGGAGGTAACAGGGGTTCGAATCCCCTACGGGTCACCATGGAGGCTTAGCTCAGCTGGGAGAGCATCTGCCTTACAAGCAGAGGGTCGGGGGTTCGATCCCCTCAGCCTCCACCATTCATCTTATTTACAGAATGGGACAACCTAAACGAAGAAGAAGTAATGTTGGGGATTAGCCAAGCGGTAAGGCAACGGACTTTGACTCCGTCATGCATAGGTTCGAATCCTATATCCCCAGCCATGTAAGAGCCATTAGCTCAGTTGGTAGAGCACCTGACTTTTAATCAGGGTGTCGAAGGTTCGAGTCCTTCATGGCTCACCAGGTTTTATCTTTGTGCGCGTGTGGCGGAATTGGCAGACGCACTAGACTTAGGATCTAGCGTCTTTGACGTGGGGGTTCAAGTCCCTCCACGCGCACCACTTATATGCGGACGTGGCTCAGCGGTAGAGCATCGCCTTGCCAAGGCGAGGGTCGCGGGTTCGATTCCCGTCGTCCGCTCCATGTGCCCTTAGCTCAGCTGGATAGAGCGTTTGACTACGAATCAAAAGGTCGGGAGTTCGAATCTCTCAGGGCACGCCATTTATGCTTCGAACATGAGCTGAATGGATCAAGGTTTTCAAGTTTATATTTATCGGGATGTAGCTCAGCTTGGTAGAGCACCTGGTTTGGGACCAGGGGGTCGCATGTTCAAATCGTGTCATCCCGATCTTTACATCTGCGGGTGTAGTTCAATGGTAGAACTCCAGCCTTCCAAGCTGGTAGCGTGGGTTCGATTCCCATCACCCGCTCCATACATAGACAGACATCACTTTACCGTGGTGTTTTTTTTACATCTTGATGCCATTGTTCTGCAAAGTATTAATGTAATAAAGGAAGGCCCGTCGTATAAGGGCTGAAGGCGCAACTTGATGAGGCTTTTGTGGTGTTTTGGTTAATTTTTCGCGGGGAAATCGCGGGAAAAATGGAGATTTTCGTCCGTTTTTATTGTATGATGTTAGGAAGGCGTTAAGTCTGGATTCTACAGATAAACTGATTCGGGTTTAGATGGGAGGAGAAGTATGACTGAACTCACAGTAACCGCAAAGAGCAATTCCAACAACCTACTGCGGCGAGATGTACGGTTTCTGGGGAACATTCTCGGGGAGGTTCTTGTCCATCAAGGGGGCAATGAGCTGTTAGATATCGTGGAGAAAATACGTGAGACGAGTAAATCGTTACGATCGGTCTTCTTGCCTGAATTGTTTGCTGATTTCAAGAACATGATCAGCACGCTGGAGCCGGATATCCGCCACCAGGTGATTCGGGCCTTCGCTATATACTTTCAGCTTGTCAACATTGCGGAGCAGAACCACCGTATTCGCCGGAAACGGGATTATGAACGTTCAGCGGGCGAAAGCGTGCAACCAGGCTCAATTGAAAGTGCTGTGCAGGACCTGAAGGAACGCAACATTCCTTATGAAGAGGTTCAAGAAATTCTCGAAGGGCTGTCTCTGGAGTTGGTAATGACAGCTCACCCGACCGAAGCGATGCGTCGAGCGATTCTGGATATCCACAAACGGATTGCAGAAGATGTGATGCTGCTCGACAATCCGACACTCACATTCCGTGAAAGAGAACAGCTTCGGGAAAAACTGCTGAATGAAGTGATCACGCTATGGCAAACCGACGAGCTGCGCGACCGCAAGCCGACGGTTTTGGATGAAGTACGAAACGGAATGTATTATTTTCACGAAACACTGTTTCACGTTTTGCCAGAGGTTTATCAAGAACTGGAGCGCTGTTTGAACAAATACTACCCAGGGCACCGTTGGCATGTTCCTACGTACCTGCGTTTTGGCTCCTGGATCGGAGGGGACCGCGACGGCAACCCTTCGGTTACGGCTGACGTTACGTGGAAGACGCTTGAAATGCAGCGTAAGCTGGCCATCCGGGAGTATCAGCGCATTCTGGTAGAGCTGATGAAGTATCTCAGCTTCAGCTCTTCGATGGTCTCCGTATCTGACGAACTGCTTCAATCGATCGAGAAGGATCGCAGTCAGGTGACCCTGAAGAAGATGGAAATCTGGCACAACGAGAAAGAGCCGTATCGGATTAAACTTACTTATATGCTGGCCAAAATGATGCATATTCTCGACGAGAATATGACCGGCACCGAATGTTATCAGAGTCCGGAAGAGTTTATCGAGGACCTGAAAGTCATCGACCGAAGCTTGCGCTTCCACTTTGCTGACTATGTCGCAGATACTTATATTCAAAAGCTGATTCGCCAGGTAGAGTTGTTTGGCTTCCATACCGCCACCCTGGACATCAGGCAGCATAGCCAGGAGCATGAGAATGCCATGGCCGAAATTTTGCAGAAAATGAACGTGGTGCAGGACTACGCCTCCCTTACCGAGGATGAGAAGGTAGAACTGCTGAATAACCTGCTGAATGATCCGCGTCCTTTGACAACGCCTTATCAGGAGTACAGCGACAGTACAGAGGAATGCCTTGAGGTATATCGGACGGTGTTCCGTGCACAGCAGGAATTTGGCCGCAACTGTATCTCGAGCTATCTCATCAGTATGTCCGAAGGAGCAAGCGATATTCTGGAGGTTATGGTATTTGCCAAGGAGGTTGGCCTCTTCCGTAAAGATCCGGACGGTCATGTCACCGCTACCCTGCAGGCAGCTCCGCTGTTTGAGACGATTGAGGATTTGCATGCTGCACCTGACATTATGCGCAGGCTGTTCAACCTTCCGATTTACCGGGAAGCTGTTCTGGCCATGGGGGATCTGCAGGAGATTATGCTTGGCTACTCCGACAGCAACAAGGACGGCGGAGCCGTCACAGCGAACTGGGAGCTGCAGGTGGCGCTCAAGGAAATTACCGCGGTTGCCAATGATTTTGGCATCAAGGTGAAATATTTCCACGGCCGCGGCGGATCGCTCGGTCGCGGAGGAATGCCGCTTAACCGCAGCATTATGGCGCAGCCGCCTTCAACGATTGCCGGTGGCATCAAGATTACGGAGCAAGGCGAAGTCATCTCTTCTCGTTATTCCCTGAAAGGGATTGCTTACCGCAGTCTGGAGCAGGCAACATCGGCCTTGATTACGGCTTCGGTGCAGGCCCGCTATCCGCAGGCTGAAACGAATGAGGAGTGGTTGCGAATCTCTGCTAGCATCTCGGAAGTGGCTCAGAAGAAATATCAGGACCTCATCTTCCGTGATCCGGATTTCCTGAGTTTCTTCAAAGAATCAACGCCACTGCCTGAGGTCGGCGAACTCAATATCGGTTCACGTCCTTCCAAGCGCAAGAACAGTGACCGTTTTGAGGACCTGCGTGCCATTCCTTGGGTGTTTGCATGGACGCAGAGCCGTTACCTCCTTCCTGCATGGTATGCGGCCGGTACAGGCCTGCAGAGCTTCTATCAGGGCAAGGAAGAGAATCTGAAGGTGCTTCAGCAGATGTATAAGAATTTTCCGTTCTTCACATCGCTGATCGACACGCTGCAGATGGCGATGGCCAAGGCGGATCTGATCATTGCCAAAGAATATTCGAACATGGTGAAAAACACGGACGCGCGTGAGCGCATCTTTGGACAAATTCAGGAAGAGTTTAACCTGACCAAAGATCTTGTCCTCAAAATTACGGGCCAACAGGAGATTCTAGATAATCAGCCTGTTCTGCAGGAATCCATTCGTCTGCGCAATCCGTACGTGGACCCGCTCAGTTACTTGCAGGTGCAGCTGCTGAATGAGCTTCGCACGCTCAGGGAACAGAGTCAGGACGATCCTGAACTGCTGCGAGAAGTATTGCTGACCATTAACGGAATCGCTGCAGGTCTTCGGAATACGGGCTAATCGCTTTCCTGCTTGATTAGGATCATGCAAGATGAAGTGAACCACTTCCGGTTAATTACAGGCGGGACTCCTCATATGTAGGGGTCTCGCTTTTTATTTATCATATCGTTGCGATGAAGGTTGATGTAGGATGTATCTCGATCACACAGGATGATGGATTTTGAAAATTTGTTGCATTTTAGAAACAGTTGAATTACCATTTTGAATGATGCTTGTTATACGTTACCCATCAGACCATTCTGGGGGAGTTATGGTGGACAATTTAGATGTTAGATTGGCAAAGCTCGCCCGGAAAGGGGATCAAAGAGCGTTTGCCGAGATCGTGGAGTTATATAAGGATAAAATATTTCATTTGGCTTATCGAATGCTGAGCAATCGGCATGAGGCCGAGGACGTGGTACAGGAGACTTTCCTGCGAGTCTACAAAAATCTCGACCGATACGACGATAATCAGAAGTTCTCGACGTGGATTTACCGGATTGGCACCAACCTTAGCATTGATAGGCTGCGCAAGCGCAAGCCTTCCTTTTCTTTGGACGCCGAGGTGAGTGACAACGAAGGGACCGACGGATACGCCTTTATACCTAGCGATAACCGCACGCCGGAGAGCGAGACGCTTCTGTCGGAGACCCAGCGGATTATTCACCAGGCGATTGATGGACTGCCTGCCAAGTATAAGACGATCATGATTCTGAGATACATACAGGACATGTCGTTGCAGGAGATCAGTGAGGTTATGGACTTGCCGGTGACAACGATCAAAACAAGAGTGCATCGTGGTCGGGAATTTTTACGTAAGAAACTGGAATACAAATTGTAAGTAATTAGAATTATTGGATAGAAAAAAGATGAAACATCCTCGATTCCGGCGCGTATGAACATTAAGCAAGTCTTATGCCCTTACGAGGGAGTAGACCCAGCAAAGAGATTTAATGAAAGGATTGGCTCATAATGGAATGCAAATTAGCCGTCTCTTTGATGCATGATTATCTGGATAATGACTTGTCCGAGCCGCAGCAGCTGGAATTGAAGAAACATTTGTTGGAATGTGCTGACTGTCGGAATTATTTTGAGAAGCTCCAGCAGACGGATATGCTGCTGTTTTCTTTAACACATCATGATACGAGGCCGTCCGATGATTTAACCGATCGGATTATGGCTATGATTCCAAAGCCGAAGACGCAGAAGCGATGGGTCAACTGGGTGAGGAATCATCCTGCAATTACAGCGGCCGCTTTGTTCCTGCTTGTCATGTTCTGCAGCACGCTTAGCCTGTGGAATCAAGGCAATCAGCTGGTTGTGAAGACCGATGAGCTGGAGAAGCTGGTGATCGAAGGTAAAACAGTGATTATACCCGAAGGTCAGACGATTACCGGCGACATTACGATCGAGAACGGAAAAACCAAAGTATACGGTCAGGTGGACGGCAATCTGACGGTTATCGATGGTGAGCTTTTCCAGGCATCGACGGCTCATATATCAGGTCAAGTTAAAGATATTGATAAGGCAATGGATTGGATATGGTACAAAATCACCAGTCTGTTCACGGATGTCGCTTACCGCTAACGAATCGTAAGATTCCTAATGATGAACGGCGCCTCTTTTCAATGAAAAGACGGCGCTTGTTTTGTTGTTTAATGGCAGGAATCGGCCGTTGACAGGGGCATTCGCTTGCATCGTGAGGTCTAACGTTATAACCTAGATAGTATAGAGTACATACTATATATATGTTTGCCAGCACGACTAAAGGAATGACGGGGGTTGCTGTATGGGGTATTTTGCGGATATGACGTGGAAAGAATCCATTAAAGATATCATCGATATACTTATCGTTACCTATATTATATATCAGTTGATTTTACTCGTTCGGGGTACCAGGGCAGTTCAGCTGTTGAAAGGTATCCTTGTACTGGTTGTAATCTGGGCTTTAAGTACATGGTTTGATTTGTACACGCTGAAATGGCTGATGAATCAAATCTTTACCTTTGGTGTGCTTGCGATCTTCATTATATTCCAGCCGGAGCTCAGACGAGGTCTGGAGCAGCTGGGAAGAGGAAAGATGTTCGGCCGGACGGCGGACATGGATGAGGAAACGAATAAATTAATCAGCGAAACGATTAAGGCTGTAAACTATTTATCCCGTCGAAAAATTGGCGCATTAATTGTGTTCGAGCGAAAGACGGGTTTGAATGAATATGTGGAGTCTGGAATCCAGATGCGTTCGATCATCAGCTCAGAGCTGCTGATCAATATTTTCATTCCGAATACGCCCCTTCATGATGGCGCGGTGATCATTCAGGGCGGACAGATTGCAGCAGCAGGCTGCTATCTGCCGCTGTCAGAGAACCCGTTCATCAGCAAGGAGCTGGGAACCCGCCACCGGGCGGCTATCGGGATTAGTGAGACCGGCGATGCGATATCGGTCGTAGTATCGGAGGAAACGGGACAAATCTCCCTTGCGCTTAACGGGCAGGTGGTGCGCGATATCAAGGAGGAATCGCTTATTTCCAAACTGTATGAGGAACTGAAGCCGGCAGCCTCGATTAAAGAAAAGCGTTCGTTTTTCTTCTGGAAACGGAAGGGGGAAGACCGCAATGGATAAATGGATCAATAACAACAACGTCAGCAAACTGATCGCGCTGGCAGTCAGTGTATTGTTATGGGCCATGGTTCATATGGATAACGGGACCCCCGCGCCGCCGACAACTTTCATTGATACGCGCCTCATTGAGGGTGTCCAGATTCAGACGTTCGGTTTTGATGACAGCCACTATGCGCTCACAGGCATCGACAAGGATCGTGTGGACCTTGAGGTGAGAGGGAAGCTGTCGCAAATCCGGCTGGTGAAGGACGAATACAAAGTCAGACTTGACCTCAGCGGGGTCAAAGAGCCGGGAACGCATACGTTGCCTCTCACGTACTCCGTCCCGAGCGGGGTAGAGCTGGTCTCGATGGAGCCGTCACAGGTGACGGTGACTGTCGAGAAGCGGGTCACGCGCTCGGTAACGGTAAGTATTGGCACGACAGGGGAGCCTGCGAAGGACTATCGGGCCGGAACGCCTATGCTCATAGAACCACGCCAGGTCACGGTCACCTTGCCTGAATCGGAGATGGAGCAGCTTGGTGAAGTGAAAGGATTCATCAACCTGGACGGGGCTGACGAGACGGTGACGGAGAAACGAATCCGACTAACGGCATATGATAAACTAGGCAACCCAATGGAAGACGCGGTCATTGAGCCATCCACCGTTGCGGCGGAAGTGTCGGTTGAACCAGCATTTGTATCGGTTCCGCTGGATGTGGATTACACTGGCCGGCTGCCGGACCATCTCGTATTGTCGAAAGTGGAGAGCAAGGTGAAAGAGGTTCGTCTCTTCGGCAATCAGGAGGCGCTGGCAGGAGCGGAGGACTACTTCCGGGTCACGATCGATTTGGGGAAAATCACCAATTCGGGAACAACAGTGCTTACGACTGACTTGACGCCGCCTGTAGGTTTTGAGAAAATCGAGCCGAGCTCTGTCGATGTGGAAGTGACCGTTGTCGCTCATGAAGAAAAAGTCATAGACGGCATTCCGATCGTATTAAACGGCGTACCGGCTGGCCTGGAGGCTGCCATTCGGGAGCCCAGGAGTCAATCGATATCGCTGGAGGTTGCCGGAGCTCCGGATATTTTAAGGGGACTCGGGCCTGCGGACATTCAGGCTGAAGCCGATTTATCCGGCATGAGCGCAGGGGTTCATGAGGTGCCCCTGCAAATTTCACTTCCAGATTTTGTTATGCGAACCGATCAGGAGCGGGTCACGGTTCAGGTCGAGCTCAAGGAGAAATCGACACCCGCGTCAACCAAGCCCGATCAACAGGGGGCCGAAGCGGATCAAACCGAGGCAGAGAAGCAGGACCCGCCGGCCGTGCCGGAAGGGCCGCCGCAGGCACCTCCGGCTGACAGCGGTGAAGGCAGCGGTTCAGATGAGGGAACCGTCCGGCCACCGGCAGAAGGCACTGAGGAGCCAGAGACGAAGCCTGGCGACGGCACGGGTGAAGGACAATAACTGAACAGATAACAAAGATATATAACCGTTAAGGGACAAAGGAGTATACAAATGGGGAAATATTTTGGTACAGACGGAGTTAGAGGCATTGCCAACAAGGAGCTTACCGCGGAGCTTGCATACAGCATCGGCCGCTGCGGCGGATATGTGCTGACTGGAAATAAGGAGAAACCGACGGTTGTGATCGGTATGGACACCCGGGTATCGGGTGCCATGCTGGAATCCGCACTGATCGCAGGCCTGCTGTCGATCGGTGCGCATGTGATCCGCCTCGGTGTTGTAACGACACCGGCGGTTGCTTATATTACAAGATTGCTGAAGGCGGACGCCGGAGTGATGATCTCAGCCTCGCATAATCCGGTGGAGGATAACGGCATTAAGTTTTTTGGCGGGGATGGCTTCAAGCTGTCCGATGAAACCGAGCTGAAGATCGAGGAACTGATGGATGCCGAGACCGATACGCTTCCTCGCCCAATTGGCGGCGAGCTGGGCGAGCTTCGGGTCGATAATGAATCGAAATTTAAATACCTTGATTATTTAAAAACGACGATTGCGAACCGTTTCGACGGGTTGAAAATCGTGCTGGATTGCGCCAATGGCGCAGCCTATGAACTGGCACCTAAATTGTTCCGTGAGCTGGGCGCCGAGGTCATTGCGATTGGTGCAGAGCCTAACGGGCTGAACATTAACGACAACTGCGGGTCGACTCATCCCGAGAAGCTCGTTGAAGCGGTGCTGGCACATGGTGCAGATGTTGGGCTTGCCTTTGACGGTGATGCAGACCGGCTGATTGCGATCGACCATAAGGGTGAAGAAGTCGATGGCGATTATATTCTGTGCATTTGCGGAGAGGCGATGAACCGGGCCGGCAAGCTGAAGGCCGGCACGATTGTCTCAACCGTCATGAGCAATATCGGCTTTTACAAGGCGTGTGACAGTCTGAAACTGAAAACCGCCAAGACCGCTGTAGGCGATCGTTATGTCATGGAAGAGATGCGTCGCGGCGGGTATAATCTGGGTGGCGAGCAGTCTGGCCATGTCATTTTCCTAGATTACAATACGACAGGGGACGGCATTCTGACAGGCATTCAGCTGGTGGATACCATCGTGGCATCCGGGAAGAAGCTTCATGAGCTGAAAGGAAGCATGCGCAAATATCCGCAGGTTCTCGTTAACGTGCGTGTCGGCGACAAGAGCAAGTATCAAGGCAATGCCGTGATCGAAGCGGCCATTTCGGAAGTCGAGCAGAAGCTTGGCGATAATGGCCGGGTACTCGTGCGGCCGTCTGGGACCGAGTCTTTGATTCGGGTGATGGCAGAAGGACCGGATAAGGACGAACTGGACCGCTATGTGACCCAGATCGCTGATGTTGTGAAGCGGGAGCTTGCCTGATTCCTGAGTCGTGTTTTTTCAGGGAGCGGGTGTTGGAACACAGGGTCGGTGGAGCTACAGCTGCTTGCTTCATCGGCTCTGCGTTCGGGTATAGATAGGAAGGATCTGAGGAGGCAAACCGCATAGCTGCTGGCGCCGTAGGCGTGTGGCAGGGGATTGCCCGACAGAACTAGTTAATCTCTGTTTGAAATCGTACGGCGAGTGGACTCGTGTCGGGATAAGTCGAACGCGAGTTGCCAAACGAGATCCATGTGAATATAATATAGAATGTCATTCAGGAATGGAAAGCGAGGGTAGTGAGGTAGATCACGAGTTATACAAGCGCCAGAGCTTGACGACCGCAGGTGCTTGGCATATCGTTTCTTGATCATCGGTTCAGGATGCGAAGACGGCCAGGGGGCGGATCAGCAAGCTGACGAGGTGGAGGTGTTCGGAATGTTCGGCGGGGACCTCCCGGTATTGCACCATAGCCGTAAGTCGGATACGGAAAATGAATGGGCGACCGTTCACACAATGTTCCGGCAGGGTGCCAATCAATCATAAAACCATGGGTGTACGAACCAGAGCATGCGTAAAGACGGTGAAAGAAGAGTGCATTCATGTATATTCAATAACTGACTGAGCCCGATGGGTTTGGATTGTACGTTGACAATTGAATAATTCATCATTCTTCTTTCGACATACCGCACTTGGCGTCATGTTCAGGGGATCCACACCTCATCATATACGGAAACCCGAACGGAGGAATTATACAATGTGTGGTATTGTTGGATATATTGGAACGCAGAAAACGCAATCGGTGTTGCTTGAAGGTCTGAAGAAGCTGGAGTATCGTGGTTATGACTCTGCCGGAATTGCAGTCTTTACGAGTGAAGGGCTTCGTATTGCCAAGGCGAAGGGACGTCTGGCGAACCTGGAGCAAAGACTGGAAGAGGCGCCGCTGGTCGGAACAGCTGGAATTGGTCATACGCGCTGGGCTACGCATGGCAAGCCATCGGACGTTAACTCTCACCCGCATACGGATGAAAGTCAGAAGTTTTCGGTCGTTCATAATGGCATTATTGAAAATTATCTGGAGCTCAAGGAAGAGTTGATTAGCCAGGGGCATGAGTTTGTGTCCGAGACGGATACTGAAGTGATCTCTCACCTGATCGCTAGAGAATACGATGGAGACATTGTAAAAGCGGTTCAGAAGGCGATTACCCATATGAGAGGGGCTTTTGCGCTTGGTGTGCTGACAGAGTACGAGCCGGACAGACTGGTGGCTGTTCGACAAGCGAGCCCGCTTATTATCGGTATTGGCGAAGGGGAGAACTTTATCGGTTCCGATATCCCGGCCATTCTGAAATATACGCGTAATGTCTACATTCTGAACGATGGCGAGATGGCCTTGCTGACAGCCGATGCTGTCGAACTGATGACGATCGAGGGGAATTTTATTTCTCGGGAAATGATCCGTGTCGATTGGGATGCCGTCACAGCGGAAAAAGGCGGTTTCGATCACTTCATGCTTAAGGAAATCCACGAACAGCCGAAGGCTTATCGGGATACGATGCTCGGACGCATTGATGCCAGCGGCAAAAAAGTAGTATTGCCGGAGCTGAAGCTGACGGAGGACCAGATCAAGAACATTCGCAACATCCAGATTGTCGCCTGTGGTACAGCGTACCATGCAGGGCTTGTAGGCCGCACGATCATCGAGCAGCTGGTTCGCATTCCGGTGGAGACGGATGTAGCTTCCGAGTATCGCTATCGTTCGCCGATCGTGAACAAGGATACGCTCGTCATCGTAGTCAGCCAATCCGGTGAGACAGCAGATACGCTGGCCGCTCTCCGTGAAGCTCAGGCTAACGGCGCACACGTGCTGGCCATCACCAACGTGGTGGGAAGCTCCATTGCCCGTGATGCAGACGACGTGATCGCGACGCTGGCGGGTCCTGAAATCGCGGTAGCCTCGACCAAAGCGTATACTTCCCAGCTCATTGCTTTCAACCTGCTGGGCTTGTATCTGGCTCAGGTGCGCGGCACCCAGACACCGGAGCAGATCGCACACACGATCGCAGCGATGCAGGCGCTGCCGGAGCAGGTCGAATCGATGCTGAAGCAGGCGGACGCCATCAAGAATTATGCCGAGCAGATCTCCAAGCATGAGCATCTGTTCTTCATCGGCCGGGGCCTGGATTATGCTGTCGCTCAGGAGGGCTCTCTGAAGCTGAAGGAGATTTCCTATATTCATTCCGAAGCATATGCTGCGGGTGAGCTGAAGCATGGTACCTTGGCGCTGATTGAGGACGGCATTCCGGTCATTGCCCTGGCGACACAGGAAAGTGTGCTGGAGAAGACCGTTAGCAACATCAAGGAAGTGAAGGCACGCGGTGCTGACGTACTGGCCATCACGTATGAAGAGCATGTTGCAAGCCTGCTGAAGTCTGTCGACCAAGCGTTTGCGATTCCGAAAACATTGCCGCTGCTCAGCCCGGCCTTGTCGGTTGTTGTACTGCAGCTGCTGGCTTACTACGCTTCCTTGGCGCTCGGCCACGACGTGGATAAACCACGGAATCTGGCGAAGAGCGTGACGGTGGAGTAAGTAGGGGTTACGGGGTACGAAGGGGTTTGTCTTCATTAACGACTCCTGCATAGATAAAGTTAAGGTTCTTAAATAAAAAATCCGAAGGTTTTTCCGGTACTTTTCCGGGAGGCCTTCGGTTTTTTTATTGTCAAAAACGGAAACAATCCTAGCGATCCGTACCAGTGCACTCACAAATTCAATGAGAAATATCCATACGATGAGAGGTACTAAAGGAATGTTATAATGCTTCATCCGTTTCAGCAGTTTCAGTATTTACTAAAATAATTAAAAAGGGTAACATGGACTTGTAAGCGATCGGAGTTTCATAAAGGGAGGGAATCTCTGTGAATAATGATTTGTTAGAAAAAGTAATGAGTAAGGACGGCTGTAATATCCATTATTGGATTTCAAATCAGGGGAAAGATTCATGGCTAATATGGTTACATGGTGCCGGTGCTGATCACAAGATGTTTAATGAACAAATACCCGTGGTTGATAAGGCGTTCAATCTTTTGCTTTGGGATGCGAGGGGGCACGGTTTATCCAGACCCATGGGTGATAAATTTAGCATAAAATTATTGATGGAAGATCTAATAGAGATCATGAAGATAGAAGGAATAGAGAAGGCGACGTTTGTAGGTCAATCGATGGGTGGCAATACAGCACAAGAGATGGCATTTTATCATCCCCACAAAGTAGAGAAACTTGTACTGATTGATTGTACCTGCAATACAATGAAATTGACCGCGATGGAGAGGTTTTATTTATATTTAACACCGCTTATAACTCGGATGTATCCATGGAGCAACTTGGTTCATGCAAGTGTGAAGGCCAGTGCGTTACAACCGCATGTACAGGATTATTTACAGCAGACATTTAATCTTATAGGAAAAAAGGATTTTGTTAAAATATTTTTAGCCACTGCAGCCTGTCTTCATTACGAAGAGGGATATACAATAAATAAGCCTATTTTGCTTGTTTATGGCGAACATGATCAAACAGGGAATATTAAAAAAATTGCCCCTTCCTGGGCATCTAGCGAACCCAATTGTAGGCTGGTTGAAATAGCCAATGCAAGTCATTGTGCGAATCAGGATAATCCTTCACAATTTAATACGAGCTTATGGGAATTTTTGAATGATCAATAGATAAGTGTAGACAGGGAGGCAGATTCAGTCATGGACGTTAAAGAACTGGAGTATGATGAAGAAAAACGAGCCTTTGTCGAAAAGCTGGGTGTTTATTATGAGGACCATGGGATTCCACGAATTGGTGGAAGAATTTTAGGGTTATTATTAGTTTCGAATCAGCCTGTATCTGCGGAGCAAATGGCTAATCTTTTAAAGGTAAGCAGAGGGAGTGTATCGACTAACGTGAGACTCCTCGTCTCTATGGGGCTGTTAGAGAAAGTATCCGTTGTAGGTGATCGAACAGACTATTATTCCGTCAGTGAATCCATATGGGATAATGCCATAAAAACGAGGATTGACGGTTTTAAAAACTTGCGAAAGATTGTAGAACAAGGTTTAAAGGCAGTCGAAGGGCAATCTAATGCGAATAAGAATTTTGCTGAAATGCTCCTTTGGGTCGATGGTATGATCTCTAGTCATGAAAAGTTGCTGTTTGTGTGGAGGCAGGAAATCAAGGATTGAAGTAGGTAATAGGTTTACAATTAACCCCAATACCTTCGGGATTTTTGCTTTTTTATGCTTTAGTCCGTAACCCTTTATCATTTCTGTGCGTTTAGTTATATAGGTAACATGGAGAGCTGGTGCCCAGGAGTTACGTGGCGTTAATGTCCCGATAGTCCAGTCTGGGCTTACACCCTGGTAATGGAGGCATAAACCAATGAAAAAAACGATGGTAGCTTTAGGACTGTTACTCATAGGAGCTCTTACATTTGGTGTAATATCATCCTCTGCAATAGACCCACTTGCATCGGATCTGAGCCGTATCAAAAGTAATACAGACCGTAATGAAAAGGTGGAGAAGAAGGTACTGGTCCAAGTCGGCCCCAAAGAAATTACCAATACGGATGTATTAAACTACAAGGAGCTCAATAGTATTTCCCAATCAGTATCAAACGTTACCGACTCTGACATTCTTAAACATATGATTAAAGAAGAGTTATTCTTACAATTAGCCGAACAAGAAGGTGTATCCGCAACGTTAGAGGAAGGCAGACAAGAAGCAAACAAAATGAGGGACTTATTAAGTGAACAGCCCAAAGAAGTACAGGATACACACAAAATGTTAATTGAAGCATCGGGAGTCACCGAGGAAGAGCATTGGGAGAAAATTGCCCCAGGCCAGTATCAGAAGATCTTATCGAGTCAAAATTTAGCTGAAAAGATATGGAATGAACATGCTTCTGCTCAAAAGGAACCAGCCGATCCCGCTACAGTTCTTCAAGAATTTAAAGACCAACTGTTACAATCTTCAATTTCCAACGGTACCGTTAAATTTATTGACAAAAGCATCAGCCTTTAACGATGTAGAAGAATAAGAGTTTATACGGCGATTTGTTTCCGGAGTCTATCGGGAATCAATCGCCTATTTTGTTTTCAGGTTGTGCTGATCCACAATCCCTTTCCGGGTGCTTAGCGCCATGATCCCTTTTAATCAGGGAACTCAGAAACATGCTTTGACCCGTCCCTTGTTCCTCTTCCTCTAATCGCTCGCTAATCGCTCGTGAACCGCCCGCGCATGGACCGCGAAATCGCCTGCTCATGTCGCACTCTCTTTCCGCTGGCTTTGCCTCCTGAACGAAAGGGATAATCATGCAAGGAGGACAGGGGCCCTTCGATACGAACTTGCACTTATCAGACGATATATGCATACTGTTCGGCCGACTGAACGGATATGCTCCCCTTACAATTGACAGTGAAATAATTAAGCCTGGTGCTTTATGAGGAGTTTTATTTTCATTATCATCAACAAAAATGGTTGCACATCGCCTTTCACCGTGTATATAATGTGTATATAGTATATATACATTATATAAGATCGAAAAGAAGGATATTCTAACATCATGAAAGTGAAAGGTGAGGGGAGAGCGAGCCAATGTCAGGAACAGAACAATCCGTTCAAGCCAGTCAAGTGAAGAAATGGCTGAGCATCATCGCTGTATTTATCGTTTTTCAACTGATCTTTTTTGCCGTGGATGGTACATTCCTGGAGCCAAGGATCAATGATAGCAACAATTGGTTTGCCCAGTTGGGGCGGTGGATTCTGGACTCAAAACTGTTCACAGAATGGATTACGCCTTATAGCTATCCGTTTTTTAATATGTTCATGACCGTGCAAGTGATATCGATACTGGTTGTGGCTGTGCAGGACATAAAATCCGCTTGGATTTCCAAAACTTAAAGAAGAGGGATGGGCATGCAAATTGTTATATCGAACAGTTCCAAGGAGCCGATCTATGAGCAGATTACGAATCAGATGAAGGCGCTCATTCTGGGAGGCGAATTGCAGGAAGGGACAGCCTTGCCCTCCATACGCCAGCTCGCGAAAGACTTGCAGATCAGTGTGATCACAACCAAACGGGCCTATGAGGAATTGGAGAAGGCAGGCTTCATCTACTCCATTGTCGGAAAGGGTTCCTTTGTCGCTGAACAGAACCTGGAGGTGATCCGGGAGAAGAAGCTGAAGGTTATTGAGGAGCAGCTGAGCGCGGTGATCACGAACAGCAGGGAGATCGGCTTGTCTCTGGATGAGCTGCAGCAATTATTGAAGCTTTTATATGAGGAGTGAGACGGGATGGAGCATGTTATTGAATTGATCAATGTAAGCAAAACGTTTAAAGGATTTTCCGTTCATAATATGAATCTCGAAGTGAAGCAAGGGTATGTGACGGGATTTATCGGAGCCAATGGCGCCGGCAAATCGACCACGATCAAAATGATCATGAACCTGCTCAGGCCTGATGCTGGAGAGATCCGGATATTCGGTCTGGACTACAAGACGCATGAGAAGGCGATCAAGGAGCGCATCGGGTTTGTATATGATGGCAATGTATTTTTTGAAGGGCTGAACTTGAAAGATATCAAGCGGATCGTGGGCCCTGCGTACAAGCGCTGGGACGATACGCTCTTCAAACGCTATGTGGAACAATTCGAATTGCCGCTGGGCAAAGCGATCAAGACCTTCTCCAAAGGGATGCAAATGAAGGCGTCGCTTGCGATCGCGTTGTCCCATCATGCGGAGCTGATCATTATGGATGAGCCGACAGCAGGGCTTGACCCCATTTTTCGCCGGGAACTGCTCGACTTGTTGCAAGAATTAATGCTGGATGGCAACCGAACGATCTTCTTTTCGACGCATATTACAACAGATCTGGATCGGATTGCGGATTACATCGCTTTGATCCAGAAGGGGAAGCTTGTCTTCAATCAAACGATTCACGACGTTGCTGAGAACTATGCGCTCGTGAAAGGAACAACGGATCTGCTGGACAAGGATACGGAGCGGGCGTTTGTTCACATACATCGTGCGCCGACAGGCTTTGTGGCATTAACAGATAACGTCAAGGAAGTGGAGCATATTTTCGGGGGAGCGGTTGTGACGGAACGGGCGTCTTTGGAGGACATTATGTACTATATGAAAGGAAGAGAAAGCTATGTTTAATTTGATTCGGCGCGATGTGATTTTGCAGAAGAGGCATCTTTTAATCTTCTTACCTTTTATTATCTTTTTTATCCTTATGAGCAAGGACCCCTTCTTCATTTTTCTCGTTGCCAGCGTCTTCATTCCCTTTAATACGTATGCCTATGATGAAAGGGCAGAGACGAATATCCTGCTGAATTCCTTGCCTTACACCCGCACGGAAATTATCGCAGCGCGTTATCTGGGTGCGATTGTGTATATGCTGCTTTCCATCGTTCTGACCAGCTTGGCATTATTCATATTCAACAAACCGTTTACACTGACGGATATCGCGATTGGCGCAGGGCTGTTTATCGTGTTTGCGGCCTTTACCTTCCCGCTGTTCTATATCTTTAAACCGGGGCATATTACATCGGCGGTTCTTATTGGTTTTATCGTTCTGGTAGGGGTGGGCCCTTATGTTGCCAACCTTATCGCCGAGCATGTAACGGCGGTCACTGATTTTCTCCTTAGCTTGTCTATGCCGGCTTTATATACGGGAGCGACGATCGTGATCATCGGCATTTATGCCGTATCTTGGGCCATTACGACGACGATTTACCAGCGAAAAGCATTCTAAGAACGATGCTGTTTTTCCTTAATCTTAATATTGAGATTTTTAAGACTTTAAGGTATGATAGAAGTAGCAGTTGGAATGGACTATATTTTGGACGAGTTGGTAAGTAATATAGAAAAGGGAGGAAAGTACAATGGCAAATGAGAAATTGAACGTAGGCATTATTCTAGGGAGCACAAGACAAGGACGGGTAAGTCCGCAAGTAGGCGAGTGGGTTAAGGGGATTGCAGATCAGCGTGGCGACGCCAACTATGAGATTGTGGATATTGCAGACTACAATTTGCCGCTGCTTGGCACGACAGACGGATCCGAGCCGGGTATCGCAGCTTGGAATGAAAAGCTGAACAGCCTGGACGGTTTTGTGTTCATCGTGCAAGAATACAACCACAGCATTACCGGAGCCTTGAAAAATGCGCTTGACTTAGCTCGTGAACCTTGGAATAACAAGGCAGCAGGCATTGTCAGCTATGGTTCGACCGGAGGCGCACGCGCCGCTGAGCATTTGCGCGGTATTCTCGGCGAATTGATGATTGCAGATGTACGGGTTCATCCGACATTGTCATTGTTCACGGACTTTGAGAATTTCGCAACCTTTAAACCGGCTGAATTGCATCTGGACAATGTCAATGCCATGCTCGACCAAGTGGTTGCTTGGAGCGGGGCGCTAAAGACGCTGCGAGTTTAAAGTATCGTTCAAATAAAGGCATAGATAACGCGAATATCAGATACGGCTTACAGGGCCGTGTCTGATTTTTTTTTAAATAGATAGAAAAGGAAGGCCCCCATGATAAATCCTAAAGGTGCCTTCCCACATCGTGTACAATTCAGTTTAGGACTTCAAATCTTCGATGGAATTTACGTCTTCCATATAGGCCGGAACAGCCAATCCGGATTTCACATTTACCATGTTAGCTCCAAGATCGTCGAGCTGGTCGGCATATCGCTCCCAATAATCCGCATGTGTCACCGGCAGCCAGGCAGCTACCATGGCGTCTACGTCACCGTTGGCAACACCAATCCACATCGGTCCGATCTCCACCTGCAAGGCCTCCGCCTTGTAACCGAGCTTCTCTTCAAGCACATAGCGGACAACGCTGGTGCTCGCAAGCTCGGAATCCCACATGACAAAACTGAGGGTGAACGGATCGCCGTTTACGGGCTCCAAGCCTTCGATCCATTCCTGAACTTTAGCCTCGTTCTCCTCCACCCATTTGGAAGCAGCGGATTCCGCATCCATTCCGTTCTGGATATCAATCATCACTTCACCCATATCGTCGGCCGTCCAGTGAAAGCGGTCCAGAAATTCATAGGCCACCGGATGATCATCTTTCAGCCCAAGACGGGCAATCGTGTGAATCTCTTCAGGCTCTCCGTAAGTCAGTTTGGGATCATCGAGATATTTCAGATCATAGGTGTTAAACATCCAGTGCGGGGACCAGGCTACAAAAACAATCGGCTGTTTATTGTTATAAGCTGCATCGAGCTGGGCGGTCATGCCCGCTGCCGAACTTTCCGTCAAGGTCCAATTCGACAAATCATAATCTTCCATGGCTTGGGCTGTCAGCCTCATAAGGCCTGAGCCTGGATCCGTACCCGTAATCGTATATTTAACCTGCTCTCCGGCGGTCACTTGTTCCGCACCCGAGGCAGAATTGGAAGAACAGGCTCCTAATATGAGTACCATAGCTAAACTAAGAAACATCATCCATTTCGGTGTATTCTTCATCATGCGTTTCCCCCATCTGTAATCGTCGTTTCTATGCCGGCGTTACATTCTGCAGAAGTAGACAACGTTTGACGAATTGCGACAGTCGCTTGTCGTAACAACACCGTCATGATAACAAACAATGAAATTTTTCACAAATGAAAACGGCTGTTTATTAAGAATATACAGAAAAAACTGTATAAACCGAACGTGAGTATAATGCCGATTACGCTTGGATGCTCGCTATTTCTCAAAAATCACCGCCGTATATATTTCGTATAAAAAAATATTATTTTTTTTGTGGATGAGTAGGATTTCAGGGGAAACGCACCGAGTTAGCAACAGGAATATTCATGCTCGTTTCATTCGTAAGCCAATAAAAATCACCCCACTCAAGACAATGTCTGAATGAGGTGATTCATTGGCTTTGCTTCCTCGGCGGTCGAAACTGCCGGCTTCCTGTCACTTCGACCCTACAGAATCGGCGACAGCAATCGGGAAATCGACTCCTTGGTCCGAATCCAGCGCGACCGCTTCTCATAATCCTCCAGCGTGAGCAGCCGCGATACCCGCATATCCTGATGGAATGTCTCGGTCAGAGACCTTGAGATGAAATCGTCGTACAGGAAGGCGTTGACCTCGAAGTTCAGCTTGAAGCTGCGAACATCGATGTTGGCCGTTCCGACAGAGGCGATCTCTTCATCGACAATGATCGTTTTGGCATGGATGAAGCCATTGTTGTACAGGTACACGCTCGCTCCCGTCTTCAGCATCTCCCCGATATAGGAGAGGGTGGCCCAGTACACAAAGAGATGATCCGGCTTGTCCGGAATCATGATGTGTACCTTCACGCCGGAGAGCGAAGCGATCCGAAGCGCATCGAGCAGGCTGGCGTCCGGGATAAAGTAAGGTGTCTGAATGTAAATGGATTTTTTGGCCGCCGAGATCATTTTGATATACCCGTTTTTGATATGCTCATACTCCGAGTCGGGACCGCTCGTCACGATCTGGATGCCCACATTGCCGGGCGAATTGATCTTGGGAAACAAGTTCGGCTCATAGGAGATGTCATGATGATGGGACGCCTGATTCCAGTCCAGAATGAACCGGACCTGCATCGCATATACCGCTTGTCCCTGGATTCTCAGGTGGGTATCCCGCCAGTAGCCGAATTTGGAGTTGAGTCCGAGATACTCGTCTCCGACGTTGAAGCCTCCGACATACCCGATATCGCCGTCGATGATGACCAGCTTGCGGTGATTCCGATAGTTCAGACGCAGATTGACAAAGCGCAGTTTGGACGGAAAGAACGCCTCGGCCTCTCCGCCAGCTTCCCGGAACTTTTTGAAAAAGCCTTTGGTCAGCTTTCTGGAGCCCAGCTCGTCGTACAGCACGCGGACTTTCACGCCTTCCTTGGCCTTGCGGGTCAGGGCGGCGATTAGTTGCTTGCCCAGCTGGTCTCTGCGAATGATGTAATATTGGAGATGAATATACTCTTTGGCTTCCTCAATGTCCTGGAACAACCGATCGAATTTCTCTTTACCGTCGGTGAAAATCTCCACATGGTTATCATCGGTCAGGATCGCCTGATTCTCGTTGATGTGCATATGGATCAAATCGCTGTTGCAGGCCGCAACCCGGTTGCGGAACGAAAACTGCCCGCTGTTAATGTCGCTCATCTGGGCAAGCAGCACCTTCTCAATACCGGTCTTCTGGAGATCATCCCAGTGGAACAGGCGGATATGCCGCAAATTCTGAGCAAACAGCAGGTACAGCACGAATCCGAGTACCGGAATGAAGAATAGAACGAGCAGCCAGGCCCATGTCGAGCCGACATCCCGCCTCTCCTGAAACACAACGATCACGGCCAATGCGATATTAAGGACGAAGATGAAGCTAATGATGATGGACGTAACATCCATGAAAAAAGTTCCCCCTACCTTTCAGCCTTGTCCGGATAACGCTTCATATTATACTGGAGCTGTTACAAGAAGTATATATCCGGCACCCAAATGGGCCGTGAGATTGAGCGTCAATTGAGGCGGCAAGAAGGATGTGTATCCCGCTTCTTCGCTGCCGTTTGAAAAGCCGGTCTTCTGCATGATACGATAATTGAAACATAAGGAGATGGGGAGTCGCTATTGCTGAAGATGAACAAGTTTTTCAAGTTCTGTTTTGCCGTTATTCTCATTCTGATTATCATTTACCTTTGCTCGTTAGTCAGCTTCATATTCAACCCTCTATTATCCTTTATTTCGGTGATCATCGTTCCGCTGATGCTGAGCGGTTTTTTCTATTATCTGCTGAGACCGCTGGTGGCTCTAATGGAGAGGAAGAAGATGAACCGGACGCTGGCGATTCTGCTGCTTTACGTTGTGTTTGGGGGGATCCTGGTCGGCTTTCTCATCGGGGTCTGGCCCTCTCTTAAAGCGCAGATCATTGCCCTGGTGGACAATGCGCCGGCGATTTTCGCGGCCTTGAACAAGAAGATGCTGGAGCTGGAGCAAAGCGGCTTCCTGGAAGGTGTGTTTCCGGAAGGCTTCAATCCGTTAACGACGCTGACAGAATATTTGAACCGAGGCTTTACGTTCCTGACGGAATATGTCGTGAATTTGGTGGGAATTATATCGGAATTTGCGATCATTATGTTCATCTTCCCGATCCTGCTGTACTACATGCTGAAGGAGGGCGGCAAATTCGGCGAGCTGATCGTCCGCTTTCTGCCGAACCGTTTCAAGGAAGTCGGCACGTCGGTGCTTGGTGAAATCGACAGTGCGCTCAAAGGCTTCATCGTAGGTAGGGTGATTGTCAATTTTGCACTGGGAATCTTGATGTATGTGGGCTTCATCATTATTGGGCTTCCGTATGCGCTGCTGCTGACGGTCGTTGCGGTCATTGCGAACTTCATCCCGTTTATCGGGGCCATCGTGTCCTCAATCCCGATCATTATCATTGGTTTGATCCAGTCGCCATCCACCGCGATCTGGTCGCTTGTCATAATTTTGGCGGCTCAGCAGATCCAAGACAATCTGATCGGCCCGTATATTTTTGGCAAGCAGCTGGACATTCATCCAATCACCATCATTGTGCTTGTCCTGGTCGGACAGGACCTGGCTGGCATTATCGGAGTCTTGCTGGTCGTTCCGGTTTACATGATTCTCAAAATTCTGATCAGCCGGATTTACGAGCTGTTCTTCAAGGAGAGATGGGAGCAGTTATAGGGGGGATGAACACCCCGTAAATGAATTCTTTAAATTTGCGGAATGCCTTGTGTGATGCGGTTTTCAGCCGATCCTTCACCGCTTAAAGGGCTGGATCGGTTTGACATTTCCTAGCATTCCCTGTATTATGAACACACGCTTAGTTTCCGGTTGCTTAAGTCCGGAAAGCGGGGGAACCAGTTTTTTTAGGGGCGAGTCACTTGATTGTCAAGTGTAGGGTACCATCTTACCCGAGTCCGTCAGCTAACCTCGTCAGCAGTGGATGGGTCTTATTACATAATTGAGATTGATACCAAGGCCCTTAATTCTATGGAACAGGGGCCTTTTCTCTTTTCATTGACCCCATGCTGGCGGAGCTATGTTCGGATCCCCCTGCAAGAGGTCTTTTTTCGTTGGTTAAGAAGAGGAGGTGGCAATCAACCGGGCGTAGAGTAAGCGCCAAGCAAGTCCATATGCATATCCACAGGCGGTACAAGTGACGTGGAGTATAAGGAAAAGTCGATTATTAACGCTGGATAATGGGAGCGTTGAAACGGATTTTGACCCTATGAAAACCTAGTTGAAATATGAGTTTACTAGGTTTATTTATTCATGCCTAAAACAGGCATTCACAGATTTCAAGAAAGGTTGTGGGAAGGTTTGAAATTGCAAAAAGTGGCTCTGTTGTTGCTTAGTTTGGTGCTGGTTAGCGTGCTTGCAGCATGCGGGGATCAAGGCAGCACGCTGGAGAAGGCGATCGAGAGAGGGTATGTTACGGTCGGCTTCGCGAACGAGAAGCCTTACGCCTATCAGACGGCCGATGGCGAGCTGACAGGGGAGGCGGTCGAGATCGCCCGCGTCATTCTCGAGCGGCTTGGCGTTGGGGAAATGCGGGGGGAGCTTACCGAATTCGGCTCGCTGATCGCCGGGCTGCAGGCGAACCGCTTTGACATGATCACGGCCGGGATGTTCATCACGCCCGACCGCTGCTCGGCTGTCCTGTTCGCTGATCCGGAGTACAGCATCGGCGAAGCGCTGGCCGTGAAGCAGGGGAACCCGCTGAACCTTGGCAGCTACGAGGATATCGCTGCGAACGAGGAAGCGAGGGTTGCCGTCATGACCGGTGCTGTGGAGATCGGCTACATGGAGAAATCGGGGATTCCATCCGAGCGCATCATCCAGGTTCCGGACCAGGCGTCCGCGATCAGCGCACTGCAGGCCGACCGGGTTCAAGCGATTACGATGACGGGTCCATCGCTGCAGGCGATGCTGGATTCGGCTAGTGATGATCAGATTGAGCGAGTGGCGGATTTCGAGCAGCCGGTCATCGACGGGGAGAGCGTACGCGGATACGGTGCCACGGCATTCCGTCAGGCCGACACGGAATTCCAACAGGCTTACAATGCGGAGCTGCAGAAGATGAAGGAGTCTGGCGAGCTGCTGGAGATTTTGCAGGAATTCGGATTTACCGAGGATGAGCTTCCTGGCGATATGACGGCAGTCGCAGCGTGCGGGGAATAAGATGCCATCGTCTTGGATTGAATTTTTGCCTACCCTGCTGAAGGGCGCGGAGATCACCGTCATCGTGGCGCTGCTATCCGCGGTGCTAGCCATTGTCGCAGCCTTTATTGCCGGTCTGGGGCGCCTGTCCAAACTGTGGATCGTGCGGACGGTGATGGCGGTGTACGTGGAAGTATTCCGGGGAACGTCGCTGCTGGTGCAGCTGTTCTGGCTGTACTTTGCATTGCCGTTTATCGGGATCGAGCTGCCGAAGATGGCAGCGGCCGTGCTGGCGATCGGACTCAACTTCGGCGCTTACGGCTCCGAGATTGTCCGCAGTGCGATTCTTGCGGTGCCGAAGGGACAGTGGGAGGCGGCGGTGGCGCTCAATATGAAGCCGTGGCAGCGAATGTGGAACATCATACTTCCCCAAGCCTCCCTGCGCATGCTGCCGCCATTTGGCAATCAGCTGGTGGAGCTGATCAAGTCGACGTCGCTGGTGTATTTCATCACGATGGCAGATCTTACGTACCAGGCGATGGTGCTCCGCAACAACTACATCTCCTGGACGACGGAAATATTGGTTTTGCTGCTGCTGATGTATTTTGTCATAGCAACACTGGTCTCCGTGGGTGTGAAGCTGCTTGAGCGGAAATTGACAGCGGGGAGGCTATAGAGATGTGGGATTGGAATTATGTGCTTGATGTGCTTCCGCAGCTGTTAAGCGCGCTGAAAATGACCGTGTGGATCACACTGTGCTCATTTGTCGTATCGCTGATCGTCGGTTTGCTGCTGGCGCTTGCGGCAAGAAGCCGATTCAAGCCGCTGGCTTATGTCACCAAAGGCATTATTGAATTTATTCGAAATACGCCGCTGCTCGTTCAGGTGTTCTTCTTGTATTACAGCCTGCCGCTATTGATGGGCGTTTCCATCCCGGCCTTCTATGCCGGGGTCATCGGTCTGGGTCTTCATTACAGCACGTATCTGTCCGAGGTGTACCGCTCAGGCATTGAGGCTGTGCCGAAAGGGCAATGGGAAGCGGCAACGGCACTGAACTATACGAAGGGGCAGACCTGGCGGATCGTGGTTCTGCCGCAGGCGATCCCGCCGATCATCCCGGTGCTCGGAAATTATCTGATTGTGATGTTCAAGGAGACGCCGATTCTGTCTGCGATTACGCTGGTGGAGATGATGCTGACGGCCAAAAATGTGGTGTCCCAGTCGTTCCGGGCATTCGAGCCGTATACGCTGGTCGGGATTCTGTTCCTGGCGATCAGCTACATCGCTTCCCTGCTGGTGCAGCGGCTGGAGAAACGCATGAATCTGTTAAGAGGAAAGTAGGAGGGGATACGGATGTCGACAACCGTCATTGAGAGTGGAGAAGAAGCATCCAGGGAAAATGCATCCCTGCGGGATAAGCCGGGCACAGGCAATACGCCGATTGTCAGATATCAGGGCGTGACCAAATCGTTCGGGGATGTGCAGGTGCTCAAAGGCATTGATCTGGAGATGATGCCAGGGGAGAAGGTGGCGGTCATCGGCCCAAGCGGCTCCGGCAAAACGACGATGGGGCGCATGCTCATGACGCTGGAGGAGCCGACGGAGGGCACAATTGAGCTGGATGGCGAGCTGCTGTGGCATATGCGGGTCAAGGACCGGCTCGTGCGCGCCGACGAGAAGCATCTGCACCGGATGCGAGGCCATGTTGGCATGGTGTTTCAGCATTTCAATCTGTTTCCGCACATGAATGTGCTGCGCAACGTAACCGAAGCGCCGCGCAAAGTGCTGGGCCTGTCCAAGGAGGAGGCCGAGGAGAGAGCCGTGTCCATGCTCGGGAAGGTGGGGCTGGCCGACAAGCTGAAGATGTACCCGTCCCATCTGTCCGGCGGACAGAAGCAGCGGGTGGCCATCGCCCGCGCCCTTGTCATGAAGCCGAAGGTGATGGTGTTTGACGAGGTGACCTCGGCGCTCGACCCCGAGCTGGTGGGCGAGGTGCTGGAGGTGATTCGGGAGATTGCCGAGGAAGGCGAGATGGCCATGATGCTGATTACGCATGAGATGGACTTTGCGAAGGAGATCGCTGACCGGGTGATTTTCGGCGCGGATGGAAGAATCGTGGAACAGGGGACGCCGGAGGAGATCTTCGAGAACCCGCAGAGCGAGCGGCTGCAGAGCTTCTTGCAGCGTTTCCGCGCACAAGGAATTTGATCTGCCGAGAGGAGCGAACACGAGGATGAGTATCGAGACAAAGCAAGCGATCAAATACCGCAAGCCGTCGGCGGAAGACGGCTCGCGTATATGGAAGCTTGTGCAGGACACCGGGTCGCTGGACCTGAATTCACCTTATTGCTATATACTGCTGGGACATTATTTTAACGACACCTGCCTGGTAGCGGAGGACAGGGGCCGCATGATCGGCTTCATCTCCGGCTTTCGGCCGCCCCGGAATCCGGAGACGCTGTTTGTGTGGCAGATCGCGGTCGCCCGGTCGCACCGGCGGCGAGGCATCGCGAAGGCGATGCTGACCGAGCTGCTGGCTCAGGATGGCTGCCGCGGCGTCCGGTTTATCGAGACGACGGTATCGCCTAGCAACATCGCCTCCCGGCGGCTGTTTCTCGGCTTCGCCGAGGAGAAATCCATCCCGAGCACCGTAACGGTGGGATATGGGGCGGATATGTTTCCTGAGGAGACTCCCCATGATGATGAGCCTTTGTTTGTGATCGGCCCGTTTTTTAATGACATTTAAAAACGAATATATGGAGGGAATTATGAACAACCAAGTAATGGAAAAGCCGAAGCTGGACGTATTTGACCAACTGGAATCAGAAGTCAGAAGTTACTGCAGGAGCTTTAAGACGGTTTTTCATAAAGCCCGAAATGCCAAGCTGTGGGATACGCGCGGCAATGAGTACATCGACTTTTTTGCCGGGGCGGGCGCGCTCAATTATGGCCATAACAATGCGAAAATCCGCAAGAAGCTGGTCGATTATTTGCTGGAGGACGGCGTGACCCACAGTCTCGACATGGCCACCGAAGCGAAGGAGACATTCCTGACCCGCTTTCGGGAGGTGATCCTGAAGCCGCGCGGCTGGGATCACAAGGTCATGTTCCCCGGTCCGACCGGGACCAACGCGGTGGAAGCGGCGCTGAAAATTGCGCGCAAGGCGACGGGGCGCACCTCGATCCTCTGCTTCACGAATGCCTTTCATGGCATGTCGCTCGGATCCTTGTCTGTGACGGGCAATGCCTTTAAACGCAAGGGCGCGGGCGTGGAGCTCAGCCACTCTGTATTTATGCCGTATGATGGTTACTTTGGCGATAACGTGGATACGATGGCATATATAGAGAAGCTGCTGGATGACCCGGGCAGCGGGGTGCCGCTGCCGGCGGCTGTCATCGTCGAAGCCGTTCAAGGCGAAGGCGGGTTGAACGCGGCCAGCCGCAAATGGCTGCGCCGGCTGGAGCGGCTGTGCCGAAGCAAGGGCATGCTGCTGATCCTGGATGATATCCAGATGGGCTGCGGCCGCACCGGATCGTTCTTCAGCTTCGATGATGCGGGGATTGAACCGGACATTATCTGTTTGTCTAAATCGATCGGAGGCTACGGGCTGCCGATGGCGCTGACGCTGCTGAAGCCGGGGATCGACATCTGGGAGCCGGGTGAGCATAACGGCACTTTCCGCGGCAACAACCTCGGATTCATCGCGGCCACCGAAGCGCTCGCTTATTGGGAGAACGATCAGTTCCGCCGGGATATTCACAGCCGTGAGCGGCGGATGCGGCTCACGCTGGAGCGGGTCAGCGAAAAGTACGGCTCCATGTGCGGCGAGGTTCGCGGCCGCGGCATGATCCAAGGGATCGCCTTCAGGAAGCCGGAGCTTGCGGGCCGGCTGTCCGAACTGGCTTTTGAGTCGGGCCTCATTCTGGAAACGTCAGGCCCCCGCGGCGAGGTTGCCAAATTGATGCCGCCGCTCACCATCGAGATGAACACACTAGAGCAGGGATTGGTGATATTCGAGAACAGTGTTGATAAACTGGCGGCAGAGGAGGTCAAATCATGATTGTAAAACATCTGGAAGACATCGTCCATACGAAGGACGACATCGATACCGAGACTTGGAACTCGCGCAGATTGCTGCTGGAGAAGGACGGGATGGGCTTCTCCCTGCATGATACGCTGATTAAGGCGGGAACGGAGACGCTGATCTGGTATCAGAACCATGTTGAGGCCGTGTACTGTATCGAAGGCGAGGGAGAGATTGAGATCGTCGGTGGTGAGACGTATCATATTCGCCCGGGAATGATGTACGCCCTGGACGGCCATGAGAAGCACTACCTGCGCGCCCGCTCGCAAATGCGAATGGTGTGCGTGTTCAATCCGCCGCTGACCGGGGCGGAGGTCCATGACGAGCATGGAACCTATCCGCTGCTGGCCAAATCCAAGTCATAAGCCTCTTAAACTGAAATTGAATATGCGAGTGTGAAAGTGCGCCATTGCCCACAGTTACAGTTTGAATGCCAAAGGTCCAAAGTCGAAGGTCACAGTGTCAGTGGAACCTAAACTCACGATAAGGAGATGGTGATCAATGAGCCGGAATATCGCAATGATCGGGAGAGAACAGGGAGCAGATGTATATCCGTCGAGAGTATACGCCGAGGCGCGCATACTGGAGAGGAAAGATCCTGTCGTCTATTCGCAGTGGACGGCGGAGTCGCCGCTGAGCAAGGCTCAATCCGAGTTCTATGACCGGAACGGCTATCTGTTTCTTGATAATTTCTTTGACTTCGATGAGTTGTCCCGATACCAGACCGAAGCGCGGAAATTGCAAAGAGAGGCTGCGTCCAGCGAGGGGGATGAAATTATCCGGGAGCCGGGAGGTAACGAGGTTCGCTCGGTATTCGCCGTTCATCGCAGCCACCCGGAGTTCCAGGAACTGTCCCGTCACCCGAGGCTGCTGGCGATCGTTGAATATTTGCTCGGGAGCGAAACCTACATTCATCAGTCACGCATCAATTACAAGCCGGGCTTTTCCGGCAAAGAGTTCTACTGGCATTCGGATTTCGAGACCTGGCATGTGGAGGACGGGATGCCGAGAATGCGGGCGCTGAGCTGCTCTATCGCGCTGGAAGACAACTATGCTTTCAACGGTCCGCTGATGCTTGTCCCAGGTTCCCATAAGGAGTTTGTCTCCTGCATCGGCCAGACGCCGGAAAACCACTTCAAGGACTCGCTGCGCAAGCAGGAGTACGGGGTCCCTGACCCGGACAGCCTGACGCGGCTGGTGGAGAAGGGCGGGATCGACACGCCTGTAGGAAAGGCCGGCTCGGTGGTCCTTTTCGATTGCAACATTATGCACGGCTCGAACAGCAATATTACGCCAATGCCGCGCAGCAATATTTTTATGGTGTACAACAGCATCGAGAACCGGGTAGGCAGCCCCTATTCGGGACAAGAGCCGAGGCCTGAATATATTGCGACGCGCAAGCAGCTCCCATGATCAGCTGGTCGCTCGTCGGTTCGATTATCGGAATCAACGTTGTCTATGTTTCGATTTTCACCCTGAGGCTGATTCTGATGATCAAGGGCAGAAGAGGAGTTGCCTCCCTGCTGGCCATGTTGGAGGTGTTTGTCTATTTGCTGGGGCTGAATCTTGTGCTTCAGAATCTTGACAATCCGTTTAATATGGCGGCTTACTGTCTCGGATTCGGGCTGGGCGTCTATATAGGGAGCCGGATTGAGGAGTATCTGGCACTGGGCTATATCGTCGTGCAGGTCATCGTCAATTCACTGGAGATGGATCTGGCCGTGAAGCTGAGGGAGAAAGGGTATGGTGTCACCTCCTGGCCTGCCGACGGGAAGGATGGCAAGCGGCTGGTGCTTCAGGTGCTTGTGAAGCGCAAGAATGAAGGACGCCTGCTGGATACGCTAGGCAAGCTGTCCCCGCATGCCTTCATCATCTCCCATGAGCCGAAATATTTCAAAGGCGGCTTCTGGGTGAGGTTGACCGAGAGGCAGCGGCCGTAACCGGAGCGAGCACAGGATAAGAATCTATCAAGCCTGCCTGCGAATGGGCTACATTCGCGATGGCAGGCTTGTTGCTGCGTGTGGGCGCCGCTTTGATCCGCTGGCTGAAGCGAAGAGTCGCCGCAGGTAGGGTTGGGCATGGTAGCAGCACTGCAGCAATTCTGAATTTCGGAGTTGCAGGATTGAGGATTTGCGGAATTTCTATTGTAGTATTGCGGAATTTCGTATTACGGAATACTCGGAAGCAGTATTTCAGTATTCGGTATTTCGAAAATCAGGATCGAGGTATTGAGTATTGCGGTATTCAGCATGCGTACCCGCCCGGATCGCTTTTTCGTTTTCGGTTAAGGATATGATATAGTACGCTAGAGAGGATATGCCGGATGGAGGTACAAGCGTGGCAAAGCAAAAGTATTACGTCGTATGGGTCGGGAAAGTACCCGGCATCTATACAAGCTGGGATGAATGCCAGCAGCAGGTGAATCAGTATACAGGCGCCAAATTCAAGGCTTTCGAGTCGAAGGCTGAGGCGGAGAAGGCTTATGCCGCAGGCTATAAAGCATACTGGGGCTCGCAATCGGGCAGCAGCGGCCGGTCGTCTGGGAGCAAGGCGGCTAGCCAGGCTGCCGGAGGCGCAGGAGCACGGGCGAGCCAGGGCAGCGCCTGGGAAGCCGGAGACGATGCCATCGATTATGACAGCATCTCGGTGGATGTCGGTACACGCGGCAATCCCGGACCGGTGGAATACAAGGGCGTTGACACCCAGACCGGC
Organism: Paenibacillus sp. FSL M8-0334; assembly: GCF_038000405.1. Lineage (NCBI taxonomy): Bacteria > Bacillati > Bacillota > Bacilli > Caryophanales > Paenibacillaceae > Paenibacillus > Paenibacillus sp. FSL M8-0334. The sequence goes on from NZ_JBBOCH010000001.1 coordinate 3,014,387, forward strand.
GACATTCTGTTCTCGGTCGGGCCGATTCAGAAGGGGACCAACAACCTCGGGGAGTTCCTTGCGATCGTTCACGCCCTGGCCTATTTGAAAAAAATCGGGAGCCGCAAAACGGTGTACAGCGATTCGATGAATGCCATCAAATGGGTGAAGCAGAAGAAGGTAGCTACCACTCTGCCGCGCGACGCCTCGACCGAAGAAATATGGAGGCTGGTGGATCGGGCCGAGGAATGGCTGCGCACCAACAGCTACCCGAACAAGGTGCTGAAATGGCAGACGAAGAGCTGGGGTGAGATCAAAGCCGACTATGGCCGCAAGTAAGGCTAATGACTTTGGGGCCAGTGAGGCCATAGCAGCAGCGAAGCCATTTCGGGCCCTTGAACATCGAACCATGAAGATAACCGGGTCCAGATAATTTATCTAAAAGCGGGTTGAGCCATCATGGATTATGATAAACAACGCTTGTGCATCGAAGCGGCCAGGCTGTACTATCTGTCGGATTTCAGCCAGCAGGACATCGCCGACAGACTGGGGGTGTCCAGGCCGACCGTTTCCAGGCTGCTTCAGCATGCCAAAGAACAGGGTTATGTTCGCATACAGATCGTAGACCCCCAGGATGACCTGGACGCCTTGGGCGAGCGCGTTCGCAAGAAGTACGCGCTGGATCAGGTGCTGATCAGCTACTCCCCCGTGAACGAGTACCGGGAAATTCAGAAGCATATCGGCAAGAAGGCCGCCGATTATATTCATGATATTGTGAAGGACAACGACATTATCGGGGTGACGTGGGGGACGACCATGCATGCGGTAGCTACGCAGCTTCAGCACAAAGCCGTCCGCGGCGTCGAGGTCGTTCAGTTGAAAGGCGGGGTCAGCCATTCGCATGTGAATACATACGCGGCCGACATCGTGAACCGGTTCGCCGAAGCGTTTCACACCGCAGCCCGCTATTTGCCGCTGCCGGTCATATTCGACCGGGTGGAATTGAAGCGGATGGTGGATGAAGATCGCCATATTCAGCGGATTCTTGAACTGGGCAGGCAAGCGAACATCGCCGTATTTACGGTGGGCACCGTCAAGGAAGATGCACTGCTGTTCCGGCTCGGGTACTTAACGAAGGAGGAGCAGCACCTGCTCCAGGAAATAGGGGCCGGGGATATCTGCTCCCGTTTCTTTGATGCACAGGGCCGGATTTGCAGCGAAGATATTAACAACCGCACCGTCGGCATGGAGCTGGAAGAGCTCAGGCAGAAGGAGACGTCAATGCTGGTGGCGGGCGGACAGCGCAAGCTTATTGCCATCAAGGCCGCGCTTGTCGGCGGATATGCCAACACCCTCGTGACCGATCAGTATACAGCCGAGGCGCTGCTGCAGGAAGATGCCTAGCCTAGGCAAGCAAGCCGGCGAGCCGCAGGCTGTGCCAGCCAGGGAATGAACAAGCCTGTTATCGACCTTCGATAACGGGCTTTCCGCAGTCTTGTCGCGGAATATTATTCCTGAATGACAGGCCGCAAGACAGCAAACAATGATAGAAGATTTTGTTACCATAAACCGGAATGAACATAATTTCTAATCATTTTTACATATGTTCAGGCGTGTGATATGATGAATTCCGGCTACAGGGATTTCACGTTATGATGAGGTATACCCAATAAAATTCAAGGAGTGCTTGAACAGATGAATATAGCAGGAATGATCGACCACACTTTATTGAAGCCGGACGCCGTCGAGGCCGATATTACCAAGCTGGCGGAGGAGGCGAAGACGTATCACTTTGCTTCCGTCTGTGTGAATCCGGCATGGGTCAAGCGATGTGCCGAGCTGCTGGCAGGAACCGATGTGAAGGTGTGCACGGTCATCGGCTTCCCTCTTGGCGCCACAACCTCTTCCGTGAAGGCATTTGAAACCAAGGATGCGATTGGCAATGGCGCAACGGAAGTGGATATGGTCATTAACATCGGTGCGCTTAAGGATGGCAATGATGAGCTGGTGCTGAAGGACATTCAAGCGGTGGTGGACGCAGCTGAAGGGAAGGCGCTGGTGAAAGTCATCATTGAGACCTGCCTGCTGACCGACGAGGAGAAGGTGCGGGCTTGTAAGCTGGCAGTCCAGGCAGGCGCTGACTTTGTTAAAACGTCCACCGGATTTTCCACTGGCGGAGCGACTCCGGAGGATGTTGCGTTGATGCGGACCACGGTTGGTGACAACGTGGGCGTGAAGGCATCCGGCGGCGTTCGCAGCCTGGAGGATCTGGAGCGCATGGTTCAGGCTGGAGCGAACCGGATCGGAGCCAGCTCGGGCGTAAAAATTATGCAGGGCGGTCAATCTACAGCTTCATACTAAGCAGACGCGTGACGGTAAACAGATAGAAACAGCATAGTCTTCCCACAGTCATCTTGGCATTTTAACTTACATCTAATGGGGGGAACCAACTACAATGAAGATGATCATTGCGATCCTGGGTCTGCTGGTTGTACTGGGGCTTGCGCTTATCATCAGCAATGACAGAAAGCATGTACGCTATCGGCCGCTGGCGGTCATGGTACTGCTGCAGCTTGTCCTGGGTTATATCCTGCTCAATACGGGATTTGGAGAATATTTGGTGCGGGGCGTGGCCGGCGTCTTTGATGCGCTGCTCGGGTATGCCGGAGCCGGCATTGAATTTGTGTTTGGCGGGATGGCGAATGAAGGCGCAGGGCCGTTCTTCCTGAACGTGCTGCTGCCAATCGTGTTTATTTCCGCCCTGATTGGCATACTTCAGTATATCAAGGTGCTGCCGATTCTCGTTCACTATATCGGGCTCGTGCTGAGCAAGGTGAACGGCATGGGAAAGCTGGAGTCCTACAATGCGGTGGCTTCCGCGATTTTGGGCCAGTCCGAAGTGTTTATCTCTATTAAAAGGCAGATCAAGCTCATTCCGAAGCATCGGATGTACACGCTGTGCGCATCGGCCATGTCCACCGTCTCGATGTCGATCGTCGGCGCGTATATGACCATGATCGAGCCGCGTTATGTGGTGGCCGCGATTGTGCTCAATCTGTTCGGCGGATTCATGATCGCATCGATTGTCAATCCATACACGGTCAAGCCGGAAGAAGATATTCTGGAAGTGCAGGAAGAGGAGAAACAGTCGTTTTTTGAGATGCTTGGCGAGTACATTATGGACGGCTTCAAGGTCGCGATAACGGTCGCGGCGATGCTGCTGGGCTTTGTCGCTCTGATCGCAATGATTAACGGGATATTCAATACCATCATCGGCATCAGCTTCCAGGAACTGCTCGGCTACTTGTTTGCACCGTTCGCTTTTGTGATGGGGATTCCCTGGGCGGAGGCTGTGGATGCGGGGAGCATCATGGCAACGAAGATCGTATCCAACGAATTTGTCGCCATGCTGGAGCTTACCAACTTCCCGGCGCTGTCCGAGCGGACGGTGGGCATCGTGTCGGTCTTCCTTGTGTCCTTCGCCAACTTTTCATCCATCGGCATTATTGCCGGGGCGGTGAAAGGGCTGGATGAGAAGCAGGGGAATACGGTGGCGCGATTTGGGCTCAAGCTGCTGTACGGGGCTACGCTGGTCAGTGTCCTGTCGGCGACGATTGCCGGCCTGTTTTTGTAAAATAGCATCAAAGCACGTATCAATGTATCATGAAGGGGAGTACGAATATGGAACGGTTTAAACGAATCCATCTGATAGTGCTGGACTCCGTAGGAATCGGAGAGGCGCCGGATGCGGACAAATTTGACGACGTTGGCTCGGATACGCTGGGCCATATCGCTCGGGAACGCGGCGGGCTTCACATGCCGAACATGGCCAAGCTCGGCCTCTCCAACATCCGGGAGATTCAGGGCGTGCCGGCTGCCGAGAAGCCGCAGGCGTATTATACGAAGATGCAGGAGGCCTCCAATGGCAAAGATACGATGACCGGCCATTGGGAGATTATGGGCCTGTACATTGATACGCCGTTCCGGGTATTTCCGGATGGCTTTCCGCAGGAGCTGATTGAGCGGATCGAGCAGAAGACCGGGCGCAAGGTGATCGGGAACAAGCCTGCGAGCGGCACGGAAATTATCGAGGAGCTTGGCGAAGAACATGTGAACACCGGGGCGCTTATCGTCTATACTTCCGCAGATTCGGTGCTCCAGATTGCCGCTCATGAGGACGTTGTTCCGCTGAAGGAGCTGTACGAAATTTGCGAGTTCTGCCGCGAGATTACACTGGATGACCCGTATATGCTGGGCCGCATTATCGCCCGCCCGTTTGTCGGGGAGCCGGGCAGCTTCAAACGCACGGCCAACCGCCATGATTATGCGCTCAAGCCGTTTGGCAGAACGACGATGAACGAGCTGAAGGACGCGGGTCTGGATGTGATCGCGCTTGGGAAAATTTCCGATATCTATGACGGCGAGGGCATTACGAAAGCGGTCAGAACGGTGTCCAACATGGACGGCATGGACCAAATTGTGAAGACGCTGGATGAACCTTTTACCGGTCTCAGCTTCTTGAATCTGGTGGATTTTGATGCGGTGTACGGGCATCGCCGCGATCCGCAAGGCTACGGCCAGGCATTGGAGGAGTTCGATCAGCGCCTGCCGGAGGTGCTGGATAAACTGAGCGATGATGATCTGCTCATCATTACAGCGGACCACGGGAATGACCCGACCTACAAGGGAACCGATCATACGCGCGAATATGTGCCGCTGCTCGTCTATTCGCCGCGGTTTGACGAAGGCAAGGAGCTCCCGCTGCGCAGAACGTTTGCCGACATCGGGGCTACGGTGGCCGACAATTTTGGCGTGAAGCTGCCGGAGCACGGCACCAGCTTTTTGCAGGACTTGAAATAATCATTAGTGGAGGAATGGGACATGAGTACACATATTGGGGCTAAGCCAGGCGATATCGCGGAGACGATTCTGCTTCCAGGAGATCCGCTGCGGGCGAAATTCATTGCGGAGACGTATCTTGAAGACGTGAGCTGTTATAACGAGGTGCGGGGAATGCTCGGATATACAGGCACTTACAAGGGCAAGCGCGTATCCGTTCAGGGCACAGGCATGGGCGTGCCTTCGATTGCCATCTATGTCAATGAGCTGATTCGGGAATATGGCGTGAAAAATCTGTTCCGCGTCGGCACCTGCGGCGCGATGCAGGAGCATGTCCGCGTTCGGGACGTCATTCTGGCCCAGGCGGCTTGCTCGGATTCCGGCATGAACCGCCATCACTTCGGCGGTTATGATTTCTCGCCGATTGCCAGCTTCCCGCTGCTGCTGGGCGCGTATGAGCGCGGCAAGGAGAAGGGGCTGAACATGCATGTGGGCAACGTGTTCACCTCCGATGTATTCTATCGTGAAGACAAATCGGTGGTCGAGAAGCTGATGCAGCACGGGGTGCTTGGGGTAGAGATGGAGACGACGGCGCTGTATACAATCGCAGCCCGTTACGGTGTCCATGCGATGACGATACTGACAGTGAGCGATCACTTGCTGACAGGGGAAGAGACGAGCGCGGAAGAGCGGCAGACTACGTTTAACGACATGATGGAAGTAGCGCTGGACACGGCGATATCGCTATAAATCTGAAGACTCAATGCTAGCATGAACATCCATCCGCACACAGTGAGGAGAATAGACGATGAGAATGGTTGATTTGATTGCTAAGAAACGTGATGGCAAGGAGCTGTCCACCGACGAAATCCGCTTCTTTATCGAAGGATATACCGCAGGCGACATTCCGGATTATCAGGTCAGTGCACTGGCGATGGCTATCTATTTCCAGGACATGACAGATCGGGAACGGGCGGATCTGACGATGGCGATGGTGAACTCGGGAGATACGATCGACCTGTCCGCCATTGAAGGGATCAAGGTGGATAAGCACTCCACTGGCGGCGTGGGCGATACGACCACGCTTGTGCTTGCCCCGCTCGTAGCAGCGCTCGATATTCCGGTGGCCAAAATGTCCGGCCGCGGTCTTGGTCATACCGGAGGCACGATTGACAAGCTCGAGTCGATAGCAGGCTTTCATGTCGAAATCGACAAGGATGAATTCGTCCATCTGGTCAACACACATAAAATCGCCGTGATCGGTCAGTCAGGAAACCTCACGCCAGCGGACAAGAAGCTCTATGCGCTGCGGGATGTTACCGCCACGGTCAACTCCATTCCTCTGATTGCAAGCTCCATTATGAGCAAGAAGATTGCGGCAGGCTCCGATGCCATCGTTCTTGATGTGAAGACCGGGGCAGGCGCGTTCATGAAAACGGTGGATGACGCCAAGGAGCTCGCGCATGCGATGGTGCGCATCGGCAACAATGTCGGGCGCAAGACGATGGCCGTCATCTCCGATATGAGTCAGCCGCTCGGCGCAGCGATCGGCAATGCGCTGGAAGTCCGCGAGGCGATCGATACGCTTCGCGGCCAGGGGCCGAAGGATCTCGAGGAGCTGTGCCTCGCGCTGGGAAGCCAGATGGTATATCTGGCGGGCAAGGCAGGCTCCCTGGAGGAAGCGGAAGAGAAGCTGCGCGAAGTGATGCGCAATGGACAGGCGCTGGAGAAATTTAAGGCGTTCGTTGCGAATCAGGGAGGAGATGCTTCGGTTGTCGATCATCCGGAGCGTTTGCCGGAGGCACGCTTCAAGATCGAGCTGCCTGCGCGGGAAGATGGCGTGGTGGCCGAGCTGGTCGCCGATGAGATTGGAACCGCGGCGATGCTGCTCGGTGCGGGCCGGGCGACGAAGGAGTCCGAGATCGATCTGGCCGTGGGGCTTGTGCTGAACAAGAAAATCGGCGACCCGGTCCGTGAAGGTGAATCCCTGATTACGATTCATGCGAACCGGGAGGATATCGACGATGTGAAGGAGAAGCTGTACGCCAGCATCCGAATTTCCGATCAGGCCGAGCCGCCGGTGCTCGTACACGGAATTGTAACCGAATAACCGGCCTGCCTGGCTGGTGTAAGTCAAGTGATCTAGTCATAATCGGAAAGGCCCCCGCATAGTCTGGTAATGGGGAAAGTAAGGCCGATCAGAACAGACGGGAGAGGATGGACGTCCGGAGAAGAGCCAACCTTACAGGCAAGGGAGGCTATCCGATATGACCATCGATCAGCTGATCGCTTTGCTGGCACTTATCGTCATGATTATCGGACTTGCGGTGAACAGGAAGCAGTCCTGAGGAGCAGGCCGAGAGGCTGCCGCACGGTACATTATCGTACCGTGCGGCAGTCTTTTTTATAGTGGATTGGCATTGATAGGTTGATAGAGTCGCCTGAAAGTCATATACTGAGGTTGCAATGTTCTCCATACTTCATCATTCCACAGGAGGAAATTATGCTTTATCTCGCAGCATTTGTCGTATCGTTAGCGCTCGTGCTTGTGCTCATTCCGCCTTTTCGGAGGCTTGCAATCAAGCTTGATTTTGTAGACAAGCCACGGCCTGACAGTGAAAGAAAGATTCATCGGGAACCTATCCCGCTTACGGCGGGCGTCGCGATTTTCATCGGATTTTTTATAACCTATTTTCTATTCTCAGGTGCATTGACGAGAGAAGCGGTTGGCATATTCATCGGGAGCGTGCTGATTCTGGGCATCGGCTTGGTAGATGACTGGTACAAGTCCCAAGGCAAGGAGCTTGCGTCTCTGCCGAAGCTGATTGTGCAGGTCAGTGCGGCTGTCGTTGTATACAGCTATGGCATCCAATTTGAAGGCTTCAACAACCCGCTGACGGGGCAATACATCAATCTGCCGGAATGGCTGCAGCTTATTCTGACCATCCTGTGGATATTCGGCGTCACCACCGTGATCAATTTCTCGGATGGCATCGACGGTCTGGCAGGCGGACTCTCCGCTATTTCCGGCGGCACGCTGTTTGTCGTCGCGTTAACGATGGGCCGAGGGGAATCGGCGCTGCTGGCTGTGATCCTCGTCGGTGCAGCGCTTGCTTATTTGCAGTACAACAAACCGCCAGCCCGGGTCTTTATGGGGGATGCAGGTGCGACGTTCCTCGGCTTCATTCTCGGCATCATCGCCCTGGACGGGGCCTTCAAGGGAGCGACCCTGGCATCGCTGTTCGTACCGATCTTCGCGCTGGGTGTTCCGATCTTCGATAACATTATCGTCGTTATCCGGAGAATTCTGCAATCCAAGCCGATTTACCAGGCAGATGCCTCCCAGGCGCATTACCGTCTGCTGGCGACAGGGCTGAACCAGAAGCAGACGCTGATCTTCCTGTGCTTGCTGAACCTGTGCTTCGGCTTGACCGCGATCATTCTTGCCCTTAATGCAAGCGGCGCGTAGGCGCCGACTTGCAGTCTCGAATCATAGATGTGAACAGCATGAAATCTCGTCTTCTGGCATCCGGTTGGCGGGATTTTTCTGTCTAGTGCTAATTTCGAAAGGAGGCTCTCGCAAGTGACGGATATGACAGGGAAAATCGTAATGGTAACAGGCGCGAGTGCCGGTATGGGGCTCGCCACCGCAACGGAACTGGCCCGCAGAGGAGCCCGGGTCATCTTGGTCTGCCGGAGCCAGACGCGGGGAGAAGCGGCGCTAAAGATTGCCAGGGAGGAGAGCGGAATCCCGGAGCCGGAGCTGGAGCTGATGACCTGTGATCTCGGCTCGCTGGAGAGTATTCAGCGTTTTGTATCCGATTGCAAAGCAAAGCTAGACCGGCTGGATGTGCTGATTAACAATGCCGGGATTATTACACTCAAACGCGAGACAACGGCGGATGGCTTCGAGGCGATGCTCGGCGTGAATCATCTGGGCCACTTCATGCTGACCAATGAGCTGCTGGAACTGCTTCAGGCCGGACAGCGTGCCCGGATCGTGAACGTATCCTCAGGCGCGCATAAAATAGGCTCGATCCATTGGGATGATCCCCACCTGAGCCGCGGCTTCCATGTCATGAAGGGGTATGCACAATCGAAGCTGGCCAACATTCTGTTCACCAAGGAGCTGGCCCACAGGCTGAAGCATACAGGCATGACGGTCAATGCCCTGCATCCGGGGGCCGTGAGCACCAGCCTTGGGGTCAATCGGGACACCGGATTCGGAAGAGGTGTGTACAAGCTGCTGACACCGTTCTTTCTGACACCGCTCGAGGGGGCAGGAACAGCCATTTATTTGGCTTCCAGTCCGGAAGTGGAAGGGATTACCGGCGAATATTATGTCAAATGCAAACCGGCAAGAACCGCTCGGAAAGCGCAGGATCCCGAGCTTGCGGCTCGGCTTTGGTCATGGAGCGAAGAGCAGGTCGGACGTACGTATGGATTGCAGCCATGATCCACCATCGGCCGCTTCTCCGCGCTGGCGTGTCAGCATCTGATGATCAAGAAGGCTGAAGGCGGCCTCTGGTTGTTTTTAACAGAGAATGGAACCTTTTAGAAGTCCGCGGCGTCTGGAGATGTAGAGGTGATGATGATGGAGAGATCGTTTCAGGTACGCGGCGCGCGAGGTTGGGGGCGCAAGCTGCTGATACCGTTGTTGGCCGTAGTATGGATGCTTGTGGGGCTGTACTCGGAGAAACCGGATGAGGCGCTGGCCTGCAGCTGTATAGGACCGCTGCCCTTGTCCGAAGCAATGACGCATAAAACTGCTGTATTTGCGGGCAAAGTAACAGATATCGTTCCTCCGGAGTCCAAGCCGGTGATGTCTTCTGCCGAACCGGTTCTGGTGACTCTGGAGGTGTCGAGAGTCTGGAAAGGGCAGGTGCCGCCTGAAGTTCAGCTTACGACCGCGATGTCTTCGGCAAGCTGTGGATATGACGGGTTCCATGTGGGCGGTGAATTTCTGGTGCTGGCTCATGGCGAAGAGCAGCCGCTGCAGACAGGCTTGTGCGATGGCACTCAGCCTCTGGCAGCAGCTGAACCGGAGCTGAGCGAACTGGGTGCCGGATATGAGCCGCTGGCTAAGCCGTCCGTGGCGGAGCAGCCACAGGGACCGACGAGCGAAGGTGCAGAAGGCATGAATGAAGGCAAGAGTGTGTCCTCATACTGGATTCCCGCAGGCATAACCCTTGTTGTTTTGGCAGGTCTGCTGTTGTTTATATTAAATAAGAAAAGAAGTGCTTGACATCATACGGGCTAAATCAGTGAAGGGGAAGTGGGAGACTGGAGAAGCCAAGCGTTTGCCTTTCCTCCGAGTTCAACCGCTGCAGCGGTGAATGAAGTGAAGCGGGGCAGGATCGATCGCAAGACCCTTTATTCCCCGCAGCGGGACACCTGCTGGAGTTTTAGGAAATGATTTCTGAAATAAGCCTAAAGGAACGTTTAAAGTTCTAATTTCCTATTGGCGAGTGAGTAAAGTCATGCTATAATGCCGATAGTCAAGTAAAGGGGAGTAGCTCCACAACAAAGTCGTCAATTCGTGACACGCCCGTGTCTCCGGCTTTGTTGGCAACGTTACGTTGTTAGCGAGACCTTTGCCTAATCGGTAAAGGTATCTATTCCTGTAATATTGTGAATGTTACCTTTATCACCGGTTGTTCTGGGGTAAAGGTTTTTTGTTATTCCCGGCCCTGGACAATCATACTTAACCGATGGAAGGGAGATCATTGTTTTGGACACAGCACTATTACTCGAGTATGGTTGGGTCTTGATTGTATTGATTGGCCTGGAGGGCATCCTTGCCGCCGACAATGCGCTGGTCATGTCAATCATGGTAAAGCATTTGCCGGAGGATAAGCGGAAGAAAGCGTTGTTCTACGGATTGGCCGGTGCATTCGTATTCCGGTTCGGCTCACTGTTTATCATTTCATACCTGGCCGATGTCTGGTACGTGCAGGCGCTTGGTGCGGCTTACTTGCTCTACATTAGCATAAACCATATCGTGAAGCAGTACTTTGTGAAGAAGAAGGTTCACATGGAGAAGGCGGCCAAAAAAGAAGAGAACTTCTGGATTACCGTGCTCAAGGTGGAGCTCGCAGACATCGCGTTTGCGGTGGATGCGATTCTGGCAGCCGTTGCGCTTGCGCTGACATTGCCGGCTACCGGATTGCCGAAGATCGGCGGCATGGACGGAGGACAATTCCTCGTTATTCTGACGGGCGGAATTATCGGTCTTGTCATTATGCGGTTTGCGGCCTCCTATTTTGTCAAGCTGCTGGCGAGAAGACCAGGGCTTGAAACGGCAGCATTTCTCATTGTCGGCTGGGTCGGCATTAAGCTGGCCATCTATACGCTGGCTCACCCTGAGATTGGTGTTATCGCGGAGGGCTTCCCGAAGAGCACCGGCTGGAAAGTGATCTTCTGGGGCGTACTGATCCTGATCGCTGTGCTGGGCTGGTTCCTGTCCAAGGATAAGGGCGAGCTGACGGATAAGGAGAAGAAACAGCTGGAAGTGGGATAAGGGAGCACCTGCAATAAGGAATACAAGGCGCGCGGGAACTGAAGTTCCGGGCGACCATCCCCTGAGCAGCATGGCTGAATGAAATTCGGCTGTGCTGCTTTGCATTTGGTCGGCCATCCGCATTGGCCTGGGCTTATTGAGGTTGCAGATGGAGAAGAGTAGAATAGGAGCATGTGTAAGCCGGAGCGCGTTAGCGATCTCGGGCTAGCTAGCAGCAGGATATCGAACAAGAGGAGTGCCAGAGATGATCATACTGAAGACGAAAGAACAAATCGACAAAATGAGCAAGGCCGGAGAGCTCCTTGCCGAGTGTCACCGCCATATCGCTGAAATGATCAAGCCGGGTGTTACGACCCGGGAAATCGACCAGTTCGTAGAACGGTTTCTGAGCAAACACGGTGCCTATCCGGAACAGAAGGGATACCGAGGATATCCGTATGCGACATGCGCTTCTGTCAACGATGTCATCTGTCACGGATTTCCGGGTAGCGAGCCGCTGAAGGATGGGGATATTGTCACGATCGATATGGTCGTTAATCTGGACGGATGGCTCGCCGACTCGGCCTGGTCTTACCCGGTAGGGAACCTCTCTGAGGAGGCGCAGCATTTGCTGGATGTGACCAAAAAATCGCTGTATCTCGGCATTGAGCAGGCGGTCATTGGCAATCGGGTCGGCGATATTTCGCATGCGATTCAGTCTTATGCGGAGGCGCAGAACCTGTCGGTGGTGCGCCAATTTGTAGGCCATGCGATCGGCCAGAGCATTCATGAAGAGCCGCAGATTCCTCATTATGGCCCGCCGAATCGCGGGCCGAGGCTGAAGGAGGGCATGGTGATCACCATCGAACCGATGCTGAACCTGGGAACATTCCAGTGCAAGGTTGACGCGGACGGCTGGACGGCTCGAACCGCAGATGGCAAATGGTCTGCCCAGTACGAGCATACGATTGCCATTACGAAGGACGGCCCTCGGATCTTGACTGAACAATAAGCCGAGAAACCGCGGGGCTGCTCATTATTTGGGTATGGATTCTGTCACACAACTTTTTTATAATAGAAGAATCATTTTACATGCGAAGGGAATAGGGTCATGACAATCAAAAAAGCACTAACGGTAGCCGGTTCGGATACGAGCGGAGGCGCTGGTATTCAAGCCGATTTGAAAACATTTCAGGAATTTGACGTTTACGGGATGACTGCTCTCACGACGATCGTTTGCATGGAGCCGTCTACCTGGGATCATCAGGTGTTTCCGGTTGCGACAGATATTGTGGAAACTCAGCTGAAGACCGTGCTCGAAGGGATCGGCATCGATGCCATGAAGACAGGAATGCTCGGTTCAGTTGATATCATTGAGCTGGTGGCACGGTATATCGACCGCTACAAGCTGCAGCGTGTCGTTATTGATCCGGTGATGGTATGCAAAGGCACGGATGAGGTGCTGCAGCCGGAGAATACCGAGGCGATGCTGCAATTCCTGTTGCCTCGCGCAGACCTGGTAACACCGAACCTGTTCGAAGCTTCCCAGCTTGCCAAGACAGGCCCGATTACCAGCCTGGAGCAAATGCAGGAAGCGGCCAAGATCATTCATGAGCGCGGCGCGAAGAACGTTCTCATTAAAGACCGAGGCAAGCTGCAGGAAGGCAAAGCGATGGATCTGCTCTATGACGGAACCACGTTTGAATGGTTTGAGGCTGACGCCATTGTGACCCAGTATACGCACGGTGCGGGCTGCACATCGTCTGCGTCGATTACGGCAGGACTCGCCAAGGGGCTGACGGTTCGCGAGGCGATCCAGCAGGCGAAGGCGTTCATTACGCAGGCTATTGCCGGCGGCTTCCCGCTGAATCAATTTGTAGGTCCAACTCGTCATTCTGCTCATCGCAGCAGTTAATCAGCTGGCCAGACCGGCTATTTCAGAGGTCGAAGACCCCCCGGGAGCTGAGGCTCCGGGAAGGTGCTTCGGCCTTTCGCATTTGGAGCGAGAGGTGCTGCAACCGGTCCTATGGGTGTGGCTTAGCGGATTTTAGAGGGAATCGTCCGGCTGGGGCGATTTCGGGTATAGGAATGTGCTATAATTTATAAGAGGGTCTTATAAATAGGATAGTGAGACAGAAATTAAATAGGGGTTGAGACATGTTTCAGGACATACTGGATTTTTTAATGAAGTTTGGTCCATGGGGATTGTTTATTCATGCGTTTGCAGATGCCGTTATTTTTCCGATTCCGGCCTTTTTTCTGCAAGTATCTTTAAGTATGTTGAACCCCTCAAACGCACTATGGCTGGCAACGGCCGGTTTTATCGGATGTTTGCTGGGCACGCCGCTCGGATATCTGATCGGCAAGGTGCTGGGGAAGTCCGTGTTGTATAAGCTTCTAAAGACAAAGTGGATTGATGCGGCAACCAATATGTTTAACAAGAACGGGGAAGCCGCCATTATGATTGGTTCATTCACACCCATTCCGTTTAAGGTGTTTACCATTCTCTCCGGTTGTCTGAATTTTCCTTTATGGCGTCTTATGGTGTATGCTGCTTTGGGCAGAGCCACCAAGTTTTATGTTGTCGGTATTTTATTCTATTTATATGGAAGATCTGCGGAGGGCATGGTGAAGGATGTATCCATGTATATTGCCCTTATCGCTGTTCCGATTATTTCCGCCGTTATTTATTTCAACCGCAGACGCAAGCGGAAGCGCAGTCTTGCGCTTGAGCAGCAGGAAGATGCTGTCGAGCCATCAGCTGCTCCATCAGCGGGACAACCGCCAGTGAAGCAGAAAGGCTTGGAACAAACCTCAGATCAGACCCCGTCCGTATAAATTAATATTTGCGCTAGGTGTAATTATAGAGAAAGCAGCCGAGACAAGGACTCGGCTGCTTTCCATTTGTTATATTCATTATGAGTGCATCATCATTAACCCGTCTTGCCAATCCGAAAAAACTTGCCCCTGCCTTCCGTAGTTACCGGTGCGAATGCTGGAGAAGAAGGGAGCGAAGCGGGGGAGTCCGGGGGGAGATAACCGTGAAGCGGTCCCCGGTATACCTCGTGCAATTGCGGGCAATTGGAGAAGTCTTCGGGCGTGACCAGATGACAAGGCTTATTCACAAGCCGCAGCCCTGCACGATCCAATACGGTCGCGACAAAGTGGGAACAGAAGAAGGCGTAGTCCCGGTCGATGTGGATTCGGAACAGGATGCCGAGCAGCCCGAGCAGATTATATTTGTAGCGATCCTGGTTGCGCATCATTTCCTTCACCAGATTGTACATTCGTTCATAATCTTCGGTACGGACACGGCAGCGGTAAACCGCGCATTCCGAATTGTAGAAGAAAGGGGAACGCAAGTTTTCCCGTACCAGTCCGCCGTCAAACGGGTTGTTGGCTTTTTTTCGACCGAAGCTGTACACTTCGCACAACTCGGAATCGAATGCGATGGATGCATGATTCAATGGGGCTTTCGTGAAGTATTGGATCATCCGGCTGAACCAGGTACCCGTGCCTGTGAGCACAATCCAAATATCTTGTTCCGTGTACATACTCACAAACTCCTTTATTAACAATCCTAACGCTATACACAATTGTAAATGACTTGCTTTTCTCCACAATATACGAAAAGGGCAGCAGATTCAAGTCAAAAATATCCAATTTTTTTCAATTCCCCGAAAGAGGAGATTGCTGGGAACATGTACGGCTATACGCTCATACGAGGAATGTTGCAACTTCTGGTAATCTTCTATTGACCGAATGTATCCTTCGACCTATCTTATAGAAAGATAAGGGAGAGGAGGTTAGAGGATGAGCAATCTGGCACTTTTAAAAGAACCCAAGCAGCGCAAGCTGCTTTTCAGCGCGGGACTCAGCTGGATGTTCGATGCGATGGATGTCGGCATGATCTCATTTGTCGTTGCCGCGCTGGCATCCGAATGGGCGCTCAGTTCGCAGCAGGTGGGCATTTTGACAAGCACGACGTCGATCGGCATGGCATTTGGCGCTGCGATGGCCGGATTTCTGGCAGACAAATATGGCCGCAAAAGCATCCTGCTGTGGACACTGCTTATATTCTCCATTGCCAGCGGGCTGTCGGCCCTGGCGACGGGGTTTATCATGCTGTGCATCTTTCGTTTCATCGCCGGGCTTGGTCTTGGCGGAGAACTGCCTGTAGCATCTACGCTTGTATCTGAGAGCATGCCGGTCAAGGAACGAGGGCGGGCGGTCGTGCTGCTGGAAAGCTTCTGGGCAGCGGGCTGGATTCTAGCCGCCTTGATCGCTTACTTTGTCATCCCGAATTACGGATGGCAGGCGGCATTTCTAATCGGAGCCCTTCCAGCATTCTATGCTTTGTATTTGCGGCGTGCCATTGATGACTCGCCCAGATACCTGGAGCAGAAGAAGGTGGTCAGATTGGGCCTTGGCAAACGGATCGCTTCGGTCTGGTCACCGGAGTTTCGCCGTACGAGCATCATGCTCTGGGTGCTCTGGTTTACCGTTGTGTTTTCTTATTATGGTATGTTTTTATGGCTGCCGACGGTCATGGTAGACAAGGGGTTTAGTCTGGTGCAGAGCTTTCAATATGTGCTGATCATGACGCTCGCCCAGCTTCCCGGATATTTTACAGCAGCTTATTTCATTGAGAAGCTGGGCAGAAAGTTTGTGCTGGTCACCTATTTGGTATTGACGGCGATAAGCGCGGCCTGGTTTGGCATCGCCGATTCCGTTGGATCACTGCTGGCCGCAGGGATCTGCCTCTCGTTTTTCAATCTGGGCGCATGGGGAGGTCTCTACGCCTACAGTCCGGAGCTGTATCCGACAAGGGTTCGCTCCACCGGTGTGGGTCTGGCGACTTCTTTCGGCCGGATCGGAGGGGTGATCGCCCCGTTTCTCGTAGGCGTGATGAAAGGCAACGGGGTTCGTATCGAGGTTATTTTCCTGCTGTTTTTTGTCACGATTCTGATCGGGGCCTTCAGCGTGCTGCTGCTGGGCAAAGAGACGAAGGGTGTGGAGCTTGCAGATTAGCGTTGGCTTGTGGCGGGAGCACGTTCTTGCTGTGCGGAGGCCTAGCACGGTCATCCCGTTTGATCAGGTAGAGGTGGTTTAGAGTTAAGGCAGAGGCAGGGGGAGCTTCCTGAGCGAAAGGGATCATCATGCTAAGGGAGTGGCAACGAACCCTCTATCACCGAAAAAAGAGCCGGGGATGTTTCATCCCAGGCTCTTTACCTTTATACCTCCATAATCGAAGGCATGATATAGGGGCTTCTTCCAAGCTCTCTTCGGAAATAGCGATTCAGTTTGGTGCTCGTGATTTGCTCCCATGCCGCGCGGTCGTATTCCCGCTGTTCGCCCGCCTTGTTCAGCTGCTTGCGCAGCATCGCCTCCGCGCGCCGCAGAAGCGGCTTGGAGTCCTGCATGTATACGAAGCCGCGAGTAATCAGCTCCGGGCCGGATAACAGCTTGCGGGTGCTGGGATCGATCGTAATGGCCACAATGACGACCCCATCATGGGCGAGCTGAACGCGCTCTTCAAGCAGCTCCTTCTCATGTACGCGCAGCTCACCATTATTAATGTAGACTTCGCCGGAAGGAATATTGCGTCCTCTTCGAGCCCCGTTTCTGAACAAGGACAACGTATTGCCAATGTTCAGCAGATGCACGCTGCTCTCGGGCATGCCAACCTGAAGGGCGAGCTCACGATGATTCAACAGCATCCGGTACTCCCCATGTATCGGTACAAAATATTTCGGGCGAATACTGCTGATCATCAGCTTCAAATCCTCACGGCAACCGTGACCGGATGTGTGAATGTCCAGAATGGAGCCGTATTTCACTTCAGCCCCGGCCCGCATCAGCAAATCGATGCTTCGGTTCACATTTTGGGTGTTCCCCGGAATCGGAGACGAAGAGAAAATAACGGTATCGTCTGGATGAATCTGAATGGAGCGGTGCGCCCCGGAAGCGATCCGGGTCAGCGCTGCATTCGGCTCTCCCTGACTGCCTGTGCATACGATCAACACCTGTTCATCGCGGTAGCGATTCACGGCTTTGACATCGATCAGCATGCCTTCAGGCATCCGGATATAACCGAGCTCTTGTCCGATCACAAATACTTTTTCCATGCTTCGGCCGACGATGGCAATTTTGCGGCCGGTCTGTATGGCCGCATCCACGACCTGCTGCAGCCTGTGCACATTCGAGGCAAAGGTGGCAAACAGAATGCGGCCAGGGCATTCCTGGAACAGGCGCAGGATGGATTGGCCTACCGTACGCTCGGAAGGCGTGAAGCCATCGCGCTCGCTGTTGGTGCTGTCTGCCATCAGGGCAAGGACGCCGCGCTGTCCAACCTGAAGAATTTTGTGCAGATTGGCGGGTTTATCCTCCGGTGTAAAGTCGAACTTGAAATCGCCTGTATGGACAACTGGCCCATACGGTGTCTCGACAACGATCCCGAAAGCGTCCGGAATGCTGTGCGTCGTACGGAAGAAATGAACCGACAGATGCCGGAAGGAGATCGTTTCCTCCTCATGAAAGACATGAAGTTCGGTCTGATCCAGCAGCCGATGCTCCTCCAGCTTGGCACGAACGAGTCCGATCGTCAGCGGACCGCCGTAGATCGGCATCTGGATCTGGCGCAGCACGTAAGGGATCGCTCCGATATGGTCCTCATGACCATGCGTCAGAAACAAGCCCTTCACTTTGCTTTTGTTCTGAATTAAATAGCGGATATCCGGGATGATGTAATCCACACCGCCCATATCTGAATCGGGGAACTTCAGGCCGGCATCAATGAGAATAATTTCGTTTTTAAATTCAACGCCATACATGTTTTTGCCGATTTCCCCAAGTCCGCCGAGTGCGAATATCCGAACAGGCGGCGCGGAGGGCTTGGGCCTCTTCTTAGGCTTGGCAGCTTGAATGGTGTCTGATAGCAGTGGTTTAGACATAGTGTAAAAAAATCCTCTCTATGGTAATTAAGGCAAATGCCTGGGTTTTTATTTTTGTCCTCTACTAAAGATATCAGAAAGCGGAGGCTTCGTGAAACGGTTTTCGTGAATTCGTTCTTAAATTGCCTTCATTATATAAGCTGTTTGCGATACTCCGACGGTGTGCACAGCATAATTTTGCGAAAGACACGGACAAAATAGCTGATATGCCCAAATCCGACATCCAGTGCGATATCGGATATTTTGTGCTCCGGCTGCCGCAGCAATTCCGCGGCCTGGCGGACGCGATAGGAATTAATATAATCGATCGGCGTCTGCCCGGTCATCGATTTGAAGAACCGGCAGAACTGCCCTTCGCTCATCGGAATCAGCCCGGCAAGCTCGCTCAGGCGGATCGGGCGATGATAGTTGCCCTGAATGTAGGCGATGACTTTCTTCAACCGCTCGGTCTGGGTCGTATCCCCGGCACCGCTCCGGCTCCGGTTGGCCATGCGGCCGGCAGCCTTCGCTTCATATAGCATCAGATAGATATGCCCCTTCAGGGCAGCCTCGTATCCCGCTGGCTTAGCTGCGGTCAGATGGACCATCTCGGTAATGTGGGCCATAAGCGAAGCATCGGTCTCCGGACGAATCAGTCTCGGCAGCGTAGCCTTTCTTTCCTGGAATGGCAGAATGATCTGCTCTTGCACCACATCGTATTGCGAGCTGGCAAGCATCGCCGGATCGAACACCATCGCACAGAAGCTGCAGCCCTGATCTCCCCGGGCGTGACCGGTATGAATATCGCCGCCGTCTATGAACAGCGCTTCCCCCGCCTTGACCGGAACATACTCGGTATCAATCTGAAACAGCACTTCGCCCTGAAGCACGTAGAAGATCTCCGCTTCCTTATGCCAGTGGGAGTCTACGACATGGGCCCCGGGGGCAAAATGAAACCGGTACGACGCGAACGGAAAGCGCGCATTCCCGTGCACCTGGCTCTCCTTCAGGGACTGGCGAAGCGTCTGATCCATGGCAAACTCTCCTTCATGCGGAATTGGTAATCCCTAGGTGGATATATACATCAAAATCGTGCAATAAAACGACCGGATATTGATAGAATCAACAAAATTAGATCAGTATAATGATATTATAACGCTTACAACACCAAATTGAAATATAGAAAGGCGGTCCAACTTATGAAATTCACCGACGGCAACTGGATGATTCGTGAAGGTTTCTCCGTAGCTGGAGCCGTTCAGGCTTATGATTTTGCGGTAAAAGGGAAGACGCTGACAGCTTACGCCTCCACCGCGCCCATTCCCGGCCGGGGAGCCACCATTAACGCGCAGCTGATTACGGTTCAGTTCCATTCCCCGGCTCCGGACGTGATCGGCGTTAAACTGATTCATTACGCAGGCGTGCGTGATCTCGGTCCGGCATTTGAATTGAACAAGAGCGACGGGGATCATGTCGTCATTGAAGAGAATGAGAACGAAGCGACGATGCGCAGCGGCAACCTGAGCGTTGTCATCAGAAAAGGCTCGCAGTGGTCCGTGGACTTCTACAGAGGCAGCGAGCGCATTACCGGCAGCGGCTTTAAATCGATCGCTCACATCGTGGAAGAGGGCGGTCAAGCCTACATGCGCGAGGAACTTGACCTTGGCGTAGGCGAGTGGGTATACGGCCTCGGCGAGCGCTTTACGTCCTTCGTCAAGAACGGTCAAGTGGTCGATATCTGGAACAAGGACGGCGGAACGAGCTCTGAGCAGGCATACAAAAACATTCCGTTCTACCTCACGAACAAGGGGTACGGCGTGTTTGTCAACCAGCCGGATCTGGTCTCCTTCGAGGTCGCCTCGGAGAAGGTGAAGAAGGTGCAGTTCAGCGTTCAGGGCGAGTCGCTGGAATACTTCATTATTGATGGTCCGGATCCGAAGGGCGTGCTTGATAAATATACGAATCTGACCGGGAAGCCGGCACTGCCGCCAGCCTGGACCTTCGGTCTGTGGCTCTCTACATCCTTTACGACCAAGTATGACGAGGAAACGGTTAACTCCTTTGTAGATGGCATGCTGGAGCGCGATATCCCGCTGCATGTATTCCACTTTGACTGCTTCTGGATGAAGGGGCTCAATTGGACAGACTTCCAATGGGATGAAGAGGTATTCCCGGATCCGCAAGGCATGCTGCAACGCCTGAAAGAGAAGGGGCTGAAAATTTGCGTATGGATCAACCCGTACATTGCCCAGCGCTCCCGCCTGTTTGAGGAAGGCCGCGAGAAAGGCTACCTTGTGAAGAAGCCGAACGGCGATGTATGGCAATGGAACATGTGGCAGCCAGGGATGGCACTGGTGGACTTCACCAATCCGGAAGCCTGCGAATGGTATGCAGGATACCTGCGCGAGCTGGCGGACATGGGTGTCGACAGCTTCAAGACCGACTTCGGCGAGCGGATTCCAACAGATGTCGTTTATTATGACGGCTCCGATCCGCACAAAATGCACAACTACTACACACAACTGTACAACAAAGTAGTCTTCAACGTACTGGTTGAGAAATTCGGCAAGAATCAGGCTGCCGTATTTGCCCGCTCGGCAACCGTAGGCGGACAGCAATTCCCGGTTCACTGGGGCGGAGATTGCTATGCCGACTACGAGTCCATGGCGGAGAGCCTTCGCGGCGGACTATCGCTCGGACTGGGCGGCTTTGGCTTCTGGAGCCATGATATCGGCGGCTTCGAAGCTACAGCGCCTGCGCATGTCTTCAAACGCTGGCTGGCCTTCGGTCTTCTGTCGAGCCACAGTCGTCTGCATGGCAGCAGCTCTTACCGGGTGCCTTGGGCCTATGATGAGGAAGCAGTGGACGTAACCCGCTTCTTCACTCAGCTGAAATGCAGCCTGATGCCTTATCTGTTCCATACGGCCGTTCAGGCTTCGGAGAAAGGCATCCCGAGCATGCGCGCCATGTTCCTGGAATTCCCTGGCGACCCGGCTGTCGAAATGCTGGACCGTCAATATATGCTGGGCGATTCCTTGCTGGTTGCACCTGTATTCAGCGAGCAGGGAGAGGTTACTTATTACTTGCCTCATGGACGCTGGACGCATCTCTTGACCGGGGAGACGGTCGAAGGCGGAACATGGCGGAAGGAAACGTATGATTTCCTGGGACTGCCGCTCTTTGTACGCGAGAATGCATTTGTGGCGATTGGCGCGGACAATACCCGTCCGGATTATGACTATGCGGACGGCGTGAAGCTGGGACTATATGCGCTGGAAGAGGGCAAAGAAGCTGAAGTTACTGTGCGCAGCATGGAAGGGGCAAGCGAGCTGGAAGTTCGCGCGGTGCGCAGCGGCAACCGCGTCGCCTTTACAGGCACCGGTGCAGGCAAGCCATTCTCGATCCAACTGCACAGCATGGGCGAGATTGAGTCTGTTGATGGCTCCGCAGCCTTGGCCGAAGGTGCAATTCAAGTGGCCGGCGGACAGCAGACGTTCTCCTTTACCGCAACGCTTAAAGCATAAAGGCAACCTAACACTTCCGGGTGAAGCATTGCAGGTTATAAGCCCGCAGCAGCGATTGATTTAACGCTGGTGTCGGGCTTATTTCCATCTTTTTCATGCGATCGGCGGGTGCAAACCTTGTTATAATGGCGATGAAACCAGTGCCAGGTCTTGTTGAAACCGTTTACTTATATCGGCGGGATGGGCTGGCGACGATACAAGGACAGGAGCATAAGCATGCGATCCTCTTTCATTCAGCTCATGAATGACATGAAGCTTCGAAATAAGTTGATATTATCCTTTGTTGTGGTCGTATTTGTGCCGGTGGCGATCGTTGGCGTAATTCTGACCAGTGAGCTGCGAAAGTTCGCTTTTGACAATGCCATGGAGCAGGCTTATCAAAATGTAGACCGTGTCAAGAAACGGGCCACCGAGATTATCAATGTGGCCGATGATCTGTCCTACAGGCTGCTGTATGACGAAAGATTGAAGAGCGTTGTCAACAATCGCTATGAAAGCGTATACGATGTGTTCGTTGCTTATAGGGCCTACCCGGATCTTCATCAGGCGATCCAAATGTACAAGGAGATCTCCAACATTCGTTTCTATAGCAACAACGAAACGCTGCTGAACAACTGGCAGTTCATCAATCCGACACCCGAGATCGAGGCCACGGACTGGTACAAGAACGCCAAGGAGAACGTCGGACTGGTCCAGTGGGATTATATTACGGACGAGAGAGACAATCGAACCTATCTCAGCCTGGTGAAAGGCGTCGATTTAGGAAGCAGGGACAATCGCGGCGTGCTGGTCATCAACGTAAACTCCGAGATTCTCAATACGATACTGAGCCAGGAGACGTTTGACACCATTATCGTGGACAGCAAGAACAATATCGTCGCCTCGAACCGTCCGGAGCTGTACGGGAGTCCGCTGGAAAATATCCATGATGAATCCGGCGTCGTATACAATCTGGAGGGCATCTATGAGTCCGTGATTGACAATAAGGAGTCCAAAGTGCTGATTGAACCGCTGAATACCGAGTCGGGCGTGGACGGCCTGAGGATTATTTCGATCTTCTCCATCGATAGCATTGTCAAGGAAGCCAACCGGATCAACCGGCTTGCGATGACGGTGATTCTGATCAGTTTGCTGCTGGCCTTATTGCTCATATACAGCTTCTCGCATCTGATATCCAGCCGGCTGCTTCGCTTGAGCAAGCATATTTCGAAGGTAGGTACGGGAAACCTCGGCGTGGCTATGGAAATTGACGGCCGGGACGAGATTGGGCAGCTCTCGCGCCAGTTCAATTCGATGGTATCCAGCATTGGCGAACTGATGAATGAAGTGCAGGAATCCAATCAACAGAAGCGGTTGCTTGAGCAGAAGCAGAATGAAATCAAGTTCAAAATGATGGCCAGCCAGATCAATCCGCATTTTCTGTTTAATGCGCTCGAATCGATCCGCATGGAAGCCCATATCAAGGGGGAGACCGAGATTGCCCGCGTGGTGCGGATGCTGGGCAAGCTGATGCGCAGCAATATTGAGGTTGGCAGCGGCAAAACAACCATCAAGGATGAAATCGAGATGGTGGAATGTTATTTGGACATCCAGAAGTTTCGTTACGAGGATCGGCTTCGGTTCGAGGTTCAGGTCGACCCCGAAGCACTGCTGTTCCGGATTCCGCCGCTGATTATTCAGCCGCTTGTGGAGAATGCGGTCATCCACGGCATGGACAACAAGCAGGAGGCGACCACGGTCCGGGTGACGGTAACTGCGGAGAATGAGGCGATCCTTATATCGGTCGCGGATGACGGTGCCGGCATCGACCCGAACAGACTCGAAATGATCCGGGGGTTTCTGGAAGAGTCGGAGGAACAGGAACGGATCGGCCTCCGAAATGTGCATGTCCGTCTCCAGTTGACCTATGGTCCGGCATCCGGTTTGCACATCGAGAGCGAGCCTGGGCAAGGCACGATAATTCAATTCAGCATTCCGATGGGGGGAGAGTTCAATGATTAAAGTGCTAATCGTGGACGATGAGCCGAAACTTCGTGAAGGACTGAAAAGCATCGTCCCGTGGAATGAGCTTGGCTTTCAGGTTGTGGATACAGCAGCGAACGGATCGGAGGCGCTTGACAAATTCAAGGCGCATGCACCGGACCTGATGCTGGTGGACATTCGGATGCCGGGCATGGACGGCCTGCAGCTTATTGAGGCGATACGGGAGAAGGATCCTCGTGTGCACATGCTTATATTGAGCGGGTACGCTGATTTTGACTATGCGAAGAAGGCAATCTCACACCGGGTCGCCGGTTACTTGCTGAAGCCGGTGGATGAGGATGAGCTATCCAGTTACTTGCTGGAAATCAAGGAGGAGATCCAGAAGGAGCGCAGCTGGGAAGACACGCATAAGGTGGTCGTGGAGGAGAGCCGGGAGGCCTTGATCCAGACACTGCTTTCCGAGGAGTCTCATAGCGGGGCTGAGCTTGCGCAGCATGCTGCGAGGCTGGATCTGATGTGGAATTATTATCAAATTCTGCTCGTGCATGCTGAAGGCGAGGAAACCGCGAATCAGGACCCGGAACGCACGCTGAAGGAGCTGCTGAATGAATGGGTCGAGCAGCGGGGCCATGGTGCTGTCTTTGCCTATCAGGCGTATACCGGAGTCCTGTTGTCTGCTTCGCTTCATACCGAGGCGGCCAGGCAGGAGATGTATGGTCTGCTGGACCGCGCAGCGGCCCAGGCGGGTCTGCATATAACGGCAGCGGCGGGGAAAGAGGTGCGCAAGCTGGAAGATGTGGTCCAGTCGTACAAGATGGCCAAGTCGCTCATCCGAAGCCGCTTTTTCTATCCGCCGGGCGAGCTGCTGTCGTCCTATTCCAAGCCGTTCACGGCCGAAGATGATAGCCAGGAGGGCGGATATGACCCAACCCAAGCGATGGACCAGCTGTACTTCGCCGTGGATGTCGGCCATGCCGAAGTGCAGCATAGTCTGATTCCATCCGCCGCATACGCAATGGTTCGTGACGGGTATACGGAGGGAATGATGAAGGGCGCCTTTATGGAGCTTCTGACAGGCATATTCCATAAGCTGACCCTGCACCATCCGGATCTTCAGTCCCGCACCAAAGAATATACCGACAACATTGCGGCCGTGTACCGGCAGCGCACGGTGTTTGAACTGTGCCAGCATGCCGTCGATGTGCTGGGCGAACTAACACAGCAGGTCGGCAGAGGCAGTTGTGATCAGGAGATCAAGCGTATCCTGGATCTAATCGAGCGGAGCTACAGCGAGAATCTCAAGCTGGAGACACTGGCCACCGTCTTCAATTACAACAGCGCTTATCTGGGCAAGGTGTTTAAAAATACGACCGGAGAATACTTCAACACGTATCTGGACAAGGTGAGAATCAGCAAGGCGAAGGAATTTCTGAAGCAGGGGATGAAGGTGTACCAGGTCGCCGAAAAGGTGGGCTATACGAATGTCGATTATTTTCACAGCAAATTTAAAAAATATGTCGGAACCTCCCCCTCCAGCTATCGCAAAGAACTGAAACTGTAGTCGCCTGATGCGGCATATAGCCGCTGGGAC
This sequence comes from Paenibacillus sp. FSL M8-0334, assembly GCF_038000405.1. NCBI lineage: Bacteria > Bacillati > Bacillota > Bacilli > Caryophanales > Paenibacillaceae > Paenibacillus > Paenibacillus sp. FSL M8-0334. Next base: position 3,039,734 of record NZ_JBBOCH010000001.1, read on the forward strand.
CGGCATCCCCTCCATGCCGGATGAATCCGTACGAGATGGACATATCTTGAAGCGAAGCCCCACGTGTTGGGGCTATTCTTTTAGGCGACGGACGCGGCGTCTGACGGTCCATTAGCCATCGCGAACAATGTCTAATTTTTATATGATTTTTGGCGAAATCCTTCGGGTACCGCCTGGCGGCTCCTTGGTTTATCATCGTGGTATACAAGAGAGGAGGGGTTGGTTTGAAAGCGGCAACAGAAACATCAGGCAGCACGGAGCCTACCGTAAATAAAAAGAAAAAAGGCTTTTGGACCACTTTCAAGGAGCAGAAAATACTGTATGGAATGTCGCTTCCCTTTATCATCGTTGTGTTCATATTCAGCTATTTGCCGGTGTGGGGCTGGATTATGGCATTCCAGAATTATAGGCCGGGCAGAGGGATATTCGAACAGAAGTGGGTCGGCTTTGATCACTTCGTGACCCTGTTCACGGATGATAAGTTTTACCTCGTGTTGCGAAACACGCTGGCCATGAGTTTCATGGGGCTGATCGTGGGATTCACCATCCCGATTTTGTTTGCGGTGCTGCTCAATGAGATTCGTGGAAGCGTTTTTAAAAGAACCGTACAAACGATCTCCTACTTGCCTCACTTTGTATCCTGGGTCGTTGTTGCCGGGATTGTAACCAAGATGCTGTCCGTTGATGGAGGCGCTGTCAATCAGCTGTTGATGGCCCTGGGCTTCATCGATCAGCCGATTCAGTTCATGGCACAGGGAAGCTGGTTCTGGTATATCGTTACCGCCTCCGATCTGTGGAAGGAAATGGGCTGGAACGCGATCATCTATCTAGCCGCGATTGCCGGCATTGATCAGGAGCAGTTCGAAGCAGCCAAGGTGGACGGAGCAAGCCGCATCCGCCAAATCTGGCACATTACACTGCCGAGCATTGCACCGACCATTGCCATTCTACTCATTATGTCGATCGGGCACCTCGTCAGCATCGGGTTTGAGAAACAGTTCCTGCTTGGGAACCCGCTCGTTGTGGACTACTCCGAAGTTCTCGATTTGTATGCATTGAATTACGGACTGAGCATGGGTCGCTTCTCCTTCGGTACGGCGATCGGGATGTTCAACTCGATTGTTAGTATCATTCTGTTGCTCACAGCTAACGGTTTGTTCAAAAAATTCATGAAGCAATCGATTATGTAAGGAGGAGGGAGCAGCATGGCTCGTACGAAAGCAGCATCCATCAAGCCCTCGTTCTCCGATCGGGTGTTTGATATCGTGAACTACACGTTCATGACCCTGGTTATGATCGTGACACTATATCCATTCTTGAATGTGCTGGCGATCTCGCTTAACGACTCTGTGGACACGGTTCGCGGAGGAATCACGATATGGCCAAGGCAATTCACGTTAGAAAACTACATGCAGATATTCCAGTATGAAGGGCTGATTACCGGTGCCAAAATATCGGTGCTCCGGACACTGGCTGGAACGCTGCTCGGCCTGATCTCAGGCTCGATGCTCGGCTATGTGCTGAGCCGGATAGAGTTTCAGGGCCGCAAGTTTATGTCTACCTTCTTGGCTCTGACGATGTACTTCTCCGGCGGCATGATTCCAGTGTTCATCCTGATCCGGGACCTGAACATGATGAACTCTTTCCTGGTCTACATCATTCCCGGAATGGTCAGCGCATTTAACGTCTTTGTCATCCGGTCGTTCATCGACGGCCTGCCCTATTCCTTGCAGGAGTCGGCCAAGCTGGACGGAGCGAACGACTTCACGATTTACTATCGCATTATCCTTCCGCTCTGCAAGCCGGTGCTTGCCACCATCGCCCTGTTCCTGGCGGTCGGACAGTGGAACTCCTGGTTTGATACGTATCTGTACAACGGCTCTGCGCCGCATCTAACAACCCTTCAATTCGAGCTGATGAAGGTGCTGCAGAGTACACAGGGACAAAACACCGGGATGGGGGCCGGTCAGAACATGGCCGAAATCGTCAAGCAGGTATCTCCGGAATCGATCAAGATGGCGATCACGATCGTGGTTACCGTTCCGATCCTGCTGGTGTATCCGTTCCTGCAGCGTTACTTCGTGAAGGGCATGACGCTCGGAGCGGTAAAAAGCTAAACACCGATCCATGGTATCAGCAGGCCGTGCGGCCGCGTGCGGCCTGTTATACAATAGAATTTTTTCACTTTAGAATAGGGGGTAAAGCAAATGAATCACAAGAAAAGATTATCGCTGCTCCTTGCCATCATGATGCTGGCTACATTTATTCTGTCTGCGTGCAGCGGGGGTAATAACGGCAATTCCGCAAGCGGCGGAGACACTGGCAATGAGGGAGACAGTCTGGAGCCGATCACAATCACATATTTCAGCGCGGACTCTAACGCGAACTGGGTCAACATGCAGGATGCGGTTGGCAAGAAGCTGACCGAGCTTACAGGCGTTACGATTCAAGCCGAATTCGCGGTGGATGGCTCGAACCAGAAGCTGCCGCTCATGGTGGCCAGCGGTGAGTACCCGGATCTGGTATTTGCTAAAGGGGATGCCAATCTGTTTGTTGATGCAGGCGCTTACATTGATCTGACAGACCTTATTGAGGAGCATGCGCCGAACATCAAAAAGGTCTACGGCGACTATATGAGCCGCTTGAAGTGGAGTAATGAGGATGAAGCGATCTATGTGCTGCCTACCTTGGCGGCGGTAGATAATGAGATGCTCGACGCGGGCGGTACGTTCCAGATTCAACACGAAGTATTGAAGGAGCTCGGCTATCCGGAGCTGAAGACAGTGAAGGACTACGAGAATGCTCTGAAGGCTTATTATGAGAAGTACCCTACGATTGACGGGCAGCCGACGATTCCGCTGTCGCTGAACGCGGACGGCTGGAGAATTATGATATCGGTTACAAATCCGGCCTTTATCGCAACCGGCGTATCCGATGATGGTGAATATTATATCGACCTGGAGACGGCCGAGGCGCAGCTGCACTACAAGCGTCCGGAAGAGAAGGAGTATTTCCGCTGGCTGAACCATATGAACGCTACCGGGCTGCTGGATAAAGAAACATTCGTACAGAAAACAGACCAATATGAAGCTAAAATTTCCTCGGGCCGCGTCCTGGGCGTAATCGACCAGGATTGGGGCTTCGGCAATGCAACGAGTGCTCTTCGTTCCTCCGGCAAAGAGAATCGCACCTATGCAAGATTCCCGATCCAGCTGGATGAAACGACCAAGGATGCTACATTCCAGGATACCGGTTATGTGGCAGGATGGGGTGTAGGGATTACAACGTCTGCCAAGGATCCGGTGCGCATCATTAAATTCCTGGATTATCTGGCATCCGAGGAAGGTCAAATTCTGATGAACTGGGGCATTGAAGGCGAGCATTATGAAGTTGTAGACGGCAAGCGCGTCATTCCGGAAGAGATTCAGGAGCGCAAAACGTATGACAATGCCAACTTCACGAAAGAGACAGGAATTGGCTTGTACAATGCACTGTATCCGCGCTACGGAGACGGTGTGCTGGATTCGACAGGCAACTACTTCACAACCAACTTCCCTGAGACGATCATGAAGAACTATACGCCGTCCGAGAAAGAGACGCTTCAGGCATACGGCGTAGAGATGTGGAAGGATCTGTGGCCGAAGAAGGAAGAATTCCCTGTGAAGCCATGGGGTGTTGCTTACAACATTCCGGTACCAAGCGATTCCAACATCAACATCACGTATAAAAAAGTGGAGGAAATTACCCGCAAACGTATTCCGGAAATCATTCTGGCAGACCCGTCCAAGTTCGACGAGCTGTATGATCAGTTCATTCAGGAACTGAACGCTGCCGGTGCGGAGCAGATGGAACAAGAATATACCGAGCTCGTACGCGCTCGCGTGGAGCTGTGGAACGACTAATACAAGGTGAGGGGCATGCTTATGGCTGCCCCTCTTTGCATAGAAGGAGAGATCGAATTGGCAGAGGAGCAGGAATGGAAGCTGTGGTATGGCCAGCCGGCTGATAAGTGGGAAGAGGCGCTCCCGCTTGGCAATGGCAGGCTGGGGGCAATGGTGTTCGGCGGGATAACCTCCGAGCGGATTCAGTGGAATGAAGATACACTGTGGTCCGGTTTTCCCCGCGATACGCATAACTATGATGCGCTCAGGTATCTTGCCCCTGTGCGGGAACGGATTGCGTCGGGACGCTACGAAGAAGCGGAGAAGCTCATTGAAGAGCATATGGTGGGCAGGCGTACGGAGTCCTTTTTGCCGCTTGGGGATCTCATTATTGAGCAGGAAGGAATCAGCGGGGCGGTTACAGGCTACAGGCGGGAGCTGGATCTGGATGCCGGGATGGCAGCGGTACGTTGGGTTTCCGAAGGAAGGCGCTATAGCCGGGAGATGTTTATCAGTGCGGTCGATCAAGTTGCGGTGATCCGGTATGAAGTCGATGCAGCTGCATCGCTTGATCTGACCATCCGACAGGAGTCTCTGCTTAAGCATCATATCCGTGAGACGGCAGAGGGGATCCTTAGGCTGTTCGGGCATGCGCCGTCCCATATTGCCGACAATTACAGGGGAGACCATCCGCAATCCGTGCTGTACGAAGAGGGACGGGGACTGCGGTATGAGATGCAGCTGCTTGCTCAGGTGGAAGGAGGCCGCGAACGTGCTGATAGCGGTATGATTCGCATTAGCAATGCGTCATCGGTGACACTTCTGGTCGCCGCTGCTACCGATTTCGAAGGGTTTGATCAGATGCCAGGGGCGGAGGGAAGCATGCCGTCCAAGCGGTGTGAGCAGGCGCTTCTAGCCGCTGCTCAGCTGGGCTATGAGCAGCTGCGTGATCGACATCTGGCAGATCACCGCGCATTGTTCCGCCGTGTGGAACTCCGCTTGGGACCGGAGGCTGACGGGCGGCTGACAGCATGCAAGCCGACCGATGAGCGCTTGAAGGCGTACCGCGAGGGCGGAGCTGATCCCGCGCTGGAGGCGCTGCTGTTCCAGTATGGGCGCTATTTGCTCATGGGCAGCTCGCGTCCGGGTACGCAGCCGGCGCATCTGCAGGGCATATGGAACCCGCATGTGCAGCCGCCATGGAACAGTGATTACACCACGAATATCAATACGGAGATGAATTACTGGCCAGCTGAGGTGGCCAATTTGAGCGAATGCCACGAGCCGTTGATCCGGATGATCGGGGAGCTGTCTGTTCACGGCAGCCGTACCGCCCATATCCATTACGGCTGCCGGGGCTGGACTGCGCATCACAATGTGGATCTGTGGCGCATGTCGACCCCGAGTGACGGCAGCGCCAGCTGGGCATTCTGGCCGATGGGCGGCGTATGGCTGTCCCGTCATCTGTGGGAGCATTATCGCTATAATCCGGACCTTGAATATTTGCGGCAGACGGCTTATCCGCTCATGAAGGGAGCGGCCCTGTTCTGCCTGGATTGGCTTGTGGAGGATGAGAAGGGGCGCCTTATGACCAGTCCATCCACCTCCCCCGAGAACCGCTTCCTGACGGAGGAAGGAGTGGCCTGCAGCGTGTCGGCAGGCTCGACGATGGATATGGCGCTCATGCGGGAGCTGTTCCATAGCTTCATCGAGGCGTCGGAAATGCTTGACGATGACCGGGAGCTGCGGGAGGAGCTTCGGCAGGCCGCTAAACGGCTGCTGCCGTATCAGATTGATGCGGAGGGAAGATTGATGGAATGGAGCGAGCCATTTGCAGAAGCCGAGCCGGGACATCGCCATGTGTCCCATCTGTACGGCCTGTACCCGGGTGAGGAGATCACCCCGGAGGCGACGCCCGAACTGGCCGCCGCAGCCGAGCGCTCGCTGGCGTCCCGGATCCGCAGCGGCGGCGGGCATACCGGCTGGAGCTGCGCCTGGCTGATCAATTTGTATGCCCGGTTAGGGCAGCCAGAAGCGGCGTATACGTACGTCCGCACGCTGCTGAGCCGCTCCGTTCATAAGAATCTGCTCGGCGACCATCCGCCGTTCCAGATTGATGCCAATTTCGGCGGAGCAGCCGGCGTGGCCGAAATGCTGCTCCAGAGCCATGGTGGTGTCATCCGGCTGTTGCCGGCTCTCCCGGCAGCCTGGGAAGCGGGCGCAGTCCACGGCTTGAAGGCGCGTGGCGGCTTCGTTGTAGCGATGGCGTGGAGCAAGGGAGCTCTTGACTCGGCAAGCGTCATCTCCACGCATGGACAGCGCTGCACACTCGTCTATCACAGGCCGCTCGAAGTGGCTGACGACCATGGCTCCATCGTAGCTGAAGGGGAGAGCTGCACGTTCGAGACACAGCCAGGGAAGGTGTATGTTATACGTTTGCTCAATTAACAGGGGGCCAGGCGCGCAGGCCAGCAGGCCAGCAGGCCAGTATGAGAGCATCCGGTGTGATTCGCTGTCCCGCGGGTCTGCTTATCCACTGTCTGGCTGCTTTGGATGATGATCCCGTTTGATCAGGTATCCTCCTGAACGAAGGGATCATGGTGCTAAGGGGGAGTTTGGAGAAATCATTAGCTTACCCGGTGACGTTCATATTGATGAGCGTACGTTACACAGTCTCGGCCCGGAATAAACACGTTCAAGCGCAGCATGAATTATAAGCATGAAGCAAGCTGTGCTTGAAGACGATAACATCAAGGAGCTAAGCGGGAATGAGCCGCTTAGCTCCTTGGCTTTCTCCGAGTGATATCCGTTACAAGCTACAGATCAAGTCGGCTATAGCAGATCAAGCCTGCCGTTTGCGATCAGGAATCCTTCTCATGCAGCTTCCGGAATTCGGTCGGAGATATGCCTTCCTGTTTTTTGAACACGAGGCTGAAATACTTCTCGTTCTTGAAGCCGACCATTTCCGAAATGGCGGCCATTTTCAGTCCGGGATTCTGCAGCAGGATTTTGGCTTTGGATATACGAATGCGATTGATATATTCCGGAATGTTGATTTGATGGCGCTGCTTGAATTTGCGCGATATGTATTCCCGGCTGACATGAAAGCGGTTGGCGATGTCGTAGAGCGACACCTCGTTCTGATAGTTCTGTTCAATAAACTGTGTGATGTCATGGATCAGATCCTGTCCTTCATGCTTACGGGATTGCAAGGCGGCTGCCAGCCAGCCGATCGTCGTTTCCCAGTACTGCTGCCATTCGGCATAGGAGAAGAGATGCTTGTCCGGGCTCGGCTTGGCGCTGGCTGCGCTTTCCTCCTTGTACTCCTGCAGCAGCGTTTCAGACAAAGGGGAGGCAGCCTCATGGATGATCCGCAGCAGAAAGCGTTCAATATCACGATCATAACGCTCCAGCAGCTCTGGTGTAATGACGCCGTTCTTGCGCATGGCAGCGAGCCATTCCTCTACAGCTTCGGCGATCAGATTGGGCTGACCGCTCATGATGGCCAGCTTCCACCGGTCCTCATAGGCGCTGAATTGAAGCCCGTGATCTCCGCCCCTGACGCCGGAGACCTCCTCATGCAGGAACTGGTTAAGGACCGTCAGATCGCGTGAGCGAAGGCAGGAGAGACCGTGGTTAAACAGCTTGGGCATGTCTTCCGGATACAGCCCTGTCGGGCTGATCCCGAAATGCATGTAGCGGGACAATGTCCGGTGGATGCCGCTGTTGATCTCCTTCAGTCGGGTAGGAAACGTTGCGAGCTGATCCCACACCATAATGACGATGTTGCGCTGAGAGCTGAAATGACGGAAGGCGACGCCGATCCGGTCCTTCTGCATGAATTCGTTACATATGTTAAGCAGTGCAAACATCAGCAGATCCTGATGATTGCCAAAACGGTTATACAACGCTTCATCAGAAGGGTCAACCTGCAGCACGGCCAGCCGGATGTCGGATACCTTATCCGGGATGATGCGCTCATCCTGCAGGCGTCTTGCGGCCTGGGTTTGGGAGAACGGCTCATCGATCAGGCTGGTCAGCAGCTTCTCCGAATAGACAGGCCGATATTCATTGACCTGAACATGCTGCTGGTGCATCGCCCGCCGCTCTTCATCCTCCGCCTTCCAGGCGGATATTGCTTTGCCTACAGCCGCATTGATGGCGGTCTCGTCCACCGGCTTCAGAATATAATCCGTCCCGCTGTACAGTATGGTGTTTCGTACAAATTCAAAATCATCATGACCGCTGATCACAATGAATTTGGTATCCGGATAATGGTTATGAATCCACTCCATCAGCTCCAGACCGTTCGTGAGCGGCATCAGCATGTCGAGCAGCACGAGGTTCGGACGATGCTGCTGGATAAGCTCAATGGCCTTCAGGCCGTTATCGGCTTCCTGAATGTCGGTAATTCCGTGTTCCTCCCAATGGACGAGCAGTCGGATCGCTTTCCGGACACGGCTCTCGTCATCTACGATCAACGCCTTCATCTTCTGCTTCACCTTCCACATTAATTGTCAGCACGACCCGGAAGCCGCGAGGCTGGACATTCTCCATGTTGAAGCTGGATTTGTCCCGATAATAGAGTCTCATTCGGGTCACGATGTTGATAAGCCCGATCCCGTGTTCGGCCGCATCGGCCTCGTCGCTGTCGGAGACCTCGAGCTGCTCCAAATCAAGCATCTCCAGCTGCTGTACCTGCTCTTTCAGCGTGGCAAGCTTGTCCTCGGACATTCCGTTGCCGTTATCCTCTACAACAATCTGCACGACGTCTTCGGACAGCCGGCGGGTGCTGACGCTAATGTAGTTATCGTCAGCCATACGGTTCATTCCATGCTTGAAATAATTTTCGACAAGCGGTTGAACGAGCATTTTGGGGATCAATATATCGACAGTAGACTCATCCACATCGTAACGGAAGTCGAAGAGATTCTCAAATCTCTCTTTTTGCAGCTCGACATAATCTTTGATATGATCCAGCTCGGTGCCAAGCTTTACAGGTTTGTCCGTATTGTACATGCTGTATCGCATCATCCGGGCAAGCGCCGAGATCAGGGAATAGATCCGCTTCATGTTGTGCTCAAGCGCGAGCGTCCCGATCGTTTGCAGGGCGTTGTTCAAGAAATGCGGATTGACCTGTGCCTGCAGCACGCGGAGCTGGTTTGTCCGATTGGCCAGCTTCAGCTTGTATTCCTGAAGAATGAGATTGTTGATCGTATCCATCATGCTGCCAAACCGGCGGTGAAGGATCCCGATTTCATCCTTGCGCGGCGAAGAAACATCGACCGTCATCCGGCCGCTCTTGACCTGGCTCATCACGCCGACAAGCTTGCGGATCGGCTCGGTAATGTGTATCGATATCCAGATTGTGGCCGCAATGATGACCAGCAAGGACACCGCGAGCAGCAAAATATTGATAAACGCTGCCTTGTCGGCACTGCTCAGAATATAGGAAGACGGGATTTCCTTGATCATTGTCCAGTCGGTTAGGCCTGTGCGGATGCTGTCATATATATAAATGTTGTCGTCATGTTCAAAATATCCGGATTCTGTGCCGCTTTCCTGGATGAGGTTGTACCAGGCTTCCCGAGGTTTCTGGCTGATCAGGCTGCTGTTACCCGAATACATGACATAGCCGTCCTCATTCAGGATATAAAGCTGCTCATGGTCCGGCTGAAACAGCTGGCTGCTGATCCGGCTAATAAAGGACATGTCCAGATCGATCGCCAGAATGCCGAGCTGTTCGCTGGAGGGGATGCGCTGGATGACCCGGTACATCGTCATCACCTGCAAGCTGTCCGGGTAGGGATTGGATAATTGGAAACCATAGGTATGGACAGGACGGGGCGGCTCGATGTAGTAGTCCTTCCCGCTCAGATCAGGAATTTGGTCGTATAGGGCAGCATCGCTCATGCGGCGGGCGATGTCCTGGGCGAAGAGCGTCGCTTCCCGCTTTCCGTCCACGTAGAGGTACACCTGCTTGGAGCCGCTGATTGCATGGTTGATGGATTGCAGCGTTGCAGACTGGCGTCCGCTGGCATTGATATTTTCATGGCTGTAGTACAAGCTTATATAGAACTCCGGGTCGGAATATACGGAGAGGGAGGTGCGGTTCATTTCCTCCAGATCGTTCTCCAGGTTCATGCGACCCTGGTACAACAGATTCATATTTTCAACAACGGCTCGCTCCTTGAGCGAGTTGGTGGTGATGACATAGCTGATAATCATCGAGATGGTCGTCGGCAGTATTGCAGCCAGGATCATCAAGGCAATAAGCTTGGTGCGTATGCTGTTCCATTTCAAGAGGCTGGTCCACTTCAAAGATTTCGCCCTCCGATCAATTTTCTATACCATTTAGTTCACATCCGATGGTAGTCCCTAGTCCCTAATATTAGCATAATTGAGCTATAGAGAAACAAAGGAGATTGGAGGGGGATTCGATGAAGAGAAAGACATCCGCTGCCCTCGCGCAGCAATTGGTATACGTTGGCCCCGCCCTGCTGTTTTTTGCCATTACGATCATTGTCCCTTTTGTGATGGGGATGTATTACTCCTTTACGGATTGGAACGGTGTTTCGGGTACAGTAACCTGGGTTGGCCTGGACAACTTCAAACAGATTTTCACAAATGACAGCGCTTTTGCCACCTCCTTCTGGTTTACGGTCAGATTTACAGTGGTCGGTGTCATCCTGACGAACTTGGCCGGATTTTTCCTTGCCTACTTTTTGACGAAAAATATTAAGGCGCGCAACTGGCTCCGTACGATCTTCTTTATGCCGAACGTGATCGGCGGCCTGCTGCTCGGATTTATCTGGCAGTTTATCTTCATCAAAGGTTTTGCAACGGTTGGAGAGGTGACAGGACTTGCCTTCTTCCAGCTGCCTTGGCTGGGCGACGAAGTAACCGGCTTCTGGGCGATCATCATGGTGTTTGTATGGCAGTCTGCCGGTTATCTGATGGTCATCTATATCGCCTCGATCAACAATGTGTCGAAGGATGTGCTTGAGGCGGCAGAGATTGATGGCGCTAGCCGGTTTCAGGTGCTGAAAAGCGTTATCGTGCCGCTGATTATGCCGGCCGTAACGATCTGCTTGTTCCTGGCCATTTCCTGGTCGTTCAAAATGTTTGACCTGAACCTGTCGCTGACGAAGGGCGGACCATACCGTTCCACAGAATCGCTGGCGATGAACGTGTACAATGAAGCGTTCCTGAACAACCGCTATGGGCTCGGAACGGCCAAAGCCTTAATATTCTTTGTCATCGTAGCCCTCATTACACTGCTTCAAGTACGGGCGACGAAGAAGAAGGAGGTCGAAGCCTAATGAACACCAAATTGAAGAAGAAGTCCTCCATGTCCATATCGGACATCATTACACAGGTGATTCTCGTTATTATTGCGATCATGTTTCTGTCGCCGTTCTACTTCCTGCTGGTCAACTCGGTGAAGTCGCTCGGAGACATTATGGTCAATGCGGCGGACTGGCCAAACCAGTTCAACTGGAGCAACTATGCGAGAGCGTGGGAGATGACTCGCTTCCCGGAGGCATTTACGAACTCGATTATCATTACGGTCATCAGCAATCTGCTTATTGCGCTTCTGAGCGCCATGGCCGCGTACCGGCTGGTGCGTTCCAACACGATGTTCAACCGCTTCGTATTTATGATGTTTGTATCTGCGATGGTTATTCCGTTTCAGTCGATCATGATCCCGCTGCTGAAAGTTGTTAGCTGGCTGGGTGTGAACAACAGCATGGTCGGTCTGATCCTTGCTTATATGGGACTCGGCATCCCGCTTTCGATCTTCCTGTTCCACGGTTTTGTCAAGTCGATTCCGATGGAGATTGAGGAAGCAGCCACGGTGGATGGCGCCAATTCCTACAGCGTGTTCACCCGCATCGTACTGCCGATGCTGAAGCCGATGATGGTTACAGTCATTATTCTGAACTGCCTGTGGATCTGGAACGACTACTTGCTGCCGTCCCTGATTCTGCAGAGCCCGCATCTGCGTACGATCCCGCTTGCTACGTTTGCCTTCTTCGGGCAATACTCCAAGCAATGGGACCTGGCGCTGCCGGCGCTCGTACTGGGCATATTGCCGATCATCATCTTCTTCCTGTCCCTGCAGCGCTATATTGTTGAAGGCGTTGCAGCCGGTTCCGTCAAGGGTTAACCTTGACGGAGCCCCATAACTTGGTTTCAATGAAACAACTCATAAATTCATTTTTCTAGGGGGTAACACCATGAAGAAATGGAAATTTTCACTGGTTATGCTGCTGGCGTTCTCACTCGTGCTTGCGGCATGCGGAGGTAATTCTGGGGGAGGCAGCGCAAGCGGCGGCTCCAATGATCAGGAAGTGAAGACGGTTACGATTTTCCAATTCAAAACGGAAATTGTAGATGGTCTGAATGAACTGAAGGTGGAGTTTGAGAAAGAATATCCAAACATCAAGCTTGATATTCAAACTGTAGGCGGCGGTGCTGATTACGGTGCAGCGCTGAAAACGAAATTCGCATCCAACGATGCGCCTGATATTTTCTCCAACGGCGGATATGCCGAGATGGACATGTGGTTTGACCGTCTGGAGGATCTTTCCGATCAGCCATGGGTACCGGATCTGGTGGAAATGGCCGCGAAACCGATGACTAAGGACGGCAAAGTATATGGTATGCCAATGAACCTCGAAGGTTGGGGCTATATCTACAATAAAGACCTGTTTGAGCAAGCCGGCATTACCGAAATGCCAAAAACGTACTCTCAGCTGGAAGAAGCATCGAAGAAGCTTGAAGCTATTGGTGTAATTCCATTTGCGAACGCTTACCAAGAATGGTGGCTGCTGGGCAACCAGGGCATCAACCCGGCATTTGATCTCCAGGAAGACCCGGATGCATTCATCCAGGGCTTGAACGAGGGTACGGAAACGTTTGTGGGCAACAAGTATTTCGAAGAGTGGGCCAAGCTGATGCAGCTTACACTTGAATACGGTAACAAAAACCCGCTGACGACCGACTACAACACAGCGATCTCCTTGCTGGCTACAGAGCAAGCGGCCATGATGCAAAACGGAAACTGGGCTCAGACTGAAATTGATGCGATCAATCCGGACCTGAATCTTGGGTTCCTGCCGATGCCGCTTGGCGAGAATGCCGAGGAGAACGACGCCATTAACGTAGGGGTGCCTGCGAACCTGGTAGTCAACAAGGATTCCGACTCCAAAGAGGAAGCGAAGATCTTCCTGAACTGGCTTGTAACGTCCGATATCGGTCAAGAGTATATTGTGAAACACTTTAAATTCATCCCGTCCCTGACTTCTATTGAAGCGACACCGGAAGATATGGGAGATCTGGGTTCCTCGATTTATGATTTTGTACAGGCCGGCAAAGTGCTGGAGAAGCACTCCGCCAAGTTCCCTGACGGTGTAGCCCAGGAATTCGCGGGCTCGATGCAGGCATTCTTTGCAGGCAAGTCCGATGTGAACAAATTGCTTGAGGACATGCAGGCTTCTTGGGACAATCTGAAGAATTAATCCGTCGCCGATTGCTGGCAACGCGAAGAGCTATGTGATGAAGGCACGCCAGTCCCGTCTATCAACGTTCGGGGCGGCGTGCTTTTCCTATCATTTAGTATAAATTCGGTATGATATCCAACGTGAGAGAAAGCGTTTCATCCATTGTCCTGGCTGTGATTTAATACTTTGCGAAAGGCCTCTTCCGAGCGTTACCATAATGATATATACTGGGCTAGTAAGCTTGAAAGGAGTCGGATAAATTTATGAGTATTCATATGTTTCCTTCTGATTTTAAGTGGGGAGTGGCCACGGCCGCGTATCAGATTGAAGGCGCTTATAATGAAGATGGACGGGGGATGTCCATCTGGGACACATTCGCTCACACACCGGGCAAAGTGAAGAATGGCGATAACGGAAACGTCGCATGCGACAGTTATCACCGGGTAGAGGAAGATGTGCAGCTATTGAAGGATCTGGGCGTGAAGGTGTACCGCTTCTCGATCTCGTGGCCGCGCGTTCTTCCGCAGGGGACAGGAGAGGTGAATCGTGCCGGACTGGATTATTATCATCGGCTCGTGGACGAGCTGTTGGCTAACGGAATTGAGCCCTTCTGCACCCTGTATCACTGGGATCTTCCGCAAGAGCTTCAAGATCAGGGCGGATGGGGCAGCCGCATCACCATCGATGCATTTGCTGAGTACGCCGAATTGATGTTCAAGGAACTCGGTGGAAAAATCAAGCACTGGATAACCTTTAATGAGCCTTGGTGCATGGCGTTCCTGTCCAACTATCTGGGCGTGCATGCTCCGGGAAATAAAGATTTGCAGCTGGCTATCGACGTAAGCCATCATCTGCTGGTTGCGCATGGACGTGCTGTAACGCTCTTCCGCGAGCTGGGCATCTCGGGCGAGATCGGGATCGCGCCGAACACGTCATGGGCCGTTCCTTACCGACGCACCAAGGAGGATATGGAGGCTTGCCTGCGCGTGAACGGCTGGTCTGGCGACTGGTATCTGGACCCGATCTATTTCGGGGAATATCCGAAATTCATGCTGGATTGGTACGAGAACCTGGGCTACAAGCCGCCGATTGTGGACGGCGATATGGAGCTGATTCACCAGCCGATTGATTTCATCGGCATCAACTACTATACCTCTTCCATGAATCGTTACAATCCTGGAGAAGCGGGCGGCATGCTTTCCAGCGAAGCGATCTCCATGGGCGCTCCGAAGACGGATATCGGCTGGGAAATCTATGCCGAGGGGCTGTACGATTTGCTCCGCTATACGGCGGACAAATACGGCAATCCGACGCTGTATATTACGGAGAACGGGGCTTGCTATAATGACGGTCTTTCCCTGGACGGGCGCATTCATGATCAGCGCCGGATTGATTACTTGGCGATGCACCTGATTCAGGCGAGCCGCGCGATTGAGGATGGAATCAATCTGAAGGGATATATGGAATGGTCCTTGATGGACAACTTTGAGTGGGCGGAAGGGTACGGCATGCGCTTCGGTCTGGTGCATGTCGATTATGACACGCTGGTCCGCACCCCGAAAGACAGCTTCTACTGGTACAAAGGCGTCATCTCAAGAGGCTGGCTTGATCTGTAACAGCTGAACATTGTGATTCATCTGCTCCGTGGTTATCTTCGGAGCAGTTTTTCTAAGAGATAAGGAGGCGCATTCATGATCAACGAGAAATTCCCGAAAATTTGGTACGGCGGCGACTACAACCCGGAGCAGTGGGACAAGGCGACGATGGAAGAAGATATGCGGATGTTCAATCTGGCCGGGATCGACGTGGCGACCGTCAACGTGTTCTCATGGGCGAAAATCCAGCGGGACGAAGTGAGCTATGATTTCACCTGGCTTGACGACATTATCGAGCGGTTGACCAAGGAAAATATCTATCTCTGTCTTGCAACAAGCACTGGAGCACATCCGGCATGGATGGCCAAGAAATATCCGGATGTTCTGCGGGTGGACTATGAAGGGCGCAAACGCAAATTCGGCGGACGTCACAATTCTTGCCCGAACAGCCCGACCTACCGCAAGTATGCCAAGATCCTAGCCGGAAAGCTGGCCGAACGTTACAAGGATCATCCGCAAATTGTGATGTGGCATGTGTCGAATGAATACGGCGGCTATTGTTACTGCGATAACTGTGAGAAGCAGTTCCGCGTATGGCTCAAGGAGCGCTACGGCACCCTCGAGGCGCTGAACAAGGCGTGGAACACTTCCTTCTGGAGCCATACGTTCTACGATTGGGACGAAATTGTGGCGCCGAACGCACTCAGCGAAGAGTGGAGCGGCAACCGCACGAACTTCCAGGGCATCTCGCTGGACTATCGCCGGTTCCAATCGGACAGCCTGCTGGAATGCTTCAAGATGGAGCGCGATGAATTGAAACGGTGGACGCCGGACATTCCGGTGACTACGAATTTGATGGGCTTTTATCCAGAGCTGGATTACTTCAAGTGGGCGAAAGAAATGGATGTTGTATCCTGGGACAATTACCCGTCGATGGACACCCCGTTCAGCTTCACGGCGATGGCTCATAACCTGATGCGGGGCCTCAAGAGCGGCCAGCCGTTCATGCTGATGGAGCAGACGCCGGGGGTTCAGAACTGGCAGCCGTACAACTCGGCGAAACGTCCGGGCGTAATGAGATTGTGGAGCTATCAGGCGGTTGCGCACGGAGCCGATACGGTGATGTTCTTCCAGCTGAGACGTTCTGTCGGAGCCTGCGAGAAATATCACGGCGCGGTCATTGAGCATGTCGGTCATGAGCATACGCGAGTGTTCCGGGAGTGCGCAGAGCTTGGCAAGGAGCTGCAGCAGCTTGGCGATACCATTCTGGATGCCCGTTCCGAAGCCAAGGTGGCCGTCATGTACGATTGGGAGAATCGCTGGGCTCTCGAGCTGTCGAGCGGGCCATCCATCGCCCTGAATTACGTGAATGAAGTGCATAAATACTATGATGCGCTGTACAAGCAGAACATCCAGACGGACATGATCAGCGTGGAGGAGGACCTGAGCAAATACAAGGTTGTCATCGCGCCGGTCATGTACATGGTGAAGCCCGGCTTTGCCGAGCGGGTCGAGCAGTTTGTGGCACAGGGCGGAACCTTTGTTACGACCTTCTTTAGCGGCATCGTGAACGAGAACGATCTGGTTACCTTGGGCGGCTACCCGGGTGAGCTTCGCAACGTGATGGGAATTTGGGCGGAAGAGATTGACGCGCTTCTGCCGGGACATCAGAATGAGATCGTATTAAGGCAGGACTGGGGAGGACTGCGCGGCAGCTACTCCTGCGGCATTCTGTGTGATGTGATCCATGCGGAGACCGCCGAGGTGCTCGCCGAGTATGGCGCGGATTATTATAAGGGCACGCCGGTACTGACCCGAAACAAGTTCGGGAACGGGCAGGCGTATTATGTAGCCAGCAGTCCGGATGCCGATTTCCTGCAAGGCTTGATCGCCAATCTGTGCGAGGAGCAGGGCGTGAAGCCGCTGCTGAACACGCCGGATGGCGTTGAGGTTGCGGAGCGGGTGAAGAACGGAACCTCGTATCTGTTTGTGATGAACCACAATGCCGAGGAGATGACGTTTGATGCGGGAGCTTCCCGTCAGCGTGATCTGCTGACGGGCAAGACGATTTCCGGTCAAGCAACGATTCCGGCGCGAGGCGTGATGATTCTGGAGCGGGCTTAGATCGCTAGCGATTTGTGCATATGGCGGATCAGGCACATATCCGTCCGGCCTCTGTCATAGCGCCGGACGGTCAACCGTAGGGGGGACGACAAGTGAGCATACACTATCATAAGGAGCAGGGCATCTTTCATCTTCAGAGCCGCGAATCGAGCTATTGCATCGAGCTGGTGCGCGGCGCATACCCGGCTCATGTCTATTGGGGAAAGAAGATTCGCGACCGGCATATTGCGGGCATGCTGGAGCGCAGGGGGAGAGCATCGTTCTCTCCGACCCCGTTTCGGGATGACTTGTCATTCTCGTTTGATAGCTTGCCGCAGGAGTATCCGGGTTACGGGACAGGCGATTTTCGCCAGCCGGCATACGAGGTGCAGCTTACGAATGGCACTACCGCCGTTGAGGTGGAATATACCGGTCATCGAATATACAGCGGCAAGCCGAAGCTGGAAGGGCTGCCTGCGGTGTATGTGGAGCAGGACGCTGAGGCCGATACGCTTGAGCTGGAGCTTCGTGACCGGATCAGCGGCTTGACGATCGTACTGACTTATACCGTGCTGCCTGATTATGATGCGATTGCGCGTTCCGTTTCCTTCCGGAATGAGGGCAAGGAGAGCATGACCATTTTACGGGCGATGAGCGCAAGCGTCGACTTTAGCCATAGCCGGTATGACCTGCTGCATCTGCATGGGGCTTGGGCCCGCGAGCGTCATGTGGAACGGAGGAAGCTCTCTCCCGGCATGCAGGGAATTGAAAGCCGCCGCGGTTCGAGCAGTCATAACCATAACCCGTTTCTGGCACTGCTGTCCGAGGATGCTGGTGAAGAGCATGGTGAAGTATACGGGTTCAGCCTGGTATATAGCGGCAGCTTCTCGGCACAGGTTGAGGTTGATCAGTACGCGACAGCACGCCTGAATCTCGGCATTAATCCATTTGACTTCTCCTGGCTGCTGGAGCCGGGCGAGTCGTTTCAGACACCGGAAGCGGTTATGGTGTTCTCGGCAGAGGGGCTCGGCGGAATGTCCAGACGCTATCACAAGCTGTACCGCACCCGCCTGTGCCGCGGTCAGTTCCGGGATGCCGTTCGTCCGGTGCTGGTGAACAACTGGGAAGCGACCTACTTCGATTTCACAGCGGACAAAATCGAGCACATCGCCAGGGAAGGCCGCGAGCTTGGCATCGAGCTGTTCGTGCTCGACGACGGCTGGTTCGGCAAGCGAAATGATGATACTACCTCGCTGGGTGACTGGGTGGTGGACCGGAACAAGCTTCCGGAAGGACTTGAAGATTTGGCAGAACGGGTGCGGGCGCTTGATATGCAATTCGGCCTCTGGTTTGAGCCGGAGATGATATCGCCAGAGAGCGAGCTGTACCGGCAGCATCCGGACTGGTGTCTGCATGTGCCTGACCGGCGAAGAACGGAGGGCCGGCAGCAGCTTATTCTGGATTTCTCGCGCGAGGAAGTGTGCGAGGCGGTGGCCGGCATGATTCGCAGCATATTGCAGAGCGCACCGATCACTTATGTGAAATGGGACATGAACCGGAACATGACGGAGATTGGCTCGGCTGCGCTGCCGCCGGAACGGCAGCGGGAGACTGCGCATCGTTACATGCTGGGGCTGTACCGGGTGCTGGAGCAATTAACGACCGAGTTCCCGCACATCCTGTTCGAGAGCTGCTCCGGCGGAGGCGGTCGTTATGACCCTGGGATGCTGTATTACATGCCTCAGACATGGACAAGCGACAATTCGGACGCGATCAGCCGTCTGAAGATCCAATACGGAACCAGTCTGGTGTACCCGCTTAGCACGATGGGGGCGCATGTGTCGGCGGTGCCGAATCACCAGGTGCACCGGAACACTTCACTTCGCGTCAGGGGACATGCGGCGATGTCGGGCAATTTTGGCTACGAGCTGGACTTGACGGCATTTACCGAGGAAGAGAAGGAAGAGGTTCGGGCACAGGTGAAGCTGTACAAGGACATCCGTCATCTGGTTCAATTCGGGGATTATTATCGTCTCCGCAGCCCGTTTGAGGGGAACGAAGCGGCGTGGACGGTCGTATCCGAGGATCGGTCCGAAGCGGTGCTGTATTATTTCCGCATCTTAGGGGAAGCGAATGAGCCGATTGTGCGCTTGCGGACGAGAGGTCTTGACCCGGAAGCCGACTATGAATGCCTCGAAGACGGTGCTGTGTATGGCGGAGATCGGCTGATGCATGCAGGAATGGTCATCCCGCCGATGCGGGGTGATTTCCAGAGCTTTGTATGGCGGTTCAAACGGGTATCGTCCTGATCGGCCTTGGAATGCTGGGTATATAGCAACATTAAAGACGGCGCAGCGGAGTGATCCGGGCGCCGTCTTTGCTGTGCCGTGTGGGGTTCGGGGTAATGCCGATCGCATGTTGTCCGCCGTCCCTCAGTGAAGATGCTGTGGTGAAGGAACGGTAATGGCGTAGGTTCCCCGCTCTGTGACCAAGGTGACCTGTCCGTCGTTTACCTTCGTTTCGGACAATCCGTCCAGTGCAATCGTAAAGCGCTTGTCCGGGAGCGGGGCTTCCTGTCCGTCAGTAATGACAATGCCATCTCCCTCCAGCAGAAGGGTGTCCATGTCGGCATAACCGTCGATGGAGGGGACTTGCCGGCGCTGTAGCTCGGCCCGCTTGAGATGCAGATTCACCTGGTCCCGGTCCTGTTCCTCCACCTTGGATATATGAAGGATTTGATTGCTGTTCGCGTTCAGCCATTCCGTTACGGCTTCCAGTGATGGATTCATCCTCTCTGATCCCTTCCTTCATGTTCATATGTGGCTCTGTGGCTCTTCCCTAGCTTACCCCGCTGTTCTTGTCCTTATTTCATGTCGGGTGATCCGGTAGCTTATCCGTGAGCGCTGCAGACAGAGAGCACGGTGAAACGGATGAAGTGTACATGAGGGCCCCGGGGATTTGGCGAAGGAAATGTATGGTATGATGGAAGGGATTGTTCTGTCCGGTTATTGCACGATCTATAGGCAGGATTAGTCTTGTTCCTGGTCGGGGCGATATACAATGGTGACGCCAAGCTGAGTATAGGTTTCTTCGGTGTAGTGATGATCCGGGCAATGCTTGATCAGCGCCATGTCATCATGACGGGATATCAGCTTCTGTTCACATTCCGGACACCGGTCGGACATCCACTGTTTCAGTTTGCCAAATAACATTCGCTACACCTCTCTCTTTTCCGATCTAAATACTTGGAGTTTATTATAAACAATGTACGAGCTACAATCAATATGGATAAGCACGCGTGAATGATATTGTATGAACGGAGATCGATCATCTTGATACTGCAGCAGGTAGTAATGATCCTAATCGGCTTTGTGGGCTCTTTTTTCTCCGGCCTTCTCGGGATCGGCGGGGCCATTATCAACTTTCCCTTATTATTATATGTCCCGGAATGGTTCGGTTACCTGCCCTTCACCCCGAAGGAGGTAGCTTCCATCAGCATGGTGCAGGTGTTCTTCGCCTCGCTCACAGGGATGTTGACGAACCGGATCCGTGCCAGACAGCGGGAATCGCTGGTCCACACTAAACTGGTGTTCCATATGGGATCTGCCACTTTGGCCGGCAGCCTGATCGGCAGCTATGCATCGATGATGATGAGCAGCAGCCTCATCAATATCATATATGGCTTCCTTGCTGTCGTTGCGGCAGCGCTAATGATTGTTCCGATGCGGGCTTCTCTGGAGTCGCGGCGGGTGAACGAGGTGGAATACAATGCGTATCTCGCAGCGGGGATCGCCTTTGTCATCGGAGGCATAGCCGGCATCGTCGGTGCCGGCGGGGCGTTCATTCTCATCCCGGTCATGCTATCCATGCTGCGGATTCCGACCCGGATCACGATTGCCTCCTCGCTGGCGATCGTATTTCTGTCAGCGGTCGGCGGCGTCATCGGCAAGCTTGCAGGCGGCGATATTCCCCTCTGGCCGACCGTATTCGCGGTTGTCGGGAGCCTGCTCGGGGCGCCGGTTGGTATCCTGGTGAGCCGGAGGCTGAATGTGCGCGTATTGCGGTTTGCACTGGCAGTTCTGATTGCAGCTACCGCCTTCAAAATATGGGTGGACATTCTGGGGGAAATATAGGGTAAGAAGGCAAAGCTATTCATTTTATCGTCTAATCATTATCAGGAGGGATATGAGATGAAGAATAATCGACTGGGTACTTCGGGACTGATCGTATCGGAGATTGGACTTGGCTGCATGTCGCTTGGCACAGAGGAGGCTCCCGCAATTCGCTTGATACATGAAGCGCTGGATCAGGGCGTGAACCTGCTGGACACCGCGGATCTGTATGATGCCGGACGCAATGAGGAGATCGTAGGCAAGGCGCTGGAAGGGCGCCGCCGCGAGGACATCATTCTGGCGACCAAGGTGGGCAATCGCCGGATTCCGGGGCAGGAGGGCTGGGTGTGGGACCCGTCGCCGGACTACATCAAATCGGCGGTTAAAGAGAGCCTGCGCCGCCTGCGTACGGACTATATCGACCTGTACCAGCTTCACGGCGGAACGATCGATGACCCGATCGATGAGACGATTGGCGCGTTCGAGGATCTGAAGCGCGAGGGATGGATTCGCGAGTATGGCATTTCTTCCATTCGGCCGAATGTGATCCGGGAATTCGTGAAACGTTCGAACATCGTCAGTGTTATGACACAGTATAGTCCGCTGGACCGCCGGCCGGAGGAAGAGGTACTGGACTGCTGGAGCAGAGTGGTATCTCCGCTATCGCCCGGGGGCCGGTAGCTCAAGGCATTTTGTCTGGAAAAGGAGAGAGCAAGGCGGAGAAGGGTTATCTCGGCTATGATCGGGACGAGCTGCTTCGGATCCTGGACCAGCTTAAACAGCTGGATGCTGACGTGGATCTGACTCACCTGGGCATTCGCTACGCGCTGGCTCCGGCAGCGGTAGCCTGCACGATTCCAGGCGCAAGCTCGGCGGGGCAGCTGGCACATAATCTGGAGGCAGGCAAGCGTGAGCCGTTGTCCCCGCAGGTCATTCAGCGCATTCAGGCGATCACTCGGGCCAACAAGTACGAGCTGCACCGCTAAATAAACCACGCACAACATTAACAAGAAAGCAGGGCAGGAGTTATGGGGGAAACAACGTTGAATTCTGCTGCGAAGAACAAACAACGGAGCGGATTGCTCCGCCGGTTTGTCGAATTTTACAGGCCGCATAAAAAGCTGTTCACGCTCGACTTTACCTGTGCGGTCGTTGCCGGCGTGCTGGAGCTGGCTTTCCCGCTGGCCGTGCAGTGGGTCGTTGATTCACTGCTGCCGTCGCGGGAGTGGGGCACGATTGCCGCAGCTGGCGCCGGGCTGCTGGCCCTATACCTCGTCTGCATGGGGCTGAACTTTGTGGTCAGCTACTTCGGCCACAAGCTCGGCATTAACATTGAAACAGATATGCGCCAGAAGGCGTTCAACCATGTGCAGCGCCAATCCTTTCGCTATTTTGACAACACGAAGACCGGGCATGTCATGTCACGGATGACCAACGATCTGTTTGATATCGGGGAGCTGGCTCACCACGGGCCGGAGGATTTCTTTATTGCAATGATGACATTTGTGGGCGCCTTCGGCATTATGTGGACCGTCAACTGGGAGCTGGCGCTTATCACCTTTACGGTGGTGCCGTTTATCGTATGGCTGATCGTCATTTTCAACAAAAAGCTGCATAAGGCCAACAGCGAGATGTTCTCCAACATCGCCGATCTGAATGCCAGAGTGGAGGACACGATTTCCGGAATTCGCGTGGTGAAGTCGTTTGCTAACGAGGAGTTCGAAATCGAGCGTTTCCGTAAGAATAACGCAGCCTTCCGTTATGCGAAGCTGAAATCGTACCTGGCCATGTCCTTCAGTGTGTCGGGCATGTACATGCTGACCCGGCTCATTTCGCTGATCGTCCTGATCAGCGGGGCCTGGTTTGCTTTCCAGGGCACGCTCTCGTACGGGGAGCTGGTTGCTTTTCTGCTGTATGTGAATATTTTTCTGAAACCCATTGATAAAATCAATGCGCTGATGGAAAGCTATCCGAAAGGGATGGCAGGCTTTAAACGCTTCTGCGATCTGCTGGACCGTGAGCCTGAAATCCGGGATCGCGAAGGGGCCCGAGCAGTTTCAGGCCTGCAAGGGAATATTGAGTTTCATCATGTCACCTTCGGCTATGAACCCGAGCGTCCGGTCTTGAGAAATTTGAATCTCCGGGTGAAGGCCGGGGAGACGATTGCGCTTGTCGGCCCTTCGGGCGCCGGGAAATCGACGATTTGCAGTCTGATTCCTCGCTTCTACGATATCCAGGGCGGGGCGATTACGATTGACGGGCTGGATATCCGGGAGATGACCCAGCAATCGCTGCGGTCGCATATCGGGGTCGTGCAGCAGGACGTGTTCCTCTTTGGCGGGACGATCAGGGAAAATATTGAATACGGCCGGCTCGGCGCGTCGGAGGCGGACATCATGGATGCCGTTAGGCGCGCACATCTGGAGCAGCTGATTGAGTCTCTGCCCGAAGGGCTGGATACCGTGATCGGTGAACGCGGATTGAAGCTGTCCGGAGGGCAGCGGCAGCGGCTGGCGATTGCCCGCATGTTCCTCAAAAATCCGCCGATACTCATTCTCGATGAAGCCACGTCTGCCCTCGATACGGAGACGGAAGCGATCATCCAGCAGTCGCTGGAGGAGCTGGCTGTCAATCGGACGACACTGGTCATTGCCCATCGGCTGGCAACCATCCGCGGGGCGGACCGAATTCTGGTCGTTACGGACGAAGGCATCGCAGAGGAAGGCAAGCATGAGGAGCTGCTTCAGAAGAACGGCGCTTACGCAAGACTGCACCGCGCCCAGTTCGGGTCTGAGGCGGTTCGGTAATGGGATGAATTAGGTGAGAACATGAAAGATTGATTCACTGAATGCTTCATGGCATGAAAAGTCATGTCATAGAAGGTTTGCTCCATCTCACTCCAGGATGGCATCATCCTTGGTTAAATATACCGCTGCGCCCGCATCCCGTTGCCGGATGACGGGCGCTGTTCATAACCTGGCCTTTGCGATGGGTCCCCCTCATTCCCCGAGAGCGGCATACATTGCGGGAGTCAGCACGGATTTCTGTTAGGAGTCTTTTTCACAGGAAAAACTTTTTATTAGGGTGGATCGTTACCATGAAGAGAGCCGATGAGAGGCATCGTTTATATGGAAGGCTGAAAGGGAGTAGCATGATCACGATTGAACATTTGTCCAAAACGTACCGCAAAGGTGTATGGGCATTGCTGGATATTTCATTACAACTGAATAAAGGGATGACCGGGCTGCTAGGCCCGAACGGAGCTGGCAAGACCACGCTAATGCGAATTCTGGCCACGCTTCAGGAGCCGACCTCGGGACAGGTGTCCGTCAACGGCATTCCGCTGAGTCGTTCCGAGGAAATACGGAGTATGATCGGCTATTTGCCGCAGCAGTTCCGGATTTATCCCCAGGTGACCGGCAGGGACTTCCTCGATTACGTGGCGACGATGAAAGGGATGAAGGATGCCAGCCGTCGCCGGAAGGAAATATCGGAGCTGCTTGACCTGGTGAATATGCAGGATAAGGCGGACAAGAAGGTGCGGACTTATTCCAGCGGCATGAAGCAGCGGATCGGCATCGCCCAGGCACTGCTCGGTGGTCCGGAAATTCTGATCGTGGATGAGCCGACGGCGGGGCTCGATCCGCAGGAACGGGTGCGCTTTCGCAACATGCTGACCCGGTTCAGCATAAACCGGACGGTGCTGCTGTCAACTCATATCGTGGCTGATATCGAGAGCAACTGCCGGCGAATCGCGGTTATGGACAAGGGAAGGCTTGTGATGACGGGCAGTCTGGAAGAGCTGCAGCAGCGGGGTGCAGGGCTAATCTGGGAAGCGGTGCTGGACCAGCGGATGTTCGCGCAGGCCGATCCGAGGTTGATCATCTCCTCCAAAGCGACAGCCGAAGGCATGCTCTGCCGCATGATTGCCCCGGAGCGGCCGCTTCCGGATGCGGTTCCGGTTCATGATCCGTCCCTGGAGGAAGGATATCTGGCTTTGCTGCGGGGGGCTGCCTATGCATAGATGGCTGAGACATTGCCTGCTGGAGTTCAGGCTGCTCCTAGGAAATCCGCTGTTTGCCGCGCTGCCGATCGTATATGGCGTCATCTATTTGATTACGTTGAAAGCCGGCATGACCGACGAAATCAACACGATATACAGGTTGACCATTCTTTATCATAGCATTGGTCATATGCTGTCTCTTGGTGTGGCGATGCTTGTCGGTATTTTATTAATACGGAGGGATGTAAGGCGGCCAGCCTTCGAATGGTACCGGAGCCTCCCGCTTTCTTATGAGCTGCAGCTGTCTGCCAAATATGCTGTCGGCATGCTGTATTTATCATTCTTCACGTTGAGTACGGCTGTCATCTTTTATGTCATCTCGGTCGGTTCCGGTATTCCGGGGCATATCGCTTATGATAGAACGATGGACTTTGCCGTTCAATATGAGGTGTCCTATCTGGTAACGCTGGCACTGGCGATGCTGCTTGGTGTATCGATACCGAATCGCGTCGTGTATTTGATCGGTTTTTGTGCGTGGATGTTTGGCACACTGTTTATGGATATTTTTCTGATTAGCAGTTCGGGGCTATGGTTTTTACAGACCTTCCACCTCAGTCAATTTTTCATAGAGGGAAGGCTCCTGGAATTCGAAAACTGGGGATATGATCTGCTGCGGCCGGAGATGCTGCTGTCGAGAATGTTTGTTCTGGCATTCACCCTACTGTTGCTGTCGGTTGTCATCCTGATCCTGAACCGTCTGCGTCCGACGATGAACGTTCGGCGAAGCTGGCTGGTCGTCATCGTCTGCGGGGTACTGGCTGTGGTAGCCTTCGTTCCCTATGGGGCTATGTGGCAGGATCGCTATGCGGAGCGGGAGCGATATACGCTTGGTGTGGATGTCCCAACCACGGATGAGGTGATCTGGGATAACAGAAACCCTGAGGCGGTCGGGTTCTTCTCCATCCCTTCGTATGATATCGAGCTCAGGCGGCTGTCCGATGATACGCTGAATGCGAAGGTGACGTTGACCGTGCCTGCGGAGGCTTGGGAGGGAAGCCGTTATGTTCCGTTGACGTTAAACCGAAATCTTGAAATCCAGGAAGTCCGGGTTCAGGGCAAGGAGGCTTTCTTCAGAAGAACGGGGGAGCATATTTCGTTAGCTCTGCCTGCCGGTGTTCAAGGAGATCTATCGATTGAGATCAGGTACAGCGGTAAGTTTCTATATAATCCGGTCCTTTCGCCATCACGGTCGATGTTCAGTCAGGGAACGGAAGTGAATCTGCCAAACTATGCCGCCTGGTATCCGTTGCCCGGACACCAGCCAATCTATATTGCCTATGGCCCGAATGACGTTAACTTCGGTGCTGTGTACACAACAGCTGGATTGTTATATCCGGACAGCCAAGTGGAATTGACACTGCAAGGCTATTCTGTCCCGGTGTATACGGGGCTGAAGGAAATGAGCAGACAGCAGGGGCTCCAGACGTATTCGGGGAATACGAGAAATGGTGTTTACTTGTTAGCTGGCGCCGACTGGATGGAGATGAAGATCGACGATTTGCCGGTTACTTTAGTTACAACACCGTATAGATACAATGATGCCCGGCCTTATCTGAAGATGTTCAAGCAGAAGTATGATTATTTTTCCAGCTGGATTCCAGAGTTGAGATACGATATCGACACGATTGTGTTAGTGGATCATAACCCGGTTGCCTATACTAATTATTCCGTTGTCAATCAAATGATTCTATCCCCCAGAGATTACATGTCTTATGCAAAAAGCCACCTCCCGGCAGACTGGATGAGCAACTGGCTGTTCGGTGATCGGCTTCTGTATTACCCTGATTGGCCTGAGGGGGATGTCATCCTCAAAATAAGAAGCTTGTTCTGGTACATGTACTACCGGGAAGTGGAAGGCTTAACCGATGAGGATTTGAAGAGGGGCTATTTCGGGACGACGGTGCTGTTGGATGAGCTGTTCTATAGTGATGAGGAATACCACCCCAACCAGGTCGGGTTGGAGATACTCAAGATGGTATCGAAGGCGGTTGATGAAGGCCGCGGCGATCAAGTAAAACGTTTATTGGTATATTTCTACGAGCAGGAAGAGCTGTTATCGGACCTGAACGGTTATCTGAATGGTTATTCGGGGCCGGAGCAGCCGATCATTCCGTACAGTGAGTGGCTGCGTCAATGGGAACTCGTTGTAGAGGATGGAGCATGAACGCATCTGCACAAATAGAAGGGTGGGGAGCACATGATTTCCGATCAGCAGTTGTCAGAACGAATGGCAGCCGGTGACCAGGAGGCTTTCGAGATGCTGGTAACAAGATACCATGGACCGCTGCTCAGCTATACGTCCAGACAGCTTGCGGATCGGCAGAAGGCGCAGGATATTGTTCAGGAAACCTTTATCCGCCTGATCCGCCATCTGAGGCAGCATGGCGCTTTGGAGCATGTCCGCCCTTGGTTGTACCGCGTTGCGCTGAATATGTGCAAGGATTATTGGAAGAGTGCGGCTTACCGGACGGAGGGGCTTGCAGGAGAAGAGTTGCCCGAGACAACCGATCCCTCGCCCGGAGCAGAAGAACTGATGGAGAGGCGGGAGACGTCGAGAGAGATTGCTCAATACTTGGAGACACTGCCGGAAGTGCAGCAGGAGATCATCTCCCTGCGATTCTTTCACGAGCTGAAGCTGCAGGAGATTGCGGATATGGTCCAGCTGCCGCTGAGCACGGTAAAGACCCATCTGTACAACGGATTGAGGAAGCTGAA
The DNA here is from genome assembly GCF_038000405.1 of Paenibacillus sp. FSL M8-0334. Classification (NCBI taxonomy): domain Bacteria; kingdom Bacillati; phylum Bacillota; class Bacilli; order Caryophanales; family Paenibacillaceae; genus Paenibacillus; species Paenibacillus sp. FSL M8-0334. The sequence goes on from NZ_JBBOCH010000001.1 coordinate 3,067,709, forward strand.
AAAAACTATGTCATCCGCACCTGACCTGGTGTCAGGTGATCACAGGACGGGCGGAAGTCCGCCTGCTCTTGAACGAAGCAGTGATCGTGGTTCAGGGCCTGGCCAAGAAACCGACCAGAAACAGAAAGCTACAGAAAGAGAGGTGTTCGTCCATGGATCGTCCAACCGATAACGAATTGAGAAGTCTGGAAGCCGAGATGCGCGGCCCGCTGAGAAGGGCGCTTCTTCCGCCGCCTTCTGAGGGGGAGACGCAGCAGTTGATTGCTGCGCTGCAAGGCGAGTTCGATCTGTTGAAGATCGAGCCGCAGTCGCCCAAGCTGGACTTTAATCCGCAGGTGGAGCCGCCGTCGCTGAAGCAGATTTTGCGCAGTCAGCTTCGTCTGAATCAACGTTCGATATTGCTGGCAGGCGGAGCGGTATTTTTCATGTTGGTGCTGTTGATCAATCCGGAGTACCCTCTCGATGCTTTAGGCGGGTTGCCCGGGGGGATCTTCCCGCTGATCACGCCATTGCTGCTCATTGTGTCGATGCTGTTTAGCAGCCGCACATGGGATAAAGGAATGAGAGCGATTGAGACGATCACGCCGTATCCGCCGGCGCTTGTACTTTACACCCGCCTGCTTCTGGTGACGGGCATCGTGGTAGGGATGGCTTTTGTCAGCTCGCTCATATTGGAGATCCGTGCGCTCCGGGTGGAGTCCTCGTATTTTAATTTCGGGCCGTTCACGATGGAATGGATGGGCGTGCTGCTGGTGACCGGCGGGGTAGCCATGTATATGCTGTTCCGCAAAGGCATGATCGCTTCACTCATTTCCGCCCTGCTTGTGTATGCATTGTGGATTGTGCTTCAGACTTCACTGCTCGATTACGGTATTACGACGAATAAAAAGATGGCGGCGGATTTCTCGATGCTGCTAATCGGCTTGGGATTGGTCATATCCTCTTATGGCCGCAGCCGCAAGCTAAAGAGCACCTGGAGAGCGCAGCATGATTGAACTTAGCGGGATAGAGCGCCAGGCCGGCACGTACCGGCTGGAAATCGAGCAGGCAAGGCTGACGAGGGGCTTGAACCTGATCGTGGGAGCGAACGGGGCAGGCAAAACGACATTGATTGAATTATTGACCACGCTGCAGGCGCCGGATCGGGGGCAGATTCTGTACAGCGGCCGGGAGGCGTCGGATCATCTGCCCTTGATATGCAGTCAGATCGGGTATGTACCGGCAGAGATTGAGCTGTACGGGGAGATGAAGGTGGTCCGGCTGCTGAAATATATGGCGGAGCTGAAGGGGGTATATCACTCGGATGCGATTGACCGTCTGATGCATGAGTTTCGGCTGGAGCCGTTTAAGCGCAGTAAAATCAAGCATCTGTCCCAGGGTGTGCAGCGCCGGATCGCTGTGGTGCAGGCGCTGCTGGCCTCGCCGCTGTTCCTGTTCCTGGATGAACCGCTCAACGGGATGGATGCGGAGGAGCGCAAATTTCTGATCACGTATCTCACGCAGTATGCGAGAACGCGAATGGTCATTGTGGCCGCCCACGAGCTGAATGAGTGGGAGGATGCGGCGGATCATATCATCTGGATTCACCGCGGGCGCATCCGGTATAACGGATCGCCGGAGAACTGGAAGCTGGGCGTGTCTTCCCGTGTATGGGAAGGGGAGGTTCTGCTGGATCAGTTTGAGAACATTCCGCAGGAGAAGCTCATTCATTTTCGAATGAAGGAACATACGATGCGGGTCCGGATGATGGGGATGCAGCCGCCCCTGCCGGGGTTCAAGGAGATGGAACCGACGCTGGAAGATACCTTTTTTCTTCATATGGATGCGTTGGCTCGTCGGGGGTAAGCTAGGGGGCCCTGGTAATTGAATAGATTCCCTCATTAGCACAGGAGGTTAGGCTGTCGAGACGATCTCGACAGCCTTTGTGTTATATTGCATAATCTAGAATTTATAAACCTTCGGGTGAGTTGTTTTCCGTCCTGAGGTTGCACTAGGAATTTATAGTGTTTGTATGATATGTCGAACAAATCTCACCTATAGCGAGGCGTTTTATGATCTTCGCTCGTACGATATCGGGTACCTTTTACATTTTTGAACTGGGAGGGTTCCTCACGACGGACAATCGAAGCGGCATCGATCCATTTCGTATCTTTCCAATCCTTTTCGTAAGAAGCGAAGTCATCCCACGGCGAACCGGGTAAGGAATGGTAGCGCGGTGTGCGCATCCGGGCGGGTGCGGCGCATGGCGATAGGCTGTAAACTATCGGGAAAGGAGCGGATCGTTATGGGAACCGCAGGAGCGCAAGGCACTGAGAAGGTGGCGCTGGTCACGGGAGCAGGTGCAGGGATCGGCAGGGGCATTGTCAAGATATTGGCGGAAAAAGGATATCGGCTGGCGATGACTTATAATTCCAGTAAAGACGGGATTGTGGACGTGGCCGAGGACATTCGACATATTTACGGCAAGGAGCCGCTCATCATTCAGAGCGACCTTACCGTCCGGAGCGAGGCCGAGAATACCATCCGCAAGACGGTGGAGGCGTTTGACCGCATCGACCTCGTTGTCAATAACGCGGGTGTCGGGATTCATAAGCCGCTTACCGAGATGGATGAAGAGGATGTCGATATGCAGGTTAACCTCGATTTCCGGGCGCCGATGCTGCTGAGCAAATATGCCGCGGCCGAGATGATTGCACGCGACATTCCGGGGAACATCATCTTCATAACGTCGTCCCGCGGCGAGCGGGCGTATCCGAAGGACAGTATCTATGGGGGCATGAAAGCAGCGCTGATCCGCGCGGCCCAGTCGCTGGCGCTGGAATGGGCGCCGCACGGCATTCGGGTGAACTGTGTGGCGCCGGGGGCGACGGTCCATAAGCTGGAGCAATCTGCTGAGGAGGAGCCGCTCGGGAGCAAAATTCCGCTCGGCCGACTCGGAACGCCGTCCGATATCGGCGAAGCGATCGCGTGGCTTTCCTCGGATGCAGCATCTTACATTACAGGCATCAACCTGCGCATTGACGGGGGACTCATTCTCTCGGGTATGCCTGAAGACACGTCGCCGGAAGCCGGATACGGCTGGGGCGAAATGACGCCGACAAGCGACGGGGACCGGGCTTGATGAAGGGAATATCAATCGGGATTATGTATTCCGATAAATTTAGTTGGTAATACCTCTTTTCAAATGGTGGAAAGTATGAGAGAATGATGGAAATCATGGGCGTACCATTTTCCATACAAAGAAAAGGGAGGAAGCAAGAATGTCAGAAGAGCGTCAATTTTCGATTGAAACATTAGCGGTTCACGCGGGTCAGGAGCTCGACCCCACTACATTGTCCCGGGCAGTGCCTCTGTACCAGACAACATCGTACGGTTTCAAGGACAGCGATCATGCGGCGAACTTGTTTGCACTGAAGGAGTTCGGCAACATCTACACCCGGATCATGAATCCGACGACGGATGTATTCGAGAAGCGAATTGCCGCGCTTGAAGGCGGCGCCGCAGCGCTGGCGACCTCTTCCGGGCAGGCAGCCATCACGTTTGCCATTCTGAACATCGCAGGTGCGGGTGATGAGATTGTCTCTTCCTCCAGTTTGTATGGCGGCACGTACAATCTGTTTTCGACGACACTGGCAAAGCTGGGGATCAAGGTTCATTTTGTAGATTCTACGAATCCGGACAATTTCAAGCAAGCGATCAACGCCAACACGAAAGCGGTGTTCGCCGAGACGATTGGCAACCCGCAAGGCAATGTGCTTGATGTCGAAGCTGTTACGAGCATTGCGCACGAGGCCGGCGTTCCGCTTATTGTGGACAATACATTCCCTAGCCCTTATCTGCTGCGTCCGATCGAATATGGCGCGGATATCGTTGTGCATTCAGCGACCAAATTTATTGGCGGCCATGGAACGTCGATCGGCGGGGTCATTGTGGACAGCGGCAAATTTGACTGGAAGGCCAGCGGCCGGTTCCCGGGTCTGACTGAGCCTGATCCGAGCTATCACGGACTGGTGTACACGGAAGCGCTGGGGCCGATTGCTTATATTATCAAGGCTAGGGTACAGCTGCTTCGGGATATAGGGGCATCTCTTTCCCCATTCAATGCCTGGCTTCTCCTGCAAGGTCTGGAGACACTCCATCTGCGGGTGGAGCGCCATAGCGAGAATGCGCTGAAGGTGGCGCAATATCTGGAAGGGCATGAAGCGGTGGAGTGGGTCAGCTATGCAGGACTGCCAAGTCACCCTTCTTATGCGCTGGCTCAGAAATACTTGCCGAAAGGGCAGGGGGCGATTCTGACCTTCGGCATTCGGGGCGGGGCAGCGGCCGGCCGTAAGGTGATTGAGAACGTGAAGCTGTTCTCCCATCTGGCCAACGTCGGTGATTCCAAATCGCTGATCATCCATCCGGCCAGCACAACACACCAGCAGCTGACCGAGGAAGAGCAGCAGTCTGCCGGCGTCAACCCGGAACTGATTCGTCTGTCCATCGGAACAGAATCCATTGATGACATTCTTTACGATCTGGAGCAGGCGATTGCTGCCAGTCAGGCGTGAAGAGCCGATTTAATGGCAACGGTGGCGCATCGGTCCGGATAGTCAGCTCGTAAGCGGTTATTATCTCACAATTCATCATACAAAGCAGGTCGAAGACGCGCTCGGAGAGAGCGAGGTCCTCGGCCTTTTTTCATGCGCAGGAAAGCGTACTGGCACCGCTGCGTTTATGTGCATCCTCCCGGTCACTCTGCTGTATATTTCCAATTGTTTCATAATAGTCTGTAAAGGAGGCGATAACATCCAATTCAAGGGAAGAGGGGTAGAACAATTACGATGACGGAAAGGCAATGGGACAGTAGCCGTGAATTGGGAGAGCGCTTATATGGGGTGGGGGAAAGGGCCGGGAATCGTGCGCGGGCTGGAGCGTCACCGGAAACGGATGTGTTGAACTCGTTCAGGGCGGCAGGAGGCATCACCCATGAGGAGGTGCTCCTGATGCTGGCTGCGCCTGAGGATATAGAGGAGGCGCTCCGAGTGACGGGAGCCGTTCATGCAGGTGAAGTCAGTCCTTCTCTAACCCGTCTTCTCGGCTGGAGTGATCTTAACCGACATCTTAAAGTATTAAGCTGTGCTGCCTGTGCGGAACAGATCAGGGAGGACTTGCGGCTTGGAGCTCAAGGGGTAGGACTTGTCCGGGGCGAAGCGGCACTGGAAACCGCCGGGGTGCTGCGCGAGGTATTCAGTGCGTGGCTGACAGCCCGTGAAGAATCAAGGGCGGAGTTTTACCGGCGCAGATTTATTTGGCTGTGGACGGCCTATTGGGTATCCGTGCTGCAGGCTGCGGGTGATGCTCCTTGTGCAATAAGTCTGGTTCAGGAATGTTATATGACCGGTTTCCGGGGGAAAGGCCGGGATGTGCTTGATGCGCAGCTGGAGTCGATCTTTCGGGCAGTGGAGCAGTGCTGGCAGGCCGGCATCGACTGCCAGCCGGAACTGCTGATCATGGAGCCTGACGATGCGGAGGTGTTCCGGTCCGTCCAAGATTTTGTTGAGGAGGTAGCCAGACAAACGCTTGGAGAGGCGGGGAGGTCCGTCCGATTTCGAATGGGCGTGCTGTTCGGGGAGGGCTCTGATCCGGAAACGGCCGCCGATGTCGCCCGCATTGCTGATATGATCGTGCTGGATCTGGAGGCGCAGCGATTCTCCTATTGGTCCGAGGAGGAGCGAAAAGAGCTTCAGGCTTCTTTCGCTGCGGCGGTATCCCGCATTCGCACCATAAAGCCGGAGCTGCCGATTCGGGTGAACGGCGTCGATGCTTCCGATCTTCGGTATGCTTATAAGCTGGGGGCCCAGGAGGTAAGCTGTGCCTCGCGCCATCTGGCCGCTGTCAGATTGACGGGAGCGAGGCTGGAGCTCCGAAGACGAAGTCTGCCCTGGACCGAGTAGCGTGGATGGTAGGAGTAGCTAGGACCGGATTCTGCATTTATGCTGGGAGAACAGGGCTCGGAGGATCTGAAAGATGAAAGGGGTTTCCTTCCATAAGAGTGACTGTTTGAGTGAGAACAGGGCTGCCGGTTTCGGCGGCCCTTTGATGTAGGTACCGGCATTGCTGCATATGGGATGAATGGGACAAGGGAGTAGGCTTATGACAAGCGACCGGAAAGGGCCGCTTTTTTTGATGCAAAATTTCCCTAAATCTCGTTTACAAATCGGCGGCTACGGAGTATGATATAACTATAAAGTTGCTCGAAGGAAAATAATTTGGTTTATAGCAAAAATGATTATCATTCTCATTAAACATGCTGCTCCGGCCTAGCCGGGGCAGCATGTGCCATTTTAAGGGTGTTAATAATGGATTTCATTCTCAGTAGGAAGGTGATTGAATATGGAGTGGATAGAAAATCAGAGAACGACAGGGACGATATCGTCCGTAGATCAAGGAGCAAATTCAGGCGGACCACGGCAGCCGGGGAAATGGGATGTGCGCAGCCTGCTCAGCCATTCCGAGGTGCTTGCCGCGCTCGGAAGCGGTGTTCTTATGCTGGCCGCTTGGCTGACCAGCATCTGGTCTGAACCGTTGTCGGTGGTGCTGTACATCATCTCGTACGGCATCGGCGGCTGGGTCAAAGCCAAAGAGGGGATCGAGACCCTTCTGAAGGAACGCGATCTGGACGTGAATCTGCTGATGATCGCAGCGGCATTAGGGGCGGCCTCGATTGGCTACTGGAATGAAGGCGCGATGCTGATCTTTATTTTTGCTCTCAGCGGGGCGCTGGAAAGCTATACGATGGAACGAAGCCGCAAGGACATCTCGTCGCTGATGGAGCTTCAGCCTGAGACGGCGCTGCGGATTGAAGGCGGTGAGATGGTTGCGGTATCCATCAGCAAGCTGGAGATCGGAGATCTGATTCTGGTGAAGCCGGGGGAGCTGATTCCCGCCGACGGTACAGTTTATCGGGGCGCTTCGGCAGTCAACCAGTCTTCCATCACGGGGGAGTCTGTCCCTGTTGACAAGGCCGTTGGGGATGATGTTTTTGCCGGAACGCTGAACGGGGAGGGCGTGCTCTACATCGAGGTGACCAAATCGGCGGAGTCCACCCTGTTCGCCAAAATCGTCAAGCTGGTGGAGGAAGCGGAGAACGAGGTTCCGGAGTCGCAGCGGTTTATCAAGCGGTTTGAATCGATATATGCCCGTGTCGTCGTTGCTGTAACGGTGATTATTATCGGTTTGGCGCCGCCGGTGCTGGGCTGGGACTGGGATACCACCTTTTATAAAGCGATGGTGTTTCTCGTGGTCGCTTCGCCGTGTGCGCTCGTATCCTCGATCATGCCGGCGATGCTGTCGGCGATATCGAACCGGGCCCGCAAGGGCGTGCTGTTCAAGGGTGGGGCACATGTGGAGAATATGGCGAAGGCAGCGGTCGTCGCTTTTGACAAAACAGGCACGCTAACGCTCGGCACCCCGGTCGTTACGGATTTCATTGCAGCCGAAGGATGGGACCGGAGCGAGCTGCTCCGCATCTGCGCTTCCATCGAGAAGGTGTCAAAGCACCCGCTTGCGCTGGCGGTTGTCCGCAAGGCGGAGGAGGAGAAGCTTCAGCTGCGTGAGGCAGAGAACGCCCAGGCCTTGACCGGATGGGGGATGCAGGCTGAACTGGACGGCGACAGCTGGAAAATCGGAAAAAGCGACGTGCTGGACGATCCGGCATGCCAGCAAGCGCCGGTGGGCGACGATTCCGTGAACAGTCCGGCGGCTGCGGACTGGCTGGCTCTGCGCTCCAGGCTGGAGGCAGAAGGCAAGACGGTCTCGGTCGTGCTGCACAATGAGCGGGTGGTCGGCATGCTGGCACTACAGGATGCGGTGCGGCCTCAGGCGGCCAAGGCGGTTCGGCGGCTGCAGCAGCTTGGCATCCAGGTAGCGATGCTGACAGGAGACCGGAAGGCGACCGCAGAGGTGATTGCAAGACAGACCGGGGTGGACATGGTGTTCTCCGATCTGCTGCCCGAAGACAAGGTGAAGCATGTGAAGGCGCTGCGGGAGCAGTACGGGCATGTCGTGATGGTGGGCGATGGCGTGAATGATGCTCCTGCCCTGGCAACAGCTACGGTCGGAATCGGCATGGGAGGCACCGGCAGTGAGACGGCGCTTGAGGTGGCTGATGCCGTGCTCATGAATGACAACATTGATGAAATCGCGGGTACGGTCAGATTGGCACGTAAAGCACAGCGGATTGTAAAGCAGAATATGGTGTTTGCGATTGCGGTCATTTTGACGCTGATTGTGGCCAATTTCCTGGAGGGCGTCGCTTTGCCGTTAGGGGTGATCGGTCATGAAGGCAGCACGATTCTTGTGATTCTAAACGGGCTGCGACTGCTCCGGTCGAACGCATAACCGCGAGCCAGGGGTGAGGAATCGGTACTTGCCCAGGTAGTCTGGACGGATCAGATTGGCCTAGGGCGCACATAGTGATGAATTGCACGACAAGCTCCTTCCTGGCTCTTTCAGAGCAGGGAGGAGCTTTTAAATCTGAATAGGACTTGAACACGAACCGCTTGCAATCTTCATCAAAATCACACGGTGGCTGAAGTCCGGATATGCCAATAATAGAGTATAATGGATTTAAGAGATCATAATTTCAATCATCATATCCATAAATACGATGTTGTTTCATAGGAGGGAGCCACATGTATAAATCCGTTATTATAGGCACTGGGCCCGCCGGCCTGACTGCAGCGATCTATTTGGCCCGGGCCAATCTGAGCCCGCTTGTGATCGAAGGGCCGCAGCCCGGAGGACAGCTGACAACGACAACAGAGGTCGAGAACTTTCCGGGATTTCCTGAAGGCATCCAAGGCCCGGAGCTGATGGACAATATGCGCAAGCAGGCGGAGCGCTTCGGAGCTGAGTTCCGCACAGGCTGGGTGAACAGTGTGGAGCTGGGGAACCGGCCGTTCAAGCTGAACGTGGAGGGCATCGGTGAGGTGGTGACGGAAACGCTGATTCTGTCCACCGGAGCCACGGCCAAGTACCTTGGCATTCCTGGCGAGGAGGTCAACGTAGGCCGCGGGGTCAGCACCTGTGCAACTTGCGACGGCTTCTTTTTCCGGGGGAAAGAGATCGTCGTGGTGGGCGGAGGCGATTCGGCGCTGGAGGAAGCAAATTTCCTCACTCGCTTTGCGTCCAAGGTAACGATTGTGCATCGTCGCGACGAGCTTAGAGCGTCCAAGATTATGCAGGATCGCGCTCGTGCCAATGAGAAGATCGAATGGGCGCTGAACCGGACACCGCAGGAAGTTGTGGCGGATGAGACCGGCGTGAAGGGGATCCAAGTGCTGAACAACGCGACCGGCGAGATCGAGACGATTGAAGCCAGCGGCGTCTTCGTGGCCATCGGTCACCAGCCGAATACCGCATTCCTGAACGGCCAGATCACAACGGATGCGAACGGGTATATTGTTACAACCCCCGGCACTTCCGAGACGAACATCCCTGGCGTGTTTGCCTGCGGAGATGTGCAGGACAGCCGTTACAGACAAGCGATTACAGCAGCGGGTAGCGGCTGCATGGCAGCGATGGACTGCGAGAAATATATCGAGAGCCTCGAGCACAGCGTCTCGATGGCATAAACGACAAAAAAACGGTCATTCGTGTTGAACACGAACGGCCGTTTTTTTGTCAGGATGTTCGCATTATCGCGCATCCATGCGGAACAAAGCAGCTTTCAGCGCCATCACGCTGCCACATTGCATTGACGCCAGGGTCAATGTTCAAAGAAGAGGCTCATGATCAGCTGAAAAACTACATATACGCCTACACCGGAGGCCATCAGCAGCAAACCTGCTTTCTTCTTGCCCTGGAACAGCCGCAGAATGCCGAGGCTGAACATCGGGGCGATCACCAGAAGAAACAGCAGCACGGTTACGAACATCTGCGGTGAAATATCCGAGGTATTGACATAGGTCATGAAGTGCTCCCTCTCTCTCCTCAAGCGATTGCACCATTCAGATCTGAACAGTGACAATAATGAACCAGATGTTTTTTATTATATCTGAAAACGCTGTAATTTTCTTCATATGATTCGGTGTAAAATGCGTCAATTATGCGTCAATTCATCGGCATGGACACACGCACGGGGCCAAGGAACTGGGAGATGGCGGAATACGCCGCACCGATGACAGTAGAGCGGCTGCCAAGCTCGGCAAAGCGAATCTCCATCCGTTCGCGGTGATAGGGCAGTGTCCGCTGGGCGACAACCTGCTGCATCGTATCCTCCAGCCATGCCCTGGCATCCGAGAGCGGGCCGCCGATAATGACCGATTGCGGGTTAAAGCCGTTCACGAGATTGGTAATGCCAACCCCAAGATAGTGCCCCAGCTTGTAAAAATGACGAATCGTATCTTCATGCCCCTGCCGTGCATAGCTGATCAGTTCGGAGGTTCGCTTGGATGGCAGGGCAAATTCCTCGTTGTCATAAGACTTCTCGGAGGCGTACAACTCCCAGCAGCCGCGGTTCCCGCAGGAGCAGCTGCGCCCTTCGGACTCAATCGTCATATGGCCGCTTTCCCCGGCATATCCCCGGGCGCCCTTGTACAGCTCGCCATTGATAATGATGCCCGAGCCAATCCCGCTGCCGGCACTGATGTAGAGCAGATGGCTGGCATCTCTTCCGGCGCCGAAGCGAAGCTCGCCCTGCGCGCCGGCATTGGCTTCATTGTCAATCGTGACCGGAAGGCCGAGCTCCTCCTCCAGAAGCTGGCTCAGCGGCACCATCTCCCAGCCCAGATTGGGGGCAAACAGCACGGTGCCGCTGCCGTCAACCATGCCGGGAACGCCTGCGCCGATGCCGACGATGCCGTACGGGGACTGCGGCGCTTTCTGCATCAGTCTGCGAACGATCGCGACCATGCCCGCCGTCACCGAATCCGTATCATGCTGCTCCAGGGGGCATTCATCCTCGGCCACGATGCGCCCTGCAAGATCGGTGAGCACCGCGGTCATCTGCTGCACGCGCAGCTCCAATCCGATGGCGTAACCGGCTTGTCCGTTAAAGAGGAGGAGCCTCGGCTTGCGGCCGCCGCTGGACGCTCCGGGACCGCTTTCCTGAACGAGATGATTGTTCAGCAGCTCCTGCACCAGATTGGATACCGTCGCTTTGTTCAAGCCGGTAAGCTCGGACACGCTGGCGCGGGAGATCGGGGCATGGCGGCGGATCGTATCGAGAATCAGGGAAGTATTTATTCTTTTGACCAGAGCCTGGTCGCCTGTAATAGTTGTCATGTTCTTCATCCTTTGGCCCGCTTCAAGTGCTTCTTGATATGCTCATAGTCTAGGCGGAAAAGAAGGAAATTGCAACATCGAAACACAGCGATGGGCCGCGCCGACGCAGACGGTTTTTCTGAAAATACAGATTCCAAAAACAACTTTGTTTAACCAATAGACAAAGTTGGGAGAGTGTGTTAGGATAGCCTTGTAAGCGTTAACGACACACCCTAACAAGGTTATAGGAGGGCTTTATACATGGCTTATTTTAACGTTGGCAAGGTCGAATTCGAAGGAAGCAAATCAACCAACCCGTACGCATTTAAATTTTATAACCCGACAGAGGTTGTAGCAGGCAAAACGATGGAGGAGCATCTTCGCTTCGCTATGGCTTATTGGCATACACTGACTGCTGGCGGATCCGATCCGTTTGGCGCTGATACCGCTGTTCGTCCTTGGGACAGCTACTCCGGCATGGATCTGGCGAAAGCCCGCGTTGAAGCCGGCTTTGAATTCATGGAGAAGCTGAACCTGCCGTACTTCTGCTTCCACGATGTGGACATTGCACCGGAAGGCAACAGCCTGCGTGAGTTCTACCAGAACATCGACACGATTGTGGATCAGATTGAGCAGAACATGAAATCGACCGGCAAAAAACTGCTGTGGAACACAGCCAACATGTTCACGAACCCACGCTACATGCATGGTGCAGGCACCACCTGCAATGCAGACGTCTACGCGCATGCTGCTGCGCAGATCAAGAAGGGCCTTGAAGTCGGCAAACGCCTCGGCGCAGAGAACTACGTGTTCTGGGGAGGCCGTGAAGGCTATGAAACGCTGCTGAACACCGACATGGGACTGGAGCTGGACAACCTGGCGCGTCTGTTCCATATGGCTGTTGACTACGCTAAGGAAATCGGATTTGACGCACAGTTCCTGATCGAGCCGAAGCCGAAGGAGCCTACCAAGCACCAATACGACTTCGATGCAGCAACCACGATCGCTTTCCTGCAAAAATACGGCCTGGACAAACACTTCAAGCTGAACCTGGAAGCGAACCATGCCACTCTGGCTGGTCATACGTTCGAGCATGAGCTTCGCGTTGCCCGCATCAACGGCATGCTGGGCTCCTTGGATGCGAACCAAGGCGACATGCTGATCGGCTGGGATACCGACGAATTCCCGGTTAACATTTACGATGCGACACTGACGCTGTACGAAGTGCTGATGAACGGTGGCCTTGGCCGCGGCGGGGTCAACTTCGACGCGAAGGTTCGCCGTCCGTCCTTCGAGCCTGAGGATCTGGTGCTTGCGCACATCGCAGGTATGGATACGTATGCTAAGGGACTGAAAGTTGCAGCCAAGCTGATTGAGGACCGCGTGTTCGAGGACTTCATCGAGAAGCGCTACAGCAGCTTCAAGGAAGGCATCGGTGCAGATGTTGTAGCCGGTAAAGCGACGCTGGCTTCCTTGGCTGAATACGCACTTAATAACGAGTCCCCTCGCAAAAACGAATCCGGTCGTCAGGAAATGCTGAAAGCGATCCTGAACCAGTATATTCTGGCTGACTAATCGAAGACGCCTCTTAGCAGGCATACTGCAATCAACGAACCGAACAGAGCTGCCGTTATACGCAGATCATCCTTCACCGGCTCCCATCAAGGAAGCCGGTGAAGTTATTTCACAATCGAAAGACTCAGGAAACCTGTCGCCCTATTCCAGGCGTGACCATTCAAGTTAAGGGGGATGAACATGAGTTATGTAATCGGAGTGGATCTTGGCACCAGCGCGGTAAAGACCGTCCTCGTCGACCGGAGCGGGAAGGTGGTGGCCGAGCATTCGGAATCCTATCCGCTTAGCCAACCGAAGCCGGGATACAGTGAACAGCGGCCGGAGGATTGGGTGGACAAAACGATCGTATCCTTGCGCCGTCTAATGGAAGACAACCGCATCAACAAGGGAGATGTGGAAGGTCTCAGTTTCTCGGGACAGATGCACGGGCTGGTGCTGGTCGATCAGAACGGCAACGCGCTTCGTCCGGCCATCCTGTGGAATGATACCCGCACGACACCGCAGTGTCGCCGCATTGAGGAGACGCTGCAGGAGAAGCTGCTGGGCATTGCCCGCAACCGGGCGCTTGAAGGCTTCACTCTTCCGAAAATATTGTGGGTGCAGGAGCATGAACCGGAAGTGCTCGAGCAAGCGGCTTTATTCCTTCTGCCTAAGGACTATGTGCGCTACCGCCTGACCGGGGAGTATGCGATGGACTACTCCGATGCGGCAGGAACGCTGCTGCTGGATGTGGCCGGGAAGGCGTGGAGCCAGGACATTCTGGCGGCCTTTGATCTGCCGGCATCGCTCTGTCCGCCGCTCGTGGAATCCTTCGATCAGTGCGGTACGCTGCTGCCAGCCGTTGCCGAGCAAGCTGGACTTCTTGCGGAGACGAAGGTATTTGCCGGCGGGGCGGACAATGCCTGCGGCGCGATCGGAGCAGGCATTCTTGAAGAAGGACAGACGATGTGCAGCATCGGCACGTCGGGGGTGGTGCTGTCCTATGAGGAGCGGAAGTCGCTCGATTTTGAAGGGAAAGTGCATTTCTTCAATCATGGTGAGAAGGATGCTTACTATATTATGGGCGTTACGCTGGCGGCAGGCTACAGCCTGACCTGGTTCAAGGATACGTTTGCACCGGATGTCTCCTTTGATGAGCTGCTGTCCGGCATTGCGGACATCCCGGCGGGAAGCGGCGGCCTGCTGTTCACGCCTTATATCGTCGGAGAACGTACGCCTCATCCGGATTCCAGCATTCGCGGCAGCTTTATCGGCATGGATGCAGGACATAGCCTGACCCACTTCGCCCGCTCCGTCCTGGAAGGGATTACGTTCTCGCTGAGAGAATCAATCGACATTCTGCGTGATTCCGGGAAAAAGATCGACAAGGTCATCTCCATTGGCGGCGGTGCCAAGAATGAGACCTGGCTCCAGATGCAGGCGGATGTATTCAACGCCGAGATAGTGAAGCTGGAGAGCGAGCAGGGGCCGGCGATGGGCGCGGCCATGCTGGCAGCCTACGGCTGCGGCTGGTTCCCGAGTCTGCAAGAATGCGCCCAGGCCTTCCTGCGCGCCTCGCGTTCCTATTCGCCGAATCCGGAGACGGCGCAGCAGTATGAACAGCTGTATAAGCTGTACCGCAGCGTCTATGGCGCCACGCGTGAACTGAGCGAACAGCTGTCTCCGTTTCGCGGATAGAGCGGACGCATTGGACGGGGCATGGACAGCCTCATATTGCACCATTCAGCCGAAGACAAGCCGAGAGCCTGTCTTCGGCTTTTTATTGGCACTATGCATCCAATGTTACCCAAATTAGTGATGAATTAGGTTTGATGCACATAAGAAATAACAGACAAGTTATGGTATTATTTAAAGTGATTGTGTTTCGACTCTACATAGGTAAGTTCCGTCATCAGGCTAGTTAAGTGCAATCAGCTTTAATGTCCTGAAGGGAGAGGAAATGAATGAAGTTGTTTACCGCGAGGAAGGTTCCAGGGAAGAAGACGGTATGTGCCGTGGCTGCCATGCTTCTGATGGCTCAGCCCGCCTGGGCTGACACAATAAGCACCACCGTGACCAGGGAAGTAACCGAAACTAGCGTAAGTTCCAGTAATACTGCTGGTACTGCCATTACCGTAAATGCTACGAACAGCGATATTCCGGAAGGGGCCAAAATATCATCTGAGCAAGCAGAAAAGGTGATCAAAAAGCTGTTTCCTGCATTTAAGGGGGTAAAAGTCACCGGTGCCCAGTTTATCGATTCAGACAGAAACAAAGAGAAGTCCTGGGATCTCCAGCTTAGCGTGGCCCGAGGCAATTCGGTGCATTCGTTCAGCGTTCGGGTCAGCGCCGTAACGGGCGAGCCGCTCCAGGTCTATTTCCCGCTCAATCTGCTGAGCAATGAGGGGGAAGGGGCTTATCTGACAAGGGAAGAAGCCAGATTGAAGGCACTTTCCTGGATCAGAGAGAACATTCCAAGCATCAACGCGGACGATCTGATGTTGAACGAGGCTTATGTTTCGATGAATCAGGCTTTGTTTAGTCCGGCTAAGCATGACTTTTATTTCAAATCATCCGTGAACGGGATTGAGACTGACTCCAATACCATTACGATGTCGCTGGATGGCTGGGGAAATGTCATTACATATTATCGTAATGCTTACGAGGGCGATTATCCGTCTCCGATACCGAAGAAGGACACAGCCGCCATTCGCAAGCTATACGAGGAGCAGTTTAATGTAAGGCTGGCTTATTTTCCGGAAAGTCTGTACAACAACAGAAGCGGTAACTATTTCTTGGGTTATGTTCCAGAAGACAGTGCCGGTTACGAGAGGGATGCGGATACAGGCAAAGCGTTGAATTACTTTGGCGAAGAGTACCAGAACCTCGTCTCGGGTGATGAAACGATTCCGGAAGTGAAGGATGCCTTCATCCCTTTGACCAGCCCGCTCACAAGCGGGGAGGCGGCAGCCGCGTTGGTTGAACGCTGGTTCAGCATTCCGGACGGCTATGAACTGGATTCCAAATCAATCGGCCAACGCTGGAATGATGGAAATACAAGCGTATGGAATTTGTATTGGAGAAATAACAACATGCCGATGGGCCCACGGATCTCCGCAGAGGTGGATGCCAGCACCGGACAAATTTATTCTTACTCGTATGTCGTGTTCCGATATTCGGATCAGGAGCCTGAGCAAATAACGAATCCGGTATCTCGTGAAGAGGCCCAGAAGGTGGCGCTGGAGACGGTATCGAGGCTCGTTCCTAACGCTGCTGAAGAATGGAAACTGACCAGTGTCACCGGACCCGGGAACAACGGAGAAACGTACGAGTTCAGTTTCCAGCGGTATGCCGGAGATATTTTCATATTTGGTGACGCGCTCAGCATAACTATAGATCGTGAAGGACAGATTCAAGGCTTTAATTTCAATGCGAGTGCCGATCTCTCGAAGCTGCCGGCTGATGAAACACCGGTTATTTCGGCACAGCAGGCGAAGGAGAAGTATCTTCAGTCTATTGAGCTGAAGCTGAAGTATGCCTTGTACGGCGGATATGTCAACAATCAGGGAAAAGAAGTGGAGAATCAGATCCGGTTGGTGTATTACCCGCATAATCAAGCATTGACGAGCGGAGGGACGTTGCTCACTCCTCTGGATGCCAAGACGGGTGAATGGAAAGAAATCACTCCCCAATTGACGAGCAGAGGCGCTGCGTCTGTGACGGACATAACCGGCCATCCTTCGGAAGCGGCGCTCAATGAACTGGTGAAGCATCAGGTGCTTCAACCAGATAAGGACGGCAAACTGCACCCTGACCGTGACATTACGCTCGGCGAATGGTATCAGCTTCTGGCAGGGGCGCTGAATCCGGCTTATGAGCTGCAGAGCTATGCCCGTTCCTCTGCGGATCCGTATGGCGGACTTGAGCCGGACCATCCGTACTATGGGGCGGTTCAGGTACTGCTCGGGGAAAACTGGCTGACGTTCGACCCGGATACTGTATTAGAACTGGATCATACGCTGACGCGGGAAGAGCTGGCTGTCTCCTTGACGCGCATTTTGAAATACGAGAAGCTGTCCCGGACATTTACACTGCCGAGCGATGTGCCTGGCGTGTCCGATGCCGCATCGATCAAGAACAAGGGAGCCGCAGCGATCACTATTCGTTTAGGCCTGCTTCCGGCTGTGGACGGGAAGTTTATGCCGGAGCGGCAGGTGACAAGGGCAGAGGCGGCGGAAGTGCTCGTGCGTCTATCCAAGCTCGGTGGCCAGAGCGATAGCTTCCTGAGCGGCAGATATTATTATTAATGCGTGTTCATTTCTGGTTCTGGAGGCCTAATTTTGTGTAAAATCGACAAAATTAGGGACCTGGAGCCCTGGGCGTGTGGTAGAATAGAGGTGCATGTGATAGGAGAGCTGGATGGAGGTAGAGTGGATAGATGAAACGGAAACGGAAGAGCACGACAAGTGCCAAATTGCTGCTGGCAGTCATCATCGCATTCGTCGTAGCGGCGGTGCCTGAGCCTGCCGAATTAAGCGATGTTTACGCCACCTCGAACAAGGCGGTTGTTCAATCGGTTGATGCTATTCAAGAGAAACTGCTGAACGCGATGAGCAGCAGGGAGGAAACCGTTCGTTTTGCATATCAAGGGGAGACCAAATCGCTGAAGACACAGCTGAAGAATGCTCTGGATCAGGCGATGGCCAGCGACCCGTACATTCACTACACGATCTCCAGCTATAGCTACGACTACCGTGGCACCTCCTCCTCCGCGGATGTGACGGTCCGGCTGACTTACCGGGAAACCGCGAAGCAGACGGAATATGTCAATGAGCAGACGGAGAGCATTTTGAAATCCTTAATCAAGCCGACCATGAACGATCATGAGAAAGTTAAAGCCATTCATGATTGGGTCGTATTGAACCTTGAATATGATACAACCCTGACCAAATACACAGCCTATGATGCGCTTTCGACCGGCAGTGCCGTCTGTCAGGGGTACGCCCTGTTGACGCACAAGCTGCTCAAGGAAGCAGGGATTACGAACAAGATCGTGGAAGGAACAGCTTACTCTTCCGACAATCCTAGAGGACAGCTGCATGCGTGGAATCTCGTTCAACTCGGCGGCAAGTGGTACCACCTGGATACGACCTGGAATGATCCGTTGCCTGACCGCAAGGGAGAGGTATCCTATACCTATTACTTGCGCACGGATAAACAGATGAGCAAGGATCATACCTGGGTGAAACAATACCCTGAGGCCAGCACGTTGTACCGGGACACGCTGAAGGGGCTAGTGACGAAAGATCGGGCGAAGAGCGCCGTGTACACCCAGCTCATGAATACGCTGGAATACCATCTCTATGATGCCAAATCCATTGTTAAGACGCATAAGGATCTCAGCGCCTTGCTTGCTGCCAGCAGCACCCAAAAGGATAAGCAGCTCGTCTTCCGTTTTAACGGAAATGAGAAGGAGCTTGTGCGTGTTCTGCAAGAGGTGCAGAGCAAGGGAAATGTAGGTTCGATACGCTACTACTATGGTCCATTTGAGGATACGGGAGATTTAAGGGTTCAGATGACCTGGTAAATATCCCTGCGCTAAATATAATTGCCCATGAAGAGCATATAGCTCTTCGGGGCAACTCTTTTTTAGAAGCTGATGAATATTGAGAAAGGCCGGGGACAAGCATAGCTTCTGCTTGATTCCCCGGCCTTCTTTTTGCAAGGTTCCTGCACATATAGCATGAAGATTCGTGATTCCGTCTTCGCGTTAAGAGATGCGTTCTGTTCCCAGATCACATTCCTTGAGCGGAATGATGCGGCTTTTCTTCACGATGGCATATCCGAACCAGATAGCCAGGAACAGCGGAATGCTCACATAAGTGGCAAACATGGTGTACCAGTCGATATCCCCGCTTAAATCACCTTGACCGATAATGGCCACAAGGCAGAGGATAAAGGCAAAGATCGGACCGAACGGGAACCAGCGTGCCCGGAACGGCAGCTCACGAAGGTCCCGCCCCTGTGCCTGGAAGGCTTTGCGGAAACGGTAATGACTTACCGCAATCGCAAGCCAGTTAATGAAGCCGCACATGCCCGATGCATTCAGCAGCCAGATGTAGACAACACCGTCGCCGAAGAAGGAAGCCAGGAAAGCGAGCATGCCGACAGATGCTGTCACGATCAGTGCGGCAACAGGAACACCTCTCCGGTTCAGACGACTGAGCCATTTAGGAGCAAGCCCCTGCTTGGCCATCGCGTACAGCACCCGGGTTGAAGCATACATGCCCGAGTTTCCGGCAGACAGAACCGAAGTAAGGATAACCGCGTTCATGACGGATGCGGCGAAGGCAAGCCCGGCTCGTTCAAACACCAGTGTGAACGGGCTGACACTAATGCTGTCAATGCTCGATTGAAGCAGGCTTGGATGCGTGTAAGGGATCAGCAAGCCAATGACAAAGATCGCAAGAATGTAGAAAATGAGGATGCGCCAGAACACCTGGCGGATCGCTTGCGGCACATGCTTGCGCGGATTCTCGCTTTCCCCGGCGGCCACGCCGATCAGCTCCGTGCCCTGGAAGGAGAACCCTGCCGCCATGAACACGCCAATGAGCGCAAAGAATCCGCCGTGCACAGGCCCGCCGCCAAGATCGAAGTTGGAGAAGCCGACCGCTTCGCCGCCCAGAATGCCGAAGATCATGAGCACACCCACGATCAGAAAGACGATCACCGTCACGACTTTGATCATGGCAAACCAGTATTCGGACTCTCCGTAGCCTTTGGCTGACAACACATTCAGTCCAAACATAATGCCCAGGAACAGCAGGCTCCACAGGAAGGAGGGGCTGTCCGGGAACCAGAATTTGATGATGACCGTCGCTGCCGCCAGCTCTGCGGCGATGGTAACCGCCCAGTTGTACCAGAAGTTCCAGCCGACGGCAAAGCCGAAGGCGGGGCTGACATAGCGGGATGCATACGTACTGAACGAGCCTGAATCCGGCAAATACGTAGCCAGTTCTCCGAGACTGGTCATCAGGAAATATACCATAAGGCCGACGGCCGCATAAGCGATGAGCGCGCCTCCCGGTCCTGCCGACGATATGGCTCCGCCGCTGGCCAGGAACAGCCCGGTGCCGATGGAGCCGCCAAGGGCGATCATCGTCATATGCCGCGTCTTGAAGCTCGGCTTCAGCGATGTCGCCGGTGTAGATGTCTTACGATTCAAAACCTAACACTCCTCTATACGAAATTAAGGGCTCATGATGCCATGCGAGACGGACAAAGGTACAATCCTTCAACTGCATGAACCATGCAGACCCGCTGCTTCCCATATACGGGATGATCTCTTGCGTAGAAAAACATAAAGGACCGCAGGTTGTTACCTGCGGTCTGTTTCATAGACGCCGCACCAAACCTTCCAGAAGATAGCGCAACACGGTTGCCCGCCGGCTGTTCACATTATAGATGAACATGCAGGCGCTCCGTGACAGTTCCGTTTCTTTCGACAACGGCCCCAGCATGGGGGCCAAGAGTGATTCCCCCACACTTCGGCAGACGCGCCTTTCACCCGTGCTTCATCGGCTCCTCTTCGCCTTCACACGCTTACTGATCACGTCCGCAACCTCTACCTCATCGTAGGAATGATGAGGCTATCTCATATTTGATTTTCCCAGGATTGCCAACAACAATCGCTTCGCATCCGATATAGACGCCACATATAGATGTATCGGATCATTCCGTACTATATATGGTGTTGGATGACTGCGGATGCTTAGAGTTATTGACACATCCGTACACAAGAGATTCCTAGTATATATCACATGAAGTGTTAGATGCAATGGTTAAATTTACTTGCGCCCCATCATGTGAGGCGTTTCTGTGACATTTAGGATTTGGAGCGCTTGGCCATCTGCTGCCACACGGTGCCGGCGGCTTCTTCGCCGGACTGAATGCGCTCCAGCGCCATTCTCGCCTGCAGGCTAACCTCGAATTCCGGATCATCGGCCGCTTCCTCCAGGGCAGGTCTGGCCACTTCAGTGCCAACCTCGTACAGGAAGCGGGCTGCGCGCCAGCGTACAATTTTGCTGCTGTCCTTCAGCGCCTCGGTCATGACCGGCGTTGCTGCCGGATCGCCGATGTCGGAGAGGGTATCACCAGCAGTACGCCGAACGGCCGGCGAGTCATCCCGCATCGCTTCATACAGAAGCTCCATCGCTTCCGGCGTGCGCAGATCCCCGAGATAGACGACTACCAGCCTGCGGATCTGCATCTTCGGATCATGAAGCGCCTTGCGCAGCAGCGGGATATGCTGCTCGGTCGGCTCCAGCACCTCCAGCGCGGCATAACGCACCCGCCAGTCTTCATCCTGCAGCGCGGCTTCCATTTCCGCATCGGTCAGCTTCCGCCGCTGCTCCACAAATTCCTCATCGCTGGCCCCGTGTGCGATAGCCTGGGCAACAACCTTGTCCAGACGCTCCTGCGGGAACGCTGCCTCAAGCTCTTGCTCCACCTCGCGGGCTATTTCCGAAAGCTCACCATAGCGAACGCCATAATCTTTCAGCTTCCGTTCCTTGATGAGCGTGGCGGTCGCTACCTCGGTTACCGCCTCCGTAAAGCGGGAGGAGAGGGCGATCCGCTCCTCGCGGTTGCCGCTCTTGACCCGGATTTGCATCGGGATGCCGCGGAAGAACTGAACGAACACCTGCGCCTCACCGAAGGCAAAGCCCTCTTCGTCATTGTTCAGCCCTTCGGTCAAGCCCTCCTGGCCGAACATCTCCTGCACAGCACCAAGGATGGATGGCCATTCCGCATTGCCTTTCCGGTCGAGGGCGATAAAATCGGCGGTATGGAAAATGCTCTTGACGCCAGGGATATGCAGCAGCTGCCGAATCCAGGCCGGGGCGGAGCGTTCATTGTCTAGTGTATATGTTTTTCGGATCCCGGGCTCCAGCGTCTCATCAAGATGAAGCTTCATGGAGTTCGGGCTCGGGGTAGGTTCGATAAAAGTGATTTTCATTGCATTTTTCAGCCTCCTTTGGCTCTATTGTACCTTTTTTCATTGACAGAAAAAACATCCCGCCTGCTTTCGCACACAATTTCCCTCGACTTTGGATAAAAAGAGGAAACACTTGTAAAACTGATACTGGCTAACCTTTTGCAGTTGTACATTCATTTTCCATCGGGAGGTTGTGTGACTCATGCACAAAGGACAGGAGAAGAAGCTGGCGATCGTTTGCTTTATAGCCGCGGCGATCATGCTGTACGCAACCGTAAAGGCCTGCTTGCGCATGCTGCATTATTTTGGCTGACGCCACCCGTTTTTCGCATGACATTCGTATCAAAGCTAGAAAGGCTACTGAAGCTATTGAAGCCATCATCGAGGAGTGAACCTGAATGTCGTTTCTGGACCCAGTATTAATGAGCCGGATTTTGTTCGGTTTGACCTTGTTTGTACATATCGTGTTTGCAACCATCGGGGTTGGGATTCCGATCATGCTGGCGCTGGCGGAGTGGAGAGGGATACGGACGGGGGATTTCCATTATACGCTGCTTGCCCGAAGGTGGGCGCGGGGTTATGTCATTACGGTAGCCGTCGGTGTAGTGACAGGCACGGCCATCGGTTTGCAGCTGAGTCTGCTGTGGCCGACATTTATGCGGGTTGCGGGTAAAGCGATCGCGCTGCCGCTGTTTATGGAGACCTTTGCCTTTTTTGTGGAGGCCATATTCCTTGGGATCTACCTGTACACATGGGACCGTTTCAAAAATAAAGCCATGCATCTGCTGCTCCTCATTCCGGTGGCGATCGGCTCCTCGGCATCGGCCTTCTTCATTACGAGCATGAACGCGTTTATGAACCAGCCGCAGGGTTTCGAATTGGTGGACGGGGTATTTACGAATGTGAACCCGTTTGTCGCGATGTTCAATCCGGCCACGCCGACCAAGGTCAGCCATGTGCTGGCTTCCGCCTATACCACAAGCGCGGGGGCGCTGGCCAGCATCGCTGCTTTCAGCCTCCTTCGGGGACGAACCCATGTCTATTTTAGAAAAGCGCTCAAGCTGTCGGTGATCGCCACTTTCGTATTTGCGATCGCCACCGTCACGATTGGAGATTTCTCGGGCAAGTTTCTGGCTAAATATCAGCCGGAGAAGCTGGCGGCCATGGAATGGCACTTCGAGACGATGCGGTACGCGCCGCTTATATATGGCGGGGTGCTCGATGAGGATCACAATGTTCGATTCGGGCTGGAGATTCCATATGCTTTAAGCATTCTAGCCGGCAACAACCCGGCCACCGAGGTCATCGGGCTGAATGATTTTCCGGAAGATGAGCGACCGCCGCTGTCCATCCATTATTACTTTGATCTGAAGGTGACCATCGGGATGCTGATTGTGCTGATTCCGCTGCTTTACATGTTCCGCAAGAAACTTCCTGGCAAAAAGCCTTATCCAAAATGGCTCCTGCTCAGTATATTGGCTTTGGGGCCGCTTACGATGAGCGCCATCTGGCTGGGATGGTTCCTCGCCGAAATCGGCAGACAGCCTTGGATATTGCGGGGATATATGAAGGTGGAGGAAGCGGCTACAACGTCGCCAAGCGTCGGCTGGATGCTGGTGCTGTTCATATTGCTCTATCTGGTGCTTTGCGTCTCGGCCGTGCGGGTGCTGAGCCAGCTGTTCCGCAACCGGAAGGCAGAGGAAGAGATCGAGGCCCAGGGGCTTGAAATTGAAGGAGGCGACGGCCAGTGAGCTACGAAATCGTTGCGATTACCGTCCTGTGGACATTTCTGTTCGGTTATTTGCTGATTGGCTCCATTGATTTCGGCGCCGGCTTCTTCAGCTTTTACAGCGTTCTGACAGGCCATCAGAATAAAATCCACAACATCATCCAGCGCTATCTGTCCCCGGTGTGGGAAGTGACCAACGTGTTTCTGATCTTTTTTGTGGTGGGACTGGTCGGCTTCTTTCCCGACTCGGCCTACTATTATGGCACGGCGCTGCTCGTTCCGGGCAGTCTGGCGCTTGTTCTCCTTGCCATTCGAGGGGCCTATTACGCCTACCACACCTACGGCACCCAGATCGAGAACAACATTGTTCACATGGCGCTCTACGGAGCTACCGGGCTGCTAACTCCGGCGGCACTGTCTACCATTCTCGCCATTTCCGAGGGCGGCATCATTCATGAGCATGACGGCATCGTCACCCTGAATTGGCTCCGTTTTTTTGCGAACCCGTATACCTGGTCCGTCATTTTGTTGGCGCTGGTCAGCGTGCTGTATATTTCAGCGATGTTTCTGACCTATTACGCGAACCGGGCAGGGGACGAAGCGGCCTTCGGCGTCGTGAGGGCTTATGCGCTGGCATGGAGCGGACCGACGATTTTGGCATCGGTGTTTGCCTTTTTTCAACTTAACCATCAGAACCCGGTGCATTTTCAGAACATGGTCGATATCGCTTGGATGTTTATTGCTTCCTTTATTTGCTTCGCCATTGCGGTTTATCTTGTATGGAGGAAAATAAGGCTGGGCCTGGCCTTCATTATGGTTATGCTGCAGTTCGCCTTTGCCTGGTACGGTTACGGGCGCTCGCATCTGCCGTATGTGCTCTACGATTACATCAGCATTCATGAGAGCATTACAAACGATGCGATGGCCATTGCGCTGATCGCTGCATTTGTGCTCGGGTTATGCGTGCTGATTCCGTCGCTTTTGCTGCTGATGAGACTGTTTCTGTTTGATGCCAACTACATTCGCGGTAAATCCGCCAAGAAGGGATGAGGCGCGTGGAAGACTTTCACATCTTTATTTTGCCGCTGGTAACCGTGTGTGCAGCTGTTATATTCATGGCTATATACGCCCTGAAATACAAGGACCCTTCAGATTAGGAACAAGCTGACTTGCCGCCTGTCATAACGAAGAATCATAAATAATGTAAGTTGAGCCGCCAGGGGTAAAAAGGGTAAAATACAGGTAATGGAAGGAGGGGCAGCATGCCAAGAATCCGCTATAACAACATCGACAATGTTAGTACGGATAAAACCCTGAAGCAATTCAGACAGTGGCGGGAAGAACGTCGCCAGAAGAAAAAGGATTACTCCTATGTCATACCGAACATGACGCCTGATCTTCAGTATTTGCACAGCAACCGGCACGAAGCTTCCGTTACCTGGGTCGGACATGCTACATTCTTCATTCAGTATGAAGGGATGAATATCGTTACAGATCCTGTATGGGCGCGAAGAATGGCGTTTACGAAGCGTCTTGGCGAGCCGGGAATTCCGATTCAGGATATTCCGCCGCTGGACATCATTCTGATCTCCCACTCCCATTACGACCATATGCATATCGCTTCGATCCGCAAGCTGTACCGGGAAGGTACCACAATTATCGTGCCGGTAGGATTGAAACGCAAAATGCTGAGCAAAGGCTTTCGGCGCGTAATGGAGCTGCAGTGGTGGGAAACAGCGGAAATTGGCAGTGTCAAAATCTCGTTTGTTCCTACACAGCACTGGACCCGCCGTACACCGTTTGATACGAATACGTCGCATTGGGGCGGATTCGTGCTGGAGCCGATTGCGCAGGATGCCAATTCAGGCGCTTCAAGCCCCGAGAGTGCTTCAGAGGCTGCCGAAGGCGGGGAGAAGCCAGCTGCGGAGCAGCAGACCCGGATTCTGCCTCCGAACATATATTTTGCCGGTGACAGCGGGTATTTCCAGGGCTTTAAGCTGATCGGGGAACGATTCAATATCCACCTTGCCTTAATGCCGATCGGCGCTTATGAGCCGGAATGGTTTATGACATCGCAGCATGTGAATCCGGAGGAAGCGCTGCAGGCTTTTCTTGACGTAGGGGCCGAGACGATGATCCCGATGCATTACGGCACGTTCAAGCTGGCGGACGATACGGCGCAAGAGGCGCTGGAGCGGCTGGAGGCGGAGCGGAAGCGGCTCGGCATTGCAGAGGAACGGGTACGGGTGCTGAAATACGGCGAGACGTTCAAGGTTCAGCCGGAGAGACGCAGTGTGCAATCCTAGACAACGGCTTCCTTCAATATAAAAAAATGGATAACCTTCTGTACCTTATTGGTGGTATGCCGCCTGGTACAGGAGGTTTTATTGTGCTTCCATCCTCGGTGTCGAATCTTACATACTTCGTTCGCGGTGTCACTTATGCTATAATGTGCAAATAAACCAATAGTTTAAAAAGGATGGTAATGCTTAATGATCAGTACAAGCGGCGTAACGCTCCGCTATGGAAAACGAGCACTGTTTGAAGACGTAAATATAAAGTTCACTCCCGGCAACTGCTACGGACTTATCGGAGCCAACGGTGCGGGGAAATCGACTTTTCTGAAGATTCTGTCCGGCGAGATTGAACCGAACCAGGGCGAGGTGCACATGACGCCGGGTGAGCGAATGGCTGTTCTGAAGCAGAACCATTATGAATATGACGATTATCCGGTTCTGGAGACGGTAATTATGGGTCATGCGCGTCTCTATGAGATCATGAAAGAGAAGGATGCGCTGTACGCGAAGCCGGACTTCTCCGAGGAAGACGGCATGCGTGCCGGTGAGCTGGAGGGCGAGTTCGCGGAGCTGAACGGATGGGAAGCCGAGTCGGACGCATCCGCACTCCTGATTGGTCTCGGCATTCCGCGCGAGCTGCACGACAAGAAGATGGCAGAGCTGAGCGGCAACGAGAAGGTGCGGGTGCTCCTGGCCCAGGCGCTCTTCGGGCGTCCGCATAACCTGCTCCTTGACGAGCCGACCAACCACCTGGATCTGGAATCGATTCAGTGGCTGGAGAACTTCCTCATGGATTATGAAGGCACCGTTATTGTGGTATCTCACGATCGGCACTTCCTGAACAAGGTATGTACCCATATCGCAGATATCGATTTCGGCAAAATCCAGCTGTACGTCGGCAACTACGACTTCTGGTACGAGTCCAGCCAGCTGGCGCTTCAGCTCCAGCGGGAATCGAACAAGAAGAAGGAAGAGAAGATCAAGGAACTGCAGGCGTTTATCCAACGCTTCTCGGCGAATGCTTCGAAATCGAAGCAAGCGACTTCCCGGAAGAAGCAGCTGGACAAAATTACGCTGGAGGACATTCGCCCTTCAAACCGTAAATACCCGTTCCTTAACTTTAAGCCGGAGCGTGAGGCAGGCAAGCAGCTGCTGACCGTGGACAGCATCACCAAAACGATCGAAGGCGAGAAGGTTCTTAATAATGTCAGCTTCGTTGTGAACAAAGGCGATAAGATCGCATTTGTCGGTCCGAACGGCATTCCGAAGACGACGCTGTTCCAGATTGTGATGGGCGAGAGTGAAGCGGACGCCGGTGAATACAGCTGGGGTGTCACAACAACGCAGGCATATTTCCCGAAGGATAACTCCGCATACTTTGACGGGGTTGACCTGAACCTGGTGGAATGGCTTCGCCAGTACTCCCATGATCAGGATGAGACATTCCTGCGCGGGTTCCTCGGTCGGATGCTCTTCTCCGGTGAGGAAGCCTTGAAGAAGGCAAGCGTTCTGTCCGGGGGCGAGAAGGTGCGCTGCATGCTGGCCAAGATGATGCTGAACGGTGCCAACGTGCTTATCTTTGACGAGCCGACCAACCACTTGGATCTCGAATCCATTACGGCGCTGAATAACGGTCTGATCGACTTTGACGGCACGATTCTGTTCACGTCCCATGACCATCAGTTCATTCAAACGATTGCCAACCGCATCATCGAGATTACGCCTAACGGTGTGATCGACCGCGTGATGAGCTATGACGAGTATCTCGAAAGCGAAGAGATCAAGGCGCTGCGCGCAAGCATGTATCCGGTGGAGGCTTAATCTGCCGAACCCGGTTCTCCGAGATATGAAAGGCCTGCAAGAGTATGAATCTTGCAGGCCTTTTGTGTGTCTTTCTAAGTACTGTGGAAGAGGAAGGGACGCGGTATACGGTATTAAAAAGGCCGAAGAATCAGCATACGCCTGTCTTCGACCTTCTCGTCCGGCTCATCTGCCTTGGCAGCAGGGGATACCGGGGGTGCGGCTTGTCTTGCTGCCTCGTGAGAACGAAGCTGCAAGAGCATCACATGTGGCTTACGATCCGCCAGTGCGCCGCCGCTGGTTGTTCGGTTTTTTGTTGTTTTGGCTTTTCATTTTCGAGGATGATCCGGGCTGGAAATGCCCGGGCTTTTGGGATGCGCTCTGCTGCTTTTTCTGCTCAAGCTTTTGGCGGATCGCATCAGCCAGGTTAATTTTACGGGAATGCTCATTTTCAGTCATGACAGCATCCTCCTTATGTAGGATTGTCCTCATTTTATTCCTTTTTAAAAATGCATACAAGGGTAACAATAATTTATATTAAATATTACGCCGCGACGAATCTTTGTCGCAAGCAAGCGTGCGTGTGTTTGTCAGCCGTATGAAGAGCTTCGGCTGGAATAATCGTGAGGCTGCAGTTTCTTGTTCTCGCACATCGAATGGGCAAAGGAGATCATAGGGTGAACGCATATGACAACATAAAAAAAGGGGAGCGAGGGGCTTGGGTCAGCATTGCTGCCTACCTGGTTCTGTCCGTTTCCAAGCTCGTCAGCGGGTACATGTTCGCCTCAAGCGCACTTCTGGCTGACGGGTTTAATAACTTGACTGACATCGTGGCGTCAGCCGCCGTGCTGATTGGACTGCGCATCTCCCAGAAGCCGCCGGACTCCGATCATGCTTATGGCCATATGAGAGCAGAGACGGTTGCGGCATTAATCGCTTCGTTCATCATGGCGGTGGTGGGCATTCAGGTGCTGGTGGAGGGCTTCCGGTCCTTCTTTACCGGAGGCAAGGGCACGCCGGATCTGATGTCAGCTGCTGTAGCTGCAGTGTGTGCGCTGGCCATGCTCGGCGTATATCGCTACAACCGCAATCTCGCACGCCAAATTGATAGTCAGGCATTGATGGCTGCTGCGAAGGACAATCTGTCGGATGCGCTGGTCAGTGTGGGCGCAGCGGTAGGCATCATCGGCTCCCAGTTCGGATACCCATGGCTGGATACGCTCGCTGCGATTGCCGTCGGGATCATTATTTGCAGAACAGCATGGGAAATATTCAAGGACAGCACACATAGCCTGACTGACGGATTTGATGAGAACCGGTTGTCTGACCTGAAAGAGAGCATTGCCCGCACACCGGGCGTAGAAGGCATTAAAGATGTGAAAGCCAGAATTCACGGCAATCATGTATTGGTTGATGTCGTTATTGAGGTTGATCCGGAGCTGAGTGTGCGCGAAGGCCATCATATCAGTGACCTGATCGAGGAGAAGATGGAGAAGCTGCATAACATTATGAGCGTCCACATCCATGTGGAGCCAAGGGCGGACCACCCGAAATTGGGGGCGGACCAAGCCGATCGTTCCCCATCTTGATAACGCTCTGAACAGGGGGGCCACGAGCGCATGACAAACATCCCGGACTCCAGTTGATGGAATCCGGGATGTACTATATTCATGAAGATTAAGTTTGATCCACGAAGAGCCAGGCCTTGCCAAGCCAAGTGTAGATTTCTACCCATTCACCGCCAGCTACCGTGATGCGCTCTCCTGTCGTTTTCACCTTTTGCGGGGCCAGGGCACCGATTTTTACTCCGTTAGGCGTATTGTAGAAATACGCAACTTCCGTCAAAATAACATCCTCGGATGGGAACAACACAACCAGTTCCGGCTTGATGATCGGTTCGCTCTGGATTGGCTCATATGTAGCCTCCGTAACGGTGCCCGTAACCGGGTCTGCGCTTGCAACAGCAGTCATCGACAAGGCCAGCGTCAAAGCGGTGGTGATGGCTAGAGTGTTCTTTTTGTTCATGGTACATCCTCCTTGTAAGCGTTGTAGTATTCTGATCAGTATCGTAATACCACAAAATGGATGACATGAACCAAGGGAGCAGGGAAGAGTGATCTGAAAATGTGACAAGCTTCCTCATTTCATATATACTTTGGGAGGAAAACCATAGAGAGAGGTTGTCCTACAACGGTATCTTTTGTGGAGGGGAAATCAATGAGTCGTCCGAGGAAAAGACGAGGTGGAATCTGGCTGACATTGCTGATTCTGATCATCGCCATATTGGGGGCAGGAGTGTGGTTTATCTCTCCGACGCAGAAGCTGGATCTCGGATACCGCGCTGTCGATTTTAAACCGAAGCTGCTGCAAATGGTAGAGACGCGAGAGGCACAAATGATCTTGACGCCCGAAGAGGTAGGGAACCTATCGAAGAAAAATTTGATTCAGTATTTGAGAGAACATGACCTGGGCGTAGAAATCACCGGCGCTGCATTCAGAATGGATGGAGATACGATGCTGGCCGATATCAATGGCCGCTGGGGGCTGCTTCCGTTCGGGGCTCTGCTGCAGTTTCATATGACGGCTGACGGGAGCTTTATTTATCTCAAGCATGAGGCTACAACGATTCGGGGGGTCGATGTCCCAACGTCGTGGTTCCATCTTTCTGACATTCAAGTATCGCTGAAAGAACATTTGCCGGATCTTGTTACTGTAAGGGACGTTGAATTTTTGCAGGATGGCATGAAGCTGTCCTTTAAGCTGGACTGGACATCATTGCCTTTATTATTAAAATAACGGAAGTACACACACGCAACAACGAAGGATTAGATCATGAAGCAGACTCGGGAAGGGCAACCGGACCGGGTCTTTTTTTATTCCATCAATTTTCAGAAAACAATATGAAAATTATAATTATGTAAACATTGACATGGATCGATAGCAGGATTATAATCAATTTTGTTTAGTAATAAATGCTTTAGTTCTAAACTATTTAAAAAGGAGTCACCATAACTTTATGAATAGCGAGGCTGGGGCAGGAAAAGGGGCGTAATCTTACAATGTCCATCCAGAACGACATCCTGGAAGTGGAGATGCTATTTAAGAAGATGCTGCGCACCGTCCAGAGCGAATGGCAGAAGGAGGGCTTCCCGAAGCTGGGAAGAAGTCAATTTACCACGCTTGAGAAGCTGAATGAACTTGGGGCGATGCGGCTGTCTGACGTGGCGGATACGATCCATGTCACGGGCGGCGCGGTCACCGGCATATCCGATAAGCTGATCGAAGGGGGATATGCTCGCCGGGTTCGTGATTCCCAGGATCGGAGAGTTGTGTATCTGGAAATTACGGATCAAGGGCGTGAGTTGATCCGGCAGCTGGATAAGAAGCGCGCCGAGCTTTCGGAACTGCTGTACGGTTTTTTGACGGAGGAGGAGATTCGGCAGCTGCGGATCATATACCGCAAGATTATCGAGAACATTGAAACGATTCACGGTCAAGTCGGCTCCGATGACTGAGTTTTTTTGGGAACAAGATTTTACTGAATTTATGGCTGATATGAGCAGAAGTTATTCAACATCATTTCGTGAAGGAAAGAGAGTGATATTTACATGAGCACCCCTATTGCGGCTCACAAGGGTGAGAACATCAAGAAAGGGCCGATCATCGCGGCATTGATGATCGGTGCTTTCGTAGCGATACTGAACCAGACCCTAATGAACGTCGCTTTGCCGAGCATTATGACCAGTCTGGATATTAAACCGACCATTGCCCAGTGGCTGACCACGGGCTTCATGCTGGTGAACGGGGTTCTGATTCCGGTCACGGCGTTTTTGATCGCCCGTTTTTCAACGCGGCAGCTTTTTATTACGGCGATGAGCGTGTTTTCACTTGGAACGCTCATATGCGCGATCAGCCCGAACTTCGGCTTTCTGCTGACAGGTCGCCTTGTCCAGGCAGCGGGAGCAGGGATTATTATGCCGCTGATGACCGTCGTATTTCTGAATATATTCCCTGTTGAGAACCGCGGCAAGGCGATGGGAATGATGGGGATCGCCATGATTTTTGCCCCGGCCATCGGCCCGACGTTATCGGGATATATCGTTGAGCACTCCACATGGCGAGTATTGTTTTACATGATTTTGCCGTTTTCGATCATCGCAACTTTGATCGGTGTGTTCTTCCTGAAGAACGTGACCGAAGTAAGCCGGCCGAAGCTCGACACACTCAGCATCATTTTGTCGACGATCGGCTTTGGCGGCTTGCTGTACGGCTTCAGTGACGCTGGCAACAACGGATGGTCCAGCACAACCGTCATTGCAACGCTGACTGCGGGTGTGATCGGGCTGGTCCTGTTTGTATGGCGCCAGATGACGGTCAAGGTACCGATGCTGGAATTCCGAATATTCAAGTACAACATGTTTACATTAACGACCTTGATCAACGTCATTGTTACCATGGCGATGTTCGCAGGCATGATCCTGCTCCCGATATATCTTCAGCAAATCCGGGGCTTCACACCAGTGGAATCCGGCCTGTTGATGCTTCCAGGAGCGATTCTAATGGGCATTATGTCCCCGATTACAGGGGCGATTTTCGACAAGGTTGGCGCCAAGTGGCTGGCGGTTGCAGGCTTGCTGATTACGGCGATTACGACCTGGGAGTTCAGTAATTTGACCGAAACGCTGTCGTATGGGCATATTATGATGATCTATACCGCGCGGATGTTCGGGATGTCACTGCTGATGATGCCGATCCAGACCGCCGGTTTGAACGCATTGCCACAGAGCATGAACGCCCATGGCACGGCAATGTCCAACACGCTGCGCATGGTTTCCGGTTCGATCGGAACCGCGATTCTGGTAACGATTATGGCTACCCAGGCGGAAAGCCGCGGGGCAGCGATGGTTCAGTCCGGACAATTTAATCCGCAGAATCAGGCCGATATGCTCCAGGTTGCCCATGAATCGACCATTTACGGCATTAACTATGCGTTTGTCATTGCGACATGGATCACCGTTGTTTCCTTGCTGCTGGCATTCTTTATTAAGAAGACTACGCCGGCCGAGGAGCCGAGAACCGCGGGCAACACGGAGGCGCCAGCAGCTGTGTAATTACCGCCTGAAATACGAAGTGATCCGAAGAAGGGAATTCCCCCGCAAGCTGCGGGTGGAGCTCCCTTCTTTTTGTTGTGCCGCTGATTCGGGCTTCTCCCCAAAGGGTAACTATGGGGTATCCGATGACAACATTACTGAAAGTGAGGTTGGATAGAATGCTAACCCAAATCAGCGTAGCCGTCATTGCTGTCGCTTTTGCGGTGCTCGTTTTTTTCCTGATTAGAACACTTAAAGCAGCAACCCAGTCACTCGACAAAGTAACGCAGACGCTCCAGGATGTTCAGAAGACGGTGGACGAATTAAGTTATGAGGTGAAACAGACGATTCGGAATACCAATGATATTGCAGTGGATATTCAACATAAAATGCAGCAGATTAATCCGGTTATGGATACCGTGAAAAACTTGGGCGAGGCATTGAGCGAGGTCAGCTATGCAGTGAAGCAGGTATCTGCTGGCATGGTCAGCCGATTCAAGCACAAGCCTGCCGAGCCTCAGCAGGAAGCGGTCAGGGAGCGCTCGCTGCCTGAGCCTGGAACGAAGCAGGATCGCACCATTCAATCCTACGAATCGGTGTATGAAGCGTCTCGGGAAACGACCAAGGGCCGCAATTGGCTAAGCTATGTCGATATGGCTGTCGGACTGTGGAACAGCTTCCGCCGCCAGAGAGCCAGATAAGAAGATGTACACGTACGGAGAAAGAACAACAAGCCAGCTTGTGCGTTAGCACCGGACACACGGATTCGGACAGGAAGGAGGAGGGAGTATGCGGACGATCGTACTGCTGCTCATGACGATGCTGCTGTCAACAGGAGGAGAGGCTGACGCGCCGGTCGTCAGTTCGGCGGGCATACCAGATAACGATGCCGCTTATACCGCCAGCCCATTCAGACTCCTTAATGATCGCGAAGTGGTACAGGATGAGCCCATGTCCTTGAACGGAGTGGACCTAAACGACACCAAGACTGAAATTGTGCACAAACTGGGTGCTCCTGCGGCGATAAAGGATGACCCGATCCAGCATGTTACCGTATTGCATTATGATCATATGGAAATCGGAATCGATCATGACCGAACGGAATATGTACATGTCAAGCCTTCAGCGGGAGAGTTTCAGTTGAATGGGCAGCCTGTTCCGATGACAATCCGTGATATTCATGCTTTTCTCGGGCAGCCCGACCATGCAGCCGAGGACGGGGATGTGTACGTTCGGGGAAACGAAGCACTGAAGGTATTTATGAATCGGGATAGCGGTCATATTACAGGAATCGATTTATTTTTCTCACATATAGAATAAAAAAAGTGTTTCAGACCGACTGAAAGTGGTTAATATCTAATGGACCTATATCCTGTAGGTGATTATGGAGCGCTATTAGGGGAGGTTTTCGACATATGTCATCCACCAATACGAAATCATATGCTAAAGTTGTAGAGAACGGCACCCTCGCCGCTCAGGAAATAGAGAATCTGCATCAATCCGGCTACACGACAGATCAAATCTATGTGCTTGCACATGATTCCGACAAAACAAGTAAAATCGCCGAGGTGGCCGGAAGCCGCGAGGTTGGAATGAAAGAGGAAGGGCTGTTTGGCTCGTTTGCGAACCTGTTTCGTTCCAGAGGCGATGAGCTGCGCGCCAAGATCGAATCGCTGGGCTTCACCGCAGCGGAGGCCGCTTTCTATGAAAAGCAGCTGGATATTGGCAAAGTACTTGTTATTGCAGTGAAGAATGATGAATGAATTCGATACTGCCCCATACTCGAACAAATGCCGGTGTCGTGCCATGGGCAGAAGATATAATCTAAGACATAGATAAGGAATGGGACCCTGATCTGTCCCATTCCTTATCTATGTTTTTAACATGTAGTGGGTTTAGTGGGTTATACCCTTGCTTGATTGATTTCATAGATTCCTGAAATTGCACAACCGATCCCATAATTCGGTTGTAGTATAATGAAATTCATAATGACACTTACGGGGAATCAGTCATCGTTAAAGGAGCGGAACATGAAAATATTAATCGTAGACGACAATCCGACTAACGTTATTATCATACGCGAAATTTTGAAAAAGGAAGGCTTCCGGGATACGCTGGCTGCTTCCTCCGCCCTTGATATGCTGGAGCATCTGGGGATCGGCGATCATACGGACGCGCTTCGTCCGGGCAGAGTCGGGATCGATCTGATTTTGCTGGATATGATGATGCCGGAGATGGACGGGATCGAGGCTTGCCGGATCGTCCAGCAGTATGAGCATTTGAAGGATATTCCGATCATTATGGTGACGGCTGTTGGCGATTCCAAGAAGCTGGCTGAAGCGCTGGATGCCGGGGCAATGGACTATGTTACGAAACCGATCAACAAGGTGGAGCTCATGGCCAGAATCCGTCTGGCGCTGCGGTTGAAGCATGAGAAAGATTGGCACAAGGAGCGGGAGCAGCGGGTTCAGGATGAGCTGAGGCTGGCGGCGATGGTGCAAAACGCGGTGCTCAGTTCCCCGATTGTGAACGATCAGGTCGAAATTCATGCCCTGTATCAGCCGTCAGCGGAGCTGGCAGGGGACTTGTACGCCTGGTATCCGATCAGTGAAGACAGGTATGGTGTCATCTTGCTGGATATGATGGGACACGGCATATCCTCATCCCTGTTTTGCATGTTTATCGCCTCGGTATTGAAGGACACCGTAACGACCTACGTGGAACCGGAGAAGGTGATCCAGGAATTGAATCGGCGGTTTAATCAGCTGCATATTGAGGAGCAGCTCATTCAGTATTATTTTACCGCCATCTATTTAGTAGTAGATACTCGATTGAAACGGGTCGATTATGTCAATGCGGGTCATCCGCCGGCGCTGTTTTTCCAGGAGGATGGCAGTGTAGTAACACTCGATCAGGGCTGCTGCCCTGTCGGCTTGTTTGACCGGATTGAGGAGATGGAGCCGCGGAGCTTCCATTATGAAGGCCAGGGGCATTTGGTGATGTATACGGATGGCTTGCTGGAGCTGGTCGACGGCGGACACGATGAGAAGCTAAGCTTCCTCCAGGAGCGGCTTGGCGGTTCCCATGACTGGAGAGAAGAGGAGATGAGGGCACAATTTTTTGTAGACCACTTGTCCGAGGAGCGGGAAGATGATAAATGTCTTGTATGGGTATGTCTTAAATAAAGGAGAGGGACAAGCGTCATGAAATTAAGAAGCAAGCTAGTCATCGGCTTTTCCACCTTGCTTGGTCTCATGCTCGTTCTGACTATGGTCGGCTACGACAGATTAAGCTACATGCGAGATCAGATGGATACGATATACGGAGAGCGTTATCAGAAAGTAAGGGATTCGAGCCAAATGCGGGGCGAAGTGAACAACATGGCCCGCGCGCTCACCAATCTGATTGCGACAGGAACGGTCGACAATTTCGAGGCGAGCAGACATGAGATCCAAAGTATGACCGACCGGGCTTTTGAGCTGTATGGGACACTTCATCAGAGCGTCACAAGTGCGGAGGAACAGCAGTTTTTGGCCCGAATTGATGATGCCGTCGGAAGCTATGTGGACTATCAGAATCACATATTGGAACTGATGGAGGCTGGCGATATCCAGGAAGCCAACCGGATTCGCATCACCAGCGGGCAGGCGGTTCAGGAGGAAATGCTGAGCAGTCTGAACGCGCTGGCGGATTACGAGGATCAGAAAATTGCCGAGGATATTGAGTTGGCCCAGTCCGCTTATGAGCGTTCGATCCAAATGAGCATTTACTTAATGAGCGGCGGTCTTCTGCTCGGATTCCTGGTCATTCTGTGGATCGTGCCAAGCATTACACGCGGCATTAACGTGGTATCTCTGATGCTGAAAAGCTTCGGTGAGGGCAGGCTGAAGGCGATCAGCCGGATCAAGGTGCCGTCGAAGGATGAATTTGGCGAGGTTGCGCGCGTGTTCAAGGAATTGTCTGCGGACATTCTGGAGAAACAGAAGGTGGAGGAAACCTATCTCCAAGCGCAAAAAGATCAGTCGTGGATCAATTCCAACATGGCCCGGATTACCGAGCTGCTTGAAGGGATTAATTCGCTTGAAGAAGTTGGCCAGCGCTTCATCAGTGAGTTCACGCCGGTGCTGGGCTGCCGATACGGGGCTATCTATATCCGGCAGGAGGACAAGCATCCGAACAAGCTTGAAATGAAAGGCTCGTATGCGCATGAGGGCGGCGAGGAGCCGAAGGATGTGTTTATGATTGGCGAAGGGCTTGTCGGACAAGCTGCGCTGGACAAAAAGCCGATCAAGCTGGAACGTGCGCCGGAAGACTATATGAACATCCACTCGGCATGGGGATCATCCAAGCCGGGCATGATTGTGATTTATCCGATTCTGTTTGAGAACGAAGTGCTGGGCGTTGTGGAATTTGCTTCCTTTGAGCCGATTTCCCCGCTTCAGGAGCAGCTGCTGCAGCAACTGACGCAATCGCTGGGCATTATCGTTAACAATATTACAGGGCGTCTGCGCGTCGAAGGATTGCTGCGGGAATCCCAGGCGCTGACGGAAGAGCTGCAGTGTCAATCCGAAGAGCTGCAGACCCAGCAAGAAGAGCTTCGTCGCTCCAACGAAAATCTGGAGGAGCAGACTGCAGCACTCAAGCGTTCCGAGGAATTGCTGCAGCGTCAGCAGGAGGAACTGGAGCATTACAATACCGAGCTGCAGGCCAAGACCCGCGCGCTGGAAGAACAGGTGCAGGAGGTTGAAGAGAAGAACGAGGAGCTTGAACGTACTCGTCATCAATTGGAACAACAGGCACTTCAGCTGTCGATGACCACCAAGTATAAATCCGAGTTTATGGCCAATATGTCGCATGAGCTTCGGACTCCGCTCAACAGCTTGCTGATTTTGTCTCAGCTGTTGTCGGAGAATAAGGAAGGTAATCTGAGTCAGAAGCAGATTGAATATGCACAGACGATCCATACGTCGGGCGCGGATCTGCTGAAGATGATTGATGAGATTCTGGACCTGTCCAAAGTGGATGCCGGCAAGATGGAGATCAATCATGAGGAAGTTCATATCCGGGATATTGAAGGGTTTGTATTCCAGAACTTTGCGCCGATCGCTTCCCGGAAGCAGCTGGAGCTCCATGTCCGCATCGAGGACCGTGTTCCGGAAAGCATTGTAACCGACGGGCACCGGATCAAGCAGATTTTGCGGAACCTGCTGTCCAATGCCTTCAAGTTCACGAACAGCGGCTCTGTGGAACTGGCGGTCAAATCGGCCAATCCGGCAGCACTGCCTTCATTCCTCAAGCGGGATACCGATTATATCGCCTTCTCGGTAATCGATACAGGCATCGGCATTCCTGCCGACAAGACCGAGCTGATCTTCGAGGCCTTCCAGCAGGTGGATGGGACGACGAGCCGCAAGTACGGCGGAACCGGGCTTGGCCTGTCGATCAGCCGTGAGCTGTCCCGTCTGCTCGGAGGCGGCATTCAGGTGGAGACAGAAGAAGGGAAGGGCAGCAGCTTTACGCTGTTCCTGCCAGCGCTCACCGCCGTTCCGGAACCAAGCGCGGCTCAGGAAGCCGCTGCAACAACTGAGGAGTCAGCCAGAGCGGAGCTTATTGTGCCGAAGGCTAGATTGATCTCCCCAAGAGTGCTGGCTAAGCCGGAGGAGCATCCGATTGAACTTGAAGATGACCGCAATGATCTTGGACCGACAGACAAGGTGCTTCTGATCATTGAGGATGATGTTAAATTCGCCAGCATATTGCTGGACATGGCCAGAGGCCGCGGCTTCAAGGCATTGGTTGCCCTGCAGGGCGATACCGGCCTGAAGATGGCGCAGACGTACAAGCCGGATGCCATCATTCTGGACATTCAGCTTCCGGTCATTGATGGCTGGTCGGTGCTCGGCGAACTGAAGAGCTCTGCAATCACACGGCACATCCCGGTTCATGTCATTTCGGTTGTAGATGAAGTGAAGCAGGGATTAATGATGGGTGCGATCGCTTATTTGAAGAAGCCATCGTCGCGTGAGGCGCTGGAGAATGCCTTCAACCATATCGCCTCCTATACTGAAAAATCGGTGAAGCATCTGCTGATAGTGGAGGATGACGATATTCAGCGTCATTCCATTATTGAATTGATCGGTCACGACGATGTTTCCATTACGGCTGTATCGACCGGCAGAGAGGCGTTGATCGAGCTTCGCAAACAACGATATGATTGTATGGTTCTTGATTTAATGCTGACCGACATGACCGGCTTCGATCTGCTTGACCAGATCCGGGATGATGAGAACTTGGTGGACCTGCCAATCATTATTTATACCGGCAAGGAGCTTGATTCGAAGGAAGAGACGCGTCTTAGAAAATACGCGGAATCGATCATCATCAAAGACGTGAAATCGCCTGAACGGCTGCTGGACGAGACTACGCTGTTCCTGCACCGGGTAGAGGAGAATCTGCCGGAAGACAAGCGGAAGATACTGCAGAAGCTTCATAACAAGGAAGAGCTGTTCGACGGTAAGAAGATCCTGCTGGTCGATGACGATATAAGGAATGTATTCGCACTATCCAGCGTGCTGGAAGGGTACAATATGGATGTCACGTTTGCAGAGAATGGCCGCGAGGCGATCGAAATGCTCCAGAAGAATCCGGATTACGATCTGGTGCTGATGGATATGATGATGCCGGAAATGGACGGTTATGAAGCCATGCGCCGGATTCGCGAGATGCCGGAGTTTGAGAAGCTGCCGATTATCGCGTTGACGGCCAAGGCGATGAAGGAAGACCGGGTGAAATGTATTGAAGCGGGCGCTTCCGATTACATGAAGAAGCCGATCCAGACCGAGCAACTGCTGTCACTTATGAGAGTATGGCTGTATTCGTAGCTCTTGCATCTGGGTAATATAATATATCTAGTCATCAAATATTCAGGAAAGCGGTGCAAGAACAATGTCATCAAGTGGCCGAGCAGATGAGAAAGAGTGGGAAGGCAGCCATGGGGAAGAGCTGGAGCAAATTGAAATTGAGCTGCTTCTGGAAGGTGTCCATCGCTTCTACGGATACGACTTCCGCAATTACGCGCTCCCTTCACTGAGGCGGAGAATATGGCATCATGCCCATGCGGAGGGTGTGCAGACGATCTCGGCGCTGCTGGAAAAAGTGCTCCATGATCGCGCATGCTTCGAGCGGCTCATCTACAATCTGTCGATTCCGATTACGGAAATGTTCCGGGATCCCCAGCTGTTCCTAACGTTCAGACAGAAGGTTGTCCCGATGCTCCGGACGTATCCCTACATCCGTATTTGGCACGCCGGCTGCTCGACAGGTGAAGAAGTGTACTCGATGGCGATTCTGCTGCATGAGGAAGGCCTCTATGAGAAGTCGAGAATTTATGCCACCGATATGAACGCCCGTTCCCTGCAGCAGGCCAAGGAAGGCGTGTTCGACATCAAGCGGATGAAGCAATACACCAAGAATTATTTGGAAGCCGGAGGCACCCGCTCATTCTCCGAATACTATACAGCTAAGTATAACTCTGTTATTTTTCAGCCTTTTCTGAAAAAGAATATGGTTTTTGCGGAACACAACCTGGCGACAGACGGTTCTTTTAATGAATTTAACGTGATCTTTTGCCGGAATGTAATGATTTATTTTAATGATGAGCTTCGTGATCACGTACATGGACTATTTCATGAAAGTCTGAGCCACTTCGGTATTTTGGTTCTCGGCTCGAAAGAGTCAATTCACTTTACCAGTTACAGTGATTCATACGAGACACTGGATCGGGCCGAGAAAATATACCGGAAGATCAAATAGGATTTTACAGGAGGATTCCATGGGGGTTCACGAACCGATTCATATCTTGTTGGTAGATGATCGTCCTGAAAATCTGCTGGCGCTGGAAGCAGTCCTGGACAGCAAGGATTATACGTTGGTCAAGGCTACCTCGGGGGAGGAAGCGCTGCGGTACATTTTGAAATATGACTTCGCAGTCATTGTACTGGATGTGCAGATGCCTGGCATGGACGGAATTGAAACCGCAAGGCTGATTAAGGCAAGGGATAAAACCAAGGATATTCCGATCATCTTCATCTCCGCCAACAGCAAGGAGGCGGAGCACTTATTTGCGGGATATTCAGCAGGTGCGATCGATTATATGGTCAAGCCTTTTATTCCACAGATCCTGAAATCGAAGATTGAAGGATTTGTAGCGATGTATCAGACGAATAAAAGACTGAAGACACAGTCGATGCTCCTTCAGCAAAAAACACTGGAGCTTGAACGCATTAACCAAGAGCTGGTTCAGGCCAAGGAAGCGGCCGAGATTGCCGCCAAGGCCAAGACCGAATTCCTGGCCATGATGAGTCATGAGATCCGAACGCCCATGAATGGGGTCATCGGCATGATTGATCTGTTGATGGAGAGTGACCTGGAGGAGGAGCAGCGGGAATATGCCCGCATCATTCGGGGCAGCGCGGATGCACTGGTCAACATTATTAACGATATCCTCGATTTCTCCAAGATGGAGTCTGGCAAGATGGAGCTGGAAGAGTATCCGTTCGAACTGATGCCTTGTATCCAGGAGGTCTTCGGCTTGTTTTCGGCTGAAGCTTCCAAGAAACAGCTGGAGTTTTCCTACTTTATCGAGGAGCAAATTCCAAGCATGCTGTACGGCGATATGGGCCGGCTGCGCCAGGTATTGATGAATCTTGTATCCAATGCGGTCAAATTTACGAACAAGGGCGGCGTTTATTTGCTCGTCTCGCTTACAGACAGCGAAGAGGAAAAGCTTAAGCTCAAGTTTACAGTTAAGGATACAGGAATTGGCATATCGCCGGATAAGCTAGATCGACTGTTTAAACCGTTCTCCCAGCTGGATTCCTCCATGACACGGAAGTATGGAGGAACTGGACTGGGTCTTGCCATTTGTAAATCCTTGGTGCAGATGATGGGCGGAGAGATCAGTGTGGAATCGTTGGAGGAGCAGGGAGCGACCTTCGTCTTTACGATTCAGGTTCAGGCTTATGCCGAGGAGGGCATTCATCCGCAGGAGGATCGGCAGCTTGAGAAATTCAGCGTCCATAGCGCTGAGACTCCAAGCATTCTCGTGGTCGATGACCATCCGGTGAATCAGAAGCTGATGGTCAGCATGATGGACAGGCTGGGACTCGGGGCGGATGTTGCCCAGGATGGCCAGGAAGCGGTGGACCTCGTTTCGGGCTCGAAACGCTACGACATTATTTTTATGGACCTGCAAATGCCAGTCATGGATGGGCTGGAAGCGACACGCTCCATTCGCAAATTGCCGGAGCTGAGGGATCATCCTCCCGTGATCATCGCCATGACAGCCA
This sequence comes from Paenibacillus sp. FSL M8-0334, assembly GCF_038000405.1. Lineage (NCBI taxonomy): Bacteria > Bacillati > Bacillota > Bacilli > Caryophanales > Paenibacillaceae > Paenibacillus > Paenibacillus sp. FSL M8-0334. Next base: position 3,109,771 of record NZ_JBBOCH010000001.1, read on the forward strand.
ATGTGATGGAAGGGATACAGAAGCGCTGTCTGGATGCGGGAATGAACGACTATATAAGCAAGCCGGTCAATATTGGCGGTGTCCGTCATATGCTGGCCCGTTACGGTTATCCCAAGCTTCGGGAGTGGCAGGAGGATGCCCCTGCGATCAGGATAAACCATGGTTGAGAATTGCCAATAATTGATAGTGGCTGATTCGTTGCTAAGTTGTTTCAATCTGCCCCATAACGGGTTAATTTGTAGGGAAAACAAATTTCGGGAGAGAGTATCTATGAATACAAAAACCAACGATAAATTCAATGCCACAACGAAGATGAGCGAAGGTGGATGCACAGTATATTTGAGCGGCGAACTGGATTTGTCCGTTGCTCCTGATTTTCGCCTGGTGATGGAGCCTTTGGTCGGCAATTCGGAAATTGATCTGATCGTCAACATGAAGGAATTGACATACATTGACAGTACAGGAATTGGTATTCTTCTGTCGATCTTGAAAGCCAGACATGGGATGAAGGCAAATTTTGCTGTGGAAGAGGTTCCTGCGCAAATTCAAAAGCTGTTTGATATGACGGGTATTGCGAAGTTCTTTCAAGCACAGAAGAATTCCCAATAGGAAAGGATCGAAAAGAATGAATTCAGAAGTACAAAGAGTTACGCTTAGTTTGCCTGCCAGTGCCGAATATGTAGATATTGTGAGGTTGAATTTATACGGGATTGCCTCGAAGATGGGTTTCTCGTATGAAGAGATTGAGGATATGAAGGTGGCGGTGTCGGAAGCCTGTAACAACTCGGTGCTATATGCATACGGACAGAAAGGCGGAATGGTCGAGGTTGTGTTTGAAGTAGCCGGTGAGTCATTGTCCATTACGGTCAGAGACGAAGGGGAGAGTTTCGACGGTGTGGGAACGGCCGGAAACCGAACGCTCCATGATAAAGATCTCAATGAGGTGCAAGTTGGAGGCCTGGGCTTTTATTTGATGGAGGCTCTCATGGATGAGGTCAACGTGACCAATGTGACTGGAAAGGGAACCGTGGTCACGCTCATCAAGCGACTTGCAAGAAGCGAGGAGCATGTATGAATGATAAAGTGACTCCCCCAGAGTCCAGAGATGAAGCGGTTAGTCTGATACGTCAGTATCAGGAAACGAAAGACAATGAGATTGCTACCGTTCTCATCCAGAAATATGAGCCTATGGTCAAGATGGCTGCGGGCAAAATTGCCCGAAACCGTCCGGATCTATATGAGGATCTTTATCAAGTGGGGCAAATGGCATTGATTCGTTTGCTTCAGCAATACGACATCAGCTTGGGTATTCCGTTTGAACCGTATGCGATGAAAAGCATGATCGGCCATATGAAAAATTTTCTCCGCGACAAGTCCTGGTACATTCAAGTGCCAAGACGGATTAAAGAGAAGGGTGCGCTAGTACAGCAAGCGATTGACGAACTAATGGTCAAGCTTGAACGGTCCCCGGATGTTAAGGAAATCGCGGATTATTTGGATTTGTCCGTGGAGGAGACAGTTGAAGTGCTGGCCGGACGCGAGTGCTACCATTATGTCTCCCTGGATTCACCGCTGTCTCAGGAAGAGACCGGGGCCACGCTGGGTGAACTGATCAGCTCGGATGTGGACGATTTTGATTCTGTCGAAAAGAGAATGGACCTCCAGCAGGCGATGAGCCAGTTGAAGGAACAGGAGCAGAAAGTGCTGTTGCTCGCATTCCAGGAAGGACAGTCCCAACGCGCCATCGCCCAAAAGCTCGGCGTATCACAGATGAGCGTGTCCCGTATTCAGAAACGGGCAACCGAGAAACTAAAACAGATTATGTCGAACTCATTGTATTAATCAGGAACGGACAAGCTTTCTTGCTAGGAGATCATGAGGTACATATGCACGCTATTCCGATAATAAGGGATTGGCGTGCTTTTTTTGAAGGCAAATCATGGGATATTCCGTGCGCCGCCGAGGAAAGGAGTGAACAACACCATGCTTGAACCTCATATGAAAGAAGGGCAGGACATATATTCGCTCGCAGGAGGGTGGGAATGGCATGACATTCGTGCCCGGAAATGGGACTCTCCGCTCCTTGGCGAGCTGCGTACACGTTATCCGGCGACGGAGGACTGGCTGGATAAGGCGCCATCGCTGCTGGATCGGAATTATTTGTCGGTCCGGTTCGAGGAAGGGGTGGAGCCTGTCATCGCCGGCGCTCTTCTATACAGAGTGACTTCCGAGGATACAGATAAGAGGGAGCTGAAACAGTTTTATTTCCACGTGGACCGACACGTGCTGATTACCCTGAATCTGGATGAGGATACACGCAGGACGATGCTTGCAGCCGACCGCATATCAATGCTTCATCAATGCCAGAGGCCGATTGACGGGATGTGTGTTCTGGCGAGAGCCATTCTGCATTATTATCATGCCGGAATGGATCGGTTCGAAGTGAACCTGCGCGCGGTTGAAGAAGACATGCGGACGAGGAACCGGCGCACCCTGATGGATCAAATCCTGACAGCCCGCTATGAATTACTGGATTGGAGCAACCTGTTCATTCCGTTTCAGGAATTCATCGCTGCGGCGAAGGAAGGCTACCATGACGAACTGGAGCAAAGCCGTCCGTTTCATCATCTGTTATATCGGGTGGAGCGGATGGAGAAGCTGCTGCGCCACTATGAACGCGAGATTGAAGCACTTGTATCGATCGATGATGCGATATCCGGATTCCGGGGCAACGAGATTATGAAGACGTTGACGATCATGACCGTCATTTTCACGCCGGCGACGGTAGTCGGGGCGATCTGGGGGATGAACTTTGAGAATCTGCCGGTCATTCATGTCGGTTGGGGTTTCGCGTCGGTTATGATTTTTACGCTGTTATGTACAGCGGGAACGTATCTATGGATGAGGGCAAAGGGATGGACAGGAGATTTGCTTAAAGTCAAATCGAAGAACAAAAATATATAGGCCATACAAAAGGCCCGGAATCTCACATGCAGTCAAAGAGATTTCGGGCCTCGTGTGTATCAGGACAAATGACGGATCAAGGAATGCGCGATTATCTGGACTGCTGGACATAGCCCTGCAAATCGGAAATAAAGTCACCAATCATCGGCATATCCACAAACAGGCTGAGGAAGTAACCGAGCAGACCGAGCACGAGCGCCGTACCGAGGGTCAGGCCAAGTCCCCGAGCGAGACCGGCGGTGAGATTGGCAATGATCCGTTTTTTCGGATTCATGTAGTTTTCGATCATATCTTTCATCTGCGATTTCTCCAGCGTTTCGGCTATGGAATCAAGGCGAGTATTCAGCCGCCTCACCTCATGCCGCAGCTCGAATGGATGCTCATTCAATTGGGCCTCGCGTTCATCGAGCTTCCGCTGATCTTGCTCGGTGTCAGAACCAGTGTGCTCACGGCTGCGAAGCTGGCGAGAGCGTGAGTCATCCCGCTTCATTCCGCGATCGGAAGGCGCGCTATGGCCTGGATAAGGATTGACCTTACTCATGGCAATTCCCCTCTTTCTATTGTAATGTCAAGTTGGTTGCGAAATCGTTCCATCATCCGACAGTCGTGAAAATAGCCAGCTGAGTAAGCTGGCTAGAGTCGTTTAATACCTCAATTGAGCGAATTAATGGTTAGGCGTCTGTTTCAACTCTTGGGCAACGTCCGTGGTGGCGTCAGCTGCTTGATCCTTCACATCTTTCGAAGCTCGGGTTGCCTCGTGGGATACATCAGCTGCCGCTTCCTTCACAGTGGACATGATCTGATCCCGGCTCTCACTGACCGTGGACATAACATCAGAGGCTTTGTTGGACACGGTTTTGGCAATCTCCGTTGCTTTGGTGCCGACCGTGCTGCAGACCTCCTTCGTTTTATCCGACACAACCGCCAGCTTGTCGGACAGATCCCCGCGCAGCTCGCGTCCCGGCTTAGGAGCAAAGAGCAGGGCCGCCGCCGCTCCGACCAGCGCACCGATAAACGCTCCTTTCAGAAAAGAGGATCCGCCTTGTTGGTATTCCTGTTCCATGTTGCTCATAATGTTCACACTCCTTATTTTTTATATCATGATAAGAAAGCTGTTCCTTCGGGTAACTTGGTTACGATTTAAGCAGCACGTCTGAGCATTCGGGCGACAAATCCAAGAAGGAACACGAAGAGTGCAGTTCCTAGAATCGCCGGAAGGATGGCGAATCCGCCAATCTCAGGCCCCCACGCGCCGAACAACCAGGTGCCGACCCATGCGCCGACGAAACCGGCGATCATGGCACCGATGATGCCGCCCGGCATATTATGACCGGCCAGAGCGTCGCCGATAATTCCGATAATGATGGCCATAACGATGGTGATTATAACTCCCCACATTTCTATCGCCTCCTTATTCAGAGCTTTGATTGTCGTGCGGGCTTGCTTATCTCGTATTTAAACGAATGACATCGTCCTGAAACAACAGCCTTTACGTGAATGAGCGCCGTCCCGCGCGGTTCTTTGAGGGCGGACACAGCGCTGTGTCCCACTGAATTCGGAAGGTAACGCTCCCGATTCGGTACAGGGAACGGGCATATCTATCATGTTGATTAGAAGCAAAAGGGCAGGGGTATGTAGTACATAAAACGCGGAGGTGAAAGGTCATGATTAAAGTGATGACATCTGCCGAGAGACATACTGTGCATAACGGAGGAATTCACGGGGAATTCAGCTTTTCGTTTGGGGAATATGAGGATCCGCATAACGAGTTTTTTGGCAGTTTGCTCGCGCATAATGAATATGTATTGGAACCGAAGCAGCGGATGGAGCGCAGCTACCATCATGATTTGATCATGGTGTACTTTGTTTTGGACGGGACGCTTTCCTATGAAGATGATACAGGCGAGCGGATCGAACTGGGGCCAGGCTCCGTCTACGTGGTCAACACCGGTACGGGGGTAGCCCATACGCAGAAAAATGAGGACGAAACCAGGTCGGTTCGTTATCTTCAGCTGTGGCTCTTGCCGGAAGAGCTTGGCCAGGAGCCGACCCATCATTACGCCGAGTTCTCAAGAGAGCAGCGGCTGAATCAGCTGTTTCCGGTCGCCTCGGGCGTCAAGGGGGAATCCGGAGCAACCCTTCAACTGGATGCCAGATTATACAGCACGATATTAGAAACCGGAGGCCGTGTCAGTCACTCCGTCGCGGAGGGACGAAGAGTGCACTTATATGTGGTGAACGGGAACGTCGAAGTGACGACCGATGAAGGCGTATATCAGCTTTCATCCGGGGACACCGCCCGCATACACCAATGCGAGGAGATTCAAGTAAAGGGAATTGCTGCGGAAGGTGCCTCTGAATGGATCGCGATTGACTTGCCTTAGATTCATGTGCCTTCATCGCTAACCGGAACAGGAGTGCAATAAGCCCCCGAAGAGCTCAGGCGGTGATTCCGCTAGAGCTCTTCGGGGGCTTTGTCCTGTGAAGGCCATTGATGATGCAGTGTGGCATCGCTTATTCGCTATGAATCGGTGTCAGGGATGCCGGGCTGCAGATATGTGCCTATCCGCGAAGTCGGCCGAGCTCAGATACAACAGCTTCCACTTCCGATATGCTCAGATTGTCCTTGCCAATCACCATATCATACAGATCGCGAATATCATCATAATGGTTGACAGAGAATGCTGAAGCCTGCATGGCTGCTGCTGAAGCCATCCGCAGCTTGGATTTGATCGATTCAATCATATATTCGACGTTTGCTTGGCTTTTCTCATTGAGATCCATTGGGGTACCACCATCCTCTCTACCCGGATTATCCTCATGTATTGTACCATGCTCTTTGCCGCTCAGACCAATATTTTTGCCAGATCGGGCAGCCTTAGGTTAAAATCAGGTGAATCCCATTTCTATTACAGAACATTTTAATATAATGAGTGCGAACATGGAGAGAGGAGGGCGTAATGAGCCAATCTGTGGAAGCTGTTCGGGGAGAAGCTGCTGTCAAAATGTCAGGAGCTCGTCTGCAGCAATTTTTTATGGAGATTTCCAGTCGCTATAAGCCGGATCAAGTCACGTTTGTCTGTATTGGAACCGACCGGTCCACCGGCGATGCACTCGGGCCCCTTACCGGAAGCAAGCTGCTGGAATGCGGGTTTCCCCATGTGATTGGGACGATGCCGGAGCCTTGTGATGCGCGCAATCTGGAGACGCGGCTGAAGGCAGTTCCTCAAGGACAAGTGCTGATTGCCATCGATGCCTGTCTCGGTCATCCTTCATCCGTAGGGCATTATCTGGTCTCGAACGGGGCGCTCCGGCCAGGTCAATCGGTCGGCGAGAAGCTGCCGGCTGTCGGAGATTACAGCCTGGCGGCAGTGGTCAACGTTCACGGTCCGAAACCTTACTGGACGCTTCAGGTCACGTCCTTGCATCAGGTGATGACGATGGCCGCCGAGATTGCCAGGTCGGCCGCCGCCGCTTTCGGGCTTGCAAGCGAGCACTAAAGCGTTTCAATATTGCTGTTTCGGTTTAATAGACATCATTCTATTATCGCAGGTAGAAAGAAGGTAACGTTATGGAAAAAGTACAGTGCAACGGAAGCACGATATGTTATGTAGATCAAGGCCAAGGCCAGCCGCTGATTCTTTTGCATGGCTTCTGCGGCAGCTCCGCTTACTGGGAGCAGGTTCTCCCGCATCTGGCCGGCTTCAGAGTCATCGTGCCGGATCTGCGGGGACATGGGCGCTCGGATGCACCTGTCGGCCCTTATACGATTGAGCAAATGGCAGATGATGTTCTGCATTTGATGGATGAGCTTGGCATCCCTTCCGCGGTACTGCTGGGCCATTCGCTTGGCGGGTACATTGCGCTGTCTTTTGCCCAGCGCTATGCTGCGCGTCTGAAGGGCTTCGGTCTTATCCACTCCACGGCTTATCCGGACTCGGAGGAAGCGAAGGAGAAAAGATTGAAGGCTGTCAGCACCATTCAGAATGATGGCATTACAGCGTTTGTCGACGGGCTCGTGCCCGGACTGTTTGCTGAAGGTGCCGAGAAGACGATGCCGGAATGCATTCAGCGCGCCAAGGAGATCGGATACCTTACGCCACCGCAAGGAGCGGCTGGGGCGGCGATGGCGATGCGAGAGCGCCCGGATCGCCGGGCCGTACTGAATGCTTCAGTGCTTCCGATTCTGCTGGTAGCTGGCGAGAAGGACGGACTGGTTCCGGTCGAGCGCACCTTCACCGCAGATCATGAACCCGTGACACAAGTGGTCATCGAGGGTGCGGGACATATGAGCATGATGGAGGCGCCGGAGAAGCTGGCGACCGCGATTCGGTCGTTTATGGACAAGGTTGCCGCAGCTACATAAGCGGCGACCTGGGTGCAATAACACAAGAGCTTAAATGAAGATAGTTCGTTGCAGATGGAAATAAGAGATAGCTTGTTGCAGCTGTAGGTAGCTTGTTGCAGCTAAAGGAAGCTTGTTGCAGCTGTAGGTAGCTTGTTGCAGCTAAAGGAAGCTTGTTGCAGCTAAAGGAAGCTTGTTGCAGCTTAAGGAAGCTTATTGTAGCTTAAGGTAGCTTGTTGCAGCTGTAGGTAGCTTGTTGCAGCTAAAGGAAGCTTGTTGCAGCTGTAGGTAGCTTGTTGCAGCTAAAGGAAGCTTGTTGCAGCTTAAGGAAGCTTATTGTAGCTTAAGGTAGCTTGTTGCAGCTGAAGGTAGCTTGTTGTAGAAGAACATAGCTCGTGTATTTATTAGATCAGTCAGAAGGCTCTGGCTGATCTTTTCTGTGTGTGGGTGGAAATCGCTGGATGGAAGCTAACAGCGCCCCCGGAAGAACGCCGGGGTGTGCTGCCTGGGGCTCGCTTCCGCAGAACGGGGCGACTGGAATTATGGTGTTGAATCGCCTACAATCTAAACATAGAAAAAGCATGCTAGGTGAGGAAGGGGACAAGAGGATGTATCGCAGGGATTATCTTGTTCGTCTCGTTGAGGACATGACCAAGCTGATTGCACATGTATTCAGGCTCAAGCAGGAACGCAAGCATACCGAGGCTCTGCAGAAGGTGGAGGATCTGCTCCGGCGGCAATTTCGTCTCAATTCCAAGCTGCTTGGTTCGCTGTCGGCTTCCGATATTGAAAAGCTCTTCCATAATCAAGGCTTTCTGGATGCGGACAGTCTGCAAAGTGCAGCAAGGATGCTGGAGGAAGAGGCGGATATTCTGATGGACATGGGCCGTGAAGAAGAGGCTGTGCTTCATCTTACCAAGGTGCTGGAGCTGTATTTGACCGCGATTCTGCACGGTGCTGACCGCAAGCTGCTTGGACTGCCGCAACGAATTGCGGATGTAAGGGACAAGCTGCGTGCTTATGCCATGCCGGTATCTGTGGAACGGCTGTATTTTACATATACCGAGCAAGAGGGGGACTTCGCCGAGGCGGAAAATACACTGTACCGCCTTCTTGACCAGAACGGGATGGCCCCTGATGAAGCACGTCAGTTTTACCAGCGGCTGCTTCAATTGGAGCCTGAAGAACTGGAGCGGGGTGGCTTGCCCCTTGATGAAGTATATGAAGGGATGGCAGAGTTGGATCGGCAGTATGCGGACAGCATATAGTGTGTAGCGTACAGAGTATACAGTATAGAATATCGCCCGCCTGTAGGATATCGTTTGCAGAATATCGCTGCAGAATATCGTCTATGGGATATTGTCTACGGGATTATAGTCTATAGGATATTGTCTACGGGATTATAGTCTATAGGATATCGTTTACGGGATAGCACTATTGTCTATAGGTTTGTAGAATGGTCTACACTGGCACGTGACCCACTGCACTTGGTTTTACTATCAATTGAAGAAAGCGAGATGTACCTCTTGGAATCACTGAGAAAACTTATCCATCACATCATGAATGACAACGCGTTGATTACGGCAACATTAAGTCAGCTTCGCAAGCGCGAAGGAATTGATTATACCAAGGTGACCGTCAAGCCGGTCGAGCTGAAAAACAAGCTTCATTACCAATTTGCCTACTACTCGGCGAACAAGGTGACACATCAGAACGTGGCCAGTAAAGAGGCGGAAAGCCTTCTGATCGACATGTTCGAGAACATATTCCGTCAGGCGGTCATTTTTACTCCCGATGCGGACTACCAGGTGCTGATCTCGAAAAAATACAAAGTCTCCATCTTGACCAAATCACCAACCAAATCGAAGCCGGATTTGGCGCATAACCGCAAGAAAACTTATATTTTGGAGGAAGGCATGCCGGTTCCATTCCTGGTCGAGCTCGGCATTATGAACGAGGACGGCAAGGTGTTTGCCCGCCGGTACGACAAATTCAAGCAAATCAATCGCTTTCTGGAGATGGTTGAGGATGTGCTTCCTCATCTGCCTGAGGATCGTCCGCTCACGATTGTCGATTTCGGCTGCGGCAAATCGTACCTGACCTTTGCCCTCTATCATTATTTGGCGATTCAGTCTCGCCGGACGCTGAATGTTGTCGGATTGGATCTCAAGGCGGATGTAATCGAACACTGCAGTCTGCTGGCGAAAAAGCTGAACTATGACAATTTGCAGTTTCTTGTCGGCGATATTGCGGAATATGATGAACTGGAGCAGGTCGACATGGTCGTCACGCTGCATGCTTGTGATACGGCAACGGATGCCGCACTCGAAAAGGCGGTGCGCTGGGGCGCCTCCGTCATTCTGTCGGTTCCGTGCTGCCAGCATGAACTGTTCCAGCAGGTGAACAGTCCCGTGATGGAGCCGCTGTTGTCCCACGGCATACTCAAGGAGCGTTTCTCGGCACTGGCAACCGACGCCATCCGCGCCAAGCTGCTGGATCTGATGGGCTACAAGACGCAGCTGCTGGAATTTATCGACATGGAGCATACGCCGAAAAACATTTTGATCCGTGCCGTAACCGGCTCCGCCGGCGAGCGGGAGAAGCTGTGGCAGGAATATGTCGCGTTCCGGAATTTCCTCGGAGCGAAGCCCTACCTTGAACGGGCCTGCCAGGACCTGCTGCCAGCAGAAGCGCCGGATTCCAAATAGCGCTTTTGCCGCAACAAGAAGGCGAATGAGTCAGATAAATAAATGATGGACCGGGAGGCGTAAAGCTTGCCGGTTTTTTCCCGTCTACAGCGGCGGGTTCGCACATGTTTGCCGTGAGCCTTGCATCATTATCCCGTTAGCTCAGGAAGGGGAATTGGGTTTTAAACAATGTGGGATTTGAACGATATGGGCTTGAACGATATGTGATCTAGTTTTGAACTGTTTTGTATCCGTATTTGGACTACTGAGCAATCCTTGCCATACTGACACCCCTTTAATACTCAGAATCACTACTTTGAAGTACTTTAAATAACTATAAATAACTATAAATAACTATAAATAACTATAAATAACTATAAATGTATATAAATCACTACAAATCACTACAAATCACTACAAATCACTACAAATCACTACAAATCAACTTGAATTAATCTAAATAAACTTAAATAAATCCAAATTACCCTAGATTAATCAGTATAACTCTGAATTATTCGGTATTTATCTAAATTAATCAGTATAACTATGAATTACTCGGTATTAATCTAATTTACTCAGTATTACTCTAAATTAATCCGGATTAATATGAATTAATCTGAATTACTTAACCCACCATAAACCGCCTTTTCATAACCTCGGCCTACTCCGACTCTTGAAATTTCCTTTTCAACGGGCTTTGAACTCTCCTTGCACGATCTGTGAAGATCTTTGAACCGTGGTTGAAAGGTAATTTAATTAAATCGTATCTGAACCGTGGGCTGGATCGGGAATTGAAGCGCCGATGGGACGACGATGAACTTCGTCAAACCACCAACCATGCAGCACTACGCGTCACGGAGCTCTTTTCCTGCTCCAATGCATCACCACCCTGAACGAAAGGGATAATGATGCAAGAAATGAGCCGACAATGCACCTCGTCAAACCACCGATCATGGGGCCCTACCCGTCATGGAGCTCTTTTCCGTGCTCCAACGCATCACCACCCTGAACGAAAGGGATAATGATGCAAGAAATGGGCCGACAATGCACCTTGTCAAACTATCGACGATGAAGTTCTACCCGTCACGGAGCTCTTTACCCGCTCCAATGATCACTCCTGAACGAAAGGGATAATGATGCAAGAGATGAGCCGACAATGCACCTCGTCAAACCGCCGACCATGCAGTCCAACCCGACACGGTGTTCTTTTCCTGCTCCAACGCATCATCACCCTGAACGAAAGGGATAATGATGCAACAGTCGAGGGGGAAAGTATAGGCCTGATCCTGGACGTTCACAATGATGCTGTAGGCATGAAATTCGAAGATCGGATCATGGTGCAATGGGGGCATTGAGTAATGGATGCGAGGCATCAGCTGATAAAGGGATGGCGGCAGGCAGGGGGCTGGTGTCTGACAGCGCTTATGCTTGCCGCTTGTGTAAATACAGGACTGTTTTTTGATAGCGATATGTATTTCATCGGCATGATCTGGTTCGGGATGCTGCTCATTTGGAGTGTGGCAGGAACTGCGCTGAACCGAGGAGGCAATGTCTTATATCCTGGTCAAAGCGATATGCTGGGGCTTATGGGGCTTGCCGGTATCATGCTGGTGTACGCTCTGCATCTATTGCTGAGCCCGCTGTCGGTGAACGGAACGGTTAGCGAGCTGCTTCGTTTTGCCATGTACAGCTCCTGTGCCGCTGTTCTATGGCTGCTGGTCCGCCATCCGGAGGGGCGGAAGGTGATTGCGGCAGGCTGGCATGCCGCAGGGGTGCTCTTATGCGGCAGCGCATTGCTGGCCGTATATGGGGTGGTGGAGCTGCCGTATGCGATCTATCATACGGCGAATGCGGACATTAGCGCGACTGGCGCGCGACTGGGCGGCCTGCTCCAGTACCCGAACACGTTCGGGGCGGTGATGGCCGCCTACCTGCTTGAGCGGCTGTTCGCGCTCCTGCCCGTCCTGCGATCGCGGACGGGCCCGCTGCCAGCGGCTGCGCTGCTGCCGCTGCTGCCCTATGCCGCCGCGCTGCTCCTGACGGAGTCGCGCGGCGCATGGCTTGCGGCCGCGCTTGCTGGCGCGGCCGGCCTGGCCCGGGAGCGGCGGGCGCTAGCGCCGCTCCTCGCCGCAGCAGCCGCGCCTATGCTGGGCGCGGCGCTGCTGTATCGCCAGCTGGCAGATGCCAGGCTGGCGCCGGTGGTGCTGCCCGGCCTGCTGTGGCTGGCCGGGCTGTGGGCCGGCAGCGTGCTGGCCGGCCGGCTGTTGTGCCGCCTGCTGCAAGGCGGCGGCACGAGCGCTGTCGCCGCGGTGCGTGGCGACAGCCTGCCATCGGCTGCTTGCGCAGGCACAGCCATGCGCAAGCGCGCGGGCGCCGGCAAGGCGCGCCAGGACCGAGCGTGTACGCCTGGCGGCGATTCACGCGAGCCTTGCCCTTGCCGCGCGCCGGCCGGTGCACAGCCCGTCGCGGACTGGCGACGGGCACTCGCCCGGCGCAGCCGCCGCTTGGGCCCGCTTGCCGCGCTGGCGATCGCGGCGGCGGTCATCGCGCTTGCCGCCGCTGCGGTCATGCTGCAGGTACAGTCCCGCGTCACAGGCGGCGCAGCTACGCTGGGCGCGCGGGGCCTGATGTACCGCGACGCCTGGGAGCTGGCCAAGACAAGCCCATGGCTTGGCCAGGGCGGTGACACCTGGCGCTTGTCCTATCGCGCGGTGCAATCCGAGCCCTATGTGGGAAGCGAGGTTCATAGCGGCTACATGAACCTGCTGCTTGATACCGGGGGGATCGGCTTGCTGCTCATATTCTGTATGACAGGCGGGATGCTATACCGGGTTGCCCGATGCCGCCCGCGGCTGCTGCCGCCTCTGATCGTGCTGCTCGGACATGCGCTCATCGATTTTGACCTGAGCTACGGGCTCGTGTGGCTGCTGATTGTATGGCTGGCCGCGATGGGGATGCATGCGGAGCCTAGAAAGGTTCGAGCGGAAGAAGCCCGGATCGGAGAAAACAGGACGGGAGCCAACCGGTCGGGCGCTAGCGGGCAGAGTGAGGGACAATATCGGATGGGAGATACGGGGCCGCTTCCTATCATGCTGCGGGCAGTCTGGTTGTCCGGCGTGCTGCTGATGGGGAGTCTGGCTGCTTTCCTCTGGGTCAGCGAGGTAAAGTACGAGGCGTCGCTAGAGGCGCCGATTCAAGATAAAAGAGAGCTGCTTGCATCCTCCCTGCGCTGGAACCCATATAACGAGGCGGCGGCGCTCCAGCTCGCCGAGCTGCTGCCGCTCAGGGAGCGAATTGCAATGCTTGAGACAAGCCACGCCTATTCGCAGCGCCATCCCGAGCTAAGCTGGAAGCTGGCGGAAGCCTATTCTTTCCTGGGAGATGCCGAGGAAGCTGTCCGCTGGTTCCGGCAGAGTCTGAACCTTGATCCTTATCACACCGACAAGCAGGCCCGTGCCGTTATCCGGCTGGCCTGGCTGGCGGAATGGCAAGGCCTGCAGGGGCTCGAAGGCCCCTCCAGAATGGCAGCGAGGTCGGCGCTCGGGCTCCTGGCGCAGTATCGGGCAGCCGTAAATTCTCTTATGCAGCAGCCGAAGCTGCATAACGACAGGAAATTCCGGCTTTCGCCTCTGGCGGAGCATCAGCGTAAACGGCTTGCGGAGTTAGCCGCCAAAGGCATCCCGGAATGACGCTGCGAGCTGTTTCTCTGGCACCTGCCACAGTTCGGCAAGCTCGCTGCACACTTCCTTTTCCCACCAGTCACAGAGCAGCTTTTTGTTGCTGTAATTTTCATAGATCCATATCAGATTGCCAATGACTTTGCGGTAATAGAGCTGTTCACCCTCCTTGATCAATTCAGGGCTGATGTACAGCTTGAGACGTTTGACCGTCCGGTACAGCTCTTTGCTGCATGCGCGGCGGATGCTTCGCGGCGAAGGGGGCTTGGCGCCCGGTTGCTTCGGATGGGGAGAATACATAGCCTACTCACTCCTTTTGCTACACCATATGTCCGGGCGCGGGCGATAGCCACGGCTTTGCCGTGAATTGGGCGCGGATGGAGGGGCCTGATCGGGTTCGACCCGAATGTACTAATTACTAGCAGATGGGCCTGTTGATTGGATTAAGGAGCGAGGTATTTGTTGATTCCGGATCTGGGGTATTGTAGCGGCGGGGGGAGTGGATCGAGTTCAGGTTCGAGGAAGGACTGACTTCCACGAGCCTCATAAGCGGCATATGGCGGCAGATAATTGCCGTGAGCGGCGTGCTAGAAGGCATGTCCGCGGGTATGTTAGAATAGGCTAGTAAAAGAAATCAGCGCACGAGGATGAGGTGAGGGCGTGGAGTTCTTTTACGAGTGGGTCGGACGGTTATTTGAATGGATTCAGGATCTTGGTTATTTCGGCATTATGCTTGGCTTGATGATGGAGGTCATACCAAGCGAAATCGTGCTCGCATACGGCGGGTACCTGGTTTCCGAGGGAGACATTCATTTTTTGGGGGCCATGATTTTTGGTACGGCGGGCGGTGTGCTGGCCCAGCTCTTTATTTATTGGATCGGACGTTACGGCGGTCGGCCGTTCCTCGAGAAATACGGAAAGTACATATTGATCCGGAAGCATCATATCGACTATGCCGAGGAATGGTTTAACAAGTACGGGACAGGGGTCATTTTCACGGCCCGTTTTGTGCCGATTGTGAGACATGCCATCTCCATTCCGGCAGGCATTTCGAAGATGAGTGTTGGCCGGTTCACGCTGCTCACGACGCTGGCGGTCATCCCTTGGACAGCTTTGTTTCTGTACCTGGGTTATGTGCTTGGCGATCAGTGGGAGCGAATTGACGAGGCAGCAGGTCCGTACATCCAGGAAATTTTACTCGTTGCCGTCGGAGTCATGATTGTTTATTTTATAGTGAAGTGGATGAAGTCTACGAAGGTGAGGTCATAGTTGATGAGTGTTAATGTTGCGCAGTATTTTGGCAAAGGGATATCCCCGAAGCAGTTCATGGACGGGATGGAGAAGAACCAGGACGTATTCCGAACGGCATTCGAGCAGTTTACGTGGGACAACCCGGAGGACCGGGCGTTTTTTGAGAGTCTTAATTTTCGCGATGATCTGCGGGTTCTGATTCTCGCGGCGGATTGGTGCGGGGATGTCGCCCGTAACGTGCCGGTGGTATTCCGGGTGATGGAGACAGCCGGAATCGAGCCGGAGGTGTTCATTCTGGAGCAGCATCTGGACTTCATGGACCAGTTCCTGACGATGGGCGGCCGCTCGGTTCCTGTCGTGATTGTGGCGGATACCGGCGGACATGTGCTGGGCAAATGGGGCCCGCGTCCGGCGCATGTGCAGAAATATATGGTTGAGTTCAAGCAGGAGAACCCGGATCGCGAAGCGCCGGATTATCAGGACAAGCTTGCCGCCACGCGCCAGAACATCCTCAAGGCATATGGGGAAGGGTACGAGGTTCATGCGGTCATTGTCAGAGAACTGCGTGAACTGATGTCGGGGTTCTGATCATGGCGCTGCATATTGAGACTTTTTCACTTGGGCCCTTGCAGACGAACGCATATTTGCTGACCGGGGAAGACAAGAACAAAGCGGTGATTATCGATCCTGGCATGAACCCGGGAGCGCTCGTTAAACGAGTTGCCGATTTGGAAGTGGAAGCGATTTTGCTGACACATGCGCATTTTGATCATATGGGCGGCGTGGATGAGATTCGCAAGCTTAAGGGCTGCCCGGTATATTTACACGGACTGGAAAGCGACTGGCTGACCGATCCGAAGCTGAACGGTTCCCTGATGTGGCCGCAGGCAAGCCCGCCGCTGTCCACCGAGCCGGCGGAGTATGAGCTGGCAGAGGGGATGGAGCTGGAGCTGGTCGGGCATCGCTTCAAGGTATATCATACGCCAGGGCATTCACCGGGAAGCGTCAGCTTTTTGTGCGGTACGGACTTGTTCTCCGGGGATGTGCTGTTCCGTCTGGGCGTTGGCCGCACTGATCTTCCGGGCGGCCGGGAGCGGGATCTGTTCGATTCCATTCAGAACAAGCTGTATACGTTCCCGGACGAGGTGACGGTGTATCCTGGGCATGGTCCGCGCACGGCTATCGGCTATGAGAAGCAGCGCAATCCTTATGTCCCGGCCAACCGATAAAATTTTCCGACAAAAATCGCGAAACTATATAGACAAACATATACAAGATTGATACAATACGATTAATTAAATGTTACCTTTGCGAAGCACGCAGACTGAGGCTTAGATCCCGGTTTGCGTTCTTTTATTTTTCAGGGGCTTTTTATACATGCATACGTGCAGTACTAGCGTGTGTCCTGACTTCTTGGTGAGTATGCGATCGGCGTTTATGGCGTTTATGCATGGAACGGATGAGGAGGAGTCGCAGTGAGGAAAGATGAGTTATCATTTTGGGACAGCTGTGCAGCCAGAGGACAGGAAGATTCGCGGCAGGAGCAGGATAACCAGCAGTATGACAGGCAAGGGCTTGAACACCGCGGAGCGTCATCTGTTGTATGGGACCGGCTGGTGAAGGGAGAGGCCGTTGCCTGCCAGCCATGGCATGTGCGTCTGCAGTGGATAAGGCTTGAATAACAGGTGAGAGCGGCAAGGTTTCCGGTGCCTCTAAGCTCTTGGTGTCAGTATGAGTTTCGATGAACCGGGAGTTCCACCTGATCGCAGCAATGTCAGCAAGTTCATTTTTTGTACCAAACAGCCCTATATCAGCCTCTATATGTCAGCCCTCGTATGTAGCCCCCATTGCAATCCCCATTGCAATCCCCATTGCAATCCCCATTGTAATCCCTAATTGTAATCCCCATGGAAACCTCTGTGTGCAGCCTCCAAATACACGCGCTCCAATCCACTCCAATACCACATCCCGATCCAACCCAACAAAAGCCGCTATGCCCCGCCAATCCAAACCATCCCAGATCTTAAAGCCTGCCTTCCCGTGATTATGTCTAAGCCGCAGTCCTGCTCGCTCCATGTTTGCATATCTTTATCGCTTCGCTGTTCTCATCCTTCCCCCCGATTATCATGATAGACAGCAAGTATCCCTTCGGTTCGACGAAGCAACACTAGGTTTAGGTTTCGTTCACTAAATAGTGCCTCCTATCGCGGGATTTGGTGCCTGATTTGGATTTCGTATATTTTTTTCACGGCCCGTTGAACGATTCCCGCATGCCGGACGTATTACGACCGAAGATGAAAGAAGGTGATGGTCTCGCCATGATCCTGGAAGAAGAGGACTGGATACGCAAAGCACAGCAAGGCGATACGAATGCAATGGGGGCGCTGTTTAAGCACCATTACAGCTTTCTATATAAGTATTTGCTAAAGATCACGATGAATCACAGTGTGGCAGAGGATACGGCCCAGGACACCGTGATTCGATGTATGGAGAACATAGCGCGGTACAACGGAACTTCATCCTTTTCCTCTTGGATGATCACCATAGCAACGAGGCTATATATTGACCGGACCCGAAGGAATAAGCGGGAGACGAAGTGGCTGGAGAATGAGCAGCGGCGATCGGTCACACAGCTGCGCTGGCAAATGGAGCGGCAGGGAGAGCAGTGGACCGATTTGCTGGACGGGCTGGCTCAATTATCCGACGAGCATCGCATCGCGATTCTGCTGAAGCATTACTACGGATACAGCTATGAGGAAATCGGGAGCATGCTCGGTATTCCGGCTGGCACGGTGAAATCGCGGACTGCGTATGGCATCAAACAATTGCGAAAGGAGCTGAACGCACATGACGAACAGACCTGATCATGGGGATGAACAATGGCCGGAGGAATGGACTCGGGATCTTCAGCGCTTGGACCAGGCGCTGGGCGAGGGCCGCTCTCCTTCTGTTGAGGAGTTTCAAATGCTTGCAGCACACACACAGCGTCGCCAGCGGCGGCGGATGAAATATGAGCTGATGCTCTTCGTGCTGACGGCGCTGCTCATTGTAGGCGGTATATTAATGGCCGCACTGGCTGTGCCAGCGGTGCTGATCCTGATTCATGTCATCGGAATGCTGGCTGGTGTAACGGTGCTGGCGAGCTCCAAGGAACTGAGAACCGCAGGGAAGAAGGGGTTCCATGAATGATATAAGCACACAGCCGGTTTGGCTGGTCGTCCTGTTAATATTGCTTGTTCTGACTCAAGGCATCCTCCTGTTTCTGGATGCTCGCAGAAAGGGGCTGGGCAAGTGGGCTTGGTTTTGGGGGATATGGGGCTCAACCACGCTTCCTTTGCCGTCGCTCCTATACTGGCTGCTGGTCATTCGGCATCGTCGCCGCTGAAGGGCGAAGTGGATGGCAGCAGGTTAATTCCTAGGGGAAGAGGGGATTCGGAATGAATTTTGAGATCAATTGGGGCATCGTATGGCCGATTCTGGCTTTGCAAGCGGTGCTTGCGGTGACGGCGCTGATCTCGCTGGCGAGGACAGCGACTGAAGCGGTGCGCGGACCGAAATGGATGTGGGTGTTGGTCATTATCGCAGGGAATCTTGCAGGCAGCATCGCTTATTTCGTTGGCGGGAGGCGGGATGCATGACCAACTCCTTGCTGTATATTCGTAATCTGTCCAAAAGCATCGGCAGCATCACTCCCGTGAAGGGCATTTCATTCGAGCTTGAGCGCGGCAGCTGCACCGCTCTGCTGGGTCCCAATGGCGCAGGCAAGACAACCACGCTGCGCATGCTGGCCGGACTTCTGTCGCCGAGCGGGGGCGAAATTCAATATGAGGACGGCGGCAAATCGGGCCGCGACTGGCAGAAGCGGATCGGTTATCTTCCGCAATACCCGAAGTTTTACGGGTGGATGACCGGAATGGAGTATTTGATCTTCAGCGCGAAGCTGTCAGGATTGAGTGGTGCACAGGCGAGGAAGCGCAGTCTGGAGGTGCTGGATACCGTCGGGCTACGGGAAGCAGCCAAACGCCGGATTGCAGGTTACTCCGGCGGGATGAAGCAGCGGCTTGGTATCGCGCAGTCGCTCGTACACGAGCCATCGCTGATCATGCTGGATGAGCCGGTGTCTGCGCTTGATCCGATCGGCCGCCGCGAGGTGATGGATCTGCTGTCCCGCCTTCGGGGAGAGGTGACGATTCTGTTCTCTACCCATGTGCTTCATGATGCGGAGGAAGTGTGTGACCGGATGGTAGTGATGGTGGAGGGGCGGATTGCCGAGCAGGGCAGTTGGACTGAGCTGCGGGAGAAATATCGTCAGCCCGTGCTGCTGCTAGAGGTGGAGCCGGCAGCACGCGAGGAGGCGTGGCTTCGCACGCTGCCGGGGATGCCCTTCGTGGAGTCAGCGGATATCCGGAGCCGGACCGCAGCGCTGGCCGTTCGTGATCTGGATCAGGCGAGAAATGCGTTGATGCGCGAGATGTCCGATAGCCGGATTCGGTTTCAGCGCATCGAAGCCGGCACGTCCTCTCTGGAGGATATGTTCATGAAGGTGGTGGGGGGATGAGATTGTTCTGGGTGTTTTTCCATAAAGAAGTCATCGAAGCGGCACGTTCGTACAAATGGATCTGGGTACCGGCTGTATTTCTGCTGCTAGGAGTGATGCAGCCGGTCATGATGTATTACTTGCCTGATATTCTGCGCGCCTCCGGCGAGCTTCCGCCAGAGGCCGCAGCGCTAATCACGACCCCGCCGCCCGAGGAGATTATCGCTTCCACGCTCAGCCAGTTCAGTACGATCGGGCTGCTGGTGCTCGTATTGTCTGCGATGAACATCGTCGCAGGGGAACGAACATCCGGTACGACAGAGATGATATTGTCGCGTTCGTCTTCGGTTCTGACCATGATGACAGCGAAGTGGGCCGCGATGATGAGCTTGCTGCTGCTGTCCTTTGCACTTGGTTATGCCGGGGCGGTCTATTATACGTATCAGCTGATCGGACCGCTGGAGTGGGGGACGCTGGCAGGTGCCGGCGCGGTTTATGCCGTGTGGCTGGCCTGGATCGTGACGCTGCTGCTCCCGCTTGGCGCTGTGCTTCGCGGTCCAGCCGCGGCGTTCCTGTCGCTTGGCATCGCGGCGGCGCTTACGCTGCTCGCTTCCTTGCTGCCTTCGCAGCTGCCGTGGAGCCCGGGGAGGCTGAGCGCAATCGCAACAGCCATATTAACAGGCGAGAGCAGCCCTACATTTGCACCTGCTCTGGCGGCAGTGCTGCTGATCATCTTGTCCACCGTCGCGGCAAGCGTGCTGCTAAGACGTCGTCCATTGTCTGCACAGGTCTAACATGCCCGGGATGGATCGATTTCCTTTTGAGCATAGACATCTCTATCTTTTTTTAGTAGACTATAGAGATAAGGATAGACAACTCAGGAGGTAGACGATGCTGCGTTTAGGGGAAAAGATCACAATCGTCGCGGACGCCTTTGAGCAAAATCTTCCAATCGGTCAATACGGATATTTGATCGCTTATGACCGAAATCCGGACAATGCGTTTGATTACGTTATTCGGATTCCGAATCTCAACCGTAATTTCTTTGTTCCGGCAAGCGATGTGGAGCTGGAATCAGTCGTGTTGAAGCAGGAAGCCGAGCGGATCGAGCGGGAAGCGCTCATCGATTTCGCCCTGTCGACATATAATGAGAAGCTGTTTCATCAGGTGATGAACGGCGACAAGCAAAGTGAAGAAGAGGAAGAGTCGAAGGAACAGATGTCCCAAGCGGACTTTATCAAACAAGTGAATCTTCGTGCTTGGATTTAGCAGAGTCGGCCTTGGCCGACTCTTTTTTGTAGAGACGTGAGCTGCAGGGAGCTGCAAGCCTTATGAAGCCCGCGAAGCGGGCGGGCGCTTCGGATTGAATTGTCCACCCTTCTACAATATAATGAGGAAAGTTATCGAGAGACTTTGCCCCTGCACAGGAAAAGGGCATTAAAGGAGGAAGTAAAGCGATGAGCATTACTGCCAAGGATGTTCAGCATGTCGCCAAGCTGGCCCGTCTGAACTTGACGCCGGAGGAAGAAGAGATGTTTACCGGCCAACTGAACGCGATTTTACAATATGCCGAGAAGCTCAATGAGCTGGATACGGAAGGTGTCGAGCCAACGACGCATGTCCTTCACCTGAACAATGTGATGAGAAATGACGAGGTTCGTGAAAGTCTGCCGATTGAGAAGGTGCTGCTGAATGCGCCTGACGAAGAAGACGACCAATTCAAAGTTCCGGCTGTACTGGAATAGACAGAGGGGGGAAGACACTTGAGCCTGTTTGATTACAAGTTAACGGAGATACATAACAAGCTCCACAATAAAGAGCTGTCCGTTTCGGAGCTGGTGGATCAATCATTTGCCAGCATTCACGAGCGCGAGGAGAAGGTGCGGGCGTTCATCACGCTGGATGAGGAAGGCGCACGCGCTGCAGCCAAGCGTCTGGACGAGAAGCTGACCGCCGGGCAGACCCGAGGACTTCTGTTCGGTCTTCCGACCGGCATCAAGGACAATATTGTGACTGAAGGGCTTCGCACAACTTGCGCCAGCCAGTTTCTGTCCAACTTCACGCCTGTATACGACGCGACGGTTGTGCACAAATTGCGTGAGGCTGATTCGGTGACGATCGGCAAGCTGAACATGGATGAATTCGCCATGGGCGGCTCGAATGAAAATTCCAGCTTCTATCCGGTCCGCAACCCTTGGGATCTTGAACGCGTTCCGGGAGGCTCCAGCGGGGGCTCGGCTGCGGCGGTTGCTGCAGGAGAGGCCTACTTCACGCTGGGCTCGGACACGGGCGGTTCCATTCGCCAGCCGGCTTCCTACTGCGGCGTTGTCGGACTGAAGCCGACATACGGGCTTGTGTCCCGCTTCGGGCTGGTGGCCTTTGCTTCGTCGCTGGATCAGATCGGACCGCTTACGAAGAATGTAGAGGACTCCGCTTACGTTCTTCAGGCCATTGCCGGTTATGACCAGATGGACTCCACCTCGGCCAAAGTCGATGTGCCGGATTATGTCAGCGCATTGACCGGGGATGTGTCGGGTCTGCGCATTGCGGTACCGAAGGAATATCTGGGCGAGGGCGTTGCGCCGGAAGTGCGGGAGACCGTATTGAACGCCTTGAAGGTGCTTGAGAGCCTGGGCGCAGTCTGGGAAGAGGTGTCCCTGCCGCATACCGAATATGCGGTGGCCACTTACTATCTGCTCGCTTCTTCGGAGGCGTCCTCGAACCTGGCCCGCTTTGACGGGGTGCGTTATGGCGTGCGTGCGGATAACGCGGGCAGCCTGATTGATCTGTACCATGAGTCGCGGAGCAAGGGCTTTGGCGATGAGGTGAAGCGGCGGATTATGCTGGGCACATATGCGCTCAGCTCGGGATATTATGACGCTTATTATTTGAAGGCGCAGAAGGCGCGCACGCTGATCAAGCAGGATTTTGACAAGGTGTTTGAGCAGTATGATGTCATTATCGGACCGACCGCGCCAACGACCGCATTCAAGCTCGGTTCCCAGGTAGATGATCCGCTTACGATGTACTTGAATGATATATTGACGATTCCGGTCAGCCTGGCCGGAGTGCCGGCGATCAGCGTGCCATGCGGGTTTGCCGAAGGTCTTCCGGTAGGCATGCAGGTGATCGGAAAAGCCTTTGACGAGTCGACGGTACTGCGCGTGGCGCATGCGTTCGAGCAGCATACTGAACATCATAAACGGCGCCCGGAGCTGTAACACGGCGGCAGAGAAGGAGGGAAACGAAATATGTCTACATCAAAATATGAAACGGTCATCGGTTTGGAAGTGCATGTTGAGCTTCATACCAACTCGAAAATATTTTGCGGCTGCTCCACCTCGTTCGGCGCGCCGCCGAATACACATACATGTCCTATCTGTCTCGGGCATCCGGGCGTGCTTCCGGTGCTCAACCGCCAGGCGGTTGAGTATGCCATGAAAGCGGCAATGGCGCTGAACTGCACCATTGGAGACGTGAGCAAATTCGACCGCAAAAACTATTTTTACCCGGATTCTCCTAAAGCATATCAGATTTCACAGTACGATCAGCCTATCGGGCTGAACGGCTGGATTGATATCGAAGTGGACGGGAAAACGAAGCGCATCGGCATTACACGTCTGCATCTGGAAGAAGATGCCGGCAAGCTGACGCATGTGGACGGAGGATATGCGTCTCTCGTGGACTTTAACCGTGTCGGCACGCCTCTGATCGAAATCGTCTCCGAGCCGGAAATTTCCTCCCCAGAGGAAGCCAAGGCGTATCTGGAGAAGATGCGTGCCATCATGCAGTATTGCGAAGTGTCCGATGTGAAGATGGAGGAAGGCTCGCTGCGCTGCGATGCCAACATCAGCCTTCGCCCTTGGGGACAGAAGGAATTCGGCACGAAGGCCGAGCTGAAGAATATGAACTCCTTCCGCGGTGTGCAGCGCGGACTGGAGTATGAGCAATACCGCCAGGCTGAGGTTCTGGACGAAGGTGGCGTCATTGTCCAGGAGACCCGCCGCTGGGACGAGGCGCAGGGCAAAACGTTCTCGATGCGCGGCAAGGAAGAGGCGCATGACTACCGTTATTTCCCGGACCCGGATCTGGTGACGGTTCATATCAGCGAAGAATGGAAGGAAGCGGTCCGGGCAACAATCCCCGAGCTTCCGGATGCCCGCAAGGCCCGGTACACCTCCGAATACGGCTTGCCGGAGTATGATGCCGGCGTGATCACCTCTTCGAAGGTGCTGGCAGACTTCTTCGAGGACAGCTTGAACTATACGAAGGATGCCAAGGCGGTAGCCAACTGGATTATGGGAGATTTGCTTGGATATCTGAACTCCAACAATCTGGAACTGTCTGATGTGAAGATCACCGGTCAAGGACTTGGCGAAATGATCGGCCTGATTGAGAAGGGCACGATCAGCAGTAAAATCGCCAAGACCGTCTTCAAGGAAATGCTGGAAAGCGGCAAGAATCCGCAGCAAATTGTAGAGGAAAAAGGTCTTGTGCAGATCAGTGACGAAGGTGCGATCAAGAGCATTGTCGAGCAGGTTGTGGCGAACAACCCGCAGTCTGTTGAGGACTACAAGGCCGGCAAACAGAAAGCGATCGGCTTCCTTGTCGGACAAGTGATGAAAGAGAGCAAAGGGAAGGCGAATCCGGCGCTTGTCAATAAGCTGTTGGTTGAAGTGCTGAGCGGTGAATAGCCCGTTGTGACCCTGAACCGGTTTGCCTTTAGAGGAAAGGGACTTGCCCGTGATGGGCAGGTTCCTTTTTTAATCGAAACGCTTGAATGGAGGTGGATTAACATGATCACGATGTTGACGCTCGGTGATGACGGAACCGTGCAGCAGATTTGGAGCCTTCAGCATATGGCATACCCGATTGAGGCGAAACTGATTGGATTCTCGGAGATTCCTCCGCTGATGGATACCTTTGATACGATACGGAACAGCGGGGAAACCTTTTACGGTTACATGGATGAAGAGGGGGATCTGCTCGGTGCTATAGCGGTTGAACCCGGAGAGGATCAGGTCACGATATCGCGTATGATGGTGCATCCCGGTCATTTTCGCAAAGGGATTGCCGCTTCGCTAATCGCGCATGTGTTGGACACTTATAGAGAAACACCATTGTTTATCGTGGCGACGGGCACGCGCAATTCACCGGCGGTGGCGCTGTATGAGAAGTTCGGTTTTGTTAGGGATCATGCGTTTGAAGTCGCTCCCGGGGTGGAGTTGACTGAATTCCACCTGAAGCCTGACCGATATAGAGGTTAGTTTAGTCTTTGGGTCAGGTTGGTTCATAGACGGGGAGGCGATGAGTGATTGAGCAATCCTTGGGTGATTGATAATGTCCATATTTTATTGCGGCTTCTGCTGGCTATGCTGCTTGGAGGGCTGATCGGCTTTGAGCGGGAGCGTACGAATCATGCCGCAGGCCTTCGGACGCATATTCTGGTCTGCCTGGGTTCGGCGCTGATCATGCTGCTGTCCGTGTACGGTTTTTCGGATTTTGTAAGAGAGTTTAATGTACGAATTGATCCGGCCCGTCTGGCGACGGCCGTGATTACGGGCATCGGCTTTCTCGGTGCGGGGACAATTCTGTTCACGGGGAAATCGATTACGGGACTGACGACAGCGGCTTCGATCTGGGTCGTTGGTGCGGTCGGATTGGCTGTTGGGGCAGGGTTTTATTTTGCAGCCATTGTGTCTACGCTGCTGATTCTGCTGAATCTGGTTGTCTTTAATAAGCTGGAACAACGGTATATTCGCGGGAGTAAAATGCATCTGATTACGCTATATGCAGCCAATTCACCGGGCTTGCTGGATCATCTGTCAGCGCTGCTGAAGGAAGAGGGCTGTGCCATTTCCAAGCTGGTCGTGAATGAGCGAAGCTCTGTTCCTTATGGCGAGCCTCAGCCGGCGGTGCCGGGGGTGGAAATAATGGTGCATGTTCTTACAGATCGAAAGTTCGATCCTGTGAACATCACCCGCCAGATTCAGGGGCTGGGACAGGTATCCATGGTGTCGGTTGAATAACTCGGCATCATGAAATAGGTTCCTCAGGTTGTGCCGGATCATTCATCCGCACAGCCTTTTTGTTTGTTCTGTTTTGCAGGATTCGCTATTCCTGCATTCTATGGTAGGAGGAGGATCATCCAGTTTTTTGCCAGTTACTTTGACCAGAGGTTAGGGTACTATCAAAGAAAACGAAGCTTTTTACAGCACACGGCAACCAGCAATTGATGATACTAAATTCTCTGAAATCCTTTGTACGGTGAAAGGGGGAGGAGCGATGAGCAACCCGCAGCCAGAACAGCGTGCGAGAGCGGGCCAGAGCTTGCTTGGAAGTTCGGGAGCCAGACGCTCTCTTGGACTGCGGCGGCGCAAGCGTAAATTATACGCACTGTTGTTATCGGCGATTCTGCCAGGCCTGGGTCATCTATATCTGGGCCTGTATCGAAAAGGCATTACCTTTATTATGCTGCTGCTGCTTGATATTTCTGCGCTGTTATATTTTTCGTCCATCGGCATGCAGATCAATGTACCGCTGCTGATTTTACTGGGACTGCTGATTCCTGTGGGTTATTTCTATAATGTCTATGACGCGCTGCAGGCGGCTGAATATATGTTATCCCGGCGCAAGCGGGAAGAGGTCGAGTTCAGTCAGACGCCTGGCGAGGGGAGCAAGAATCCTTTTCATGGCGAGCAGGGAGCGGCTTTCGGGTTATTGCTGGTCGTCTCGGGCGTGCTCCTGATCCTGTTTCACCAGAAACCGGTGTGGCTTCAGACTGGTATCAGGGATTATGGAGCGGTCATTGCCGCTGTTGTTCTGATTCTGATCGGCGTCGGGGCATTTATACGTGAGATCCTGCGAACCTCTAAACGGGAGCCAAAAATATAACAGGGAGAGGAGTCCTTTGAAGCATAAAATTAGAGTTGGACGCTACACGGCTGCTCTCCTGCTTATCAGTACAGGAGCTTTGCTCCTTATTGATGAATGGGGCGGCACGGATGCGATTTTTCTTCTTCTGAAATGGTGGCCGCTGCTTCTGGTCCTATGGGGCGTGGAATATTTGCTTCGCTACATGTTCTCTAAGCGGAGGGGAGAGCGCAAAGATTTCAGGTTTCGGCCGGATATTCGCGGGATTACGCTTGCGGTGCTCGTTTCGGCCTCCGTCTTTGTTGTGTCCCAGCATGACCATTTCCTGTATTTGTGGAACAGGGTAAGTTTGAACCTGACCGTGGCTGCCGTTGATTATAGTGAAGCCGCGGATAACCGGTTTGAAAAGCCGCCCCTTTACCTGCCAGTCACGGAGGATACAACCAAGATGGTGGTTGACCATGTGAATGGCGATATATCGATCCATCGCGAGGATGTGGATGATGTCATTGTAGAGACGGAAGTATGGGTGGATCGGGAAGAGCCAGGCATGGCCGAGCTGATTAACGAACAGTCCACGATGGAGGCAGACGCGGGCAACACGCTGGTCATTCGCTCGCAGGGCAAACCATACGGACAATCGGGCAAAAGGCAGCCGCGCATGAATGTAACCATCACCGTGCCGGAAGAGCGGCGTATGGATATGGAGATACGGACGATGAACGGAGCGGTCGCCATGACGGATGTGCAGGCGAATGAGTACGTTACGGTTGAGAGCGGGAACGGGCCGATCTATCTTGAAAATATCGGCGGGAACGTAACCGGACAAACCTTGAACGGGGCGGTGACCGTCCGGGGTGTACTCGGTGATGTCAAACTGTCCACAAACCGGGGAGATATGACGGCTGTTGATATATTCGGAGCCGTTCAGCTGACAACTCAGGTCGGCCACATGATTGTCAAAAGAACAACCGACGATATTCAAGTGAATACCCGCAATGGCAATATTGTTGTGAGCGGCGTCCGTGCGGACCTGAACGCCGAGTCGCTCAATGGCGGGATTGTGATTCGCTCCTCGACGGTCGGTGGAGACTGGAATGTGTACAGCGCGGTTGGTGAGCTGAACCTTCACATACCGCTTGGCGCTGATTACAAGCTCGATGGTGTGATCAGCTATGGAGAGATCCGGACGACTCTTCCAAATCTGAGCATCGAGCAAAAAACAATTACCGGTGAATCGGGAACAGGCGAGCATGTGATTCATATTGAGGGCAATAGCAGTCTGAATGTCTATCGCAGTTTTCCGGATGCGCTGGAGAAGCCGGAAACGGGCGGACAGGTCCCCCATCCGCATTGACAAGGAAGCAGGCAGACGGGTCCTCCACCTGCATTGACAAATTTCTGAAGGAAGTTTTACAATGGAATGCAAAGAGTTAACATGAAGGCGGTGGGCAACCATGGCAACGTCCGTACAGCATGCGCTGGAGCAACTAAAAACGACCGGTGTCCGTATAACGCCGCAACGTCATGCGATTTTATCTTACTTAATAGAATCGATGGGGCACCCGACAGCCGATGAAATCTATCGGGCTCTGGAACCCAAATTCCCAAGTATGAGCGTAGCTACTGTGTACAACAATTTGAAAATGTTCATTGAAGCTGGAATGGTGCGGGAACTGACCTATGGCGATAATTCCAGTCGCTTTGACGCCAATGTATCGGAGCACTATCATGTGATCTGCGAACAGTGCGGCAAAATTGAGGATTTCAGCTATTCTTCGCTGGAAGATGTGCAGCGTCAGGCTGAAAAAAGCACGGGGTTTGAAATCAAAGGCTTGAGGATGGAGTTATACGGGTTAT
Organism: Paenibacillus sp. FSL M8-0334; assembly: GCF_038000405.1. Lineage (NCBI taxonomy): Bacteria > Bacillati > Bacillota > Bacilli > Caryophanales > Paenibacillaceae > Paenibacillus > Paenibacillus sp. FSL M8-0334. The sequence continues at coordinate 3,137,965 of NZ_JBBOCH010000001.1, forward strand.
GCAAATCCTGCAAATAGATACCGGTTATACAGTAAAAAAACGTGCGGAATGACATTCCACACGTTTTTTTATTTTCACTGCTGGTGCAATGGGGGGAATTCGTTTGGCACGAAGGAAGCGACGTCGCGGAAGAGGTTTTATGAACATCGTAGTCATTATACTTGCTGTATTAATCGGGTGGACGGTATCAGAAAGGTTGCCAAACCGCACCCATATAACCCCTGACTGGAAGGGGATGGAGAAGCCGATTTTTGTGCAGGGGGAGATGATGTCCCATGCGGCGCTAGGAGAGGGTGAAGCGTTGAAGCTTCCTCTGCCTGCCGTGCAGGAGGCGGTTGATCCGCATATCTGGTATGAGGAGGAGACAGCTTCGGTTATCATTACGACGCCCGACCATGTTATGCGAATGGGGGCGGAGCGTGAGGATGCGGAACTGGACGGGAAGGCGTTGACCCTGAAACACGCCCCGGAAGTGATCGAGGGAACGCCGTATATTCCTGTGGAGCCGCTGCAGCAGTATCTCGGTATTGCGGTCCATGAGGACAGAAGCACGGGCGCCGTCATTTTAATGCGGGCAGGGGATTCGATTCAGCTGGCAGAAGCAGCTCCGGCGAAGCGCGACGGAACGATCGCGGTCAGGGAATCAGGCTCTCACAAAGCGCCGATTGTACTGGATATGAAAGCCGGAGAGCGGCTCAGGGTTTGGAGAGAAGAGGGGGAATGGTTCTACGTTCAGGCGGATAACGGTTATACCGGCTACGTGAAGCAGGATCAGGTCGAGCTGGGCGGCGTTAAAGATATCCCTGTTCAGGCCTTCACTCCTTCAAGGGCGGAGCTGGAGTGGAAGGACAAGCAGGTCAATCTGGTATGGGAGGCGGTGTACAGCCGCAATCCGAACACTGCAGACATCGGCCCGATGCCCGGTGTGAATGTGGTCAGCCCGACATGGTTCAGCATAACGAGCGGTACCGGTGAGGTGAAATCCAAAGCGGCTCCGGCTTATGTTGCATGGGCCCACCAGAGGGGATATGAAGTGTGGGGCTTGCTGGATAACAGCTTTGATCCGGATCTGACCACCGAGGCGCTATCGTCGTATAACCGCAGGTCCCATATCATTCAGCAGATGATAGCTTATGCGAAGCAGTACAGGCTGGATGGAATCAATATTGATTTTGAAAATGTGTATACAGCCGACAAGGATCAAGTTGTTCAATTCGTGCGGGAGTTCAGACCTTATGCCAAAGCCAACGGACTCATTCTATCGATTGATGTTACTCCGAAGTCCAACAGCGAGATGTGGTCGGTGTTCCTGGATCGCAGTCGTCTGGGGGAGGCTGTCGATTATATGATGGTCATGGCATATGATGAACACTGGGCCTCCAGCCCTCGGGCCGGATCGGTAGCGTCACTACCCTGGACGGAAGTTTCAGTCCGGCGCATTATAGAGGAGGATGGCGTGCCGCCGTCGAAGCTGGTGCTTGGCATTCCACTGTATACGAGGGTATGGACCGAGACGGGCGGAGATGAGCCGAAAGTATCGTCCAGTGCCGTCGGGATGCGGCGAGCGCAGGAAATTGTGAAGGAGCAGAAGCTGGAGGGTGTTCTGGACGAACGTGCAGGCCAGAATTATGTGGAGTACAAGGACGGGGATGACACGGTGAGAATATGGCTTGAGGATGAGCTGTCCCTTCAGTCGCGTGTTGATCTCGCTCAAAGGCTGGAACTCGGTGGCATTGCTACCTGGAACCGAAGCTTTGCCCTGCCGGAGGCATGGGATGTTCTGAAGTCGGTTCATGAGTAAACGCCCTAACGTGGTATTTATCCAATTTCTTATATTGTTGTGAAAAAAGGACCCGGCACTGTGGGAAGTGCCGGGTCCTTGCTGTGTGATTAAAGCGGATCAGGTGCTTATGTTCACAGTTTGTCACTGTGACGGCTGAAGGCGGAGAAAACATCTCCACGGAGTCGATCGCACTTCCGCCCGTCGTCCTGACAGGGTACACGAGAGATTAAGTGTGAGTCGTTGTGGAATCTGAATGATTGTCAGCGGAGCGAAGCTCCTCGGCTGTCACATTTGCCTGGGATGGATCCAGTGTCAGAATGGTATGACAGAACATGCAGCGGTCGGTTTTACCCAGCATCTTGGTCAGTTTGTCGCATTCGGGACATTGGATTTGCACGGCGGTCGTCGAGAGCATGCCTGCCCAAAAGTAAACGCCTAAACTACCCATCATGAAGATAAGGCCAATAACAAGTCCGATGCCGGCAAATATTTTGCCAGCTTGTCCCCAAAAGACGATGCCGGCCGTTCCCAGAACCATGAGTCCCATGCCCAGCATGGTCAGCAGCAAGCCCCAAGTGCGGAAAGCGTTGATTTTAGCATTTTTAAAGATCATCGGTAAGAAGCTCCTGTCACTCGATTTTTTGGTATAATTGAAAGCCCTTCCTGAGCTCAGCGAACATGAGTGAGGGAAGCGTTGTTTTCTTCCCGTTACGAAGAAGGAACTTACATTGACATGTAGAATTATATTATAACTGAATTGGCGAAAATTCGCCAAGGACCGTATGGAGGGAAACGTGGAATTAACCAACTTTTCTTTATACTATGGAAATTCGGTTGATAAGGATGCAATCGGAGCGATAGCCTACCGCAACAAAGATCAAGCTGTGTACGGATCGATCATCGATGATTTTCAGACGAACATTGTTGTTGTGTATGAGGGTGAAGTGGATGAGCCTTATATTCAGCATTTCATGGTAAGAGACGAGCACTGTCAGATCATGAACGTTGCCATGGAAGATTTCCGGAAGGAACTTCTGAACGGAACGCATAAAGTATTGTTAAAATGTCTGCTTGAAGGGGATATTATCAAGGACAGCGATGACCGCCTTTACAGCATGCGGCGAGATTTTTTAACGTTTGAAGAACCGATCCGGGAGCGAAAGCTGTTTATAGGGTACGCGAATTTTCTGCAAAAATATGTGGATGCCAAAATGCTGATGAAGGAAGAGCGCCTGCTTGATGCATATTTCTGCACATTGGAAGGGCTGCATCATTGGGCGGAGCTTGAACTGCTTGAAAGAGGAATTCATCCGAACACTGCCGTCTGGGATCAGGTCACGGGGCTGAACACCCCTGTCCGCAAACTGTACGAGGAATTGACGGCCAGTACCGAGACGCTGGGACAACGGATTGAGCTGGTGCTTCTGGCGTGTGATTTCTCGATGGTATCCAAATTGGAGCACTGCGCCGCGCCTTTGTTAAGGCTGCTTCGAAGCAGGCGAAGCCCCTGGACGATGCAGGAGCTGATGCTTCATCCTGAGCTGGAAGCGCTGAGGTCTGTGATGCCGATTGTGCTGCGGCAACTGATTTATCGGTCGATTGTGAAGGAAGCGGCGGTTTGGAAGGAAGCACGCGCGTATCATGAGCCTGTTCGTTATTATGCCGAATAAAGGAGAGGAGCTGAGGTTCTTCTTCTTTTTTCGGCTCTGGACAGCTCTCAACATTCGACGTATGGTGTTAATGAGTTGTTAGGTTACGCGAGGAAAATATTTAAGCAAGAGTGTTGACGAGGCGCTGAATTTTGTGATAAATTATAACTCGCCCCTTTCGAAAGGGACCTAAACATTGGAATCAAGATCATGTCGAAACATGAAATTATCTAAAAAAAGTTCTTGACGAAAAGATGGGCGATATGATATATTATAAAAGTCGCCGCTGAAATGCAGCGCAGACGACTTTGAATGAAGTTGATCTTTGAAAACTGAACAACGAGTGGGTAAAACGAACCGCTTCGGCGGGGGGTTATGAATAGAGAATTGAACAAATTCTCGTCAGTTTTGAAATGAGCTACAAACTCATCGGTTGGATGATTTCTTGGAGCGATCCAGAAATGTTCGATCTTTATTGGAGAGTTTGATCCTGGCTCAGGACGAACGCTGGCGGCGTGCCTAATACATGCAAGTCGAGCGGAATCGATGGAGTGCTTGCACTCCTGAGATTTAGCGGCGGACGGGTGAGTAACACGTAGGCAACCTGCCCTCAAGACTGGGATAACTACCGGAAACGGTAGCTAATACCAGATAGGATATTTGGCTGCATGGCCGAATATGGAAAGGCGGAGCAATCTGTCACTTGAGGATGGGCCTGCGGCGCATTAGCTAGTTGGTGGGGTAATGGCCTACCAAGGCGACGATGCGTAGCCGACCTGAGAGGGTGAACGGCCACACTGGGACTGAGACACGGCCCAGACTCCTACGGGAGGCAGCAGTAGGGAATCTTCCGCAATGGACGAAAGTCTGACGGAGCAACGCCGCGTGAGTGATGAAGGTTTTCGGATCGTAAAGCTCTGTTGCCAGGGAAGAACGCCAGAGAGAGTAACTGCTCTTTGGGTGACGGTACCTGAGAAGAAAGCCCCGGCTAACTACGTGCCAGCAGCCGCGGTAATACGTAGGGGGCAAGCGTTGTCCGGAATTATTGGGCGTAAAGCGCGCGCAGGCGGTTCTTTAAGTCTGGTGTTTAAACCCGGAGCTTAA